>NZ_CM135963.1:4800000-8779255 GCF_054366325.1 Streptomyces sp. JNUCC 63 | reverse complement strand
GGCCGGCGTGCCGGGCGGCGGCGAGGCCATGGCGTCGTAGCTGCTGCCGACCTGCTGGACCTGGCCCTGGACCGAGCCCGTGACGGTGGCGCCGGCCTTCTGCGCCTCCTTGGTCGGGTCGGTCGACAGGAGCTGGTCCTCGTCCTCGGGCCGGTTCGCGCGGATCGCCGTGCGGATGCGTGCGCAGAGTTCCACGATCTCCGGGCTCGGCGCGGGCCGCTCGCCGAGCTCGGTGGCCAGTTCCTCGCGGGCCCGGGCGGCGGTCTCGGCCGGCGGCTCGGTCACCGCCGCCCGGGAGCCGGCGACATCGGCGTCGGCGGTGGGCAGGTCGCGGGCGGCCCGCGCCGCCCCGCTCGCCCCGCCCGCGACCGCCGTGCCCCGGGCGACCGCCGCCGGCGTCAGGCCGGCGGGCGGCTCCGGCATGATCAGCTGGACGGCGGGGGACGGAGGAGCCTCGGCAGCCGGTGCCGGCGGTTCCGCGCCGACCGCCCTGTTCTCGACGGCCGGCGCCGCCCCGGCCCGCGGTGCCTCCTGCGGGGGCGCCACCGTCCCGGCACCGGTGCGCTCTGCGGTCCCGGCCGCGACCTCGGACGGCGTCGGGCCTTCGGGCACGGTCGCCGGCACGGGGGACGTGTCTGCCGCGGGCGCCTCCGCCCCGGGCGGTGCCGGTGGCACGACGACCGGAGCCGGCTCCCCGCTCACGGCGCCGAGCAGGCCTGTCAGCGCGGCCCGGACCGCCGCGTCCAGGACCTTCAGGGCCTGCGGGCTGTCCGCGCCGTGGTTCCCCGGCGCGAAGAACACGTCCCGGTCGGTGACGAAGGCCGGAGCGCCGGCGACCGGACTGTCGGCGTGGACGCGCAGCCGCGGCGCGTCGAGCCCGAGACCGCGGTAGATCTCGGCCACACGGGGGCTCAGCGGCACGCCCGGGGCCACGGCGCCGCCGGGCAGGCGGACGACGGCCCGGTCGCCCTCGCGGGGCGCGTCGACGCCGTCCGGGGCGGTCCACGTCGCTCCCCGCGGCAGCAGCCGAAGGTCCACCGCGAGCGTGCCGCCGCACAGCGTGACCGTGGGGGTGACGAGCGGGATCTCCGGACTCCAGTCGTGGACCGTCCACGCCACCTCGCCCAGGTCGAGGCCCAGGAAGCCCACCTTGGTGCGCATCCGGACGACGCCGTCCAGGGAGCCGTCGGAGCGGAACCCGGCGCGGCCCGTGACGTCCGCGAACGGGGCTGTGCCGGTCAGCACCACCGCGCCGCCGTCCACGCCCCACTCGGCCTGTACGGCCGTCAGCCCGCCCGCGGCGAGCGGGCCGAGGTCCGCCACGGTCGTTCCGCCCTCCGGCCGCGGGACCTTGGTGGGGAAACGGGTCGCCTCGGCGACGGCCGCCGGCGGCGTCGGGGCCGTCTGTTCCGGCCTGGCCCGGTCGGCGACCCGGTTCACGTCGGCACCGACTTTCCGGACTTCTCGTACTGGCGGCGGATCCCGGTCAGGAGATGCTCGCCGGTGACGACGTGGCCGTCGGCGGCGGCCAGGTAGGCGGCCTCCAGAGTCGCCTCGCGGATCTGCGCCCCGGTCAGCGGATAGCGGCGCGCCAGCGCCTGCAGGTCGACGTCGCCGTCCACGGGGAGCTGCGCCGGGGCGACCGTGGCCCACAGCCGTTCGCGCTCGCCGGGCCCCGGCTCGGGAAACTCCACCACGACGTGGATCCGGCGCTGGAACGCGGTGTCGATGTTGGCGACGAGATTGGTCGTCAGGACGACGGTCCCGGCGTGCTGCTCGATGCGTGACAGGAGATAGGACACCTCCTGGTTGGCGTACCGGTCATGGGCGTCGCCGACCTCGGTGCGGGCACCGAAGACCGCGTCGGCCTCGTCGAAGACGAGGATGCACCGCTCGCGGGCGGCGCGGTCGAAGACCTTGGCCAGCGCCTTCTCGGTCTCGCCGATGTACTTCGAGACCAGCGCCGACAGGTCCACCAGGTAGGCGGGCAGGCCGGCCGTCGTGGCGATGGCGGCCGCGGTCATCGTCTTGCCGGTGCCGGGCGGGCCGTGGAAGAGCGCGATCAGGCCGGCGGCATTGTCGTGGTGTGCCCCGAAGCCCCAGTCCTTCACGACGACGTCGCGGTGCGCGATCCGCGCCGTCAGGTCGTCGACGCGGGCCCGGGCGGTCGCGGGCAGCACGACGTCGTCGAGGCTGTGCACCGTGGTCAGCGGCCGGGCCGGGAACTCGGACGTCGCGACGGACGGCTTCGGCGGCAGTCCCAGCACCCATGAGAGCAGTTGGGGATCCGGCCTCAGCACCCCCGACAGATCGCCCGGCGGGTCCAGTGACACAAGGCCGTGGGCCAGCAGCCGTCCGTGCGGGGACAGCAGGACCGCCGCGTCCAGCCGGCCCGAGAAGGAGCGCGCGGCCAGCGTCCGGGCCACCTCCCCGGTCAGGGCCGCGACGCCGGGGCGGTCGGTGAGCATGCCGTAGAGCGCGTCGAACCGCTCGTCCGTGCAGGGAGCGATGGCCGCAGTGAGGACGACGGCCTCCGCCGCCGACAGACCCGCGGCGGCGATGATCTCCGCGAGCGGGCCGGTGCCCTTGAAGCGCCGGACGTCGGGCAGGCCCTCGTCGTCCTCGTCGATGCTCAGCCGCCGCCCGCCGGGACCGCCGCGGCGCTCTTCCAGCCGTACTTGGATCAGGGCGTCGAGCATCTCCAGCGCGGCACGCAGCTCGGAGACGGGGGTGGGGACGGCGCTCAAGGCCTGAACCGCACGGTGAGGGGCGGCGACCAGGGCAGTTTGATCAAACCGACGGGGTACGGGAGCCGGGCCAGCACGACGTCGAGCGGACGGGCGGCCGCGGTGAGCAGGACCGGACACCGCTCGGCGTCGACGATGCCGAGGCGGGTGATCCAGGAGTCGCGGACGAACGCCGGCGAGGAGCGCTCGAACCCCGGCACCAGGGCGATGAACGCCGTCAGCACCCGGACGGCCGACTCGGCCACCTCCCGACTCCTGGGCAACGGCAGGCGGATCCTGCCGGGCTGCGCTGTCCCGCGCCCGGCCAGCAGTGCGACGAGCGGGTCGTCCGCGAGGGCGGGATCGTCCGGATCGGCGATCGCCGCCAGGGCCGCCTCCCTGACCTCGCGGCCGTCCAGGCCGGGGTGCAGGTCCTCGGCCCGGCGGCAGTGCTCGGCCAGCCACGGATACAGCAGGGCCAGGCCGGCGACCCGGCTCACGGCCGCCGTCTCGGCGGCGGGGGAGTGTTCGCCCACAAGCCGTGCCAGCACGGCGAGGACGTCGGGCAATTCGCCCGGCCGACCGGGGAGTCGCGTCCCTTCCGGGGTGGCGTCGATGTCCTTCGCCGTCCGGTTCTCCGCACCGGCCCGCGCCGCCTCGGGCGCCGGAAGGAGATCCGGGGCGAGCGCCTTGCAGCCCTCCACCGGGGCTGCGGGGACCGCTCCGGGTCTCCCGCCGGGCTCCGGCAGCCGCAGGGCGCGGGAGAGCACGCCCAGCAGTGACGCCCACTCCTGAGCGCCGGCCGCCTCGGCGACGGCGCGCGCCGTACCCGGATCGGCCAGCGCCAGGACGGCACGCGGAAGGGGCGTGCCCGGCCCCGCGCCCGCCGCGCCGAGCGCACGGAGTGCGGCGAGTACGTCCAGCGGTCCGGCGGAGCGCGTGCCCACCGGATCGCGAGCGGTCGTGTGGCAGACGCTGTCCGGTGTGGGCTCGCGCCGGACGGCCAGCACCTGTGCGCGGATGGCGTCCGCCCACAGGACCGCGAGGGTCTCGTCGTCGTGGGCCGGCACATCCACGTGGAGCTCGACCACGATCTCGTCCACGTGGACGTCGCCGACATCCGTCAGCGCGCGCTCGAGCGCGGCCGGCAACGCGCGCGCGGCGACGGCCGCGAGCCGCCGCGCGTGCGGCCCGCGCAGCCGCAGCGTGTCCACGGCCACGTCCGTCACGAGATCAGCCCGCTCAGGTTTCGCAGCTGGATGTCGAGCAGACGACCGTGTTCCGCCCCGGCACCGGAGGCCTTGACCATCGTGCGGACCGTGCTGAGCAGGGCGAGTGTGGCCTCGCCGACGAGCTCGGGACTGTCCGCGGCGAGCGCGGTCTCCAGGTCGGCGTGGGCCTTCTCGGCGGCCGCGGTGTACCGCTGGAAGTTGCGGTTCTGCACATCCGGCAGCGATCGCATCGCGGCCACGGTGGTGCGGGCGAAATCGGCGATGCCCTTGCCGAGATTCCTGTCGATCGTCTTGCCCTGGGGCAGTTTCACCAGCACGTCCACCTTGCCCTCCACGGAGGAGACCCGGCGCTGGACATCCTCGAACTGCTTCACCTGCTGTTCCATGGTGGTGATCCGGACGCCGTACCCGCTGGTGTCGAAAGTGCCGCCTTTGTACGACTGGAAGTCGGCCTGCAGGGTCGTGAAGTCCCGCTTGAGGCCCGAGAAGCTCGCCTCGGCCCTGTCGATGCGGCCCTCCACCGCTGTCGCGAGGCCGCGCAGCTCGGTGGCGGCCGCCTTGGCGTCGGACGCGGCGCTCACCGCCGCAGGCAGAGCGGCGCCGACGTTGCGCGTGTTGCGTACGGCGGGAACGCGGCCGGTGGCGATGACGTTCCCGGCGGCGTCCGCGGTGAGCACGATCGTGTCCGACGGGCTGAAGCCGCCCGACGGCAGATAGCCCTTCATGTCGCCCGCCTTGCCGACGGCCACGACCTGGACGTCCGGCACGCCGCCCCGGCCCGAGATGAACTTCTGCAGGACGTCCCGCACGGTGTCGGCCTTGCGCCCCAGGTAGTCCGTGGCGCCGATGACCCCGTCCTCGAAGAAGTCCCAGCCTTCGGTCTCGTAGATCTTCCACGGCTCCTTCCACTTCTCCTCGAAGGGCGGATACCAGATCGGGTCGCGCGGGTGGATCTTCCACCTGTCGGCCCACTTCTCGGGGAACTGCAGGGGCGGGTAGTAGATGCTGACGCACTTTCCGCGGACGAGGACCGAGCCCTTCGGGCAGTACACCGGCGGGTCGAGGTTTCCCTGTGGTACCGGGTCCGGCGGCGCGTAGCCCGCGAGCAGCGCCTCCAGTTCGTCCTGGAGCCGGGCGAGCGGGTTGTCGCACGTCCCGCCGAAGAACGCCTCGGTCAGCCCGCGCGGCGGTTCCCAGGCATGCCGGTAGGCGCACTCGAACACCCAGGCGCCGCCCACCTGGTGCACCCAGCCGAGCACCACCCCGGGGCGGGTGGTCGCCCGGTCGCAGCCCGGCTGCAACACGGCCCGGACCCGGAGCAGGTCGAGGGTGGCGAACAGCACCATGTTGAGCCAGCCGCTCTTGTACCCCTTGACCCCGGGCGAGTCGGCCACGTCGATGGAGGTCGCCTTCAGCTTCGCGATCAGCGCCGGGTCGGCGAGCGGCTGGGCGCCGTTGGTGAGCCTGGTGGCGACGGCGTCCCGCAGCGCGGTGTAGGAGTTGGTCGGCGTCGAGTCCAGAGCCAGGCGGATCGGCTCGGCCTTCAGCAGTTCCTCGTCGGAGAAGTCCATCCGGGTGCCGGTGACGCGGCCCGCGACGGTGCGCAGCGCGACGTCCACGGTGTGCAGGGTGGCGTGCCCGGCACAGTCGGCCTCGCCGCAGTCGGGGGCCGGCTGCGCGGCGTCCGTCGCCGCCAGCACCACACTGAAACCGCCGGGAGCGGTGTCGATGAAGTCGTAGGAGGGCGTCATCGCCTCCGGTGCCAGGGTGATCGGCCGTACGGCGGGCAGCACAAGGGGCTCGCCGTACTGGTCCACCGCCAGACCCGGCTGGATCGTCAGCGTGTTGCCCGAGATCGTCCCGCGGAGGCCGCAGTTGACACCGAAGCCGGTCATCCGCCCGACCAGCCGGTCACGGGCGTGCAGGAACCCCTGGACCATGTTCAGGTCGGCGGCGGTGAGGGTCTGACCGCTCTCGAAGAACGGGTACTGGTTGGCGGTCATGCTTGCTCTCCTTGACGGCCGGCGGTGTGTCATGTCGTGGGCAGGCGTCCGGCACCGAGACGGTCGGCGGGGCGGCCCTCGTCGATGCATGCGTGGAGGCGGATGCCGTTCTTGTGGCTGATCTCCGACACCGCCGAGCACAGCAGCGCGTTGAGCTCCTCCTCACGCTCCGCGATCGCGGCGGCGTACGCGTCCAGTTGCTCCGGGGTCGGCGAGAGGGGCAGCACCGGCGGGTCGGCGAGGGGCGGTTGCGTGAGCACCGCGGGGTTCACGAAGCAGACACGCATGCTCACGTGGGCGGGTGCGTAGCGGTACACGAAGTCGGACGCCTCCTCCCGCCTGGCCCAGTCGTCGAAGGGCGGGAGGGGGACGAACAGCGTCGCCGAGTACGGCGGCACGGTCGCGGCGCCGCCGGGGGCTTTGAAGTGCTCGAGCAGGTAGGGCATGTGGTCGTGCGCGGCGATGCCGAAGTACAGGGCGAACCAGTCGAGGAAGCCGCGGGGTGTGCCCCGGCGGCGCCACAGCCGCGCGGACCGGGCGAGGAACTCGCGGCGGCGGGCAAGGCCCGGCTCGTTGCTCGCCCAGCTCGCCGGGAACGCGAAGCCGGCCCAGGCAGCCACCTCGTCGTAGGCCGCGAGACAGGACCGCAGCAGGGCGTCGGCCCCGGCGTCCAGGGGCACGTCGGCGGGCCAGCGCAGCGTGGCGTCCGGCCCGAGGGCCGACAGCAGGTCCTCCAGCCGCTCGACGATCGCACGGTTCAGTTCGTCGGCCAGTCCCAGGTAGGCGTCAACCTGGGCGAAGGACGCCGTGGCCTGCTGGTAGACCGCGGGCAGCTGGGCGGACAGCCGGGTGTAGTCGGGGCTACGCATCTCCGCACTCCGTGACGAGGGAGAACCGCACCCGCAGGCAGTCCGGCGCGGCCAGCGCCGGTACCGCGTTGGCGGGGAGAGCGAGGCCGCCGTCGGCCAGGGTGAGGAACGCGGCCCCGCCCTCGACCTTCATGCCGAGGCCCTCGACGCCCCGCACCCGGGGGTCGGCCACGATGGCCGCGACCACCTCGGTGAACCGTACCGGGGCGCCGGGGACCCAGCCGCCCGGCGGCTGGTCGATCCGTGGCCAGGGGCCGTCCACGGCCTGCTCGGGCGCGGGGTCCCGCGACTCCGGGCGGCCCTCGGCGAAGAACGTCGAGATCCGTGCACGGACGTCGTCGATCAGCACTTCCCGGTCGACGCCGATGCCCGTGACGAGCGTGCCCCTGACCAGGACGGGCGCGATGGCCAGCAGGCTTGCGCCGACCTCGTCGCAGATGACGCGGCGCGGCTCGGCGGCGTCCGCCTGCGCGCGCCAGTCCGGGTAGGGCGACCCCGCCTCGGGGCCGATCGCGGTGCGGAGCACGGAGCGCAGGAACTCGGCCGGATCGGCGGCGAGTTCGGCCACCCGCTCCACCACCAGCGTGACCGCCGCGGCCTCCTCGTCCACGGCGACGCTGGGCAGTGTCCCGGTGGGCAGGCCGTTCCAGGCGATGCCTTCGAACCGGCCGGGGACGGCCCAGGCGCGCCCGACGGAGGGATGCGCGCGGGCCCGCCGTGCGTAGTCCTCCGCGGTGACCGGTTCGCAGGTCAGCGTCTGGATCGGGTGGGGCGGCCAGACGTGCGTACGCCCCTGCGGGTCCTCGATGTCCTCGGGCAGCAGCCCGGGCGGCTGTGATCCGGCGGCCATCGCGACGTCGACCTCGGCCGGGTCGAGACCGTCGCCGGCGAGCGCCGCCCGGATCGCCGGGGCCGTGGCCGCGGTGGCGGCGCGGACCTCGGCCAGCCGGGCGACGAGCGCCTCTTGCGCCAGCCGGCGCCGCTCCCGGCGTACGAGGGCCAGGATCTCCTCGTCCCACAACGGCAGCGTGTACGCCAGCTCGGCGGCGGCTTCGGCGTCCCGCACCGCCACCGGACCGGCCGAGCCCCGCCGTGCCGCGACGGCCTCGGCGACGACGTGGGCCTGCTCCTGGGCCACTTGGCGGACCAGCCGCGCCCGCATCAGCGCGATCACGGCCGGACGGTGCTCGACGCCGAACGCCGCGCTCCACGGTGGCCCGGCCAGCAGCGCGGTGGCGTCCGCCCGCGACGGGCAGGCCCGCACCAGCGGTTCGAGCCGGGCGGCCGGGGCGGGCCCGGACGAGGCCAGCGCGTCCGCGATCGCGGTCAGCGCGTCCTGCGGGAGCGTCGCGTACCAGGACCGGTCGGCGTCGGACTCCCAGCCCCGCACCTCCAGCGGCCAGGCGTCGAAGTGCCGCTCGGCGACCCGGTAGTGGAGGTCGGCCACACCGAACGCGGCCACTTCCGCCAGGGTCACGCCGGGATCCACCGGGTTGTGGTCGCTCCACGCGTCCGGGACGGCAGCGGCGAGGCCGGCCATCACACGCGCCCGGACAGTGTCCCAGTCGGCGTCCGGCTCGACGGGCACGAAGGGCACGATCGGCGTCGGCTGGTGCGGGGTCACAGTTGCTCCTCACAGGTCAGCTCGTGCGCGGCGGACGAGCAGTACAGGCCGCGGCACCCGTCCACTTCGATCACTTCGACCGGCGTCCCGCTGACGTCGCGCAGCTGGAAGGAGGTGACGACGTCGACGGCCGGCCGGCGCTCCAGGAACGAGATCAGCGTCGAGGCGTACAGCGACCGCCCCCACCGCGTGGGGGTCGTGCCGACCGGATGCAGTACCGCCTCCAGCGCGGCGGTGATCGATTCCCTGCCGGTCAGCGCGGCGACGCCGCGGCGCAACGTGATCGACGCGACGACGGTGGCCGGCGCGTAGAGCGGGCACAGTACGACCGCCTCGGCGCCGAGCGGCCGGGCCGGGGCGACTGCCTCCACAATGCGCCCGGCCAGGCTCACCGACGGGCGCGGCGCCGGGTCCAGCGGCCGGTCCGGCAGGACGACCAGGGCGACCTTCCCGGCCTCGCGCGCGCCCTCCTGGTTGGTGTGGGGCAGGCACCGGACGGCGGCGACCTCGGGGAAGGCGAGTTCCACCTGACGCTCGTAGTCCCAGGGCAGCACGGCCCGGTCGCGGTGCCGGGTGCGGGCCGACGCCCTGGCACGGTAGGCCGGATCGGACTCCGGGCCGCGGCCGCGCAGCGAGGCCGGATTGGTGACCTTCTTGACGCCGCGCAGCGGGGACAGCGTGCCCTTGATGGTTCCGGGCGGCAGTGCGGTGGCCGGGCTCGGGTCGGTGGCCGGGTCGGTGGCCGCGGAGACGAACTCCGCCACGACGGCGTCCACGTACACGCCCCGGATCGTTCCGAGCCGTTCGGGCGCGGTCGTGACCAGACGGATCCAGCGGCCGGTCGTCGCGTCCAGGTCCGCGCAGCCGGCCACCGAGCCGGCCGGGACGACGAAGCGCAGCAGGCCGGACTCCCGCAGCTGCCGGGATCCGTCCGCGACGGCGAGGCCGTGCCAGGCCGTGCCGTCCCACCACTCCCAGTGGGCGTCCACCGGATCGACGGCGCCGCAGGGCGAGGCCGGGTCGACGTCGAAGTACACCGAGACGCCGGTGCCCGCGGCGGACGCGGGCAGGTCGAGGCCGACTGCCACCATGCCGGTCGCTCCGGCGTCCGAGACCGCGCGCCGGAACGGCCGGAACACGCCGCCGCCCTGCTGGACCGCGTGCCGCCAGCCGCTGCGGGACTCCACCCGTGCGGCCGTCACCGGCGTGGTCGTGTAGGAGAGCGTCACGCCGGAGGCGACCGGCGGCACGGGGGGCGTCGGCATCGTGGGTTTCGGAGTCGTACCGGCCACCGCCTTGGTGGCGAAGGCGGCGACGGCGTCCTGATAGGCCGTCCAGCCGAAGTCGCCCTCGGACAGGAAGGCCCGCACATAGTGTCCCGGTCGGCCCGCGACGGCGGAGCGCTCGGAGCCGATGCCCCCGGACACGTCCGTGCTGATCGAGCCGAACCGGTCACGGGGGGCGCCGATCTGCCGCCACTGGCCGTCCACCCGGCGCTGCCACACCACCGAGGGGCCGCCGCCGTCGTCGAGGACGGCGATGAGGTCGCTGAAGTGCTGGGCGTAGGCCGAGCCCACCTGGCTCTGCACGGTGGCCAGTTGGGCCTTGAGGTAGTTCGCCGTGCCCGCCGGGATGCCGCTGCCGCCCGCGGAGGACCACAGGATCCCGCCGTGCGGCTGCATCAGGGAGACGGTGACGGTCAGGGTCTTCAAGGACTTCGAGAGGGCCTCGTCCGAGCGCAGGTAGAAGGCGTCCCCCCGCTTGGCCACCGCGCCGAACGGCTGGAACTCCTTGGTGACGTCGACCGCGCCGTCGTTGCAGTAGGCGGCCTGCGGCGCGAACGCGCTCCGCCCGACGACCGCCACGTCGACCGTGGTGAACGCCAGCTCCTCGGGCACCGGCACGGCTGCCGGGACGACGCATTCAATCCACGGAGTCTGCCCCTCCGGCGCCCCGCACGCGCCCGACAGCGTGACCGTGACGCTCCCGCCGGACGACGTGTCCGCGACCGTCCCGGTGGTGGTGGGGCCGGTCCCGCCGTCCGGCGTCGAGCAGCGCCACACGGCCGGTGCCAGCGACCGCACTCCGGTGGCGTCACCGAACGTCAGCCTGGCGGTGAGGTCGCCGCCCTCGAAGGACAGCGCCGGGGAGTACACGCGCAGGGTGTGGACGGCGTCCGGCCCGGCCGACGGGACGAGCGGAAACTCCGGTGCCCGGTTGGCGGTCCCCGGCCGGCCGGGCTCGGTCCCGCCGGGGTGCAGGGTGTGCACGGCGACCAGGGCCGCGCCGTGCGCGGTGAGGGCGTCGACGGTGGCGTAGCGCCGTTCGTTCCCGAAGGCGTCCTTGCCGCCGCGCAGCAGGGTGCCGCGCGGGACGACGGTCGGCGCGAGCCTGGGGTCGACGGTGACATGGGCGATGACGCGGTCGGGCACGGGCGGCAGCCGCGGGATGCCGAGGATCTGCTCCAGCCAGGCCACGTGTGTCCGGGCCGGCAGGATGGCCACGTGCTCGTCGAGTGCGGCGTACTCCCGGGCCAGCACGGTGAGCAGGGCCCCGTCCGGCAGATCGGGCCGCGCCGGTACGTCCTGGTCGTCCACGCGCGCGAACAGCGCGTCGTACCAGGAGGACCTGTCGTCGAACGGGGTGAGCCGGGCCGCGGCCGCCATCGCCGCGACGATGCGCTCCGGGGGCCGGGTCATCGCCCACCCGCCAGGTAGAAGGGGACGACGAGACTGTTCGGGCGGCGGTGCCGGTCGATCCGGTAGGCGATGACGACGTCGATGCGGTCGTCCGCGTCCTTGGCCGGCACCGCCTCGACGGAGTCGACGACGACCCGGGGTTCGCCGAGCAGCACCGCCCGGCGCACGTCGTCCGCGAGCCGGTGGCACGCGTCGGGCGTGCACGGCTCGAACACGTACCGGTCCACACCGGAGCCGAAGCCCGGCCGCATGACCCGGCTACCCTGCATCGTGCGGAGCAGGACGACGAGGGCCTCGGCCAGGTGCTCCTCGCCGTCGTTCGTCATCACGGACGCAGGCCCGGGCTTCGGGCGGACCCATCGGGGTGGGAACTTCCAGCCGCGCCCCACCTGCGGGTAGCCGCTCGTACTCATCCGATCACCACCGTCGGGTCGCCGACGGCCACTGACGCCCCGCAGGCGCAGAGGTCGCCTGCGCGCAGCGCCGGCCGCCCCTGGATCAGGACCGTGGCAGAGCCGGCCGGAAACGGCGTCGACGGCGGGTGCGGCGGAGGTGAGGGGACCACGCAGGTGTGCATGTCTCCCAGCACCGCCGCGGGCATGCCGCCGACCAGGACGGTGGCGACGCCCGGTCCGACGACCGTGCCACCGTGGACCGTGGTGTCTCCGACACGAGCGGCCGCGGGCATGATGATCTCCCTGCTGCTAGTTGATGGTGACGAGCGAGCCGTTGAGCGCCAGCGAACCGGACGCCTTCAGGCCGAAGGTCGCGGACGTCTCGATCGTGGACGGCCCCGAGGCCTTGGCCTGGAGCCCGAGCGAGTCGAGCGTGATGTTCCCGGCCGCCGACGACAGCTTGATGTCGCCCTGCGCCGCGATGAGTTCGATGCCGTCCCCCGACAGCCGGATGGCGTTGCCCGAGCCGGCGTGCGTGACGACGACCTCGGAACCCTTGTCGTCGAGCACCACGCTGTGCCCCTTGCCGCTGAGGAGCTTCACCGCCGCGGAGTCACCGTCTTCCAGGCGCAGGGCGTGGCCGTCGGGGGTGATCAGGGCGCGGACCGCGTTGGTGCCGGCGCCCACGAAGACCGGCGGCCGCTGCGCGCCGTTGTAGAGGGACCCCAGGACGACGGGCGTGGCCGGGTCGCCGTCGACGAACCCGACGAGGACCTCCTGGCCCACGTTCGGGACGACGACAGCGCCGTACCCGTCGCCCGCGTCGAGGTTGGCCTGCCGGGCCCAGACGCCGTCGCCCGCATCGGCCCGCCAGGGCAGCCGGACCTTCACCCGGTTCAGCGACTCCGGGTCGTCGAGCGCCTCCACGATGCCCAGCACGAGACCGCGCCCACCGGTCCTCGCCGGCGGGACCAGGGCGGGCGGCGCCCCCACCTGGAACTCCGTGACATAGCCCCCGGTGGACAACCGGTGCCGCACCGCGGTGACGTAGTGCGGCCCGGACATCCGGGTGCCGGCACCGGCGATCGACACCCAGCCGTCGCACCGCAGCGCCGGGTCGCCGAGGACGACCCCCGACCCGAAGTAGTGCGCCAGCGCGGCCCTGCGCTGCGCGGCGACGGCGCGCGCGTCGGCCTCGTCCGAGCCGGCGACAGCCGGTGACTCGGTCCGCTCGTCCCGCGCCGGCCAGCCGGAGTCGGCGGCCGCGACGTCGTGGGCGGCCCGCTCCCCGGTGTCGACGCCCGCCGCCGCGGCGCTCTGCTCGGATTCGACGGCCTCGAGTGTGTCCAGGTCCCAGGCGACGCCGACGGCCGAGCCGATGGCATGCGTCAGGTCCTGGGTCAGGTGCAGTTCGACGAGGTCGCGGGTGTAGTCCAGCCGGATCGGCTGCTTGTTCGGCGCGGGCGGCCGCAGCACGAGGGTGTCGCCGCGGACGTAGGTGACCCAGCCCATTTCGCCCGCGCGGCGCTTGAGCAGCTCCCAGTCGCTGATCCGGTCGCTCACCACGAACGGCCGGGCGACGCCGTCCGCTGCGTCCGTGGAGAGCGCGTAGTCCGCGGCGACGGCCGAGGCGACGTCCGCGTCGCAGACGTCGGCCAGCTGCCGGGAACGGGGCGGGTGCTCCAGCAGGACGGACTTGCTCCGTCCCTCCACACGCAGCACCGGGCGGCCCCCGCGCGGGAAGTGTGCCGTCAGTGAGGCGATGACGCCCTCGAACACGGTGGTCAGCCGGGAGTGGTAGCCGAGCGACACGGCGATCGCCGCCCCGGGTTCGAACGGGCCGTCGTCGCTGTGCCTGACGCTGCGGCTGTCCGCGTCCCAGTTCTGGACGATCAGGGTCAGACGGCCGTGCCGGCCGACCTCCTCGGAGACGTCCAGCTCGACGACGTCCGCGGCCACGAGCGGTTGCAGCGCCGTGCCGGCCACCCGCACCTCGAACGCGGGCCGGTCCCGCTCGGGCGGGCTCATCGTCCGGCCGCCAGCGGCGGGAGCACGAGCAGCTGCCCGGTGCGCAGGCCCCGCGGGTTGGACAGGCGGTTCGCCGCGGCCAGGGGGCGCCAGTATGCCGGGTCCCCGTACACCCGGGCGGCGATGGCGTCGAGGGTCTCGCCGTCCTCGACCATCCAGGTCTGATAGAGGTCGGGTGAGGACGGCCGGTCCTGCGCGGCCATCTCCTCGCCGGACAGCGCCTCCTTGAGCGACAGTTTGACCGTGGCCCGCAGCGGCTCGCCGGCCCGGTCGAACAGCTTGTACGTCACGTCGGCCTGGGTGAGGATCCCGCGGAAGCTGAACCGTCCCCAGTGGGCGTGCACGTAGTACGGCTGGTGCGTGTCCCCCTGGAACCGGGTCAGCTCCAGCAGGGCGTCGAGCAGGGGGCCGATGCTGCCGGGGTCGCCCACCACTCCGGTGCCGTCCAGCAGCAGATCGATCTGGACGTGGTCCGGCTCGCCGCCACCGAACGACTGCTGCGGGGCGGACGTCCCCGCGGACTGCGTCGCCTGGTAGAGGTTCCTGCGGGAGAAGGACAGCTCGGTCGGGTTCAGCAGCGCCTGCCAGCGGATCCCGGTGGGCCGTTCGAACTTGACGTCCGCGTAGGCGTCGATGGTCAGCTTGGCGAGCTGGGTCGCGGTCAGGTTCACAGGTCCCACTCCCGGCGGAGGATCTCCAGTACCCGCTCGGCCGCCCGGCGCACGATCACGTCCATGTCCGCCTCTTCCCGGGGTCCACCGGGCGGCGGCACGGTCGCCGGCGCGGGGGCCAGCACGGTTTCGGTGACGATTTGTCCGATCACCACGGCCATCTCGGGGCACCCTTCTTCCGGGCCTTCTCAGAGCACTTTCTTCAGGGACAGTCCGTGATGGGCGATCTCGATGACGTCGACCGCCACCGCGGACGACTGCGCGTCCAGGTCCGGGCCCGTGAGCTTGGCGGGCCAGCCCCTGGTGAACGCCCATACCCGGACCGGGGTGATCGCCCCGTCGACGGAACTCATCAGGACGACGCTGCCGTCCCGCGGTGCCACCAGCCCGGTGACGTGGAACTCGGCGAACCAGTCCCACAGTTCCTGCATCGGCCCCGCGCCCTGGCTGAGCACCAGGTTCGGGAAGGACGCCCGGCTGGGAAACCGGTGGGCGAACCGGTTCTCGCCGCCCTCCTGGTACTCCTCCACGCCGACCTCCCCGGCCAGCCCGCTGCACTTGGCGAAGTTCACCGATGTGAGGCCGTCGATGGCCAGGACGAAATGCGCCGTGGTGAACGGCGTGACGAGGGACGATGCCAACGGGGGCAGCACGATGTCACCGGGTTTCGATCTGAATGCCTTCGCAGGCGAACTCGACCGATTCGATGGCGACATCGGTGCCCGTGGACTTCAGGCCCGGGCCTTCCAGCTTCACCGGCCAGGCCTCCCTGATCTTCCACGTCATCACCGGGTCCCGCTCCTCGTTGAGGAGGCTTACCGTGACGTCGCGGCGGTCCACGGAGCCGACCGTGATCGAGTTGTACCACTCGAACAGCCCGTTCCCGGCCTCGGCGGGGGCGACGCCCCGCTTCATCGTGACGTTCGAGAACTTGCGCAGGCCCGGCTGTTTGTGGGTGGAGAACTGGGGGTCGGCGCCGCCCCGGTACTCGATGACCTCGGCCTCCATCGTCAGGCCGCTGACCTCGGAGAAGCTCGAGGTCTGCTGCCGGTCCCCCCAGCTCACCGCGAAATGCAGGGTGGTCATGGGATACATGCGTCAACTCCTACTCGGACAGTCGCTTCTGGCTGAACCGGACCACGACGAACTCGGCGGGTTTGGCCGGGGCGACGGCCACCTCGGTGATGACCAGGCCCAGGTCGATGTCGGTCTCGGTCATGGTTTCGCCGAGGCCCACGCGCACCCGGTAGGCCTGCTCGGGCTTGGTCCCGGCGAGTGCGCCGGCCCGCCACTGCTGGTCGAGGAAGTTCTCCACCGAGACCTTGATGCGGATCCACGTCTGCGCGGTGTTCGGCTCGAAGACGACCCACTGCAGAGCGCGGTCGATCGACGTCTCGATCATGTTGAACAGCCGGCGGACGTTGATGTAGCGCCAGGTGGTGTCGTCGGTGGCGTTGCGGGCCCCCCACAGCCGGGTGCCACGGCCCGGGAAGGCCCGGATCAGGTTGACGCCACCGGGGTTGAGCAGGTCCTGCCGGCGCTGGGTGTAGGTCCGCGACAGTCCGACGACGCCGGTCACGACCTCGTTGCCCGGAGCCTTGTGGACGCCGCGCAGCCGGTCGGTCCGGGCGATGACACCGGCCACGAAACCCGACGGCGGCACCGTGGTGAACCTCTCCTGCGATTCCGGGTCGACGGTGACGATCCGCAGGTGCGGCGCGCAGGCCGCCGCGTGGGTGGACGACAATGTCTTGGCGCGCCAGGCGAGCAGCGCGGAGTCGTCGTCCTCGTCCGGGGTGTCGATCACGGCGAACCGGCGGAAGTTCTCGCAGTGGGCGACGATCTGGCCCACGAGGTCGGCCTGGAAGAGCGGATCCTCGACGGTGACGAGGTCCGGGCAGATCACCATCGCGGGCTCGTCCACCTCCTCCAGCCTGGCCAGGCCCCTGCGGAAGTCGTCGTTGGTCGCGGGCTTGTCCGCGCCGATCCTGTCCGCCGCGACGTAGAACGGTGCGGATGCCGGCGACGGGACGGGGGCTGCGGCACCGCGTGGCGCGACGGTGACGAGTGCCGAAACCCCGTTCACCACACCGTCCTTGGCGAAGTACGCGGGGTGGTCGGGGCTGAGCGACAGTCCGTCGAAGGTCTCGGTGACGGCACCCTCCACCGTCACCGAGAGCGTGAACCGTTCGGCCGCCACGGCAGCACTCTCGACCGCGAAAAGTCCGAACCGTGTCTGGCCGGTGTTCCCGACGGTCGTGCCGCCGCCGAAGCGCAGCACGTAGGTGTCGCCGCCGTGGTGGAGGACGTCGGTGATCGGCGCGAAGGCCGTGTCGATCGCGAGCCGGTCACCGATCCGCGGCTCGACGGCACAGCGGACGGCGATGCCGGCGTCCGCGTCGGCCTGCAGGGTGAAGGAGGCGTCGGTGTAGGTGTGCTTCGGGTCGGGGGAGGGGGACAGGCTGAAGCCGCCTGCCGTGCGCGTGGCGACGACCGCGGTGGCGCCGGCGCCGGTGTACGTGACCTTCGCTCCGGTGGGCAGGAAGCCGTAGCTCGCGGAGACGTGGGCGACGGTCAGGCCGGTGACGCTCAGCCCGGTGTCCGCCAGCAGCACCGCGAACACCGGGGCGTTCACCGTGACGGGTCCGCTCGGCGGCGGCGTGGCGCCCACCACCTCGAACCGGTTGACCGTCCACTCCGCGCTGCGGCCGTCGGCCGTCGTGATCCGGGCGGCGGCGCTCTGCGGTGCGGAGGCCGACAGATCGGCGGCGATCGGGGCGGTGCGGGGACGCGCGAAGGTCAGCGCCGACAGGGCCACGTTGGTCTTGGGCGGGGTGCCCGTCGGGGAACCGGTGACGGTGGCGACAGCCGGGAAGTCGGCCCGGCGGAGCACGAAGGCGGCCCCGGGAACGGCGCCCGGCGCGCTGTCCAGCGTGAGCGTGACCGAGGCCCCCGCGGTGACGACGTCCGTCACCAGCGCGCCCGCGCGCCCGCCGTTCGGGGCGGTGAGGACGACCACGTCTCCCTTGCGGAAACCGTTGCCGGACGGCAGGAAGAGTGTCGTCCTGGTGTTCGCCAGAGCGCTCGCGACGACCGAGCCGGCGGCCAGCGACGCCGAACCGGCGGCGGTCAGCTCGATGGCGGTCGGGGCCAGCGAGACGACGGTCGCGGCCACCGGCGCGCTCACCGCATCCGAGGCGGGAACGGGCACGAGCACCAGGTCGTCACCGGGCCGCAGCCCGGTCGTGGACGGCACCTGCACGGTGAAGGTGCCGGTGTCGGTCACCTCGACCGTGGCGCCCGTCGTGGCGGCGTGGTAGAAGATCCCGGAGGCCCGGGACGCGTCGGGCCGGACGCCGATGCCCAGTGCCGTCCCCCAGGTGCCGGGCGAGCCGGCGGTGACGGCGAAACTCTCCCTCCCGGACGCGTCGAAGACCTTCCAGGACGCCGCGGTCGAGGGATCCACCCGGACCACCCAGGCCGCCGGTCCGCCGTTCTCGAAGAAGCCGAAGACGGACTCGCCGGTGAGGCCACGCGAGGTCGGGTCGCCGAACATCCGGACGTAGTCGGCCCAGCCGGTGACCCGTGTCGGCCGGAGCACCGGCCCCTTACGTGTCGTGCCGAGTACGGCCACCACACTGGTCGGTGCGGCGGCGATCGGCTGCGGCCCCGCCGGGACCTCCTCGGTGTACACGCCGGGCGATAGATACGTCACGGGTCCTCCTCAGCTCTTCGTTCATGTCGTGTCGACCAGTCGGATGCGAGGCGAGGCGGACAGCCCGTTCAGTGAAACGGTGCGCAGCACATGGCCGTCGACCAGCAGTTCCGCCGGGGTGAAGGCGGCCGTCCATTCGTTCGGGGCCGAGACGTAGACGCCGGGCTCGACTTCGGGCAGCGCGATGGTGGGCTTCGGGGCCGGGCCCGTCGTGGCCCGGGCGGTGACCGTCTTCCCCGTGCTGGGGCCAGTGGCCGTGGACGGCGTCACGAGGGTGACGGTCAGGGGCATCGGGACAGGGTGCAGCGGTTGTTCGATCTCGGGTGCGGTGAGGGCGACCACCAGGGTGTGCGGCGGCAGATCCGGCGACGGCGGGAACACGAGCAGCTGCGCCAGGACGCCGTCCGTGACCGTGACGGCCAGGTGCAGGGGAGCGGGCGGATCGGCGATGTCCGTACGCGCAGTGACGACGACGCCGTCGGGGACCGTCCGGGCGGCCCACCCGTGGTGTGCCTCGGTGAGCCGCGCGGTGAGCGGGCCGATCGGGGCGCCGGTGGAGGCGTGCACCAGACGCACGTGGTGCCGCAGTCGGGTGGTGGACGTCGCAAGGGTCATGGCGTCCTCACGTACTCGACGCGGTGCTCCACCACGCGGCCCGCGCCGTCCTGTTGCAGCACCGGGACCGTTGCGACGTCCACCTCGTAGAACAGCGCGAGCCGACCCGGTCGGCCCAGTGCTCCCCAGATCTGGTTGCGCTGCTCGTGCGTGGGGCCGACCAGGCGGATCGTGACGGTGCCGACCTCGTCGGACAGCGGCGGCGCGAGCACCGGCGGGCGCAGGATCGGCGTGGTGTGGAAGGCCTGCACGATCCGGGCCAGGCGGTGCTGGGCCTCGTCGTGGTCGCCGATGAAGGTGGCCAGGTAGTGCAGCTTCAGCGCCAGGGGCGCGCGGACCAGCCCGGCCGCTCCTTCGGTGAGCGGTCGATTGCGCAGATGGTCGTGCTCCCCGACGGCGATGAGCGCGAGGATGCCCTTCGCCTCCGGCACCGGCGTCTTGTCGGCCTGCGAGAGCGAGTGCAGGACCATCCACTTCCCGTAGTCGGGAGTGGCCAGGTGGATGACGTCGCGCAGCGCGTCGCTGATCTCGGTGATCACGGCCGCTCCCAACGGCGCGGGGTCACGTCGTCCTCGTCGAGCCTGGCCTCGATGACTTGCTCGATCTCGGCGATCGACCCCATGTACTGCTCCTCGTCGGTGGTGAGGTCCCGGATGCGGGCGCGCACGACAGCTGGGAGGCCGGCGATGTCCCTCGGCTCAGCCCAGACATCGATCAGGAAACGGCGTCTCCAACCCTTCAGCACCACGTCGCGACCCTTCTGTCGTGGACTCAGCGTGGCGCTGCGCACTCACGGGACGACCACGCACGTATCACGGGCCCATCACCGTGCGGTCCGCTCCTGCGGGGCGGCGCGGCGGTGACCGGCGGTGTGCGATGATCCGGTGACCGGGCCCGGCGGTCGGGGCGGTGGAGCGACGTCGCGCTCGGTGTTTCCCTCGAACGGGCGCAGGAAGCAGTTCGGTTGGGCGAGGACGGAGGGTCTGGGCGGCGACGGCGGCTTCGGCCCCCCCGCCGCGTCATCGGGCGCGCCTCGCCCGTGGGCGCCGGTGCGCACCCGCGCAGGCCCGGCAGGGCGCGCTCAGGGCATGCCGCGGAGCTGGTCGAGTACCCGGTCCACGGCGGCGGCCAGACGGACGACGTCCCGCCGGGCCCGTTCGAGCTCGGCGACCAGTGCCGCCACGGTCACCGACCGTTCGGCCGTCCCGCCGCGCACCCGCGCGTAAGCTGCGACCGTCTCCGGCATGGGATCGACGCCCAGTTCCTGGAGAAGGACGGCACGGCACCGCTCGAACTGCCGCTCCGCCAGGTCCGTCCGTCCGGCTGCCCCGTAGGCGCGGATCAGGTGCCGGTGCAGGTCCTCACGCAGCGGCTCCAGTTCCAGGGCACGCTCGCCGTACTCGGTGATCGCCGGGACGTCACGGCGCGCGCCGTGATGGCGGATCAGGTAATCGAGCGCGGTGAGATAGAGGTTGTCGATCCGGTACCGGGGGGTCATCACCCAGTCGTCCTGGCAGGTCTCGAGGAGCTGGCCCCTGCGCAGCGACACGGCGTTGTGCAGACGGGCGACGTCCGCGTCGTCGAGGTCGGCCGGCGGCACCCGCAGGACCGGCTCGATCAGTGCCTGGAACGTGGCCGCGTCGGTGACGACGCCGACATGAGGACTCAGGGCCACCGTCCTCCAGTCGTCGTCGGTCACGATCTCGAGGCCCGTGCTCGAGCGGACCTCGCCCCTCAGGCGCCACAGCGCGGTGTTGAGACGACGGCGGGCCAGCCGGTCGGAGCAGTCCCCGAACAGATGGGCCGCGGCGGTGGACCGCGGCCGACCGTCCTGCGGCCCGAGTGCGAGGTACGCGCACAGCAGGGTGGTCCCCGGCGACAGCCGGACCGGTTCGCCCTCGAAGACCACACAGGGCGGCCCGAGCAGCTTGAGGCTCAGCGCGCGCGAACCCGGTCGGAAGGCACGGGCACCCGCGTCGTGTATCGCTGATGTCGTGGCTTGATGACCCAGATCGAGCATCGCTGGTACTTCAGGCGTCATCCGCGGCCTCCCCCCGGCCAGTACGCGCATCGGCAAAGTACTCCGGATTGCCGCGCGGCGGCAGCGGAACGGCCGAAATGGACCGGTTGCGCATTTCGAGTTCATGGATCGAGGCCGAGTCGCCTGATCCGGAAGCGAATTGACGAACCGGTTGAGCCACTCGGCTTTCGGCTTTCTGACAGGCGTGGGTGATCACACGGTGGTGTCGAGACCGGCTGCGGCCCATGTCTGCTGGACGGCGCGGATTTCCTGATCGGTGGGCCGGCCTGGGCAGATGGGCGAAAAACGGGCGGCGATGATGACCCGGCGGAGCTTGGCGGCCATGTCCGCCACGGACGGGTCGGCCTTGGTGGAGCACCAGGGGGCGCGCTCGCGGCGCTCGGCGGCATCGCGGGGGTGGTGGCCGTGCAGCGTGTACCGGACGACGGTGATTGCGTAACAGTACAGGCTGAACAGGACGGTCCGTTCGACGGCCCGGGGGTGGTGAAGCTGCCCCGCACCAACTCCGACACGGCAAGCAGCGACGCGGGTACGCTCGGGTCCAGAAGCATCGGTGGGTCCCTCCCCGGAGGAGACACAAAGCACCGCCGACGCTTCTCTGCTGTCGCCGGCCAGCGCGGCCAGATGACGCCACATCACCCACCCGAGCGACTCACACGGCGATCAACGGAAACTCGGAATGGTCACCTTTCCCTCGAGGGAACGGGGGCGGGAGGGGCCATTATCGAGTGGGCGAACGCGGGCGACCAGTGCATCCACAACCGTTCGGGATGCGCCAGTTGCGCAGGTTTGGGTCCAAGGCTCACTCCTGCTCACTGATTAGGAACGGTCAGGAGCAGTGCAGCAGGGTCATGAACCCATAGTCCATGTGGAGCTGCTGGTGGCAGTGGAACAGGGACAGTCCCGGCTGGTCGGCGGTGAAGTCGAAGTCGAGCATCTGGTAGCCGCCGAGCATGACGACGTCCTTGTTCAGGCCGTGGGTGGGGGTGCCGGCGATGTGGGTGACCTCGAAGGTGTGGCGGTGCAGGTGGAGGGGGTGGATGTCGTCGGTGGCGTTGCGGAACCGCATCCGGTAGCGCCTGCCGTGCTCGATGTCCAGGACCGGCTTGTTGGTGTCCATGTTGAACGGGACGCCGTTGAGGGCCCAGATGTTGAATCCCTTGTCGGCGGCGTTGCGCTTCTTCACCAGAAAGCCAAATGAGCTGCCCCGACTTTCGTGGAGTCCGCGATCGTGTGATCAAGCGGTCTGCGGGACTTGCTCCTGTCTCGTCCAGTACGCCTGTTCGTACTCGTCGGGGGGCACGTAGCCGAGGGCGGAGTGGAGCCGTTCACCGTTGTACCACGCGACCCACTGGAAGACGGCCCGCTCGACCTCGTCGAAGTCCCGCCACGGCCCCTGATGGTCGATCAACTCGGCCTTGAACGTGCCGTTCAGGGCCTCGGCCATCGCATTGTCGTACGAGTCCGCGACGGAGCCGACCGACGCGGAGGCGCCGACCTCGGCGAGACGCTCCGTATACCGAATGGACACGTATTGCGACCCGCGGTCGCTGTGATGGATCAGGTCGGCGTCTTTCTTGATCTTCTGCCGCCACAGCGCCATCTCCAGCGCGTCCAGCGGCAGGTCCGCGCGCATGTGGGTGGCGGCCTGCCAGCCCACGATCCGGCGGGAGTACGCGTCCAGGACGAACGCCACGTAGACCCAGCCCGACCAGGTGCGGATGTAGGTCAGATCGGCCAGCCACAGCTGGTTCGGCCGCTCAGCGGCGAACCGGCGGTTGACCAGGTCCGGCGGGCGCGGCGCGGACGGCTCCGGGACCGTGGTGCGGCGCCGCCGGCCACGGATGACGCCCTCGATGCCGAGCTCGCGCATCAACCGCTCCACCGTGCACCGGGCCACCTGGTGTCCGGCACGGACCAGCGCGCGGGTGACCCGGCGGGCGCCGTAGGTGCGGCCGGAGTCCTCCCACACCGCCGTGACCAGCGGAATCAGCTCCTCGTCGCGGAGGCGGCGGGCCGACTTCGGCCGCGTCTTACGGGCGAAGTACGTCGACGGGGACAGGTCCAGCACCCGGCAGACGGGATCGACCCCGAGGCCCTTGTCGCGCAGATGGTCGATCACCTGCTCGGCCTCGTCCGGGGACGGTCGATCTCCTGGGCAAAAAACACGCTGGCGGCCTTGAGGATCTCGTTGGCCCGCCTCAACTCGGCGTTCTCCTTGCGGAGTTCCTTCAGCTCGTCGCGTTCAGCACTGGTGAGGCGGTCGTCGCGCTCGCCGGCGTCGGCCTCAGCCTGGCGGACCCAGGACCGCAGAGCCTCCTTGTGGATGCCGAGCTCGCGGGCGACGTGGGCAACCGGGCGTCCCGTCGAGCGGACCTCGCGCACGGCACGCTCACGGAGTTCATCGGGGTATTTACGGGGTGCTGGCACTGCTCGTGGTTCTCCTTACGCCTGGAAGCGTAACCCAGGCTTCAGGGACTCCACGAAGATCAGTGCAGCTCAAAAAGTGTGGTCGGGCCGCTGGGTGGTGGCGCCGGAATGGGCGAAGGTGCGGTAGTCCCATTTGGATGGGGGCGGTGCCGTCCATTGCGGGGAACCTGTACGGCCGGCGTACTCGACCACGGTGCCCATGCCGTTCTTCCGGTCGTCGTCGGCCAGGTCTCCCAGTACCCACACGCCCGGATGGTTCATCTCCGCCAGGGCCGAAACGCGTTCGGCGGTGCCGATCCACAGCACCGGCACGTCGGCCGGGCGGGGTACCGGGTTGCCGTCGAGGGCGACCACTTTGAAGGTGTGGCCGGGCAGGGCCAGGCTGCGGATCTCGGTGGCGCTGGCGTTGAGGACGTGGAACAGCACGCGCTGCCCGGACTTGACCTTGATCGGCGGCCGGGGTTCGACGTAATTCGGAGCCTCTGGAGCAACGGCATGCCCGCTGGCCTGCGGCTTCACCTTCTCGGCTGCCCCAGGTCGTTTCTCTAGGCGCTCGCGTTTCCGCAGGTGGCGAGGCTCTCCGGTGCGGTCTCCGAGGACCTGGCCGAATGCCGTCGCCAAGCCGTCCCGCGATCGACGATAGGGCGTCGAGCACGGACCTCGCCCTGCGGTCGCCAACTTGCCCCGCTTTAAAGGGGTTTGTCTCCACCGTTCTTCGTCCCATTGTTGGCCCGTTGGCCCGATCGGCCAGGCCGCTGACCTGCCCGTTTCTCTATGCCTAGAGAAACGGGCGATTCGGGCCGCAAGTGGAGAGTCAGCAGGTCAGCTGGTACTTCGCGCCTCCAGGCGAGACGAATTACGTCGAACGCGGGGGCGGGCCGTGGCCCAGTTTGCGGCCGTTGACGCTGAAGGCGGTGTAGCCGACCTCGTAGCCGTGCGGCATGCCCCGGGCCAGCGAGTCGGCCATCGCCTTCTCGCCCCTGCGCTTCAGGTACGGCACCTCGGAGCCGGCCAGGAAGTTCTGGGCCATGTCCCCGCCCTGGCTGAAGGCGGGCCCGAACTCCTTCAGCACCAGGAAGGCCTCCTGGTCGTAGGCGCCGAGGTGGGCTTTCGGCTCGATGTAGACCGGGCCCGCCTGACCGGTGTAGGTACCCCGGGCCAGGTCATCATGTGCCGCCACATGGGTGTGGTAAAAGCGGAAACCGGCCGGTCCGGGCGTGAACGACAGGCGCCGCATCCCGTGCGCGGGGATGTACGGGGTGCCCTCCTCCGCGGCCCCGTCCACTTCGGCGGGAACCCGCTGGCCGTGCCAGTGGAGCAGCTCGGGGGTGCCGGTGTCGTTGTGGACGTCGACCACGACCGGGCGGCCCTCGGTGAACCGCAGCAGCGGGCCGGGGAACTGTCCGTTGTACGTCGTGGTGGACACGATCGTGTCCGGCGCGAGCTCGACGAGCCCGGTCGCGATCCGCACCGTGTAATCCGCCTTGCCCGAGGCATCGGGCAAGGCGGACGACGCCGTGGAGGCACGGGCGGAGACCGCACTGGCGCCGCCCCCGGCCAGCAAAGTCAGGCCACCCAGCTTGAGAACATCGCGACGAGTGATCTGCACGGTCTGCTCTCTTCCCGGTCCCAGGACGCACCCGGCTGATGCCAGGCACTCCGACGTCGCACCATATATCCCAGTTTCATCACGTAAGACATGTAAACGGCCATGGCGGAACCTGATGCCGCTGGTCGGGACAGCCGCAATGCCCGGCGCACGGAGCCGCATCGCGCACGGCGCGGCTCTGCCGGCGGCGGAAACCACCACCCACCGGTCGCCTTTGGTGACGAGGTCGACACCCGATACGTTCTGCCACCGGCCTCCCTCGCGTGGCACAGCGGTAAGCACCCGGCCCACCAGGCTGCTCCCGACCAGCGCACCCCCACGATGGCCTGGCGTATCGCCTCCGCAGGCAGCCATCCGGTCTTCGGCGCGTTCACCTTCTTCGCTCCGCTGTGCCAACGCTGCCTTGAATATGTCGTAGGCGACATATAATGTTGTGGAGGTGGATGCACTCTTCACCATCGAGCTCGAGCCCGAGGTGCGGGACTGGCTGGAGGCCCTGCCGGCCAAGCACTTCCTCAGGATCGACGAATATGTCGGACTGCTCGCCGAACACGCCGCCGCGCTCGGCGAGCCTTACGCCCGCTATCTCGGCGACGGAGTCCGGGAGCTGCGTCCGACCCTCGACGGCGCTGCCATACGCATCACGTACTGGCTCACCCCGAACCGCACGGCTGTCCTGCTGACCGTCTTCCGCAAGACGAGAATGCGGGAGGAAACCGAGGTCAGGCGTGCCAAACTCGCGCAGAAGGTATGCGAGGCCGAACACGATCCGGCCCACGAGGAGTTCACCCGCACCATCGAGGAAGGAGAGGTGGAGCAATGAGCCACAGCCGCTGGAAGACCCTGCGCGAGCGTAAGCTCGCCGAGGGCTTTACCGAGCCGGAGGACGTGGTCGAGGCCCGTCGCGAGATCCGGCTGTCCATGGCCTTGGCGAAAGCTGTGTACAACCGGCGCACCGAGCTCGGGCTCACCCAGACTGAACTGGCCGACCGCGCGGGCCTCACCCAGGCGAAGATCTCCCGGATCGAAGGCTCCGACACCGTCCCCACGCTGCCGCTCCTCGCCAAGCTGGCCACGGCTTTGGACGCGACTCTGAACATCGCCCTCGACAACGACGACACCCAGGTGACTTTCACCGCGCACCGCACCGACCAGGGTCCCTTGCAAGATTGAGCTTCGTCCGGTTCGCCGGAGTGGCATGGAAACAGGCAGAGTGTCCCCGTTCGGACAGGGAGTGAACGCAGTACAGGCACGGTCTCGGTGATCATGTGAGTGTCGAAGTCCCATGAACACTTGGCGAGTCCGTGCCTGCTCCTGCATCTTCCCTCATGCCCGCCGGCCTGGGCCAACTGGCCCGGGCTTCCGCCCCGGCCCCGCTGGCGGACGCGGTCCGTCTGTCCGGATTTCTGGGCCTGGTGCCTGATCCGCGAGGTGTCCGCGGCCGTCGCTATCCGCTGTCCGCGCTGGTGGCCGCTGCCGCAGCGAGTGTGCCGGCCGGTGCCCGGTCGCTGACCGCGATCACCGAGTGGATATCCGACGCTCCCGCGTGGGCCTGCCGGGCCCTCGGCTTCCCGGTCGACCCGCTGACCGGCACGGTGTCCGTCCCGCACCCCCACACCCTGCGCCGCCTGCTGGTCCAACTCGACGGTGATGCCCTGGACCAAGCGGTGGGCGCCTTCCTCACCGCCCGCGCCGCGCCGGACAGCTCCGGGCTGCGGGCCATCGCGGTCGACGGGAAAGTGTTGCGCGGCTCGCGCACCGCCACCATCCCGGCCGTCGCCCTGCTCGCCGCGATGGACCACACCGGAAGCGTCCTCGCTCAACGGCAGGTCGCCGACAAGAGCAACGAGATCCCCGCCTTCGCCCCGCTGCTGGACAGCATCGACCTCACCGGCACTGTCATCACCGCCGACGCCCTGCACACCCAGCACGCCCACGGCACCTACCTCCGAGGCCGCGGCGCCCACTACATCGCGCAGGTCAAGGCCAACCACCCCGGTCTGTTCGACACGGTCCGCCGTCTGCCCTGGCGCGATATCGTTCTCGACCACTACGACCGCGCCCGGGCCCACCACCGCCACGAGATCCGGCGCCTGAAGACCGCTGCCTTCGCTCACCTCGACTACCCCGACGCTCAGCAGGCCCTCCAAGTCGTGCGCTGGAGGCAGGACTTCACCACCGGCAAGCTCACCATCGAACGCGTCTACCTGATCACCAGCCTGCCGCCCGGCGCCGCGACCGGCGCCCAACTCGCCGCCTGGATCCGCGGCCACTGGAAGATCGAAAATCTTCTCCACCACGTCCGGGACCGCACCTTCCGCGAAGACGACTCCAAGATCCGCACCGGCCGTCTTCCCCGGGTCATGGCCGGACTGCGCAACCTCGCCATCGGCGTCCATCGCCAGGGCGGCCACACCAACATCGCCGCCGCCCTCCGCCAGGCCGCCCGCGACTACCACCGCCCCCTGGCCTCCCTCGGTCTCACCGGATGAACCCGGACAGAACCCGATCATGCAAAGGACCCTGCCGCACCGACGCAGCCTGAGTCGGCTGGGCACCTTCCCGCGCATCATCCGCCGACCCTGCCTCCACTTCGACGGGATCGCCTGCTGCCTTGCCTTTGCTCCGCTCGGCGCCACCGTCACCGACACTCTTTACGGCGAGGGCTCCCCGCAGCATCTGGGGGTCCGGCATCGCGCACACGCCCCCCGGGTCGTGGTGGTCATGGGCGCCGCGGGCACCGGCAGGACCACCGTCGGTGTCCTGTCCGCGGCCCGGCTCGGCGTTCCGTACGCCGCGGGCGACGGCTTCCGCCCGCGGGCCGGCATCGCCAGGATGTCGGCCGGTGTGCCGCTCACCGACGAGGACCGCCGGCCCTGGCTGGACGCGATCGGCGCTTGGGCGTGCGGGCGGGCGGGGCTCGGTGGGGTGATCGGCGGCTCGGCGCCGAGGAGGGCCTGCCGCGACCGGGTGCGGGCCGCGGCTCCCGGCATCGTGTTCGTGCACCTCACGGGCGACCGCGCCCGCGTCGAGGAGCGGCCGGCCCGCCTGCGGGGGCACTTCACGCGCACGACGCCGCTCGGCTCCCGGCTCGCCGCGCTCCAGCCGCTGGAGCCGGACGAGGCGGGGGTCACGGTGGACGTGTCGGGCGGCCCCGAGGAGATCACCGACCGCGTCGTGGACGTGCTGCGCGACCTGGGACGGTCCTCCGCCGTCACCCCGGACGAGCAGCCCCACCCCGGGCACGCGCTCCGCGCACGGAGGTCACTTCGCCCGCACGTTCCACCGCCGGCGGAGGTCCTCACCCACCTCGTCGGCGTGACGGCCGCGCGTCTCGGGGACCCACTGGGCGACGAACACCACGCCGAGAGCGCAGATCACGGCGAAGACCCGGAACGTCGGCGATTCGGCGTTGGCAGGTGCGGTGAGCAGCCCGCCCCGCCGCCCGGCACGTCAGCACGTCAGGGAGTTCCACGGCGGTCTTCGCCGCGGCTCAGGCGCGCTCTGATCAGTACGGCGTCGTGGTCGAGGGCGGCACGGGACCGCTCCTGCCACCTGACCTCCAAGCGGAACCGGTCGTCCGCGGTGCGGGGGAAGACGTGCACGTGGAGGTGGAAGACCGTCTGATCGGCGGCCTCACCGTCGGCGAGGAATACGTTCACTCCCTCGCATGGCAGCCCCGAGCGCCGCAGAGCCCGCGCCAGCAGGTGGACGACGCGGAACAGATGGGCCATCAGGGTCTCATCGATGTTCTCCAGACCTGCCGCGTGCATCTTGGGGATGACGAGGAGGTCTCCGGGCGCAGCCGGGTGGATGTCCATGAAGGACAGGACCAGCTCGTCCTCGTACACGCGGCTGGCCGGCACCCGGCCGGAGAGGATGCCGCAGAAGACACAGGTCGGATCCCCGGCGAACAACCCCATGGACACAGCATGCGACAACCGCTCCCGGAGCCGCTCCTGACCGGGCTGACCTGCGCGTGGGAGTGCGGCGAGGGAGGCTCGTCACCTTCGGCGGGGCGATGGGACGTATCACCGCTGACCGGATCGGCCTTCTGGACGTCTTTCGGACGTTCACGCTCTCGGTCGGGGGAGCGGAGAGCAACGTCGCTGTCGCCGCGGTCCGTCTCGGCGCGGACGTGACGTGGGCGGGCCGTCTGGGCGGCGACAGCGTGGGAGACCTCATCGAGCGGCGCCTGCGGACAGAAGGGGTGCGAAGCCGGATCACGTGCGACGACGCCCCCACCGGCCCCTGCATCCTGCTGCAGTCCCGCCATCCGCGCGAGCAGAGGTGAGCCGCGCGCTGCCGCGTCCACCGACGACGGCTGCCTGGAGCACAGGGGGCTCCCCTCCGCGGGGCCGCCCGGCATCGCACCGCCGGGTGCCCAGGGGGAGAGGCCCGCGGGACGCCACGCCGCGTATCCGGACGTCGACGTGCGGGTGCCGGCGGCCGAACTCCTCGAGGATCGCAGGCGTCAACTCCGTGGCAGCGTTGGCCACGAACCCCACCGTCAAGTGGCTCGCCTTGCCGCGGGCGGCGCTGCGCGCCGCAGCGATGGTTCGGTCTGCGGCAGCCGGCGTCTTGCGTGCCTCGATGAGGACCGCCTCACCAGCCGCGGTCAGCTCGACATGCCTGCTGGTACGGCGGAACGGCTCCGCGCCGAAAATGTGCTCCAGCTTGCGGATCTGGACGCTGAGGGCAGGCTGAGAGATGTGCAGGTGCCGTGCTGCCTGTCCGAAGTGCAGGTCCTCGGCGACGGCTGTGAAGTACTTCAGCAGACGCCGGTCCAGCTCCATGGCCGGAGTGATACCGCCGGGTCGTCTGCTGGCACAGAAGCATGTCGCCACTCCATCAATAGCCCTGGACTATCGATCGGGGCGAACTTTTATTGGACCGTATTGCCGCACCGCATTAGCTTTGCGGAAACATCGGCGTTACCGAGGAGAGGTAAATGGCAACAGCAACGGCGCAGAAGTCAGTGGATCGGTTCCGTCAGCTCAGTGACGGCGACGCGGAAATCCAGGCGCATGGGAAGTATTTCTCGTGCAGCTACCTGCTCGACATGGAGAAGCATTCCTTTCTCGTCCGCGTGCACCACGGGCGCATCGAAGAACTGATCGTCGACCCGGAGCCGCTGGTGGCCTACGACTTCGCGATCCGCGCGACCGCCGAGACCTGGCAGGGGTTCTGCCAGCCGACGCCCGGTCCCATGTACCACGGCATCTGGGCGGCCACCTTCCGGCGGGGCATGCGGCTCGAGGGGGACCTGCTGGTCCTCATGCAGAACCTGCGCTGCCTGACCCGGCAGCTGGAACTGCTGCGCGTCACCGGCCCGTTGGGCTGACCGATCACTCCGCCGAAAGAAAACCGATGAGCAACAACTCCCGTATCTCTCCGGTTACCGGCCACTACGTCACCATTGACGTCGAAGGCGTCGAGTACAAGGTGTTCTATCTGGAGAACGGCGAGGGCCAGCCGCTCGTCTGCCAGCACACCGCCGGCGCTCACAACCACCAGTGGCGCGATCTCCTGGAAGACGAGGAGATCACCAGCAATTACCGCGTCATCGCGTACGACCTCACCCGCCACGGAAAGTCCGACCCGCCACGGAATACGGACTGGTGGAAGGAAGAGTACAAGCTCACCGCCGACCACTTCGTGGCATTCATCACCGCATTCTGCGACGCTCTCGGGCTGGAAGACCCGATCTTCATGGGCTCCTCCTTCGGCGGCAACGTCGCACTGCAACTGGCGCTGCGCCACCCGGACCGCTTCAAGGCCGTCATCCCGGTCGAGGGCGCCGACTACTCGCCCGGCTTCTACCTCGACTGGTGGCAGCACCCGCACGCCAACGCGGCTCAGGTGTGCGCCAGCGGTGTGTGGGACCTCATGGCGCCGCAGTCCCCGGAGCGGGACCGCTGGGCCACGTGGTTCTACTACAGCCAGGGGTCCGAGGCGTTCAAGGGCGACCTGTACTTCTACTCGGTCGACCACGACCTGCGTGACCGCCTCGGCGACATCGACGGCGACGCGTGCCCGGTGATCATGCTCACCGGCGAGTACGACTACCTCACCACCCCCGAGGACGGCGAGCGCACCGCCAAGCAGATCCGCGGCGCGGAATTCATCGAGATGAAGGACATCGGGCACTTCCCGATGAGCGAGAACTACCCGCGGTTCGCGCAGTACCTCAAGCACGCACTGCAGCGAATCGAAGAACGGACCAGCCTCCCCGGCTGAGCAGCCTTCGCCCCGACCCGAAACCACGGCCCGGGCGCGCCTGTGGTTCCGCCGCGAGTGCCCGGCCGTGTCCGAGGCGGAGACCGACGAGAAGCAACCCAGTGGTGCAGTCCACCGGGTCTCCGACAGCGGCGGCGCCGCACCAGATGCGAAACAGCAGGTCGCGTGCCATGTTCGTGGCCCCCTCGTGAGTCAGGAGGAGTGGGCGCTCGCGGACCGGGCCCGGCTGGGCCAGAGGCCGCTGACCTGCCAGGAGACGGCCGCGGTGTTTGGCACGGAGGTGGTGCCGGCGCGGGTGGAGGCGCCGCGGTCGAAGACGAAACGCCTGCTGTCGGCGCCGACGACGGCGTCCGCCTTGACCGACTGCGAATCGATCACGCCGGTCGTCGGCCGCACGTCCAGGCCCAGCCTCTCGTGGCACCGTGCGCCAGGTCAGCAGCCGCGGCCCGCTGCTGACCTGGCGCGGGCTGAGCCCTCAACGCAGCGGGTCGTAAGGCGCCAGGCCGATCCCCGGATCGACCTGGTGGGCCAATCGCGCCGCGACCGAACCCGTGTATGGGCCGATCGTCAGACCGGATGCCCCCAGGCCGTTGACCACGACCAACCCGGCAGCCTGCGGAACCGCGCCGAGTGGCGGTCGGACGTCGGGTCCCGTCGGACGGAACCCGAGGCGGGTCTCCACGTGCGTGGCGCCGGCCGGCCCAGGGGCCACCGACAGCGCTTTGCCGAGCACCTCCGCCATCCCGGCCGCGGTCACCCGGTGGTCGAAGCCGGAGTCGTCCTCGCGGGTTGCGCCGACCACGACCCGCGAGTCGTCGAAGGACAGGAGGTAGTGCCGCGACCGCGGCAGCACGACCGGTCGGTTCGCGGTTTCCACGCCGGCAGCCGCAGGTGCATGATCTGGCCGCGCTGCGGCGTGACCCGCACCTGGACGCCGATTGGTTCGAGCATCTGCGGCGACCAAGCACCGGCCGCTGCGGTCACGGCGTCCGCGCCGACGAACACATCGTCGACCTGCACTCCGCGGACCGCGCTGTCGGCGACGATCGCGGCCGTGCCGTTGATGATCCGAGCGCCGCGCTGGACCGCGGCGCGTCACATCGCGTCGCGGACCGAGCGGCCGTCCAGGCGCGCTGCTCCTGGGATGTGGATCGCTGGGCCGTCGCGTTCGAGGGGTGGGAAGAGCCCGCGGGCCCGGCGAGCGCTGATCAACTCCACCTCGTCGGCCATCGGGGACTCCACGGCGCGCCCGGCCACGCGCCGTAGCGCCTCCTCGGATTCGGCTTCGGAGACCAGCCGCAGCGAGCCGACCCGCCGGCAGCCGAACCCGGTCTCCCCACCAGTGGCCAACGCTGCCGGCGGCTCCTGGTAGTGCGCCGCCCCGGCGACCGCGATCCGGTACCAGTCCGGATCGTCCACCCGGGAGGACCACGGGCAGGCGATGCCGGCACCGGCCGACGTCGCGCGGCCTGGAGTCAGCGAGTCCACCAGGACCACGTCCACCCCGGTCCGGACCGGCTCGTAATCGGCTGCCGCACCGACGATGCCGCTGCCGACGACCACCACTTGCATCTTCTGCTCCTCCTGGTTCGACCGACTTCTTCTCACCGCACACCCCCATGCGTCGCCGCACCCAAGGTGCGATCAGGTGCATGTCAACTCTGGTGGTCGTCGCCGCCGCACCGACTCCGGCGAAGTAGTTGCCCACCGTCGAACGCCGTGCCCGCATCGCCACCGAGATCTGCCGCGCTGGTGGTCAGTGTTCCTGGGCTGTCGGGCGCATCATGATCTCGTTGATCGCGGCGTGCGAGGGCTGAGCGATCATGAAGGTGATGGCGCGGGCGATGTCCTCGGCACGCAGCCAGGCATCCTGCGGCAGGTCACGGGCGGCGAGGCGCCCGGCGCCGACCGCCATCTCCGTCATGGTCATACCCGGTTCGATCAGCCCTACCCGGACACCCCTTCCGGTCACCTCCTGGCGCAGGGCCTCGCTGAACGCGCACACCGCGTGCTTCGTCGCCGAATAGACGGCGTTGTTCCTTCGCACCACCCTGCCTCCGACCGAGCTGACGTTCACGAGATCGGCGATCCCGCGTGGCCCGTCCGCTGCCGCCCGCAGCAGGTGTGGCAACGCCGACTGCGACATGTGCAGGACGGCGTTGAAGTTGAGGTCGACCATCCGCTTCCAGTCCGCCGGGTCACCCTCCTCGATGGGAGCCATGGCCACATAACCGGCGTTGTTCACCAGCACGTCCAACCGTGCGAAGCGACCGACAGCGTCCTCGACGGCCTGACGTGCCTGCACCGCATCCCCCAGGTCAGCGGTGAGGACGGCGCACGAGCCGCCCTGATCACGGATCCTTGTGGCCAGTTCCTCCAGCCGCCCGGTACGCCGGGCGACCACTGCCACAGCCGCGCCCTGCCGAGCCAGTTGCCAGGCAGTCACCGCACCGATGCCGCTGGATGCACCGGTCACCAAAGCCGCGCATCCCGACAATGGCGCTTCGGCGTCCACGCCCGGCACCGTGTTGTTCTGATCCGCAGCCCCCGCGCGTCCGGCATTCGGATCCCTCACACCCATGTCCGCCCTTCACAGATCGCACACGCCGCCGCATCCCACCACGGCCGGCGGGGTGCCGCCTCCTCTCGCAGCTTGCACCACGTGGCCCGAGACCGCCTCCCGCCACAGCCAGGAGGCGGGTCGAGGGCGAGCGACCTCCTGGCTCCGGGCATGGCCGGCTGTATCTGACGGTCACCAGGGGCGTGCCGGATCGGCATGCCGCGCGGCATGGGTGGGACCCATTCCCATTGCCGGATCATGCCTGAAAGATCGCTGAGTGGGGCTGAATCCCACTGCCGAGTGGACCGGCTCACGTTGTCGAAGCCTACGAACCGAAAGCCCGCTTGGCCGCAGCGACCGCAAGGTCGACATCGGCCTCCCCGCCCAGGGCCACTCGGCCCGTGACCGCGCCTGTCGCGGGGTGGGCCAGTTCCAGGACGGAACCCTGCCCGGGCTTTCGCCGAGTGCCGTCGATGTACAGCTCGGTGTACTCACACATGATGATCTTCTCTCTGCCGGGAGACCGAAAGGCGGCGTCCGGAACCCTCTTCCGGCCCTCGAAGCCTTGGTCGCCTCTCATGCTCGAACCGAGCCGAGAAGTCATACAGAGAGACAATTTCCTATGGACATGGAGGGTGGGAAAGCCGATCCCACCCGGCGACAGCACCTGTTCGCACATGGACGGCCGGGCCGGAACCCTGCGCATCTCGCCAGGTACGTGGCCGGCATCAACGCAGGCATGCGTCCCCGAAACAACCGCGTGATCCCGGTCCGGACCACATCGAGAGTCCCTTCGGCGGGGATCTACCAGGGCCCGTCCTCTCGTTCATCGACTTGACAAAGCGCCAGTCGGCATAGCGCAACGGTGTTGCACGACAAGGGACACGACCCGGTTCACGACCTTGCGAGGACCGCCTGACCGTCCCGGTGCCCGCTTCGCACAGTTGTGTGCGACGGGCCTGGCCCGGTTCCGGTTGGAGCGGCGCCGCCTGGTGGACGGGGAGCTGATCGCCGCCGACGAGGCGTGGGGCGACCGCGGCCCGGATTCCGGATCACGCCAAGGCGCGAACTCGCCGTAAAAACAGGGCAATTGAATGTTTGGCGACGGAAGTTTGATCGTGTGGCGAATCCTTGACAGCAGACGTTGCGCCACTTGAAGATCTGTGTGCCTTCGCTGACCGGTGGGGGCTCAGTTTTGAGCGATACAAGGGGGTTTTCGTATGTCCGCGATCGTTTCCACGCTCAAGCACACGAAGTACGTCATGGGTTCCCTGGCTGCGGTGCTGTTCACGAACTGCCCCAGCTGACGCGGGAACGGGGTGGGCGGTCATGGCCGCCCACCCCGGCATGGTGAGGGGTCGGGACGGGCGGGGGAGGACCATGTTCGACGCGGGGATACGGCAGTTCCGGATGGCGCTGGCCATGGTGCTCGGCCGTCCGATCAATGTTCGCTCCGCCGAAAGGCTCGTCGACGACGCGCTGGCGACACTTGCCGAGTTCGGCTCCCCCGGCGAGGACGTCGAACAGTTGCTGCGCGGCGCCGCCGCAGACCCGCAGATGCGTACCGACCTCACGAACAAGGCCCTGTGCCGCACCGCGAAACGCCTCGCGGCCAAGTCGCCCTTCTACGCCGACCACTTCGCGGCAGCAAGAGTCGACCCGGCCGCACTGACCGTCGAGAACATCACCGCCGTGCCCGTCACCACCAAGGCCGACCTGGTCGAGCGGGCCCGCGACTTCCTGTGCAGCGAGCCCTTCCTCGCTTCCCGGACCACCGGGACGACAGGCCGGCCCACCGAGGTCTGGTACTCCCGCTACGAGGAACGCCTGTGGCCCGCGCTCGTCGCCCTCTCCCAGGTGCTGCGCGGCACCGTCCGCACCACCGACCTGGTCCAGTTCAACATCAGCTCCCGGGCGACCGGCACGGCGTACGCGGAGATGCAGGTCGCCCGCCTGGCAGGGGCGGCGATCCGCATGGTGGGCCTGGTCCCACCGGCTGAGACGCTGGACCTCATGGCGGGAACCGACCCATCGGCGCCGACCCTGATGGTCACCTACCCGAGCTATCTGGGACAGCTGACCCGCCTGGCCCGCGAACGGGGACTCGGCCCCGCGGACTTCCGGCTGCGCCGCATCAACGTCGGCAGCGAAGTGCTCTCGCCCGCCCTCGCGGAGGCCGCCGAAAAGACCTTCGGCGCTCCCGTCCACGACGGCTACGGCATGACCGAGGTGACACCGGTGGCCGGCGCGATCTGCCGACAGCGGCACCTTCACATCGACGCCGGCATCGGCCTCGTGGAGGTGTGCGACCTCGACACCGGGGCACCGGCCGCGCCCGGAGCGCTCGGCACGATCGTCGCCACCCCCTTCTTCCCGTACCGGGAGTGCATGCCGCTCTTCCGCTACGACACCCGAGACCTGGTGCGACAGTTGCCCGACGCGCCGCGCACCTGCGAGATGGCGAACGTGCCGGCGACCTCGCACATCCTCGGAAAGGCGGACCATGTGCTGCGCACCCAGGACGGCCCGGTGACCCCGCGCGAGATCATCGAGGTCCTCGACGCGCTGCCCGGCGCGTGCTGGCCCGTGCGCCACCGCGCCGACGTGGTGGACGGGCGGCTGCATATGGAGGTGGCCGCCTCATCCGTGCCGGAGACGAGCGACATCGCGCGTCACTTCGCCGAGGCCGGCATCGACGCCACCGTCGACGTCGTACCGGGAGAAGGACGTGAGTTGCGGCGCTACCGCTGCGATCTGGTCGAGAACAGCTTCGCTTCCGCCGGGCGGACCGCATGACCGCCGCACAGAGCGCGTTCTTCGTCCTCGTGACCCTCGCCGTCGCCCTGGGCGTCTCGCTCGCCTCGGTCGCCTACTTCCGGCGGGTCACCCTGCCCCGGCCGGCCGTCGGCGTGTTCAACGGCAACGACATGGTCGTCATGATGGGCTTCGTCGTCGTACTGCCCTTCCTGTATCTCTCCCTTCCGGGCTGGCTGCTGCCGCCCGTGCTGGGGCTGACCCTGGCCGGCGGTCTCGCGGTCGGCTACGGGCCGGTCGTCCTCCGGGGACCGGTGCGCTGGTCGCTCATCGCCGGTCTGCTGGTCGCCGACTGGCTCACCGCGCGCAGCGCCGAGGACGATCCCACCCATGCCACGCCGTACTGGCTGGTCAACAGCCTGGTCATCATGCTGATGGCGGTCGGCGCCGCCAACCTCAACGCGCAGGGCGGCCTGAAACTGCGGCACGTCTCCCGGTTCGCGCTGGCGCTCGCCGTGTACGACCTGTTCTTCGCCACCGTCGTCCCCCTCACCCAGAAGCTGTTCGACGCGGTGCAGGGCTACGCCTTCGCGCCGTCGGCCGGGCTGCGCGTCGGCGAGTTCGGCGCCGTCGTGGGCATGGGCGACCTCCTGGTGTACGCCCTCTTCACCACCGTGGCCTACAAGGCGTACGGACGAGCGGGGCTGACCTGGGCTCTTGGGCTGGTCGCCGTGTTCGGCGCGCTCGTCCCGACGCTGACACCCGTCACGGTCGAGGCGCTCACCGGACACCTTCCGCAGATCGTGCCCGCGCAGATCTTCTTCGGCCCGGCCGCGTTCTGCGGGTACCTCGTGCTGCGGCGGCGCGGCCCGGAGCGGCGCATGGCCGACGTCCGGCCGCCCGCGCGGTTCGTGACAGCCCACGTACAGCAGGAGCCCGCGAGCCCGGCCACCGCCGCCGAGCCCTGGGAGCGTTTCCCAGGAGAACGCTCCCAGGTCGGCAGCTGACCAGGCCAGGTGGGCTTGCGGTGTCGGGATCAGTGATGGAGCGGCTCCGTGATCGTCGAACGGAGGGGTTCCGGCGGCTGGTTGGCCTCCTTGATGCCGTCGGGGAGCCGAGGCCCGGGATGCTGCGGTACGGCAGTGCTTCGAGTGGTCCGTCCGCACAGTCCGCGAGGCGGTTTCCGAAGAGCACCGGGGCCCGCCGTGACGGGTTGCGTTTCGAACCCCGGATCATCCCCATGGCTTCGGGTACCCGGGCCGGATCTCCCGCGCCCAGCGCCGGCATGATGGGGAGGCGGCTGGTACTGGTCCGGGTGCGCGGCGCGCACACACCGCATGGCCGTGACCGGCGATAGGCCGAACAGCCGGATGAGATGGACCGGGTGGGCGGTGTGCCGGCCTCATCGGGGACCCGGTCGATGCGCAAGCGGCTGGCCTGCAGCCCGATGCGCCTGAGGGATTTGTCGATGGCGCGTGGGTGGACTTTCGGGTGGGTGGTCGGCGCTTGCGCTTGCCGCGGGCTCGGCGGGGCGGCGCCGTTGACGGCGGCCGAACCGGGTGGCCGGGGCGTGGAAGGCCTGTGCGGCCACGGACCTCAGGACATCACCGTGCACCTGGACGCCGGCTACGACTCGGACAAGACCCGTGCCGAAATCGCCGCGCGCAGCCTGCACGGCCGCATCGCGCACAAGGGTGAGAAGGCGTCGATCCAGGCGAGCCGGCGGTGGCACGTCGAGCGCACCTACGCCTGGCAGAACGCCTTCCACCGGCGCGCCCGCTGCTACGAACGCCGCGCCGCGGTCATCGACGCCTTCTTCGACCTCGCCGACACGATCATCACCGCCCGCAGCCTGCTCCGCAGGGCGTGGACGACCCGCCGCTGGGACAACCACCCGAACCGCCGCCCATGAGCACGTGCCTCTCCGCGCAGTCTCTAAGCCGCCTCGGGCCGCGCCGCACGTATGCCCGAGGCGGGCTCCTGTGCGTCCTCGAGCGGCAAGGTCTCGTCTTCCCCGAAGTCCGGGGCCTGGAAGGGGTTGGTCGTCGGAGGCGGCGATGCTGCCGCGGGGCGGCGGGGTTGCCCTTCCAGGGCGGAGAACAGCGACGTCATGTCGATGGGAGGTCTCCCTTTCGCTACAGGTCCCTGACGGGGCCTGGTGTGCCGGGACCGGGCACAGCGGTCCTACAGTTTGGTCATCTTGGCGTACGGGCTCAAGATCCGCATTTGCGCCGAGCCGAAATCCACGAGCGCCGCGATTCCGGCCTCGATGCCGATCACCCGGCCGAGGCCGTACATGTCGTGTGTGACCTGGTCGCCCACGGCGAAGTGCTTGGGAGCCGGTGTGACCGGGGCCTTGAAGGGGCTGGTAGGCAAATGACGCTTCGGTGCAGCAGACTTTGTCATTGCCCCCAGTATGCACCTACGAACTGCGCTGGTGGCCGGCTCCCAGGGGCAGGAGTAGCTGATCGTTGGAGTCCACTCCAGCAAGAGCTGAGCCTGCCGACCGACCGGCAGACGGGCGGGGTCGGGCGGTTCGGCTTCATAGGAGGCCGAACCGCCCGTACCCTTTGTGGTGTCTACGGCGTCACATAGCGGGCGCCAAACACTGGAGGCCATACCTCGTGCTGATTGCTCAGCGTCCGTCACTGACCGAAGAGGTCGTCGACGAGTTCCGCTCCCGGTTCGTGATCGAGCCGCTGGAGCCGGGCTTCGGCTACACCCTCGGCAACTCCCTCCGCCGTACCCTCCTGTCGTCGATCCCCGGCGCTGCTGTCACCAGCATCCGCATCGACGGCGTCCTGCACGAGTTCACCACCGTGCCGGGCGTCAAGGAGGACGTCACCGACCTGATCCTCAACATCAAGCAGCTGGTCGTCTCCTCCGAGCACGACGAGCCGGTGGTGATGTACCTGCGCAAGCAGGGCCCGGATCTGGTCACCGCCGCCGACATCGCGCCCCCGGCCGGTGTCGAGGTGCACAACCCCGACCTGGTCCTCGCCACGCTCAACGGCAAGGGCAGGCTGGAGGTGGAGCTGACCGTCGAGCGCGGTCGCGGCTACGTCTCCGCCGTGCAGAACAAGCAGGTGGGTCAGGAGATCGGCCGTGTCCCGGTCGACTCGATCTACTCGCCGGTGCTGAAGGTCACGTACAAGGTCGAGGCGACCCGTGTCGAGCAGCGCACCGACTTCGACAAGCTGATCGTCGACGTCGAGACCAAGCAGGCGATGCGTCCGCGTGACGCCATGGCCTCCGCCGGCAAGACCCTGGTGGAGCTGTTCGGCCTCGCCCGCGAGCTGAACATCGACGCCGAGGGCATCGACATGGGTCCGTCCCCGACGGACGCCGCGCTGGCCGCCGACATGGCGCTGCCGATCGAGGAGCTCGAGCTGACGGTCCGCTCCTACAACTGCCTCAAGCGTGAGGGCGTCCACTCGGTGGGTGAGCTCCTGGCGCGCTCCGAGGCCGACCTGCTGGACATCCGCAACTTCGGTGCGAAGTCCATCGACGAGGTCAAGGCGAAGCTGGCCGGCCTGGGTCTGGCCCTGAAGGACAGCCCGCCCGGATTCGACCCGACCGCCGCCGCCTTCGACGCGGACGACAACGCGAGCACGGGTTTCGTGGAGACCGAGCAGTACTGAACGCTGCGCCGGGTCGCGGGGGAGCCAGGAAGGCGGAGGAGCCGGCGATGAGCACCGGCCGACCGCACCCGGCTCCCCGAGGGCCCACCGGCAAAGATGCAGACGCCCAGGCCCTCCGCGCCTGATCAGGATGGCGAAGGCGGCCGCCATCGCTGACTTGTCCCGCCTTCCGTCCCCCGGGTGCGGCCGAGAACGCCGCCCGACGCGCTGTCCCCCGCTGGTACCCCGGGGCACGAACAAGCCCCCTCGGAGATCGCTCCGAGGGGGCTTGTTCGATACATATTTCCTGGTCAGACACAGTGCCCCCGGGGGCAAGGAGACCGCCCGCCGCAGGTTCTCGGCGTGGGTGGGGGAGTACGGCAGTATGCCCGGCGCCCGCATCACCCTCACCGACGAGCAGCACAGCAACGTGTTGATGACGTGGCCCGACTCCGACGGAAATGCTGTGTCACGTTGACCGGCTCCACGGTGGACCACAACACCGCCACGGCCGCGGGCGGAGACGGAGGCGGCGGCATCTGCAACGAGTCCGACACGGTGTAGTTGATCGGGTCCGGGGTGTTCGCCGACACCCCGGGCAACTGCGGCCCGCCTGGCGCTGTGCTCGGCCGCACCGGCTGCGCAGGTGGCGGAAACGGCGGCCCCGGCGGTGGTGGCGGCGGCCCCGGCTGATCACCTCGCCGCCACCCAAAGCCCCGGCAAGAAGCAGCACAGCCCGCTTGCCGGGGCTCTTCCGCCGCTCGGCGTGGGTGGATCCGATGCGGCGCATGGGACTCCCCGGTGACAGGATCGGTGTTATGAACACCGAGACGGATTGGGTGTACCGGGTGTTCGAGCCGCACGGCTCCGAGGGCTGGCGCCCCTATGGCAGCGACCCCGAACGGTGGCAGGGCGCGATCACCGCCCCCGACTCGACCGAGGGCGCCAAGTACGCCATCGGCCGCATCGTCGGCGATCTGATGACCGAGTGGGAGAGGGTCGGCCTCCATCACGCGATGCACGTGCGGGTCTTCCTCTGGCACGACGAGGCAGGCGACATGGAGGATGCGGACTTCATCGTGGAGGTCCGGCCCCGGTCGGACATCGACGCAGCGTGATCTCCGGGGCGTGAGGCTCCTCACGGTGACAGGCTCGGTGCGATGGGCACCGAGAGGGCGTGGGTGTACCGGGTGGCGGAGCCGCACGGCTCCGCCACCCGGCGCTCCCCGGCGACCAGGCAGGCCTCCCCCGCGCCGGGAACAGGCCCGCGAACTGCTCGTCACCGAACAACGGCCCCAGTTCGCCTCGCACCCGGATCGCCAGACTCCCCTTCGGGAAACCGCCCGTGCCACCCGCACCGTCTCCGCCGGAATCTCCCCCAGCCCCTCCGGCCGCACCGACATTGGCACCCTCCCAAAACGACGTCGGCTCCCAAGACCACAACCTGGTCTTGGGAGCCGACGTCACGCGAGGGCCCGAATCAACCAACAGCATCCCCGCGTACGGGGTGCCGGGCCCGACTCATGCCCGAGGTGGCTGCCTGCCCGATTCCGGGGTTCGGCCGAGGACGGGCCGGGGCTGGGGCCGGTGCGGCGGGTACCCGGCCGGCTCGTGCACCGCGTCGTGCAGCTGCCAGTGCGCGAGGAGCGTCCAGTGCTTGCCCAGGGCCTGGTAGATGTGAACTACGCCGCGTATGCGATTCAGCGGTCGCGGAACGGCGGCAGCACTTTCTGCTCCACCAGACGGTCGAACAGCTGCAGCAGCCGCGTCTCGGTGTCGAGCGCGTCCGCGAATCCCGCCTGGCGGATCTTCACGGTGGACGTGATGTTGTCCGCCTCGTGGTGAAACAGGAAGTCCCCGACCGGCCAGGCGACGAGCTTCTCGTACGGCGTGGGGACCAGGCCGTGACGGTCGACGAGTCGTTGCCACACGTCCGCGCGGGTCGGCATGGCCTCGGTGAGCGACATCTGCTGGGGCGGGGCGTAGCCCATGCCGAAGTGCTCGGCGAACCGCGGCCAGAGGCCGGACCAGCGGAACTGGTCGCCGTTGGTCGCGTTGAAGACCTGATCGGCAGCGCCCCCTGCCCCGCGGCCCGGAACGGGCCCTGTGGCCCCAGGACAACGGCGCACTGACAGGCCAGGACGGAATCGGAAGGGAACGTGTCATGAGGGCCCTGCCTCACCCGCGCACCGGCGAGGGGGCCGCCGTGCCGGGGCTGCTCACGCTGATCGTGCTGGAGACGACCGCGCTGGTGACCGCGCCGGCCCGGGACCGGCCGATCGTCGGCGGGCGCTCATCGGCGCAGCCGCCGCCGCGTTCGTCGTGGTGACGGCCATGTGGCACAGCCGCCGGAAGGCCGCCCGCCCGGCCCGGCAGCACCGGCCGGAGACGGTCGACGAGTCGTGGTTCACCGCCCGCACGCTGGACGGTTTCCCCATGGAGGCCGTGCGCCCGCATCTGCTCGGCAAGGGCGCGCCCGGTCTCGACCACCTCCACACCGCGTGGATCTTCGCCACCCATGGCCAGGACGCCGGGTGGATCGAGCGCCACCTGGACCTGCCTGCCGACGTCACCCGGCTCCTGGTCGGGGCCGCACGTCGGCGTCACTGACCGACTGGTGTTCTGCGGCAGGGCCGGCATCGGGGAAAGTCCCCGGTCAGGACCTGGTCAGGAGTTGCCGAGCCGGATCGCCTTGATGAGCAGAAGCAGGGCGCTGAGGATCAGATAGCCGCGCAGCGCCATCATGCCCAGTCGGGTGCCGGCCGACCAGCGCACCGGCTGAAGGAGTGCCAGGGGCGGCATGCGCCAGGCGAGTTTCTCGGCTTGCGACATCGCCGGTACCTGCCGCGCAGGCATGCGGCGCCGGAGGACCCGGATGGTGACAGCGGTGGTGACCAGGCCCGTGACCAGTACGGTCGTCGGCCAGATGGTGAGCCGGGTGACGTTGACCTTCGGGAAGAGCGTGGTGGTCATCAGCGTGCCGGAGAGCATCAGCAGGACGGAGATGATGACGGTGGCGAGCATGTTCAGCCAGCGCGGGTTGACCCAGGGGCCGAGCACTTCGGTGTCGTTGCACAGCAGGAGCAGGAACACGCTCGCGGAGGGCAGCAGCAGTCCGGCAAGGGCCTGGACGGCCTCGGTGATCAGGCCGAGCGGCGCGCCCGGGATGAGGACGATGGCGGCCGCGACCAGGACCAGCAGGCTGTAGGAGGCGTAGAACTGCTTGGCCTCGCCGAAGCTGCGGTGCAGGGAGTGGCGCAGGTTGAAGACGTCGCCGAAGGCGTAGCTGGTGGCCAGGGTGACGGCGGCCGCTCCGATGATGCCGGCGTCCAGCAGGACGATCGCGAACAGCACGCCCAGCACAGGGCCGTGGCGGCCGAGGGCGTCGGCGACTCCGGCGGCGTCGGTGAAGTGGCCGTGGGCGGCGGTGCCCCGGACCGCGAAGTCGGCGATCATGATCAACGCGGCGGCGCCCGCGACGACCACGAGGGAGCCGATCACCGTGTCGGCACGCTCGTAGCCGATGAAGCGCGGGGTGATGCGCTTGTCGATCACGTTGGACTGCTGGAAGAAGAGCTGCCACGGGGCGACGGTGGTGCCGACGATCGCGATGATCAGCAGGACGGCCTCGCTGGTGACGCCGCCCTGGATGCCGGGCACCACGAAGTCGTGTGCCGCCCGTCCCCACTGCGGCTGGGACATGAGGGCCAGCGGGATCAGCAGCAGGCTGGCGCCGATGAAGGCGAACATGGCGCGCTCCCAGCGGCGGAAGGAACCGCTGGCGGTCACGGCGACGAGGACGACGGCGGCCACCGGAACGACGACGTACCGCGAGACGCCGAGGTGTTCGGAGGCCAGGGAGATGCCGATGAACTCGGTCACAAGGGTGAGGAAGTTGAGCAGGAAGAGATCGCCGACGCTGAACCAGCCCCAGAAGCGGCCGAACCGCTCGGTGATCAGGCGTGCGTGGCCGACGCCGGTGACCGCACCCAGCCGCACGACCATCTCCTGATTGACGATCAGGACGGGGATGAGCAGGAGCAGTACCCACAGGAGTGAGTAGCCGTAGTTCTGGCCCGCCTGTGCGTATGTGGCGATGCCGCCGGCGTCGTTGTCGCCGACCATCACGATGATGCCGGGGCCGACGATGGCCAGCAGGGTCAGCAGCCGGGTCTTGAACCCGGGACGCTCCTCGACGTGGGCGCGGGGGACGTGGCCGAAGGCGCCCTGGATCTCGCCGAGGTGGGCCTCGTCGAGCACGGCGCCGGGCCGCACCGGGCGGGACGGTGACGCGGCGGGATGGGCGGCGGCCTTCCTTACGGAGGGTCGGGCGGGACGGCCGGTGGTCCCCTTCGCGGGGGCTTCGGCGGGGCGCTTCGGAGGCGGCCCCGGTGGACGCTTCCGCTTCGGCGGCTCCGGGGGTCGTTCGTGCTCCGCCGGGCGGGGCTTCGCCGGTTCGGCGGGGAGGCCGGCGCGGCTCGCAGGCTTGGGATGCTCCGGTCCGGGGCAGCGGGCCGTGGGCTCCGGCCGGGCGGGCCGGCCGGGGAGAGCCGGGGGCTCGGGGCGGCCCGCCCCGCCGGTGGGCCGGTCGTCCGCGCTCATGATCCGGGTGGCCTGTTGTGCGGGGCGTGTTCGAGACCGGGCTCCTCCACGTGGTGGGTCGGGTGCGGGGCCGGCTCGCGTCGGCGCCAGTCCTCCGGGATGACCACCTCGAGGACGTCGTCGACCGTGATGACACCCAGGATGTGGTCCTCGCCGTCGATGACCGGGACGGTGAGCAGGTTGTAGTCGGTCATGAGCAGGGCGACGTCCTCGACATCGGTGTCCGGCCCGGCACGGACCGGATCACGGTCGGCCACCTCGTCCAGCCGCGCGGCCGGATCGGCCTGCAGCAACTCCACGAGGGTGACCACGCCGAGCAGCCGCTGCTCCTCCCCGACCACGTACACGCTGGTCAGCGCCTGGGACTGCAGGGCGCGGGCCTCACCCACCGACCGCAGCGCCTCGGCGACGGTGCTGTTGCCCGCCATGGAGAGGACGTCGAGCGCCATCAGCCCCCCTGCGCTGGAGGGGTTGAAGCCCATCAGTGTCAGCACCTTGGTGCGCTGCCCGGCGGGGAGTGCGTCCAGGACGGGCTGGCGCCGGCTCTGCGGCAGGTCGTTGATGGCGTCCGCGGCGTCGTCGGCACGCATGCGGCCGAGCACCTGAGCGATTTCGGCGTCGCTGCGTTCGCCCAGCAGCCGGGTCTGCGAGTCCGGCTCCAGCTCCTCGAACACATCGGCTTCGAGCTCGGGGTCGGCGTGGACGGTCTGCAGGATCTCGTGCGACTCGGTGCGGTTGGCATCCTCCAGCAGATCGGCGAGGTCCGCCGGCTTCAGCCGCCCGAGACGGGCGAACGGCCCGCGGACCCGGGCGGAGCGGGCATGGCCGACCAACGGCTCGAAGGACTTCCAGTCCCGCCAGTCGGGCTGAGCGGCACGCCCCCTGAGTAGACCCCGCAAGCGCGGCGGCCTCCGCGTGTCCAGGCAGGTCAGAACCCATTGGTCCAGCCGCTGCTCCAGCGCGATGTCGTACGCGCGGACCAGCTCGACGTCGGCCACGTCGATGACCCGGTGGCCCAGCACGTCCGCCCGCAGCAGCACCTCGCCCTCACGCCGTTCGAAGTGGCGCAGGTCCACCCGCGGGCTCGCCAGCGTGATCTTCTCCCTGTCCAGGTCTGCGACCTGCTCGGCGGGAAGGAAGACCTCGCGCCCGCCCACCCGTGCGACCAGCCCGGTGACCAGCGGATAGTCGCGCCCCCGTAGCCGCACGATGACGTCGGCGAGCCTGCCCACCACCTCGCCGTCACCCCCCACCACCGGCCGGTGGAGAAGCTGAGCGAGGTGCACAACGCGATCCACGCCTCCACGCTAGACATATGGTCACCAACAGGGACAGAGGGGCTGGTGATGTGCCCTGGAGTCCGGCAGCGTATGGCTTGTGCGGCCTCGCGGGCAGGGTGGGCGTCCGCGCGGCCGGAAGCGTGGGGCTGGGCGTGGTCAGGATGGCCGGCGGTGCGGCGACCGGGGTGACCAGGGGTCGGAGGGCGGTCCGGGCATCCTGGCCGCGCCCGTGCTGGCCGCGGCTCGCTCCACCGGTGCACGCCTCGTGCTCACCGACGACGGGCGCGCCCGCAGGCTGCTGTCCTCGGCCGACCAGGTCACCGGCGCGGGCGAACGCCTCGCCGACCTGGTGTGCGAGCTGCGGAGACAGGGTGAGGGCGTTCTGGTGGTCTTCGCTACGGACGTGGAGGCGCCGGCCGTCGCGGACATCGCGGTCGCAGTTCCCGGTGAACCCGGTGCCGAGGCGTCCTGGCCGGCGGGTCCGGTCTGCCCGGAGGGTCTGCGGGACGCATGGCGTGTCCTGCGGGCGGTGATCGCGGCCCGCAGGGTCTCTGCACGCTCCGTCCGGCCGGCCCTTGCGGCTTCGGTGCGCGGAACCCTGTTCGCCTTCTTGGGGCGCAGGCGCGGCGTCTTCCACGCCCTCACTCCCGCGCACACCGCGAGCCCGATCGCCCTGCCGTGGGCCGCCGCGGCCGCTCGCCGCGCCGCTCGCGCACCCGCCGCCCGGCAAGCCGGTTCCTGAACCGGCGACGAGATCGACCGGGCGGTCATGCTCATGGAGGGCATGGGCCGCCAGGACCTGGACGATCCGGAGTTCCGCGCCATCCGCACCGAGGCCCTGGAGGAGATCACCGAGGCCGGGCGCGAGGACCGGAGAACCGCCACAGGTGCCGGAGCCGGAGGGTGAGCCGGGCAGGTGGTGCCGGGCCTGATGGCTGTGCTGAACGAGTCCGTGGCTCGGACTGCGCCGGGTGCGTCAGGTCCTGGACCTCTCCGGCTCCTGACGCGCCCCGCTCGTGCCTGCCGGGCGGCGTCCTGGCTCCTGCCTGTCGTGCGGTGCCGTCTGTGTGGCGCACACGGTCAGCAGCCGGAGCAGTGCCCGGTCGGCTTCGGCGGGGGGCAGGGCTGACAGCACCCGTACCGCGGTTTCTGCGGCGCGGCGGGCCGGGCCGTGCAGGCGCAGCCAGGCCGGCACCCTCCCCTCCCGCCGGCAGGCCTGAAGCCGGGCGCGGGCCGTGTCGCGCCGGCGGCGCGCGCGCCGTTCGGCCCGGCTGCCGGGCGCCGCGGCGGCGCCGACCGCGTCCCAGCAGTGGAAGACGATCCGGTCGCGCACTGCCGCATCCGGCGCGCCGCGGACCAGCAGGGGGGCGAGGTGGATCAGCCGGCCGCGGCCGGCATCGCTCACGGCGTCGTTGACCATCCGGGCGAGGGCCGCCAGGAGGGCATCGGTGCACGCCGGGCGGTCGGTGAAGCCGGTGCCGGCCAGGAGCGAGACGTATTCCATGAGGCACATCCCGTCCGCCGGGCTCAGGTGCGTGTACCGCTGGAGCACGACGGGGTGTGCGCCGAAGTCGTTCATCGCACGCACCTCATTTGCGGTTCAGGTCCCCAGGGCCAGGTGGATGAGCGCGTAGGTGGCGGCCGCGGCCAGTCCGGCGCCGGGCATGGTCAGCAGCCAGGCGGTGGCGATGTTGCGGGCCATGCCCCAGCGCACCGCGGACAGCCGCCGGGTGGCGCCGGCGCCGAGGATCGCGGAGGTGATGGTGTGCGTGGTCGAGATCGGCGCCTGCCAGATGAACGCCGTCGCGTACAGCACGCTCGCGGCGGCCGACTCGGCGGCGAAACCGCGCGGCGGGTCGAGGTGCACGATCCGCCGTCCCAGCGTGCGGATGATGCGCCAGCCGCCCGTGTAGGTTCCCGCGGCCATGGAGGCGGCGACCGCTCCGATGACCCACCACGGCACGTCGAACGTGGCCTGCTGCCCGGCGGTGACCAGCGCGAGAACGATCACGCCCATCGTCTTCTGCGCGTCCTGCAGGCCGTGTCCCAGGCCCATCCCGGCCGCCGAGACGGACTGCGCGATGCGGAAACCGTGCGTCGCCTTCGCCGGCCGGGCGCGGCGGAAGAGCCACAGGATCACCGTGTGCACCAGGTAGCCGAGCACGGCCCCGAGCAGGGGCGAGAAGAGCATCGGCAGGACGACCTTGTCCACCACCCCGCTCCAGTGCACGCCGCTGGCCGCGGCGAGCGCGGCGCCGACCAGGCCGCCGATCAGGGCGTGGGAGGAGGAGGTGGGCAGCCCCAGCCGCCAGGTGATCAGGTTCCAGCAGATGGCGCCGATCAGGGCGGCGAACACCACGCTCAGACCGTGGGAGCTGGTCGGTGTGGCGATGATGCCCGCGCCGACCGTCTTGGCCACCCCGGTGCCCAGCGCCGCCCCGGCGAAGTTCATGCACGCCGCGAGCGCCAGCGCGGCAGCCGGGGTCAGCGCGCGGGTGGAGACCGACGTCGCGATCGCGTTCGCGGCGTCGTGGAAGCCGTTGGTGAAGTCGAACGCCAAGGCGATGACCACCACGGCCACCAGGGCAGCCAGATTCGCGTTCATCGAGCCCGACTCCGTCCACTGAAAGCCCCGCTACCCCTACATCATGGGCACTCGTCCATGAATGGGGGAAATGGGGTAAATGGGGGGGGAGCGGTACGGCGCGGGGCAGCGACTGCGCAGAGCGGCTCGCCGGCCGGCCGGCAGATGCTCGCTCACCCACGCCAGGGACGCGACCCGCACCGCGTCCCATGGGGAACCGAGCGGCGGCGTGCGGGACGGGTCGAGGTCGCCGACCTCGTCGACGCCGACCGGGCGGCCCGGCAGATCAGTCCCGACCGGGCTCGCGGGCGCGCCTGGTCGCCGAAGAGGACATGGACCGCATCCGCGCCCGGTTCCGGCCCGGCGCGCTCGGCTGCCCCACGACCACGACTGGGGGGACCACGGTCACCGCCCCTGCCCACAAAGGAGGCCGGGGGCTGTCGACGTCTGCATAGAGGGAACAGTGGTGGCAGGGCGTCCTTGGACCGTGCTCCCGGCGAGCAGGTTGCTTGGTCGGCCGTGGCTGCCGTTTCCAGGGTTGTTCAGGCGGGCTGGTGGGTGAGGAGGCGGGGGGCGAAGGCGGCTGCGAGGGTGGCGGTGGCCGAGCAGGCGGCGACGGTGGCCCAGGCGAGGGGGCCCAGGGGGGTGCAGCCGAAGAAGTGACTGATGCCGGGGGTTTCCACGACGGCGAGGAGTACTGCTGCGGATAGGGCGGCAGTGGCCAGGACGAGAGGGCTGCGCCAGTCGGTGATGAGGGTCTGGCCGAGTTGGGTGCCCACCAGCGCGGCCAGGCCCATGGTGTCGGCGCGCCGTGGCAGGCCGGTGATGCGGCCGACCTGCCAGGCGGCGATGGCGCCGAGGGTGGTGGCGGCGCCGCGCACGGCCAGGACGCGGGCCAGGTCCTGTCCGAGTGAGGAGGCGACAGGCCCGTCGGCCAGGGGGTCTTCGCCGGGTTGGGACTTGTGGGCCGGGGCGAGGGCGACGGCCAGGGCGGGCAGCATGTCGGTGAGCAGGTTGACCAGCAACAGCTGGCGGGTGCCCAGGGGAGCGCGGCCGGACAGGGCGGTGCCGAGCACGGTGAAGGCAACCTCGCCGGCGTTGCCGCCGACCAGGACCGCGACCGCGTCGCGCACGCTGCGCCACAGGGTACGGCCCTCGGTGAGGGCATGGAGGATGCGGGTGGGGTCGGGGTCGGCCAGCACGAGGTCGGCGGCGGCGCGGGCGGAGGTGGAGCCGTGGGCAGACAGGCCGATGCCGACGTCGGCCAGGCGGATGGCGGCGGCGTCGTTGGCGCCGTCGCCGGTCATGGCCACGACGTGCCCGGCGCGTTGCAGGGCGTGGACGATGCGGACCTTGTGTTCGGGGGAGACGCGGGCGAAGACCGCGGTCTGGGCGATCCGCTGGAGACGGACCGGTTCGGGCAGGGTGTCCAGTTCGGCGCCGGTGAGGGGGGTGTCGGCCTGGGGGATGCCCAGTTCGCGGGCGATGGTGGCGGCGGTGGCGGGGTGGTCGCCGGTGATCATGACGGTCCGGACCCCGGCTTTTGTCAGGCGTTTGACGGTTTCCGCGGCTCCGGGGCGCGGGGGGTCGGCCAGGGCGAGGAAGCCGAGCAGGGTCAGGTCGTGGGCCAGCTCGTCCACCTCGCTGCTGAGGCTTGCGGGTGAGGCCGGCCTGCTCTGGGCGACCGCGAGGACCCGCAGCCCGTGGGAGGCCAGGCGCCGCACCAGGTGATGGGCGGCGCGGCGCCGGGCCGGGTCGAGGGGGACGGTGCTGTCGCGGCCGGGTTCGGGGGGTGTGGTGAGGGTGGTGGTGCATCGGGCGAGGACGGTCTCGGGTGCTCCTTTGACGGCGAGGTAGGGGGTCCCGGATTCGGTGCCCAGGCAGGCGGAGTAGCCGCGGCCGGCTTCGAAGGGCAGCTCGGTGACCGGTTGCCAGGTGGGGTCTGGACCGCCGTGGGTGGTGGTGGCGTCAAGGACGGCCTGGTCGGTGGCGTGGGGCAACGCCTGGCCGGTCTCGGGCTTCGGGCAGGCGCGGGCCGCGGTCTGCAGCAGGTGACGGCCGGGTGGGCTGTCCATGTGCAGATCGTGGTCGCCTGTGGCCAGGCGGGTGACGGTCAGTCGGCCTTGGGTGAGGGTGCCGGTCTTGTCGAAGCAGACGACGTCGAGGCGGCCGAGGGCTTCCAGGACACGGGCGGAGCGGGTCAGGATCCCGTGCCGGGCCAGGCGGCGGGCGGCGGCGGACTGGGCGACGGTGGCGACCAGCGGGAGGCCTTCGGGGACGGCGGCGACCGCGATGGCCACCCCGGAGGCGAGCGCTTGGCGGACCGGCACCCCGCGCAGCAGGCCCAGGAGGGTGACGGCAGCGCCGCCGATGCCGACCGCGGGCAGCGCGGTCCGGGTCAGTGCGGCCAGGTGGCCTTCGATGCCGGGTGGGGTGGTGGCGGTGCCGGCCAGGTCGGCGGCGCGGCCGGCCTCGGTCTGGGCCCCGGTGGCCACCACCACGGCGTAGCCGGTGCCGGCCAGCACGGTGCATCCCTGGTAGACCATGCAGGACCGCTCGGCCAGGTCGGCGCCGGGGGTGGCCGCCGGGCCCTTGGCGACCGGGACGGACTCGCCGGTCAGGCTCGCCTCGTCGATCTCCAGGCGGTCGCCGACCAGCAACCGGGCGTCGGTCGGGACGACGTCCGAGGGCCCCAGCGCGATGATGTCCCCGACCCGCAGATCCCGGGCGGGGACGGTCCGCACGGGGGCGCCGGCCAAGCCGGTGAAGAACCGGGACCGATCCAAAGCCGCCGCGGCGGCAGGAGGCGTCCAGCAGGCTCGTCGGGCGGTCTGCTGTTCTTCCAGGAGCAGGCCGTGCAGGGCGCGTTCGGCGTGCAGCCGCTGGACGCCGCTGATCACGGCGTTGCCGGCCATCACGCCGCCGACCAGGACCGAGTCGATGCTGGAGCCCACGGCGGCGGAGGCGGCAGCGCCCAGGGCCAGCACGGGGGTGAGGGGGTCGCGCAGTTCCTCGCGTACCGCGGTCAGTAACTGGGCGGCCCCCCGGGCCGCCGTGGCCCGGCCGACGGCCCCGGCCGCGGCGTGGATGGTGTCGCGGAGGACGCCACGCGAGGGACGGGGCGGTACGGCAGGGGACTCGGCCGTCTGCCGACCGGCCGGGCTTTCGCCGAGGGCTTCGTGGAGGATGTCGAAGGCCTCGCGGGCCCCCAAGGCGTGCCAAGCGATGCGGATGCGGGCCGGTGGCAGGGGCCGGCGGGCCAGGCGGTGGGCCGCACGGAGACCACCGAGCTGGGCGAGGAAGGCCGCGCCATGGATCGGTGAGGTGGTCAGGCCGGCCACCGTACGGCGGGTGCGGGAGGCGGCGATCAGCGCTCCCAGGGCGGAGCCGCCCTGGGACAGGCGAGCGGAGGTGCTGCTGACCTGGTGGGCTTCGTCCAAGGCGGCCAGGATGCGCCAGGCCTGCGTCAGGCCGGGGCCGCAGATCAGGTCCGCCGACCAGCACACCCCGCCTGCAGCGCCGACGCCGGGGCTGGGGTTGGGCAGCACGGTGACTCCGATGTCCGCGGCGGCCAGCGCCTGGTCCTGGGCGGCAGTGAGCACCAGGACGACCTGCCCGTTGCCTTGCAGGCGCCGCACCTCCTCGGGGAGCGGGGCGGACACCGGCAGGGCCTGATCGGCCCAGGGAAGCAGTTCCCCGGCGCTTGCGTGCTCGGTGAGCAGCAGGCGGCGGGTGTGGGAGCGGGCCGCTGCGAGCAGGGCCTCGGCCAGGGGGTCGAGTTCGCAGCCGACCAGGATCCGGCCCTGGCACCGCCCGCTTGGGTCGCGCAGGTCCAACGGCAGTCCCGAGGGGGCATCCGGTCGCCCTCGGGGTGCGTCGGCGGGGCGCTCCAGCCGCCACCCGTCGCAGCTCCACGGCCCCTGCCCGCACAGCTCCTGCAGGGACCGGTCAGCCAGCGCGGCCTGCGCGGCGCCCCACACGTCGGCCTCGTCCAGGTAGCCGGTGGCGGCGGCCGACAGCAGCCGGGGGCGGGAGGCGCACAGGACGGCCGAGTCGATCAGGACGGTCGAGACCCGGTCCAGCAGTCGCAAGGCGGTCCCGTCCATGGGCACCACGCCGTCGCGGGCCAGGTCACGGCCCAGCCGTGCGCTGAAGGCCTCCCGGCCCATGCCCGCGGCCTTCGGCACGGTCGCCAAGATCGCCTGCGCGGCCTGCTCGGGACTGCGGGTCCACGCCAGCACCCCTCCAGCTCCCAGCAGCGCGGCCAGCGAGGTCCGCTGCCCGCACCTCTCCACCGGGCCGGCGGGCAGCGGCACCGGCCGGGGCCTCGGCTCGGGCGCCCGGCGCGGCAGCCCCTGGCCGGTCCCCACCAGTTCGCCCTCCCGCAGGCGCCACACGGCCTGCCGACTGCGGATCTCAGCAAGCTGACACAGACGCTGCACCGCATCCAGGGCCAACGGCGCCGCCCCCTTGGTCAGGGAGTGCACCACTGCGTTGGCCACCCCCAACAGCATCGCGGCATGCGCCGGGCCCAGCCGCTCCTCCAGCATGCGGCGCAGCCGTGGCTGGGTCTCCGCCACCACCACCGGCACCCGCAGCCCGGGCGGAAGTGCGGGCAGCGGCATCACCCGACGAGCCGCAGCCACCACCAGCCCCAGGCAGTCCGCGGCCAGCGACACCCCGGTCAGCACCGCCGGCGCCGTATCGAACGGCGGATACGGACGATGGCCCGCGAACGGCTCCCCGCCACTGCCGTGCGCCTCTTCCACCCGCCCCACCAGCTCCACCAGCCGGTCGACGCCGACGCGGCCTTCGTCGGCGTCGACCACCACCTGCCCCAGCACCGCGTTCACCTCCGCCCAGCGCACCCCCTCCACCGCGCGCAACGCCGTGCGCAGCCCGCAGACCAGCCGGTCATGCCGCTCCCCGCGTCCACTCAGACCGCGTACCTCGATATGCGCCCTGCCCCCACACGACCACACCCGCCGCCGTGCGCGGCCCTGGCCGGCATCCCCCAGCACAGCGGCCACCTCGGCAAGACCGGTCGGCAGACCGCGCAGGGCATCCCCCACCACTTGCCGGCTCCGGCGGACCACACCAGCAGCGCCTTCCACGGTCCCGCCCAGCACGCTCCACGGGGCCGGTGGGGAGACCAGGCCAGACACGGGTGGCAGAACTCCACTCCACAGCGGCACCGGCACCTCCTGCTCTGGGGTGGGCAAGGGACATGGGCTGAGCACGGCGAGTCCCGTGGCACCGACGCCATTCGGAGGTCCCTGGACCCCCCAGACAGCACCACGAGCCTCAAAGCATGATAATCACCAAATGCGTAACTTTAATCACAAAAGAGACAGTGTCCTTGGGAGGAAACCGTGAGCTCCCCCGCTCAGCACACCCCCACCCAGACTGCCGAAACTCCGAGCGGCCCATCCGCCGGGCACGAGGAGGCACCGCTTTCCCCTCACCGGCGCGACTGGCACACCTTCACCGTCACCATCCCCGTCGGCCGCGCCGTCTCCACCGTCACCCAAGCTGCCACGACGCCCGTCAGGGTGGCTCAACGCGTTCTGCCCGCCAAAGGCGGACTCCCCCTCTACCTCGGCCTCGGAACTCTCGGTGCAGTCGGCATCCTGGAATGGCCCGTGGCCGCCGGCATCGCCATCGGATACGCAGTCCTGCGCCGCGGAGGAGTGCTCACCCCCGCACCCGCCACGCCGGCCCCTGCACCTGAGGCCGAAACTCGCACCACCGCCGGGAAAGACGCCACCGCATAGGTCCCGCCTCCCCGCTCAAGAGCGCCCATGCCCAGCCCCGAGCGAAGCATTGTGACGGCGGCCGTGGCAAGCCGGCACGGCCGTTGACAAAGCATGGTGATCCGGTTCCGCGTAGCGCCTCCGCGGAACCGGCCGCTCCTCGCCGGCGACGTCCGCGAGTTCTTCGACAAGGTGCGCTGACAGCAAGTGTCCCGACGTGACAGGCAGATCGTTACCGTAAGAGCGGTCTGCGTCGACACAGCATGCCACTGCACCGGAAATCATTGCGGTATTACGAGCGAGCAGGTTTCCCCGGGTGTGATGGTCACCGCGCGGTCGGCCAGCATCACGCGAATCGGAGACTCCTCCGAGTCCGGCACGCTGATTTCCAGTTGCTCGCTCCGGCGTCGCACGCCGACGCCCCAATGACCGCGGTAGTGCACCGTGAACCCGTACTCGGAGACAGCTGGGAGAGGTACCGGGTCCAGCCACAGCGCGTCTTCGCGTGTCTCCAGGCCCGTCAAACCACGCTGCACCAAGTCCAGGGTTCCGGCCATGGCTCCGAGGTGGATGCCCTCGCCGGTGGTGCCGCCCTGGATGTCGGCGATGTCCGCCTCCAGCGCCTCATGGACGTACTGCCATGCGTCCGCCCTCCTGGCCTTGGCGAGGACCAGACCGTGGACGAGTTCGCTGAGGGTCGAGCCATGGCTGGTGCGCTGCAGGTAGTAGTCCACCGTTCTGCGCCAGACGTCGTCGTCCAGGTCGTATCCGAGACGCCGGAACAGAGCCCGCAACTCGGCGGGCGAGAGCAGGTAGCCGAGCATGAGAACGTCGGCCTGCTTGGACGCCTTGTAGCGGTTGACGGTGTCCCCTTCGGCTTCGAGGATGCGGTCCAGCCGCCGGATGCTGCCGTAGCGCGCCCGGTAGGCGTCCCAGTCGAGCTCGGCGAGGTCGTCGTAGCCCTCGAACTGGCTGATGACGCCCTCGTGGAACGGCACCCGCAAGCGGTGGGAGACCTCCTCCCACGCCGCCGGCTCGCCGGCGTCCAGCCGGACCCGGTGGAACAGTTCCTCGCGCCGCCATGCGGGAAGTCGCCGCAGGAGTTCCAGGGTGCGGGTCAGAACCCAGGCGGCGGTGATGTTGGTGTAGGCGTTGTCGTCCAGCCCCGGCTCCGCGGCCTCCGGGTAGCTGTCGTGGTATTCGTCGGGGCCGACGACACCGCGGATCCGGTAGCGGCCCGTGTCGGAGTCGAAGACCGCGAAGTCCGCCCAGAAGCGCGCGATCTGCAGCAGCATCTCCGCGCCCCTGGTGTACAGGTACTCCGTGTCGCCGGTGGCCTGGCAGTACTGCCAGACGTTGTAGGCGATCGCCGAACCCACATGGTGCTGGAGGCGGGAGTGGTCCGGCAGCCAGCGGCCCGAGGCCGGATTGAGATGCCACTCCTGGGACTCCTCACGGCCGTCGCTTCCGCTCTGCCACGGATACATCGCCCCTGCCCGGCCGACCGAGGCCGCCGCTCTGCAGGCCCGGGGGAGCCGCCGGTAGCGGTAGTTCAGCAGCCCCCGGGAGACCTCCGGGAAGTGCAGGTTGAGATAGGGAAGGACAAAGAGCTCGTCCCAAAAGACATGCCCCCGGTACGCCTCGCCGTGCAGTCCCCGGGCAGGGACGCCCACGTCCAGGTCCGCAGTGTGCGGTGAGAGCGTCTGCAGCACGTGGAAGAGATGGAAGCGCAGGATGCGGCCGGCCTCGCCGGGCACCTGGAGGTCCGCCCGTCGCCACAGCCGCTGCCATGCGGCGACATGCGAGTCCAGCAAGGTGGGGAACTCCGCCGCTGTGGAGACCCGGTCGACGGCTTCGCCGAGCGGGTCGCTGATCGCCGTGTCCCGTGAGGTGTGCAGCGCCACGGTCTTGTCCACGGTGACGGGCCGGCCAGGAGCGATCGGGACGATCAGACGGTGAACGGCACGGTGGTGCGTCGAACGAAGCACCGATAAGGCCGGAGCCTGGTCGGCGAAGACCGTCGTCCGCGAGGCCAGGGCGACAGCGATGTCCGAAGAGCTGGTCCGGCAGCTCAGCCACACCGTGTGGGGCTCCCGTGTGCCGGTTCGCACACGGCTGACATGGTGATGGTCGAGGGCGCGGTAGCGGTGCACATTGCCGTTGATCACCTCGCCGTCCAGGGAGCTTTCGATCTCGATCTCCCCGGACCAGTCCTCGGCAGTGAGGACCGTCCGCAGCGCGGCCAGGTGGGGATCGCCCATGTGCACCAGGCGGGTCTGCTCGACGCTGAGCAGACCCGTCTCGTCGTTCCTGTGGCGGAAGGAGCGGGTGAGCGTGCCGCGTCGCAGATCCAGAACGTGCTGGTGGTCCACGAAGGCGTGCGTGCTGGGGGAGAACCACGAGCCCCACGCGCCTTGCGCACGGCGTATACGGAACCGGAGAAGCAGCCAGTTCGGGAGGTTGACCAGGTCCTCGTTCACCACCTGCCGCCCGGTCACGGTCGACTCCAGACGGTTGTAGCAACCGGCCACATAGGTCCCTGGGTAGTGCACCAGGCCGGCGCGACATTCGGGCAGCGCGCCCCGTGTGGCGAAGTAGCCGTTGCCGAGGGTGCAGAGGGACTCACGCAGCCGCTCGGCAGTGGGGTCGTAGCCCTTCCACTCCCATGTCCATTCCGACATCCGCCACTTCCCTCTCCTCGGCAGGCCGTGGGGCTCAGGCACGAGCGGCGAGCCTCAGACAGGCTGGGGGACGACGGCGACCGGGCAGTCCGAGTGGTGCAACAGGGCGTGAGCGACCCTGCCGAGTTGCAGGCCGAAGTGGCCGTGCCGGCGCTGAGCACCGACAACGACCAGGTCGGCCTCGGCCGATGCCTTCAGGAGAACGCGGTGGGCGGGGCCTTCGACCGGCCGACGATGGACATCGACCTGGGGGGACTCCCGTATGGCCTCGCGCAGTGCGTCGTCGAGACCGGTCGCGGCCCGCTCCTCCCGCAGCCGGGCGGCGTCGTCCGCGATCAGCATGTGGTCCACGGGCTCCTGCGACGGGTTGCGCCAGGCCCTCACGGCCATCAAGGCGCAGCCGCGCACCTCGGCCTCGCGGACGGCGAACCGTACGGCCGCCGCACCGCCGGTCGCGTCACCGATCCCCACCACGATGCGGCCGAAGGCCCCCCGACGGTTGGGTTCCGCACCACGAATCACGATGACCGGGCACACGGCGCGAGCCGCCACCGCCAGACTGACGGATCCCAGCAGCATGCCGGCGATCTCTCCGCGCCCACGTGAGCCCGTCACCAGGGCAGATGCCTCGGGCCCCGCCCGCAACAACGCGGACACGGCGTCCTCGGGCAGTGCCTTGCTCGTGACCTTGACCTCGGGATTGCGACGCCGGGCGCGTTCCACGCAGGAAGCGACGATGTGCTCGGCCATGACCTCCTCGGCCGGACGGTCGGTGCTGAAGGACGGCTGGGCTCCCTCGTAGATCTCCCACAGGGAGGCATGGACAAGGTGGAGGGGCAGTCCGTGCCGTGCCGCCTCGTCCACCGCCCAGTCGACCGCCGTCAGACTGGAGTCCGATCCGTCGACGCCGACCACCAGTGGGAGTTCCATCGCCGTCACCGCCTTCGCCGCCCGGCTGCGAGAGCCCCCCTGTGAATACCGTCGCACTGCCTGGTCGGCGCCGCGACACGCCGCAGGGCCCGGAGGGGGGATGTCCGGCCGGTTGGCCGCGGGCCCGGTCGCGATGACGCTTGAGGAAATGGCCGAGCCCACCCTTCCGGCACGCCTTGCAAGGACCGAGGACATGCCTGTCACTGCCCCGCACATCGTGAGCGATGTGATGACCGCGCCCGCGGTCGCCGTCGGGCGCGAGGCGCGGTTCAAGGAGATCGTGCGAACCATGGACGAGCGGCATGTGAGTGCCGTCCCGGTCGTGGGTGGCGAGGGGCGGGTGGTCGGTGTGGTCTCGGAGGCCGACCTGCTGCCCAAGGAGGAGTTCCGGGACCACGAGCTCACCCGCTTCGAGCGGATCCGGCGCCGGGCGGACCTGACCAAGGCGGAGGGCATGACTGCTGAGGAGCTGATGAGCACGCCCGCTGTCACGGTCAGCCCGGACGACACCCTCTCCCAGGCGGCCCGGCTCATGGCCGTGCATCGCATCAAGCGGCTCCCCGTTGTCGATGACGAGGACGGATTGCGTGGCATCGTCAGCCGTGGCGACCTGTTGAAGGTCTTCCTGCGGTCGGACGAGGACATCGAGGAGGAGGTCCGCCGCACGGTGGTGTCCTACCTGTTTCCCATGCACGCCCATGCCATCCACGTGTCTGTGCGGGACGGGGTCCTCGTGCTTCGCGGGCCTGTCCACGACACCTCGCTGATCTGGGCTGATCTGGGTTGCCGAGCGCCTCGTGAGCGGGTTGGAGGGCGTGGTGGGCGTCGAGTCCCGGCTCAGTGGCAAGGATCCGAGTGAACCGTGGCCGTCTACTGATCGGCCGGAGTGATCCGCCGACCCGTCAGGCTCGTGGGCCGGATCGACACCCACATCTCGCGCTCTCCGCCCGGCCACGGTGTCGTGTGCGCGTGCTGGATGAGCCTGCGCACGGCCTCGGGGTCCGTCACCACACTTGCCGGGCCGACGGCGAGCACGCTCCAGCCCTGGCTCAGGGCCTCGTCCACGTGGTCGACCTCGAAGGCGACCTCCCTCTCCGCTGCCGCCGCCGTCACGGAGTCGGGCGCGGTCCGGAAGACGATGGCGTCGTCGACGACCTCGTAATTGACCGGGACGACCACCGGGCGGCCGTCGGACGCCGACACCGCGACGCGCCCCACGCCGTGCGTGGAGAGCAGGGTGCGGCACTCCTTTGGGGCGAGGTCGCGCAGCTGGGGGTGCAGCAAGGCGTGACCCTGACCGGGCGGGAGATCGATGCCTCCGCCACGCAGTGCGGCGACCGTGGTGCCCAGGGCGTCCGCCAGCCTGATGAGAGTCGCCGAGGTGGGGTCGGCAGGCCTTTCCTCCAGGTAGGCCAGGTAATGGAGCGACATCCGGGCGCGGCCGGCAGTCTCCTCCCGGCTGAGCCCGCGCCGCCGGCGTTCGACGGCCACGCGTCGGCCAATGTCGCCGGGATTGTTCGGCCCGCTTGACTGGGGCGCCGTGGAGACGGCAGCCCTCCTCTGCGTGTCCGGCACTGTCTGGTGCGCGGCCACGGGCTCCCCATGCTCAAGGTGGTGGATATGGGCGTCGGGGCCGGGGAACACGAGCGTCACCTCGTCCGTGTCCGACCAGCGCACGTCGTAGGGGGGTGTTCCATCCTCGTGGTGGAGGCCGACGATCTCGCCGTCGCGCCTGGCTACGCCGGTCGCCGGACTCTCGATGATGAGTTGGTCGCCGAGGTGAGCTCGCATGATCGCCGCCCTCTCCTCAGAATGGTGCTGTATCCAACCTGCCACGCGGGCCACACCGCCGCACGGGGCGGCGGCCCCGTATCCGCGAGGTGGGTGTCCCGCACCCGGGAGGCGACATGCACCACCGAACAGTCGAGGAGCTCATGTCCCGGGACGTCGTCCGGGCACGGCCCGACACGCCGTTCAAGGAGCTCGTCAGGCTGCTGGAGGAGAACGACGTCACCGCCGTGCCCGTGGTGGACGAGCTCGACCGTCCGATGGGCGTGGTGTCCGAGGCCGATCTGCTTCGCAAGAGCGCCGACCAGGCCGACCCGTCGGGCAGGACCCCCATTCCGCATCTTGAGGCGTGGGAGCGTGCCAAGGCCGAGGGGGCCCGGGCCGAGGAGCTGATGTCCGCTCCCGCGGTGTGCGCGCGGCCCGAGTGGACCGTGGTCGAGGCTGCCCGCCTCATGGAGACCCAAGATGTCAAACGGCTGCCTGTGGTCGACGAAGCCGATCGGCTCTTGGGCATCGTCAGTCGTGGTGATCTGCTGCGGATCTTCCTTCGCCGTGACGAGGCCATCCGCGAGGAGATCACCGGGGATCTTTTGCGACGCACCTTGGGGCTCGATCCACGAGACGTGACCGCGGAGGTGCGCGATGGGCGGGTCACCCTTGCAGGCACCGTGGAGCAGAGGAGTCTGATCCCCGTCATCGAGCAGTTGTGCCGGGGCGTCGACGGCGTGGTCTCAGTCACCACGCAGATGGCCTTCCGGACGGACGACACCCGGAATTCACCCACCGGGACGCTTTGACTCTGTGCGGATTCACCTGGTCTCCTTCGAGGATGCCCCGTCCTTCAGGGCGGGGAGGAATCGAAGCTCCCGCGTAGCGGGGCATGGGATAGAGCAATCGCCGTCAGGGCGATTGGTCGTCTCCACCAACCGGGCCGAGCGCGACCTCAAGCAGGTGGACGATCTCAGAGTTGAGGGACCGCCGGTCGGCCCGCGCCTCCTCAACGAGGCGTGTATGCAGGGCCGCTGGCAGGCGGAGAGAGATCCGCTTCTCGTCTTCCATGCTAAAATGATGCCATGACGACACCACGGAAAGCTGAGGAGGATACCGGGCGTGCCCGGTACACCTACCGGCTTCGCGTGTCGTCGACCGCCCGCACCGCGCTGCTTGCCGAATGGGGCCGCTGCCGCTGGATCTGGAACGAATGCGTCGCCAAGTCCCGGCAGGTACACGCCCACAACCGCGCGCACCCGGACGACAAGCCGACGTGCGGCCCGGCCCAGCTCGACAAGATGCTGACCGAGGCCCGCGCCGAGCTGTCGTGGCTCCGTGACGGTGCCTCGGTACCGCAACAGCAGATCATCAGGGACTTCGCCAAGTCCCGCTCCAAGGCACTGAAGGACATCGAGAAGCGCCTGCCCATGCGGCAGCGCGCAGGCATGCCCAGGGTGAAGAAGAAGCGTGAGGCTCTGCCCACGCTGAACTACACGACCCGGGGCTTCCGCCTGAAGGACGGCCGCCTGCACCTGGCCGGCGGCATCGTCCTGACCGTGGTGTGGTCCCGCGAACTCCCGTCCGCGCCATCCTCGGTGCGCGTGTACCGTGACGCGGTCGGGCACTGGTACGCCTCGTTCGTCGTCGCCACCGAAGCCCAGCCTCTCCCGGAGACGGGAGCCGTCCTCGGCGTGGACTGGGGCGTCAAGGAAACCGCCACTACCACGAGCGATGTCCACGACCTCCCCCACGCCGGGCATGGCAAGCGTGCGGCGCAACGCCTCGCCCGCTACCAGCGGATGATGGCCCGCCGCCGCCCCGCCAAGGGGCAGGCCGCGTCCAAGGGCTACCGCGAAGCCCAGCGGCAGACCGCGAAGCTGCACAAGAAGGTGGCCCGGCAGCGGCAGGACACCGCCCGCAAGTGGGCCAAGCGCGTCGTGCGCGACCACGACGCGATCGCTGTCGAGGACTTCCGCCCGAAATTCCTCGCCAAGACCACCATGGCTCGCAAAGCCGCCGACGCGGCGATCGGCGCCACGAAGACGGCGCTGATCGAGATGGGCCGCAAGCATGCGCGGGATGTGCGTCTGGTGCACCCCGCGCACACCACCATGGACTGCGGATCGTGCGGAGCGAGAACCAAGCACGCACTGCCGCTGTCGGAACGCACCTATACCTGCACCGCGTGCGGAGCCGTCTCCTCCCGGGACAAGAACTCCGCCCGCGTGATGCTGGTCCGGGCTGGTCTCAACCCGGCTGGTGTCGAGGGCGTAAGACCCCCGGGGGCGCTGCTCCCAGAGGCGGCCTGAGCCAGGAATCCCCTCCCTTCAGGGCGGGGAGGACGTCAAGAGGGTTGTCCAGTGGACTGACGGGTGCTGGGCCGGAGGGCAGGCATGCCCTGGATGTCGTGTTCGGCGGTCTCCAGCAACTGGTGAGCGAGGTCGATCATGGCCCTGCCCGCCGCCAGTTCGTCGCCGATCTCCGGGACGTTCGTGTCCGCCGGATTGCAGTGCGCGGTTCCGTGGCCGGTGAGCGCCGTGGTGCCAGTGTCCAGCACCAGGTGTGCCTTCGTCGTTCCGTCGTCCTCCTCGAAGAGGTCGAGACGTACCTTCCACTGCCCTGTGTGCGACATCGTTCTCTCCTCGCTTCCGCGACCTGCTGAACTCCACTACGGACAGCGGCGCTTGATGTCCATCAGCGGACGGACGGGATGTCTCGGAACCAGGTGGTCGGCCTCCAGCGGGCCACTGGCCGGTACCTGGTCTTCCCACGATCGGACGACAGCTGTCTTCGGTCACGGGGCCGAAGGTCCCTGTGGGACCGGCGACCGGCCCGGAAGCCGACGCTCCGTCTCTCTCGTCCTGCGGCGGTCACATCTGGGGGACGACGGCGACGGGACACGGTGCGTGATGCAGCAGTGCGTGATTGATCAGGCCGAGCTGCAGGCCCGGGTGTCCGAGTCGCCGCCGGGCGCCCACGACCAGCAGATCCGCCGTTGACGCGGCCTCCAGAAGTGCCGGGCGTGCCGGTTTCTCGATCAATCGCCGGCTCACCGTGGCGTCACGGTACTTTTCTGCAGGGCGGCGCAGGGCGTCGTCGAGCACTTGGGCCGGCGGGCGCCGGTGGGCTTCCAACTGCCACGACGGGGCCTGCGGTGTCGTACAAGCACCGGACGGTGCGCTCCAGGCGTGCAGCGCCACGAGTTGGCAGCGCCGCACATGGGCCTCGCGCAATGCGAAGTCCACGGCCGTGCCGCTGCCCTCCCCGTCCTCGACACCCACGACGACACTTCCGAAACGGGCATCGCGATTGTCCGGAGTGCCCCGGACCACCACGACCGGGCAGTCGGCGCGTGCCGCCACGGCGAGGCTGACCGAGCCGAGGAGCATGCCGGAAAGATCTCCGAGTCCCCTGTCCCCCAGCACCAGCGCGAAGGCGTTGCGCCCATGGCCGACCAGGGCGGAGGCCGCGTTCTCGTACGACACCTCGCTGGACAGCCGTACCGCTGGTGCGCCCTTCCTGGCACGCTCCGAGGCAGTGCTGATCACGTCGGACGCTTCCTGCTCACCGGCCGCCGCGTGCAGGAGATGGAGCGGGACCCCGTGCCGAGCCGCCTCGGCGGCGGCCCAGTCGACCGCCTCCAGGCTCGCCTCGGATCCGTCGACGCCCACCACGAGGGGAATCGTCACCGCGCCCGTCTCCTCTCCTGCTGCATGCCACGGCTCCGGCCCCCCTCACGGGTCCACATGCGCCGTGGCGAGGACCGGGGGATCCTCGAAGTGGGAGAACTCACCGCGCCGGGTATGCAGGCGACGTCCGGACCATCCGCACAGTCGGACTCGTGCACCGTTCCCTCCAGCTTCTTACGAGACGGAGGCCGCCGCCATGCAACCAGTCGTCACCATGGACCTCGACGGCTCGCCTGAGAGTCTGGCCGCCGCACGTTGGGCCGCCGACGAGGCCGAGAGGCGCAAACTCCCGCTGCGGCTGCTGCACGCGTGGCCGATGCTTGGTCCGGAACCGACCCGCGTCCCTGCGGAAGCAGATCAGAACTACCGGGCGAAACGCCTCGTCCACACTGCGCAGGCGGAGCTGCAAGATCGTGCCGGTCTGGCGCCCTGCCTTGGTCCGGTGGCGCAGGCCGCCATCCATCACGGGCGCTGCCCCGCCGCCGTCGTTCCTCATGACTGAGCCCGGCCTCCGCGAGTCGCGGGCCGACACGTCCGCTCTCGAGTCCGCTGCCCGGCACGACGGCGAGCCTCTGTCGCGGGCCGGTGTGTGCGAGACCCACACCGCGACGCTGTTCTTCGTCGGCGACCGGGCCTACAAGGTGAAGAAACCGGTCGATCTGGGATTCCTGGACTACTCCACGGTCGCCGCGCGCCGGGCCGCGTGCGAGCGCGAAATAGCCCTCAACCGTCGGTTCGCCCCCGACGTCTACGTGGGCCTGGGCGAATTCCGCAGCCCCGATGTGGAGGCACCTGAACCACTCGTGGTGATGCGCCGCATGCCGGAGGATCGCCGTCTCTCCCACCTTGTCCGCGTAGGGGCTGCCGTGGACGATGTCCTGCGAACCGTCGCCCGGCACCTGGCCGCGTGGCATGCGGCCGCACCCCGCGGCCGTGACGTGGACGCACAGGGCACGCGGGATGCCTTGTCGGCACGTTGGGAGGCGAGCTTCGCGCAGGTTCACGCGCTGGCCGCCGACGGCGTCGTGCCCGACGGGGTGACGGAGATCGAGCAGCTGGTGCGCCGCTATCTCGCCGGTCGCAAGCGGCTGTTCGACGCCCGTATCGAGCAGGGACGGGTGGTCGACGGCCACGGCGACCTGCTCGCCGAGGACGTCTTCTGCCTCGACGACGGTCCCCGCGTCCTGGACTGCCTGGAGTTCGACGACCGTCTCCGCCATGTCGACGGCCTGGACGACGCCGCCTTCCTCGCCATGGACCTGGAACAGCTCGGAGCCCCGGAGGCCGCGGCGTACTTCCTCGCCCGGTACGGCGAGTACTCCGGGGATCCCGCGCCCCCGTCCCTGTGGCACCACTACGTCGCCTACCGCGCCTTCGTCCGCGCCAAGGTCTCGGTGATTCAAACCCGCCAGGGCACGCCCGGTGCCGAATCGGCGTCGCGGCGGCTTGCTTCCATGGCGCTGCGCCACCTGCGCACCTCCGCCATCGGCCTCACCCTCGTCGGCGGACTGCCGGGCAGCGGGAAGTCCACACTCTCCGGAGCCCTGGCCGACCGGCTGGGGGTCACCCTGCTCAGCAGCGACCGCATCCGCAAGCAGCTGGCGGGCATCCCGACGGAGCAGTCCGCCGCGGCCGGTTACGGCGAAGGGCTGTACACGCCCGAAAGGACGGCCAGGACGTACGCCACCCTGCTCGACCGCGCAGCCGTGCTGCTCTCCTCCGGCGAATCGGTCGTCCTCGACGCCACCTGGTCCGATGCCGCACAGCGTGAAGCCGCTGTGCGTGTGGCCGAACGCGCCGGCGCCGACCTGGTCGCGCTGCACTGCCATGTGCCGGGCGACGTGTCGGCGGCCCGCCTGAGCACACGCGCCCCCGGCGCATCCGACGTCGGCCCCGAGATCGCCACCGTCATGGCTGCCAGGGAACCACCGTGGCCCGAAGCCGTCCCGGTCGACACCAGTGGCGCGTTGGAGTCCGCCGTCGCTCAGGTGCTGACGGCCGTACGCCCGTGGGGCACCGGCCAGACTCCGCTCTTCCGCCGCCCCTACATGGAGCCGGACTGAGGCGTGCGGGTGGCCGTGTTGCCCACGGACACTGCGGGGTGACCGTGAAGATGGGGGAGCGAGGAAGTGAATTCGCTGCGAGCGCTCGTCCACCACGGCCCGGCACACACCTCCTGGGACATCGTCCCTGATCCTGTGATCGAGGAGGCGACCGACGCGATCGTGTGAATCGACGCCACCACCGTCTGCGGCAGTGATCCGCACATCCGGCGGGGCGACTTCCCCGGGGTGAAGCCGGGGACGGTTCTCGGCCACGAGGCCGTCGGCGAGATCGTGGAGATCGGCGGACAGGTCCACCACCTGCGCCCCGGTGATCAGGTGATCGTGTCGTCCGTCTCGGCCTGCGGTCATTGCAGGGAGCGCCGCGACGGCAGGTACGGACAGTGCCGCGGGGCGGCGGATGGATCCTGGGGAGTCTGATCAACGGCACGCGGGCCGAGATGGTGCGTGTGCCGTTCGCCGATCAATCCGCCACCCGGCGCTCCTCCGATTTCCCGCTCGATGGCGCGGTGCTGCTCGCCGAGCTCCTCCCGACCGCCTACGAGGTCGGGGTCCGGAACGGACATGCCGGCCCGGGCGACACCGTCGTCGTGGTGGGCGCCGGCCCGGTCGGCCTGGCCACGGTGGTCGTCGCGCGGCTCTACTCGCCCTGCAGGATCATCGTGGTGGACCTGGTCGGCGCTCGGCTGGAGACCGCTGCCCGGGTGGGGGGCGGATGCCGCCGAATCGCCGGGGAAGATGATCGCCGGCCTGTCCGAGGGACCGGGCGCAGACTTGGTCATCGAGGTGTCAGGTGATCCGGACGGCTTCGTGCTGTCCACGCGCGCCGTCCGCACGGGAGGGCACATCGCCGGCACGCACGGCAAACCGGCGACGTTGCCTCTGGAGTCGCTCCGGCGCAAGAACGCGACGATCAACACGGGTCAGGTCGACACCTCCTCCACACCGTGGCTGCCGGAGCTGATGAGGTTCGGGCACCTGCCCGTCTCTTCGTTGGTCACCCACACCTTCGGTCTCGATCGAATGGAAGACGCCTACGGGGTGTTCGCACACGGCACCAGCAAGGGCGCCCTGAAAGTCGTGCTGCACCGCGAGTGAGGTCCGAGGCACCGAGCGAGCACGAACGCCGGGGCTCACGGCGCTGGGCTGGTCCCGTCCTTCGACCTGTTGACCAGGAACCGCGTGGCATCCGACAGCGTGGTCAGTTCCGGGTAGTCCTCCTCGTCGATACGGACTCCCGAGCGCTCGGACAGCAGCTCGACCAGGCTCAGGAAGTCGAGCGAATCCAGTTCGAGCACGTCGCGAAACTTGTCGTCCGGTTCGACCAGAGTGAAGTCGGCGTCGGGGATGATCTGCGTGATCGACTCCTTGATCACTGACAGAGCCTCCGCCTTGTTCAGGGGCTTCATCGGAATTCCTCCGTGGATACCCCGGCCTTCAGGCCGGGGTGGGGGTACCTCCCGCTTGCGGGGGAGAAACGGACTCCTGCGGAGCAGGTCAGGGAAGGCCGAATCGCCGCCGGGGCGATCCGGCGTCTGTCGGCCACCGGTCGACGCCCTTGACTCATACGGGAGTTGGTAGAATGTGAGGAATGGCGCAGCAGGTCAAGCGGGCGTTCAAATACCGCTTCTACCCCACGGACGAGCAGGCAGCGGAGCTGTCCCGCACGTTCGGCTGCGTCCGCCTGGTGTACAACAAGGCGCTTCAGGAGCGCACCCGCGCCTGGTACGGCGAGCAGCGCCGCATCTCCTACGTGCAGTCCTCCGCCGCGCTGACGCGGTGGAAGAAGACCGAGGAGCTCGCCTTCCTGGCCGAGGTGTCCTCCGTCCCGCTCCAGCAGGCGCTCCGGCATCTGCAGACGGCGTTCGCCAACTTCTTCGCCAAGCGCGCCAAGTACCCGCGTTTCAAGAGCCGGAAGAAGTCCCGTGCATCGGCGGAGTACACCCGCTCGGCTTTCACGTGGCGCGACGGACGGCTGACGCTGGCGAAGATGGCCGGGCCGCTGGACATCCGCTGGTCGCGTCCGCTGCCCGAGGGCGCAGAGCCCACGACGGTGACGGTGTCCCGCGATGCTGCGGGGCGCTGGTTCGTGTCCCTGCTGTGTGAGGACACCATCGCGTCGGCTCCGGCCACGGACGGGGCGGTCGGCCTGGACGCCGGGATCACCTCCCTGGTGACCCTGTCCACCGGAGAGAAGATCGTCAACCCCCGGCACGAGCGCCGCGACCGTGACCGCCTGGCGAAGGCGCAACGGGAACTGTCGCGGAAGGCGAAGGGCTCGACCAACCGGGCCAAGGCCCGCCGCAAGGTGGCCCGCGTCCACGCGCGGATCACCGACCGCCGCCGGGACTTTCTCCACAAACTCTCCACTCGTCTCGTCCGTGAGAACCAAACGGTCGTGATCGAGGACCTCACCGTCCGCAACCTGCTGAGGAACGGCAGGCTCGCGCGCGCCGTCTCGGACGCGGCCTGGACGGAACTGCGCATCATGCTGGAGTACAAGTGCGCCTGGTACGGGCGCGAACTCGTGGTGATCGACCGCTGGTTCCCCAGCAGCAAGCTGTGCGGGGCCTGCGGCACGGTCCGCGAGAAGCTGCCGCTGAACGTCCGGGAGTGGGCGTGCGAGTGCGGCACCGTGCACGACCGCGACGTGAACGCGGCACGCAACATCCTGGCCGCCGGGCTGGCGGCGTCCGCCTGTGGAGACGGTGTAAGACCTCAACGGGAGTCCTCCCGGACGGGGCGGTCGTCGGCGAAGCAGGAAGCCCAGCGGGCGACCGCTGGAATCCCCCGCCTTCAGGCGGGGGAGGAAGCCAACTGACTCACAGCTCCTCGGGTTTCTGCAGCAGCCGGTCGACCGCCGTGAGGTAGCGCGCGCCCACGGCGCCGTCCGTGGCCCGATGGTCGGCGGCCAGGGTCGCGGTCACCACCGGACGCACGCCGAGCATGCCGCCCGCGGCCCAGGGCCGCTCGACGACCGCTCCGAAGCCGACCAGGGTCACTTGGGGCGGGTGGATGACCCCGAACACCGCCTCCACGCCCTGGTCGCCCAGGCTGGTGACGGTCAGAGTGGCGCCGGCCATCTCGCTCCCGCGCAGCCTTCCCCGGCGGGCGCGCTGGACCAGGTCCTTGAGACGGGGCATGAGGGCGTCGGGCGGCAGTGTGTCGGCGCGGTGGATCACCGGTGCGAGCAGTCCGCCCTGCCGGAGCGACACCGCGACGCCCAGATTGACCTCGGAAGCGGGGGCGAATCCGTCGTTCTGCCAGTAGCCGTTGAGGTCCGGTACCTCGCGCGCCGCCGCCGCGGCGGCCTTGAGCAGGAGGGCCGCGGGCACGAGGCGGTCGGCGGGCGGACGACCGCGGTTGATCCGGCGCAACCAGTCCTCGGCCGCCGTGAGGTCGATGGTGGTGGACAGGTAGTAATGCGGGATCTCCCGCTTGGAGCGGCTCATGAGGCCGGCGATGGCACGGCGTACGGTGTCCGTACGGTCCTCGGGGCGGCTGTCGATCGGTACGGCCGCGGCCGGGCGCTGCTCGTCGTTCTGCGGGCGCCGATCGGGCTGCTCGGGTTCGTTTCCTCCGGCACGTGCGTGCATGGCCGTGTGCACGTCCGCCGCCCGCACGGCTCCGCCGTCCCCGGTGCCCCGTACCGCCGTCAGGTCGACGCCGAGGTCGTGGGCGAGGCGCCGTGCGTACGGGGTGGCCCGCACCCTGGGCGCGATGGGCGGCTGGACATGTTCCACGTCGGCACGCGTGATCCGTCCGCCCCGGCCGGTGCCGCGCAATGTCGTCAGGTCGACACCCCGCAGCGCGGCCAGGTGCCGTACGAGCGGTCCGGCGCCGATGACCGACGTGGCTTCGCCGGACGGCTCCTGCGGCGCTGGTGCGTGCTGTCCGGTCGGCTGTTTCCGGGATTCGGTGTGTACCGGCTCCCGGGTGGGTGTGGGCCTGCGGGCCGCTTTCGGCCGAGGTTTCGGCCGCTCGTGCCGTGCGGACGGTTCCCTGTCGGCCTCCGCGCTCATGGGCGTCTTGTACGGGACTGCCTCCCCGACCGGCTGGGCGGCTCTGGGCGGAACCGCCTCCGCCCCGGCCGTCACCGGCTCCATGGGGGTGCCCGGCGGCCGCACGGCGGGCGCAGCCTCCCCCTCGATCACCGCGAGCGGTGTCCCCACCGGCACGCGGGCCCCCGGCTCAACGAGCAGCCGCCCCACGGTCCCGGACTCGAAGCACTCGACCTCGATGGCCGCCTTGTCCGTCTCCACGACCGCCACGACGTCGCCCTTGTGCACCCGGTCCCCAGGACTCACGAGCCACTCCTGCAGCACTCCCTCGTCCATGTCGGCGCCGAGCGAGGGCATGGTGAACGCCGTCATCTCAGCCCGACCTCCCGGTGACCGGCCGCTGCTCCACCCCGTCGGATCCGAGTGGCACGGGCTCGCCGACGGCGCGCTGCGCGGCGGCGACGATTCCGCCCACCTGGGGCAGCGCGGCCTCCTCCAGCCTGCGCGCGTACGGCATGGGCACCTCGGCGCTGCACACACGCTCGACGGGGGCGTCGAGGTCGAAGAAGTGCTGTTCCGTGAGACGCGCCGAGATCTCCGCGGCGAGGCTGCCGGTGCGCCAGCCCTCGTCGACCACGACGGCACGGTGCGTGCGCGCCACCGAGCCGCCGATGGTGGCGTCGTCCAGTGGGCGCAGGGTGCGCAGGTCGACGACCTCCGCGCTGATGCCGTCGCTCGCGAGGTCGTCGGCGGCGGCCAGTGCCTTGGGCAGGGAGCCGCCGTACGTGATCAGGGAGACGTCCGTACCGGGCCGGCGAACAGCCGCGTGGCCGATGTCGACCGGCCCGGCGTCGGCGGGCAGGCCGCCCGAGACGTTGTACAGGCTGCCGTGCTCGAAGATCAGTACCGGGTCGGGGTCGGCGAGCGCGGGGGCCAGCATGTACCGGGCGTCGGTGAGGGTCGCCGGGGCCAGGACCCGCAGTCCGGGGATGTGCGCGTACCAGCCCTCCAGGCTGTGCGAGTGCTGGGCCGCGAGCTGCCGTCCCGCGCCCGTGGTCATCCGGATCACGATCGGTACGGGCAGTTGGCCGCCCGACATGTGCAGCAGGGTCGCCGCGTTGTTGAGGATCTGGTCGAGGGCCAGCAGGCTGAAGTTGACCGTCATGATCTCGACGATCGGCCGCATGCCCGCCAGGGCCGCACCGATGCCGGCGCCGACGAACGCCGACTCGGACAGCGGGGCGTCGCGGATCCGTTCAGGCCCGAACTCCTCCAGCAGGCCGAGGCTGACGCCGAAGCAGCCGCCGTACCGGCCGACGTCCTCGCCCATCAGGAACACACGCTGGTCGGTGCGCAGCGCCTCGCGCAGGGCCTCGCGCATGGCCTCCCGATAGGTCGTCTTCCGGTTGGAAGGCGCGGCGGCTTCGGCGGTAGGGGTGTGGGTCGTGGTCATGGCCGGGGCGCCTCCACCGGGCTGGTGACGTACTTCAGCAGGTCCTCGACGGGCTCCTCCGTAGCCTGCTCGGCCGCCTCCACGACCGCGTCGATCTCGGCGGCCAGACGGTCCTCCAGGGTCGTGCGGGCCTTGTCGGTCAGCTCCTTCGCGTCCCGCAGCTGCCGGGCGAGCCCCTCGACCGGGTCGCGTTCCTTCCAGCGCTCGATCTCGGCCTTGTCGCGGTAACGGTCCGGGTCGTACATGGAGTGGGCGCGGAAGCGGTACGTACGCATCTCCAGGAAGTGCGGCCCGCCACCGGCACGCACCCCTTCGGCGGCCCGCCGGGCGGCGTCCTCGACGGCGAAGACGTCCATGCCGTCGACCGCCCAGGAGACCATGCCGTACCCGGCCGCGCGCAGCGCGAGGTCGGTCTGGGCCTGGTGACGGGCCAGGGCAGTGCCCATCGCGTACAGGTTGTTCTCGCAGACCAGCAGCAGGGGCAGTTGCCAGAGCGCGGCAAGGTTCGCGGTCTCGTGGAACTCGCCCTCGGCGAAGGCCCCGTCGCCGAAGAAACAGCAGGTGACGCGGTTGCGGCCGGTCATGCGGTCGGCGAGGGCGAGGCCGGCCGCGAGCGGGAGCCCGCCGCCGACGATCGCGTTGCCGCCGTAGAAGCGACGGCCGGCGTCGAAGAGGTGCATCGAGCCGCCACGGCCGCGGCTGCAGCCGGTGACCTTGCCGAACATCTCGGCCATGATCGCCTCGGCCGGAACCCCGCGGGCGAGTGCGTGCCCGTGTTCGCGGTACGTCGACACGACCGCGTCGTCGTCCGTGAGCGCCTCGTTGACGCCGACGGCCACGGCCTCCTCACCGATGTAGAGGTGCATGAAACCCCGGATACGTGCCGCGCTGTACAGCTCCACACAGCGTTCCTCGAACCGGCGGACGCGCAGCATGGACTCCAGCAGGGCCAGGCGGTGCGCGACTTGACGGTTCGGCCGGGTCGCGGACCGCGGTGTGCGCGGGGTGCGGGTGGTGGTCATGCGGACCGCTCCGTCCTCGCCGTGGAGGAGGCTTCCGGGGTGGAGTCCTCCAGGGTGGAGATGTCGCCCTCGGGCAGGCCGAGCTCACGGGCCCGCAGCAGGCGGCGCATGACCTTGCCGCTGCGGGTGTGCGGCAGGTGCTGGTCGAAGGCGATCTCGCGGGGCGCCACGGCCGGGCCCAGTCGGCGCCTGGCGAAGGCCAGCAGTTCCCGCCGCATCGTGGTGGTCGCGTCGAAGCCCGGCCGCAGCGCGACGAACGCCTTGACGATGTTCCCGGCCACGGGATCGGGGCGGCCGATGACCCCGGACTCGGCGACCGCCGGATGTTCCATCAGGGCACTCTCGACCTCGAACGGCCCGATGAGGTGTCCTGCCGATTTGATGACGTCGTCGGCGCGGCCCACGAACCAGTACCAGCCGTCTGCGTCGCGTCGTACCAGGTCGCCGGTGAGGTACCAGCCGTCCGCGAAGGCCGCCGCAGTACGCGGCTCGTCGTGCAGATAGCCGCGGAACATGGACGGCCAGCCGGGCCGGAGCGCCAGCTCGCCCTCCACGCCGGGCTCCTCCAGCACGGTGACGTGCCCGTCGGAGACCTCGGCCCGGCCGTCCTCTCCGCGTCGCAGTACCGCCGCCTCCACACCGGGCAGCGGGCGTCCCATCGAGCCGGGGCGGATGTCGCAGGCGGCGAAGTTGGCGATCATGATGGCGCCGGTTTCGGTCTGCCACCAGTTGTCGTGCACCGGCAGTCCGAGCACGTCCCGTCCCCACACCACGGCCTCCGGGTTGAGCGGCTCACCGACCGACGCGATGAACCGCAGCGCACTCAGGTCGAACGAGCGGGGCAGGTCGTACGGCCCCGTCCTCGGCGTCGTCCGCATCAGCATGCGCAGAGCCGTCGGCGCCGTGTACCAGACGCTCACCCGCTGTTCGGCGAGGGTCCGGTACCAGCGGCGGGCGTCGTAGTCGCCCTCGTCCACCACGACCGTCACGCCGTGCATGAGCGGTGCGACGATCCCGTAGGACATCCCGGTCACCCAGCCCGGGTCCGCGGTGCACCAGAACACGTCGTCCTCATGTAGGTCGAGGGCGTACAGCGCTGTCATGAAGTGGGCGACGGCCGCCTCGTGCACGTGCACCGCGCCCTTGGGGATGCCCGTCGTGCCGCTCGTGAAGTGCAGCAGGGCCATGTCGTGCGGGGAGGTCGGCGGGATCGCGAAGGTGTCGGCCGCGTCGGCCATCAGCGCGGCGAGGGGCAGGGTGCCGGGCAGGTCGTCCGCCCCGTCGCCGACGATCAGTACGTGGCGCAGGGCGGCGAGGCCGTGGCGTCCCCCGGCGACCTTCCTGCGGTACAAATCCGCCGTGGTGACCAGCACCCGCGCGTCGCTCAGCGTCATCCGCTGGAACACCGGGTCCGGTCCGAAGGCGGAGAACAGCGGGCACAGCACACTGGTGTTCTTCAGCGTGCCGAGGACCACGGTGTACAACTCGGGACAGCGCTCCAGCAGCGTCACCACCCGGTCGCCGCGCCCGATACCGAGGCTGCGGAGCACGTTGGCGAAACGTGACGTCGAGCGGGCCAGATCCCCATAGGTCACCGAGGTGACGGAGTCGTCCCGCCCGACACAGCGCAGCGCGACCGCTGTCGCACGGTCCGATGCCGCGTGCCGGTCCACGGCCTCGTGCGCGATGTTCAGTCCCCGCCCGCCGGTCAGCCCCTGCAGCCGGCTGCGTGCCGCCTGCCACGAGAAGCTCGCGCACTCCTTGTCGTAGTCGCGCAGATTGGGGGCGGTGCGCAGCGGGATGTCCTTCCGGATGGTCTCCCATGGCATGCCGGCCCCTCCTTCCTTCGGGCCTGCTTCGATCATCCGCCCGGACCGCCCCGCCCGCACTGGGGCGAAGGGCCCCCGTCCGTGGCCGGACGGCACCGGTGCGGCGGCGTCGCTTGCCCGAGACGATGGATCGAGTCAGGTTCCCGGGAGGTGAACGGGTACGGGGCGTCGGTTCCGGCTCACACTGCTGGGCGTGGGCGCCATGGCGTCGCCACGCTTCGCACCGGCCGGTCTGCTGGTCGCCTGTGGCCGCCATCGGGTCGCGTTCGACGGCGGCCCCGGGGCGGAGCCGCCGGAGGGCCGGCTGGACGCCTGGCTCGTCACCGACGAGCAGGCCGAGCTGCGCTCCGCCTTGCGGCGTCTCGCCGCCGAGCGCGGGCTGGTGCCGCGCATGACGGACGCGGACCTGGGCGAGCTGCGCATCAGGGCGCCGCCGGTCGCGCACACTTCTCATCCGACGTGCGGTTACCGGATCGGGGGAGGGACGGGTGCGATGGTGTGGGCACCGGAGTTCTGGACCTTCCCGGCCTGGGCGGCGGACGCGGAGCTGATGTTCGCGGAGGCCTCGTGCTGGGACCGCCCCATCCGCTTCCGCGGCGGAGTGGGCGGGCACGCTCCCGTGCGGGAAGTCGGCGCTGAAGCGGCCCGGAACCGGATCGGACGCCTGGTGTACGCGCACATCGGCCGCCCCTGTCTACGAGCGATGGACGCCGGTCTGACCCCTGAATTCGGGGAGTGGGGCCGCGAACACGTACCTCCTCTCGCCGCATCGCAGACTGTGGTGAACGTCGTGGAGCGCCTACGACGCCCGACTGGGGCCACAGCCGTCGGCTCGGCAGAGGTCATGGGGACCAATGACCCTGCCCGCTTGCCCGCATGGCTCTATCGGCGGGCCGCCGTGGCCGGAAATGCTTCGGTCGGGGCCTGAAAGGACGGCACGGCCCCATGTGCTGTCCGCTGTGCTGAAGGAGGCCGGTCATGAGTGCCTACGCCGGCGTGAACGCCTCCCCGCCGCTCGCTTCCGACGGGCTTGTCATGGGCAAGGACGGCATGACCGCACTCGTGGACGTGCTGGTCCGGCGCGGTTTCACCGTCATAGGGCCCACGGCGCGGGACGGCGCCATCGTGCTGGCGGAGCTGAGGTCGGCCGACGAGTTGCCCTACGGATGGGGCGTGGAGCTGGAGGCGGGGCGGTACCGGCTGCGGGAGCGCTCGGACGGCGCAGCCTTCGCGAACGCGGCGGGTCCCCAGTCGTGGAAACCGTTCCTGCATCCGTCGCGGGTGCGGGAGTGGAGCGCCGACCGGGTGGAGGGCGAGTTGGTCCTCACGGCCGACCAGGCCGCACCTTCTCGGTACGCCTTCCTGGGGGTGCGCCCCTGCGATCTGCGGGCCATCGCCATCCAGGACCGGGTACTGACCGGTGGGGCGTACCGCGACCCCGTTTACCAGGGACGACGCTCCGGGGCACTGCTGATCGTGGTCGAGTGCACGGAGCCCGGCGCCACGTGCTTCTGCGTCTCGATGGGCACCGGACCCGCCGCCGGTCCCGGCTACGACCTGGTGATGACCGAAGTGATCGACGAGGACGGGCACCGCTTCTGGGTCCGCAGCGGCAGTCAGGAGGGCGCGGAGATCCTGGCCGAGCTGCCCGCTCGTCCGGCCGACCCGGAAACCCGGGAGACGGCTCGCGCAGGCGTCACGGCCGCCGCGGACCGCATGGGGCGGACCATGCCCGAGGCCGATCTGCGGGAGCTGATGGCCGGAACGCTCGACGCGCCCCGCTGGGACGACGTCGCCGGGCGGTGCCTGACCTGCGGCAACTGCACCATGGTGTGCCCCACCTGCTTCTGCACCACCACCGAGGACGTCACGGACCTCACCGGTGACCACGCGGAGCGGTGGCGGTTGTGGGACTCGTGCTTCGACCTGGACTTCTCCCACCTGCACGGCGGCCCGGTCCGTGCCTCCTCGCGCAGCCGCTACCGGCAGTGGATGACCCACAAACTCGGCACCTGGTACGACCAGTTCGGCTCGTCCGGCTGCGTGGGCTGCGGACGCTGCATCGTATGGTGCCCGGTCGGTATCGACATCACCGAGGAAGCCGCCGCTCTGCACGACTGGACACGGTCTGGAACACCGGCATCGGAGGAGGCGGCGCCGTGACCGGGCTTCCCGCGTGCCCGGACTCTCCTGCGGCCGAACGGCTGCCGGGAAGCGGGTCACCATGAGCACCGTGGCGCCCCCGTTGCCGTACCGGGTCGCCGACACTTGGGCCGAGACCGGCGACACCCGGTCGATCGAGCTGGTACCGGCCGGAGAAGGACTCGCGCCCTTCTCGCCGGGGCAGTTCGCGATGATCTACGCCTTCGGGGTCGGTGAGGTGCCCGTCTCCGCCAGCGCACTGCGCGGCCGCCACGGGGGTCTCGTGCACACCGTGCGCGCGGTGGGTGCGGTCTCGACCGCGCTGTACCGGCTGCGCCCTGGTGACAGCGTCGGACTCAGCGGGCCGTACGGCACGGGCTGGGACCTCGAGGCGGCAGCGGGCCACGACGTACTGGTGGTCGCCGGAGGCATTGGGCTGGCTCCGTTGCGGCCGGTCGTACACGAGGTCTTGGGCCGGCCGACCGGGTACGGTCGGCTCGCGGTCCTGGTCGGTGCTCGTACCCCTGCCGATCTGGTCTACCGGGACGAGATCGAGAGCTGGCGCAGTCAGGCCCGGGTGATGGTGACCGTCGACCGGCCCGGTCCGGGCTGGCAGGGCGCGGTGGGTGTGGTCACCACGCTCCTGGACCGCCTCGATCTACGCCCCGAACGGACCTGCGCGCTGGTGTGCGGGCCCGAGGTGATGATGCGTCACACCGCACGCGACCTCGTGGCCCGGGGACTGGTCCCGCATCGCGTCCAGGTGTCCTTGGAACGCAACATGCACTGCGCCACCGGCCACTGCGGCCACTGCCAGCTCGGCCCGCTCCTGCTGTGCCGGGACGGGCCGGTCGTCGGCTACGACCGTGTGGCACACCTGCTCCTCGTAAGGGAGTTGTGACATGGTCACCGAATCCGGATCGGCCACCGACCCACGGCCGACGCTCGCCGTGTGGAAGTTCGCCTCCTGCGACGGCTGCCAACTGACCCTCCTCGACTGCGAGGACGAACTCCTCGGCCTCACCGAGCGCGTACGCATCGACCACTTCCTGGAGATGACCCCCGCCGAGGGCACCGACGGGGACCGCGCGCGGCCGGGGGGCCGGGGGCCGTACGACCTCTCCCTGGTCGAAGGGTCGATCACCACTGCCGAGGACGCCGAGCGGATCCAGCACGTCCGCCGCATCTCCCGGTACCTGGTGACCATCGGAGCCTGTGCCACCGCCGGCGGCATCCAGGCACTGCGCAACTTCGCCGACGTCGACGAGTTCATCGCCGCGGTCTACGCCCGGCCGGAGTACATCGCCACGCTGGAGACCTCGACACCGATCTCGGCCCACGTTCCGGTCGACTTCGAACTGCGCGGGTGCCCCATCGACCGCCGCCAGCTCCTCGAAGTCATCACCGCCCACCTGGCCGGTCGCAAACCCCGGATCCCGAGCCACAGCGTCTGCTTCGAGTGCAAGAGGCGCGGCACCACCTGCATCACCGTCGCCCACGGCACCCCCTGTCTGGGCCCGGTCACGCATGCGGGGTGCGGTGCCATCTGCCCCGCCTACGGCCGCGGCTGCTACGGCTGCTTCGGACCGTCGAGCAAGCCCAACCTGCGCTCCATGGTCGCCCAGTTGCGCCGCGACGGGATGAGCGAGCAGGACATCCGGCGTGTCTTCCGCACCTTCAACGCCGCGTCGCCGGAATATGCCCCCGTACCAGACCTCACGGCCGAGGAGCAGCACAGCCCTCCGGCCTGACGGACCCCGCCCGGAAAGGCCCGCATGAACCATCGCGGAACCCGCGTCCTGCGACTGGACGCGCTGGCCAGGGTGGAAGGCGAGGCCGCCCTCCACCTGCGTGTGGACGGCGGCACAGTCACCGAGACGCGGCTGCGCATCTACGAACCGCCGCGCTTCTTCGAGGCCTTCCTGATCGGCCGAGGCCATACCGAGCCCCCGGACATCACCGCTCGCATCTGCGGCATCTGCCCGGTCGCCTACCAGATGAGCGCATGCCAGGCGATCGAGAACGCCTGCGGTGTCACGGTGGACGGCGGTCTCGCGGAACTGCGCCGCCTGCTGTACTGCGGCGAGTGGATCGAGAGCCACACCCTGCACATCTACCTGCTGCACGCCCCGGACTTCCTCGGGCGTGCGGACGTCGTGGAACTCGCCCGCGCCCAGCGAGCCGCCGTCGAACGCGGTCTGAGGACCAAGCAGACAGGCAACGCGATCCTCCAGCAGCTCGGCGGCCGCCCGATCCACCCGGTCAACGTCCGGGTCGGCGGTTTCTACCGGACGCCGGCACCGGACGAACTCCGGCCACTGGCGGAGCGGCTGCGGCAGGCCCGGGAGGATGCACTGGAGACCGTCCGCTGGGTGGCGGCGTTCGACTTTCCCGACGCCGTGTGCGACCACGACCTGTTCGCACTGCGTGACCCCGGCCGCTACGCCATCGATTCCGGAACACCGGCGGTCATGGCCGCTCATGGCCAGGGGCCGGCGCTGCGCGACTTTTCCCTGCCCGACTTCGAACAGCACGTCGAGGAAGGGCAGGCACCGCACTCCACCGCCCTGACGGCCACTCTTGACGGCCGCCGCTACCTGACCGGCCCGCTGGCCCGCTATGCGATCAACGGCCGGTGGCTGCACCCCGTGGCCGCCGAGGCGGCGCGGGACGCCGGGCTGGGCGACCCGGTGACCGGCGCCGTCTGCGACAACCCCTTCCGGAGCATCGTCGTACGCGCCGTGGAAGTGGTACAGGCCATCGAGGAAGCCCTGCGGATCATCGACGGATACGAACGACCTCCCCGGCCGGCCGTCGAGGTCCCGCCGCGCGAGGGTGTCGGTGCCGGCGCCACCGAGGCGCCCCGGGGGCTGCTGTACCACCGCTACGCCCTCACGGCGGACGGCACGCTCACCGAGGCCCGCATCGTTCCGCCCACGGCCCAGAACCAGATGGCCATCGAGGAGGACGTGCGCAGAGCGGTCCAGGCGCGCCTGGACACCGGTCCCGCCGCTGACGACGAGGAGCTCACCCACTTGTGCGAACGGGCCATCCGCAACCACGATCCCTGCATCTCCTGCGCCACCCACTTCCTCGACGTGACCGTGGAACGCCCATGAGCGGCCGGGTCGTGGTGATCGGTGTGGGCAATCCCCTGCGCGGTGACGACGGGGTCGGCCCGGCAGCGGTGGAGGCCTTGCGGGGCCGTGTTCCCGACGGAACCGTCTTGATGGCCAGCGACGGTGAACCCGCGCGCATGCTCGACCTGTGGCGCGGCGCGGACACGGTGGTCGTGGTGGAAGCTCTCCGGGCACGGCCGGCCCGGCCAGGGGAGCTGCACACCCTCACGGCGGCGGACGCGGCCGCCCGAACAGCGGGTACGGCGAGTACCCATGCGCTCGGCCTCGGGGAGTGCCTCGCCCTGGCGGAGGCCCTCGACCAACTGCCGCCGAGGCTCGTGGTACACGCCATGGAGGTGACCGACGTCGAGCTCGGCGCGCGCCTGAGCGAAGCGGTGCGGTCGGCGCTCCCCGAATTGATCGACCGGGTCGCCGCTTCTGTGCGACAGGCACACGAGCGAAACCACGGGTGGTAGGGGGCCGAAGGTCCCCCGGCACGGGCCGAAACGCCCTCGCGACCCCGGCCGCAGGGGTGCGACGGTGAAGGTCACCCCCATGCGCTGCACGGCAGGCGGCCCCATGAAAGGCGGTGGGGACAATGACACTTCCTCTGGTGGTGGGCGTCGACGGATCGGACTCGTGTCTGCCGGCGGTCGACTGGGCCGTGGACGAAGCCGCCCGCCACGGCCTTCCGCTCAGGCTGGTGTACGCCTCCCTCTGGGAGCGCTATGAGGCCGGCCTTCCTTCGGTGGGCCCGGGGCGCCCCTCCGAGCAGGTGCCGGCCGAGCACATCGTGGACTCGGCGGCCGATCGCGCCGGACGGCGCAACCCGGACGTGAAGGTCACCACCGACATCATCCCGGAGGACGCGGTGGACGCTCTCGTACGTGAGGGCGACGAGGCCTTCGCGCTGGTGACGGGTTCACGTGGTCGTGGCGAGCTCAGGGGGCTGCTTCTCGGATCGGTCGGTCTGACCGTCTCCGCCCGGGCGCACTGCCCGGTGGTCGTGGTCCGGGGCGATCGGACGGGCCTGGCGGGCATGCGTGAGCGGATCCTGCTCGGCCTCGGCGAAGCCGGCACGAGCGCGGAGGCCGTGCGGTTCGCCTTCCGAGAGGCCGAGGTGTGGGGTTGCGTCCTGGACGTGGTGCATGCCTGGCGCAGGCCCGCTTACGACAGGCACGGCGGCCGGGTACCGGCCGAAGGACCGGCGGACACGTACGAAGCGCGCGCCCCCGCCGTTGTCGACGCTCGGCTCAAGGCCGCGATCGGCGAGTATCCGCACGTCCGGACGCGCCCGGCGACGCTTGAGGGACCAGCCGGCAAAATCCTCGTGGACCGGTCGGCGGCCGCGGATCTCGTGATCGTCGGGGCACGGCGCCGAACGGGGCACTTCGGATTTCAGCTCGGCTGCGTGAGCCACGCGCTCCTGCACCATGCTCGGTGTCCGGTCGCGGTCGTGCCCGAACGACAGTGAGTGCTTTGAGGCATACCGCGGGCTCAGGGCCGAGAGCGTGGGGCGGCGCGGTCTGCGCCACGCTCTCAGCCGAACAGACTCCGGACCCGGATGGTTTCGACCCGCCGCCAGGTGCCGTCGGGCAGCAGCATCCGGTCGTCGTCCGCGCTGCGAGCACGCGAGCGGACGGAGCCGGCGGCCGGCTGCGCGGGCCGTCGGCGAGCCTTTCCGGCCGATCGCAACGGGGCACCGCAGCAGGGGCGCTCGGCCCGCGCATCGGCTTGGCCGCGCTGGTTCATCGTCCCCTCCCTTCCGGGTTCCGTCGCCTTGGCACTCTCTGCAACAACCATTCGACTCTCGTCGGTTGAGCCTGTCACCATGCCGAGACGGTCGTTGGCGACACACCCCGGCATCACTTCATGGACACCCGGCTGGGTGGGGCTGAACGGCACTTATGGGGACCGTGGGACCCATACCGGGCGGGTCATTGACGGGGGACAGTGAAAGGGCACACAGAGGCGACGGCTCCAGAGCGGAGGGCCGTGCCATGCGGACACCTCGGACTCCCGGTCACCGGCCCGCCTCCGGTCCGCCCGGTAAGAAACCCTCGCGCGGGCCCGAAGGCGCTCGGAGCCCCCTGGAGCGGCCGGTGGACCGGCTGGAACGCAGGCTCCGCATCGTCCTGACGGCCGTCGCCCCGGCGGTTCTGCCGCTGGCGGCGTGGGGCGCCGGACAGGTGGTGTACAGCCACTGCACGCATGTACGGCAAGTGCAGTCGGCACGACTGCACCCCGTCACCGTGCGCCTGCTGATAGACGCTTGGTCGGCCGGTGGCAGCCCGGGCGCGCAGTCCGGTTTCCACGCGCTGGAGCGCTGGAGCGACCGGGAAGGCAGCCATACGGGCGTCGCGCCGGTGCGGGCCTGGCTGCACCGGCGAGACACCGCGACCGTGTGGCTCGACGCCCGCGGGGCCATCGCCACGCCGCCCGAGGGGTGGGACTTCGCGACAACGGCCGGCGTGGCCACCGCCTACGGCGTGTGGCGGGCCGTGGGCAGAGGCATCAGCCGTCGCCGCATGGCCCAGTGGAACCGCGAGTGGGAATGCGTGGAACCCGGATGGGTGACGCGCTACGGGCGCTGACCGTGCGCCGACGTCCGTCATGCCGCCGGATGCTCATCTCTGGCGGTGTGGCGACGGGTCCCGCAGCGTGGAGAACAGAGGCGGACCGGCCCGGTGGACACAGGTCGAAGGAGAGGTGGGACGCATGGACAAGGATGCTTCCGAGAGCCGGGTGGTGGTCGGTGTCGACGGGTCGCAGTCCTCGTACGAGGCCCTGCGCTGGGCCGTGCGCTACGCCGGCCTGGTCGGCGGCACCGTGGACGCGGTCGCGGTGTGGGAGCTGCCGGGACTGTACGGCTGGTCGGCGCCCGCCGTGGACATGGACGTTGATGAGGACGAGATCCGGCAGAAGATGAGCCAGGAGCTGACCGACGTGCTTGGTGCGGACGCTGCGGGCTCGGTTCGAACCCATGTGGTGCACGGCAACCCTGCGGACGTTCTGCTGCGGGCCGCCGAAGGAGCTGATGTCCTGGTCGTCGGCAGCCGGGGCAGGGGCGGGTTCGCGCGTGCCCTGCTCGGCTCCGTCAGCCAGCATGTGTCGCAGCATGCGAGCTGCCCGGTCGTGATCGTGCGCTCCGAGAAGCAGTGATCCGAGGCCCCTGGCGGGGCCGGACCCGGCTCACTGGAAGGCCGCGTGGATCTCCTGCTCGGTCGCCTCGTGCGACACGAGCAGGAGCTCGTCGCCGGGGAGCAGCCGCATCTCGGGGCTGGGGACCGTGGGCCGGCCGTCGCGTACGACGGTGGCGACCACGGTGCCGACGGGCAGGGTGATCTCGCCGAGTGTGCGCCCCGCGGCCCGGGACCGTTCGGTGATCGCGGTCTCGATGACCTCGACGCCCGCCCTGCTCAGCCGCAGCAGCGCCACCGTGTCCGTGGCACCGGTGGCCTCCTCGATGAGGGAGACCAGCGGGGTGGCCGCGGGCACGTCCACGTCCACGCCCCACCGCTGGTCGAAGAGCCAGGCGTTCTCCGCCTCGTTGACGCGCGGGAGGCGTGGATGTGCCAGAAGAAGACGGCGCACACGCCGAGGGCCTGGATGCCACCGAGGAAGAGGATGCGGCCCATGACAGCCGTCGAGAAGAGCCGCTCCCGACGGGGCCGTGGTGGGCTGTTCATGACGTCGGGCTCCATCGGTTCCGCGCCGAGCGCCAGGGCGGGCAGCACGTCCGAGCCGAGGTCGATGGCGAGGATCTGTACGGCCGTGATCGGCACCAGCGGGAACCCGGCGAAGGTCGCCGCGAGGATCGGCACGAGTTCGGCGATGTTGTGGCTGAAGAGGTAGATCAGGAACTTGCGGATGTTCCGGTAGACCGAGCGGCCCGGTCCGACCGCGGTGGTGATGGAGGCGAAGGAGTCGTCGAGCAGCACCATCACGGCGGCCTCGCGGGCGACGTCGGTGCCGGAGGCGCCCATGGCGACGCCGATGTCGGCGTGCTTGAGGGCCGGGGCGTCGTTGGCCCCGTCGCCGGTGACGGCGACGACCTCGCCGAGCCGTTGCAGCGCCGTGACCACCCGCATCTTGTGCTCGGGACCGACCCGGCACAGCAGCAGTTCGGTGGAGCCTGCCAGCAGAGCGTCCAGGCCGCTGGCGTCCAGCCCGTCCAACTGGGTGCCGGTCGCCACGGTCGGGATCGTCTGGCGCACGATGCCGACACGGCGGGCGACAGCTTCCGCGGTCAGGGGGTGGTCGCCTGTGACCATGACGATGCGGATGCCGGCCCGTCGGCACGCGTCCACTGCGTCCCGGACCTCCGGCCGGGACGGGTCGTACATCCCGGCGAGCCCCAGCAGCGTCAGCTCCGACTCGACATCCCCCAGTGGCGGTCGAGGACCGGCGACCCGCCGCCGGGCGACCGCCAGTACGCGCAGGCCCTGTCCGGCCATGCCGTCCGCGGCCGCCGCCACTTGGGTGCGGGCGGCGTCCGTCAGTGGTGTCCGCGTGCCACCCCGGTCGATGGCGTCACAGCGGGCAAGCAGCTCAAGCGGTGCGCCTTTGACATACGCGAGGTACGTGCCGTCGCTGTCGCGGTGCACGGTGCGCGGTGCGCGGTGCTCATCAGCTTACGTGCGGAGTCGAAGGGATACTCCGCCACCCGAGGCGTCAGGGCCTCCTCCTCCGCCAGATCCAGACCGGCTTTCAGAGCGGCCACCAGCAGGGCCCCCTCGGTGGTGTCTCCCAACACCCGCCACTGGTCCCGCCCGGTCGGCGGCACCAGCCGGGTGTTGCTGCACAGAGCCGCCGCCCGCAGCAGTCCCCGTACGGGCCCGGCGTCGGTCATCTCGCCGACCGGCGCATACCCCACCCCGGTCACGGCGTGCGACACACCGTCCGCCCACAGCTGTACGACGGTCATCTCGGCCTGGGTGAGGGTGCCCGTCTTGTCGGTGCAGATCACGCTGGTCGAACCCAGTGCCTCCACCGCGAGCAACTGCTTGACGAGCGCGTGCCGACGGGCCATGCGGCGGACACCGATCGCCAGGGACACGGAGAGCGTGGCCGGCAGTCCCTCCGGCACGAGAGCGACCATCACGCCCAGCGAGAAGACGAACGTGTCGACCGGCTGCCCGCTGGGCACGCGCACCGCGAACAGGATTGCTCCCGTCGCGAGTGCGACACCCGCGACCCGGCGGGCCATGACGGCGACCTGGCGTTGCAGCGGGGTCTTCTGCCTCGGGGCGGCGGCGGTGAGCCGGAAGATCCGCCCGAACTCGGTGGCCGTACCCGTGGCGAACACGACGGCCTTTCCCGCGCCCGCGACCAGGTCGGTGCCCATGAAGACGCAGTCGCGCGCCTCCAGCGGCGGCCCCGACGGGACGGGTTCCGCAACCCGCGCGACGGGATTGCTCTCGCCGGTGAGTGCGGCGTTGTTGACGGCGGCTTCCTGGGCCTCGACCAGCCGGCAGTCGGCCGGCACCGCATCCCCGGCCTCCAGAATCACCACGTCGCCCGGCACCAGATCCCGCACGGGCAGCTCCCGCCGCTCCCCGTCGCGCAGCACGCGGCAGGCGTGCGGCACCATCGCCTGCAGGGACTCCGCCGTGCGCTCGGCGGAGTACTCCTGTGCGAAACCGATGCCGGCGTTCAGCAGCACCACACCGAGGATCGCCAAGGCCAGCTGGAGGGTGGCTGGATCCCGGGGCTGCCCCAGCACGTACGCGAGAAACGTGACCGTCGAGGAGACGAGCAGGACGACCGCGAAAAGGTCGGTGAACTGTGCGACCAGTCGACGGCCACACATGGCCGTGGCCCATGCCGGGCAGCTCGTTGGGGCCGTAGCGGTTCAGTCGTGTGGCGGTCTCGGCCGACCTGAGACCGCGAGGGGAGCTCCCCATGGCGGCGAAGACGTCGGGGACCGGAACAGCGGGGATGGAGGGTGTGGAGGCCTCCTGCTGGTCTGGGGGTGGCGCCGTCGCCGTGACGTCCGTCGGTGGACCGCCCCTGCGGAGAGCGGCCGTCCCCTGCCGAGCCGATTCAGGGCTCATGCGGGGTTCCAGGCTCCGAAGGAGGCCCTGGCGGCTCCTGAAGGATGCTCCAGGTGACCGGACCCAGCAGGTCGGCGAGCCGCCGGAAGACGTCGAGAAACAGGTCGTCGATCGTCAGCACGCCGACCACCCGGCCTGCGTCCAGGACCGGAAGTCGGCGGACCCCTGTGCGACGGAATGTCCGGTAGGCCACCTGGAGGTCGTCGGTGGCTTCGACCGTGACGACGTGTGGCGACATGATCGCGTCCACCCGGGCGTTCGTGTCCATGCCGCCGCCCATGCCGCGTACGGCGAGGTCGCGGTCGGTGACTATGCCGTGCAGTGCTCCGTCCTCGACCACGAGGACGGACCCGACGGCGCACTCGACCATCCGTCGGGTCACCTCGATCAGCCGGACGTGGGGTGCCACGCACACCGGAGGGGCGGTCATCACCTCGGAGACCTTCATCGGAATTCCTCCGTGGATACCCCGGCCTTCAGGCCGGGGTGGGGGTACCTCCCGCTTGCGGGGGAGAAACGGACTCCTGCGGAGCAGGTCAGGGAAAGCCGAATCGCCGCCGGGGCGATTCGGCGTCTGCCGGCCACCGGTCGACGCCCTTGACTCATACGGGAGTTGGTAGAATGTGAGGAATGGCGCAGCAGGTCAAGCGGGCATTCAAATACCGCTTCTACCCCACGGACGAGCAGGCAGCGGAGCTGTCCCGCACGTTCGGCTGCGTCCGCCTCGTGTACAACCAGGCGCTTCAGGAGCGCACCCGTGCCTGGTACGGCGAGCAGCGCCGCATCTCCTACGTGCAGTCGTCCGCCGCGCTGACGCGGTGGAAGAAGACCGAGGAGCTCGCCTTCCTCGCGGAGGTGTCCTCCGTCCCGCTCCAGCAGGCGCTCCGCCACCTTCAGGCCGCGTTCGCCAACTTCTTCGCCAAGCGGGCCCAGTACCCGCGGTTCAAGAGCCGGAAGAAGTCCCGCGCGTCGGCCGAGTACACCCGCAGCGCCTTCACGTGGCGCGACGGGAAGCTGACGCTGGCGAAGATGGCCGAGCCCCTGGACATCCGCTGGTCGCGCCCCCTCCCGGAGGGTGCGCAGCCCACGACGGTGACCGTCTCCCGCGACAGCGCGGGGCGCTGGTTCGTCTCGATGCTCTGCGAGGACACCGTCGCCCCGGCCCCCGCCACGGACGGGGCGGTCGGCCTGGACGCGGGCATCACGTCCCTGGTGACCCTGTCGACCGGCGAGAAGATCGCCAACCCGAAGCACGAGCGCCGCGACCGCGCCCGCCTGGCGAAGGCGCAACGGGAGCTGTCCCGCAAGGCGAAGGGCTCCGCCAACCGGGCCAAGGCCCGCCGCAAGGTGGCCCGCGTCCACGCGCGGATCGCCGATCGGCGCCGGGACTTTCTCCACCAGCTCACCACTCGGCTCGTCCGTGAGAACCAAACGGTCGTGATCGAGGACCTCACCGTCCGCAACCTGCTGAAGAACGGCAGGCTCGCACGCGCCATCTCGGACGCGGCCTGGACGGACCTCCGCATCATGCTGGAGTACAAGTGCGCCTGGTACGGGCGCGAACTCGTCGTGATCGACCGCTGGTTCCCCAGCAGCAAGCTGTGCGGTAACTGCGGCACGGTCCGCGAGAAACTGCCGCTGAACGTCCGCGAGTGGACGTGCGAGTGCGGCACCGTGCACGACCGCGACGTGAACGCGGCACGCAACATCCTGGCCGCCGGGCTGGCGGCATCCGCCTGTGGAGACGGTGTAAGACCTCAACGGGAGTCCTCCCGGACGGGGCGGTCGTCGGCGAAGCAGGAAACCCAGCGGGCGACCGCTGGAATCCCCCGCCCTTAGGCGGGGGAGGAAGCCAAGCGACTACTCCTCGCTCTCCGATGGGGCCGGGTCAGAGGACGTCGAGCAGATCGGCCACCGGCCGCCGTGGGCTCGCGGGGCCTTCGGGGCCGTAGCCGAGCCGGATCACCATCTGGACGTGCCCCATGGCCGAGACGGGGTCGCGGACGGCCCACCGGAGTTCCGGCCACTCCAGGGGCTGGGAGGTGACCGAGGCGACCAGCCCGTCCGTGGTGGCCCGGAGCAGGACCCGCTCCAGTGCCTGACCGGCACGGAGCCAGTCCACAGGCTCGTCGCGGGCCGTGCCCAGCAGGGCGATGGTCGGGTTCTTCTCGAAGGGCGCCCAGCCGCGCCCGGGCATCGGCCGCCCGACGGCGAAGTCACGCACGGGGGCTGAGGTACCGCGTCGGCGAGGACCGAACGCCTCGCCGGGGATGCCATCGTCCGCCCCAGCGGTACCTGACGGCTCTGTGTGCGTCCACTGCGTCGTTTCCCCGCGCACTTGCGGGTCGAGTGCCTCCCTGCCCTCGGCGTCCCGCGCCAACTCCAGGATCGACTGCATGTGCCAGGCGCCGGGGAACAACAGCTGCGCGTCCTCGGCGCGGGCCGCTTCGTACAGCCCCTCCCGCACGGCGGCGGGGATTGCTTCGTCGCGGAAGGGAAGTCGGCTGGAGTGACGGCGACGGATCGCAGGGCCCAGCCGGGCGAGCGCCCCGTCGGGTGGCCCCGTGCCGCGCAGATGCACCTCGGCGAGGAACTGCGGGCATGTGGGGTCGGGCAGCAACCGGACGGCCGGCGCCAGCCCCGCCGCCGCGGCGGCCACGCGCAGGTTGAGCAGCGCGGCGCCGCACCCCATGTGCAGGCCGCGATTCTCGGGGTCGGTGTGCGGGAGCGTGCGCTCCAGGTCGGCGTACAGACGCAGGACGCCGATGTCCCGCAGATAGCGGAAGGTCCAGGGCTGCGCGTTGTGCAGCGAGGGCGCCGCGGCGGCGTCCGCAACGAGCGCCTTGACGGTGTTCACCTCAGAGGGTTGTGCAGTCACGGTGGTTTCCCTTCGTGCCGCAGGGGCCATTGGTCCCCACGGCGGGCCTGCCGACCCTCCGCTGCACCGGGACCGGTCACTGCGTGTGGGCCGAGAACGCGGAGGGGCGGGGAACAGCCGTGTCCGGGGGTGCGGCGCGATGCCCCGGGCCCAGGCGGGCTTCGATGCCGGCGCGCACTGAGGCGGTCAGCTGTTCAAGAGCCTGGGACCGGACCGGCGGGACCGGCTCGGGATTCTCGATCCGGCGTGCCGATCCGGGCAGACCGGCGATGTCCTCGCGGAATCGCCTGCGCGCGTCCTGCCAGTGGTCCGGCGACCACGTCCGCCGCCCACCCCGCATGACCGTGCGCAGTAGCGGCTGTGCGGAGTCCGGCGGTTCTTCCAGCGCCAGGGCGATGACGTCCGGCCGTCCGGCCCGGCGGAAGACCTGCTTGCGGCCCGGGGCCGTGACTTTTGCCGAGGACAGCTTCATCACGGGATGGCCGTCATACTCGACGAGCTTGTACGCGGCGTCCAGATACGGGGCGTCCGCAGCCACGCCCACCCGCGTGCCCACCGCGTATACATCGATCGGGGCACCGGCGCGTACCAGCCGGTCCACGCCGTATTCGTCGAGTCCGCCGCTGGCCACGATCCGTACGTCGGCCAGGCCGGCGGCGTCCAGAAGGGCGCGTGCCCGCCGCGAGAGGGTGTCGAGGTCGCCGCTGTCCAGGCGGATCGCGCAGCCAGGGCCGAGCCGCAGATCGGTCAGGACCCGGGCGGCGACACGCACGCCCTCCTCGGTGTCGTAGGTGTCGACGAGGAAGGTGACCGGACCGGGGTGGCAGTGCGCAAAGGCGCGGAACGCCTCCTCCTCGCTGGGGAAGGCCTCGATGTAGGAATGCGCCATGGTGCCCGAGGCAGGGATGCCCAGGGAGGCGGCAGCGGCGACATTGCTCGTGCCGGCGAAGCCCACCAGGGCGCCCAACCGGGCAGCCTGCAGCCCCGCCCACGGGCCATGCGTGCGGCGCAGCGAGAAGTCCACGACCGGCCTGCCTGCTGCGGCCAGGACGCAGCGCGCCGCCTTGGACGCCACCACCGTCTGGTGGCAGAGCTGGTTCAGCAGGTACGTCTCGACGAGCTGTGCCTGCGGCAGCGGGGCGGTCACCTCCAGCAACGGCTCACCGGCGAACACCACATGGCCCTCCGGAACCGCACGCACTTCGCCCTCGAAGGAGAGGGCGAGGAGCGGTTCGAGGTCTCGTACCCGGCGGTGCAGGGCGGTCGCGAACTCCTCGACATCCTCCCGCTCCACGCGGTAGTCGGCCAGGAAGCCCAGGGCGGACTCCAGGCCCGCGGCAACCAGGAAACCCCGGCCGGGCGGAAGGTCGCGGACGAAGAGGCTGAAGGTGGCCGGGGCCCGCATGTCCTCCTGGAGATAGGACATGGCCATGGTCACTTCGTAGAGGTCGGTGGTGGTGATGTCGGACATGGTGAGCGCCGCCGAGTGTCGTGGTCCCTTGGTTCCAGTCTGACCACGACCGCGCAGGACGAAAGGGACCTCAGGACCCCCGCGCATGGGCTGTTCGGCCTCAGCGACACGGATTTCTGCGCGCTGAACCGGAGGTGTCCGCAGACGGGACAGCAGCCGAGGAATTACGGCCGATGGCCACACCGACACGCAAGCAGAGGTTCGCGTTCCCGGAGAGGCCGGACTGGTTCGAGAACCTTCCGGCCCGGTTCGCGATGCCCACGATGGGTGACCTGTACACGATCCGGATCGAGGACTACACGGAGGACGGCCGCTACGTGATGCGGGCGGAGCTTTTGGGCATGTCGCCCGAGGACATCGACGTCTTCATCAGTGACGGAGTGCTGACGGTCCAGGCCGAACGCACCGAGAAGGACGTCACGAAGGATCACAGCGAGATCCGGTACGGCGCGACGAGCCGCAGCGTGTCGCTGCCGCCGGGCGCCGAAGAGGACGGCGTCAAGGCCGACTACACCGACGGCATGCTGACCGTCAGCGCGAGCCTGGGCGCCGCGAAGGCGGAGGCGAAGCACGTGGAGATCCAGCACGGCAAGTGACAGCAGCGGACGATGTACGGCGGGCCCCACTCGGGCCCGCCGTCGGCGCGCCTTGCGCAGGGTGTCATTGGTCGGTGCGGGTGGCGGCCCAGCGGCGTCGTACCGCTTCTTCATGTTCGGCCTCCTCCTACGCCGGCTCCACCGCGGCCAGTTCGTCCTGCAGCCGAGGAATCCAGTGCCGGCGTGGGGCCCGGACCCGCTGCCGCGTCCGTTCGGCTTCTGCGGCCAGCGGTCCGGCGGCTGCCTGGTGGACGGCGAGCTCCGCCGCGGCGCGGACCGCGGCACGACAGGCCGTCTCGGCGCGAGCGAGGGCGGTGTGGGAGGTGTCGGTTCCGCCGGGGAGCGTACAGGGGTCTGTCCAGTCCACCGCTGCCGGGTGGCGTACGCCCATCAGGGCGGCCCACTGGACGCCGACGCGCGCCCGGTCCGCGGGCGCCGCCTCGGCCAGCGCGCGTTCGCCGCCGAGCAACACCCCGCGCAGCAGCCAGGTTTCCGCGTCGGCCAGCCTCTCCCGCAGGGCCGTTCGGCTCTTGGCACGGGCAGGGAAAGCGAAAGACTGGGACGGTGGACAACTCGACGGAGTCAGGAGGCCGCCATGAACGCGCACGAGAACTTCCGCGCAGAGGCCGAGGCCCGGCGGGATGTGCCCTCCCGCCCCAGGAGCCCCGACGAAACGACACGGCAGGACATGCTGCTCCGCTACCTTGGTGCAGTGGCCACGGCCGCGGCCAAGCACTCGGGCACTGCGGCCAAGCACTCGGACACTGAGGAGCAGGCACCGTTGGCCCCCACGCCTACGCCGCGGCCGGCACTCCCCGAACCCGGGGCGCCTTTGGTGCAGGACGTGATGGACGTGCCCGCCGCCTCCCTCTGCGAAGACCTGCCATATCGCGACATCGCCCGCTTGCTGGCACGTGAGCAGGCGGGCGCGCTCCCGGTCGTGGACGCCGAGGACCATGTGGTCGGCGTTGTCTCGGAGTCCGATCTGCTGGCGAAGGCCGCCTTCGAGGCCTCCGGCCACCGGCCCGGACGCATCGGCAGGCTGCGCGAGCGCCGAATGCACGGCAAGGCCCGTGGTGAGACGGCCGCCGACCTGATGACAAGCCCTGCGATCACGGTGCTGCCCGGCGCGACGGTTGCCGAGGCTGCCTGGCTCGCTGCTCTGTCCCGGTTGAAGCGAATGCCCGTCACCGATCGCAAGGGCCGTCTGGTGGGCGTCGTGCGCCGTGACGCGCTGCTGCAGGCACTGATCAGGGACGATGTCGGCATTCAGGCGGAGGTGCAGGTCACGATCGAAGCCTGCTGTTCACCAGCAGACCGGGAGACCGTGGACGTGACCGTGCACGACGGCATCGTGGAGCTGACCGGGCGGCTGCCCTCGGCGACGATGGTCCGGCTGGTGGCCGAGGTCGAGGAGATCGCCGACGTCGTCGAGGTGAAGAACCTGCTCACCACCGCCTGACCCCGGCCACCGTCATCGGATCATCGGGGAGCGTGGTCCATGGTGTGGTGTGCATCGTGCGGGTCGGATTCGTGCTGGTCCAGGTGAGAGGCGAGGATCGCTGCCTGGACCCGGCGCTGTACCCCGAGTTTGGCCGGCAGTCGTGAGACGTGGTTCTTGACGGTCTTCTCCGACAGGTAGAGCTTCTCGCCGATCTCGCGGTTGGCCAGACCGTCACCGATCAGCGCCAGGATGTCCCGTTCCCGGGGCGACAGGCCGGCCAGCTCGGGCGGCAACGACGGGACCTCGGCCGGGTCCGTTCGCAGGGAACGCATGAGCCGGGCGGTCGTCGCCGGGTCCAGTATCGACTGTCCCGAGGCGACGGTGCGCACCGCCGACACCAGGCCCGAGCCCTTGATCTGCTTCAGGACGTATCCGGACGCGTCGGCCATGATGGCGTCCGGCAGGGCTTCCTCGTCGTCGAACGAGGTCAGCATCAGGCACGCCGGCTCCGGCATCCGATCGCGCAGTTCCCGGCAGACCGAAACGCCGTCGCCGTCGGACAGGCGGACGTCGAGGACGGCGACGTGCGGGCGCAGGGCGGGGCCCGGACGAGCGCGTGGTCGGCGGTGTCCGCGTCGCCGACCACGGAGATGTCCGGTTCGGCGTCGAGGAGGTCGGCCAGATCGCGTCGTACGACCTCGTGGTCGTCGAGCAGGAACACGCGGATCGGGTCCTGCTCGCTGAAGGTGCGTGTCCCGGTCATGGCGATTCCACGTTCTGCGGACGATGACAGACTGCCGACTGTCCTAGAGGTCGATCGTCACCTGCCGGTGCCGGTTGCACCAGGGCCGACCGGCCCAGTCACCCCGTGGCGGTATTCCCCCCGGCTATCGCGTCGTGCTGTCGTGCGCGAGGTCGAACTCCACGTCCACCACCCCTCCGACGGCCCTGACCAGCCGTGCGGCGACGGGGACGAGGGCGGTGTCACGGATCCGGCCGGTGAGCGTCACGACACCGTCGTGCACGTCCACCTGCACGGCCGACGACGGTGGCGGGAAGAGGTACGACGCGACCTCGCGCCGCACCTCCTCGGCGATGTCCTCGTCCCCGCGCAGGAAGACCTTGAGCAGGTCGGCCCGGCTGACGACGCCCGCCAGCAGACCGGCGTCGTCCACCACCGGCAGCCTTTTGATCCCCTCGTGCGCCATGGCGCGCGCGGCCTCGGCGAGGGTGGCGTCGGCCCGGACCGTGACGGCGGGGGAGGACATGAGTTCTCCTGCGGTGAGGGCGCCGGCCTTCGCCACGTCGACGGGCTGACGCAGCTGGAGATAGCCCGCATCGGAGTCGTCCCGGAGTTCCTCCTTGGGCAGCAGGTCGGCCTCGGAGACCACACCGACCACCCGGCCCTCGCCCTCGATCACGGGCAGGGCGCTGACCTGCCAGTCCTGCATCAGCTGCACGATCTCCTTGAAGGGGGCCCGAGGGCCGACGGCGACGACCGTGTGGGTCATGACATCGCTGACGATGCGCGGGGTGCCGTACATGGTGACTCCGTAAGGGCCTCGATGGGGTGTCCGGCTCCTTCCAGGGTGTGCCGGGAGGCCGGGGACGGGCCAGGGGCCGCCCGGCCCTCGGACGGGCCGCCCGGCTTCCACGCGGCAGAGGGGTGGTCGGCCCCCGATGGGGTCGTGTGGCCCCTGACCCCGACAACACCGCAGCGTCACGCTGGTATCGGAACCCTCAACCCGGGAGGTGGAGGCCATGTCCCGAACCGTCACCGTGGGTCTCGACGACTCGCCCGAGAGCCGGGCCGCGGCCGAGTGGGCGGCGCGCGAAGCGCTGCTGCGTGGCCTGCCCCTGAAGATCGTGCATGTCCGGGAGCCGGCGCCCAGGTACGTGGCTCGGACCCCGCTGCTGGACCTCGAGAGTTACCAGCACTGGGCCGAGCGGATGGCACACGAGTCCGCGGACGGCATCCGGCTTCGTCATCCGGGCATCGAGGTGACCACCGAGCAGCTCACGGGGACCGTGGCCGACGTCCTTTGCGAGGCGGCGGGCTTCGCCGAACTGCTGGTGCTGGGCTCACGGAGCCTCGGCGGGCCCGGCGGGTTCATGGTCGGCTCGGTCAGTCTGGCCGTCGTGGCCCGCGCCGAGCGTCCGGTGGTGCTGGTGCGGGCGGGAGAACAGGCCGCTGACGAGCACAAGATGGGTCCGGCAGGCGTGCCGTCCGCTGCTGCCCCCTTCCAGCCCGTCGTGCTCGGCCTCGACATCGATCATCCGGACGACACGCTGCTGGAGTTCGCCTTCGACGCCGCCGCACGCCGGAAAGCCCCCCTGCGGGTCGTCCACGCCTGGCCCGAGCCGCCGACCTCCTTCTACCGCTTCTCCGGTGACGCCGAACTCTACGACTCACTCGAACGCGGGCAGGCCCCCCTCTTGAGCAAGGTGCTGCGTCCCTGGCGGCAGAAGTTCCCGGACGTCGAGGTGATCGAGGCGAGCCGGTGCGGCAGCGCTGCACAGGTCCTCGTCAACGATTCCCGTGACGCCTCCCTGGCGGTTGTCGGCCGGCGCATCCGCACCGGCTCGTTCGGTGCCCACATCGGCCATGTCACCCACTCCGCCCTTCACCACATCGCCGCCCCCGTCGCGGTCATCGCGCACAGCTGACCCGCCCCCGAGGAGGAGAAACCTTGAACCCCGCCTCATCCTCCACCTGCGTGTCGAGGACCGTCGGGCCCGCTCGGCGAGTACGAGAGGTACGGCTCTCGTTGCCACGAATCAGCCCGTCTTCGGGCCCCACTGCGGTCCCACCAGATCCCACTCCTGGTCCCAGTGGGCCATGCGGCGCCGGTCGAGCCGCGCTCGTGCGACGGCGCCCGCGCCGAAGACCGGAGCGGCAACGGCGAGGGCGGCAGCGGCGCCGAAGAGGGCGGCCTCGACGTACCCTTCGGCCCGGCCAGTCGGCTGCGAGAGCGTGAGCCGACCCTGGCCGTCCTGCCAGACCATCATCCGGGCTCCGGCCTTCAGGCCTCCGTCCACCAGCGTCTGCCCGGTACGGGAGGTGCCGTCGGGAGCCGTCCAGCGCACCGAGCCCTGGACACGGCCGTCCGTCGACCAGTCCGCGGTGATGCCGTGTGGTGCGTCGGCGAGCAGGACCGCTCGGACGGGACGCCCGTGGGCGCGCTGCTCCGCGAACTCGTGCTCGGCGCTGCGGGCCGTCACCAGTCCGGCGACGGCGCCGGCAACCACCACGATCACCCAGACAGCCAGGACGATCCAGGCCTCGACGATGTCCTCGTGCCGCCGCAGCGGATTGCTCCGCCACCGCCACAGCCGCTTTGTGCTGCTCATAACGGACACTTCCTCGTCATGGTGACTCCTTCGATCCTGACTCCGGCGGGGCTGCGCCCACAGGGGCCGACGGGCCTCACCGACAGGCGCCGTGCACGGCAGCCGTCAGCCGGGTGCCGTCGCCGCCCCGCTCGACTTCGTGAGGAGGACACCTGCGACCAGCTCGGGACGGATGCGCACCGCCTGGTCCATGCCATCCATGGGTGCCCAGGGTTGCAACAATTCCTGGATGCGGGCCAGTTGGGCCGGGCTGGTCACCAGGTGGGCGTATCCCGTGACGACCACGCTCCAGCCGAGGTGGGTGTCAGGGTCGATGACGTCGGCTTCGTAGGCGACGACGACGCCCGCGCCGTCGGCTTCCTCGGCGTGAGACGTCAGGGCCGCACCCTCGTGGGTGCGGATGACGATGTCCCCGTTGTCCAGGACGTGGTCGACCAGGCGGACGGTGGGCAGGGCCTGCCGGGTGAAGACGATCCGTCCCAGCGACATGCTGCCCAGCAACCGCAGCGCCTCGGCATGGTCGAGGTCGATGCGCCGGTGCGCCGGGTCGTGATTGCGGGTCATGGCCTGCTTCTTCGGCAGTGCGCAGCTGCCCTCCCACCGGCCCCGATTGGTCCGTGGACGCCGGGGTGCGATGCGGGCGGAGCGACACCGCGGGGGACCGGTGCCGCTCTTGTTCTCACTGTCTTCCATGACGTGCCTGCTCTCCAGTGCCATTCGGATCCGATGGAGGGGCCGGACGTCCCTCTCACCTGCTGTCACTTGCCTCCGTGCCGGTCAGCGCCGCCCGGCCGGCCTCGAGACGGGCCACCGGGACCCGGAACGGCGAGCACGAGACGTAGTCCAGTCCGGCGGTATGGAAGAAGTGGATCGACTTCGGGTCGCCGCCGTGCTCGCCGCAGACACCCGTCTGCAGATCCGGACGGGCGGCACGCCCCTCCTCGACCGCGATCCCGACCAGCCGGCCCACGCCTTCTCCGCTGCCGCCCCGGTCGCCAGCGACGACGTGGAGCAGGACGAGCGGATCTCTCCCGAGCCGCCGCGCTTTGAGGGGCTGGGCCCTGCCGTGGCCGTCCCCATCGGCACCGGGGAAGGCGGCGTCCGAGGCGTGGTGCTGGTGGCCCGTGAGGCGGGCCGCCGGCGTTCTCGGGCAAGGAGACCGAGATGCTGCGGGGCTTCGCCGCGCAGGCCGCGATCGCGATGGAACTGGCCGAGCGCCGCAAGGACGCCGAGCAGATCGCCGTGCTGCAAGACCGTGACCGGATCGCCCGGGACCTGCACGATCTGGCCATCCAGCGGCTCTTCGCCACTGGCATGACCCTGCAGAGCGCGGGCCGCTTCATCGAACATCCGGAGGCCGCCGAACGCGTGCTGAGGGCCGTGGACGACCTCGACGAGACCATCAAGATCATCAGGTCGGCCATCTTCGGGCTGCGGGCCCGCACGGGCGGCGTCGGTGGCGGGCTGCGGGCCCGGGTCGTGCGCGTGGTGGGCGAGGAAACCCCGGTGCTGGGATTCGCGCCCAGCGTGCGCATGGAAGGCCTGGTCGACACCGATGTGCCGCGCGAGATCGCCGACCACATCGTGGCCGTCCTCTCCGAGGCACTCACCAACACCGCACGCCACGCCCACGCCGACCGGGCACAAGTCGTGCTGACGACCGACGGCCACGAGGTGTCCTTGGCGGTCTCGGACAACGGTGTGGGCATCCCGTCCGACGGTCGGCGCAGCGGGCTGCGCAACATGGCCGAGCGGGCGGAACAACTGGGCGGGCACCTCGACGTGTCCAGCAGCTCCGACGGGGGTGGTGCCACGCTGCGCTGGCGGGCGCCCCTCCCCGTCACGTAGGCGGGGGAACACTCCGGGAGCGGGCCCGGGTCGGGGCGAGGGAGCTCAAGGCATCGACGGGCCGGGCGAAGGGCCCCTGGGACGGGCCACTCGACCCATGCTCCGGGACGGCTCGTCGGCGCAGCCTGTAGGTGTCGTAGAACGGCACCCAGTCCCCTGGAGGACGGCCAGGACCGTACCGGCCGGATCGTCTCCCCACCACCCAGCGGGACCGAGACGACGCTGCAGGCAGCTCTGGCCGGCGCCCTTGTCGCTCTGCTGGCCGGCGCGACGGTCTGCGCCGGAGGCCGGCCGATCCGTATGCGGCTTTTGCGGCGGCGCCTGGCCGAATGGGGTGAGGAGTGGAAGCAGATCGGCCCCGAGTGGCGGAACCTGAACGGGGACAGGGGGCGACCACCGCCGCCGACTCCGTCCCCAACGGCCGCAGCCGGCCCAGCCCAACCGTCGAGGCCCAGCCCTGAGGCCGAGTCGAAGACCCGGCCCAATGGCCAAGAGAATCAAGCGAATCGGATGCGGAAGAAGCAGGTCATTCGGCGTCGGCGGAGGTGAGATGACAGTCCACGCCCACGACCCCTTCGACACCCCGGACCAGGCGCGTGGCCAGCGGAATCCGAGCGGACTCCCCGACGCGTCCGGTCAGGGTCGCGACGCCGCCGGTCACCATGATGTGCACGGGCTCGATCGGGGCCGGGAAGAGGACGTCGACGATGTCACGGCGGATCTCGTCGGCGAGTTCGTTGTCCGGGCGCAGGAACACCTTCAGCAGATCGCCCCGGCTGACCACGCCTTCGAGCACACCCTCGGTGTTCACCACAGGCAGCCGTTTGACGTGCCGCAGAGCCATGATGCGTGCCGCCTCGGCGAGCGTGGCGTCCGTGTGGACGGTGACGGCCGGCGTGCTCATCAGCTCCTCGGCGGAGACCGCCCCGGCCTTGGCGAGGTCGGTCAGCCGGCGCAGCTGGGTGAACCGGTCCGGGGCGCTGTCCCGGAATTCCTCCTTGGGCAGTAGGTCGGCCTCGGAGACCACCCCGATCACCCGGCCGTCGCCCTCCAGCACCGGAAGGGCACTGACCTTCCACTGCTCCATGCGCTCGACGATGTCCTTGAACAGAGCCTTGCGGCCCACCGCTACGACGGCGCGCGTCATCACGTCACCAACCCGGTGCGGGCTGCTGTGCATGTTCTCCTCCTCGAATTCCTCGGCTGGGCCAAGCACCTGTGCGGTCACGCCAGGCCTCCGCTGCCGAAGGGGGCGTAAGGTCGAGCAACCGGATGCGCGAGGCATGCAGCCGCTGCGCGACCACACGTCCCACCCACACCGCTATGGCCCTGCCGAACTCGGCGCCCTCCGCGGGCCATGCACTGTGACCTGGGACAAACCGAGTGGCCTGGGGTGCGGGATCTGGCCCGTCGCCAGGCTGAGCGCTATAAACTCCCGTTCCGCGTGGTTGCCGACGAAGGTGGCTTCCTGGGCATGGTCGGGAAGCGCCGGCAGTGGCCCGCGGCATGCTTCTTGAGCGCCGTGGCGCGGCCGTGGCGCTCTTCCACCTGTTCACGGACGATCCCGCAAAGTATCCCGGTCAGTTCGTCCGCGGAGCCGGCGTCGAGGGAACGCTCGGCAGCCGGTATCACCGGTCCGACGTTGAGCCCGGCCGGCTTGAGCCCCGTGAAGGGAGCGCCTTCCCCGGAGCGGTGTACGCGGACGACCGTCTCGAAGAACCAGCGGTCGGCCACTTCCTGTGCCTCCCGGCCGAGAGTCCGCGCCTTGGTGGTGAGGCTGAACGCCTCGCGGACTTCTGGCTCTCCTGCTTCGGGCACACAGGGCAGGATCTGGCCGACATCCCTTCCTTCCAGGGCTTTGCGCGCGGCCGTGACGACGGGACCGTCGAGAGAATCACAGTGCGGTGGCATCGCCGATCACCTCTTTCGCGGCTTACCTCCATCATCGGCTGACACCGGTTGTCCAGGCTTCAGGACCCGACCAGCCTCAGCGGCTTGCCGAGTCGTCGGGCAGCGGTGTACCAGGCCCGGGTCAGCACGCTGCGGGCCACGGCGAGGGCCTGGGCCTGTTCGCTGCCGAGGCGCGGCGGTGCACCGACGTGCACGTACAGCCTCGGGTGGTGCAGCGGAGCGGTGAGTAGCCTGGCCACCTGTTCGGCGGGTCTGCCCGATGCCAGTGCACGGGCCCCGGCCTGGCCAAGGGGCACGACCTGGGCGCCGGTGGCGTGCGCGAGGTGGAAGAGGCCCGGATGGAAGGGCCGGGGCGGGGCTTCGCGGGTGCCCTTGCGGTGCGGGAGCCCGCCCTCCGGGTAGAGCAGGAGGGACCGGCCCGCGGCCAGTGCGGCTTGGGCGTCCTGCAGTGCTTGTGCGGCCCGCGGGTCGTGACGGTGAACCGGGATGTGCCCCTCCCAGGTCAGGACGCGGCCGAGCACGGGGATGCGCCACAGCCCCGCAGCCGCCAGGACGGTGGGTTCGGTGCCGAGGCGGTGCAGCGCGGCGAGCACGATCGCAGGATCGCTGAGGGAGGTGTGGTTGGCGATGATGATGCTGCCCGCAGGCGGTGCGGCACCGGTTTCCGTGGTGACTTTCAGACGGCCGAATACGGGCACCACGATGCCTGCGAGGCGACTGAGCACGACACCACCCTCAATGCGGCGACCACCAGCAGTGGCCCTTGTTGTCGCGGCGGCGAGCGCTTCGGTGATCACCTCATGACGCCACGCACTGCTCCGGTGGATGCCCCGGGCCCCGGCTGGCCCCCCGGCGCGTGGCGGACCTCGTACTCGGCACGGAGGCGGGTCACCGCCGTGGTGTACCGGCTGTGGTGTCGGGGCGGAGGTGATTCGTGACGTCGACGACACCGTCGACGCTCTCGGACAGGCGTACCGCGATGGGGATGAGGCTCTCCTGGGGCACGGTGCCGCCGAGCGTCACCCGGCCGTCGGTGACCTGAACGGTGACCGCGCCGGGAGCCAGGCCGAGGGTGCGGGTCAGGACGTCCGTCGTGATTTCCTCGGCGATCGTGAGGTCGCGCCGCAGGAAGACGCGCAGCAGGTCGCTACGGCTGACGATGCCCACCAGTCGGCCGGCGTCGTCGACGACGGGCAGCCGTTTGACGTGGTGGCGGGCCATGACACGGGCTGCCTCCACGACCGACCACTGGGGTCGGGCCGTGATGGCCGGGCTGGTCATCAGTCCCTCGGCGGTCAGCGCGTGGGCCTTGGCGCGTTCCGCGGGCTGCAGGTGCCCGGCGGCCAGATGTCCGCCCGGATCCGCCTGGCTCTCCTGCTTCCGTAGCAGGTCCGCCTCCGACACCACGCCGACCGGGCGGCCCTGGTCGTCGACGACGGGTACCGCGGTGATGTCGTGCTCCGCGAGGTGCTCGGCGATGTCCTTGAAGCCCGTCTCCCACCGCACACTCACGACGGCCGAGGTCATGAGGTCTCCGACCAGGCGATGCAGCATGTCCCGCTCCCTCCTCGGACGCTCGCGGCAAGGTCCTCTCTCCACTGTCCGCCCCTTGGAGAGCGCCCGCACTGCCGACGCGTCCGACCACCCCTGCTCGCCTGCCTGAGCGGGCGGCACGGTCACCGGCCGCGAACGCCTTGCCGAGGCAGACGCCTGGCGCTCGGCTTCCAGGCCAGGAACGGGCGACTCCGTTCGGCGATCCGGCGTTCGACAGCCCTTCGCCGACGGCCTGGCACAGGTCCACCGGGAGCACCGGGAAGCTGCGAGGTGCGGGACGTCGAACGGAATCCCCGGCTGAACCGGATCACCGCCGGGCACTGCGCGTCTTCACTGTTGCTGCCGGACTAACGGTGGTCCGTTGTGATCGGGCGCTTGCCGCAGTGTGATGGGAAGAGGAGTTCGCTGCGGCAGGTGAGGGAATCATGGTTACCGATCGGCTTTCGGTGGCTGCGGCGCCGGGTCCGTTGGAGGGGTACCTGGCCTTGTTCGATCCGTTGTTGGTTTCGCGTGCTCAACGGGCTGCCATCAGGGACTACACGGCCGGTCTGCTGCGTCCGAGCGAGCGGAACAAGACCTTGACGGCGCTGGCGGAGACCGAGCCCGGGGTCGGCTCCAAGCACCGCGAGGAGCAGCGGCTGCAGTGGTTCCTGTCGGAGTCGCACTGGGATCACGAGGCGATCAACGACCGCCGGATCGAGCTGCTGATGGCGGACCCGAGAACGGCTGCACATGGTGACGGGGTGCTGGTGATCGACGATTCGGGGGACCGGAAGTCCGGGCATGCCACCGAGTACGTGGCCCGGCAGTACATCGGCTCGCGCGGCAAGGTCGAGGAGGGGATCGTGGCGGTCACCACCTGCTGGGCCGATGAGAAGGTGTACTGGCCGGTGCACACCGTGCCCTACCAGCCGGCCGCGCGGCTGCCGGGCGGGAAGAAGGACCCGGGGTTTCGGACCAAGAGCCGGATCGCCACGGAGCTGGTCCACCGGGCACGGGACGCCGGGATCCGCTTTCGCGCGGTGGTCGCCGACGCGGACTACGGACCCAGCCGCGGCCCGGTCGTGGTCGACAACCTGGACCACACCGCAGTGCCCTTCGTCGTGGCCTTCAGTCCCACCACGCAGATCCACCGCGACGACGGTCCACCGCTCACCCCGGCCCGGGCAGCGGCCGAAGTGCCGTTCAGTTCGCCCTCCAGGCCCGGCCGCTGGCACCGGATCACCCGGCACCTGCGCGACGGACGCACCGAGGAGTGGTGGGCCGCCGACGTCGTCTGCGGCCCCTATGGCCCCGACCGTGCCCGGCGCATGATCGTGGCCACCGTCGATCCGAAGACCCTGCCCAGGACAAGCACCCGCTATCTGGCCACGAACCTGCCCCGCCGCCCTCGGCGCGGATCGTATCCGCCGGCCACCCCGGCGGAGGTCCTGCGGCTCTACAGCCTGCGCAACTGGGTCGAACAGGAATACAAGCAGGTGAAACGCGAACTGGGCTGGGCCGACTTCCAAGTGCGTTCCGCAGAGGCCATCCAGCGCCACTGGACCCTGGTGAAGCTGGCGTTCACGTTCTGCTGGTGCAACGACAACGACAAGTCCCGAGGGCCTGTCCAGCCGTCCGGCGCCGATCCGGACGGACCACGACCTGACACCTGGCCACAGCGGCTGCGCCGGATCCGGTCCTGGCTCGTCCCGTTCCACGACCTGCTCCGGATCATCCGATCCGGAGCCCTCGCCCGCGTCCCACACGAGATCGACCAGCTCACCGCCGGCCTGGCCGGCGGCTGCGGCATCAACCTCTACCTACCGCCGTAACCGCCGACCCGATCACAACGGACCACCGCTAATCGCCCTGGTACAGCCGGTCGAGGTCGACGAGCATCACCTGTCCGTCGGCTTCGGCCGCACGGAGCGCGGGAGTGAAGCCGACGCCGCTGTAGCAGGCGGGGCGGGTGTGGGTGACGTCCTCGCCGCTGGCGGCGAGCAGCGTGAGGAGGCGACGGATGTGTTCCAGGTGGTGCAGGTCCATGATGTCGTCCCAGCGCGCCAACCCCACCGACAGCAGAGGCCCGGAACGGGCGTCCGCCCGGCCGCGTACGACTACGTCGGCTTCCGCGTCCGGACCGGCACGTTGCTCCGGATCGGGGAGTGAGCCGTGGGCCGCCGTCGCGGGGTGTGCGCCGAAGACGGCATGGTCGGCGTAGTCCATGACCCAGGCCCGGCAGATCTGTGCGAAGTGGGGGCCGGCCACCGTGGAGCCGAAGACGGGACGTGCGCGTCGCCAGACCTCGACGGCGTCCTGCTGTTCCAGCGCCGAGCGGTGGGGCCAGACGGCTGCGTGTTCGAAGGCGAGCAGTGGCTCTGCGATACGCAGCCGGACCAGGTTCGGGCGGAAGGCATCGGGTTCGCCGTACAGCAGGCCGTTCGCCTGCAGAAGCGCCAGACAGTGTGAGGCGTCGGTGAGCGGCGTGCCGAGACACTCTGCGATCTCGCCCTGGGTCCGGAAGCCCGTGGCGATGGCGGCGAGCGCGGAGTGGCACAGCGCGCGGTCCCAGTGGTCGGTTTCCTCCTGCAGCAGGTGATGTGACTCCAGGAACAGGGGAGTTCGGGGGTTGAGGACGGTTCTGCACACCCAGGCGTCGAAGTCGTCCGGCCCGCTGGGGGTGTCGTCTGCGACGTAGTGCCGGTAGGCGGGGGTTCCGCCCACGACGGCGTGGACCAGCAGGGCGAGGCGGGGGTCGTCGACGCCCCAGAACCGCGCGGCCTGCCGGAAGTCCAGCGGACGGAGGGTGAGTTCCAGATCGGCCAGTCCGTGCAATGGTGCGGCCGCGCCGAACAGCCGGTGCATTACGGGCAGGGAACTGCCGCTGAGCAGCAGGCGGATACGGTTGTCCCGCCCCGTCTCGCGCAGACGCCGGTAAGCGCTGTGGATGACGGAGGGGAGTTCGGGGCTCTGCCGTACCAGGTCGGGGAACTCGTCGAGGACGACCGGCACGGGCCGCCCCCGGTCACCCAGCGCGAGCAGCGCGTCGACGGCGTCCTCCCAGCGAGACAGGTGACTGGACGGCGCTGCGCCCGTGTACCGGGCGAGCTCGTCGCCGAGGCGGCGCAGAGACTCGGCCCGGGCCGCCTGCTGCACCCCGAAACAGAAGCCGCCCAGGGTGGCGGTGAGTGCCTTCAGGAGGTACGTCTTTCCCTGCCGCAGCCGTCCCGACACGACACCGAGTCCGGCACCGGGCCGCGCGTCACAGGTGAACGCGACGAGCGCGTCCCACTCGGCGTCGCGGTCGAAGACCGTCTCCGGCTTCGCGGGGCGGGAATCGTCGGACGGCGACACAGTTGCTCCCATCGCTCGGCAGCGCTCCTGCCACCAGTACAACCTCGAATGCCGGACGCCGCGACATGCGCGGACACGCACTCGACGGTTGCCGCGTTCCGCCGTCAGCTCAACCCGCAGATCTTCCCCGCGGATCCGGGTGCGCATGCCCTGATCCCCGTGAGTGGGCGGTGCACTGCCCAGCGCGCAAAGCCAGTGGCCGGGAGGTCTACTGAAAGAGCGGAGGTGGTGGGAGGGCTGCCGCACGCGGTGGCCGGGAGCGGAGGAGGACCGGTTCGGGGACGGCGTGAACAGGCCACCGTGATGAGGAGCGATCGTGGAGCTGACCTTCCTCGACCCCGTGTACGCCCAGCCGGGACCCTATGCCTGTGCCTACCTGGACACCTCACGTGACATCCCCGACCCGGAGGCGGCGATCAATCTGCGGCGCCGGCATCTGCGTGAGCACCTGGCCCGGAAAGGGGCCGACGACGCCACCGTGGCCGCTGTCGCCGGCGTGGCGGGCACGGACCAGGAGATTGCCGGGCGGCACGGGCAGGCCATCTTCGCGAGCCACGGCCGTCTGGCCCTGGTGGAGGAGTTGCCCGACCCGCCGGCGCACGACGCGGCCCGGTTCGGCGCCCTGCCCGACGTGATGCCGCTCGCGGTCCAGCACGCGCCGGACATCCCGTATGCGGCCGCCACCGTGCACCGCGTGACGCACCCGGAGGCCGGCGAGCCGGAGGAACTGCAGGTGGACTTCCAGACGGGGAGGTGGCCGAGCAGCGCGGTCACCCCTGGAAGGTGTCACCATCGGAGCGGTCCTGCGGCGGAGTGGCCGTATGCCGCCACCGAGATCGCCGGTGAACTGGCGGAGCTGGCCCACCGCGGCGGCGCCGAGGCGATCGTGCTGGGCGGGGAGGTCTGGGCGCGCAACGTGCTGGTCAACCGCCTGCCCGAGCCGTTGCGTGAGCGCGTCGTCACCGTCGCGGGAAACGGGCACGTGGCTGGTGACGGTGAAGGCCGAGCGCTGCTGGAGCAGGAGCTGAGCGAGGTCTTCCGGGGCCGGATGCGCGCCCGGGACCAGGCTCAGGTGGAGACGTTCCGGGCACGGCGAGCTCGGCACACCGGCGCGGGCGAGGGCATGGTGGCGGTCGTGGCGGCATTGCAGCGTGCCCAGGCAAGCGGACTGCTGCTCAACACGCCCGTCGATCCGCCCGTGCGGCTGTGGGCCGGCTCGGAACCCACCCAGATCGCCCTGTCAGGCGCCGACCTCGAGTCCTTCGGCGTACTCGGCTTCCAGGAGGAACCGCCCGGCGCGGCCCTCATCCGCGCCCTGGTCCGCACCGGCGCGGAGCTGGTGGTCGTGGAACGGGAGGAACTGCCACTGGAGGACGGGGTCGGCGTGCTACTGCGATACACCGACCACACCGACCCGGGGGCGCCCGCGTGAGCCCCCGTCGCCCGGCCGGAGTTGCGACGGCGCGCTCCGTCCGCGGCCCGGAATTGCCGAGCCTCCGACCCTTGCAAAGCCGCGATCGGTCAGCCATGCGGCAGGGGAGCCTGCTGGGCGCCGTGGAGAAGGTCGGGGATCTTCCTGGCGACGTCGACCACGGCCGCCGGGCCTGAAAGTTGCTGTGCCAGCTGCCAGAACAGGTCGTCGAAGGAGCTCATGCCCCGTGCCGACCAGGCGGCCCTCGGACACCACCGGAAGATGACGCCCCTGAACCGACCGCATGACGAGAAGGGCGACCGCGACGGCTGTCTCGGCATCCACGGTCACCGGGGCGTGGAACATGACCGTTTCCACTTTGGCCTGTGGTGACAGCCCGTGCGCCATCGCCCGTACGACCAGATCGCGGTCGGTGACGATGCCGGCCCCCGGTCGTCGTCGACCACGGGCAGGGCCCCGACGCCGGCACGGGCCATATGCTGCGCCGCCTCCTCGAGGGAAGTCGTGCGGGGCACACTGGCCGGCAGCGTGTTCATCATGTACTGGATCTGCACGGTTGGAGTCCCTGCCTCCTGAAGCGGGTCGGGTCGATGCAGGCCGTCCGCAGCGTCCCGTTGCAGCCTGCGTCGTCACTGACGGACGTCCACAGGTTCCGGGGAGGGAAGGAGTTGGTGGGCCTGCTGACGGCCTCGACGAATCGGCCGCGCTCCTCGTCTCCGGTACATGTTCGGTGTCCGTGTCCGCCGTTGCCATGGACGGCTTCCCCGGGCCAGTTCACCTGCGGTCATCGAACGGACCGGCGTTCGCGGGACACGGACATCTTCGGGCCCTGTGACGCCCTGAACCAGCTATCCGTTCTCGCGCCGACCGCACCACCGTGCACCTGGGACAACCCGGCCAGGCCGACGCGCGTGCCCTTACCCGCAGGACGACGACGGAGGCACAAACCGTTCCTGCAAACCCATGAAAGGAGAACGGGGATGCGATGGAACCGGAGAGTTCCGCGCTGAGCGCCGGGCATCGCAGCGTTCCGCACACCGTGGACCTGCGGGTGGAGGCATGGGCCCCCAACGCGCGAGGAGTGCATGGCGCAGGCGGTGCGGGCTGTCTGCGAGTCGTTCGTGGCCCTGACGGCAGCAGCCGGTGTCCGCCGACGGGACGTCGTGATACGGGCGGACAGGGACGAGGACGTGCTGGTCGCCTTGCTGGAAGAGGTCGTGTACTGGCTCGACACCGAGGGCGAGGTGCCGGTCGGTGTGGAACCGACCCCGGTCACCGGCGGCTTGCGGTGCGGCCTGCGGATGGCTGATGCCGGGTCGCTTCCGGTGACGGGGGCCGCGCCGAAGGCGGTCACGCTGCACGAACTCGTCTTCACTCGAGGGCCGGAGGGCTGGACGTGCTCGGTGACGCTCGACGTGTGATCCCACATCGGCTGCCGGGGCGCCCCACGCCTCAGTCCGCCCGGCCCTTGCGCAGGAACCGGCGCAGTCGGCGCAGGGGCCACGTGTTGATCACGTCGTCCGGGGTGAGCCATCCGCGTTGTGCCGTGCCGATTCCGTAGCGGAGGTGGGCGAGCTGGAGGATCGCGTGGGCGTCGGTGTCGACGGCGAACTTCACCCCGTGCCCCCTGGCCCGGAGGATGTCCTCGTCGCCCAGGTCGAGGCGGTCGGGCTGGGCGTTGATCTCCAGGGCCGTGCCGGTGCGGGCGCAGGCGGCGAAGACCTCGTCGAGGTCGGCGTCGATGCCCGGCCGTTTGCCGATCAGTCGGGTGGTGGGGTGTCCGATGACGTTGATGTGGGGGTTCTCGCAGGCGCGCACGAGCCGCCGGGTCATCGCCGTGCGGCCGAGGGTGAAGTGGGAGTGCACCGAGGCCACGCAGATGTCGAAACCGGCGAGGAAGCCGTCGGGCCAGTCGACCTCCCCGTCGGGGTCGATGTTGAGCTCGGTGCCGTGCAGCAACCGCATCCCGTGGTACCTGCCGTCCAGTGACCGCACCTGCTCGCGCTGGGTGAGGATCTTCTCGTCGGTCATGCGCTGCATGCGCAGGTTCGGTGCGTGGTCGGTGACCGCGTAGTACGCGTAGCCCCGCCCGGCGGCCGCCGCCACCATCTCCTCCAGCGGGGCGAGGCCGTCGGTGAGGTCGGTGTGGGTGTGCAGGTCACCGCGGACGTCCCGCTCGGTCACCACCTCGGGCAGTTCGCCGCGCAGGCCGGCTTCGATCTCTCCTCTGTCCTCGCGCAGCGTGGGCGGGATCCAGGGCAGGCCGAGCCGGGCGTACACCTCGTCCTCGGAGCGGGAGGCGACCCGTTTTCCGCCCTCGGCCGCGGACAGGCCGTACTCGGAGAGCTTCAGGCCCAGGTGGGCGGCGATCGTGCGGGTGCGGATGTTGTGCGCCTTCGAGCCGGTGAAGTACTGCAGGCCGGCGCCCCACGAGTCCGGTCGCACCACGCGCAGGTCGACCTGGACGCCTTTGACGGTGCGGACCGAGGTCTTCTTCTCGCCGTGGGCGACGACCTCGGCGGTGGAGGGCAGTTCGGTGAGGGCGTCCATGAAGGGGGCCGACCGGCCGGCGGCGACGAGAATGTCGATGTCGCCGACGGTCTCCTTCATGCGGCGCAGCGATCCGGCGTAGGCGCAGTGCTTGCAGCCGGTGATCCGGGAGAGTTCGGCGACGATGTCCTCGGCGGCCTCGGTGGCGGTGCTCAGCGGGATGCGCTCCCCTGCCTGCTGCATGAGGGCGATGCCGTGCAGGATGTTCGCCTCGGTCTTCTGCCCGAAGCCCTTCAGACCACGCAGCTTCTGTGCCCTGATGGCGTCGGCCAGCTCGTCCACCGAGGAGATGTGCAGGCTCTCGTAGAGTGCCAGCGCTTTTCTGGGGCCGAGCGTGGGGACGGTGATGAGCTGCCGCACCCCTGCGGGGATCTGGGCCCGGGTCTCCTCGACCGCCGTGACCCGGCCGGTGCGGAAGTACTCGACGACCTTCTCGGCGATCGACCTGCCCACGCCCGGGATCTCCCTCAGGGCCGCGGCGTCCAGGTGGGAGACGTCGGCGGGACAGCCGCCGATCGCGCGGGCGGCCTTCTCGTAGGCGCGGGCCTTGAACGCGTCGCCTCCGGTGATGGCGATGAGGTCGGCGTACTCGTGCAGGAGCGCCTCGACCTCCTCGTTGGGCCGGACCACCTCTCAAGTCTAGGAACGGACCTGTCCGGCAGCCAGGCGGTCGCACCGCGGGCCGCTCTCCGGTCTCTCCGGCGCGCGAAGCCGTGGGCCCGAGGGTGTACTGGAGCGGGTGACGGTTTGAGCAAGAGGAGAGATCGGTGCGGGCGACGTTCGTTCTGGGGCGGATCGCGGGGGTCCGGGTCGGCGTGCACTGGAGCGTCCTGTTCATCTTCGCGATCATCGCGTTCGGTCTGGCGCAGGGCCGCCTTCCGCAGGCACATCCGGGGCTCGGCTGGGCGGTGTACTGGGCGGCCGGCCTCTGCACCGCCGTGGTCTTCTTCGCCTCCCTGCTCGCGCATGAGCTGGCGCACGCCGTCGTGGCCCGGCGCAACGGGGTCGAGGTGGACGACATCGTGCTGTGGCTGCTGGGCGGGGCGGCCCGGCTCAAGTCCGAGGCGTCCAGTCCCGGCGCGGAGCTGAGGATCGCCGGTGTCGGCCCCCTCGTCAGCCTCCTGCTGGGCGGGCTCTTCGCACTCGGTGCCTGGCTGCTCGACGCGGCCTCCGTGTCCGGGGTCGTGGTGGAGATGATGTCCTGGCTGGCGGGCATCAATGTGCTGCTCGCGCTCTTCAACGCGCTGCCCGCCGCCCCGCTCGACGGCGGCAGGCTGCTGCGCGCGTTCCTGTGGTGGCGCACGGGAGACCGGCTGCGGGCGACGGCCGGCGCGACCGCGGCGGGGCGGGTCTTCGGGTGGCTGCTCGTGGTGCTCGGGCTGATCGTGTTCATGCGGAGCGGCGCGTTCGGCGGTCTGTGGCTGGCGCTGATCGGCTGGTTCCTCATCGCGGCCGCCACCGCCGAGGGACGGCAGGCCCAGCTGCGCAGTGTGCTCGCCGGCGTCCCGGTGCGGGACGCCATGACACCCGAACCGCTCACGGTCCCCGTGGACACCACGGTCGCGGGCTTCCTCACCGATCCGAGCTACCGCTACCGGCATTCGGCGTTCCCGGTGACCGAGGACGGGGCCCCCATCGGACTGGTGACCCTCGACAGCGCCAGACGGATGCCGCAGGCCGAAGCCCGTGCCGTGGCCATGAGGGAGGTGATGGTGCCGCTGTCGCAGACCACCGTGGCCGGGCCGGACACCCCGCTGGCGGATCTGCTGCCACGCATGGAGCCGGGCGCCGAGCACCGGGTCCTGGTCGTGGATCAGGGCAGGCTCGTCGGGATCGTCTCCCTCTCCGACGTGAGCCGTACGGTGACCTGGCTGATGAACACCGCCGGGCGGCGCAGTGGTCCGTGACCGTGGCACGGCACCGCCGGGCGGGCCAGGGCGGGGCAGGGTCCCGCTTGGATCTGGTCGCCACATTTCCTGACAAGCACGGGCCTGGCGGATTGCCCGGCATGGTCCGGGCGACCGGATTGAGCACGTCGGTGAGGCGCTGGAGAGCAGGGGGCTCATTGGTCCGTAATGCGTACCAGGGCGAGCGTGATGCTGCCGGGTCCGCCGGCCTCGACGGCGGCCTTCCACAGTTCGAAGGCGGCCCGTCCGTCGTCGTACTCCCGCAGCAGGCCGTCGAGGACATCGTTCGGCAGCGGGTCGGTCAAACCGTCGGTGCAGATCAGGTACCTGTCGCCGGGGGAGAGGGGAGCGGCCGTCACATGGGGGGTGATGGCGCGGTATCCCGCCGTGCCGTCGAGGGACTGGGTCACGAGGGAGGTGGTGCGCCGCCCGGGTTCGGGCGGTGGGTTGTCGTCCACGCTGACCTGGAGCAGTCCGTCCCGGGGTGCCGCGAAGACCCGGCCGACGCCCACGTTGAACGCCGGCAGCGACCGGGGCAGGACGACGGCGCCCGCGACGGTCGTGCCCATCGTGGCCTGTCCGTCACCGTCGCCGCGTGCGGCCGCGTACACCGCGCGGTTGCAGGCGTGCAGTGCCGCGCGGGCCTCGTCCTCATCGGTCGGACGAGGCCCGGTCGTGGCGAGCCGGTGGACGACCGGGGCACCGGCCACCTCGCCGCCGGGCCGGCCGCCGAGCCCGTCGGCGACCGCGACGACGAGCGGCGTACCGAGCGGGAACACCAGCGTCTGCGGGTTCTCGGTGACGGTGGAGCACAGGGCCCACGGCCCGACGACCAGGCCGTCCTCGTTCCGCTCGCGGATCAGACCCGGATGGCTGAGCGCACTCACCGCGACGTACGTCATCGGACGCCACCGCCTTCCCCTACCGGGCCGATGGGTGCCTGACTCGTGACAGCCTGCCTTGGGGCGGGCGCCAGGCAGCGCATTCGGGGCCGGACCGTACCGTGACCATTCTCAAGTGGCCCACTGGGCAGTGCATCTCGGCTGCGGTGAGAGGGCTTCTCGAAACCGAGTGTGGGGCTGGGGGTTCCGTACGGGTGCGCTGTTCAGGTGATTGCGGCCGCGCAGGGGCATGAAGGCAGAGCCTCTCGGTAGCACAGAGGGTGTCGACGCCACTGCTCACCGGGAGGCCCTGTTGCCGCAGTTGTATCGGTCTGCTGGGGAAGAGTCCATTTTGGACACGCGGGTGTGCGACTGCTTCGCCCACCAGTACGGAAACGCCGCGGACAATCCGTCCGGCGGGCACTGCCGTCCGACCGACATGACGGACGCGGAGTGGACCACGGTTCGCGGCATGATTCCGGTGCCGGCATGGGGTGAGGACCGGGGCGGCCGGCCGGAGGAATACTGCCACCGCGACATACTCGACGCGATCCGGTATGTGGTGGACAACGGCGTGAAGTAGCCTGCTCTGCCTGCGGACTGCCCTCCGTGGAAGGCGGTGCACCGGTTCTTCACCCGCTGGCGCAAGCAGGGGCTGATCGGCGAGTTCCACGACCGGCTCCGCGCCGCGACCCGGGAAGCGGAAGGCCGGGATGCGGAGCCGACGGCGGGGGTGATCGACTCGCAGTCCGCGAAGGGCACGTCGACGGTCACCGCCGCGACCAGCGGCTATGACGGTGGGAAGAAAATCAAGGGCCGTAAGCGGCACATCGTGGTGGATACCCTCGGCCTGATCCTGGCGGTCCTGGTCACTCCCGCCTCGACGGGGGACCGCAACGCCGCCCGGGACGGACCTCACCCCCGCAGCGTAAACACCCGCTGTCCAGCACCCGGGGGGAACTTCACTGGTGACGAGACAGCACCTGTCGCCCTTGTTGATCTGGGAGAATGTCCGGGCGTTGGCGGTGGGGTTTTGTTCGGCAGCCGCCTGGCAGGCTGAGGCATCCGCGGGTGTCTCGGTGATGCGGGCGAGCTGCTCGTCGTCGGGCCGTTCTGCCTCAACTGCGCGACGGAGTTCCGATGGCTCCATACCGTCCTCCCCCATTTCCGGGCCCGTGAAGGGCCCAGGTCGAGAGTAGTTGAGCACGCCATCGGTCATAACCAGGCTTCGTAAGGGCCAGGGCTGGCACGTCGCCATGTTGCGCATGAATGTCGCCCGGTGCGGACGGTCAGAGATGACCTGCCACGAAGTCGGCCACGTGCGTGCCGAGTTGCTGGCCTGCGCGGTTGTCGAGGGAGGTGTGCTGGCCGGACCAGATCCGGCTGAGCCATGCTTCGGTGGCGGCGTCCTGGAAGCTTGCGAAGGTTCGGGTGATGCCTTTCGACGTCACCGCGAGATGATGCCGCGCACCGTAGAACCCGGCGAGCGTCGTTGCCGCCGCCTGGCTGAGGGCGCCGTGAGCGCCGGGGTAGGACGGATCCGGGGCGGTCGTCAGCAGGGGGGTCCAGTTGGGATCGCCGACGATGCGCGGGTTGTAGTGCGTACCGCCAAGCCGGATGGCGGTCACGGGCCGCCATACGCGGTAGGCGTACTTGGTGTCGTACATCGCGATCGCGGTGTCGGCGAGGGACAGGTCGAGCCGGGCGAAGACCTTCACCGCCTTCTCCAGGCTCGCGTTCTGGGAGGTGACAAGGTTCTGCGCGATCTCGTTCCAGACGTTCCAGACGGGCGCCGCCGCCCAGAACGTCGCAGCCCCGGTCTGATCGGGGGTGCGGGTGGTACTGGTCTTGCTCCCCAGGCTCTTGACCTCGTTCAAGGCGGTGGCGTACGCGGCGCTGCTCACGGCCGGCGGCGCTGCCGGGCGGAATTGGTGTCCGCTGGCCAGCACGAACGGCTTGACCGAGCCCCAGTTGGTGAACACCGGTGTCGGGAAGTCGGGCGGGGTCGGCCGGTAGTCACCGGCCTTGTCGCCGGGGCGGAACCGTGGCGGCTTCACTGAGGACCCGTCGTGGGACCGCAGGCTGATCAGTCGGCGGGCGACCGCGGCTCCCACAGCCATGCCCGCCTGCTTGTCCGGGCCGTTGGGAATCGCGGACAACTGGCTGCTCAGCCGCTGGTCCACGCCTGCGCGCTTGGCCGGGTACAGGGCGACCAGCACATCGTGAGCTGCCTGGTCCGCTGCGGCATCCGCACGAGCGCCTCGCGGCGCCGACACCGAGAACATGTAGGCGGGGCCGGCCCGGGTGATCGATACCACCGCGTCGTACTCGGCAGCCTGGAGGAGCGCGAAGCTGCGCGTGGGGTGGACGGTGGCCGGCTGCGCCTTCGGATCGCTGAGGATGGTGATGAGCTCGCGGTTCCATTCCACGACCGACGTCCCCGACCCCGTGGCTGCGGTGGGCAGGGCCGGCGAGTGAGCGGCGCTGGATCCGAAGGCGGGGCTGGTGAGTCCGGCTGCCAGCGCGGTTCCGGTCAGTATGGCGAGTGTCTTCTGCTTTCCACCCATGTTCTGTGGCTCCTTGCCGCTGGTGGCAGGCTGTGGCGACCGTGGTCGTACACGTCGCCCATTTGGGCCACGGCGGACCACACGGTCAGCACACACCACGGATCAAGCGGGGAGCCCGCAGCGCGTGCCACAAAGAAGCACTCCGGACATCCGCTCCGGAGTGGGACGGGGATTGCGAAGCCGGTTCCCGTCCAACTGATGCCTGTGCTGGGCCGGTCGTTGAAGAATCACCACTGGACTCACCGGGATACCAGCTCATGAGGCGGCACGCGTCACCCACACCAACGTTTCGGAGGGCTGACCGGGCGCGCATGGACCTACAACCCGATCACCTCTTCACGTCATCAAGGTCGCTTGCCAGATACAGCCTGCAGGGACCCGACCTACGCCGCAACTCCGGCATCGTGGTCATAGGCCCGGGTCGCATACGGCGGTAGCGCACGCCGAGCTGCCGTAACACCGGCCAGGGACTGTGACGTTGTTCGGTCTCTTCACGTGATGTTGGTCGGCGTGTCGTCTTGGTCCTGGTGTGTCGTGGACAGCCTGCGTGCGCTTGAAGGTCGGCCTGTTCGGGGGCCCGGATGCTCACGCTGGAGGAGGACGTGAACGCTCACGCTCTGCGTCGGCAGGGGTGGACGATCTCGGCGATCGCCCGGCATCTGGGCCGTGACCGCAAGACCATTCGCGCCTATCTGAACGGGGAGATCACTCCTGGGCAGCGGCGGCAGCCGCCGGATGCGTTCGCGCCGTTTGTGGAGTACTGCCGGCGACGGCTTGCCGATGATCCGCATCTGTGGGCGACCACGCTGTTCGACGAGGTGCGGGAACTCGGCTATGAGGGTGCATACTCGACGTTCACCCGGGCTCTGCGCCGGTATGACCGGGGTTCGACGTAATTCGGAGCCTCTGGAGCAACGGCATGCCCGCTGGCCTGCGGCTTCACCTTCTCGGCTGCCCCAGGTCGTTTCTCTAGGCGCTCGCGTTTCCGCAGGTGGCGAGGCTCTCCGGTGCGGTCTCCGAGGACCTGGCCGAATGCCGTCGCCAAGCCGTCCCGCGATCGACGATAGGGCGTCGAGCACGGACCTCGCCCTGCGGTCGCCAACTTGCCCCGCTTTAGAGGGGTTTGTCTCCACCGTTCTTCGTCCCATTGTTGGCCCGTTGGCCCGATCGGCCAGGCCGCTGACCTGCCCGTTTCTCTATGCCTAGAGAAACGGGCGATTCGGGCCGCAAGTGGAGAGTCAGCAGGTCAGCTGGTACTTCGCGCCTCCAGGCGAGACGAATTACGTCGAACGCGGGTATGAGGTGCGTCCACATTGCGAGCCGTGTCACGGGGCGAAGGGCCGCGACACGGCCGTGATCGCCCACCCGCCGGGCGAGGAGATCCAGTTCGACTGGCTGGAGCTGCCAACACCACCGGATGAATGGGGTGTTGGAGAGCACGCGCATTTGTTGGTCGGGGCTCTGTCTCATTCAGGACGTTGGCGGGCTCAGCTGGCGGAGTGCGAGGACTTCCCGCACTTGGTCCAGGCCCTGGATGCCGTGCTGCGCAAGCTGGGCGGGACGGCACGGCGGTGGCGGTTCGACCGCATGTCGACGGTCTGTTACGCCTCCAGCGGGCAGATCACCGCGGCATTCGCCGGTGTCGCGAAGTACTACCCGTTGACTGAACTAGTTGGGGCGTTTTAGCAGGTCAGTGACCCTTTGCCGGAATCGTCGTTGGGCTGGCCGTGGAGTCATCGAGAGACCTGTCGATCCTGTCTGTGTCTTTGGTCGGCGAACTGGTGGCCACGGACGATCCGTGGGAGCCCTACCGGCTTGTCGGTCCGGAGGGGATTCCGGTTGAGGCAGTCGCTGTCTTCTTGCGAGATCTGCAGGCGGCCGGTCGGCCAGCGACTACGGCTCGTTCCTACGGGATGGACCTGCTGCGCTGGTTCCGGTTCCTCTGGGCTGTCGAGGTGCCGTGGGATCGCGCCGAGCGCATCGAGGCGAGGGATTTCTCCCGCTGGCTGCAGATCGCTGGGCAGCCGTCCCGTCGGCACTGGCGGCGCCCGGACCAGGCTGGCCAGTGGGCTGCCGGCGGGAAGCCGTACGCGACCTCGGTCCGTACGCACAGCGAGACGGTGCTGCGGACCTTCTACGACTTCCACCGCGACGCCGGCACCGGGCCGGTCCTCAATCCATTTCCGATGGACCGCTCGCGTCGGGGGCGGCGAGCGCATGCTCACCACAACCCGATGGATGCGCCGCGCAACGAGCGCGTCGGCCTCTACCGGCCGAGGCTGCCGCAGCGGATTCCTCGCAGCGTCCCGGACGCGGAGTTCAACGAGATTTTTGCGCGGCTACCCTCCCACCGTGACCGGGCCCTGGTCGCCTTCTACGTTTCCACCGGCGCCCGGGCCAGCGAGTTGCTGTCCGCCTGGCAGGGCGGGGTCGACCCGGGCCGCCAGCTGATCAGCGTGGTCCGCAAGGGCACCGGTGAGGTCCAGGAGCTTCCGGCCTCGACGGATGCGTTCGTCTGGCTGCGGCTTTATCAGCTGGAGCTGGAGGACGCGATCCCGAGGGGGCGACGGGTTCCTCTGTGGTGGACGTTGCGCAACCCGTCTCGGCCGCTGACCTATCATGCGGCACACCGGATGTTCGAGCGGGCCAACAGCAAGGCCGGCACCGCGGCGACGCTGCATGCGCTGCGGCACACCGCCGCCTACCGCATGGCAGAGGACCCCTGTCTCCCCCTCACTGATGTCCAATTCGTCCTTGGCCATGCCCAGTTGACCACCACCCAGATCTATCTCACTCCCCGCAAGGAAGAGGTCATCCGGAGACTGCTGGCCCATCACGCCGAGCAGAAGAGACAGGCTGCCGCACGCACCGTGCCTGCCGCTGCCCCTGGCTACTCGGCCGAGTCCCTGGACGTGCTGTTCGGGACGGCCCTCTGATGACCATGACGCTGAACACCGCGCAGGCCCCGGCGGCGAAGCCGCCGCGGCCGGTCACGGAGTTGGTCCGGGCACGGCCGCGGAAGGACGTCTGGCCAGCGACCGGGCAGAGCCGCGAAGAGGTCTGGGTGAACCGCCCCGGGTTCGGTAGAGATCTCAGATTGTGGTGATGACCTGGGATTTCGTGAGTTCGGTGTAGTAGTTGGCTTCGTATTCGACGGGCGGAACGTGGCCTATCTCACCGTGGAGTCTTCGGTGGTTGTACCAGTCGACCCACTCGGCGGTGGCCAACTCCACCTGGGAGAGCGTCTTCCAGGGCCGCTGGGGCTTAATCAACTCGGTTTTGAACAGGCCGATCGTGGACTCCATCAGGGCGTTGTCGTACGCGTCACCGACGGATCCGATGCTCGCCGCGATGCCGGCGGCGTCCAGGTGCTCGGCGAGCTTGAACGATGTGTATTGCGACCCGGCGTCCGAGTGATGGATCAACTCGCCTGGCTGAACAGACTGTTGGTCGCGGTCGCGTTGCCAGACGGCCATCTCCAGGGCGTCCAGGACGAAGACGGTCTCCTTCACGGTGGCGGCCGACCAGCCGACGATCCGGCGGGAGAAGGTGTCCACGACGAACGCGACGTAGACGGTTCCGGACCAGGTCTTCACATGGGTGAAGTCCGCCACCCAGCACCGGTTCGGAGCGACGGCGACGAAGTCGCGGTCGACCAGGTCGGGGGCCCGCTCGACCTGCCCGCCGGGGATCGTGGTGATGACGCGCTTGCCGCGCACCGCGCCCTGGACACCCATCTCGCGCATCAGGCGCTCGACGGTGCAGCGGGCCACCGCATGTCCCTGCCGGTTCAGCTCGCGCCAGATCTTCCGGGCGCCGTAGACGCGGTAGTTGGACGTGTAGACCTCCTGGATCCGCTCCTTGAGCTCCGCATCGCGCAGGGAACGGGCGGAGGGGGTTTCGAGGCGTTTCTTGTGGGCGTAGTAGGTGGAAGGGGCGATCTTGCAGTCGTGTGCGGTGAGCGTCCTGCAGATCGGCTCGACGCCGCCGAAGCGGTCCCGGTGCTCGTCGATGAAGGCTACGAGCGCGTGTGTGGCCGGTCGAGCTCGGCCGCGAAGAAACTCGCCGCGGCCTTCAGGATCTCGTTGGCCCGCTTGAGTTCGGCGTTCTCCTTCTTGAGCGCCTTGAGCTGGGCGGACTCCTCCGTCGTCGTCCCCGGCCGCGTCCCCGCGTCGACCTCATGCTGCTTCAGCCAGTTCCGCAGTGTCTCGCGGGAGCCGATGCCGAGCTTGTCCGCGACCGCCTGCAGGGCCGCTGTCTCGTTCGGGTAGTCGCCGCGCACTTCGGCGACCATGCGCACCGCACGACGGCGGAGCTCAAGCGGGTAACGGGAGGGTCGTGCCATGACTCAATCCTTACATGGAATCGAGCCTCCACCTGACCCGGGGCGGTTCAGGGGCCGGCTGGCCACCGAGCCTTTCGCCCCGGCCTGCGACAACAACGGTCGCAAGTTCGGGCTTGGTCTGCTGCTGGACTGGCTGACCGATCAGTCCGGCGCGACCTGGCAGGAGCGTTGGCTGGCCAGCGGCGCCGACGACGACGGCGCCAACTGGCGGGAGATTCCACTGCGTTGGATGCGTGAGCGCGGACACGAGGTCCCCTGGCGCCAGGAGTCTTTCTTCCGGGCGGTGCACCCCGCTCTTTGCGCCGACCTCATCCGGCCCTCGCTGCCCTGGCTGATCACCTCGTCACTCCGCAGCAGCGCGCTCGTCGGCATGCTCGCCCAGCACCGCGACCCGACCGGCTTCGCCCGGCTACGAGAGCGCTGCGCTACGGATCCGAGCGTCAACACGGCCGCGGCGACCCGCACCGCATATCGCGCTGCCCAGATCCTCGTCGCCAAGGGCGGCATCATCGCCGACATCGTCCCGGGCGACGTCCTGGAGCTGCTGGACATCGAGGCCGATCTGCGCGGCACCTCCGTCGGAGCCACCCACCTGTTCTATCGGGTCCTGCACGACCTGGATGTCTTCGACGATCAGGCCCCGGCGACGCTGCGCGAACTACGTACGGGCGGACAGCGCACGCCCGAGGAGCTGATCGACCGCTAGGGCATTGCCTGCCGCCCCGTCCGCGACCTTCTCGTCGACTACCTGCGAGAACGCCAGCCGGCACTGGACTACAACAGCTTGGATGCGCTGTCCTACTACCTGGCTAAGCTGTTCTGGTCCGACCTGGAACGGCACCACCCAGGCATCGACAGCCTGCACCTGCCGAGCGATGTCGCCGATGCCTGGAAGCAGCGGCTTCGCACCACCACCAAGACCGTCCGCACCCCGGACGGCCGCCGGGTCACCACCGAAGCACCTCGGATCAACTACCGCGAGTGCCTCACCCCGGTGCGAGCCTTCTACCTGGACCTGGCGCACTGGGCCGTCGAAGATCCCGCGCGCTGGGCCGACTGGGTTGCCCCCTGCCCGATCGGCAGCGAGGAGATCAACCGCAAGAAGGACAAGCGGCGCCGCAAATCACGGATGGACGCCCGCACCCGCGAGCGTCTGCCAGTACTGCCGGTCCTGGTCCGCAGTGTCGACCGGCGGCGCAAGGACGCCGCCACCGTGCTGGCCGCCGCCCAGGAGGCGGCACCGGGCGAGACGTTCACCGCCGCCGGGCAGACATTGGTACGCGTCGCCCCGCGGCGGTCGGCAGCGGCCAAAGTGCTGGCCGAGGACCCCGTCACCGGGCACCGCCGCGATCTCGGACGCGAGGAGGACCACGCCTTCTGGGCCTTCGCCATCGTCGAGGTTCTGCGGGCCACCGGCATCCGGGTCGAGGAACTCACCGAGCTCTCCCACCACAGCCTGATCCAATACCGGCTGCCCACCACCGGCGAGCTCATCCCGTTGCTGCAGATCGTTCCGTCGAAGACCGACACGGAACGGCTCCTGGTCGTCAGCCCCGAGCTCGCCGAGGTCCTCTCCACGATCATCCGCCGGGTCCGCGACAAGAACGGCCGAGTTCCCCTGGTCCCTGCCTACGACCACTACGAGCGCACCTGGCTGCCGCCTGCACCACTGCTGTTTCAGCGACACCGCGGCTACGAGAACCGGGCGATCAGCTCGGGCGCCATCCGGAAGATGCTCACCACTGCGCTCGCGCACACCGGGCTGACGGACTCCGTCACCGGCGGCCCGTTGCACTTCACGCCGCACGACTTCCGCCGGCTGTTCATCACTGACGCGGTCCTCGGCGGCCTGCCCCCGCACATTGCTCAGGTCATCGCCGGACATCAGGACATCAACGTCACTCTCGGCTACAAGGCGGTCTATCCCGACGAGGCCGTCCAAGCCCACCTGGCCTTCCTGGCCCGCCGACGAGCTATGCGGCCAACCGATGAATATCGCGTCCCCACCGACGAGGAGTGGACCGAGTTCCTCGGCCACTTCGAACGGCGCAAGGTCTCCATCGGCACCTGCGGCCGCTCCTTCAGCACCCCCTGCATCCACGAACACGCCTGCGTCCGCTGCCCGATGCTCTGGCCCGACCCCGCCCAGCGCGACCGGCTGGTCGAGATCCGCGACAACCTCATCGCCCGCATCGCCGAAGCCGACCGCGAAGGCTGGCTCGGCGAGGTCGAGGGACTGCGGGTCAGCCTCGCCGGGGCAGAAGACAAACTTGCCCAGATCGACCGCCGCCGCGACAACCGCACCGTCGTCGACCTGGGCATTCCTGCCCCGGCCAAAGCACCCGCAGAGCCACCAACCGACTCATGGACACCGTGTTGATCGAGTTCAGAGAATGGCAGTTCGGCCGGGATCGGCGGCTTCGCGACCTGCACGAGGCATCGCTGCCCGAGTCCACCGGACAAGGCCGTCAAGGAACTCCAACACGATCCTTTGGCGCCGAGACGGAAGAAAAGGCCACGTCAACCATGCAGGCGCGGACAGTAATACGACTGCCAGGAGAGGGAGCAGGAACAACACAACGAGAAACGGGCGCAGCAGCCACACGGGCATGCGTCAACCTCCAGGCTCATCCCCCGAGAGGGAACTGTGCTGGATGGCGACGCAAACTGGGCATCCCAAGCGCACGAGCGCATGGAATCTCCGGCCAGAGCCGACATCCAGAGACTGCCCGGACCATACCCTCAACATCGGCCCCATAAGCGCAAGTTCAGAGAATACGGCGTCGGCGTCGACATCTGCCCGCCGCGCCGCGGCAACCGCAAGGGGGTCGTGGAGAAGATGAACCACGCTGCCGCTCAGCGGTGGTGGCGCACGGTCCCCGATCACCTCACCGTCGAGCAGGCCCAGTCCGGCGTCGACAAGCTCGCTGTGAGGGTGGACGAGCGCCGCCGCACCGTCGGTGGGGCCCGGACGACGGTGGGTGAACTGGCCGCGGCTGAGCGGCTGCTGGAGGTTCCTTCCGTACCGTTCCCGGCCGAGTTGACGGTCGAGCGGACCGTGAGTGCGCAGGGCCTGGTCCAGTTTGAGGGCAACTTCTACTCCGTCCCGCCCGGCCTGCCCGGCGCAAGACTCCTTGTCGTCCACCGCCTGGGCGAGGAGGTGGTCAGCATCGCCACCGGAGGAGCCGCACCCAACAGGAGCGGTGCGGCGTGGGGGTGGGATGAGCGGCTCGTGCCATACAGAGCATGACTGGCGGCCCAGCGGGTTCTGCATCGTGCCCGGCATGAGGGTACTTCATCAATCCCTGTCTGCGAGGAGACAGCATGTGACCTTCAATCCGCTGGAACAGCGTGGCATCCCGCTGGAGCGTCAGGTCCGCAACTGGCGTGAGCTGAACGTGCAGCCGATCGACCCGGACCACTGCGCCCCGTACGCCCGGTGCCGGATCATCACCATGAACGGCATCGAGATCGAGGCGATCCTCTTCAGCCACCACCTCGCCCGCCACACGGCCGATCCCGAGATCAAGCGGCAGCTGGCCCGGACGAGATACATCGAGGCACAGCAGCAGAAAGCCGTGAACTGGCTGCTACCGGGGGTGTCGTCGGTGCTGGAGACCACGACCGCCTACGAGCAGGTGGCGGTGGACCTGACCGCGTGGATCGCGCGGATGGAGCCGGACCCGTACCTGAAGCAGGCCTACGAGTTCGGCGTGCTGGAGGACTTCGACCACCTGTACCGGTACGCCAACCTGTACGAGATGATCGAGCACCGCAAGGCCGAGTCGATCGTCGACAACCTCACCGAGGTCATGCCGGGCCGACCGACCAGATTCCACCACCGCGACCCGTACGACAACGTCCGCGACCCCTACGACAGGAACACGGCGAACCCGCTGTCGAAGCTGCACGCACTGACCGTCATGTCCGCGGAGCAGCAGACGATGAACTTCTGCCTGAACACCGGCCCCACCTACATGGAACCGATCGCCCGCCAGCTGTACCAGCAGATCGGGCTGATCGAGGAGGAGCACGTCACCCACTACGAGTCGCTCGTGGACCCGGGCGAGACCTGGTGGGAGCAGCTGGTCAACCACGAGTACAACGAGTGCTACCTGTACTACTCGTTCATGGAGCAGGAGAGCGACCCGAAGGTCAAGGCGATCTGGGAGCTGCACCTGAACATGGAGCTGGAGCACCTGCACACCGCCTGCGACCTGATGCGCCGCCACGACGGCCGCGAGCCGCAGGAGATCCTGGCACCCGAGCTGCCGAACGTACTCACCTTCGAGCCGAACAAGGCCTACCTGCGCGAACTGCTGGCCACCCAGATCGACCTGACCACGCTGGGCGCCGGCTACGTGCGGGAGGCGCACGAACGGTTCGAGAAAATGCAGGAGCAGATCCACGGCGGCGAACAACCGCCGAACGAGCGGGTCATGGCCGAGCACGACGACATGTTCGGCCGCGAGTACCGCGTCGAGTCCGAGGGCGAGCACCCCAGCCCGGCCATGCGCGAGAAGTGAGGCGGTCGCCCATGTCCGAGCTGCACATCCCCCAGGCCGGCGACGACCAGGCCCAGGACACCGACGTCGTCTCCCTGCTGATGCGTCAGCACGGAGACATCCGCACCCTCTTCGACGAGGTCGAGCAGAACACGGGCGAGGAACGCCGCGACGCCTTCCGCCGCCTGGTACGCCTCCTCGCGGTGCACGAGACAGCGGAGGAGGAGGTGATCCACCCCTACGCGCGCCGCAACATGCCGGGCGGTGAGCAGGTCGTGGACGACCGGCTGGCCGAGGAGCGCGAGGCGAAGGAGACACTCGCCGCCCTCGACGACATGGACACCGACGACCCCGAGTTCATGCCCCGGCTCCTGGCCCTGCGCACCGGTGTCCAAGAGCACGCGCGGGCCGAAGAACGGTACGAGTTCATCCACATCCGGCGCACCGCCGCCACCGCGGCCCTCGCCTCCATGGCCAAGGCCATCAAGGCCGCCGAGGCCATGGCACCCACCCGCCCCCACCCGGGTGTCGAATCAGCCGCGGCCAATGTAGCGCTCGGACCGCTCGCCGCAGTCATGGACCGCACCCGGGACGCCGTGCGCAAGGCCATGGGCAAGGACTGAACCTCACGACCTGGGTTTCCGAGGCCTGCCTTCAGGAGCAGACACGGGCTTTGCTCCGTGCTCTGAAGGCAGGCCCGTGCTGCACGAAGGTGCACACAGATTGCGGATCGCGTCTCCTGCGCCGCGACCCCGTCAGGTGGTGGGCTTGACGAAGTCGCCGTTGATTGCGGCCTTGCGGTTTCCGAGGGGCTGGAAGTTGACCGCGGTGGTGATGCCCAGGGCCGGGGGCAGGATGTGCCGACGGTCGGTGACGGTGTCCCGGCGGGGGGAATGGAGACTGGTGCTGAGGGCAGATCAGGTGGAGAGGCGAGGCGGTTCTTCGTCGGCGCAGCCACCGGCTCCGAGGGTCCGCCGCGGGGCCGGGGGCGTCGCCGGGTGGGCTCCGAGCACTCCACGGGCCCGCAACTCGTCAAGGTCGGGGAGGCGGACCCCGGGGAGTTCGTCGAGAAGGTCGGCCTGGGCGGCGCGGAGGCTGTGCGCGGGGGCCTCGGGGCCGGCGCCAAGGGTGCGGCGGACGGTCACGTCGATCATCGTACAGGCGGCGGGCCTGCATAAGGAGGCCCGCACCCAACGGGGGGCTACCGGCCACGGTCCACGGCCGGCTGCTGAAACCGTCTCTCGGGAGAGGCGCAGCCTGCCCGGGGTGACCGCAGGTCCATCGCGAAGCCACGCGTGAAAGCGCCCTGGTCCGGCCGCAGGGCTCCGGCGCGCTTTGCGGTGGCAGGTCCGCGCCGTGTGCCGAGGGCGCTTACCTGTCAGGTCATCGACCCCAGCAGGCCCGCATGCCATGGTCGTCGGTGTACGGAGCCCGATCGATCGGAAGGACGCCATGCCCGCCTACGCCATAGCACACTTGCAGGAGGCCGCTCCGCACCCGGAGATCGCTGAGTACATCGAGCGCATCACTGCCACCTTCGAGCCGTATGGTGGCCGTTTCCTCGTGCACGCCACGCAGCACGAGGTGAAGGAGGGCAGCTGGCCCGGGCATGTCGTGGTGATCTCCTTCCCCGGCATCGCCGAGGCGCGGGCCTGGTGGGACTCGCCCGCATACCAGGAGATCGCACCGCTGCGCTCGCGGCACATCGAGGGCGACATCATCCTGGTCTCGGGCGTCCCCGAGGACTACAACCCGGCCGCCACCGCAAAGGCGATGCGGGAGGCCCTGCCTGCCGAGTAGCTCTCGGGCTCGGGCCGGGCCCCAGCAGAGAATCCGGCCCATCGCTCAAGGGGCCAGAGGAGGTGCGGTCAGCACGTCATGGCACACACGGTGACAACCCGGCTGCAAGCGCGCAGCTAGTGCTGTGACCGCATAGGTTCGCCGGGTTCAGGCTGCGGTTGCGAGGGGGCGTCCGCCCCAGCGGATGCCTTTCTCGCTTCGGATGCGGGCACGTTCCTTGCGTTCGGCGGCCAGGACGTCGCGGTGGCGGGCGTTGGCGTGTTGCGCCACCGCAGGTAGGTGTGCAGGGCCCGGGTCTGCACGGTGTGGTTGGGGCGGTGGGAGTTGGCGATGGTGAACTGCCGCAGCGGGCCGAAGTGGGCCTCGATGGGGTTCGCCCAGGAGGCGTAGGTCGGGGTGAAGCACAGCTCGACCTTGTTCTTCTTCGCCCAGCGGCGGATGTCGGTGCCCTTGTGGGCGGACAGGTTGTCCAGGATCACGTAGATGGGGGCGCCGTCGGGCCGGGCGGCGCGGATCGACTTCAGCGCGGCCAGCGTGTTTGGGATTGTGCTGGTCAGGCATGGTGCCGGGGTGGGTGAGGCAGGTCCGGTGCGTCTGTGGTGGTGGCGTGCTGGAGGTGCGTGATGGCGTCGGTGCTGGGGCGGCTGGAGGAGCGGGAGCGTGCGGCTCGGAAGCGGGTGGAGGAGTTGCAGGCCGAACTGGAGGCCGCGCAGTCGGAATGGGACGAGTGGCTGATCGCCCGCAGGCGGGTCAACGAGGTGTGGGGCGGGGGCGAAACCGCAGGCCGAGACGGTGAGGCGGCCAGGGCGCCGGGCGGGAACGAGGCCACGGCGCCGTCGGCGGCGAGGTGTGAGTCGGTGGTTCCGCCCTGGCGGGAGGGGCTGTCGGCCGAGGTGCTGGCGCCGGAGTATCAGCAGGTCATGGGCCTGCTGGCCGAACGCTGCGCCACCGGCGCAGGGCCACTGAACTGCCGTGAGATCACTTGCCTGTTGGGGCTGTAAGTGGTTCCGGCGAAGACCGAGGGCGTGCGGGTGAAGCTCAAGCGGCTCGCTGCGCGGGGATGGGCGCACGAGCCGGTGCCGGGCCGGTTCGCCTGCCACGACGGCACAGACGGCGGGTCATGACCATGGTCATCGACCGCAGGATCATCGCCTCCGAACTCGCCGGCAGTCGCTCGTAGTCGCGGGCCGGGCCTCGGGAGCGGATGAGCCAGGCGAAGGCCCGCGCGGCGATCCACCGTTTGGGCAGTACGACGAAGCCTTTGTGGTCGTCGCTGCGGCGGATGACGGTCAGCATCAGGTTCAGGACGGTCGCGCACCAGCCCACCAGCATGCCGGTGTATCCGCTGTCCGCCCACACGCGGCGGAGCCGGTGATGCCGCCTTGTGGCCTGGGAAAGGAGGTCGGCACTTCCCCCTGGTAGGTGGACATCCTGGACACTGGACTGTGAGGTCCAGAGGAAGAGATGTTCCCGATGGTGATGAAGGTGTACCCGGCGGAGTTCAAGGCGGACGCCGTCGCGCTGTACCTGTCGGATCCGGGCCACACGCTGGAGGGCGTGAGCAAGGACCTCGGTATCAGCAGAGAGACGCTGCGTAACTGGGTGCGGGCTGAGCGGGCCCGCCGCGGTGCCGGCGACGTGGGAGTGAAGGGCAGCACGAGGGTGAGCGAGGCCACGAAGTCACGGGAGGAGCTGGAGGCGGAGATCGCGGCCCTGCGTGCGGAGCTGAAGGCGGTACGCAAGGAGAAGGCGACGCTCGCCGAGGAGAGGGACATCCTGCGGAAGGCGACGAAGTTTTTCGCCTCCGAGATGACCTGGTGAGTCGCTGCCAGTTCATTGAGGATCACCGTGCGACCCACCCGGTCCAGCGGCTGTGCCAGGTACTCGACGTCGCCCGCTCCAGCTATTACAAGTGGCGGGCGGGCCGGGCGGCCCGCGCTGAGCGTGAGCGGGCCGACGAGGCCCTGGCCGAGAAGATCCGGTCTGTCCATGCCGAGTCGGACGGCACCTACGGCGCCCCGCGCATCACGGCCGAGTTCCGTGACACGCACGGCATGAAGATCAACGAGAAGAAGGTCGCGCGCGTGATGCGCAAGTTCCGCATCGCCGGTTTCCGCCCGCGCAGGAAGGTCCGCACCACCGTCCCGGAGCCGTCCGCCACGCCCGTGCCGGACCTGTTCAAGCGGGACTTCACCGCCCCCGCGCCGAATCTGAAGTACATGGGCGATGTGACGTATCTCCCCGTCGGCGACGGTGAGTTCCTCTACCTCGCCACCGTCATCGACTGCTTCTCCCGCCGAGTGGTCGGCTGGTCCATCGCCGACCACATGCGCACCTCTCTGGTCGCCGACGCGCTCAGGATGGCCGCCCACATCCGTGGCAGCCTGAACGGCGCCGTCTTTCACAGCGATCACGGGGCGCAGTACGCGTCACGTGAATTCGTGGGCCTGTGCGGCGAGTTGGGAGTGACACAGTCCATGGGCGCCGTCGGCACCAGCGCGGACAACGCCGCCTGCGAATCCTTCCACGCGTCCCTGAAACGGGAGACCCTCCAGGGCGCCCGCCGCTACAGCGGGTCCGACGCCTGCCGACGCACGGTCTTCCGCTGGCTGACGCGGTACAACACCTGGCGTCGCCACTCGGCGAACGGGCAGCTCAGTCCTATCGCCTACGAAGCATCACGTAGCATGACGCTTGCTGCATAACGACACGAACTGGTGTCCACCCTTCGGGGGGAAGTGCCAAGGCCGGGTAGTTAGCGCTTGGGCCGGGGGCGCAAGGCCGTGGTCCTCGTCGGGGCGGCTGCCGCGTAGCGGCCCGTTCGGACTCTTCTGATCAGTCCTCTTTCGGTCCAGCGAGCAAGTTGTCGATAGGTGGTGACGAGGGTGACGTCACCGAGGAGCTCGGCGATCTCTCTGGCCCGCCACTGCCGCTCGGGCTCTGCCTGCAGCACGGCGAGGACGCGTGTCATGCGGTGGCCGGCCTGGCCGGCGCCGACGTACTCCCGGACCATGGTGGTCGGCAGCGCGGGCGGAGAGGGCGGAGGTTGCAGGAGGGCAATCGTCACGGAGGCCACGGTCCGGCTCCCGTCGGGGCGGCCGTCCATCTTCCTTTCCGCATAGCGCGAGATGGGCGACTTCACCTTCCTGGTACTGACGCGAGGCCGACGCTCCGGCGACAGCGCCGACAGAACTCGCCGTCCGATCGCCCCGATCCCCTGCTCGACGATTCCTTCCGCACGTACCAGCAGATCGCGGGCTGTTTGGAGAGCAATCGTGAAGCCACAGCGGTCGGGGTCGGTCCCCGGCCGGGACTCCGCCGCCTCGACCATGGCCCGGCGCAACAGCTGGTAGAGGGTCAGCAGGGACCACATCTCCTGCTCGACACCGACCGGGTGTCGCACGAACGCAGGACTCGCCCCTGCAGAATGGTGTGACGCAGGGCGTAGTAGGCGCTCTCGTGCTCCCAGCGTTCGTGATAGAGGCGCACGAGACGGTCGGCGGGGTAGCGCTGGGAGTCCAGCAGGGTGGTCACCAGCCGGTAGGAGCCGTCGAAGCCGCTGCCGTCCGTGCAGGCGACGCGCACCTGGGCCTCGATGATGCGCACGGCGACACCGCCGATGACCGAGAGATACGAGGAGTCTGCGAGAGGTTGCAGGACCGGTGGGCGGCGGCGCTGGCTGATGCGGCCAACGACGCGTGCGCCGGTGGCGTGCACGGCGGCGAGGAAGTCGTTGCCGTCGAAGCCCCGGTCCCACAGCACCAGCATCTCGGGGCTCAGGTGATGCAACAGTCGGGTGGCGTAGGAGGTTTCGCCTTCTCGGGTGGGGCCGAACACTGCACCGATCACCGCGCGCGTCCCGGTCTCGACCAGCGTCATCAACTCGATCTGGGGATAACCGCCGTGCGGGCACCGCCCTAGCCAGCCTCGGTTGCGCTCGCTGTCGGGCGTCTTGATCGAGCTGCAGCCGTCGAAGGAGACCGTGCGGTAAGGACCGAAGCGCACTCCCGGCGTCCGTGGTTGAGCCAGCGCCCCAGCCACCACCTCGAAGAGGGCTTTCATCGGGGCACAGCCCACTCGGCGGCGCAGATCGCGCAGACCCTTCGCACTGGGGGCGGGCAGGACGCCGCCGGTCCCGGAGATCAGCTTGTCCCACACCAGCCGGTATCCGACCTCCGGAAACAGGCACATCGCCACCAGGAAGTACACCCCGACCCGGGACGGCAGGTCCCGCAGCCGATGCTGCACCGCGCGGGTCTCCTCCAGAACGGCATCCACCAATTCGAAGGGCAGAAACGAGGTCAGACCACCCAGATGCCCGGCAACGAACCTCCCGGCGGCCACGGTAACCGTACGGGTGATGGCCGTCACCGGGACGGGCAGGACATGATGAGACGGCAACGGAGCTCCTCGGATACAAGCTGTCTTGGTCGACTGCCTGTACCAACGAGCTCCGTTGCTCTACGCCGGGCCCGTCTTCAACGGGGTTGCATGACCTGCCCAAGCGCTAACTACCCGGCCTTGGGGGAAGTGCCATCCACCGCGACACCCTCGCCCGCACACGCGAACTGCAGGCCGACGCCACGGCAGCCGGCCGGTCCCACGCCGCCGAGGTCAACGAGCGGTTGGCGGCCGCGGTCGAGCACGTCATCACGCGCATCACCGACCAGGAGCACGACGAGCTGTCCCTGGCACCGAACGACGCCGGGGCAAGCCGCGACGGAACGGAGAGGACTGCCGATGCGGGCTGACAACTCGGCGCACCTGGCCGAAGCCGCACAACGGCGGCGTCTGGCCTGCATCGAGCGTGTCCACGCCGTCCTGGACGCCCTGGAGCGCGACGGCGGAGCGGTGACCGTCGCCGGCGTTGCCACCCGGGCAAGAGTCTCCCGGACCTTTCTCTACGACGCTGCCCAGGCGCCATTGCTCGCCAGACTGCGCGACCTCGCCGACAAGCAGCCCACCACGGGACGACCCGCCCTGCCCGACCAGCAACGGATCACCACCAAGTCACACGAGACGGTGGTGAAGGCCCTGCGGGACGCCAACCGGAAACTGAGTGAGGAGAACGAACGGCTCCGCAACGAACTCGCAGTCACGCTCGGGCAGCTCCGCGACCTTCGAAGAGGCATCACTCCGATTGCCGATCAGGTGCCCCTGAGACCCTGATCAGGGCCTAACCCAGTGCCAGCTCCCCTACCTTTTGATCCCCGCTCATCTCTCCCGTCAGCCGAAACCCGAGCCCGAGATAGAAGCCCTCGGGTCCGTCCTCACCTGGGTGCCACGTGGCGGTGAGCCGGGTGCCGCCGCGGCGGCGGATTTCAACGGCTACGGACTCGACCGCGAAACGGCCGTAGCCGCGGCCTTGCTCACCCGCCGCGATGTTGAGGCGCCAGAGGCCCGAGCGGATGTCGGTGTTCTTGCCGTCACCTGCGAAGTCGATGTCGAAGAAGGCCATGAGGAAGCCCACAGGCCGGTCGCCGTCGAAGATGAGACGAGGCCAAGCTATGCCGGGGTACACGTACGCCTCAGCAAGCGACTTCACGACCGGCGCAACCAGATGTTCCTGGTCGGGACGCACCTTCAGGCCGATCGCTACGTCGAAGTTGTCGGCAGTGATCTTCTCCAGGCGGAGCGTAGACGTCATGCAGAAACCATAAGCCGGTGGATCAAGTGATTTTTTCGCACGTCGGAAACCAGCGCTCGCACCGTGCAGGGTCGGCTGCCTGGCTGGCAGGCGACGCTCATCGCCCTACAACAGGCTGGCCAGATCATCGGTTTGAACTGCCAGTATGAAGTCCCGTTGCTGACACTGTCAGCCACGTACCGCTCAAGCTAACCGAGCGAGACGATCTTGATGAGTACAGATAAGAGCCTGCTCATCAGTCAGAAACTCCACCGGCACGGCGGGACCGTAACCAGCACCGACGCCCGTCCGGCGAGCTTTCCGCGAACCCCGGCGGTGCCCGCACCCGGTGTGCCGGCCGACCAAGATCAATCCCACCGGGATTTCCTGCACCTCAACTACTCACGCCCGCACCCCGAGCGTCTCCGCGCGGTATGCCCATGTGCCCCGGGGTGTGCAGACGCCTTCTGGTCGGCCTCACAGACCGCTGGGAGGCAGCCCTCGTTGCCCGTCGGCGCATGGGCGGCCACTCGTCTGTGTGACGGCTGGACGGTCTGCTGTGAGCGGGGGCCAGGGCCTGTTCGGCGGGACCCGCCGAACAGGCCCTGGCCCCGACCGGGCTCAGCGCTTGAGCAGGAAGGTGAAGTCGCCGGAGCGTTTGCCGCTCAGCCGCACGGCCGAGACGAGTGCGCCCCCCGTGATCAGCCTCTCGACCTCGGTCCGTGACAGACCAAACCCTTCGGCGATCAGCCGCACCGGCCGGACAGGAATCCGCGCCGCGAAGCGGACCGAGACATCGATCACCTCGTGGTCCAAGTGATCCGGTCTGTCCGTGTCGAGACGCCAGGCTCCGTCCCAGTCGAGGGCGATGCGGTTACGGCGCCGCACGACCGGATCCTGCAGCAACTCGGCTGCCAGACCCGGGTCGTTGTCGTGCATCCGCTCCAGCAGATCAGGCCGTACGGAGCGGACGTTCATGCGCTCCAGGACCGTGATCTTCGTGGTGTCCCCACAGTCGGAACAGAGCGCGAGGAGCCAGGCGTCGATGAGCTTGTGGTTGGCGTTGACACGGAACTTGCCGCTTGTTCGGAAACGTCCGGAAGCGCACGTGTGGCAACGGCGGAGAACGATGGGCAGGCAGGTGGGTGCGACCACCCAGTTGGTGAGCAAAGAAGTACACCGGTTTCAGTGAGAAAGTCCGCAGCAAGAAGCAGCACGGCGCGCAGTGCGCGACGCGCGACGAATCAGCGCTTGGGAGGTCTCACAGGGTGTACAAGGGCTCATCCTCGCTTCGACGACTTGGTCCGACAGCACGGTAATGACGCGCAACGGGGCCGTGCCACCGGTTTTCGGGCGTCTCGCCCAACGACTGCTGCCGCCGCCACCGCGTCAACTCGGGCTGTCCATGTATTCGTTTGTCGTAGGCGAGTCAAGCCGGATAGGAAGCCCGCATGCTAAAGGGCAGCAAGATCGGGCTGAGGGCCCGGCACGAGGACGACATCCCCACTCTGCGGACCGAGCTCTACGACGACGTGGTCAACTCCGCGCGGGCCGAGGCCGGGCCGTGGCGGCCGATCTCACCCGGTTCGAAGGACCCGCGGCTCGTGGTGGACGACACGGCGCAAGGCAGCGTCGCGTTCTCCGTGGTGGAGTTGGAAGGAGGCGCCCTGGCCGGCACCGCGACGCTGTGGGGCATCGACAACCACCACCGGTCCGCCCACATCGGACTCGGGCTGCTGTCGGCGGCACGCGGCAAGGGCTACGGCACGGACGTGGTCGCGACGCTCTGCTACTACGGTTTCGTGGTCCGCGGCCTGCAGCGGCTGCAGATTGAGACGCTGGCGGACAACCACGCCATGCTGCGCTCCGCCGAACACAACGGCTTCATCCGCGAGGGCGTACTGCGCTCCTCGGCGTGGGTGCTGGGCGAGTTCCTGGACGAGGTACTCCTTCGCAGCCCGCAGGGTCGAGCGAGACGCCTGTTCAACAACCGATCGGTTGTTGAACGGCTCCGGAAGCTGGTGCGGCGAGCCGACACGGACCGCACCAGCACGGATCATCGGCTCTGCCACCACCAGGCGGCCCACCCAAAAGTGGGAGGCGGGCGCTCGCCGGTGACGGCGGGTGCCCGCCCTTGTGTGTGGATCGTGCCGAGCGCTGTGCGGGGAAGGTGGTCAGTCGGAGGAGGGGTCCTGGTCGCAGGTGAGCGTGCGGGACTCCTTGAGCCCTGCGAGGATCCAGGCGCGGTCGTGGGCGATCCGCTTTTCGCCGGTGCTCCAGAGGTCGGGGCTGCTTGCGTGTTCCGGGATGGCGATGAGGACGCGGTCACCGGGGCGGAGGCGAGGCGAGACGTCGTGGTCCATCAGGAAGGTGATCCGGTCGGGGCCCGCCTGGGGCTTGTAGCGGTGGTTAACGGCAAGTTTGATCCGGTCCTGTGCGGTGCCGGGCTCGGGGGCGACCTGGGTGACCGTGCCCTCGGCGATCAGCCGGGCGCAGGCCACGTACCCGCCGGGGGTGAGCTTGGCGTCGGCGGTGCCACCAGCCGAACCCGTCCCAGTCCGGCCCACGGCCAGGAGCCATACCAGCCCGAACACTGCGCAGACGACAAGGGCCGCCGCAAGGCCGCCCACCGCGACGGCCCGGCCGCGACGCGCCCGCCGGGGCGGCCTCGGCCGCTGCGGGTGCCCGGCGGCTCCCCTGCCGGGGGGCTGCGCCGGCTCCTCGGCGGTGAGCGCGTCCGCGATGAAGGTGAGCTCTCGGCGGAGCGTGGCAAGGTCGGCGCGGGCCGCGCGGTACTCGGTCATGCGGTCGGCGTCACAGTACGCCGTGCGGGGCAGCGGTTCGTCCAGGATCGCGGCCAGCAGCGGGTCCACCTCGCCGTGGCCGTCGGCCCGCGTGTGTTCGGCCCTCACGTCACACCACCTCGTCCTCGTGTAGCCGTTCGCGCAGGGCGCGGACGGCGGTGTGCAGCCGGCTCTTGACCGTGCCTTCGGGGACGCCGAGCTGTTCGGCGATCACCCGGACGGGCAGGTCGGCGTAGAAGCGCAGGATGAGGACCTGGCGTTGGGCCTCGGGCAGCTCGTCCAGGCCCTGGGCGACGGCGAGGGAGAGCAGCCGGGTGTCCTCACCCGAGGGGTTTTCCCCCTGCCGCAGCGAGGCCAGCCGCTCGCCGAGGCGTTGCTGGCGGTGCTTGGCGCGGTGCCAGTCCATGGCGAGGTTGGAGGCGACGACCGCAGCCCACGCGGAGACGTCGCGCGGCGCCTCCTGGCCGCTCGCGGCCCGCTCCAGCAGCCGCAGGCGGACCTGCTGTACTCCGTCCGGCAGGTCCGCCTGCGGCACTCCACCGAGTGCGAGCACCGCCCGCACCCGGCGTTCCTGGGCCGCGTCCAGCGGATCGCCCACGCCGTGGTCCGGTCCCCGGCCGCGGCTCGTCCTTCTGCGCAGCAACACGCCCTCCCTTCCCGCCCCTGCCCCACGTCTTGCCCTACGACGCGCCAGCCGCGCGGAACGTTCGACGCGGGCGCGTACTCCACCCCGAAGACGGCCGCACTGTACGGCCAGGCCCTCGAGTCGGTGTGCGCTCTCGTCCAGGCGTGCGCCGACCGGGAGGGAACGCTGGACCGCCACAGCGGTGAATCGTGCCCCACTTGGGCCGCTTGGGTTCTCAAGCGCCCCGAAGTGGGTCACGATTCAGCCGACAGACGCCGGCAGGGCAGGCCGTGTCGGCGTCCGGCGCGTCACCTGCCGGAGCTGAGCCAGCGGTGCAGGGCTTCGTGCACGCTGTCGGGCAGTGCGCTGAGTGCTTCGATCGCCTCCCGGTCTCCTGGGCAGGGGGCGGTCCCAGCCGCGGTCAGCGCCGCGTACAGGTCCAGGCGGCGCAGGTCGCGCGGATCGATGCGGCAGGCAATGCGGTTGGCGGGATGGGGCGGCGGTAGCAGGGAGTCACACGCCGGGGCTCGGTCCCACGCTTGATCGGCTGCTGCGGTGAAGGTCTGCATGATCGTGCTCCGTTCTGTGTGTGGGTCCTTTTCACGAATCGCGCCGCCCCGCGCCTGGCATGTCCTGCGTGCTTGGCTCTCTACGGGGTGTGGCCTTCTGGCGCGGCGGGCGGATCGATTCGCCGGTTGACGGCAGCCGCCTCTTGGGCCCGTTGCAGTGATCGGCACCAGGGGCGGTCCGCTCCCGCGGGTCCCCGCGTCGGTCGCTGTCCAGGCAGCGGGCGGCCACCGGCTCGGCGCCGGATACGAACTCCTCCCGCTTGACCGGGTCATTGCGCATGCCGGGCCAACCCCATACAGGCGAACTGCGTTGCGGGTCGCCATCACTCGCGGACCAGGCCGTAACCGCCAAGGCACTTTGTCCCCGAAGGGGAGCAGATGCGTCTTTCCGGCCTGTCGGTGACCGGTACGCATCGCATCCGTGCTAGGGCACCCGGCGGCGCGCTCGTCGCAGCGGGTACTCATCGTGCGCTGCCGCTTGCTGGGCCGTGTGGTCCCAGAGGCGTCCGCCCGTGCGGGCCCTTCGCCTCGTCAGTCACCGTCGCCAGATCCCGGTGGTCGGCGTCGTGACGACGGGTTGATGGTCCCGGATCCCATACCCTGCCGGCGCCTCCACCGCGCTGGCTGCTGAGTCGACGGCACGACAACGAATATTCCTTGACGGTTATATTCTCCATGAGGCATGCTCGTTGCATGGAGACCGCAGTGTGGACCGCGCTGGCCGATCCGAACCGGCGCGTGATCCTCCACCTGCTGCTGGACGGCCCACGCCCGGTCAGCGAGTTGGTGGAGGGGTGCGGCCTGAGCCAGCCGAGCACGTCGAAGCATCTGCGGGTGCTGCGCGAGGCTGGCCTGGTCCGCGTTGAGGTGGACGCACAGCGCAGGCTGTATGCCCTCCAACTCGGCCGGATGGCCGAGTTGGACGCCTGGCTGGCGCCCTATCGGCGGTTGTGGAACAGCAGCCTTGACGCGCTGGGCCGCCGCCTTGACGCCCGCAGCGCAGAGCAGCGCAATGACCAACCCGGCAGCACAGCGCCGGACTAAAGAGCAACTGAAAGGCTTGATCAACCGTGACCACCACGAACCCCGGCACCTACCTCAAACTCGACGACGGCCGCTCCGCCGTCCGCTTCGAGCGGGTCTACGACCACCCGATCGCCAGGGTCTGGGCCCTGGTCACCGAGCCGGCCGAGCTGGCCCACTGGTTTCCCTCTCCCAAGATCACCCTCGACCTCACTCCGGGCGGAATCGTCACCTTCGCCGGCGATCCGCACATGCCGGACTCCACCGGACGGGTCATCGCCGTCGACCCGCCCCGCCGACTGGCCTTCACCTGGGGCGGGGACGAGCTGCACTTCGACCTCGAGCCACTCGCCGACGACCGGACACGGTTCACCCTCACCAACGTCCTGGAAGCCCGCAACGCCGCGGCCCGCAACGCCGCCGGCTGGGATATCTGCCTCTCCGCCCTGGACGCCCGCGCCGAGAGCCGACCGACCGAGGGCCCGCACGGTGCCCCTGCGATCCCGTGGGACAGGCTCTACGACGAGTACGTAGCCGCGGGACTCCCCGCCGGCGCGGCCATCCCCGAACCCGTTGCCGAAGGCGCCGAAGCGGCCGAGGCTGCGCGGGATCTCTACACCAAGCTGATCACCGCCTGGAATGACCGTGACGCCCATGGCTATGCAGCGCTCTTCGCAGCCGACGCCACGGCGATCGGATTCGACGGCAGTCAGATGACCGGTCCGCAGATCGAGGACCAGCTTACGCAGATCTTCGAAGACCACCCGACCGCGGCATTTGTCTGCAAGGTGCAGGAGGTACGGACACTCAGCGGAGGAGCCGGCGCGGTGCTGCGTGCCCTCGTCGGCATGGTCCCGCCCGGTCAGACTGAGCTGAATCCGGCCCGCAATGCGGTCCAGTGCCTCGTTGTGGAGAAGCGGTCGGGGACGTGGCGGGTGGCCCTGCTCCAGAACACCCCAGCGCAGTACCACGGCCGTCCGGAACTGTCCGAACAGCACACGGCAGAAGTCGCCCACGCACTCCGCCAGGGGCTCGGCCGGAGGATCTCATAGGCGGGCCGCCTGCTCGGGGCTGTGCGTGTATCGAGTCGTGATCAACGGGTGGTACGGGTCAGGTCTTTCAGCCAGATCATCGAGGCGCGCAGGTGGAGGCCGGCGAGGTAGCTGCCTGGGGTTTTGTCGTAGCGGGTGTGGCTGCGTAGGTGAGAACGAATCTCGCGAAACAACGCCAGGCAGCGGCAGGCCTGTCACGATGCCGCGCCGGAAGTCCCCTCACCCTGTTGTTCGGCTTCGTACCGCTTGCGGGCCTCGTTCACGGCGCGCTGCCGGCTGCGGGGGACACCGTCGTGCTCACGGGCGGGCTGCGCGGCCAGTCCGCGGCTGTGCCCGCCGGCCTTGCGCAGCGCCTTGAGCACGACCGCGACGGCCCGCTCCCGCTGCTCCCGGCCCGGACCGCCCCGGTTCGCCCCCAGCCCATCCCCGGGCCGGCGCCCCGCGGCTTCCAACCGGCCGGTGCCGGCGTCCTGTTGCCAGGCGGCTCGGAAGGATTCGACGGCCTGCTGGGCGAAGTAGTTGATGTGGCCGATGGTGCAGACGACTTCCGGATGTCGCCGGTCTTCCGGCTGCCGCTGGGCGTATCAGCGGGCCGCCGTCGCCGACGCACCCGGCAACTGATGGGCGAAGCCGCCTGCCGGGGGCTGGCGGCTCCTGGCTCACGAGGGCCCTTGTCGACCTCGCCGCCCACGACCGCATCGCCGGCTTTCTGCCGCCCGAAGTCTTCGCCCGCGTGGTGAGCTGCCCCGAGTTTCGTAGAGTCCGGCGATCTTGTTTCAGGCGGAGTGCGGGGTGGCTTCCCGTTGTCGCCACCAGTCGCGTTCGTACTCGGCGGGCGGTACGTAGCCGAGGGCGGAGTGGAGCCGTTCCTCGTTGTACCACGTGACCCACTGGAAGATCGCCCGCTCGACCTGGTCGACGTCCTTCCAGGGGCCCTGCATCTCGATCAGCTCGGCCTTGAAGGTGCCGTTCAGGGCCTCGGCCATCGCGTTGTCATAGCTGTCCGCGACCGAGCCGACCGAGGCCGAAGCCCCGATGTCGGACAGCTTCTCGGTGTACCGAATGGATACGTATTGCGACCCGCGGATGCTCTCCTGTGTGTCAACCTCCTGGGATCGGCCCATTGCCGGGAGCGCCCGAGCCTGAAGGATGCCGGGCCGGGCTGGGCTGTCAAGGGCGCCTGCGGCGTCGCTGCGCGATGGGCTTCGCCCACCCTGGACAGCACCGGCCTCCGGCCCGGGAGGGGCTGGCTATCGGGCGGTCCGGTAGGTGCGGCGTCCGGTGGTGGCCCGCCGACTGGCGTCCTGTTTGATCAGGTAGTACGCCTCGCGGGCGGTGTACCGCTTGAGACAGCGGATGATCTCCATCTTCGACTTTCCCCCGGCCGTCCGGCGCTCCACGTACTTGCGCGTCCGGTCGTCGACGCGCATGCGGGTGACCACGGCCAGGTGCAGGGCGGAGTTCGCCTGCCGGTCACCGCCGCGGTTGAGCCGGTGGCGCTGGTGCAGGCCCGAGGAGGCCGGCAGCGGGGCCACTCCGCAGAGCTTGGCGAAGCGGGCCTCGCTGCTGCAGCGGTCGGGGTTGTCGCCCGCAGTGACCAGCAGTTGGGCGGTGTTCTCGATGCCGAACCCGACCGCCGCCAGCAGGCCGGGAGCGAGCTCGCGGACCAGCGGGGCGACCATCTCGTCCAGGTCGGCGACCTCGTCGTCGAGTTCGAGGTAGCGCCGGGCCAGGGATTTCAGCGCGATCCGGGTGGCGGCGACCGGATCGCGGAAGGCACTCTCGTCCGGCCGCCAGGCCGCGCAGGTGCGGATCAGCTGCATCCGGGTCAGGTTGCGGACCTGGTCGCGCAGTTCCTCGGGGGCGGAGACGATCTGGCAGCGCAGCATCTGCAGGGCGACGCGGCGGGACTTGACCGCCGTGCTGCGGGCCACCCGCAGCACCCGCAGCGACTCGACCATGCCGGTGCGGGTCTTGGGAGTGACCGTGCGCCGTTCGGCCAGGGCCGCGTGGGCGGCGTTCTCCGCGTCGAGGGTGTCGTCCTTGCCCCGGCGACGGCGGTCCGAGCGGTCGGGCCGGTCGACCTCGAGGACCTGGACGCCGGCCTGGTCCAGGTGGCGCAGGAGCCCGGCGCCGTAGGAGCCGGTGCCCTCCACCCCGATGCGCCGCACGTCCCCGAAGGTGCGCATCCAGGCGAGCAGGGCCCGGTAGCCGGCCCGGGTGGTGGAGAAGGAGGCGGTGCCCAGGACGCGGTCGTCGGTGTCGACGACCGCGCCGACGTGCAGGTCCTTGTGGGTGTCGACGCCCCCGATGACGAGAGGGGACGTGAGTGGGATGCTGGCCATGTCGGCCTCCGAACGGTTGTGTCCGACTGGTTCCGGGGTCGGCACGGGCTCGTCGAAGGCGGCGGACACGACAGTGATGGGACGCCTCTGGCCAGGCTCTCCTCAGGTCACGGCCGTCGGCGAGGCGGGTGCCTCGCCGGGATGCCCCGGGCCACCGACAGATCCGAGGAAGGACAGCGCGGTCGGTCGGAGTGCGGGTCAGGAGGCCGCGGGGCATCCCGGCACCGGTATCCTCGCGCGTCCGTCGCTGTGCGGGCCAGGAAGCCCGGGGACATCCAGCACTCCACATACTCACTGTCGCTGTGGTGAACGAGACCGGAGTCCTTCTTGATCCTCCGTCTCCACAGCGCCATCTCCAGGGCGTCCAGCGGGAGTTCGGTGCGCATGTGGTGCGCGACCTGCCAGCCGACGATCGTCCGGGAGAACACGTCCAGGACGAACGCCACATACACCCAGCCCGACCAGGTACGGACATACGTCATGTCCGCCACCCAGAGCTGGTCGGGCCGGGACGCGGTGAAGTCCCGGTCGACCAGGTCCGGCGGGCGGGGCGCCGACGGTTCGGGGATGGTGGTCCGACGCCGCTGCCCGCGGATGACGCCCTCCAGGCCCAGCTCGGCCATCAGCCGCTCGACGGTGCAGCGGGCCACGACGACGCCCTCGCGCCGCAGCGCGCGGGTGATCCGGCGGGCGCCATAGGTGCCGCCGGATTCGGTGTGGACCCGTTCGATCAGCGGCATGAGCTGCTCGTCGCGGAGCCGGCGGGCCGACTTCGGCCGCTTCTTGCGGGCGAAGTACGTCGACGGCGACAGTGTCAATCCCCTCGTGCGGAGACATCTTCCGCAAGGCGGACGAGGCCAACCTGCCGCAGTAAGCACGGAGATTGTCACTCCGGTCCGTTGGCGCCAGCAATACAACGCGGCCTGACGGACGATCTAGTGCTCAGACTGCCGCCTGCGACCAGCGTGAGCGACCCGAGAACCGGTCACACCAGCCCTTTGATCTGTGTCTTCAAGTTGGCGGAGGCTCTATCCGGTGCGCACCACCGCACCGGTGGTGCGTCACCGGTGCAGAGCCACCACGGAACCCACCACCGCACGGGCCCGCTCCACCTGCTCATCGCGCAACACCTGCAGAGCCCGGACGACGTCCGTCGGCGCGTCGGCGAGGACCTGGCCGACGAAGTGTGCGATGGTGCGGGCGATCCCCGGCGCGGCAGCCGCGGGAGCGTGCATGGCCCCCTCCCTGATCGCCATCAGGTAGATGACGCCGACCTCGTCCAGGACGAAGGAGTCGGCGCAAGGGTCGGTGTCGTCGGACAACGCGGTCACGGGGAAAACGACCAGTTCCGCGATGCCCGGCAGCAGCCCCGGCAGCTGCTCCACCTCGGGCGCGAGCCGCGCGGCCTGGGCATCGTCTCAGGTCTCCACCGCCAGGACGTAGTCGAAGCCCAGCTGGACCAGATGCGGGGGCAGCGAGGGAACGATAGGGGACATGGGCAGCTCCTGACGTACGGTCGCCGTGCCGATCACGACGACGTCCCCGGCAGTGTCCGCCCGCCGGCCTGTGGATAGAGGCGGGAGAGCTCTCCCTCCCCGCCCGGACGTGACGAATCGGGCTGCAAGGGCCAAACCCGGCCCCCTTGTCCACCATGGTCGGCCCTACCACGAGCCCGACCATGACCCCTTGTCCAGGCCGGCCACACCCCGACCACCGCCGCGTTTCTCCTAGACCACGCTCGCTACCGGCGGCCGTCAGACCGCGGACAAGGGGGTCCCGTGCACGCTGCTCCCTCGATCACCGCCCACCGAAGGGCGGCCCGAAGCGAAGGAGCCACCGCGATGACCACGAATCGACCACCAGCAGGCGCCCGCCGCGCTGACACCGAGATCCTGACGGCGGTCGGGGAACTCGACCGGGACGCCGCCCCTGACGTCATCGCGGCCCGGCTCGGCGACGGACTCGCGCCCGCCCTGCACACGATGGCGAAGGCCCTGCGCGTGCAGGCCGGCGCCCTGGGGGTGCCCGCGGCGGCGGTGGACGACTTCGGCGGGTTTGAGGGGCAGTACGAGCAGATCGAGAAGGTCGCGGCCCACCACGGCAACCACCGCTCGTGATCGTGTTACGAGCTCATACGAGGAAGGGGACGATTTCAATGAAAGCCATTGTGGTAACCGACCAGGCCGCGGGAACGGCCGGGATGACGCTGACGGAGCGGCCTGAGCCGCCCACAGCGATCAACGACGTCATCGTTCAGATTCATGCATCGGGCTTCGTCCCGACAGAGATGGAGTGGCCATCGACCTGGACCGATCGCGCCGGCCGTGACAAGACACCGTCGATCCCCGGCCACGAGCTGGCCGGAGTGGTCACCGCCCTCGGCTACGGCACGACGGGGCTGTCGGTCGGGCAGCGGGTGTTCGGCCTCGCCGACTGGCACCGCGACGGCACCCTCGCGGAGTACGTGGCGATTGAGGCACGCAACCTCGCACCGCTGCCCGGCGACGTCGACTTCACGGTAGGTGCGTCCCTGCCCATCTCGGGTCTGACCGCGTGGCAGGGGCTGTTCCAGCACGGCCGCCTTCAGGCCGGCCAGACCGTCCTCGCCCATGGCGCAGCCGGAGCAGTCGGGACGATGGTGACCCAGCTCGCACGTGAGGCCGGCGCTTACGTCATCGGCACTGGACGCGCCGCCGACCGTGAGAAGGCGCTCGACTTCGGCGCGCATGAGTTCGTCGACCTCGAGAACGACGCGCTGAAAGACGTCGGGGGCGTCCATCTGGTCTTCGATGTCATCGGCGGCGACGTCCAGAGGAGCTCTGCGGCTCTGACCAAGACCGGCGGGACGCTGGTGTCGGTCGTGGGCCCGGTCGAGGCCCGCCCCGCTGATGGCCTGGCGATCGATTTCGTTGTCGAGGCCGATCGCACCCAGCTGGGTGAGGTCGTGCAGCGAGTCCGGGACGGGCGGCTGCGTACGAACATCGGAACCACCGCGTCCCTCGACAACGCGGTTGCAACCCTCAACTCAACCGAGCGACGCAAGGGGAAGACAGTCATTCGTGTACGCCCGTAGGGAGTGATGGCCACACTCTGAGCAGCTCCGGAGGCGCTTGTACGCCCATGAGGTCCGAGATCAGCGCGCCCCAGTCGCCGCCCTGAGCGACGAACCGCCGCTATCCGAGGCGCTTCATCAGCTCGGTCCAGGCACGTGCGATGCGCTCGGGCCCCCAGCCGGTCGTGGTCGGCTTGGGAACCGCGCGATCCGACCGTGTCGGCTACGTGGTCGTGCGCTCCTGCTCGACCTGGGCACGGAACGCGGCCTCCTCCTTGCCCACCGCCGCGGCTCCGTCGAGTACGGCGTCGATGTCGGGTTCGGGGATCACCACCGCGCCGGAGTCGTCGGCGAAGACGTACTGCCCCGGGTGCACGCCCACCCCCGCGACCACGACCGGCACGTTCGCCTGGTACGGCGTGATCACATCGCCGCCCCATCGCACGGCCTCCGCGGAACAGTAGGCCGCGAAGGGGTGGGACTGCAGCTGGGCGAAGTCACGCAGCCGTGCGTCGGTGAGCACACCGGCCAGGCCGTAGCGCGTCAGGAGGGAAAGCTTGGTGCCGCCGCCGATGGAGACGTCGCGGTGGCCGTTGCTGGCCAGCACCAGCACCTTCCCCCGGCCACTGTCGGGTTCGACGCCCACCGCCTGCCGGAGCAGAGCGCCGAACGTGTGCGTCTCGGGGTCCATCATCACCGAACAGGAGGGGAAGAAGGAGATCGTGACCGCCGGGCCGAACAGGACCCGGCCCGGTGTCGGAGTGACGAGGTCGTGAATGTGCGCGCGGTGCCGATGGATTCGTCCCAGGGCGTCGACGATGTCCGCGCACGCCAGCGACCGGGCCGCCCGAGCGCGCCGCTTGGCCGCCGCCTCTCGCTCGTCGCCCGGCGAGGCGGGGGTCACGGCAGCTCCAGCATCCGGATCGACATCAGGGTGAGCTGGAGCCGGCGTGGCCGGTCGACGAGTAGCACCTCGCACGCCGAGCACGCCGGACAGCGCACCACCATGCCGGGGCAGCGCAGATAGACCCTGGTCTCGGCGACGCGGTGCCGATCCCCGCACTCGGCGCACTGCAGGACGATCGTGGTCGCGTCCCGGCCCAGGGCCAGTGACATCGCCCCGGCGACGGCGTTGCCGTCCACATAGCCGTCCTCCGGGGGCACCGAGAGGAGGTCTTCCTCTGCGTTCACTGCGGGCCTCCTATCCGAACCTCTCGGTCCTCAACGAGTCGGCGTCCAAGCCGGCGCCGATCAGTCCGCGGGCGGCTTCCTCGACGAAGACGGTCGGGCCGCATACGTAAGCCCGCAGCCGCGGTTCGCGAACACCACCGGGACGAAGCAGCGCGCTCAGCTGCTCGGCTCTCAGCCGGCCGTGCTCGAACCCCGCCGCCCGTTCCCGGGTCAGATGGACGGTGCTCTCCGGCCCGTCGGGACCGCGCAGCTCGTCGGCGAAGATGACCCGGTCCGCGGTGCGCGCGGAGTACACCAGTCGCACCGGTGTGCCGTGAGCGCGGGCGGCCCGCCAGATGGCGCGCATCGGCGCGATGCCGGAGCCGCCGGCGACCAGGAGCAGCGGTACGTCGTCGCCGGGCCGCCATACGAAGTAGCCCCCCACCGGTCCCATGATCTCCAGGGCGTCACCGTCGGTGGCGACGTCGACCAGGTACGGAGACACCTCGCCGTCGTCCACGCGTTCCACGGTGATCTGCGGGGCCTCCCCGGGCGCGGAGGACAGCGAGAAGCTGCGGGTGGCCTGGTACCCGTCCTCGGCGGTGAGCCGGACGTCGATGTGCTGGCCGGCGACATGCCCCGGCCAGCCGGCGACGGCGAGCCGGATGGTGCGCGCCGAGGCGCTCTCACGCGCCGTACCGGCGACGGTGGCGGCTCGCCAGCCGTGAACGGGTCGCACGTGCGGTGGCATGGCTGAACGGTCAGTCACCGTAGTAGCGCTGTTCGAGGAACGGGTCACCGCGGTGGTGGTAGCCGGCGTTCTCCCAGAACCCCAGCTCGTCCTCGGGCATCACCCGGATCCCGCGCAACCACTTGGCGGACTTCCACAGATACAGGTGCGGCACCAGCAGCCGGACCGGCCCGCCATGTTCGGCGGGGATCGGACCGCCCTCGTAGCCCACCGCGACCATCGCGTCGCGGTCCACCAGGTCCTCCACCGGGACGTTCGTGGTGTAGCCGCCGTACGAGGACACCAGCGCGTAGGGCTCGTCGGCCACCCCGGCGTCCTCCAGCACGGCCGACACCGGAACGCCCTGCCAGGTCGTCCCCAGCTTGGACCAGTGCGTGACGCAGTGAATGTCGGTCGTCAGGTCCACCACGCCCAGATCGTGCAGCGACGCCCACGCGTAGGTCTTCTCCGTGATCCCGTCCGTGACCACCAGCTCCCACGCGCGGGCCGGTACGTGCTGGGTCGGGCCCGCCGTGAGGACCGGGAAGTCACTGGTGACGAACTGCCCCGGTGGGACCGGGCCTTCCGTGCGTCGAGGACGTCCCGTGAATCCGCGCGTGACCATCTGTCGCTCACCACCCATCGTATCGACAGTGTAACCAACCGTGAGCGCTCTCGCCTGCGCCGCGATGAGTGGCCCAGATGCCTCCCCCGCCATCCCGCTGCAGCCGCAGCCGGGGGACAGCGACCGGTCCGCGCGGGACGGGATGCGTGCAGGCTCTTCGCGCGTGCAAGGTGGATACGTCGGCGGATGGGACCGCTTCGTCAGTAGTGGCATCACCATCGTCTGCGAACAGAGACTGCCATGCGGAGAATGCGAATCGCCGTTGCCGGCGCGACCGGGAACATCGGGTCCCTCACAGTGGCCGCTCTGGAACGGGCCGGACACGACGTCGTGCGCATCAGCCGCTCGCTCGGCGTGGACCTGCGTACCGGCGACGGCCTGGACGCCGCCCTGACCGGTGTGGAGGCCGTCATCGACGCCACGAGCCACGAGGCGGCCGACCGGGACGAGACCGTGGCGTTCTTCGGCACCACCACGCGGAACCTGCTCGCCGCCGAGGAGCGGGCCGGAGTCCGTCACCACGTGCTGCTCTCGATCGTCGGGGTGGATCGAGCAACGACACTGAGCCGAACGGGTGACGGGCCAAGGCGTTCGACAACCCAAGATCATCCCGTGGCGGGTTTATGCCGTATCTATCTGTCCCCATACGACCAGCTCCCCGTCCAGGGCCGTCGCATCGGGGAGCTGCTCAGCGCCGGAGCGCAGCTCGGGGAAGAAGGGTTCGAGATCGGTGCCCTTGCGGGAGCGCAGTACCAGGCGGTGAGCATCCCACGACAGAAGTACCCGCCAGCCGTCGACCTTGATTTCGTAGGCCCACGACGGGCCTGTCGGCAGCTGCGGGCCACTCCACCCCATCAGCCTGCGCCTTCGGCACACCGGCCGCCCGCTGGCGTACTCCCGCGCTGCCAGCAGGCGGCCCGGGCGGCATGGCTGCTGCGGTACAGCCGAGCTGCCGCACGGCGCGAGTTCACAGGCGGGTGGCGAACCGCCCGTCGGGCAGTTTGCGCAGCCAGCCGCGGTCAACCAGCCTGACCAGCTTCCCGCGCAACGGCTCCAGCTTGGCCCGCACGCTGACGTCCACCCCCCAGCCTCTCGCCGACCTGCCGGGCCATGACCGGCCCGGCCGCCTGCCGCACGACGGCGAGGATGCGCTGGTAGTCCGGCGGAAGCATGGTCTCCTCCACGTCCGGCGCGCGGTGCGGGATCAGCATCACAGCCCGTCCACCCACCTGCCCGGGCGCCGGCGCGGCCGAGACGCGCTCGTCGGCGATCTGCTCGCTCACCCGCTCAAGGACACGTTCGGCGACGGCGAGTTCGTCCAGCTCCGCCCGTATTTCCGCCAGCTGCTTGGCCAGCTGTTCCTCAAGTTCGTCCAGTTCCGCGCGCCGCGCGGTGATCCGTTCCAGCAGCTCGGGATCCATGCACCGGATCGTAGAAGGCGGCCCGGCCGCAGTGAGCAGGAACTGGCGAACCGACCGCCCCGCCAGACGATCTACTCTGCGGACTGCCGTCCGCGACCAGCGTGAGCGACCCAAGAGCGGGTCACACCAGCCCTTTGACCTGCGTCTTCAAGTTGGCGGAGGCTCACTGCGAGAGCGAGCAGCACTGCCGCCTCACCTTACGAGAAAGCCAGGCGGCCCACAGGAGATTCGCCTGTCGCAACCACAACGCTGTTACTCAGGTTGAACTCGTGGAGTCCGATGGTCTGGTCGCGTCGTGGTCCATGATCAGGCCAGTCGGCGGGAGGCAGCCGTCGATCAGGTGGGGCCGGTACTGGATCTTCTTCAGCTTTCGCTTGATCACGCGGGTCAGGTGGGCCAGGTCGGCCGCGGCGAAGTCGGCCAGGTGCCGCTTGAGCAGCGACCAGACCCCCTCGACCGGGTTGATGTCGGGCGTATAGGTGGGCAGTTGGACGCGCATTCGTACCCGTGTCCCGTTGCGCACGCCCCGGCAGAGGCAGGCTGGTCCTGCTGCGCAACAGCCACTGACTGCGCATCTGTGGCCGCGGCTGCGCAATCATGGCGGACTGAACAAGCGTGCACGGGGCGGTGGCTGCACACTCGGTGCGTACCAGCTGCGCAACGCGCTGGCGTGGTGTGGTCGGGCCTGTGGTTGGGGCCATGGTCGGGGTGGTGCGCAGCCGTTGCACAGTGGTGCGCAGTGGCTGCGCGGGGTGTCTACAGGGTTTGGGGCTGGCTCCAACTGACTGTGCTGCCGGGGTCCCGGACAGGGCGCCACATGGGTTCGGATGTGACGCCGACCGGTAGTTGGCCATCGCCCCGTTTCGACTGCCCAGGACAGGCCCAGGCGCCTGTCGGAGGCTCAGCTGCTCGTCTTGGTTCGGTGACCCGCGTCACATCCGGCTCCTGTCAGCAATCGGGGCACCGTCTCGTTCAAGGGGCACGCGAACGAGACAGGAGCAACGCCATGAAGCACCGCATCGTCGTACTCGGCGCCGGATACGCCGGGGCCTTCGCCGCCGGAAACCTGGCCCGCCGGCTCTCCCCCGCCGACACCGAGATCACCGTCGTCAACGCCGTGCCCGACTTCGTTGAGCGGATGCGGCTCCACCAGCTCGCGATCGGCCAGGACCTCGCGTTCCGCAAGCTCGCCGACGTATTCGCGGGCACCGGGGTGCGGCTGCGCCTGGCGCGCGTCACCGGCGTCGACCCCGAGCGCAGGGCTGTCGCCGTGACCGGCGAGGACGGCGACGGCGAGCTCGCGTACGACACGCTTCTCTACGCGCTCGGCAGTTCCGTAGCCCACCATGGCGTCCCGGGCGTGGCCGAGTACGCCTTCGATGTGACCGGCCGGTCCTCGGCGCTGCGTCTGCGCGAGCGCCTGGCCGGCCTGGGCGAGGGCGGCACCGTGCTGGTCGTCGGTGAGGGGCTGACCGGCATCGAGACCGCCACTGAGTTCGCCGAGTCCCGGCCCGACCTCTCGGTCGCGCTCGCCGCCCGCGGCGAGCTGGGCGCCTGGCTCTCCCCGAAGGCCCGCCGTCACCTGGGCCAGGCCTTCGCCCGGCTCGGCATCACCGTCCACGGGCACACCGCCGTCGAAGCAGTCGAGCCGGCACGGGCGATCGCCGCCGACGGTAGGTCCATCCCGGCCGACGTGACCGTGTGGTCGGCCGGGTTCGCCGTGCACCCCATCGCGGCCGCCAGCGGCCTGGAGGTCGCCGAGACCGGCCAGATCGTCGTCGACCGCACCATGCGCTCGGTCTCGCACCCGGACGTCTACGCCGCCGGTGACTGCGCCTATGCGATCGGCGAGAACGGCCGGCCGCTGCCGATGTCCTGCGCCTCGGCCGGCTTCACCAACATGCAGGCGACGGCCGCGATCATCGCGCGCCTGACGGGCAGCAAGGTCCCAACCACCGGGCTGAAGTACCACGGCAACCACATCAGCCTCGGTCGGCGGGACGCGATCTTCCAGATGGTGGACGGGGACGCCCGGTCGAAGTCCTGGTACCTGGGCGGCCGGACCGCCGCGCGGCTCAAGTCGGGCGTGCTCAAGGGGGCCGGGTGGGGCATCGCCCACCCGACCTTCGGCATGCCGAAGCGCAGGCGCCGCCTGGCCACCGCGCCCGACCGGGCCGGTGTGAGGGTGGCCGCATAGGGTGTTCCGCATGGACAGCGCAGCCGTCGACCGGTTCGAGGCCAGCCGTGGCCGGCTGGCCTCGCTCGCCTACCGGCTGCTCGGCTCGGCCGCCGACGCCGAGGACGCGGTGCAGGACACGTTCCTGCGCTGGCAGGCCGCAGACCGCGAACGGGTCGAGGTGCCGGAAGCGTGGCTGACCAAGGTCGTCACGAATCTCTGCCTCGACCGGCTGCGCTCGGCGCAGGCGCGCCACGAGCGAGCGGCCGGTGCCTGGCTGCCCGAGCCGCTCCTCGAGGGCGACCCGATGCTCGGCCCGGCCGACACGTTCGAGCAGCGCGAATCGGTGTCCTTGGCCGTACTGACCCTCATGGAGCGCCTCTCGCCGGTCGAGCGGGCCGTCTACGTCCTGCGTGAGGCCTTCTCGTACAGCCACGCCGAGATCGCCGGGATCCTCGACATCACCGAGTCCGCGAGCCAGCAGCATGTCCACCGGGCCCGGATCCGGGTCGCCGCCGAGCGCCGCCGCGGCGGCGAGGGCGACCCCGTGTCCGCGCGCCGGGTCGTCGAGGAGTTCCTCGCCGCCGCCACGTCAGGGCGCACCGAACGGCTGGTGGCGCTGCTCACCGACGACGTGACGGCGGTCTCGGACGGCGCCGGACTGGGCAAGCGGCTGCTGCGGTACAAGACGCGCGAGCGGGTCGCCTCCTACGTGCGGGCCGGCTTCAAGCCCACGCCGGCGAAGCGGCGACTGGCCGGCGGCTCGCCCGCGATGCATATCGCGCTGGTCAACGGCTCCCCGGCCGTCCTCGCCGTGGTCGACGACCGGGTCGTGGGCGCCGTGGCGTTCGAAGTCAGCGACGGCAAGGTCGCGTCCCTGCGCGGCATCGCCGCCGCGGACCGGCTCGCGCGCCTCAACGAGGCCTGGCGGCAGCACGAACCCGACGCGCCGGTCATCACCGCATGGTGACCAAAGCCACCGGAATCCAGTGACCTGAGTCGGAGCGAGGACGGCACCCCTTCGGCCCCCTCGCTGCACAGCACGGGGGCCGAAGCACGTCTGCACAGATCCAGAAGGGCGGCACCAGTCAACTACTCGGCCGTAAACGACCGAGCTTGTTGGCTCGGTTCGATGCGGCTTTGCTTATGCTCCCGACTGTCCCCTACGACAGGACGGTCACGGGTCACATCTACCGGTCCCCGCGTTGTGCGGGGACCGGATCGGGCATGTTGACGAATACCCACGCCGTGGCCCCGCGCTTGGCGATGTTGGCCCCGGCGACGTGGTCGGCCGGCCCAGCGAGGCCGCACCGACGACAGGAGAAGCGGTCCCGGGCGGGCCGGTTGGCTCGCTCGGTGTGGCCGCAGCGCGGGCAGCGCTGCGAGGTGTAGGCCGGGTCCACCTCGACGAACGGCACTCCGGCGCGTTTGGCCTTGTAGGCGATGAAGGCGCCGAGCTGGTGGAACGGCCAGGAGGACTGGCGTGCTCGCTGGTCGCGGGGAACCGTGACCCGCTCGCGGATGCCCCTCAGTTCTTCGAGGGCGATGCCGCGCTCGGTGCGTTGGGCGACAGCAACGACAGTCTTGGAGATCTTGTGGTTGATGTGGGTGGCGTGCCGGGATTCACGGCGGGCACGCTTCTTCAGGAGCTGCTTGGCGCTGTGGGTCTGCCTGGCCTGGAGTTCGGCCTTCTTGCGGGCCTGCCAGCGCCGGTAGCGGTTCAGGCGGCGGCCGGTGTGGTTGTCCCCGTCGGAAGTGGTGGCGAGGTTGGTGATGCCCCGGTCCACCCCGAGGAAGCCCTTCGGCTCGAACACCTCGGGTTCGGGAATGTCGAGGGTGGCGACCAGGAACAGCTTGCCGTCCCGCGCCATCAGGTCGGACTCACCCTTACGGTGCTCGGTGAGCTGCTTGAGCACGGCGGGAGAGCAGGCGAAGCGGACGTTCTTGATCCGGCCGTCCAGGGCCCAGATGCTCACGGTCTGCGCGTCGTAGTTCCACGACAGGCAGCGGTCGTCGTAGGTGTGGGCCGCGTCCGGGCGGAAGGTGACCGGCTTGGACTCGGCCTTGCGGCGGCGCTTGGATCCCTCGGGTCCGAGGTTCCCGGCCTTGATGCCCGCTCGCAGCGCGGTATATGAGTCGGCGACCCGTTTGATGATGTGCTGCGCGGCCTGCGCGCCGAATCCACGGGCCTTCAGCCCGGCGTAGCACAGCTTGCGCAGCTCCCGAACGGAGCCCTTGAGTCCGAAGCGGCCGAACGACACGGACGAGACCCAGTTCGCGGCCTCGTTCGCCGCGTGCAGGGTCCGTTCAACCGCCGGAGCCTGCACGGCCTCCGGGGTGAGTTTGACCTGCACGATCATCTTCACACACACGACCATATCATTGATCTATGTCACCACGATGGGACCCAAACCCCGACGTGCGCAGGGGGAGAAGCGTTGTTCACACCCTGCACGCGCACTTGGTCTTCACCCCGAAGTACCGGCGCGGCGTCTTCACCGACGTCATCCTCACCAGGTGTGAAGAGGTCATGCGGAAGGTCTGCGAGGACTTCGGCGCGGAACTGCGGGAGTTCAACGGCGAAACCGACCACGTCCACCTGCTCGTGCACTACCCGCCGTCCGTTGCCCTCTCCCGGCTCGTCGGCAGCCTCAAAGGTGTCTCCGCCCGCCGCCTGCGCCAGGAATTCCCCGACCACCTCCGCACGTACCTGTGGGGCGAGCACTTCTGGTCACCTTCCTACTTCGCCGGCTCCTGCGGTGGGGCACCACTGGCCGTGGTCAAGGAGTACATCGAGAACCAGAAGCGCCCGGACTGAACCCCGCCCCGTCGTGGGAGCATTCCGAAGCGATGCGGCGGCGCTCCGCGCCGCCCTGAGGTGTACTTCTGCTGCCAGGGCCTGATGGGTGACTCGCAGGCGAAGGTCGATCTGTACGCCGCGATCCGTAGGGATCACGACGCCGGGGTGGCGCAGCGCGGGCTGCAGCGCACGCACAACGTGACGGGGCGGACGGTGCGCCGGGCGCTGGATGCCCCGCCCCAGTCCGCCCCACCGGTGAACCCCTGCTGACACGCCGGCGACCGGTGTGCAAAGCTGCCGGTCGCAAGGGAGGGGGTGCGGCGGTGGGGCGGGAGCGTACGGCCGGCGGGCGACGGCGGCACGGCACGATCGGCGCCGCACAGGCCGCGTTGACGGTACTGGTCGTGGGCGGAGCCGCCCTGGGAGCACTGCTTCTGCACCCCAGCACGGGCCTGTTCGCCAAGGGCCGCGGGCCGCTCAGCGGCAACCCTGTCCTCGTGGTCGGCCTCGCCCTGCTGTCACTCCTCGGCGGCATCGCACTGCGCGAGAAGTACCTGGAGCAGGTCGGCGTCGGCAAGGAACTCAACCCGGTGGAACAGCGGTTGGTGGACAGCGTAAGCCGCGTCCTACTGGCCGCACCGCTGGTCCTCCCGCTGCTCATCCTGGTCCTGCACCAGTTCGGTTCGTCCGGCAGCAGCCACGGGGACGGCCACGGGCCCTTCCGGTCTCCCCCCGCGCGGCAGGACCCGGTGCGCACCCCGCCACCCACACAGCATGCCGAGCACAGTGACCACAGCATGCACTTCGGGCTGACGCGCATCCTGCTCGGTCTCGGCGTCGCCCTGCTCGCCGTGGCCGTCGTGCTCGCCGGGCTGCACCTGTGGCGGTATCTGACCCGGCCGCCGGCGCCCGAGGCTCCGGCGACGTACGCGACGCTCGACGACGAGCAGGAACGCCTGGCCCAGGCCGTGGACTCCGGGCGCCGCGCCCTGCTGGACGGAACCGACACCCGCGCAGCCGTCATCGCCTGTTATGTCGCCATGGAGGAGTCGCTCGCCGACTCCGGTGTGGCCCGGCGCGCCTCGGACAGCCCGCAGGACCTGCTGGAGCGGGCCGTCGCCGGCGGCCTGCCCGCGAGGGCGGCCGCCGCCGAGCTCACCGCCCTGTTCCGCGAGGCCCGTTACTCCACGCACCCGATGGACGGCGGCCACCGCGACCGGGCCGCGGCCGCGCTCGCCGAGATAGCTCACGGCCTGCGCGCGCGGGCGCGTGGGCCCGAAGCCGTGGGCGATGCCACGTGAAGGCGCTCACACGGACCCGGACCTTCGTCAACTCCGTGCTGCAGGCGCCCGGTTCGGTACGGCACTCGCTGGCCGTACTGGGCACCGTCGCCGTCGCGGCCGAAGTGCTACTCGTCCTGGCCGACGGTGCCGCCGCGGCCGCCACCGGTCTCGCCCTCATCACCGCTGTTGCGCTGGCCCTGGGGCGCTATGTCGCGGGCGGTGCCGCCCAGGACAGCGGACACCGCAAGCCGGTGCGTCTGCTGGGCAGGCGGGCCCCGGCGCTTGGTGGGTGGCAGCGCATCGTGGCCAACACTCTCGCGGACGACAGCGAAGTGCACCTGCGCACCGTCATGCGGCCGCAGTTGCAGCGGCTGTTCGCCGCACGGCTGGCCGAACGGCACGGCGTGGCGATGTACCGGAACCCGCAGCGGGCCCGGGCGCTGGTCGGCGCTGAGCTGTGGCCGTGGATCGATCCCGAGGCGACCGCTCCGCAGCCCACTCTCCCCGAGCCCGTCCTGCGCTCCCTGCTCGACCGCCTGGAAGCCCTGTGACCGGTGGTGCTGCGGCCGACCCCGCAGCCCGCACACCCGACCCCGCCCCGTGAGGATCCGATCGTGACCAGCCCGCAGCCCACCCCGGACCAAGACATCCTGACCCCTCGGCAGGCGGGCGAACGGGCCGCGGCCGTGCTCGACGAGATCCGCACGGCCGTGGTCGGCAAGGCGGAACCGCTGGCGCTGGTGATGCTCGGCATCCTCGCCGGCGGCCACGTCCTCATCGAGGACCTGCCGGGACTCGGGAAGACGCTGCTGGCCCGCTCCTTCGCCACCACCCTCGGCCTGGACTTTTGCCGCATCCAGTTCACCCCCGACCTGCTGCCCTCCGACGTCACCGGCGCTCCGTTCTACGACCAGCGGACCGCCGACATGGTCTTCCGGCCCGGACCGGTCTTCACCCACCTGCTGCTCGCCGACGAGATCAACCGCACCCCGCCCAAGACCCAGGCCGCGCTGCTGGAGGCGATGGCCGAGTCCCAGGTGTCCATCGACGGAAGCACCCGGCCGCTGCCGGAGCCGTTCGTGGTCGTCGCCACCGCCAACCCCATCGAATATGAGGGCACGTACACCCTGCCCGAGGCCCAGCTCGACCGGTTCCTGCTGCGGGTGCGGATGGGCTATCTGACGGCGTCCCAGGAGACCGGCATGCTGCGCGCGCGTGTCGATCGGGCGGCGCCCGAGGCTGTGCTGCGCACGCTCAGCGGGCCGGGCGAGGTGCTGGCCATGCGGGCCGCCGTCGAACGCGTCGAGGTGGACGACGACCTGCTGGATTACGTCGTCGCGTTGGTCGGCGCCACCCGGGCCCACCCGCACATCCAGGTCGGTGCCTCTCCGCGCGGCGGCCTGGCCCTGGTGCAGCTCGCCCGTGCCCGTGCCGTCCTGGACCTGCGGGACTACGTGACCCCGGAGGACGTCAAGTCCGTGGCGGTGCCGGCCCTCGCGCACCGCGTCACCCTCAAGCCGGAGCTGTGGGTCCGGCAGATCGACGGCGACGACGTGATCCGCGAGATCATGCAGTCCGTGCCCGCCCCGCAGACCCTGCCGCGCACTCCGATCGTGTCATGACGGAGCCAGTGCCGGCCCGCAGAGCGGCCGCCGCCGCCCAACGGGCCCTGGACGGCCGCCAGGACGTGACCGCCGAACCCCCGCCGCCGCCCCCGCCCGGCTGGCGCACCGGTGAACGCGCACTGCGGCTGGGTACGTTGGCTGTTGTCGCGCTGGCCGCCGCGCTGGTCACCGGGCGCCCCTGGGTGCTTGCTTTCGCCACCGCGCCCCTGGTGCTGCTCGCCCTCGCTCTGCCGAGCGGGCCGCGCCCGGACGCGGTGACGGCCGAGGCCGAGGTGGAGCCGCGGCGGTGCTTTGAGGGCGAGCAGGTGACGGTGCGGATCGCGGTGGCCTACGACGGTGAGACCGGCCGCCTGGACCCCGGTGTCACCCTCGGTCACGGGGTCCAGCTCGACCACCTCGCGGTCGGCCCGCACCGCGTCGATCTCGTCCTGACCGCGCAGCGCTGGGGCCGCTGGACGCTCGGCACGGTCGACGTCGACGTCTACGACCGCGGCGGGCTGGCCCGGCGCACCGTGCGGGCCGAACTCGGAGAGATCGCCGTCTTCCCGGTGCCCGAACACGCCGGCCTCACGCCCATCCCGGTCCGGCTGCCGCAACGGCTCGGCGAGCACACCGCCGTGCAGCGCGGCGAGGGCGTCGAGGTCACCGGCGTGCACCCGTATGTGCGCGGCGAACGGCAGCGCCGGATCCACTGGCCGGCCACCACCCGCCGCGGCACCCTGCAGGTCCACCAGTTCGCCGCGGAGCGCACCGCCGACACCGTGGTGCTGCTGGACGTGCTTACCGACGTGGTCGACCCGGTCACCGGCGCGTCCTCGCTCGACGAGACCTTCCGGACTGCTGCCGGGCTGGTCCGCGCCTACCTGCGCACCCACGACCGGGTCGGCGTCGTGTCGGTCGGTGGCGCAACCCGCTGGCTGCAACCGGGCAGCGGCCAGGGGTACTTCTACCGCATCGTCGAGAGTGTGCTGGAGGTCCGCAAGGACCGCGCGTACCGCACGGCGGGCCTCAGCCTGCTCCCACCTCCCGCATTGCCCGAAGGAGCGCTGGTGTACGTCGTCACGCCGCTGACTGACCAGCGGATTTTCGACGTCCTGCACCAGGTGCGCAAACGGGCCAACCCGATGGTCGTGGTCGAGATCCCCACCGGCGACCCGGTCGTGGAACCCGGCGACACCGAGGGCGAACTCGCGCTGCGGCTGTGGCGGGCCGACCGCGACGCCATGCGCTTCGCCCTCGTGGAACGCGGCATCGCGGTCGTCGCCCACCGGCCCGGCGAGACCCTCGACCTCGCCCTTGCGCCGCTGCTGCGCACCCGCATCCACGGGGGGACCCGATGACCACCGCCCCCGCCCGCATCGCCCGGCCAGGCCCGCGCTCCGCCGGCAGCCGAGCCGCTCGGCTCATCGCACGTCTCACCTCCCGCATCACCGATCGACTGCTCGGAACGGCCCTCGCCGTCGCCGCCTGCGACCCGCCGGCCGCCCTGCACGCACCGCTGCCGGTCAGGGTGCTGGTGCTCGGGGCGGCGGCGGCCGCGTGGTGGGCCGCTCCGATGGTCGACGCGCGCCCCGTCCTGACCTCCATGCGCTGGCGGACCGTCGCGGCCCGCCGCAGGACGACCGTGCTGCCGGCCGCGGCGATCACGGTCGCGGCGGCCACCGGCCCCGCACTCTGGCTGGTCGTCTGCATCGCCGCACTGCTGCTCGCCTACCTGCTCGTCACCGACGCGTGGACAGCCGGTGTCACCGCCCCGCCCGGCCAGCCGCAGGCGACACCCGCACTGGCGGCCGCCGCCGCGACCGCGGTGGTCCTGCTTGCCGCCCAGGCGCCGGTCGCGGGCACCTCATGGGCACGGCTGCCCGTCGCACTCGCCATCGCCGCGACCGCGGTTTGCCTGGTACTGGCGCTGCGCACCCGTCGCCGCCCGCCCGGCTGACCGCCGCACCGGACCGACTGCGGCACCGGACCGACCTGGAGCGGTTCAGCGATGCCGTCGATCCCGACTCAACACCACGCGTCCCATCTGCCTGGGTTCCGCGTAATTCCGCGGCCTGGAGACGCGAATCTGGGGTGTGACCTGGGCGAACATGGGTGAGAGCACCTGGGAGGCGTTTCTCTAGTGCTGCGTTCCTCTTTCGGAGCGTAGGTTGGTAGGGATGCTGGTTCGAGTCTGGAGGCGAGCCGCATGCCGAAGATCCTGCGCGCGCGTCCGGCTGCGGATGCGGCCGAGGAGGAGAAGATCCGCAAGCTGGCCGGGGCTCGTCATGCCCCGGGTGACTGGATCCAGCGGGGTCGGGTGGTGGTCTTGAGCTGGGAGGGGCTGCGGGTCCCGGAGATCGCCGGGGAGCTGGGCTGCCATGAGCAGACGGTGCGCCGATGGCTGCACCGCTTCAACGCCTCCGGCCTGGACGGTCTGGCCGATCTGGGCGGGCAGGGCCGCAAGCGGCGGATCACCGAGGCCGAGCGCTCCCGGATCATCGCGCTGGTCAGGGAGCCGCCGCCCGGGCGCCCGGTCCCCGGGGCCGACGGCGCCTTGGAGGCCGCCGACGAGGGCGGGGCGCCGGTGTGGACGCTGGACGCGCTGGCCGAGGCGGCCCGGGCCGAGGGCATCGAGGTCCGGCGCAGTCAGGTGCGCCGGATCCTGCTGGCCGAAGGCGTGCGCTGGCGCCGTGCCCGGTCCTGGGCGCGGAGCAGGGATCCCGACTTCGCGGGGAAAGGGCGCGGATCGTCGCGCTCTACACCAGCCCGCCCGAGGGCGTGACGGTCCTGTGCGCCGACGAGCTCGGCCCGGTGATTCCGCGCGCCTTCCCGCCGGCGCCGGGCTGGTCGCCGGACGGGCACCGGGTCAAGAGTGAACTGGACTACGGCCGGGGGCCGGAGAAGACCTGGGTCTACGGCGCCCTGCGGCCGGCGGACGGCCGGGAGGTCACGATGACCGTCTCTTCCCGAAACAGCGTCAACTACCAGCGGTTCCTGCAGACGGTGGAGGACGCCAACCCGACGGGCGAGATCGTGGTGGTCACCGACAACCTCTCCTCCCACAACAGCCTGGCCACCCGGACCTGGTTGGAGGACCACCCCCGCATCCGGCACGCCTTCATCCCGGTCGACACCTGCTGGCTGAACCTGCAGGAGGGGTGGTGGCGGATCTTCCGCAAGACCGCTCTGGCGGGCCAGTCCTTCGCCGACCCCGCCGAGATCGACCGGTCCACGACACTGGCCACCACCCAGCTCAACTCCCGTGCCAGACCCTGGATCTGGGGACGCCCCGCACCACCGACCCGCACACTGCGTCGCCGTTTTGTTTACCATCTTTGAGGAACGCAGCACTAGGTGCTGATGTTCACGCAGGTCAGCGGGCTTCCTGAGACGGTCGGCGGAGGTGGCAGTCCGACCGCCAAGTTCGATCTACACGATAGAGGCCCGGGGCTCCGCTCGGCATACGTGTGGCGTTTTGCGCCGTTTTACGGTCCTTTGGTAGGGCGGGTTGCTGGGGGCATTGTCGGTCGACCAGCATGGTCTGGCGCTTTGCTGACCTGCGCGTTTCTCTATGCCTAGAGAAACGCGCCACCGATGCGCTCCCACCTGTTTTCGCAGGTCACCGGCCTGTTCAAGCCTCTAGGCGTGACGAATTACGCGGAACGCAGGCTTGACGGTGGGCGCGGTCGGGGGCCGTCCCGGGCGGCGGCGCTCGGTGAATGCCCACTTCCGAAAGACCAGGCGTCGGTGCCGGGCCGGCCACGTGGCCGGCGTGACCGCGAAGACCTGACGCCGGCGCTCCCGCGGGACCGGCCGGGAAAGGACGGTCGGCCAGATCCGGTCGGCGCACTCATGGCGGACCCGAGTGATCCGGCGGCGCAGCACCGCGTTCTCGTGCCGCAGCGCCGGCACCTCCGCGTCCTTGGCCACCCGGCTGCGCAGCACGGCGGCGGGCACCCTGATCAGATTCCGGACCGGTGCGGTGACGATCGACAGCGGCATCGAAGGATCATCCCAGGCGCCGTGGAGGCCGTTGCCCCACACGGAGAAGCTGCAGGCCAAACCCAGAATCGTATTTCCGAGCGGGATAGGGAGGATGTCAATGAGTGGTTGCGGAGCAGATGTCATCGAACCGCGTTGTCAATGTCGTCGACAGGCTGTCGTTGGCCGGGGGAGTGCCGTCCGGCCGACAACATTCCCCAACCGTTCTACCAACGGTAGAATTGACTGTATGAGTAAGCCGACGAGCATCAAGACCAGCGAGGAAGTGCGCAACCGGCTGCGTATCCTCGCCGACGAGCGCGGTACCACCATCACCGAGCTGCTGGAAGAGCTCGCTTCCCGCGAGCTCACGGAAGCCGAGCGGGAGCAGCGTGCCATCGAGGCTGCCCATGAGCTCGGCATCGAGTACACCGAGCACGTTCAGCAGGTTGGTCTGGATGCCTGGGCGAAGATCCGCGCCCATCAGGGCGGCGCCGCCGCATGAATCTGACGGCCGTCCTGGACCACACCGCCCTGGCTGCCCTGTACCGTGCGGACCCCTTCTTCACCGGTCTCTACATCGAGGCCTCGCGCGGCACCGGCCGCGTCATCATCCCGTCACTGTCCGTCCTCGCTGCCGAGCGGCAGGTCGTGGGCGCGGGCAAGCACGCGGCATCCCTGCGGTTCGCGGAGAACGTTCCGTTCACCGCAGACCACGCGGTGGATGCAATGGACTGGAGAAACGTGGACTGGCCGGTGGCTCACGCGGCTGCGATCGCCTGGCACGCGATGAAGGCAGGGGAGCCGCTCACGGTCCTGTCACTAGAACCCGAGCTATACGCGGGCACCGGCATCACTCCGCTGAACCCCAGATAAGTCACGCACCCGGCGAGAGTGAGGCCGATTCCACGGGAACCGGCTCCGCCTCGTTGGTTCAGCGCCTGGCGCCCTGGAAACACCGGTGCCCACCGCGCTCTCTGTGCACCCGCACCACTTCGGCGAGTCGGCACCCGATCTCGTCGGCACGGTCCGCGCCCAGGACGAGCGGCCCGTCCGTCACGCGGCGGCGACCATCCCCCCGAGGCTCTTTCGATCTTCACTTAGAGGCTGCGCAGATAGGCGCGTGCTCATGGGCGGCGGTTCGGGCGGTTGTCCCAGCGGTGGGTCGTCCACGCCCTGCGGAGCAGGCTGCGGGCGGTGATGATCGTATCGGCGAGGTCGAAGAAGGCGTCGATGACCGCGGCGCGGCGTTCGTAGCAGCGGGCGAGCCGGTGGAAGGCGTTCTGCCAGGCGTGGGTGCGCTCGACGCGCCACCGCCGGCTCGCCTGGGTCGGCGCCTTCTCGCCCTTGTGCGCGATGCGGCCGTGCAGGCTGCGCGTGGCGAGTTCGGCGCGGGTCTTGTCCGAGTCGTAGCCGGCGTCCAGGTGCACGGTGATGTCCTCGGGCAGCGGCCCCAGGTCCGCCAGCAGGTCCAGGGCCGGAGCCAGCAGCGGAGAGTCGTGGCGGTTCGCTCCGGCCAGGACCCTGCCCAGCGGGATCCCATAACCATCCGTCATGCCCGAGCGTTTCAGGCCCTGTTTGCCGCGGTCGACCGGCGAGCGCCCGGCGGCCTCGCCGCCGCCGGGGGCCTTGGTGATGGCGCCGTCGATGGCGATGTGGTCGAGCACGAGCCCGACGATCCGGTCGTAGGACTCCAGCGCGATCTGTTTGAGCCGGGCGAAGACGCCGAGCCGGATCCACTCGTCGCGGCGGTTGCGGATGGTGGTCGCCGAGCAGGTGGTGTCGGCGATCGCCTGGTAGGAGCAGCCGAACCGCAGGAGCTGGAGCAGCTTGTCGAACACGATCCGGTCGCTGATACGGCTGCGGTGGCAGCCCAGCGGGTGGGCCGGATCGACCGCGGGGCGCTCGGGCAGCAGTGCCGCGAATTGGTCCCAGAGCGGGTCGGTCAGCCATGATGGAAGGACGGGCACAGGTCTCCCCAGTGGTCACAGAGCGTCGCAACTCCATGATCACTGGGACCTGTGCCCGCCTTGTTGCCGGGGCTCCCCACGTCGCCTATTTGCGCGAGTTCTTAGCCTCGATCCACCGAGCAATAGCGGGTCCGGGGCTTGGACATGAGGACGCGGATGCCCTCTGAGCTGGGATGATGGGACTTCCTACGGTTCCACATCCACAGAGCAAGAGAGCACCCGCGAGATGCAATCTTCCCATGCCGCGTCGGCGGTGTCCGCTGCGTTCGATGACGCGAATCTGGTCGCGCATGCCGGGCTGGTCCCGGTGATGCGGCTGGCCGAGCGGTGCGGGCTCGCCCGTCTGACGGCGGACAAGGTGAAGCTGGGCGGGGCGAAGAACGGTGCGGGTGCCGCGGCGGACGCCAAGGTCACCAGCATGGTGGCCGAAATGGTGGCGGGCGCCGACAGCATCGACGACCTGGACCTGCTGCGGCACGGCGCCATGCCGGCTCTGTTCGGCGGGATCCGCGCCCCGTCCACGCTCGGCACCTTCCTGTGCGCGTTCACCCACGGCCACGCCCTGCAACTGCACGCCGTGCACCGGAAGTTCCTGGGCGCCCTGACCCGGCACACTCCGCTGCTGCCCGGCGCCGGCGAGAAGGCGTTCATCGACGTTGACTCCACCCACAAACGGGTCTACGGCCGCGCCAAGCAGGGCGCGGAGTAAGGCCGGTTCAAGGGCATCCGCACCCTGCACCCCCTGCTCGCCACCCTCTGCACCCCCACCACCCGGCCGGTGATCGCCACCGTGCGGATGCGCCGCGGCAAGGCAGCCGACTCCCGGGGCGCCCCGAAATTCGTCAGCGAGGCCCTGGCCACCGCGGCCGGGGCCGGCTGCACCGGCCTGCGCATCCTGCGCGCGGACTCGCAGTTCTACAACGCCGGTGTGATCGCCGCCTGCCGCCGGGCCGGTGCCCGCTTCTCGATCACCTGCGGCATGAACCCCTCCGTCAAACGCGCCGTCCAGGCCATCCCGGACCAGGCATGGCAGCAGATCACCTACCCCACCGCCGTACCCGATCCCGACACGGGCGAGCTCATCTCAGGCGCCGAGGTCGCCGAGATCCCCGCCTACACCGCGTTCACCGGCCGCAAGAAGACCGAACGGGTCACCGCCCGCCTCATCGTGCGCCGTGTCCGCGACCTGGCCAGGCCCGCCACCGCCGGCGAGCAGGGCGAACTGTTCCCCGTCTGGCGCTACCACCCCTTCTTCACCGACAACCCCGCTCCGACGCTTCAGGCCGAGCGGGAACACCGCCACCACGCCGTCGTCGAACAGGTCATCGCCGACAGCAAAGCCGGAGCCCTGGCCCACCTGCCCTCGGGACACTTCCACGCCAACGCGGCCTGGCTGACCCTGTGGGCGATGGCCCACAACCTGCTGCGGGCCGCCGGCGCCCTGGCCTCCGCCTTCCACGCCAGGGTTACCACCGCAACCCTCCGCGCCCACCTGGTCCACATCCCCGCCAGGACCGCCCGCTCCGCCCGCCGCACCACCCTGCACCTGCCGCTCAACTGGCGTTGGCAGCACGCGTGGACACGACTGTTCACCACCGTCCACGCGCCGCCCGAGACACCCTGACGTCACCGACCACCCCGCCCGCCAGGGCCCGACCGGAGCCGAATCGTGGAAGAGCTGGGCAGACCAGCGGATGCACCCTGCCCGCACTCAGCCGACAGCCCAAGGACCCGCCCCGAAAACCCTCGGAGATCATTTCGAAACCACGTCGGTGGATCGAGGCTAAGTGGTCGGCTCCGTAAGTCCTTCGGGGGTTGACGTTGGAGCTTGCTGTGCGCTTACCCGCGGTCAAGTGCCGAGGCCGGTGAGGTGGAGGTGGCAGGCGGTGTCGAGAGCGTCCTCGGGGGTGCCGCTGCCGCTGCCGGTGGGCAGGAGGGCGTCCAGATAGCGGTCGCTGGCCGCGTCGTACAGGGCGAAGCCCCAACGGCTCGCGGTGCCGTGGTAGCGCAGGCGCATCAGCTTGACGTTCCCGCCATCGGCCAGTTCGCCTTCCACGTAGACGTACTGGCCCCGGTGGCGGACCCGCAGGCCGGCCAGCTGCGGCCAGGCGGCCTTGGCGCGCATGTTCAGGTACAGCTCGAGCTGAAGCCGGGTGTGTTCCGAGGGCGTGGGCACAGCGGACATCCTGCCGGAGGGCCGGGGACCGGGGTGCGGCAGGATGCGGCCTGTCGTGATCCACTTCTCGTGATCGGCGTTCCCGCCTTGCCCGTTGCCCCTGCCCGCCCGATAGCCCTGACCGCCTCCGAGCGCAAGCGGCTCAAGACGATGGCCTACGGCCACAAGACCGAGCACCGGATCCGTCAGCGTGCCCAGATCGTCCTGCTCGCGGCCCGGGGCCGCCCCAACGCCCGTATCGCTCGCGAGATGGGGCTGCACCTGGACACCGTCCGCACCTGGCGCGGCCGGTTCGCCGAGCACCGACTGCCGGCCCTGTCCGACCGCAAGCGCTCCGGACGCCCGGCCACCTTCACGCCGCTTCAGAGCGCGCAGGTCAAGGCCCTGGCCTGCCAACTGCCCGCCGAGAGCGGCACCCCGCTGTCACGCTGGTCCTGCCCGGAGCTGGCCTGCGAGGTCGCCGCCCGCGCCATTGCCGACACGATCTCAGCCTCCACCGTGCGGCGCTGGCTCAAGGAAGACGCGATCAAACCCTGGCAGCACCAGTCCTGGATCTTCATCACCGACCCCGCCTTCCGGCCCAGGGCCGAACGCGTGCTCGACCTGTACGCCCGCATCCGGAACGGCGAGGCCCTCGGCGCGGACGAATACGTGATCAGCGCCGACGAGAAGACCTCCATCCAGGCCCGCTGCCGCTGCCATCCCACCCTGGCCCCGGGCCAGGCCAGGGCGGTGCGGGTGAACCACACCTACGGCCGCGGCGGAGCCCTGGCCTACCTGGCCGCCTACGACGTCCACCGCGCAAAGGTCTTCGGCCGCTGCGAGCCGAGAACCGGCATCGACCCGTTCATGGCCCTGGTCGCCCAGGTCATGAGCACCGAGCCGTACGCCAGCGCCAAGCGCGTGTTCTGGATCGTGGACAACGGCTCCTCCCACCGCGGGCAGAAGGCCGCCGACCGGCTGACCGCCGCATTCCCCAACGCCGTCATGGTCCACACCCCGGTACATGCCTCCTGGTTGAACCAGGTGGAGATCTACTTCTCCGTCGTGCAGCGCAAGGTCGTCTCGCCCAACGACTTCACCGATCTCGACGAGATCGGGGACCGGCTCCGAGCGTTCGAAGACCGCTACAACGCCACGGCACAGCCGTTCCAGTGGAAGTTCACCACCTCCGACCTGGACGATCTGCTGGCCAGGCTCGACCGGCACACCACCGATCACCCAGAAGAATCCTCCGCCGGCCCGGTGACGTGATCAAGCCCCGAAGGACTTCCGGACGGGACTACTTAGGCGCGGCGGGCGCGTTCTTGTGCTTCCCGTTCCTCCTGCCGCCGTTTGGCTTCGGCTGCGGCCTTCTTCTGCTGTTCCTGGCGGGCCTGCTTGGCCCCGGCAGCAACGTCGAGCCCGGCGAGGACCTCCTGGCCGCCCTGCGACGCGAACTGCATGAGGAACACGCCCTCGGCCCTGCCCGGGTGAGCGCGCCGGAGCTGCTGTAGTGCCCGTCGCCCTCGCCGCCGCGGCAGCATCCACAGACGCCCTCCAAGCCCTGCGGCCCGAGACCGACCACACCCAGCCCGACCTCAGCACCACCCTGCGCTCGCCCGTCCCCCACCCTGTCCTCTACCGAGCACACCCGAGCCTTCACCCCGCCGGCCAGTACAGCTCCGCGTCACCCACTGGGAAATCCCTCACCCTGAACTGCGATCTGGTCGGTCGTGCGTCAGCCGGTGAGATCAGCGATGGCTCGCAGCGCCGCGACGTGCCTCGCGTACGTCGCCTTCCCTTCGCCGGACAGTGACAGCCACGTACGCGGCCGTCGGCCGACACGCCCCTTTTCGACGTGGACGTAACCCGCCTTCTCCAGCAGCGCCACCTGCTTGGACAGCATCGCGTCGCTGATCTCCACACTGTCGCGCACCGCAGCGAACTCAGCGTTCGCGACGCCGGCAAGCGCGGCAACGATCGAGAACCGGACCGCGTGGATCAGCAGGTCGTCCAGATCGCGGCGCGGGTGGCTCAGGGCTGCCCCCTGCCCGCGATCGCTGTCGTGCCCGTGGCTCATGCGCGCCGCTCCCGAACCGCTCCGATCAGCATGGGAAGTGCGACGATCACACCGGCGGGCAGCCAGTAAGCCAGGTCTCCGATCGTCTCGTCGCTGCCGACCGCCAGAGCCACGCCGTAGAGGGCGAAACTGCCGCCCCAGTAGGGGCTGATACGCCGGCCCGTGCCGGAGAGGTGGGCCAGGCGGCGCCGCTCCCACACCGACATCACCACGGCCAACACCCCCCACGCGGCAAAGACGACGGCTTTCAACAGCTTCGACTCGATCAGCCCGACGGCGGCCGTGACCAAGCCGATACCGACACCGAACACGACGAGTTTGGTGCTGGCCCAGCGCGCGCGTACGCGCAGCCGCTCAGACGCGCCTGCGGCGCAGCGTAGCGCCTCACGGGCGGCCTCGGGTGTCATCGCTTCATCCATGCATTCCACTCTGGCATCTAGTTACCAAAATGGCAACTAGATGCTGTGATCCAGTCGGCGGCAAGCGCGGCACGGCGCGCAGAACAGGGGCACTCTTCGACATACCTGACACGCCGCCACCGCGCGCCTGCACCGGGGGCAGCCGCACCGTTCCTCGCTTTACTTGAGCAGCAACCCGGCGAGCACGCCCGTACCGCCTGCCCCCAACTGACGGCGTCCGCCACGGCGCAACCTTCGCCCACGCCAACGGTGAACTGCCGGGGGACCGAGGCCGTCAAGCTGATGCGCCTGCGCTACGGCCAAACTGTCACCAGGTTGGGCTTTACCCTCTACCACGCCAGCAGCGACCGCTAAGAGGACTCCCTTCTGCCCACCGGCGTCCTCGCGGGCAGCCCCGGAGACGACCTCGACTGCGCCCGCGCAGTCCACCTTGCCGCGCCCGACATCTGACCAGCCGACACGCACGCCACCAGATCCAAAAACAACCCCCGAAGGACTTCCGGAGCCGACCACTAAGTGTTCTGCCCTGGGAGGGCCGACCACCAGGTGCAGTTGAGCAGATCCCGGCACGAGACCGTCCCCACCCACGATCACTCTCCGTCTATCGCATCTGATGCGAGAATTTCGCATCAGATGCGAACCTGGGGCGTCTTCGCAGGTCAATCGCCCGATGGAGTGACGCACCCGCAAAGGCGCCGCTGCGACGGCTATCGTGGTTCCGCGCGATGCCGAGGTCAACGTCCCTGGTGGGACCGTTCGCCCGCGGTTCGGGGGTGACCTCCAGGTCGGGTGTCGCCTATTCGCATCCGATGCAATTGGCGTCGGTAGGGACAACGGAACCGTGATTGACGGTAGCGGTGGTTCCGGTTCGGGTCTCTCGCAAACGGTTAGTTGAGAGAGGCGGCCGTGTCGCCTCGTCGCTGTCGCAGAGGGCCCGGCTGTCCCCGCTCCAGTTCGACCACATCAACCTCGGCCGCTACGCCTTCGCCCAGCCTGCAGCCCCGGGAACGTGCGAGCTACGCGCCCCGGGACTGCAGGAGGACGATCCCGACGAGCCGTAAGTCGGGGTCAGCCTCGTGAGCTGGTCGACGATCGGCGTGTGCGCTGCGGCGGGATGCGGCGCGGTCGGCTGGTGGGATCGGCGCGCCAGGCACGGTGGACACTGAGGAGATCAGCCCGCTGGTCAGGGTCCGTGTCTTGGAGGACCATGCGCAAGGTGATCAAGTCACGCAGGCTGCGGGCGAGGTCGACCAAGGCGGGGTATCGGCTCCGGGTCCCACCGGCCTCGTTGCGGAGCCGGGTGGTGGTCTTGTCCTGGTAGCGAGAGCGCCCGCGGCGACGGACGCGGGATTCGGCACAAGGCGGGAGAACAGCTGCGAACGGCGGGTGTTAACTTCCTTTCCATGGTGGGGCACCAGGACGAGACCAGGGCGGCCTACGACGGGGTCGTCGAGCTGTATGCGTCGATGTTCGCTGATCGACTGGAGACGCAGCCGTTCTCGCGGAACATGATCGGCATCTTTGCCGAGCTGGTGCGCGGGACGGGGAACCCGCGGGCGGCCGACGTCGGGTGCGGGCCCGGACATCTGACGGCCATGCTGCATGAGCTGGGGCTGGATGCCTTCGGGCTCGACCTCTCCCCAGCCATGGTCGACCACGCCCGGCGGGCCCATCCGGCGCTGCAGTTCGACGAGGCGCGGATGGAGGCCCTGCCAGTCGAGGACGGCGCGCTCGGCGGCGTGCTGGCCCACTACTCGATGATCCACACTCCTCCTGGGGAACTACCCGCGCTGCTCGCCGAGCAGGCGCGTGGCCTGGCACCAGGGGGCCTGCTCCTGGTCTCGTTCTTCGCGACCGACGGGCCCGAGCCGGTCCGCTTCGACCACAAGGTGACGCCCGCCTATAGCTGGCCGGCGGACCGGTTCGCCGAGCTGCTGGCCGGGGCCGGGCTCGTCACGTTCGCCCGGTTGCTCCACGACCCGGCCTCTGAGCGGGGCTTCCTCGACGCCCACTTGCTCGCCCGCAAGTCGGAGGACACCGTCGAGGCCACCGCACAATAAGCCAGCAGGATCGGTGACAGCGTTCTTACCGGCACCCCAGATCGCGCAGAAGCTTGTCATCACCTCGGGCAAGAACAAGGGCGAACACCCCTCGGTCGCCACCGTCTACCGCATCCTCGCCGAGGAAGCCGACAGCACCGCGTGAGACCGGACGCCCGCCAGGTCTTCAAGATCAACTCGTTGCCCCTTTGACGCGTATCTGGGTCACACCCCCAAACGAGTGGTCATCGCGATCAACAAGATCCCTGCCGAGGAAATGACACGACGGTGAGAGGAAACACCCATCCAAGCCGTGAGGCAGCGGGAAGCTGCTCAGTGCCTCGTCTCGTACCTGGTCAGGACCACGCCGCCGGGAAACGTCCGCGTCTCCACCAGGTTCACGTTCACCCAGTTGTCCAGCGCGGTGAAGAACGGCGTGCCGCCGCCCACCAGGACCGGATGGGCGGCGATCGCGTACTCGTCGATCAGCCCGGCGCGCATGGCCGCCCCGGCGAGCGTTGCGCCGCCGATGTTCATTGGGCCGCCGTCCTCGGCCTTGAGCCGGGTGATCTCGGCGATCGCGTCGCCGGTGACCAGGCGGGTGTTCCAGTCGACCTTGTCGATCGTCGAGGAGAACACCACCTTCGGCGTGTCCCGCCAGTTCCGCGCGAACTCGATCTCCGCCGGGGTGGCGTTGGGCTGCCGGTCGCCGGTCGGCCAGTAGGAGCTCATCGTCTCCCACAGCTTGCGCCCGTACAGCGACAGGCCACTCGCCTGCTCGTGGTCGAGCCACCACTGGAACAGCTCGTCGCTCGGCGGTCCGCTCCAGCCGATGTCGTCGCCGGCCGCGGCGATGTAGCCGTCCAGGGTCAGGTTCATGCCGTAGATCAGTTTCCGCATGGCCCAGCCTTCCGTCCGTGGGTGTCCGGCGTATAGACCAGCGCGGCGCGGGAAACTCATCGGTGCGCGATCCGGGCTCGCCGGTAGCCCTCGTGCTCGGGGTTCAGCGTGGTGTACTCGGCCGACACGGGCAAGCCGCCTGATCTCGACCTCGCCCTCGCGAGGAAATGCCACGGATTTGAGACTGATCATGGATGAAAAGGCCGTGAGACAGCCAAGAACGCCCAGGTCACGCAAGATCGACATGCCACGAGCGGCGAGACCCCACATGGCTGTAGGGGCTCACCTTTCGTGTCGGAATCGCATGGCTGATGCCGGATGGAAGTCGGATCCGACGTAGCGCTAAGACGTGCAGGTCGTGCCCGTACCTCGTTCGAATTGAAACGCCGACGCCTGGAAGGTCAAGCGGCCGCGGCGGGAACAGCCGGTCCGGCCGCCGCTGTTGCATCGGCCGAGGGACCGGCGCCGCACGGGCGGGGAACACGGGGACCACAAGGTCGTCCGCCCCGTCAGGATCCGGGCTCCGGGATCGCGGTACGTCCGCCGCGCACTCGAACCAAGACGTATTTCTGCAGGAGGACTGTTTCATGACTGACCGGCCCTTGACGCTCATGGCAGTGCACGCTCATCCCGACGACGAGGCCACCGGTACCGGAGGGATCCTCGCGCGGTACGCGGCGGAAGGCATCCGCACGGTTCTCGTGACGTGTACCGACGGCGGTTGCGGTGACGGACCGGGGGGTGTCAAGCCGGGCGATCCCGGGCACGATCCGGCGGCCGTCGCCTTGATGCGCCGTCAAGAACTCAAGGCGAGCTGTGACGTCCTGAAGGTCAGCGATCTGGAGATGCTGGACTATGCCGACTCCGGGATGACGGGCTGGCCGAGCAACGACGCCCCCGGATCCTTCTGGCAGACCCCCGTGGAGGAAGGCGCCGCCCGACTCGCGGAACTCATGCGGCACTACCGACCCGATGTGGTCGTCACTTACGACGAAAATGGTTTCTACGGCCACCCCGACCACATCCAGGCCCACCGCATCACGATGGCGGCGCTGGAGATGACCGCGCTGACACCGAAGGTGTACTGGACGACGATGCCCCGCTCGATGATGCAGCAGTTCGGTGAGGTCATGCGCGATTTTCATGAGGACGTGCCGGAGCTGGATCCTGCCGAGGCCGCCGCGATGGCCGAGATCGGCCTCCCCGACGATGAGATCACCACGTGGGTGGACACCACCGCATTCAGCGGTCAGAAGTTCGACGCGCTGGCCGCGCACGCCAGTCAGGGCGAGAACATCTTCTTCCTCAAGATGGGCAAGAAGAGGTTCGGCGAGTTGATGGGCACGGAGACCTTCGTACGTGTCCAGGACGCCACCGGCGCGGCCGTACCCGAGAACGATCTCTTCGCCGGACTGCGCTGATCCGCCCGTCCGACTGGGGCCCGGGAAAGCCCATCGGCCGCACGGCGCGATCGAGCGCGTCACACACCCGGAGTCACTAGGCGAGTCGGACGCGCTAGGCGCCGCCCCGGCCGGGCGGCGCATCCTCACAGCGGTGCGCCGCCTGCCTGCGCTGTCGCGCCGCGGTGCCGGCGGCCGCTGTGGCCCCGCTGCTCGTGGAACATCTGTCCGACCCGCTCGATGCCCGCGTCCGCGGACACGTCCGGATCGTTGAGGCCCACGCCGCCTGCCATTGTCTGCAGCGCTTCGCCGCCCTGCACGCGGGCCTCGTCCACGCTGCCGGCGGCAGCGACGCCTGTGAGCTGCGGCGCGCCGTCGAGGTCGGCCACCACCAGCTGTTCGACACAGCCGACTTGCCCATCCGCCGCGACACCCGCTCGGCCGCCGGCGCGCTCGTCGCCCGCAAGCGGCTGATGCTGCAACTCGCCCTTCAGACCCGCCAGATCATCGCGCCTGCGCAGGGCCGCCGACACTTCCGGTCCGCAGCCCGGTGCACGACACCCATGTCGTCGACGAAGGAGGAAACTCCCATGCCCCACCTGCAGGACGAGCCCGAGCAGCGGACCGGCGAGGTGTATCTGCTGTTCGCCCACGAGCCGTACTACCCGGCCGCCGCCCAGGAGATCAACACCTCGCTCGTGGCCGCGGCCTCCCTGCTGCACCCGCGCGTACGGCAGCCCGACGGCGCGCGCATCTACGACCGCCTCACCCGCGGCCGGCTGCCGGGCGAGATCGTGCCGCTGTCCACGCTCACCCACGAACTGGGCGGCGAGGCGGGCTGGCCGGAGGTCGGCGACTGGGAGCAGGTCACCGGTGACCTGCTTCAACTTGTCCGCGACGGAGGCTGCGACGCGCTGAGCCTGGGACTGCCGGACCTGGCCCGCGCTCTGGTGTGCTGCGGCCCGCACAGCCAGGTGCGGGCCTACGACCCGGCGACCGGGCGGTATCAGGCCTACGGGCCGACCGACCGCATGAAGGTGCTGGTCGAGATCGGCAGGCACCTGGAGTGGGCGGAAGCGGGCTGCACCCTCTGGCCGGGCGACGGCCTGCCGGCCGAAGTACCTCCCGAAGGCCCCGGGTAATGTTCGGTTGCGGGCCCTACGCATTCTGGGCGGGCCTGCGCCGGCTGCTGACTTCGAGCCTGCGCCCCAAGCGCGGGCCTGATCACGATCTGCAGCTGAAGGGAAATACTTCAGCTGCAGATTGTGATCTCTGTGTTTGATTCGCGACTCGTCAGCGGCGATGGCCGGCCCGGGCTCGGGCCTGGTGGTGACGTCGTCGGGTGGATCAGTCGGGCCGGTGACCGGATCGTGCAAGGGTCGGACGACGAACACCGTGAATGGTCGATGAAGCCGTGCCGGTGGCCGAAGCGCGGATCAGCCTGTCCGGGGCGGGGCGTCGGGGTGGGTGTGTCACCATCGCCAGATGAGTACCACCCCGGCCTCGACGCGCGGCGCCCAGCTCTCGCAGTTGCGGCAGCTACGCCTGGCCAAGGACGTCATGGACCGTGATTGGGCCGAGCCCATCGACCTGGACGCGGTCGCCGCGCATGCCGGGTACTCGCGTTACCACTTCGTCCGCGTCTTCCGGGCTGTGTACGGGCAGACACCCGGGCAGTATCTGAGCCGCCGCCGTATCGAGCGCGCGGAGGACCTGCTGCGCACCGCCGACCTGTCGGTCACCGAGATCTGCACACTGGTGGGCTTCACCAGCCTGGGCTCCTTCTCCTCGAGCTTCAAAAAGCACACCGGCCTCACGCCGAGTGAGTACCGTGCCCGGCATGTCGGGCAGGGGGCGGCGCTGATCCCGGGGTGCTATGCGCTGCTCTGGCACGGAAGTTTCAAGGGACTGCTGGAGCACAGCACCGAAGAGCGCAATTCTGGAGAAGCCCGGTGAGGCAGCGGTAACTACGGTGGGCTGCAGCGCGTGGCGAGCGGCGCCCCGCACGAGCGCGGGAGTCAGTTGTGATCAAGGGTTTGTCCATCGCCAACGTCTGGGTTCTCGACCACGAGCGGGCCAGGGCGTTCTACACCGAGAAGCTGGGACTGGAGGTTTGTACCGACATGACGATGGGCGAGGCCGGGATGCGCTGGCTCACCGTCGGCGCCAAGGACCAGCCGGATCTCGAGCTCACACTGATGGTCCCAGGCCCGCCCGCGCTCGATCCGGAGTCCGCCGAGGAGCTGAAGAAGCTGATCGCCAAGGGCGTACTGGGCGCGGGCGTATTCGCCACCGACGACATCCATGCCGACTATCAGGCGATGAAGGCGCGCGGTGTGGAGTTCCTGCAGGAACCGCAGGAGCGGCCGTACGGCATCGAGGCCATCTTCCGCGATGATTCCGGCAATTGGTTTTCCTTCACCCAGCGCCGCGAGCAGCTCGATCTCGACAAGGACTGGAGCTGCTGATACATAAGCCGTAGACCGTGATCTTCATGCCCGGAGTGCGGCTTGTCGCCGGTAATGGCTGTCCCGGAACCCGGTGACCGTTGTGCCGGCGGCCGCGGTCCGGCTGGTCCGGCTGTGCCCGCCCGTTCAGCCTCGCGAAATGCCCACCCACAGCCCCGTGGGGGCCTTGTTGTTCAGAACGTCCACCGTGTATGGGTGTAGACCCCGTCACCCCGGCCGAAGCCGTACGCGGTGGCCGGGGCCACCGCGAACACCACCGCGTCCCCCGTCCGGAACGCGTCCCCGATCCCATGGAAGGTGCCCTCCGGCGAGGTGATGTGCGGCCCGTACTTCGCCTCGTACGCCGCGATCACCTCTTCCAGCACCGCCGGATCGGCAACCGGCTCCGCCATGCCCTCGACCACGAGGTCGAGCCCCTCGGTGAGCGAGTTCCTGCCGGTGGTCAGCGCGCAGTGCCCGTCATGAGCGAGGTTCCTCGCCTTCTGCTCCCCGGCGCCGGTGGAGAAGTACAGCACCCCGTCGTGCCAGGCGGCGATCACGGGAGTGACGTGCGGCCGGCCGTCGGGCCGCACCGTGGACACCCAGAAGATCTCGGCGGCCTCCAGCCGCCGCCGGGCCTCGGCCCACGCGGTGGCGGTGACGTCCGCGGCACCCGGGCGGGGATGGAGCGCGGAGCTGTAGCGGGCGTCGAGCTGGCTCGTGGGCTGCTTTGCGGGTCCCTGTGCCGGCATGGCAGATCTCCTTCCTTCCCCATAACGACCGACTACCCGCACCGAAACCATCGCCCCACTCGTTTGTGTCCATCTGCACGCCCGACCACGACGGCCAGGACGCCGACCGCAGCAGGTCAGCGCGTCACACAGCTCACCAGGCCAGATGTTGCCGGGCATGCCATGGAGCAACGCTGCAGGTCGCCGGCGAGGGCACCACCCAGATCATGTACCACGCGGCAAGCAACGGTTTCGGGGAGCAGACCCTTCCGTGGACGAAGACGGAGACAGTCGAACTGACCGAGGGCGAGCAGAAGGTGGGGTACCTGGTGTCGATCGTCCCCGGCTCGGTCCGGGCCGCTGATGGAAGAGCAATGCTCATGACTTGTGGATCGGTCTTCGGGACGGCACGCGAAGGGCGTACCTTCCCGAATGATCCTGTATCGGTCACCAAGTCAGGCCCGCGTTCGCAGCGCGGGTCGGGAAGGCACGCCCGTGCTCAGCGTAGTCAACGAAGACGGCTCCACCGCTACCGGTTCGCTGATCGACGAGATCGTGCGGGAAGGCGCCCGCCGGATGCTCGCCGCCGCGCTGGAGGCAGAAGTCGACCAGTACATAGCCGAGTTGGCTGCCGAGCGGGACGAACGCGGGCGGCGCTTGGTGGTGCGCAACGGCCACCACCGCCCCCGCACCGTGACCACGGCCGCCGGCCCGGTCGAGGTCCGCGCCCCGCGAGTGAACGACCGCCGCGTCGACGAAGCGACCGGCGAACGGCAGCGGTTCTCCTCGAAAATCCTCCCGCCCTGGTGCCGCAAGTCCCCGAAGATCAGCGAGGTCCTGCCGCTGCTCTACCTGCACGGGCTGTCCAGCGGGGACTTCGTGCCCGCCCTTGAGCAGTTCCTCGGCTCCGCGGCCGGCCTGTCGGCGGCCACCGTGAACCGGCTCACGAAGCAGTGGCAGGACGACCACACGGCCTTCCAGAACCGGGACCTGTCCGGCACTGACTACGTCTACGTGTGGGCCGACGGCGTCCACCCCAAGGTCCGCCTCGGCCAGGCCCACTCCTGTGTCCTGGTCCTGATGGGCGTGCGGCTGGACGGCACCAAGGAGCTGATCGCGCTGGCCGAGGGGCTGCGGGAGTCGACGGAGTCGTGGGCCGACCTGCTGCGGGACTGCCGCCGCCGGGGCATGCGCGATCCGGCCCTCGTCGTGGGCGACGGCGCCATGGGCCTGTGGCGGGCCCTGGCGGAGGTGTTCCCGCAGGCCAGGCACCAAAGGTGCTGGGTCCACAAGACCCGTAATGTCATGAACACGCTGCCGAAGTCCGCGCAGCCCGGAGCGAAGAAGGCCCTGCAGGAGATATACAACGCCGAGGACCGCACCCACGCCGAGAAGGCGGCCCGCGCGTTCGAGAAGACCTATGGGGCGAAGTGGCCCAAGGCCGTGAAGAAGGTCACCGACGACCTGGACGAGCTCCTGGCGTTCTACGACTTCCCCGCCGAGCACTGGATCCATCTGCGGACCACGAACCCCATCGAGTCGACGTTCTCCACGATCAGGCTGCGGACGAAGGTCACCCGAGGAGCGGGCAGCCCGGCCGCCGCCCTGGCGATGGTGTTCAAGCTCGCCGAGGCCGCCCAGGCCCGCTGGCGGGCGGTCACCGCACCCCACCTCGTCGCCCTCGTCCGCTCCGGCGCCCGCTTCGAAAACGGCCACCTCGTCGAGAACCTCGAAGCCGCCTGAACCTCAACTCACCCACAAGTCTTGACAATTACTCCTGATGGAACGCTGCAGCCGACATCCTGCGTGATCAAGGTCGACGGCCAGCAGGTCGCTGACAACGAGGGGGCAAAGACCCCAACCAGACGATAGATGGCTGCGGTATCGGGGGAACTCCGTGGGGTGGGCCTCTGCTATTCGCTTCGAGGGGGCGGCAGGTCTCGACATCCCACCTCACTCCGGTGCAGCGCACCTCTCGGAGCTGAAAGCCTCAACTCACGCCGACCTCCGGCCACCACCTTCCTATGTTCACAGATTGTGATGGAATGCCACCATGTTGTGAAGTGGCCGAACTCAGAGGGCGGCCCAGCGGTCTCACTCGGCCTGCTCGGACTGCTGCTCGTCCTGGACGGGCGTGGACGTCTGCTCGGCCGCGGTGTAGTAGACGGAGCTGCCCTGCTTGGTGCGCTGAGCCTGGTTCTTGGCCACGAGTCCTTCGAGAGTGGTGCGCACGACAGTGGTCTTGATGCCGCGCTCGGGATGTGCCTTGTCGAGTGCGGTGGTGACTTCCGCCGCGGAGCGCGGTTCGCTCTGTTCGGTGAGGTGGTGGCGGACGAGTTCGACCAGCGTGGACTGGGCCGCCTTAGCGGCTCCGGACTTGCTCGCGGGCTTCCTGCCGGCCGCCGCCTTCTTGGAGGTCGCCTTCTTGACCGCCGCGCGGTCCTGTGCGTCGGCGGCCCTCTTCGCCCGCGTCCGCTTGCCGGCGCCAGGCTCACCAGAAGCCTTCTTGCGGGGAGCGGGCACGGCGGAGCTGTCCAGGACGGCCTCAGGCTGCACCGATGCCGGCGACACGCCAAGCACCTGCTGAACCGCCCCGGGTCAGGTGGAGGCTCGATTCCATGTAAGGATTGAGTCATGGCACGACCCTCCCGTTACCCGCTTGAGCTCCGCCGTCGTGCGGTGCGCATGGTCGCCGAAGTGCGCGGCGACTACCCGAACGAGACGGCGGCCCTGCAGGCGGTCGCGGACAAGCTCGGCATCGGCTCCCGCGAGACACTGCGGAACTGGCTGAAGCAGCATGAGGTCGACGCGGGGACGCGGCCGGGGACGACGACGGAGGAGTCCGCCCAGCTCAAGGCGCTCAAGAAGGAGAACGCCGAACTCAAGCGGGCCAACGAGATCCTGAAGGCCGCGGCGAGTTTCTTCGCGGCCGAGCTCGACCGGCCACACACGCGCTCGTAGCCTTCATCGACGAGCACCGGGACCGCTTCGGCGGCGTCGAGCCGATCTGCAGGACGCTCACCGCACACGACTGCAAGATCGCCCCTTCCACCTACTACGCCCACAAGAAACGCCTCGAAACCCCCTCCGCCCGTTCCCTGCGCGATGCGGAGCTCAAGGAGCGGATCCAGGAGGTCTACACGTCCAACTACCGCGTCTACGGCGCCCGGAAGATCTGGCGCGAGCTGAACCGGCAGGGACATGCGGTGGCCCGCTGCACCGTCGAGCGCCTGATGCGCGAGATGGGTGTCCAGGGCGCGGTGCGCGGCAAGCGCGTCATCACCACGATCCCCGGCGGGCAGGTCGAGCGGGCCCCCGACCTGGTCGACCGCGACTTCGTCGCCGTCGCTCCGAACCGGTGCTGGGTGGCGGACTTCACCCATGTGAAGACCTGGTCCGGAACCGTCTACGTCGCGTTCGTCGTGGACACCTTCTCCCGCCGGATCGTCGGCTGGTCGGCCGCCACCGTGAAGGAGACCGTCTTCGTCCTGGACGCCCTGGAGATGGCCGTCTGGCAACGCGACCGCGACCAACAGTCTGTTCAGCCAGGCGAGTTGATCCATCACTCGGACGCCGGGTCGCAATACACATCGTTCAAGCTCGCCGAGCACCTGGACGCCGCCGGCATCGCGGCGAGCATCGGATCCGTCGGTGACGCGTACGACAACGCCCTGATGGAGTCCACGATCGGCCTGTTCAAAACCGAGTTGATTAAGCCCCAGCGGCCCTGGAAGACGCTCTCCCAGGTGGAGTTGGCCACCGCCGAGTGGGTCGACTGGTACAACCACCGAAGACTCCACGGTGAGATAGGCCACGTTCCGCCCGTCGAATACGAAGCCAACTACTACACCGAACTCACGAAATCCCAGGTCATCACCACAATCTGAGATCTCTACCGAACCCGGGGCGGTTCAGATGGACCTTGCGCGGATGTTCAACAGCATCGTGCAGGGATGGATCAACTATTACGGGCGCTTCTACCAGTCCGGGTTGTATCCCCTCCTCCGGCGCATCAACGACTACCTGGTGCGGTGGGCGTGCCGGAAGTACAAACGACTCCGCCGCCGGGAGAAACGGGCGCGGGAACTGCTGGCGGGTGCGGCCCGCCGCTACCCGAACCTGTTCGCCCACTGGCGGTTCGGCCTCAAGCCTGACGGCTGGACGATGGGAGCCGTGTGAGCCGAGAGGCTCCCGCACGGTTCTGCGAGCGGCGGCGGGTGCGATTCCCGCCGCCGACTCACCTCGCGCTCCGGCACCACCTGCTGGTCCTGCAAGGCCAGGTTGGCAAGCCCGCCTTCACCGACACCGACCGCGTGGTCCTCGCCGGCCTGCTCCACCACCTCCCGAGGCAGAGGCTGCGCCACCTCCTGCTGCTGGTCCGCCCGGACACGATCCTGCGCCGGCACCGTGACCTGCTCAAGCGATGCCATGCCGCGACCTGCGCGCCCAAGCGGCGTGGGTGCCCGCCCACCGTCCGCTCGATCCGCGTCCTGGTCCTGCGCCTGGCCCGCGAGAACGCCTCGTGGGGGTATCGCCGGGTCCTCCCCCGGCCTTCGGCCGGGAGGTGCCCCCAGGCGAGCTCGCGGCGCTGGGCATCGAGGTCGCCGCCTCCACCGTCGGGGAGATCCTTCGCGCGCACGGCATCCCGCCTGCGCCCAAGCGGCAGAGCACCACCTGGGCCGACTTCCTCCGCAGCCAGGCGGCCGCGCGGCTCGCCTGCGATCTCTTCGAGACCCGGACGCTGACCGGGGCGCGGATGCACGTCTTCGCCGTCATCGAGCACTCCACGAGGCGCGTCTGGATCCTGGGCGCCACGGCACACCCGACCGCGGAGTGGGTCGTGCAGCTCGGTCGCAATCTCGTCATGGACCTGGAGGACGCGGGCAGCAGGGCCAGGTTCCTGATCCGGGACCGGGACGCGAGGTCCACCGCGGCCTTCGACGCCCTGCCGGCCGATGCCGGTCTGAAGGTCGTCGCCACCGGTGTCCGGATGCCCCGGATGAACTCCCTCATGGAGCGCTGGATACAGACCTGCCGGCGCGAGCTCCTCGACCGCACTGTGATCTGGAACCAGGGCCACCTCCGGCACGCGCTCCGCGAGTTCGAGACCTTCTACAGCCGGCACCGGCCGCACCGAGCCCTGGGGCAAGCGGCTCCGCTCTGCCAACTCCCCGCACCAATCGCCGATCCCGGGCAGATCACCCCCCCTGGAAGTCCGTCGACGAGATCGACTCGGCGGAACCCTTCACGAGTACCAACATGCCGCGTGACCAGGATGGATGAATAATCGGCACCAGCACCCTCGCCGCCAGCTCAACCAGCTCCAGGTTCAGCAAGCCCGCTCGAAGGTATACGTGCACCCAGGCAGCGGCCTCGACGCTTACGTACAGATGCACGCTTTGAATCTGCGGGCATCTGGCCGACAAGATGTGTGACCGGTTCGTGGCGAATCCGTACCTCGCGGTACGCCCGCCCTTGCGCACGTCCCTCCACGCTCAACAGCGCCCGGCTCCACAGAAGTGTCACAGGGCCCTCCCGACTCCCACCTGCGAGCAGCCCGGATACAACCCTCGCGGCCCGTCGCGAGTCAGAGACGCCGCGATGAGGTGAGGGCCTTCGCACAACCGGGCCACAGGAAGGGCATACGATGCGTGCGACCCTCATAAAGATCACATAAGAGGATGTACACGTTATGGCAATCCGTGCACCGTATCGTTCCCTTCGCGGCATATCCGCCGTTGCCGCCCTGCTCGCGATCGGCGCGGTGGGATGCTCGGACGTCTCCGACGCCGTCGACAGTGCCAAGGACAGCGCGAAGAAGGTGGCTCGCCAGCGCTCGGTGTTCTCACTGGACATCGGCGACTGCTACAACCCGACCGGCAAGGCCGAGGGGACGGCGTACGCCGTCGAGATCGTGCCCTGCGACGAGGCGCACGAGGGCCAGGTCGTCGGCGAGTTCGCGATCGACAAGGGCAAGGAGTACCCCGGCGACGACGGGGTCTCGACGATCGCGGACAACCGCTGCCCGGTCGAGGCGCAGAAGTACGCCCCGGACACCTGGGCGCTCCCCAAGGGGGTCGCCCTCTTCTACTACACCCCGACCAAGGAGAGCTGGGCGACGGGTGACCGCGCGGTGAGCTGCACCTACACCGCGGAGAAGGGCACGATCAGCGGCTCGCTGGACACCGCGAGGTCCCTCAAGCCCGAGCAGACCACGTACCTCAAGGGTTCGAACGCGGTCTACGAGGCCCTGTGGGCGAACCAGCCCGAGAAGGACACCATCGAGGACGACCTAGCCGGCTACAAGGCGCAGGCCAAGGCCGTCGCGGCCGCCCTCGACGCACACGTCAAGGGCCTGGACGGCATCGAGGGCACCGAGGTCGGCAAGCTCCGCGCGACGCTGACGAAGGCGGCCGGGAACTGGAAGAAGGCCGCGAACGCCGCCGACGCCGACGCGTTCCACATCGCCTACGCCCCGGCGTTCACCGACATCGACCCGAACGAGTCGGTCGCCGCCCGCAAGGAACTGGGCCTGGCCACCACCGTCCCGGCCGACGAGGCCGAGGTCTGGGCGGGCTGACGCTCCGTCGGATTAGCGGGGCCGTGTCCGTCAAGGACCCGGCCCCGCTTCCTAGGACCTGTCCGGCCTCGACGCCGCCGCCAAGGAAGGGATCCACCCCTCGTCGGCCGCATCCGGCTCGCGGACCGAGATGCGCGGCTGCGGCGACAGCCGCAGCACGGGCAACACCTGCCGATGGGTGTACGACGGCACCTACATCTACGGCGCGGACAGCAAGACCGCGGCGGTGGAGCGGACCTACTGGACCGACGACAACGGCTACCTGGTCGGCAAGAACAAGGGCGGCCCGTGTTGGGTGCCAAAAGTCCCGTACATGCGTTGAGCTGGGCGCTTGCCAGAGCGTCATGATCTTCGTCAGGGTGTGTCGCGGTACTCATGGATGAGTCCGCTGAGGACGTCGTGGCGCTGGATCCGCTGGGCTGGGAAGGGGATGACGTCCGGGTCGTCGGCTGGTGCGCGAAGTTGCAGGGCTCGGTGCGGCCTTCCGGAGTTGTAATGCTCGGCGTACTCGGCGAGGACACGCCGTGCGTGTTGCTCGTTGTAGATCAGCATCTGGTCGGTGCACTCGGCCCGCACGCTGTGGATGAACCTCTCGGCGTGGGCGTTCATCTTCGGCGCCTGCGGCGCGCTCTTCAAGATCGCGATGTTCTCGCTCGTGAAGGCGGCGTCGAATGCCTGGGAGTACCGGCTGTCGCGGTCGCGCAGGAGGTAGCGGAAGCCTGATGTCCGCTCGCCGAGGTCGGCAAGGAGGTTTCTGCCGAGTTGGGCGGCCCAGGCCGCGGTGGGGTGGGCGGTGACGCCGAGGATGTGGACGGTGCGGGTGCCGACCTCCATGACGGCGAAGGCATACAGCCTGGTCAAGGCCGCAGTGTCGACATGAAAGAAGTCGGCGGCGAGCAGGCCGGAGGCCTGGGCGCGTAGGAACTCGCACCAGGTAGGCCCTGTTTCGGGGCCGCCTCTGGGCGCGGGACCGAGACCGGCGCTGCGCAGGATTCGGCGGATGGTGGTGGCGCCGACGCGGTGGCCCAGGCGCCGCAGTTCGCCTTGGATGCGGGTTGAGCCCCAGGTCGGGTTCTCTCGGGCCAGGCGCAGGATCAGAGCGGTGAGATCCTCGGGGATCGGTGGCCGTCCGGTCCGTGCGGGTTTTTGGCCGCCACTTCCAGCGGATCAGGCGTCGGTGCCAGGACAGCAGCGTGCCGGGGGTGACCAGGCGGTGTCGGCGGAGTCTGCCGGGCAGGTGCCGAGCGAGAGCGGCGAGGACCGCACGCTCCGGCCAGGTCGGCCTCGGTCGGACACCGAGCTGCCGGCGCAGCACCGCATTCTCATGGCGCAGTGCGAGCAGCTCTACATCCCTCGTCCGGTCTGCACGGGAGAGGAGAAGGATCAGTCCGAGGAGCCGAATGAAGATCAGATAGAGCATGCGCAACGCCATGCAGTCCGAGCCTGTCAGGACTGCCGACCCTCGTAAAGTTCCTGGTCAACAGCTATACGTGAGTTTCGGCACCCTACAAGGCCCCGACCGCGCCCGCCGCGTCTCTTCGCCGGGTGACCCGCGTTCTCTCCGCCTGGTGACCGGCGCCGCTACGGCCCGGCCCCGGCCGCTCGCCGACAGCGTGGAGTGGCAGCGGACGCACCAGCGGCGCGCCGACACCTGAGCCGGGTTTGCCACGGTCGCGGACGAGATTGCCACCGCCGCCCTGTGGCCCACGCTGCTCGCCGCGGCCCGGCCGGAGCAGCGGGAGAGCGCCCGGGCCTACCTGCGGCGCCTCGAGCGCTCGGAGGGGCTTGTCGCATTGGGAGCCGGCCCTGGTGTCCGTGCTGGCGCACGGCAGCTCCTCGAGGTGTACTGGCGCCTCGTCGACGTCCTCACCCTTGACGCTCCGGTCGGTCCCGCCTCGGCCGCGCCGATGCTGTCGCCAGCGTTCCTCGTTGCGTGCCGGGAGCACCTCGACGCCGAGGCCGAACGGCACTTCGGTGTCCGCTCGGCCTGGCGCAGCCTGTTCGCCCGGCTCTCGACGCGGTGACGAGGTGACGTGACGCGGCCAGAGCGGTGATGTCGCGTCACGTCACCTCTGCGCGCAACTTGCCCCAGGCCCCGCCGCCGCGCGGTGATGACCGCGGTGATGATGCCGTCCACGGCGCTGATAACGGCCGCGATCTGGCTCGACGACCGGACACGGCGTTGCGGCTGTCACCGGCCGCGCCATAGGCGGTGGAGATGCGCCGTGTCGGCGTCGAGGACGTCGCGCAGGGCGTCGGGGTCACCGGGGACGATCAGGCCGAGGTTGGCGGCGGACTGCCGGTACGCCGCCACGGCGCTGGGGTCGCCAGCCGCGAGCAGTGTGGACAGGGGCGGCTGGTCGGTCTCGGTGGCGCGGTCGACCAGGAGCAACACTCGAGCCTGGTCGGTGGCAGTGAGCCGGGGCAGCGTGGAGCCCAGTTGGCGACGCAGCGTATTCCACGAGGTGACGCCTCCTTGCCGGGCGGTCCTGCGCAATGCCCCGCGTACGGCCCTCGCTACCGCTTCGAGTTCCTGCTGCGAACGTTCTACGAGGGACGTCGGCTGCGGCCGGCGGGCCGGGACTGGTACCGCATCTGCCTGCGGTCCACGGGTACGGCTGCGCGAGCGCGGCTCACTGCCGCGCGGTGGCGTCCGGTCCGCTGGGGAACCGGACCGCGCCAACGGGATCCGGCCCGTGTGCCCGGGCCGCGGCAAACGATGCTGGACGGACTGGGCCTGCTTGATCAGTGCCTCCTCCTCCACGGACAGGTGGTGGCCCTGCCCGCGCAGAGTGATGGCCTGCTGCACCAGGGAGCGGATCTCTGCGACCCGCTGCCGATCCATGGCTTCCTGCAGGCGGGCGAGTACCAGTTGCCACACCTTGTCCTTCTGCTCCTGCCAGCGTTGTGCCGCACTCAGTGCCTTCTGGAGCCTGTCACGGGCGGCCGTGCCGTCCTTGAGCCGGCCCAGCAGATGGTCGCCGTCGGCGCACAGCTTGCGGACTTCGGCCAGACTGTCGGCGCGCTGCGCGCTGCCCAGCCGGAGCACCAGGCGATGAACCTTCCCCGGCACTGCGTCGGAGACCGCGGGACTGGCGGCTGCCGCCGCGGGGGCGGTACCCGCTGCCGTATCGCTCGTGCCCGGCGCCTCGGCTCCCGGGCGAGGCGCGGTGAGCTGCTCCCAGCGGCGCCGCAACTCGGCGACGACCGGCGTCACCAGCCCGTCCGGGGCCATCGTGCAGTCCTCGAGCGCGAACCACTCCGTGCCCCGGCCCAGCGCTTCGGTGCCGATCTGGACCCGGCGGCACGGGCCGTCGCTGTAGAACCGGACCCGGTTGACGTACCGGCGGCGGGCCAACGTCTCGTACTCCACCCGCACCCCCGGCCCGAGGACCGTCTCGGTCCGCCCAGTGGGGTCCCAGCGCACAGGGACCTCGCCGTTGATGTGGACCCGTAGTTGCATACCGCCCTCGACGTCGATGTCGACCACGGACCCGACCGGCGCGCCCTCGTGCCGGGCGAAATGGAAATGCGCGCCGCGCCCCTGCTCCCGTAGCCACGCAGTGGTCACGGCCTTGAGGTACAGGTGGTCGGCGCTGCCCACACCCCCATGGGTGCGCGAGCACACCGTCAACGCTCCGTCAGGGTCGGGGTAGTGCGCGAAGTGGCAGGCCCGGTCGGTGTACAGCTTCGTCGCCAACCGCCCACCGCAGCCGCCCAGCAGGACCCCGCACCAGAACGTCGCCCCTTGGTACAGGTGCCGGAAGACATCCAACTCGAACGCCTCCAGCGGCAAAACCAGCGGCTCGTCGGATTCCCGGTGCCCCAGCACCGCCGTCTGGATCCGCCGTGTGTCCCGCGTCGCACCCATCCCCGCCCCCTTCTCATCGACATGCCCACGCCCCCTGCCGGTGTCGCCCCCGACCTGGCGGCACCGATGCTCGCACCCTTCACTGACAGAGGCGCCCCGGTGTCGCCGTTCTCGGCGACGGGCTGGCGGCGGACGGTGACCCCGTCGCCGTCGCAGATGGCGGCCGCGACCATGGCGTTGCCAACCACCTCAAGAACATCACGGTCATCTACCGGGTCGGCCCCCAGCGAAGAAAAGGACGTTGGTGTGAACTACAGCCCGTCGATCTACAAATTAGTCGAAGGCAGCGTCGCGCCCGTTCCCTTGGACATGGAGGTGGTGCGGGCCGTTCTCACTCCCTACGACGTGGGTGATCCCGACCGGACGACGTTGGAGGACGGGAGTCTGCAGTACAGGGTCCGGGCCGCGGACGCCTCGGCGAGGACCCCGGCCGCCGTATCGGCGTCGTCCGCCGGGCCGCATCGTTCTCCCCGTACCCGCCAGGCGGTTCCGGTTCGCTGAAGTGGATCAGTCAGACGACATTCTGGGCGGGGCACGGCATCTGCTCGGTGGCGACGACTAGGGCCTGTTCTGAGTTGAGATCACAGGATCGGTCATTCCCACTTCATGAGGGTGCTGGCTGCGGTAGACCGGTCACGTGACTCGTGGTGACCTGATCGATGGTGAGTGGGAGTTGGTCGAGCCGCACCTGCCGCTGGGGGCGTTCGGGCCGATCCCTGACCTGCGCAGCTACTTCGACGCGGTGATGTGGCGGTTCCGTACCGGCAGCCCCTGGCGGGATGTGCCGGAGAGCTACGGCTCCTGGTCGACGATCTACGACCGGTTCCGGATGTGGGCGCGTGACGGGGTCTTCCAGGCCCTCATGGACGCGATGATCGCCGAGGCGGCGGCCCGCGACGACGTCGACCTGAGCCTGGTCAGCGTGGACTCGACCGTTGCCCGCGCGCATCACCACGCGGCGGGCATGGTCGTCGACCCGGAGCTCCTCGAGGACCTGGAGAAGGCCGTGGCGGAGGAAAAGGGGCTGCAGCAAAGGGGCAAAACGACCCCGTAGGCGAGGGGCCGGACAAGGAGGACCCCGATCGAGAACACCGCCGCATCGTGCGCCGACGCCGCAGGGCCCGACTGCGGGCCGCCGAACTGGGCCGCTCGCGAGGGGGGCTCACCAGTAAGGTCCACCTCGCCGTCGAGCGGCGCTGCCGCCCGCTGTCCATCGTGCTGACTCCCGGCCAGGCCGCGGACAGCCCGCGCTTCATCCCTGTCCTTAAGAAGATCAAGGTTCGCGGTCCGGTCGGCCGCCCCAGGACCCGGCCGGACGCAGTGGCCGGCGACAAGGCGTACTCCTCCCGCGCCAACCGCGCTCACCTGCGCAGACGCAACATCAAGGCGGTGATCCCGGAAAAGGCTGACCAGGCCGCCAACCGCAAGAAGAAGGGACGCTCCGGCGGCCGCCCGGTCAGCCACGACGCCACGCTCTATAAAGATCGCAACACCGTCGAGACGGGCAAGCCGCAGTGCTGTCATAGCTGCGGTTCGGCATCATCGCCTCGGGTTCCTTCCTCGTTCGGGATTATCGCCGCCTGCTGGTGGTCGAGCCAGGCCTGGCGTGGGCGGTGGCCGCGGGACTGCTCGTGGAGCCGGCGGAGCCGTTCGACCTCTGCGGGGTCGGCGTGGATGACCCAGGACCGGCGGGCGTCGTGTTGCTGGTGCGCGGTGACCCAGCCGCGTGTGATCCACCCGAAGAGGGTCACGCGGGGCACGCCGATCTCGCGGGCGAGGTCGGTCAGCCACCACTGGTGCGGGCCGAGTGGGGGTGCTCCCCGGCGGAGGGTCTGTTCCTGCCGGCTGACGCAGCCCAGCTCCTGCAGCAGCCTGCGCACGCCCTGGGCGGCGAAGTGTTCGCGGCGTTTGGGCGGGCGGAAGCCCTCGGCGCCCAGGATCTTCGCGATGGCCGGGGCGGAGTGCCCGGCCGCGGCGAGTTCGCGGGCCCGGGCGGCCAGTTGGGGGCAGTAGCTGAGCTGGTCCAGGCGGGCGACCGGGCGGGCGAGTTCGCCCCTCGTGCGGTGTCCGCCGGCCCAGGTGACCTGGACGGTGACGCGTTCGCTGTCGCCGATGACGGTGAGGTGGACCTTCTCGACCAGGTGCCGGATGAGCTGTTTGCGGTCCGCGTCGGTGGTGGTGGGTGCCCGCCACAGGGCGGGGAGGTCGGCGGCCAGGGCCCGGATCCGCTCGCGCTCGGCGGCGGTGAGGAGGCGGGGCCGGGCCGCGGCGAAGCGGTCGTACTCCTCGGCGAGCCGCTGCCGCTCGGCCAGCGCACGCTCCCAGTCCTTCTCCAACTCCCGGACCACCAGGCGGTTCTCGGGCTCGGCCAGCTGGTACTGGCGCCGGGCCCGGCCTGCGGCATAGTCCGCCCGCTCCAGGCGCTGGCGCCAGATCCGGTCCACCTCCTCTCGCCGGGCCTGGGCCTGCTCGGCGGCCTGCAGCGAGACCTCCAGCGCGGCCGGTGCCATCGCCGCCAGCAGCAGGCCGGCCACATAGCGGTCGACGCAGGTCCCGGACAACTGCTGGCACAGCTCGTCGCCGTAGTCGGTCTTGGCCCGGCTGCACTCGTAGCCCCACGCACGGCGGGGCAGGCGGAGCCCGCCCGGTGACCACGTACCTCGCCGTCCTCCAGTTCGAGGAGGGCGAACCGGCCGTCACCGGTCAGTGGGCCGACGACGCCGCCGCCCTGCGGACCTACCGCGGGTGGGTCGGGCTGTACGGCAGCCAGCAGAGCGTGGTCATCCGCCTCATCGAGGAGGCAGGCGGCCGCGCGCACGTGCTCAAGACGTGGACCGCGCACGGCGAAGTCGGCACCCCCCGCGTGGCTCAGCCGTAGGAGACGTAGCAGTTGACGCCGTCGGATTCCCGGTAACAATGGGCGTTCTCGTTGTCGTGGATGCGGGTGTAGTCGTTGGCGCTGACGTAGCGCCAGGCGCCGTGCATGTTCACCCAGTAGTTCTCGTACTGCATGGTAAAGGCGTCGGTGTCGTTCCAGACGGTCCAGCTGTAAGTGCGGCCGTTCATGCTGGCTGTAGTGCAGTTGTTATGCGCGTTAACGTACTTATAGGTGTTGCCGCCGTCGCGGTTCCAGATGTGGCACGTGCTGCCCTTGGTGCCGTTGGTGAACTGGATGTCCTTGGCGATGACGAGGTTCTGGATGCTGTCGTGGCGGATGACATCTCCGCCGACGACAGCGTACGCAGGGCTCGCGACGCCGACCACGACTGCGGCCGCAGCAGCTCCCAGCACAAAGGCGGCAGACCGCCATCTAGTGCGGTGTTCCACTGTTCCCTCCCCTAGGACGAGAGCCGCCCGGCGGACGGCTCGCCGTCCACACAGTGGTCGGGCCCGGGGCCGGGGGCAACGGAAGGGGCGTCCCGGGATGATTCACACGGGCCTGGCTGGGGATCCTTCCACAGGTTGGGACGCTATGGGATGCTGCGCTGGTACTGGGGTTCTGGTCGGGGGGCGGGGCGGACGTGATAGTACGGGCAACGACGCTGGCGGAAGCTTTCACCCGCCTGAAGGAGCGCAGCGGGCTCAGCTACGCGGCGATCTCACGCAAGTGCTACCTCAGTCACGGCAGCTGTAGTTCTGGTCATGGCTGGTCCTGGAGAGCGTGTCGGTGCTGGTGGCAGGCTTGTGCGATGGCTTGATGGTGGCGGCGCCAGGCCATCCAGTGCAGGATGTGTTCCGTGTCCCGGACGGGTGGTGTGAGGACGAACGCCCGAAGGAGTCGGACGAGTTCGGGGCAGGTCAACGGGACGAGACGGGCTGGTCCGGCGGGGCCGGCCGTAGTCGTGGCGGCCGCGGTCAGGGCGAGGACGGCGGATGCGACAAGGGAGAACAGCGACCAGCGCATCCAGGAGTTCCAGCAGGTCACCTGTCCTTCATCCAGGCCGGTGAAGGTCTTGCCGAGTTGGAAAGTCTCCTCGATCCGCCACCGTCGGCAGATCACTTCCACCAGCTGGGCGAGGGTGACATCTTCGGGCGACCAGCAGCGGAAGAAGGAGATCTCGCCGGTGTACCGGTGCCGGCGAGCGACCAGGACGCTGGTGCCGTCATCTTCGTGTCCGTTGGGGGTGTCGTCCGCACGGACATCGAGCCAGGCCCAGTCGTACTCGCGGGTGCCCTTCGTTCCGTGCCCGGTCTGCATGCGCATCCACTGGTGCGGCAGCACCTTGTTGATCACCTGGCGGGCCTTCCAGCTGCGGCCCGCTCCGTCCGTGACCGTGTATGTGTGGGACACGCCGACCGCGTAACCGAGCCCGAACCCCCGTATGATCTGGCGGAGTTCACGGCCCGAATACACATCGTCACCGGCGAACCAGCGTGCCCGGACACCCAGCTCGAGCGCGTTTTTGACCATGGCGGCGCTCTGCTGCAGCTTCGTCGCGAACATGATCTCCTCCGGGACGCCGGCTGCTTCGCGGCGCTCCTCGTCCCCAGCCCAGTCCCTCGGCAAGTACAGGGTCCGGTCGATCACCACCCGCACCGACTCGGTGACCGCGGCCAGGTGCACGGCGACCTGGCACAATCCGACGCCTTTGATCGCGCCGGAGTACTGGCGGCCGGCGCCGACGCAGTCGGTCGATGACTTCGCGTCCCCGGTCTCGTCCACAACCAGCACCACGTCCTGACCTGCGAGTTCCCGCACGACCAGGCGGGCGATCTCCTCCCGGGCCCGGTCATGGTCGAACCTCGCCCGTGACAGCAGATGCTGCAGCCGGTGCGGGCCTGGATGTCCCAGCGCCTGAGCCAGCGTCCAGCAGTTTCGCGTGTCCACTTCCGTGAGTAGCCCGGTGATCATCTCCGCGGCCGTCGCACGTGTCTCACGCCGCGCGAAGCAGCCCGCGATCGCATCCATCGCCGCCCCGAACAACCGGTCCCAGGCGGCCTGGGCTATCGTGACCTCCACGGCCACCGCTTCTTGAAACGTCGTCACAAACGTTCATGATCATGGTGGCCGTACCCATGTCCGGACCCAGCCCCCAAGCTGCTGAACAGCACAGATACCAGAACTACAGCTGCCGTGTCAGTACCTCAAGCCTGCACCGCTATTTCACGGGCCAGGGAACGCCCTCGGGCCCGGATCTCGTGATCAGAATCGCCGAGGCGTGCGGTGCCGACGCAGCAGAGGTGCGTTCCGTACTCAGATGCTGGCTTGGGCAGACGTCCGGCGGCCAGCCTCCTGCCGCGGCCACCGCGACACCCGATGCTCCAGCCGAGGCGGGCAAGACCCCGGCCAGCTCCTTCCCCGACGTGCGTTCCGGAACGGTGACAACAACCCCGCCCCTTCCCTTCGGGCGGGGGCGTTCCCGGACGTTAGTCGTCATCCTCGTACTGGACACCGGCTGACCGCTGCCGCTACTGGTCTTCCTCGTCAGTCCCAAGGACCTTGTTCCCCGGATTTGCAGGTAGCCATGGGTGATCAAGGCTGCGCGCGTGACCGTATCCTCCGCACCGATGTTCGAGGTTCACCCCGACCCCGCCGAGATGTAGGGCGCGGCTACACCGGGGTCGCGGTGCGCTGTTCGGCGTGCTGCTTGGCGAGGGCCTCACAGGCCGCGCGGACTGCGTCGACGGCGATCCGTATTCGTTCAGCGCGCTGACGGAGACGCCTGCGCGCCGGGCGATCTCACGACCGCCGCCCTGTGGCCGGGACGGCGCCGGCACCACCCGCTGGAACAACTCCCACAGCTCATCCGGGACCAGGACCCGACTGGAGTCACCGGCCATCAAAGCCCCCCGGATCGACGGCCGGCGGAAAGCCGAGTCTGTCGAGCAGAGTGAAGAAGAGATCTTCAGCGAACGTCTCATGGCCCCGGAAGATCTGTTCGACGACGGACGGGTCGACACCCTGGCCGAAACCAGCGGCGCGAGCCCATATCACGGCCTTGAGAGCGTCATTGGAAACGGACGCTTCCATCTCGGCTCGCTTGCAGGTGACCGCCGCTTGGAAGGCGGGGTCCTCGGGGAGAGACTCCTCGGCATCCTCGGGCATCTCCGTCAGCTCCCCGGCAGCGGTGTCCAGGTTGAGCCACCCCTGCCAGAAGCTGCCGTCGGGTGCTGCGCCCATGACAACACCGAAGTCACTGTCGCAGATCGTGGCGACACAGGCCGGAGCCCCGGTCCATTGAACAACGGAGAGCAGGGCATCCTCGGCGTCGCCCGGAAGTCCGTGATGGACCTGCACCGTCTGCCACCCTCCATCCCGAGGCCAGCACATCGACACGCAGCGCTCGTGTCCCTCGCTGCATGTAGGCGATCCCGAGAACACTGGTGCACGTGACGGCGGCTCCTTGCTGCGGAAGACGATGAAATCGCCCCAAAATCCCACTTCGTCCCCATTAGGTTCGCCCGTCAGACACGGCAGCTGTAAGTCTTGATCTTGGCCGTCGGGTCATGTGCTCGCCTCGGCGGTGACGTTGTTCCAGTGCCGGTGGCAGGTGGTGGCGCGGTGTTGGTGGCGGCGGCGCCAGGCGGACCAGTGCAGGACGTGGTCGAGGTCGCGGCGGGGCATCGGGATGACGGTGGCGCGGAGGACGGCCAGGAGTTCACGCGGGCTGGCCGGGACGAGGTCGATGCCTGCGGGGCCGGTGGCGCGGGCGCGGGTGACGGTCAGGACCGCGGCGGCCAGGAGGCTGATCAGGCTCCAGCGCATCCACGAGTTCCAGCAGGTCACCTGGCCCTGATCGAGGCCGGTGGTCCCCTTCGCGCCTTGGAAGTCCTCTTCGATCTTCCACCTGGTGCAGATGATGTGGACGAGGTCAGCGAGGCTGACGGGGGTGATGGAGTGGCAGCGGTAGAAGGAGAGTTCGCGGGTGTAGCGGTGGCGACGGACGACCAGGTGGGCGTGCCCGGCGGCGGCTGCCTCGTCGGCGGGGGTGTCGTCCTCGATCACGTCGATCACGGCCCAGTCGTAGTGCCGGTCGCCCTTCAGGCCGTGGCCGGTGCGCATCCGCATCCACGCCTTCTTCGGGACGCGACGGGCGAGTTCGGCGGCGCTCAGGCGGCCGGCCTGGGTGGTGGCGTGGTGGTCGGCCTTCACGGCCAGGGCGTAGTCGAATCCCAGGGAGCGGGCGGTGCGGCGCAGTTCGCGCCCGCCGTACACCTCGTCCCCGGCGAACCAGCGCGCCGAGATGCCCAGGGATCGGGCGCGGGCGAGCATGGCGGCGGCAAGCTGCGGCTTGGTGGCGAACTCCACCGCGTCGGGCACGTGCCGCAGCAGGCGGCGCTCCTCGTCCGCGGCCCAGCCGGCCGGCAGGTACAGCTCCCGGTCGATCAGCGCATGGCCGCGGGTGGAGGCGTAGGTCAGGTGGACGGCGACCTGGCACAGGCCGACCCCACCCAGAGCACCGGAGTACTGGTGGGCGGCACCGACGCAGTCCGTGGACGACTTCGCATCCCCGGTCTCGTCCACCACCAACACCGCTTCCTGGCCGACGAGTTCACCGGCCGCCCAGACCGCGAGCCGGTCCCGGGCCAGGTCGTGGTCCCACGCGCCGCGGGAGAGGAAGTGCTGCAGCCGGTGCGGCCCGCCATGCCCCAGAGCCTCGGCCAGCGACCAGCAGTTGCGCCGCTCCAGCTCCATCAGCATCGCCTGCACCGCCTCCCGGGCCAGCAGCCGCGAGTCCCGCCGCGGGAAGCAGTCCGCGACCTGCGCCATCACGTCCCCGAACGCGGCCGTCCACTCCTGCTGGGCTATCGTGGCCTCCACGGCCACCACATCTTGCGTTGTCCTCACAAACGACCATGATCGCGGTGGCCGTTCCCACGCCTGCACCACCCCTGACCTGCACAGGCACGCCAACGATCAAGACTTACAGCTGCCGTGTCAGAACAGGTGGCAGCGTAGATACAGGCACTGACAACTGAGGTTGGCTTCTCGGGGTGACATCGATCTCTACGGCGGCGCGAGGGCCAGTCCGGTCTCGGCGATGAACCCGTCGAGGAGCTCGGGCCGGTACTGCATCTTCTTCAACCGGGTCCGGGCGAAGGCCGCGAGCTGGTCGGTGGTGCACGCTGCCAGGTTGCCCAGACTCCCCTTCAGGTTCGCCCACACGCCCTCATCCGGATTCAACTCCGGGCTGTACGGCGGGAAGTGGAACACCGTCAGCCAGGATCGTGCGGCGAGCAGGTCACGCATCGCGCGGTCGGTGTGCTGCGTGGAGTTGTCCCATACCAGCACGATTTCCGCACCGAGCTCGGCGTGCGCCGCGTCCAGAAGCGCCGCGAGGTCCGGCTCCTTGAAGCCCTTCTTCTCCTTTTTCCGCCCGGCGTGCTGAACCAGCATCCGGTAGATCAGCCGGGTGCGGGTGCCGGGCTTGGTGCACAGCATCGAGGCCAGGGAGATCCGCCCGGAGCCCTTGCCGCTGACCCTGACCACCGGCGGATGGCCGCGTCGGGACCAGGTACGCGCCTTGGGCGGCCTGATGCTCTGCCCTGCTTCGTCCTCGAAGCACAGCCAGGCATCCCGGTTCCTCACGGTTTTCCCACGCGGGGCCAGGCCTCCTTGACCCAGGTCGCTACGGCCTGCTCGTCGCGTTCGGCGGCCCGGTGCACGGGGCTCTGCACGGTCCAGCCCATCTGGTGCAGGATGCGCGAGACATGCTTGAGGCTGAACCGGACGTGGAACCGGCGGGCGATCACGGTCGCCACGCGGGCCAGGGTCCAGCGCTGGTCCTCGGTCCAGCCGTGAGCGGCGGGACCGCGGTCCAGCTCCGCTTCCAGCCAGGCCCGCCACTGCGGTCGCATCCGGCTGGGGAAGCCGCTGGGCCCCTTGGAGGCAAGGCTGTCCGGTCCTTTCTCGCGCCAGCGTGCGTGCCAGGCGTAGGCCGACTTCCGGGAGACCCTCAACCGCTTGGCCACCTCGGGCGGCGGGACCCCCTGGGCGAACATCTCGGCGGCCTCGAACCGCAGCCGCTCCCGCTGGGCACGTTGCTTCGCGGTCAGGCCGCCACCATCGGGGTACCGCATACCTCCGGAATACACCCATATACACTATTCGTCACCCCGAGAAGCCAAACTCAGAAGCACACGCCGGCCTCGAGCGGCGTCTCATCCCAGGAACCCGGCTCGTCGCACTCATCAGAGAACAGTCAGCCCAAATGAAACTCCCATTCCTTACGAGCGCCGGATCCACCAGACCGGGACGTCCCTTCCACGACATCGATGCGTTATACGCATGAAATATGAGCATTAAGTGGTAGCGTCGTCCTCATGGGTATGAGTCTCGATGAGCGGGTTCGGTCCGCGGTGGCCGCGCTCCTGCACGCGACCGGCGAGGCGCAGACCGATCTCGCCGCCGCATTGGGGGTGAGTCAGGCCCAGGTGAGCCGCCGTCAGTCCGGCGCCGCCGCATGGAGCCTGGCCGACTGCGACGCGGTCGCCGCGCACTACGGCATCGACGTCCTGGAACTCCTGGCGGGGCCCACCCGGGCCACGGAGTCGCTGCCCGCGGAACGCCGCCGCGTTCCCGGCCGCCACGTGGGCACCGTACGCCCCGCGGCCGTACGGGACGGGGGAGCCCGATGACCAATTTCGACGCGATCGATGCTCTGCTCGCCGGAGCCAGGAAAGAGGTCCCGCTGCCGCCCGCCGGGGAGCGGCGCGCCCTGCGCGAAGGGCTGAGCCTGTCGCGCGCCCAGCTCGCGCAGGCCTTGAACGTCAGTCCGTCCACGGTCGGGGGCTGGGAGTCCGGACGGGACCCGAGTGGTGAAGTACGGGAGAAGTACGCGTACTTCCTTCAGGGCGCCCGAACGAAGCTGGCTGCCGCCGCGGGTGAGGAGGCCCCGGCCGGGGAACCCGTGGACGCCGTCGCGGCGGAAGCTGCGCAAGAAACGGGAACGGGTCAGGACGACGTTGACGACGTTGGGGTCCTGTCCGCGTCGCAGCCCTGTGTGCTGTGCGGGCAGCCCGCCTCCCACGAGGTCGCGGGGTTTCCGCAGCACCTGGACCCCGCCGAGTGCGGCACGGCCGAGCACACGCAGACGGTCGAGCCCTCGCGGCCGGAGAAACCCGCTGGGCAGAAGGAACCCCGCCGGACGACGTCCTCCGGGCAGGGCCGGGCGGCGGGCGGGGTCAAGGTCGTACCCGTCGGCCGTCGTCTGAAGACCGCCGACACCCCGGACCTGATCGGCTCCGCCGTCGCAGCCGCGCTCGCCCAGCACGCCGGCGACGTCGAGGCGGCGACCGAGGCGCTGGTGAAGCGGGCCATCCCGGACGCGATGGCGCTGCTGGACGAGACCCGCAAGGGCGGCCGGTACGACATCGTCGCCCACCCGTGGCTGCCCGACATCCTGCGCAAGCAGACGGCACGCGGCGCCGACCAGATCTGGGAGGCCCGCCCGAAGTGGAGCAGGCCCGAACTGCCGCCGGGCGTACACGAGGTGACCGCGCTCGACATCAACGGCGCCTACCTGTCCGCGCTCAAGACGCACCTGCCGATCGGCCAGCTGGAGCACACGGTCGGCAACCACCACGAACGCCGCCGCGCCGGCGTCCACCTGATCACCCCGCCCGTCTGGGAGCACGACGCCTACCTGCCCAACCCGCTCGGCAGTCGGGACGAGCCGGGCCCGCTGTGGGTGACCGAGCCGACCCTGCGCCTGCTGCTGCGTCTGGCGGGCCCGACGCACGGGCTGTGCGACCCGCCGGAGATCCACGAGTCCTGGACGTCGGGGGCCACGGAGAACCTGCTGGAGAAGTTCCGTATCGTGCTGAAGGACGCCCGGGACCGGGCGATCGCCGAGGACGACGGGGTGACGCTGGAGTACGTCAAGGCCATGTACGCGAAGTTCGTCTCCACGATGGGGGAGTCGAACTACAACCGGGAGCTGTACCGCACCGACTGGATGCACCTCATCCGCTCCCAGGCCTTCGTGAACCTGTGGTGGAAGGCGCACCGGGCGTACGACGAGGGCCTGATGGTCGTCCGCGCGATGGGCACCGACGAGCTGCACGTGATCGGCGACTGGCGTGCGGTGTTCCCCGAGGGACGCGGCGTCACCGAGGTGAAGGTCAAGGACGTCTACACCGTCGGGAGCGACACGGCCGGCACGAGCGGATAGCGAAAGCCTGCCTCGCACTCCACGAGGGCCGGCACGGGAATTGCTGTACTCTGCTCCCAGTTGATCAGAGTCGCGTACGACGGCGAAAGAGAAAGCCGGTGCCTGAGCGCAACATCGAGTTCGGGAAACACGGGGCTCGCGGCATCAAGGGACACGAAGCCGTAGCCCGCCAACTCGATGCGCTCGCCGGCTACATCGCCACCCCCATCACCGCCCGGCGCGGCCTGCTCGCCCGCCTGCACTACCTCACCCGCACCGACCACGCCCGCCACAGGGCGCGCGAGGCCGGCCTGACCGTCACCGACCGCACCCTGCGCGCCTGGCTGGACGGCAAGCGGGCGCCGTCGAAGGCGAACCTGGAGCGCATCGAGCAGGCCTACCGCACGGTGCGGCGCGAGAACGTCGCCCGCTACCTGCTCGCCCGCCTCAACCGGGAGGGCCGCGGCACCCGCGTGGAGATCCACCCGCTCAACCAGTCCCAGGTCGACCGGCCCCGCCAGCGCGTCATCGAGTACCGCACGCTGAACGTCCGCCGCTGGGACCGCATCGTGCGGGCCTGGGCGGCCGGCGACGACCAGGAGCTGGACGACGCCTGGGTCGACCAGATCGTCGACCTCGGCTCCCAGTGGGGCCAGTACGAGTACGTCACCAACATCGGCTTCGCCGCGTGAAGCAGCTGGGGTGACCACCGGCCCGGCAACTTCACCTCGTAGGTTCTGAGCAGCCGACGGGGCGACCAGTTCGGCCGGGCCTCGCCAGTGGGACACGGCGGCGGCCGAGAGGGAGTTCGCCCGGAACAAGGCCGCGGTGGAGTCCGGCCCCACGTTCCGCGGACCAGTCGTCGGGGTGGAAGCTGGGCGGGCCGCCGCCCAGCACGCGCGAGAGCAGCCGGTAGCTCATCCTGCCGGGCCGGGGCATGCTCCCGTTTTCGTTGTCGGCCTCTGCCCAGACGGCTACGCTTCTGGGCATGAAGGAGATCAGGGTTCAGGTCGACGACGGCACCTTCGAGGGGATAGAGGAGCGAGCCGCGGCCGCCGGCATGGAGGTCTCCGAGTTCGCCGGCCAGGTACTCGCCGAGGCCGAGCAGAAGCGCCGATTCCTCGCGGCCGCGCAGCATTTCACGGCCCTGCTCACCCCCGCTTTCACGGAGGCGTTCGGCTACCCGGAGGCCGACCGCGGGGCAGCGGCCGCGTGATCCTCCGCGTTGACCGCGGGTGGCTACTGGAGATCGCCCGCCAGACCCTGCCCGGCGACCCCGACGTCACCGACTACGGCACCCTCGCCGCCGCGGCCGCCCGACACACCGACGAGGTGATGGACACCCTCGTCTACACCCAGCCGCACCACCGCGCCGCGGCACTCATGCACCAACTGATCCGCGTGCCCGGGCTGGAGACCTTCAACGAACTGTTCGGCGTGGTCGCGGCCACCTCGTACCTGGCGGCGAGCGGGCTCACGGTGATCGTCGAACCGAAGGACGCCGTCGCCCTTGCCACCCGGGTTCGTGACGGGCTCGGCGTGCGCGATCTGGCCGACGAGATCCGACGGGAATGGATCGCGGGCTGACCACCAGGCGGTCAGCCCGCGTAGGCCAGGCGACTGGTGGCGCGGGACCACCGCTACCGCTGATTCTCGGTCCAGTACTGCTACTGCCCCCAGGGGCCAAAGAGTGCTCATGCCGGACCAGGCGTGTCCCCGGCGGATTGTCCGGTGAGCCAGTCGGTGTAGTGGACGGTGCCGAGTCGGGCTCCCGCGGGTGCGGTGTGGTCCGTCACGACCTTGCGGCCGCCCGCGGGCCGGGCTCGCAGGGTGAGGCGCCCCAGTTCGTCGAGAGGGAAAACGTCGGGGCCCACGACGTTCAGGGTGCCCTTCAGCGGTTCTTCCACGGCGACGTCGGCGAGAGCCTGGACGGCTTCATCGGCTGCTACCGGCTGGACCGGCGTGCTGGGAAGCCGGACCGTGTCCCCCTCGGCCGTCCACGACATGATCTTGTCGACGAACTCCATGAACTGGGTGGTGTCACATCTGCGCGGCATTAGGGCGCGTATCGAGTCGTGATCAATCTTGGGGTTTGCCCTCGCTCCGAGGCCTGATCCGGTAGATCGTCTTGTGTGACGCGAGTGCAACTGACAGACGAAGAGTGGGAGTTCATCGGGCCGTATCTGCCGATCGGCGAGTACGGCCCGTACCCCGAGCGCCTGCGGCAGCAGTTCGAGGGCGTGATCTGGCGGTTCAAGACGGGCGGGCAGTGGCGGGAGATGCCGCAGGAGTTCGGTGCCTGGTCGACCGTCTCCAACCGCTTCCGGCAGTGGCGTGACGCCGGCGTGTTCGAGGCCCTGCTGGAGGGCATGATCGCGGAAGCCGCGAAGCGGGGTGAGGTGGACCTGTCCCTGGTCAGCATCGACTCCACCACCGCGCGGGCACACCACGACGCTGCCGGGATGCACCTGAGCGAGGACGTGTTCACCGCCCTGGAGAAGGCCGCCGCCGAGGAGGAGAAGGCCAGGTCAAAGGGGGCAGCTCCGAAGAACAAAACGGGCAGGGAACCGGAGACGATCCCGGGCAGGAAGAACGACGACGCGTCCGACGCCGGCGGAAACTCCGTCTGAAGGCTGCCCTCCTGGGACGCTCGAGGGGCGGGCAGACCAGCAAGGTCCACCTCGCCGCCGACCGGAAGTGTCGCCCGCTGGCGTTCGTTCTGACTGCGGGCCAGGCCGCGGACAGCCCGCAGTTCATCCCCGTGCTGGGGAAGATACGGGTCCGCGGGCCTGTCGGCCGCCCCCGCACCCGGCCGGACGCCGTCGCCGGGGACAAGGCCTACTCATCCCGCCGCAACCGCGCCCACCTGCGCAAGCGCCACATCAAGGCAGTCATCCCGGAGAAGAAGGACCAGGCCGCCAACCGGAAGAAGAAGGGCTCCAGGGGCGGCCGTCCCGTCAGCCACGACGCCGACCTCTACAAGGAGAGGAACACCGTCGAGCGCCTGATCAACAAGCTCAAGGCCTGGCGAGGCATCGCCACCCGATACGACAAGACCCCAGACAGCTACCTCGCCGGCCTCCACCTGCGCGCCTCGATGATCTGGATCAAAGACCTCACCCGGACCGGCCAATGATCACAACTCGATACACGCCCTAGGTCTGTGGCAACGGGGTGGACCACGGCGTCCAACTTTCCGCCGCGGCTGGCGACCATCAGTTCGGTGACGGTGTCACCCAGTGCGACGTCGGCGTCGAGCCGGGTGCACACGTAGCGGTCGGCTTAACCCAAGGCCGCGGCGGACTTCGGTGGCGCGGTGTCGGTCAGCCAGGCCGAGTTGGGCCTCGACGCGGCGCCAGCTGCTCGGCGTCGGCCGGGCCGCCACACGCCGACTATCACCGGGATGGCTGACAGGCGGCGGATGGGGGGGCAGTACGTGTGTGTATGGCTGAGGTTCTCTCTGGCGGCCGGTGGTTGATGTTCTGACGGCGGACTTCCGGTCACGTCCCGCCATGTGGTGTAGCAGCGATCAAGGGGAAGCTGCAGGTCACGCTCCAAGCTGGCTCGCTCCGACGCCACCATTACCTGACCGTCCGTCAGGTGAGAGCGGTCGTCGTGACCGCCATCGCCGCGCCTGTTGGGCCCAGCCTCGAAGAAGGCCGTGTCAACGCTGGCATCGCAGCGCCTCGGGCAGTAATTCACTGACACGTCGTCAGGTCGGCCCGATGGGCGGCCACTCGAATCAGGCCCGCGAGCTGCACTTTCGCGGTGATCGCTGCTACACCACTCGGCGGGACACCATCGGACTTCCGACGGCAGGGGCCCCTGCGCGGAGGAGATGCATTCGGAAGTTCAGGGTTGTGGTCGTCTCGGGGTGCCGACGTATGCAGACGGCTACGACTGGTCAGACGCCAGCGCACGGCACGGACAGCGCCACACATGGGGTCATCGCAGAATCTTCACAGAGTCGCCGCTGATGCCCACCGGCCCGCCGCAGTACACGTCCCGACTCCTCCAACGGGCTCCGTGCTCCGCGTCCCACCGTTTTCAGGCCGCCAGGACGTCCCGCAGTTCGCGTACGGCGCTCTCGCGGTGGTGCTGGGCGGGGATCGAGTGGTACAGGTCCAGCGCGCGGCGGCGGACGAGCCCGGTGCGGTAGGCGTCCGGGAGACCGTCCAGAACGGCGACGGTCCGGCGGCACGCCTGCTCCGTGTCCCCGTCGTGGTGGACGCAGGCCGCCGCGTCGATCGTCAGCAGGGACCGGGTCATGGTGCTGGTCGGCGCGGACAGCTCCAGCGCCCGCTGCTGGCTCTCTCGGGCCCTGTGCCGTTCGGAAATTCGTCGCCGCTGGTCAGACACCCCATGTTGTTTGGTGTCAAGCGGCATGGGGTTGGGCGTGGTGTGCCCAGGCAGTTGCTTCGTCGTAGTGAGTGCGGGTTTTGAGGCATCAGTGGAGGATGCCGACGAGGCGGTTGCCGAGCTGGCGGAGGGCGGAGTTGTAGCCGGCTTCACGGGCTCGCTGCTTGTCGTAGTAGCGGCGGGCGCCGGGTGAGACCCGCAGGGCGGAGAACGCCTGGCGCTGGAGTGCGTCGGCGAGCCGGTTGTTGCGGACATAGCGGGCCTGGACGGTGTGGCTCTTGCCGGATGCCCGGGTGACGGGGCTGGTGCCGGCGTAGTTCTTGCGGGCCTTGGCGGATGCGTAGCGGGTGGGGTCGTCCCCGAACTCGGCGAGCACCCGGGCGCCGGTGATCGCTCCGATGCCAGGCATGGAGAGGTAGATCTCAGCGTCCGGGTGCGCGAGAAAATGCGCCTTCACCTGCTCTTCCAGCGTGGCTATCTGTTCGTTGAGGGCGATCAGGAGACGGGCGTGGGCGGTCGTGGTGGCCCCGTAGGCGGCGGCCACCGGTTCGGGCAGTTCCAGGTGTTTCTCACGCAGCGCGGCCTGGATGGCCCCGGCTTTCTGGTCCCGGTGGTGGCGTCGGGCGCGGGCCAGGACGGCGGTGATCTGCGTGCGGGTCAACTTCGCCGCTGCCTGCGGGGTGGGCGCCTTGACGAGCAGTTCCAGCGCGTCCGTGCTGGTCAGCTCCAGACTCGCGTAGGCGTTCAGGGCGGCGGGAAAGTACTCGCGCAGCGTGTTGCGCAGCCGCTGAAAGGTGCGGGTGCGTTCCCAGATCAGGGTCTGGTGGGCGCGGGCGACGACCTTGACGGCCTGGGCCTGGTCGCTGTCGCCGGCAACGGGCCGCAACTGGTCACGGTCGATGCGGACCATGTCGGCCAGCGCGTGGGCGTCGCCCTTGTCGCTCTTGGCGCCGGAGGTGCCGTACCGCTCCTTGAACCGGGCGACCTGCCGGGGGTTGATCGCGTAGACCTGGTAGCCGGCGGCGAGCAGGGCCTGCACCCAGGTACCGCGGTCCGTCTCGATCCCGACAACCACATCGGCCGGCTCGAGATCCTCACCGGCGTGCCTCGCCACGAGCTCGTGGAGTTTGGCGATGCCTTCCGCGCCCTCGGGCAGCCTCACGGTCGCGAGGCGGCGGCCCGTGGTGTCCTGGACCTCGACGTCGTGATGGTCCTCGGCCCAGTCGTCGCCGATCAGCAGCAACTCTTCCTCCTGGTCAGGTACTTCCCGGTCGTGCAGCCCGCGGAAGACACGGCACGCGGCCTAATGGATCCAGTGCTCACGCTCAGCTCGGCGGGCACGCCACCCCATCAGCGGTCATGGCCTTCCGGCCGACCAGCAGGGGCACGGTCTGACCACAGAACTCGTACTGGTTCCGGCCACATAAGTGCTCACCTGCTGGCGGCTACGGCACCGAGTCTCTCCGACCCGGCAGCTCCCATTAGGCCGCGTATCTGTACTCGTTGATCACGCTGCCAAGTATTCGGGTGCGTAAAAGCCGGTGAGCGGACGGGGTGACCATGGGCGTCGGGTGCTCCTGGGCAAGGGGAGGGAGCTGTCCGCGAGCCTGGTGGGGGCGATGACCGTTGTAATGCCGGGCGTAGGAATCGAGGACCTGCCTCGCGTGCGTCTCGTTCCAGATCAAGAGGTGGTCGAGGGCCTCGCGCCGCAGGGTTCCAATGATCCGTTCGCAGTGCGCGTTCATCCGAGGGGCCCGCGGCGCGGTCCTGACGATGCGGATGTCGTCGGCCTCGAAGACTGCATCGAAGGACTCGGTGTACTTCGCGTCCCGGTCGCGGAGCAGGAAACGCAGCGAGTCCACCCGAATGCCCAACTCGACGGCGAGGTTTCTTGCCTGTTGCACCGTCCAGGACCCGGTGGGATGGGCGGTCACTCCGGCGATGTGCAGCCTGCGTGTGCTGTGTTCGAGGAACACCAGCGCGTAGACCCGTCGCAGGTCGACCAGGTCGATGTGGACGAAGTCGCAGGCGATGAGGCCCTCGGCTTGCGCGGTCAGGAACTCGCGCCAGGTCGGCCCGCTGCGGCGTGGGGCTGGATCGATGCCCGCTGCGGTGAGGATCTCCCAGACCGTCGTCGAGCCGACCGGGTGTCCGAGCCGGACCAGTTCCCCTTGGATCCGTCGACAGCCCCAGCGGGGATTTTGCTTGGCGAGCTGCAGGACCAGAGCCTTCACCGCACTCGCGGTCGCCGGTCTCCCGGGCCTGCTCCGGCGCTTGCTGTAGTCCCACTTGACCGCGATGAGCCTGCGGTGCCACGCCAGCAGCGTCGCGGGCGTCACCGGGAACACCTGCGTCCACCGGCGCCGGGGGATCAGCGAGGACAGTGCTGCGAACCACAGCCGATCCGTCGGCTCGTATCGCACCGGACTCGTGAGCTGCCTGCGCAGCACCGCGTTCTCGTGGCACAGCACCAGCAATTCCGCGTCCTTGGCCATGTTCCGGCGCAGCAGCACTGCCGGAACCGCGAGCAGCTTGCGTACCACCCGATACACCAGTGAGACGATCACCCGGACAGGGTTCCAGCAGACCGTGATGCCGCGCCAGACCCCCTCCGGGCAGCAGCGATGAGTTTCCGAACGGTATACCACCGCGAGCCGCTGCAGGTGATGATCGTCGATCTTGCTGCCGGGCCGCCCCCACGGCATCACCGCGGTCATCGCCGGTCCCGCTCACCCGCCATCGCCACGGCGGCCACCGCCCGGCCGGCCGGCCGCACCAGCTGCCCCACCACCGCCCGCCGGTTCACCTCCGGCAGCCCGGCCCACACCCCTTCGCCCGGCGCCGCCCTCACCGTCGTCTGGGGCCGACGTCACTCCCGTCTCGCATGGCGACCCGGTCCTCTCACCCTCGCGCCTGCGGCCCCGCAACCGCTCAGCCACCGCAGCCAGCCGCACCAGGCCCTCGCGACCGATTATCGGCGCCCGCTCGCGCTCTCGACCATCCATACGTGCAGTGTGACTGGGCGATGGAGCGGACCTACGGGTGGCTGATGTTCCACCGCCGCCTGGCGCGCGACTACGAAACCCTCCCGGCCCGGTCCGAGGCCATGATCCACCTCGCCATGACCGACCTGATGGCCCGTCGCCTCACCGGCGAAGCCACCGTCTCCTGGCGCGACCCGGCGCCCCTCTGAGCTTTTTGTGACCGGATCGGTCCGCATCGGGGCAGGATGGTGTCTTCGCGCGAGCCATGGCGAGGGCCAGGATCGAGGCATGAACAGAGCACTGATCGTCATTGATGTCCAGGAGTCGTTCCGGCAGCTGCCGAACTGGGCGGCCGTGTCCAACCCTGATGTCGTGGCACAGGTGGACCGCCTGGTCGAGGCCGCCCGGTCCAAGGGCGACCTGGTGGTATGGGTGCTGCACTCCCAGCCGGGCAGCGGAACCGCCTTCGACCCGGCCCTCGGCCATGTCCGCCTGATCGACGGCCTCGTCCCGGCCGATGGCGAGCCGGTGGTCACCAAGACCTCGCGCAACGTCTTCACCACGACCAACCTGCAGCAGCTGCTGACCGAGCGCGGCATCCGCGAGGTGGTCATATGCGGCATCCGCACCGAGCAGTGCTGCGAGACGACCGCCCGGCTGGCCTCCGACTTCGGTTTCCGGGTCACGTTCGTCACGGACGCGACGGCGACCCATCCGATCGAGCATTGGAACGCCCCCGCCGGGCGCTCCCTCGCGCAGATCCTCGCCGACCCGCTCACCCTCTCCACGGACCAGATCATCGCCCGCACCGAGTACGCGCTGGCGGGCCGCTTCGCGACCATCGCCGGTGTCGACGAACTGACCGGCAAGGCAGCCACGAGCGGCGGAAGGGGCTGACCGGATCGTGACCCGTGTCGTCTTCCTTCTCGTCCCGCAGCTGCATCTCCTGGATCTCGCCGGGCCCGCCCAGGTCTTCTCCACGGCGGCCGATTTCGGCTACGGGTACGAGGTGGGCTATGTGGCCGAGCGGGAGGACGTTCCCACCGCGCAGGGCGTGACGCTGAAAGCGGAGGTGAGCCTGCCGGAGCCCGCGCCTGACGATCTGCTGATCGTCCCCGGCTGGCGCGAGGTGAGGCTCCGAGGCAGTGGGCCGATCGGCCCGGCCGCGCTGCGGTGGCTCGCGGATCATCACGCGTCCGGCGGCACCGTCGCCAGTGTCTGCGTGGGGGCGGACGCACTCGGCCGGGCGGGGCTGCTCGACGGTCGGCGCTGCACCACCCACCACGATGTGCAGGACGAGCTCGCCCGGCGGTATCCCCGGGCGAGCGTTGTACGGGACGTGCTGTACGTGGTTGACGATCGCGTGGTGACCTCGGCGGGCATCGCCAGCGGCATCGACGTGGCTCTCCATCTGATCGCCGTCCGCCATGGCCCGGCCGCCGCCGCGCGCGTGGCCCGCCAGATGGTCGTCTACACCCGCCGCAACGGCCACGACCAGCAGGTGAGCGCGATGCTGCGGCACCGCGCGCACGTCAACGACGCGGTCCACCGCGCCCAGAACCTGATCGACTCCCGCTTCACCGAGCACCTGGGCCTGGCCGATCTCGCCTCTGCCGTCGGCGTCAGCGAACGCACACTGACTCGCCACTTCACGGAGTCGACGGGCCTGACCCCGTTGCGATACCAGCAACTCCTCCGCGTCGAGCGCGCCGAACACCTCATCGGCCAGGGCGCAACGGTCGAATCGGCGGCCCGCTCGGTCGGCTTCCAGGACGCGCGAATGCTCCGGCGACTCAGATCCCGCGGCTGAGCCCCCGGGTTGGGCCGGTGGTGTGTGCCGGGGCCGGCGGGCGGGTTCCAGGTCTCTCGGTTCGGCAGGCTGCCGAGGGCTTCGACGAAGGACGTCAGAGGGCGGGCGAACAGGGCCTGGTCGGGCGCGGGCCACGCCGCCGTGAACGCCGAGCGGCGGCGGTGCACCTGGTCGGTCAGGGCGCGTCCCCCTCCGTGCGGACCAGCAGGGCCCGGCGTCCGTCCGCCTGACCGGTCTCCCGCCGCCCGGCTGCGACGGGCGTTGCGCGGGGTCGGCGGTGTGGCAGCGGCCATCGACGATCCCGGCTTCCAGCCCGGTTCGAAGGCACCCTCAGTGGCGATGAGGGGAGGCCGGGTTGGTCAGCGCTTGCCGGCCCAACCGCTGCCGCCCCCCTGCGATGTACAGAAAACTTGACATCATGTCGCTGCTGTTTGACACTGCCCGTGTCAAGCTTTCTTTACATCGGGAGCGGCAGTGGCATTCGAAGAGAAACGTGCCTGGATCATGGTCCTGGTCACGGTCGCGTCATACGCGGCGTACCTGGGCGTCGTCCTTCGGCGGCACGAAGGAGCGGCGCCGCTGGCGCAGACGTCCTATGCGTCCCCGCTGCTGTGGACCGTCGGTGCGGCGATCGTCACGCAGATCGCGCTGAACATCACAGTGGCGATCGTGTCTCCCGAGGGCGCGAACACCAAAGACCAGCGCGACCGGGAGATCCACCGCTTCGGCATGTACATCGGGCAGTCGTTCATCGTGATCGGCGGCGTGGCCGGACTCGTCCTCGCGATGGTCCGCGCCGATCAGTTCTGGATCGCCAACGCCATCTACCTGGCGTTCGTCCTGTCGGCGATCCTGTCATCCACGGCGAAGATCGTCGCCTACCGGCTGGGCTTCCACCCGTGGTGAGGCCGACCAGGGTCACCAATGCGATCCGGGCGCTGCGCTTCGCCCACGGCGAGATGACCCAGGCCGAACTCGCCCGCCGCATCGGCGTGACCCGCCAGACCGTCATCGCCATCGAACAGGGCCGCTACTCGCCCACCCTGGAGATGGCCTTCCAGATCGCCCGAGTGTTCGGCGTCCCGCTCGAAGAGGCTTTCCAGTACCCCGGAACCGATGAAACCGGCGAAATCGAGGGAGAGAGCAAGTGAAGGCCATCGTCCAAGACGCCTACGGACCGCCCGAGGACCTGCGTGTCGAAGAGATCGCACAGCCGCAGCCCGGTAGCGGCGAGGTGCTCATCCAAGTCCGGGCGGCATCCGTAGACCCGGGCGTCTGGCACCTCACCACAGGCCAGCCGTATCTGCTGCGCGCCCTCGGTTTCGGGCTGCGGGCGCCCAAGGCACGCGTCCGGGGCATGGATGTCGCCGGACGGGTCAAGGCCGTCGGCCCGGACGTCACCCGCTTCCAGCCGGGCGACGAGGTGTACGGCACCTGCGACGGATCGTTCGCCGAGTACGCCTGCGCCAAGCAGGACAGGCTCGCCCGCAGGCCCGGCAACGCCGGCTTCGAGCAGGCGGCCGTCGTCCCGGTTTCCGGCTGCACAGCCCTCCAGGCGCTGCGCGATGTCGGGCGACTGCGGTCCGGGCAGAGTGTCCTCGTCATCGGCGCCGGGGGCGGCGTGGGCACCTTCGCGGTGCAACTGGCCAAGGCCCTCGGGGCCGGCCATGTCACCGGTGTCTGCAACGACGCCAAAGCGGAGCTGGTCCGCTCCCTCGGCGCCGACGAGGTGATCGACTACTCGCGTCAGGACCCCACCGACGGCACCCGCCGCTACGATCTCGTTCTCGACATCGCCGGCAACCGCCCCCTGGCCCGGCTGCGCCGCGTCCTGAGCCCCGGCGGGACGCTGGTCCTGGTCGGCGGTGAGGACGGCGGGAAGTGGTTCGGCGGCATGGGCCGGCTCCTGCGAGCGCTGCTGCTGTCTCCGTTCACCGGCCAGCGCCTCCGCGGCTTCTTCTCCACGCAGAGCCACGACGACCTGCGGCTCCTCGCGGAGCTCATCGAGGCGGGCGCGATGACCCCCGTCATCGACCGGACTTACCCGCTGGCCGACGTCCCCGAGGCCATCGGCTACCTGAGGAGCGGCCGCGCACGCGGGAAAATAGCCGTCAGCGTCTGACGGTGAGTTTCGCTCAAAGTGGGTGCCCGGCCAACGCCATGACCCCGAGAGGGAACGACATGCCAGTGTTGCGACAGGCCCGCGTCTCCGACCACGGCACGATCGTCGCATGTGTGCAGCAGTGGTGGGGGGACTCACGTACCCCCGCGCAGGCCCGCGAGCTGTCACTGCTGCTCCCCAAGCTGTTCTTGCAGTTTTTCTCCGGCATCAGCCTGGTCCTGGAGGACGAAGCCGGCATCAGGGCTTTCCTCATTGGTTTTCACGCCGCAGACAACGACGAAGAGGCGTACATCCACGGCTGGGGAATGGCACTGGACCAGCTGGTCGAGGTCGCGAAGTCGCTCTGACTGGTAGCAGCCGGCCCGGCCTCGGCACGTGCGGCCGGGCCGGGGGCACCATGTCGTTGCTCGGGCGCGCGAGCCGGGGGCAGGGGCGCCCGAGCAACGATCGGGCCGTGCGCCGGTACGGAACAGCGTGTACCGAGCGAGTGCCCGAACGCGGCCACCTTGCCGGCCTCCACCTCCGTGCCTCGATGATCTGGATCAATGACCTCCTGAAGGCAGCCGGTTGATCACAACATCACACAGGCCCTAGCCGCTCGACGTGCGGTGACCGCAATGGCGATTGCGCGATCTTAGCCCCGGATCCACCGTTCGGCTCGCCCCGATGATCAAGCAGAGTCTCCGGCGCAGCGCGTGGGCGAGGCGGGGCACCTCAGTAGGGTCGGGGACTGGAAACGGAGCGTCAGCCACCGCGCCAGTCCCCGACCCGGCTCAGCCAACGTTGGATAACCCGACTTTGGTTGTGACCAGCAGGTTTGGCCGGACGTCTGTTGAGCGAGGACAGTCGTGGCTACGGTGGCGGTGAGACCCGCCTGGAGGAGTCCATGAGCACCCAGCCCGACCACGCCCCTGCCGCGCCGTCGGCCCCGCCCGCGCCGACCGCGGCCGCGCAGCTGCTCGCTCAGCTACGGGCCAGTCACCGCGCCGACAGCTGGGTGCCGGCCTTCGAGCAGGACTGGGCACGCGCCCTGGAGGACTCCCGGCACAGCTACAGCCTCAGCCCGCTCCACGACGTGGTGCGCACCTGGCAGGCCCGCCTTGCGGCCGCCCCGGCCGTTCAGGCGTTCCTCACCTCCGGCAGGGACGACTCCGACGGCGTCGACCTGGCCGACGCCTTGGGCGAGCGCCGGTGAGCGACGCGCCGTGGCCCGCACGTCTGTCACCTCAGGCTGTGACCGTGCTGGAGGAACTGCCGGAGCACGCGCGTGAGATGGTCCGCGATGTGCTGGACCTTGCCGGCCGTGACCCGTGGTCGTTCCCGGTCTTCGACAGCCGGGACCCTGAGGGCGAGGACGTCCGCTCCGCCTCGGTCGGACAGCTGAGCGCCGTCTACTGGATCAACCGACCCGCCGGACGCCTGTACGTCCTCGACATCATCTGGCTTGGCTAGTGGCCCTGCAGGGCCACGGGGTGGCGCTGGGCCGCGCCGTTGCCTGATGTGGCCTCGTTTCCCGGATACAACCGCGTCCTGCCTGGCCCATGACCGGTGCGCAACCAGATGCGCACGCCGCGGCCGGGCATCGCCCGCTGCGCAGGGCCGGAGGGGGGCGGGGCCGGCCTGTTGCGCAACGGCCGGACGGGTTGCGCGTCCCTGCATATCTTCGCTGCGCTGCCCCCGCGTCTGCGCAGTCCGGCCGGACTGCCGTGCGCAACGCTGTGACCTGCCATGGTCGGCCCTGTGGTCGGGCTCGTGGCGCCCGTGGTCGGATGCCGTACCGGAGCGGGACCACCGGCCCGATCAGCGCCCCAGCTCGAGCTGGATTCGCTGCGCAACGAGCGCCGGACTGCGCACTCATGCGGTCCTGGCCGGGTTCTTGCCGTGGCGGCGCATTTCCGGACTGGCTGCGCAAGGCGCTTACCTGTTGTGGTCGGGTCTGTGGCCGGTCACGCCGCCCGCGCGTGTGAGGGATCCTTGGTATCTGTGTGATGGGGGCAGGGTGGGGATGCCGTGGTGCTGGGCGGTGGTGGCCACGACGATAGGCTGCCGCGGGCCGCGACCGCCGCGATGTCCGGGCCGGGATCTGCTGGTGGGTCTCTTCCGGCGGGGTGTCGGCTCCGGCTGCGATCAGCGGGTGGTCGTAGGCGGGGGAGGCGAGCGCGCCGGTGGTGGCGGAGTCCTCGCAGGCGGCCAGGGCGTCGGTGGGCGTTCGGCCCTGCCGCGCAGCCGACTTGCTCTCATGCCGGGCCGGGTCCGCCTGAACACACCGGTGCGCTTCGGCCTCCTTCAACGACGGCGAACGCCCCGGCGGCTGACTCCAGTGGAGCGGCCGCCGGGGCGCTGTGGCTGCTCATGCGGTACGTGACCGCGGAGCCGCCGTGAGGCGTTCAGACGAAGAGGAGGCGCTCGAGTTCGTCGCTGTCCGCCGACCTGGTGTACAGGGTGCCGCCGTCTTGGATGACCTTCTCGAGGTGGGCGTAGACCTGCAGGGCCCGGTTGATGGTGTCGGTCTTGGTGTCGCCGGTGAGCTTGACGGCCTGGTCCAATGCCGCGGCCCCCTTCGGGGCGAGGTTGACGGTGATTCGGCAGGGGCTCATGCCCTGCGGCTTGTCCTTGGAGTCCGCAAGCGAGGTGGACATCTGGCAGATCCCCCTTCAATCCGGTCCGTCCGGGTCTGGCGTGCGCTGCCCAGACTCCTGAATTTCTTCAGTATGGCAGGTTGGCCTCATGATGTCAATCAATCTCCTGCATGGATAGCATACATCGTATGCGCATCGTATGGCTGAGTGTGTTCAGCTGGCAGCTTCGTCACGGTCGCGTCCGAGCTGAGTGTCGGTCATGTGTACGTTGAAACAAGGGGGTTAGAGAAGTACAAGGATCGTCGGTACCGTTGACTATGAGCTGTTTGAGTGATGGGGGGAACAACCAGGGGAGAAATGGGGGAAGGGTGGCCCAGCACCTCGACCTCAGCGATGAAACGCCCAGCAACCGCGCGGACGTCTTCGCTCTGCGGGAGAGCGCGGGACTGACGTTCAGCTGGCAGCTCGGCCCGGCCAAAGTGGAAGTCACCACTGACAAAGCCGAGTCGACCTCACCGTCCGCGATCGGCGTGACCATGCTGCTACTGGCTGCCGGCGGAAGTGTTCCGGCCGTGCTGTTCACCCTGGCAGGCAGGGCGGCCCATGTTCCTCCCGCGCTGATTGCGGTGGGCGCAATCGTGCTGTTCCTGGTGGTCTTCGGCACCGGAACCCTGCTGATCCTGCGCGGTGGAGCGGGCAGCTCACCCCCCGCCAACCCGGCGCCTTCCTCCGAGGAGGTTCCTCCAGGCCGCCGAAGCGCCACCCAGCACACGCGCAACCGCCGCACTCGGCCAGGCCCTGCCGCGCGAGCACGCCGCAACCGATGAATCCACTGCGGCGCCCGGCGGTCTGGGACTGGTCATACCGACCTGGCGGAAGCGCTCATCTCCGCATCCGTAATCAGAATCCGGTCAGGGTCTGCGATCAGGCGGTCGATGGTTTGCTGCTCGTGGCGCACCTCTTACGTCCCCGCCGTGCCGCTCGGTCTTCCGGGCCCGGTTGTTGTTCGCTGGCTGGAACGGCGGCGCCGGAGGCGGTCACAAGAGTGAATTGTTCGTGATGGGGCGGTGGTGACTGAGACTCGCCCTTGTTAGCGATCTTTTATCCCCTGTGCGTGCCGACAACCTCCGTCACCCTATGCGACCTGCGCGTACTCGTGGATAAGGCCGCCGAGGCGGTCACGTCGGAGGATGCGCGATGGGGCGTCGACGGCGGGTGGTTCGGGTGCGCCGAGGCCGTCGGGGCGCCGTTGTCCCAGTGATCGGTGAGGCCGATGCTCGTTGTGGTGATCGGCGTACTCACCGACGATGAGCCGCAGGTGCCGCTCCCCGGTGATCAGGACGCGGTCGGTGGCCTCGCGCCTGCAGGATCCGACCCAGCGCTCGGCGATCGCGTTCATCCGGGGCACGCCCGGCAGGATGGGCACGACCCGGGCACCGACGGCGGTGAAGACCGCATCGAAGCCCTCGGTGAAGTAGCCGGCGTTGTCCCGGATGAGGAATCTGACGCCTTCGCCGCGTGTGTCGTCCCAGCTCATGAGGAGGTTCCGGGCGCACTGGGTGGCCCACGCGGCGGTGACGTGCCGGGTGACGCCGGCGATGTGGACCCGCCGGGTGCCGTGCTCGACGAAGAACAGGGCGAACAGGCGCCGCAGGAGAACGGTGTCCACGTGGAAGACATCGACGGCGAGGATCCCGCGGGCCTGAGCCTTGAGGAACCGGGCCCAGGAGCGGTCGGCGCGCTGGGGCGCCGGGTCGATCCCAGCCTCTTGGAGGATCTTCCACACCGTCGAGGCGGCGATCTTCCAGCCCAGGTTGAGCAGTTCGCCGTGGATCCGGGGATACCCCCACCCGTCATTCTCGCGAGCAAGGCGCAGCACCAGAGCACGCAGCGCCTCGGGCTTGGCCGGACGGCCCGGGCCTCGTTGCGGATAGGTCCACTTCTTCGCGACCAGTCTCGCGTGCCGGCGCAGCACGGTACGCGGGGTGACCAGCAGCTTCAACGATGAACGGTGACGCTTGCTCAGCAAGCGGAGCAGGGCGGCGAGCACCGCGCGGTCCCCGCGGGTGAAGGCTGGCTTGGGGCTGCCGCGCTGCAGGACGGCCAGCTGGTGCCGGAGCACCAGTATCTCGGCATCCTTGGCCGCGGAGGAGCGGGCCGGCAGGCGCAGCCGGCCGAGCAGGAGGCAGCCGAATCGGTAGACCAGACGGAACGTCACGCTTCCCAAGCCTGCGCCGACGGGCTCGCGAACACCTTCGATGTGATCCCATCGTGACTCTGAAGCCGCAGCTCAGCACAGGTGACAGGGTTGTCGGCACCCACAGGTTCCTGGACGCTGCCAGTGCACGACCGTAGTGGGCGGTTTACGTGGCGGGCGCGCTGCCGTCTAGGACGCGAGGTGCCGTATCGATGAATAGAGGTACTGGCCCTCCTCCAGGGGCTGATCGGGAACGTGTCCCCGCCACAGCATGATGCCGTGGCGCCGTTCCCAGTAAGCGGCGTATGCCGCCTTGGCGAGCCGGTCCGGTACAAATATCAGTGGCAGAAGGGCCGCCAAGGGCTCCCAGAACAGGGCAACGACCAGCGTCGACACCACCAGGAAGGCGACGAACCTTCCGTCCAGGCTATGACGGAGAGACTCGCCAGGTGTGGGAAGTGCCGTGTCGGGGTTCAAGGGAACCGCTCTCTCGAAGTCCCGCTTCTCGCCGCCCAGCCACGTCAAGCGGGTGGACGTGAGCACCCCGTACACAGCGCCGAGCGCGATGACGGCAACGGCAGCCCGCCAACCGGCATCCACTTTGGGGATGCCGCGCACGCCGAACACCACTGGCACGCTGATGGCCACGGCACACACCGCCTCGGCGATGGTTGTCAACTCGTGGTGGACATACCTGCGCATGCTCTCCCCCTCCACACCCGCCTCCCCGCATCGAGTGCCACACTCACTATGCACGCGGTGGCTTCTCACCGCACCGGCAATGTGTACGACCCGCACTCCGACGCCGAGGTCCAGGACGAGCGCGCAGCCGAAGCCGGGGGAGCCGAGCCGCGCCGACTCCATGACCTGCTGTGGTCGGGCCTGTGGTTGGGGCCATGGTCGGGGTGGTGCGCAGCGGCTTCGCCAGGCGGGCAGGGGCTGCGTGGGGCAGCTACAGGGGCGCGGAGTGCATCCAGCTGACGGTGCGGTCGGGGTCCTGGGCGGGGTGCCCTACGGGCTCGGCAGGGGCCGCCTTGCAGTACGTCGGCCAGCGGGGCCGCGAGGACGGGCACGTGGCGCAGGAGGCCGGCCGGCGCCGGGTTGGCGGCGGCCGCGTGCAGGGCGGTGATGCGGGTGGTGATGCCGGTGGGGCCGGTGCCGTCCAGGACGAACCGCAGCCGGGGGAAGAGCGGGTAGTGCCGCCGCCGTTCCTCCTGCAACGGTTCCTGGAAGGCCGGCCGGTGCCGTCTGCCGGGCGCGGGTGCGGGCACGTAGTGGTAGAGGCGGGCATAAGAGTTGAGCTTGGCGGCCAGGCGCTCGGGCCCATGGTGGCCCGGCCGGCCCTCCACGAACGCCCGCAGCATCGACCCGTCACCGCCCTCGCTGTCGGCGTACACGTGAAGGCGACCTCCTGGGTCTTGTAGGCCCCGGACTCCTATCTCTGACCCGAAGTGCAGCCGGTCGTCCTGCGCGAGCTGGACGACAAGAAGCGCGCCGACCGGACCGAGATGCTGCGCGCGGCCTCCGAGAGCAGCGAGCGGCTCCTGATCGTGGCGGGGCCCGGCCGGGGATTGCTTTCCTCAGCCGGGCTCGTATGCGCGGTGGGCACGGGGTCGCCTCTGCTGGCGGGTCGGGGTGGGGCGCGCTCGGCCGCTGCGCGGTGGGTGCCGGCCGGGGACTGCGCTGGACGGCGACCGCGGCGTCGTCGTCGCCAAGGTGTCCGCCGGCGTGGGCGAGCAGGTCGCTGCGCAACGAGCGCCGGGTTGCGCATTCATGCCGTCGTGCCGGGTTCTTGCCGTGGCTGCGCATTTCCGGCCGGTGGGGCTGCGCAGCGTGCTGGCCTGCTGTGGGTCAGACGGAGGACCATCCCGCTCCCCTGGGCGGTCAGCTGGGGTGGGCGGCGGCCTTCAGTTTCCAGCCGCTGCCGCTGCACCCCTCGTGCATCGGCGGGAAGCGGTGCCCTTTGACGTCCGTGCTCCATTGATGCTGTCCGCAGTCGCACTCGTAGATGCCCGACTCGGGGACGATCTCGCCGGGGTGGTAGATCTGGTCGCTGCTGTTGCTCATGTGTCCGGTTTAAGGGCCCGGCTGGCGTCCTGCGACTCGGGGCACCGGACAGGGCGACACGGTGCGCGGCGTGCTGACGCCTCGCGGGGATGAGCGGGTCCCCTGTCGCCTGGCAGCGGGGGCCTCCTCGTGTCACCGGGCATCCGCGTGTCTCCATGACTTCTCCGGGGGAGCCACGTACCCCGCGGAAGGGCTGTGGTCGGGCCTGCGCAGTCGGGGCATTGCGCAGGCCCGCGGGCAGATGCGCTAGGCATGGGAGTGGTGGGTGTGCATCCAGCTGACGGTGCGGTCGGGGTCCCGGACGGGGTGCCCTACGGGCTCGGCAGGGCCACCCTGCAGCAGGTCGACCAGCGGCGCCGCCAGCACGGAGACGTGGCGCAGGAGGCCGGCCGGCGCCGGGTTGGCGGCGGCCGCGTGCAGGGCGGTGATGCGGGTGGTGATGCCGGTGGGGCCGGTGCCGTCCAGGACGAACCGCAGCCGGGGAAAGAGCGGGTAGTGCCGCCGCCATTCCTCCTGCAGCGGCTGCTCGCCGGCTGGCCGCTGCCGCGGGTACGTACTGGTGGAGGCGGGCATAGGCGGTGAGCTTGGTGGCCAGGCGTTCGGGGCCCATGGTGGCCCGGTCGGCCCTCGACGAAGGCTCGCAGATCCGCTACCGCCGCATGCCCACCAACTGTCGAACTCGGGTTTACGGACAAGGGCGTTCCTCTCCGACCATCTCACCTCCCGGAACCAAGGAGATCACGTCGGGCGTCTTTTTGATCACTGCTTCGTGGCAGTCCCGCGAAGCGCTACTCGCCTCACGACAAGGAGAGCCGTCCATGGCAGACGACGCACGCGGCCAGTCCGACGACCTGCATCCCCAGGCGCCCTGGTGGTGGGGCATCGGCCCGGTGGGAGCCGTCATCCTTGTCATCGCCGGGATCGCCTGGGCGTTGTGGGTTTTCCTCGGGTCGTCCGGCGCTGCGGACAACCCGACGGCCGGCTACCAGGCGAGCAAGGTCATCTCCATCGGTCTTGTGCTCGGGGGCACCGTCGTACTGGAGCGGTTTCGCAGTCGCACTTCGCGGGCGCGGGAGACAAAGGACCAAGAGAACGGTTGAGGTGTCCCAGTGATCGTCGGCGGTAGGCCGTCAGGCCAGCTGCACGACACTGGCCTGCGCACCTTCCGCCACCGTCAGCGCGTGCCTGACCCGCAGCCGCACCGCGGTCCGGTCGGACACGGTCTTCGGTGGCCGCCGTCCCCGCAGCTCCGGCCACTCGCAGGCGACCTGCACCCCGTACCGGGTGGGGAACCAGACCCGCAGCCGCCCCCTCTGGGGCAGGGTGATCCGGTCGACCAGCGCCTCGGTGCGCAGCTTGGCCGGCCGGCGCCGGGTCTGCTCGATCCGCAGCCGGGGGTTGAGGATGTGGTGCATCTGCTCGGTGGTCGCCATCCGGTACTGCGTCAGCACCGCCGGCGCCATCCGGTCGCCGCCGCCCGCGTCCACGTCCGCCATCGCCGGCCTCCTCCGCATGGTGCGGCGCCGACCCTGTCCGGCACCGCGCGTACCGGCCAGAGCAGCAGCCGGCGCCGTGTTGGGACTTCTTGAAAATCCCCACCCCTACTCTTCGCTCCAGTTGATTGCAGGCTCGACCAGGGAGCGGGTCAGCCGGTTTCACTGCCCGCGCTGGCCATCCCAGGAACCGCAACCTCGACCATCCGGCCGCCGACGTGGCCGCGGGCGCTCTGCGTCTCTCCGAGGAGGAACCGGCCCTCTTGGGCCGCCTTCGCCGGAGCGGGGCGTGAGCGCAGGAATCGTGCTGCTGGAACGACGAGGTTCACCAGGGGACGGCTTCGCGTGGGGACGTGGTACGGGAGGCTCCCAGCTCAGCGGCCTGATCGGAGTTTGACACCCTCCAGACTTGACGGCTAACGCTGTTAGCCGTATGGTGACGACCGCTCGGCTAACGCTGTTAGCTCAATGGGATCAGTCTTGACGCGGGAGGACCACGTGACCACTGCCACGACCCCCGACAGCACCCTGCCCGTCGCCGGACCCGGCCGGCCCACCAGCATCGCAACCGCGCGGACGGCGCGCCATGGCTGACCGCGTGCAGCAGATCACGGCCGCCGCCCGGGAACTGCTCGAGACCGAAGGGCCGGACGCGTTGTCGATGCGGCGCATCGCCGAGCGCGTCGGCATCCGGGCACCGTCCCTGTACAAGCACTTCCCCGACAAGGGCGCCGTCGAGGCCGCCCTCCAGGCGCAGGGCATGGCCCAGTTGGCGCAGGAACTGGAGGCCGCCGAAGCCGGGATCGGCGTCGAAGCACTCATGCCTGCGCTTGCCCGCGCCTACCGGCGGCACGCCCTTGCCAGCCCGCACCTCTACCGCATCACCCACACCCGGCCGCTCGTCCGCACCGCACTGCCCGAAGGGCTCGAGGGCCGCGCGGCGATGCCGTTGGTCCGCGCGGCGCACGGCGACGTCGACATCGCGCGCTCGCTCTGGGCATTCGCGCACGGCATGGTCGTGCTCGAACTCGACGGCCGCTTCCCGCCCGGCGCAGACCTGGACGCCGCATGGCGAGCCGGCTGCGAGGCGTTCGCCCGTGCCATCCACGACAAAAGCCAGGGAGACACCGCATGACCGTGACCGCTACGGGGCCGGCCACCGCCACCGCCACCCGCGCCGCCGGATACACACACGCCGCGGCATGGATCGTCGGGCTCGCCGTCGCATGGGGCGCCACGCCCGAAGTCGGTGACACACACGCCCGGATCGCGACCGCGTACGCCGACCGGCCGGTCCAGGCGATCGCCCAGGCGCTGCTCGTGCACGGTGTGGCAGCAGCCGGCCTTGTGGTCGTCGGATCCGGACTGCTCGGCTGGGCCCGCCGGACCGGCAACGCTACAGCTCGCTTCGCCGGATGGGCCGGGACGGCCGCGGCCGCACTCGCGTCCGTACAACTCGTCCTGGAGCTGATCGCCGTGTCCGGAGCCGATCCGGCGTCACCGGGCAGGACCGGCACACTGTTCGAGGTGGTCCAGCGCGTGGACGGCGTCAAGATGTTCGCGCTCGCCGCTGCTGCCTGCGCGGCCTCGCGGCACGGCTCACTGCTGCGGCGTTGGGAGGCCGTCACCGGCTGGGCCCTCGCCGCCACGATTACCGCGTCCGGCATCGGCTACCTGCTGCCGTCCACCGCCCTGACCCCGATGGCGTTCGTATCCCTGCCCCTGCTGCTGGTCTGGATCGCCGCGCTCGGCACAGCCCTCGGCCGCCGGTCCTGAGCCCGGAGCTCCGGCACCGGACCGCTGGGCATCGACACCTCATCGACACCGAGCGGGAAGAAGAGCGTCAACGGCCGCTTGCTACGGCCGCCGTCAGAAGAGATCCTGCGCTGTATCCGGCGGTGGATCGAGGAGCGGGGCGAGGACCCGTCCGTGCTGCGCCTCGCCGACGCCGTCGGATGCGTAGCACGGCGTCGGATACCTACTACCTCGCCCACCTGGCCCGGTGTGCTGATACGCGACGGGCGCGGCTGGAACACTTGCCGCCTGGGCCGCTGACCCTGCCCAAGATCATCGGCAACATCTCTTGCCCGATCTCCTGCGGCATCTGCTGCATGATCTCTTGCGGCAGCTCTTGCGCGAGCCTTCCCGCCGGTCTTGCAGCGCCGCAGGTCACCAGGCCTAAAACGGTGTGGTCGGGGTGCTGACATCCCCCTATGCGCCTCTCGCAGCCGTCCCGAAGCAGGAAAGAGAAAGGGTTGGGGCGGGCTGGGGCCGGTGGTCGGCGCGGCGGGGGATCGGGCGGCCCGGGGCTCGTGTTGCGCGGCGGCAGGGGCCTCCGCGCTGCACGCCGGGCGGGGCCCGGCACGCCAGAGGAACAGGCGGCCAGGGCGCAGCGGCAGCGGCAGGCCTGTCACGACGTCGCGCCGGAAGTCCCCACGGACGGCATCGCCGCCGCCTGATGACCGCCCCCGGCTACCGAGCCGAGATGGCCGTCCGCTTCGTCATCTGGGGCCAGGCCACCGGCGCCGTCGGCCAGCCTGCCGAGGCCTGAGCACCGGCCCGAATCCCGACCCCCGCCACGCCCCGACGCGCCGTCGGAGATCCATGCACCCAGCAACGTGATGCGATGAAGGAGCGGGGCCTCCCGCTCCGGCCGGGTGCGAACGATGCTCGGTCCAGGAGAAGTAACGACCGTCCACAGGCAGGAGGCCCTGATGGACCAGATGCAAGCCTACGACGGACCTCAGATCGTGGGCATGGACCTGCACCGCAACCGCTCGGTACTGCTGCGCATGACCCCCCAAGGGGAACGGCTGGAGCGGATTCGCATCGACAACAGCCCGGCCGCCCTCAAGGCCGAGATCGCCAAGGCCGGCCCGCACCCGCAGGTGGTGCTGGAAGCCACCTACGGCTGGTACTGGGCCGCCGACACGCTCCAGGAAGCCGGAGCCGAGGTGCACCTCGCGCATCCGCTGGGCGTGAAGATGTTCGGTTACCGGCGGGTGAAGACCGACGACAAGGACGCCGCCGACCTGGCCGACCTGCTGCGCATGGGACGCCTGCCGCAGGCGTGGATCGCTCCCCGCCGGACCCGCCAGGTGAGGGAGCTGGTGCGCTACCGGCACAAGCTGGTAGGCATGCGCACCTCGGCCAAGGACCAGATCCACGCGGTGCTCGGCAAGGCTGGCCTGCACGTGCCCGTGACCGACGTGTTCGACCGCGGCGGCCGCACCTGGCTGGCCGGGATACCGCTGCACGGCTCCTACCGGGTACGCGCCGACTCCCTGCTCCGGCTGATCGCCTTCCTGGACGGCGAGATCGCAGAGGTGGACAGGCTCATCGCGCAGGCCCTGGCGGGCGATCCCGGCTACCGCGCGGTGCAGACGATCCCCGGCATCGGCCCGGTCTTCGCCGCCGTCATGGTCGCCGAGATCGGCGACGTGGCCCGCTTCGCCGGACCCGGCCAGCTGTGCTCCTGGGCGGGGCTCACCCCGCGGCACCGGGCCTCGGACACCAAGGTCCACCGCGGCAGGATCACCAAGCAGGGCTCGCCACTGCTGCGCTGGGCCTGCGTCGAGGCGGTCCAGCGCAGCGGGGCCGACACCCCGATGCGGCGCCTGAAGGACCGCATCGTCTACCGCCGCGGCACCACGGCCCGCAACGTGGCCAAGACCGCCGCGGCCCGCAAGCTGCTCACCCTGGTCTACTACGCCCTGCGCGACGGCGAGGTCCGCTGCCTGACGAAGCCGGACCCGGCGCGAGCAGGCCGGAACGCGGCCGACGCGTGATCGCGCACTGTCTGGCCCCCGCGCATGCGGCGCGGCCGTTAACGTGATCGATCCCGTCGGCCGTCGCGGAACGCCCCATGCACAAGCTCGTCCGGCCGCGGGGCCGGACGCAGCCGCGAAGGGATGACCGGCAGCCGAGCCTGCCCACCCCACGACCACACCTCTGGGGCGAGACACCACAACTCCATACCCCCGGTCCCCGGCGCCGCCAGTGTGCGCCGATCCGCCGCGGCCTCAAGGCCGTTCGTCCTCGGCTCCGCCTGCGGGCGCTCCGCCTTGACCCCGCGCCTGGGCTCGGCGTTGCCCGAACTCGGCCGGAAACCGGGAAAACAGACAGGGTAACACCCTTGACCGGCCCCGCTCCTTCAGGGATGACAGCGCTGCGACGGCGTGCGACCCAGCGCGAAGGAGTGGGGCGGCATAGCGATGAGTCTGGACGCTGCGGGGGGTCTGATCTGGCAGATGCTGGTCCAGACTCGGAAGAGGACGCCATGGTGATCGTCGCCGGACAGATCTTTGTCGACCCTGCTCAGCGAGAGCAATACCTGGCTGGGTGCGTCGGCATCGTGGAGCAGGCGCGCCGCGCACCGGGCTGCCTCGACTTCGCGATCACTGCCGATCTGATCGACCGGGGGCGGATCAACGTCTTCGAGCGGTGGGAGAGTCAGGAGGCCGTCACGAGCTTCCGTGGCAGTGGCCCAAGCGAGGAGCAGAGTACCGCGATGCTCGCAGCCTCCGTCGCCGAGTACGGCGTTGTGGATGTGCGCTCGCTCACCTGACCCTGTTCCGTCAGGAGTTCTCCTGCCCGACATCCACGGCCATCACGTGCACGCGCACATCGGGTCCGGCGGGCTCGGCGACGCCGTGGCCGCGGCGGGCCTAGAGCGTGTCTCCTTGTTCGTGCGCCGGTGCCAGCTGCACTGGCTGGTCGAGAAGTCAGACGACGTGAGGGAGCTGCTCGGATACTGTCGCTGCGGAGGTGGAGGCTTGTGTCCTGGCCGTCTGTGATCGTTCTTGCCCCTGTGGGGCGACGCCCGCTACTTGAGGGGCTAATCCGTTCCTTTGATCTCGCGCCGGATGCTGCGACGGGTGACGAACGGCTCCACTGGCACGGGTACTCGTACTACCTCGACCTCTCCGGCAGGATCCTGGCCGACTACGAGCCGGACGAGCTTGCGGAGGTGAGATCCCAGATCGGTGAGCCGTACGGGGTCTATGTCTCGTGCGAGTCCATGGACGCGGCCCGGGCCTTCCTCCGTCGCGTTCTCGATGGTTTCGACGGTCTTATCGACACCAACCACCACGAAATCCTGTCGACGCATGAGTTCCTCACGCTGCTGGACCATCACCCGGAATGGGACTGGCGTCGCCAACCAAGCACGGACCTGCGGTAGTACGTCCGCTGACAAGGTGGACCTTCGTGCTCAGGCCGCCGCGGGAGCGGCCGAGCGCATGGTCCTCAGGTTCAGCCCGATCTGAAGCCCCTTTTTCCTGGCTCCGGCAGCGTGCTGGTGGGCCTGGCAGACGGTGGAGTCCACGGACACGGTCCAGCCGATGTCGCCAGCACCGTCGGCCGCTGCCAAGAGCACGGCGAGGATCCGTTCCCAGGTGCCGTCCACGGCCCACCTGAGCAGCCGTTTGTGAGCAGTCTGGAACGGGCCCAGCTCGTCCGGCAAGTCTCGCCAGGGCGAGCTGGTGCGGTACTTCCACGCGATGGCCTCCAGGGTTCGGCGGTGGTCGGCCCATCGCCGACCGCGGACTGGATCAGCCGGCATCAACAGCTCGATCAGGACCCACATCGCATCAGTGATCACCAACCGGACAGACACATCTGAACAGAACTCCCGACTCAGAAGACTAGGTCCGCCATACCCGCGACCGCGCACCAGGCCGTGACCTCCTCCAGCGCGACGGCCACTGTATGGTCGTCGTCGGGATCCGGGTCGAGGGTGACCGCCGTGACGGCTGGAGCAGCGCCGTACGTGGCCGGGAACGTCCACTCGGCCCTCCCGTCCACGCCGTCGGGATGCGCAGCACCGCGTCGGTCGCCTACCACCTGGCCGACCTGGAGTGGTCTGGCGCGCTGATACGTGGCGGCCGGGGCTGGAACACCTGCCGCCTGGGCTACTGACCCCGCCCAAGATCATCGGCAACATCTCTTGCGCGATCTCCTGCGGTATCTCCTGCATGATCTCTTGCGTCATCTCTTGCGCGAGCCTTCTCACCGGTCTCGTAGCGCCGCAGGTCACTGAAGATCCACCACCTTGAAGTTGCTGGTCACGGGGCTGGTGTGAGTCGTTGATCGTGCTCTCGCGCTGGTCGGGGGCGGTTGTCGGAGCTCAAGATCGTCTGCCGTTTCGGCGATCACGGATCCACGGGTTTCCCGGCGTGCGCGGGGCGCCTGTCCGTACGATCCGGGCGGGAGGTGCATCGGGTGGCCCAGGACGCGGAACCGGACCTTCGCGAGCTGATCACGGCCCGCAGAGCGGAACTGGAGTTGCAGGCGGAGAAGTTGAGTCAGCAGCTTCAGGAAGTACGCGAGGAGCTGGAGGAGCTCGCCGTGGCCGAGCGGGTTGCGCGTCGGCTGGCCGAGCAGCTGCGCGTGGAGCGGGAAGCGGTGCCGGCACCGGCTGCCGGGCAGGTCGCGGGCCGTGCGGTGCTGCTGGTGCCGCCGCGCGAGCGGGGCATGGACGAGGCGGTGCTGCCCGCGGACTACCAGCGGATCATGGACGTGGTGCGGCGGGCGGAAGGGCCGGTCATGGTCAGGCAGGTCTGCGCCGGGCTGGGGATGTCCACCGAGCCGGCCCGCTCGGAGGCAATGCGCGCGAAGCTGAACCGGCTGGCCGAGCGGGGCTGGCTGCGCAAGCCGGCCGACGGGAAGTTCACCACCACGCTGTGAGCGTCCGCCCAGGACCGTAACCCAAGGGCCCCCGGCGGCAGTTGGTATCGTATGCGAAACAAGACCAGCCCCGCCGGGGGCACCGGAACGGTTGTCTACCAGTCCAGCCTCACGCTGTCCACGGCCACCCTGACCCTCCTCGGCGACCTGCTGCGCGGTCACCTGAAGAAGATCGGTTCGCGGTGGCGCAAGCTGCCGCCCGGAAGAATCGCCACGATCGTGCTGGCCGTTCTCCGCCATGACCAGCGGCTTGCCGACATGGCGGGCGGCAACCGCATCTCCGCGACCACGGTGCGCCGCTGGGTGATGGAGGTGATCGAACTGCTCGCCGCGCGGGCCGAGCGGCTGGACCGCGCGCTGCAGAAGGTCACCCGAAAGGGTGGCCACGTGGTCCTGGTCGACGGCACCCTGATCCGCACCCGGCGCCGCACCGGGAAAGACAACCGGCGCAACTACAGTGGGAAACACAAGACCCACGGCCTGCTCTTCCTGGCACTCACCGACGACAAGGGCCGCCTGCTGTGGATCTCCGCGGCCCGCCCGGGACGCTCCTCGGAGATCACCACCGCCCGCTACAACAGGCTCGTCGAGCAGTTGCGGGCCCACGAGCTGGGCGCCATCGGCGACCTCGGCTTCACCGGCCTGGACGACGATGTGGACAACCCCGTGGTCATCACCGGCTACAAGGCCGCCCGCACCAAGCCACTCACGAAGGCGAAGAAGCAGGTCAACAAGCTGATCGCGTCCGTCCGCGCGGTCTGCGAGCACGCCTTCGCCCACTTGAAGAACTGGCGCATCCTCACCAAGCTCCGGCTGTCGTCCCGTTACGCGACCACGCTGCTGCGGGCGCTGCTCGTGCTGACCAACACCGAGGTCGCACGCTGACAGACGATCTTGGGAGCAGGCAACCGCCCGCGACCAGTACGAGTACGAGATCGCTGACTCACACCAGCCCCGATGACCTGCGGGTTCGAAGTTGGAGGAAGCTCAGTGCCATGGCGAGGTTCCCGGATCGTGGAGGTTCCGTGAAGCCGGGTGCGTGCAGGGGGAGCGTCGATGCTGGCGAGCAGGCTGCACTGACGGAGTCCTTGAGTCACTGTCCCGACAGCCCTGTCACCGTTACCTGGCCCGGTAGCCTCTCGGCGCTGCAGTACCGGGACCGGGCGTGTCAGACGGGCCTGGCGGGAGGATGAGCCGTCACGCGCGGCCCAAGACCAGCCAGGGGTCACTGTTCCTGGCCTACCACCGTGTTCGCGGGACCGCACTCAGCGGCCGCTCCAGTGGGTGACGCTGGGGATGGGGGTGGCGAGGCAGCGGCGGGTGCCGATGGTTGGGGGGGCGTTGGGGGCTGAGTGCGTCTTTGAAGGCGGTGAGGAGTTCTTCGACGCGGGTGCCACACGGGGGGCTTCCCTGAAGGGGGGTTGGGGGGAGTGGCTGGGGGGCCGGGGCGGAGGGTGCGGGGGTTTCGGCTTCCCACAGGGGCAGGAAACGGGGATCCGGGCACCGCGAGAGGGCTCATCCGGGCTCATCCACGAGAGCCCGAAAAAAGTTCGGACGGCGATGTCGAGAACCCGTGACTGGATCCGTCCCCGGGGTGAACGCGGCCCACAATGGGTCGCACCAGCACCGGGGAGAGACACGATGGCGAAGTACTTGCTGCTCAAGCACTACCGCGGCGCTCCGGCCGCGGTCAACGACGTGCCGATGGAGCAGTGGACGCCGGAAGAGATCTCGGCGCACGTGCGGTACATGCACGACTTCGCGGCCCGGCTGGAGCGGACCGGCGAGTTCGTCGACGGTCAGGCGCTCGCCCCCGAGGGCACGTTCGTGCGGTACGACGGCGAGGGGCGCCCGCCGGTCACCGACGGCCCGTTCGCCGAGACCAAGGACCTCATCGCCGGCTGGATGGTGATCGACGTCGACAGCTACGAGCGCGCCATCGAGCTGGCCGGGGAACTGTCGGCCGCCCCAGGGGCGGGCGGGAAGCCGATCCACGAGTGGCTCGAGGTGCGCCCGTTCCTGGCCGCGCCGCCCACCGTCACGGAATGACCTTTCAAGATGAACGAGGCCCTGCTGCGCAGCCTCACGCCGAGCGTGCTCGCCATCCTCGTCCGCCGCGGAGCCGACTTCGCGGCGGCCGAGGACGCCGTGCAGGAGGCGCTTCTTGAGGCGGTGCGCGTCTGGCCGGCCGGCCCCTCCCCAAGCTCTTCGGGCAGGGGATACCCGGTGCGGGATCCCAAGGGCTGGCTGGTCACTGTGGCCTGGCGCAAGTTCCTCGACGGGCGGCGGGCGGACGCCGCCCGCCGTCGGCGTGAGGACCTCCTCGACGAGGAGTCGGCGCCCGGGCCGGCGCCCGCGGTGGACGACACCCTCCAGCTCTACTTCCTGTGCGCCCACCCGTCGCTGACCCCGGCATCGGCGGTCGCGCTCACGCTGCGCTCCGTCGGCGGGCTGAGCACCCGCCAGATCGCCCAGGCCTACCTGGTGCCCGAGGCGACCATGGCGCAGCGCATCAGCCGTGCCAAGCGCACCGTGGCCGGCGTGCGGTTCGACCAGCCCGGCGACGTCGCCACCGTGCTGCGCGTCCTCTACCTGGTCTTCAACGAGGGCTACTTGGGCGACGTCGACCTCGCCGCCGAGGCCATCCGGCTCACCCGGCAGCTCGCGGCCGCCGTCGACCATCCCGAGGTGGCGGGGCTGCTCGCCCTCATGCTGCTCCACCACGCCCGGCGCGCCGCCCGGACCGCGCCCGACGGCAGCCTGGTACCGCTCGCCGAGCAGGACCGCGGCCGGTGGGACACCGCCTCGATCGCCGAGGGCATCGCGATCCTGCAGGCGGCCCTCGCCCGCGACCGGCTGGGCGAGTTCCAGGCCCAGGCCGCCATCGCGGCCCTCCACGCCGACGCGCTTACCGCCGAGGAGACCGACTGGGTGCAGATCGTCGAGTGGTACGACGAGCTCGCGCGCCTGACCGGCAGCCCCATCGTCCGGCTCAACCGCGCCGTGGCCGTCGGGGAGGCCGACGGACCGCGCGCCGGCCTGGCGGCACTCGCGGCGCTGGACGACTCACTGCCCCGCCACGCCGCGGTGGCGGCGTACCTCCACGAGCGCGACGGCAACCTGGCGACGGCGGCACGGCTGTACGCCGAGGCGGCCCACAAGGCATCCAGCCTCGCCGAGCGCGACCACCTGACCCGTCAGGCCGCCCGGCTCAACGCCCGCCGATGTCGCTGACGGGCCGCGCTCGCAATGTCCCGCAGTACCCGGCGCGGCCCCGCGGCCCAAGCGGTCGCCGCACAGTGAGTAGGCAGGCCGAGACCAGATGCGCAACGCGTTGCCGGCGGGGAAGCGTAGCGACGACAGGCGCGCTGGAAGCGTGGTGCCTCAACAGACCCGCCCGGTGAAGTGCCCGGTGAAGGCGGCCCATCCGCGACGGTTCGGCTGTGCGGCAAGCGGCTCACCCACGCGCGTATCGCAGAAAGCGACCGCATCGCAGTGTGTGGTGTCGATGTCTTCTTCGAGGGCTTTCACGGAGTTGAGCACCCGCACGGGCGCCGCCTTCGCAACGGCACCAGGATGTGTGTCCGGTTCAGCCGCAGTAACGGCTCACCGTGCGTCACGATCCACCGCTGACAGGCCGGACAGTAACCGCACAGCCGGTCGGTCAGGGACAGGATCGGGCTTGTCCCGGACCTGCCCTGTGAGCTGCGGCCTGCTGGTGACTTCTGAAAGCGTTCAGTCTGTCGTCCTTGCGGCGAGGAAGGTGCTCAGGCTGTCGAGGAGCATGGTGCTGCCCTGCTTGGCCATGTCGCGTTCCTCGGCGGTGTCGCAGGTCTGGTGGAGCACGATCTGTGTGTGGTGGCCGTCCTGCTGGTCGAGTTTCACGGTCATGGTGGCGGGCTCGGGCTTGCCGGGGACGTCCATGCCGATCACCAGGCGGCGGTTCTCGACGACCTCGAGGTAGGAGCCGGTCAGCGGAAACTGGCCGCCGTCGGGGGTGAGCATCGTGGCCTTCCACGCTCCGCCCGGCCGTACGTCCATCTCGACGGAGCCGGCGGCAGCGCCTGCCCACCGGGCGTACTGCTCGGCGGTGGTCCACGCCCGCCACACCTTCACCGCGGGGGCGTCCAGCGTGCGGGTCAGCGTGTAGGCGAAGCCGTCGGCCGCGGTGGTCTGCTCGGTGCTCATGTCTCGTCTCCTCGTCTCGTTCCTGGTCGGGCTGTTGCACTTGTAGACGCCCGTGGGCGTAAAAACTCATCGCTGTACCGTCCGGGGCGACGACGAGACCGTCGGCATCTCGACCGTTCCTCGCGGTTCCACCACAGCGCCCATCCGGCGTCACGGGCACCACGCCGAGTGGACCCGCGGCCACCTTTATGGCGTCCCGACCTCCTGCTGCGAGAGCCGTGGTGTGCCGTTGAGCAGGCCGGTGCCCAGGGCGGTGAGGGTGTGGTGGACGGCGCTGCCGTGGCGGTGCCTTTCCTGCGCCCTCCGTCGCATCCGAGGGTGAGGAGGAGCGCTTCGCGGGTGTCGTTGCGGATCTCCCGGCGGATGCATGTGCGGGGGGAACCAAAAACCCTGCGGTCTTGGGTCTGTATCCGAATTACGATCCCGGGGGGACGGGTGCCATGGGGCGGCGGTGGGGGTGTGGGGCATGCGTGGGGACTTCAGGGGTGGTGAGGCTGCGGCGGTGCGGTTGGCGGGTGGTGCGCCGCTGCAAGCTGCCCTCACCGTCGCCGATCCTCTTGCCTGGCTGGCGTTGGACACCGGTGTGCGGACCGTTGACTGGTACCGGCCGGGCCGCTTGCCGCAGGGGGAGCGCACCGCCCCGCTGCCCGCCGACGCCGCGTCGTTCGACGAGCCGCGGCTCGCTTTGGCCCTGTGCCACCGCGACGGCCGGATCCGTGAGCGGGCCGTGCGGCAGGCGGCGGCGTATCCCGGTCTGCTGCCGCTGCTGGTGATCCGTGCCTCCGACTGGGCGGACCCGGTGCGCGAGCGGGCCCGGGCGCTCCTGCGCGACCTGCTGGATGCGGAGTCCGCTGTGGCCCTGGCCCCGCTGATCCTGCTCGTCGGCCGCCGAGACCGCGGTGACGCCGTCGTCGGACTGCTCGGCGAGATCCTGCGCACGACGCCCCGCGAGCATCTCGGTTTCCTCTTCGGTCATGCCGACCGCGGGGTGAGGCGGTTCGCGTACCGCCTGGCGGTCGAGGAGCGCCTGCTGACTTCCGCGGAACTGGCCCGCACGGCCTCACGCGACGAGGACGTGGTCGTGCAGACCCTGTGCGGCCAGGCCGCTCTGGCCGCCGTGGGCGACTCGGCCGCGGGCGCGCCGGGCGACGACGTGCTCACCCCACTGCTCGGAGCCCGCTTTCCGCGCGTGCGTGCGATCGGCGTCACGGCACTGCGGCGGGCGGGGCGGCCGGATCGGGCCGAGGAGTTCCTGGCCGACCGCGCGGCCCTGGTACGGGCCTGCGCGCGGTACGTCCTGCGGCAGCACGGCATCGATCCGCTGCCCTGGTACCGGCGCCGCTGCTCCTGTGCGGGCGACGCCGCGCTGCCGCCCGGCGCAGCGATCGGACTGGCGGAATGCGGCCAGCGCACCGACGCCGCACTGCTGTGGCCCCTGCTCACCCATCCCGCCCCCGGGGTGCGGGCGCGGGCCGTGGCCGGGCTGCGCACGCTGGACGCAACCGGCACGCGACGATTGCTGCCCCTGCTGGAGGACGCAGCGCCCGGTGTCGTCCGGGAGGTGACCGCGGCCCTGCTGCCTTCGGCGCGGTCTTTGGACACCGACTGGCTCACCGCGCGGCTGGCGTCCGACCGGCCGCGGCACGTGCGGGTCGCCGCGTTCCGGCTCCTTAACGCCGCCGGCGGGCTCGTAGGGCTGAGGGCGTCGGTGGCGCTGCTGGCGGATCCGGACGACCGGCTGCGGTCGTGGGCCGAGCAGTCGGTGCAGGGCTGGCATCCCTGTGCCGACGTACCCCGTGGAGCGGCGGAGGTAGGCGAACTGCTCCAGAAGGTCCAGCATCTCTTCAGCGCCCACGCGTACCGTCGGCTCCTGGGGGCGGCCGGTCTGGGCCGCTGACGCCCGGCCGTCCCGCAGGGACGTCAGCCTCTTCACCGGCAGCCTCTATTGGTCGTCTGCGGTCGTTCGGCGGAGCAGGGGGAGTCTGGTCGAGCGGTTGGTGCCGAACAAGCTGGGACGGCTGTTCTGCCGTGCGGTGGTGAAGACCGCGGTGCGGCGGCCGCAGGGTGCGCGCCGGGTGCGCCACCGGCACACCGCACGGCCGCGCCGGCACCTGTCGACCGGCCTCGTTCCGCAGCACCTCGGCATCGGCCCGCACGCCTCGCCCGGCTGACGCGGCCGCGCGCTCGCCAACGGCCACCACGGCAGCCCCCCGGCCGCCTCCAGGCCTGATTGCCTCGCCCCGCCCACTCCGTCCGATATGTCACGCCATACGTGCGGTCAGGGGACCGCGGCGACTTGCCGGTACGGCGGTCACGCCGGATCGCTGGGCCGCGGACGCCGAGTGCGTCCAGCCGCGCGTGCGCGGCCGCGAACAGGTCCGAGCCCGAAACCGGGCGAGAACGAGTCGGTGAGGTCGCCGCCCTCGGCCGGCCGGTTGACGATCCGGACCTGGCCGGTGGGGCGGGGAGCCGGCTTGACGGCTGCACGCCCCTGCTGCCTGTGCAGCGCGTCCTGTCCTGCGCAACGGCGTGCCGGTGGCCGTGCTCGACCCGGAGCCGGGCCAGATCCGCGGCCCTGCCTTCCTCCCCCTGGTCTTCCCCGGCAAAGAGCGGCTGCGCCGATTCAACCGGTCGAAGGCAAGGCGGCGGCGTGTGCCCTTGGACGGGTACCGGGCGGCCCTGGTTGACGCCCCGGAGCGTGCCAAGCGGTCGCGCGTGCTCCGCACGGGCGCGCATCCATGCGGGTGCCAGACGCCACGGCTGGCCGTGGTGACTCCATACGGGAAGGCGCCCGCTGAACCATGCGAGGAGATGACGTCGGCGGCCGCGCTCGACCGGGCCGCCTGCCAGAAGCGCGGCGGCGCCCATGACCGGCCGTGGCGCAGGACCGGTCAGTGGCAGTGACGCTCGCCAACCACACAGGCTGGTCCCCTTCGCCATGTGCACGCCTCTCGCGCGCTCGGACTACTACGGGACCTCCGCCCCACCCCGCGGCCCTCGGCCGGCGACGGGCCTGCCCTGGACCAGGCCGGCTGCCTGCTCCCGAGGGCGACCGGGGGTGGTTCCCACGTTCACTCGATGACCGGTTGACGAGGGAGGTGCCCAGCTCTTGCCCCGGCAGCATCGCCACGACTACGCCGCAGTTCTTCATCGTGGCCTCCTCACCGACGGCACTACGCGGCTTCGGAGTTGACCACCGAAGTGGCCACGCGCTGCATCCCGGCCCATATCCACCAGGTTGGAGCCGGTTCGCTCGCTTACGGGGCTTTACCACTGGTTCCTCGCGTACACCTTCTCGTCTCGCTTGCCGGGCCCGCACCGTCTGGCAGTGCCAGCACGTCCCGGCGTTGTCAGGGCCGCTTCCCACCCTCACCGGCGTCCCCCGGATCAGGCTGCCCTCAGCTTCAACCGGACTGCTGCGACAGCCCGGTGGCGGAGTCCTTTCACCCCCGCCCGGTCTTCAAGCGCCTCGTGGCGCACCGTGCCGTCCAGGATCACGTGCGCCATGCCCTGCGTCTGACAGCCCTTCAGGACCTCGTGCAGGTCGGGGGCCTGCTCGGCGAGGACATCGATGCCTTCGTGCAGGTAGCGGTAGCCGGTGGCCTGGGAGACGCCGGCATTACGAGCCAGGCAGTGCACGCAGCCACACTCGCGGAACCAGCGCAGCACCAGCACCGCCTGGCGGAACGGGCCCAGCGCCCGCGAGCCACGCGGCGGCTTTGGGGCCTGCGCATTCCGGCCGGGTGGGCTGCGCAATGCGCTGAGCTGCTGTGGTCGGGTCCATGGTCGGGGTTTCGGGGGCTTTGGTGGGGGTCGTGGTCGGGGCTTTGGGGGGTGTGGTCGGGTTCGTGGTGGAGTACCGGGGATTGGGGCCCGCCCCTCCCCGCAAGCCGGGGATGCGTGGGAGGAGGGGCGGGTGTCCGTGGGTGGCTGGTGCCTTACGCCTCCGGGAGGTCGTTGAGGTCGATGGTGGTGTAGGCGCGGAGGCGGCGGACCATCTGCGAGGCGAGGTACCAGCGTAGGCCGGGGTGTCCGTAGGGCAGTGCGTCGTCCGGGGCGGGCAGGGCACGGAGTCCACCGTCGCCCCAGTGGTAGGGGGTGCCGATGACCCCGTACAGCGGGGCGCTCTGCACCAAAAAGACGGTGGGCCGGCAGGCGAGGTGCGGGCATTGCCGGGCCGCGATGCGGGCGTGTTCCAGGCAGACGGGCGGCTGCGCGGTGCGCACCACCGCATCCTCGGGGCGTACCTCCTGCGGGCCGGCGAGGAAGATCACGCCGTGGCGGGTGCGGGCCGGGGCGGCACAGACCTGGCAGCGCAGCTGCTCCATGGTCTCGCGCTGCCGGGAGGGGTGGACCATCCGCCAGCGCGGCCGCCCGGCGGGCAGCCCGTCGGTGCCGATGGTCTGGGAGCAGCGTCCCCACAGCACGCCGCGCAGGTCCCGGTCCTCGGGTTGTTCGTCCCGGTAGCCGAGCTGCAGGCGACCGTCGGGGCCGTGGATGCCGCGCAGCGATACGTGCAGGTCGGGGTGTTCGCCGTCGCGGCTGGTGATGTAGGGCACCAGCCGCGCGGTGGTGCTCGCGGACCTGGTGGGGGCGGTGCTCATCGAAAAGGGGTTCCTATCGGTGGTAAGGGGTGGGTGGACGACGTGGCGGGGGTGTCTGCCCCGGGGACTCGGCCGGTCCGGGTGGGGGCCGGGGACGGGCGGCTTGGGCCCCGGCTTCCCGTAGACCGGCAAGCCGCACGTGCACTGCGGGCAGCGAGTGCGGTGGACCGCAGTCCTGCATCGCGGGCGGGGCGTGGGGCGGTCCTGGGGGTGTGCTCCTGCCCCGGAGTGGCCGCTACGGGGCCGGCGGCCACCGGGGTGGCGGCCACGGGGGCGGGAAGTTGGGGGAGGGTTGGTCAGCGGCGGCGGACGGTGTGGGCGCACCGGGTGTGGATGCGGCCGGAGTGGGCGGCGCCGCCGGAGGGACTGATGTGGTCGTAGGGCATCGAGTCCTGACCGTCCCTGATCGGCTGGTCGCAGGCCGGGCACATCCGCACGCCGGTGAGGGTGTCGTGGTGGTCGCACAAGGCGATCACGGACCGGGCAAGCCGCTTGACCCGCTCGACCTCGCCGTGCAGGCCGGCGGCCTCGATCTCCTCAAGCCGCCGGCGGGCCTCGCCGACTCCGGCCAGCGCCACGTTGCGGGGCACGTCGTCGGCCGGGAGGCCTCCCGTGAGCTGCTCGATACGCGCGATCAGCTTCCACAGGTGCTGCCGGAAGTCCTGTTCGAAGCCCTTCACCGTCTGGTGGCGCAGGAGCGTCGGCTGGTCGATGAACCAGCCGGCCGCCGCGCGCACCGTGACGCTGGCCAGCGGCGCATCCGCCGGCGCGTCGGACGCGTTCACCGGGCTGACCCCGCCGTGCGGTGGAGGGGGCAGGCGCAGGGCGGCAGCGCGGTGCTCATCGGCGTGGGCACGGGCCTGTGGCCGTCGGGCACGATCACGGCGGCGCGCGGCGGCGTCGCGGTGCCTTCCCGGGTGACCGTGTAGATGCGCATCCACATCTTGGCGCCGGGTGGGCGGTGCAAAGGCGGCGCGGTACCGCTCGGCATCTTGATGCTCCCTGGTGTCGTGTAGCTGGGTGCTCCGGCCGCGTGGGGCTGTGCGGCGGTCAAGCTCAAGGGACGCCCCCCTGCGAGGGGCGCCCGGCCCTGGCGGGGGAACGCAGGGCCAGGCTCTCCTCCATGCCGCCGGGCGGTAAGCCATGCCGCGGGTGGGATGCGACGGTGGCCTCCGGGCGACCGATGACGACCGTAGGACCGGCGTTACTCAAATCCCAAGGAACTTGCGTGAGTTTGCAGCAGCGTGATTGACGGGCTCGTTTGGCTCGCCGACCATCGACGTGTCACGCAAACCTGAGCAAGGTTGAGGACAGGAGACAGGCGATGAAGTTACGGTTCCTCGGCACCAACTCCACCGGCGGCGACTGCCCGACGCTGTACGCGACCGACCAGGACAGCTACATCGTGCAGGGCTGGCAGCTCTTCGCGAACGAGCTTTTGATGCAGCTCGACATCCCCGAAGGCGAAACCGCGGTGGAGGTGCCGACCGAGCTGTTCGAGCATCTGAAGGAGGACGGTCTTCCGGTCGTGGACATCAAGCGTTTCCAGGCCCCGATCATGATCCTTACCCCGCAGGGTACGTGCGTCGTGCAGGGCAAGGCGGTGACCGACCCAGAAGCCCTGGCCCAGATGTCAATCCCGCACTACGAAACCTGCGTCGAGGTCCCGAAGCCGGCCATCACCGTCCTCCTGGAGGAGTCCCGTGGAGCTGATCTCCAGCGCTGAGCGCAACCGGCTCTTCGAGCGCTTCCAGCGCGATGCCTTCCACCTGGAGCTGCGCGATGACTACTCCGTACCCGGCGAAGGCGGACCGTTCCACAGCTGGCTTGAGGGAAGCGACGTCGACTACTCCTACCTCGAGCCGTGGATCCAGCTCATGCGACAGACCACCGGCCGTGGCATGACGGTGCGCCGGATGCGGGTCGTGACCGAGCCGCTGAGCCCCTACATCCAGTGGGAATACGCCACCACGCCGCTGAACGAGAAAGCCGGCGAGACCATCCGCTGGCTACCCCGACACCTCCTCCCAAACGGCGTCATCTTCCCCTTCGATGCCAGGGACTGGTGGCTGTACGACAGCCGCCTGCTGGCTGTGGGCCACTTCGATGCGGACGGCCGCGTGCTCGGATCGGAACTCATCGACGCCCCAGACGCCGTCACCCAGTGCGTAGCCCTGCGGGACCTTTTGTGGACCCACGCCATCCCCCACGCCGAGTACAAGCCCTGAACTTCCGTGAGCACACAAGTAGATGAGGCACTGCAAGCGCTCGGTGCCCGGCTGCGCGGCTTCCGCAAGGATGCCGGATTCACAAGCGGCCGGGCCTTCGCGCATGCCGCCGCATGGCACGAATCGAAAGTCTCCCGCATCGAGCACGGCAAGCAGCGCCCGAGCGAGGACGACATCCGCCTCTGGTGCGAGATCACCGGGCAAGGCGAGCAACTGGGCGACCTGATCGCCATCGTCCGCCACGTCGATGAACTGTGGCTCGAGTGGCGCCGGCAGCTTCAGGCCGGGGCGGAGAAGCGCCAGCACAAAGCCATCCCCGTCTACGCGAGAACCAAGGTGTTCCGCATCTGGCACCCCACGGTCGTATGGGGAACCCTCCAGACAACCGAGTACGCAAGCAAGGTCTTTGAGCAGGTCGTCAACTACTACGAGATCCCCGACGACTCCGAGGCGGCCGTGGCCAGGCGGCTGGAACGCCAGCAGTACCTCTACCAGGGCGAGAGAATCTTCAACGTCCTGCTCGGCGAACAGGCCCTCTACACCAACTTCGGCGGCCCGCACGTGATGAAAGGACAGCTCGACCGCCTCCTGGCGGTGATGCGGCTACCCAGACTCAGTCTAGGCATCGTCCCCCGCTCCGCGCCCGCCGCAATCTGGCCCGGCAACTCGTTCTCGATGTTCGACAACAAGCTCGTCCTCGTCGAGACCTACTCCGCAGAGCTGTCCGTCTCCCAGCCCCGAGAGATCGAGCTGTACGCCAAGGCCTTCGCCCTGCTCCAGCAGTCAGCCGTCTACGGCAACGCCGTCCGGGACATCATCTTCGCTGCCATCCAGCACTTCGACCGGATGCCAACCGACTAGGAGGCCACGCCGTGCCCGAGAAGCCCAATTGGCGCACCAGCTCATATACCTCACAGGACACCTGCGTGGAGGTCGCCGACAACGACCCGGCCGCGGTCATGGTGCGGGACACCAAGGACCACGGCCGCGGGGTCGTCTGTGTCCTGCCGGCATCCTGGGCAGCCTTCGTGTGGTACGCAAAGCAGCAGCAGTAGATTCCAGGAAAGCCGGTCCTCGGTTACCCATCCCAGGGGTGTTCCGTCGAATCGAGCACCCTGGCCGACCGTCACGCGGCCCTTCCCGCCGACGCGGGGGTGTTCACACCTGCGGCTCGTGTGAGCTTGGTGCCTGCCAGCCGCGCGCTTGGGTGGTTGGCGATGGCCGGTCCGCGGCAGCGTGTGCTGCTGCGGGGCGTGGTGGCGAGTCACGCCGTGCCGGCCATCGCCTGCGGCACCCGGCCCACAAGGGACCATCGAACCCGTTACCGGGTGCCGTGCTGTGGGGGCGGTGGGTGCACCGCCGGTTTCTATCTTTTCGGGCTGCGTTGGGCGGCCTGCTCGAGGATGCGTCGGCGCGTCCACCGCCGGCGGCCGCCCTTCTCGGTGAGTGCGTCGGGGGTTTGCAGCAGGGGCAGGTTGCCCTGGGAGAGGCTGCTGGAGAAGGAGTTCAGGCTCTTGAAGCCGAGCAGGGCGGCCGCCTGCGTGGCGCCCAGGAGCTCGTCGGGGTCGCCGTCGGCGGGGACGTCGGGGAGGGTGGGGGCGGTGCGCTGGGCGCCGGCGCGTTTGCCGCGGCCGGGGCGGGTGGCCATCCAGTCCAGCAGGGTCTGCACCCGCCACAGCTGCCGCCGGTAGGGGTTGGCGGGGGTGCCGAGTTCCTCGACGGCGTCCGGGTCGGGGAAGTAGCCGGGGTGGTCGCGGACGTAGGTGGTGACCTGGTTGGGGTTCTTGTAGCCCAGGAATCTTGAGGCTTCCGCCGCGTTGAGCAGGTCCTCGGGATTGCGCTTGGGTGGCGTGTGCGTGCGCAGCCGGGCGCCCTGGCGGTTGGCGAACCAGGCGGTGACCTCGGCGTGGTCCCACAGGCGGGCGCGGCCGCGCGTGCCGGCGATCTCGGGGAAGCCGTTTGCGGCGCGGTCGTTGTAGAGCATGCTGATCCGCGCGGGGGAGAGGTCCTGCTCGGCCGCGATCTCGGCAGCGTCGGTCAGGCGCGGCTCACGGCGCGGGGGCATGGCAGAAGCGTCCGTCCGGTGGGGAGGAGGGCCGGCCTGCCCGGCCCCTACTTCTCATAATGGCAGGAGTTTGGGGTGGGGTCCAGTTCGCCGCCCGGCTTCTTCCGGGCGGCGGGCTGTTTTCTCACGTCTCCGGGATGAGGCAGACGCCGCGGCGGGCGGCGTCCTCGGCCATTTCCGAGTAGGCCAGGGCGGCCGGGGTGAGCTCCCACTCGGCCAGGGTCAGCAGCAGGAGCAGCTCGCCGCGGTCCAGGGAAGCGTCGCCGGGCAGGCCGACCGCGGCCGTCGCCGCGAGGAGGTCGTCGGTGGGCAGGTCGCTGAAGCGCGTGGTGACGGTCTGGCGCAGTTCCTCAAGGCCCTGCTGGTACAGCTCGTTGGCTTCGCGCAGGAGCAGCAGCAGGTCGGCGTCGTGGCTGGCCGGTGCGGCGGCGGCGAGGTCGAGGAGGCGCTGGGTGGTCGTCGTCATTATGAGCAGTATCCCTCCTTTCTTGAGGGCGGTGAGAAAGAGGGAGCAGAAGGTGGTGGTCGGCTGCAGCCGTCACAGGCGGAGGTGTGGCGGGCGGCGAGGTCGACCGCCTTGTGCGGGGCGGCTGCTGCAGGGCGCGGCGGACCCGCAGCTCCAGCACGTCCATGTCGGGGCCGTCGCCGGGGCAGGTGATGCCGGGTCGGGGCTGTGGGCCGGCGGCTGGCCTCGATTAGGTCGGTGACGCGCCAGTCGGCGCGGAAGTTACCGCTGCGCGCCTGCTCGGCCTCTGCATACAGAGCGGCCGGCCGCCGGCCAAGGGAGAGCTGCACGTCATGGCGGGAGGCGAAGACGCACAGCGAGGAGGAGCATGTCTGCTGACTCCCAGCCAGTCGCCCGCGCCCGGCTGGGAGTCGTACGTCCAGTGGTGTCCTACCGGTGCACCCTGGTGCCGTTCCAGGACCGTGGCGGTAGGCCGGTCCTTGACCGGCAGCCACTCGTCGACGACGCGCGCTGTGGCTCCGCCCGGGTGGCCGACGAATCCATCCAAGAGCGGCCGAAGCGCCAGTTGGCCCTGGGGCCAGGCCTCCGGGCGGAGCCACAGCAATCATCACTGTCAGTCCTGCCCTGCGCTCCCGGACTGCCCCAGGCAGATCACGCAGCAGCCGCGCTATGCCTCGCCGGTCCTGTGCGGTGCGGTCTCCCGGGTTGCCAGGACCACCGTCAGGGTGATGGCGGCGCTCGCCATGACGTAGAACGCGGGGGAGGCGACGATTCCTGTCTCGGCCACGAGGAAGGTGACGAGGAAGGGCGCGGTGCCTCCGAAGGCGGAGACCGAGAGGTTGTAGCCGAGGGAGAACCCGCCGTACCGCACCCGGGTGCTGAACAGCTCGTTCATCGCGGCCAGGGTCGGGCCGAGGAAGATCCCCAGGATCAGTCCCAGGCCGCAGTGCGCGGCCACCGCGAGCACGGCGTTGTCCGAGTCCATCATGACGAACAGCGGATACGAGAAGAGCAGGGCCAGGACGCACGCCCCGCCGAGCACGGGCCTTCTGCCGACCCTGTCGGACAGTGCGCCCATCAGCGGGATCACCAGGCACACCAGGACCATGGAGACGACCGACGAGACCGAGGCGAGAGTGGCCGTGTGGCCCAGTGTGCTCTCCTGGTAGCTCGGGATGAACGTGAGGATCACGTACAGCGCGGCGTTCTGGAACAGCGCGTAGCCGGCGGTGCGGAGGATGGACCGCCAGTGCTTGGTGATCGACTCGAGCAGGGGGCGCTTGGCGACCTTGCCCTCCGCGCGCAGCGCGGTGAACTCGGGGGTCTCCTCCAGCTTGTTGCGGATGTAGAGCCCGATGAGTCCGAGCGGGGCGGTCATCAGGAACGGAATGCGCCAGCCCCAGTCGTGGATCTGCTCCGAGGTCAGGGAGAGGTTCAGCAGTAGCACGACCAGCGAGCCGAGCAGGAAGCCGAGGATGCAGCCCGTCTCGACCAGACTCACCAGGTAGCCGCGCCGCTTCGGTGGTGAGTACTCGGCGACGAAGGCGGACGCGCCGCCCATCTCCCCGCCCGCGGAGAATCCCTGGATCAGCCGCAGGATCACCAGGAGTACGGGGGCGAGCAATCCGATTGAGGCGTACGACGGCAGCAGGCCGATGCACAAAGTGGCGACCGAGACCGAGATGATGACCCGGGCCAGGGTCTTCTGCCGGCCGATGCGGTCGCCGAGCGTGCCGAAGAAGATGCCGCCCAGGGGCCTTACGGCGAAGGCCACTCCGAACACGGCGAAGGAGCTGAGCAGCTGGGTGGTGGGATCGCCGGTGGGGAAGAACACCTTGCCCAGCACACCGGCCAGGTAGCCGTACACGGCCACGTCGAACCATTCGACGACGCTGCCGATGGTGGCTCCGGCGGTCGCTCGGCGCAACGTGGACCTGTCGGGGACCGGTCGCGTCTCAGGGGGGCTCGCCCCTGGAGGAGCGGCGGTCTTGGGGTCAGCGCTCACAGGAACTCCCGATGGGGACGGGCGGGCATATGCCGCGGTCGACAGTGCTGCGACCGTAGGGAATCGTCTGACGATGCGCAAGGGATTCGCCGCCGAAACATCTCCGTCATCAGACGATGACCTTCGCGTTATCGATCGGGATAGTCCTCGAGGAGAGCCGCTTCGGAGTCCGTCAGGTAGGACTCCAGCAGGCTGGCTGCCTCCTCGATGCTTCCCGAACGCAGGGCCTCGGCGATCTCCCTGTTCCTGTCGAGGTAGGCGGCGTGGTAGACCCGGGTGTCGCTCATGTGCGCGTAGGCGAGCCGGAACTCCGCCAGGACGCCGCTCATCATCGTGTCCAGCCGGTCGCTGCCCGCGAGTGCGACCAGCGCCTCGTGGAACCGGATGCTCGCGGCGGCGACGGCGTCCCACCGCGACTCCTCCGCCGCGGCGCGGCCGTCGGAGATCGCGGCGGAGAGTCTGCGCAGGCCGGCCGGTGTCAGGATCCGAATGCTCCGCACCGCAGCGCACTCGACGATCCGCCGGACCTGGTAGAGATCGGCCACGTCCTCCCGGGACAGCTGACGGACGAAGACCCCGCGACTCAGCTCGTGGACCAGCAGTCGCTCCCGGATGAGCCGCTGGTAGGCCTCGCGGAGGGTGCTGCGGGAAACGCCGTGGACCTTCCTCACCTGTTCCTCGGACAGTCGCGTTCCCGGCTTGAGCTCGCCGGAGACGATCTGTGCCCGCAGTGCGTCCGCCACGCGGCTCGCGGTGCCGGCCGAATCCGTCATTCCTGCTCCGTTCGTGGCCGCGACGACAGCGGCGGCCGATCGCTCTTCCCGGTGGGGAGGAGTCGGAGTCTAGCAATTTTCGTCCGACGATCTCTTGCTAAATCGTCGGACGATCTATAGCGTCCGACTGGCGTGCCGATGACCGAGCAAGAGGCGCCGCGCACGTTCTCAGCCGGCCCTGGAGGATTTCTATGACCCAGTCCCGCGCACTGCGTGTCGGGGTAGACATCGGTGGCACCTTCACAGACATGGCGATCCTCGACGACTCCGGGATCGTCGCCGTCGGGAAGACCCTCACCACCCACAGCGAGCCCGCTGCCGCCGTCGAGACCGTGCTGCGTCAGACCTTGGCAGCACACCGACTCGACGCGGCAGACATCACCACCTTCGTCCACGGCACCACCCTGGTGACGAACGCGCTGATCGAGCGCCGTGGCGCGAAAACCGCGCTGCTCACCACCGAAGGCTTCCGCGACGTGGTGGAGATGGGCCGTGAGCACCGGTACGAGCTCTACGACCTTGATCTGGAACTGCCCCGCCCCCTCGTCCCGAGACACTTGCGCTTCGGCGTCCGCGAACGCGTGCTCGCCGACGGCACGGTCGACACCCCCCTCGACGGCGCCGTCGTGAAGCAACTCGCGGCCGAGCTGTCGGCGGCCGGGGTCCAGGCGGTGGCGGTGTGCTTCCTGCACAGCCATGTCAACAACGAGCACGAGCGGCAGACCCGGGAGATCATCCAGGCCACCGCGCCGGAGCTGCGTGTGGCGCTGTCCAGTGAGGTGAACCCCGAGATCCGTGAGTATGAGCGGAGCTCGACCACCCTGGCCAACGTCTACGTCCAGCAACTCGTCGAGACCTACCTGCAGGACCTCCGCGACCGTCTGCGAGGCCTCGGCCTGCGCAGTGACCCTTTGATCATGCTGTCGAACGGCGGGGTCGCGGCGATCGACGTCGCCCGGCAGTTCCCGATCCGGATGCTGGAGTCCGGCCCTGCCGGCGGCGCGCTGGGAGCCGTCGCGTTCGGCCGCAGCGCGCAGCGGCCCGACCAGATCGCCTTCGACATGGGCGGCACCACCGCCAAGCTCTGCATCATCGAGGCCGACCGTCCCCTGGTCACCCACACCTTCGAAGTGGACCGGGTGTACCGGCTGCGCGCCGGGTCCGGCCTCCCCGTACGGGCGCCGGTCATCGACATGATCGAGATCGGCACGGGCGGCGGCTCGATCGCCAGAGTCAACTCCCTCGGTCTGATCACCGTCGGCCCCGACTCGGCCGGATCCGAACCGGGCCCGGTGAGCTACGGCCGCGGCGGCGAGCACTGCACCGTCACCGACGCCGACGTCGTCCTCGGCTACCTGGACCCCGGCCACTTCCTCGGCGGCGACATGCCCCTGGACGTCGAGGCGGCGGCCGACGCCATCGACAAGCAGATCGCCCGAAGGCTCGGCATCGGCGTGGCCGAGGCGGCGTGGGGGATCCACGCGACGGCCAACGAGAGCATGGCGAACGCTGCCCGTGTCCACGCGATCGAACGGGGGCAGGATCCCACGCGCCTGCCGATGTTCGTCTCCGGCGGCAACGGCCCCCTGCACGGCCCCGGAGTAGCGGCCGCACTGGGCTCGCCGGCCGTGGTCGTGCCCCCCGCCGCGGGCGTCCTGAGCGCGCTGGGCTTCCTGTCCGCGCCGATGTCCATCGACGTCGTCCGCTCGCGCCACGCGGAGCTCGGCACCGTCGAACTCGCCGTCCTCGAGGAGATCTTCGGGGAGATGGAGGACGAGGGCAGCCGAATACTGTGCGGCTCCGGCATGTCGGCCGGGGACATCACGCACGAGCGCACCCTGGAGATGCGCTTCGTCGGGCAGGGCAGCGAGATCGAGGTGCCGGTGCCCCCGCTGGGGAGCCGCTGGAGGGAGGACCTCGCCGAGAGCTTCGCCGAGCAGTACCGGCAGCGGTTCGGCACCGTCGCCCCGGTGGGGGTCGAAACCGAGATCCTGACCTGGCGCGTCGCGTCACGGGGCCCCGACCCGAGGGCCCGGCTGCGACAGGCGCGTCCTGCGGAGTCCGAGGACGCTCTCGTCGGGCACCGCGACGCCTACTTCCCCGCAGCCGGGGGCTATGTGCCCACGGCCGTGTACGACCGGTACCGGCTGGCCGTCGGCACCACCGTCGAAGGCCCGGCGCTGGTGCGGGAACGGGAGTCGACGCTCGTGGTCCCGCCCGCTGCCCGCTGCACCGTCACCGACGACGGCAGCATCCTGGTCGAGTTCACTTCAGGAGGAACCCGATGACCACTGCCTCCGCTTCCGGCCGCCCGGTCGACCCGGTCGTTGTCGGGCTGGTGGCCAACCGGCTGCACTCCCTGCTGGACGAGCAGCAGGCCGCGCTGGTGAACACCGCCTTCAGCCCCGTGGTGCGCGAATCCCTCGACCTCGCCTGCGCCGTGTTCGACAGCCGCGGCGAGATGATCGGCCAGTCCTCCGGCGGCACCCCGGGCCACATCAACGCGATGGCGACCGGGATGAGACACATCGTGGCGAAGTATCCGCCCGAGGCACTCGCGGACGGCGACGTACTGATCACCAACGATCCGTGGATGACGGCCGGCCAGATCAACGACATCACGGTCGCGACCCCCGTCTTCCGCGACGGGACGCTGATCGCATGGTTCGCGAGCTGCTGCCACTCGCCCGACATCGGCGGGCGGATCCTGTCCGCAGCGGCGACGGAAGTGTTCGAGGAGGGACTGCGGCTTCCCATCCTCAAACTGCGTACCGCCGCCGGGCCCAACGAGCCGCTGGAGGAACTCGTCCGCGCCAACGTGCGCACCCCCGACGAGACGATGGGCGACATCTACGCCCAGGTGGCGGCCAATCAGGTCGGGGCCCGCAGCCTCGGCAGGATGATGGACGAGTTCGGCCTGGACAGCATCGACGCCGTCGCCGCCGAGATCATGCTCCGCTCCGAGAAGGCACTGCGGAACGCGCTGCGCGGACTGCGCGACGGCCGGTACGAGTCACGGCTGACGTCCGACGGGTTCAACGGAGAGCCGATCGACCTCGTGGTCGCCGTGACGATCGACGGGGACCGCGTCGACATCGACTACACCGGCTCCTCGCCCCAGTCCCCGCACGGCGTGAACGTCGTCCTCAACTACACCAGGGCGTACACCTCCTTCGCGATCAAGGCCGCGCTCGCGCCGGAGGTCCCGCACAACGCCGGCTCGTTCCGTCCCGTCCATGTGAGCGCGCCCCGCGGCTCGGTGCTGAACTGCGTCGACCCCGCCCCGGTCGCCTCCCGGCACCTGGTCGGGCACTTCCTGCCCAGCCTCCTGTTCGACGCCCTCCGCCCGGCGGTTCCCGGGGGCCTGCCGGCCACCAGCTCCGACGCCCTGTGGATGACCGTGTGGCGCGGCGGGGACATGGGAGAGACACATCCGTTCACCCTCACCGTGTTCGGTGCCGGCGGAACGGGCGGGCGCCCGGGCAAAGACGGCCTGAACACGACCGGTTTCCCCACCGGCGTACGGGCGGCGCCCACCGAGGTGCTGGAGACCCTCACCCCGCTCGTACAGCGGCAGCGCGAGCTGCGCCCCGACTCCGGCGGCCCCGGCGAGCACCGCGGCGGCCTCGGACAGGTGGTACGGGTCGGCCGCCGTGGCACACACGGATGGACGGTCAACGCCAACATCGACCGCGTCGACCACCCCGCCCCGGGCACACTGGGCGGACTGCCCGGCGCGCGGGGCGAGTTCACCGACGCCACCACCGGGGAGCAGCTTCCGCGCAAGCAGCTGGTACGCCTCGCCCCCGACTCCGTGGTCCAGTTGCGGTTTCCGGGCGGAGGTGGCCACGGCGACCCGAAGGCGCGTCCGGTCGAGCGCGTACTCGATGATGTCGTCAACGGCTATGTGAGCTGCGAGGCCGCTCGCGAGTACTACGGGGTCCACATCGAATACACGGGAGACCCCGATGCCCTGGTGCGGCCTCCCTCGTCCTACCGCGTCGTACGGGCCCGCGACTGACCCGACGGGTCGACACTCCCGCTCCCCACGTGATGGGCACACCCGTGCCCCGGCCGGCAGACCCGGCCGGGGCACGGGTCGATGCCGGGGCCCGCTCCGAAGCGCACGTGGGGTGAACTCCCCCGACTGAAAGGCGAAACCTGTCGATGATCAGCCAGTGGCAGCTGCGCGCCGCATTCGCTGCGCGGCTCTCGGACATGTACGGGCGGGAGGTCCCTGCCTACACCACGCTCGTGGACGTCTCGCGCGAGGTCAACGAGGACGTCCTGCACACGCGGGGCGCCGACGCCGAACGCCTCGGGTCCATCAGCCGGGTGACCGCCGAACGCCACGGTGCCATCCGGGTCGGCACTCCGCAGGAGCTGCAGCAGGTGGCCCGTATCTTCGGCGCCCTGGGCATGCACCCGGTCGGCTTCTACGACCTGCGTGAGGCCGCCGCCAGCGCGGTCCCGGTCGTCTCGACCGCCTTCCGGCCCATCGACAGCGAGGAACTGGCGCGCAATCCCTTCCGCGTCTTCACCTCCATGCTCACCCCCGCCGACCCACGGTTCTTCGACGCGGGCCTGCGCTCCCGTCTGGAGGCCTTCCTCGCCAGCCGCGAACTGTTCCCCCCGAAACTGCTCGCACTCGCGGACCGGGCCGAAGCGGAGAAGCAACTGCCCGAAGAGGACGCCGAGCGCTTCCTCCAACTCGCCGTGCAGGCCTTCGAGCTGTCGGCCGAGCCCGTCGACAAGGCCTGGTACGAGACCTTGGAGCGGATCTCCGCCGTCGCCGCGGACATCGGCGGCGTACGCAGCACGCACATCAACCACCTCACTCCCCGCGTGCTGGACATCGATGAGCTCTACCTGCGCATGACCGAGCGCGGCATCGAGATGATCGACACCATTCAGGGCCCGCCAGCCTGGCAGGGCCCCGACGTCCTGCTGCGCCAGACGTCCTTCCGCGCCCTCGCCGAGCCCCGCGCCCTGCGCACCCCGGACGGCACCGTCATCAGCGGCGCCCTGCGGGTACGCTTCGGCGAGGTCGAGGCCCGGGGCATCGCCCTCACCCGCGAGGGCCGCACCCTCTACGACCGCCTGCTCGCCCTCGTCGACCAGCAGGCGGCCGCCCACCCCGAAGCGGACCGAAGCGAACTCGCCCGCACCGTGTGGGAACAGCACATGCCCCGCACCGAGCAGGAGCTCCTCGCCCAGGGCCAGGCCTACTTCACCTATCAGGTGGCGCCCGACCGGCCGCGGGACGGAAACCGCCCGCCCACCGGCGTCGTCGACCTGGTCAAGCAGGGCTGGGTGCGTGCCGAGCCCATCGTCTACGAGGACTTCCTGCCCCGCTCCGCGGCCGGCATCTTCCAGTCCAACCTCAGCGGCGAGGGCTCCAGGAACAACGACCACGAGGGCACCGCCTACGACGCCGAGTGGCTCTCCGGTGCCATCGGCCGCGAGGTCCTGGATCCGTTCGCCCTCTACGAGCAGCAACAGAACCGCTCCATCGCGCAGGTCACCGACAAGCTGCAACTCGACGGCACGCTCGGCTGACACACCTGGTCGGAGCGCAGGGACGACTCAAGTGAGCACGAAGGAGCGAGCACAGTGACCACGACAGCGCAGGGCCTCGGCCACCCCGATGCGGCAGCCGTGACCGAAGCCCTCGGCCGGGGGAACTGCGGCGAGGTCGCCGGTGACGCCGGCCGCCGGGCACAGTACTCGGCCGACGCCTCCAACTACCGGCAGGTCCCGCTGGCGGTGGTCTTCCCCCGGGAGCGGGAGCACGTCCTCAACGCGCTCGCCGTGTGCCGCCGGCTGGGCGTGCCGGTCACCTCTCGCGGAGCGGGCACCAGCACATCCGGGCAGGCCGTCGGCTCCGGCGTGGTGCTCGACTTCTCCCGCTACTTCAACCGGCTGCTCGCCCTGGACCCGCGGGCCCATACCGCGACGGTGCAGCCGGGCATCGTCCTGGACGACCTGCAGACGGCCGCCGCCGAGCACGGCCTGCTGTTCGGTCCCGATCCGTCCACCCACAGCCGCTGCACCCTCGGCGGCATGATCGGCAACAACGCGTGCGGTACCCATTCGGTGGCCTGGGGCCGCACCGCGGACAACGTGGTGGAACTCGAAGTGGTCACCTACCGCGGCACCGTGGTGCGCCTTGGTGAGATGACCCAGGCCGAGATCGACGAGGCCGTCGCCGCGGGCGGCGACCGGGGCCAGCTCATCGCGTCCCTGCACCGCCTCGCCCAGAGGAATCTGGCGACGCTGCGCACCGATCTGGGGCGGTTTCCGCGACAGGTGTCGGGCTACGCGCTGGAGCACCTGCTGCCCGAGCGCCGCTTCAACCTCGCCAAGGCTCTCGTCGGCAGCGAGGGCACGCTGGCGGTCGTCCTCTCGGCGACCGTCCGCCTCCTCTCCCTGCCGCGTGCGCGGGCCCTGGTTGTGCTCGGCTTCCGGGACGCCTGCGCCGCGGCGGACGCGGTGCCCGCGCTGCTGGACCACCGGCTGCTGGCGCTGGAAGGGCTCGACCAAGCGCTGACCGACATCGTCACCCGGCCCGAGACCCGCGCGGCGATCGACACCTTGCCCGCCGCGCAGGCCTGGCTGTTCGCCGAACTCGGCGGCACCGCAGACGAACTGCCCCAGCGTGCCCGGGCACTCACCGCGGCAGCCGAACAGGCAGCAGGGTTCACCGGCAGCGAGGTCGTCACCGACCCCGTGCGCGCCCGCCGGCTGTGGCGGATCCGCGAGGACGGGGCGGGCCTGGCCACCCGCCTACCCGACGGGTCGGAGGCATGGCCCGGATGGGAGGATGCAGCGGTCCCACCCGAGCAACTCGGCTCTTATCTCCGCGAGTTCACCGAGCTGCTGGAACAGCACCAACTGCAAGGGGCCGTCTACGGGCACTTCGGCGAGGGCTGCCTGCACGTGCGCATCAACTTCGACTTCACCACCGAGCAGGGCACCGCCGCCTTCCGCGCCTTCGTCACCGACACCGCCAAACTAGTCGCCGCGCACGGTGGCTCCCTATCCGGCGAGCACGGCGACGGCCAGGCCCGCTCCGAGCTGCTGCCCCTGATGTACGGGCCCGACGTCATCGCCCTGTTCGAGCAGTTCAAAAACATCTGGGACCCCGACAACGGCCTGAATCCCGGCATGATCGTGCAACCGCTCCCCCTCGACACAAACCTGCGCGTCAGCCCGCACCGCACCCCGCTGCCCCTGACCACCGTCTTTCCCTTCCACGCCGACGACGGCGACTTCGCCAAGGCCACCCGCCGCTGCGTCGGCGTCGGCAAATGCCGCACCGCCGCCCACCGCGGCGACGTCATGTGCCCCAGCTACCGGGTCACCCTGGACGAGAAGGACTCCACCCGCGGCCGCGCCCGCCTGCTGTACGAGATGACCCAGGGCGAGGTGATCACCGACGGCTGGCGATCCACCGAAGTCCGCGACGCCCTCGACCTGTGCCTGTCCTGCAAGGGCTGCAGCGCCGACTGCCCGGTCGGCGTGGACGTGGCCACCTACAAATCGGAATTCCTGCACCATCACTACAAGGGACGCATCCGGCCCGCCTCCCACTACACGATGGGCTGGCTTCCCCTGCTCTCCCGCCTGGCCGCCCGCACGCCGCGCCTAGTCAACGCGCTGACCGCATCCCGCCTCGCCCCACTGATCAAACGCCTGGGCGGAATCGCCGCGGAGCGGGAAGTGCCACGGTTCGCCGAGCAGACCTTCCTGTCCTGGTTCCGCACCCGCACCCCCAACGGCGCCGGACACCGCGGACCGGTCATGCTGTGGGTCGACTCCTTCAACAACCACTTCACCCCCGAGGTCCTCAAGGCCGGAGTGGCCGTGCTGGAGCACGCCGGCTTCCGCGTTCAGGTCCCCGACGGCACACAGTGCTGCGGACTGACGTGGATCACCACCGGGCAGCTCGGCATCGCCCGCCACATCGCCGGACGCACCGTCACCGCGCTGGCGCCAGCCGTACGCGCCGGGACGCCCGTCGTCGGCCTCGAGCCCAGCTGCACCGCAGCCCTCAAGTCCGACCTGCCCGAACTTCTCGACGGCAACGCCGACGCCCGCGCCCTGGCCCAGACCACCGTCACCCTCGCCGAACTCCTCGTCCACCACGCACCCGACTGGCGACCCCCGCGCATCGAAGCCCAATCGATCAGCCAGACGCACTGCCACCAGCACGCCACCTCCGGCTTCAACGCCGACAGCACGTTGCTGCAAGCCATGGGTGTCGACAACAGCAGCCTGGATTCCGGCTGCTGCGGGCTGGCCGGCAACTTCGGTTTCGAGCGCGGCCACTACGAGGTGTCCGTCGCCGCCGGCGAACAGGTCCTGCTGCCTGCCGTGCGGGCAGCGTCGCCCGACACCGTCGTCCTCGCCGACGGCTTCAGTTGCCGCACGCAGATCGCCCAGCAGACCGACCGCCGCGGCACCCACCTCGCCGAGCTGGTTGCCCGCGCTCTCCCCTCCCACCGTCCCAGTGCCTGACTCCGACCCCAGACAAGGAACCACACGTGACTGACGCACTCTCCCTGGTTGACGACTGGGGACCCGAGAAGATCGTTGTCGTTTCCCACCGGCGCACCGGTATGAAGGGCGTCCTGGTCATCGACAACACCGCCCGCGGTATGGGCAAGGGCGGCACCCGCATGAGCCCTCACGTGACCGTGGACGAGGTGGCCCGCCTGGCCCGCGTCATGACGTGGAAGTGGGCGAGCGTCGACCTCTTCTACGGCGGCGCGAAGGCCGGCATCGTCGCCGACCCAGCCTCCCCCGACAAGGAGGCCATCCTGCGGGCCTTCGCACGTGCCCTGTCCAACGAGGTGCCCCGCGAATACGTGATGGGGCTGGACATGGGCCTGACCGAGGACGACGCGGCCATCATCCAGGACGAGCTCGGCGACCGGGGCACCGCTGTCGGCACCCCGGAACACCTCGGCGGTGTCGCCTACGACAAGCTCGGCGTCACCGGCTACGGCGTCGCCGAGGCGACCGACGCCGCCGCCCAGCACCTGGGCCTACCGCTTGGTGGTTCCAGGGTCGCCATTCAGGGCTTCGGAGCCGTGGGTCATGCCGCAGCCGCGCGGTTCGCCGAGCTCGGTGCCACCATCGTCGCCGTGTCCACCGCCAAGGGCGCGCTCCACGACCCCAGCGGCCTGGATGTGCAGGCCCTGCTCGCCGCCCGGGAAGAGCACGGCGACGACTTCGTGAACCGGCACCCCCAAGGGACCGTCATCGCCCCCGGTCGGGAACTGACCGTCGACTGCGACATCCTGGTCCCCGCCGCCCTGCAGGATGTCATCGACGACGAGACCGCCCACCAGATCAAGGCCAAACTCGTCGCGGAAGGCGCGAACCTGCCCACCTCTCCGCAAGCCCAGGAGATCCTCGCGCAGCGCGGCATCGCCGTCCTGCCCGACTTCGTCGCCAACGCGGGCGGCGTCGTCGCCGCCGCATTCGCCATGGACGCCCGCTACTCCGGTTTCCGTCCCGAAACCCCCACTATCTTCCAGACGATCTCCCACCGACTGCGCGCCAATGCCGTCGTCGTCATGGAAGAGGCGAAGCGCCGCGGCACGACTCCTCACCGCGCTGGCCGCAGCCTCGCCGAGGAACGCGTCCGCACCGCCATGCACAGCAAGGGACGTATTCCCCGCTGAGACGCCGCAGTCCACCGCGACCAGGCCTGGCGCCGAGGGAACGAGGCGGAAAGTGCGCTCGTCGTCGGTGCTGTGCTCCAGGCCCCTGCCGGAGACGACGGGCAGACGTGGCGGGGCGGGCACCGACGGTGCCCGCCCCGCGCTTGCGCGGTGCGATGTCAGTCCTTGACCAGTTCCAGGCAGGAGACCGGGACGCCGTTGCTGGGCAGCCGGAAGCGCTGGGTGTCCTCGGGGATGCGGTAGCGGCTGTTACGCGGGTCGGTGCGCAGCCGCCGGGTGGACTCCTCAGCGAGGATGAATCCCGCGCGGGTGCCGGGGCTGTTGCGCTCCTGCACCGTGCCGGTCAGGCCACGCAGCAGCGCCGGACACAGCGAGTCGGTGATGCGCGCCCGACGGCCGGGCAGGCTGCCCGCGAATGCGGCCTTGTCGAGCTCGATGAGTCGCAGCGCTGCGACCTCTGATAAACGGGCTTCAGCCACGAACATCCCGTCGACCGTCCTGCGCTCCGTGGTCGTGAAGTAGGCGGCGACGCGCCGCCACCCGGCCGTAGTGGCCCGGTCGGCCACGATGGCCAGCGTGTCCAGGTCCTTGGGCGGGAGGCGGCGAAGTGCAGCCCGCATGAGGGGCGAAGCTGACTCGGCCAGCAGTGCGGTCACTTCGCCGGGGTCACCGCAGGTGTCCGTCCGTGCTTGGGTGACGCAAGGCGAGCCGCGCCCCCGGTCGTGACCAGGGGCGCCACAGAACCAACAACACCCATAATAGTGACTATGTGAGTGATGTGAACCTCCTGACTTGCGTATTCGCCCTCAGTCGCGGTCTCGGAGGGGTGGCAGTGGGAAGGTGCGCCGGGGGTCCATCCGTACGCACCGCTCGCAGTAGGCGGTCACGGCGTTGGCGGTGCACTCGCCCCACTGGCACTCGAAGCGCTCGCGTGGCCCGCAGATCAGGCAGCGCCCCAGCGTGATCCCGTGCAGCTCGCACGGCTCCCAGCGCTTGCGTTCGGGCAGGGTTTCAAGGGCGGGGCGGGGGCGCTGAAGGCGGGCGAGGTCGGCGGCCGGGAACGATTCCTCGCCGTCGCGTATCCAGCGCGGTGACAGCTGCTCGAACCGCTCGGGCGTGGTGTAGAACGGCTGGCCGGCGGGGCTGAAGACCATGGCCAGATGTCCGTCGGAGATCAGGGCCTCCAGGCGGTGGTGGCTGAACTCCCGTAGGAGGGAGAGCATTTCGTCCTGGCGCAGGCTCCAGGCGTACCCGTAGCGGCGCAGGATCCGGCGCTCGGCGGCCGCCGGGCCGCTCTGGGCCGCGTCGAGTGCCTCCACGGCCGCGACGGCGGCGGCCGGGTTCGAGGCCAGTTCGCGCGCTGCGGCCTCGGCGTCCGGGGAGGTGGTGTGGCTGCTGAGCGCGTACCCGTGGAGCTGGTCCACGACCTGGTGCGCTCCCTCCTGCTCGGCGACGGCGTAGCGGACGGGCGGCCGGGGGTGGCGTCGGGGCATGACGGAACTCCATCTGCGCAAGGGGGCGGAAGGGCGGGAGCAGCGGCCTGGCGGGGGAGGTGCGGTGGTCAGCGGGTGGGCAGTGGCGTGTAGGAGGAGAGGACGTAGTGGCCCAGTTCGCGCAGGGCGCCGGCGGTGCGCTCCACGGCTTCGGGGCTGCTGTCGGCCGGACGGTTGTACGCCTTGATCTCGCTGTTCCAGGTGAACCCCTGGGAGGTGAGGGTCTCCTTAGTTCCAGGTGTGAGGTCGGCGGGGGATCTGGGGGCGGCGACGAGTCCGTGAGCGGGGTCGGGTACGACCAGGAACACCGGGTCTCCTTCCGTCGCGGGCCGCCCCGGCCCGGGGCGGCCCGCGGGTAGCGGACGGGTGGTCAGTGGGTGACGGTGTAGTCGGCTTCCAGGACGGCGAGGGCGGCACGGATGGCGGCCCGGGTCTCCGGGCTCGGCGCCGAGTAGGGGAAGTCCAGGGCGTGCACGGCGTCGTCCAGGTGGTCGTCGGGTATCGGCAGCGCGTACCCGCTGCGGTAGAGGGCGACGGCGGTCGCCGTGGCGACGCGGCTGCGGTTGTAGGCGATGGCTTCCTCGGCGCTGACGTCGGTGCCGAACGCTTCACGGGCGGTGGGCGGCAGTGCCGCGATTCCGGCGGTGAAACGACGGGCGCGAATGCGGAGGCGGGCCGGTCGCAGGGCACGGCGCAGCGTTCGCAGCATGGCAACTCCTGAAACTGGAAGCAGATAAGGGGAAGGGGGCGGTCAACCCGGCGTGCAGGGCGCCGGAGGGGCGACGGCCTGCACGCACTATTTATAATAGTATGATTCTGTGTTGTGTGAACCCACCCATGACCTGCGCAAACGCCGCTCTGCGGCCGTACAGAAGTGGAGACGAGAGGGGTGCCGGGACGGCTCCGCGCGCGGTGGTCACAACTGCGGGGCGTGCGCGACCAGGGCGTCGGGGAACCCACCCCTGATCTGATCGTTCACTCCTGCCGTGTCTGGGCGACTGTGGCCAGCATGGGGATTGCGGAGCCGGGGCGGCCGGACGTTTCGACCGTGACCCGCTCGCCGGAGGAGTCGACGACTGCGCAGACGCTGTCGACCTGGACGGGCTGCTCTGTCCGGACAGGCGGGACGTGTGCTGCCAGACGATCCGGGTGCGTTGGTGCTCCTCCTCGATGGGGCGCCGGGAAGTGCGTCGGCCAGGGCCTCGGCGACGGCGCGGCGCCGCTGGCCTTCGCCTGCTGCCGGGCGGTGAGTTCGGCGGCCTGGTCCACGGCCTGGGCGTGCAGTGGGTAGAGCCGCCGGGTGATCTCGCGTGCCACATGGCGGGCGCTGCTGGCGGTGACCCCGATCGACGGGGCCTGCATCTGGGTCTCGTCCGGGAGTGCCGCGTAGATCTTCAGTCGGCCGGGCTGTTGGTCGTCGGGCTGGCACAGGCGCAGGGTGCGGTCTTCGCCGTCGACGATGAGCCGTGCCAGGCCGCGCGCGTACTCGGACAGCGGGGCGGTTCGGCGGTAGATCGTTCAAGTGTTCGATTCCGTGATCGTGAGGTGAGACCGCAATCCACCGGGGCCGCCTTGCAGCGCTTCCGCCTCACCGTCACCGCCGACGGCCGCCCAGCCATGCGCGGCTGGTGGGGGAGTGAGGCAACCGCCCGCCGCAAGTTCAGCCGCTGGGTCGGCGAGTACGGCGGCCTGCCCGGCGCCCGCGTCACCCTCACCGACGACCAGACCGGCGCTACGTTGACGGCCTGGCCGACCGAGCCGTGAACCTCTGCCATGATGCGGATCATGGCTCACCGTCCTTACCCGGCCCGTGGCCGTGCCCTGCGGCAGGTCATGCGCAGGTACCGCAACGAGATCCCGCCCCACATGCTTCCCGCCGCCCGCACTACGGACGCGGGCCCGGCGCAGGCCGGCACCTACCGCATGTCACTCCGTCGGCGCGGCGCAGGCTACGAACCGGCAGCATGCGTGCCTCAAGCCTGAGAGCGGCCCCTGTCGCCCCGCTCGCCGAAGAGGCCTGGGCGCCCTGCCAACGTGTTGGGTGCCCAGGCCGGCCTTTCGAGCAGGGGCAGACCCGACACGGGGGGTTAACGAGTCTGCCCCTGCACGTTGGCGCCTGCGAGCGTCTCCCCGGAGTGCAGGCGCCTGACCCGCACTACGTACACCGAGACATGAGATCGGAGTGTCACGGGTGACGGCTGATGGTTTCGAGATCGCCACATCTGTGAAGGCTGGCCGCTCACCGTCGACGGCCGCCCGCCGTGAGGTCCTCGGAGACCTGTAGGCCGGCCCTGACGGCGCTCACGGCTCCCAGTCGTCCGGCCCGCCGCCCCGCCACTCGATGAGGTCCGACCCGGCGATGTCCAGTTCGTCGAAGCCCTCCAGTCCGGCCCGCTCCAGGAACACCGTGAGGTCCTGCAACGAGAACGCGGTACCGAGATACAGATCGTCGACCAGCACCTTGCGCCCACCATGCTCCGTGGGCGGGGAGACGATCATGTGGCCAGCCATGGCGCCAGCCTGCGCCCGTTCGGCGCGGCACGCCCGCCCGATTGCGGCACTCGCGGTGCAGGGCCCGAACGCCTGCAGACCGCAGACGCCCGGGCGCGCACAGCCTTTCGATTCCAAGGTCGCCGGGCAGCATGAAGGCATGAGCACACCAGTGGGGCGCGATGGGCGCCGCCTCGTCACGACCGCCCAGGCCGCCTACAGCCTGGGCATGACCCCCGCGCAGTTCCGCAGTGAGGCGCAAGGCTCCGGCACGAGTGATGCGCCGGAGCCCGCAGCCTGACCGCATGTCGGGTCAGTAGGCGACCTGCCCCTCGCTGTAGCCCGAGAACTCAAGGTGGAACTTTGTACCGTTGAGGACATTCGTAGCCGCCACGCCCCAGAATTACGTGAACCCGGGTGAAGGGCGGTTGTCTCGCGCTCGCCGAGACAACCAACACGGCAGAGCTGCCCCGGTCCTCCAGGTCAAAGGACTGATCAACGTCGTTTGCGACTGGTGGCACGGTTCTTACCGGGACCCCGGACATGCTCGGCAAAGCTGCTGCCCGTTGCCCTGCGGGAGGCGCTCTGCCCGGCATGTTCAAGCGGGGTTCAGCACGGCTTGACCCAATACACGCCCACCCAGCTGTAGCTGGGGTCGCCGGTGTACGGCTGCGCAGTCGTGTAGATCACGGATCCGCTGCTGTTGAGGAAGCGCGCCTTCGCTCCCGCCCCGTTGTTGTAAAGCTGGTTGTTTATATAGGATCCCTGGCTGATCCAAGGGATGGAGTATTTCTGGCAGTAGAACATGTCGATCCTGTCGCCAGTGTAGCTTTCGTATTTATAGGCGCAGAAATATCCGTTGAATTTTGTTCCCTTGCAGGGGTCGGCTGCCGCCAGCGTTCCGGTGCTCGAGGTGAAGTCCCTTGGGTAGTCCTCTCCAGGGAGAGTGACGAGCACCCGGCCCCGGCCATTGAGGTCAATCTCGTTGAGTGCTACTTGCTTCCCGCCGGTCTTCTTCAAATAGGCGTCGACTTTCGAGCGGAGTGCGGCCGCCTGGCTGTTGGTCAGCCACGGCAGCTGTAGTTCTGGTCATGGCTGGTCCTGGAGAGCGTGTCGGCGCTGGTGGCAGGCTTGTGTGATGGCTTGATGGTGGCGGCGCCAGGCCATCCAGTGCAGGACGTGTTCCGCGTCCCGCACTGGTGGTGTGAGGACAAACGCCCGGAGGAGTCGGACGAGTTCGGGACAGGTCAACGGGACGAGACGGACCGGTCCGGCGGGGTCGGCCGTGGTCGTGGCGGCGGTCAGGGCGAGGACGGCGGATGCGACAAGGGAGAACAGCGACCAGCGCATCCAGGAGTTCCAGCAGGTCACCTGTCCTTCATCCAGGCCGGTGAAGGTCTTGCCGAGTTGGAAGGTCTCCTCGATCCGCCACCGTCGGCAGATCACCTCCACCAGCTGGGCGAGGGTGACATCTTCGGGCGACCAGCAGCGGAAGAAGGAGATCTCGCCGGTGTACCGGTGCCGGCGAGCGACCAGGACGCTGGTGCCGTCATCCTGGTGTCCGTTGGGGGTGTCGTCCGCACGGACATCGAGCCAGGCCCAGTCGTACTCGCGGGTGCCCTTCGTTCCGTGTCCGGTCTGCATGCGCATCCACTGGTGCGGCAGCACCTTGTTGATCATCTGGCGGGCCTTCCAGCTGCGGCCCGCTCCGTCCGTGACCGTGTAGGTGTGGGACACGCCGACCGCGTAGCCGAGCCCGAACCCTCGTATGATCTGGCGGAGTTCACGGCCGGAGTACACGTCGTCGCCGGCGAACCAGCGTGCCCGGACGCCCAGCTCGAGCGCGTTTTTGACCATGGCGGCGGTCTGCTGCAGCTTCGTCGCGAACATGATCTCCTCCGGGACGCCGGCCGCCTCCCGGCGTTCCTCGTCCGCGGCCCAGTCCCTCGGCAAGTACAGGGTGCGGTCGATCACCACCCGCACCGACTCGGTGACCGCGGCCAGGTGCACGGCGACCTGGCACAGTCCGACGCCTTTGATCGCGCCGGAATACTGGCGGCCGGCGCCGACGCAGTCGGTCGAGGACTTCGCGTCCCCGGTCTCGTCCGCGACCAGCACCACGTCCTGACCCGCGAGTTCATGGATGACCAGGCGGGCGATCTCCTCCCGGGCCCGGTCATGGTCGAACCTCGCCCGAGACAGCAGGTGCTGCAGCCGGTGCGGGCCTGGATGCCCCAGCGCCTGAGCCAGCGTCCAGCAGTTTCGCGTGTCCACCTCCGTGAGCAGCCCGGTGATCATCTCCGCGGCCGTCGCACGTGTCTCACGCCGCGCGAAGCAGCCCGCGATCGCGTCCATCGCCGCCCCGAACAACCGGCCCCAGGCGGCCTGGGCTATCGTGACCTCCGCGGCCACCGCTTCTTGAAACGTCGTCACAAACGTTCATGATCACGGTGGCCGTACCCATGCCCGAACCCAGCCCTCAAGCTGCTGAACAGCACAGACACCGGAACTACAGCTGCCGTGTCAGCTTGGCGGCTTTGGCCTGGCCCGCGAAAGCCTGGGGCCTCGGAACGGCGCGGTCCGCGGTTTCGGCCGCGGCAGAGACTCCGGTGTTAAGCAGAGTGGCAACCGCCGTTGCGGTGATTGCAGCGAACAGGCGCGTGCGCATGGAATATCCCTCTCTGTCCTGGATTAGCACGTTGTTCCCTCCCCTTGGGTACGCTGGTAAGGCCCGTGCCCCCCTCGTTGTCGGTCAGCTGTGTACCGGCGTCGTGCAGTGTGACAGTTCTCAACTACCGGGTAAATAGCGGACGTTGAATCAACCTGGGACTAGTAAAGATGCGTGGGCATGGGGAGGTTTGCGGTCGCGGGCACACTGGACACGTGAGCAGCACCGGCACGGGGCGTGACGGCCGCCCCCTCGTCGCGAGCGCCCGGCCGCTTACAGCCTGGGCATGGCCCCCGCGCAGTTCCGCGACTGGGCGCGCCGCCGTGCCCTCACCCCGGCCGGCTCCCACCCGAACCCGTCCCGTGGGCAGGCGCTCGCGCTGTGGGACTTGGCCGACATCACCGATGCGATCCCGCAGCGCGGACACCAAAGGCCGCACCTATCAAGGTGGGTGACCAGCGATGACTTGACAGGTGATCAGCGCGCACTCATTCCGTGAGACGGTGGCAGCGCTGTCGGGATGGTCTGCACGCCCGGTCCACCATCGCACGGCATCCTCGAGCCCGGCCCCGCGGCCGGGCTCCGGCATGTGCAGGGGGGCGAACGTGATCGAAGCGCAGGTCTTCGGCTACAACCCCCGCCCGTCCCGTACCGAACTCGCCGCGCTCTGTATCGAAGAGCAGGTGTACGCCGAAGAGACCGACTGCCACTGGTGCGGCCGGGAGGTCGACCAGAGTCTTGAAGGCGCCACCCACCCGTGGGGCCGCACCGTCGACCACATCGTGCCGCGCTGGCTCGGGGGAGACATCCTCGCCCGCTTCAACAGCCGCCTCGCCCGGGCCTGCAAGACGGACCGCCACGCCCAGCTGAGGGTGCAGCACACCGAGGGCGCCACCCGCTGAGCCCGGGGCCATCGTCCGGGCAGGGGCTACCGTCCGGTTCACTTGGGACGGTTGGTGGGGCGCCCGGGGCTGGGTGGTGTGGCCGCGGTCTGGTCGCGGCGTTCGGCGTTGCGTCGGGCGTCTTCGGCGGTGTAGCCGGTGCCACATCACGCCGTGCACAGCTGGCCCGGAGGTGCGCCGCACGTCTCGCACCGTTCGTCGAAGTCCTCGGGCTGCCACGGCCGCGGCGACGTGCTCGTGCTGCGCCTTGCCTGCTCGGCGTACCTCGACGGTTGCCTGCTCGGCCGCAGCATCTTCTGCGTCTACCCCAGCAGCGCTCCTGGCGGGGTGAGTGACCAGCTCGCCCAGTTTCTGGCCCAGGCGAAGGTTCTGGTCGGGTCCTCCTGCAAGGAGAACTTGCTCCAACGCGTGCACCGGGTCCCCGGCACCAGCCTGGAGCGCTTCAAGGCCGGCCGAGGGAAGGCCACTACCGCGGACATCTCGATCGCTGCCCAAGCACGCACTGTCCGCGTCGAGCCCCGTTACCGGGGCAAGCGCAAGGGCGAGACCGTGGTGGTGTTCGACGGCTTCACCACCGAGGGCAAGTCCCTGGAATGGGCACGGATGCTCTTGACGGCGGTCGGCGCAGCCGAGGTGATCGCCTTGACCATCGGCAAGTATCCCAAGGCCCACACCGCCTACAGGCTGCGGCCCGGCAGGACGGTCAAGCCCTACGAGGTGAACGCCTTCACCCTGAGTGACTTTACGGCAACACGGGGAAAGTCGGGTGTCCAGGACGGGCTGGCTGCTGCGCTGCAGGCCTTGATCGATCGGTTCATCGAGGACGCTCAGCACGCCGACGAGTAGCAGGCACCACGTCGCAAGGACTGCGCGGCCCCCTTCTCGCCACTGCAGAGGGCCGTGCGCCATGATGGAGGCGGCCCAAGAACCCGCACCATCCTTCGAACATCCCGGGGCCGCGAGTAGAAGGACACCTTGATGACTGATCTGGATCTCACCGCCGACCAGCATGACCTGCTGGCCCTGTGCGCGCTGCGCGCCGGCGATGCCACCCTCGACTGGAGTCTGATCGCCCGCAGCGGCCAGACTCCCGAAGACATTGCGGCCCTGCTGGCGGGGCAGCTGAGGGAGGACTCGCCCGTGGCCCGCAAGAACCTTCCCGTCCTGAAGCAGGCTCTGGCCGACCTCGACGGCGCCCGGCGACGGGTGGACACCGAGCTGGCCGCAGCCGCCAAGGAAGGCGCCCGTCTCGTCACGGTGCTGGATGCCGACTATCCGGCCAACCTGCGCATGGTCCCCAACCTGCCGCCGTTCCTGTTCTACAAGGGAGAACTGCAGCAGCGCGACGCCCGCTCCATCGCCGTTGTCGGCACCCGGCAGGCCTCCCTGGAAGGCCTACGCCGCGCCGCGCGGATGGCCCGCGAACTCGTTGAGCATGACGTCGTCATCGCCAGCGGCCTCGCCAAGGGCGTGGACGCCGCTGCCCACGAGGCCACCCTGACCGCGGGCGGCCGCACGGTGGCCGTGATGGGCACCGGCATCGCCGTGCCCGTCTACCCGGCCGCGAACCGTCCCCTGGCGCGGAAGATCCTCGACCAGGGCGGCGCCTTGATCAGCCAGTTCTGGCCCACCAGCCGCCCGGCGAAGTGGACCTTCCCGCGCCGCAACGTCGTCACCAGCGGTATCAGCCTGGGCAGCGTCGTCATCGAGGCCTCCAGTACGTCCGGCGCGAAGATGCAGGCCAGGATCGCAGCCGAGCACGGCAAGCTGGTCTTCCTCATTAAGTCCCTGACGACCAGCGAACCCTGGGCCGCCAAGATGATCACCGACGGCCGAGCTATCGAGGTCTCTCAGTCCAGCACCATCACCGACCGCCTGGGCACCGCGGCCAGCATCCAACGAGCCAGCCAGCAGCGGCAGCAGCTCGCCCTGGCCGGCCTGTGACCACGATCCTCCCCGACCCGGCAGGCTTCCCCAACTGCGCCACGTGCGCGTATCGGCTCACCGGCGCCGCCCGGCTGTGTTCCGACTGCGCCGGACGGACCGTGCAGCCGGTCGCCGCCTCGCACTGCCCGGTCTGCTCCCAAACCGTTGCCGAAGGCCAAAGGTGCACCAACGCCTTATGCAACGTGCCCGTGGCCCAGCGCGGCTTCACCCGGGTGGACGCAGTCGCCATGTACTCCGGAGCGCTCCGAGACAAGATCCACCGCCTGAAATACCACGGAAAGACAGGCTGGGCGCTCATTTTCGGGCGACTCCTCGTCGGCTGGATGGAGACCCACCCCCGCCTCATGAGCGACGTCGACTACGTCGTCGGCAACCCCACCGACCCCCATCGAGCGCCCGTACGGCACATCGAGGCCATCCTGGACGCCGCCTATACCGAGGACGTCAGCCACAGGTTCCCCCTGAGCCCGCCCGGCGCCCCGCTGCTGACGAAGACCACCGAGACCCCGCGATCGGCCAACCAGACCCTGGACGCAAAACGTGCAGCTGCCGCCGCCCACGCCCGAGCCCTCCGATGGACAGGTGACCCGGCAGCGATCGCGGGTGCCACCATCCTTCTCGTCGACGACGTACTGACCAGCGGCTCCCAACTGCAGCAGGTAGCGCTACGGTTGCGGGCGTCCGGCGCCACTGAAGTCCGCGGCCTGGTCCTCGCCCGCGCCCCCTGGAGCGGCTGACCAGTCACAACACAAGTCAGTTCCGCGTGGTGCCGGCGCGCTCCCACCCATCCTCCCAGCCCGGCGGTGAGCGTCGCTGTCGTCTTCTCGGACGGTTGGGGTTTGCGGTAGCGGTACAGGAAGTGCGCAGCCCACATGCGGCTGGCGAAGCCGGGCATTCCGCCGCCGCTACCCGGGCGGTTGCCGGGGTACTCGGCAACCCACTTGCACACGCCGGCGTCGCGCCAGACGACGCCGTAACTGGTGCTGCGGTCTTCGCGGTCAAGGACCCGGTAGCCGCGCGATCCGGTGTTGGCGGTGAACGTGAACTTCTTGGGCATCGCGGCCCTTTCGGCCGGTCCTGGGTGCGGGAGGGGCGGTGCGGGGGAGGCCCCTCCCACAGCATTCATAATAGTTTGACTTTGGGTGGTGTGAACCCGCCCTGACCTGCGGCTTTCCGGCGGCGCGACGTCAGCGCATGAGTACGTTGGGGGTGGCGGTGAGGGCGGCGGGCGGCTGGTGGTCGCGGTAGTCCGAGACCTGCACGTATCCGCCCGGCATCGTGTCGAGCCGCAGGTCGGGTCCCCAGTCGTCGGTCACGTCTCGGGGAAGGTTCTCGATGTTGTCCGCCTCGACCTGCCCGGCCCAGCCGGTCAGCTCGCCGCCGAGGATCCGCCGCCATTCCCGCAGGATGGGGAAGAGCTGGCCGCAGTCGTCCACCAGGGCGACCGCGCGGGCCTCGTTCGGCCCGGGGCACTCGGCGTAGGTGGGCGCCTCGGGGCGGCTGCGCTCTCCGAGGGTCATCAACCAGCGCATGGTCACGACATCTCCATTTCCGGGCGCCCCGTGTGCGGGGCGCCCTGTGCCGGGGCTTTCGGGCGGCGGGCGGTGCGCCGTGACCTCTGCTGGGTACGCAACGAGGTGGCTTCGGGTTGGGCGCGGCGGGCGCGTTCGTGCTCTTCGGCGGCCTCGGTGAGGCAGTAGGGGGCCCACCACTGCTTGACGTCGACGGTGCGGGATAGCGAGCCGGGGAAGTCGGCCAGCATCAGCAACAGCACCGGGTGCGGGCAGGTCGTGAACCACCGCGCGACGGTCCACCAGGCGGCCACAGCGGCGCGCCGCGCGGGGTCGGCGGCACGCGCCTCGTCCTCAAGGCGGGCGGCCTCGGCCTGGTGGTAGGCGGTCGACCAGGTGAGGAAACGCAGCAGGGCGGGAGTGTCCCGCTGCCGGGAGAGATTCAGGATCGCGGGCAGGTCGTCGCGCTGCGCCACATGGGCGGCGCAGGCGCGCAGGACGGCGGTGAGCGTCGCCGCCGTCCTCTCCGACGGCTCGTGTCCGGCGGCGGACTCCATCGGGTACACCGTCACTTCGGGGCGGTTGGTGTTGTCGCGGTAGAGGGTCAGGCTGCCCCGGTAGCCGGTGCGGCTGCGGGCGAGCCGCGGCAGGGCGTCGTCGGGGGCGGTGGTCTGGAAGGCGTTGACGGGGCCGAGGCAGGCGCGTACGGCGGTGAACTGGTCCCAGTGGTGGGGGTGGTGGGTGCCGGTGAGGTGCACGCTGCCGCGCATCGCCCCGTACAGCTCGAAGACGACGGCGTCGTCCTGGCGGGGGCCAGCGGTGGCGCGCACGGTGCCGGCGGGGGTGTCGATGGTCAGGCTCGGGCTGGTCATGGGCCGGGCTCCTTGGGGGTCGGCTCGGTGAGCGGGGCCTGCCGCCCGGCGCCCGCCGAAGGGGAGGGCGCGGGCGTCGAGGCGGCAGGCCTTCGGCCAGTGGCGCGCTGGCCGGGTTGGCCGTCCGCCTCCCCCCGGGGCTGGGGGAGGCGGGAATGGCGTCTGTGGGCTACTCCTGCGGCGGCTTGTGGCGGCGGAGGTTGCCCCGCTCGGTCAGGGACACCTCGCGGCCGCACGGGCATTGGGCGTAGCGGCGGCCGTGCAGGTGGAAGAACTTCGGCCCGGTGTTCTTGGCGTTGACCGTGCGGATGGTGCCAGGGACCGGGGTGGTGTTGGCGCAGTAGCCAGTAGCGGTGACGGCGGGCGTGTCAGGCACGGGGGCTCTCCTCGTCGGTGTCGGGGATCTGGGGCAGGACCGGCGCGCCGTAGACCTCGCGCCGTACGGCGGAGACTTTGGGGCACGGGACGACGGCCTGCCGGAGCTCGGCCGTGTCCATGGGGTGCAGCCACCCGCTGTGTACAGTCCAGCCGCACGCCCGGGAGTGGGGCTCGGCGGCCGTGGTCGCCACCAGGACGGCGTGCCGGACGGTGCTGCCCTCCAGCGCGAACACCAGCAGCGTGCGCAGCGCGGCGTAGTCGTCCTCGTCCAGCACCGCAAGGCGCAGCGGGGCGCGGCCGACGGACAGGTCGGCCTGGCCGGTGACGAACGCGTCGTCGGTGCGCTCGACTGCGAGGGTGAGCGTGTGCTCCCCGGTTCCGAGCACCGTGAGCAGGGCGGCGAGCGCGGTCACGGTGCGGCTCATGGCGGCCGCGATTGCGGCGTCGCTCGGGCGGATGAGCTCCGGGCGTACGGACATGGCGCATGACTCCTTGATGGCTGACGGGGTGGTGGGCGCGCCGCAGGGATGGTTTTGGCGCGCGGTCTGCTCCGCAGACGCGTCGCGCTGCCGCTACGCGGCAGGGGGCGGGGCGGGCGCGCTCCGCGCTCCCTCTGCGGTGGGGGGAGCGCTCCGCGCTCTGGCTGTGGGGTGGGGCCCGTGCGGACCAGCCGGGGGGATGGCCGGTCCGCACGGGGGCTCATTGCGCGGGTGGGGGGAGCGCTCCGCGCTCTGAGCCGTGGGACCCGTGCAGGCCGGGCTCGGGGAGGTGCCCGGCCCGCACGGGGGCTTGGTGGCTAGCCGTGCGCGGCGGCGGCCGTGAGCGCGGGCACCGCGAGCGCCTCCAGGGCGGCGGCCTGGTCGGCGTCCGTGAGCGCCTGCGCGGTCGACGTGATGGCGTTCATCACGCCCCCGGCCGTTATCTGACCGCCCCGGACGAAGTGGGCAAGGATCATGTCCTTGGCCTCGGCACCGATGCTGAGCGTCTTGGTGACGTGCTCGATCGTCTTCGTCGGCTCGGCCAACTCCTTACCGGCGGCGACCTCCATCTCCGACACCTTCGCCTGCACGTACTCCCGCGACAGGAACGTACGTACAGCGTCGGCGGTCTTCGACGTGATCAGCTCCAGCGTCTTGCGCTGCGTCTGCCCCGACCACGACACGACACCCTCGTCCTGCTTGCCCCCCAGGTGCACGGCACGCATGACGTCCTGGGACATGGTCAGGCCGTTGCGGCAGACCTGGATGACCGCGCGCGGGGTGATGGTGTACGCCCCGGCGCCGACCTCACTGTTAGTGATGACGAAACCGGCAGAGATCATCGGCAGCTCGTCACCGCTGCGACCGTCGAACGGGGAGCGGTACCCGCGCAGCAGCGCACGGGCCTGGATCGCCACCGCCTCGGACTCCACCCGCACGTACATGCGCCGGTCCGTCAGGTCGCAGCCGGTCACCTTCGTCGGGTGGCCGGACTGCTGCACCCCGTCCAGGGCGGCCAGCAGCATGTCGAAGTTGTCCATGAGCTTGTAGCTGTCGGACAGCAGCGCGCGGGCCACGCCCTCGGCCGGCTGCATGCCGAGGCCGCCCTCGCCCCGGAATGCGCGCAGCATGAAACGGCGCTCCGGCTCCTGGCGCAGCCACGCGTTCACGTTCTCGTCCAGCAGCGGGACGTTCTCGGCGCGCATACGGCGCAGGTACGCGAGCGGGATGCGCAGCTTGTCGGCGATCCCCTCATCGGCCACGGTGGTGGGCCGGTAAATGCCGTCGACGTCCGTCACGCCGTCCTCAGTGATCAGGGACTCCACGCCCTGCACGTGCACGTTGCCTTCGCCAAACCGCAGGGCGGAGGCGGGCGCGATCACGTCCAGCTTCCGGCGCTGCTGGTCCTCCAGGATGCGCACCAGGTCGGACAGGTCGGCGTTACGGGCGCCGGTGGGGGCGACGTTCGTGGCGCGCTCGGCGAACTGCTGAGTCATGCGGTGTTTCCCCTTCTTGATGGAGTGTGGGTCGGGGAGCGGGGCCACCGCTCCCCGAACAATTCCAATAATAGTGGGGATCACCGTGAGCCCGCTCGCCGCCAGGTACGAGGTGGCCGCGACCACGCCGAACAGTTCGTTGAAGGTCTCCAGCCCGGGCACGCGGATCAGTTGGTGCATGAGTGCCGCGGCGCGGTGGTGCGGCTGGGTGTAGACGAGGGTGTCCATCACCTCGTCGGTGTGTCGGGCGGCCGCGGCGGCGAGGGTGCCGTAGTCGGTGACGTCGGGGTCGCCGGGCAGGGTCTGGCGGGCGATCTCCAGTAGCCACCCGCGGTCAACGCGGAGGATCACGCGGCCGCTGCCCCGCGGTCGGCCTCCGGGTAGCCGAACGCCTCCGTGAAAGCGGGGGTGAGCAGGGCCGTGAAATGCTGCGCGGCCGCGAGGAATCGGCGCTTCTGCTCGGCCTCGGCGAGTACCTGGCCGGCGAACTCGGAGACCTCCATGCCGGCGGCCGCGGCTCGCTCCTCTATCCCCTCGAAGGTGCCGTCGTCGACCTGAACCCTGATCTCCTTCATGCCCAGAAGCGTAGCCGTCTGGGCAGAGGCCGACAACGAAAACGGGAGCATGCCCCGGCCCGGCAGGATGAGCTACCGGCTGCTCTCGCGCGTGCTGGGCGGCGGCCCGCCCAGCTTCCACCCCGACGACTGGTCCGCGGAACGTGGGGCCGGACTCCACCGCGGCCTTGTTCCGGGCGAACTCCCTCTCGGCCGCCGCCGTGTCCCACTGGCGAGGCCCGGCCGAACTGGTCGCCCCGTCGGCTGCTCAGAACCTACGAGGTGAAGTTGCCGGGCCGGTGGTCACCCCAGCTGCTTCACGCGGCGAAGCCGATGTTGGTGACGTACTCGTACTGGCCCCACTGGGAGCCGAGGTCGACGATCTGGTCGACCCAGGCGTCGTCCAGCTCCTGGTCGTCGCCGGCCGCCCAGGCCCGCACGATGCGGTCCCAGCGGCGGACGTTCAGCGTGCGGTACTCGATGACGCGCTGGCGGGGCCGGTCGACCTGGGACTGGTTGAGCGGGTGGATCTCCACGCGGGTGCCGCGGCCCTCCCGGTTGAGGCGGGCGAGCAGGTAGCGGGCGACGTTCTCGCGCCGCACCGTGCGGTAGGCCTGCTCGATGCGCTCCAGGTTCGCCTTCGACGGCGCCCGCTTGCCGTCCAGCCAGGCGCGCAGGGTGCGGTCGGTGACGGTCAGGCCGGCCTCGCGCGCCCTGTGGCGGGCGTGGTCGGTGCGGGTGAGGTAGTGCAGGCGGGCGAGCAGGCCGCGCCGGGCGGTGATGGGGGTGGCGATGTAGCCGGCGAGCGCATCGAGTTGGCGGGCTACGGCTTCGTGTCCCTTGATGCCGCGAGCCCCGTGTTTCCCGAACTCGATGTTGCGCTCAGGCACCGGCTTTCTCTTTCGCCGTCGTACGCGACTCTGATCAACTGGGAGCAGAGTACAGCAATTCCCGTGCCGGCCCTCGTGGAGTGCGAGGCAGGCTTTCGCTATCCGCTCGTGCCGGCCGTGTCGCTCCCGACGGTGTAGACGTCCTTGACCTTCACCTCGGTGACGCCGCGTCCCTCGGGGAACACCGCACGCCAGTCGCCGATCACGTGCAGCTCGTCGGTGCCCATCGCGCGGACGACCATCAGGCCCTCGTCGTACGCCCGGTGCGCCTTCCACCACAGGTTCACGAAGGCCTGGGAGCGGATGAGGTGCATCCAGTCGGTGCGGTACAGCTCCCGGTTGTAGTTCGACTCCCCCATCGTGGAGACGAACTTCGCGTACATGGCCTTGACGTACTCCAGCGTCACCCCGTCGTCCTCGGCGATCGCCCGGTCCCGGGCGTCCTTCAGCACGATACGGAACTTCTCCAGCAGGTTCTCCGTGGCCCCCGACGTCCAGGACTCGTGGATCTCCGGCGGGTCGCACAGCCCGTGCGTCGGGCCCGCCAGACGCAGCAGCAGGCGCAGGGTCGGCTCGGTCACCCACAGCGGGCCCGGCTCGTCCCGACTGCCGAGCGGGTTGGGCAGGTAGGCGTCGTGCTCCCAGACGGGCGGGGTGATCAGGTGGACGCCGGCGCGGCGGCGTTCGTGGTGGTTGCCGACCGTGTGCTCCAGCTGGCCGATCGGCAGGTGCGTCTTGAGCGCGGACAGGTAGGCGCCGTTGATGTCGAGCGCGGTCACCTCGTGTACGCCCGGCGGCAGTTCGGGCCTGCTCCACTTCGGGCGGGCCTCCCAGATCTGGTCGGCGCCGCGTGCCGTCTGCTTGCGCAGGATGTCGGGCAGCCACGGGTGGGCGACGATGTCGTACCGGCCGCCCTTGCGGGTCTCGTCCAGCAGCGCCATCGCGTCCGGGATGGCCCGCTTCACCAGCGCCTCGGTCGCCGCCTCGACGTCGCCGGCGTGCTGGGCGAGCGCGGCTGCGACGGCGGAGCCGATCAGGTCCGGGGTGTCGGCGGTCTTCAGACGACGGCCGACGGGTACGACCTTGACCCCGCCCGCCGCCCGGCCCTGCCCGGAGGACGTCGTCCGGCGGGGTTCCTTCTGCCCAGCGGGTTTCTCCGGCCGCGAGGGCTCGACCGTCTGCGTGTGCTCGGCCGTGCCGCACTCGGCGGGGTCCAGGTGCTGCGGAAACCCCGCGACCTCGTGGGAGGCGGGCTGCCCGCACAGCACACAGGGCTGCGACGCGGACAGGACCCCAACGTCGTCAACGTCGTCCTGACCCGTTCCCGTTTCTTGCGCAGCTTCCGCCGCGACGGCGTCCACGGGTTCCCCGGCCGGGGCCTCCTCACCCGCGGCGGCAGCCAGCTTCGTTCGGGCGCCCTGAAGGAAGTACGCGTACTTCTCCCGTACTTCACCACTCGGGTCCCGTCCGGACTCCCAGCCCCCGACCGTGGACGGACTGACGTTCAAGGCCTGCGCGAGCTGGGCGCGCGACAGGCTCAGCCCTTCGCGCAGGGCGCGCCGCTCCCCGGCGGGCGGCAGCGGGACCTCTTTCCTGGCTCCGGCGAGCAGAGCATCGATCGCGTCGAAATTGGTCATCGGGCTCCCCCGTCCCGTACGGCCGCGGGGCGTACGGTGCCCACGTGGCGGCCGGGAACGCGGCGGCGTTCCGCGGGCAGCGACTCCGTGGCCCGGGTGGGCCCCGCCAGGAGTTCCAGGACGTCGATGCCGTAGTGCGCGGCGACCGCGTCGCAGTCGGCCAGGCTCCATGCGGCGGCGCCGGACTGACGGCGGCTCACCTGGGCCTGACTCACCCCCAATGCGGCGGCGAGATCGGTCTGCGCCTCGCCGGTCGCGTGCAGGAGCGCGGCCACCGCGGACCGAACCCGCTCATCGAGACTCATACCCATGAGGACGACGCTACCACTTAATGCTCATATTTCATGCGTATAACGCATCGATGTCGTGGAAGGGACGTCCCGGTCTGGTGGATCCGGCGCTCGTAAGGAATGGGAGTTTCATTTGGGCTGACTGTTCTCTGATGAGTGCGACGAGCCGGGTTCCTGGGATGAGACGCCGCTCGAGGCCGGCGTGTGCTTGTCAGTGCCTGTATCTACGCTGCCACCTGTTCTGACGGGCGAACCTAATGGGGACGAAGTGGGATTTTGGGGCGATTTCATCGTCTTCCGCAGCAAGGAGCCGCCGTCACGTGCACCAGTGTTCTCGGGATCGCCTACATGCAGCGAGGGACACGAGCGCTGCGTGTCGATGTGCTGGCCTCGGGATGGAGGGTGGCAGACGGTGCAGGTCCATCACGGACTTCCGGGCGACGCCGAGGATGCCCTGCTCTCCGTTGTTCAATGGACCGGGGCTCCGGCCTGTGTCGCCACGATCTGCGACAGTGACTTCGGTGTTGTCATGGGCGCAGCACCCGACGGCAGCTTCTGGCAGGGGTGGCTCAACCTGGACACCGCTGCCGGGGAGCTGACGGAGATGCCCGAGGATGCCGAGGAGTCTCTCCCCGAGGACCCCGCCTTCCAAGCGGCGGTCACCTGCAAGCGAGCCGAGATGGAAGCGTCCGTTTCCAATGACGCTCTCAAGGCCGTGATATGGGCTCGCGCCGCTGGTTTCGGCCAGGGTGTCGACCCGTCCGTCGTCGAACAGATCTTCCGGGGCCATGAGACGTTCGCTGAAGATCTCTTCTTCACTCTGCTCGACAGACTCGGCTTTCCGCCGGCCGTCGATCCGGGGGGCTTTGATGGCCGGTGACTCCAGTCGGGTCCTGGTCCCGGATGAGCTGTGGGAGTTGTTCCAGCGGGTGGTGCCGGCGCCGTCCCGGCCACAGGGCGGCGGTCGTGAGATCGCCCGGCGCGCAGGCGTCTCCGTCAGCGCGCTGAACGAATACGGATCGCCGTCGACGCAGTCCGCGCGGCCTGTGAGGCCCTCGCCAAGCAGCACGCCGAACAGCGCACCGCGACCCCGGTGTAGCCGCGCCCTACATCTCGGCGGGGTCGGGGTGAACCTCGAACATCGGTGCGGAGGATACGGTCACGCGCGCAGCCTTGATCACCCATGGCTACCTGCAAATCCGGGGAACAAGGTCCTTGGGACTGACGAGGAAGACCAGTAGCGGCAGCGGTCAGCCGGTGTCCAGTACGAGGATGACGACTAACGTCCGGGAACGCCCCCGCCCGAAGGGAAGGGGCGGGGTTGTTGTCACCGTTCCGGAACGCACGTCGGGGAAGGAGCTGGCCGGGGTCTTGCCCGCCTCGGCTGGAGCATCGGGTGTCGCGGTGGCCGCGGCAGGAGGCTGGCCGCCGGACGTCTGCCCAAGCCAGCATCTGAGTACGGAACGCACCTCTGCTGCGTCGGCACCGCACGCCTCGGCGATTCTGATCACGAGATCCGGGCCCGAGGGCGTTCCCTGGCCCGTGAAATAGCGGTGCAGGCTTGAGGTACTGAGGTAGCACTTGCGTGAGATCGCCGCGTAGCTGAGCCCGCTGCGCTCCTTCAGGCGGGTGAAAGCTTCCGCCAGCGTCGTTGCCCGTACTATCACGTCCGCCCCGCCCCCCGACCAGAACCCCAGTACCAGCGCAGCATCCCATAGCGTCCCAACCTGTGGAAGGATCCCCAGCCAGGCCCGTGTGAATCATCCCGGGACGCCCCTTCCGTTGCCCCCGGCCCCGGGCCCGACCACTGTGTGGACGGCGAGCCGTCCGCCGGGCGGCTCTCGTCCTAGGGGAGGGAACAGTGGAACACCGCACTAGATGGCGGTCTGCCGCCTTTGTGCTGGGAGCTGCTGCGGCCGCAGTCGTGGTCGGCGTCGCGAGCCCTGCGTACGCTGTCGTCGGCGGAGATGTCATCCGCCACGACAGCATCCAGAACCTCGTCATCGCCAAGGACATCCAGTTCACCAACGGCACCAAGGGCAGCACGTGCCACATCTGGAACCGCGACGGCGGCAACACCTATAAGTACGTTAACGCGCATAACAACTGCACTACAGCCAGCATGAACGGCCGCACTTACAGCTGGACCGTCTGGAACGACACCGACGCCTTTACCATGCAGTACGAGAACTACTGGGTGAACATGCACGGCGCCTGGCGCTACGTCAGCGCCAACGACTACACCCGCATCCACGACAACGAGAACGCCCATTGTTACCGGGAATCCGACGGCGTCAACTGCTACGTCTCCTACGGCTGAGCCACGCGGGGGGTGCCGACTTCGCCGTGCGCGGTCCACGTCTTGAGCACGTGCGCGCGGCCGCCTGCCTCCTCGATGAGGCGGATGACCACGCTCTGCTGGCTGCCGTACAGCCCGACCCACCCGCGGTAGGTCCGCAGGGCGGCGGCGTCGTCGGCCCACTGACCGGTGACGGCCGGTTCGCCCTCCTCGAACTGGAGGACGGCGAGGTACGTGGTCACCGGGCGGGCTCCGCCTGCCCCGCCGTGCGTGGGGCGGGGAGTTCGCCCGCCTGGAGGGCGGCGAAGGCTGCCATCCGGTCGCCGGCGGGGGCGAGTTGCCAGTCGTGCGGGTCGACGTCGGAGTCAGCGGCGGCGGCCAGGTTCGCGGTGACGGTCAGGACGGTTCCGGGCAGCTCGTGGCGTGCCAGACCGGTGGCGGCGGTGAGGCCGAGGGTGGGGACGGGGACGGTGATCTGCCCCCCGCACCAGGCCGCGAGGGACAGGTGGGCGGTGTCGTTGCCCGCCCGGACGACGCGTGCGGGTATGCGCTGGTAGTCGGTTCTCGCCGCGCCGCCCCCTTGTCGTGTGCCCGCCCACCCTCTGCCACGGTGGGCCGGGTGTCAACGCAGATCTCTGCGGACACCTTCTGGCTCTCGGTAAGAGGTCGCGCGGATAGGTGCGGTTGGGGACACCGGCAACAGGACGGGCACAGGTTCTGGTGATCATGGAGTTGCGACGCTCTGTGATCACTGAGGAGACCTGTGCCCGCGCTGCCATCATGGCTCACCGAACCGCTCTGGGACCAATTCGCGGCCCTGCTGCCCGAGCGGCCGGAGTACCACCCGGACCATCCACTTGGCTGCCACCGCCGACGTATCAGCGACCGGATCGTCTTCGACAAGATGCTGCAGCTCCTGCGCTTCGGCTGCTCCTACCAGGCGATCGCCGACACAACCTGCTCGGCCACCACGATCCGCAACCGCCGCGACGAGTGGATACAACTGGGCGTCTTCACCCGGCTCAAGCAGATCGCGCTGGAGTCCTACGACCGGATCGTGGGACTCGTCCTCGACCAGATCGCCGTGGACGGCTCTATCACCAAGGCTCCCGGAGGCGGCGAGGTGGCCGGGCGTTCCCCGGTCGACCGCGGCAAACAGGGCTTGAAACGCTCGGGCATGACGGACGGATACGGCATTCCGCTGGGCCGGGTCCTGGCCGGCGCCAACCGCCACGACTCCCCGCTGCTCGCCCCGACCCTGGACCGCCTGGACGACCTCGGACCGCTGCCCGACGACATCACCGTCCATCTGGACGCCGGCTACGACTCGGACAAGACCCGCGCTGTGCTCGACGATCGCGGCTTCCACGGCCGTATCGCGCACAAAGGCGAGAAGGCACCCATCCAGGCCAGTCGGCGGTGGCACGTGGAACGTACCCACGCCTGGCAGAACGCCTTCCACCGGCTCGCCCGCTGCTACGAGCGGCGCGCCACCGTCGTCGACGCCTTCTTCGACCTCGCCGACGCGGTTATCACCGTGCGCAGCCTGATCCGGCAGGCATGGGCGACTCACCGCTGGGACGAACGCCCAAACCGCCGACCATGACAGCACCCTCATCCGCGCCGCATCTAAACGTCGCGCACCGCGAGCAGTTCGACCGCTGCCCCAGACGACTCCAGCAGTGGTGCAGCGGCAGAACGCCGGGGATCCGCCCGGTAGGCAGCGAGATCCTCGCTGGTGGGAAAGGCTATGAGGTGGGCCTCGACCTGATCGTCCAGAGTGCGCAGTCGGCGCTCAAGACGCCCTCCATACTCGGCAAGGAGGGGCAGGACAGCGCTCTCATAAGCGTCGAAGGTGCCCAAGCCGCCTTCAGGTAGCCGCGCGAGCATCAAGTAGGTGACGGCCATGGCTCCCTCATAGCGGTCTGTAACCGGTGATCTTCTGAGCCTAGCTGGCGTACACGCCTTCAACGCCGCCCCAGCGGCCGTCTATCTGCGCGACCTCTAAGCGGTGGCAGCCGCAGATCCGCGCCAGGGCCCGGCAGCAGGCGGCGACCACCGGCGGCATCGTCATCGACACCCGCGCCCGGATCGGCTACACCGCGCCGATCGGCTCCACCGACGAGGACCGCCTCCGGCACCTGACCGTGGCCCTCCCGCCGCAGTACGCCGCCCGCCTCTTCGACGCCCAGGAGCAGGGCGCCACCGAGCAGCGTCTGCGGGAGATCGCGGCCGAAGGGCTCAAGGAGGTGTACTTCCAGGACAACGGCCGCCGCGCCGGCCAACTGGAGGAGGTCCGCTTCACCGACATCGAGCACCTCGAGTTCGACCTGTAGCAGCCGCACCCCGAACAGCCCGCGAGCCCGGATGTGATCCGGCTACCCGACCACAGAAGATCCACCATCTTGAAGTTGCTGGTCACGGGGCTGGTGTGAGTCGTTGATCGTGCTCTCGCGCTGGTCGGGGGCGGTTGTCGGAGCTCAAGATCGTCTGCCGTTTCGGCGATCACGGATCCACGGGTTTCCCGGCGTGCGCGGGGCGCCTGTCCGTACGATCCGGGCGGGAGGTGCATCGGGTGGCCCAGGAAGCGGAACCGGACCTTCGCGAGCTGATCACGGCCCGCAGAGCGGAACTGGAGTTGCAGGCGGAGAAGTTGAGTCAGCAGCTTCAGGAAGTACGCGAGGAGCTGGAGGAGCTCGCCGTGGCCGAGCGGGTTGCGCGTCGGCTGGCCGAGCAGCTGCGCGTGGAGCGGGAAGCGGTGCCGGCACCGGCTGCCGGGCAGGTCGCGGGCCGTGCGGTGCTGCTGGTGCCGCCGCGCGAGCGGGGCATGGACGAGGCGGTGCTGCCCGCGGACTACCAGCGGATCATGGACGTGGTGCGGCGGGCGGAAGGGCCGGTCATGGTCAAGCAGGTCTGCGCCGGGCTGGGGATGTCCTCCGAGCCGGCCCGCTCGGAGGCAATGCGCGCGAAGCTGAACCGGCTGGCCGAGCGGGGCTGGCTGCGCAAGCCGGCCGACGGGAAGTTCACCACCACGCTGTGAGCGTCCGCCCAGGACCGTAACCCAAGGGCCCCCGACGGCAGTTGGTGTCGTATGCGAAACAAGACCAGCCCCGCCGGGGGCACCGAAACGGTTGTCTACCAGTCCAGCCTCACGCTGTCCACGGCCACCCTGACCCTCCTCGGCGACCTGCTGCGCGGCCACCTGAAGAAGATCGGCTCGCGGTGGCGCAAGCTGCCGCCCGGAAGAATCGCCACGATCGTGCTGGCCGTTCTCCGCCATGACCAGCGGCTTGCCGACATGGCCGGCGGCAACCGCATCTCCGCGACCACGGTGCGCCGCTGGGTGATGGAGGTGATCGAACTGCTCGCCGCGCGGGCCGAGCGGCTGGACCGCGCGCTGCAGAAGGTCACCCGAAAGGGTGGCCACGTCGTCCTGGTCGACGGCACCCTGAGATGGTGTCCCGCCGAGTGGTGTAACAGCGATCTCTGCATAGCCCCTGGTCATGGGGCGGCCATCGCGCAACTCTCCGAGTAGCGAAGCTCGTTGAAACGAGAGGACACGCGATGGCCTTGTCCCAGCATGACTTACTCCGCCTGATGGAGTCACTGCGTACGGCGGACGGAATCGAATTGGTCAGGGTCCTGGCCCAGCGGATCCTGCAGGAACTCATCGAGGCCGAAGCCACCGCCCACATCGGCGCGGAGCCCGGGGAACACTCCGAAACACGCACGACGATGCGCAACGGGCACCGGGCGAAGGTGCTGACCACGCAGGCCGGGGACCTGGACCTGGCGATCCCCAAGGTCCGCACCGGCAGCTTTTTCCCCAGCCTGCTGGAACGCCGGCGCCGCATCGATCAGGCCCTCTACGCGGTCATCATGGAGGCATACGTGCAGGGCGTGTCCACCCGCAGCGTGGACGACCTGGTCAAGGCCCTGGGCGGCGACACCGGGATCTCCAAGTCCGAGGTCTCCCGGATCTGCGGCGCCCTGGACGCCGAGCTGAGCGTGTTCCGCACCCGGCCCCTGGACCACATCCGCTTCCCCTACATCTATCTCGACGCGACGTACTGCAAGGCGAGGGTGAACCACCAGATCGTCTCCCAGGCCGTGGTCATCGCCACTGGCATCACCGAGGACGGCGGTCGCGAGGTCCTCGGACTCATGGTCGGCGACAGCGAGACCGAGGTGTTCTGGAGCGAGTTCCTGCGCTCGCTGCGCGAACGCGGCCTGACCGGCGTCCGCCTGGTCATCGCCGACCACCACTTGGGCCTGGTCAAGGCCGTCCGCAAGGTCATGCTCGGCGCCGCCTACCAGCGGTGTCGCGTTCATTTCCTGCGCAATGTCTTCGCGGTGATCCCGAAGGACTCCGGCGAGATGGTGGCTGCGACGATCCGCACGATCTTCGCCCAGCCCACCGCCGAAGCCGTCCGTTCCCAGCTCGACACCGTCGCCGACATGCTCGGACGACAGTTCCCCAAGGTCAAAGCCATGCTCCTGGAGGCCAAGACGGACCTGACCGCGTTCGCGGACTTCCCCGAGCGACATTGGAAGAAGATCCAGTCGACCAACCCCCTGGAGCGGGTCAACCGGGAGATCAAGCGCCGCGTCGACGTCGTCCAGATCTTCCCCAATCCCGACGCCCTCGAACGCCTCGCCACCGCCGTCCTCGTCGAGATGCACGACGAATGGATCGCCTTCCCCCGCCGCTACCTCCCCGAAGGCAGCATGGACAGGATCTACCTCAACGAAGATCAACCCGACGCCGTTACACCACTACAAGGGACATGACCCACCCTGATCCGCACCCGGCGCCGCACCGGGAAAGACAACCGGCGCAACTACAGCGGGAAACACAAGACCCACGGCCTGCTCTTCCTGGTACTCACCGACGACAAGGGCCGCCTGCTGTGGATCTCCGCCGCCCGCCCGGGCCGCTCCTCGGAGATCACCACCGCCCGCTACAACAAGCTTGTCGAGCAGCTGCGGGCCCACGAGCTGGGCGCCATCGGCGACCTCGGCTTCACCGGCCTGGACGACGATGTGGACAACCCCGTGGTCATCACCGGCTACAAGGCCGCCCGCACCAAGCCACTCACGAAGGCGAAGAAGCAGGTCAACAAGCTGATCGCGTCCGTCCGTGCGGTCTGCGAGCACGCCTTCGCCCACTTGAAGAACTGGCGCATCCTCACCAAGCTCCGGCTGTCGGCCCGTTACGCGACCACGCTGCTGCGGGCGCTGCTCGTGCTGACCAACACCGAGGTCGCACGCTGACAGACGATCTTGGGAGCAGGCAACCGCCCGCGACCAGTACGAGTACGAGATCGCTGACTCACACCAGCCCCGATGACCTGCGGGTTCGAAGTTGGAGGAAGCTCACACGATTGGTGATGGCGTCCCTTGTCGTGCAACACCGTTGCTTTTAGCCCACGTTGGTCTTGTCAAGGCCGTTCTCCTTGATCATCTCGTAGCGGAGGGTGTACGCCTGGGATGTCCTTGGGTGCTTTCCGGCGGTGAACGTGTACTTGCTGTTGCGCTTGCGGACGCGGGCCTTCAGCCGCCAGCGCGGTGTCTTCGGCAAGAGGTCGGCCAGGGCGGCACGGCCGATCGCTCCGACGAGGGTCACCGGGTCGGCCGCGAGGATGCCGCGGGCGGCCACGATCTGGTCGGCGGCGGCGTGCAGCAGCACAACAAAACTCACGCGCTGTACCGACAGGCCCGGTCGGACGGTGACCAGGTCGTTCGCGACGTGAACAAGTGCCTGGTAGGCGGTCAGCAGCGCGTAGACCTCCTGCTCGAGCCCGGACAGCGTGCGGGAGCGCAGCACCCGCCCGTCGAGGATGGTCGACTTCAGCGAGAAGTAACAGGTTTCCGCCTGCCACCTGCGGTGATACAGCGCGATCAGTTCCTGGGCGGGGTAGCGGTCAGCATCCAGGAGGCTGGTCATCAGCCGCCACAGCTCGGTGCGGCGGGTGCCGTCGGCCAGCGTGACGGTCATCCGGGCCTCGACGATCCGTACCTCCAGCCGCCCGTAACCGCGTCCCGCCTGGTACTTTCCGGCGCAGATGGTGGTCAGGTAGGAGCCGTCCGGCAGCGGGTGGCGCACCGTCGGCCGCCGTTTGCGGGTCGAGCGCAGCAGGAAGGCGGCACCGGTGTCCGTGACCGCGTCCAGGAAGTCGAAGGCGTCGTAGTAGGCGTCGGCCAGCAGCAGCATCGAGGCGTTCAGGTGGTCCAGCAGCCGGTGTGCGTAGCCGAGTTCGCCGGTGGTATCCGGTCCGAAGGACGCGCCGATCAGGGCCCGGGTGCCGCACTCGACCAGGGCGACCAGGCGCAGCAGGGGGTAGCCGAACTCGAGCCGTTCTCCGCCGTGCTTGGGGTAGTGCCAGGTCACAGCCTTCTCATCGGGAATGCTCAAGGTGGTGCCGTCCACCGCGGCCACCCGCAGACCGTGGAAGAAGGATCCCCTCTGTGCGCGCGTGGCGACCGGGCCGGCCAGGATCTCGAACAGGCGGCGCAGCGGGGCGCTGCCCAGCCGGCAGCGGGCCCGCGACAGCGAGGAGGCGGCAGGCCGGGCAGTGCTGATCCCGTCGAGACCGGCGGTGAGTTTGCCCCACACCGCCTGATAGGACGAGTTCTCGAAGAAGGCCAGGGCGAGCACGAAGTACACCACGACCCGTGCCGGGAGCAGCCGCACACGGCGCTCGCGCGCGCCGGTCTCCTCGAGTACCGAGTCCACCAGCTGCGGATCGATGATCTGGGTCAACTCCCCCAAGCGGCCGGGGACATGGGCAGACGTATCTGACGCGGTGGACACACAGCTGGCAGAATTGCGCGGCAACGGGGCCTCCGGTGCGACGATCTCTGGGCTCGACACCACAGGGATCTACCAGGGGCCCCGTCCTCTCGTTCATCGACTTGACAAAGCGCCAGTCGGCATAACGCAACGGTGTTGATCATCCGCCTCATCCGCGATCACCTCCGGTTACCCCGCGAGCACCTGCACTCCTGGCAAGGGCGCAGGTTCGACTTCACCGGTGCCACCTTCGACGGCGGCGACTTCAGCGGCGCGACGTTCTCCGGCGCTACGGTCACCTTCCGCGGCGCAACGTTCTCCGGCGGCACGGTCATCTTCCGCGGCGCAACGTTCTCCGGCGGCACGGTCATCTTCCGCGGCGCAACGTTCTCCGGCGCTACGGTCACCTTCCGCGGCGCGACGTTCTCCGGCGCTACGGTCATCTTCCGCGGCGCAACGTTCTCCGGCGGCACCGTCGACTTGCGCGGCGCGAAGTTTTTCGGCGGCACGGTCCACTTCAGCGGCGCGACGTTCTCCGTTGCGGCCAAGGTCCTCTTCCACTTCGCGAAGTTCTTCGACGGCACGGTCTACTTCCGTGGCGCGAGGTTTTTCGGCGGCACGGTCGACTTCAGCAACGCGACGTTCCCCGGCGACACGGTTTACTTCCGCGGAGCAACGTTCTCCGGCGGCACGGTCGACTTCGGCGGCGCGACGTTCTCCGGCGGCACCGTCGACCTGTCGACTGCGAGGGGGCGACCGCCATCGGGTCTTGTGCCAGCGCCGGGGCAGCCCCTGCCCAACGGGCTGAGCCTGCCTCCCGCCTGGTATCCGGCCAGCTCCTGATGAGGAAGCGACTGTCACTATTACCGGCATAACTGTGACACCGCAGAGACCCTATCGGGCCCTCAGCGACTTGTGCTGAGGGCGAGTCAGGCAGAGAGGTGGGGCGGTTCCTCGTCGGCACGGCCGCCGGCTCCAAGGGTCCGCCGCGGGCTCGCGGACATCGCCGGGTGGGCTCCGAGCACTCCACGGGCCCGTAGCTCGTCAAGGTCGGGGAGACGGACCCCGGGGAGTTCGTCGAGAAGGTCGGCCTGGGCGGCGCGGATGCTGTGCGCGGGGGCCTCGGGGCCGGCGCCAAGGGTGCGGCGGACGGTCACGTCGATCATCGTACAGGCGGCGGGCCTGCATAAGGAGGCCCGCACCCAACGGGGAGGCTACCGGCCACGGTCCATGGCCGGCTGCTGAAACCGTCTCTCGGGAGAGGCGCAGCCTGCCCGGGGTGACCGCAGGTCCATCGCGAAGCGACGCGTGAAAGCGCCCTGGTCCGGCCGCAGGGCTCCGGCGCGCTCCGAGGCGGCGGGTCCGCGCCGCGTGCCGGGGCGCTTACCTGTCAGGTCATCGACCGCAGCACGCCCGCATGCCACGATCGTCGGCGTACGGAGCCCGATCGACCGGAAGGACGCCATGCCCGCCTACGCCATAGCGCATCTGCGGGAGGCCGCTGCGCACCCGGAGATCGCTGAGTACATCGAGCGCATCGCCGCCACCTTCGCGCCGTATGGTGGCCGTTTCCTCGTGCACGCCACGCAGCACGAGGTGAAGGAGGGCAGCTGGCCCGGGCATGTCGTGGTGATCTCCTTCCCCGGCATCGCCGAGGCGCGGGCCTGGTGGGACTCGCCCGCATACCAGGAGATCGCACCGCTGCGCTCGCGGCACATCGAGGGCGACATCATCCTGGTCCCGGGCGTCCCCGAGGACTACGACCCGGCCGCCACCGCGAAAGCGATGCGGGAGGCCCTGCCTGCCGAGTAGCCCTCGGGCCGGGCCCCAGCAGAGAATCCGGCCCATCGCTCAAGGGGCCAGAGGAGGTGCGGTCAGCACGTCATGGCACACACAGTGACCCGGCTGCCAGCGCGCGGCCGGCGTCCGGTGACAGATGGCGCTGAAAACTCGGCAGAGCACCCAGGACAGACGACGTCACCGGCGACATCTGTCTGTGAAAGTCCCACCGGGCGCGGCTCGGACAGCCGGGCCATCCGTTGGCCAGTCGTCCGCCCGGCGCGGGGCGCACTCGGTCGGGTGAAGACGCCGCGATCGGAGAACCTCTGCCGGGGTCTGCGCGTAGTGCCAAGCGTGAGGCCGATCAACGAAGTGCACGTGGCGGAGCCGGGGCTGGTCGTCGTGGAGGTCGCGGCCGCCGATGACGAGACGGCGTTCGCGTTCCAGGAGGCGCTCGCCGCGCGGTGGGTGACCGCGGCGGCGGACCGTACGACCCGGGAAGCCGGCGCACCCGGAGTGCGGCCGCGTTGCTTCCTGGATCTGCGCCAGGAACTCGACTTGGAGCACCAGGCGGAGGAGAGCCCAGATCCGGTGACCGGCTGACCAGCCGTGGTGAGGGGCCGTCATCACCCTCATGACCAGGCGCGTCACCCGCCGACGCGCCCACCGCGCCGTCCCACAGCCCAACCCCGCACCGCTGCGCACCCAGCACGCCGCCGCGTGACCAACCACACGGCCTCACGCCCCGCCGCTCCGGGCCACGCCTGCCGCCGCCGGCAGGCGTGGCCCCCACAGGGCTGCCCTGCCTGATGCAGACGGGTAGCACGCTCCCTCACGATCACGGCTCAGAGGACGTCGGCTCACCCGCGCCGGGTCTTCACTCCGCTCCGGGACACGACCTCACCGGGCGGCGTGCGACAAGTGCGCGCGTACTTGGTCGACCGCCTCCAAGTGCGCCTCGCGGACGACATAGCGGGTAATGCCCCAGCGACGCTCATGGTCGGCCATTGCGGCTCTGATCTCCTCCACCGTGCCGATCCACGCGTAGGGAGAGGCGAGCACCGCGGCCGTTTCGCAGTGAAGTCGCCGGGCGATTTCGTGTGCCGCGCCCTCGGCGTCATCAGTGACTTCCACCATTTGGACAAGTGCTTCGCGGGCCGGGGCGTTGACCCGGCCCGCGGCTCCCTGCTCGATGAGATCGACCTGACGGTCGATGTCCGCGCCATCCCAGCGCGCCTCATGCATGTGCCCGTCCGGCAGGGTGCGTCCCAGCCCGCTCAGCCCCACGACGTCCGCATGAGCCCCGGCCCAGCGCAACAGGGCCGTGTTGCCGCCCCCGAAGGTGAAGGGCACCCGGTGCTGGATTGGGCGGAGGGTAGTGAGCCGCGCCTGGTAGGTCCGCACCTCGGGGCCATCGAGAGTGACCGTCTCGCCTGCGAGGAGCGCGCGGCAAGCCTCGGCCACAGCCTGGAAACGTCGGACGCGCCCCGCGACGTCGGGGCGTTTCTCCCCCAGCATGTCCCACTCGGCCGGGGTGTGGCCGGCACCCAATGCCAAACGCGCACGTCCGTTGGACACCAGATCGAGGGTGGCGACATCCGACGCGAGCAGCAGCGGCTCACGGACGCCCGCCTGGGAAACGTAGGAGCCGACGCCGATGCGCTCGGTGACCGCCGCAGCGGCGGCCAGCGCGACGAAGGGGGAGGCCGTGGTGCCCGGATGGTCGGCCGCCAGCAGCGCATCGTATCCGCCGGCTTCCAAGCGCCGGGCCAAAGCGATCCAGGAAGCGGCGTCCCGGGGCTGGGCCTGGACGGAGAGGATCGGTGACTCCATGTCAGGAGACTACGGCCGTCGGCCGGCGCTGTGAGAACTTTGCGCGCACGGCGAAACTGCTCGTGCCCACCGCTACCGCGCGTCACCGCACCGGCGGCCGGTTCGTCTTGATGGCAGGCGAAGTTCGGGAACGGCTTCTCATGGTGGTGGTCATGACCGCTGTCACGGCGAGGGCATCAGGACGCCCTCTCCACCGCGGCTACGGGTGAAGCTTCGAGCTCCGTCTCACAGGCCGTCGCTCTCTGGATTTCTCGAGGGCCGGGCAGCCGTCTTCGTGGATGAGGTAGCCGCCGCCGGAAGGGCCACCGCGTCCGGTGCATCCTCGCTACCGGTGACGAGCTGATCGAGGCCGCCGGTACGGCGCACCGTAAGCCTTGCGCGCTCCGCTGGGAGCAATGAGCAGTGTGCATCGTGAAGTTGCTGGTCACGGGTCTGGTGTGCGCGGGGTTCGGGGTGCTCGTGCTGGTCGTGGGTTGATGACTTCGGTGAAGATCGTCGGTCATCGGGCTACTTCGTGGTTGGTGAGGACCAGCATGGCCCTGACCAGGGCGGTCGCCCATTTCGGGTCGGTGCGGACCTTGCCGAGCACGCGCCAGTTCTTCAGGTGCGCGAAGCTGTGCTCGACCGGCGCCCGGACGGCGGCCAGCGCCTTGTTGGACAATTTCTGGCTGCGGGTCAGCGGCCGGTTGCGGGCCGCCTTGTAACCGGCCGCTGCGTGGGGAGTCGGGAACGTTGGACACGCGAGTCGGTCGCGGCGGGTCGACTGGCGACCGGTAGGGCTGGCCCCGCCCCGACCGGTAGGGCCGGCCCCACCACGGATTCTCGGGCGCACCGGCTCGTGCCACGCCCCCACCGTTCCTAGCGTTTTTGCATGACGGAAACGCTGCGACCGCGCACCCCAACCCGGTTACTTGATGTCGACGCGCTGCGCGGGTTCGCGCTGTTCGGCATCCTTGTCGTGAACCTTGCGTACTTCGCCTCCGGCTACCCGTTCCACCTCGTCGCCGATCCGGCGCACGGCTCCTGGCTGGACGACTCCGTCGAGTTCGGGGTCCGGTTGCTGTTCGAGATGAAGTTCTACCTACTGTTCTCGTTCCTGTTCGGCTACAGCTTTACCTTGCAGCTGGCCGCCGCGGGCAGTGCCGGTGCGAACTTCACCGCGCGGTTCGTCCGCCGGCTCGGCGGGCTTTTCGTGCTCGGCGGCCTGCATGCGGTGCTGCTGTTCCAGGGCGACATCCTGACCACTTACGCGCTGCTTGGCCTTGTTCTGCTTGCCGTGCACCGGATCCAGCCGAGGACCGCGGTCATCGCCGCGGGGGCGATCGTCGGTGTCATGGCGGTCGGGATGGCCGTGGCTGCGCTGGCCGGCGTCGAATTGGTTACCGACCAGGACGCCGCGCTCGCCGGCGGTCGCGCGTCGACCGATGCGCTTGCCGGCGGCCTGGGTTCGGTGATCGGCGAGCACCTGCGCTCGCTGCCGACGATGGCCGGAAGTCTTGCTGTGCAGGGCCCGCTCGCGCTTGCCGCGTTCCTCGTCGGGCTGGCCGCCGGCCGGCGGAAGTTGCTCGCCGACGGGATCGGCAGGCACACGGTCGCGCTGCGCCGACTGGAGCTGGTCGGGTACCCGATCGGGCTCGCCGGCGCGCTGGTGTTCGCGATCGGCGGCGGCACCGCCAGCCCGGCCGGGCTGGCGGCGAGCATCCTGACCGCGCCGTTGCTGGTCAGCGCCTACGTGGCGACCCTGCTACGGGTGTTCGCCACCCCGCGCGGCGGCCGGCTGGCACGGGTGCTCGCGCCAGCCGGCCGGATGGCGCTGTCGAACTATCTCGGTCAGTCTCTGCTGGGCGTGCTGATCTTCACCGGCGTAGGGCTCGGGCTGACCGGAGACACGCCGCCGACGGTCGTGCCGGTCGTCGCCGTCGGCATCTTCGCGGTCCAACTGGAGCTGAGCCGACGCTGGCTCGCGCGGTACCGGTACGGCCCGGCCGAATGGGTACTGCGGGCCGTCACGAACGCGGAGCGTCCCCGGATGCGCCGCTGACCTCTGCCGACAAGTCACACACTCCCCGACAGCAACTCAGCGCGGCTTCGCCGTGCGCCGGGGGCACAGTAAATGGGTCGGCGTGCGCCGCGCGCGGTCCTGACCGCCCTGTTGCGGGGCCAGGTGTGCCGGAACAGTGGAATGGTCCGTTCCGGGCGAGACCGATGACTCTGTGATGCCTCCGAGCTCGCACGACAGCATGGTACTGAGGGCCGTCCACGGGAACCGTGGAGTGTTGCCATGAGCACGCGCGTCAGATTCCGCGTACTGCCTTGGCCCTCCCGGAACGGCACGCGAGGTGAGAACAGAAAAAGAAGCGGAGCCGTGGCCATGGATGTCCTTCACGAACGCTGTGCCGGCATCGACATCAGCAAGCGGGACGCCAAGGTATGCGTGCGCACCCCCAGCCCCAGGCGCAAAGGGACGTTCACCCAGCAGACCACGACCTTCGGCGCCACCACCAACGCCATCCTCGACCTGCGTGAACACCTCCTCGGCGCGGGCGTCACCCTGGTGGTGATGGAGGCAACCGGCGACTACTGGAAACCCTTCTACTACCTGCTGGCCGAGGAACTGAACGTCATCCTGGTCAACGCCCGTCAGGTGAAGAACCTGCCCGGTCGCAAGACCGACGTCTCCGACGCCGCCTGGCTGGCCCAGCTCGGCTCTCACAGCCTGGTGCGGGCCTCCTTCGTTCCTCCGCAGCCGGTACGCGAGCTGAGGGACCTGACCCGGGCCCGCACCCAGCTCACCCGCGAACGCGCCCAGGTCGTACAGCGCCTGGAGAAACTGCTGGAAGACGCCGGCATCAAGCTCTCCGCCGTCGTCTCCGACCTGATGGGCGTATCCGGCCGAGCCATGCTCCAGGCCCTGATCGACGGACAGCGCGATCCGCAGGTCCTCGCCGACCTCGCCAAGCGCCGCACGCGGAGCAAGATTCCCGAACTGAGCCAGGCGCTGACCGGCCGCTTCCGGGAACACCACGCCTTTTTGACCCGCCTCTACCTCGACCAGTACGACCAGTTGTCCGGTGCGATCAACCAGCTGACGGCCCGCATCAAGGAGGCGATGACCCCTTTTCGCCCGGCGCTGGACCTGCTGGACACGATCCCGGGGGTGAACCAGGCGGTGGCGGAGGTGATCGTGGCCGAGACCCGGGGGTGACATGGCCCGGTTCCCCTCGGCCAAGCACCTGGCCTCCTGGGCCGGGCTGTGTCCGGGGCACCACGAATCGGCGGGCCGGGTCCGCAGCACCCGGGTCCGGCCCGGCAACCCCTACCTGAAAGGTGCATTGGGGATGGCCGCGTTCGGAGCGGCGCGGACCAAGGACTCCTTCCTGCAGGCACGCTACAAGCGGTTGACTGCCCGCCGCGGCCCGATCAAGGCGCTGGTCGCTGTCGAGCACTCGATCATCACCGCGATCTGGCACATGCTCAACGACAACGTGCCCTACCACGAGCTCGGCGGCGACTACTTCACCCAACGGGATCCCGAGCGGGCCGCGCGCCGGGCCGTGTCCCGGCTGAACGAACTCGGCTACCGCGTCACCCTCGACCCGATGGACGCCGCTGGATGAACCGGCGCGGCCGACGCCCAGCAGAGATGATTCCAGCCGGGCCGACACCTTGCCCGAGAGAACACCCACCTGCAGTTATTTACGCGTCAGAGTCGCTCACTGACCGCCAGGAGCCGTTCCTTGGGCTGTCACAGGGAGAGGTGGCCGGGGGCTTGCGCAGCCGGTTCCTGTGCGGCGATGACGCCGTTCAGATCTTTGCCTTCTGGCACGGAGACCGCGTGCCGCGGGTGCTCACTGAGCACGGCGCATCGTGAAAACTGCACGTCAGATGGCCTGGTGTGCGTAGGCGTCGGGAGGCTCGGGCAGGTCCGGAGCGGTAGTCCACCGACAAGGTCGTCCGTCAGCGGGCGACTTTCCGGTTCGTCAGCACCAGCAGGGCCCGAACCAGCGCAGTCGCCCACCTCGGGTCCGTGCGGACCTTGCCAAGGACGCGCCAGTTCTTGAGATGGGCGAAGCCGTGCTCGACCGGGGCCCGCACCGCGGCCAACGCCTTGTTGGACAGCTTCTGACCACGGGTCAGGGGCCGGTTGCGGGCGGCCTTGTAGCCGGTGATCACCGCCGGGTCGGCGTCCGGACCGGCATCGTCGAGGCCGACGAATCCCAGGTCGGCGATGGCTCCGAGCCCGGCCGCCCGCAGCCTGGCGGTGAGCCGGTCGTGGCGGCAGGCGGTGATCTCCGAGGTGCGTCCGGGGCGGGCCGCCGAGATCCACAGCAGCCGGCCCCGGTCGTCGGTGAGCGCGATCACCAGCAGGCCATGGCATTTGTTCTTGCCGGAGTAGTTCCTCCGGTTCTCCTTCCCGGTCCTGCGCCGGGTACGGATCACCGATCCGTCCAGCAGCACGACTCCGCCACCCGTTCGGGCGATCTTCTTCAGGGCCCGCTCCAGACGCGGGGCGCGGGCGGCCAGCAGACCGACGGCCTCCCGGACCCATCGGGTCACGGTGGTGCGGTGTATTCCGTTGCCGCCGGCCAGGCCGCCGGGCCGCTGGTCACAGCGCAGCACTGCCAGCACGATGGTGGCGATCCTCCCCGCGGGCAGGGCCCGCCACCGCGAGCCGATCTTCTTGAGGTGGCCGCGGATCAGGTCGGCGAGCCAGTTCAGGGTGGCACTCGACAGCGGCAGGCGGGCGGTGCAGACAAGGCCGTCAGGGCCCTCGACGGCGAGGTTGTTTTTCTTCACACCAAACTCAACTGCCGCCGGGGGCCCGTCGATTACGCCGTTCCGGTGCCCGTCTCCCGCGCGGCTACGGGCGTGCGGTGAACCGCCCGTCGGGTCGTTTGTGCAGCCAGCCGCGGTCGGCGAGCTTGGTCATCTTCGCGCGCAGCGGTTCCAGCTTGCCGCGCACCGTCACCTGAAGGCCCAGCTCCTCGCCGACACCCCTGACCTGGACGGGCCGTCGGCGGACCGCACGATCGCCAGGATCCTGCGGTAGTCGGCGGGCAGGGCGGCCTCGTCGGGATTCTCGCTGCGGTGCGGGATCAGCAGGACCGCCCGCCCCGCCCCCGGGCGGGAGTCGGGGCGACGGCCGCGGCCTCCTCCTCCGCGGCCCGGTCCTGCTCGGCCAGCCGCATCAGGACCCGCTCGGCGATCACCAGCTCCTCCCGCTCGGCCCGGACCTCCTGCAACTGCTTGGCCAACTCCTCGGCGAGCGTGTCCAGTTCGCTCCGGCGAGCCGCGATCCGCTCCAGCTCCTGCATCCCCGCACCCTCCCGGCGTACCGGTCCGGTGACGGATCGTAAGAGCGGGGCTGCGGCCAGCGCAGCAGATCCCGAGAACACCCACGGCTGAACGGTCAGACGATCTTGACGGAAGTCATCCGCCCACGACCAGCACGAGCACCCCGAAGCTCACGCACACCAGACCCGCGACCTGCAACTTCACGATGCACACGGCTCAATAGTCAAATCTTGTGGATAGTTCGCCCCGCCGATTCCGGAACAACGCCTGGCTCGGCGATCGCTGTCAGGAGTGCAGCGGGCCATAGCTCACGAAGAAGTGCCCGGAGGCGTGGCTCATGGGGTATCCCAACTGCACGTCCGTGAGCATGCGCAAGGTGAACTCACCAGCTCCGCAATCGGATCGCTTGTCGTCGTCGGCTTCCGACTGCGTGATCACAATCCACTCGTCAGGATCGGTCGCGCCCGTCCACCAGAAGAGTCCGAGCTTGTGTTCCGAGCACCCCCACCCCCAAGGCAGCAGTCCGCCGGATGCCAGGTCGGGGAGGTAAGGTTTCCACGGGTTGCGGTCGGCGCCGGGGCTGCCGGGCACGGCGAGCTCGAAGTACTCGTCGAAGCTGCCCGCGCCGAACAGGTCGACGACCTCCTTGTAGTCGCTGGGTAGCCGTGTGCCGAGGTCGGCCTCGATGGCGGGCCAGTCCACGCGCGGCTTGGGTATCGGTTCCCAGCCGGTGACGATGCGCAGCTTCTCGGCCCAGGACGCGCCTTGCGGGAAACCGGCAGCCGCCGGGTCCTCGCGGTGGGTGATCACGGCGACAACCCGTGGGCCGTCCGGGGACGCGACCAGGCCGCACCCGACCCAGCGGTTCCGGTAGCCCCAGCCCCGCATCTCCAGCAAGTTCCCAGCCCCGAAGGGCTCGGCCAGCGGCAGGCCGGTGCGTTCGCTGAGCGACGGATCGACGAACCCGCCCGCTGCCAAATTCCGGTGCTGCCCCGCCCACCGGCCGATTTCCGCGACGAGTTCATGCAGGTTCGTTCCCTGCGGGGCCTCCAGGATGATGGGTTCATCCAGATTGGGGGGATTCCCGTTGATGAGGCGCCAGACGCTGTCGACGAATGCCTTGGTTCCCACGGCCGACAGTCAACCCCATGTCACTGACATCCCTGCGGCGACCAGGCCCGCCGCAGGCCGCGCGTCCGGGGTCATCGCGGTCGTCCTCCTCAGGCAGCCAGAGTTTCGGTGCCCTCGACCAGGACTCCGCGTTCGAATCGGGCCCCGGCGCGCACGAGGGCGACGAGGTGGGGTGCGTTCACGGCCCGCCACCGCTGTTGGGCGGACTCGGCGAGTTTGAAGACCATGGCCAGGCTGCGGTGCGGGGGCCGGCACCCTTGGTGACCTTGGTCCGCAGCCGGACGGTGGACCGGCGATCTCGGTGGCGACGCGCCGCCGTGGTCTTCTGCTCGGGCTCGGGCGTCTCGGCCGGGGCCACGATCGGCTTGGGGGCTGTTTCGGGCTCGCGCCAGGAGAACAGGCTCTCCTGCAGGTGGGAGCGGCCTGTCTCGGACAAGAGGGCGGCTGTCGCGGTCGTCACCGTTCCTCCGGGCCACTGCGGGGTTGACGTACAACGCAACCCCCTTCACTGCCGGAACGTCAACGGCCGTGTTCCGTTGCCCCCGTGCTCTACGCAGGCTTCTCCCAGCCGTGCACGGAGAACGGCTCGCCCTTGAGGTAGTGCGCGATGCCGAGCGCGTTGTACGGGACGGTGTTGTCGGGGAGCTGGTCACTGGGGTGCCAGGACAGGCCCGCGCACTTGTGGGGCTCCATGTTGCGGGGCTCGCCCTTCCAGTGCCGGGCGGCGAAGAACCAGCCGATCCGGGGCTCCCCCTCTGGGTTGCGGTAGTGCATGACGTGCACGATCCGCAGGGCCTCCCGCTCGACGACGACGCCGGTTTCCTCCCGCGCCTCACGGATCACGGCGTCGAACACGTCCTCGTCCTCGTCGAGCTTCCCGGAAGGCAGGTTCAGCAGTCCGTCGGCGTAGCCGGTGCCCTGCCGCTCGGCAAGGCACACGGTTCCGTCGCGCTCGAGGATGAGCATCACGTCGTTGACGGGCTTCTGGGGCACTGTGCTTCGTCCTCCGACCAGTGGGGCGCTTGCCGGTAGGGGACTCTAGCTGGGATCAGACCGCGATCAGCCCCATGTCTCCAACGCGCTCCACGGTCCACTGGACACGCTCGGCGGCCGTCAGGCCCGTGGGCATCTCGAGCATCGGCACGCCCGTGGCATGGCACGCCTCGTAGATGGCGGTGTCGGACTCGTCCTGGATGTTGAGGACCTTCTGCCGCATGCGGTCGCCGCCGGCCTTCTGGTCGTAGCGGTCCCGGCAGTACACGACCGCGTCGTAGGCGATGGGCATCCAGGCTCGGCACATCGCCTTGGCCGCGGCGAGGACGGACGCGGTGCCCGGCTCGGTGGGGTCGAGGACCAGACCGGCCAGGGCCAGGACGTTCGCGGGGGTCTTGTCGGTGATGAGGACCTGGTGGTGCCGGGCGGCGCGCAGCGGCACGGTGAAGTGCTGGGCGAATAGGTCCAGCTCGGCGACCAGGTCGAAGTTGCCCTCCCTGTGAAGGACGATGTCCTCCATGAACGGGCTGGTCCGCGCGGGCTCGCCGGTGCAGGTGACGCCGATGCTCTGTTCTCGCAGGTGCGCGGTCAGCGCGTGGACGAACGTCGTTTTGCCGGCGGCCTGGGTGCCTTCGACGGCGATAACGCGGCACTGGCGGATGGGCACGGGTCCTCCAGGAGTTCGGTGAAGATGGGGTTCTCCAGCCAGGCCCAGGCGCCTTTCGCGCCCTCGGCGATGACTCGGTTCACGTTCAGGCCTTCGTCGGACCACCCGGCGAGTCCGGCCGTGCGTGCGGCGACGTAGGCGGTGGAAAGGGAGTGCCGGAGGTTCAGGACGCTCACGCGCTCCCGGCCCTCCTCCTGGCCGTCCTCGATCCACCGACGGTGCCAGGCGGGCATGGTCACCTTGCGGAGCTCGGGCTGGGTGACGTCCAGGCCGAGCTCGGTGCAGACGTCGACCAGGCGGCGCGATGTCCCGGTGAGGAGATGGCCGGCGTCATACCGGGTGTCGACGTAGTGCCTCTCGTCCGGGTTGGTGTTGCGGCGTTCCCTCCACTGCGCGCGGGCCGCCTGCAGGTGACAGACCGCGTCCGCGGGGGCGTTCGCCTCCAGGACGGCCAGGTCGGCGCAGAACTGGTGCCCGGTGATGATCGTGGACGTTTCCGCGGCTGCGGAGACGGTCGCCGCGGCGTGCCGGACGAGCTCGTCCATCTCGCCGGGTTCCTCGACGTACACACTGGTCCACTCGAACGGCACGTCTGCCAGGTCCGGCGTGCTGCCGGCGGGCAGGTCAAGCCACGTGACGCTGTAGCAGAAGGGGCGTTGCCCGTTCTTGATCCGGTAGTTCTTCGTCCACTCGACGTCGATGGACGCGATGCGCACGGCTCCCGTGCGCATCGGCGGCGGCTGTGGGGAGCGGGCATTGGGCAAGCTGCTCGTGATGATCATGTATGGGTGTTCCTGCCGTAGGACGGGGCCGTACGCCCGGTGCGTACGGCCCCGTCGGACGCTACTGGCTGCGCGCTGACGCCACGCCGTCCAAGAGGGACGGGGCTGCCTCCCATGTGGCTTCGGACAGTGCGTCGAAGATGCTCAGCGGCTCCTGCCAGTGCAGCCGGCCGGTGTGCTTGCCGCCGAGCAGCGCGGTGGTGAGAGCTGAGGACAGGACGCTGCCGGCGAGAGCGTCCGGTGAGAAGGCTGCGGCCCGCTCCTCCGCGAGGGCCTCGCACGCTTCCTGCGCGCTGTTCTGCTGCTGCTGGCCGGCGAACGACTTGAGCGGCTCCAGGCCGTGCGCGGTCGCGGTGTCGCTGATGAGTCCAGCAGGGCCAAGGTCGTGACTGGTGTCCACGCACAGGGCGGTGCCCCGTTCGCGAGTCGTGCGGTCCTTCCAGGCGTCAGCGATGGCGGTTACGCCCGGGTGGCGCGGCTCGCCTTCGGCGCGCGGGAGCTGGCAGAGGACGTGCAGGTCGTCGGCGGCGTTGTGCCAGGCGATGATCTGCGACTTGCGGCGGGCCTGTACGAGCAGGGTGTCGAGCTGCCGGACGATCGTCGCCGTCTCGCCCATGGCCTCCGGGAGGAGGATGCGGTAGCCGAAGTGCACGAGGGGGACGGAGACGGGCAGCGCTTGGGTGCGGCGGATCTTCATCAGCACCGCGCCAGCGCCCATGAGGATCGGCTCGTCACCGGCCTCGCCCCAGAGCAGGGAGAGACCGGTCAGCCACGTCGCCGGCTTCTGCACGGGCCTGGTGACCGAGCCGAACGGCGTCTCTGGCCATCCCAGGTTGGTGCGCTCCTGCACGTCACACCCCCTGGGTGACAGCGTGGATCGAGCGTCCGACGTACTTGGAGATGTGGTTCTCCTTGAAGCGGTACCGCTTCCAGATGGCGGTGATGGGCTCCTTGAGGACGTTGCCCAGGTTCTCCCACAGGTCCGGCGCGTCGTAGACCGGCCACGCCCGCGCGACGCCGTTCGGCTCCACGACGATCATGTGACCCTCGTTCTCTGGAGTCCACGCCGTCAGCCGCAGCGCCGGGGACCACTGCATCTCGGCGCGCTGCTCTGTGAGTCGCCTGAATGTGGTCTCGGCCTCGTCGGTGGTGATGAACTCGTGGTCGGCGAGGTTCAGGGCGTTGCCCTTCCGCAGGGGCAGGATCAGCTTCACTTTCGTGGCGTCCAGGACGTCGGCGATCTGCACGGTGAAGGGCAGCACCGACAGGGTGGAGCGGTACACCACCGCCGACAGGGCGAGGGGGATGCCCTGCTCCTGCAGGACCCGGACGCCGGCCATCGTCTTGTCGTAGTCGCCACGGACACGCTTGAAGGCGGCGCGGGGCCCCTCGAACCCGACGTTGGCGTACGAGATTTTCCCGGCGATGTTCCGCGCGTGGTCCAGGGCGTGCGTGGCGTTCGTGGGCACGGCCACGATGTGGTGCCCGTGGAAGATGTCGACGACCTCGCTGAAGTCCTTGCGCATCAGCGGCTCGCCGCCGGACAGGAAGACCCGGCCGACGCCCGCCAGGTTCTGGCGGATGGTGTCGAGCTGGTCGAGGGTGGGGTCCGGCATCTGCAGGATCTCGGAGCAGAACGAGCAGTCGAAGTCACACCGCTTGGTGACCTGCACGATTACGGATAGCGGAGCGGTGAGCGCATCCGCGATGTCCTTGATGTTGAGATCCGCCGGGGCGTCGAAGTGCTGTCCGTTGAACGCGTACCCGATACCCCCGCCGAGGTCCCTGTGCGTCTGCTTGGGAACGGCAGGCATCCCGAGGTTGGTCATTATTCCTCCGTGATCGGTCGGGTGGAGCGGGTTGCCCGGCGCGGGCAGGACCTGGTCGTGAGGGAGCACGAGTCGGGTGCTCGATCCGCGCCGGGGTCTTGCCCTGTCCGATGGCCCAGGTCGTACGGCACCGGGCCACCGGACAGGAGTCAGGGGATGGCCGCGGCGAAGGCGACCACGGTGATGCGGCGCAGTTCGCGCACGGCCTGGCGGGCGACGACGAACGGCAGGTCCGGGGAGTCGTAGAGGACCAGGGCGTCCAGGTCGGGCGCGCCCTGCCCGCCGGGGCGGGGGTAGAGCGTTCCACGCACACCTATTGGCTCGGCCTCCCTCACGCGAAGCTTTGCGTGGCCCTCGCGCAGCCTCGGGCACAGGCGCGGCGCCTGCTCGGCGCAGGCCTCGCACATGGGCGGGATCGCGGAGCGCACCCCTTCCCAGCTCGCTGCCGCGACGTCGTCGAGGAGGGCGAGGACCCACAGCATTCCGCGCTCGTCGCGGGCGGCCGGCTTCTTGCAGCCCGCGCAGAGCAGGTCGTCCATCGCGGTCCTCTGCCGCTCGGGGTGGAGCTCGGCCGCGTACTCGGGCCGGCCGGTGGTCGTGCCGCCGCACAGCGTCCACAGCACGCCGTCCAGGTCGCGCGCGAGGGCGTCCCGCACGAGGTCGGCGTACGCGACGCAGGCCGCGGTGACCGTCACGGGCGCGGGCGGTGTGCTCTCCCCCGTCCACGGCGTCACGTACGGCGCTGTCGGTCTCTTCACGGTGTCCCCCCGTCTGCCGGCTGCGGGGCGATTCCGAGCCGGGCCGCAAGAGGGGCGTGCGGTGTCGGCTCGGGCCTAAGCTGCGCGAGGGCTTCGCGGAGCGGTCCGGTCGGGACCAGCCGGTCGCTTGCCGAAGGCCGGAACCAGTACGGGCCCGGGGGCACAGTCCGGTTCAGGGACGGCAGAGTGATCGTGTGGGGCGCGCCGAGGCACACGGCGTGGGTGTGCGGCGCCCACCGGCGGGAGGATCCGGGCGGGACGATCCAGTAGAACCAACCGCTCTCGGGGTCCTCGATCACGGGCCCGCAGCCGCCTTGGATCTCGTCCATCAGGGCGACGGCGGAACGTGCCTGGATGCCGGAGCTGGTGATGACGACGTCGAAGAGGTTGCCGCCGAGGCGTACGCGGGCGTCGCTGCGGGCCTCGACCGCCAAGAGGGTGCGGATCGCCTCTGCGAGGTCGGCCATGTCGGCGGCCGGCTCCCGCGCCGGGCCGGCGGACTCGACCAGGTGCTGCATCACCTCGGCGCCGGTCGGCATCGGCGCGGCCGGGGCGGTCACAGGTCCACCCGGCCCGGGTTCATGGTGGCGCGCACGGTCTTGCCCTCGAAGTCGGAGGCGACGAACCAGGAGAGCCGCGCCCCGAGTTGCCGGGCGCCCCACAGGCCGCGGCCCTCGGTGCCGTCGACGGCCTCGTGGAAGTTGGGGAACTTCGGGTTCGGGTCCGTGACGTCGATGAGGAGTTCGTGGGCCTCGGTGACGCAGAGGCGAGCGTCGAGGCTCTGCCCCGCCTTCCCGGGGGTGAGGCCGTACTGCACGGCGTTGTCGACGAGGCAGTGCAGTACGTCGATCGCGGCGTGCACGTTCCCGGGCCAGTTCAGCATCGTGAGCATGCTGCGGCCCGAGCTGCGGGCGATCGTCACCGCGCTGGAGTCGGCGGGGAGTTCCAGCGGCATCTCGCGTAAGACCGGCGCGGTCACCGCGGCGGGTTCCATGTCGGATGGTCCTTTGCTCAGGGGCAGGGAACACCAGGTCGTCGTGCCGTCCTCGCTGACGCCCCAGGCCTCGGCCAGGGACTCGACGAGGAGGAGCCCGCGGCCGCTCTCGTCGTCGGGGCCGGCGCAGCGCGGCACGGGAGGGAGGGGGGAGCCGTCGTTCACCTCGATCACGCAGCGGTCGTTCTCGAGGTAGACGCGGACGCCGATGTCACGGGCTTGGCCGTGGCGGAGAGCGTTGGTGACGAGCTCGGTGAGCAGCAGCTCCGCGGTATCGATGAGGTCGGGCCGGCCCCAGTGGGTGAGGCCGGCCCGGACGGTCCGGCGGAGCCGCTGCGGCCAGGCTGCGTCAGCCTGAGACAGCCCGTCGGAATCGGGATCCGGGCGCCGCTCGATGGAGAGCTCGAGGGCCTGCCGGACGCCGTCCCTCTGCGTTGCAAACGCAGGTGTCATGCCGAGACCTCCGGACGCGTCCAGTGCGTGGCGATGTGGCAGGGCGAAGCGGCATCGCACTGGAATGCGAGATTTCCCCACTTGCCTGTCACGGCTTGCGTTGGCTCAACCACCGTGGCGGCAGGACGCATTGAGAAGCAACTGGATCGCCGCTGAAAATTCAGCGGAGACGTAAATGGACTATGCCAGAACCTGCACAGGGGGCTGCGGTAAGCGCACAGCGGATGTCACACTCTGCGCAGGGTCATACTCAACCAGCGCAGACGCATGGGGGTGGTGCACAGGTGGCGGCGAAGCGAGGGGCAACCGGGCGGCGCTTGGAGCTCGGCATCCAGCTCAGACAGTTGCGCGAAAACTGTCCGCCCATCGAGGACGGCAGGGCGCGCGGTATGACCCGCAAGGATGCCGTGCGTGGTCTCAAGGCGCTGTCGGAGGCATCCCTCGCGCGGATCGAGAACGGCGAGCTCAATTTCCGGCGCAACGTCGGAGACCTGCGCACGCTGTTGAAGCGCTACGCCGTCGCCGATGACGAGCTGATCGAGCAACTGGTCGAGCTGAACCGCGAGGCCCCGAACGACGACTGGCTGACCCAGTACCGCGCGTTCATGCCGGCGGGGATGCCGCACTACGTCGGCCTGGAGACAGAGGCCTCGGAGATCCTGGCCTACCACCCGACCGTCGTGTACGGCCTCCTGCAGACGGAGGACTACGCGCGAGCCCTGTTCGAGGTGCAGCGACCCGTCGAGGACACCACCAGCGAGTTCATACAGCGCAACGTAGACCTTCGGATGGAGCGCAAGCGCAGGGTCCTCGAGCGCGACGACGTCCGTCTCCGCGTGATCCTCGGCGAGGCTGCGCTCCGCATCCCCGTCGGTGACGAGGACACGATGCGCGAGCAGTACCGCGAAATCGTCAAGCTGGCCCGGGAGGACCACATCCAGGTCCAGGTACTGCCCTTCAAACGCGGCTACCGAACTACCAACGACTTCGCCATCCTGGACCTCGGTGAGCTCCCGTCTCGGATTCAGACCGACAATGCGTGGGGGGCCGTGTCCACCTCGGACAAGCCCCGCGAAGTCGACCGGTTCACACGCCGGTTCAACGCGATGGTCGGGGCCGCCCTCGGCCTCGAGGAGACCATCGAATTCCTGGAAGCACTCACCGGAAAGTAGCGGAGCCATCAACACTCACCGAAGCCACCAGCCCTCGACCGAGATCGCCCCGGAAGACGCCTGGTACAAGTCCTCGCACAGCAGCGACGGCACCGGCAACTGCGTGGAGGCCGCCAACCTCCCGGCCACGATCGCCGTCCGCGACTCCAAGGACAAGCAGGGGCCCGCGCTGGTCTTCCCGCGCAGCTCCTGGAGCTCCTTCGTCGCAGGCGTGAACGCCGGCGAGTTCGCCCCGGACGCGCACGCCTGACCTGAGCTCTACCAAGGCCTGACACAAACAGCATGGTGGCCCCCCTCAGACACATTGAGGGGGGCCACCATTGTCCTTCTACCCGTCACCTGAGTTCCGCAGTTCGTAGGCATGTACGGGACCGTTGAGCGGTGTCTGTGCAGGTCACCGTATTGCGGGGTGCGCGCGTCCCGCGAAAGGCGTGGGCACACGCGTTCTCCGTAGAGTATTGATGTTCCTGCTGCGATCGTTGATGCTGTGGGCATGTATCTGCGGACCACCCAGCGGAAGAACAAGAACGGCACGACGGTCCGCTATGTCCAGCTCGCGCACAACCGGCGGGTCAACGGCACTACGCAGGCCGAGGTGGTGCACAACTTCGGCCGCGAGGACCGGCTCGACACGGACGGCTTGCGCCGCCTGGTCGCCTCGATCAACCGCTACCTCGGCGAGGACGGCGCCGATGCAACCGCTCCAGTAGCCGGCGGTGGCCTGGAGGTGACCGGCTCGCGCCCGCTGGGAGCGGTCTGGCTTCTTCAGGGCCTGTGGCGGCAGTTGGAGATCGACGCCGCGCTGAAGAAGATCCTCGGCGCGCGCCGGTTCCGCACCGACGTCGAGCGGGTGCTGTTCGCGCTGGTCGCCAACCGCGCCATCGCCCCGGCCTCCAAGCTGTCGGCGGCCGAGTGGGCCGGCCGCGATGCGGTGATACCCGGTCTGCAGGCGATGGACGAGGACCAGGCATACCGGGCCATGGACCTGCTGGTGGAGGCCGATGCCCAGGCCGAAGTGCAAGAAGCGGTGTTCTTCGCGGTCGCCAACCTCCTCAACCTCGAGGTCGACCTGCTGTTCTTCGACACCACCAATACCTGCTTCGAACGCGACGAGCCCGATGCGGGCGAGGCGCCGTTCCGCGCCTACGGCAAGAGCAAGGACCACCGCGACGACCTGCCGCAGATCACCATCGGGCTGGCCGTCACCAAGGAGGGTGTCCCGGTCCGGTGCTGGGTATGGCCCGGCGGGACCAGCGACCAGGCGATCCTGCCGCAGGTCAAGGACGACATGCGCGACTGGAAGCTGGGCCGGGTGATCACCGTGGTCGACCGCGGTTTCTCCTCCGCGGACAACCTGGCCTACCTCACTCGCGCCGGTGGCCACTACATCGCCGGGATGCGCATGCGCGACGGCGGCGACCTGGTCGAGGCCGCGCTCGCCCGGCAGGGCCGCTACCAGCAGATCCGCGACAACCTGCGCGTCAAGGAAGTCAAGCTCGACCAGGCCCCCGGGCGGCGCTTCGTCATCTGCCACAACCCCGCCCAGGAAGAGCGCGACCGCCACCACCGCGAAGAGGCCATCAGGCGGATCGAGGCCGAACTCGAGCGGATCCGTTCCAGGCGCGAGCGCGACGCCAAGCGCGCGGCCACCCCGAAAGCGCGGGAGCGGGCGGAGGCCGCCCACGTGCGCGCCGAGTGCGTGCTGATCGAACACCCCACCTTGAAGCGATGGTTGAGGACGTCGAAGAACGGACGACTGGCCATCGACCGCGCCAAGATCAAGGCGGAGGAGCGGTTGGACGGCAAGTACCTGCTGACCGGCTCCGACCCGCACCTGACCGCCGAGGAGATAGCGATCGGCTACAAGGCACTCCTGGAAGCCGAGCGCGGATTTCGCGATCTGAAAACCGTGCTGGAGCTGCGGCCGGTCTTCCACCGCCTCGAGCACCGCATCCGCGCCCACGTACTGCTGTGCTGGCTCGCCCTGCTGCTGATCCGCGTCGCCGAACGCCGCACCGGCCAGACCTGGAACCGCATCAGCACCCAGCTCGGCCGCGTCCACGAGGTCACCCTCACCGGCGACGCCGGACAGATCACCCAGACCACCCCGCTGGGCAGTGAGCAGGCCGCCCTCTACCGCGACTGCGGCATCAAGCCGCCGCCCCGGATCACTGCCGCAGACCCCGCCTGACCAGCCGCAACGCGGCCGCGTGGGCACACGCCTCCGCGGCCGCGCTCTCGCCGTTTCCGCAGCTCAACCCCTGTATTCGACGCATCTGCATGCCCACCAACTGCGGAACTCAGGCGTCACCGACGCTACCCGTGACGGCGTGTAGCACAGTGTAGGTCTGCCTGACTCGGTTGTTCGAGAGTCACTCACCCTTGCGTTTGGGATCGTGTAGGGGGACCTTCTCGAACGGGTCGTTCCTCTCGGCATGCGCGGAGCGCACCCCGAGTTCGACAGTTGGTAGGCACACACGCCGAGCCAGTGCCGTTGAGCAGCGAAAACGACCCCGCACCCCGTGTGCCCACCGGCTCCTGACGGCTCTGCGACCTGCGCTGACGCGCCCGGAATCCCGGCGGTACCCAGGCACCCCTGCCGACGGGGTGCCCGCTTCTGCCTGATTATGCGGTGGAATATCTCCACTGTGGGTGCCGATAAATCATCCGTGCAGGTGGCAGCCTTGAGTGCCGATCTCTGGCCGGGGCCGCTGCTCGCCCCGCGATCTTCACGGGACAGGGGCCGGGCGGCATCATGATCTGTCGTGCTGCTGCGCCTGGCCTACCTCGCCGTGACCAACACCTTCGCGCTCCTGTGCCTGCTGCCGATGAGCGATCGGGACAAAGACATCGAGATCCTCGCGCTGCGGCACCAACTGCTGGTCCTACAGCGCCAGGCCGGCCGGCCCAGGTCCACCGACACCGACCGCGCGGTCCTCGCCGGCCTGCTCCACCACCTCCCCATGGGCAAGCTGCGCCACCTCCTGTTGCTGGCACGCCCGGACACGATCGTGCGCCGGCACCGCGGGCCTGCTCACGCGACGCCACGCCGCGACCTGCCCAAGCGCCGCGGGCGCCCGCCCACCGCCCGCTCGATCCGCGCCCTCGTGCTGCGCCTGGCCCACGAGAACAGCTCGTGGGGGTATCGCCGCATCCCCGGCGAGCTCGCGGCGCTCGGCATCAAGGTCGCCGCCTGCCCGGTCTGGGGGATCCTCCGCGAGGACGGCATCCCGCCCGCGCCCGAACGGCAGAGCACGACCCGGGCCGACTTCCTGCGCAGCCAGGCCGACGCGCTGCTCGCCTGCGACCTGTTCGAGACCCGCCCCCTGACCGGCGCGCACCTGTACGTCTTCGCCGTCATCGAGCACGCCACCAGGCGCGTCCGGATCCTGGGCGCCACCGCGCACCCCAGCGCGCAGTGGATCGTGCGGCTGGGCCGCAACCTCGTCATGGGCCTGCAGGGCGCAGGCAGCAGGGCCAGGTTCCTGATCCGCGACCGGGACGCGAAGTTCACGCAGGCCTTCGACGCCGTGCTCGCCGACGCCGGGCTGGAGGTCGTCACCGGCGGTGTCCGGATGCCCCGGATGAACTCCCTCATGGAGCGCTGGATACAGACCTGCCGCAGGGAGCTGCTGGACCGCACCTTGATCTGGAACCAAAGCCACCTCCTGCACGCGCTCCAAGAGTTCGAATCGTTCTGCAACGGGCATCGGCCGCACCGAGCCCTCGGCCAAGCCGCCCCACTCCGCCCGCTACCTGAACCGACCACCGAACCAGGACAGATCACGCACCTGGAGGTCCACCGACAAGACCGGCTCGGTGGAACCCTGCACGAGTACCAACATGCCGCCTGAACAGGCCGGATGATTAATCGGCACCCGCAGGGTTCTCATAGAAGTAGTCGGCGCGCCCGGCCCCCCCCCTTGACCAAGCCTGTGACGTGCGGGTTTGCCCGTCAGGACCGGATCAGTGAGGCGCCCTGCAAAATACCTTGTGGGGCGCCCTGGAGAGCGCCGTGTCGGGCGCCCTCACCGCCGCCCCCGCGCTGCGCGCTCCCGGCGCCCCTGCGTTTCGCACGGGTAGTCACGGATGGTAGTGGTGCAGCGGCGCGAGGCGCGGGTAGAACCCCTGGACCACCCCCTTGACCGGACTCCGGCAGGGGTGGTCCAGGGGTTTTGCCGGCGTCTCGCCGCTACGGTTCGTGACAGGTGCGTGAGGCAGCGTCCGGCAGCGGGTTGGGCACGAGGGGCCAACGGCGGTGCGATGTGTCGGCTTCGTGTCAGTGCAGGTGGCCAGCGGTCACCGTCGGCCGCTGTCGGCCGTCTTCCCGTTGGTTACCGTGGGGGCACGTGAGGGTCCGCCGCTGACACGGGGATGACACGGGCATCGGATTTCACTGTCATGAGGTGATAGCTCCCCGGGTGGTCTGCCGGCATGAAGCCGAGAGATTGCAGCCGGACTGGCCCGCTTCCTGGACTCCCGAGGCGCGCTCAGAGCCTCCGCAGTTCCGCGGCCTCGTCGCGGGCCCGGGTCGCGGCCGGGTGGTCGCCGGCCTGGGTGTGCGCGGTGGCCAGGGTGTCGAGGGCGACAGTGAGCCAGGTGTGGGAGCCGATCTGTCGCCAGAGCCTGACCGCGGCTTCGGCGCGTCTGCGGGCGAGCGCCGGGCGGCCGGCCGCGAGTTGTGCCTCCGCGAGGGCGTACAGCGTGGCCGCTTCGCCCCAGAGGTTGCCGAACTCCCGGTACGTCCACAGACTCTGCGCGAGCAGACGGCGCCCTTTCCGATGCTCGCCCTGGCGGACCAGGATGTCCCCGAGCCAGCAGGTGGCGTGAGTGGCGGTGAGGCGGTCGCCGAGGTTCGTACTGATCGCGACCGCCTGCCGGTAGGCGTCGGCGGCGGCCGGGTAGGCGCCGAGCGCGCGGTGGCTCTGTCCCAGACAGCGCAGGGCCTGAGCCTCCCCGGGCCGGTAGCCGGCGGCCCGGCTGGCCCGCAGGCACTCCGTGAACCGTTCCACGGCGGCCTCGACGCGGCCTTGCTCGAGGTCGATGACGCCGAGGCCGTTGGTGGCGTAGACGAGACAGTTGACGTTGCCCGCCTGCCTGGCCAGCTCGGTGGCCTTCTCGAAGTGGAGCACGGCCGTGGAGTACTGGCCGAGGAGCCGGTGCACGTAGGCCAGCCCGGCGGTCGCTCCCGCCTGGTAGGCCGGCCCCTGTCCCTCGGCGAGCAGCAGCGCCTGCTCGAAGTGGTTCAGCGCCTCCGGATACCGGTCGAGGATGGTGGTGAGTTCGCCGAGGCAGCGGTGGAGCTTCGCGGCGCTGTGCCGGTCGCCGCTGTTCAACGCCGCCTTGAGTGCCCGGTTCTGCAGCCGCTCCCAGTCGTCGAAGTGGCCGCCGACCTGGAACAGGGTCGTGAGGGCGGTGGCCAGCCCGGAGGCGGGTGCGGCTTCCGTCCCCTCCAGTGCCTGCTCCGCCACTTCGATGAGGAACTGACGCTCGTCGGTGAACCAGGCCAGCGGGTCGGCGAGCAGATGACTGGTGTCCGCCGGGGAGAGTCGCCAGGAGGCCAGTTCCGTCTGGGAGATGCCCTGGAAGTCGACGCTGAGGGTGTCCGCGGCGAGGTCGGCGAGGTAGAGGCTGGCCCCGAGCAGCCGGGTGAGTGCGGCCGTGCGGTCCTGGTGGTGGACGTCACGATTCGAGCGCTCCCGGCCAAACAGCCTTACCAAGTCGTGCAATTGATAGCGGATTCCGGTGGCGCCGACCAATCCGATCTGCACCAGGTGCACCTCGACCAGATCATCGAGAACGGCCTCCGCCTCGGACAGGTCCACGTCCAGCAGCGCGGCCAGCGCCCAGGCGGCGAAGTCGGGGCCGGGCAGCAGGGCGAGCATCCGCAGCGCGTGCTGGGTCGGCGCGGCCATCCCCTGGTAGGTGAGTTCGAGGCTGGCCCGTACTGCGATGTGGCCGACGGCCAGCTCGTCGAGCTTGCGTTCCTCGTCGGCGAGGGCGCGGGCCACGTGGGCCAGGGGCCAGTGCGGTCGTGCGGCCAGTCGCGCGCCGGCCACCCACACTGCGAGCGGAAGGCCACCGCAGGTCTCCACGATGGAGCGGGCCGAGGCGGGTTCTGCGTCGGTCCGGTCCGGGCCCAGCATCTCGCGCAGCAGGGTGAGCCCGGTCGCGGAGTCCAGCACGTCCAGGGGGAGCCGACGGCAGCCCAGCTCCGCCATTGTCGTGCGGCTGGTGACGACGGCGGCGCACCGCGCGCCGCTCGGCAGCAGGTCGCGCACCTGCTGGGAGCCGGCCGCGTTGTCCAGGACGACGAGTACCTGCCGCCCGGCCAGCAGGGAGCGGTAGAGATGGATGCGTCCGGTCAGTTCTGCGGGCACCGTCCCGCCGCGGACGCCGAGCGCGCGGAGGAAGGCGCCCAGGATCGTGAACGGATCGGCCGGCTCGTCGCCGAAGCCGCGCAGGTCCGCATGCAGCTGACCGTCCGGGAAGCGGGAGGCAAGCCGGTGGCCCGTGCGTACGGCGAAGGCTGTCTTGCCCACCCCGGCGGGGCCGGTGACCAGCAGGGTGAGCGGCCCCGGGCCGTCCGCGCCGAGCAGCCGGCAGGCCTTGTCCACCTCGGCGTCGCGGCCGACGAACAGGGAGAGGTCCGCCGGCAGGAGCCGGGGGACGAGCTGCCGGCCCGTCACGGGGTTCACCACAGCGCCGCTGTCGTCTTCCGCTTCCTCGTCGGCGGACAGCACGTCGACGCGGGCGGCGGCCGGACCGGGATCGCCGGACAGATCCGGATCCCCGGCCAGGATCCGCCCGTACAGCCGCCGCAACGCCGCGCCGGGGTCGACCCCCAGCTCGTCGGCGAGTCGCCGCCGGGCGCGCTCGTACTCCTCCAGCGCCTCCGCCTGCCGCCCGCACCGGCACAGGGCGAGGACCAGCTGCCCGATCACCCGCTCGTCGAGCGGATGCGCCTCGGCCCGGGCCACCAGCTCGCTCAGCATCCGATCATGCTGCCCCCGACGTAACCGGACGTCGGCCAAATCCAGTTGGGCGGCCAACCGCTCGCCGTCGAGGAGCTGGCGCTGCGCGTTGAACCATGGGGCATCCACTCCGGCGAACGCGGTGCCCCGCCACAGCCCCAGTGCCTCCCGCCACAGTGCCTCCGCCTGCTCGTCCGCAGCCGCCCGTCGGGCCCGGTCCGACAGGTCCCGGAAACGGTGCAGGTCCACCGCGGCCTCGCCGAGGTCGATCACGTAGCCGCCGGACCGGCGGACCAGCCGGACGCCATGCGGCTCCAGCCCGCGGCGCAGGCGAGACAGGTACGCGTAGAGCGTGTCCCGCCCCCGGTGGGGCACACGGTCGTCCCACACCCGGTGGAGCAGCCGGTCGGCCGACACCGAGCGGCCGACGTCGACCAGCAGGGCCGCGAGAACACTCTGCTGCCGCGCATGCCCCAGGGTCACCGTCCGCTCCCCGGCCCGTGCCTCGAGCGTGCCCAGTAACCGGAACTCCAGCATGCCGTGCTCCCCCCCTTCACGCCGGTACCGACCCGGCAGGCACCACTGTGACCTGCCGCGCAAGGTTTCTCGCAAGGTTTCTCGCAAGGTCGGCCGTACATCGTTGGCGACGTGTCCAGAACCGGGCGACGCGCTGCAGCGGACCCGCCCCCGGATCCACCGGCACCTCACGACGTCCCGCCACACCTCCACCCCCTCAGCCGCCCTCGTACCAGACCGAGCAGTCAACCTACGCACCCCCGCCACCCCGAGAAAGATCGCGCCCGGCCATTGTTCGGACGCCAGAACACCCCCGCCGAACAATGCGACAGCCGCTGAACTCGGTGATGCGAGCGGCGAGGGGGACTGCTCCGAAGCAAGGACAGCTCAAACCAGGCCACGACCGCGCATTGCGCGGGAACGGCGTCACTACCGTGAGAAGGAGAACCATGCGTATTCGCCATGCCCTCGCGACCTCTGCCGTGGGCGCCGCACTCGTACTTGGCACCATGACCGCCCCTGCTCAGGCCGCTGAGCTGTCCCAACAGAACGTGATGGGCGTCATCCCTTCATGGTGTTACGGAGGGGAGCAGTGGGATGTGGACGGATACACCTTCGGTATCCGCTGCGACGTCACAGACGCCTACTACGCCAAGGTCACCTGCGTGAAAAACGGACAGACAATGACTACGACGGGCGTGCAGACCAACAACAACCGCTGGTCCTACGCCTACTGCAGCTCACTGGGGGCGGGTTGGCGGGTGAAGCCTGGTACGGGAACGGCCATCAGGAGGGCCGCCTGAGCTTCCGCCCCCGTCGGAAATAGGTCCTCTCTCCGTCGGGAGGCTTGCCCCATTGTCGCGAGCTGCGGCGATGGGGCAAGCCTTGCCAGTCGGCCGTTGGCACGATGAGAGCCGATGCCGGATATACCCTGGCGGCATGGGCAGGGCGGCATTGGCGGCGGATGCGGCGGACGCGGGTGAGGACCGAGACGGTGCAGGCCGGCGTGACGTCCAGTTGCCCGGAGTGTGGTGCGCGTGGTGGGGACCTGTCCCAAGGCCCAAGGCCAGGTAGTTAGCGTTCTCGCAGGTCACGCAAGGGGTGTTGACGTCCATGCAGTCGCTGCGTAGAGGCCAGGGCCGATCTTGTGGATGAGTCCGTCGTCGGCCCATCGGGAGAGCTGTCTGTACATGGTGTGCAGTGTGATGTCCCCGAAGTGCGCGGCGATCTCGCGGGGGCGCCAGAGGCGGGTGGGGTTCTCCTGGAGCAGGGCCAGGATTCTGTGCCTGCGGCGCCGGGTGGGGAGGACATACCGGTCGTCACGGGAGCGGGTGGGCAGGGCCGGCTGCGTTTCCGGGGGTTCGTGGATGGAGATGTCGAGGCTGGTGACGGCAAGGGTGACGTCAGGCCGTCCGTCGTCATGACGCTCGCTGTAGCGGGACATCGGTGATTTGACCTTGTGGGTGCTCACCCGCTGCCGCCTGGCCGGGAGCAGGCCAGCGAGAAGCTTCTGTCCGATGCGGCCGGCCGCGGCGTAGTTTGCTGTGCCGACGCCGGCGGCCTGGACGACCTGGTCGCGAGCTGCCTGGAAGGCGATGGTGAAGCCGCAGCGGTCCGGGTCGGTGCCCGGGACGGACTCGGCGGCATCGACCATGACCGTCCGCAGGGCCTGGTAGAGCGTCAGCAGCGCCCACATCTCCTGTTCGAGGCCGACGGGGTCGCCGGAACGCAGGACGCGTCCGGCCATGATCGTGTGTCGGAGCGCGTAATACGCCGATTCGTGTTCCCACCGCTGGTGGTAGAGGCGCGTCAGCGAGGCGGCGGGGTAGCGTCGGGAGTCGGTCAGGCTGGTGGCCAGGCGGTAGGAACCGGTGAAGCACGTGCCGTCGGCGCACGTCACGGTGATCTGCGCGTCGATGACCCGCACCCTCACGGTGCCGATCACCGACAGGTACGAGCCGTCGGCCAGACGTGTGAGGACCGGGGTACGCCCAGGGCCCCGGCGTTTGCCCGGCTCGTCCGAAGTTGAGTCGGTTGAGGTTGGCGGCGGGCCCCAGAAGCAGGCGAACACGGCCCCTGTGGATCATGGAGTTCTCTACGCTTCAAGATCCACGAAGGTGCCGTGTTCGTCCCACCATCATCCCTCATCGCTGCTCCTGCTTGCCCCGCGCCCCGTCTGGAAGCGCTGGGCGAGGGTGTCGCACGGGATCAAGTCCGTAGCCTGGTCGCCGAGTTCGAGTCACTCACCGATCCACGCGGAGCCAGCGGGGTGCGCTACCGGCTCTCCTCCCTGCTGGCCCTGGTGGTCTGCGCGATGACACCCGCGGGCCACGACTCCATCACCGCGGCAGCGGAGTGGTGCCGGCGTGCGGCCCCCGAGGAACTGGCCGCCTTCGGCCTGCCCTACCACCCGCTCCTGGGCCGCTACCGGGTGCCGAGCGAGAAGACCCTGCGCGGCGTGCTGGGACGCCTCGATCCGGCCGAGCTCAGCGCGGCCGGGTTCGCCTACCTGAAGTCCCTGCTCCCCAACGAGCCCGCAACTCCCGCACCGCTGATGCCCGACGGCGGCCAAGAACGCGAACAGCGCCGGGCTCACCAGGCTGCCACCCAGACCGATCCGGTGCGCCGCAGGCGCCAGGCGATCGCAGTGGACGGCAAGTGCCTGCGCGGCGCAAGACGCCCTGACGGCAGCCGGGTGTTCGTGCTCTCCGCGGTCCGCCACAACGACGGCATCACCCTCGCCTCGCGTGAGATCGGCGCGAAGACGAACGAAATCCCCGAGTTCGCGCCCCTGCTCGACCAGATCGACGATGCCGACCTCGCCGGGGCGGTCATCACCGCCGATGCCCTCCACGCCCAGCACGCCCACGCCACCTACCTGCGCGAACGCGGCGCCCACTACCTCCTCACGATCAAGAACAACCAGCGCGGTCAGGCGCGCCAACTCCACCGGCTGCCCTGGAAAGAAGTCCCCGTGATCCACCGTGACGACGCCCGCGGCCACGGCCGCCGCGAGCAGCGCCTGGTGCAGGTCGTCACCGTGGACGGCCTGCTCTTCCCGCACGCCCGCCAGGTCCTGCGCATCCAGCGCAGACGCCGCCTGTACGGGGCGAAGAAGTGGTCCAGGGAGACCGTCTACGCCATCACCGACCTGTCTGCCGAGCAGGCCGATGCGGCCGAGATCGCCGCCTGGGCCCGCGGGCACTGGACCGTGGAGAACACCGTCCACTGGGTGCGTGATGTCGTCTTCGGCGAGGACAAGTCCCAGGTCAGGACCCGCAATACGCCCGCCGTGCTCGCCGCCGTCCGCGACCTGATCCGCGGCGTACTCAAGCTCGCCGGGTACGTCAACACCGCCGCCGGACGCCGAGCCCACACCGAACGCCACCGCGTCCTCGCCCTCTACGGCATCACATGATCAACCGGACATCCGAGGCAAACGCCGGGGCCCTGGGGGTACGCCGGTTGCTGCGGAGCCGGCCCAGGAACTGGGCACGGGTGGCACTCACTGCGGCGAGGAAGGCATTGCCGTCGAAACCCTTGTCCCACAGCACCAGCATGTCCGGCCGCAGCAGGTGCAGAAGGCGGGAGGCATAGCTGGTCTCGCCCTCGTCGGTGGGGCCGAAGACCACACCGAGGAGGGCCCGTGTCCCGGTCTCGACGAGTGTCATCAACTCAAGCGTGGGATAGCCGTGATGGGAGGTCCGGCCGAGCCATGCCCGGTTGCGCTCCGTGTCGGGGCCCTTCTGCGAACTGCAGCCGTCGAACGACACCGTCCGGTACGGGCCGAAGCTCACTCCGGGGGGCGTCGGCCGCGCCAGCGGCCCGGCCAGTACGTCGAACAACGCCCGCACCGGTGTGGCTCCCAGCCTGCGCCGCAGGTCCCGCAGCGCCTTCGGAGTCGGGGAAGCGACCGGCACGTCGGCCAGCCCTGCCGTCAGCTTGTCCCAGACGAGCCGGTAACCGACTTCGGGAAAGAGACACATCGCCAGCAGAAAGTAGATGCCGACACGGGACGGGAGATCACGCAGTCGTCTCTGGAGGCGACGGGTCTCGTGAAGGACAGCGTCGACCAACTCGAACGGCACGATGGCCGTCAGCTCGCCCAGATGACCGGGTGCGAACCTCCCCGCGGCCACGGTGACCGGACGGGTGATGGCCATCATCGGCGCATGCAGGAGATGATGAGACGGCAACGGAGCTCCTTGGAGACAAGCTGTCTTGGTCGACTGCCTGTACCAACGAGCTCCGTTGTTCTACGTCGGAAGTCCTTGAACGCCCCTTGCGTGATCTGCGAAAACGCTAACTACCTGGCCTTGGGACAAGGCCCGTGGACGGTCAGGGTCGAACATCCTGCCTCGGTAACGTACTGCTCTCCCGCCTGCCGCAAACGGGCCTGGTATAGGCGGCGCGCGGCGGACGCCGGATTGTGAGACCGCGCATTCGACGGCTGACAACGCCCGCGCCGAAGCTCGATGATCAGCAGTTCGTTGCCCCGCAGCAGAACGCGTACGCGTTCTCCGATGAAGTAGGCGGGCACCGAGTAGTGGCTCTGGCGGACGGTGATCCGGCTGGTCCGGTCGACCTTGGGAGTCAGCGTGATGCCGCACTCGAAGTCCTCGGTCGGAAGCGGCGCCAGTTCCTCGGCCTCGATGCGGAAGTTGAAGCCGATCGAGGTCAGTTTCCCGCGCAGGATCCGCTCGTTCTCCTCCTCGTCGATCGTGGCGATGCGGGCGTTCAGTTTCTCCAGCGAGGGGACATCGGGGAACGGGACCAGGTGGGCCCGGGGGAACCTCAGTTCTCGTGAACAAAGCCAAAGGGTGCAGATCTTCTGAGGGTGCCTCGTTGGGGTGATTCGCAGGGGTTCGGGATGTGGCCGGTCGTGCCGACTTCTACCGTCGCCGGGGTCGAGCCCGCCGTGAAGGGTGCGGGTGCTGAGCGAGGGTGGGTGTGGTGTGCCGTCGTTGATGGAGGCGTTGGAGGCCCGGCGGGCTGAGGTACTGGGCCAGGCCGAGCGGCTGCGTGAACAGATCGCCGGCCTGTCCGAGGAGTTGTCGCGGGCAGAGGAACAACTGGCGCGGTTGCAGATCGCGCGGGAGACGGTGGAGGAGGTGCTGGCCGCGCCGTCTTCCCCGGTGCCGGGTCCGGACGCCGCGGGCGGGGATGCGGGCGGGGTCGCGGTGGCGTTGGTGAAGGCGGAGGCCGAGCTGGACGTGACGGTGATGTCGCCGGAGTACCGGGAGATCATCGCCTTGTTCGCAACCTCGGGGGCGGCGATGCGCTGCAAAGAGGTCTGCCAGCAACTGGGTCTGGGGATCGAGTCGCGGCACGTCGAGGGGATGCGCTCAAAGCTGAAGCGGCTGGTGGAGCGCGGGATCCTGGCCGAGCCTTCGTCCGGGCTGTTCAAGGTCGACGGCAGGAAGCAGGGGTGGTGAGCGTGGCGGGGCCTGCTGACGGTGTACTCGCGGAGTGTGAGAACGCCTTCGCCGCCTCGGCGGGTCTGTTCGCCGCGGTATGTGCGGAGTTGGCGGCCCCTCAGGCCGCGGTGATGACGCACGCGCAGTTGGAGGCCCTGCTGGGGGCGCGGATGCGCGAGGTCACCCGGCAGTTGTTCCAGGACCACCTGACCCTGCGGGCCAGGGACGAGGCGCGTCGCGAGGAGGTCGTGGACGCCGCCGGTGTCGAGCGCACCCGCATCGAGGGTCATGTACCTTGTAGTGGTGTAACGGCGTCGGGTTGATCTTCGTTGAGGTAGATCCTGTCCATGCTTCCTTCGGGGAGGTAGCGGCGGGGGAAGGCGATCCATTCGTCGTGCATCTCGACGAGGACGGCGGTGGCGAGGCGTTCGAGGGCGTCGGGATTGGGGAAGATCTGGACGACGTCGACGCGGCGCTTGATCTCCCGGTTGACCCGCTCCAGGGGGTTGGTCGACTGGATCTTCTTCCAATGTCGCTCGGGGAAGTCCGCGAACGCGGTCAGGTCCGTCTTGGCCTCCAGGAGCATGGCTTTGACCTTGGGGAACTGTCGTCCGAGCATGTCGGCGACGGTGTCGAGCTGGGAACGGACGGCTTCGGCGGTGGGCTGGGCGAAGATCGTGCGGATCGTCGCAGCCACCATCTCGCCGGAGTCCTTCGGGATCACCGCGAAGACATTGCGCAGGAAATGAACGCGACACCGCTGGTAGGCGGCGCCGAGCATGACCTTGCGGACGGCCTTGACCAGGCCCAAGTGGTGGTCGGCGATGACCAGGCGGACGCCGGTCAGGCCGCGTTCGCGCAGCGAGCGCAGGAACTCGCTCCAGAACACCTCGGTCTCGCTGTCGCCGACCATCAGCCCGAGGACCTCGCGACCGCCGTCCTCGGTGATGCCAGTGGCGATGACCACGGCCTGGGAGACGATCTGGTGGTTCACCCTCGCCTTGCAGTACGTCGCGTCGAGATAGATGTAGGGGAAGCGGATGTGGTCCAGGGGCCGGGTGCGGAACACGCTCAGCTCGGCGTCCAGGGCGCCGCAGATCCGGGAGACCTCGGACTTGGAGATCCCGGTGTCGCTGCCCAGGGCCTTGACCAGGTCGTCCACGCTGCGGGTCGAGACGCCTTGGACGTATGCCTCCATGATGACGGCGTAGAGGGCCTGGTCGATGCGGCGCCGGCGCTCCAGCAGGCTGGGGAAAAAGCTGCCGGTGCGGACCTTGGGGATCGCCAGGTCCAAATCGCCGGCCTGCGTGGTGAGCACCTTCCCCCGGTGCCCGTTGCGCATCGTCGTGCGGGTCTCGGTGTGCTCGCCGCGCTCCGCGCCGATGTGCGCGGTGGCCTCGGCCTCGATGAGTTCCTGCAGGATCCGCTGGGCCAGGACCCTGATCAACTCGATTCCGTCCGCCGTACGCAGTGACTCCATCAGCCGGAGTAAGTCATGCTGGGACAAGGCCATCGTGTCACCTCTCTCAACGAGCTTCTCTACTCGGAGAGTTGCGCGATGGCCGCCCCATGACCAGGGGCTATGCAGAGATCGCTGTTACACCACTCGGCGGGACACCATCGCATCGAGCGTGGCCGGCGCCGGACATTGGCCACGGTGTTCGGCAAGGTCACCGTGGTCCGGATCGCCTACCGCGGCACCGGCGTGGCGGACCTGCACCCGGCCGATGCGGTGCTGAACCTGCCGGACGGAATGCACTCGCACGGGCTGGCCAGGCTCGCCGCCATCGAGTCCGCCCGCGGCAGCTTCGCCGACGCCTGCGAGCGGATCAACGCCCACACCGGCGCCGGTATCGGGCACCGGCAGGTCCAGGAACTCGCCATCGGCGCCGCGGCGGACATCGACGCGTTCTACGACGCCCTCGTGCCGGCTCCCTGCACCGACACCACGCCACTCATCTTGTCGGTCGACGGCAAGGGCGTGGTCATAAGACCCGAAGCCCTGCGCGAGGACACCGCGAAGGCCGCGGCGGCCAAGGGCGGCAACGCGATGAAGACCAGGCTGTCGGCCGGGGAGAAACACGGCCGGAAACGGATGGCCACCCTGGGAGCCGTCTACGACGCCGAACCCGCCCTGCGCACGGTCGACGACGTCATCGCCGACCCGGACCGGCAGGACGACGCCGTCCACGGCGCGGCGCCCGAGCGCCGCCCTGGGCCGAAGGCCCGCTCAAAATGGCTGTGCGGCTCGGTGAACGACACCGCCGCGCAGGTGGTCGGTGCCGTGTTCGATCAGGCGGAGCACCGCGACCCCGGCCACCACCGCCCGTGGGTCGTCCTGGTCGACGGGGCCCGCCACCAGATCGACCTCATCAAGGCCGAAGCACGGCAACGCGGTGTGAAGGTCCACATCATCGTCGACCTGATCCACGTGCTCGAATATCTGTGGCGAGCGGCATGGTGCCTGCACGACAGCGGTGATGCCTGTGCCGAAAACTGGGTCGCCCGCCATGCCCGCGTCCTGCTCGGCGGCGGCGTGCAGCAGACCGCGACCGCACTCGAGGAAGCCGCCCGCGCCGCCGGATTGCGCGGCGCCCGGCGCAAGGGCATCGACGAGGCCGTGAACCACCTGACCGGCAAGGCCGAGTACCTGCGTTACGACACCGCCCTGGAACGCGGCTGGCCGATCGCCACCGGGATCATCGAGGGAGCCTGCCGGCACCTGGTCAAAGACCGCCTGGACATCACCGGCGCCCGCTGGGGCCTGTCCGGAGCTGAAGCCGTACTCAAGCTGCGTGCCGTCCGCGCCAACGGCGACTTCGACGCCTACTGGGCCTGGCACCAGCAGCAGGAATGCACCCGCAACCACCAGACGCGCTACCGCGACCAGCTCATACCCACCTCCTGATCGACAGCACCCTCATTGGATCTGCACCCAAAGCCAAACACCCCACCCTTGACTGGTTACCCCATGCTTTTGGCGCCGTCCAGGGACTCGCGGATGATGTCGGCGTGGCCAGCGTGCTGGGCTGTCTCGGCGATGATGTGCATCAGCACCCGGCGGGCCGACCATTCCGCATCGGCCTCGAACCAAGGAGCCTTCGGCAGCGCCTGGGCGGCGTCCAGGTCGGGCAGGGCGGAGACCAGCTCGTCAGTCCGGCGGGCCACCTCGTCGTAGTCGGCCAGCACACCGGCGAGCGTCTCGCCGGGCAGCAGCCGGAACTCCTCGGCCCGCCGGGCGTAGTCGGCCTCGGTCCAGGCGGTGAAGTCGGGCATCGCGGACGGTCCGTCCAGGATGAAGTTCATCCAGATCCGCTCGACCGCGGCAACGTGCTTGATCAAGCCGCCCAGGCACAGCTCGCTGACGGTGCTCCGCTGCCCGGCCTGCTCGTCGGTGAGGTCGCGGGTGGTCAAGCGCAGGAAGTGCCGCTGCTTGGCCAGCGCCACCAGCAGGTCGGCGCGCTCGCCAGTGGCGGTCGGCTCGTTGACGGTCAGGGTCCCGCTCATGGTCTTCGCCCTCCGTTGTTTTTGCTCGTCGGTCAAGGACCACGGTATGGGCCACAGAGGTCACTTTCTGACCTGAATCCCGGAAGAATCGGGGACATGGCGAACACCAGCACCCGGACGCTGCGGTTGCTCTCCCTGCTCCAGACCCACCGGTACTGGCCTGGCAACGAACTGGCCGATCGGCTGGGAGTCTCGATCCGCACCCTGCGCCGGGACATCGACCGGCTGCGCGAGCTGGGCTATCCAGTCCAGGCACAGCGCGGCGTCGATGGCGGCTATCAGCTCGCCGCCGGCGCGGCGTTGCCGCCACTAGTGATCGACGACGAGGAGGCGGTCGCTCTGACCGTGGGCTTGCAAGCTGCCGCGGAGGACGCGATGGAGGGCATCGCCGAGGCCTCGGTCCGGGTGCTGGCCAAGGTGGTGCAGGTGATGCCGGCCCGGCTGCGGTGCCGGGTCGAGGCGCTGCGCGCCATGACCGTGCCCGCCGATCGGCGTGGCCTGGCCGGCGCGGGCGTGAACCCGGGCGAGCTCACTGTGGTGGCGCTGGCTTGCCGCGACAGCGAAGGGCTTCGCTTCTCCTACACCGCTGCCGACGGCCGGCACTCCGAACGGCACGTCGAACCGCATCGGCTGGTCTGTCTCGGGCGCCGCTGGTACCTGGTCGCGTACGACCTCACCAGGCACGATTGGCGCAGCTTTCGGCTCGACCGGCTCACCGCGCCACAGGGCAGCGGTGTCCGGTTCAGGCCTCGCGCCCTGCCCGCCGCCGACGCCGCCGAATTCGTCCGGGCCGGACTCGACAGCGTGCCCCGCCCGTACCAAGTCGAAGTCCTGGTGGACGCCCCAGCCGCAACCGTTCGTGAACGGATCGGCCGGTGGAGCACGGTCGAGGAAGTTGATGCCGGCCAGTGCCGGGTGCACATGACCGCCGACTCACTGGACTGGCCCACCATGGCGCTCGGCGTGCTCGGCGCTGACTTCCGCGTTCTCGACCCGCCCGAACTGCTCGACCAGATCAACAACTGGGGCATCCGGTTCAACCGGGCAGCCCGGCAGGTACGGGTGCCGCCCCGGGCATAGTCGGACGTGCCAGGGAGGAGGCGGATGACGCTCTCGACCCCGGATGCCGACTCATGGGCGCAGATCACACCCGGCCCGAGACCGTCAGGCCTGGACCCATGCTGCTACAGGCGCTATGGGGCGTTCGGCATCGGATGTTTGCCGCAGCTTCTGCTCCGGTTGAAGGCCGTGGGCGACGTGCTACTGCTGCGTTCCTCAAAGATGGTAAACAAAGCGGCGGCGCGGTGTGCGGGTCGGTGGTGCGGGGCGTCCCCAGATCCAGGGTCTGGCACGGGAGTTGAGCTGGGTGGTGGCCAGTGAAGATCCACCATCTTGAAGTTGCTGGTCACGGGGCTGGTGTGAGTCGTTGATCGTGCTCTCGCGCTGGTCGGGGGCGGTTGTCGGAGCTCAAGATCGTCTGCCGTTTCGGCGATCACGGATCCACGGGTTTCCCGGCGTGCGCGGGGCGCCTGTCCGTACGATCCGGGCGGGAGGTGCATCGGGTGGCCCAGGAAGCGGAACCGGACCTTCGCGAGCTGATCACGGCCCGCAGAGCGGAACTGGAGTTGCAGGCGGAGAAGTTGAGTCAGCAGCTTCAGGAAGTACGCGAGGAGCTGGAGGAGCTCGCCGTGGCCGAGCGGGTTGCGCGTCGGCTGGCCGAGCAGCTGCGCGTGGAGCGGGAAGCGGTGCCGGCACCGGCTGCCGGGCAGGTCGCGGGCCGTGCGGTGCTGCTGGTGCCGCCGCGCGAGCGGGGCATGGACGAGGCGGTGCTGCCCGCGGACTACCAGCGGATCATGGACGTGGTGCGGCGGGCGGAAGGGCCGGTCATGGTCAAGCAGGTCTGCGCCGGGCTGGGGATGTCCTCCGAGCCGGCCCGCTCGGAGGCAATGCGCGCGAAGCTGAACCGGCTGGCCGAGCGGGGCTGGCTGCGCAAGCCGGCCGACGGGAAGTTCACCACCACGCTGTGAGCGTCCGCCCAGGACCGTAACCCAAGGGCCCCCGACGGCAGTTGGTGTCGTATGCGAAACAAGACCAGCCCCGCCGGGGGCACCGAAACGGTTGTCTACCAGTCCAGCCTCACGCTGTCCACGGCCACCCTGACCCTCCTCGGCGACCTGCTGCGCGGCCACCTGAAGAAGATCGGCTCGCGGTGGCGCAAGCTGCCGCCCGGAAGAATCGCCACGATCGTGCTGGCCGTTCTCCGCCATGACCAGCGGCTTGCCGACATGGCCGGCGGCAACCGCATCTCCGCGACCACGGTGCGCCGCTGGGTGATGGAGGTGATCGAACTGCTCGCCGCGCGGGCCGAGCGGCTGGACCGCGCGCTGCAGAAGGTCACCCGAAAGGGTGGCCACGTGGTCCTGGTCGACGGCACCCTGATCCGCACCCGGCGCCGCACCGGGAAAGACAACCGGCGCAACTACAGCGGGAAACACAAGACCCACGGCCTGCTCTTCCTGGTACTCACCGACGACAAGGGCCGCCTGCTGTGGATCTCCGCGGCCCGCCCGGGACGCTCCTCGGAGATCACCACCGCCCGCTACAACAGGCTCGTCGAGCAGCTGCGGGCCCACGAGCTGGGCGCCATCGGCGACCTCGGCTTCACCGGCCTGGACGACGATGTGGACAACCCCGTGGTCATCACCGGCTACAAGGCCGCCCGCACCAAGCCACTCACGAAGGCGAAGAAGCAGGTCAACAAGCTGATCGCGTCCGTCCGTGCGGTCTGCGAGCACGCCTTCGCCCACTTGAAGAACTGGCGCATCCTCACCAAGCTCCGGCTGTCGGCCCGTTACGCGACCACGCTGCTGCGGGCGCTGCTCGTGCTGACCAACACCGAGGTCGCACGCTGACAGACGATCTTGGGAGCAGGCAACCGCCCGCGACCAGTACGAGTACGAGATCGCTGACTCACACCAGCCCCGATGACCTGCGGGTTCGAAGTTGGAGGAAGCTCACTGCCGAGACCACGAGAGGCTGCCGCAGGTCAGCGAGTCACTCATCACCTGGGCGTCGATCACGCTGATGACTCGCCGCCTCACCCGCAAGCGGGTACGGCTCTCAGCTAATTAGGCCGAACCTCTCAAGGGCGGGGCAACTGGGCAAGGGCGGCGCGGCCGATCTGTAGCAGCGCTGAACCATCCATGTGGGTCTTGGCGAGAAACTCGATGCCCTGCATGACCGCGAGCAGCAGCCGTCCGAGCTCCTGGGGATCTGCGCTCGCGTTCACAGTTCCCTCGCGCTGCGCTTCCTTCACGCAAGCGATCAGAAGGTTTTCGACGACTTGGTACGTTGCCCTGGCCCGCGAGGCAACATCGGGTTCCTGACTGTGCAGCTCCGATGTGCTGTTGACCATGAAGCAACCGCGCCGCTGCGGGTCTTCTTCGAATCCTTGGGCCGCGTCGTCGAGGAGGCGGGTCAGACGTTCGATGGCCGTACCCCGCCCGGTGAGGATCGTCCGGACACCGTTCAACTGCTCGTCGCGGTAGCCGTCCAGTACGCGCAGGAAGAGTTCACGCTTGTCACCGAACGCCCCGTAGAGACTGCCCTTGCCCAGCCCCGTGGCGCCCATCAGGTCCTGTAGCGATGTGGCTGCATAGCCCCGGTTCCAGAACTGCTCGCGCGCGGACTTCAAGATCTGGTCTTCGTCGAAGTTCCGAGGGCGCCCCATGGCAGACACTGTACCCTTTCTTGACCTTGCGGTCCAAAAGAGTGCGAGCGCAGGCGGGCCACTTTCGGTCAGCGATCGGTCCCCAGGTTCTCACCGTGCTTCGACAGTGAGCCGAGTACCGGGTCGGCCGGCCCCTGTCCTGCGGCGGCGCGGCGGCGCGTCTCGCAACTGAGGTTGGCTTCTCGGGGTGACATCGATCTCTACGGCGGCGCGAGGGCCAGTCCGGTCTCGGCGATGAACCCGTCGAGGAGCTCGGGCCGGTACTGCATCTTCTTCAACCGGGTCCGGGCGAAGGCCGCGAGCTGGTCGGTGGTGCACGCTGCCAGGTTGCCCAGACTCCCCTTCAGGTTCGCCCACACGCCCTCATCCGGATTCAACTCCGGGCTGTACGGCGGGAAGTGGAACACCGTCAGCCAGGACCGTGCGGCGAGCAGGTCACGCATCGCGCGGTCGGTGTGCTGCGTGGAGTTGTCCCATACCAGCACGATTTCCGCACCGAGCTCGGCGTGCGCCGCGTCCAGAAGCGCCGCGAGGTCCGGCTCCTTGAAGCCCTTCTTCTCCTTTTTCCGCCCGGCGTGCTGAACCAGCATCCGGTAGATCAGCCGGGTGCGGGTGCCGGGCTTGGTGCACAGCATCGAGGCCAGGGAGATCCGCCCGGAGCCCTTGCCGCTGACCCTGACCACCGGCGGATGGCCGCGTCGGGACCAGGTACGCGCCTTGGGCGGCCTGATGCTCTGCCCTGCTTCGTCCTCGAAGCACAGCCAGGCATCCCGGTTCCTCACGGTTTTCCCACGCGGGGCCAGGCCTCCTTGACCCAGGTCGCTACGGCCTGCTCGTCGCGTTCGGCGGCCCGGTGCACGGGGCTCTGCACGGTCCAGCCCATCTGGTGCAGGATGCGCGAGACATGCTTGAGGCTGAACCGGACGTGGAACCGGCGGGCGATCACGGTCGCCACGCGGGCCAGGGTCCAGCGCTGGTCCTCGGTCCAGCCGTGAGCGGCGGGACCGCGGTCCAGCTCCGCTTCCAGCCAGGCCCGCCACTGCGGTCGCATCCGGCTGGGGAAGCCGCTGGGCCCCTTGGAGGCAAGGCTGTCCGGTCCTTTCTCGCGCCAGCGTGCGTGCCAGGCGTAGGCCGACTTCCGGGAGACCCTCAACCGCTTGGCCACCTCGGGCGGCGGGACCCCCTGGGCGAACATCTCGGCGGCCTCGAACCGCAGCCGCTCCCGCTGGGCACGTTGCTTCGCGGTCAGGCCGCCACCATCGGGGTACCGCATACCTCCGGAATACACCCATATACACTATTCGTCACCCCGAGAAGCCAAACTCAGAAGCGAACAGCGGAACCTTGTCAGTCAGCGTAGGCCTGAAAGACCTTGAGCGTGTCCTCATAGAGGTAGAGTCGGACGATCTTGTCGCCCTCGACCCGGAAATGCATGGCGACAGGCATCTCGTAAGCCCGGCCAGTGCTCTTGGCCACGCGCGTGAATCGTCCCAGCATGACTGCGTGCTCACCGTCGATCAGCAGCGCATCCACCTGGTCCACGTTTTTCTCCGGGACGATGTTGTCCGTAAGGGTCCTGAGGTAGTCGGCTACCTCCCCGCCCTTGGAGCGATGCCCGGTCCAGGGAAGAGATGACGCACCAGGGACGTACCAGTCGATGTCTTCCGCGAACGCGGAGGCAACCGCGTCCGGGTCTCCGGCGGCCAGCAGCCCGAAGAAGCGTTCCACGACCTCACGTGTTGTCATATTCAAAACCTTCCATAGGGGAAGACTGCGATCGTCATCCCGGAATGATGATGTGCCGCACGGATCTCCGTACGCAGCCCTGAAGAGCCGGGAAGAGCGCAAATGATCTCATGCCGGGCATCAGCGAGCACCTTCAGTAGAGCACTTATGGACCGCTCGGTCAAGAATCGTTTCTTTGGCGCCGGCCTTGCGTGCACCTTTGCCGTGCTGTGGTCTGCCCAGCGCGGTCCTTGCCGCCTTCGGGGGGCGTGCGGGTCAGCCTCACCCGCAACCCCCCACCCGAGCATTGCGCTCAGCGCAATCTTTTGCGATTATTGCAGACATGCATCCGATTGAAGAACTGGCCGCCCTGCGCAACCCGTTGCCCGAGCCGGGCGCCGTCACCCCCGAGGACTGCTACGACGACGCCTGCGAACAGGCCCTCGAGCAGCGCAAGAGGGACACCCTTCACCTGGAGGCCGCGAGCGACAACCAGCAGGTCGACCCGCTGCTGCTGGCGCTCGAGGATCTGAAGGCGCAGAAGGAGGCCGTCGACGCCCAGATCCGCCAGCTACTGGCCTACGGCCGCGAGTTCCACGGCAGCCGCCCCTATGGGCTGGAGGAACTCGCCCGCGCTGCCGGATTCAGCTTCTCCGGGGTGCGCACCGCCTACAGCGAAAAGGAGATCAGGCAGGTCACCGCGCAGATCGGCAGGGAGCCGAACCGGCCGCGCCGCGACACCGTCAAAGGCGGCCGGTAAGCGCGACGAACGGCGCGGTGCAAGGACGGCGGCGGGCGCGGCAGGGGTGAAGACACACCACCGCGTTCAGCCTTCGCCTTCTTCCGGCGGCAGGGCGACACACGCCCGGCTTGTCGTCGCCTGAGGACGTCCGCGGACAGGCACCATACGAAGCGGAGCCCGTCCGAGGCCCTTCGCACGCTGCCCGGACGGGCCACCAGCCTCCCCGATGGCCGGCGAATCGCAGGGCAAGAGTCGCGCGGTCGACCGGCTCCCTGTTGCGCGAGGGGGCGGAAGCCACTGCCGTTGGCTTCCGCCCCCTCGCGGTCGGTGATGGGTTTCAGTCCTGCGGCTCCCGCAGCACGACGCGGGAGAAGAACTCCTCCAGGGCCTGCGCGTCGAGTTCGCCGTTCAGGGACACGGACCGCTCCAGTGCTTCGCCCGTCACGTGGGCGGGGATGTCGAGATGCTGTTGCGCCTCGCCCATGATCTCGCCGATGTACCACTGGGCCGAGGTCGGGAAGTGCCGGATGAACCAGTCGAGCATCTTCGCCAGCGGCCTCGACAGGATCAGGTCGAAGGCCTTGAGCTGGCCGCCCCGGCGTTCGCTGACGCGCAGCGAGGCGGCGAAGTCCTCCAGGACGGCATGGCGGATGGTCGGTCCGAGGGCGTCGGTGGGGATGATCCGGTCGAGGCTGTCGGCAACCTCGAAGGCCAGTTGGTCGGCCACCTCCCGGACTGTCGGCTCGTTGCGGTGCCGCAGGACCCACCGCTTGCGGATGTCCGGCCGCTGCCACAGGAAGCGGAAGAAGTTCTCGCTGAACCGGTCGCGGACCTGAGCTGCCCCCGGGGCGAGACGGTGCCGGTCGCCGGCCGACATGGCCTCCCGCAGGCCCTCGGACGAGCGGCGCCGGGCTTCCACCCAGTCCTCGGCGACCGGGCGCGACCACTGGGCGCGGCCGCCGACGGTCGCCTGAGGCGGCGGCACGTCGTTCTCGCTTCGGGAGATGTAGCCCCGCAGGGTGGAGGCCGTGATGCCGGCCAGCGCGGCCATCTCCGGCACGCCGAGCAGTTGGTTCCCGGCGAGTTCGGGACTGGCCAGGTCAACGACGCACCTTGCGAGCGGGAGGGGGTCTGTCTGCTTCTGGTGGTGCTGCGCCCACAGGGTCAGGTGATCGAGCCAGTTCTCCGGCGCCGCGGTGGCCGGGTCGAAGGTGGCCACCTTGTGCACGTGCGCGCGGTCCGGGTGGGCGCGGCCGTCCAGCATGTCGTCGGCGTGGACGGTGGCCGTGGCGCGTGCTGTGCGGTGCGCGTAGTCCTCGGTGACCGGGTCCCAGATCCGGTTGGGCCGGTACCAGGCCTTACCGTCCCACCAGTAGCCGCCGGCCCTGAACAGCAGCGGGGCGCCCGACCAGTAGGTGTGCAGGCTGGCGGTGTCCTGGTCGTGCAGCAGGAGCACGGTGCGCCCGTGTTCGGGGTGGTAGCGAACGGCCCATCCCAGGTGGTGGGCGATGGGGTCGGTGGTGAAGGCCAGCCAGCCTCCTGCGCGGGAGGTGTCGCATCGGCCCCACATGCCTTCGCCCTTGTTGCGGCCGACTGCCTCGATGGCGTCGGGTCCGTCGTCGAGCGGCAGGTGCGAGTCGTCGACGAACGGCAGGCCGGGGACCGGGTGGTCGGTGCGCAGCCCGTTGGCGAGCGGGCGTATGTCGTTGACCAAGGAGCTCTCCTTCCCTGCTGTAGTGCTGTAGTTGGCTACAACGCTTTCGATGCCCATTGGTACACCAGCAGCAAACGGATTGGCGCAGCGTTTTTGAGACAAGGTTGGGCAACGGGACCGCCGCCCTTCGCTTTTGGGCTGTACCGTCAACAACTGGCGTTGTGTGTGGGCTCGTCCGGGTGACGGGTGCCGGGCAGGGCAACTGGCTCAGTCGGCGCTCCGTCTGGCCGTACGTGGAGCCGATCAATGAAGCGCACGTGTCGGAACCGGGGCTGATCGTCGTGGATGTCGCCGCCGCGGACGACCGGACGGCCATGGCGTTCCAGGGGACGATCGCCGCCCGGTGGGCGACCGCAACCGCGGACCGCATCACCCGGGACCCGGGACAGCCCGGCGTACGGCTGCGCTGCTACGTGGATCTGCGCCAAAGACTCGACGCCTGACGAGCGCCCGGGCCGGTGCGACGACCGGTCTGCGCGCGGGCCACGCGACGGGGTCACGCAACGGATCGAAGGCATCGGCTGACGCGGGCACTGCCGGAGCCGAAGCTGAGCGCTCCCGTACGCCAGCGTGTCCTGCGGCCGGGGCGGGCGGGAGAGCCGACGTGGACCGGTTCTGGAAGGCGGTGCGTTGCGGGGCGCGGCAACCTCCGCCGTGCGGGCACAGTTCGGTCCCCGGTGGGGCCAGCCAGTCAGGACGCCGCTCAGCGGCGTGGATGCTCAGGCACGTTGTCCGAGGGCGGCTTCCAGTGCTTGCCGGACCAGCAGAGCAAGATGCCGGGGGTGTGGGCAGGCCTCGGTCATGGAGAGCTCCATGCCCTCAAGGCGTCTGCCGTCGGAGCTGGTGTCGGCCAGGGGGATGAGGTCCCAGGCCGAGTCCGCGCGGTGGAAGTCCCATACGGTGCCGTCGCGGTCGGTCAGTTCGATGCGGCAGCCACAGCCGTAGTGGTCCAGCTCGGCACGGCCCGTGCCGTCCGGGAGGTGGCCGGGCAGAAGTTTGGCGCTGTCGCCGAGCAGGCCGGCCAGTTGGGTGATCGTGTCGTGGGCGTTGGCGGGCAGGGCACCTGCGTACGGCGTCGACGCCAGGATGTCCACCGCCGCGTCACAGGCCCGGGCATCGATGGCGCCGGAGGCTTTCTGCCCCGCCGCGCCGAGGGCAGTCTGGGCGGTGCACAGGCGCTCGGCCTCCCCCACTCCGTCGTAGTCGGGGGCTGTGATCTCCCCGCGCTCGGCCATGACGTCCAGGCACCCATCGAGCTTCTCCAGCGCCGCGCCGGCCGCGGCGATCTGGGCGAACAGGGCGGAGGCCGTCACCGCGACCTGCTGCGGTGTGTACAGGGCCCATTCGTCCTCCAGCGCGGCCGCGAGCCCAGCGGTCGCCTCGGCCCCCGCGATCGCTAGAGCGATGGTCTGCCCGGGATCGTCGGGCCCGGGTTCGGTGAGCAGGCGCACTCCCCCGCACACGTCATCGATCAGGCCCCTGTCGTCCGGCTCCTGGTAGCGCCGCCACAACGGCTCCTGTGGCTGTGCCGGCTGTGTCATCGTCCTCACCCGCGTTCTGGTACGGCCGTTGCCGCCTGTCTCAACGAGTGGTGGCAGATGCGGGTGATCGGCCGAACGTGCCATCGCCGCACGGCATGGCGCAACGTGGCGGGAAGGCGCAGGGCGGTTGTTCGGGGTCAGGCCGTTTACCTGGATGTTTGCGTGAACTGGCTGCTGTGACGCGATATTTCGCTAGGCTGTCCGCTCAGGTGCGGGGTGTGCCCCGCTCTTTTTCATGTTCGGCCTGGCCCGGCAGTGCCCCGCCTTCTGGTGAGGCCACGCGCTGCCGGTGACCGCTGACCCGTGCACTCCCCGCAAGGCCCCGTCGCCGCTTGTCCGGTGCCGGGGCCTTCGTCATGCCCGCACACCGTTCAAGGGAGCTCCGTCATGTCCGAGCCGCGTTTCACCGACCCCGAACTGCAGGCGATCTACACCTCCCTCCTCCCGCCGGCGGCCGGCGGGCCCCAGTCCTCCAGCCCCGAGGCCGTCGCCGCCGCCGAAGGCCTTGACCTGGCGGACGACTTGGCCGCCGTACGGCGGCCAACAGCCCGGGGCTCGGCCACGCAGCGGCGCGCGGGACGTGCCGGTCGCCGCCGCCAGGACAGGCGGACCCTTGAGTCGCATGCGTTCACCCTGCTCAGCCGCCAGGCGGTACACCTGCGTCCGGCCGAGCTGCGCACCCGGGCGCGGGCCTGGGCACAGGCGGGACTGTGGCCGCAGGAGATGGAGGCATGGATCGCTGCCGTCGGCGTGGACGGTGCCGCCATCGCCCGGGACTGCCGCCAGGCGGGCATCGCCCTGTCGGTGATGGACGTCGTCCTGGACGGCGTGCGGGTCAAGCAGCGCCTGCGAGGCGGCGAGCCCGCCCTCTCCGTACAGGCCCGCGCCGCGAGCTGCGAGCGTCCCCTGTCTTCGTAGGCGTCGGCAGGAAGGCGGGCGGGACAACGGCTAGTGCTGTGACCGGATAGGTTCGCCGAGTCGGTGGACGAGGAGCGGACCGCGGCGGGCGCGGGGAGGCGGGCGATGAGTGACAACTACCTGACGGTGATTCCGACCGATCCGTACTGGCAGCCGAGTAAGGATGCGGCGGATCGTGCTGCGGCCATGCTGTCCGGGATGCTTCCTGACGACGGCGCCCGCCGTGGCCTGGAAGCCAAGTGGCACGACAGCGTCGAGGTGGTCATCTGCGGCTCCAACCTGGAAAGAATCTCCTGCCCGCACTGCGGTGCGGAGTTCGCACCTGGCTGGTGGGGTGAGGCCGTCTCGGAGCGCTACCACGAGGGCTTCTCGACGCTCATGGTGACGGTTCCCTGTTGCGACGTCGAGACGTCACTCAACGAACTGGTGTACGACTGGCCGATGGGGTTCGCGCGATTCAGGATCGAGGTCATGTACCCGAACCGGGCATGGCTGACCGACGAGGAACTGGCTTCCCTCACGGACGCGCTCGGACATCCCCTACGACAGATGCTCGTCCATATTTAGTGCTGTGCCCAGCCAGGTTCGCCGACGTGGTCAGGCTGCGGCTTTGAGGGGGCGTCCGCCCCAGCGGATGCCTTTCTCGCGGCGGATGCGGGCGCGTTCCTTGCGCTGGGCGGCGAGCACGTCTGGGTGGCGGGCGTTGGCATTGCGCCAACGCAGGTAGCGGTGCAGGGCCCGGGTCTGCGCGGGGTGGCTGCGATGGTTCGAGTTGGCCAGGGTGAACTGCCGCAGCGGGCCGAAGTGCGCCTCGATCGGGTTGGCCCAGGAGGCGTAGGTCGGAGTGAAGCACAGCTCGACCTTGTTCTTCTGCGCCCAGCGGCGGATGTCCGCTCCGGTGTGGGCGGAGAGATTGTCCAAAATGATGTAGATCGGGGCGCCGTCGGGGCGGGCGGCGCGGATCGATTTCAGCGCGGCCAGGGTGTTGGCGGTGCCCTTGCGGCGGCGGTTGACGCCCCACAGGGTGTCGTCGCCAACGGAGTAGCAGCCGTGGAAGTAGGTGACGCCGTGGGTGCGGCGGTAGGTCGCCGGCAGGCGGTTGGGCTTGCCCTGCTTCGCCCAGCAGGAGCCTGCGGTGGGCCGGATCCCCAGCGGTCCGAACTCGTCGAAGGCGAAGACCCGGTCCGGGAAACGGTCCAGGACCTCCTCGATCCGGTCCAGTTTCGCCTCGCGGTTGGGGTCGGGGGACTCCTTCCAGGTCTTGGTGCGCTGGAAGGTGATGCCGCGGCGGGCGAGCAGGCAGCGTAAGGCCTCGCGGCCGATGTGAATGATCCGGCCGTGGACTCTCCGCAGGTAGGCGACCAGCTTGCGCAGTGACCAGCGGGTGAAGGGCTGGCCGAGCTTGGTGGGGCGGGTGGTGGCCGTCTGGATGACGAAGTCCTCGTCGTCAGGGGTGAGCAGGCGGGGACGGCCTCCCGCCCATTGAAGGTCCAGACAGGCCAGGCCGATCTCGTTGAACCGGTGGATCACATCACGGACGGTGTCCTCGTCGGCCTGGACCAGCTTCGCGATCACCGGCACCCGGTTCCCGCCCGCCGAGGCCAGCAGCATCATCGCGCGCCGGTAGCGCACCGAGCTGGTGCTGCCCCGGCGCACGATTTGCTGCAGCCGCTGTCCCTCCTGGTCGGTCAGTCTGCGCACACGGACAGGCTCGGCCACCACGCCTCCAGCGGTCGGAACGGACGTCACCGCACATCCAACCGCCACGACCACCAACCCGGCGAACCTATGCGGTCACAGCACTAGCGAGGCGGTGGGATACCGACGGGATGATGCTGACAGCGGCTGTGCCCGGCCGTCGCGGCGTCACCCGTTCGGCTTCGTGATCCGGCATCGGTACAGGGCATCCAGTCTGTGCACTGGTGAGTGCCCCGCACGGTGATGCCGTGGCCGATCCCCGAGTTGGACCGCGGCATCACCGTGACGACCAAGGCGCTGTCACCGATTGGCGGCACCCGCGCCCTCAGGGGGCAAAAGGACCCTGGCCGCGCGCGCAGGCCATGGGGGGTTTACTGCTGCGCGGATGCCGGGGCGGGGGTGCCGGTCCAGTCGGTCTGGGGGGTGCTCCAGTCCTCCTGCAGGATCCGGGACAGCAATGCCGCCTGCTGCTGCGGCAGTTGACCGGCGTTCCTCTTCGTGCGGGCCTTGGCGAGCCAGGGGCCGATCATGACGTGTTCGCCGTCGACCTCGATCCCTTCCCGGGCGCCGGGCGTGCGTTGCCAGCGTTCGACGAACAGGGCGAGGATCTCGGCGGTCTGCGCGAAGCTGCGCCGCCGCGGCGTGCCCGGCCCGCCCACCGTACCCGTCCGCAGCTCGACGCGGTCGGGGGGTGATCGACAGTGGCGCGAGGGTGCCGGCGCGAGCGGCCGCGGTCGACACCCCGCACACCGTCTCCCACCAGGGCGGATGAGTTTTCGGCAAGGGCAGCCCTGCGCGACGGGCCGGCGCTGCTGGTCGGGCTGGTCTTCTGCGGCCGGTGCGGCAAGCGCATGGTCGTGCGCTACCAGCGCGGTGAGGGCATAGGGCTGCGGCCGGCCTACGAGTGCAGCCGGGCCAAGACCGACTACGGCGGCGAGCTGTGCCAGCAGCTGTCCGGGACCTGCATCGACCGCTATGTCACCGGCCTGCTGCTGGCGGCGATGGCACCGGCCGCGCTGGAGGTCTCGCTGCAGGCCGCCGAGCAGGCCCAGGCCCGCCGGGGTGAGGTGGACCGGATCTGGCACCAGCGCCTGGAGCGGGCGGACTATGCCGCAGGCCGGGCCCGGCGCCAGTATCAGCTGGCCGAGCCCGAGAACCGCCTGGTGGTCCGGGAGTTGGAGAAGGACTGGGAGCGTGCGCTGGCCGAGCGGCAGCGGCTCACCGAGGAGTACGACCGCTTCGCCGCGGCCCGGCCCCGCCTCCTCACCGCCGCCGAGCGCGAGCGGATCCGGGCCCTGGCCGCCGACCTCCCCGCCGTCTGGCGGGCGCCCACCACCACCGACGCGGACCGCAAACAGCTGATCCGGCACCTGGTCGAGAAGGTCCACCTCACCGTCATCGGCGACAGTGAACGCGTCACCGCCCAGGTCACCTGGGCTGGCGGGCACCGCACGAGGGGCGAACTCGCCCGCCCGGTCGCCCGCCTGGACCAGCTCAGCTACTGCCCCCAACTGGCCGCCCGGGCCCGCGCACTCGCCGCGGCCGGACACTCCGCCCGGGCCATCGCGAAGATCCTCAACGCTGAGGGCTTCCGCCCGCCCAAACGCCGCGAACACTTCGCCGCCCAGGGCGTGCGCAGGCTGCTGCAGGAACTGGGCTGCGTCAGCCGGCAGGAACAGACCCTCCGCCGGGGAGCACCCTCACTCGGCCCGCACCAGTGGTGGCTGACCGACCTCGCCCGCGAGATCGGCGTGCCCCGCGTGACCCTCTTCGGGTGGATCACACGCGGCTGGGTCACCGCCCACCAGCAACACGACGCCCGCCGGTCCTGGGTCGTCCACGCCGACCCCGCAGAGGTCGAATGGCTCCGCCGGCTCCACCAGCAGTCCCGCGGCCACCGCCCACGACAGGCCTGGCTCGACCACCAGCAGGCGGCGATAATCCCGAACGAGGAAGGAACCCGAGGCGATGACGTCGAACCGCAGCTATGACAGCACCGCGGCTTGCTCATCTCGACGGCGTGGCGCTCCTTGTAATCGGCCTTGTCGAACTTCGGCGGACGGCCGCCGCGGGAGCCGAGCTTCTTGCGGTTGCGGACCTGGTCGGCCTTCTCCGGGATGGTGCAGCCGATGCCGCGTCTGCGCAGATAGGCGCGGTTCCCTCGGGGCCGTACGCCTTGTCGGCGCGGACCTTGTCCGGCCGGGTTCGCGGCCGGCCCCGACCGGTGCGGGGCACCCGGATGCCCTCCAGGACCGGCTGGAACTGCGGACTGTCGTGTCGCTGGCCGGCGGTCACAAGCAGCGACAGCGGCTTTTGCCCCTGCTCGACCGCCAGGTGCAGTTTGGTGGTCAGCCCGCCGCGCGAGCGTCCGAGGCCGTGGTCGTCGGGTTCGGTGTCGACGCCGCCGGGAGGCTCCTTCTGCAGTGCCCCTTTTTACGCGCCCCGGCGGCATGCTGGTGGGCGCGGGCGACGGTCGAATCCACCGAGACGTCCCAGGTGATCAATCCCTCGGCATCGGCCTGGGCCTGCAGTTGCTCGAAGATGCGGCGCCAGGTGCCGTCCCGCTGCCAGCGCCGGAACAGGCCGTACACCGTCTCCCACGGGCCGTACCGCTCGGGCACGTCCCGCCAGGGAGCGCCGGCACGGGTGCGCCAGCGTATGCCGTCTATCAACTGCCGCTTGGTGTGCACCGGTGGCCGTCCAGGCTTCTTGCCGACCGGGAGCAAGGGCTCCAGCTTCGCCCACTGTGCATTCGTCAGATCATGCCGCCCCACGAAGTGGATCTTGACACATCAAGATCCACTTCTGAAACGCACCCTAGTCGCTGGTTGGTCAGGTCGAGGGAGGCAGACGTACGCTTGAGGTGTCCGGCTGGGCCATTCCGGTGGAGGTGCCCGATGGCCACCTCGCGCAAGCCGACCGCGCCGACGGCGGAGGCGATCGACCGGTTCTGCGGCCACTTCGATGACCTGTTCTGCCGCTTGGCCGAGCGCACCGCCCTGCGGCACTACCTCATCGGCCTGCTGCTGCCCCGTGAGCGCAACAAGACCCTGACCGAGCTGGCCGCGCTGGTCCCCGGGGCCGACCGCCAGCGGCTGCACCACTTCCTGCACGACGCCCCCTGGGATCCCGACGCCCTGGGCGCGCGCCGACTGGAGCTGTGGCGGCAGCACCCGGGCCTGGGGCCGCACACCAACGGGGTGCTCATCATCGACGAGACCGGGGACCCCAAGCGGGGACGAGGCATCGTGCTGGCCGCCCAGCAGTACCTCGGCAAGCTCGGCCACACCGCCAACGGCGTCGTCTCCGTCACCAGCCACTGGGCCGACGGCACCCGCCACGTGCCGCTGGGGGTGCGGCCCTACCGGCCGGCCGCCCGGCTGCCGAAGGGCAAGGCCGATCCGGCCTTCGCCACCAAGCCGGAGCTGGCCTGGCAGCTGATCGAGCAGGCCCGGGGGGCCGGCGTGCCCTTCCGGGCGGTGGTCGCCGACTGCGTCTACGGCGAAAACCCGAAGCTCGAGGGGCACTTGAGGGCCGCCAGGATCCGCTATGTGCTGGCCCTGCGGCCCAGCCACGGCACCTGGCAGTTCGTGGACGACCCCGCTCATCCGCCGGCGTTCACCCCCGCCGAGGCCGCCGCCCGCCTGCCGCTGGAGGACTGGCAGCGCCTGGTGCTCACCGACAGCCACCACCGGCCGCTGGTGCGCTACGTGGCCGAGCTGGAACTGGGCACCGCCTATGGCCCCACCCGCGGGGTGCGCCTGATCGCCGCGAGCGCCGACCCGACGGCTCTCACGGCCGATTCGACCTGGTTCATGGCCACCAACCTCTCGGTGACCGAGGCCAATGCGCTCGAGGTCTACCGGATCTACCGGCTGCGGGACTGGATCGAGCACTACTACAAGCCGGTCAAACACGAGCTGGGCTGGGCGGACTTCCAGGTCCGTTCCGAGGAGGCCATCGTGCGGCACTGGCAGCTGGTGATGCTGGCCTTCACCTTCAGCCTGCTGACCGCGGCCTCTCCCGACGGTGCGACAGGGAACGCCGACAGCACGGACAGTGGGCCGCTGGGGGAAAAATCCGCGACGGATCATCTGGCAGGACACACTGCGGCAGGTCCGCAGCTGGCTGTGCCCCTGGGCCCGCCTGCAGCTGTACTGGCACCGCTGGTCCACCGCTCCGCCCCCGCCGGAACTGGCGGCGCTGCTTGAGCATGTGGGCCACTCTCGCCCGCTGGCCGCCCCAACCTGACCAACCAGCGCTAGTGCTGCGTTCCTCAAGGTGGGCGTATGTTCGGTAGGGGGCGTGGGCAGGAGGGCGCCATGCCGAAGTTTCTGTATGCGCGACCGCCGGCCGATCCGGTCGAGGAGCGGAAGGTCCGCAAGCTGGCGGGGGCCCGGCATGCGCCGGGCGACTGGATCCTGCGGGCCCGGATGATCGAGGCCAGCTGGCGGGGGCTGCACACCACGGCGATCGCCGCCGAGCTGGGCTGCCACCCGCAGACGGTGCGGGAACGGCTGGCGCGGTTCAACGCCGAGGGCCTGGACGGGCTCGGCGACCGGCCGATCAGCGGGCGCCCGCGCCGGCTGACCGAGGCCGAGCGTTCGGCGATCATTGCCCTGGCCCGCGGCGACCCGCCCGGGCGCCCGGTGCCCGGCCCCGACGGCGCCCTTCAGGCCGCCGACGAGGCCGGGGCGCCGACCTGGACGCTGGATACGCTCACCGCGGCCGCCCGGGAGCGCGGTATCGACGTGCACCGCAGCCAGGTGCGCAGGATCCTGCTGGCCGAGCAGGTGCGCTGGCGCCGTACCCACTCCTGGGCGACCAGCAAGGACCCCGACTTCGCCCCAAAAGAACGGCGGTCGTCGGGCTCTACACCGACCCGCCGCCGTGCTCCACGGTGATCTGCGCCGACGAGCTCGGTCCGGTCATCCCGCGCACCTTCGCCCCCGCGCCGGGCTGGTCCGTGGGCGGGCACCGGATCAAGGCGCCGCTGGAGTACGCCCGTGGCCGGGAGAAGACCTGGGTGTACGGGGGCCTGCGCATCCGCGACGGCCAGGAGGTGACCTTCTGCGCGCCGCGGCGCAACACCGCCGGCTGGCTCCACCTGCTGCAGGAGATCGCCCGGGCCAACCCGCGGGGCCAGGTCTACGTCGTCGCCGACAATCTCTCCAGCCACACCAGCGGCCCCGTCCGCAGGTGGCTGAGGAAGCATCCGAGGGTCCATCAGGTCTTCATCCCCGTCGGCGCGTGCTGGCTGAACCTGGCCGAGGGGTGGTGGCGGATCTTCCGCAAGACCGCGCTGGCCGGGCAGACCTTCGCCGATCCCGACGAGATCGACCAGGCCACGGCCCTGGCCACCGCCCAGCTCAACGCCCGTGCCAAACCATGGGTTTGGGGACGCTCCCCGCCACCGCACCGCCGACTACGCCGGAAGTTCGTCTACCGGCTTTGAGGAACGCAGCACTAGAGGTGGCTCCCTGCCTGCTCTCTGCAGGTCAAAGGCGTGCAGTCACTCTACAAGGGCGGGCGCCGCGTGCCACGCCTTACGGCCGCCACCAGCCAGGCCCCTCCGGCAAGTCCGGGAGCTGTCGTACGCGATTCGGCTTGCGTCGGAAATCGGCACGGGAGCAGAAAGGACGACCCTGCTCTCACGTCTGTCATGCGAGGTGCTTTGCGTGTTTCATAGAGGTGTGGTCTGCGGTGCGCGACCATACGGACGCGGCACAGCACATTTTCCAGCCGGTGGGCGCCGTGGCGCGCTGATTGTGTGGGTCGACGGGCTCGACACCAACAAAGCCAACGACGTCAAGAGCGGCAACCGGCAGGCAGAACACCGAGGCAGGAAGAAGGACGGACATGTCCGGCAGTGAAAGCGAGAATCCGGCAATCCCTTCACCGACGCCCACACCGACTCGGCGGCCCAGGACGAACCGGGACTGGTGGCCGAATCAGCTGGACCTTCAGGTTCTCCACCAGCACTCGCCACGATCCAGCCCGATGGACGAGGACTTCGACTACGCGAAAGAATTCGCGACCCTCGACGTCGACGCACTGAAGCGTGACGTCTTCGAGGTGATGACGACATCCCAGGACTGGTGGCCTGCGGACTACGGTCACTACGGGCCGCTCTTCATCCGGATGAGCTGGCATGCCGCGGGAACGTACCGCATCGCGGACGGCCGCGGCGGTGGCGGAAGCGGCGCACAGCGCTTCGCCCCCCTCAACAGCTGGCCGGACAACGCGAGCCTGGACAAGGCGCGCCGTCTGCTTTGGCCGGTCAAACAGAAGTACGGCCGGAAAATCTCCTGGGCCGATCTTCTGGTCTTCGCCGGAAACTGTGCCATGGAATCCATGGGATTCAAGACGTTCGGGTTCGGTTTCGGGCGAGAGGACATCTGGGAACCCGAGGAGATCTTCTGGGGTCCCGAGGACACATGGCTCGGAGATGAGCGCTACAGCGGCGACAGGGAACTCACCGGTCCTTTCGCCGCCGTGCAGATGGGACTGATCTACGTCAATCCGGAGGGGCCCAATGGAAACCCGGACCCGATGGCCGCCGCCCGGGACATTCGGGAGACGTTCGCGCGCATGGCGATGAATGACGAGGAGACAGTCGCACTCATCGTCGGCGGCCACACCTTCGGCAAGTGTCATGGTGCGGTCGAAGCCAGTTATATCGGCCCGGAACCCGAGGCCGCCCCCATCGAGCAGCAGGGCCTCGGCTGGCGGAACACATACGGCAGCGGCACGGGCCCCCACACGCTCACCAGTGGTCTGGAGGGCGCATGGACCACCGAGCCGGCCAAGTGGGACAACGGGTACCTGGACAATCTCTACGGGTACGAGTGGGAGCTGACGAGCAGCCCTGCCGGCGCCCACCAGTGGACTCCGTCGGATCCCGCGGCCAGGAACGCCGTACGCGACGCCCATGATTCGTCGAAGCGGCACGCCCCCATGATGCTGACGACGGACCTCGCGCTGAAGGTGGACCCGGTCTACGGCCCGATCACGAAGAGGTTCCACGAAAACCCGGACGAGCTCGCGGTGGCGTTCGCCAAGGCGTGGTACAAACTGCTGCACCGCGACATGGGACCCCTCTCGCGTTACCTAGGCCCGTGGATTCCCGAGCCGCAGCTGTGGCAGGACCCCGTTCCCGACGTCGATCACGAACTGGTCGGGGACGAGGACATCGCTGCCCTCAAGAGCAGGATCCTTGCCTCGGGCCTCTCCATCGCCCAGCTGGTCACCACCGCCTGGGCATCGGCGGCAAGCTTCCGCGGCACCGACAAGCGCGGCGGAGCGAACGGGGCACGGATCCGGCTGGCGCCGCAGAAGGACTGGGAGCTCAACGACCTCCCCGAGGTGACCGAGGTGGTGCGCACGCTCGAGCGGATCCAGCAGGACTTCAACGTCTCTCAGACCGGCGGAACGCGGGTCTCCCTCGCCGACCTGATCGTCCTCGGCGGGTGCGCGGCCGTCGAGCAGGCCGCGCGGAACGCCGGGCACGACGTCACGGTGCCGTTCGCACCGGGGCGTACGGACGCCTCGCAGGAGCAGACCGACGCGGCGTCGTTCGCCGTGCTGGAGCCCAAGGCGGATGCCTTCCGCAACTACCTTCCGGCTGGCGAGAAGCTGTCGCCGGAGACCCTCATGCTGGACCGCGCCAACCTGCTGACCCTGACCGCTCCCGAGATGGCGGTGCTGATCGGCGGCATGCGGGCCCTGAACACCGGTTTCAAGGGGTCCCCCCACGGGGTCTTCACCCACCGGCCGGGAGTCTTGACCAACGACTTCTTCGTCAACCTGCTCGACATGCGCACGGAGTGGAAGGCGTCGGCTACGGAGGAGAACGTGTTCGAAGGCCGGGATCGCGCCACCGGCGAGGTCAAGTGGACCGCCACCGCCGTCGACCTGATCTTCGGTGCGCACTCCCAGCTCCGAGCCGTCTCGGAGGTCTACGCGTCCCAGGATGTGGGAGAGAAGTTCGTACGTGACTTCGTGGCAGCGTGGAACAAGGTGATGAATCTCGACCGGTTCGACCTCGCCTGAGAGGTCCTAACAAAATAGGGTATTTGCGCTATCTTGGATGTGCTGGTCCGGATCCGTCCTGGCCGGGGAGGTGCACGATGTCCCGCCCCAAGCCCTGGGAAATCGACGACGACCTGTGGGCGCTGATCGAGCCGCTGCTGCCAGTGGTCGAGCGCCGCCCCGACCATCCGGGCCGCAAGCGACTGGACGACCGCAAGGCCCTGCAGGGCATCCTGTTCGTGCTGGCAACCGACATCCAGTGGGAGTGGCTGCCGCAGGAGCTGGGCTTCGGCTCGGGCATGACCTGCTGGCGTCGGCTGCGGGACTGGAACGAGGCCGGTGTCTGGCACCGGCTGCAGGAGATCCTGCTGGCGAAGCTGCGTGGCGCGGACCAGCTGGACTTCTCTCGCGCTGCCATCGACGCCTCCCACGTGCGGGCCCTGCGGGGTGGCCCAAAACCGGGCCGAGTCCGGTCGACCGCGCCCGGCCGGGCTCGAAACACCACCTGATCACCGATGCGCGCGGAACTCCGCTCGCGGTCTCGCTCATCGGCGGCAATCGCAACGACGTCACCCAGCTGATGCCGCTGCTCAAGGCGATCCCCGCGGTGCGGGGGCGCCGCGGGCGCCCCCGGTTCCGGCCGCGGCGGCTGTACGCGGACCGCGGCTACGACCACGACCGCTACCGCCGCAAGGTCCGCACCCTGGGCATCACCCCGGTTATCGCCCGCCGCGGGCAACCCCACGGCTCGGGCCTGGGCGTCCACCGCTGGGTGGTTGAACGCGGCCTGTCGTGGCTGCACGGTTTCCGGCACCTGAGGATCCGTTGGGAGCGCCGGGACGACATCCACGACGCCTTCCTGCAGTTGGCGGTCTGCCTCATTCTGTACCGGCGCGTCCGAGCACTCTGTTAGGGCGCGTATCGAGTCGTGATCAATCTTGGGGTTTGCCCTCGCTCCGAGGCCTGATCCGGTAGATCGTCTTGTGTGACGCGAGTGCAACTGACAGACGAAGAGTGGGAGTTCATCGGGCCGTATCTGCCGATCGGCGAGTACGGCCCGTACCCCGAGCGCCTGCGGCAGCAGTTCGAGGGCGTGATCTGGCGGTTCAAGACGGGCGGGCAGTGGCGGGAGATGCCGCAGGAGTTCGGTGCCTGGTCGACCGTCTCCAACCGCTTCCGGCAGTGGCGTGACGCCGGCGTGTTCGAGGCCCTGCTGGAGGGCATGATCGCGGAAGCCGCGAAGCGGGGTGAGGTGGACCTGTCCCTGGTCAGCATCGACTCCACCACCGCGCGGGCACACCACGACGCTGCCGGGATGCACCTGAGCGAGGACGTGTTCACCGCCCTGGAGAAGGCCGCCGCCGAGGAGGAGAAGGCCAGGTCAAAGGGGGCAGCTCCGAAGAACAAAACGGGCAGGGAACCGGAGACGATCCCGGGCAGGAAGAACGACGACGCGTCCGACGCCGGCGGAAACTCCGTCTGAAGGCTGCCCTCCTGGGACGCTCGAGGGGCGGGCAGACCAGCAAGGTCCACCTCGCCGCCGACCGGAAGTGTCGCCCGCTGGCGTTCGTTCTGACTGCGGGCCAGGCCGCGGACAGCCCGCAGTTCATCCCCGTGCTGGGGAAGATACGGGTCCGCGGGCCTGTCGGCCGCCCCCGCACCCGGCCGGACGCCGTCGCCGGGGACAAGGCCTACTCATCCCGCCGCAACCGCGCCCACCTGCGCAAGCGCCACATCAAGGCAGTCATCCCGGAGAAGAAGGACCAGGCCGCCAACCGGAAGAAGAAGGGCTCCAGGGGCGGCCGTCCCGTCAGCCACGACGCCGACCTCTACAAGGAGAGGAACACCGTCGAGCGCCTGATCAACAAGCTCAAGGCCTGGCGAGGCATCGCCACCCGATACGACAAGACCCCAGACAGCTACCTCGCCGGCCTCCACCTGCGCGCCTCGATGATCTGGATCAAAGACCTCACCCGGACCGGCCAATGATCACAACTCGATACACGCCCTAGTCCGGCGGCGGCACCCACGAGTTCGTCAACTGGTTGTCCACGCGGGGCCGGCGGCTGTCCTACTCGGTCGGCATGACCATCACCGACGCCATCCACCAGGCCGTCTTGAAGGTTCCCGCCTCGGCCTGGACGGTAGCCGTCGAACCCGGCGGCCAGATCCGCGACGGCGCCTGGGTGGCCGAACTCAACGGAGACTGCCTGAAAGGCTGGCCCAAAGGAATGCGGCTGATCGTCCGCAAGGAACGCCCGCACCCTGGCGCCCAGCTACGCTTCACCGACGCCGACGGCATGCGCTTGACCTGCTTCGCCACCAACACCATCAACACCCCGATCGCTGCGCTGGAACTGGGTCACCGCCAGCGCGCCCGCGCCGAAGACCGCATCCGCGCCGCCCGCGCCACCGGCCTACGCAACCTTCCGCTCCATGACATGGCGCAGAACCAGATCTGGCTGGAGATCGTCCAGATTGCCCTGGACCTGCTCGCCTGGATGCCGATGCTCGCCCTGACCGGCAAGCCCCGTCTGTGGGAACCCCGCCGGCTCCGCCTGCGGCTGTTCTCCACCGCCGCCCAACTGGTCACCACCGGCCGCCGCATCCTCCGCCTCGCCCACCACTGGCCATGGAGCGATGTGATCATCGAGGCCCTGGACCGGCTCCAAGCCCTGCCGAAACCCGGCTGACCAGCACGTTCCCTTCCCTGCAAACAACACCACCCCGCCGGACAGGGTCATTGCTTGATCGAGAAACGTCCGGTTCGCGGTTCTCGTGAGTGATGGAACGTCATGAGCCGCTCTGTGGCGGATCGGACGGGAAAACGGTGCAGGCACGGCGTCGGTGATCATGTGGTTGTCGAGACCCATGAGAACCGAGCGAGACCGTGCCTGCCCGAACATCATCCCCCATGCCCCCGGCGTTGGAGCAGTTGGCTGCCCAGACCGCCCCGCTCACCTTGGAGGCAGCCGCTGACCTGCGTCGATTCCTGGCCGCCGTCCCCGACCCGCGCGATGTTCGGGGGCGGCGCTACCCGGCGCTCGCCCTGCTGTGCGCGGCAGCGGCGGCGGTGCTGGCCGGCGCCCGCTCGCTCATCGCCGTCGGCGAGTGGATCGCGGACGTCCCGCAGTCCGTCGTGGGCGTCCTGGGCTTCGCGGCCGACCCGCTCACCGGGCAGCGGGCCGTGCCGCACCCCGCCACCGTCCGCCGTCTGCTCGAACGCGTCGACGGCGACGCACTGGACGTGGCGATCGGCGCCTACCTGCAAGCCCGTCAACCGCCCGCCCCGCAGCGGGAGGCGGCCCCGAGGCGGTCGCCGCTGCGGCCGGTCGCGGTGGACGGCAAGACGGTCCGCGGCTCGCGCACCGCCCAGACCGCGGCTGTCCAACTCCTGGCCGCGATGACGCACGGCGGCACCGTCCTGGCCCAGCGGCAGGTCTCCTCCAAGAGCAACGAGATCCCCTCGTTCCGGCCCCTGCTGGACGGCCTCGACCTGGAGCACGTCGTGATCACCACCGACGCGCTGCACACCCAGCACAGTCACGGGGCCTACCTGCACACCCGCGGCATCCACTACCTGGCCGTCGTCAAGCGGAACCACCCCGGCCTGTACGCCCAGGTCAAGCACCTGCCCTGGCGGGACGTCCCGCTCGACCACCGCACCCGCGACAAGGCCCACCACCGCGACGAGATCCGGCGGTTGAAGGTCGCCGCGTTCTCCAGCATCGACTACCCCGGCGCCCGGCAGGCCATCGAGGTCGTGCGCCGGCGGCGCGACCTGGCGACCGGAAAGCTCACCATCGAGCGCGTCTACCTGATCACCAGCCTGGACGTCTTCGACGCCACCCCGGCCGAGCTCGCCGCCTGGATCAGAGGCCACTGGAGTATCGAGAACCTCCTGCACCACGTCCGTGACCGGACCTTCCGCGAGGACGACTCCAAGGTCCGCACCGGCCACCTGCCCCGGACCATGGCCAGCCTGCGCAACCTCGCCATCAGCGTCTTCCGTCAGGACGGCGAGACCAACATCGCCGCCGCCCTCCGCCGCACTGGCCGCGACCATCAGCGGCCGCTACGAGCCCTCGGCCTCACCTGACAAAACCGGACACTTTTCGATCATGCAATGACCCTGCCCCGCCGGAGCCGTGGAACCCGGCGTCCACCCGACGCGACAGCCGGGCCCTCACGCTGCCCACCATCAGCCCAACACGTCGAAACGGCCCGCCAGTTGCACTGACGAGGCGTCATGAAATGCCGAGGTTAATGACCGCCGACACCACGGCGACACAAACCCCCTCACCACCGGCTACGTAGACCAGATGTTCTCCGGGTCATCGATTCCAAGCCATTCCCATCGACCCGTTCTGGCGCGATCAGGCGCAACCGGAAAGGCTCATTCCGATCTGTGGTCGACAAGGTCGCCCATGATTGAGTGGGGCGCAGTGATCCACAACACTAGGAGTGGCCTTCAATGAGCCTTTCGTCGGATTATCCTGACGTCCCCAAGTGGGAAGAAAATCCCAGCGGTTACAAGACCGGAGCCGTCGCCAAATACAAGGGCAATATTTTCCGTGCCGCTTTCTGGGCCTCGGAGCCGGGAGTGGGAGACCCCGACAAGAACGGCTGGCGATTCTTCGACGAGCTGTACGACCAGACCCCGCACAAGCCGACCGAGCGGGCGAACATCATCGCCTACATCCCTACCTGGCGGAAGAAGGAGGGATTCGACTACGGCAAGGGCGAGATGTATCAGTACATCACGCACGGCATCATCGCGTTCCTGACGTTCAGCGACAAGGATTCCGGGGCGTTCGACCCCGCGTCGGTCAGGGAGATCAGCACCATTCTCCCGGACGTGCTCATCGCCGCGAACACGTACAGGACCAAGATCATGGTCGCGCTGGGCGGCGCGAACGACTACGCGTTCCTGGACCTGATGACGGCGATCGGGAACGACCCGGCCTCCCCGAAGCTCGACCAGACGGTCCGCAACGTCGTGGACTACGTCACCCACAACGGCCTGGACGGCGTCGATCTCGACCTGGAATGCTGGTGGGGCCGGCCCGGCGACCAGGACCAGGGCGGCCGGATGAAGAGTGACGGGCCGCACCCCGCGGGGCAGGGTCTGACCCTGTTCGCCAGGAAACTGAAGGAGGCCATGCCCGACAAGATCGTGTCGGCGGCCGTCTTCGGTACCTCGTGGTACGGGAACAACTACGACCCGGACATGGCCGAACACCTCGACTGGCTCGGCGTGATGACCTACGACCTCACCGGGTCGTGGGACAAGTCCCCGGTCGGCCCGCACTCCGCCCTGCACAAGATCCGCGGGAAGGACACGGCGAAGATCCGTGAGGCGGATGTCTATCTGGAGTCGTACCTCCGCGAACAGCAGGGCGGCTGGCCGGGGGCCAGGGCGGGCGCTGGTTCGGACGCCCCGGGTGGCGACGCTGTGGAGAACAATCCGATCCTGTCGGTCGAGGACTGCCTCTGGTACTGGACGAATCCGCTCTTCATGAACTGGCAGGGCAAGGGGCAAGGTGTGGACCGCGGCAAGATCGCGGCCGGAGTGCCCATCTACGGTTACGACTTCGCCGCGGCCAAGGAACCGGACGACCTGACCGGTGAAGTGCCCCCGGGGTACAAGGTGCTTCGATACAAGGAAATCCTGGACGAGTTCCCGGACGCCCTTGAGGCCGAGGACGCGAACATCAAGGTGGACGGGAGCACGCCCCGCCCCGAGCTCGCCGAGCCCCTGCCTCCGGGTGAGTACCCGTACGCCCACAACATCTATTTCGAGACCCCGGACACCGCCGTCACCAAGCTGAAGTTCCTCAAGGGAGTTGGCGCCAAGGGCGTCATCATCTGGGAACTCTCTAATGATGTCTGGGAAGACGGCAAGAGCATCATCAAGGCCCTTTACCTCGCCTCCGGCAACCCGGTTCCTGAGTCCTCGCCGATCACGGATCCGCCGGTCCCTGTGGCCTATTCGTACCTGTGGGACTCCACGGGCTTCCTGGGGCACGCGAGCGATCTCCTTCAGTTCCAGGACGACGGCACCAAAGACAACGGCATGCGGCAGTTCTCGGCGCGGCTGTGGAACATCCCCGACGACGCGGACTGGAAGTCCGTCGCCCAGAACTGCCCGGCGGTGATCAAGAGGCAGTACTTCAACCGGCCGACCCGCATCGTGGACAAGGGTGCCCTCGGACTTTGGGGTGAGTTCGACGTCCTCGACAACGACGACGTGCCGGACTGGTTCTGGGGGCACGTGGAGGAGAAGGGCGGGGCACCCGACGGGTACACGCGGTACGCCTCGCGCCTCTGGGGCCTGTCCCTCAGCGACGACTGGCAAGAGGCCGCGAAGCAGACCCCGGCGCTCATCGCGGGTCAGTACTTCGACGAGCCGACGGAGATCGAGGACAAGGGAGTCGGCGGACTCTGGGGCATTTTCGACGTCAGTAACGAACTGAGCCCCATCCCCGCGTTCACCACGGTGGCCAGGGGCGAGAACGACTGCATGTACTGCCAGGTCGACACCCTTTCCGCCAAGGACCTGGACGGCCTGGGCAACGTGGAACGGTTCAACCTGACGAACACGATGACCATCGGTGAGAGCGCGCCCTTCCTCTACTCGGTCATCACCAAGGGCGACGGCTCGGTCGATTTCCCCGAGGGCGTCGTCATGACCATCAAGGACCCCGGCGGGAACACCTATGACGAAGACGTCGAGGAGGACGGAAAACTCGTCAAGATGTCCGGCGACTCGGTCCGGTACCTGATCGTCAAGGATCCTCAGGCAGGCGACTGGACCATGTCGATGAGCGTGACCAGGGACGCCGAGTTCCGGTGCGAATGCAACACCGTGCCGAGCGCGAACGTCTACGACACCCTCCTTGAGACCCGCCGGATACTCGACGCAGCGCAGGGCCTCGCCCCTCGGGATCTCGGCAAGACCGGTGCCACGGCGCTCGCGGGTGTGGCCGCGATCGCGTTCCTGGCTCCTGAGATGCTCCCGCTCCTCGCCTTGGGCATGTTCATCTTCGGCATCGGGCTTACCGCATCCAAGGTGATCGCCGACAACCTGGCGGACACGTCGGAGAACATGGCGGCATACTCGCGGGTTCTGTCGCAGTTGGAGAAGAGCCTTCTGGAAGAAGGCCCTGCCGCCTTGGACAAGTACGTCTGGCTGATCGGCAAGAACGTTTCCGGCCCGGAGGTCTACGAGCTTCTCAAGCGCCCCCAGAACATCATCAGGTGGGCCGGGGTGCACGTCGAGGTGCTTCAGCTGGTCGAGCACATGACGGACCCGGAAGAGCAGAACTCCATTCGCCACGTGTTCTGGCAGTGCCTGCTCAAGAAGAGGCTGGGTGAGGAATTCGCCAGGGCGATGGGCGAGGCGCACGAGCGTGGCCGCCCCGGGTCCGACGCGGACAACGCAGCGGACGAGAAGAACAACGAGATCGGCCTCCGCCTCGCGGACGAAGTGAAATCCGACAAGGAATGCAAGAAGCGCGTCCACGAGATGTGGGAAGCGGGAGAACTCGCCATCCGGCCCGACTACGAGTCGGACCCGACCTGATGCCGGCGTAAGAGAGCATCGACGGACGGCACCACCGAGCAGGTCCCAGGGTCCCTTGCAAGATTGAGCTTCGTCCGGTTCGCCGGAGTGGCATGGAAACAGGCAGAGTGTCCCCGTTCGGACAGGGAGTGAACGCAGTACAGGCACGGTCTCGGTGATCATGTGAGTGTCGAAGTCCCATGAACACTTGGCGAGTCCGTGCCTGCTCCTGCATCTTCCCTCATGCCCGCCGGCCTGGGCCAACTGGCCCGGGCTTCCGCCCCGGCCCCGCTGGCGGACGCGGTCCGTCTGTCCGGATTTCTGGGCCTGGTGCCTGATCCGCGAGGTGTCCGCGGCCGTCGCTATCCGCTGTCCGCGCTGGTGGCCGCTGCCGCAGCGAGTGTGCTGGCCGGTGCCCGGTCGCTGACCGCGATCACCGAGTGGATATCCGACGCTCCCGCGTGGGCCTGCCGAGCCCTCGGCTTCCCGGTCGACCCGCTGACCGGCACGGTGTCCGTCCCGCACCCCCACACCCTGCGCCGCCTGCTGGTCCAACTCGACGGTGATGCCCTGGACCAAGCGATGGGCGCCTTCCTCACCGCCCGCGCCGCGCCGGACAGCTCCGGGCTGCGGGCCATCGCGGTCGACGGGAAAGTGTTGCGCGGCTCGCGCACCGCCACCATCCCGGCCGTCGCCCTGCTCGCCGCGATGGACCACACCGGAAGCGTCCTCGCTCAACGGCAGGTCGCCGACAAGAGCAACGAGATCCCCGCCTTCGCCCCGCTGCTGGACAGCATCGACCTCACCGGCACTGTCATCACCGCCGACGCCCTGCACACCCAGCACGCCCACGGCACCTACCTCCGAGGCCGCGGCGCCCACTACATCGCGCAGGTCAAGGCCAACCACCCCGGTCTGTTCGACACGGTCCGCCGTCTGCCCTGGCGCGATATCGTTCTCGACCACTACGACCGCGCCCGGGCCCACCACCGCCACGAGATCCGGCGCCTGAAGACCGCTGCCTTCGCTCACCTCGACCACCCCGACGCTCAGCCACGGCAGCTGTAGTTCTGGTATCTGTGCTGTTCAGCAGCTTGGGGGCTGGGTCCGGACATGGGTACGGCCACCATGATCATGAACGTTTGTGACGACGTTTCAAGAAGCGGTGGCCGTGGAGGTCACGATAGCCCAGGCCGCCTGGGACCGGTTGTTCGGGGCGGCGATGGATGCGATCGCGGGCTGCTTCGCGCGGCGTGAGACACGTGCGACGGCCGCGGAGATGATCACCGGGCTACTCACGGAAGTGGACACGCGAAACTGCTGGACGCTGGCTCAGGCGCTGGGACATCCAGGCCCGCACCGGCTGCAGCATCTGCTGTCACGGGCGAGGTTCGACCATGACCGGGCCCGGGAGGAGATCGCCCGCCTGGTCGTGCGGGAACTCGCAGGTCAGGACGTGGTGCTGGTTGTGGACGAGACCGGGGACGCGAAGTCATCGACCGACTGCGTCGGCGCCGGCCGCCAGTACTCCGGCGCGATCAAAGGCGTCGGATTGTGCCAGGTCGCCGTGCACCTGGCCGCGGTCACCGAGTCGGTGCGGGTGGTGATCGACCGGACCCTGTACTTGCCGAGGGACTGGGCTGGGGACGAGGAGCGCCGCGAAGCAGCCGGCGTCCCGGAGGAGATCATGTTCGCGACGAAGCTGCAGCAGAGCGCCGCCATGGTCAAAAACGCGCTCGAGCTGGGTGTCCGGGCACGCTGGTTCGCCGGTGACGATGTGTATTCGGGCCGTGAACTCCGCCAGATCATACGGGGGTTCGGGCTCGGTTACGCGGTCGGCGTGTCCCACACATACACGGTCACGGACGGAGCGGGCCGCAGCTGGAAGGCCCGCCAGGTGATCAACAAGGTGCTGCCGCACCAGTGGATGCGCATGCAGACCGGGCACGGAACGAAGGGCACCCGCGAGTACGACTGGGCCTGGCTCGATGTCCGTGCGGACGACACCCCCAACGGACACGAAGATGACGGCACCAGCGTCCTGGTCGCTCGCCGGCACCGGTACACCGGCGAGATCTCCTTCTTCCGCTGCTGGTCGCCCGAAGATGTCACCCTCGCCCAGCTGGTGGAAGTGATCTGCCGACGGTGGCGGATCGAGGAGACTTTCCAACTCGGCAAGACCTTCACCGGCCTGGATGAAGGACAGGTGACCTGCTGGAACTCCTGGATGCGCTGGTCGCTGTTCTCCCTTGTCGCATCCGCCGTCCTCGCCCTGACCGCGGCCGCCACGACTACGGCCGGCCCCGCCGGACCAGCCCGTCTCGTCCCGTTGACCTGCCCCGAACTCGTCCGACTCCTTCGGGCGTTCGTCCTCACACCACCCGTCCGGGACACGGAACACATCCTGCACTGGATGGCCTGGCGCCGCCACCATCAAGCCATCGCACAAGCCTGCCACCAGCACCGACACGCTCTCCAGGACCAGCCATGACCAGAACTACAGCTGCCGTGACAGAGCCGTTAAATTGACACACCCCGTGCGTGCCGAATTCGAGGCGAATTCCAGGAGTGCGGACGCTTCGACCACTGCGACCGCGCATGCCCACACTCCTTCAGCATGAACTTCGATTACATGCCGGAGCCGCACTGGACGTAGCCTGACATCGGCCGCACACGCCGGAGGACGGTCTGCCGCCCTGTGCGCGTGGGAGTGCCTGGCGTTAGAGTTCCCCCTATGAACAGGCAGGCCCCGACGCTGGAGGATGTCGCGCGGGAGGCGGGGGTGTCCCGCGCCACCGTGTCGCGGGTCGTGAACGGCGTGCGCAACGTCGATCCCAGCATCCAGGACCTGGTCCGCAGCGCGATCGAACGGACGGGCTACACGCCGAACCGGGCGGCGAGGGCGTTGGTCACCCGACGCACCGGAACGGTGGCCCTCACCGTCTCCGGTGCGGGCGACGCCTTCGCAGGCCGCGTGTTCGCCGACCCGTTCTTCGGTCGTGTCGTCAACGGCGTCGTGGGGTATCTCCGGGCACGCATGATGCAACCGGTGCTGCTGTTCGCCGAGTCGGAGGCGGCCAGGAAGCAGGTGGTCGACTACGTGCGGCAGGGCAGCGCGGACGGCGCGCTGGTGGTCTCTGTGCAACCGGACGACCCTCTGCCGGACATGCTCCTCTCCGCCCGCGTCCCCACGGTGCTGTTCGCACGTCCCGCCCGGACGGCACCGATCGGTTGCGTCGACCTGGATCACTACGCGGGGGGACGCCTGGCCGGAGAGCATCTCCTGGCCCGCGGCTGCCGCCGTATCGCGGCGATCAGCGCTCCGCCGGACCTCAGGGCCGGCCGGGAACGCCTCGCCGGATTCCGCGACGCCCTGGCCCGCGCCGGGCACGGCAGCCCTCCCGCGGCCGAGGGCATCTTCACTCTGGACAGCGGGGCGACGGCCATGGCCGCGCTGCTGCGGGACCACCCCGCGGTGGACGGAGTGTTCGCGGCCAACGACCTGATGGCCCAGGGCGCCTGCCAAGTCCTGCGGGAACTGGGCAGGCGCATACCGGAGGACGTCGCTGTCGTCGGGTTCGACGACTCGAGCATCGCCGTGACATGCCGGCCGCCGCTGACCACCGTGCGCCAGCCGGTGGAGGAGATGGCGGCGGCCATGGCCAGGATGCTGGACGAGCAGGTCCAGGGCACCCGCACCGAACCTCGCACCCTCGTCTTCGAACCGGAACTGGTCGTACGAGAGTCCGCCTGATCCGGCGTGTCTTCGCCGGGTGCACACCACTCGGCCCTGCCGCCGCGCGTGCTCTCGCGGCAGCCGACGACAGGGCACCGGGTATCAGTGCGGTCAGGCGTGGAACTCCCGGTGGGCACGGATGATCTCCGCGTACCGCAGGCCGCTCGTTTTGACGGTCCGGGCTTGTGTCGCGTAGTCGACATGGACGAGGCCGAAGCGCTTGTCGTAGCCGTAGGCCCACTCGAAGTTGTCGAGGAGGGACCAGGCGTAGTAGCCAGCCAGCGGCACTCCCTTGCGGACCGCCCGGGCGCAGGCGCTCACGTGCTGCTCCAGGTAGCGGGCCCGGTCGGGGTCGTGGACGGCGCCGTCGGGCGAGACGGTGTCCGGGAAGGCTGAGCCGTTCTCGGTAACGTACAGCTCGCGGACCCCGTAGTCGTCGGTCAGGCGCAGCAGCAGGGCCTCCAGGCCCCCGGCGTCGATCTGCCAGTCCATGCCGGTGCGCGGTACGTCGGGCAGCCGGACCTCACGGGCGTACGGGACGGGGCCCCGGGGGTCGTCGGTGACGGTTGTAGGGAAGTAGTAGTTGAGGCCGTGCCAGTCGAGCGGCGCGGCGATCGTGTCCAGGTCGCTGGGGCGCTCGGGCAGTTCCACGCCGTACAGTTCGCGCATGTCGGTGGGGAAGCCGCGGCCGTAGACGGGGTCGAGCCACCAGCGGTTGGTGTGGCCGTCCATGCGGGTGGCCGCCGCGATGTCCTCCGGGCGGGTCGAGGCGGCCTCGACGGTGGAGTGGTTGGTGACCAGGCCGACCTGTGCGCCGGGGGCCGCCGCGCGGATCGCCCGGGTGGCGAGGCCGTGGGCGAGCAGCAGGTGGTACGAGGCGTGCACGGCGGTGGTCAGGTCGGTCAGGCCGGGTGCCATGCGGCCCTCCAGGTGGCCGATCCAGCCGGAGCAGAGGGGTTCGTTGAGGGTGGCCCACCGTGTGACGCGGTCGCCGAGCCGGGCGGCGACGGCGGAGGCGTAGGCGGCGAGGTGTTCGGCGGTGTCGCGTACGGTCCAGCCGCCGCGGTCCTGAAGGGCTTGGGGCAGGTCCCAGTGGTAGAGGGTGATGTTGGGGGTGATGCCGGCGTCGAGGAGGGCGTCGACGAGACGGTCGTAAAAGTCAAGGCCGGCCGCGTTGACCAGTCCGTCACCGGCGGGCACCACACGGGGCCAGGCGACGGACAGGCGGTAGGCGTCGGTGCCGAGCCGCTTCATCAGGGCGATGTCCTCGGGCCATCGGTGGTAGTGGTCGCAGGCCACGTCGCCGTGGTCGTCGCCCGCGATCTTGCCCGGGGTGTGGGAGAAGGTGTCCCAGATCGACGGTGCCCGACCGTCCTCGGCAACGGCGCCCTCGATCTGGTAGGCGGAGGTGGCCGTGCCCCAGGCGAAGCCGGCGGGGAAGGCGGCGAGGTCAAGCGAATCGGACACAGAGAGCCTCTCAGGGATGGTCGGGCGGGACGGTGGTGGTGCCCCGGCGGCTACTTGACGGCGCCGGCGGTGAGGCCGGTGACGAGGTAGCGCTGGAGGAGCAGGAAACCGGCGACGACGGGCAGGCTGACGACGAGTGAGGCGGCCATGATCTGGTTCCAGTACACGTCGTTCTGGGTGGAGTAGCCCTGCAGGCCGACGGCGAGGGTGCGGGTGGTGTCGTTGGTCATGACGGAGGCGAAGAGGACCTCGCCCCAGGCGGTCATGAAGGCGTAGACGGCGACGGCGACGATGCCGGGGATCGCTGCCGGCACGATGACCCGGAAGAGGGCGCCGAGCGGTCCGCAGCCGTCCACCTTGGCCGCCTCGTCGAGGTCTCTGGGCACCGAGTCGAAGTATCCGATCAGCATCCAGATGGAGAAGGGCAGCGAGAAGGTGAGGTAGGTGAGGATCAGGCCGCCGCGGGAGCCGAACAGGGCGATGCCGGTGGCGTTGCCGATGTTGACATAGATGAGGAACAGCGGCAGCAGGAACAGGATGCCCGGGAACATCTGCGTCGACAGCACCGTCACTGTGAAGACGCGCTTGCCGCGGAAGGAGTAGCGACTGACCGCGTAGGCCGCGAACACGGCGATGGTGACGGAGCAGACGGTCGCCGCGCCGGCCACGATCAGCGAGTTCATGAAGTAGTCGGCCAGCGGGACCGTGTCCCAGATGTCGAAGTACGGGCGGACGGTGAGGCCCGAGGGGATCCACGCGAACTTCCCCGACACGTCCTCCAGCGGCTTCAGTGAGCTGGAGATCATCACGTACACCGGCAGCAGCACGAAGACGGTGAGGAGGGTCAGGAAGATCCGCCGGCTCCACAGGAAGGACTGCGGGGCGGCCATCGGGGAACGGGCCTGCCGGTGGGCGCGCCTAGGCATCGGTGGTCTTCCTTCCTCGGGAGGTGAGCCAGAGGTAGACGCCCGTCACCACGAGCAGGAACAGCAGGAGTAGGACCGACATGGCGGAGCCCGTCCCGAAGTTCCAGGTCTGGAACGAGGACTGGTAGATGTGGATGGAGATGAGGTCTGCGGCTTCCGGCGCCGCCTCGCCGAACAGGACGAAGGGGGTGTTGAAGTCGTTGAACGTCCACAGGAACAGCACCAGGACGAGGACCTGGTTGACGGGGCGCAGCGAGGGCAGGGTGATGCGGCGGATCTGCTGCCAGATGCCTGCGCCGTCGAGGGCGGCGGCCTCGTAGATGTCCTTCGGGATGTTCTGGAGCCCGGCCATGATGATGAGGAAGGCGAAGGGCCAGCTCTTCCACACCGAGACGACGAGCAGGGCGATGAAGCTGTTGTCGCCGATCAGCCAGAACGGAGGGCTGTCGGTGAGCCCGAGCTGGCCGTGCAGCACGTGGTTCACCAGGCCGTTGTCCCGCTGGAACATGAACGCCCAGGTGATGACGGCGGCGTAGACGGGCAGAGCGTACGGCACCAGGAAGAGCGTGCGCAGGATGCCCCGGCCGCGGAAGGTCTCCTGCATGAAGATCGCTGCGGCCACTCCGAGCAGCCAGCACAGGCCGACCGAGAGGACGGTGAACAAGCAGGTGGTGAGGAAGGACTTCAGTAGCGCCTCGCCGACGGGGGCGTCGAAGTCGATTGCCAGGGAGTAGTTGCCGAGGCCGGCCCAGGGCGCGGTGCCCCAGTCGCGGATGTAGAACTGGGTCAGCTCCTTGAAGCTGACGACGATGCCGATCACCATCGGCACCAGGTGGACCAGTAGTTCGAGGAGCAGAGCGGGGAACAGCAGCAGGTACGGCAGTCCGATGCGGCGCAGCCGCCCGGGGCGGCGCCTGCGCGGCGCCGCCCCGGGGACGTTCTTGCGTGCCGTCCGCTCGCCTGTGCCCAGGGCAGCGGTGGTGGTCATGGCGGTGTCCGTGCTCACTTCTTGGGCATCTGCTGCTGGGCCTTCTCGAGCTTGGCCCGCACTGACTCGGTGGTCACCGCACGGCCGGCGGCGGCGTCGGCGAAGAGTTCCTTGACGGCGGTGCCGACGACGGTCTCGAACTGCGACTCCTCGGGGACCTGCGGCAGGGCGGTGGCGCTGGTCGCCAGGGTCTCGCGCAGGACGGCGAGTGCCGGGGTGTTGAAGGCCGGGTCCTGCTGGGCGGCCTTGACCGGCGGGATGGAGCCGTAGGCCTTGTTCAGGATGACCTGTTCCTCGTCGCTGGTCATGAACTTCACGAACTTCTTGGCGCCGTCGATGTTCTTGGTGTTCTTGAAGACGGCCATGTTGATGCCGGCGACCATCGAGTTGGTGGCCTTGCCCGGGCCGGGCTCGCCGGACTGCACGGGAGCGGGCGCGACGCCCCACTCGTCCTCGTTCATGCCCTGCGCCTTGAAGGTGGCCGACGCGGTCTGCCACAGCACCATGGCCGTCTTGTCCTTGGCGAAGTCGCTCAGGGACTGGTTCTGCGCGTACTCGGCGTTGCCCGGCGCGATGATCTTGTCTTTGGCCATCAGGTCGACGTACTGCTTGACCGCCGCCACGGCGCCGTCGGAGGTGAAGTCGGCCTTGCCGTCGGAGCTGAAGAAGTCCGCGCCGTGCTGCTTGCCGAGGACGAAGACCTGGTGGATGTTGTTGGAGAGGTTGGAGCCCTCGGCGCCGAGCCCCCACTTGCCGTTCTGGGAGAGCTTCTTGCCGGTCTCGGCCAGCTCCTCCCAGGTCATCGGCGGCTTCTCGATGCCAGCGTCGGCGAACATCTTCTTGTTGTAGTAGAGCGCGTAGGCCATGGAGTACAGGGGGACGGCGGCCGGGTCCTGGCCCTGGACGCCGGTGGAGCCGAGCGCGGACTCCACGAAGCGGTCCTTGCCGCCGATCGCCTCGAAGTTCTTCGTTTCCCAGGGCAGCAGGGCACCGCTGGCCTGGAGCGAAGCACTCCAGGTGTTGCCGATGTTGAGGACGTCCGGGCCCTGACCGGAGGTGGTGGCGGTGAGGATGCGGTTGAGGAGGTCCCCCCAGGGCACCACCTCCAGCTTCACCTTGATGCCCGTCTGCTTCTCGAACTTGTCGAGTTCCGGCTGGAGGACCTTCTTATCCACCTCCAGGTTCGCGCCCTGGTTGGAGGCCCAGTAGGTGAGGGTCTTCGGCTGCTCGTTGGAACCTTCCGTGCCGGAGGACCCCCCGCCGCAGGCCGCCACGGTGAGGGCGAACGAGAGGGTGACGGCGCCGACGGCTGCGACTCTGATTCTGCGCATGACTCCAGAGGCCTTCCGGGAAGTGACGAGATCGCTCGTGGAGGCAGGCGGGAGCAGCGCCTCGCGCTCCCCGGCCCGGCCACGGCTTAATTTAGAATGTGAGTTAAGCTTCAGGTGAAGGGCGCGTCAAGGGCTCGGCCCGAGGTAAGTTGCGGTGACGACGTCGGAACGAGGGGACAGGGTGAAAGTGCGCAGTGGCCGTACAGTGCGTGACCTGCGGCGGGAGAACCGCACCGCAGTATTGCAACGGTTGTATTTCGACGGGCCGCTCAGCCGGTTCTCTCTGGGGCCTGCCACCGGGCTGAGTTCGGGCTCGGTGAGCAACGTGGTCTCCGAGCTGGTCGCCGAAGGACTGGTGGAGGAGGCCGGCAGCGTCGACTCGGCCGGCGGCCGGCCCCGCACGCTGCTGCGCGTCAGCGCAGCGAGCGGATACATGATCGGTGTCGACATCGGCGAAACCCGGGTGCGGATCGAACTCTTCGACCTCGCCCTCACCGAGCTGGCCCGGTCCGAGAAACCGCTGGAAACCGATGGCCCGAGCCGTCTCGACCGCTACGACGTCGGCGTCGTCGTGACGCATCTACGTGAAGGCATCCGCGAGGTGCTGCAGGAAGCCGGCATCGCGGGAGAGCGGCTGCTCGGCGTCGGGATAGGAGTGCCGGGCATCGTCGCCAGGACCCCCGCGGATGGCGCCGTCGTGCACGGCCAGACGATCGGATGGGACGCCGTCCCTCTGGAGCGGCTGCTGCGCCAGTCAAGGATCCTGCCCGAGACCGTGCCCTACTACATCGACAACGGTGCCAAGACGCTGGGCCAGGCGGAGATGTGGTTCGGTGCCGGCCGGGGCGCGCAGAGCGCGGCGGTGGTGCTCTTCGGGTCCGGCGTCGGCGCCTGCGTGGTCAGCGACGACATGGGACCGGGCCGGGCCGTGGAGTGGGGACACCTGACGGTGCGGGTGCGCGGCCGCCGGTGCCGCTGCGGCGCCCAGGGCTGCCTGGAGGCGTACGCGGGCGCGGAGGCGCTGCTCCAGCGCTGGGCGGAGGCGGGCGGGCGGCCGCCCGCGGGCGCGGACGAGGAGACCGCGCTCACCGCGATGCTCGCCGCCGCATACCCGGATCCGGACGCGACAGGGGCCGGACCGGAACCCGACGCCACGGCCCTGGCCGTCCTGGAGGAGACCGCCGAGTATCTCGGCGCGGGGTTCTCCGACCTGATCAACCTCTTCCAGCCCGAACGCATCCTGGTCGGTGGCTGGGCCGGACTGCAGCTCGGCCGACGCTTCCTGGACTCGGTGACGGCCCACGCCACCTCGTACGCTCTGGCCTACCCCGCCGCCCGCGTCCGCATCGACCTCGGCACCCTGGGACCGGACGCCGTCACCGTGGGCGCCGCGATCCTGCCACTCGCCGACTTCTTCGCGCGTGGCGGACGGCCGGAGGAAGCCGAACCGGTGGAACCGGACCCGGCGTGGCGGACGGCCCTGCAGGAGCGCTCGGTGCAGTGAGCGGCGCCCGCCGACTCTGGCTGCGGGCTCGAGGGGCAGTTGGACCGGCCACGGCCCACAGCTCCGCCGCTATGGAAGGAATCCCGCGCACGCAAAGGAACTCGGAGCCCTGCGTCACGGGCCCGGCACGGGCCTGGGTCACGAGAGGTGATGCCCGTGCTTAGCCGGAGACGCGGCGCCCGGGGTTCCGCGCGGCGCCCCTCTACGGTCCTTGTGAACGCGCCACTTGGGCCGCCCCGCCCGTCAGGGGCCGCTTACCGTGACCTTCCCCTCCCACCGCATGTCGCCTGCCGATCTGCCCACCATGAGCCGGTAGGGGCCGGGCTCCGTGGCCCAGCAGTGGTCCGCCTCCGACCAGTGCCGCAAGGCGCGCGGGCCCACCACCACTTCGGCACTCGCCGTCCGGCCCGCTTCCGCCCGGACAGCCGCGTACCCGGCGAACCAGCGCACCGGACGCTCCACCACCGAACCGGGGCGGGCCAGATAGACCTGTACGACCTCGCGCCCGGCGCGGGTGCCGGTGTTGAGCACCGTCACCCGGACGGTGAACGGCTCGCCCGCCGCGACATGCGCGGGAGCCTCCACGGCCGCGTACTCCCACGTCGTGTAGCCGAGTCCGTGGCCGAACCAGTAGGCGGGCTCGCGTCCGGCTCGCAGCCACGCCCGGTGGCCGATGTGCAGGCCCTCGGCGTAGTCGAGCCGGCCGCTGACCGGCCGGGTGCGGGTGACGGGTGCGTCCGCCAGGGACGCTGCCCAGGTGGTGGGGAGGCGGCCGCCGGGTTCGGCGAGGCCGAACAGGACGTCGGCCAGCCCGGCGCCGGCCTCCTGCCCCGGGAACCAGGTGAGCAGTACGGCGCCCGCTTTCTCGTACCAGGGCAGCTCGACCGGGCCGCCGCTGTTGACGACCACGACCGTGCGCGGATTCGCGGCGGCCACGGCGCGGACCAGCTCGTCCTGGTGCTCCCCGAGCGCCAGTCCGGTGCGGTCGTATCCTTCGGTCTCGCTGTGCTCGGTGGTGCCGACGACCACGATCGCGGCGTCGGCGTCCCGGGCTGCCCGCACCGCGTCCTCCAGCGCGGTCGCCGGGTCCGGTTCCGGCGGCGCCGTGGCGACGACGGTGGCCCGTCCGCAGCCGGGCACCAGTTCACGCCGTGCCACCACGTGCACGGGCCGGTTGGCGGTCAGTGCCGTCCGCGCCGTGTGTACGGGCGGGTTGACGTGGACGACGGCCGGGTCGTCCGTGCCACCAGGAAACTCCCCGTCCATGAGTATGTGGTCGTCGACGGTGAGCGTCATGCGTCCGAAGCCCCCGACGCCGAACGTCCACTCTCCTGACCGACGGGGATGCAGCACCGCGCTGATTTCCACCGTGTGCGCGCCCGGCGGCAGGTCCGGCTCCAGCTGGCGGCCCGAGAGCCGGTGCTGTGCGTACAGTTCTCGCCCTGCCGCGTCCAGCACCCTGAGGAGCACGCCGGGGGCACCCGAGCGCGGGTCGGTGCACCGGTCGGTGTCGAGGGGGGCGGGCGGGGACCCCGGCGCCGGCCCGGGCTCGTACACCACCCGGGCCTGCCCTCGCAGCCGGGCCCGGACGCCGGCCAGCGGGGTGACCACGTCGGAGCAGAAGACGCCCGCGCTGCCGCCGCCCTGGACGCGCGGGGAGGCGGCGTGCACGCCGACGACGGCGACGGTGGACAGCTCGGTGGGGTCGAGCGGCAGGACGGCGCTGTTGCGCAGCAGGACCGAACCGGCGCTGACGGCGCGGCGCAGCAGAGCCCGGGTGTCGCGGGACGCCGTCGCCGACGCCCGGCGCGGGTGATGCGGGTCCAGTGCGCCCACGCGGCCGGCGAGCCGGAGCAGCCGCCGCACCTTCCCGTCGATGGCCTCCTCGGTGACCAGGCCGTCCTTCACCGCCCGCACCAGCGACGCGCCCCAGGGACTGTCGGGGCCCGGCATCGCCAGGTCGAGCGCGGCACGACCGGTTTCCTCGGTGGTGCGCACGGCCGCCCAGTCGGAGACGGCGACCCCGTCGAACCCCCATTCTCCCTTGAGGGGTTCCGCCAGGAGCGGGCTGGCCGTCATGGTCGTGCCGCCGACGGCGTTGTAGCCCGCCATGACCAGCCACACCCCGGCCTCGACGGCTGCCTGGAAGGGCGCGAGGTACACCTCTCGCAGGGTGCGTTCGCAGACCCGGACGTCGACGGTCAGCCGATCGGTCTCGGAGTCGTTGGCGACGTAGTGCTTGGCGGTGGCCGCCACCCCGAGGGCCTGGATGCCCCGGATCAGCGCGGCGCCGGTACGGCCGGTCAGTTCCGGGTCCTCGGAGAAGCACTCGAAGTGCCGGCCGCCCAGCGGGCTCCGGTGGAGGTTGAGCATCGGCGCCAGTACCACGTCGATGCCCTTACGGGCGGCTTCGGTGGCGAGCAGGCCCCCGAGCCGCTCCACCAATTCCTCGTCCCACATCGCGCCCAGGGCGGAGGCGGAGGGCAGCAGGATCGAGGTGCGCCGCTCGTCCCATGCCTCGCCGCGCACCCCGGCGGGCCCGTCCGAGGTCACCATCTCCCGCAGCCCGATCCCGGGCTCACCGGCGGTGCGCCAGGTCGTCGCGCCGGTCAGCAGGCGCACCTTCTGTTCGAGGCTCAGCCTGCCGATGAGCCGGTCGAGTGTCTCGTCGTCCATTCCCGCCCCACTTTCTGCCCCTCCGCTGCTGGGAGAGCGCTCTCCCAACCATTCGGCGAGGTCCTCCTCCCCGTCAAGCCCCTCCGGCCGGCGGTGGGCGCAGGCGCGCGGGCAGCGGAAGGAGCCCGACGGCACCCGCGCCGAGCGGGTGCCGTCGGGCCCGTGGGGACGGGCCGGGTCAGGGCAGCCGGTGGTCCGCGTTCAGCACCGCGCCGCGCTCCGGATGGTTCTGGTCGTAGCCGCGCGTGTCGCACTGGAGGCCGCCCACGATGCAGTGGTCGACCATCGCCTTGAGGGTCCGCTCCTCCCAGGCGTTGAAGAAGTCGTAGTGGAAGGAGTACCCGCGTCCGCTGGCCAGGCGGACGTCGCTCATGTCGCCGTTGACCGGGAAGGCCATCTTGAACTCGATCATCGGCAGGGCGACCGGGTGGGAGGCCGGGCACATGTTGTCGTTGGTGCCGGGTTTGACGACCGGGTAGGCCATGTGGCTCTTGTGGTCGGGGGTGTCGAGGTGCTTGCCGTCCCAGCAACTGGGGGCCTGCATACGGATGTTGAGCTGTACGTCGGGCCGGCTCGGACAGCTCGCTGGGAAGTCGACGTTGAAGAAGCTGTCACCGCATTCCCAGCCCTCGACGAAGCCCTTGTGGCCGCGGAACTCCTGGGCGCTCTGCATCGGGTCGCCGACGACGTATCGCAGTCTTCTGGGGAAGGGCCGCACGCTGGTGTAGTCGGTGACACCGGACTTGTAGTAGATGACTTGCGGGCCGACCGGGAGGATCTTCGTGTCCCCCTTGTACAGGGACGGCATCCAGTACGCGGAGGCGTCGGCCGGTGCGAGACAGGTGGTGTTGCCGCCGTAGAGGCTCGCCGTCGTGCTGCCGGCGTTCGTCGTCGTGTTGCCCATGAAGGTGTGGTCGTGGGACTTGCCCGGCTGCCCCGGGTACACGATCGGGTCGTCCGGCGCGGTGTGCGTGACGGCGCAGTTGGCCTGGAACTCCTTGTGGTAGCGCGGCGGCGGGGTGGCTTCGGACGGGGTCACGCCGGTGACCAGGGGAACGGCCGGTATGTATCCGTCGCCGTCGGGGTCGTCGGCGGACGCCCGGGTCGACACCGCCATCGTGTGCCCGGTGTGACTGACGGCCGGGGCGTCGCCGGGGCCGGCCGCCGTGGCGACGGTGCCGACGCCGAGCACGCTTGCGATCAGTGCGCTGCCGAGCAGCAGCGCAGGGAGCTTCGAACGCGGTCTCATGGGGCCTCCTGCCCGCTGAGGTTCCAAGTGGGGGTGGTGCGAAGGGCGTCGCCGGGCGCCCTTCGTCGTCAGCTGTAGATGCCGAACTCGTGCAGCGAGCAGCCCCAGCCGGTGCCACGCGCCGTCAGGTGCAGTCGTACGTGTCGTGCGGTCGCCGCGACGTCGATGGTGTCGATGTCGCCGTTGCCATCGGTGATGGTGTGGACCGTGCGCCAGGTGGTGCCGTTGTCCGAGACCTGGACCTCGTAGGACTTGGCGTAGGCGGGGTCCCACATTAGCTGGAGCTTGCGGAAGGGCGTGGGAGCGCCGAGGTCGACCTGGATCCACTGCGGGTCGCTCCAGTCGCTGGCCCAGCGCGTGTCGGTCCTGCCGTCCGTCGCCTTGGCGGGCTCGCACGGGCAGTCGCCGTAGGAGGGCTGGAAGGAGGACGCGGTGGTGGGCTTGTTCAGCGCTACGTTCGTGCCGGTCACCGGCGGGGCGACGACCTTGACCGACTTCGTCTCGATGCCGGCGTTACCGCGGCCGTCCTCGGCCTGGACGTACACCTTCCACACGCCGAGCTTCTCGGGGGCCGTCACGGCGAAGGTCCCGTTGCCGGTGGACCGCCACTTGGCCTCGATCAAGCGCTTGTCGCCGTTGGCGTAGTTGCCGCTGAGGAAGACTTTGTACGTGATCGGGTCGCCGTCGGGGTCGCGCACGTCCGCGCGGACGGTGAACTCGCCGCCCGCAGGGGTGGACGAGGCGGGCTCGACGGCCATGTTCGTAATGACGGGCGGGGTATTGTCGCCGCCGGTCGATCCGCTGTACGCCTTCTTCACAGCGTAATAGGACAGCCTCTTCAGCCCGTCGGGCACGAGGTTGAACCAGATGCCACCGAAGTCGTGCTCGAGGCCGTAGTGGAAGAGGGTGGCGCCGAGGGCGACGCCCCGGTGGCCAGTGACGCAGTCCCAGGCCTTGGTGTAGCCCCCGGCCTTCTGCACGTCGGTCGGCTCGTCTGGGACGCCGTTGGCGTCGTCGGGCACCTCCCACTCGCCGGCCGGTCCGCCCTCGGTGATGATGTACGGCTTGGTGTAGCCGCCCTCCTCCCAGTCCTCCTGGACGCCGCAGATGTCGCCGTAGGAGTTCATCGAGTACAGGTCGAGGTCGGGAGCGTTGCGCTTGTAGTACGGCCAGGCCCCCGTCCAGGCGTCGGTCGAGGTGACGGGGTGGTCGGGGTCGATGCTGTGGATCTTCTTGGCGACGTCGTTGACGAAGCCGGTGTAGGCGTTGCGCTGGGCCTCCAGCTCCGCCCCGCTGTAGCAGTTCTGCAGGCCGAGGACCGACTCGTTGCCGACGTTCCACATGAGGGTCGCCGGGTGGCTCTTGTAGGCCTCCACCCACTTGGCGAACTCGGTGAGCATGTTGTTCTTGTACGTGGTGTCGGTGACGTAGTTGACGCAGCCGCCGGAGCCGGGTCCGCCGCCGGGCTGCAGCCAGAAGCCGTTGACGACGCGGATGCCGTGCGCGGCGGCGGTGTCGAGCAGCGGCTTGGTGGAGGCGTCGGTGCCCCAGGTGCGGATCGTGTTGACGCCCATGGACTTGACGTCGGGCATGTACTTCGGGGCGTCCGTGATGGCGGGGCCCCAGGTCAGGCCTTTGACGGTGTACGGCTGGCCACCGACGGTCAGTTGCCAGTTCCCCTGCGAGCCGGTGACCTTGACCGCTCCCCCGTCGGCGGGAGGTGTGCCGTCCGTGGTCCCGTACACCTGGAACTCCCACAGGGAGTAGCCGTAGCCGCCGGAACGCTCGGTGCCCAGCATGCGGACGTAGCGGCCGGATCCGGAGACGGCGACCTCGTCCGTGCCGCCGTCACCGCCGGTCACGGTCTTCAGGGTCCGCCAGTCCGTGCCGTTGTCGGAGGCCTGGATCTGGTAGCTCTTGCCGTACGCGTCCTCCCAGGTCAGCACGACGCGGCTGAGGTCGGACCGCTGTCCGAGGTCGACCTGGATCCACTGCGGGTCGCTCCACTGGCTGGCCCAGCGGGTGCTGGTGAGGTTGCCGTCGACGGCCGCCGAGGGGGCATATCCGGCGCCTTCCTGGGATGAGGCGGTGGCGGGCTTTCCCTGGGAGAGCAGTGTCTCCGCCGCCTGGGCGGGCGGAGCGGTGAGGGCAAGCGACGACGCCACCAGTGCGCCGAGGGCGAGCAGGGGGACGGCGCGGCGGTCGGCTGGTCTTTGATACGAGGGGGTTATGGACACATCTGCTCCTGGTGGGTTGGGGAGAGCCGACGTGGCGGGCGCTGTAGGAGCACCGCGTGATGGCCCCTCCGGGCCTGGGCGTGGGGATGTCATCCGGCCCGGAGGGGAGTTGTGGCCCACGGACGGTTCGATCAGGGGTAGGACACGACGGTGGACGGCACGGTCGAGGTGCCGGCGGGCTCCGTGGAGGCGCCGGTGTCGTTGATGACGTGGTTGTAGTGGCCCATGCCGCCGAGGGAGACCACGAGGAGGCTGTGGAACTTCATCCCCGGTTTGATGGGGGTCTTGAAGCCGTGGTCCTGGCGGATGCCCGGGTCGACGTTGTAGTTGCAGTAGCTGCCCAAGCCCCATGCCTCGTGGGTGTCCACCGAGTCGTCGACCCGGTAGGCGGCGTACCCCTTCGTCGAACCGTTCTGGATGGCGGCCTGGTTCGGGGCGTCGTACGCTTTCTCGTTCTGGTAGAAGATCGTCCGGCCGCGTTCGCCGTACCACTCGACGTCGTACTTGTTGAAATGCTCCACGAACAGGCCGGTGGCCAGGACGTCGTCGCCGTTGACGCGGACGCCGTAGTCGGCCCGATTGGTCTCCCAGCCGACGCCCTCGCCGTGGTCGGCCCGCCACACCCAGGTGTGGTCGATGATCGTGTCGTGGCTGTTGACCACCATGCTGGTGGTCGCCTTGCCGGCGCCCGCGCCGCCGATACGGATGTAGACGTCCTGCACGGTGATGGGGTTGGCCGCGTGGTCGGCGGATGCGCCCTGCGGGCCGACCTCCAGCAGGGTGGGGGAATTGACCGGTCCGGCGTCGATGAGGAAGCCGGCGAGCCGCACGCCGTCGACGTCGGCGACTTTCATGGCGGTCACCCCGTTGTCGGGGATGATCGTGGCGAGGCCGAGGCCCAGCACGATGGTGTTGGCCCGGTTGACGTTGATCGTCTGGTCGACGTGGTAGATGCCGGGGGTGAAGAGCAGGTGCAGGCCCTGGGCGAGGGCGGCGTTGATGGTGGCAGCGGTGGCGCCGGGCTTGACGACGTAGAACTTGCTCAGCGGGATCGACTCGCCCTGCGGGGTGCCGCCTGCCCAGGTGGTGCCGCGGGCGTTGGTCCGCTTGGCGGGGGCGAAGACCTTGTACTCGTTGCCGTCCAGGTAGAGGAAGGGCTTTTCGCGGGAGATCGGCGTTGTGCCGAGTGTGGTGTACCGGGGCTCGGGGAAGCTGGTCGCGGGAGCGCCCTCGACACCGGAGAAGACCTGGTTCCACACGCTGTTGGACCAGCCGCCGATGGAGCTGTCCCGCGTGTACCACTGCTGCTGCGAGTAGTTGCCGATCTGGCCGTCGACCTTGCTGTCGGCGATGTAGCCGCCGCTGGCCCAGCCGTAGCCGTTGGGCGCGAGGTTGAGGCCGCCCTTGACGTGCATCCGGCGGAACGAGGCGGCCTGCGAGACTGCCCACCGGTTGGTGCCGCTGACCGGGTTGACCGCGAGGTTCTCCGCGCCGCGCCAGAAGTTCTGGGTGGCATTGCCATTGAACCAGCCGGCGTCGACGGTGATGTCACCGTTGATCAGCGTGTCGTCGGGGCGCAGGCCGAGGCCGGCGATCTGGGTGTAGAAGCCGATCTGGGCGTTGAGGTTGTCGTAGGTGCCCGGCTTGAAGAGGAAGGCGTGCCGACCGGAGCCGAACTGCGCCGACTCCTGCTGCTGGAAGACCTGGTCCAGCTTGGCCTGGATGCCGGGCGTGGACGGGTCGAAGACGTGCACGTTCGGGCCGAGGTCGCCGCCGCCCGGGATGACTGGACCGGGGTCGTCGCCGGTGGTGCCGTACACCTTGAACTCCCACAGAGAGTAGCCGTATCCGGTAGCGCGGGCGGTACCAAGCATGCGGACATACCGGGCGGTGCCGGAGACGTTCACAGTCTCCGTGCCCCCGGTGCCTGTGGTGGTGGAGTAGGCCGTCGACCAGTCCGTGCCGTTCTGGGACGTCTCGATGCGGTAGGACTTGGCGTAGGCGGCCTCCCAGCGCAACTCGACCTGGCTGAGGGAAGCGAGGGCGCCGAGGTCGACGCGGATCCACTGCGGGTCGGCGGCGGCGCTGGACCAGCGGGTGCCGTTGTCGCCGTCGACGGCCGCGGTCGCCGGGGTGCCGTAGTGCTCCTGACTGGAGGCGGTGACCGGCTTGCCCTGGGACAGCAGCACGGGAGCGGCCTGAGCCTGCGCGGCGGGGACGACGGCGAGAAGGGCGGCGGCCAGTGCGGTGACCAGGACGCCGACGAGCCCGCGGCGGCCGGGTCTGCGCGACACCGGCGCCGCCGGGGGTATGCCGACAGTGGGCATGAAGAGACTCCTTGATGCGGGATAGATGGGAGAGCGCTCTCCGGAACCTTGCCCGCCATACCAGGCGCGGTCAAGGTTTCGGGCATGGCTTTTCTTTCATCTTTCATTAAGCATCGTGCTGTTGGCTTGGCCCCCTCGAGGTACATGGACCGGTCGTGCTGACGCCCACGAACCACTTCGTCATCGTCATCACGACGCCGGAGGGCAGACTGCTGGCTGCCCTCGCACCCGCGCTGCCAAGTACGAGAACGCAGCGACGTACCATGTGAGGGGTGTGTCAACTTGACGGATTTGGCTCAAATCCGGTGGTCGCGGAGAGTAAACGTGTTCGTTGACAAGTCGTGCGAGATGTCAATGCGCTTGTGGCTACGGTGTTCTCGGGCCTGTCCCCGCTGGCCGTCGAGGATGTGATCGACGGAGGCGAGCGGATCTGGGTGCGGGCGCGAACCCCTGAGCGCCCGGTTGCGTGCCTGGCCTTGACGAAGGACATAGAGGCACCCCCCAGGTCATCCGATCGACAGGGGGGAACAGTCATGCCAGGCCCGGAGGCCGACGGCCCTCTTGCAGGACCGCGAAGAACATAACTGTGAGAGTTCTTCTGCAGCCCGGGATGGGTTGCTGCCAGGCTCGGCGCTCGTGATCCGGCATGACTCGCAAAATAACTGGCGTCCCACCAGGGACTGCCGTTCCCCCGAGATGTCTGCCGGACGCGGGCGTCGGCCCGGCCTGTGCGTGCCGACAACCCATGTCACCCATGCTGAGCTGCAGTTCTGGAGTCACGATGTGATCACATCGCGGGCCTCCGGGATCGCCTCGGTGCACGCTCGGGTCTCGTGGCGATACGTCTGCTCTAGCTGAGCTGCAGTTCTGGAGTCACGATGTGATCACATCGCGGGCCTCCGGGATCGCCTCGGTGCACGCTCGGGTCTCGTGGCGATACGTCTGCTCTACCGGTTCTGCTGCCTGCTCCTGGGTTGGCTGCGGCTGCTGGCCCGCTCCTCCGCGGCGAAAGACGTCGAGATCCTGGTACTGCGCCATCAGCTGAGCGTCCTGGAACGCGGCAGGCCAAAGCCCGCTTTCACTCTCGGCGACCGGGCGGTAATCGCCGCTCTTGTTCGTCTATTGAACAAGCGTCAGCGCCTCAGCCTGAAACTCTTGGTCACCCCGCGCACGGTCCTGCGCTGGCACGCCAGACTGGTGAAGCGGACATGGACCTATCCACCCCGCCGTCCGGGCCGCCCGACCAAACCCCAGGCGCTGCGCGCTCTGGTGCTGCGCCTGGCCCGCGAGAACGACGGGTGGGGGTATCGCCGGATCCATGGCGAACTGCTCCACCTGGGATGGAAGGTCGCCGCCTCCACCTCCTAATGATGTTGTCAAGCCGCAGCAGTGACAGGGAGGTTGCTTTGGTAGCACTGTCCGTCACGGATGAGAGCCCACAGGACGTTCACGCGTCGCCGGGCCAGGGCGAGGACGGCCTGGGTGTGCCGCTTGCCTTCGGCGCGCTTGCGTTCGTAGAAACGACGCGACTGGTCGCAGCTGCGGATACTGATCAGCGCGGAGGTGTAGAAGACGCGTTGCAGCCCACGGTGATAGCGCTTGGGCCGGTGCAGGTTGCCGCTGATGTTGCCCGAGTCCCGGGGGACCGGAGCGACTCCGGCAAGGCTGGCCAAGCGGTCAGCGGTGCCGTAGCGGCTCATGTCGCCGGCGGTGGCGGCGAGGAACTCGGCGCCCAACAGCGGGCCGATGCCGGGCATGCTGGAGATCACTTCGGCGAGTTCGTGGTCGCGAAACCGGGCCGCAATGAGCTTGTCGATCTCGGTGATCTGCTCGTTGAGGCTCATCGCCTCCTTGGCTAGGGTGTGGATCACCTGCGCCGTGATCTTCTCCCCGGGGACGGCGGTGTGCTGGCGCTCAGCCGCTTCCAGGGCGACCTCGGCCAGGACTTCGGGACTGCGGGCGTTGCGGTTCCGCAGCCAGGTCTCCAGGCGCCTGCGGCCGGTTCGGCGCAGAGCGGCCGGCGTCTGATAGCCGGTCAGCAGAATCAGCGGCCCGACGTTGCCCAGGTCGAGGACTCGCTCCAAGGCCGGGAAGATGCTGGTGAGTTGGCCGCGCAGGCGGTTGATCCGACGGGTGCGGTCGGCGTTCAGGTCGGCCCGACGACTGGTGAGGATCCGCAGTTCGATGGCGTGCTCGTCGTCCGGCTTCAGGACGGTCAGGTCCCGGCGCATCCGGGCCTGGTCGGCGATGACGGTGGCGTCCTTCGCGTCGGTCTTGCCCATGCCCCGGTAGCCGGCCGAAGCCCGGTTAACCGCCAGGCCGGGTATGTAGACGAGGTGCTGGCCGTGGTTGAGCAAGAGGCTGATCCACAGTGCGGCCATGCCGTCGGCGACGTCGACCGCCCAGACCACGTCCTCGTCGAGGGCCAGCACATCGGCGAGCAGGGCCAGCAGCTCCGGCTCGTCGTTCAAGACCCGTCGCGACAGCAACCGTGCTCCCTCCGCGTTGAGGACCACGCAGTGGTGATGGGTCTTGCCGATGTCCGTACCCGCCCAGATCTGGGCCACCTGTTCCTCCGGTCGTTCGATGACGCTCTGTTCTCCCGGACGACCTCGCCGGCGTGGTCCTACTCAGCGATCCGCTCGGAGGCGTTCGCAGCTCCTAATCAGCGGCCGAGTCGTCGTGAGACACCGGGCGGCCAGGTGGATGGAACCATCGAGGGCAACCGCTTGGAAGCCATACCCGGTGTCTCTGGGTCTCTGGACCTTACGACGGCCCGTCCAACCCACGAACAAGGTAGGACCGCTTGGCCTGCGGGACGAAGCCGGTGTCGGCCGGGTTGCGCTCGACTATCTCCACGTCGATGCCGTACTGCTTGCCGTGAGCGACCACGGTCTTCTTGAACCCCTGGTCGACCAGGGCCTTCTCGACCGTGTCGGTCTGTGCGGCCACGCCGTCCAGCAGGGCGGTGCCCGCGGCGTTGTCGTGCGCGGACGCCGGCAGGACGACGGCCTCGATGACCAGACCCAATGTGTCCACGGCCAGGCATCTCTTCCGGCCCGGCACCCTTTTCGAGGCGTCCTTGCCGGTCGTGGTGGCTGGCACGCCGACGGCAGCGTGGACACTCTGCGTGTCCAGGATGACAAGGCTCGGGTCGGCTAATCGCTTCTTCTTCTCCCGCAGCTGCCACCGCAGCAGGTCGTGCACGGTCTGGTCGGTGCCGTCGTCGCGCCAGAGGTAGAAGTAGTACTTCACCGCGCCGGGCGGAGGCATGTCGTGGGGCAGGAACTCCCACTGGCAGCCGGTGCGGTTCTGGTACAGGATCGCGTTCACGATCTCCCGCATCGCGTATTTGCCCTGGTGACCGCTGACCGAGGGGTGCCGGGCCTTCCACGCCGTGATCACCGGCTCGGCTAGGGCGCGTATCGAGTCGTGATCAATCTTGGGGTTTGCCCTCGCTCCGAGGCCTGATCCGGTAGATCGTCTTGTGTGACGCGAGTGCAACTGACAGACGAAGAGTGGGAGTTCATCGGGCCGTATCTGCCGATCGGCGAGTACGGCCCGTACCCCGAGCGCCTGCGGCAGCAGTTCGAGGGCGTGATCTGGCGGTTCAAGACGGGCGGGCAGTGGCGGGAGATGCCGCAGGAGTTCGGTGCCTGGTCGACCGTCTCCAACCGCTTCCGGCAGTGGCGTGACGCCGGCGTGTTCGAGGCCCTGCTGGAGGGCATGATCGCGGAAGCCGCGAAGCGGGGTGAGGTGGACCTGTCCCTGGTCAGCATCGACTCCACCACCGCGCGGGCACACCACGACGCTGCCGGGATGCACCTGAGCGAGGACGTGTTCACCGCCCTGGAGAAGGCCGCCGCCGAGGAGGAGAAGGCCAGGTCAAAGGGGGCAGCTCCGAAGAACAAAACGGGCAGGGAACCGGAGACGATCCCGGGCAGGAAGAACGACGACGCGTCCGACGCCGGCGGAAACTCCGTCTGAAGGCTGCCCTCCTGGGACGCTCGAGGGGCGGGCAGACCAGCAAGGTCCACCTCGCCGCCGACCGGAAGTGTCGCCCGCTGGCGTTCGTTCTGACTGCGGGCCAGGCCGCGGACAGCCCGCAGTTCATCCCCGTGCTGGGGAAGATACGGGTCCGCGGGCCTGTCGGCCGCCCCCGCACCCGGCCGGACGCCGTCGCCGGGGACAAGGCCTACTCATCCCGCCGCAACCGCGCCCACCTGCGCAAGCGCCACATCAAGGCAGTCATCCCGGAGAAGAAGGACCAGGCCGCCAACCGGAAGAAGAAGGGCTCCAGGGGCGGCCGTCCCGTCAGCCACGACGCCGACCTCTACAAGGAGAGGAACACCGTCGAGCGCCTGATCAACAAGCTCAAGGCCTGGCGAGGCATCGCCACCCGATACGACAAGACCCCAGACAGCTACCTCGCCGGCCTCCACCTGCGCGCCTCGATGATCTGGATCAAAGACCTCACCCGGACCGGCCAATGATCACAACTCGATACACGCCCTAACGCCCACTGCTCATCGGTGAGATCGCTCGGGTACGGCTTGCGCATGTCCATGCCGCAACCCAAGCGAACCTCGAACGTCCGACCGGCAGCGATGCCCCAACGTCACACCATCGAGCGATGACAAGCCGGACGGAAGGTCACATCCCGCACTCTAAGAGGTTCTGGCACAGATCTTGGGGAGTGGTCGCGGAGGGTCACCACCGTGTTCGATTGCGAGGGTTCGCGTGAGACGGCGCACGCCCTGCCACCCAACAGGCGAGGGTGACGCTCCGTCAGGTATGTGACGGTCTCCGCCGTGGTCCGCGGCGGCCGGTGACGGTGCTGGTCATGCAGGCCGACGCATCATTCTGGGACTCTCTCGTGTTCGGCGGGATCGACGACGTGGACGTCGAGACGGTGACCGCCTCCTTCGGCACGGCCGACGTGGTGGCGCGCGGCAGGAGGAATGGCAGGACTCGCCCGAGGGCTGGCCTCAGTCGCCCACCTACAGCCGGTGGGCGACATCCAAAGACATCGCTGCGCTCTATGGCCCGGGCTCTGGCGGCGGCTGAACGACCTGCATCACGGCGGGTGAACTCGGTGATGCTGCCGGTGCGCGACGGGGTGACCATCGCCCGGCGTCGCTGACGCACCGCACGCTACTGCTCGCGCTCGGCGTCCCGCAACTGCCGGGACAGCCCGCTCACGCACTGCTCGGCCTGCTCCTGGCCCTCCTCCCCCCGGCTCTGTCCCTGCCCGGGACGGCCAGCTCGCCTTCCCGCTGCTGCAGCCCCCGCTCCAGGCGCTCTCGCTGCTCACGGCGCCGGGCGCGCGCGGCATCCAGCTCGGCCACCTCGCCGGCGGGCCGGGCAGCGCGGCACGTCGACGGGGCCGGTGCAGGCACCGACCATGCAGCGTCAATACGTGCATCGCCTACAGCAGCCCGAAGGGTGTTGAGCGACACTGAAGATGTGCATGAAGGCGACGAGCTGGATGTCGACGGGACAAGGTGAAACGACCCCGGCGGCCGTCAGGCCGCCGGGATCGTCGTGGACGTGGTGTCGTTTTCGTCGTCACTCTGTCGCGTGCGTCTCGGTGATGGCGCGGCGGGTGGAGGACTCGTCCACGATGCTCTTCTCATCGGCGAACGCGGCGATCAGGGACTGCAGGGCGATGTTGTTGACCAAGCGGGGCAGGCCGCGGCTGGTGAGGTGGATCAGGTCGACGGCGTCGTCGGAGAACAGGGGATCGGATCGTCCGGCGATCGTCAAATGGTGCTTGATGTAGCTGACGGTCTCCTCCTTCGTCATGGTCGGCATCTGGTAGCTGATCGCGATCCGCTGGTCCAGGGCTGCCAGGACACCGTGCTTCGAAACCGTGCACGGGCACATCTCCGTGCCCATACCCACCGACGAGCTGATATCCGCCACCGGCCCGGGCCGCGACGAACTGCCCGGGACGGAGCTGACCGCCACCGCGAACCTGGCAACCACCACCGACACGGACATCGACCCCCGCGACGTCCAACTCGTCCAACTCCCCATGCAGCGCCGCTTACAGGCAGCCTGACCCATCAAACCTGCTGGTCACCGGCCCACCGCCAGGGTCATGATGGACCCGTTCCGTTTCGTACGACGAGAGGACCACCCCTCATGGCTCTGCCCCCACTCAACCCCGAGCAGCGCCGAGCCGCGCTCGACAAGGCCGCCGCCGCGCGCAAGGAGCGAGCCGAGGTCAAGGAGGCCCTCAAGCACGGCAGGCTGTCGCTGCGCGAGGTGCTGGCCAGTGACTCCGAGGCCATCCGCAAGATGCCGGTCCGCGCCCTGCTCGAATCGCTCCCCGACATCGGCAAGGTGCGGGCCCAGAAGCTCCTCGACGAGATGGGGATCTCCGGCAGCCGCCGGGTGCGCGGCCTGGGCATCCGGCAAAGAGAACGTCTCCTCGAGCGGTTCGCGCCGCAGGGCTGACCGCCCCGGCCCCGCGCGGGCCGGGGGGCAGTGCACTCCGTGGCGGTTCGGATCGGTACAAGCCCCCAGCTCGAAGGAGCGGTCCGCCGGCGGCGCGTCCTGCCGCTTCGCACGGCGGGCCTGGAGCTTGGTCACGTCCGAGACCGGGTCCGGCAGTTCCTCGCGCAACTGCGCCGCCCACTGCTCGGTCAGCGCCCTGCCGTTGACGTACAGCTCGCCAAGGCCAAGGGCGAAGCCTCGCCGTGGCGCCTCAGGCGCGGGCATCCCTGCGGTCGACCATGTGGTGATGCAGGTGTGCCAAAGGTCGTCCGGCCGGCCGCCGAGGATCGACGCCCGACCACCCACCGAAGCCGACAGCGGCGCCCGGGTCCTCGGTTGCCGGGGACCTCAACCGGGTGGACCATGGCACAGGTACGGCTTCTCACGCTTCGAGCAATGAGGAAGGGGTCTTCGCCGAGGCTTGCACGTGCGACCCGTGGAGGACTCATGTACACGACTCGATCCCGTGTCCGCTTTGCCGCCGTCTGCGCCGCCACCCTGTGCGTCACGGGCGCCGCGTCGTTCCCGGCCCTCGCTTCGTCGTCGTCCTCGCCGTCGGCGGTCTCCCCCCTGGACAGGCAGCTCCTGACCGCGGCCCACCAGGGAAACCTGTGGGAGATCACGACCAGTCAGCAGGCCCAAAGCGCCGCGACCACCGCCTGCGTCAAACGGGTCGGCGCCGACTTCATCCGCGACCACCGCGCCCTCGATGCCGGTGTCGTCAAGACCGCGGCACAACTCGGCGTGGCCCTGCCGTCCGGGCAGACGGGCGCGCAGCTGAGGCAGACCGCCCACCTCAAGTCCCTCGCCGGGACGCCCGCCTACGATGCCGCGTGGCTCAAGGCCCAGTACCCCGCCCACGTGCAGACCCTCGCACTCATCGACAAGCAGATCGCCTCGGGCACCAACCCGCTGGTGAAGTCCCTGGCCAAGAGCGCGCGCCCGGTGGTCGCACGCCACACCCAGATGGTCAACCACGGCGTGTGCCACGCGTAGGCACCCGCCGGCCCACGGACGTGGGCCCGTCCGCATCGAGCACACCCACGCGCGTGATCGATGATCCCGCGCCGAACGCCTGACGCACCCGCCCGGCACCGGGCGAGAAGCCGCACCGCAGGCGGATGGCCACCGGGGCCTCGCGTCCTCGACGCCCGGCCCGCCCAGCGACGCCCGCACGATGTGATCGCCCCGCCGGAAGGCCGCAGCGGCGACCGCGGATGGCGTCCCACGGTGTGGTGTAGCTGGTCTTGGCCGGGAAGTGCGCCGCTTGCGTACCCTCGCGTGCATCGACTGCCGGTGAATGCTCCCTGAAAACGGGACAGGGCCACCGTGCAACTGTCCTTGGTGAACGGCCAGTTCGAACCAAGGGGGCGCACGGTGGCCTTGTCCCGGCATGGCCTATTCGCCTGCTTGAGTCACTGCGTTCGGTAGATGGTCTTGAACTCGTCCGCGAAGTCGCCGAGCGGCCGCTGCCGGAGCTGATCGAGGCCGAGGCCACCGCCCGGATCGGCGCCGAGTGGGGCGAACGCACCGACGCCCGCACCGCCTACCGCAACGGGCACCGGGACAAGACGGTGACCACACAGGCCGGCGACCTGGAACTCGCGATCCCGACACTGCGGGCCGGGAGCTTCTCCCCCAGCCTGCTGAAACGCCGGCGCCGCATCGCCTAGGCCCTCCACACGGTCGTCACGGAGGCCTACGTCCACGGGGTCTCCACCAGCGGGATGTCCAGGTTCCGGGCGCGGGCGGCGTCCACGATCGCGCGGGCCGGCGGGTGCTCGCTGGGGTGCTCGGCCGCCGCCGCCGGCCGCAGCAGCTCGTCCCCGGTCGGGCCGGAGGCGGCCGGCGGGCGGATGTCGGTCACCCGCGGGGTGCCCCGGTGAGCGTGCCGGTCTTGTCCAGGGCGACCGCGTCCACCTGCCCGAGGCGTTCCATGACCACGGCGGACTTCACCAGCACGCCGTGGCGTGCGGCGTTGGCGATGGCGGACAGCAGCGGCGGCATGGTGGCCGGCACGACCGCACAGGGCGAGGCGACGATCATGAAGGTCATGGCGCGCAACAGTGTGGACCGCGGGCGAGCTTGTCAGCTGCGTGGCGGCCTGACCGGCACCGGTGCCCGCGCGCTGAGCAGGCCTCACGTGAATTCAGAAATCCTGTGCAGGCAGGCCGGCCGGGTGAGGTGGTCGTCGTGGGCCCGGGCTGAGGGTTTCACTCCCTGACCGCAGTACGGCGTCCTGGTTAGCGCCGGATGGCGGACGGCATGGGCGCAAGGCCCCGGCGGGGCAGGGTGGCTGCCGTGGTCCGGTCGGTGACCCGCCTGCCCCGGTATGCCGGAGCCCATCGCGCCGGCAGTTCCAGGCGACTCGCTGCCGCATGGGTGAGCAGGCGTCAGAGATCACCTTGAAGGCCTAATCGATCATCGATTCTCCTGTTCCATTGGGCTATTTGACGCCCCATCAGCAGCTGGGGAGTACCCCGTTCGGCTCCCCGGCGCCGACCCTGCCGATATGCCCGAAATGACGGCTCTGGGGGGCGTCGGTACGTTCAATCACACGCCGGCCGTCAAAGCCGGCCTCTCAGGCTCAGAGACAGGAGTAAAAACGGCATGATCATGACCCGTTCCTCCGCCATCACCGCGGGCGTCGCGGCCGCCGCGGCCCTGACCGCGACCGGCATCACCTACGCCACGGCCGCCCCGGCGCCCCAGGCGGCCCCGGCCGTTGTCCAGCAGGCGCCCGTTCCCGCCCAGGCGCCCATGGGTGACGAAGGCGGAAAGGGCAACGGGGGCAACGAGCGCGGCGAGCGCGGCCACGAGAAGAAGGAGCGCCGCCACCACAGGGTGGGCCGGATTTTCATCAACGAGCGGTCGTTCTCCGCCCGCCCGGACGGCTGCATCACCGTGGTGAGCGGCCTGGGCGCCAAGAGCTTCAACATCCGCAACGACAGCAAGCGGACCGTCGAGTTCTTCCGCGGGGCGACCTGCGACAACGGCGCCCCCATCGCCACCGTCGGCCCCCACAGCGAGGCCAACAACGTCCGCCCGAAGTTCAAGGACGAGGACGAGAACTTCGAGAAGGGCGAGCACGAGAAGGGAGAGCACCACAAGAAGCACCACGAGGAGATGGAGGACGGCGTCAAGGTCAAGAACGGAGTGGTGGGCAGCTTCCGCGTCATCAAGCGCCACCACGACAAGTTCGACTTCGACGAGTTCAACAAGTTCGACGGGTTCGACGGGTTCGACGGGTTCGACGACTGAGCCGGCCGCGTGAGGCAAACCATGGAGAACCCCGGCCCGCCGTAATCGGGCCGGGGTTCCGGTCTCAGCCCCCACCCCTGCGGGCACCCCGCCCGTGGCGCCCGCCCCCGGCCACCGCCCGACGGTCCACGCGCCTGCCCCGCCATGCTAAACCGGACCGAAGGCGCCGCGGGCCCGGCCGCGCCGACGCCCCCCTGCCTCACCGGCTCGCCCGCCGACGGATTCCCGCTGGTACACCGGCCGTTGGCGTCGTTCCCGGGCAACGGCCACCGGCCTCCTGCGCGGCGACCGGGCGGGCCCGACCGGGTGACGAAAACGCACGCCGCCCACCCGGCCCGGGACCGCAAGCGCACGGGCCCGGGACGGAGCGACGAGCCACGCGACCCTCCCCCGCCCACCACCCCACGGGATGAGCGACATGAGCAATCACCCGGTGGAGGACGCGAGCGACGCCGGCTACGTCCTGGACATCCTCGACCTCACCCTGACCCCCGCAGCGCCGCGCCTGGGACACCGACTCCGCTGGGAGCTGGACGGCCACCTCAGGGAGACGGTCGACCTGACCCGGGTCACCTACCGGGTGATCATGAAGATCGGCCCGCTGAAAATACTGGACAAGAGCTACCGGCTGCCCGATCTACTGACCCGCATGGGCACGCGCCTGTCGGGCGACCCCCGGCCGCCGGCCGGGCCGTGGCGGCAGACCTGGGACCTGCAGATCCCCCGGGCGGTGCCGGTGGCCAGGCACCGCATCCACCTGCGCGCCCGAACGGCAGAGGGGAAGAACTTCCTCGCCCTGAACACCCCCGTCGCCTTCGCCCCCCCCAGCCGGGCCACGGCCGGCGACCACATCGGCCCCCCGGACCGCCCCGGACCCGACAGGGATCTCAGCCGGTCACGGTGACCCGGAGCACCGTGATGTCCCGGCAGCGACCGCTGCAAAGGAAGGATCGAGGAGAGGCCGCCGTGGTCCTCGGCCTCGGCGGCATCGGTGCCGCCGTCACGCCGAGTCTCCGACGGCATTCCGGCAGGCCGTGCCACACGGTTTTTTCGCCAAAACGGCAATCCAAAAGGGCGCCGCTTACGTAACCGAAGTACAACTGCACCCCGGGGCTACATCCCTGGTCGGCTGGTTCCCGTGCAGCGAGGATCCTGGAGGCCAGACGTGCTCCTCGAACACGCGGGGCGACGCCCCCGACCGTGCCGCTCCCTCGCGGCCGCGGTCACCCCTTTCGTGCCGCCAAGACCGCGCCGGCCCGGCCCCACACGGGCCGACGCGGCAGAAGGACAAGTGCATTCACCATGCGAGCAAAAGGCGCCAGGCGTCTCGTCGCGACGTCGGCCGCCGTTTTGATGGCCGGCGGCGCCGCGATCGGCGCAGCCGGCACGGCCGCGGCAGCAGCCCCAGCCGTGCACACCCATGTGACCACCAGCCGGTGCTTCGGCGACGACTGGCGCTGCTTCGACCACGGCGGGTTCCGCTTCGATCGCGACTTCGACCACGGCGGGTTCCGCTTCCACCACCGCTTCGATCACGACTTCGACCACGACGGGTTCCGCTTCCACCACCGCTTCCACCACGACTTCGATCACGACTTCGACCACGGCCCCGTCGTGATCGTCGTGCGCTAGGAGCGGTCGCCGCAGAAACCCAAGGGGGGCGCGCCCATCGCGGGCGCGCCCCCCGTGTCGTAGAAGACCAGCAGGCGTGCCGGTCCCGCCTCCCCGTCCGGGCCGCGCAGGCCTCCGCGCCCCTCTCCGGGTGGATCTGTTCGATGTGGATCCGCCGCTGGTCCAGCGGCCTCTGGAAGTCCTCGTACCGGTGGACGCCGTCGAAGCCGATCTCCCTCGTGGCCTGGAGAGAGCGGCCTCGGTGAACCGGTGAGCCGAAGTCACGGACAGGATCTGACTCTTGTCCGTTGTCCGCCGTCGGGGCCGCACCGCGTGTCCCGGTGGGGCACCGGCCGGCCGGGTCAGCCGGTGAAGGCCTCGATGAGGGTCCAGATGGCCAGTGCGGCCATGCAGGCGCCGCCGATGCGCTGCACGGTCTTCAGGGGTACGCGCTTGGCGATGAACCGGCCGACGAGGAGGGCGAGGGCGGAGACGGACATCAGGGCGGCGGCGGAGCCGACGGCGGTGGGGAGCCAGCCGTTGGTGGCGGCGAGGTTGGCGGTGGTGATCTGGGTGAGGTCGCCCCATTCGCTGATGAAGACGGCCGTGAAGGCGGTGGTGTAGACGGGCCAGAAGCCGGTGACGGTCCTGGTGCCGGCTTCGTCGTCCCCGTCGTCGCTTCCGCTGCGCAGGAGAACGAAGGCGCCGAAGGCGAACAGGGCGGCCGAGACGAGTTTGACGGCCAGGTCGGGCAGCAGGCCGAGGAGACTGCCGGCGCCGACGGCGATGGCGACGTGGACGAGGAACGCGGTGGAGGTGCCGAACCACACGTACAGGGGCCGCATGCGGGTGCCCATGGCCAGCGAGGCGAACATCGTCTTGTCGGGGAGTTCGGCGAGGAAGATCAGCCCGAAGGCGGTGATGATCGCCAGGGGGTCGAAGGTCATCGAAGTGCTTTCTGCTGGGGCCGGGCCGCGAGCTCGTACGACACCCAGGCGGGCGACGGGGAACCTTCTCGGCCCGGCACGACGGAGCCGCCCGCACGGTCGGTGCGGGCGCAGGTCATGCGTTGGCCGAAGGTCTCGTCCACCACGGCAGTTGCCGAGGCCCGGTGGCCGGGACAGGCGCCCTGTCCAGCGTGTCGACCAGCGGTATTGCGGGACTACTCCCCTTCGCAGCCGTCAACGATACACGGTGAGCCGACGCCCCCAAGGCCCGGGGACCCCGTACCGAAGAAGGGGTCCCCGCGCAGCAGGCGTCGGCTCACCTGGTGGGCCGGCTGCTCTTGGTCTAGAGACTCAGGGTGATCGCAGCGGCGACGCCGCCCAGGCCGAGGGCGAAGGCGGCCTCTTTCCAGCCGCCGACACCCCAGCGGAAGAAACGGTCGACAGCCAGCCGGCCCGGACCGATGGCAGCGACGGCCAGGGCGACGACGGCGATGCACACGCTGTACTCCACGCCGCCGTCGGTCTCCCACAGGCCGTGGGCGCCGGTGACCGTGGCCATCGCATTGATCATCACGCCGATCAGTGCGGCGGCCGCGAGCGGCGTGAGCAGGCCGAGGGCCAGGCCGAGGCCGCCCAGCATCTCGGACAGGCCTCCGATCGCGGCGAACAGCTTTCCCGGGTGGTAGCCCAGGGCCGCAAAGCCCTTGCCGGTCGCGGTCAGCCCGCCACCCCCGAAGAGCCCGAAGAGTTTCTGGGCGCCGTGGCCGGCCATCAGCAGCCCGAAGGTCAAGCGGATGAGCAGCAGACCGCAGTCGGCGGCAGTCACGACCGGCGCGGCGGCCGCAGGCGCTGCCGCTTCGGTGGAGGAAGCAGGACGATTCAGGATGCGCTTGGTCAACATGGCAATGCTCCGGTTGGAATGCCGGAACGGGTGTTTTCCCCCAGCTCGGCAGACAGGCGCCGAGCGACGGTCACGGGTGAGCGAGCCCTGCGCAGGGTCGCGGAGCGCGCCCCTTCTCACCCGGGCCTTGCGCGGCGGGCAGGGTCGGGCCCGGGCGGCGGCCCGCGCGGGCAGGGCGGCGTCCGGTCAGCGGTCGCGCGCCATGGGGTCATCGCCATCGGTGCCGCCGGGCTCGAGCCGGACGCAGCACTCGCCGGGCTCGGGGGCCAGGACGGCCTGGACTCCGTTGACCCGGAGGCCTTCGAGGAAGCCGCCGAGGAGGGCCTGGTTCATGCCGCACACCAGGTCGGGGGCCTTCGCGGCCAGCGGGTGGAAGGGGCAGTTGCGCAGCCGCAGCCGGGTGGGGGTCTCCCGGACCGGCTCGTAGCCGTACCGGTCCAGCAGTTGCTCGCAGACGGTCAGTCCGCGCTCGGGGCCCAGCCGGCCCGGCCGGGTCTCCTCCCGTGCGGCCTCGCCCAGCCGCCGGCCCCGCCGCTCGGCGGACCGCACGGCTGCCTGCGCGGCGTTCTCGTCGGCGCCCTCGGTCAGAACGGCGTCCAGCAGCAGGTCCGCCAGGAGCTCGTGGCGCCGCTCGGGGATGCTGATGGTGATCTGGGCGTCGGTGGGTTCGTACACCTTCGGCCGCCTGCCGACCCTGCGGATCCCGCCGGGCGATTCGTAGCGGGCGCGCAGCAGGCCGGCGTCGACGAGCTTGTCGAGGTGGAAGGCGGCGAGCTTGCGCGAGATGCCGACGCTGGCGGCGGCCTCGTCGCGGGTGACGGCGCGGCCGGCGCGCCGGACGAAGGCGAACATGCGCCGCCGTGAGTCCTCGCTCAGCACGCCGACGGAGTCGAGGGCGGTGTTCACCGCGTCGGCCTGCTGCCGGGTCGGGTCGGAAGCCACAAGACCACGGTAGCTCCCATCTGCGTGGGCGCAAGTGTTCTCCTAGCCGCGCTCTGCTGCGCCTCTTGACGTCGCCCCTCAATAAGACCAAGACTGATTGGTGGAATCAGTGGGAGGTTGCGATGGCCCGTGAGTCTCAGCTTCAGGCGAAGCGCCCGGTCAGCGCCTCGCTCGCCGGCCCGTACGGCCACCCGTTCCACCCGATCCTGGTGACCGTGCCGATCGGTGCCTGGGTGGCCGGCCTGGTGTTCGACATCGCTTCCCACCTCGTGCACCGTCCGGGCTTTCTGACCCAGGGCTCGCAGTGGTTGATCGCCACAGGCGTGATCGGAGCCCTGCTGGCGGCGATCGCCGGGTTCCTCGACCTGTTCGCCATTCCCGCCGGCACCCCGGCCTTTCGCACCGCCCTGGTCCACATGGCGCTGAACCTGCTGGTCACCGCCGCCTACGCGGGCAACTTTCTGTGGCGGTACAGCACCTACACCAATGGCGGGAGGGTCGGCCTCGGCCAGCTCGTGCTGTCCGCGGTCAGCCTGGCGGTCCTGGGCGTCTCGGGATTCCTGGGCGGCAGGCTCGCCTACCGCTACGGCGTGCGGGTCGCCGACGAGAGCACCCAGGCCGAGGGATACACGCCCGGCCGCGGCGCGAGGGGCGCCCGCTCCGTCGTGTGACCCGGCCCGCCCCCTCCCCCGCGGCGGCCGGTGCCGTCCGGCTGCCTCCGGCATGCTCATCACTCGGGAGTTCCCCATGGACATCGCCGCACTGATCACCTGGGTGGTCACCGCCCTCGGCGGCTTCTACCTGCTCGGCACCTGGATCCGACGCGGCGGGATCCGGCAGCAGCGATCCGGCACCAGCCGTCTGCCCGCACCGGCCGTCTTCGGGCACTTCGCCCTGGCCGCGATCGGCCTCATCGTCTGGATCATCTATGTCGTGGCCGACAAGACCGCCCTGGCCTGGACCGCGTTCGGCCTGCTGCTGCCGGTCGCCCTGCTGGGATTCGTGATGCTGGCCCGATGGGTCCCCGTCCACCGCGACCGCGCCACCGCCGGGCCGGCACCGGCGGCCGCAACCGCTCCAGGAGCCGAGGGGGCCGTCCCCGCCGAACGGCACTTCCCGCTCACGGTGGTGCCGGCACACGGCCTGCTCGCCGCGGTCACCCTCGCCCTGGTCCTGCTCACCGCCCTGGGCATCGGCGGCGGCCGACATGACCGAGCGCCCGCACCGCGGCACCGCCCGAACGGACCCGCACGACAGGGAGGGAACGGCACCCGCACGGCCCGCCCTGCGGGTGGTCCACGAGCCCGGAGGCATCGACCCGGCCGCCGCGGAAGCCGCGGCCAGCCGGTTCCTCGACGCACTCGGCATCTCCACCGCCTCGGAGAGCCTGCGCGGCACACCGGGCCGGATGGCCCGCGCGTACGCCGAACTGTTCAGCCCGCGCCCCTTCGACCTGACCACCTTCCCCAACGACGAGGGCTACGACGAACTCGTCCTGGCCCGCCGCATTCCGGTCCGAAGCGTCTGCGAGCACCATCTGCTGCCGTTCGTCGGCACCGCCCACGTCGGCTACCTGCCCGGCGCCCGGATCCTGGGCCTGTCGAAGCTGGCCCGTGTCGTCGAGCACTTCGCCTGCCGGCCGCAGGTCCAGGAACGCCTGACCAAACAGGTCGCCGACTGGCTGCAGAACCACCTGGAACCCAAGGGCGTCGGGGTGGTGATCGAGGCCGAGCACACCTGCATGACCCTGCGCGGCGTCCAGGCCACCGGCTCCAGCACCATGACCTCCACCCTGCTCGGCCTGCTGCGCTCCGACGCCCGGTCCCGCAGCGAATTCCTCGCCCTGACCGGCGCGGCCACCTGAACCCAGCAACGCCGCGCACAGCCCGGCCCGACACCGGAAGACCACGGCTGCGCGGGGCCGCCGGGCTGCTGGGCACGAACGTGTGGTGAATACCCGGGCAAGCCCTGGACACCGTCCTGGGCGCCTACCGCGCCGTCCGCAGCATGCGCCCGCTCGGCACCACCAAGGACACGGACGTCATTCTCGTCCAGGACCGCCGCGATACGGCCGCAGCCGGGCGCTTCTTTCGCAAGCTTCTCAAGGACCTCGAGTACGTACCCCGCGTGATCGTCACGGACAGGCTCCGCAGCTACGGTGCCGCCCACCGCGCGGTCATGCCGCCGGTCGGGCACCGCGGTTCGACGTACTTGAACAACAGGGCCGCGAACAGTCATCAGCCCACGAGGCGGCGCGAGCGCGCCATGCAGGGCTTCCGCTCCAGCAAAGCGGCCCGGAAGGTTCCGTGCCGCCTTCAGCCGGCTCTCCGGCCACTCCCGGCCCGGTGCCATCTGATCACAGCGAGTGGCTACCGCATCGGGATGACCGAACGGTTCCGCATCCGGAAGACCGTCACCAAAGCCCTCACGGCCGCCTGACCAGGATGCCCCCGGCCCGGCCGAACGCACCTCCAGCACACATCAACTCGCCTACCACAACAGCCACTTGACAACACCCCCTCCGACCTGCGCGGCACCGACTTGCTCGTGAAGCTCGTACGCGGCGGCTCTCAGTAGAGCCGCCTGTTCCGGTTGTTTCGGCGGGACCGCAGCCGGACAATCGTCCTGCGGGTCTAACGCCATGACCGGAGTCGGTCGGCGATGTCGTAGACGGTTATGCGCAGGGCTCGAATGTCAGTGATCAGGTCGCGCCACTGCTCGTAGCCGGCGTCCACGGTCTCCCCGGAGGCCTGAATGTAGGCCACGGTCACGCCGTAGGCGTAGAACTCGTTGCGTGCCGGCAGCGGCCGCAGCAGCACGATCTGCTCCATCAGGGCCGCGGCCCGCCAGTAGGCGTCCGGCGAACTCTCGTCCAAGTGGGGGGTGTTCACCCGGTGCCGGGCCACTGCGGCTACCAGGGCCGAGTAGTCGCTGACGCCCAGGTCCTTGCCGAGCAGCTCCTCTTGCCGGTCCAGGAGCCACCGGATGTCAACGTGCAGGTCCACCCTCAGGCCGCCCGGTGGTGGACGGGGGCGGGCAGACCGCCGAAGTCACGGTCGAATGCCTCGGCGAAGCCAGGTCGCCGGACGGCCGCACGGAAGGCTTCGGTCGCCCGGCCCAGCTTGGCCTGGTTCTCCTCCTCGATGGCCAGCTCGGCCAGGTACGCACGCACGCTCATGCCGCGCGCCGCGGCGAGGGCTGCGAACCGGTCACGGGTCTCCGAGTCGATCTTCACAGTGGTGTCAGCCATGCCCATAGTATGCACCCATGAATACCTCCGCGAATACCCCGCCGGGTTCTTGCGGTTTCGACGTGTAGGGTCTCAGATTTCGTGGTCCGCTCTGGTGACCCAGATCAACCGTCTCGAAGAGGACCTCGGACAGCCCCTCTTCGAGCGGGCAGAGCGCGGCAGGGCCATGAAGCTGACCCGATTCGGGAAACGCGTCGCCGCAGCCGCCCAGACGATCCCGGCTGAGGAAATGCCACGACGGTGAGAGGAAACACCCATCCAAGCCGTGAGACAGCGGGAAGCTGCTCAGCGCCTCGTCTCGTACCTGGTCAGGACCACGCCGCCGGGAAACGTCCGCGTCTCCACCAGGTTCAGGTTCACCCAGTTGTCCAGCGCGGTGAAGAACGGCGTGCCGCCGCCCACCAGGACCGGCGCGGTAGCCAGCACGTACTCGTCGATCAGCCCGGCCCGCATGGCCGCCCCGGCGAGCGTCGCGCCGCCGATGTCCATCGGGCCGCCGTCCTCGGCCTTGAGCCGGGTAATCTCGGCGACCGCGTCGCCGGTGACCAGGCGGGTGTTCCAGTCGACCTTGTCGATCGTCGAGGAGAACACCACCTTCGACATGTCCCGCCAGCGGCGCGCGAACTCGATCTCCGCCGGGGTGGCATTGGGCTGCTGGTCGCCGGTCGGCCAGTAGGAGCTCATCGTCTGCCACAGCTTGCGCCCGTACAGCGTCAGGTCGGTCGCCTGCAACTGGTCGGACCAAAACTGGAACAGCTCGTCGCTCGGCACGCTCCAGCCGATGTCGTCGCCGGGCGCGGCGATGTAGCCGTCCAGGGTCAGGTTCATGCCGTAGATCAGTTTCCGCATGGCGCCAGCCTTCCGTGAGTCGGTCTCACGCGTACAGACCGGCGCGGCGCGGGAAACTCATCGGTGCGCGATCTGAACTCGCCGGTAGTCCTCGTGCTCGGGGCTCAGCGTGGTGTACTCGGCCAACCCGGGCAAGCCGCCTGATCTCGACCTCGCCCTCGCAAGGAAATGCCACGGATTTGAGACTGATCATGGGTGACAAGGCCGTGAGACAGCCAAGAACGCCCAGGTCACGCAAGATCGACATGCCACGAGCGGCGAGACCCTACACGACGGCCGTGGGACTGGAACAACCGTTGGCGCCAAGAGATGATCTTGGTTGCCGAGCTGCTCGGTGCCTTGGAAACGCCGTGAGGCACTGGTCACGCCGGGCGGGGACGCGCCAGCCGTTGACCAGCTGCTCCAAAGGCGCTGTTGCGAGGGCATCGCACCTGGTCAGGCGGCGTATGACGGCTGTAGCTGCAATCGAATCCGTGTGCCACGGTGAGGTGCATGGAGGGGAATCAGCACACCCGTACACGCGGCCACCACCACGGTCACGGGCACGGGCATGGGCATGGGCACGCGAGCGCGGAGCACCGGCACGGGGGGTCGCGGCCGGCCCGGGTGCGGCACCGGTTCGCCCACCTGGCCCGGCCGCACAGTCACGAGGCCGGTGACAGGGTCGACGCGGCGATGGAGACCTCCCGGGAGGGGATGCGCACGCTGTGGATCTCCCTGGCCGCCCTGGGGCTCACCACCGTCGTCCAGGCCGTGATCGTCGTCCTGTCCGGGTCGGTGGCGCTGCTCGGCGACACCATCCACAACGCCGCCGACGCGCTGACCGCCGTGCCGCTCGGGATCGCGTTCGTGCTCGGGCGCCGGGCGGCGAACCGCCGCTACACCTACGGCTACGGCCGTGCCGAGGACCTGGCCGGCATCCTCATCGTGGCGACCATCGCCGCGTCCGCGGCCCTGGCCGCCGGGGTGGCCGTCGACCGGTTGCTCAACCCCCGCGACATCACCCACCTGTGGGCCGTCTCCGCGGCGGCGCTGACCGGGTTCGTCGGCAACGAGTGGGTGGCCCGCTACCGCATCCGCACGGGTAAGAGGATCGGTTCTGCTGCGCTGGTCGCGGACGGGCTGCACGCCCGCACCGACGGCTTCACCTCCCTGGCCGTCCTGCTGGGCGCCGGCGGGGCCGCGCTCGGCCGGCCGATGGCGGACCCGGTCGTCGGTCTGCTGATCACCGCCGCCATTCTGCTGGTCCTCAAGGATGCCGCCCGTGAGGTCTACCGGCGCCTGATGGACAGCGTCGACCCGGCCCTGGTCGACGCCGCGGAAAGAGCGCTGCGCGGCGTGGGGGGAGTGCTGGACATCGGGCAGGTGCGGATGCGGTGGATCGGCCACGCTCTGCGGGCCGAGGCCGACATCGTCGTCGACGCGCGCCTGACCGTCGTGAAGGCCCACGAGCTGGCCGTCGCCGCCGAACACGCCCTCATCCACGCGGTCCCCAGGCTGACGTCCGCGACCGTCCACACCGACCATGCCCCCGCCGGCGGCCAGGACCCGCACGCCGCCCTCGCCCACCACGGCGATCGGCCCCGGGCGATTGTCGGTGGCGGCTGAAAGGATCACCGGATGACACACCCTGCTGCTGCCATCACCGCCTACTGGGACGCCGCCGCCGACGACTTCGACGACGAGCCGGACCACGGCCTGCGCGCCGCGGACACCCGCTCCGCGTGGGCGAACCTCCTGACCGCCTGGCTCCCGCCCCACCCGGTGGAGGTGCTGGACATCGGCTGCGGCACCGGATCGCTCTGCGAGCTGATCGCCGAGGCCGGGCACCGGGTCACCGGCGTGGACCTGGCTCCGCGGATGGTCGAGCAGGCCCGGGCCAAGCTCACGGCCGCCGGCCTGCAGGGCTGGTTCCTGGTCGGCGACGCCGCCTGCCGCCCACCGGCCAGGAGCAGTTCGACGTCCTGCTCTCCCGCCACCTGGTGTGGACCCTGCCCGACCCGCACGCCGCCTTGAACGAGTGGGTCGGCCGCATCCGCCCCGGCGGCCTCCTCGTCCTGATCGAGGGCCGCTGGCGCGAGGCAGGGCAGAGCGGAGTTCCGTACGTCGTCGGCGCCGACACACTGCCGTGGCACCGGGGCATCGCCGCCGACGACCTGGCCGACGCGGTGCGCCCGCTCGTCAGCGACCTGCGCATCGAACCGCTCAGCGCCGATGCCGCTCTGTGGGGCGGCCAGGTGACCGACGAACGCTACGCCCTGATCGCACAGGTCTGACCGCGCTCCGCTCACGGAGGTGCCAGACGGCCCCCGACGTCCGCGCCCGGCGGTCGGGGGCCGTCGTGGTTCGCCGGTAACGCGCGACGACCGTGACGCTCAGCCCGGTTGGCGGCAGCAATGCGAGCGTCGGTCTGATCGGCACGGCGCCGACTCGTCGCCGGACGTCTGTTCGTTCTCCGCCGCTGGACCTCTGGGAGGTGCGCGGCGATGCCAGCGGGTTTGTGCGCCAATCCGTTCCACTCCTCCGGTGCGGCTCTGCCATCCGCCACGTTGGCGATCAGTTGGTCAGTACAGGTAGACGTCGACGAGCAGGGCCGCAACGGCGGCCAGCAGCGCGTACAGGCTGGTGCGGCGGGCAGGCTCGGTGCGCAGCGGGCCCAGGCCGTAGCCGAGGGAGGCGGCGGCCAGGGTGAAGACGCCGGAGCCGGTGTCCTGCCGGCTGACGGGGAAGACGATCACGGGTGCGTCGGTGAAGAACTGATCTCCGTGGGCGGCACGCAGGATCCCGTTCCAGGCCAGGGGCCCGACGGCCGCAGCCAGCGCACCGGTCGCGACGGCGGCACGGCTGCGGCCCCGGGGAAGGGCGATCAGGACGGCGGCGACGACGGCCGACAGCACGGCGCCGTAGACGATCTGGCCCCAGCCGATCACGACATGGGGGCCAGCGCGGTCGCGTCGAGGGCCGGGCGGATGGCCTTGGCGAGGCGTGTGCCGTCGCCGGTGGCCCAGAAGTGCAGGTAGAACAGGCGCGGCTGGTCGTCCAGCAGGTGGTTGTGGACCTCGACGATGTCGATGCCTCCCCTGCGCAGCGCCTGGATGACCTTCTGCACCTCGGGGGCGGTCATGACGAAGTCGCCGTTGATGGCCGCCTTGTTGCCCCCCAGGGGCTGGAAGTTGATGCCGGTGGTGATGCCGAGCGCGGGCGGCAGCACGTGCGTGCCGTCGGTGACGGTGTCCTTGCGGGCGATGGAGAACTTGCAGATGCCGCCGTCGGCGGTGCCCTTGCGGCCGAGCGCCTTGTCGATGCCGGCGGTGTCCAGGGCGATGGACGGCTGGGTGGCCGGGGGCGGCGAGGCGGGCGGGGTGGCGGTGGCGACGAGTGCGGACTTCAGGCCCTTGGCCAGGGTGACCGGGTTGCCCATGGCGTGGACGTGTGCCCACCAGATCGCCGGGGACTGCTGCAGCAGGTGCTTGTGCAGGGCGGTCTGTTCGATCCCGGCGGCCTGCAGCGCGTCGGTGACCTTAGGTAGTTCGTCCTTGGTGACGACCAGGTCACCCATGAGCATGATTCCGTCGTGGTACTTGGCGAAGGTCGCGAAGGACGGCTCCGAGGCCAGCGTCGCTGCGATCGCCCGCCGCGCGGGCGTCGACCGTACCTTCCTCTACCGCCACCGCGACTGCTCAGTCAGATTCACACGCAACTGAGTTTGGCTTCTCGGGGTGACGAATAGTGTATATGGGTGTATTCCGGAGGTATGCGGTACCCCGATGGTGGCGGCCTGACCGCGAAGCAACGTGCCCAGCGGGAGCGGCTGCGGTTCGAGGCCGCCGAGATGTTCGCCCAGGGGGTCCCGCCGCCCGAGGTGGCCAAGCGGTTGAGGGTCTCCCGGAAGTCGGCCTACGCCTGGCACGCACGCTGGCGCGAGAAAGGACCGGACAGCCTTGCCTCCAAGGGGCCCAGCGGCTTCCCCAGCCGGATGCGACCGCAGTGGCGGGCCTGGCTGGAAGCGGAGCTGGACCGCGGTCCCGCCGCTCACGGCTGGACCGAGGACCAGCGCTGGACCCTGGCCCGCGTGGCGACCGTGATCGCCCGCCGGTTCCACGTCCGGTTCAGCCTCAAGCATGTCTCGCGCATCCTGCACCAGATGGGCTGGACCGTGCAGAGCCCCGTGCACCGGGCCGCCGAACGCGACGAGCAGGCCGTAGCGACCTGGGTCAAGGAGGCCTGGCCCCGCGTGGGAAAACCGTGAGGAACCGGGATGCCTGGCTGTGCTTCGAGGACGAAGCAGGGCAGAGCATCAGGCCGCCCAAGGCGCGTACCTGGTCCCGACGCGGCCATCCGCCGGTGGTCAGGGTCAGCGGCAAGGGCTCCGGGCGGATCTCCCTGGCCTCGATGCTGTGCACCAAGCCCGGCACCCGCACCCGGCTGATCTACCGGATGCTGGTTCAGCACGCCGGGCGGAAAAAGGAGAAGAAGGGCTTCAAGGAGCCGGACCTCGCGGCGCTTCTGGACGCGGCGCACGCCGAGCTCGGTGCGGAAATCGTGCTGGTATGGGACAACTCCACGCAGCACACCGACCGCGCGATGCGTGACCTGCTCGCCGCACGATCCTGGCTGACGGTGTTCCACTTCCCGCCGTACAGCCCGGAGTTGAATCCGGATGAGGGCGTGTGGGCGAACCTGAAGGGGAGTCTGGGCAACCTGGCAGCGTGCACCACCGACCAGCTCGCGGCCTTCGCCCGGACCCGGTTGAAGAAGATGCAGTACCGGCCCGAGCTCCTCGACGGGTTCATCGCCGAGACCGGACTGGCCCTCGCGCCGCCGTAGAGATCGATGTCACCCCGAGAAGCCAACCTCAGAAGCGCGTCGAACGCGTGATACGAGAGACGGGGATCGCTGGACTGCGGCTGCGCAGACGCCAGGTCACCACGATGCCCGAGCCGTCCGCTACGCCCGTGCCGGATCTGTTGCGGCGCGACTTCACCACCGACGTACCGAACGCCAAGTACATCGGGAACATCACATATTTGCCGGTGGGCAATAGCGAGTTCCTGTATCTGGTGACAGTGAGCCCATTCCAACTTCAGGCTGACGTCGACCAGCGCCCTGTCAGGGGTAGCTGGTAGACCCTGGCCATGATGTTTCTGGCGTTGGTCGAGAGTGATGCGGGCGGGTGGCGTGTCGACCGGGAAGCGCCGACGGAGACGATCTGCGCTCGGTGGGTGGGACGTCGAAATCGACTCGACTCACCGCAGCGAAGCGCGAAGCTTCCTGTGATTCTGCTCAGGACGTCGGGGCTTGTCCTGCACGACCGGACCTGGCGACTGCTGCACCACCGGCGGAGCCGCCCGCCGGCTCGTGGCCGCCGAAGCCGCCTTGGAGTTCCCGCATGGCGGTGTCCAGCAGCTCGGTCAGGTCAGCGCTCTGGTCGGCGAGCCACTGCTCGTAGGCCGCGATGCAGGTGGCCAGGGTGGCGTACCCGACCTGACGCGGCAGCAGCGCGTCCTGTGGCTGGCCGGTCCGGTCAGCGATGAAGGCGGCGACGACGCGCCGCCAGGACGCGTACCGGAGCGTGGAGTCGGCTTGGAGTGCCGGTACGCGCAGGATGAGTTCCATGCGCCGGCGATGCCAGGGCACGTCGGCCGGGTTGAACCGGTTGAAGGAGACCACCGCCTCGCGCAGGGCGTCCATCATCGGAACTTCCCGCGGACAGGCGGCGAGCAGTTCGCGCAGGCGCACCAGTTGGCCGTCGAAGTCGCCCCACACCAGGTCGTTCTTCGACGCGTGGTACCGGAAGAAGGTACGGCGGCTGATCCCGGCCGCTGCCGCGATGTCGTCGATGGTGGTCTGCTCGAATCCCTTGCTCGCGAACAGCTCGAACGCCAGGCCCTCGAGCCGGTCACGCGACGTAGCGGACGGCCGTCCGACCCGCGCCCTGGGTGAGCCTGCCCTCGTGGTCGGATGTGACGCAACCATCCCGACTCTTCCCCTCTGGCCACGTTCCGCCCGGCATTTTTACATCCGGCAACCGCTGTCATTCTCTCAGCTGGGTGGCCCCTCCCGAAGGCGTCCCATGACCGCCCACGCCTCGCCCTGCGTCCCGGCCGCCGCCGTGGCGGCCGCGGTCGGGACCTGGTGGTGTCTCCCGGCCACCGACGGGAGGTAAGCCCGGCAGGGCGAGCTTACCGAGCCTGACCTGCTCGCGAGCCGGAGTCAGCCGATGTGAGCCGGCGTACTGTCAGGCCTTGCGCCGCGCCCCTCCGCCCTTCACCCACGGGAGAAGAGCCTTCCGCGCGGGCTGCCGTTGCGGCGACCTGGGGCTCAGGACCATGCGGGGGCGCAGGGCGGCTGTGGAGCGTCCCTTGAGGGCGGAGATCCAGACGCCGGTTCCGTAGGCGAGGTCGTCGAGGCGGCGGGCGATGCCGTAGCGGATCGGGTCGAGGCAGGTCGTGTCGCGGCGGTATTCGAGCGCGATGTCGGTGATGGCCGCCAGGGCTGTGGCGCGGCGCATGCGGCGTGAGGCCAGGCAGCCGATGGCGGTGAGTGGCCACCAGTGGCGGGTGAGCAGCGCCGATCCCTGGGCCAGGGCGGACACGGCGCCGCCGGCGGTGAGCCGTGTGGCGTGACGGACCGGATGGTCGGTGTCTTTCAGCTTCCCGGCGATGCGGGCGGTGGCGACGGCCCAGATGGATCCGGCGACGGGGATGGACCAGCGGCGCTGGGCGAGCAGGGCGAGTACCAGTGCGGTGCTCCATGGGGCGAGCACGGCGGGGGCGATGTTCCGGGGATGGCGCTGGGCGAGGGGGTGGGCGCCGGTGCCGTAGACGGCCTTCCGCGTGAACCAGTCGCCCAGGCCCGCCCGATGCTCGTGAGCGGCTTCCACGGATGGCTCGTACCGGATGCGCCAGCCGTCCCGGACCAGGCGCCAGCACAGGTCGACGTCTTCCCCGACGCGCATGCGTTCGTCGAAGCCGCCGCTCTTGGTGAGTACGTCGACCTGCGCGACCACGCAGGCGCTGGGTGCCCAGGAGACCGGCGTGCCCGGACGGACAGCGGCCGGATGTGCCCCCAGGTCGAGGGATGACCGGGTGCTCTCGTAGCGGCCGAGCCAGCCGGATGCTTCGCTGGTGGCCAGCCCCGTGATTCTGGGTACCGCCATGGCGACCTGGGGGTCGGCGAAGTGCCGCAGCAAGGTGGACACGGTATCGGCCGTCAGCACGATGTCGGAGTCGATGAAGGCCACATAGGGGGTGGTGACGAGACGGAGCCCCGCGTTGCGGGCACCCGCCGGTCCCACGTTCACCGCCAGCGGAACCAGGCGTGCGCCGTGCTGTGCGGCGACGGCGGTGACCAGGTCGGGACGACGTGAGGCGTCGTCCACGACGATGACCGGGCTGCCCGCAGGGATGCTTTCCAGAAGTCGGGCGAGTTCGCGGGGGCGGTCGCGTACCGGGATCACATACGTGCAGTTCGGATCGTGGCCGTTGCCGTGTGCGGGGTGCCACGGCAGGGCTCGGACAACCGGGTGGGCCAGGCCGGCCTCCAGCAGGCGGTCGGCGAGGACCGCGCTTGCCGCGTCCCGCACGCGCACCGTACGCCCGGTCAGCAGCGGTCGCGCTCGGGGGCTGAGCCGGAGCAGCCGGGTCGGGTTTCCACCGAGGAGGGCCCGGCCGTCGTCGAGCACACGGGCGTGCCGGTCGAGGACGACCACAAAGCCGTGCGGAAGTGTCATGGACGCGCCGCTTTCGTGCGAGGAGCGGGTGGTGCGGGGGTGCGTGAGGCCGGAGCGCAAGGCGGTGTGCGGGGGGACGCGGGGTCGGTGAGCCGGCCCCGGGTGTCCGTTCGGCCTGCGGCGATCCGGCGTACGGCGGTGGTCGCCATCGACTCGAACAAGGCGCGGCCCTCATCGGCCGTGGCGCCGGTCGGGTCTCCGAGGACTCCGGAGGGGGAAACGGCACGGACGCCACGGGTCATCAGCTCCGGCATGAGGACCGCCAGAGGGCGGGTGTCGCCGACGACCGCTTCGGGAAGAAGGACGTCGCCGGGTGCCAGGTGCAGCATCACGGAGGTCTCCGTACGGCCTGCGTGCGCGTCACTGCCCGGTGTCTCGCAGCCGAGCCACGCCACGTCGTGGCCCTCGTCGCGGAGTTGGCCGACGGCCGCGTCCAGTGTGGGGACGTTCCCTCCATGGCCGTTGACGAAGACGATGCGGCCTGCCCACAGGGACAGCGACCGCACGGTCTCCACCAGGACGACGCGCAGCGCGTCGTGCCCGATGGAAACCGTTCCCGGGAAGTCCCCGTGCTCGCCGCTGGCGCCGTAGGCGATGGTCGGTGCCGACAGCACGGGGCGGTCCGCTCGGTCGGCCGTCAGCCGCTCCGCCGTCACCTGCGCCACGGACTGGGCGATGACGCTGTCGGTGTTCAACGGCAGGTGCGGCCCGTGTTGCTCGGTCGAGCCGACGGGGACCAGCACCAGCGCGTCTGCTGGGACGGCCGGCCATACCGAGCGTGCCAAGTGCCTCGACTCTTCCGGCGGTTTCCGGTGTGACGGCATTGCTAGCTCACGGAGCCGGCGGTACGCGGAGTGCCGGCCGTACGCGTGAAGCCGTCCGGGACGACCAGGTCGTCCGGCGACAACTCGTGGACCGAGGAGTGCCCGAGGCCGAGTACGGCGGAGTCGAGTCCGCCGCGCAGGATGTCCAGGACGTTCTCCACGCCCGCCTGCCCGTTCGCGGCCAGGCCCCACAGGTAGGCGCGGCCGATCAGGACCGCACGCGCGCCCAGGGCCAGTGCCTTCGCCACATCGCCGCCGCGGCGGACACCGCCGTCGAGGAGGACCTCGATCTCGTCGCCGACCGCCTCGACGATGGAGGGCAGCAGGCGGATGGACGCCGGCGTGGTGTCCAGGTTGTTGCCGCCGTGGTTCGACACCGATATGCCGGACACGCCGACGTCGACGGCCCGCTTGGCGTCGTCGACCCGGGACACGCCCTTGAGCAGGAACGGACCGCCCCACTCCGCACGCATCCACTTGACGTCCTCCCACGTGGGCGGCGTCGTCTGCATCCACTCGCCGTAAGCGCCGAAGAACGTGGGCGCCTTCCCTCCGGGCGGCTGGAGGTTCGGCGTGGTCAGGTCCGGGATCCGGCCGGACTTGAGATACGTCCACAGCCAGCGCGGGTGGGGCAGGACGTTCGGCGCCAGCTTGACCATCGTCTTGAGGTCGATCTTCTCCGGGATGGCCGGGCTGCCCCAGTCGCGGCCATGGGAGAAGGACCAGTCCAGCGTGGCGATCAGCGCCTTCGCCCCCGCGGCCCGCGCACGTTCCATGCGCTGCGCCATGGCATCCCTGGTGCCGGTCCAGTACATCTGGTAGAAGGTGTTCGGATTGGCCTCGGCGACCTCTTCGACCGGCTTGCTGGCGAAGGAGCTCAGGCCCATGATCACGCCCCGGTTCGCCGCGGCGCGGGCGACCGCGACCTCGCCGTCGGGGTGGACGGCCTGCACGCCGGTCGGCGAGATCACCACCGGGATCGCGGACTCCACCCCGAGCACGGTCGTGGAAAGGTCCCGCTGTGCGTGGTGGCCCACGACGCGTGGGGCGAAGCCGAGTTCGGCGAAGGCGCCGGTGTTGTCGTCGAGGGTACGGCCCCGTTCCGAGCCGGCCACCAGCGCCCCGTAGACGGTGCTCGGCAGATACTTCTTGGCGCGGCGCTGAGCCTCCGCGACGGTCTCGAACCAGGGATTACGGCCCATGATGCGGCTCTTTCTCGGTAAGGGGTGTGCGGGGGCAGTGGCGGGCGGCCTGGGTGACGACAGCGCCGCGGGTGTGCCGCGCTAGGCGAAGCTCGTGCCGGCCAGTGGGTCCTCGGCGCAGGCGCTGACCGGCGGCCGGTCCAGGTCCGGGCGGCGCGTCAGCACCAGATCCACAGTGCCGGGGCGCCGCTTGGGCGCGGTGCAGTGCGAGTGGTCGCCGGACGGCTTCGGAAGGTGGCCGCGGTCCTTCGGGCGTTGAGCCAGCAGCTGCTCGCCATACCCCTGAACGCATTCGGGATCGGGGCCGTCCAGCGGCAGCCCGGTGAAGAACTTCGCCGCCATACAGCCGCCCTTGCAGGTGTCGTAGAACGCGCACGAGGCGCACGCCCCACTGCTCTGCGGCTCGCGCAGGCTCCGGAACAGCTCCGACTCCCGCCACACCCCGGCGAAGCCGCCCGGCCGGCGAATGTTCCCGGCGAGAAACTCGTCGTGGATCGCGAACGGGCACGCGTACACGTCCCCGACCGGATCGATCAGACACACCACGCGTCCGGCCCCGCACAGGTTCAGCCCCGGCAACGCCTTCCCGTACGCCGACAGGTGGAAGAAGGAGTCACCCGTGAGCACACTGTCGCCGTGGGCCACCAGCCAGTCGTACAGCTGCCGCTGCTGCCCCGGCAGCGGATGCAGTTCGTCCCACACATCCGCGCCACGTCCGGAGGGGCGCAGCCGGGTCAGCCGCAGCTGCGCACCGTAGCGGTCGGCGAGGGCCTTGAACTCGTCCATCTGCGGGATGTTGTGGCGGGTGCACACGACGGAGAGCTTGAAGTTCTTCATTCCGGCATCGGCCAGGTTGCGCAGCGCGCGCAGCGCCGTGTCGTACGAACCCGGGCCGCGCACCGCGTCGTTGACCTCGGCCGTCGCCCCGTCCAGCGAGATCTGGACGTCCACGTAGTCGTTGCCGGCCAGCCGCCGGGCGACCTCGGGCGTGATCCGCACGCCGTTCGTGGAGAACTTGACACCGACGTGGTGGGCGGTGGCGTAGTCGATCAGTTCGAAGAAGTCGGGGCGGACTGTGGGCTCACCTCCGCCGATGTTGACGTAGAAGACCTGCATGGCCTCCAGCTCGTCGATGACGGCCTTGGCCTCCGCCGTGCTCAGCTCGCGCGGGTCGCGCCGACCGGAACTGGACAGGCAGTGCGCGCAGGACAGGTTGCAGGCGTAGGTGAGTTCCCAGGTCAGGCAGATCGGCGCGTCCAGGCCGTACTCGAAGAGGTCCACCAGGCGCGACGCAGCCGGCGCGGGCCTCGACATCTGCGGAGTTGTGGTCATGGAGTTGCCCTTTCGACGACCATCGACGACTGGACGAGTGCGGCCAGGGCCTGCCCGTACCGGGGCACGTCCCGGTCGTCGACGCCGGCGGCCAGGCAGGCCGCTCGCGCGGTGGGGGCCGTTGCGAGCGCCTGGACGACCGCGAGCAGGCGGCGGTCCTTGAGGAAGGAGAGCTTGCGGGTACCGAAGTGGTACAGCAGCGCACCGAAGGGTTCCGGCCGTACCGAGACCTGCGAATGCAGGTCCCAGGCACGGTCCAGGTTCAATGTGGCCATGTGCGCGGCCTAGTAGACGCCGCACATGCCGTCGATCGAGACCTCCTCGATCAGGGCGTCGCCCTCGATGAGCGCATCGGGGGACGTGATCTCGTCGGCGTGGTTCTGCTCGGCCTCGGCGGAGTTGAACTCGTTCATGCGGTTCTCCCTCGGAGTACGGAAGTGTGCTGGTGAATGCCGATCTTGGGGTACGCGGATGGAAGTAATCGTGGACACCTGGGTGCGCACGATCCGCGTGCGTGGAGCGGACTGCGGGCAGGACAGCCGAGCCCGCTCGGGATCAGGAGCATCGCCGACCCCGTCGTTCAGACACCGGCGAGAATATTGACATGGGGTGCCAAAAGGAAGGTGTCTGTCGGCGGCAATTTCACGGACTGCGGCAAGAACCGTGTGCGCGCCCGTCTGCCACCCCGTCCGAACTGCGAAAACCCAAACGATGCCCGTGCAGCGGCAGTCGCTGAAGTCCGTCTCGCGACGATCGCGGGGCTTGCGCTCCGCCGCCGGGAACGACTTAAGATCCCGTGCCCATGGAACAGGTCCGCCTTTCCTTCCACATCGCCGCGGCACGGCTTTCGTGAGCCGCCGACCGGATGTCGTCGTGGTCGGTGCCGGAGCCTCCGGTGCGGTACTCGCGGCGCGACTGACCGAGGATTCCGACCGGAACGTGCTGCTCCTGGACGCGGGACCCATACCGCGCGGCAAGGGCGGATTCGGCCCCGCCCTGCTGGACGCCCGACTGGTTCCGGGTGCACAGCCGAACCATCCCGCCACAACGGCTCATCCGGTACGTCTCACACCTCAGCGGCCGTGGCTGGTCACGCGCGGACGCGTCCTCGGCGGTTCGACCACCGTCAACGGCGGCTACTTCGTACGGGCCCGGCGTGAGGACTTCGACCGCTGGGCCGCAGCAGGCAATCCAGCCTGGGCCTACGACGAAATGCTGCCGCTCCTGCGCACTCTGGAGAACGATCTCGACTTCGGTCCGAGCGAACTGCACGGCGGTCAGGGGCCGATGCGGATCCGGCGCAGCTGCATCGAGCATCCGGCCGCCGTGGCCTTCCGCGACGCCGCCCACCACCTCGGTTTCCTCGCCGACTCCGACAAGAACGACCAGGCACCGCCCGGCTTCGGTCCTGTACCGTCCAACGCGATCGACGGGGTACGTCACAACACCGGGCTCAACTATCTGCCGCCCGAGGTTCTCGACCGCCCCAATCTCACCGTCCTCGGCGGCTGGCAGGCCCGCCGGGTCGTCATCGAGGACGGCCGTGCCACCGGCGTCGTCGTCGAACGCGACGGCGGACGCGCCACCGTCGAAGCCGGCAGCGTCGTACTCAGCACCGGCGCCCTCTCCACCCCGCATCTGCTGCAACTCTCGGGTATCGGACCACGCGCCGACCTCGAACGACTCGGCATACCCGTCGTCCGCGACGCCCCCGCCGTCGGCGCCCGCTTCAGCGACCACCCGCAAGTCGTCCTGGACTGGACGCCCCGCGAAGACCTGGGCGAGCCGGCCGAGTCCTGGCTCGGCGGCTGCCTCCACCTCACCTGCGTGGCAGGCGGGTTCGACGGACCCGGCACCCCAGGAGACCTGGAAATCCTCCAGTCCCTGGTCCCCATGGCGGGACTCGTCAGCGGTGCCGTGAGCGTCCCCGGAGCACCCCTGTCATTCCTCGCGTCCGCCCAGGCACCCCGGCCGACCGGCCGCCTGCGCATCCGGTCAGCCGACCCCGACATACCACCGGACACCGACTACAACTTCCTCAGCACTGCCGACGACTTCCGCCGCCTGCGCGAGGTCGTCCGCGTCACCGCGGCCCTGATCGACACCCCACCGTTCGCCGACATCTCCCACGGCCTGCTCGACCCCGGTCCCGGGGTCCTGGACGACGACCGAGCCCTGGACCGCTGGATTCGCGAACACCTCGGCACCGCCCAGCACACCTGCGGCACAGTGCCGATGGGGCCCGCAGACGATCCCGGACGTGGCGCCGTCGACCAGTTCGGGCGCGTCCACGGCGTGCGGGCCCTGCGCGTCGCCGACACCTCGATCCTGCCGGACACCCCGCAGCGAGGACCTGCGGCGACCGCTGTCCTGATCGGCGAACTCATCGCCTACGCCATCCGCCACGACCTTCCATGACCACGCTGGTGTCCTTGAGCGTGCAGCACTCATCGACCACCTGCCCCCTTCCTCGTCGACCGCCCCGGCTGAGCCTGTTCGGTGCCCGGCAAGGCGTGGAGCTGAGCCTGCCGGCAGCTCACCGCGAAGGAGGGAGACCGCTTCGCTGGTCTGGTATGGGCACTGCATGCCGGAGGGCGCCGTCTTCCTGGACGGCCGTGGCATGGCTGGAGTGCGCGCGTGGTCAGACCGTCTCCGCAGGAAGTTCTTCATACTCCGTGCCCAGGGCCACAAGACGCACATCGGGGTCCGGCCGCTCGCCTTCCACGTCACCGCCCTTACCGGGCTCCAGGAACCCGCGGCCCCGTAGCCCCCGGCTACACCGTGCCGAGGCCGTCGGCCAGCTGCCGCATGGCCAGGTCGAGCAGGTCACTCAAGCTGGCTTCCTCCTCGGCCAGCCAGTGTTCATACGCAGCGATCGCCGTGGCAAGCACGGTGCACCCAAAGAGCCGGGGCAACACGTCCGAAGGGTCGTGTCCCGCCTCGTGGTGTAAGCGACCTTGCTCGACGCGTTCCGGTAAGCCGCACGCCGGCCACCCCATGGGACACGGCTCCCGCATCGCGCGCGGTTGACCTGCTGTCAGCGCCATTGGCGGCCCCTGAACCGCGTCGATGCGGCGGTGACCTGCGCATTCCGAGTACTTGATCGGCTACACCACCTGGCGGGATGCGATCATCCGAAGGCGACAGACCCGTGCGCCGCGCCACGAACTCGGTGACGATCGCCCGCCAGGAGGCGTACCGCAGTGTGGCATCGGCCTGGAGGGTGGGCACGGTCAGGATGAGCTCCATGCGCTGCCGATGCCACGGCACCACGGCGGCGTCGAACCGGTTGAACTCGACGACGGCCTCCCGCAGCGCGTCCATCACCGGAGTGCTCGGGTCCGCCGCATCCAACAGCTCGCGAAACCTGACCAGATGCTCCTCGAAGTCGCCCCACACCAGGTCGTTCTTCGACGAGAAGTAGCGGAAAAAGGTCCGTCGGCCGATGCCAGCTGCCCTGGCAATGTCGTTGACCGTGGTGTCCTCAAACCCCCGCCGCGCGAACAGCTCAAAACCAAACCGTTCCAGATCCGCCCGCGACGTCGCTGGCGGACGCCCGCTCCGGACCGGCATGCTGGCGATCGCGCTACTCGAAGGCGGCTCCACACACGTTCCTTTCCCCCAGCGACGGCCCCGTGAGGGGCCCCGAAGATCCCGGACAGGGACCCAATAGGGTTGTCATGTAAGGAATCGAGGGAAGAAGCAAGTGGCACGTCCAAGTCCGTACTCGCCGGAGTTCCGTGAGGAAGCGGTCCAGCTGGCGTTGAAATCGAGTTAAGCCTTTCGGCGTCAGGTAAGCCATCGAACCCAGGAACCTCCCTCCAATTCCTCCCGGCTGAGCCGGGGATACAGGCGTGATGCGTGCTCGGGTCTTGGACAGGGGCTGGGTGAACGGCGAAGGGCGCGACCGTCCATGATCACGTTGATACCACTCAGCATGATCGTGAAGGCCGCGCCCGCATGCCATCCTGCCCGACCCTGCCCGCCTCCCGCCAACTCGCCGAGCAACTCGACCTCATCGGCGAGGAGTTGTGCACGCCGGAACGACTCCCGTCGCTGCTGGAGGCGGTCCGGGCGGTGCCCGACCCACGCACGCCGCACCTGGTCACGCACGCCTGGCCGATGCTGCTCGGCCTTCTCGCCTGCGCCACGCTGTGCGGGGTGCGCTCGGTGCGCGGTGTGATCCGCTGGGCGAATGGCCAGGGCGCCGGCGTCCTGGCCGCGCTCGAGGTCCCCGGCGGCGACCCCGGCCGGCTGCCGGTGGCCACTACCCTCACCCGCACGCTCGCCCGGGTCGACGCCGATGCACTGGATGCGGCTGTCGGCGCCTTCGTGCAGGCCCACGCGGCCGACCCGCTCGCGGGCATCGCCGGCGAGCCGCCCGTGCTGCAGCTGGCCGCCGACGGCAAGACGGTCCGCGGCGCCCGCGACGAGGCGGGCCTGCAGCTGCATCTGCTCGGCGTCTACCAGGTCGATCCCGGGGTGATGCTCGCCCAGCGCGAAATGCGCCACAAGCCGCACGAGACCCTTCACTTCCCTGCCGCCCTGGACCTGATCGCCGACATCACCGGCGCGATCGTCACCGCCGATGCCCTGCACACCGTCGCCGACCACGCCCACTATCTGCACTCCCGCGGCGCCTTCGGGCTCTTCCCGGTCAAGGAGAACCGCTCCACCCTGTTCGCCCAGCTCGACGCGCTCGACTGGGACGAGCGCACCAACCCGCACATCACCGTGGTCCGCACCGAGGAGACCAACAGCGGCCGTCACGAGATCCGCATCGTCCGCGTCCAGCCCCTGGCCCCGGGACAAGTGAACTTCCCCCACGCCACCCGAGCCCTGCTCGTGGAGCGATACACCACAGGCCGCGGCGACGGGAAGATCCACGCGGACGCCGAACTCGGCATCACCACCGCCCCCGCCCAGACCGCCGACGCGGCCACCCTCGCCCGCTGCGTACGCGGCCAATGGGCCATCGAGGCCCAGCACTTCGTACGAGATGTGACCTTCGGCGAGGACGCCTGCCGGGCCCGCACCGGCAACCTGCCCCGCGCGCTGGCGACCTTCCGCAGCCTGGCGATCAGCCTCGCCCACCTCGCCGGATGGACCAACAACGCCGCCGCCCACGACCACTACCGCAACCACCCCGCCGACGCCCTACGCGAACTCGGTCTCACGGGATGAGCACGCATCACGCCTGGCCGGGGATACGGCAGTGAGGTCGACCCGGAGCGCGGTTCTGGCCTCGCGACCAGCCCGTTTCTCCGGGTCGCCTCCCGAACCCGGCGTGCACCGCTAAGCGCACCGGGCTCTCCACAAGTCCCTTGGGCTCGTGTTCACTTCACGCTGTGCTCGGCCACGGTGTCGGGAGGGTCTGTACGGTCAACGGTGGATCTTCGAACAGGAAGTGACACCTGATGACAGACGTGACCGTGTCGGCTGAGGCCGTGGAGGAAGTACGGCCGGCGGGGCTGAAGCCTGACGCGCTGGACGACCAGTTGATCAGCCGGCTGGTGGACCGGGCCAAGGCGGGCGGGATCAAGCTGACCGGCGAGGGCGGACTGCTGCAGCAGCTCACGAAGAAGATCCTCGAGTCCGCCCTCGAGGGCGAGATCACCGACCACCTCGGGCACGAGAAGCACGAGAAGACGGCCGGCGGCAACACCCGCAACGGCACCCGCTCCAAGACCGTGCTCACCGATGTCGGCCCGGTCGAGATCGACGTCCCGCGCGATCGGGCGGGCTCGTTCGAGCCGCAGATCGTCAAGAAGCGGCAGCGCCGGCTGACCGGCGTCGACGAGATGGTCCTGTCGCTGTCCGCCCGCGGCCTGACCCACGGCGAGATCTCCGCCCACCTGAAGGAGGTCTACGGCGCCGAGGTGTCGAAGACCACGATCTCCACGATCACCGACAAGGTGATCGACGGCATGCACGAATGGCAGAGCCGCCCGCTCGACCCGGTCTATCCGGTTCTGTTCATCGACTGTGTGCACGTAAAGCTGCGGGACGGCCAGGTCGCCAACCGTCCGATCTACGTCGTGCTCGCGGTCACCGTCGAGGGCACCCGCGAGATCCTCGGCCTGTGGGCCGGCGACGGCGGCGAGGGCGCCAAGTACTGGCTCCAGGTCCTCACCGAGATCAAGAACAGGGGCACGGAAGACGTCTGCATGGTCGTCTGCGACGGGCTGAAGGGCCTGCCCGACGCGATCGAGGCGGTCTGGCCGCAGGCGATCACCCAAACGTGCGTCGTTCACCTGCTGCGGGCCTCGTTCCGCTACGCGGCCCGCCAGGACTGGGACAAGATCTCGAAGGCGCTCAAGCCCGTCTACACCGCCCCGACCCAGGACGTCGCCGAGGAGAAGTTCCTGGAGTTCTGCGACGCCTGGGGCAGCAAGTACCCCGCGATCGTGAAGCTGTGGGAGAACGCCTGGGCCGAGTTCGTCCCCTTCCTTCAATTCGACACCGAGATAAGGCGAGTTGTCTGCACGACCAACGCCATCGAGTCGGTGAACGCGCGCATCCGCAAGGCCGTCCGCGCCCGCGGGCACTTCCCGAACGAGCAGGCCGCTCTCAAGTGCGTCTACATGGCCATCATGAGCCTGGACCCCACCGGGCAGGGCCGCAAACGCTGGTCACAGCGCTGGAAGGCCGCCCTCAACGCCTTCGAGATCACCTTCGACGGACGGCTCTCCGCCGCCCGCCACTGAATCCCTATCAACTCCAGAAACACCGTTCACTGGACAGGCCCTGTCGGGATACGTGTTCCCCGGTAGTAGTAGCGCTTGGCGCTCACCCGTGCCGGTGGAGTTGCCCCGGTCTGACAGACACTGATGGGCTTGCGCGCTATGCGGCTGCGTAGAGCACTCTATGTGGTGTCTTCGCGGCGTGACGACGTTCGTACTCGGCCGGGCTGAGCTGGCCGTTCGCCGAATGGCGGCGCCGGGGATTGTAGAAGCCTTCGATGTAGGCGAAGAGGGCCTGCTCGGCGTGGTGTCGGGTGGGGAAGGCGGTCCGGTCGATGAGTTCGGTTTCCAGGGAGGCGAAGAAGCTCTCGGTGACGGCGTTGAAGCACGATCCGGTGCGGCCGGTGGAGGGCCGGATGCCTGCTTCCTCGCATCGCTGACTGAACGTCAGACTCGTGTATTGGGAGCCCTTGATGCTCTCCTGTGTGTCAACCTCCTGGGATCGGCCCATTGCCGGGAGCGCCCGAGCCTGAAGGATGCCGGGCCGGGCTGGGCTGTCAAGGGCGCCTGCGGCGTCGCTGCGCGATGGGCTTCGCCCACCCTGGACAGCACCGGCCTCCGGCCCGGGAGGGGCTGGCTATCGGGCGGTCCGGTAGGTGCGGCGTCCGGTGGTGGCCCGCCGACTGGCGTCCTGTTTGATCAGGTAGTACGCCTCGCGGGCGGTGTACCGCTTGAGACAGCGGATGATCTCCATCTTCGACTTTCCCCCGGCCGTCCGGCGCTCCACGTACTTGCGCGTCCGGTCGTCGACGCGCATGCGGGTGACCACGGCCAGGTGCAGGGCGGAGTTCGCCTGCCGGTCACCGCCGCGGTTGAGCCGGTGGCGCTGGTGCAGGCCCGAGGAGGCCGGCAGCGGGGCCACTCCGCAGAGCTTGGCGAAGCGGGCCTCGCTGCTGCAGCGGTCGGGGTTGTCGCCCGCAGTGACCAGCAGTTGGGCGGTGTTCTCGATGCCGAACCCGACCGCCGCCAGCAGGCCGGGAGCGAGCTCGCGGACCAGCGGGGCGACCATCTCGTCCAGGTCGGCGACCTCGTCGTCGAGTTCGAGGTAGCGCCGGGCCAGGGATTTCAGCGCGATCCGGGTGGCGGCGACCGGATCGCGGAAGGCACTCTCGTCCGGCCGCCAGGCCGCGCAGGTGCGGATCAGCTGCATCCGGGTCAGGTTGCGGACCTGGTCGCGCAGTTCCTCGGGGGCGGAGACGATCTGGCAGCGCAGCATCTGCAGGGCGACGCGGCGGGACTTGACCGCCGTGCTGCGGGCCACCCGCAGCACCCGCAGCGACTCGACCATGCCGGTGCGGGTCTTGGGAGTGACCGTGCGCCGTTCGGCCAGGGCCGCGTGGGCGGCGTTCTCCGCGTCGAGGGTGTCGTCCTTGCCCCGGCGACGGCGGTCCGAGCGGTCGGGCCGGTCGACCTCGAGGACCTGGACGCCGGCCTGGTCCAGGTGGCGCAGGAGCCCGGCGCCGTAGGAGCCGGTGCCCTCCACCCCGATGCGCCGCACGTCCCCGAAGGTGCGCATCCAGGCGAGCAGGGCCCGGTAGCCGGCCCGGGTGGTGGAGAAGGAGGCGGTGCCCAGGACGCGGTCGTCGGTGTCGACGACCGCGCCGACGTGCAGGTCCTTGTGGGTGTCGACGCCCCCGATGACGAGAGGGGACGTGAGTGGGATGCTGGCCATGTCGGCCTCCGAACGGTTGTGTCCGACTGGTTCCGGGGTCGGCACGGGCTCGTCGAAGGCGGCGGACACGACAGTGATGGGACGCCTCTGGCCAGGCTCTCCTCAGGTCACGGCCGTCGGCGAGGCGGGTGCCTCGCCGGGATGCCCCGGGCCACCGACAGATCCGAGGAAGGACAGCGCGGTCGGTCGGAGTGCGGGTCAGGAGGCCGCGGGGCATCCCGGCACCGGTATCCTCGCGCGTCCGTCGCTGTGCGGGCCAGGAAGCCCGGGGACATCCAGCACTCCACATACTCACTGTCGCTGTGGTGCACGAGGCCGGGGCGGGGTCTGCGGGCCGTGACTGCCATGGCGAGGGCATCGGTGACCAGCTCGGTTCGCATGTGGTCGGCCATCGCCCAGCCGACGATGCGGCGGGAGAACAGATCCATGATCACGGCGAGGTAGAGCCAGCCCTCGTCGGTGGGCACGTAGGTGATGTCGGCGGTCCAGCGCAGGTTCGGCGCGCTGGCGGTGAAGTCCCGGCCGATCAGGTCGGGAGCCGGCTGGGCCCGTCGGTCCTGGCGGGTCAGTGATGCCCTGCCGGTGCGGCGGTGCACGCCGACCAGCCCGGCCTGGCGCATCAGGCGAGCGACACGCTTGCGGCCCACCTTCAGGCCGTCGATCTCGCGCAGGTCGGCGTGGATGCGCGGGGCGCCGTAGGTGCCGTGGGACCGCTCGTGGTGCCCGCGGATCTTCTCGGTGATCTCGGCGTCCTCGCGCCGTCTGCGGGACGGGCAGCGGTCGCGCCAGGAGTAGTAGCCCTGCCGCGACACACCCAGCAGCCGGGCCATGAGGGAGACGTCGTGGTGTGCCCTGTTCTCGTCGATCAGCCGGTAGCAGATCACCGGCTGGTCTCCCGGACGAAGAAAACCGTGGCCTTGCGGAGGATCTCCTTTTCCTGTCGGCGTACACGTGAACGTCCCCACCCGCGTACGGATGAAAAGGGACAGTTGCTGATGCGTTGAGACCTGCTGCTCGACACTCTGCTGCTTGGTCGGTGAGAGGCGGCGGGAGGCGGTCGGCGGTGGTCCTGGATCCGCATCGTTGGTTGGAATTGCGTCGCTTCCGGGGTCTGTTGGAGTCCGGGGCGATCAGCCTGTCGGAGGTGGCCCGGGAGACGGGGCTGGACCGGAAGACGGTCCGCAAGTATCTGTCGGCACCGGGGCCGGCGACCCCGCCACGGCGGTCGCCGAACGGGCGGTCGCGGGCGAGGGTGATCGACGAGTTCGCGCCGTTGGTCGATTCGATGCTGCGGGCCGAGATCCTGATGAAGGCCGCGGTGATCCACGGGCGGCTGGTGGCGGAGTACGGGTTCACCGGCAACTATCAGCGCGTCAAGCTCTACGTTCAGGAAGCTCGGCCTCGGATCGCCGAGGAACTCGGCATCACGCCGAAGGAACTCGCCGGCATGCACCGTCGGTTCGAGGTTATCCCGGGCGCCCAGGCCCAGGTGGACTGGGGCGACGAGGGCAAGATCCTCGCCCACATGGGCATCCCGAAGGTCTACTCGTTCCACATGACGCTGTCGTACTCGCGCGACCCGTTCTGCTGCTTCACCACCAGCCAGGACCTGCAGACGTTCTTCGACTGCCACCGCCGGGCCTTCGCCCATTTCGGCGGGGTGCCGATGACGATCGTCTACGACCGGACCAAGACGGTCGTCCGCCGACACGTCGCTCCGGGTGAGGCGGTCCCGCTGCATCCGGAAGCGGTCGGGTTCGCCGGCCATTACGACTTCGACATCGACGTCCTGGCCGCCTACCGCCCTACCGGCAAGGGACGCGTCGAACGGCAGGTCCTCATCGTCCGCGACCACGTCCTGTCCGGCCGGTCCTTCTCCTCCGTCGAGGAGATGGACGCCGCCTTCAGCACCTGGGTCCCTCAGCGGCGGGCTCAGGCCCACAGGACTCACCAGCAGATCATCGGAGAGCGGGCGGCCCGCGATCACATGGCCCTCAAGCCGCTGCCTTCGACTCCGTATCTGGTGGCCGAACGACATCTGCGGCCGGTCGGCAAGGACTGCCTGGTCGCCTTCGGCGGCAACCTCTACTCAGTGCCCGCCCGCAGGGTCCGACCGCGTCAGCTGGTGGAGATCAGGGCCACGAAATCGCAGGTCCTGCTGCACTCCACCATCGCTGACTCAAGTGGCGAGACGCTGCTGGCCACCCACCCGCGGGCGATCGGCCGCGGGGCCCGCGTCGTCGAAGAGGCCCACTGGGACGGTCTGCCCACCGGCAAGGGACGCCGCACCACGACCGGCGATGTCCCGCCCCGGCCCCGCCAGGAGCGTCCTCTGGGCGAGGAGACGGGACCCTTGCAGGCCCTGCTGAACCGGGCCGCGGCCACCCGCATCGAGGTCGGCCGCCGGCCGCTGTCGGTCTATGACGAGCTGACCGGCACCCGTCCCTTCACCACCCGTCCGAGCACGAGGGAAACGTCTTGAGCGAGCTGGTCTCCACCCGCATCCGCAACACGGCCGGCAAGCTCGGCCTGCCCCACCTGGCCGAAACGATCAACGAGTACACCCGGCGGGCCGACGAAGGGAAGATGGGCTACCTCGACTTCCTCGACCTGGTCCTCTCCGAGGAACTGGCCGTCCGCGACGACCGCCGCTTCCGCCAGGGCCTGCGGCTCTCCCGGCTGCCGCACCACAAGACGCTCGACGAATACGACTTCTCCTTCCAGCCCGACCTCGACCCGCGCAAGGTCAAGGACCTCGCCACCCTCTCGTTCGTCGACGGAAAGGCGAACGCCGCCCTGCTCGGGCCGCCCGGGGTCGGCAAGACGCACATCGCCGTCGCTCTTGCGGTCGCGGCCTGCCGGGCCGGCTACTCGATCTACTTCACCAGCCTCGACGACATGGTCCGCAACCTCAAAGCCGCCGAAGCCGCCGGCCGTCTGACGAACAAGCTCGGCACCTACCTGCGGCCCAGCGTCCTGGTGATCGACGAGGTCGGCTACCAGCCCCTCGAACGAGCCGAGGCAAATCTGGTCTTCCAGGTCATCTCCAAGCGCTACGAGAAGGGCTCGATCATCCTGACCTCGAACAAGACCTTCAGCGAATGGGGCCAGGTCTTCGGCGACGAGGTCCTCGCCACCGCCATCCTCGACCGCCTCCTCCACCACTGCGAAGTGATCTCCATCAACGGCCCCAGCTACCGGCTCAAGAACCGCCTCAAGGCCATCGAGCGGGACACAGACGTGGCCTGACGCCCCACGTCGTTTCCGGCGGCCCAGCACTTGATCAGTCGTTGATCACCTGCTGAAAGATCTCGGAGAACTCGCCGTTCTCGACCAGTCCGGCGATCACGCCGGTCATGTTGTCGATGCCAGGATCCCTGACGATCAGGCCGCCCGAGACCCAGAAGTACCGGCCCCCGAGAGCCTCGTCGGTCCCTGCCCAGAGTTTCATCAGGCGCTCGACTTCCGCGACGGTGAACACGGTCGCGGTCCAACGAGATCCATCCTTCAGAGTCACGAAGACATCGACGTTGCAGACCTCGTCCAAGTCCTCACCGTCGCTCGGCAGGAACGACGCCTGGAAGTCCTCCATGCGGACCCGATACCAGGGCTCGTCCCATCCTCGCTCGATCGGTTCAGACGATGTGCTGTGGCTCATCGCGCGAGTGTCCCTGGTCGGGGCATCGATCTCAATTGAGATCCTCTGCCGCACTGCCGCTGCCCGCGGTCAGAGCTGGGGACATTCGTCCGTACGCAACCGGGGAGAAAAGTCCGTACGCCGACATTTCCTCGCGCAGCTGCTTCACCTCACGGCGGAGTTGGGCGAGCTCCTCCCTTTCGTCGCTGGTCAGTCCCGGGCGTTCCCCGGCGTCCACGCGGTCCTGGTTGGCCCAGGTCCGGATGGTCTGCGCGGACGGCTCGAACTCCTTCGCCAGCTCCTCCGGCGACCGGCCGGCTCGAACCAGCTCGACTATCTGGCGACGGAACTCCGGCGGGTAGGCCGGACGCGTCCTCGGCACGATGAACTCCTCCTTGCGGGACCCAGTGTCCCAAAGCGAAAGGTTGTCCATCAAACCGGGGCAACTTCATCCGTGACCAGCTCACCGTGCTGCTGAACACCCTTGTTGCACACACTCTGCAGTCGGCAGGAGCGAGCGAGGCCTCTGTTCAACTACCGATCGGTTCCTGGACGCTTCCAGGGCACGGCCACGGTGGGCGGGTTACGTGGCTCAGTGCTCCTACCTCAGACACCAGGGGACAAGTAACCGGTCGGTAGGGGGCTCTGCTGGGCTTGGTTTGTCTCTCGGGACCCGGATCTGCCGCAAGGGCAAGCAATTGCGAGGACCAGGCGTTCGAGGGTCAATCTTTGCGGATCAGGCCGGTGTATCCGGCAACGGCAAGGGTAGACAGGGCCCAGCCCAGCCCGGTGGCGACCCAAGTGCCAGCAGACAAGGTCCAGCCCCAAGGGGCGTCCCCGTTGGGCCGCCAGTTCTCCGCCTGGTGAACGTTGATGAGAGGGATGACCACATCCACGGCGTAACCGGCGGGGTAGAAGCATGGGTAGTCCTGAACGCAGTCCCGCGCCCGCATCTGGTCGTGTCCCACGCCGTGGTGTAAGGGATCAAGGGCGGCGCATTCCGCTACGAAGCCCCGACGATCTCCGTGGAGGCGGCGGCGCTCAAGGTGACGCGCTCGGGCGGGGTTGCGCACCCGATCCGGCACGGTCACCGTTCCCGGCCTGCGGATTCCGGCGCCTTGATCCCCTACACCATCCGGCGGGACGCCATCTCATCGCCGCCAACCACAATTATTGTGAGCGAGTCTCCGGACCGGGTCACCAGGCACTGCACGCCCTCCCCGGCCCGAAAACCGGCGGGAACAGGCCGACGCCGGAATCACCAAAACGCCCCTCCCGCCGGGGCTCTTCATTAATATTCCGACCACGGCGTGCTGCCGGTGTCCGAGGCCATTGGGGGGTTCGATGGACAGCTCGATGATTGACGGAGTGGTCGCGGCCGTGAGCGCCGCTGCGGCGACCTACGGTCGGAACGTTCTCGGCCAGGGCGAGGTAGCTGCGGAACAGGCCACAGTACGACTGGGGCGGCGGCTGCTGGAGCGGCTGCGGCGAAATCCCGACTCCGACGCGCAGATCTCCAGAGCGGTCCTGGCAGTTGCCGACGATCCGGAGGACGAGGACTACACAGCCGTACTGCGAGCCAAGGTCGAGAAGGCCCTCGGTCGCGAGGATGGTCTGGCCGGCGACCTGGCTGCGCTGCTCGCCGAGTCGGGCGTCGGCCCAGCGACGGTCTCCGGGGACCGGTCGGTGCGGATGACGACCAACCACGGCATCGTGTCGCTGGGAGACAACAGCCGCAACAGCATCGCGAACCCTGGATGACCGAGTCGGAGGGAGCCGCGGCTCGCGCCGTGACCCTCGGAGCAGACAACTACGGCATTATCTCCACCGGGGACGACGCCACCAACGTTCTGGTGATCTTCGACGGGCCGCCACCGAGCCCCGTCGACACCGGGTTTCCGTCGCTGCTGGTCTCGCTGTCCCCGGCTCACGTGGCAGGGGTGCCGGTTGTGGGACGTGAGGCGGAGATCGCCGAGCTACACGCGGCGCTGTCGGAGGCTGCGGGCCCGGGCCTGATCGTCAGGGCGCTGACCGGGCTCGGTGGCGTGGGCAAGTCGACGCTGGCCAACCACTACGCCGACGTCCACCGGGGCGACCACGCCCTGATCCACTGGCTGAGCGCGGAGAACCCGGACGAGATCGAGGCTGGCCTCGCGGGTCTCGCCGCCCGGCTTGACGCGCGCTGGGCGGAGACCGCCCCGCCATTGGCGGCCGCTTGGGCCACGGCCTGGCTGGGCGCGCATCGCGGGTGGCTGCTGATCCTGGACAACGTCAACGACCGAAGCCACATCACCCCCCTGCTGGCCCGACTGCCCGAGGGCCGGTTCCTGATCACCACAAGGCTGGCGACCGGCTGGCGCGGAATCCAAACCTTGGCCGTGGGCACGCTGGCGCCGGAGGCGGCCGCAGAAGTGCTGCGCGGGGCAGGTGCCGAGCTCGACGACGCCGCAGCCGAGGAGCTGTGCCGTGCGCTGGGACACCTGCCGCTGGCTCTGGATCAGGCCGGCGCCTATCTGGAGGAGACCGGCACCGAGGCCCGCAAATATCTCAATCTACTGGCCAACGACCGCGCCAACACGCTGCGCGACGCCGCGAACGGCACGGCCCGGGACCGAACCGTTTCCGCAGTCTGGTCGGTGACGCTGGACCGTCTGGCCGAGCAGGAACCGGTCGCGGTGGAACTCCTGCAGGCTCTGGCATGGCTCGCGCCGACCGGGATCCCGCGACGCCTGCTGGACCCGATGCCCGACCAGGCCGCGGCGAACCGCGCCGTCGGTCGACTGAACGCCTATAGCATGATCACCCTGAAGAACGACGACGGGGACCCTGCCGGCGCCCGGATCTCGGTGCACCGCCTCGTACAGGCCGTCACCCGCACGCCGGAAGCCGGGAACCCGCATCGCAGCCCCGAGGCCGTCCGCGAAGGGTGGACCAACGCCGTCGCACTGCTGTCCGCCGCCTTCCCCGCAGAGGATGCCCTGGCGGACACGGCCACCTGGCGCCTGCTGCTGCCCCACATCGACGCACTGTTCGCGGAATCGGCCGACGAGGATCCGTTCCCTCTCGCGGACGCCCTGTTCATGAACACGGCCATCTACCTGATCCAGCAGAGCCAGCAGCACCGCGCGGTACCCTACCTGGTGCACGCCCTGCAAGCCCGCGCACGGGACTTCGGACCGAAGCATCCTTTAACCCTGACCATGCGCGTCGCACTCGCCTCGGCCTACGAGGAGTCCGGGGACCTGGCGCACGCAATCCCGCTATTCGAGACGGCCTTCGCCGATCGCCGAGACGTGCTGGGCCCGGACCACCCGGAGACCCACACGTCCCGGGTCTGCCTCGCCAGCGCCTACGAGACAGCGGGCAGAATCGACCTGGCGATCGAGCAGCTCGGCCAGGCGCTTGACGACTCCGAGCGGGTGTTCGGCCGTAACCACCCGTGCACCCTGCTGGCGCGCAACAACCTGGCCCACGCCTTCGATTCGGCGGGCCGGCCGGACCTGGCGATCCCGCTGTACATCAAGGTCCTGGCCGATCACGAGGACGTTCGGGGCCGAGATCACCCGAAAACGCTGACCGCGCGCAACAACCTCGCGTACGCGCATGGCGAGGCAGGCCAACCGGACCTGGCGATCTTGCTGTACACCGAACTCATCGAGGACATGAAACGGGTGCTCGGCCCGGACCACCCGCAGACCCTCAGCACCGGCAACAACCTGGCGTCATCCTATAGGTCACTGGGCGACCTGGAGCGGGCGACGGAGCTGTACAAGAAGACGGCCGACGACCGCGCACGGGTGCTGGGGCCGGACCACCCGGACACTTTGACCTCCCGCAGCGACCTCGCCCTCATGTATCAGGACGCCGGCGACGGGGAGCGGGCGATCCCGCTGGCCGAAGCGGTCCTCGCCGACCGGCGGCGCGTCCTGAGCACTGACCACCCGGACATTCTGACCTCCCTCAACAATCTCGCCAGCTGCTACCACGCGGTTGGAGCCACGGATAAGGCCATAGCCCTGTACGAGGAAGTCCTTCGCGACCGCACAAGGGTCCTGGGCTCGAACAACCCCGACACGCTGATGGCGCGCAACAACCTCGCCTGCGCCCTCGCGGAAGCCGGCGACCTGGACACGGCGATCCCCCTCCTGCACGCGGTCCTTCAGGATCGCGTCCACGTCCTGGGCCGCGATCATCCGCATTCAATCACCTCCCGGGGCACCCTCGGCGGCGCCTATCGGAGAGCCGGCGACTTCGACAGCGCGCTCGCGTACTACAGGGAGGCCCTGGCCGACGCCCAACGTGTGTTGGGCGAGGACCACGAGCTGACCGTGCAACTCCAGAGCCGCGTGAACACGCAGCAGGACTGGTGACCCGGTAAGAACGCTACAACGGTAGTTGTCAAGTCAAATGAGACGTTTACATCGCTATGAGCTTTGTGGTTCGAGTTGCGCTCGTTTGGCTGGGTCGTTGATCCAGACCTGGCCGGGTATCTCGGGTGGTGTCGGCTGTCGGGCGAAGCGCTCGGTCGACTCCGCGCAAGGCCGCGGCCTTGCCCCTGCCGATAACCTCATCCATGCAGGTGGGAGTGGGTTTCGGCGCCGACCGTGGTCACCCGCGTCGGCGCTCTCGCTCGGGGGACGGTGGAGGCGGCATGATGATCGGCCGTGCTGTTGAGACTGGTGTACCTGGGTATGACGAACGCCTTCGCGATGCTGCGACTGCTGCCGATGAGCGACCGGGAGAAGGATGTCGAGATCCTGGCCCTGCGTCATCAGATTGCCGTCCTGGAGCGGCATCTGGACGGGCAGCGGGTCCGGTTCGACGCCGGCGACCGGGCGTTCCTGGCGTCGCTGCTCCACGGTCTGCCAAGGGAAGTGCTGCGCCGGGTGCGACTGCTGGTCCGGCCGGACACGGTCCTGCGCTGGCACCGCGACCTGATCGTCCGCCGACACGCCGCACGGTCCCGGCCCAAGCGCGGCGGCCGGCCGCGCACCGTGCGCTCGATCCGCGTGCTGGTCCTGCGCCTGACCAGGGAGAATCCCAACTGGGGCTACCGGAGGGTGCATGGCGAACTACTCGTGCTCGGGGTGAAGGTGGCCGCGTCCACGGTATGGGAGATCTTGAAGGAGGCCGGGATCGAACCGGCACCCCAACGAGCTTCCAGTACCTGGGCTGGCTTCCTGCGCTCCCAGGCCGACGCCCTGCTGGCCTGCGACTTTTTCGAAACCGTCACCCTGTCCGGGGCCCGCTTGTACGTGTTCGCCGCGATCGAGCATGCCAACCGCCGGATCCATGTCCTGGGCGCCACGGCGCATCCGACCGCGTCCTGGGTGGCTCAGGCCGCGAGGAATCTCGTCATGGACCTGGAGGACGTTGGGTGCCGGGTGCGTTACCTCATCCGGGACCGGGACGGCAAGTTCCCCGAGCTCTTCGACACTGTCCTGAACGACGCGGGCATCCAGGTGGTGCTCAGCGGCGTCCGGATGCCGAGAATGAACTCGATTATGGAGCGGTGGGTGCAGAGCTGCCGGGGCGAGCTGCTGGACCGCACGTTGATCTGGAATCAGCGGCATCTGCTCCACGCCTTGCGCGCGTTCGAACAGTTCTACAACTCCCACCGGCCGCATCAGGGCATCGCGAATGCCCGCCCGCTGTATCCATTGCCCACGCCGATCACTGATCCGGACGAGATCGCCCGCCTCGACATACGCCGCCGCGATCGCCTCGGCGGCACCCTCCACGAGTACCACCATGCGGCCTGACCTGCATGGGCGAGATTTTCGGCAAGGGCAAGGCCAGTCGCAGCAGCATGGGCGATCACGTTGCCGGGCTGATCGGCTTCAGCGCAAGAAGCGTCCTGGAGTGGGCGTCGATCGCGAAGGCCGTCCACCTCCTCCCACCGGCACGGATGAGGTTTTCGGCAAGGACAGGGTTCCTGCTTCACCGGCCCTTGCCGGTCTCCGGAGAGACCAGCGGCAGTCGACATCCCTAGCCGCACGCCAGCTCCCACCTGGGCGGATGAGGTTATCGGCAAGCACTCCGCTCACGCGATGGCGGCGATATCCCCGTCGTCGAAGTAGATCGCCTGGTGCAGACGCCCCCCCAGAGCCGCCGCAAAGCGCGCGAGCACGTCCTGGCCGGAGATGTTCCCCCGCTCGATCTGCGAAACACGCCCCTTGGTCACCCCCATCCGTTCGGCCACCTGCTGCTGCGTCAGCCCCCGGGCCCGGCGCAGCTCTGCCAAGCGTCGCCCGGTCACCTCGGCCAGGAGCTCCTCCTTGCCCGCCCGCACAGCCTCCTCACCGCCGGCGCGGGCGACATGCTCGGAGCGGATGTCCCGCCACCGCACGTAGCCGCTCATGAGCCTCCTCCTTCCTCTTCGGAGCGTTCCTTCACGTAGGTCTCGTAGCGCTGCTCAGCGAGCGGAATCGCCTCCCGGTACCACTCCGTCCACCGCCCCGCCTTGTCCCCCGCCACCAGGAGGATGCTGGAGCGCCAGGGGTCGAACGCGAACAGGATCCGCACCGTCCCCGGGCGCAGCTCCTTCAGGTTCGCCATCGAGGAACCATAGATGGTGTCCACGAGTGGGCGCCCCAGCCCGGGGCCTCCCTCGGCCAGCGCGTCCAGGGCCTGGACGACCCGCGCATGCGCCGCATCGTCGAGGCTGTCGATCCACTCGCGCACCTCGTCGACGATGAAGATCTCCCACTCGCCATCCACGCCCCGAGTATAGCAATGGCTATACCGCGGTGCTATGCACCGCGGACACCCCGTGCATGATCACGAGATCCACTACAACCAGGGCCACCCGCCGACCCCTCCTGACCGCCGCCAAGCGCGCTCCACGACCCCCGATCTCAAACTCGAGCAAGTCACCTGCCGCGGCATACACCGCCGCAACCGCCTCGACGACCTCACCCGCGACCACCAACATGCCCCTGACCAACACGGATGCGATTGTCGGCACGCACACCGTCGCACCAAGGATGCGGATGCGGCGGTCGGCGTGCTCGATGACGGCGAAGACGTACACGGTCGCGCCGCTCAGGGTGGTGGCGGTGAAGAAGTCGCAGGCCAGGATCGCGTGGGCCTGGCCGCGCAGGAAGGCAGCCCAGGTCTGGCGGTCGCGCTCGGGTGCGGGCTGGATCCCATGCGTGCGCAGAATCTCCCACACGGTCGAGGGCGCGACCTTGATGCCCGGCACGGCGAGCTCGCCATGGATCCGTCTGTAGCCCCATCCGCCGTTCTCCCGGGCCAGGCGCAGGACGAGAGCCTGGATAGAGCGACGGGTGGGCGGTCTGCCGGGACGCTTACGCCAGGAGACATCGGCGTGGCGACGGCGCATGAGGTCGCGGTGCCACCGGAGGATCGTCGCAGGGGAGACGATCAGGTAGAGCTGCCGCAGCCGGGCGCGAGGCAACCGGTGGAGGAGTGCGGCAAGGAGAGCACGGTCCGCCGGGGTGACCCGGGGCCTGTCGGTCTGCCGCTGCAGGACCGCCAGTTGGTGGCGCAGCGTCAATATCTCGATGTCCTTGTCGACATCGCTCATCGGCAGCAGCCGGATGAAGGCGAACACGCTCGACACGGCGAGGTAGGGCAGTCGCAGCAGCACGATTGGTCAGCCTGACACACCCGTCCTGCGGCCAACGGCGGTTCACGAGAACCTGCACGTCGCAGGCCATGGACGGGGTTTTCGGCACCCGCACCGTCTGTAGCCCCACCCGCCGTTCTCCCGGGCCAGGCGCAGGACGAGAGCCTGGATAGAGCGACGGGTGGGCGGTCTGCCGGGACGCTTACGTCGGGAGACATCGGCGTGGCGACGGCGCATGAGGTCGCGGTGCCACCGGAGGATCGTCGCAGGGGAGACGATCAGGTGGAGCTGCCGCAGCCGGGCGCGAGGCAACCGGTGGAGGAGTGCGGCAAGGAGAGCACGGTCCGCCGGGGTGACCCGGGGCCTGTCGATCTGCCGCTGCAGGACCGCCAGTTGGTGGCGCAGCGTCAATATCTCGATGTCCTTGTCGACATCGCTCATCGGCAGCAGCCGGATGAAGGCGAACACGCTCGACACGGCGAGGTAGGGCAGTCGCAGCAGCACGATTGGTCAGCCTGACACACCCGTCCTGCGGCCAACGGCGGTTCACGAGAACCTGCACGTCGCAGGCCATGGACGGGGGTTTTCGGCACCCGCAGCCATCCACACGTGGCAAGAGACCCCAACTCCCCTCCCTACGCTCCGCTCCCTGCGGGTCTTCCTCAGCGAGAACAACAACTGGGAGGCTGCTTCGTCGGAGCTCGGAATCCACCGGCACACGTTGCGCCAGCGCATGGCCCGGGTCGAGGAGCTCACCGGTCTGTCGGTCACCACCACCGAGGACCGAGTCATCGCCTGGCTGGCTCTCCACGCCGATCACATCATCTGATGCACCTGCCAGCGGTGGCGCCCACGTCGCGCCCGCTGAAGCTCCGCGTACACCTACTCCAGCGACCTGTCACCAGGGCAGGGTGTGTCAACATTTCTGGCACAGATCTTGGGGAACGCTCGCGGAGGGTGATCCCGGACTGCCTCAGAGGCGCGGGCGTCAGAAGCCCAACTCCGCTGAATACCCAGGGCTAAACGGCATTGTGGTCAGCGGACGAGACGGGGCAAGTCGATGTCGATGTCGAAAGGGACCGCGGTCTTCATGCGATCGCGGCTAATGCCGGTGGCTACGTAGGCGCGGGTGGTGTCGTCCAGCTCGTACGTGTGGATGACGGGGAGGCCGTTTTCCTCCTCGACACGCCAGTAGTGCCGAATACCCGCCTGCGCGTACTTGAACGGCTTCAGCGACCGGTCGCGGTCGGCGGACTCGTCTGAGACGACTTCGACGGCGAGGGCGACCTGGTCGGAGAGGTAGCACGTACGGTTCGGTTCGTATGGGACCGTGACAGCGAGGACGTCAGGCTCGGGCCGGTTCTTCTCGTTCAGCTTGACCGTCATCTCCCGATCGATCACGAATCCCTCGGGAGCTTGATCGTCCAGTGCGGTCGTAAGCCGGGTGACGACGCGGGCGTGCCAGGACCGCTGCGGGGACATCATGAAGATCAGCGCTCCATCGATCAGCTCGGTGTGTCGTGGGAGGTCGGGTGCGTTGTCGAGGTCGTCGGCCTCCCAACCACTCGGCCGAGGCGGCAGCATCCAGGGCGGGAGCGCGTCCCATGCGGTCGTCATCGTGTCCTCCTTCGGGCGCCCCGGCCAGCTTAATCCGTCAGTTCCGCGTGGCGGCGGTACGGGCTGCGACGAGGGCGGCGACGGGGTCGGCCGTGGCGGGGGCGCAGGGCCACCATCGGGTGGTGGAGCCGCGGCCTTCGCGGGTGTAGGGATGCCATCGGTTGTCGGGGCCGAGGCGGATCTGGATGCCCTCGTCATCGGCGGTGAGACGGTTGCGCCAGACGCGTACCCGCACGGTGCCCGCGGTGTCGTCCTCGGTCTCTGTGTTGTCGGCGTTGTCGGGGTTGTCGGGGTCGCAGAGGGCGGTGCGGGCGGCGGCCATGGCAGCGGCGTCGGGGGTGAGGGGCGCGCGGGCGACGGCGACGCCGGCGGGGCCGCCGTGGCGCTGAGCGCGGACCAGGAGGGCGAAGTCGAGCGGAGGCAGGCCGGTGGCGCGTACGAGCTGGTGGAACCAGTGCTCGCCGACACCGCTCGCGGCGAGGCGTACGGCGTCGTCGAGTGGGGTGCAGGTGAGGGAGGCGGTGTGCCCGGCGGCAAGGGCACGGGCGCGCTGAGCGGTGTCCCGGGTGAGGGTTTCGAGGTCGTCGAGGGTGAAGGGGACGTCGGGCGGGGGCGTGGTCGTGAGGGGGGAGGGCGTCGGCTCGGGCTCGGGTGCCGACCCGGGGTCGGCGGGCGCACCCTCGGCTCCCTCGACCTCCCGGGCGGGCGGGGTGAAGACGCCGCTGAAGGAGGCGAACGCGTCGCGGGCGGGCACGCCCCGGCCGCGGGGTGTGCCGCCGGTTTCTGGCGCGGCGCCTGTGCGGGCCTGGCGGCGGGTGCGCAGCGCGGCGAGGACGACGTCCTTGGTGCGGCCGCGGAGGGTGAAGAGCCAGAAGGGGTCGTCGTCGAGGTGGGCGGCGGTGGCGTAGCACAGGGCGGCGGCGTGCTTGCAGGGATAGCCCCAGTCGGGGCAGGAGCACTCGGGGTCGAGTTCGCTCGCCTCCGGCAGCAGGGGAACGCCGGCGGTGCGGGCGTCGTCGACGAGGTCGGCGGGCATCTCGCCGTCGAGGAGGGCGGCGGTGCGGCCGGCCCGGGCGGCGATGGCGTCGAGGAGGGTGTCCCACTGGGCGTCGGTCAGGACGCGCAGGTGCACCGCGGCGTCGTACGGCCAGGGGGCGCTGCCCTCGACCTCGGCGCGCAGCACACCGGGGGTGACGGTGACCGGGCCGACCATGCCCTTGCGGGCGTAGGTGCGGCCGCGGGAGAGGCGGCCGGAGTCGAGGGTGGAGGCCTCCAGAGCGTCCACCCAGGCCTGCCCCCACCAGGTGGCGGCGAAGGCGCGACTGCCGGTACGGGGTGCCTTGCGGGCGGGGGTCATGCCTCGAACTCCTTGGAGAGTGCGACGAGTTCAGCGAGGTCGGCGTCGGAGAGTTCGGTCAGGGCGGCCTCACCGGAGGCGATGACCTGGTCCGCGAGGGCGCGCTTGGCGCCGAGCAGGCGGGCGACCCTGTCCTCGACCGTGCCCTGCGTGGTGAGCCGGTGGACCTGGACGGGGCGGTCCTGGCCGATGCGGTAGGCACGGTCGGTGGCCTGGTCCTCGACGGCGGGGTTCCACCAGCGGTCGTAGTGGATCACGTGGGTGGCGCGGGTGAGGTTGAGGCCGGTGCCGGCGGCCTTCAGGGAGAGCAGGAAGACGGGGAACTCGCCCTGTTGGAAGGCGGCGACCATCTCTTCGCGCCGAGGGACGGCGGTGGCGCCGTGCAGGTAGCGGGCGCGGACGCCGCGGTCGGCGAAGTGCCGCTGAAGGAGCTTGCCCATCTGCGTGTACTGGGTGAAGACCAGGGCGCCCTCGCCTTCGGCGACCACCGTGTCGAGCAGTTCGTCGAGGAGTTCCAGCTTGCCGGAGCGGCCGGGCAGCGGGCCGGTCTCGCTCAGGTAGTGGGCGGGGTGGTTGCAGATCTGTTTGAGCGCGGTGAGGAGTTTGAGTACCAGGCCGCGGCGGGCGATGCCGTCCGCCTTCTCGATCCGGGCCATGGCCTCGCGCACCTGCGCCTCGTACAGGGCGGCCTGCTCACGGGTGAGGGCGACGGGGTGGTCGGTCTCGGTCTTGGCCGGCAACTCGGGGGCGATCCCTGGGTCGGACTTGCGGCGGCGCAGCAGGAACGGGCGGGTGAGACGGGTGAGTTGCTCGGCGGCCTGCCGGGCCTGTTCGGCGGTCTCCGCGTCGTCGTCCATGCCCAGCGCGCCGCGCTCGATGGCTCTGGCGAAACGGTCACGGAAGGCGGACAGCGGGCCGAGCAGGCCGGGTGTGGTCCAGTCGAGCAGGGCCCACAGCTCGGAGAGGTTGTTCTCCACCGGGGTGCCGGTGAGCGCGACGCGGGCGCGGGCGGGCAGGGCGCGCAGTTCGCGGGCGGTGGTGGCGTACGGGTTCTTGACGTGCTGGGCCTCGTCGGCGGCGACGAGCGACCACTTCACGGCGGCGAGCCGCTCCCGGTCGCGACGCAGCACACCGTAGGTGACCAGGACGAGTTCGTTCCCGGCGAGGTGGTCCAGGGTGCGCTCGCCGCCGTGGTAGCGGCGTACCGGCACGGCGGGGGCGAAGCGGGCGGCCTCGCGCTGCCAGTTGCCGAGCAGCGAGGCCGGGCAGACCACGAGGGTGGGACCCGCGGTGTCGGGCTGCTCCTGGCGGTGCAGGTGGAGGGCGAGCAGCGTGACGGTCTTGCCGAGGCCCATGTCGTCGGCGAGGACGCCGCCGAGGGCCAGGCGGGTCATGTCCGCCAGCCAGGCCAGGCCCCGCTGCTGATAGCCGCGCAGGGTGGCGGTCAGACCCTCCGGTGCCCGGACGGTGGCGCGGCCCTCGGGGGCGCGCAGCCGGGCGACCAGCTCGCCGAAGGCACCGGCCGCCTCCACCGCGACGCGCTCACCGTCCCATTCCACTTCTCCGGTCAGCACCGCCTGGAGTGCGTCCAGCGGGGCGAGTTCGCGGCCGCGCCGCCGCTTGAGGCGGGCCACCAGCTTCGGATCGGCGACCACCCACTGGTCGCGCAGCTTGACCAGCGGGCGGCGGGCCTCGGCGAGTTGGTCGAGCTCGGCCTCGGTGAGCTTCTCGCCGCCGAGCGCGACATGCCAGGAGAAGTCGAGCAGGGCGTCGCGGCCCAGCAGGGTGTCCACGGTCGCGCCGGGTGCGGTGGCCGCCCCGATCTCTGCCCGCGCTTCGAGGGACTTGACCAGCTCACGCGGCCAGTGCACCCGCACGCCCGCCGATCGCAGCGCGTCGGTGGCGTCCCCCAGCAACTCCATGGCCTCCTCGTCGTCGAGCCGCAGCGTGCCGGGGGCGGCCTCGGCGAGCAGGCGGGTCAGCGGTTGCCAGGCACGGGCGGCGCGGCGCAGCGCGAGCAGCGCCTCTGCCTCCGCGCGCGGACCGAGCAGATGCTGTGCGCGAACCGGATCGGCCCACAACTCGGCAGCGTCCAGGACCAGGGACGGATCGGCCGCGGTCCGCAGCTGCAGCACCGCGTGGAAGGCGCGGCGCCGCCCGGCCGGGGGATCGACCCGCAGTTCCACACTGATCCGTGCGGTCCGCTCGGCCGCGGTTTCGGCCGCCCACTGGGCCAGGCGCGGATGCAGGGCGGTCGCACGGTCGGCGTAAGGGTTGCCGGGCACGGCCCGGCCGGCGGCCGGAGTGCGCGGCAGGGCATCCGCGAGCGCGTCGCAGAACTCCCGTACCAGAGCGGCCGGTTCGGCGATTCGTACGGTCTTGTCGTCCGCCGGGGGCGCGGGAAGGTTGTGGGCGTACGGCGGCAGGGCGGCGGCCAGCGCGTCCAGGTCCCGCTTGCCCCTCGCACCGGGCGGCCCGAAACGCCAGGTGGTGTACGTGTCGGAGGTCAGCGCCGGATACAGGCGTTCCTCGCCCAGCAACCGAAGGGCGAGGCGTGCGACGGCTGCCCATGCGACGAGCGACGGATGGACACCGCTCCCGGGCAGGTCGAGCAGGAGGGCGAGCGCGGCGCCTGGGCCGAGGGCCCACCCTTCGACGGTGCGGGTGCGCACCCCGGCGCCGTGCGGCAGGACCAGCTCCAGCCGAACCCGCTCCACTGCCTCCGGCGCGGCGGCCTGGGCAGGCACGCGGCGGGCGTCGGCGGCGGACCGGTAGAGCATCAGACGGCCGAGCCGGGCAGGCTGTCCCGGCTCGGCAGGGACGAACACGGCCGCCCAACCGCCGCCGGCGAGGTGCTCGCGGGCCCAGGCGGTGGCAGCGGGATCGGCGAGCGGTGCGGCTTCGGCACTGGTCCCCCTCACGAGCAGACTCACTTGGCGCTCCCCGCCTTGAACGCGGCCTTCCGCAGTCGCTTGGCCAGGGCCTTGTCGACGGGCTTGACGGCATCGGCCAGCGCGCCGAGCACCTCGCCGGCGTGCGGGTGGTCGGCCCGCCACAGGTCATCGGCGTGTTCGGCCAGCTGATCGAGCGGACGCCTGTCCTCCTCGGGGCCTGCCAGCAGCCGTTCGCGCAGCAGCTGCTCCCCCGCCCCGGCGAACGGCAGCGCGCCGTCCACCAGCATCCACTCCAGGCCCCACGCGGCCTCTCCCTCGGCAGGCTCGCCGATCCGGCGCAACATGGAAGCCGCTGCGTGAGCACAGCCGGTGACCTTCGAGAGGGCGGCCTTGCGCAGTACCGTCTTCGCCCGCCCGGTGCGCTCTGCCTCCAGTACTGCGGCCAGCACCCGCGGGGCCTGAAGCCGGCGCAGGGCGTCGGCCGGCTCCGTACCGTCGCAGGCGTCCACCACCTGGACAGCCGCGTCCACCGCGGAACGAGCCGCCAGCCAGCCCGCCACCTCCGCCGCCACGTCTGTCTCGGAGGGATACGAGCCGAGCACGGCCAGCAGTTCGCGGGCGTCCGCCTGGGCGAACGAGCCGATCACCGGTGCCTGGGCACCTGCCGCCACCAGCAGCGCGCGCAGGCCGGAGCGGCCCAGCGCGGTGAGCCGGAAGCGGCCGGCGGGCGGCGTGCCCCGCGTGCCGCCGTCGGGCCCGTCAAGCAGCAGGGCGAGCACGGCGTCCGCCGGCGGAGGTTCGTGGCCCTCGCGTTCGGCGGCGCCGAACAGCTCCAGAGTCCCGGCGGTGTCGTGGTACTGGTCGATGAGGAGCACCGAGACCAGCCGCCGGACCGGGCCTTCGGACAGCCCTTCCATGCCGTCGGTGAGGAAGCCGTCGACGTCCAGCCACTCCCCGTCGGGCAGCCCGTACGCCGCGATCAGCATCAAGAACACCAGCGGCGGGGCTTCCTCGGCCAGCTCCCGCAGCGGCTGCAGCCCGCCCAGCAACTCGTCCAACGCGGGGAAGGAGAGGGAGAGTTCGACCGCCGCGCCCGCCACCGCTTCCTGCCAGACAGCCAGCAGCGCCGCGTCGTCGTCCCGGTCCGGCAGTTCGTCGCCGGCGTACGCCCGGTTGCCCTCCACCTCGACGAAGCCACAGTTCAGCGCCCAGTCCCAGGGCAGAGCCAGCGGCTCCATGTCAGCCGCGCTGCGGACCTTCGCCAGCCGCGCGGCCCGCTCCTCGGCATCACCCCACCCGTAGGGGTCGACGCGCCACAGCTCGGCCTCCTCCACGGCCTGCCGGGCGAGCTTCGGCCGCAGCACCCCCGTCGGGGTCAGCTCCCGACCGCCGCCGCACCAGTGCCCGAGCCGCACCGCCGCCATGAAGGCGGGCACCTCGTGCACCGCGCGGGCCAGCTCCGCCTCACCGGGCAGCCGCACGGCCGGCAACCGCAGGCCCACGGCGCCCAGGACATCGGACAGCGACACCTCGTCGTCCGGCTCGTCGTCTTCGGCGAGCGGCCACGCGCCTCCGGGCAGCGGGTGCAGACCACCGCACTCGCACCGGTACATCCCCGGCGGAGCCTGGCGCCCGCCCGGCCCGCCGTGCCTCTTCCGCTTTGTGCCCACCGCCCGACGCAGCGGCACCTGCGCGAGCTCCCCGGTGAGCTCGGCGGGGTCGAAGGCGGCCGGGTCGAAGCCCTCCTCGTACAGGCCCGCCAGCACCTCGTCGTGCAGGCCGTCGTCGTACTCCACCCACTCCTCACCGCCGTGCCGGACGGCCGCGGGGCTCGGCCGCTCCCCGTCCGCGTACCGCTCCAGCAGCCCGGCCAGCTCCCACACACCGCCGAGGTCCTCCGCGTCGGGCATGGCCCTGCGCCCACCCGCGCACACGGCGTGCTTCCCCTCGCCCTCCGCGGGAGAGCGCACCGCCTCCACCGTGATCCGGTGCAGCCAGTCGTCGCCGAAATCGTATGTGTAGTCCATGCGGTCGCCGGTGCCCGGCAGGACATCCGCGAGGGCGGCCTCCTCCTCGTCGAAGACCGGGATGTCGAGGTCCTCCGGAGGGGCGTACCGCCCACCGGAGCGGTCCTCGAAGGCGTGCAGGTGCATGTCCTCCCAGCCGAACGCCACCTGGATCACATCGTGCAGTGAGCCCAGGGTGATGTCCGAAGGCACCACCAGCCGCCGCCACACCGGAGGTCTCATCCCCACCAGAGCGACCTTGAGCTGGTGGACGAAGGCAGTGCGCTCCCCGGAGCTGCGCTGGGCGGTCATGACTGAGGGCTTCCCACTCGTCGGAGGCGTACGCGTCGGGACACACCTGTATAGCGCCGCCGTACGCCAAACGGCTGACCCGGCCATTCTTGCAGTTCTGAGCCACCGGCCCGGCCGCCGGGCGGAATTCCCCCAGCCGACTTGCGCACGAACCACACCTTGTGCTTGAGCTCCAGTCCCGGCCCGCACGGCGCCCGATCCCGGCGAAGTACTGATCACTGACTCTGGTGGCGAAGTCGAGATCAGGCTGCGGCTACGGTCGTCAGCCCGAGGTCGCGGCGGAGTCGGTGGACTCGGGTGGGCGGGCGGCCGGGCCGTCCGCCATGTCGCCGAGATTCCGGGCATTCCGGAGGACGAGGTACTCATCGGCTCCACCGGCGTCACCGGGCGTCCACTGCCCATGGACACCATCCGTACGTCATCGGGCAGTTACCGGCTTACCAGCGCAGGGTGCGTCGGGCGCGCCCTGCCGGAGCGGCCCGGTGTGACGGGGGGTCTTGCCCTGTCGACCGTGCGCTGGGAGATTCGCTGCAGTACACGGGGTCAGCGCGGGTGGAGCTGCCTGGTGGTGGGGGCGTCGAGGACACGGATGCCCGCGCTGCGCGCGCAGCGACAGAACCTGCAGGGCCGGCTGGAGGCCCTGGCCGCCCAGCTCGTCGACCAGCAGGCCTACCTCAGGCTCGCCGACAACCTGGAGGGGTTCCTCGCCCGGCTGCGTGAGAACGCCCGGACCGCGTCGGTCCTCGAACGCCAGCGCGTCCTGCGCGCGGTGGTCAGGGAAGTCCGCATCGGCGCCGACCGGATCACCATCCGGCACTCGATCCCGTCCACCGGTTCCGACCCCACCCCGGGTTACCTATTGCAATGCGGTCGTCCACGTCTCGGAGACCTGCCACCCACAGGCCGACGGCGACCGGCCGACCCGCCCGAACCTGATCACCAACGTCACGACCACCTGTTCCGCCCTGCCGGACAGCAAAGGCCTGGACACGATCCTGTGGGGCTCGTAAAGTCATCGCCGCAGGTCGGGACGGTAGAGCGGTCTCGGCTGGGACCATGTCCGCCGTGATCCTCTCGATGCTGTACAAGGTAGTCCGCAAGCTGCTGTCCGCCCCCGGTGTGCTGCTGCGCCGCGACACCTCCGAAGACGCCGAGTTACTCGTGCTCCGCCATGAGAATGCGGTGCTACGGCGTCAGATCGCCGGCCCGGTCCGCTACGAACCCGCAGATCGGTTCTGGCTGGCTGCACTCTCCAGCCTGATGCCCCGCCGCCGCCGGCACGAGGTCTTCCCGGTCACGCCCGGGACCCTGCTGGCCTGGCACCGCGGGTTCATCGCCGCGAAGTGGGACCACAGCGCCCGGCGCGCCCGCACCGGACGGCCACCGACCAAGGCAGCACTCAAGAAGCTGGTCCTGCAGCTCGCTCGGGAGAACGCGAAGTGGGGGCATAGGCGGATCCAGGGCGCGCTGGCCCGGCTCGGTCATCCCATCGAGTCTCCACAGTATGGGAGATCCTCCACGCGGCGGGCATCGGCCCGGCCCCACGCCGCGTCGGCCCGACGTGGAGGGAGTTCCTCACCAACCAGGCCGAAGGGATCATCGCCGTCGACTTCTTCCTGTCCCGCTCGGAAATACGATTCTGGGTTTGGCCTGCAGCTTCTCCGTGTGGGGCAACGGCCTCCACGGCGCCTGGGATGATCCTTCGATGCCGCTGTCGATCGTCACCGCACCGGTCCGGAATCTGATCAGGGTGCCCGCCGCCGTGCTGCGCAGCCGGGTGGCCAAGGACGCGGAGGTGCCGGCGCTGCGGCACGAGAACGCGGTGCTGCGCCGCCGGATCGCTCGGGTCCGCCATGAGTGCGCCGACCGGATCTGGCCGACCGTCCTTTCCCGGCCGGTCCCGCGGGAGCGCCGGCGTCAGGTCTTCGCGGTCACGCCGGCCACGTGGCCGGCCCGGCACCGACGCCTGGTCTTTCGGAAGTGGGCATTCACCGAGCGCCGCCGCCCGGGACGGCCCCCGACCGCGCCCACCGTCAGGCAGCTCATCCTGCGTCTGGCGCACGAGAACAGCACCCGGGGCCACCGCCGCATACAAAGGCGAGCTCGCCCGCCTCGGCTACTCCATCGCCCCGTCCACCGCAGGGGAGATCCCGCAGCCCGCGGGAGTTGACCCCGCCCCGCATCGCTCCGGCCCCACCTGGCGCCAGTTCCGCACCACCCAGGCCCACGGCATCATCGCCGCCGACTTCCCGCGCCTCGACACCGTGGCGCCGGGGCGCCTGCACGCCCTGATCTTCATCGAGCGCGGCACTCGCCGGCTACACCTCGCCGGCGTCACCGCCCACCCCACCGCGCAGTGGACCGTCCGGCAGGCGAGGAATCCCGCCATGACGTCGGGGTGCCGGATGGACTCGCTGCGCTTTCTGCTGCGGGACCGGGACGCGAAGTACACGACGTCTTCGACGCCGTCTTCCAGGCCGACGACGTGCAGATCCTGCTCAGCCCGCCGCAGGCACCGAGAGCGAACGCGATCTGCGAGAGAGCCGTGGGCACCCTCCGGCGCGAGCTCCTCGACCACATCCTGATCGTGAACGAAGCCCACGCCCAAGCGGTCCTGGCCGAGTACATCCGGCACTACAACCAGCACCGCCCCCACCAGTCCCGGCGGCAACTGCCCCCGGACAGCACCAAACCACCCGCCCCAGCCACCGTCACCGACCTCCAGGCCCACCGAATCCGACGGCAACCCCTCCTCGCCGGCCTGATCAACCAGTACCAGAGGACCGCCTGACCGAACGGCCCCGCCGCAGCTCACAGCACCGAATCGTATTTTCGAGCGGCACAGGATCAACCCGGCCAACGAGGAGAAGACCTTCCTCCTGCCCCACCCTCACCCGCCCGCCGCGACGGTGCCACGCGCCAGGGTGAACAACCCGTTCGGGGTCTGCACCATCAGCCCCGCGGCCACGGCCTTCTTCAACCGGTGCCGGATCACCTCCACCTGGCGGACCGTCATCTCCAGGCCGAGATCCTCCACCACCTGCCGACAGCGCACCGGACCCGCATACCGCGCCAGCACCGCAAGCAGTTGCTCCCGAGCCTCAGCATCCGGCGGACATCCACCCCGGCGCGCAGCCGGGACCACGGCAGAGGCCACAGCCGCAGGCGCGGCCGGCACCGGCTCGCTGCACGGCAGTTCACCCACGACCTGGCACGCCGTCGTGATACGGGCCGGCTCCCGCTCGCACGTCGTCAGCAGAGCCGTGATCCGCTCCGCCTCCCGCTCCCGCAGCAGCCGCAGCACCTCGTCGCAGCTCATCCGACCTGCCCCTCACGCCAGCTGATCAACCCAGCTACCGCAACGAGACGGTCACCACGCCAGACACGGCGCTCTCACCGACCTCACTCAACAAGAAACGCACCCACCGAGACACATGCTGGCCCTTTGCCGACCTGGGTGGGCGCCACCATGCACCTGACCTGCGCAAACGTCCGGATGCTAGATCTTGGACACTCCCAAGATCAGGCTCCCTGCCTGCGTTTTTGCAGGTCAAGGGCTGTTTCCACACCCTACAGGCAGTCGCGTGCCCGGGTAGCACGTCCCAGGTTTCGCGGGACTCATGCTGACCGATGCCGACTTTCCTGACGGCGCGACAGACGTCGGTGAGGGGTGCTCGGGATCGACCTCGCCCCGGGCGGCCCCCTCACGAACGGTGGAGATCAGCGTACGCAACGGCCCTCAAAGACCCTCGTGACGATCGCCACAGCGGTGCTCGGCTGTCCGGCCACCAGGCCGAGCAAGGGCACGAGACGGGCAGGGTCATCGACGGCGGCGCCGGGCGCGCAGGGCGGCGGTGAAGTCGTCCAGGGCCGCGAGGTTGTGGGCGCTGACGACGGCGTCGCAGTAGGGCAGTGCCGCAGCCATGCCGGCCACGAGCGGACGGTAGCGCGGGCTTGCCGTGCGCGGGTTGACCCATACGACGCGGTAGGCGACCCGGGACAGCCGTGCCATGTGGGTGGCGAGGTCGGCGGGCGCGCCGGTGTCCCAGCCGTCGGAGATGAGGGTGACCACGGCGCCGTGCGCCATGCCGCGTCGGCCGAACCGCTCGTTGAACTCCGCCAGGCAGTCCGCTATCCGGGTGCCCCCGGACCAGTCCGGAGCCGCCCGTCCGGCCCGTGCCAGGGCGTCGTCCGGTCCGCCCCGCCGGAGGACGGGCGTGAGGCGTGTGAGCCGGGTGGCGAAGGTGAAGACCTCGGCATGGGTGGCGCGGGCGGCACAGTAGAGCAGTTGGAGCATCGCGCGGGCATAGGGCTCCATCGATCCGGAGATGTCGCAGAGCACGATGAGGTCGCGGGGGCGGGCGCGGGGCGCGAAGCGGCGTAGCCGCAGCGGGTACCCGCCGGTGCGCCGGCTGGCGGAGAGGGTGCGGCGCACGTCGATGCGCGCACCGTGGTGCGCTGTGCGGCGCCGGCGGGACGGCCGGGTCGGAGTGCGAAGCACGAGGGTGCGCATCACCTCGGAGAGCCGCGCCAGTTCCTCGGCGGACAGGTCCGCGAAGTCGCGCCCCGCGAGACGGTCGAGCGGACTGGCGGCGAGGGGCACGGGAGCCATCCGCGGCTGTGCGTCGGCATCCCGGCCTCGTCCGTCCGCGGTGTCCTTCCGGGTGCCGGGGACGGTGTTCGGGAGCGATCGGGGCGGATCGCCGGGTTGCCCGCGCTGTGCCCCGCGGTCGGCCGGGTCGCCGAAGACCTCGCGGAAGACCTCGTCGAACAGCTCGATCTGCTCGGGGGCGGACACCAGGGTGGCGAGCGCGCAGTGCCGCAGTTCGCGCGTCGTCGACGGTGCCAGCAGGGTGAGTGCCCGAGCGAAGCTCCGGGTACGGTCGGGGCCCACCGCGATCCCCGCGTCGTGCAGGGCGGCGGTGAACGAGGCGGCCAGTTCAGGCAGGTCAGGCATCGGAGCGGGCCTCCGCGTCGACCAGCTCCGCCAGTCCGGCCCGGCGCACGGCCTCCAGGTCCTCGGCGTACTTGAGGACCGCCCCCAGGGTGCGGTCGGCGGCGTCGGCGTCGAGAACGGAGAAGCCCAGCGTGTGCAGCGCGCCCGCCCAGTCGATGGCCTCGGCGATGCCGGGCGGCTTGGTGAGTTCCTGGCGGGCACGCAGGCGCGCCACTCCGCGCGCCACGCGTTCGGCCAGCCACTCGGCCGACTCCGGTACCCGTCTGCGGATGATCGCGGCGACTCGTGCGGTGTCCGGGTAGTCGATCCAGTGGTAGAGGCAGCGGCGTTTGAGCGCGTCGTGCAGATCACGGGTGCGGTTGGAGGTCAGGACCGCCACCGGCGGCACCACAGCCGTCCGGGTGCCGAGTTCGGGGATGGTGACCGCGGCATCCGCGAGCAGTTCCAGCAGGAACGCCTCGAACTCGTCGTCGGCGCGGTCCACCTCGTCGATGAGCAGCACCGCCGGCCGCGGTCCCGGATGGCAGATCGCGGCGAGCAGCGGCCGTGGCAGCAGGTAGTCCTCGGTGAACAGATCGGCGTCCCGCAGGGGCTCCCCGCGGGACTCGGCCAGCCGGATGGCCAGTAGTTGCCGTGGGTAGTTCCACTCGTAGAGGGCCTCGGCCGAGGACAGTCCCTCGTAGCACTGCAGCCGGATCAGTGGGGTGTCGAGCACGGCGGCGAGCGCGCGGGCCGCCTCGGTCTTGCCGACGCCGGGCTCGCCCTCCAGCAGGATCGGCTGCCGCATGCGCACGGCCAGCAGCAGCGCCGTGACCAGGGCGTCGTCGGCCAGGTAGCCGACTGTGTCGAGACGCGAGCGCAGGGCGGGGACATCGGGTACGAGGGGGTCGAGGTCAGACATGCGCGTAACGGGAGGGGTCGTCGGCGAAGGCGTGCCGGCACCCCGGCCCGCAGAAGTACACCCTGCTGCCGGCCCGGTCCAGCCAGAGGGTGTCGGGCGTGATCGCCACGGTCATCCCGCACACGGGATCCACGTCCTCGGCCACGGTCTGCGGCGCGGCGGATTCGGCTCCGGGGCGCGCGGCTCGGGCCGCCTGCGGCCGCAGTGCGATGATCTCGGCGTACACCGACAGCGCGATCTCCGCCGGGGTCCGCGCGCCGATGTCCAGCCCGGCCGGGGTGTGAATGCGCGCGCGTTGTTCCTCGGTGAGACCCAGTGCGGTGAGCACCGCCGCGCCGCGCTTCGGGCTGGCCACGAGCCCGATGTATGGGACCCCGGCGCGTGCGGCCTCGATCAGTACGGTCTCCTCGTCGCGGCCGTGCGTGGCGATGACGACGACGTCCAGATCGGGCGGCAGCGGCTCCCCGGGCGAGGCCGGTCGGGCGTCGAGGCCGAGCACACGACCGAGGTCAAGCAGAGCGCGGGCGATGGGGGCGTGTCCGTAGACGTACGCCAGCGCCGGCGGGAGATTGGCCTCCAGGAAGATGTCGAGCGTCCCGCCCGACAGGCAGGGATTGGCCACCGTGACCAGGCCTTCGACAGGCTCCTGCGGGCCTTCAGTGCCAGTGTCCGCGCCGGGCGTGATTCTCAGCAGCAGCGACTCGCCGGTCTGCAGCACGCGCAGGCCCTGCAGTTGCACCGTCGTCTCGGCGCAGCTGCCGCCCACGAAGCCCTCGACGGTGCCGTCGGGCAGCACCAGTGCACTGTCCCCGGGCTTGGCGCTCGTGGGCCGTTCCGCGTGGACGACGGTGGCCAGGACGAACGGGGTACGGCCGTGCCGGAGCGCGTCCGCGCGGGTCAGCAGTTCGGTGTTCGTCATCACGGGGCCTCAGGTGATGGCCATGTCGGTGCGCAGCGGCCGACCCTGGGCGGCCCGCCACACCGCGGCGGGCGTCAGCGGCATGTCGACATGGCGTACGCCAAGCGGCTTCAGCGCGTCGACCACGGCGTTGACCACCGCGGCGGGCGAGCCCACCGTGGCGGACTCGCCGACGCCCTTGGCTCCGAGGGGGTGGTGCGGGGAGGGGGTGACGGTCTCGCCGAGCTCCCACGAGGGGCATTCGACCGAGGTGGGCAGGAGGTAGTCCATGAACGACCCGCCGAGGCAGTTGCCGTCCTCGTCAAAGGCGATCACCTGCATGAGCGCCATGCCGAGGCCGTCGGCGAGTCCGCCGTGCACCTGACCCTCGACGATCATGGGGTTGATCCGGTTGCCGCAGTCGTCCACGGCGATGAACCGGCGGACCTTCACCTGGCCGGTGTCCGCGTCCACGTCGGCGACGCATATGTATGCGCCGAACGGGAAGGTCAGGTTCGGCGGGTTGTAGACACAGGTCGCGTCCAGGTGGCCCTCGACGCCCTCCGGGAGTTCCAGGTTGGAGTGTGCGGCGAGCGCGATCTCGGCCATGGTCCGTCCTTGGTCGGGGTCGCCCGTGACGTACCAGCGGCCCTTCTCCCATTCCAGGTCGTCCGGGCTCACTTCGAGCATCGCGGAGGCGACGATCTTCGCGCGTTCGCGTACCTTGCGGGCGACCATCGCGGCCGCGGCTCCGGACACCGGCGTCGAGCGGGATCCGTAGGTGCCGAGCCCGAACGGGGTCTGGTCGGTGTCGCCGTGCACTACCTCGACGTCCTCGGGCGGGATGCCCAGTTCTTCGGCGACGATCTGCGCGAACGTCGTCTCGTGGCCCTGCCCCTGGGTCTGCACGGAGATGCGCAGGACGGCCTTGCCGGTCGGGTGGACCCGCAGCTCGGCACCGTCGGCCATGCCCAGTCCCAGGATGTCCATGTGCTTGCGCGGGCCCGCGCCGACAGCCTCGGTGAAGAAGCTGACCCCGATGCCCATCAGCTCGCCGCGCCGGCGTTTTTCGGCCTGCTCCCGGCGCAGGTCCTCGTAGTGCGCGATGTCCATGGCCAGCCGCAGGGCGCGCGGGTAGTCGCCGGAGTCGTACTCCCACCCCGTCTGTGTCTTGTACGGGAACTGCCCGGGCCGCAGCAGGTTGCGCATCCGCAGCTCGGCCGGGTCCGTGCCGAGCCTGCCCGCGAGCACGTCGACCATCCGCTCGACCAGGTACGCGGCTTCGGTGACGCGGAACGAGCAGGCGTAGGCGACGCCGCCGGGGGCCTTGTTGGTGTAGACGCCGGTCACGGCGCAGTGCGCGGCGGCCAGGTCGTACGAGCCGGTGAAGACGCCGAAGAAGCCGGCCGGGAACTGCGTCGGCTGTGCGGTGGCGTTGAACGCGCCGTGATCGGCGATGACATGGACGCGCAGGCCCAGGATCTTCCCGTCCTTCGTCGCCGCGATCTCGCCGTGCATGTGGTAGTCACGAGCGAAGGAGGTGCTCATGAGGTTCTCCGAGCGGTCCTCCACCCACTTCACCGGCTTGCCGGTGACGATCGAGCCGACGACCGCGCACACGTAACCGGGGTAGATGCCGACCTTGTTGCCGAAGCCGCCCCCGATGTCCGGGGAGATGATCCGAATCTTGTGCTCCGGGATGCCGGCCACCATCGCGTAGATCGTGCGGTGGGCGTGCGGGGCCTGGGTGGTGGACCACACCGTCAGCTTCCCGGTGATGGCGTCCATGTCCGCCACGGTGCCGCAGGTCTCCAGCGGCGCCGGGTGCACCCGCGGGTAGAGCATGTCCTGCTCCACCACGACGTCGGCGGCCGCGAAGACCTCGTCGGTTCGCTCCTTGTCGCCCGCCGACCAGTCGAAGATGTGGTTGTCCCTCTGCTGGTCCTTGTCGTCGCGGATCACCGGCGCGTCCGGGTCGAGCGCCCGGCGGGCATCGACGACCGCGGGGAGCGGTTCGTACTCCACGTCGATCAGCTCGAGGGCGTCCTGGGCGGCGTAGCGGTCCTCGGCGACGACGAAGGCGACCTCCTGGCCCTGGAAGCGCACCTTGTCGGTGGCGAGCACCGCCTGCGTGTCGTACGAGAGCGTGGGCATCCACGCCAGCCCGAGACCGGCCAGGGTCTCCCCGGTGATCACGGCCTTGACTTTCGGGTGCGCCTCGGCGGCGCTGGTGTCGACGGACACGATCCGGGCGTGCGCCAGCGGGCTGCGCAGGATCGCGCCGTACAGCATCCCGGGCAGCCGTACGTCGTCGACGTAGGTCCCGTGGCCGCGGACGAACCGCGCGTCCTCCTTGCGGGGCATCCGTCCGAAACCGACCGGCCGTTCCTCGACGGTCGTCATGCCCGCACCTCCTCGCGGCCGGGCGCCGGTTCGGTGGCCGCGTCCGAGGTCCGCGCCCCGCCTCCATGCTCGGCAGCCCAGCGGATGGAACGCACGATGTTCTCGTAACCGGTGCAGCGGCACATCTGTCCGGAGATGGCCTCCCGGATGTCCTCCTCGGACGGATCCGTGTTGTGGTCGAGCAGCCAGCGGGCGGTCATCATCATCCCCGGCGTGCAGAAGCCGCACTGCAGCCCGTGGCAGGCGATGAATCCCTGTTGCACCGGGTCGAGTTCGGTCCCGTGCGCCAGTCCCTCGACGGTCCGCACCTCATGGCCGTCGGCCATCACCGCGAGCACGGTGCAGGACTTGACCGGCGTCCCGTCCAGCCAGACGGCGCACACCCCGCAGTTGGAGGTGTCACAGCCCCAGTGGGTACCGGTGAGCCCGAGTTCGTCGCGCAGGAAGTGCACGAGCAGCAGCCTGGGCTCCACGTCCCTCGTGCGCTGCTCACCGTTCACGGTCACGGTGATCCGCATGTCACGCCTCCTGCCCCTGGGCACGTGCGGCGGCGACGCGCAGCGCCCGCGTGGTGAGCTCCCCGGCCAGATGCCGCTTGTAGTCGACCGGGCCGCGCTGGTCGGCCGTCGGCCTGCACTCCTGCGCGGCGATCCGGCCTGCCTCCGCGAAGCCCTCGTCGTCCGGCCGTCCGCCGCGCAGGAGGTCCTCGGCCTGCTCGGACACGAACCGTGGGGCACCCACCGCGGTCAGCCCGATCCCGGCCTCGGTGATGACCCCGTCGGAGATCTCCAGCACCGCTCCCGCGGCGACGACCGCCCAGTCGCCGACCCGGCGCTCGACCTTGCGGTAGGCGCTGGCGTGCGAACGGATGGGCACGCGGATCTCCACCAGGAGCTCCGCTTCGTTCAGCGCGGTCTCGTACGGACCGAGGAAGAACTCCCTGATCCCGATGGTGCGCCTGCCGCCGAGGCCCTGAGCGACAAGAGTCGCCCGCAGTGCCGAGAACGCCGCGGACAGGTCCTCCGACGGATCGGCCTGGCACAGCGAGCCGCCCACGGTGCCGCGGTTGCGTACGAGCGGATCGGCGATGACCCGTTCCGCGTCCCGCAGGATGGGGAAGTGCTCGCCGACGACCGGCGAGGCGAGCAGCTCCGCGTGGCGGACCATCGCTCCGACGGCCAGGTCGTGCCCGTCCACCCGGATCAGCGCCAGCTCGCCGAGGCCGTTGATGTCGATCAGGGCTTCGGGCTGAGCCAGCCGCAGCTTCATCATCGGCAGCAGGCTGTGTCCGCCCGCCACCACCCGGGCCTCGGGGCCGTAGCGTGTGAGCAGCTCGATCGCGTGCTCAACGCTGGTGGCCGTCTCGTACTGGAAGGCAGCTGGAACCTGCATCGGGCCCTCCCGAAGCGCTGTGCCCTTCAGGCTGCGCCCTTCCGCACCGGCCATGCAATGGGTCGATAAGCATTCACTTATCCGTCCGAACGCAGGAAAATCAGGTAATGACCGTCACACAGCTCAGCACCTTCGTGCTGGTCGCCCGGCTCGGTTCGGTCGGCGCCGCGGCGCGAGCCCTGGGCGTGAGCGAGTCCGCCGTGTCGCAGGCGCTCACCGCGCTGCGCGCCCACTACAGCGATCCGCTCATCCGGCGCACCGGCGGCGGTGGGATGCGTCTGACGCCCGCGGGCGCGCGGCTGCTGCCGGTCGCGTCGCAGATGGTCGCGCTGAGCGCGGATGCCGAGGCGGCGGTACGGGCGGCACGGGGTGCGCGCGACGAGCTGCGGGTCGTCGCCACGAGCACGCTGGCCGAGTTCGTGCTCCCCTCGCTCGTGGAGGCTTTCGCCGACCGCTCAGGACGCAGGGCCGAGACCTCCTTCGGGGTGGTCGCCAGCAACGAGATACGTGTGCTGGTCGAGAACCGGCTGGCCGACATCGCGCTCGGGCCGTATCTCGGCGCCAATCATGGGGGCGAACTGGTCAGCGAGCCACTGTTCCGCACCCAGCTGGTCGTGGTGATCGGCGCCGGGTCGCCGCGGCCGCCCGGTCCGCCGCCGCAGTGGTCGTGGCTGGTCGATTCCTCCGGGACCGATCCGGACGCGGACTCCGGGCGGCTGCTACGTCGGCTCGGAGTGGCCGAAGGACACGTGTGGGTGTTCCCCAACCAGGCCGCGACCTGGGCGGCTGCCGCCGAGGGCGCGGGGGTGGCACCAGCGTTGGCCCATCTGGTGTCGCCCCGCATCCGGCGTGACGAGCTGCGCGTACTGGAGACTCCGGCCACGCCATCGGATGCCACATGGCACGCCACCGTCCTGCAGGCCGAGCATCGTTCCCCGGCCACCGACGCGTTCCTGCGCTTCCTGCACACGCCCGCAGCGACCCGCATCATGCGCGCACCCGGCGCGGGCGTCCCGCCCTCCCGATTCCGGCCCCCGGTGTACGTCACGCTCTGGGGCGCGTGAGAGAGCAGGCTCTCCTGCGGGCTTTCCTCAGCGCGTGCCGGTCGTCGCTGTGCTGTAGGCGTACAGGGCGACGACGCCGACCACACAGGCGAGGATCGTCCAGGAGGCGAGGATCATCCGTTTCCCCTTCCGCCCGGGCCGTTTCGGTTCCTCGGACCGCCTGGTCCGGCCGGGAGCCGCCGGGGCGGGCGGTGCGGCGTCGGCGGCGGTCTCGGCGAGCAGGCGGCGGCAGGCCGTGGCGAGCTCGCCGGTGCCGGCACAGAGCGGCACGACCGTCTCCGAACGCGCCGGAGCGGTGGTGCCGCCGTCGAGGATACGGCCCGCACGGAGCAGGATTTCGTCCCTGCGCCCCGAGGGGGCGAGACTGATCCAGCGCTGCACATGCTCTCCCCGGATGACCACACCCCCGGCCCGGTCCCGGTACACGGTGTGCCGACGCCAGAGCATGCCTGCCAACTGCACTGCGGTTTCTCTCAGTTGGGCACTCAAGGCCCGTCCTTCCAGAGCCGTTCGATGAATCGAACGGGAATCGTACTCCAGCATCTCTGTTTCGCTCGGGACGGCCCGGGGTGGGGTGATGCGGTCCGTGGAGGCAGGGGGACACGGAGCGGCGCCGGGGCCGCGTCGGACTGGCGGGGCCCGGGCGGGTGGCCGTGTTCGCGACCCGGTCGTAGCTCTCCAGAATGGCTTCACCGGCTGCGAGCTGTGGCTTCGTCCGACCCGGTGGAACCACAGATCCTGGAGGAACACATCACCCACGGCCGTTCATGATCGCGATTGTGGTGACCCTGCGTGGCCCCGGCACGGAAAGTGATCCAGAACCACGGAACGGGCGGCGGCCGCTGTCGATGACCGCTCCCTGGTCGCCTCCGCGAACGGTTCGTCCAGTGGGGCCACGTCGTGGCGGGTGGCGGCAGTGCCGGACGGCGGATAGGCCTGGGCGGCGCGGAGCCGGGCGGCGATGATCGCGCCGATGGAGGTGCGCACCGGGTTCGGCAGCGGTCGGCCGGTGATGACGTGGCGCAGCTGCTCGGCGCTCCAGCCGGCCTCCAGCATCACGGTCGCCACGCGGCCTTGATCGGTCAGCGCCGGTCCGGTCAGCAGCAGTTCGGGACGGCTCGCCCCGATCTGAAGCAGCAGCCGGATACCCGCGTGCACCTCGTCTGCCGCAGGCGGCGGCTTCGGCGACGTTGTCGCGTGCGAGGGGGCCGTCCATGCGTTCGTGCGCACGGCGTCGCCGCGGTCGCACGGACGGAGGGGGTTGGTCTTCTTCTTGTTGGTCTTCTTAGAGGTCGCGCAGATAGACGGCCGCTGGGGCGGCGTTGAAGGCGTGTACGCCAGCTAGGCTCAGAAGATCACCGGTTACAGACCGCTATGAGGGAGCCATGGCCGTCACCTACTTGATGCTCGCGCGGCTACCTGAAGGCGGCTTGGGCACCTTCGACGCTTATGAGAGCGCTGTCCTGCCCCTCCTTGCCGAGTATGGAGGGCGTCTTGAGCGCCGACTGCGCACTCTGGACGATCAGGTCGAGGCCCACCTCATAGCCTTTCCCACCAGCGAGGATCTCGCTGCCTACCGGGCGGATCCCCGGCGTTCTGCCGCTGCACCACTGCTGGAGTCGTCTGGGGCAGCGGTCGAACTGCTCGCGGTGCGCGACGTTTAGATGCGGCGCGGATGAGGGTGCTGTCATGGTCGGCGGTTTGGGCGTTCGTCCCAGCGGTGAGTCGCCCATGCCTGCCGGATCAGGCTGCGCACGGTGATAACCGCGTCGGCGAGGTCGAAGAAGGCGTCGACGACGGTGGCGCGCCGCTCGTAGCAGCGGGCGAGCCGGTGGAAGGCGTTCTGCCAGGCGTGGGTACGTTCCACGTGCCACCGCCGACTGGCCTGGATGGGTGCCTTCTCGCCTTTGTGCGCGATACGGCCGTGGAAGCCGCGATCGTCGAGCACAGCGCGGGTCTTGTCCGAGTCGTAGCCGGCGTCCAGATGGACGGTGATGTCGTCGGGCAGCGGTCCGAGGTCGTCCAGGCGGTCCAGGGTCGGGGCGAGCAGCGGGGAGTCGTGGCGGTTGGCGCCGGCCAGGACCCGGCCCAGCGGAATGCCGTATCCGTCCGTCATGCCCGAGCGTTTCAAGCCCTGTTTGCCGCGGTCGACCGGGGAACGCCCGGCCACCTCGCCGCCTCCGGGAGCCTTGGTGATAGAGCCGTCCACGGCGATCTGGTCGAGGACGAGTCCCACGATCCGGTCGTAGGACTCCAGCGCGATCTGCTTGAGCCGGGTGAAGACGCCCAGTTGTATCCACTCGTCGCGGCGGTTGCGGATCGTGGTGGCCGAGCAGGTTGTGTCGGCGATCGCCTGGTAGGAGCAGCCGAAGCGCAGGAGCTGCAGCATCTTGTCGAAGACGATCCGGTCGCTGATACGTCGGCGGTGGCAGCCAAGTGGATGGTCCGGGTGGTACTCCGGCCGCTCGGGCAGCAGGGCCGCGAATTGGTCCCAGAGCGGTTCGGTGAGCCATGATGGCAGCGCGGGCACAGGTCTCCTCAGTGATCACAGAGCGTCGCAACTCCATGATCACCAGAACCTGTGCCCGTCCTGTTGCCGGTGTCCCCAACCGCACCTATCCGCGCGACCTCTTAACGATGGTGTTCTTAGTGCCGGGATCAGCCAACACTGGCTCAGCCAATCCTGGATAATCCGACTCTGGTTGTGAGCTGGGGTTTTGCAGGGTGGGCAGGTCGGTGATGAAGTACAGGGCCTGCCCGAGCGTGCCGTCGGGGTTGCGGTCGCGCTCGCGCAGCAGGAATCCGTGATGCTCCAGTTCCTCCAGGCCGGTGGTCACGGCGTCGATGCGTTCGCGGCCGTGTCGGGCCAGGTTGGCGATGGTGATCTGCCAGCCGTCCCGATGGGTGCTGATGTAGCCGAACAGTCCCTTCGCCTTGAAGGAGATCCGGCTGTCCCTAAACAGCGCGTTGGCGATCTGCGTGAACTGGTCTCCCGCCATGATCCCGCGGCGGATGCCCGCGCTGAAGTCGGCGTCGCTGCCGGGCTTCCGGAAGGTGGATGCTGGGTCGATCGGCGGGACGTCCGGGGCGGCGGAGCGATCGGTGATGCTGTAGACGATCTCTCCGAGGGTGCCGTTGGGGCGGCGCACGCGATCGCGCACGAGGTAGCCGGACTTCTCCAGCTCGTTCAGTCCTGCCCGCACCGCGTCTCGCCCGTCGGGGCCCAGGGCGACGAGGGCGGCGATGGTCACCAGCCATCCGTTGCGGTGGGTGCTGATGTAGCCGAACAAGCCCTTCGCCCGGTACGAGATGCGGCTGTCGCGGAACAACCCGTTGGCGATCTGCGTGAACTGATCGGCCGCCATCACGCCGCGGCGGACACCGGATCCGAAGCCGCTCATCGTGCCGTCCTGGGTGGCGTACGGTGGCCACGGCAGCGCACCGTGCCCGCCGGGGCGGGCCGGCCGGTGGGCACGGGGGCGGAGGCGTACGTGCGTTCCATGCCGTCAGCTCATCCGCCGACCCCGACCAGGCTGACGGCCACCAGCCCCGACCATCGGTCACGATCCGGCAACGCGGCCTTCTAGCTGCCGTGGTCGGGGTCGTGGTCGGGCCGACCATGGCCCCGACCACGGACTTCGTGTCCCCATCGTGACCATGGTCGGGGTCTCGTGGTCGGTGGTCGGGTCGGGGCCGGCGGGTTTCCTCAAGGTCAGCAACATCCGTTCTGACCTGGGAGTTTGACCATGTCTCCTGGCAAGCAGGCCTCACAGAGCGAGGCTGCTGCTCCGATGGCGGCCGGTGCCCGGCTGGAGTCGATGCGGCGCCGCGTCCGGCTCTCGCGTGTGGCGGTGTTGACCGCCATCGCGGCCGGCCCCGTCGCCCTGTGCGTCGCCATCACCTCCACCCCGGCCACGGTCCAGGCAGCCACCCCGGCCAAGCCCACGGTCGTGCGCACCGCAGCTGCCGCCGACCCGGGTGGCTATGCAAAGCTGTTCCTCAGCGTCTGGCTGCGCAGCAGCGCGGACGACGCGACGAGTGCGCAGGCGCGGCTTGCGCAGTCACTCGCGCCGGAGGTCGACCTGCCCGACCCGGCAGCGGGTGCGCAGTCGGCGCCGCGGTCCGTGACGGCGGTGCGCAGTGCGCAGCGCGACGGCGGCGCGTGGTCGGTGACGGTGGCTGCGCAGTACGCCGACGGATCGGTGCGCTACTACGCCGTCCCGGTGGCCGCCGACCGGGCGGGGGCCTCGTTCACGGTGACCGGTGCGCCTGGCGTGGTGGCCGGCCCCGCCCGGGCCGAGGTGCCGAAGTCGGCGTACGGCGTGACCCTCCCGGAGGGTGATCTGTCCTCCGCCGTCGGGGAGTTCCTCGATGCATACCTGACCGGTGCCGGCGAGGTCGACCGCTACCTCGCGCCGGGGGTGAAGCTCACCGCCGTCTCCCCCGCCCCGTACACGGCGGTCACCGTCCAGCAGGTGTCCGCGATCGAGGAGGCCGCGGCCGCCGAACACGTGCCGGCCGACGGCACGAAGGTGCGCGTCCTGGCCCGGGTGGAAGCCCGGGACACCGGCGGCCGGTGGCCGCTGGCGTACGAGCTCACGCTCACGTCCCGTTCGGGCCGGTGGGAAGTCGCCGCGCTTCAGTCCGGGGCTGCTCGGGACGGGGGTGCCCGGTGAACACGATGCACAGCCTGGTGCTCGCCGGGCAGCTCAACGACCTCGGCGACTCCTGGATCACCATGTTCAAGGAGTGGGCGACCAAGGGGCTGCAGGCCGGTCTGGTCGTGCTCGTTGTCGTCGTCATCATGATCCAAAAATTCTCGTTGAAGGCGGGGATCGGCGCCCTGCTGCTGATGGTGATCGCGCTCGGGCTGTACAACTCCCGCGACAGCCTCGCGAACATGTTCGAGGACGAGGTGAAGAACCCGTCCAAAAGCGCACCCGCCGTCCCCGGCACCGTCCAGTCCGAACTCCCGACCTCCCTCAACCACTCGCCGGGCGTCGGAGGCCGGCTATGACCGCGGCCGCCGGCCGACCTACCGGGTGAAGCGGCCGAGCGCGAAAGGTGTGAGGTCGAGGGTGGTGGCGCCGTCCGTGACCAGTTCGGCGAGCGCCTCGCCGATCGCCGCAGAGTGCTTGAAGCCGTGGCCGGAGCAGGGAGAGGCGACCAGTACGCGCTCACGGCCCGGCAGGCGGTCGATGACGAACGCTCCGTCCGGCGTGACGGTGTACATGCACACCTGTGATCGCGCGGCGCGAGCGGATACCCCCGGCAGCCGGCCGCTGATCATGGCCTGGTGGAAGCCGGCCGCCTCGTCCGGGGCGACGGTGCGATCGAGCGCGTCCGGGTCGGGGGTGCGGTGGTCGAGCTGTCCGGTGGCCACCTTGACCGTCGCGCCGTCAACGGAGGGGAAGCCGTAGAAATACTCATCCGCCCGGCTCACCCCGTCCCAGATGAAGGTGGGGAAACGCCCGGGGGTGAAGTCCTGCCTGGAGCCCTCGATCTCGAACCAGTGCAGGACCTGACGGTAGACACCGAAGAGCCGGGCAAGGCCGGGATCGTCGAGCAGGCCCGCCAGCCAGCCTCCCGCGCACAGCACGACCTGGTCGGCCGTGTACGTGGCCGCGTCGGTGCGGACGGTGACGGCCGACGCCGCGGCCTCGACCGCGAGGACCCGCTCCCCGCGGTGCAGCTGCGCGCCGTACCGCTCTGCCAGCTCCAGTTGGGCGCTGATCGCGGCCTCGGGACGGACGAAGCCGCCGCCGGGCTCCAGCAGGCCCACGCGGGTGTCCTCCACGCGGAACTGCGGAAAGCGGTCCCGCAGCGCGGCGGCGTCCAGCAGCTCGTAGTCGATGCCGTAGGCGGCCGCAGCCCGCTCGTGGACGGCGAACGCCCCCGCGTCGGCGGCCTGGTCGGCCAGGTTCAGTACGCCGCACGCGGTGAGCACCGACACGCCGGTCTCCGCCTCGATGCGTCGCCACCACTCGTGGGAGCGCACCGCCAGCGGCGCGTACTCAGCGCCCTCCAGAGTCAGCCGGCGGGTGATCCGTGTCTCGCCGTGGCTGGAACCGAAGGTGTGCGGCGGGCTGTAGCGGTCGATGCCCAGCACGTCGACCCCGCGCCGCGCGAGTTGATGGACCGCGGCACTGCCCATCGCCCCCAGGCCGACCACGATCACGTCCATACCTGCCCCTGAGCACCCGCTTCCCTGCCTGGTGCCCACCCTACACATCGGGATCAGGCAGGCAATCGACCGCGGCGAGCGATCGACTCTTACGAGACGCTCCGGGCCGGCCGGACAAGAACCGGACCGCACGAATCTGGTGACGGTCCCGGCCAGACACCCGGCCCACCCCTTCCCGTCTTCCTGGCGGCTACGGAACCGAGTCTCTCCGACCCGGCAGCTCCCATGAGGCGGCTGAGGAGGCCCAAAGGGGAGATGTCAGCACCCCGACCACACCGCTTCAGGCTGCGGGGCCGGGAAGACAGTGGGTGACGCCGATGGCGCCGGTCCGGATACGACAGGCGACGGCTGCTTGGTGAGAGGCTGCAGCTCAGGCGGCAACCAGTGAGGTTGGATCCGACTGACGGCACGCAGGATCTCCTCCGAGAGAGGAGCGGTTAGCCTCCCGATCATGACAGACCCGGTTCATGAGGACGGTGCCCGCGACGAGCTGGCCGCGACACGGGCGGCGGTCGCGGGGATGGGGTGGCGGGTGGAATGGGCCACCGGCGGCCTGATCGGTGGGGCCGTCAGGGCGGTCGGCCATGCCGACTGGGTGCGGTCGGCCGCGACGGCGGTGGTCAACGGGCGCGCGGTCGCCGTCACCGGCGGCGACGACGAAGCCGTGCTGGTTCGGGACCTGGCAACCGGTGAGCAGATGGGCGACGCCCTGCCCGCCCGCGGCTCGGTGTGGGCGGTGGTGACGGCGATGGTGGACGGCCGCCCCGTTGCCGTTGTCGCCGATCCGTACGCGCTGGCGCAGTCGTGGGACCTGACCGGACGCCGGCCCCTGGCGGGACTCGTCGGCGGGGCGTGGACGGCAGCAACGGCCGTGGTGGACGGTCGTTCCGTGGTCCTCACCGGCGGAAGCGCTCCGCGGCTGCAGATGTGGGACCCGGCCACGGGCGAGCCCTTGGGTGCCCTCGCGGGGGATCCCTCGACGGGCCGCGTCGGCGCTGTGGGGGCGGTGGTGACGGCCGTGGTGGATGGCCACCCTAAGAGGTTCTAACAAAATGGAACATTTGCGCTAACCTGGAGATTCTGGTGCGGATCCGCTCTGGCCAGGAGGTGCGCGATGTCTCGCCCCAAACCCTGGGAGATCGACGACGCCCTGTGGGCGCTGATCGAGCCGCTGCTGCCGAAGATCGAACGCCGCTCCGATCATCCAGGCCGCAAGCGGCTGGACGACCGCCGTGTGCTGCAGGGCATCCTGTTCGTGCTGCACACCAATATCCAGTGGGAGTGGCTGCCGCAGGAGCTGGGTTTCGGCTCCGGGATGACCTGCTGGCGCCGGCTGCGGGACTGGAACGAGGCCGGTGTCTGGCACCAGTTGCAGGAGGTCCTGCTGGCGAAGCTGCACGGCGCCGACCAGCTGGACTTCTCCCGGGCCGCGATCGACTCCTCCCACGTGCGTGCCCTGCGGGGCGGCCCAAAACGGGCCCGAGTCCGGTCGACCGCGCCCGGCCGGGCTCGAAGCACCACCTGATCTGCGACGGGCGCGGCACTCCCCTGGCGGTGACGCTCACCGGCGGCAACCGCAACGACGTCACCCAGCTGGTCCCGCTGCTGCAGGCGGTCCCCGAGGTGCGGGGGCGCCGCGGGCGGCCCCGGCACCGGCCCCGGCGGCTGTACGCGGACCGCGGCTACGACCACGACCGCTACCGCCGCAAGGTTCGCACCCTGGGCATCACCCCGGTCATCGCCCGCCGCGGACAGCCCCATGGATCCGGACTGGGCATCCACCGCTGGGTAGTTGAACGCGGGTTCGCCTGGCTGCACGGCTTTCGCCACCTCAGGATCCGCTGGGAGCACCGCGACGACATCCACGAGGCCTTCCTGCAGCTCGCTACCTGCCTCATCCTGTACCGGCGCGTACGAGCACTCTGTTAGGACCTCTAAGGCCATCACTCTGCACGACGACAGCACTGCCCACGTATGGGACCTGACGGATCGTCGCCACGAGGGCCAGGTTCTGCCTCCGACTGGAGGCAGCCGCCAGCGGGTGTCGCTGACCGCCGCCGTGGTGGACGGCCGCTTGGTCGTCGTCACCAGCAGCTGGGACGGCCGGATTCAGGTGTGGGATGTGGCCACGCGCACGGGAGCGATGGGTCGTGCACCCCTAACCGGCCACACCGGTCCGGTGTGGGCCGTCGCCACGGCCGTGGTCGACGGCCGGCCGCTCGTGGTCACCGGCGGCGACGACCGGACGGTACGAATGTGGGACCTTGTCTCCCACCACCAGGTGGGCTCGGATTTGGTGTTCCCTTCGGAGGTGACCGCAGTGACCATGGCGCCCGACGGGCAGCTGGTGGTGGGGTTCGGCGGCGACATCGCGGTCCTGGTCCCACCGCCCGCTTGACCAAGCGGGCGACGCCCGCCACGGGCATGCGCGGGGCGGCAGACCACATACGGCCCGGCTGTCTCCTCTCAGGTGACAGAGACAGACTTCCTGCCAGGCTCCGCTTCGGATGAGGCTGCCAGGCGACGGACACATCTGCTCGGGATGGACCGCAGGTCAAGATCACTGACGTGAAGCGCCGTCAAAACTCGGGTTCTGGCTCAACTTCTGTGGACCGCGCACGCTGAGTGACGACTGGTGCCCTCATTGCGGCTCGGGAAGTTGCCCGGAAACAATTAGTGGCCAAAGTGGTGGGCTGATAGTTCGGGGCCGTGGAAGAGGCCGTGCTCCAGCTGAAGGAGCTGTTGTTCCCGTCGATCGCGGACGTCGTGGTGCGGTCGGTGGACGTGAGCATCGAGATAGTGCGCGTTGACGTGCAGTGCACGGCGAACGGCGCCGCGTGTCCGGGTTGTGGGACATGGTCAAGGCGGGTTCACGGCTCCTACCTGCGGTTTCCCGCTGACGTACCCGCCGCCGGACGAAGCGTTGTCCTGCGGCTGCAGGTCCGCCGGTTCACCTGTCAGAACTCCTCGTGCCCGCGACGCACCTTCGTCGAGCAGATACCCGGCCTGACCCGCAGGCACGGCCAGCGCACCGAGCGGCAGCGCTCCACCCTGGCCGCAGTCGGTCTCGCCCTGGCCGGCCGGGCCGGCGCCCGCTTGTCCCGCATTGTCGGGATGCCCGTCAGCCCGAGCACGGTCCTGCGCCTGGTCGACGCCCTTCCCGAGCCGGAGGCACCAACGCCGCGCGTGGTCGGCGTCGACGAGTACGCCACCCGCAAGGGCCGCCACTACGGCACCGTCCTCGTGGACGTCGAAACCCGCCAGCCCCTCGATCTGCTGCCCGACCGGGAGGCCTCCAGCCTGGCCGCCTGGCTTGCCCAACGGTCCAGCGTCGAGATCGTGTGCCGGGACCGGGCCCCATTCTTCGCCGAAGGCGCCGCCGCCGGGGCCCCGCAGGCCATCCAGGTCGCGGACCGGTGGCACCTGTGGCACAACCTCAGCGAGGCCGCCGAGCGGAGCGTCGCCCACTGCACGTCCTCGTCCCCACGGCTCCTGCACCCGAGTCCGAGCCCGCCCCGGCTGCGGACCCGTCCGGCTCGCCGTGGCCGCGAGGGCATCGGTTCGCCGACCGCACCCGGGCCCGGCACGCCGCCGTCCGCACCCTGCTGGAGGCCGGGCACAGCCGACGCTCGATCCAGCGGCAGCTCGGCATGACCTACCGCACCGTCAAGCAGCTCGCCGACGCCAAGACCGCGGAAGAGCTCTTCACGGGCCAGTGGCAGAACCGGCCCTCCGTTCTCGACGAGTACAAGACCTACCTTGACGACCGCTGGAGCAAGGGCTGCACCAACGACTGGAAACTGTGGGAGGAGATTGTTCCGCTCGGCTACAGGGGCAGCTACCAGCGCGTTCGCGCCTACCTGCATGAGAAGCGCACCTCGCCGCGGCCGGTGACGGCCAGGGCGCCCTCGCCCCGGGCCGTCACCGGATGGATCCTCCGCCGCCCCGAAAACCTCACCGAGACCGAGCAGCTCCAGCTCAAGACCGTCCGGACGCACTGCCCCGAACTCGACGCGCTCACCTCTCACGTCCGGTCTTTCGCGACCATGCTCACGGACCGCAAGGGTGAGTGCCTGCCGGAATGGCTCGCCGCGGTCCGGCAGGACGACCTGCCCAGCCTCCACACCCTCGCCGCAGGCATCGACCGCGACCGCGACGCCGTCATCGCCGGGCTCACTTTGCCCTGGAACTCGGGTCCGGTTGAAGGGCATGTCAACCGGATCAAGATGCTCAAGCGCCAGATGTTCGGCCGCGCGGGCTTCTCTCTCCTGCGCAAGCGTGTCCTGCTCTACAAGTGACTGGCGGGTCTCGTCTCACTCCTTTGGTTCGTACCCGTCATCGATCACGCTAGGAGCCACGCCGAGAATCAAGTTTTCGAGGGCTCGCGGCATCGGTCCGAAGCTGGCTATCCAGGTCTCGACCAGGTAGATCTCGCTTACCTCGTCGATAGCCAAGAAGAATCGGCCGTGATCAAGCTCACCAAGCGGAAAGAGCCGACGACCTATCGACTCGCCCCACTCCAGAAACCGGTCTTCCTCGCTGTCCCATGCCAGCGCTGGATCCAGCTCGAACGGCTCACGCGCGCGGCTGACCCCTGGCCCGCTGATGTTCACCGTCAAACCGCCGAACTCGCGCAAAAACCTCTCCGCAGCGTCGTGCATCGACAAGCCGGTGCGCTCGAACATAACTCGCCAGCGGCCCGTGTCCACCTTCCGTCCAGGTGTCCAGCCTGACGCTTGCAAGACCTTACACACCTTTGATGACCAACTGCTCATTTTGCGGCCAACTCCCAACTACAGATGGGGAAGTGATCATCTCACCGGCCTGCGTCAGAGAACACTGTGTGACCGCACCACAGAAGTTGAGCCAGAACCAAAACTCGTGAACATTCATCGCTCCAGTGATCGCCAACTGCTGCTCGAACTCGTCGACAAACGCTGTCACTGAAGATGAACGAAGCCACCCACCACATCTACCAGGACCCGCGCGCGGACACACCAAAGCAGCAGCTCCTGCGGGTCCCGCGAAGGTCAACGGTGCCTGGTCTTCAGCAGCATGACCACGAGGGCCACAAACAGAATCGCGAACATGATGGCGAACCACGGGAAGAGTCCTTCCGCTCCGGCCGCTGTGCAGAGGATCTTTCCGCATACGAAGTTCATTGGGATCGCCTACTTCTGGAACGCCCGTTTTGTGGCTCCAGTCAGCGGAAACGACAGATTCCGTGGTTCCGGGTATCTATCGCCCCCCCACTGTCATTGAACACCCGGGAACTCCAGCACGCTCGCACGGTCAGGGACCGGCTTTCCGTCACCTCACGAACCGTATTTCGTCGGTAACCCCGCACCCGCGGGGAATGGTCCCTCGCGAAGGCAGTCGATCCGCACCTCGTGCAGCTGCTCCCCGCACCCGCGGGGATGGTCCCTGCACGGTCAGGAGGCGGCCGCATCGAGGATGCCGGCGAGTTCGGCGGGCGCCGACAGCATCGGCCAGTGTCCGGTGGGCAGGTCGAAGCGCCGCCACGGCGGCTGGTTCAGGAAGGCCAGCATCGGCACCCCGGCATCCAGCAGGCCCGTGAAGTCATGGCAGGCAACCAGGACACGGTCCACACCGGAACCGAGCTCGGCCGGGCCGGCAAGGCGCTGAGTGTAGGTGCCGAACGGCTGAGGGGTGGCACGCGCGCGCAGAACGTCCCGCCGGCCCTCATCGAGCCCGTCAAGGCTGCTGGACAGGCCCACGACCTCGAAGGGCGGCATCGGCAGCCGCCACCCGTCGCCGGATGCGGCAACCTGGTGATGCAGCTGGTCCGCTGCCTTTGGTGGCATGAGGTCCAGCATGCACATGCCCACGGCGAACGGGGCGCTGTCCACATAGACCACGCGCTCCAGCCGGTCGCCGAGACGTCCGGCTGCCCCGGTCACCGGGACAGCCGCATAGCTGTGGGCGACCAGCGTGACGCCGCGCAGATCGTTTCGCCCAACGAATTCGGTGATATCCGCGATGTGCGTGTCCAGGTCCGTCAGGGGTCCGCCCTGGTCGGCGCGCTCGGCCAAACCCGTCAGCGTCAGCGGCAGCGCCCTGTGGCCGCGCTCCCGCAGAGCGCGGGCGGTGTCTTCCCAGGCCCACGCCCCGAGCCAGGCGCCGGGAACGAGTACGAAGGTGGCCATGTGATCTCCCAGAAGTGAGGTCCTGCGGGGAGCGTAGAGTCAATACAGGACAGATCCCGCCCTGAAATGCCGAGTCATCCATGTCGCATCCCCTGACCCGTGTGCTGACCCTGCTGGAACTCCTCCAGTCACACGCCCAGCTCACCGGGGCGCAGCTGGCCGACCGCCTGGGCACCGACGTCCGCACGGTGCGCCGGTACATCGCCCACCTGCGGGAACTGGGCATCCCCGTGGAGGCCGAACGCGGCCGCTACGGCGGCTACCGACTGGCCCGCGGTTACCGGATGCCGCCCCTGGTCCTCACCAACGACGAGGCTCTCGCCGTCGTCCTGGGCCTGCTGGCCGCGGAACGTCTGGGCATGGGCACGGCCGCGCCGGCCAGTGCCGGTGCCTTGGCCAAGATCGAGCGGGTGCTCCCGCACGCCCTGCGCGAACCGCTGGCCGCCATGCGGGAGACCCTCTCGTTCACCGCCAACGCCGTCATCGGGCAGGCACCCGGAACCGGCGTCCTGCTGGCCCTGGCCCAGGCCTCCCGCGCCCGCACGACCGTCGGCATCAGCCACCAGTCCTGGCGCCAGGAGCGCACCGAACGCGACATCGACCCCTACGGCGTGGTCTTCCACACCGGCCGCTGGTACGTCGTCGGCCACGACCACCTCCGCGCCAGCCTGCGGACCTTCCGCATCGACCGCATCGCCTCCGTCACCCCCCGAACCCACCGCTTCACCGCCCCGGACGGCTTCGACCCCGTCACCCACCTGGCCTCGACCCTGGCAAAGGGGCCCTACCGCTGGCAGGTCGAGGTGACGATCCACGGCCCCCTCGATGCGATCGCCCGCCGGCTGCCCCGCTCAGCCGTCACCCTCACCGCCCAGCCCACCGGCGTCCTCATGCACGCACGGGCGGAACGGCTGGACGGCATGGCACACCTGCTCGCCTCCCTGGAATGGCCCTTCACCATCCACCACCCCGACGAGCTACGACAGGCCCTCAAAACCCTGGCCGACCAGCTCACCGCAGCCGCCCAACGAAAACCGGAAGAACTGCCGCAGTAGCGACCCACCGTTCGGAAAAGCTGCTCCTGCTCGCTGTGCGTGCTCGCCTCGAAGCGTGACCTGCTGCCGGCCATCGCCCGGCGCCCCAGGCTCGCCGACCCGTATGCGCTGGTCGAACACGGCCGGGGCGACACCTTCCGCACCGACTGGCGCATCACCGACCTGATCGAGGCCGGCCGCCGGCCCCCCGCGCCTGAGCCCGGCATCATCTACCCCGACGACGGCCCCGACATGGACCTGCTGGAGCAGCGGGTCCGCCGCGCCCTGCAGCAGCCGCCCCGCAAGGCGGCCGGCCTCGCCGCCCACCACGCCTCCGCCTGTGACGGCTGCAGCCGGCCACCACCTTCCGCCCCCTCTTTCTCACCGCCCCCAGGGAGGCATACTGCTCATGATGACGACCACCCAGCGCCTCCTCGACCTCGCCGCCGCCGCACCGGCCAGCCACGACGCCGACCTGCTGCCGCTCCTGCGCGAGGCCAACGAGCTGTACCAGCAGGGCCTCGAGGACCTGCGCCAGGCCGTCACAGCGCGCTTCGGCGACCTGCCCACCGCCGGCCTCGTCGCGGCGACGGCCGCGGCCGTCCTGCCCGGCGACGCTTGCCTGGACCGCGGCGAGCTGCTCCTGCTGCTGACCCTGGCCGAGTGGGAGCTCACCCCGGCCGCCATGGCCTACTCGGACATGGCCGAGGACGCCGCCCGCCGCGGTGTCTGCCTCATCCCGGAGACGTGAGAAGACAGCCCGCCGCCCGGAAAACCCGGCCGGGCGGGCTGGGCCGCGCCCCCAAACTCCTGCCATTATAAGAAGTAGGGGCCGGGCAGGCCGGCTCTCCTCCCCACAGGACGGATGTGCGCCATGACCCCGCGCCGTGAGCCGCGCCTGGCCGACGCTGCCGAGATCGCGGCCGAGCAGGACCTCTCCCCCGCGCGGATCAGCATGCTCTACAACGACCGCGCCGCAAACGGCTTCCCCGAGATCGCCGGCACGCGCGGCCGCGCCCGCCTGTGGGACCACGCCGAGGTCACCGCCTGGTTCGCCAACCGCCAGGGCGCCCGGCTGCGCACGCACACGCCGCCCCAGCGCGATCCGGAGGACCTGCTGAACGCGGCGGAGGCCTCGAGGTTCCTGGGCTACAAGAACCCCAACCAGGTCACCACCTATGTGCGCGACCACCCCGGGTACTTCCCCGACCCGGACGCCGTCGAGGAACTCGGCACCCCCGCCAACCCCTACCGGCGGCAGCTGTGGCGGGTGCAGACGCTGCTGGACTGGATGGCCACCCGCCCCGGCCGCGGCAAACGCACCGGCACCCAGCGCACCGCCCCCGCCCTCCCCGACGTTCCCGCCGACGGCGACCCCGACGAACTCCTGGGCGCCACACAGGCGGCCGCCCTGCTCGGCTTCAAGAGCGTCAACTCCTTCTCCAGCAGCCTCTCCCAGGGCAACCTGCCCCTGCTGCAAACCCCCGACGCACTCACCGAGAAGGGCGGCCGCCGACGCTGGACACGCCGACGCATCCTCGAACAGGCCACCCAACGCAGTCCCCGAAGGTAGAAACCGGCGGTGCACACCCCGGCGCCCACCGCCCCCACAGCGCGGCACCCGGCATGGGCTCGACGGCCCCCTGCGGGCCGGATGCCGCAGGCGATGGCCGGCACGGCATGGCCCGCCACCACACCCCGCAGCAGCACACACCGCCGCGGACCGGCCATCGCCGCACCTCCAAGCGCGCGGCTGGCAGGCACCAAGCTCACACGAGCCGCAGGTGTGAACACCCCCGCGTCGGCGGCAAGGGCCACGTGACGGTCGGCCAGGGTGCTCGATTCGACGGAACACCCCTGGGGTAGATAACCAAGGACCGGCTTTCCTGGGATCTACTGCTGCTGCTTTGCGTACCACACGAAGGCTGCCCAGGATGCCGGCAGAACACAGACGACCTCAGCGCCAGTTGGTGTCGTGGCTGAGGCGGTGGTGGTGGGCGTCGTACTGGTCGACCGCGGTGATGGTCTGTCCGTTCGGGATGGGTGCGGCCCAGGCGCGGTAGGTGGTGCCGGGGACGGTGACCGTGGTGGCCTTCACCCGGGTGCCGTCGGAGAGGGAGACCACGCCGTAGGCGACGTTCGCCTCGGGGTTGGACACCATCAGCCGGCTGCCGCTGAGGCCCTTGTCGTGCAAGCCCCACAGCCCCATTCCCCCTGAGGGGCGGGGGTCGTGTGTGCCGGTGACGGGCTGGCAGTCCGCCCAGGGGCCGCCTTGGTGGTCGATGCGGACGCCGCCGATGAACATGCGCTGGCACAACAGCGATGTGCCCGGCGCCGTGGTCCCGTCGGGAAGCGTGGGCAGGGCGTAGCCCTGGGGCAGCGTCCGGTGGAACTCCAACGCCACCGACCAACGGTGCCCGTCTGTCGTCCCCTCGGCCACCCGGACACTGACCGTGCTGGGAGTTGGGGTGAAGGTGGGGCTCGCTGCGGGCGAGGGCTGGCGGGCAGGGCCGACGGCACTAGGCAGTGGCTTTGGGAACGGAATTGCCAGGCCGAGGGCGAGGACGCAGGTGGCACTGGCCACGGCAGCCGCGGCCCGGCGGCGTTTCCTGCGGGCGCGCGCGGCGGTCAGGATCTGGTCGACGGGGGCCTGGGACGAGGGGTAGGCGTCGCGTGACCGGGCGAAGGCGGCGCGTAGCCAGTCTTCTTGGTCGTGGTCGGGAGTCATCGTGCCTCTGCAGGGCGGCTGGGTAGGTAGTTGCGGGCGAGAGTCGAACGGCTGCGCAGTTTGGCCAAGGCCCGGGACGCCTGGCTCTTCACGGTGCCGACTGAACAGCCAAGGACGTCTGCCACTTCCTCGACGGACAGGTCCTCGCAGTAGCGCAGCACTACGACCGCCCGCTGTCGCTCGGGCAGGTCGGCGAGCTCGCGGGCCAGGGCGTCGTACACGTCCACGCTCCCGACACCCGCCCCGTCGTCGTGGGTGGGGCGGGTGTCGGGCAGTGATGGGAGAAGGAGGTGGGTGATCCTGCGGCGGCGATGCCGGCTGCGGTTGGTGTTGACCAGTGCACGCCGAACGTAGTGTTCGGCGCGCTCTGGCTCCAGTCGCTGCCAGTGCGGGTACACCTTCGCCAGCGTCGTCTGCACCAGGTCTTCCGCCTCGTGGAAGTCGCCGGTGAGCAGGTACGCGGTGTGGGTCAGGGCCCGCCAGCGGGCGGCGACGAACCGGGTGAACTCCGAGTCCGGTCCGTTGTCCGCGGCCCTGCGGTCACTTGGCTGCACGGTAGGAGGTGCCCGTCCTTCGTCTGGGTGGTCAGCGCCAGTTGGTGTCGTGGCTGAGGCGGTGGTGGTGGGCGTCGTACTGGTCGACCGCGGTGATGGTCTGTCCGTTCGGGATGGGTGCGGCCCAGGCGCGGTAGGTGGTGCCGGGGACGGTGACCGTGGTGGCCTTCACCCGGGTGCCGTCGGAGAGGGAGACCACGCCGTAGGCGACGTTCGCCTCGGGGTTGGACACCATCAGCCGGCTGCCGCTGAGGCCCTTGTCGTGCAAGCCCCACAGCCCCATTCCCCCTGAGGGGCGGGGGTCGTGTGTGCCGGTGACGGGCTGGCAGTCGGCCCAGGGGCCGCCTTGGTGGTCGATGCGGACGCCGCCGATGAACATGCGCTGGCACAACAGCGATGTGCCCGGCGCCGTGGTCCCGTCGGGAAGCGTGGGCAGGGCGTAGCCCTGGGGCAGCGTCCGGTGGAACTCCAACGCCACCGACCAACGGTGCCCGTCCACCCGGCCCTTGCCGATCACCTGCGTGACCACCTGTGGCACCTGCTGGTGAGCGGAAGCAGACCGCTTGGCAACGACGGAGACGGGTGCGGACACCGGGTGGGCGGTCGGGCCCGACGCCGTCGCGACCGCGGAGGCACCGAACGAGATCCCTCCGAGCGCGGCGACCGCGACGGCCGCTATGGCTGCCTTCCTGGCAAAACTGAGAGCCACGGAGCTTTTCTCCTTCAAAGCTGCCGCCCGACACCACGCCGGGCGGTCCTCGACGGCCGGCGCGCTGGGCCCGCGTGCCGACCTGCCGCGACCACCAGGAGCGGTGGCCGCGGCTTGGACATCCGCTCGTAGGTACTCCCAAACACTCACGGCGGGTTGCACGCCCGCGCAACATCGGTTCGCAGCATCCCTGCACGCTTACTGACTTCGGCGCTTCGGGGTCAGGGTGGGACGTCGCCGCCACCCACCTCGACCTGATCACCTGCCCGGCCGAGGAACTCCGCTTCGTCGGGGACCTCGCGGACGGCCGGCTCGCCGCGGCAGCACAGGACAAACCCCTGCGGATCTGGGAGCGACTCCAGGGAGGCCGCGCTGCCAGCCGCTGCGGGCGTACGGTGATCGGCTCGCCGACCACACCGTTTTAGGCCTGGTGACCTGCGGCGCTGCGAGACCGGCGGGAAGACTCGCGCAAGAGATGCCGCAAGAAATCCTGCAGCAGATGCCGCAGGAGATCGCGCAAGAGATGTTGCCGATGATCTGGGTGGCGTCGATGTCGGCGGCAAGATGGGTGAGCGCGGACAGCAGCGCCACGCGGGCGAGGACTTTGGGCGGCAGAAAGCCGGCGATGCGGTCGTGGGCGGCGAGGTCGGCGCAAGGGGCCGCACCGGGTCGAGTGCATGAGGGGCGGTGGGTGGTCAGCCGGGCGTGGATCAGGAATCTGACCGGGGCGTCGGCTGCAACGGTCGCCCGCTGGTACGCTCAGCGCCATGAACAGCCCGCAGAGCAACATCATCCGGAGGTGGCGCGCACGGTGGGTCACACGCACTACTTCGACCAGCAGGCCATCGAGGCGTTCTGGGCCGCACGACGCGAGGACGTGGACACCGCTCTGCTGGGCAGGGACCGGGCGCGAACTACGCGACCAGGCCGTCGCACTCGCTCTCGAAGCGCTGCGCGAGGCCGGCGGATACCGCTGCGGGCTCGCCGCCCACCTCGCGCGTGAACACGGCGGTGTCGCGCGAGGTGGGCGGCGCGCCGTCACCGAAGCCCGCACCCTGCTCGAGCAAGAGGACACCGGGCCGGCGGGCGCTGCGCCCTGACACCGCGCCCGCCGGCCCCCTGCCCCGGCTCTCGATGCGCCGGGGCGCCCGGCGCTGCGCGGAGGCGGCCGCCGACGCGCAAGGGACGCCAGGCGCGCCCCGATCCCCCGGCGGCACGCCCGCCCGTTCCGCCCGCCGTCCCCTGTCACCTGTTCTTTTTCTGTTCCGGGGCGAGCGCGGGGGTGTGCAGAGGGGAATGTCGGCCTGCCGGCCACGGCCACTGTGGTGTGGTGACCTGCGGTTCCTACGCCAACGCGCGGCCGGGGTGCGGTGTGTTGTGGGAGGGGTTGTCGGCTGGGTTGTCGGCCCGGTCGGCGGGGGTGTTGTCGCTTCGTGACCGTGGTCGGGCCGTCGTGGCCGGTGCTCTGGTCGGGGGCCTCGGCTGCTGCTCCGGCTCCTACGCGCGGCACCTGAAGGACGGCGCCGCACCGAAGGGATGCGGGAGCGGGACGGGCGATGACGGATGTAGACGCGGGCGGCGGCGATCGGCTGGGACGGGGGTCAAGCTAAGTACCTCGTTTGAGACGAACTGGGGGCGTCCTGCCCGACAGGCATCGCCCCAGTCCCCGACGTCGAGTAGCGGCAAGTTCTCAGCCATCCGTGCAACGGCTCACGGCGCGGTTCCGGTAGGTGGACCCGGCGGGATGTCCGGGTGCCGGGTGGACTTGGTCGTTCGCCACAACAACGGGCAGCGCAGGGCCGTCACTGTCAGACCGAGCAGCCATACGGCTACCAGGCCGACCGTCACAGCGAGAGACCGTTGGCCATGGTCCGTCGCGAACACTGAAGGAGCTGCCGCTCCCAGAGCGAGCACGGCAACCCCCGGGTCTCCGCCGGCACGGGGGCAGGCCAAGTAACCTGTCCGAGGGCAGCTCATGGCCCACGGTGATCGCGCCGGCTGACGGCTGACGCGGCCACTTCCAGGGTCAGGTGCCACGGGTAGGTCTCCGGCCGGCCCTGGCCCGGCATGGCCTCGGCCACAACCCGCTGATGAACTTGTCAGTGATCGCGAGCAGCCATTGCTTCGCCACAGAAAAATTCGATCGAAAGGGCTGAACGCCGTCGCTAGCCTACGGCGGATGGAAATCCGGGCGTTCGAGGAACATGACTGGCCGCAGGTCTGGCCGATCATCGAGCAGATTGTCCGTAAGGGAGATACCTTCTGTTACGACCCCCTCCAGACTGAAGCGCAGGCACACGACATGTGGGTGGTACCGTCCCCGGGACACGTCGTGGTGGCCGTAGAGGACCAGCGAGTGCTTGGCACCTCGAACATGTATCCCAATCGGCCCGGTCCCGGTTCCCACATCGCTAGCGGCAACTTCATGGTGGCCTCTGAAGCGCGCGGCCAAGGTGTCGGTCAAGCACTGGGCGAGTATCTGCTCAACTGGGCCTCGACCTGCGGCTTTGCCGGCGTCCAGTTCAACGCGGTCGCGGCCTCGAACACGCCCGCCGTCAGACTGTACGAGCGCCTCGGGTTCACCATCATCGGCACCGTCCCGGGTGCGTTTCGGCATCCGACGCTGGGTCCGGTCGGACTGCACGTCATGTATCACGACCTGGGCACCTGACCCTATTCGTACCGGTCGATCAGCCGGTCCCCCACGCTCATGGCTCGGTGAGAGCCAAGCAGCCATGAGACCTGCCCACGCTCATGAGCCGCGAGAACTGCGCGCCCCGGAACCTCCAGGCCGAGCCCATGAAGCTGGGTCACATGGCAACCGAGACCCGCAGGCGCTGGCGGTACTGGCCCCGTAGTGCTGCAAAACCCCTTCACAGCGGCTGACCTCGGGTGATGCGCCCGGCCGGACGACCATCCGGCATGATCGGGTCTCGTGCTCGTACGGATGATCTACCTGTTCGCTACGCGGATCTTCGCGTGGCTCGCCCTGCTGGGCCGATCCTCCGCCGCAAAGAACGTCGAGATATTGATCTTGCGGCACGAGGTCGCCGTGCTCCGCCGCCAGGTCGCCGCACCGAAGCCCACCTGGCCGGACCGCGCACTGCTTGCCGCACTCGCCCGGCTGCTGCCCCGATTGCTGGGCGGGCACCGGATCGTCTCCCCGCGCACCCTGCTGACCTGGCATCAGCGGCTGGTCAGGGAGAAATGGAGCCAGCCGCCCTCGCCGGGTCGACCACCGATACCCGACGAGCTACGCGACCTGATCATCAGGCTTGGCACCGAGGACCCCCGCTGGGGCGCACGCCGCGTCCACGGCGAGCTGCGCCGACTTGGCCACAAGGTCAGCGCCGCGACCATCCGCCGCGTCCTGCGCGAAGCCGGCCTCGGCCCGGCACCGCGACGACAACCAGCCGGCCGAGAGTGGACCGCATTCCTCAAGACCCAGGCCCACGGCCTGCTCGCGACCGACTTTTTCCATGTGGACACCATCGGCCTGCAGCGGCTGTACGCCCTGTTCGTCATGGAGGTCCGCACCCGCACCGTCCACATCCTCGGCGTCACCGCCCACCCCACCGCCGCCCGGGCCACCCGGCAGGCCAGACAGCTCCTGTGGCAACTCGACGACCGAGTCTCGGACTTCACCCACCTGATCCGCGACCGAGATGCGAAGTTCACTGCCGCCTTCGACGCCGTCTTCGTCAGCGAGGACATCACCGTTGCCAAGATCCCGCCGAGGAGCCCGGACTGCAACCCGCACGCCGAACGCTTCGTCCGCTCCGCACGGGAGGAGTGCACCGACCGGTTCCTGATCTACGGCCACGGCCACGCCGAGAAGATCCTCCACGAGTACGCGACCCACTTCAACCGACATCGGCCTCACCAAGGCCGAGATCAGCTTGCTCCCCTCGACGACCCGAAGGTCATCCCCTTCCCCACGGCCCGAATCCAACGCCGACAAGCCGTCGCCGGCCTCATCAACGAGTACCGCCCGGCAAGCTGACCACCCGAGACCGACGCAGTTCAGAAGCCGTGAAGCCATTTTGAAGCGGTACGGACCCCGACACCAGCCTGTGCGTCTACACCACCGAACCGGACTCCCCCTCCTGGCGCGCACTCGGCCTGCTGACCAGCTCGCCCCTGAGAACCGTCGTCAGTAGTGGTCGCAGGTCCCGCGCACGTAGCCGTCGTGGCCGACCGGGACGACGTCGAGGTCCCGCCGGACGACGCTGATCCGGTCGCCCCAGCCCGCGCAGGCCCTCTTCATGCCCCTCTCGGTGTACTCGATGACGATGACGTGGTCGCCGAACGCGTCGACGTAGGACCCGCATTCGTCGTACTGTCCGCATTCCTCCACCACCGCGAAGTCGAGGCCGACCCGCTTGCTGTCCTTGGCGAGTTCGAGGGTGTTCTTCTGAGCGATGGCGAGGTGCCGGGCGTGCGCGTGGCGGGCGAGCAGGGTCTGGAACGCCTCGGCGTCGGCGGCGGTCAGCAGTCCGTGCGGGGCGCGGGTGTAGCTGTCGTAGTTGTCCGGCTCGACGGCGTCGAATCCCTTGTCGGCGCAGGCGTCGATCCAGTCATCCACCTTCTCGGCGATCCGCGCGCGCTTGCCCGGGGTGCCGATGTCGAGCATCGCCTCGCCCCAGTCCTCGTCCATGACGACCTTCCCGGAGCCATCCCGCAGCAGGAGGTCGGCGTCCCATTCCCCCTCCGCGTCGGGCTGGGCCTGGAACGCGTTGACATAGCAGATGTTGTACAGGCCCGCGGCGGGTGACGCCGTGTGGTCGCGGGAGACCACGGAGACGCCCTTCGGCGGGGTGTAGGCGCCGCCGAGTTGGTAGTCGATGCCGGCGTGGACGGGCGGCGCGGACACCTTCGCCGCCGAGGTCTTCGGGGAGGTGCCCGCGTCGGCGTCGGTGCCGGCGGTGCCGGAGCAGCCGGCGGCGGCGGCGAGGGAGGCCGCGGCGATGACGACGGAGAGGGGCACGGTGGCACGGGGGGAGCCGGCCCGGGACTTGCGCATGACGGTCTGCCTCTGGACGGGAGAGCATGCCCCGCCTCGGACGCGCGTGGTCCTGCCGACTGGGTCCGGGCTGACGGTTCGAAGGCACGTGTTACCGGCTGGGAATGCCATGGTTCCGCGAACCGCGACGGTGCTGGGCGGTCCGACACCGTGACGATATCAAAGCCGTCGCGACCGATTTGCGCCGCCCCCGGGCCGGGCCGGGCCGGCGGGCGTCCGGCGGCGGCGCGGGGCGCGGTCAGGTGTGGCCGCCGCCGGCGCCGAGCGGTGCCCGCGGCAGGGTGACCAGGAAGGCGGCGCCACCTCCGGGCGCCCCGGTGACGGTGAGGTCCCCGCCGTGGTTGCGTACGACGTCCCGTGCGATGGCCAGCCCGAGGCCGGCCCCGCCGTCGTCGCGGCTGCGCGCCTCGTCGAGGCGGACGAAGCGCTCGAAGACCCGGGGGCGGTCGGCGAGCGCGATGCCGTGGCCGTCGTCGGCGACGGTGGGCACGACGTCGTCGCCCGCGCGGACCAGGGTCACGGTGATCGCGGTGGCGGTGTGCCGCTGGGCGTTGTCCAGGAGGTTGCCGAAGACACGGGCCAGTTGGCCGCGGCTGCCCCGGACCTGCGGCACGTCCTCGTCGGCCCGTACATCGGGGGCCACCCGGTCCGACAGGGCACGCCGGGTGGCAGCAGCGCCTGGCCGCCTACCTCGACTCCTTGGCACATGGCGGATGACCCCCGGGGGGGCTGGTTCGCCGGTGGTGAGCAGGCAATCTGTGCGGTGACCTGGCGTTCCATGACCGAACGCAGGGCGTGACGTGCCGCCGCCTCGCGGCGGGCGCCGGCCTGGCAGGGGGTGTGCGGCGCTGTACACCGGTGGGGAGCGAAGCGGTGGCTTTCCGGATGTTTTTCACCTTTGGGGTTGGTGATTCTGATCTGCGTATTGTGCAGGTTTTCTGGGTGCTTCTTGACTGGGCGTTGTGGCCGGTGTGGTGGATCCGGGGGATTCGGAGACGCCCACACCCCGCCGGCCGGAGTCACGGTGGTCACCTGTGACCACACCGCCTCCCCGGCGGCGGGCCTGTACAACATCTGCTATGTCAACGCCTTCCAGGCCCAGCCGGGAGCCGAGGGCGAATGGGCCTCGGACCTGCTGCTGCGCGACTCCGCGGGCAAGGTCGTCTACGACAAGGACTGGGGAGAGGCCCTCCTCGACATCAGCACCGACGCCAAGCGCGAGCGGATCGCCGTCAAGATCGGGGCCCTGATCGACAGCTGCCGGGACAAGGGCTTCCAGGCCGTCGAGCCCGACAACTACGACAGCTACACCCGCTCCGGGAAGCGCCTGACCGCGGACCACGCACAGGCCTTCATCAAGCTGCTGTCCGCCCGCGCCCACGCGGACGGCCTGGCCATCGCCCAGAAGAACACCTCGGAGCTCGCCGACAACCGCACCACCCGGGTCTTGGTCCCGGCCCCACACCGTCCGGGGACGGTGTGGCGGACGCACCTTCTCCCCCCACAATCGACTGATGACCCTCACCTCCCGCAGTCCTTTCGCGGCCCCCGGCGAGCAGAGCCGAGGAATACGGCGTGCGCTCGCGGAAGTGGCCGGTGGCGGGCTTCTGATGATCCTCACCCAGCAGGTCGTGCGAGACCTGTACGACTCGTTCCCCGGTGGAATGCAGTTTGCTCTCGGTGCTGTCGTTCTCGCCCTGTTCGCCGTCCGCCGTCGCTACCCCGTCGTGAGCCTGCTGGGCGTGGCCTCCGTCCTGGGCCTGCTGTGCGCCGCCGGGTTGCCGGCTGCCGTGATCGCGTACACCACCGCCAAGCGGTCCTACCTTGTTCGTGGGTTGGACGGGCCGTCGTAAGGTCCAGAGACCCAGAGACACCGGGTATGGCTTCCAAGCGGTTGCCCTCGATGGTTCCATCCACCTGGCCGCCCGGTGTCTCACGACGACTCGGCCGCTGATTAGGAGCTGCGAACGCCTCCGAGCGGATCGCTGAGTAGGACCACGCCGGCGAGGTCGTCCGGGAGAACAGAGCGTCATCGAACGACCGGAGGAACAGGTGGCCCAGATCTGGGCGGGTACGGACATCGGCAAGACCCATCACCACTGCGTGGTCCTCAACGCGGAGGGAGCACGGTTGCTGTCGCGACGGGTCTTGAACGACGAGCCGGAGCTGCTGGCCCTGCTCGCCGATGTGCTGGCCCTCGACGAGGACGTGGTCTGGGCGGTCGACGTCGCCGACGGCATGGCCGCACTGTGGATCAGCCTCTTGCTCAACCACGGCCAGCACCTCGTCTACATACCCGGCCTGGCGGTTAACCGGGCTTCGGCCGGCTACCGGGGCATGGGCAAGACCGACGCGAAGGACGCCACCGTCATCGCCGACCAGGCCCGGATGCGCCGGGACCTGACCGTCCTGAAGCCGGACGACGAGCACGCCATCGAACTGCGGATCCTCACCAGTCGTCGGGCCGACCTGAACGCCGACCGCACCCGTCGGATCAACCGCCTGCGCGGCCAACTCACCAGCATCTTCCCGGCCTTGGAGCGAGTCCTCGACCTGGGCAACGTCGGGCCGCTGATTCTGCTGACCGGCTATCAGACGCCGGCCGCTCTGCGCCGAACCGGCCGCAGGCGCCTGGAGACCTGGCTGCGGAACCGCAACGCCCGCAGTCCCGAAGTCCTGGCCGAGGTCGCCCTGGAAGCGGCTGAGCGCCAGCACACCGCCGTCCCCGGGGAGAAGATCACGGCGCAGGTGATCCACACCCTAGCCAAGGAGGCGATGAGCCTCAACGAGCAGATCACCGAGATCGACAAGCTCATTGCGGCCCGGTTTCGCGACCACGAACTCGCCGAAGTGATCTCCAGCATGCCCGGCATCGGCCCGCTGTTGGGCGCCGAGTTCCTCGCCGCCACCGCCGGCGACATGAGCCGCTACGGCACCGCTGACCGCTTGGCCAGCCTTGCCGGAGTCGCTCCGGTCCCCCGGGACTCGGGCAACATCAGCGGCAACCTGCACCGGCCCAAGCGCTATCACCGTGGGCTGCAACGCGTCTTCTACACCTCCGCGCTGATCAGTATCCGCAGCTGCGACCAGTCGCGTCGTTTCTACGAACGCAAGCGCGCCGAAGGCAAGCGGCACACCCAGGCCGTCCTCGCCCTGGCCCGGCGACGCGTGAACGTCCTGTGGGCTCTCATCCGTGACGGACAGTGCTACCAAAGCAACCTCCCTGTCACTGCTGCGGCTTGACAACATCATTAGGAGGTGGGTGGTCCACCGGCACCGGACCGCTGTGCTGCTGGCGTCAGCGATTCCGACGATGCTGTCCGGCGCCGTTTTCGCCCCGCTCATCGGGCTCGGCAGTCACAGGTTCGGACTCGCTGTGGGAGGCGTGCTCGCCGCCACCACGCTGGTCGTGCCGGGGCTCGTCGGCATCTCGAAGAGACAGCGGGAGCGGCTGCTGTGGGCGCTGCGCGAACGCGCCGCCGCCGCGGAGGCGGCCCACCGGCTTGCCGACAGCGAGTCCCGGATTCATGAGCGGTCCCGGATCGCCGCCGAGATGCACGACTTGGTCGGCCACCGTCTCAGCCTGGTCTCGCTGCACTCGGGCGGCCTGGAGATGGCACTGCAGAAGGAGTCACCCGAACTGCGCGACGAGGCGTCGCTGGTGCGCCAGGCCGCCGGAGAGGCGATGCGTGAGCTCCGGGAAGTGCTGGGGATCCTGGGCCCGTTGGGGCGGGACACCGGCGCCGGTGCCCTGACCGACGCCACAGGTACCCGGCCCGATGTCGAGGCGTTGGCCGAGGAATCACGCCGGGGCGGCATACCGGTCGATCTCACTTGGGACGGCCCCGACCTGAATGAGCGCCCGGCCCAGGTCCGGCGTGCGGTACACCGTGTGGTGCGCGAGTCACTGACCAATGTGCACCGGTACGCCACCGGGGCGCAGGTCACCGTGACGGTCACGCACACCGACGACCGTGTGGACGTGCTCGTGCGCAACGAGCCTCCGCCCGTGGCACCGGAGGCCGCGGCCGGCCTGGGTTCGGGGCGCGGCCTCGTCGGGCTGCGGGAGCGGGTGGGCCTGCTCGGCGGCACTCTGAAGGCGGGCCCGACGCCGGCCGGAGGCTTCGCGGTGACGGCGGGCATGCCGACGCGGCCGAACCCGGGAGCGGTCCTCTCCGACGCGGGCGCCTCACCGGCCGAAGCGCCGGCCGAAGCGGGCTCCGGCCGCCCGGCCGTCGTCCTGCGCGCTGTGGTGAGCGCCCTGGCCGGAATCCTCGGTCTCGCGGGTGTGGGCGGGCTGATGCTGCTTGGCCTCGTCCTGGTCAGCAGCTTGCAGCCGCAGCCCGACACCCCCGATGTCCAGGAGCAGCCTCGGATCGGGATGTCCCGCGAAAAGGTGGAGCTCGCCATTTTTGGAGACGCCACGGAAGTTCGTGCGGCGGCGACGGGCCGGGAGCCGGCCCGCCCGAAGTCTGCGACGAGCTGTATCTACCCCGTTATGTTTTTCGCGGTCCTGCAAGAGGGCCGCTGGCCTCCGGGCCCGGCATGACTGTGTCCCCCTGTCGATCGGATGACCTGGGGGGTGGTGTCACCGGGCCCGGGAGGTGCCGTCGGAGACGCTGATGAGAGGTCCGGCCACCGTCCGGTCCGGCGCAATGCCGGGCAGCTCGCGGGCGGCAGGTCTGCATAACGTGGATGCGCGCGTACGACACCGAAGCCGAGGTCAGACGAAGTCAACTCCCCTGGAAGGGTGCGATGTTCGACACCGGCAACGTGGGCGTCTTCCTCGGCATGGACGTCGGGAAGAGCGCCCACCACGGGCACGGGCTCACCCCGGCCGGCAAGAAGGTCTTCGACAAGGCCATGCCCAACAGTGAGCCGAAACTGCGGGCGGTCTTCGACAAACTGATCGCCAAGTTCGGCACCGTGCTGGTGATCGTGGACCAGCCCGCTTCCATCGGCGCCCTCCCGCTCACGGTCGCCCGCGACGCCGGCTGCAAGGTCGCCTACCTGCCCGGACTGGCGATGCGCCGGATCGCCGACCTGTACCCGGGCGAGGCGAAGACCGACGCGAAGGACGCCGCGGTCATCGCGGACGCGGCCCGCACCATGCCGCACACCCTGCGCTCGCTGGAGCTGACCGACGAGATCACCGCCGAGCTGACCGTGCTCGTCGGCTTCGACCAGGACCTCGCGGCCGAGGCCACCCGCACCTCCAACCGGATACGCGGCCTGCTCACCCAGTTCCACCCCAGCCTGGAGCGCGTCCTGGGCCCCCGCCTCGACCACCAGGCCGTCACCTGGCTCCTGGAGCGTTACGGTTCCCCGGCCGCCCTGCGCAAAGCCGGCCGCCGCAGACTCGTCGAGGCCATCCGCCCCAAGGCCCCGCGCATGGCCGTCCGGCTGATTGACGACGTCTTCGACGCCCTCGACGAGCAGACCGTCATCGTGCCCGGGACCGGCACCCTCGACATCGTGATCCCGTCTCTGGCCCGTTCGCTGGGAGCCGTCCACGAACAGCGACGGGCCCTGGAAGCCCAGATCAATGCCCTGCTGGAGGCACACCCTCTTTCCCCGGTCCTGACCTCGATGCCCGGCGTCGGCGTCAGGACCGCCGCCGTGCTGCTGGTCACCGTCGGCGACGGCACCAGCTTCCCCACCGCCGCCCACCTCGCCTCCTACGCCGGCCTCGCCCCGGCCACGAAGTCTTCGGGGACCTCGATCCACGGCGAACACGCACCCCGAGGCGGCAACCGGCAGCTCAAACGGGCCATGTTCCTCTCCGCCTTCGCCTGCATGAACGCCGATCCCGCCTCCCGCACCTACTACGACCGCCAGCGAGCCCGCGGGAAGACCCACACCCAGACCCTCCTCCGCCTCGCCCGCCACCGCATCAGCGTCCTGTTCGCCATGCTCCGCGACGGCACCTTCTACGAACCCCGCGATCCCAGGACCACCGTCCTCGCCACATGAACCCCACCCCGGCGAATCACCTCAAACCCGGCACGACAGGGTTGACGAACCCCATAGAGGCACCCCCCCGGTGTCGGACGGCGAGGATTTCGCACCGTCGAGCAAGGCTTCGGGGACGGCGAAGTCCGCTGTCCGGTGGCCCGAGGAGGGCGCCGGGCATCTCAGGATCACCCGTTACTGTTTCCGTGGCGACACGTTGGCCGCCATCGATCGCTTCACCGTGCCGGTGATGTCGCAGGCGTCGCATGAGAGTTCACATGACTGAGATTCCCCCTTCCGGCAGCCGCCCGATCCGAGTGCTGCTCGCTGACGACGAGGAGATGATCCGGCACGGTGTCCGGCTGATCCTGCGTCATGCCGAGGGAATCGAGGTGGTCGGTGAGGCGGCGAACGGCGAGGAGGCCGTGCGCGTCGCCACCGAGGCCTGTCCCGACGTGGCGTTGATCGACATCCGGATGCCGGTGCTCGACGGGCTCGCCGCGATCGAGCGACTCCTCCCACTCCGTCCCCGGCCGCAGGTCGTCATGCTCACCACGTTCGGCGACGAGGAGAACGTCATGCGTGCCCTCCGGTCCGGCGCCACCGGTTTTCTGCTCAAGGACGAAGGCCCGCAGGAGCTGATCAGCGCGGTACGAGCCGCCGCCGCAGGCGATGCGGTCCTCTCCCCCGGTGTCACCGGCTCCGTCATCGAGCGCATGCTCCACGGCGATTCCAGCAGGCCCGGGGGAAGGGGAGGCTCGCAGCCGGCATCCGATACCGGCCCCGAACAGCGGCTCGCCGCGCTCACCGGACGGGAACGCGACGTCCTGGCGCTGCTGGGCCAGGGCCTCGCCAACCTGGAGATCGGACGTCGCCTGGGCATCGGCGTGGGTACGGTGAAGTCCCACGTCAGCGCCATCCTGGAGAAGACGGGCACCGACAGCCGGGTCCAGGCTGCGGTCCTGGCCTACCAGTCGGGTCTGCTCTCCTGACCTGCGGTTCCGCCTACCGTCTCTGCCGAACGACAGAGACGGCCGCCCTCCCTGGGTAGTACGCGCACCTGCGCACCCGACATTCGACAGGCGCCTGATCCACACCCTGAGGCCGACGGTACGGCAGTCCGGCGCATCGAGGATGAGAAGCAGTCGCACACTCGCTTCCTCGTTCTTCTGGAGCCGCCATGCCGACGCAGGCATCCGCCCCCGCCCACTCCTTCTCCGGCCCCGCCGCCCGGGCCACAGGGCTGAGCAAGATCTACGGGCAGGGTGAGACCCGGGTCGTCGCCCTGGACTCGGTCTCGGTGGAATTCGGGCGCGGCCGGTTCACTGCGATCATGGGGCCGTCCGGCTCCGGCAAGTCGACTCTGATGCACTGCATGGCAGGCCTCGACTCGGTCTCCACAGGCTCCGTGAGGATCGGCGACACCGAGCTGTCCGGCCTGAACGACCGGCAGCTCACCCGGTTGCGCCGGGACAGCATCGGCTTCGTCTTCCAGGCATTCAACCTGCTGCCCACGCTGACGGCGCTGGAGAACATCACACTGCCACTGGCCATCGCGGGCAACAGGCCCGATCAGCAGTGGCTGGACACCGTCGTCGCGACCGTCGGCCTCTCCGGGCGACTGAGCCACCGCCCCTCTCAGCTCTCCGGCGGCCAGCAGCAACGCGTCGCTGTGGCCCGCGCCCTCGCGTCCCGACCAGAGATCATTTTCGCGGACGAACCGACCGGCAACCTGGACTCACGCTCCGGCTCCGAGGTCCTCGACTTTCTGCGGTATTCGGTGCGGGAGATGCACCAGACCGTCGTGATGGTCACCCACGACCCGATGGCCGCCGCCTATGCCGACCGTGTGGTGTTCCTCGCCGACGGTCGGATCACCGATGAACTCCTCACACCGACCGCCGAGAACGTCCTGGACCGGATGCGGCGCTTCGACGTCAAGGCGCCCGCGAACTGAGCCGTCCGTCCCGCTCCCCGTCCGGCCGTCCGCCACTTCTCCAGGACTTACTTCCTATGCTGCGTACAGCTCTGCGCAATGTCTTCGCGCACAAAACCCGGCTGAGCATGACGGTTCTCGCGGTCATGCTCGGCGTCGCCTTCATCTCCGGCACGCTCGTCTTCAGCGACAGCGTCGTCAGTGCCTACCGCGGCGCCTATACCAGGAATCTCAAGGACGTCGACGTATCCGTACAGGCCGAGTCCGAGCCGGCCTCCTCCGGCACAGAGGCGGACGACGACCGGTCCACGGCGCTCACCAGCGCTGTCGTCGACAAGGTCCGTGCTGTCCCCGGTGTCACGTCCGTGCGCCCCATCGTCAACGGCAGCGTGACCCTGGCCGCCAAGGACGGCCGGCCGTTGAACGCCGAGACCGGCTGGGAGAACCTGGCGACCAACTACGTGCCGGACACCCGGCACGGCGGAGAGGACAGCCGTTTCCCCCTCCGTGCCGGACGCGTTCCCAGCGGCGGCGCAGAGATCGCTCTGGACCGCCGTACCGCCGAGAAGGCCGGCTACGCCCTCGGTGACACCGTCCGCTTCGCCATCGACGGCCCCGCCCTGTCCAAAAAGCTCGTCGGCATCGTCGACACCGATGACCCCCGCGTGACCGCGGGTGGCAGCCTCGCGCTCTTCGACACCAAGACCGCACAGCAGCTCTTCCTGCAGGCGGGCCAGGTCGACGAGCTGGCCATCGGTTCGGCGCCCGGCACCGACAACCGGGCGCTCACCCACAAGATCCGCGAACTGCTGCCCACCTCGGGCGTCACGGTCACCGACGGAGCGCAACTCGCCCGCGACCAGGCGGAGGAAATCGCCGAGGGCACCAAGGAATTCACCTGGATACTCATGGTCTTCGCCGGGATCGCGCTCTTCGTCGGCGCTTTCCTCATCGCCAACACCTTCACCATGCTGGTCGCGCAGCGCGGCCGGGAGACCGCCCTGCTCCGCGCGGTAGGGGCCTCGCGTCGCCAGGTCGTCCGCGCGGTTCTCATCGAGGCCGGGCTTCTCGGACTCGTCTCCTCCGCGGCCGGGTTCGTACTCGGCCTGGGTATCGCGACCGTTCTGAGGCCGCTTCTCAACACGAGCGGCGCGGGCCTGCCGGCCGGCCCCCTCGTGATCTCCACGAGCGCTCTCGTGTGGTCCCTGGTGACCGGCGTCGGCGTGACCGTACTGGCCGCCTGGCTGCCGTCCCGCAACGCCGCGAAGGTCGCCCCGGTCGAGGCGCTGAGCAACGTCGACCAGACGCCGCGACAGCGCAGCATGGTGCTCCGCAACAGCCACGGCGCGCTGTTCACCACTGCGGGTGTCCTCATCCTGCTGTACGTCTCCACGCAGAAGGACGGGGCCGACGACAACCTCATGGCCGCCGTGCTCGGCTCGGTGCTCACGTTGACGGGCATGATCGTGCTCGCACCGCTGCTGTCCCGGCCACTGGTCCGGCTCGCCGGCGCGCTCACCACCCGGCCCTTCGGCGTCAGCGGCAAGCTCGCCAAAGAGAACGCGCTGCACAACCCGCGCCGCACCGCCGCCACCGCCTCGGCCCTGATGATCGGCCTCACCCTGATCACCGCCTTGAGCGTGGCAGGCCACTCCATGGACGCCGCTCTCAAGGACGAGGCGGTCCGCGGTATGACCGCGGACTACAAGGTGACCAACACCGCTTTCGAAGGCCTCGATCCCGCACTCGGCGCAAAGGTCGCAGGAGTCCCGGGCGTCGCCGCAAAGGCATCCGTCGCCTCCGCGGGGCTGGAAGTGGACGGCACGTTCACCAGCATCACCGGCGCGGACCCGCAACAGCTCAGTAAGGTCTCCGACCTGCGATTCAGCAGCGGCTCGCTCAAGGACCTCGCCCCCGGAAAGGTCCTGCTCTCCGACAAACTGGCTGAGCAGAAGGGCCTGTCACAAGGCGACACCTTCGAAGGCATGCTGCTCCCCGACGATCAGCACAGACAACTCACCGTCGCCGGCGTCTACCAATACACCCGCGTCGTCGGCGACGCCCTGGGCACCATGGGCGACATCCTTCCGCATACCAAAGGCGGAAAGCTCGACAGCATTCTGGTCAAGGCCGCGTCCGGCCGGAACACCGGCGGCCTCGACCAGGACATCCGTCAGGCCCTCGGCAACAGTCCGCTGCTGCAGGTGCAGAACCAGGAACAGTTGACCAAGGCGGAGTCCGACACCATCGCCGTCATGCTCAACATGATGTACGGACTGCTCGGCATGGCCGTCGTCATCGCCGTACTCGGCGTCATCAACACCCTGGCGATGTCGGTCATCGAGCGCACCCGGGAGATCGGACTGCTGCGCGCGATCGGCCTCGACAACCGGGGCATCAAGCAGATGGTGCGCCTGGAGTCGGTGGTGATCTCCCTGTTCGGCGCGGTCCTGGGCATCGGCACCGGAATCTTCCTCGCCTGGGCGTGCGGCAGCCTCGCCCGGTCCTCGCTGACGACGTACCAGACCGTGCTGCCCTGGCACCTGACCGGCCTGTTCCTCCTGCTCGCCCTGACGGTAGGGGTCCTGGCGGCGGTCTGGCCCGCGCGGCGGGCGACCCGTCTGAACATGCTGCGGGCGATCAATGCCCAGTAACACGACGGCGGACGCACACCGCCACTCCGACGCACCGCTCGACGCGTGCCCAGGGGCACCTCTCGGCCGGAAGAAGGCCCGGCACGCACCAGGTGACAAGCCGGGCGCACCGGATGGCCCGCACAGCCGGACGGAGGGCCTCGTCACCACAGGGACGCCGGGCACCGCCGCACCGTCCGTCGTACGCGCCCTGCTCAGGAGGGCGCGAACGACGCGCCGGCCCCACCTCCTGCAGGAGGTCGCGCTCATCGCGGTCAGCTACTGGATCTACTCCCTGATCCGCAACGCCGTCCCCGAGCAGGCAACGGCCGCTCAGCGCAACTCCCAGTGGGTGTGGGACCTCCAGAACTCACTCGGCCTCGCCTTCGAGACATCGGTGAACCACGCGCTCAACGGCATCACCTGGCTCATCGTGCCGATGAACTACTACTACGCCACGCTTCACTTCATCGTCACCCTCGGCGTCCTCGTGTGGGTCTACCGCACACAACCCGGACGGTACGCGGCCGTCCGTACCGCACTCTTCCTGACCACGGCCACCGCGCTCATCGGCTACTACTTCATCCCGCTCGCTCCGCCCCGGCTCTTCCACGGCGCCGAGTTCGTCGACACCGTCATCGCCCATGGCACCTGGGGCTCCCTGGCATCCGGCGACATGGCGGCAGTGACCAACCAGTACGCGGCCATGCCGTCCATGCACATCGGCTGGTCGGCCTGGTGCGGCAGCGTCCTGGTGCTCCTGGCGCGCTCCTCCTGGGCCAAGACCCTCGGGACGCTGTACCCCCTTGTCACATTCCTCGTAATCATCGCCACCGGCAACCACTTCTGGCTCGATGCCGTCGGCGGTCTCGTGTGTCTCGCACTCGGCTTCACCGCCACCCGCCGCTGGTACGGCGCTCATCCACACCGGATGCCCACCCTCCCAGTGCCCGCCCCCCGCACCGGCAACAGCCGGCTCGCACACCACCGCCACCTCATACGGGCCCATCGGCTGTCCCGTTCTGGAAAGGAATGATCCCTCCCATGACACACCGTCTTCCCGCCGTCGCACTCTCCGCGGTCACCGCCCTGCCCCTTGTTCCGACAGTACCGGCCGTCGCCCCTCCCGCCACCGCACAGCAGACCTCAACCGGCGCCGGCACGACCACCGCCCTCCCGGCGAGGCTCACCGGCCAGAAGCTGAACTGGAAGCGCTGCGCCCCCGACAAACCCGACACCTTCCGCTGCGCCACGCTCCAGGTGCCGTTGGACTACCAAGACGCCGAAGGAGACCAGATCGGCATAGCGGTCTCCAGGATCGCCGCCACAGCACCGGGCCGCCGGCACGGCGTGCTCCTCTCCAACCCCGGAGGGCCTGGAGAATCCGGCCTCAGCAGGCCGCTGACGATGTCGGCCACCCTGCCGGAACTCGCCACCGAGCAATACGACCTCATCGGTTTCGACCCACGAGGTGTCGGCCGGTCCGCTCCCCTCAGTTGCGGCCTGACGCCCGACGCGGACCAGGAGTGGATGCGGCCCTACCACGAGAGAACTTTCGACCAGGATGTCGCCTGGGCCCGCGACTTCGCCGACACATGCCGGAAGAACGGCGGCAGCAACCTGCCGCACATCACGACCCGCAACACCGCTCGCGACCTGGACCTGCTGCGCACGGTCCTGGGCGAGCAGAAGATCTCCTACCTGGGGTACTCCTACAGCACCTACCTGGGCGCCGTCTACGCCCAGATGTTCCCCCGACACACCGACCGGTTCGTCCTCGACAGCGCGGTCGACCCGAACCATGTCTGGCGAGGCATGATCCAGTCATGGGCGGAAGAGGCGGACCGTGCCTTCGACCGGTGGGCGGTATGGACCGCGGCGCGCCACGAGACGTACGGGCTCGGCACCACTGCGGAGAAGGTCGCGCAGACGTTCTGGGACCTGGTCGAGCAGGCACGTCAGGAGCCCGTCGAGCTGGACGGCACCCGTTACGGCCCCGACGAGATCCGCGGCGCACTGCACGTCGACGAACCGGAACTGACCGCCAGGACAGTGGTGGAACTGAGGAAGGCGGCATCCGGCAAGGCGGCCTCCGGCACAGCCGTCGCCACCCCGAGCGACGCGAGTGCACGCACGGACGTTCCTTTCGACAACTCCGCCGCGAGCTTCGCGGCTGTGGTGTGCAACGACAACTCCGCCGCGTGGCCCCATGAGCCGGAGCAGTACCGCAAGGACGTCGCCGAGAGCCTGCGCCACTACCCGCTGACAGGCGACATCGTCTCGAACGTCAAACCGTGCGCCTTCTGGGACCGGTCCTTGGAGCCGGCCACGAAGGTGAACAACCGCCTTTCCGCACTCATCGTGCAGAACGAGTTCGACAGCTTCACTCCGCTACCCCAGGGGCAGGCCATGCACAAGGCACTGCACGGCTCCCGGATGCTCACGGCGGCAGGCGGGACCGGCCACGCCGTCTACCCCAGTGGTAATCGGTGCGTCGACGACACCGTCGCCGGCTATCTGGCCACCGGCACACTCCCCGAGCAGGACACCACCTGCGCCGTGTCCAAGGACACGGACGAGGACCATTGACGTGCTCCCTGGCCTAAAGTCCAGGGATTCCGGCCCGGGTCGTCTGACCCTTCCGGGGGCTTCCTGCTTCAACGCGCTGTGCGGGCACGTGTGCCCGTCTTACCGGCACTCCACAGGCGTTTAGCGTCTCCACCCGTCCGGCGGCGACGATTCGGCGTCCTTCGAACAGGACGTTGCGGGCTGCGTTGTGGTCGCGGTCGTGCACGGTGCCACACTCGCCACACGTCCACTCCCTGACGTGCAGAGGCTTGGGACCGTCCCTGAAGCCGCAGGCCGAACAGACCTGAGAGGACGGGAAGGTCCGGCCCACCTTGGCGAAGGTGCGGCCGTGCTTGACCGCCTTGTACTGAAGCATGCCGACGAACGCGGACCATCCCGCGTCGTGCACGGACTTGGCGAGCCGGGTGCGACCGAGGCCGGACACCGCGAGGTCTTCCACGTACACCGCTTGGTTATCGCGGATGATCTGTGTGGAAGCCTTGTGGTGCCAGTCCCGGCGCCGGTTGGCCACCTTGGCGTGCTGGCGTGCGACCTTGATGCGGGCCCTGGCCCGGTTCTTCGATCCCTTGGTTTTGCGGGACAGGCCCCGCTGGAGGCGCTTGAGTTTCTTCTCGGCCCGGCGCAGGAAGCGGGGGCTGTCGATCTTGTGGCCGTCGGACAGGACGGCGAAGGCGGACAGGCCGAGGTCGATACCGGCTTCCGTCTCCGCCTCGGGGAGGATGTCCGGCTCGGTGTCCACGACGAAGCTGAGGAAGTACCGGCCGGCGCTGTCTTTGGTGACGGTCAGGGACGTGGGCGCGGCCGGCAGCCGGCGGGACCACTTGACCTTGAGGTTGCCGACCTTGGCCACATACACCGTGCCGTCGTCCTGGAGGGAGAAGGCGTTGGTGTTGAGGCGGATCGACTGCCGGGTGTCCTTCTTCGATTTGTAGCGGGGAGGGCCGACCTTGCGGCCCTGTCGCTTGCCCTTGATCGAGTCGAAGAAGTTCTTGTAGGCGGTGTCCAGGTCCCGCAGGGACTGCTGCAGGACGACCGCTGACACATCGGCGAGCCAGGCCCGTTCCTCGGTGCGCCTGGCCTGGGTGATGCGCAGCCGGGACAACTCCGCCGACTTCACGTACGGCAGTCCCGCCGCGTGCGCTTCCTTGCGGTCGCGCAGGCAGTCGTTCCACACCACGCGGGCGCATCCGAACGCCTGGGCCAGCGCACGGCGCTGGGAGGCGTCCGGGTAGGTCCGGTAGTTGTAGCGGAGCTGCACACCCAAGACTTTACTACGATTGGTCTCATGGATGGACAGAACGACTACAGGCGTGGCAGACACGTTGTTTCGGCGATGCATGTGCACTTGGTCTTCGTGACGAAGTACCGGCGCGGGGTGTTCAACGACGAGATGCTGACACGCTGCGAAGAGATCATGCGGAAGGTGTGCGAGGACTTCGAGGCGGAACTGAAGGAGTTCAACGGCGAACGCGATCACGTCCACCTCCTGGTGCACTACCCGCCCAAGGTCGCCGTCTCGAAGCTGGTCAACAGTCTCAAGGGTGTCTCCGCTCGCCGGATACGGCAGGAGTTCACCGGCCAGATCAATCGCGCCATCATGCACGGGCACCTGTGGTCGCCCTCGTATTTCTCCGCATCGTGCGGCGGAGCACCATTGGCGATCGTCCGCCAGTACATCGAGCAGCAAAAACGCCCGCTCCAAGGTGCACGTCAGAGCAGTCTTGAGATGCATTCATCCCCGGCGTGAACGCCGGGGCTTTCTGCAAGAGTCCCGGTAACCGGCGCGGCCGTGACGGCGGCGCCGGCGGGGCGATGCTGCGGGCGTTCGTGGAGGTCGACCAGGCCACCACGGGCCCCGAGCGCCTGGCCGCCAAGGTCAGCGCCTACGCCCGCCTGTACCACTACACGCCGGTGCCGGTCGCACGGCGCCGGCTGGCCGGGCAGGAGGAGTGGCGGCGGCGCTACGTCCCTGGTGGCACGATCAACCGTCGGCGGCCGCCCGGCCGGGCGGCCGCGGCGGCAGGCCGACAGGGGGTCGCCGCCGCTCTCTCGGGGAGCCCGCGACCGGAGACCGGATGCCCGCCCGCCGGGGACGAAGCCGGAGAGCAGCCGCGGACAGACCACGGCCGAGGCCCGGTCACCGGGCTGTCCCGAGGGCCCCATGGTTGAGGGTCGGGGGTGTAAGCGATCTCCACGTTGTTCACGACCGCCCACACCGCGCCCCGCACCGCGCTCGCGGAGTCCGACGAGCCGGTGCCGGTCAGGACCCGGTACAACCGCCTGGCCCCGGACGCCGAAGGCATCCCTCCGCTACGGCCCCGACGGCCGCTGGCACCCCTACGCCCGCGAAGCCCTCGCGGGCCGCACCGACCGGCGGCCCTGCGCCCCCGCCCACCCCGACCCGCTCGCCACCCCGACCCGCTCGCCGCCCTGACCCGCGCCCGCACCACCACCGGGCACTGACACCGGGCGTGGAGGGTGGCGCGTGCTTCCCGGCTCCGTCCGCGCAGACCAGGCAGGGGCGCCCCGCCACGAGTGGGCCTCTTTCTTCCCGGGCCTCCCACAGACAGGCTCCCCCGGGGCGCTCCGTCCACAGGTTGACAGGCCTGATGGAGGTGGGAGGGTGGAAGAGCGGTGGCGCGGCAGTGGTCACCGAAGGCCGAGGGCGTTACGGGGCACAGAACTCTTCCGGCGCCCGAGCGGGACGAGCCCGCGCGCGGGTCTCCCGCCACCTGAGTCATACCAGGGTGCCCCGATCCCACACGCAGCACCTGCATGCCGGCCATCGTGCGGCGAAGCAATCCAAGGGGAAGCCATGAAGGCCGTTGTCTATTGCTGCGTTCCTCAAAGCCGGTAGACGAACTTCCGGCGTAGTCGGCGGTGCGGTGGCGGGGAGCGTCCCCAAACCCATGGTTTGGCACGGGCGTTGAGCTGGGCGGTGGCCAGGGCCGTGGCCTGGTCGATCTCGTCGGGATCGGCGAAGGTCTGCCCGGCCAGCGCGGTCTTGCGGAAGATCCGCCACCACCCCTCGGCCAGGTTCAGCCAGCACGCGCCGACGGGGATGAAGACCTGATGGACCCTCGGATGCTTCCTCAGCCACCTGCGGACGGGGCCGCTGGTGTGGCTGGAGAGATTGTCGGCGACGACGTAGACCTGGCCCCGCGGGTTGGCCCGGGCGATCTCCTGCAGCAGGTGGAGCCAGCCGGCGGTGTTGCGCCGCGGCGCGCAGAAGGTCACCTCCTGGCCGTCGCGGATGCGCAGGCCCCCGTACACCCAGGTCTTCTCCCGGCCACGGGCGTACTCCAGCGGCGCCTTGATCCGGTGCCCGCCCACGGACCAGCCCGGCGCGGGGGCGAAGGTGCGCGGGATGACCGGACCGAGCTCGTCGGCGCAGATCACCGTGGAGCACGGCGGCGGGTCGGTGTAGAGCCCGACGACCGCCGTTCTTTTGGGGCGAAGTCGGGGTCCTTGCTGGTCGCCCAGGAGTGGGTACGGCGCCAGCGCACCTGCTCGGCCAGCAGGATCCTGCGCACCTGGCTGCGGTGCACGTCGATACCGCGCTCCCGGGCGGCCGCGGTGAGCGTATCCAGCGTCCAGGTCGGCGCCCCGGCCTCGTCGGCGGCCTGAAGGGCGCCGTCGGGGCCGGGCACCGGGCGCCCGGGCGGGTCGCCGCGGGCCAGGGCAATGATCGCCGAACGCTCGGCCTCGGTCAGCCGGCGCGGGCGCCCGCTGATCGGCCGGTCGCCGAGCCCGTCCAGGCCCTCGGCGTTGAACCGCGCCAGCCGTTCCCGCACCGTCTGCGGGTGGCAGCCCAGCTCGGCGGCGATCGCCGTGGTGTGCAGCCCCCGCCAGCTGGCCTCGATCATCCGGGCCCGCAGGATCCAGTCGCCCGGCGCATGCCGGGCCCCCGCCAGCTTGCGGACCTTCCGCTCCTCGACCGGATCGGCCGGCGGTCGCGCATACAGAAACTTCGGCATGGCGCCCTCCTGCCCACGCCCCCTACCGAACATACGCCCACCTTGAGGAACGCAGCACTATGAAGGACCGCACACCGTCAGCGTGAAGGATGTCCCCGACGCGCGCATCGAACGGCCCACCGATGTGCTGGTGAGGATCACCAGCACCAACATCTGCGGTTCGGACCTGCACATGTACGAGGGCCGCACCGACTTCGAACAAGGACGGATCTTCGGCCACGAGAACCTCGGAGAGGTGACCGAGGTCGGCTCCGGGGTCGACAAGGTCAGGGTCGGGGACCTGGTCTGCCTGCCGTTCAACATCAGCTGCGGCTTCTGCCAGAACTGCGAGCAGGGGCTGACCGCATTCTGCCTGACCACTGCCGACAACCCGAAGACGGCCGGTGCCGCCTACGGCTTCGCCTATATGGGTCCGTACAGCGGCGGGCAGGCCGAACTGCTCAGGGTGCCCTACCGTGACCACAACTGCCTGGTCCTGCCGGAAGAGGCCCGGGAGCGGCAGACCGACTACGTGATGCTCTCCGACGTCTTCCCCACCGGTTGGCACTGCACGGAGCTCGCCAGGGTACGGCCCGGCGACACCGTGGTGATCTACGGTGCCGGTCCGGTCGGCCTGATGGCCGCACTGTCGGCGAACCTCAAGAGCGCATCCAAGGTCATGGTCGTGGACCGCCACCCGGACCGCCTCGCGCTGGCCGAGCAGATCGGGGCGATTGCCATCGACGACTCCAAGACCTCGCCCGTCGACCAGGTCAACGAGCACACAAACGGGCTCGGGGCGGACCGGGGCTGCGAGTGCGTGGGCTACCAGGCCCACGACCCCCAGGGCCATGAGCACCCCAACATGACGCTGAACAGCCTGGTGGAGTCGGTGAAGTTCACCGGCACCATCGGCGTGGTCGGCATGTTCATCCCCCAGGACCCCGGCAGCCCCGACAAGCTGTACAAGCAGGGTGAATTCGCCTTCGACTACGGCCTGTTCTGGTTCAAGGGCCAGTCGGTCGGCAACGGGCAGGCCAACATCAAGGACTACAACCGCCAGCTGTGCAAACTGATCCAGCAGGGCAAGGCCACACCGTCCTGGATCGTCTCCCACGAACTCCCCCTGGACCGGGCCCCCGAGGCCTACCAGCACTTCGACGCCCGTGACAACGGATGGACCAAGGTCGTCCTGCACCCCGACGGCGGCACCCGCTGAACACAAAGGCGCCGGAAGCAACCGACCCGGGCCGGCGCCCACCGCAATGAGACACCGGCCCGGCAACACGCCTCCCGGCCGCCCCCGGCCCTCGTCCGCGGCCGGCGGCACACCGCCGCCGGCCGCGGACGAGGGCGTCGTCCAGGGCGACGACCTCAAAGCAGCCCAGTATCGCCGGACCCGGCGCTGGCCGGCTTCCTGCGCGACACGTCCCCGTCCTGGCGGCGCCGCTGGTCGACGTGCTGCAAGGCGGCCCTGCCGAGCCCGTGTGGCGCCCGGTCCGGGACCCCGGCGGCACCGTGAGCTGGAGCCACTCCCGGCTGTAGACACCCCGCGCAGCCACTACACGCCCTGGCGCAGCCGCTGCCCACCACCCCGACCACAGGGCCGACCACAGCCCCGAAACCCCGACCATGGCCCCGACCACAGCAGGTCACAGCCTTGCGCAGCCAGTTGAACCCGGCCGTGCCGGTCAGTGGCCCAGGCGGCAGGTGTTCCAGCCGCGGCCGTCGCGTACCAGCGCGAGCTTGATCTCCACGGATGGCGGCTCATCCGGTTCAGCGGCTCCGAGATCAATGCAGATTCGGAATTATGCGTGCGCCAAGCCGATCAGCTTGCGGCTCGCTTCAAGCTCCGTGAGGCACCGTGACCGAGCCCCGCTGATCGAGAAGGCGGCCGGACGGTTCCGCCCCGCTGCTACACCTCGAGACCATCCGGCCGCCGCTCGCCGAACGGCCTAACGCCGCGTGACGGGCGGCCCGCTGCAACGTTGAGCGGGCATGCGCGGTATCGCCTTCATCAGCGACGACATGCACTACGAACGCCCCGGACGTCACCTACGCTGTGATGCCCTACAACGACGGGGAAGCCGTCGCCAAGATCCTCGTCGATCGAGCCGAACCCGACGAGCTGGATGGAATCGTCGAGCTGTTCAAGGCGCACAGTGAGCGAGCCAGGCCACGAGAAGTGGGCAGAGGCCCCCGCCCAACCGGGTGAGGGCCTCTGCTGTTTCGCCGGGCGCGCGTCACCTTGTCCGGCACGCGGGGCTACGCCGCCTCCTCCACGGCCGGCTTGCGCCCGTTCAGTACCTGCCGCACCCAGCCGGACGACAGCCGCATCCGTGCCGCCAGCACCTCCACCGGCACGCCCCGCCAGTGCGCTGCCCGCAGTGGCCGCGGAGCAATGCTCAGTACCTGTGGATCACTCCTGACGGAAGGAGGTGCACCTTCCCGATGGATCGATCGATAGGTCATCGAGCAAGGCCGACGTTGCCGCGTCGGTCGGGAAGGCACGCCCGTGCTTACGGTAGTCAACGAGGACGGCAGCACGCCAAGCGGCAGTTCGCTGCTGGATGAGATCGTCCGGGAAGGCGCACGGCGGATGCCGGCCGCCGCGCTGGAGGCCGAAGTCAACGCCTATATAGCCGAGTTGGCCGATGAGCGCGACGACAAGGGGCGCCGCCTGGTGGTCCGCAACGGCTATCACCAGCCCGCCAGGTCACCACCGCGGCCGGCGTGGTCGAGGTGAAGGCGCCACGGGTGAACGACAAGCGCGTCGACGAGGCCACGGGCGAGCGCAAGCGGTTCTCCTCTGCGATCCTGCCGCCGTGGTGCCGCAAGTCCCCGAAGATCAGCGAGGTGCTGCCACTGCTCTACCTGCACGGCTTGTCCTCCGGCGACTTTGTGCCCGCCCTGGAGCAGTTCCTCGGCTCCTCCGCCGGGCTCTCCCCGGCCACGGTCACCCGGCTGACCCAGCAGTGGCAGGCCGACCACGCCGCCTTCATGGACCGCGACCTCACGGAGGTCGACTACGTCTACGTGTGGGCCGACGGCATCCACCTCAACGTCCGCCTGGAGGAAGCCAGAGCCTGCGTTCTGGTGCTCATCGGGGTCCGCGCCGATGGCTCCAAGGAGCTGGTCGTCCTCAAGGACGGCTACCGTGAATCGGGCGAGTCGTGGGCTGACCTGCTGCGGGACTGTGCCCGCCGGGGCATGCGCGCCCCGGTCCTCGCGGTCGGCGACGGCGCCCTGGGTTTCTGGAAGGCGCTGGCCGAGGTGTTCCCCACCACCCGCGAGCAAAGGTGCTGGGTTCGCAAAACCGCAAGCGTCCTCGACTCCATGCCGAAGTCCGCGCAGCCCGGCGCGAAGAAGGCCATCCAGGACATCTACAACGCCGAGGGCAAGCAGCACGCCGAGGCGGCGATCACAACGTTCGTGCAGCTCTACGGCGCGAAGTTCCCCAAGACCGTCAAGAGGATCACCGACGACCAGGCCGAGCTGCTGACGTTCTACGACTTTCCGGCCGAGCACTGGATCCATCTGCGGACCACGAATCCGATCGAGTCCACGTTCGCCACGGTCCGGCTGCGGACCAAGGTCACCCGCGGCGCCGGCTCGCGCACCGCCGCCCTGGCCATGGTCTTCAAACTCGTCGAGTCCGCCCAGCAACGGTGGCGGGCGGTGAACGCGCCCCATCTTGTCGCCCTCGTCCGTGCCGGAGCCCGCTTCGAACGCGGCCACCTCGTCGAATGCACCGAGGCGGTCGCGGCGTGAGCACCATCGCAGCCCAGGCCATCAGCACCAGGCGGCTGGACCTGCTGCCGCTGGGCGTCGAGCACGCCGAGGAGATGGCCGCCGTGCTGTCCGATCCGGCCCTGCACACCTTCATCGGCGGCACTCCGGACACCCCGCAAGCCCTGCGCTCGCGCTACCAGCGCATGACCGCAGGCTCTCCCGACCCGGCCGTGTTCTGGCTGAACTGGGTGATCCGGCTCCGTGACGAGTCCTGCCTGACGGGCACGGTCCAGGCGACGGTCGACCCCTCCGGCCACGGCCTCCTCGCCGAGATCGCCTGGGTGGTGGGGCCCCGTGGCAGCAAAGAGGCATCGCCACCGAAGCAGCCCGAGGGCTCGTCGCCTGGCTCAGCCGGCAGCCCGTGCACACCGTCATCGCCCACATCCACCCCGAACATCGGGCATCCGCCGCCGTCGCCACTGCCGCCGGGCTCACGCCCACCGACCAATGGCACGAAGGCGAGATCCGATGGCACCAGGGCATCAGACGATAACTTCAACGATCCACAGATCTTGACTATTACTCAACGGACGAATGTCTTGCTCTCTGCCGTGAGTGGAAAGGCCTCCGGCCTCCCACGTACGGCGGACGGCCGGAGGCCTCGGGAACTGATCGCTGCTCGTCGGCGTCATGACGATCATGGCGCAAGGTGGGAGTACGATGGGTGAGGATCCGACGTGGGCTGAAATGCTGCTCACCCTTTTTCTCATGGCGGCCGTTCCCACCGTCGTCGGAGGGGCGGTGATCGTGTCCCTTGTCGGGCTGACGATGTGGGTGACAGCACCGCTGCGGCGGCGCAGGCGGAGCGGTGCTGACGACGGGTAGGCGGGTTCAGTCCTGGTCGACACAGGGGTGCCCGTGCCCGCGGCGCCGCGTGTCGTCCTGCCGTCACGATGCCTTGCGTTGACGTCTGATGGGCTCGCCCACTCGGTGCAGGTGGGTGAGTGCCTCGCGGTAGGACTGGATCAGGCTGGTTTCGTGGTACGGCACGTCGATTTCGGCGCAGTACGCGCGTACGACGACCTGGGCCCGCCGTAGATGAGGAGTGGGCATGCTCGGGAACAGGTGGTGCTCGATCTGGTAGTTGAGCCCGCCGAGCATCACGTCGGTGAGCCGGCCGCCCCGCACGTTGCGGGAGGTGAGTACCTGGCGGCGCAGGAAGTCGGGGCGGTCGTCGCCGGTGAAGGTGGGCATGCCCTTGTGGTTCGGGGCGAACGTGCAGCCGAGATACACACCGAACAGGCACTGGTGCACGGCGAGGAACGCCACGGCCTTGCCGGGGGAGAGCACCAGGAACAGCGCGGACAAGTAGGCCGCCATGTGCAGGAAAAGCAGTGTGCCCTCCAGCAGGCGGCTCTTCATCGACGGTGAGCGCAGCGCCCGCACGCTCGCCACGTGCAGGTTGAAGCCCTCCAGCGTCAGCAGCGGGAAGAACAAGAACGCCTGGTGGCCGCCGATGAATCGGGCCAGACCATTGCTGTTGCGGGCCTGCTCGGTGGACCACACCAGGATGTCCGGGGCGACATCGGGGTCGAGTTCCTCGTGGTTGGGGTTGGCGTGGTGGCGGGTGTGCTTGTTCATCCACCAGCCGTAACTCATGCCGATGCCGAGGTTGCCGAAGAGCCGGCCCCAGATCGCGCTCGCGCGGCGCTTTGGGAACACCTGCCGGTGCGCCAAGTCATGAGCCACCAAAGCGACCTGGCCGAACATCAGGGCCATGAAGGCGGCGACCGCCAGCTGCCACCAGGTGTCGCCCAACGCGACGAAGGCCGCCCAGCCCGCCGCCAGCAGTCCGGTCACCAGACCGAGCCGCACCGTGTAGTAACCGGGGCGCCGTCGCAGTAGACCCGCCTCGGTGATGCGCTGCGACAGCCGGGCGAAGTCGCTGCCGGCGTCGGGGCGGGGTCTGCGGGGCCGCACGGCGGCCGGGGCGGTCGTGACCGTGGCATCGGAGGAAATCGTCATGCAGGCGAGTCTGGCTACGGCCGTCCCACCGCCACCAGCCTGTCGGCCGTAGGCCTCGTGGGGGGCCGAGCCCCCTCCATATCAGGGGGTTGTCCCCACCCCTGCGCCCCCTGAGCTGGGCATTCGCCGGTTCGTCCGGAGCCGCGTGCCGGACCGAGTCGCCTCCGCCAGAAGCCTCACAGAAGCCTCGGAGGGCACGCCCTGTCCGTGGCGCTCACTGGAGGGAGGCCTGGCGGACGCGGGCGATCAGCAGCGCGACGTCGTCGTGGGCGTCGGAATGGTACAAAGCGTCCAGCGGCAGGTCGCAGCTGTCCTCCAGAGGGAGCTGGGGCCCGGCCAGCCGGCCGAGCAGCGTCTCCAGCCGGGTGTCGAGGGCCTGGTCACGGACCTCGACCAGGCCGTCGGTGTAGAGCGCCACTGTTCTCTTCGAACCTACTCGCGCCCGAGGCCGCAAGCTGAGTTCAGCCAGTGGAGTAGAGCAATTGTCAGGATCTGTGGATCTGAGCTGCGCTCGGGAGCCAGCCGAGATCGTCTACCGATTTCGAACCGAGCGGGCCCTCTGCCCAACTTCCGTGATACACCGGGAAGATCAGCGTGACGTGAGCAGAGAGGACACCGTCCATGGGCCGACCGACGACCTCGACTCCCCTGCCGGGCGACACGAAGGTACTGTCCATCGGTCTGCACCCGAGTGCGCTCGACTACAGCCGGATGCCCGACGGTGTCGACGAGGCGGTGCTCACTGCCCGGATCGAGGCGGCGAACGCGACGCTGCGCGAAGCGGGGTTCGATGCTGTTCCGTGCCTGATCGACATCTCTCCGGACCGCGCCGAGGCGACTGTCCGGGAGCAGCTCCAGGAGCACGCGTTCGGCTTGGCGATGATCGGTGGTGGCGTGCGGATGCTGCCGGGGAACACCCTGTTGTTCGAGCGGCTGGTCAACCTCCTCACCGAGGCGGCACCCGGGATCCGGCTGTGCTTCAACACGACGCCGGAGGACACGGTCGAGGCGCTGAGGCGGTGGATCCAGGCGTAGACGAGGTGTGGCCAACTGAGAGCCGTCTGCATACCTGTCGAAAGGTATGTGGACGGCTTCTCATGTCAGCGGGCACTGGGGAGCAATAGTCAAATCTTGTGGATAGTTCGCCCCGCCGATCCCGGAACAACACCCGGCTCGGGATCGCTGTCAGGAGTGCAGCGGGCCATAGCTCACGAAGAAGTGCCCGGAGGCGTGACTCATGGGGTATCCCAACTGCACATCTGTGAGCATGCGCAGGATGAACTCACCAGCTCCGCAATCGAATTGCTGCTCGTCGTCGCCTTCCGACTGCGTGACCACGGTCCACTCGTCAGGATCGGTCGCGCCCGTCGACCACATGAGTCCGAGCTCGTATTCTGACCAGCCCCAAGGCACGAGTCCGCCGGATGCCAGGTCGGGGCCGTAGCCGTACCTTTTCCACGGGTTGCGGTCGGCGCCGGGGCCGCCGGGCACGGCGAGCTCGAAGTACTCGTCGAAGCTGCCCGCGCCGAACAGGTCGACGACCTCCTTGTAGTCGCTGGGTAGCCGTGTGCCGAGGTCGGCCTCGATGGCGGGCCAGTCCACGCGCGGCTTGGGTATCGGTTCCCAGCCGGTGACGATGCGCAGCTTCTCGGCCCAGGACGCGCCTTGCGGGAAACCGGCAGCCGCCGGGTCCTCGCGGTGGGTGATCACGGCGACAGCCCGTGGGCCGTCCGGGGACGCGACCAGGCCGCACCCGACCCAGCGGTTCCGGTAGCCCCAGCCCCGCATCTCCAGCAATTCCCCAGCCCCGAAGGGCTCGGCCAGAGGCAGGCCGGTGCGTTCGGTGAGCGACGGATCGACGAACCCACCCGCTGCCAGGTTCCGGTGCTGCCCCGCCCACTGGCCGATTTCCGCGACGAGTTCGTGCAGGTCCGTGCCCTGCGGGGCCTTCAGGATGACGGGTTCATCCAGATTGGGGGGATTCCCGTTGATGAGGCGCCAGACGCTGTCGACGAATGCATTGGTTCCCACGGCCGGCAGTCAACCTCATGCCACTGACATCCCTGCGATGACCAGGCCCGCCGCAGGCCGCGCGTCCGGGGTCATCGCGGTCGTCCTCGTCGGGGTCGGGGATGCGGGGCATCAGGCGGCTCTACCTTCTTGATCGGGTTGATCGAGCCATTCGTAGGGTTGGGTCGCCCAGGGGTGCTGGGTGTGGCTATCAGGCGGCTGCCGTCTCGTGGCTTCCCTGGCTTCGCCGCCCAGCGCCCCACGACGACTCGGCCGCCGATTAGGAAGTGCGAACAAGTCGCTGTGCAGAGCAATGCCGGCGAAGTCGTCCGTGGCACGAGCAGTACGAACACGCACGTCAGGAGCACGATGAGCCGGATATGGGCGGGGATCGACAGCGGCAAGGGCCACCATCACGGCCTTGTTCTGGACGCGGACGGCAAGACGCTGTTGTCGCGGCGGGTGGCCAACGACGAGCCCGAGCTGCTGAAGCTCATTGGTGACGTCCTGGATCTGGCGGACGGCCGTGAGGTCACGTGGGCCATCGATATGACCGGCGGAGAGCCCGCGTTGCTGCCGCCTTGCTGGTCAACCACGGCCAGGAGGTCCTCTACATGCCCGGCCGGCTGGTGAACCGGGCATCCGACGGCTACCGCGGCGAGGGCAAGACCGACGCCCGCGACGCCTACGTCATCGCCGACCAGGCCAGGATGCGCCGTGACCTGCGGCCCATCCGCCCCGGCGACGAAGCCGCCGTCGAACTCAAACTGCTGACCGGACGCCGGGCCGACCTCGTCGAGGACCGCACCCGCGTGGTCAACCGCCTGCGCGGCACCCTGCTGAGCATGTTCCCGGCCCTGGAACGGGCCCTGGAGGTCACCAACACCGGACCGCTCAAGCTGCTGACCGGCTACCAGACCCCGGCCGCGATCCGCCGGGCGGGAACCGTGAGGCTGACGAAGTGGCTGGCCAACCGCAAGGTCCGCAATGCCAGAGCCCTGGCCGAGGCTGCGGTCGAGGCCGCCGAGCGCCAGCACACCGCCATTCCCGGGGAGAAGACCATCGCGAAGCTGGTCCACACCCTGGCCGAGGAGGTGATGGCCCTCAACGAGCAGATCGCCGAGATGGACAAGCTCATCGAGGGCCGGTTTCGCGAGCACGAGCTCGCCGACATCATCCTGAGCGTCCCCGGCATCGGCACCGTGCTGGGTGCCGAGTTCCTGGCCGCTGTCGGCGGCAGCCTGGACGAGTTCGACTCCCCGGACGCCCTGGCGGCATTCGCCGGCGTCGCCCCCCCGACCACGCGATTCGGGCAAGGTCAGCGGCAACCTGCACCGGCCGCTCGTCCATCACCGACGGCTCCAGCGCGTCTTCTACACCTCTGCGCTGGTCAGCGTCCGCTACGACCCGAACTCGCGGAAGTTCTACGACCGCAAACGCGCTGAAGGGAAGAAGCATGTCCAGGCCGTGCTCGCCCTCGCCCGTCGACGCGTCAACGTCATCTGGGCCCTGATCCGTGACCGACGGTGCTACGAAGTGGCGCCACCGACGACTGCGGCAGCTTGACAACAGCATTAGGAAGCCAGGGTTTCGGTCCCTCGACTAGGGTGCGTTTCAGAAGTGGATCTTGATGTGTAAAGATCCACTTCTGAAACGCACCCTAGAAGCCTGGGGCGTTGCGTCTCCGGGGTGGTACCGGAACTTCGGGCACGACCTGCCGCCTGAAGGTGACTGGACATTCTTCGCCCGTGCCCTGACTGCCGCTCGGGTCTACGAATAGCCCCGGTGGGCATCGTGCCCTTTGCCTGCCCGACCGAGCGGCGACCGGCGGGGAACACCGGGGAAGGGCGGCGAGCGACCCAGGAACACGCAGGTCACCGTCACGCCAGGTCAGCGACCATCCGTATACGCGATCTTGCAACCTGGTGCTGTACAGAAGCGGAGTACGGCAACCGGTGTGACCACAGTCGACGGCTCAGGCGTTGGGACGCTTGCCGTGGTTGGCCTTCTTCTTCTTACGTCCGCGTCGCTTACTGCCTCGCTTGGACATGGGATGTCTCCCTAATTCAGGACTTTCCGCGCCTTCGTCAGTCTAAATTTGGCCCGTGGAGTACGCATCAGCGGAGCTGGAGCTCCTTCGCCGTCATGAAGGTGGGCGATCCTGAGTACCCCGCCTATCTGGCGCTCAGGAGGGACCCGAAGCCGGGTGTCGATCGGTCTGCGTACCGTCGGCCATGAGCGGAGTCCAGGGCCGGGCCTGACATCTACGCCTGACATCAACGGCACCCGATGACGGCGGAGCGGGGCAGCTGGGCGCGGCGCCGACGACTACAGGACGACCAGCCGCAGAAGGTGCCTGATCGAACTCCTAAGAGGTCATCTCATTTGGCTGGGTAGGCTGTCGGCCGTGGCAGGGATCGTTGAGCGGCTGATGCCGGATGAGTTGTGGGAGCTGTTCCAGCGTGTGGTGCCGGAGGCGCCGACGCGGCCTCAGGGCGGCGGCCGGCGCCGGCACGGCGACCGGGAGGTGCTGGCCGCGATCGTGTTCGTGGCGACGTCGGGGTGCACGTGGCAGCAGTTGCCGGCGGAGTCGTTCGGGCCGTCCGGCGCGACGGCGCACCGCCGGTTCACCGAGTGGACCAAGGCCCGGGTCTGGGCCAAGCTGCACCGCCTGGTCCTCGACGAACTCGGCTCCCGCGGCGATCTGGACTGGTCGAGGTGCGCGATCGACTCGGTGAACATGCGGGCCCTGAAAAGGAGGACCTGACAGGCCCGAATCCTGTAGATCGGGGCAAGTACGGCTCGAAGATCCACCTGATCACCGAGCGGACCGGTCTGCCCCTGTCCGTCGGAATCTCGGGCGCCAACGTCCACGACAGCCAGGCCCTGATCCCGCTGGTAAAGGGCATTCCGCCCATTCGCTCCCGCCGGGGGCCCCGTCGGCGCAGGCCCGGCAAGCTTCACGCCGACAAGGGCTACGACTACGCCCACCTGCGGCGATGGCTGGCCCGGCGCGGCATCCGGCATCGCATCGCCCGGAAGGGCATCGAGACCTCGCAGCGGCTCGGACGGCACCGGTGGACCATCGAACGCACCATGGCCTGGCTCGCCGGCTGCCGCTGCCTCCACCGCCGCTACGAGCGCAAGGTCGAGCACGGCATCCGGCTGCTGCGGCCGACCCGCAAGGGCGAACCGGAGCGGCCCGGAGCCGAGCTGTTCAAACCACTGCGGCAGGTCATCGAGTCGGTCAACGAGAGCTTCAAGGGCCAGCTCGACTTGGAACGGCACCACGGCCGCGCACCCGCCGGCGTCGTCGCCCGCGTCATGCAGCGCATCCTCACGCTGACCACCGCCATCTGGCACAACGACCAGAGCGGACAGCCCGTCCTGCGCTCACTGACCGCCTACGACCGCTAACCCTTGGGAGCGATCATGTAGTTGGACGGTGCCAGGGTGCGCAGGACGTCGAACTCGTTGCCCTCGGGGTCGGCCATGGTCACCCAGCTCCGGCCGGGGCCCTGGCCCACGTCCACCGTGGCGGCGCCGAGGCCGAGCAGCCTGGCCACCTCGTCTTCGGTACTGCCGTCGATCGGGCTGACGTCGAGGTGGAGCCGGTTCTTCACGGTCTTGCCCTTGGGCACCCGGATGAACACCAGGGTGGGCGGCATCTGGCGGGCCCGGACCTCCTCGACGGTCGGCACCCAGGAGCCGATCTCGACCTTGCCCTCGCTCCGGTCGATCACCTTGAAGCCCAGGACCGCGCACCAGAAGGCCGCGAGCCGCTCCGGATCGTGGCAGTCGACAACCAACTCGGTGAACCTACTGGTCATTACTCCCCCAGACAGTGCGGACGGGGGCTCAGCCTATGGGGCCGCGCCGCCCGTCCGGCAAGTCCGGGATCACTACGACCACCAACCCTTGGAATCGATCATCTAGTGCTGGATTCCTCAAAGGATGAAGTTGCCCCGGTTTGATGGACAACCTTTCGCTTTGGGACACTGGGTCCCGCAAGGAGGAGTTCATCGTGCCGAGGACGCGTCCGGCCTACCCGCCGGAGTTCCGTCGCCAGATAGTCGAGCTGGTTCGGGCCGGCCGTTCGCCGGAGGAGCTGGCGAAGGAGTTCGAGCCGTCCGCGCAGACCATCCGGACCTGGGCCAACCAGGACCGCGTGGACGCCGGGGAACGCCCGGGACTGACCAGCGACGAAAGGGAGGAGCTCGCCCAGCTGCGCCGTGAGGTGAAGCAGTTGCGCGAGGAAAAGGAGATCCTCCGCAAGGCCACGGTTTTCTTCGTCCGGGAGACCAGCCGGTGATCTGCTACCGGCTGATCGACGAGAACAGGGCACACCACGACGTCTCCCTCATGGCCCGGCTGCTGGGTGTGTCGCGGCAGGGCTACTACTCCTGGCGCGACCGCGGCCCGTCCCGCAGACGGCGCGAGGACGCCGAGATCACCGAGAAGATCCGCGGGCACCACGAGCGGTCCCACGGCACCTACGGCGCCCCGCGCATCCACGCCGACCTGCGCGAGATCGACGGCCTGAAGGTGGGCCGCAAGCGTGTCGCTCGCCTGATGCGCCAGGCCGGGCTGGTCGGCGTGCACCGCCGCACCGGCAGGGCATCACTGACCCGCCAGGACCGACGGGCCCAGCCGGCTCCCGACCTGATCGGCCGGGACTTCACCGCCAGCGCGCCGAACCTGCGCTGGACCGCCGACATCACCTACGTGCCCACCGGCGAGGGCTGGCTCTACCTCGCCGTGATCATGGATCTGTTCTCCCGCCGCATCGTCGGCTGGGCGATGGCCGACCACATGCGAACCGAGCTGGTCACCGATGCCCTCGCCATGGCAGTCACGGCCCGCAGACCCCGCCCCGGCCTCGTGCACCACAGCGACAGTGAGTATGTGGAGTGCTGGATGTCCCCGGGCTTCCTGGCCCGCACAGCGACGGACGCGCGAGGATACCGGTGCCGGGATGCCCCGCGGCCTCCTGACCCGCACTCCGACCGACCGCGCTGTCCTTCCTCGGATCTGTCGGTGGCCCGGGGCATCCCGGCGAGGCACCCGCCTCGCCGACGGCCGTGACCTGAGGAGAGCCTGGCCAGAGGCGTCCCATCACTGTCGTGTCCGCCGCCTTCGACGAGCCCGTGCCGACCCCGGAACCAGTCGGACACAACCGTTCGGAGGCCGACATGGCCAGCATCCCACTCACGTCCCCTCTCGTCATCGGGGGCGTCGACACCCACAAGGACCTGCACGTCGGCGCGGTCGTCGACACCGACGACCGCGTCCTGGGCACCGCCTCCTTCTCCACCACCCGGGCCGGCTACCGGGCCCTGCTCGCCTGGATGCGCACCTTCGGGGACGTGCGGCGCATCGGGGTGGAGGGCACCGGCTCCTACGGCGCCGGGCTCCTGCGCCACCTGGACCAGGCCGGCGTCCAGGTCCTCGAGGTCGACCGGCCCGACCGCTCGGACCGCCGTCGCCGGGGCAAGGACGACACCCTCGACGCGGAGAACGCCGCCCACGCGGCCCTGGCCGAACGGCGCACGGTCACTCCCAAGACCCGCACCGGCATGGTCGAGTCGCTGCGGGTGCTGCGGGTGGCCCGCAGCACGGCGGTCAAGTCCCGCCGCGTCGCCCTGCAGATGCTGCGCTGCCAGATCGTCTCCGCCCCCGAGGAACTGCGCGACCAGGTCCGCAACCTGACCCGGATGCAGCTGATCCGCACCTGCGCGGCCTGGCGGCCGGACGAGAGTGCCTTCCGCGATCCGGTCGCCGCCACCCGGATCGCGCTGAAATCCCTGGCCCGGCGCTACCTCGAACTCGACGACGAGGTCGCCGACCTGGACGAGATGGTCGCCCCGCTGGTCCGCGAGCTCGCTCCCGGCCTGCTGGCGGCGGTCGGGTTCGGCATCGAGAACACCGCCCAACTGCTGGTCACTGCGGGCGACAACCCCGACCGCTGCAGCAGCGAGGCCCGCTTCGCCAAGCTCTGCGGAGTGGCCCCGCTGCCGGCCTCCTCGGGCCTGCACCAGCGCCACCGGCTCAACCGCGGCGGTGACCGGCAGGCGAACTCCGCCCTGCACCTGGCCGTGGTCACCCGCATGCGCGTCGACGACCGGACGCGCAAGTACGTGGAGCGCCGGACGGCCGGGGGAAAGTCGAAGATGGAGATCATCCGCTGTCTCAAGCGGTACACCGCCCGCGAGGCGTACTACCTGATCAAACAGGACGCCAGTCGGCGGGCCACCACCGGACGCCGCACCTACCGGACCGCCCGATAGCCAGCCCCTCCCGGGCCGGAGGCCGGTGCTGTCCAGGGTGGGCGAAGCCCATCGCGCAGCGACGCCGCAGGCGCCCTTGACAGCCCAGCCCGGCCCGGCATCCTTCAGGCTCGGGCGCTCCCGGCAATGGGCCGATCCCAGGAGGTTGACACACAGGAGAGCATCAAGGGCTCCCAATACACGAGTCTGACGTTCAGTCAGCGATGCGAGGAAGCAGGCATCCGGCCCTCCACCGGCCGCACCGGCTCGTGCTTCGACTGTGAGGATGGTCAGGTACCGCTTCGGGCGGTGGCCTGACCCGTGCTTCGACTGGCGTTGTTGCCTTGGCGTTGATCTGTCGGCCACTGCCTGGAGCGGCCTTCGCTGCCGCCGGGCAGGGGACGTGTCCCGATAGGGGCCTTCGCGACAGGCACCGTCACAGTCTTGACCGCCCCGGCCCGGCGACGGCCACCAGCACCCGAGGCGATCAGGAGACAGGCGACCTTGCCCAGCATCATGCAGCCCACGGCCCCACGTCACGTCCCGGCCGAAGCCGAGGAGGACATTCTGCTCGGGGTGGACACCCACAAGGACATCCACGCCGCAGCCGTCATCACCACGCTCGGCGCCGCTCTGGACGGCCGCAGCTTCCCGGCGACTGCGGAGGGCTATCGTCAACTCGTCTCCTGGGCCCGCTCGTTCGGCATGCTGCGGCGAGCCGGGGTCGAGTGCACCGGCTCCTATGGAGCCGCCCTCACGCGGCACCTGCGGGCCGAAGGCATTGAGGTCACCGAGGTCAACCAGCCCGACAAGGCCGCCCGACGGCGTCACGGCAAGACCGATGCCATCGATGCCGAAGCCGCCGCCCGCGCCGTATTGTCCGGTCGCGCCACTGCCACGGCGAAGACGAGTGATGGTCCGGTGGAGATGCTGCGGCTGTTCAAGCTGGCGAAGGGGTCCGCGACCAAGTCGAGGACTCAGGCCATCAACCAGCTCAAGAGCGTCCTGGTCTGCGCCGATGCCGAACTTCGTGAGTCCCTGGCCGGGCTGAGCAACCCGAAGCTGTTCAAGCAGTGCGCCGAGCTGGAGGACTCAGGGCTCTCCGGGCCGGCAGGGGCCGCACGGCACACCCTGAGACTGCTGGCCCGCCGCATCCAGAACCTGACCGCGGAGATCAACGACCTCAACACGCGGATAACCGAAGCGATCAAAGCGAGTGCTCCTGGCCTGCTCGACGTCCACGGTGTTGGCCCGGACGGCGCAGCAGCCCTGCTCATCGCAGCAGGTGACAACCCCGAACGCCTCGACAGTGAGGCGTCCTTCGCCGCCCTGTGCGGCACCAGCCCGGTCGAGGCCTCCTCCGGCAAGACCCAGCGCCGCAGACTGAACCGAGGCGGCGACCGCCAGGCCAACGCCGCCCTCTTCCGGATCGTCCTCAGCCGCCTGCGCTGGGAGGGCCGTTCCCAGGACTACCTGCGGCGACGCCTCGCGGAGGGCAAGACCAAGCGCGAGATCATCCGCTGCCTCAAGCGGTACGTCGCACGAGAGATCTACCGACTCATCGCCCCCACAAACACCGCTGCAAACGACACGGGACCAGCCCGAGGCGTCGCTTGACATCCATAGGGGCATCAACGCCGTCACCGAGAGCTTCTTCGCCTCCCTGGAAACCGAACTCATCGACCGAACCGCCTTCCCCACCCGACACCACGCCGAGCAGGCCCTCTCCGCCTACATCGAAGGCTTCTACAATCCCCGGCGCCGCCATTCGGCGAACGGCCAGCTCAGCCCAGCCGAGTACGAACGTCGTCACGCCGCGAAGACACCACATAGAGTGCTCTACGCAGCCGCATAGCGCGCAAGCCCATCAGTGTCTGTCAGACCGGGGCAACTCCAGGATGTACACATATCGGCGGCGTAAGCGCCTGGTGGGTGGTGCAGGCCTGCCCCATGTCCAGGGCCGGGCTCGGGCGTTGAGCTGGCGTGTTGCCAGGCGGGTGGCTTGTTCGATCTCGGGTGGCCCAGCGAATGACTGTCCTGCGAGGGCGGCCTGCGGAAGATGCGCCACCAGCCTTCCTGAAGGTTGAGCCAGCAGGCGCCGACGGGGATGAAAACGTGCCGGATTCTGGGGTGGTCCTCCAGTCAGGTGCAGGTGGACAGGCTGTTGTGCGAGGACAGGTTGTCGGTGACGACGTAGATGTCGCCGACAGGATTGGTTGCCTCGATCTTCTGAAGAAACTGCTGGTAGAAGGCGCTGTTGCGGAAGGAGGCGGTCATGGTGACTTCGTGTCCGTCCCGCACGCGTAAGGCGCCGTAGACCCAGGTCTTCTCCGGCCCACGACCGTAGTCGACCTCGGACTTGATGCGGTGGCCGTCCGGCGACCAGCCCGGCGCCGACGGGAACGTACGGGGGATCACCGGGCCGAGCTCGTCGGCGCAGACGACCGTCGCACCCTCGGGCGGGCAGGTGCAGAGCTCGATGACCCGTGTCGACTCTGTCGGGGATCTTGAAGGCGCCAGGGTCAGCTGCCGAGGGTTCGCCAGGACTTCGGCCGGGGGATGTCCTTCTGGTCCAGGAAGGCCTGAAAGGCGGTGGGCGGTCTCGATGAAGAGGTTTCCTCGGTCGCTGACCGGCCGCTGAGGCGTTCGATGTTCACGGCGATGGCCGTGAGTACGTGTTGCCGGTGGGCTTTCGGCTGTCCTCGGTAGCGGGAGCGGCGCATGCCGTGTCCGTGGGCGAACTCGCTGATGGTGCCCTCCACTCCGGAGCGGACCGTGTCGCGGGCCTTCCAGCCGGGTGTCTGCTGCTCGGTGCGGATGCGGACTTGCAGGTCGCGTAGTTCGCGCGGGGGAAAGCCCACGTTCCGGGCGCTCTCGCGGGAGCTGGTGCACCGGGGGCGGGCCGGACACGGCCGGCACTGACTCTTGGTGAACCGCGCCACGATCAGCGGTGCCGCGGTGGGTGAGGAGGTCGGGTAGGGGCCGTGCCAGCCCTGGCCGACCTGGCCCCGGGGGCAGGTGACCTGCCGGCGGTCGAAGTCGATGCGGAAGTCGTCCCGGTCGAAGCCTTCGTTCCTGCGGTGCTGGCGGGTGGGGTTGCCCGGCAGTGGCCCGCTGAGGGTGACCTGGTGTTCGCGCTCGGCTCGTTCCAGGCGGACCAAAGAGGTGTAGCCGCCGTCGACCAGGTGCGTGGAAGCCGGGATCGTCCAGCTCCAGGGCCAGGGCGTATGTGGAATCGATGCGGCAGCGCACCGCCTCGGCAGCCTGACGGTCCGACAGGCCGAGCAGGAACTGCAGCACGCAGACGGTGGCCAGCTGGGCGGGCGAGAGGCCGGGGCGCCCGTCGCGCGGGTACCAGTCGGTGAAATCCTCGTCGCACCACAGCCCGTCGAGCCGGTCTCTCACCCCCATCGCCGTCGTACCGCCCGGATTGCTCGCCCGCGCGACCTACGCAGTCAGAGACGGGACTTGCTCACCGGAACGGGGACGGAGGGACAACGGGCACCTCGACAACTGCATCGGCCTTCGGAACAGCCCCGAGCATGCCCGTTGATCATGCTGCCGCACCGGGAAACTCCAAGATCCCCGACAGAGTCAAGCTAGAGCGAGAGCGCCTGCCGGCCGGACGCGAGGGTGAGGGCGATGTCGATGATCATGTCCTCCTGCCCGCCGACCAGGCCGCGCCGGCCGCACTCCATCAGGATGTCGCGTACGTCGACGTCGTACCGCTGCGAGGCGATCTCCGCGTGCCGCAGGAAGCTGGAGTAGACGCCCGCGTAGCCCAGTGTGAGGGTCTCGCGGTCGACCCGGACCGGTCGGTCCTGCAGTGGGCGGACGATGTCGTCCGCGGCGTCCTGCAGCTTGAACAGGTCGCAGTTGTGCTTGAAGTCCGACAGGTTCGCGACCGCGATGAACGCCTCGATCGGGCAGTTCCCCGCGCCCGCACCGTGTCCGGCGAGCGAGGCGTCGACGCGGCGGACGCCGTTCTCGACCGCGACCACCGAGTTGGCGACGGACAGCGAGAGGTTCTCGTGGGCGTGGATGCCGATCTCGGTGGCCGCATCGAGGACGTCGCGGTAGGCGCGCACCCGGGCGGCGACGTCGTTCATCGTCAGCCGGCCGCCGGAGTCGGTGACGTAGACGCAGTGGGCTCCGTAGGACTCCATCAGCTTGGCCTGCCGGGCGAGCTGCTCGGGCTCGGCCATGTGGGAGAGCATCAGGAAACCGGAGACGTCCATGCCCAGCTCGCGGGCCGCGGCGATGTGCTGGGCGGAGATGTCGGCCTCGGTGCAGTGCGTGGCCACGCGCACCGAGCGGACGCCGAGGTCGTAGGCGTGCTTGAGCTCGTGGATCGTGCCCACGCCGGGCAGCAGCAGGGTGGTGAGGCGGGCGTTGTCGATGACCGAGGCGGCGGCCTCGATCCACTCCCAGTCGGTGTGGGAGCCGGGGCCGTAGTTGACCGAGCCGCCGGCGAGGCCGTCACCGTGGGCGACCTCGATCGCGTCGACGCCGGCCTCCTCCAGCGCCACGACGATGCGCTTGACGTCGTCGGGCGTGATGCGGTGCCGGACGGCGTGCATCCCGTCGCGGAGGGTGACGTCCTGCACGAAGATCGGGGTGCTCACTTCGCGGTCTCCTTCGCGGCGGCGATCTTCTCGGCCATCTGCACCGCGGCCGAGGTCATGATGTCGAGGTTTCCGGCGTACGCCGGGAGGTACATGCCCGCGCCCTCGACCTCGAGGAAGACCGACACCTGGTGGGTCGGCCGCGTGTCCGATCCGTCGGTCAGCAGCGTCTCGACCGGCTGGTCGGCCGGGATCTCGCTGATCTGGACCTCCTGGACCATCTGGTAGCCCGGGACGTACGCGGCGACCTCGGCCACCATCTTCTCGATCGACTCGGTGATCTGCGCCTTCGCGGTCTCGCCGTCCTCCCCCTCGGGCAGGGCGACCAGCGCGAAGACGGTGTCACGCATCATCAGCGGCGGTTCGGCCGGGTTGAGGATGATGATCGCCTTGCCCCGCTGGGCGCCGCCGACCTCCACGATCGCCGCGGAGGTCGTCTCGGTGAACTCGTCGATGTTCGCCCGCGTACCGGGGCCGGCCGATCTGGAGGCGATCGAGGCGACGATCTCGCCGTACGCCACCGGGACGACCCGGCTGATCGCGGCCACGATCGGGATCGTGGCCTGGCCGCCGCAGGTGACCATGTTGACGTTGGGCGCGTCGAGGTGCTCGTCGAGGTTGACCGCCGGGATGACGTACGGCCCGATCGCGGCCGGTGTCAGGTCGATCATCCGGAGGCCGAGCGGGCGCAGCTTCTCGTCGTTGTATGTGTGCGCGCCGGCCGAGGTGGCGTCGAAGACGATGCCGATCTCGTCGATCTGCGGCGACTTCAGCAGCCCGTCCACGCCCTCGGCGGTGGTCTCGAACCCGAAGCGTCCCGCGCGGGCCAGGCCGTCGGAGGCCGGGTCGATGCCGGCCATGACCCCCATCTCGAGGTGCCGCGCGTTGCGCATGACCTTGATCATCAAGTCGGTGCCGATGTTGCCCGACCCGATGATGGCGACCTTCGTCTTGCTCATCGTCACTCCTTACTCGGAGAAGGTGACCGACACCGTGCCGAGGCCGGTGACAGTGGCGTGGACGGCGGCACCCGGCCTCACGGGACGCATCGGGCCGAGGGCACCGGAGAGGATGACCTGGCCGGCGCGCAGCGGCGCGCCCAGTTCGCGGGCCTGGCGGGCGAGCCAGACGACGGCGTTGACCGGGTCGCCGAGGCAGGCGGCGCCGCTGCCGGTGGAGACGGTCTCGCCGTCGATCGCCATCGTCATCTCGGCCGCGACGGGGTCGAAGCCCGTGAGCGGCACCCGCTGCGTGCCGAGCACGTAGCCGCCGGCCGAGGCGTTGTCGGCGACCGTGTCGCCGAAGCTGATGTCCCAGTCGGCCACGCGGCTGCCGCAGATCTCGATCGCGGCCACGGCGTAGTCGATGGCCTCGCGCACCTGGACGTCGTCGAGCGGCCCCTCGGCCAGGTCGGCCTTGAGCACGAAGGCGATCTCGGCCTCGACCCGCGGCTGGAGGATCGCGCCGGCCGGCACGACCGCGCCGTCCGCGTGTTCCATGTCGTCGAAGAGGACGCCGAAGTCGGGCTGGTCGACGCCGAGCTGCTCCTGCACGGCCACGGAGGTCAGGCCGATCTTCCGGCCGACAACGGTGGCGCCGGCCTCGATCCGCTCGGCGGTGAGCCGCAGCTGCACGGCGTACGCCGCCTCGACGTCGTCGGGGCCGATCAGGTCGCGCACGGGCGCGGCAGGGGTGCCGGTGGCCGCGGCCTTGTGGAGCCGGGCCGCGGCGGCGGCGATGCTGTCGGTGCCGACAGCGGGCTGGGTCTCGGGCATGGTGCCCAATCTGCGGCATGGGCGGAGCGAACTCCACGCCGGCGTTCCACTCAGCGGTACGCTCTTGGACATGGAGGATCGCGACACCGTCCTGGGCAAGGCGTTGGCGATCCTGCGCGCGTTCGGCCCGGCCGACTCCGTGCTGCCGCTCGCCGAGCTGGTCCGGCGTACCGGTCTGCCCAAGGGCACGGTCCACCGCGTGGCCGGAGACCTGGTCCACCACCGGCTGCTCGACAAGACCGCCCACGGCTACCAGCTCTCCCGCGGCCTCTTCGAGTTGGGCCTGCGCGCCGCCACCGAGCGCACCCTGCTGGAGCTGGCGATGCCGTTCCTGCAGGATCTCTACGAGCGCACCCACGAGACGGTGCACCTCGGCGTGCGCGAGGGCCATGAGGTCGTCTACATCGCGAAGATCGGCGGACACCGCCAGGCCAAGGCGCCGTCGCGCACCGGCGGGCGTATGCCGATGCACTGCACCGCGATCGGCAAGGTGCTGCTGGCCCATGCCGGGGAGGACGAGCAGGCCGCCGTACTGACCGGCCCTCTCGAGCGCCGCACGCCCCATACCGTCATCGCGCCGGGCATCCTGCGCAGGCAGCTCTCGAAGGCGGTCGAAACCGGTGTCGCCTACGAACGGGAGGAATCGACGCCCGGCCTGCTCTGTGTGGCCGCGCCGGTCCTCAAGCCCGACGGGCAGACAGTGGTGGCCGCCGTCAGCGTGACCGGCCCCGTCGGACGCTTCCGCCCCGAATCCCACGAAACCGCCGTGCGTGCCGCGGCAACAGCGCTGGGCGCCACGCTCGCGCGCCGAGGCCGCTGACACTGCCGCAGCTCCCGTCAAACCAACGAGGGCCCCGGATCGCTCCGGGGCCCTCGAACCGCTGAAGCCTTACTCGGCGAGAAAGAGCTTCGCCTGTGCGGTGAAGCCGACCGCCTGCTCGATCTGGATCCAGTGGCCGGCGTGCGGGAGCACGTGCAGCTGGGCGTTGGGAAGGTTCTCGGCCAGGTAATAGCCGACTGCCACCGGCAGCATCCGGTCCTCACGACCATGCAGATGGACGCCGCGATCGATCTCGTACGGCCGCTGCAGGACCGCGAGGTACGGGTCGGCCGCGAGACGCTGACGCTCGGCTACGCGGGCGTGTACTCCAGCTTCCTGCGCCATGCCGAAAGGGCCTCCGAGCGCTACGGCGTCGACACCCGCGCGATCCTCGTCGAGGTCGGACGCCGCAAGATGGTCGGCGGCCAGGAGGACATGATCACCGATATCGCTCTCGACCTCGTGTCACAAGCCTCGTCGGTCTGACGTGGTGGTCGGGGCGGGTGCGCATCACACCCGCCCCGAGAGGGCGATACATGAGTTGACGTCCGTTTCGTCTTCACCTGACGGTGTGAGAGCGGGCGGTCCGGCCTGGTCGGCGGGATGAGGTCTGCCGGGGTGGCGGGACGGTGAGCGCAAGCCATACCCCAGTGGCTTGTCCGACGAGCGGTGGGCGCTGATCGAGCGGGTGATCACCGCTGGGACTGTCTCCCGCACGATCTTCCGCCCAGCGGTGCGACCTGGCGCGCCGACCACGACCAGGTTCCGCCCCGCGCTGAAGGAAGCCTCGTCGGAGGCGAAGAACAAGGCCACGTGGGCGATGTCCTCGGGCTCCCCTGCACGCTTGATGATCTGGTGGTGCAGGAACGAGTCGATCGCCCCGGATACCTCCGTCATGGCCGCCGTCGCGGGAGTGTCGTCGCAGCACATGTCGCCCGCATCGGTCGCCGACCGCCCGCACTCTGGACAGGGCGAGGCCCGTGACCCCACGGGCTACGGGCCCCGGCCGAGGTCACCTCAGATCCGGCCGTGCAGCAGATCCTCGAGGAGGTGGACGAAGACGTCGTGCGCCTCGATCTGGGTCCAGTGACCGGACTTGGGGATGATGTGGAGCGTCGCGTTCGGCAGCGTCTTCGCGAGATAGGTGCTCGACTCGACGGGGACGATGATGTCGTCGCGGCCGTGGACGCACAGGGTCTTGTGCGGCAGTGAGGTGAGCTCCTCGACCGTGAAGGCCGGCGGCTGCGTGCCGGGCGCGAACATCGCGGCGTGCGAGCGCTTCACATCGGCCCGCTCGATGTAGGGCATGCGCTCGGCGACGACGCGGTCGACGACCCCGGAGAGCGTGTCCATGTCGAAGACGAAGGATGCGAGGAGCTTCTGGAGCTGCCCGGGCGTCGGGTCGGCGTAGAAGGTGCGCAGGTGCTCCAGCCCGGGCGTGATCGGCAGGTTCGGCGCGCCACCGGATCCCATGAGCAGCATGGTGCCGACGCGCTCCGGCCGGCTCAGGGCCATGCGGAGTGCGATCATCCCGCCCATCGAGTTCCCGACGAGGTGCGCCTTCTCCACGCCGAGCTCGTCGAGCAGGTCCCACAGGGTGTCGGCCTGGATGAGGTTGAGCGGGCCCATGCCGGTCGGCGGGTCCTCGAGATGGGTCGAGTCGCCGAAGCCGATCATGTCCGGCGCGAGGCAGTAGTAGCGCTCGCCGAGCTCCTCGATGACGGCCTTCCAGTTGGACGTTCCCGTTGCCCCCGGTCCCGAGCCGTGGAGGAAGAGGAGGGCCTCCTTGGCCCCGGTCCCTGTCTGGTGGAGCCGGTAGGTGACGTCTCCGACGGAGACGTCACTGCTGGTCACGGTGGTCATGGGCGACTCCTTCGCGCTCGCAAGGGCTGCGGATTGTCCTGAATCGATCACTACAATTTAAGGCTGCGTCAGCACTGTCACAAGGCTCAACCAGCCACTGAAATTCGTGATTCTCCACCCTTGCGTTCGCATGACTGGTCCTGCATCCTCTGGTGCAACCACTACAGGGACGTCGATGCAACGTCCATCGTGGTCCAGACTCAAGGGAGATTCGATGATCAGGGAACTCGCGTACCTCCGAGTCGCCTCCCCGCGCCACGAGGACTGGGTCGCCTACGCCACCGAGGTCCTCGGTTGCCGGCTCGCCCCCCGTGGAGCCGACGGCTCGGTCCGCCTCCGCATCGACGACGCAGCCCACCGGATCACGATCTCGCCCGGGGGAGAGGACGCCTTCGAGGCCGCCGGCTGGGGTTTCGTCAACGAGACCGAGCTCGCGGCATACGTTGAGCGCCTCAGGGGCGCCGGGCTGAGGGTCACCGAGGGCACCCCGGAGGAGTGCGCCGACCGCGCCGTCGCCGGCATGTGGTGGGTGACCGACCCGTGGGGGACCCGTCACGAGTTCGCCTGGGGCCAGCAGCGCCGCCCCGGCACGTTCTGGCCGGGCCGGCGGATCAGCGGCTTCGTGAGTGACGACTTCGGCCTCGGCCACATCGTCCTCATCGCGCCGAGCATGGCCGAGGCCGACGCGTTCTACGGCGACCTGCTCGGCTTCACTCTCTCGGACCGGGTGAACGAGGAGTTCATGAAGGTCCGCTTCTACCACTGCAACGGGCGGCACCACTCCCTCGGGATCGCCGAGGTGCCGGGGACAGTCGGGTTCAACCACCTCATGCTCGAGGTGCGCGACCTCGACGACGTCGGCACCGGGTACGACCTCGCCCGTGAGAAGGGCCACCCCATCGTCAGGACGATCGGCCGCCACACCAACGACCTCATGACGAGCTTCTACATGTCGACGCCGTCCTCGTTCCAGATCGAGTACGGCTGCGGCGGTCTCGTCGTCGACGACCGCACGTGGGTCGCCTCGACGAACGACCGCCCCTCCCTGTGGGGCCACGAACTGACCGACTGGGGGCGGGACAACCCGCCGGGCATCCTGAACAAGCTCGAGGAAGTGGCCCGATGAGGCTCGCCAGCCGCGGAGGCCGCGCGCTCGTCCTCCGGGACGAGTCGACCGGCTGGGACCTGGAGTCCGCGAGCGGCGGCCGGTTCCCGGCCGACCCGATGGCGATGTACGCCCGCGTCGCCGAGATCCGGGAGTGGCTCGCCGCCTGCCCCGGAACCGCGGCCGAGACCGTACGCCCTCAGGAGCTCGACGCACCGGTGCCCAAGCCGGGGGCGATCGTCGCGATCGGTCTGAACTACGCCGAGCACGCGGCCGAGGCCGGCTTCGAGGCACCGACCGAACTGCCGCCGGTCTTCGCGAAGTTCCCTTCGTCGATCACCGGGGCGTACGGCGAGATCGCCCTGCCCTCGGGCGGCACGACCGACTGGGAGGTCGAGGTCGTCGCGGTCGTCGGAGCCCCCATGCACGACGTCGCGCCCGGCGAGGTCTTCGACCACCTCGCGGGCCTGACCATCGGGCAGGACATCTCCGAGCGGACCCGGCAGTTATCCGGGCCCGCACCGCAGTTCGGTCTCGCGAAGTCCTACCCCGGTTTCTCACCGATCGGGCCCTGGGTCGTCACCCTCGACGAACTCGACGACCCGAACGACCTGCGGCTCGGCTGTTCGGTCGACGGCGAGGTCGTCCAGGAAGGCACGACGGCCAAGCTGCTCTTCTCGATCCCGCGCTCGCTCTCCGAGTTGTCGAAGGTCCTCACCCTCCAGCCGGGCGACCTCGTCTTCACGGGGACGCCGGACGGCGTGGGCATGGGGATGAACCCACCCCGCCACCTAGCCCCGGGCGAGGTCCTCGAGACCTGGGTCGAGGGCATCGGGCGGATGCGGCACGTCTTCCGCTGAACCCGCGCCGCCCGAGCTCGTCGGACCAGGCACACACCGGCAAAGGAGCCGAACCCATGACCCCTCCCCTCTCCACCCGGCGGTTCGCCGCCCTCGCCGCGGCCTCCGCCACCGCCCTGCTCCTCACCGCCTGCGGCGCGGGCGAGAAGGGCTCAGCGGACGCGAACACGTCCGACGGCACCTCCGCCTCGGCCGGCAGCGCAGGTACCGACGAGGCCAAGAAGAACGTCGCCACCTGGGCCGGCGCCCCCCAGTGGCCGGACGTCCAAAAGCTGAGCAAGAAGGTCGATCTCAAGGGCAAGAGGTTCACCTACGTCGCCCTCGGCGACCAGGTGCCGGTCATCCACGGCGTCGGTGTCGGTGTCGAGCAGGCTCTCTCCGCCGCGGGCGCGAAGGTGAACATCTGCGACGGAAGGTTCAACCCGACCTCGGTCGCGTCCTGTCTCAAGACCGCGGGCGACGAGAAGGTCGACGGCGTCATCACCTCGTTCATCGACTACCAGATGGCCGGACCCGCCTTCGATCAGCTCGCACGCAAGGGCGTCAAGGTCGTCGTCGGCGGCGTCGCCCCGTCGGGCGGCCGGACGAGCGACGCCACCCTCGCGTTCTACGACAACACCCCGCGCGTCTTCGCCCTCCACGAGGCGATGGCACAGAGCGTCCTCGCCCAGCTCGGCGGCTCGGCGAAGGTCGTGTGGGCCAAGCTCATGGACTCGACAACGACCCGGACCGCGAGCGCGAAGGGCATCGCGAAGTTCAAGGAACTCTGCCCGCGCTGCCAGATCGAGAGCGTCCAGTTCACGACGGTCGACCTCGACAAGCTCGGCTTGGCGATCAGTGCCGCGCTGCTGGCGAACCCGGACACGAACGCGATCGTCGTCCCGGTCGACACGATGGTCCCGTCGGCGCTGCAGGGTATCCAGAGCGCGGGCAAGACGGGGAAGATCAAGGTCTTCTCCTCGAGCTCCGACCTCGCCGGGCTGCAGCGGGTCAAGGACGGCCGGCAGGCCTCCGACCTCGGCACCCCGGTCCTCTACGAGGGGTGGCGCTTCACCCACGCGATGATGCAGCTCCTCGCCGGTGACGAGGTGACCAAGGGCGACCAGCTCGTGACCCGAGACTTCACCAGGAACAACCTCGGCGAGCTGACCCTGACGCCGCGGGAGTACCTCACCGACGACTGGTTCGGCGGCAGCGGGTACCGGGACAAGTTCCTCACCGCCTGGGGACTGAAGTAACCGATGGGGACCGAACTCCGGCTCGAGGCGCGCGGACTGTCCAAGACCTACGGCGGCTCCCGCGCTCTCCAGGACGCCGGCCTGGAGATCGCGCCCGGTGAGATCCACGCCCTCGTGGGCCAGAACGGGTGCGGCAAGTCCACCCTCGTCAAGATCCTGACCGGCTACCACACACCGGATCCGGGCGGCTCGATCAGTGTCGACGGGACCGAGCTGACTCTGCCCGTGCGGTGGAGCGAGGCGACCGCGGCCGGGGTGTCCGTCGTCCACCAGGACCTCGGGCTCCTCGACCACCTCACCGTCGCGGAAAACATCGGCGTCGGCGGCTACGAACACTCGAAGACGACACGGAAGATCAACTGGCGCGCCCAGAACGACGTCGCGCGCACGGTCCTCGACCGCCTCCGGGTGCCGATCGCCCCCACCGCGCCGGTCGCGTCCCTCTCCCCGACACGCCGGACGGAAGTCACGATCGCCCGGGCGCTGCGCGACCTCGAGCCGGGGCGCGGCCTCGTCATCCTGGACGAGGCGACCCGGGCCCTCCCCCGCGAGGAGCTCGACCGGTTCCACGGCCTGCTCCAGCGGGTCGTCGCCGAGGGAACGTCGATCCTCATGGTCAGCCACAACCTGGAGGAGGTGCTCCGCTTCGCCGACCGGGTCACCGTCCTCAGGGACGGCAAGGTCGCGGCGGGGGCACTCGCGACGAAGGGCCTCGCCGAGCACGACCTCGCCAAGCACATGCTCGGTCGCACCGTCGACGCCGTGGCGCGCGAGGAACGCGACTTCACCGACGCCCCGGTCGTCGCGACGGTCTCCGGGCTCACCGCCCGGGGCCTCGAGGACCTCACACTGGAGATCCGGCGCGGGGAGGTCGTCGGCCTGACCGGGCTTCCCGGCACCGGGTTCGATTCGGTCCCCCGCCTGGTCGCCGGCGTCGAGCGGGCGAGGGCCGGCACCCTCACGACCGACCGGCGGACGGTCGACCTGAGCCGGGCCGACGTGAGCGACTGCCTCAAGGCCGGCGTCGCGCTCGTCCCCGAGAAGCGCATCGTCGAGGGGCTCGCCCTCGAGTTGAGCATCCGCGACAACATCGCCATCCCCAACATCAGGCACCGCGGCAGGCCCTGGTTCGTCGGCCGCCGCTGGCAGGACTCCACGGCGGCCGAGGCGATCACCCGACTCGGCATCCGCACCCGCTCGTCGCGGACCCTGACCCGCGAGCTCTCCGGGGGCAACCAGCAGAAGGTCCTCCTCGCGAAGTGGCTCTCGATCGCACCGGACGTCATCGTCCTCCACGAGCCGACCCAGGCCGTCGATGTCGGCGCCCGGGCCGACATCCTCCGCTCGATCCGCGAGGCCGCGTCCCGGGGCCTCGGTGTCCTCCTCGCGAGCATCGCGCCGACCGACCTCGTCGACGCCTGCGACCGGATCCTCGTCGTCGGCCGGGACGGGCAGGTGCAGACCCTGCACACCCATGAGCCGGACGACGTGCTCGAGGCCGTCTACGACGAGCCCGCGCCCACCGAGCCGGCACCGGCCGACCCCACCACCGACGTACGAGACAACCGGTCCCCTGGGACCGAGGGGAGGTGACCATGTCGAACTTCACGGGACGTTCCGACTCCGTCCTCGCAGCCGGGGCCGACCAGGAACCGACCGCCGACCAGTCGGCCGCGGCGACGGGCCGCGGTCGGATGCCCTGGCTCGGGACGATGGCAAGCAGGTACGCCCTCGTCGTCGTCTGGGCGCTCATGGCACTCGTCTACTACATCCTCATGCCGCACCGGTTCGGCTCCACGGCGACGATCTCCTCGATCTTCGGCTCCCAACAGGTCCTCGTCTTCCTCGCGATGTCGGCGATGACCACCCTCGTCGTCGGGGAGTTCGACCTCTCGATCGCCTCGGTCATGGGCATCGCCGCGACCCTCATCCCGGTCCTCGTGACAAGTCATGGCTGGAACGTCTGGGGCGCGTGCCTCTTCGCGCTCCTCGTCTGCCTCGTCGCCGGCATGATCAACGCGTTCTTCGTCGTGATCATCGGGGTGCCCAGCTTCGTCGTCACCCTCGGCATGGGCACGCTGCTGATGGGAGTCGCTCAAGCCATCTCCGGGTCGACGATCGTCTCGGTCGCGAGCCCGTCGCTGAGCGGCTTCGCGCTCCACGAGGTCCTGGGCATGCCGATCTCGTTCTACTACGGCATCCTCCTGGCAGCCCTCCTCGCGTACATCCTCGGCTGGACGCCGCTCGGTCGCGGCATGATCTTCGTCGGCGCGAGCCCCGAGGTCGCCCGGCTCGCGGGCATCCCCGTACGCCGGATCCGGATCGGTGCGTACCTCACCGGCGCGCTCATCGCCGGCCTCGCGGGGGTCATGCTCGTCGCGACCGTCGGCGGCTTCGACTCCTCGTCGTCGGCCACATACCTGCTGCCGGCGCTCGCCGCGGTCTTCCTCGGCACGGCCGTCGTCCAGCCGGGCATGTTCAACCCGATCGGCACGATGATCGCCATCTACTTCCTCACGACCGGCATCTTCGGCCTCCAACTCCTCGGCTTCTCCGGCTGGATCCAGAACGTCTTCTACGGCGCCGGTCTCGTCGTCGCGGTCACCCTCGCCAAGGTTGTCCGCGACCGGACGACCGAATAGACCTCCCCCCACGCCGAAAGGAACACCGACCATGCACCCGGCAACGGCGTACATCCGCGAGCACGCGGACGCGCTGCGCGCCGAGGCCGAACCCGGCGACGAACTCGGACGGATCACCGACCGCACCGCGGAGATCCTTCGGAAGTCGGGCGGGATCCGCCTCCTCCAGGCCAAGGACCTGGGCGGCTTCGAGGCCCACCCGAACGACTTCCTCGACTGGGTCCTCGCCGTCGGCGAGCAGCACCCGTCGGCCGGCTGGATCGCCGGCGTCGTCGGCATCCATCCGTGGGAGATCTCGATCGCGGCACCGCAACTCCAGAAGGAGGTCTACGGGCAGGACCCGGACGTCTGGGTCGCCTCGCCGTACGCCCCCTTCGGACGGGCGGTGCCGGTGGAGGGCGGCTACCGGTTCAGCGGGAGCTGGCCCTTCAGCACCGGCACCGACCACTGCGAGTGGGTCATCCTCGGCGGCATGCTCGCCGACGAGTCCGGCAGGCCGACGACACCGCCGACGATGCGCCACTTCATCCTGCCGCGGTCGGACTACGAGATCGTCCCCGACTCGTGGAACGTCATGGGCCTGTCCGGCACCGGCTCCAAGGACGTCCGGATGACCGACGCGTTCGTCCCCGACTACCGCGTCCTCGACGGCGTCGAGGTCCGGGACAACACGTACAGCAACCGGTGGCGGCCGGGCGCGCCGCTGTACGCCATGCGATTCGGGGTCATGTTCCCCTTCGCGATCAGCGCGGGCACCTTCGGAATCGCCCGCGGGGCCGTCGCAGTCGCCGAGAAGCACATCGAGGGCCGGGTCTCCTCCCAGGGCAGCGTCTCGAAGATGGACCCCTTCGTCCTCGACGCGCTCGCGAAGGCGCACGCCGACGTCGAGGCCGGGATCGCGCACGTCCGCGCGATCATCGCCGGGTTCTACGACACAGTCGGCTCCGGCGGCGACATCACGGTCAAGGACCGGCTCCGCTTCCGACGCGACCAGGTCCGGGCGACCGACCGCGCGATCAGCTCGGTCAACGAGCTCTACCGGCTCATGGGTTCCTCATCGATCCAGAAGGCGTCGTCACTCGAACGCTACTGGCGGGACCTCCAGGTCGCGGCGACGCACGTGTGCAACAGCCGCGAACCCTGCTATCTCGCCTGGGGCCTGGACCACTTCGGCGGCGAGATCCCGCCCACTGCGCAGTACTGATCCGCCAGAGGCGAAGCCGACCCGGCTCCCCTGTGCGGCCTGCATCGCCCGATCCAGGGATGCGCTGACGCTCTCTGGTCCGAGTAACCGTCACCACACCAGCTATCAGGAGTCTTTTAGCAATGGCGCTGACGTACGACGACACCAGCCGGTCCGTGAAGACCGAGGACTGGAACATTCATTACAACGAGGCGGGCTCTCAGGACGCCCCCGCCGTCGTCCTCCTCCACGGCTCCGGACCGGGCGCGACGGGCTGGAGCAACTTCAAGACGAATCTCGAACCGCTGTCCGCACACTTCCGCGTGATCGCGCCCGACATGCCCGGCTGGGGCGAGTCCGACCCGGTGACCAAGGAGGAGCGCGACCACGCGAAGGCCGCCGTCCAGCTCCTCGACGCGCTCGGGATCGAGAAGGCCGCGTTCGTCGGCAACTCCATGGGCGGCATCACGACCCTCCGCCTCGCGACCGAGTATCCCGAGCGGGTCAGCCACGTCATCACGATGGGGCCCGGCTCCGGCCCCCAGCCCAAGCTCCTCACGCCGGGCGGTGGGCTGTCCGAGGGCATGAAGGTCCTCGTCGCCGCCTACCGCGACCCGTCCGCGGAGTCGATGAAGCGACTGACAGAGGTCATGACCTTCGACAACGCGCGCTTCGCGACCGACGAGCTCGCGGCCGAGCGCGCCGCGGGCGCCGCCAAGCACCCCGAGCACCTCTCGAACTACCTCGACGGCTTCGCCCGCGGCGGCGCGATCGCCCAGTGGTTCTCCCTCGACGCCCTGGACTCGATGGACATCCCCACCCTGCTCATCCACGGCCGCGACGACCGGGTCGTCCACTTCGAGAACTCCCTGACCCTCCTGGCCCGGATCCGGAACTCGCGGCTGGTCCTGCTCAACCAGTGCGGCCACTGGGCGCAGGTCGAGCACGCCGACGAGTTCAACCGGCTCGTGACCGGGTTCGTCACCCACAACTGACAGTCCCGAAACCCCGCGCGACGGCGACCCGACGCGCGATGCAGGAAGGGCATACGCACATGAGCGATGTCAAGAACAAGGTCGAGGCCGCGATCCCGGTCCTCAAGGAGGAGTCCGTCGCGAGCGACGACCTCGGCAGGCTGACCGACAAGCTGGCCGCGACCCTCCGCGACACCGGCATCATCCGGATGTACCAGCCGGTCGAGTTCGGCGGTGAGGAGGCCCACCCGGTCGAGTTCATGGAGGCCGTGATAGCCGTCGCCGCGGCCTCGCCCTCCGCGGGCTGGGTCAGCGGGGTGGTGGGGGTCCACCCGTGGGAGATCGCGATGATGGACCACCGCCTCCAGGAGGAGATCTGGGGCGAGGACCCGGACACGTGGACCGCGTCGCCCTATGCGCCCTTCGGCCGGGCCAAGCCGGTCGACGGCGGCTTCCTCTTCTCCGGCCGCTGGCCCTACTCGACCGGTACCGACCACTCAGCGTGGGTCATCCTCGGCGGGATGGTCGTCGGCGAGGCCGGCAGCCCCGGTACGCCGCCGGACATCCGTCACTTCGTCATCCCGCGCAAGGACTACGCGATCCTCGAGGACACGTGGAACACCCTGGGTCTGAAGGGGACCGGCTCCAAGGACGTCGAGATACACGACGTCTTCGTCCCGGACTACCGCGTCGTCGAGGGGATGGCGATGCACGACGGGGCCTACGAGGACCGCCGGCCCGGCAAGACGCTCTACCGGCTGAAGTTCCCCGTCGTCTTCTCCGCCGCGATCAACAGCGCGACGATCGGCATCGCCCAGGGCGCGCTCGACGTCTACCGGGACTACATGGTCCAGCGTGTCTCCGCCGACGGCCGCGTGGCGAGCAAGGACCCGATCCAGCTGAACGCCTACGCCGAGGCCGCCGCCGACGTCGCCGCGTCCAGGGCCCACCTCCTGTGCGACATGCGTGAGCTGTTCGACTTCGTCGAGAAGGGCGGCGAGATGAGCTGGAGCCAGCGGCTCACCGCCCGCCGCAACGGGGTCCGCGCCGTCCGCCGCGCGACCGACGCCGTCGACCGCCTCTACAAGCTCTCCGGCGCCCAGGGCATCCACCTGCGCCTGCCGAACGAGCGGTACTGGCGCGACCTGCAGTCAGGCCTGAGCCACATCTGCAACCTCACCGAGGCCGTGAGCGTCGCCTGGGCCGCCGACGACCTCGGTGGGGAGCTGCCGCCGCCCCCGCCGTTCGCCTGACCCGGCCCACCACGAAACCGCCAGGAGACCAAGGATGATCACCTCTCTCGCCTACCTCGGCGTCGGCTCCCCGAACAAGGACGAGTGGCCCCGGATGGCCACCGGCATGTGGGGCGCCATGGTCGCCGACCCCGGCCCCGACGGGGCCGTCCGCATCAAGATCGACGACGCGCCCTGGCGCATCCAGATCCACCCGGCCGACCAGGACGAGACCCGCTACATCGGCTGGGGCGTCGACTGGGAGGAGGACCTCGACGCGGTCGACAAGGCCCTCGCCGACGTGGGCGTCACCGCTCGGCACGGCGACGCGGAGCTCGCCGCGGCCCGTGACGTCAACCGGATCCTCTTCTTCACCGACCCGTGGGGCTTCCGCCACGAGGTCACGTGGGGCCGCACGGCCCAGCGGTCGACGTTCCGCCCCGGCCGCGCGATCTCCGGGTTCGTGACCGGTCAGCAGGGCCTCGGACACGTCCTCCTGCTCATGCCGGACATCGAGGAGGGCCACCGCTTCTTCACCCGGCTAGGCTTCCGCCTTTCCGACAAGATCATCGTCCCCGGCCGGCTCAACGCCCGCTTCTACCACTGCAACGCACGTCACCACACCCTCGCGCTCGGGCAGTGCCCCCCGGGCGTCGCCGGCCTCAACCACCTCATGATCCAGGTCGGCTCGCTCGACGACGTCGGCACCGGCTACGAGATCGCCCAGGCGATGGGGATCCCGATCACGCTGACCCTCGGCCGGCACACGAACGACCAGCAGTTCAGCTTCTACCACTCGACGCCGAGCTCGTTCCACGTCGAGTACGGCTTCGGCGGCCTCGAGGTCGACGAGGAGACGTGGGTGCCGAAGGTCTACGACCGCACGGCGGTCTGGGGCCACGCGCAGCACCCGGACAGCCAGGGCCGCCCGCCGGGCATCATGCACCCGCTCGCCGAGCCACCCGCCCGGCCGGCCGGCGCGGAGGGCTGATCCAGACATGGCCAGCACCACTGCGCCCTTCCCGGATGCAGGCGCGCTGACCGGGGTCGGCCCCGCGCCGACCCCGGCAGCGCGGCGCGCCCGGCTCCGGTCCCTCCTCACCGGCCCCGCGGCCGGTCCGCTCGTGCTGCCCGGGGTCACCGACGCGCTCGGGGCCCGGCTCGTCGAGTCGGCCGGCTTCGAGGCCGCGTACGCCACGGGTGCCGGCCTCGCGAACGCCCAGTTCGGCGTGCCGGACATCGGCCTCATCTCCCTCGGTGAGGTCGTCGCCCACACCGACCGGATCGCGTCCGCCACGGCGCTGCCGGTCGTCGTCGACGGCGACACCGGCTTCGGCGGGCCGGTCACGGCGATGCGCGCGGTGCGGATGCTCGAACGGGCCGGCGCGGCCGCGATCCAGCTCGAGGACCAGGAGATGCCCAAGCGGTGCGGGCACTTCGACAGCCACGCCCTCATCCCCGCCGAGCACATGACGGCCAAGCTCGTCGCCGTCCGGCAGGCGCTCGAGGACCCGGCGACCGTCATCGTCGCGCGGACCGACGCGCGCAGCGTCTGCGGCATCGACGAGGCGATCCGGCGCGCGTCCCGCTACGCCGACGCCGGGGCCGACGTCCTCTTCGTCGAGGCGCCGCGGACCGTCGAGGAGCTCGAGCGGGTCGGTCGCGAACTCGCCGGCATCCCCCTCGTCGTGAACGTCGTCGAGGGCGGCAAGACGCCCCAGCTCACCCTCGACGAGTACGCCGGCCTCGGCTTCCGCGTCGTCCTCTACGCGAACTTCCTCATGCGCGCGGTCATCCGCGCCGGCACCGACGCGCTCGCCCACCTCCGCGAGACCGGGGAGACGGCGACGTACGCCGACCGCATCGCGACCTGGCAGGAACGCCAGGACCTGTTCCACCTCCCGGAGTTCAGCGCCGCCGAGGCCCACTTCGACGCGGTCGGGGTCCGGCCGTGAGCCCCGAACCCGGTCTCCCGCCCGAGGGCCTGCCGGTCGAAACAGAGCTGCCCGACCGGGTCGGTGTCCTCGTCCTCGGCGGAGGCCTCGCGGGTGCGGCCGCCCTTCTCGCGGCCGCACAGGCGGGGGCGTACGCCGTCCTCCTGGAGAAGGCGGACACCCTCGGCGGGTCGACCGTGCGGTCGGCCGGGCTCTCGGCGTTCGCGGGGACCGACGAGCAGGCCGAGCAGGGCATCACCGACTCGGTCGACCTCCTCCGTGAGGACATCCTCACGACGGGCGGCCGCGTCAACGACCCCGCTCTCGTCGACCTCTACTGTGATCACCAACTCGACACCTACCGCTGGCTCAAGGGGCTCGGCGTCCGCTACGGCCACATCCACGCGGCCTCCGGGCAGAGCGTGCCGAGGTCGCACCCGAGCGACACGACCGCGATGCTCCGGGCGCTGTTCATGGCCGCCGGCCGACTCGGTGCGCGCCTCGTGACCGGCGCCGGCGCGCGACGGCTCCGCCAGGAGGACGGCCGGGTCGTCGGCGTCGAGGTCGAACGCGGCGGCGAGCGCCACGAGGTCCGGGCCGACGCCATCATCCTCGCGACCGGCGGCTTCTCCCGCGACCGGGACATGCTGACCCTCTTCGCGCCGCTCATGAAGGAGGCGCTCCTCGCCGGAGGCGGCGAGAACCACGGCGACGGCCTGCTCATGGCCTGGCAGCTCGGCGCGGGCATGCGTGACCTGCCCTACGTCAAGGGGACGTACGGGATCTACCACGAGCCGCACCCGGGCGAGGACGGCACGGGGATCCTCGCCGTCTACAAGGGTGCGATCGCCGTCAACCGCGCCGGGCACCGCTTCGTCGACGAGTCGCTCCCCTACAAGGCGCTCGGCGACGCGAGCCTCGCCCAGCCGACGGCCCGGACCTGGCAGGTATTCGACGCGACGACGATGGCCGAGACGAACGACGAGGTCCCGATCTACAACTTCGGCGACCGACTGCGGGCCGGGATGCTCGAGACGGCCGGCACGGTCGAGGAACTGGCCGCCAAGCTCGGGACCGAGCCCGGCGTCCTCGAGGCAACTGTCGCGGAGTACAACGACCGAATCGTGTCCGGCGAGCCGGACCCGTTCGGCCGGGTCCACCTCGTCGGCGGTGTCGGTGAGCGCCGCCCGATCAAGACCCCGCCCTTCTACGCCCAGCTGTCGGGGACGGTCGTCCTCGCGACGTACTGCGGCGTCACGGTCGACCCGACGATGCGGGTCCTCGACGTCTTCGGCGAGCCGATCCCTCGCCTCTACGCCGCCGGCGAGCTCGTCGGCGGCTTCCACGGGGCCGGATACATGACCGGCACCTCGATCGGAAAGTCCGCGATCTTCGGCCGGGTCGCGGGCACGTCTGCAGCGGCCGAGGAGAGCGAGCTGGAGTGGTGAGCACCCTGTTCGACCTGACGGGCAAGGTCGCGCTCGTCATCGGGGCCGCGGCCGGGGGACTCGGTGCTGCGGCCGCCCGTGGGCTCTTCGACCACGGGGCGACCGTCGCCCTCGCCGACCTCCAGGCGCAGCAGGACGGACTCGCCGGGACCGCCCGGGCCTGCGGCGGCGCCTCGTGTCACGCCGTCGACGTCACCTCCGAGGCGTCCGTCCACGCGCTCGCGGACGCCGTCGCCGCCGCGCACGGCCGGATCGACGTCGTCGTCAACGCCGCCGGCGTCATGCTCCGCAAGGAGGTCGAGCAGACCACCCTGGAGGAGTTCGAGCACGTGGTCCGGGTCAACCTGACCGGCACCTGGCTCGTCGGCCGCGAGTTCGGCCTCCGGCTCGCGGCGGCCGGCAGCGGCCGGATCGTCAACCTCACGACCGTCTACGCCGAGCGCGTCGGCCCCGTCCCCGAGAGCGCCTACTACGCGAGCAAGGCCGGCGTCGTCAACGTGACCCGCTCCCTCGCCGCCGAGCTCGGACACTCCGGCGTCACCGTCAACGCCCTCGCCCCGGCCGTCTTCTACCCGACCGCGATGACCGCGCCGCTGGCGCAGACCCCGGACCGGCTCACGTGGTTCGAGCAGCGGACCATGCTCGGCCGGCTCGGCGATCCCGCCACCGACCTCGCCGGGCCGGTCGTCTTCCTCGCCTCCGACGCCTCGGCCTACGTGACCGGCCAGGTGCTCTACGCCGACGGCGGCTGGTCCGCATGGTGACCGCCGCTCCCCCAGCCACCGACCGTCCATCCGCACCCGACCCGAGGATCGCCCGATGACCCGTACCGCACTGCTCCTGCTCGACTACCAGGTCGCCCTCGCCGAGGAGGGGGACCTGTGCCTCGCTCCCCCGCTCGCCGCAGCCGTCCGCGAGCGCGGCGTCCTCAAGACGGCGCGCCGGGTCCTCGACGCCGCCCGGTCCGCGCAGGTTCCCGTCTTCCACGTCCGGCTCGCCTTCGACCCGACGTACGGCCTGCGCACGAACCGCCTCGCACGCTTCGACGGCTACCGGGCGAACCGCACGATGCTCGCCGACTCGCCGGAAGCGCGGATCGTCGGCGAACTCGCGCCGGCCGACGGTGAGCCGGTCGTCGACAAGGGCTGCGTCAACCCGTTCATCGGGACGCCACTGCGCGACGTGCTCGCGGCCGAGGGCGTCGGGCACGTCGTCCTCGGCGGGATCGCCACGCATCTCGTGGTCGAGTCCGCCGCCCGGCACGCCTCCGACTGCGGCCTGCAGGTCACGGTCGTCGAGGACATGTGCGCGGCCCCGGCGTCCGCCCTGCACGAGCACGCCGTCACCGCGACCCTCCCCCTGTTCGGCACGGTCTCCCCGGCCGACGACGTCATCAGGAGCTGGGCATGAGCATGATGGAGCAGACGTACGACGTCGTCGTCGCCGGGAGCGGCATCGCCGGCCTCAGCGCCGCGATCAGCGCCCGGGAGTCCGGGGCGCGCGTCGCGCTCCTCGACCGCGCGACCGAGAAGGAAAGCGGCGGCAACACCCGCTACACCGAGGCGTATCTGCGGATGAAGTCGCTTGACGAGGTCTCCGACGGCCTCGCCGAGGCGATCGTCGACGACTTCATGGGCCACCCGGACCCGGGCATCACCGCCGACTCGGGTCTGGACTGGGAGCGCCGCAACCCGCTCCTGCGTGCCCACCCCGTCGTCGACCTCGACTACGTCGCCGCGTTCGCCGACAACGCGGGACCGACGCTGCGCTGGCTCGAGGGCCACGGCATCTCCTTCGCCGAGCTGCCGACGCTCTTCCTCACCGTCTCGACGACCCGCCTCGCGCCGGTCGGCGGCGGGCTCGCGCTCGTCGAGACCCTCGGCCGCAAGGCCGTCGAGCTCGGCGTCGACCGGTTCTACGAGACGACGGCCCGCGATCTCGTCGTCGCCGACTCCGGCGAGGTGACCGGCCTCGTCGCGACCGACGCCACCGGTGCCAGGGGCGTCTTTTCCGGCCGGGTCGTCCTCGCCTGCGGCGGCTACGAGGGCAACGCCGAGATGATGGCCCGCTACCACGGTGACAAGGGCATGACCTGCCGGCCCGTCGCCCGCGGCGGCAACTACAACAAGGGCGAGGGCATCGAGATGGCGATCGCCGCCGGCGCCGCGACCGCCGGCAACTTCAGCCTCTTCCACGCCGAGCCGGTCGACCCGCGCTCCGGCGACCCGGAGGCGGCGATCATGGCCTTCACCTACGGCGTGCTCGTCAACGTCGAGGGACGTCGGTTCGTCGACGAGGCCCGAGGCCCGGTCGACGCGTGGTACGAGCGGACGACCCGTGACATCCAGGCCCAGCCGAGGGGCATGGCGTGGATGATCCTCGACGCCGCCGGCCAGGCGATCCCGAACCTCAAGACCGCGATCCGCACCGAGGAGAAACCGGTCCGGGGCGACTCGATCGCGGCACTCGCGCAGGCGATCGACGTCGACCCGGGCGTCCTCGCCGAGACGATCGAGGCGTACAACGCGGCCTGTCCCGACGGCGGGTGGGACCCGACCCGGCCCGACGGACTCGCGACGACCGGTGTCACGCCGCCGAAGTCGAACTGGGCCCAGCCCATCTCTCAGGGACCCTTCGTCGCCTACCCCGTCATGGCCGCGAACGTCTTCACCTTCGGCGGGCTCAAGGTCGACGCGTCCTCGCGCGTCGTGAACAAGGGCGGCCGGATCATCCCGGGCCTCTACGCCGCCGGCGAGATGACGGGCCTGTACTACTCGAACTACACCGGCTCGACCTCGGTCCTGCGCGGTGCGACGTTCGGGAAGATCGCGGGCGCGCACGCCGCCACGAGGGCGGTCTGACATGCGGATCTGGCACCAGTCCTTCACGGTTCTCGACGACGTCCCGCACTACCGGGACGCCCTGACGCGGCATCTCGGGGCGGTCGCCGCGCCGGGGACGGAGGTCGTCCTCCACGGGATGGCGCCCGGGACCTACCCGAGCGACTACCCGGGGACGCACATCCGGTACGCCTACCTGTCCGGGCTGCACAAGGAGCAGTTCGTCCACGCGGCCCTCCGCGCCCAGGACGAGGGCTACGACGCGTTCCTCATCGCGACGATCCCGGACACGGCGTACGAGGAGTGCCGCAGCCTCGTCGACATCCCCGTCGTGACGCTCGGGCAGACCTCGGTCCTCCTCGCCGCGACCCTCGGCGGCACGGTCGGGATCGTCAACTTCATCGGCGCCCTCGAGCCGCAGCTGCGCCGGAACATGCGGGTCTACGGCCTGGACCGGATCGTCGGGTCGATCCGCCAGGTCGCCGCGGAGTTCACCGACGTCATGGGTGCGTACGCGTCCCCGGACGGTCTGCTCGCGGCGTTCACCGAGGCGGCCCGCGAGGCGATCGCGGCCGGCGCGACCGTCATCGTCCCCGGGGAGGGGCCGCTCAACGTCTTCCTCGCCGACCACGGTGTGAGCCGTGTCGGCGACGTGCCCGTCCTCGACTCCCTCGGGACCTGCCTCCAGGTAGCGGAGATGCGGGCGCGGCAGTACCGCGGCGCCGGGCTCGTCGCCTCCCGCGTCGGCTTCCACCATGAGCAGCCGCCGCGCGAACTCGTCGACCGGGCGCGGGACTTCTACGGGACGGGCCGCGTCCTGACCGGCGGGCGGTGACCGTGGCCGAGGACTTCGAGGTCGATGTCGTCGTCGCCGGGGCGGGGGCCTGCGGCCTGCTCGCCGGGCTCCGCGCGTCGGAGAACCCCGACCTGGTCGTCGCCGTCCTCGAGAAGAGCACGCGCGAGGGCTGCAACGCGCAGGTGTCGAGCGGCAGCCTCGCCGCCGGGGGGACCCGCTTCCAGGCCGCCGCGGGGATCGAGGACTCACCCGCCCGGCACGCCGCGGACATCCTCGCCGAGAACGGCGACGAGCGGCACCGCCCTCTCGTCGAGGCTCTGACCGCGGTCGCACCCCACTACGTCCACTGGATCGCCGACGACCTCGGCTACCCGCTCGACGTCGGGGTCGACATGACCCGGCACGGGATCTCCGCGCCCCGCCTCCACGCCGATCCGCTGCGCCGAGGTGGCGGCCCGCTCGTCAGCCACCTCCGCAGGATCCTCGCCGAACGCCCGAACGTCGCCCTCCTCGACGAGGCACCGGTGACCGGGCTGCGGGTCGAGGGCTCGGGACCGGATGCCCGGGTCATCGGGGTGACGGCCCGCCAGAGCGGGGCCGACGTGACCGTCTCCGCGGGGACGACGGTCCTCGCGACGGACGGCTTCGCCGGCAACCGGGCGCTCATGCGCGAGTTCTGCGCCGAGCTCGGCGACCCGTTCCACGGAGGCGTGAGCACCGCGACCGGGGACGCCATCGCGTGGCTGCGTGGCCTCGGCGGCGAGTTCCGCAACATGGGCGCCTGCCTGCGCCATGGCCAGGTCACGATCCACGGCACCCGGGTCAACCCGAACCTGCCCTGGCTCGGCGCCGTCCTCGTGAACACCCGCGGCGAACGGTTCGTCGACGAGCAGGCGTACGGCTACTCGGGGCTCGCACCACACGTCGCCGCCCAGCCGAACGAGCGCGCCCTCATGGTCTGGGATGCCGAGGCCGACCTCGTCGCCTCGCACTCGGAGATGATGCGCAACTCGGCGAGGGCCGGGGCCCTCGGCAGTGCTCCGGACCTCGCGACCCTGGCCGAGGACGTACGCATGGACCCGCTCCTCCTCGGTCGCGCCCTCGAGCCGATCCCCGGCCGTCGTCGCCTCGTCGCTCCGTTCCACTACGCCTGGCTGACGCACGGCGTCCTCACGACCCAGGGCGGGGCCGCGATCGACACGCACGGCCGGGTGCTCCGGAAGGACGGCTCGACCATCGCCGGCCTCCGCGCGGGCGGCGGGACGGCCGTCGGACTCGCGGGCCCGGACTCCTCCGGCTACAGCTCGGGCAACGGCCTGCTCGCCGCGATGGGCATGGGCTGGATCGTCGGCAACGACCTCGCCGCCGGCCTCACCTGAGACTCACATGAGGTAGTCGCCGGTCGTCGCCTGCCATGCGGCGTACTGGCTGCCCGCCCGCGTCCCGAGGCTGCGCGAGATCCTGGCCGCGGCCTCCTTGAGGGACGCGACCCACCGGCGCACCTGGTGCGCGTCGGCCCCTCGGGGCAGCTGGCCGAGCCGGAGGCACAGCGCGACCGAGCCGTCCGGGCCGAGGACGGGTCCGACGATCGTGCCGAGGTCGTAGGTCTCGCCGTCGACGATCTCGCACGTCTCGTAGAACGGGGAGGCGCCGGAGATCACAGCCCGGACGGCGCGCTCGCGGGCCGGCGTCAGCTCACCCGCGGCGTACTCCCGCATCGCCTCGGTGAGGTCGGCGTACTGCGGGCCGTCCTCGGGCTGGATCCGGGACATCGCGTAGCCGAGCTCGCGGACCGTCTTGAGGCGGCGGCGGTACTTCTCGACGACCTCGGGCTCCTGCGAGGACGCGCGCCGCAGCCACGCCTCGATCGTCGCCTCGGGCGCCCACGCGATGTACGCCTCGCCGAGCGGGGGCATGAGCGGCACCCGCTGCCCGAGCTGCTCCTGCGGCCGGGCGCAGCCGCCGAAGGCGCTCACCGCGGTCGTGAGCTCGTGGTCGTTGACCGCGACGAGGACGGCCGCCTCGCACCGGTGCTCGCGGGCGAGCCGCTCGACCGCCGTCCACCCGACGTCGGCGAGCCGGACCGCCTCGATGAGCTCGGCGTCGCCGCGCGCCGCGAGGCCGCGCGGCGAGAAGCCGCCGTAGCCGCCCTGGAAGAAGAGCAGCGGCGTCGCGGGCCGGGTCACCGCCATGTCCTGGACGCGGCACAGGACGATGAGGTGGTCACCGGCGGGGACGACCCGGTCGAGGGTGCAGTGGATGTGCGCGACGGCACCGTCGAGGGCGGGCGCACCGTACGCCGACGGGGACCACGCGACGTCGTCGAACTTCCCCGGCCGCGGCACGGCCATCGTCCGGCACAGCTCGAGCTGGTCGTGCGCGAGGACGTTGACGCAGAAGGTCCCCGAGTCGCGCATGAGGGCGAAGGTCCCCGACGTCGTCCTCGGCATGAACGAGACGAGCGGCGGATCGAGCGAAACCGACGTGAAGGTGCCGACGACCATGCCGACCGGCTCCCCCGACTCGGTCGTCCCGGTCACCACGGCCACGCCGGTGGGATAGTGGCCCATGACCTCCCGGTAGTGCGCGGGGTCGACGGTTCCCGGCTCGCCCGCCTGCTGGGAATCGGTCACGGCGTCACCTCACTGGTCCACGATTCTGTAGTGATCACTACAGCGAAAGGTAGAGTCTCCGACGCTGTAGCGCAAGGTTCCGCGTGCACAACAACGAGAAATGGCCGATGTCCAGATTGGCGGGAGAGCAGGTCCTTCCGGAGTTACTGTTACAGTGAAAGAAGCCCGGATGCTCCCGACCCGGGCCCGGCAGCAGGGGGAGAGCAGAGCAGTGCCACGCAAGACCGACCGCCGTCACCGCCAGGGTGACGAGTCCCGGCGCGCGATCCTCGAGGCGACGCTCGAGATCGCGGCGCGCAACGGCTACGACGGGACGACGGTCGCCGCCGTGACCGAGGCGACGGGGCTGCCCGCGAGCTCGATCTACTGGCACTTCGGGAGCAAGGACGACCTGCTCGCCGCGACCCTCGACTTCTCCTACCGGGAGTGGCGGGCGCTCGCCCCGACCTGGGCCGGCCCCATCGAGACCGGCTCGGTCGCCGAGGAGGTCGAGACGCGGTTCCAGCGGGCCGCCGTCTCGCTCACGACCTCGCCGGAGTTCTGGTCCCTCGGGCTCCTGCTCACGCTCCAGCAGCGGGTCAAGGAGCCGGCCGCGCGCCGCCTCTACGCCGAGGTCCGGCAGGACACCGAGACCGCGATCACGGACTGGTGGGTCCAGCTCCTCCGGCCCGAGGCGGTGGCGGAGGACCCGCGGCTGCCGCACCGCCTCGCCCGGTTCCACATGATGCTCATGGACGGTCTCTTCATGCATGTCCGCTCGACCTCCGGCCGCGACGTCAAGCGCGTCGTCAACCTCGCCGCCCTGGGCCTCGCCGAGCACCTCGTCCGGACAGGAGCAGCGGCATGAAGGCGCGGCAGTCCGCGGCCGACCTCGAGGCGGTGTCCGAGGACGAGGCCCCGACCGCCCGGTCGGCCGACCGCATCCTCAAGGCGGCCGCCGAGCTGGCGAAGACCCACGGGGTGGCCGGCGCGACGATCGCGGCCGTGTGCCGCCGCTCGGGCCTGCCGGTCAGCTCGGTCTACTGGCACTTCGAGGACAAGGACGGACTCTTCGCCGAGGTGATCCGGCACAGCTTCGCCGAGTGGCTCGTGACGGTGCCCCGGTGGGAGGCCGAGGACGGGACGACTCTCGGGGAGGGCGTCCGCAATGTCGTGGGCGGATCGCACCGGACCCTCGGCATGGTCCCCGACTTCATGCGCGTCGGGATGCAGGTCCTCCTCGAGAAGGGCGACACGTACGCCAAGACCCGCCGCGCGTTCCTCGACTGCCGGCTCCAGGTCCGACGGATGATCTCTGCCTGGGTGCGCCGGGTCGAGCCGAGCGCATCGGCGGACCGGGCCGACGACGTCGCGACCCTCGTCGTCGCCTTCGCCGACGGCGCGGCCGTCGGCTCACAGGTCTACTCCGACTGGGACTCCGAGGAGTACGTCGACCTCATGTCCGGCGTACTCACCTGCCTTCCGCCGGAGGACGCGACCGCGGGCTGACCCGACGGGCGGCCGGTCCGCCTCCGGCAGCATCACCGTCCCCCTCTTGAGATTGCGGGTGCCGACACATCATCCGGCCTGGTCAAGCAGCATGTCGGTACTCATGAAGGGTTCCGCCGAGTCGGTCCCGTCGGGGGACTTCCATGTGTCTGATGTGCGCTGGCACGTTAATCGGTTCGGGTAGTGCGTGAAGGGGCGCGGCTTGCTTCAGCGTTCGGTGCGGCCGGTGCTCGTTGTAGAAGGTTTCGAACTCGCGGAGCGCGTACAGGAGGTGGCTCTGGTTCCAGATCAAGGTGCGGTCGAGGAGCTCGCGCCGGCAGGTCTGTATCCAGCGCTCCATGAGGGAGTTCATCCGGAGTATCCGGATGCCGGTGGTGACGACCTTCAGACCGGCATCGGCCGGCAGGGCGTCGAAGGCCGCGGTGAACTTCGAGTCCCGGTCCCGGATCAGGAACCTGGCCCTGCTGCCCGCGTCCTCCAGGTCCATGACGAGATCGCGGCCGAGCTGCACGATCCATTCCGCGGCCGGGTGTGCCGTTGCGCCCAGGATCCGGACGCGCCTCGTGGAGTGCTCGATGACGGCAAAGACGTGCATCCGCGCCCCGGTCAGCGTCCGGGTCTCGAAGAGATCGCAGGCGAGCCGCGCGTCGGCCTGGCCGTGCAGGAAGTCGGCCCAGGTGGTGCTCTGCCGCTTGGGCGCAGGCGGGATGCCGTGCTCGCGAAGGATCTCCCAGACCGTGGAGGCGGCGACCTCGATGCCCAGCGCCGCGAGCTCGCCTGGGGGCACCTCCCGGCCGAAGGCCGGGGGAGGATCCGGCGGTAGCCCCACGAGCTGTTCTCGTGGGCCAGACGCAGGACCAGGACGCGGATCGAGCGGACGGTGGGCGGGCACCCACGGCGCTTGGGCGCGCAGGTCGCGGCATGGCATCGCTTGAGCAGGTCACGGTGCCGGCGCAGGATCGTGTCCGGGCGGACCAGCAACGGGAGCCGCCGCAACCTCTCCCTCGGCAAATGATGGAGCAGACCGGCCAGCATCACGCGGTCGGCGTCGGTGAACGCGGGCTTGGCAACCTGGCGTTGCAGGACGAGCAGTTGGTGCCGCAGAGCGAGAATCTCCACGTCCTTCTCGCGGTCGCTCATCGGCAGGAGACGTAGCAGGGTGAAGATGTTGGTAGCGGCGAGGTAGGCCAGGCGCAGCAGCACGACCGGTCATGATGCCGTCCTCCCCCGCCCAGGCGAAGACAGCGGAGCGGCCGGCAGCCGCATCAGAGACGGCCGATCAAGACCGTGACCTGAGCGGATGATTTATCGGCACCCGCAATCCGTTCGGTTCCAGCTCGGCCAGTTTCTCGCGCCCGAAGTCCTGGACCGGATCGGTGCACCGGTATCGCGTCTGGTCGCCATGTCGCGGGGTGGTGCGCAGGATCGATTTTTCGATCAAGGCCCCGACCAGTTCGAGCACGGCGTCCGGTTCGATGTCGCCGCCGCACGCCACGGCTTCGGCCGCGTCGAGATCGAAGTCGGCGGGGAAGGTGGAGAGCCGGGCCCAGCACAGCTGCTCCGCTCGTGAGCACAGGTCGTAGCTCCACTCGATCGTCGCTCGCAGCGTCTGATGCCGTTTGTCGACGGCGCGCGACGACCTCAGGAGACGAAACTGGTTTTCCAGCCTGCCCGCGATCTGCTGAGGTGCGAGCAGGTGATTCCCGCCGGTGCCTCGATGTCCTCCGCAGCCCCGGCAGGGGCTCAGCCGAGTGTGAGGTAGGGGGAGTACAGGTCGATCCAGGCGGCGATGTTGAGGGCCGTTTCGAGGGCGCGCCGGGACGCCTGGCCGATGTGGGGGGCGTGGGATTCGGCGGCGCGGGTCAGCCGCTCGTGGCTGACCATGTCGAACACCCGGTGTGCAGGGTTGCCCAGGAGTTCCTTGACCTGGTTTTGCAGTGCCACGGCGTAGGCCGGGTCCTGGGTGGAGGGGTAGGGGCTCTTCACCCTGTCGTAGACGGATGGGGGCAGCAGGTCGGCGGTGGCTTCGCGCAGCAGGCTCTTCTCCCGGCCGTCGAAGGACTTCAGCCGCCAGGGGGTGTTGTACACGTACTCCACGAGCCGGTGGTCGCAGTACGGCACGCGGACCTCCAGTCCCACCGCCATGCTCATGCGGTCCTTGCGGTCCAGCAGGACGCGGACGAAGCGGGTGAGGTGGAGGTGGCTGATCTGTCGCATCCGGTACTCGAAGCCGCTTTCGCCGTCGAGCCGCTGGATGCCGGCCACCGCCTGGCGGTAGCTGTCCTGCACGTAGGAGGCGAGATCCAGGGTTTTGGTGAAGTCCTCGGTGAGGATGCTGTCCTCGTCGCCGAAGTGCTGCCGGAAGTGCACCAGCCAGGGGAAGGTGTCGGCCTCCCGCGCGGTGGGGTCGAAGAACTGCTGGTAGCCGCCGAACACTTCGTCGGCGGACTCTCCGGACAGGGCGACCGTGGAGTGGTGCCGGATGGCCTTGAACAGCAGGTAGAGGGAGGCGTCCATGTCGCCCATGGTGATGGGCAGGTCCCTGGCCCGGATGACGCGGGCCCGCACCTCGGGGTCGGCCAGCTGGTCGGAGTCCAGGACGATGTCCTGGTGTTCGGTTTTGGAGCTGCTTGCCACGTCGTGTACGTAGGGGGTGTCCGGGGTTGCGCGCAGGTCGTCGGGGACGAAGTTCTCGCTCTGCCCCACGAAGTCGACGGCGAAGCTGCGGACCTTCTCGCCCACCGCGGCGAGTTCACGGGCGGCCAGGGCGGTCATGGCGGAGGAGTCCAGGCCGCCCGAGAGCAGGGTGCAGCGCGGCACGTCGGCCACGAGCTGGCGGCGCACGATGTCTTCGAGCAGCTCCCGGACCCGGGCGATGGAGCCGTCGCGGTCATCCGGGTGCGGCCGTGTCTCCAACGACCAGTAGACGCGGGTCTGTGCCCCCTCCGGGCGCACGGTCACCACCGTCCCCGGCTCGACCTCACGCATCCCCTGCCAGATCGCGTGACCGGGTGACTTCACGAAGGCGAACGCCTCTCGCAGCCCGTCCAGGGTCACGGTGCGGGCGGCGAGCGGGTTGGCGAGGATTGCCTTGGGCTCCGAGCCGAACAGCACGCCATCGGCGGTGGGGTAGTAGTAGAAGGGCTTGATGCCCATCCGGTCGCGGATCATGACGAGCTTCTGCTCGCGCTGGTCCCAGATGGCGAAGGCGTACATGCCGTTGAGGCGCTCGGCAACGGCCTCCCCCCACTCCAGATAGCCGTGCAGCACCACCTCGGTGTCGGAGTCGGTGGTGAAGCGGTGCCCCCGTGAGATGAGCTCCTTGCGCAGCTCGGTGAAGTTGTAGGCCTCGCCGGAGTAGACCAGGGCCACTGCCTTCCCCGCCTCCTGGACACTCATCGGCTGCCGGCCGCCCGGCAAGTCGATGATGGCCAGCCTACGGTGGCCGAGCGCGGCGGGGCCCTGGACCCAGGTGCCGCGGTCGTCCGGGCCGCGGCAGGCCATTGTCTCGGTCATTGCGTCCACGGTGGCTTGCTCGGTGCGCAGGTCCCGCTGGTATGAGATCCATCCCGTGATACCGCACACGGTCGTCCTCCGTTCCGGTCGCTGATGTGCCACCGGCAGCAGCGCCGCCGATGGACGACAGGGAGCAAACCGACCGGCGACAGAAAGCGAATGCATTTGCCATCTATATGTCAGCGTCCTTCACGAAGTGCCGGCGGTCAAAAGCGCCACGCCGGGAGTCGCTCTCGCGGGCCGGGCCCTCCCGGGAGACGTGGAGAACGTGTGCCGCTCGAGAAGTCGTCGCCGCAGGTCACGCGGCGTATCTGTACTCGCTGATGAGGCCGCCGAGGATCCGGGTGCGCAGCAGCTTGTGGGCGCCGCTGTCCATCGCGGTGGGCTGTTTTGGGGCATCGGGTGGTAGCTGGCTGCGCGCCGGGTGGGGCCGATGCTCGTCGTGGTGCCTCTGACAGGCCGCGAGCACCTGCCGGGCATGCGTCTCTGCCCTGACGAGGATGGGGTCGAGTACCTCGCGGCAAAGGCTGCCGACGACGCGCTCGCAGGGGGCGGTCGTCCCAGGCGCCCGCGGTGCACTCCTGATCACGTCCAGTTCCTCTGCCTCGAAGACCGCGTCGAACGCCGCACCGTACCTGCCGTCGCGGTCACGCGGCAGAAACCGCAGAGACTCCCTGCGCATCCCGGGGCCGGCGGCGAGACTCCTCGCCTGCCGCACCGTCCACTCCCGGGTCGGACGGGCGGTGACGCCGGTGATGTGCAGGCGCCGGGTGCCGTGCCCGGGGAAGGCCGGCGCAGAAAGCCGCCTGCCGAGCGCGGTGTCGAAGGGGGAAGAAATCCGCCGCGACGATGCCCTCGGCCCGGGCGGTGAGGAACTCACGCCAGGCCGGACCAGAACGACGCGGCGCGGGGTCGATGCCCGCCGCGTGGAGAATCTCCCCACCGTCGAGGGGGGCGATCCGGTGCACGAGCCGCGCCAACTCTCCTTGGATCCGCCGGTGGCCCTCTCGCGGATTCCCGCCGGCCAGTCGCAGGACGAGGTTCTTGAGCGCCGTGGCGGCCGGCGGCCGACCGGTGCGCCTGCGCGCGCTGCAGTCCCACTTCACGGCGACGAATCGGCGATTCCGGCCGAGCAGGGTGCCCGAAGTGACCGGGAAGACCTCGCGCCGGCGACACCGAGGCATCAGCCCGCAGAGGGCAGCGAACCAGAACCGGTCGGCCGGCTCGTAGCGGATCGGGCCGGCCGGCTGCCGGCGCAGCACCGCGTTCTCGTGGCGCAGCACGAGAAGCCCAGCGTCCTTCGCCGCATCCCCGCAAAACAGCAACGACGGCAGGGAGAGCAACTTCCGGGTCACCTCGTACAACAGGGACACGATCATCCGGGCATGCTCCCAGCCGACGACCCGTCACCGCGGCCACCTGCGACGACGACTTTTCGAGCGGCACAGGTCGGGCCTGATGTGTGGGAGGTCTGCCGGGAGCTGATCCCGGAGCGGAGCGTGTTCGCGTTCCTGGCCGAGCACCGGGCGGCGCTGCTCCCGGTGGGGATGTCCGCGGACATGTACCCGTCGGCCAATGGGCGGCCCAGTTGTCCGCCGCAGGTGCTGTCCACCGTGGTGATACTGCAGGTCCTGCACGGCCTGTCGGATCTGGAGGCGGTGCAGGAACTGCGGTGTGACCTGCGGTGGAAGGCCGCGTGCGGGCTCGGGCTGCTGGACGGCGGCTTCGATCCCTCGCTGCTGACGTCCTTCCGGCGCCGCCTGCAGCACTCGCGCGATCCGCACCGCCTCTTCACCGCCGTGCGCCAGGTCGTGGAGGCCACCGGGATCCTGCAGGGCCGCCACCGGCGGGCCCTGGACTCCACCGTGTTCGAGGACGCGGTGGCCACCCAGGACACCGTCACCCAGCTGATCTCCGCCGTCCGCCGGGTCGCCCGGGAGGTCCCGGGCGGCGCCGAGACCGTGAAGGCCCGGTGCACCGGGCACGACCACCTCGCCGGCCCGGGCAAGCCGAAGATCGCCTGGGACGACGAGAAGGCACGGGCCGAGCTCGTCGACGCCCTGGTCACCGACGCGATCCGGGTCCTGGCCCACCTGCCCGACCAGGAGCTCGGGGAACGGGCCGCGAACGCGGTGGGCATCCTGGCCCTGGTCGCCGGGCGGGACGTCGAGCCCGCCGAGGACTCCGACGGCACCGACGGCCGGTGGCGCATCGCCCGCCGCACCGCCGAGGGCCGCGTCATCTCCACCGCCGACCCCGAGGCCCGGCACATCCACAAGACCACCCACCGGCAGACAGACGGCTTCAAAGGACACCTCGCCTTCGAGCCGGAGAGCGGGCTGTTCACCGCGGTGGCCCTGCACCCCGGCAGCGGCACCGACCACACCGAGGGCACGGTCGCCCTGGAGTTGCCGGCCGACGAGACCGGGCCGCTTCGGCTCTTCGCCGACACCGCCTGCTCCGGCCACCAATGCCGGGCCGCCCTGACCGCGGCCGGCCACCAGGTGTTCTGCAAGCCCGCCCCGCTCAAGCCCGCCATCCCCGGCGGCTTCACCTTGGACGACTTCTTCATCGACACCGCCACCGGGGCGGTAACCTGCCCGGCCGGCCGCACCGTTTTGCTCGGTGACCCCGCCGGACAGCATCTGCAGCGCAAAGCCTTCTTCGCCGAGCGGTGCACCAACTGCCCGCTGCGGCAGCGGTGCACCAACGCCAGGAACGGACGGATCCTCACCATCCGGCCGCACCACGACCAGCAGGCCGCCGCCCGCCGCACCGCCACCCACCCCGACTGGCAGGCCGCCTACCGACGTTGGAGGCCACCGGTCGAACGCGGCATCGCCTGGCTGGTCGCCCACGGCAACCGCCGCCTGCGCTACCTCGGCACCCTCAAGAACGACACCTGGCTCCACACCCGGGCCGCCGCCCTCAACCTCCGCCGACTGATCAACCTCGGCCTCACCCGCAGCAACAACACCTGGATACTCGTCCCCGCCACCCCCTGACAACAGGGAGCGATCCCCACCCCGAAAACCACAGTGACCAGGCAAGATCTTCAGTGATCTTCTAGGAGGTGCTGGAGCCGGCGAGCGCGCTCGTGTCCGCGCTGGCCGGGCGGGCCTCCTGGGCGTCCGCAGAGTGGTCGGGAGCGGCGGCGGCCGTGGCCAGGCCCGCTCCGCCGAGCACGGTGGCGCCGACGGCCGGCCAGGTTCTGCGCTTGCCGATCTGCGGTCGGCGGGCGCGGGATCTTCTGGAGCTCTTGGCCTTCCCTTGCGGTTGTCTCGTGCCTGCGGTGCGTGGTGTGGGTCGCCGTGCCGGGGGCGAGGCACCACGTCAGTTCTCAGACATGTCCGGGCGAGGCAGCCGGCCGGCGCAGGTGGCGCGGCCGAACTCCCCGGCCGCGGTGGCGCTTTGGACGTGCTGTCCGCGGATGGCGAGGGTGCAGCGGGCCTGCCCGCCCTTCCTGTCGAGGACGATGCTGACGGTCGGGTCCTGGCCGAGCGGGACCTCCACGGTCGCGCGCCACGGCAGCGTGGCTGCCTTCACGGCGGTGGCCTGTCCGGTCTCGCTGCGCCCCTGGTAGGTGATGTCCGCGGTGCCCTCGCCGGTCACCTCGTAGGTCACCGGAGCGGCGGGGCTGCGCTGCTGTGCCTTGCTGTCGCTGCCGCTGGTGTTGAGTACGCCGTAGAGGACCAGCCCCGCGCAGGCGGCCAGCACCGCACCGCCTGCGACGAGTCCGGCGCGCAGGGAGCGCCGGTCGGCGGTATCGGCTGCCGACCCGATTGTCGAGTCGGGGAATTCACCGGGAGTTCCCTTGGTGGTTCCCGTGGATTGCGGCTGATCTGTCGTCGGTTCGGAGGCCGTGGTGCCCATTATTTCGTCCTCTCGCACATGCCATCGCTGTTGCGTAAGCCGAGCGTTTATACATGCCCGTGAGAACACCTGTCCAGCGAGCGGAAATAGCGGACATTCTGCTGGTCGATTCGCCCCCGGGTGCCGAAGTAGAGGGTCAAGTGCCGGTAATATCCGGTCGCTTGACTTCCTGTCATCGAACTGTGTTAGAAACCCGGCGCCGCTGTGCATGATCTTCCGTCACCGCAGGTGGGGGCGGGTTCTCGGCGGCAGTTTTTGGACACGATGCATGGGAAAGGTTTGGCGTGAGACCCAGATTGGGCAGGCTGGTTGCGTGCCTGGTGGTATCCGCGGTGATGAGTGCCGCGCTGCCCCAGATCGCTTATGCGGCACCCGCTGATGACGGTGGCGGAGAGGAAATCGTCGACACCGTCAAGGGCTGGTTCGCGGAGGACAGAAAATCAGACGGGAAACCGCCGTCGCATGACGAATTGGGGATAGCCGACCGGCAGAAACTGCCGAAGGGAAAGAAGGACCCGAAGGCCAAGCGGGTCAAGGAGCTGACCGGCCGGCGGACGGCGAACGCGCGGTTCTGGCAGCTGTCGGACGGCCGGGTTCAGGCGGAGCTGTCGGCGACGCCGACCTCCTACCGATCCGGGTCCGGCACGAAGGCGGCATGGAAGGCGATCGACCCCACCGTCCGCGGCAGTGCGGCGAAGGACTTCGAGTTCGCCAACACCACCAACTTCGGCAAGAGCTGGTTCGGATCCCACCCGGACCGGCTGCTGCGGTTCGAAGCGGGCGACGGCCGGTCCGTCACCCTGGGCCTGAAGGGCGCGGCCGGCAGCCTGAAGCCGGAGGCGAAGGGCTCCACGGTCACGTACCAGGACGCGGTGCGCGGCGCGGACCTGGTGTACGAGGTGGGGCCGGGCCGGGTGAAGGAGAACATCACCCTGGCCGAACGCCCGGACAGGCCAATGCAGTTCACCTTCACCCTGGACGCCGACGGCCTGACGCCGAAGGCGCGCAAGGACGGCTCGATCGCCCTGTTCGGCGAGCTGCCGAACACGCCGGTGATGGTGATCCCGGCGGCGTTCATGACGGACGCGAAGAAGGACGCCTCCTCCCCGTACGGGTACGCCTACAGCCCGAAAGTCTCGCAGAAGCTGGCCCGGGACGGCAAGGCCTGGAAGATCACGGTCACGCCGGATGCGGGGTGGCTGGCCGCGAAGGAGCGGCAGTACCCGGTGGCGATCGACCCGACGATCACGATCGCCCCGTCGCCGTCGCAGTCCCAGGATGTCATGGTCCTGTCGGACCAGCCAGCGTACAACTTCAACAACACGTGGAAGCTGCCGGCGGGCAAGACCGACACCGGGATCGCCCGCTCGCTGGTGAAGTTCCCGCTGGACGAGGTCCCGGCGGGCACGAAGATCGACTCGGCGCGTCTGGAGCTGTACTACGACCAGTCGCACACCACCAACGGCAGCGATGTCACCCTCGAGGCGCACCGGGCGACCGGCGCGTGGGACGAGGCGAAGGCCACCTGGTCCAACACCAGCGCTTTGGTGGGTGAGCTGTCCGGCACGTCCGTGCAGGTGGACGACGGGGACGCGGGCACCACGGCGGCGAAGGGCAGCTGGCCGGTGTCCACCTCGTCGCTGGCCCAGTACGCGATCGGCGGCGACTACCGCTACAACAAGGACACCGTCTCCGGCGACGCCTACACCTGGCAGCCCAGGGTCCCCGAGACCGACGGCTACCGCGTGGACGTGCACTACGTGGCCGCCACCGACCGGGCCACCAACGCCCCGTACACGGTGACCCACAGCGGCGGCACGGCGACCTACACAGTCAACCAGCAGTCCGGCACCAACGGCGTGTGGACCTCGCTGAACGGCGGCAAGAAGCTGCCGTTCGCCAAGGGCACGGCGGGCAAGGTCGTCCTGGGCGACGGTCCGGCCTCCACCTCGACGGCGGTGATCGCGGACGCGGTCCGGCTGGTCAACCCCGCCCAGATCACCAAGTCCGTCGGCGCCTACAACCAGTGGCACAAATTCCCGGTCACCGACACCGTCCAGCAGTGGCTGAACGGCACGTACACCAACCACGGCTTCGTCCTGAAGGCCGCGGACGAGTCGTCCACCGCGCCGCTCGGCGGCCCGCGGTACGAGTCCGGCGACGGCAACTACGGCGGCGAGACCGCGACCATCCCACGCCTGACCGTCACCTACGGCACCGTCGGCACCGAACTCGACTCGCCCACGGTGGTGCACTCCACCGGTCCGGAGCTGTCGTGGAAGGCGTACGCCAACACCACCGGTGACAGCGGGCTGGACATCGTGGAGTACCAGCTGCACCGCTCCACGCAGCAGTCGTTCACCCCGTCCGCGGCCACCCTCATCGCCCCGATCGCGAAGTCGGTCACGTCGTACACGGACACCACCGCGACCCCGACCCCGGACTCCTCCTCGCAGGAGATCGGCCGGTCGTACTACTACCAGCTCGCGGTGAAGACCAAGAACGGGCAGCTGCTGGGCTCGCCCACCCGCATCGTGGGTGTCCCGAAGGCGGGCCGCACCATGCGGCTGGTCCAGGGCCGGGGCGCCGGGGTCACCGACTCCACGCTGTCCTCCGCCCAGCCGACCACCAACCAGGACACCATCCAGTCCTACAAGGCCCAAAACTGGCTGAGCGTGGGCAACAACTCCGCCACCTACGGCAAGACCCGCACGGTGCTGAAGTTCCCCACCACCACGATCCCCACCACCGCGACGGTGCTGGAGTCGCGGCTGTTCATGTGGGGTGCGGAGACCACCACCGACACCAACGGCGCGATCTACGAACTGCGCGGCTTGACACGGGACTTCGACGAGAAGACCACCACGTGGAACAACGCCACCTCCACCACCGCGTGGACCAAGGCGGGCGGTGACTACTCGGCCACCGTCTCCGACACCGTCGCCCAGATGTCCGAGGTGGGCCGGCACTGGTGGGACGCCACCAGCCTCACCCAGGGCTGGACCAAAACCCCCGCCTCCAACAAGGGCGCCCTGGTCAGGCTGAAGGACGAATCGTCCACCGGCCCGCAGGAACGCACCCTGTTTTTGTCCTCGGCCGCCTCGGACTGGCAGCTCGGCCCGCTGCTGCGCGTCATCTACGTCGACTCCACCACCGAGGACACCTACTACGCGCCGCAGACCCCGGCCCGCATGACCCCGAACTCCACCTACACGGTGGACTTCACCGTCACCAACACCACCAGCACCGCGTGGGCGGCCGGTGAGCGGGTCCTGTCCTACACCTGGAAGCTCCCGGACGGCACGGACGTGACCACCGGCGGCAACCAGCTGGCCACCGCCGTCCCGGCCCTCGCACCGGGCCAGTCGGCCACGATCAAGGCGCAGGTCAAGACGCCCATCAACTCGGCTTCCGGCAACAAGCGCACCGACTACGTGCTGGGCTGGGACATCAAGAAGGTCTCCGACGGCAGCTGGCTGTCCGCCGGCACCGGTGGCATCTCCGCCCTGAAGCAGAACGTCGCGGTCGAGGACCCCACCTCCAACACGCTGGGGTTGGAGAAGTTCTACTCCTACACCGGCAAGAACACCGGCGCCGGCTCCACGGTGATGAACAACCTCGCCTCCGGCAATGCGGTGTGGTCCTACAACGCGTTCACCAACCCTGGCCGCGGCCTGACCACCTTCGCGCGGTTCGCCTACAACTCGCTCGACACCTCCGACACGGTGACGGGCGCGGGCTGGTCCGCGCAGCTGGCCGGACCCATCCGGCTCGGGGCGCCGCTGGACTTCCACCCCAACCCCAACCCCACCGAGATCCGCCTGCCGGACGGCGACGGCACCACGCACGTCTTCCGCAAGCAGGACGACGGCAGATGGAAGGCGCCCGCCGGCGTCCACTACAAGATCACGGCCAAGGCGGGCCTGGACTGCACCCCCAACAAGGACCCGATCCCGGACGCCTGGACCCTGCTGCGCCCGGACGGCACCCGCTTCCTCTTCGGCTGCGACGGCTACCTGACCTCGGTGGTCGACAAGAACGGCAACACGCAGACGTACACCTACGAGGAGCGCAAGTCCAACAACAAGCCGACCAAGTTCCTGAAGTACATCACCGACCCGGCCGGGCGTCAGTCACTGACGGTGGAGTACTACAACAAGGGCGACGCCTCGTACGAGTACATCGACGACGCGGGCAACAAGGTCACCGGCAGCAAGCTGAACAACTCCAAGATCTACGACCACGTCAAGTCCATCACGGACATCTCGGGCTCGGTCACGGGCCTGCCGGTACGCAAGATCTCGTTCTACTACACGGACAAGGGCCTGCTCGGCCGGATCACCGACGGCGACGGCTCCAGCCAGCCGAAGGTCTTCAAGTTCACCTACGACGCCATCCAGGGCAACAAGAACGTCAAGCTGGTCAAGGCCACCGACCCACGCGGACACGCCACACAGATGGCGTACAACGAGCCCAAGGCCGGTGACGACCCGAAGTACCACTGGTGGACCAAGACCATCACCGACCGCCTCGGCGGCGACACCGGCTTCACCTACACGGTGGACGCGGGCAACGCGAAGTTCACCGACACCACCGTCACGGACGCCGAGTCGCACGCCACGAAGTACGTGACGGACGACTACGGCCGCCCGGTGCAGACGACCAACGCCAAGTCCCAGACGACGAAGATGAGCTGGGACGCGGACAACAACGTCACTTACCTGGAGGAGGCCAACGACGCCAAGACCGCCTACTGCTACGACCAGAAGACCGGCTACCCGCTCTGGCAGCGCGACGCGGAGAACAACAAGGCGGACGTGCCCGACCAGTCGACCGCCTGCGTGACGGACACCTCCAAGTGGCCGGCGAACGCGTCGACGTACGAGTACCAGACGCGCGCCGACGGCTACGCGGCCGACCTGTTCCGCAAGACCTCCCCCGAGGGGCGGGCCTGGCAGTTCGGCTACGACACCTTCGGCAACCTGACCACAGTCACCGACCCCAAGGGCGTCGCCACCACGACGGCGGATGACTACACCACAAAGTACGAGTACGACATACACGGTCAGCTGACCAAGGCCATCGACGCCAACGGCAACGCGGACACGAACAGCGACTTCGGGCCCACGGGCTTCCCGAGGACGATGACGGACGCGCTGAACAAGTCGACGACGTTCGTCTACGACGAGCGTGGCCAGGTCACCGAGGTCACCGACGCGCTGGGCAAGACGATCACGCAGACGTACGACACCTTCGGACGTCCGCTGGTCAAGACCGAGCCCAAGGACCAGGCCGCAGGTGACCTGATCACCGCTCCGGCGCCCGTGTACGACGCCAACGACAACGTCACCACGTCGACGGCGCCCAACGGCGCGGTGTCCACCGCGGTGTACGACGAGACCGACCAGATGACCTCGGCGACCGCGCCGAAGTACACCACGACGTCGGACGAGCGGAGGACGCTCTACACCTACGACAAGGTCGGCAACCTCAGGACGACGACCGAGCCGAAGGGCACGCTGACCACGTCGGACGCGACGGACTTCGTCACGACCAACCACTACGACGAGATCTACCAGCTCACCTCCGTCGTCAACGCGGAGGGCGACAAGGTCAGCTACGAGTACGACAACGTCGGCAACGCCACCAAGGTCATCGACCCGAAGAAGAACGCCACGGCCGACACGACCGACTACACCACCATGACCGCCTACGACCTGAACCACCGGGTCACCGCGGTCACGGACGCCGCGGGCAAGACCACCAAGCGGGGCTACGACAAGGACTCGCGGGTCGTCTCGACCACGGACGCGGAGAACAACACCACGCTCATCAGCTACGACGAGCGCGGCAAGCAGACCGAGGTCAAGGTCCCGCACAGCGGCACCACGTCGATCACCTACCGCACGACCCGGTACGAGTACGACCAGGTCGGCAACACCACCAAGGTGATCACCCCGCGGGCCGTCGAGGCGGGGACGACCACGGCGTTCACCGCCCGCACCGAGTACGACGCCCTGAACCGGCCGGTCAAGCAGTACCAGCCGTACGACCCGGCGGACACCCGCCACAGCGACCCCAACGTCTACACCGAGACCGTGTACGACGCCGTGGGCCGGGTCGCGAAGACCTCGCTGCCGCCCTCGGAGGGGCAGACGGTCCGCAACACCACGGTATTCGACTACTTCGACAACGGTTGGGTGAAGGCCTCCACGGACCCGTGGTCCATCGCCACCACCTACGACTACAACGCCCTGGGCCAGCAGACGGCCAGGACGCTGACGTCGGCGGGCGGCTCCTCCAACCGCACCATGACGTGGTCGTTCTACCCCGACGGAAAGCTCAAGTCCCGTTCCGACGACGGCGTCCCGGTGGGCAAGTCGGTGGTCCTGGTGGACAACTCCGACACCCAGCACACCGCCTCCACGGGCGCCTGGACGAAGGGGGACCTCACCGGGCAGCAGGGCTACGACCACCGCACCCACGCGGCCGGCACGGGCACGGACGCCTTCACGTGGACGCTCGACATCCCCGAGGACGGCACGTACACCGCGTACGTGAAGTACCCGGAGGTGACCGGCGCCGCCACGACCGCGAAGTACACACTCACCCACGGCACGACCACCGAACCGGCGGTCACCAAGGACCAGACGGCCGGCACCGGCACCTGGGTCAGCCTCGGCAGCTACGCCCTCGAGCAGGGCGAGGACACCAGGCTGAAGCTGGAACAGAACAGCACCGGCACCGTGGTTGCGGACGCGGTCAAGCTGGTTCGTGACAACTCCGCGGATACCGACTACGAGAAACGAACCTTCACCTACGCGTACGACGTCAACGGCAACCTGACGTCGATCGAGGACACCTCGTCCGGGGCGAAGGTCGACGCGTACACGGTCGCCTACACCGGCCTCAACCAAGTCCAGAAGGTGACCGAGGCCTTCGCGGGCCAGGAGAAGAAGGTCACGTCGTACACGTACGACGCCAACGGGCAGTCGGAGACGGTCACCCACCCCGACCAGTTCTCCAAGTACACCTACGACCTGCGGGACAAGGTCAAGACGGTGTCCGTCGGCAAATCCGCGACGGACGGCACCCCCAAGGTCACGTCGTACACGTACACCGACCGCGGCCAGAAGCTGAAGGAGACCAAGGCCAACGACAACACCGTCGACCACACCTACTACCTCGACGGCGCGCTGAAGTCGACGGTGGAGAAGAAGGGCAACGGCACCCTCGTCGCCTCCCACACCTACGCCTACGACCCCAACGGCAACAAGGCGCAGGACGTCGCGAAGAAGATGAACGCCGACAACCACGCGGCGTACCTCGACTCCACGACCGACTACACCTACGACCCGGCCGACCGGCTCGCCAAATCGGTCAAGACGGGCACCGGCGCTGCCACGGAGACGTACGTCCACGACGACAACGCCAACGTCATCAGCCAGACGGTCAAGAACGTCACCACGAGGTACGAGTACGACCGCAACCGGCTACTGAAGGCCGTCACCGGTACCTCGACGGCCTCCTACGCCTATGACCCGTTCGGGCGCCAGCAGTCCGTCACCTCCGGCGGCAAGGTCATCGAGCGGAGCGTGTACGACGGCTTCGACCACGTCGTGGAGTCCCAGAAGCTGGACGCCACCGGCGCGATGAAGTCGACGACGTACACCTTCGACCCACTGGACCGCACCGCGTCGAAGACGGCCGACGGCAAGACCACCGACTTCGAGTACCTGGGCCTGTCCGGCGAGGTACTGGACGAGAAGGTCGCCGGCGAGCTGACCAAGTCGTACCAGTACAGCCCTTGGGGCGAGCGCCTGTCGCAGATCAAGCACAACACCGACGGCACGACCGAGGACGGCTTCTACGGCTACAACGGCCACACCGACGTCGAAACCCTGACCGACGGCAACGGCGACACCAAGGCCACCTACGGCTACACCGCCTACGGCAACAACGACGAGTCCGAGTTCACCGGCATCGACAAGCCCGAGGCCGGCCAGCCGGACAAGGAGGAGTACAACCCCTACCGCTTCAACGCCAAGCGCTGGGATGCCCACTCCGGCACGTACGACATGGGCTTCCGCGACTACAACCCGGGCCTCAACCGCTTCACCACCCGGGACATGTACAACGGCGCCCTGGCCGACATGAGCCTGGGCGCGGACCCGTTCACCGGCAACCGCTACGCCTTCACCGGCGGCAACCCGGTGAGCGGCATTGAACTCGACGGTCACTTCGCCTGGTTCGGGATTCCGCTCGCCTATTGGGGGTACGCGGCGCTCTTCGGCACCGCCGCATACGCGTCGACGCCGCAGGGCCAGCAGAGCCTGCAGGACGCGGGACAGGCCGTCGGCGACATGCTGAGACCGTCCGCGGAGGAGTCCGGTTCCAGCGAATCGTCCAACAAACCGCGTCCGGGTCCCACCCCCCAGCCGTCGCCGGGCCCCGCGCCCAGGCCTCAACCACGGGGTACCGACACCGACAGCGCCTCTTGCAGCCCGCTGCCGCTGATCGACGGAGGGCGGATTTACGGAGGTCTTCAGGAGTACACGAACCACCAGGGGAACAAGGGCTGCAGGGCGACCGGCGCCTTTGCATTCCTCACCAAGAGCGACCGCAGGTCGCGCACCGGAGCGGGCGGCCTGCCGAAGTGCCCCGAATGCGAGCCGTCTGTTTCGCCGGACGGAATGGAGGAAATCAGGGCAGGAGGCGGGAGACCGCAGGCCGGCCACCTGATAGGTTACTGGGGCAAGGGCACCGGTCAGGACGTCCGAAACCTGGTCGCTTTGCACGGCAGGGCAAATGCAAGAATGGCCAGCAAGGTGGAAGCCTTCGGGTGGAAGCACTTGACCGGGGACAACAAACTGTTCATGTCGGTCGTTCCCATCTACGGAGATCCACATTCGGCCGTTCCCACACTCGTTCAGGTGGGAATGACCGCATACGGACCCCAGGGAAATATTGTGGACACGTTCTCGTGCACTGCGATCAACTCCAAGACCGGCATCGGTTCGAAGTGCTAGAAGGGTCCTAGTGGTGGCAACGCTTTCAGAGATCCAAGCCCTGTTGGGTGAACCACGGTTCAACTGGTCGGATCCGGCGCCGTGGATCGAACTGGAGCAGGAACTCGGTATCGAATTTCCTGCGGACTTCCGTGAGATCGTGGACGCCTACGGTTCGATCCAGATCAACGGGCAGCTGTATCTGGAGCATCCCGCCTGCCATCTTCTGCACAGTCTGGGAGAAACCATCAGGGGGGACCTCGAGATGTGGCGCGAGGAGGACATGGCAGAGTTCCTGCCCAGTCCGGCAGGGGCGAACCCCGGTGAGTTGATGCCGGTGGCGTCAGCCATGACGGGGGAATGGATTTTCCTTCGCGTTCCCGATGGCCCCTCGTTGCCCTGGCGCGTCGTGGTCCAGGAGTTCGACAGTCCGGCCTGGACCCTCTACGAGATGACGTTCAGTGAGTGGCTGCTGGCTTATCTCAAGGGTAGAGACGTGACGTTGTGTTCTCGCAATCTCGCGCCTCACGGCCCGTTCTACGAAGCCCTGTCCTGAAAATGAACACGGTGGTATCTCCTGTCCTGGTGACAGGGGGTACCACCGTGTGAAGATCTCCCCGTTTCGGTTAGCGGAGCCCCACCATTTAATGGTGGGGCTCCGCTAACCGATCGGCATTTCTCTCATCAACAATGGGGTAAGTGGCAATGTCGTCCGATTCCGGGCTCGACTCCAGAAGCGCTTGGACAACTCGGGTGCCGGTCACAACGTCGCTGAGTCCGAGAGCCTCAAGTCGACTGAGCTCTTTCAGTTGGCCCACTAACGATCTTTGGTCGCTAGTGCTGTGACCGGGAAGGTTCGCCGGGTTGGTGGTTAGGGCGGTTGGATGGGCGGTGACGTCGGTTTTGATCGCTGGAGGTGTGGTGGCCGAGCCTGTGCGGGTGCGCAGACTGACCGATCACGAAGGGCAGAAGCTGCAGCAGATCGTGCGCCGGGGAAGTACCGACTCGGTGCGCTACCGGCGGGCGATGATGCTGCTGGCATCGGCCGGCGGGAACCGGGTCCCGGTGATCGCGCAGGAAGTCATTGTCAAGAGTTGTGGATCAGTTGAGGTGGCTCAGGCTGCGCTGAGCTCGGGGCACTCGATGAGCTGTCCGCGTTCGAAGCGGTCCCCGGCGCGGACGAGGGCGACGAGGTGGGGCGCGTTCACCGCCCACCACCGGCCCTGGGCGGACTCGACGCGTTTGAAGACCATGGCCAGCACGCCGTGGCGTCCGGTGTTGGCGATGGCGGGCAGCAGCGGCGGCACGGTGGCCAGTGCCACGGCGCACGGCGAGGCGACGATCATGAAGGTCATGGCGCGCAGCAGCGTGGACCGCAGGCGAGCTTGTCAGCTGCGTGGCGGCGTGACCTGCACCAGTGTCCGCGCGTTGAACAGACCTCACGTGAATTCAGAAATCCTGTGCGGGCACGCCGGCCGGGTGAGGCGGTCGCCGTAGGCCCGGGCTGAGGGCTTCCCCCCTGACCGCCGCACGGCGGCCCGGTCAACGCCGGATGGCGGACGTCATGGGCACAAAGCCCTGGCGGGGCAGGGCGGCTGCCGCGATCCGGTCGGTGACCCGCCTGCCCCGGTATGCCGGGGCTCATCGCGCCGGCAATTCCAGGCGACTCGCTGCCGCATGGGTGAGCAGACGTCAGAGATCACCTTGAAGGCCTAATCGATCACCGATTCGCCTGTTCTATTGGGCTATTTGACGCGCCATCAGCAGCTGGGGAGTACCCCGTTCGGCTCTCCGGCGCCGGCCCTTCCCGTATGCCCGAAATGACGGCTCCGGGGGCCGTCGGTACGTTCAATCACACGGCGGCCGTCAAAGCCCGCCTCTCAGAGAAGGAGCACAGCAACATGATCATGTCCCGTTCCTCTGCCATCACCGCGGGCGTAGCGGCCGCCGCCGCTCTGACCGCGACCGGCATCACCTACGCCACGGCCGCCCCCGCGCCCCAGGCGGCCCCGGCCGTCGTCCAGCAGGCGCCCGCTCCCGCCCAGGCCCCCCTGGATGGCGGAAGCGGACAGGGGAAGGGCAACGAGGGCAACGAACGCGGCGAGGGTGGCGAACGCGGCGGCGAACGCGGCGGCGAACGCGGCCACGAGAAGAAGGAGCGCCACCACAGGGTGGGCCGGATCTTCATCAACGAGCGGTCGTTCTCAGCCCACCCGGACGGCTGCATCACCGTGGTGAGCGGCCTGGGCTCCAAGAGCTTCAACATCCGCAACGACAGCAAGAGGACCGTCGAGTTCTTCCGCGGGGCGACCTGCGACAACGGCGCCCCCGTCGCCACGGTCGGCCCCCACAGCGAAGCCAACGGCGTCAAGGTGCATCACGTCCACGATGGCGTCAAGGTCAAGAACGGAGTGGTGGGCAGCTTCCGGGTGATCCACCGCCACCACGGCAAGGAGGGCTTCGGCTTCGACGAGTTCGACGACTGAGCCAGCCGCCTGAGGCGAACCATGTAGAACCCCGGCCCGCCGTAATCGGGCCGGGGTTCTGGTCTCAGCCCCCGCCTCCCGTGGGCACCCCGCTCGTGGTGCCCGCCCCCGACCACTGCCTGACAGTCCACGTGCCTGCCACGCCATCCTAAAACCGGACAGTAGGCGCTGCGAGCCTGCCCGCGCCGACGTCCACCTGCTCCACCGGCTCACCCCCAAGCAGATTCCCGCTGGAACACCCCCTGTTGGCGCCATTCCCGAGCAACGGCCACCGGTCTCCTTCGCGGCGGTCGGGCGAGCCCGAACGGGTGACGAAAACGCAGACCGCACGCCTGATCCGGCTCCCCTTGCCCGGCCTATGACAGCAACGGTCGGCACCATTGAGGGATCTCCAGCTACCGGGTGGCCTTGGCGGCCGCCGAGCGTTGTCCTTGTCGGCCCTGTAGTCCCAGCTCGGACACCAGGGAGCAAGTAACCCGCCGGTAGATTTCAGTACCTGTTTCTCAACCTCCGCCCGGGTGATGGCGTCGAGGGAGTGATGACTACGCTCGCGCGCACCGTGATCGTGTGGTGCCGCAGCACAGGGGTAGGCGAAATATGCAGAATCTGTTCCGGAACGGTGGTCCGGTCGACATCGCGATGGGATGGCTCGCCGTGCTGCTCTCGACCATGCTGCTGATGAAGGGTATAGAGCTGGCCCGGCACGGAGCTTCGCTGTGGTGGCCCGTGATAGCCGGTGCGATGGTCGTCCTCAGCCTGCACGGGCTATATCGCCGCCGCCCCACAGTCGCCAGAGCAGAGTATGAGCAGGGCTGAACTGGTCTCGCTCAGGCCACGGACTTGCCATGAGTCATGCGCCGGGTCATGAGGGTGATCGCTGCCCAGGTGCTGAGGCTTTCGCTGTGCTGGACGAGCCTCTCGTAGTCCCTGGCGTGGCGGCGGGCGCGCATCCACTTGAGGGCCGGTCGGCGAGCCAGTCCGGGAGGAGGACGTCGCCCACCTGTCCCCGTTCCGCTACGCGCACCTGCGCGCGGACCGTCACCGTCGGCCAGGAAGGCGAACGACGCCCGGCGTCACGGTCGCGCTGGGCTCTGGGTACGACAGCGCTGATCCGGCGACACTGCGGCTGGTGACAGGCCCGGACCGCCGCGCCAACGATCGTGCGGCCATCGCCGGCCACGGCCGCATACAGCCGGGCCTTCCAGAGGATTCACGGTTCGGTCAGCCGGTTCGGTCAGCCGGTCCGGCGGGAGCGGGAGCGGGCCAGCCAACCGAGGGTGACGGCGATCAGGCCCACCAGCATGGCGACGTAGGCGCCGCCTAGCCCGTTGCCGGTGCCGAGACCGCCGTCGGCGGTGGCCGCAACCGACCCGCCGACGACCACGGCGATCAGACCCGCCACGAGAGCCGTGACGGCCCCGTTCCGCCGGGCCCAGGTGCCGATGTGACCCTGACCGGTGGGGCGGGCCAGGGCCAGGCCGCCGTTGACCGCGCCGAGGAGGCCGACCAGTGCGGCCAAGGAGGATCCGATGCGGCCGGCGCTCAGGGTGTAGACGCTTGCGGCGACCGGCTGGGCAGTGGGGTCCGCGGCCGCCGGTTCGGCGAGCGCGAGACCGCTGATCAGGGCGGCCGCGGCGGCGGCGGCAAGCAGGCGACGAACAGACATTCGAGGTGCTCCTTCTCTTCCTGCGACTGGGCGTCACCTGAGCATGTCTGCCGGCCCCACCCACGGTCGTCCGGCGGACGCAGACACTTCGCACTGCCGCCGATGCCGCATCCGGCTACCACGGACGCCGCAGGAGGCGCGAAGGTACTGCGTGTGCGGTAGCCGGCCGCTCGTTCACGAGGGGGACCCGCCCGCGGCGGCAGCCAGCTAGGGTGCGCGCATGAGTGCAGGCGAGTCCGGTGTTCGGGCCCGGTTCGGAGATTGGGGCATCGCTGTCGGCGTGGTGGCGGCGCTGCTGGTCACAGGGCTGTCCGGGCAGCGTTCCGCCACGGGCCTCGCCTTGCTCGGGTACGCGCTGCTGACGATCGGCGGGCTGGCGCTGGGCGCACGCCGCCGGGTTCCGGTTGCCGTCCTGGCCGTCACCGGGCTGTGCGCGGTGGGGTACCAGGCGGCCGGTTTCGACGTGCCCGCTGTCGCGTACCTGTTCGCGGTGTACGCGGCCGTACGGGCGGGACACCGCACCGTCACGGTGGCGGCGAGCGTGGTCATGCTGACCTTGCTCCCGCTCGCGGCCCTGGCCTCGGGACTGCACGACACGGGCGAGGCGTTCGCGCAGGCCCGAGGCGCCCTCGAAATCGCCTGGCTGATCGCGGCCGGCGCCGCAGGAGAGGCGCTGCGGCAGGCCGAGCGGCGGGCGGACGAGGCCGAGCGCACCCGGGAGGAGACCGCGCGGCGCCGCGCCGACGAGGAACGGCTCCGTATCGCTCGGGAACTGCACGACTCGCTCACCCACCAGATCTCGGTCATCAAGGTGCAGGCGGAGGTCGCCGTGCACGTGGCCCGCAGGCGGGGCGAGGAGGTGCCGCCTTCCCTGCTGGCGATCCAGGCGGCCGGGCGCGAGGCAAGCCGGGAGTTGCGCGCGACGCTGGAGGCGTTGCGCGACGACGACACGGCCCCGCCGCGCGGGCTCGACGATGTCCCGGAACTGGTGGAGTGGGCCCGTATGTTCGGCCTGGACGTGACGCTGACGATCGAGGGACAGCGACACGACGTGCCGGCCGCGGTGGACCGGACCGTCTACCGGATCGTTCAGGAGTCGCTCACCAACGTCGCCCGGCACGCGGACGCGGCCACGGCGTCGGTCCGGATCGACTGCCGTCCGGACGCCCTCGCGATCCGCATCGACGACGACGGCAAGGCCGCGCCGGCCACCGCCCCGGTACCCGGCCTCGGGCTGCTCGGCATGCGCGAACGCGTCACCGCCCTCGGCGGCCGGCTGCGCGCGGAACCGCGCGGCGAGGGCGGCTTCACCATCCAGGCCGAACTCCCCGTGGATCAGGCGTCATGATCCGTGTCCTGCTGGTCGACGACCAGCCGCTCATTCGCAGCGGATTCCGCGCGCTCCTCGACCTCGAAGACGACATCGAGGTGGTGGCCGAGGCCACCGACGGGAAGAAGGGCCTGGCTCTGGCCAGGGAACACCTGCCCGACGTCGCTCTCATCGACATCCAGATGCCGGTCATCGACGGCATCGAGGCGACCCGGCGCATCGCCGCGGACCCGGTCCTGGCCAGGGTGCACGTCGTCATCCTGACCAACTACGGCTTGGACGAATACGTCTTCGACGCGCTGCGCGCCGGCGCTGCCGGATTCCTCGTCAAGGACATCGTGCCGGAAGACTTCCTGCACGCCGTACGCGTCGCCGCTCGCGGCGATGCCCTGCTGGCACCCTCGATCACCCGCAGGCTGATCAACCGGTACGTCACCCAGCCGCTCCCCACCGGCACCGAGACGGGGCTGGAAGAGCTGACCACCCGCGAACGCGAGGCTGTTGTCCTTGTCGCGCAGGGCCTGTCCAACGACCAGATCGCCGACCGCATGGTGATCAGCCCGCTGACCGCGAAAACCCACATCAACCGGGCCATGGCCAAGCTCCAAGCCCGTGACCGCGCTCAGCTCGTGGTCCTCGCCTACGAATCCGGCCTGGTAACCCCACGCAACTCCTGACATCCACGGCCCGGGTCCTGGCCTGCCCGCCGATGATCCTCTTTCTGAACGCCCTCGCAAGCTTCACAAGCTGTGCTTCGCCGTGCCTTCGGGAGCCCCTGACACTCACGGGGCGGATCGCGCGGCCCGTGCCGCATCGTCTGCGGCCTCCCGGGGGCAGGGAATGGCCAGAGGTATCAGGTCGAGCCGCTTGTCCATGTCTAGCGCGATGCGCCGGAAATCACGCCATAGGTGCCGCCGGATTCGGCGTAGACCCGTTCGATCAGCGGCATGAGCTGCTCGTCGCGGAGCCGGCGGGCCGACTTCGGCCGCTTCTTGCGGGCGAAGTACGTCGACGGCGACAGCTCCAGCACCCGGCAGACGGGATCGACCCCGAGGCCCTTCTGGCGCAGGTGGTCGATCACTTGCTCGGCCTCGTCCGGGGACGGTCGATCTCCTGGGCAAAAAACACGCTGGCGGCTTTCAGGATCTCGTTCGCCCGCTTCAACTCCGCGACTTCTTTGCGGAGTTGCTTCAGCTCCTCGCGTTCGGCGGTGGTGAGCCGGTCGTCTCGGTCACCGGCGTCGGCTTCGGCCTGGCGGACCCATCCCCGCAGGGCTTCTTTGTGGATGCCGAGGTCCCGGGCGACATGCGCGACCGGGCGGCCGGTGGTGCGGACCTCGCGGACGGCCCGCTCGCGGAGCTCGTCCGGGTATTTACGTGGTGCTGGCACTGCTCGTGGTTCTCCTTCGAGCCAGGATCATAAGCCTGGCTTCAGGGACTCCACGAAACCGGGGTCAGCTCAGTGCTGGTGTTCGGCGCCGCAGTGGCTGCCCTGTACGGCATCGGCCGACACGGGTGGGCCACGATCTTCGCCGTCGTGATCGCGGTCAACACCGTCCTCGCGACGCTGGACCGGCACGCTTTGACGCATCAGGGGGCCTGACCGATTCCTGTGTCGCTCGAAAATACGATTCGGTGCTGTGAGCTGCGGCGAGGCCGTTCGGTCAGGCGGTTCTCTGGTACTGGTTGATCAGGCCGCCGAGGAGGGGTTGTCGCCGGATTCGCTGGGCCTGGAGGTCGGTGACGTTGGCTGGAGCGGGCGGTTTGGTGCTGTCCAGGGGCAGTTGCCGCCGGGAGCGGTCAACCGCATGTCCGGCGCCTACCGGGGCGAGGCCAAGACCGACGCCCGCGACGCCTACGTCATCGCCGACACCGCCCGCCTGCGACAAAGCTTCGCTCCCCTCGACGTCCCCACAGACCTGGCCACCGACCTGGCCTTGCTCACCACCCACCGATCCGATCTGATCGCCGACCGGGTCCGCCTGCCCAACCGTCTGCACGACGTGCTCACCGGCATCAGCCCCGCCCTGGAAGCCGCCTTCGACCACGCCGACCACAAAGGCGCCCTCGTCCTGCTCACCGGCTACCAGACCCCCGCCGCCCTGCGCCGCTGCGGCCAGGCCCGCCTGACCCGCTGGCTCGCCGCCCGAGGCGTGCGCCACCCCGAAACGGTCGCCGCCACCGCCCTCACGGCCGCGCACGCCCAGCACATCCAACTGCCCAGCCAGGAAACCGCCGCCGGCATCACCGCAGACCTCGCCGCGCAGGTGCTGGCCCTGGACGAACGACTCAAGCAACTCGGCTGGCAGATCAGCGATGCCTTCCGCACCCATCCGCAGGCCGCCGTCATCGAGTCGCTGCCCGGCATCGGCCCGATCCTGGGAGCCGAGTTCCTCGTCGCCGCGGGCGACCTGGCCACCTATCCCGACCCCGGCCTGGTCCCCGTCGCCAGAGACTCCGGACGCCGCACCGGCAACCTGCACCGGCCCCAGCGCTACAGCCGCCGCCTGCGCAGAGTGTTCTACCTCTCCGCGCAGACCAGCATCATCCGCGACGGCCCCAACCGCACCTACTACCTCAAGAAACGAGCCGAGGGCCACAAACACATCCCCACTGTCATCGCCCTCGCCCGCCGCCGCGTCGACGTCCTCTGGGCCCTGCTACGCGACAACCGCCCCTTCACCACCACCCCACCGGCAAGGACACACACCGCCACAACAGCTTGACCCGGCCATTAAGACTCCGCCAACCGCGATCACACGTTGCGGATCACTTGAAGCAGCGACGTACGTAGCGTCCACCAGCCACACCGCCCCCGGCACCCACAGTCGCGAAGACCAGTGTCCGGAATGCTGCTCCTGCTGTGGTACTCCCATCCCGCTGTACATACTCCCCGAGGAGCGTTCGTGTCACGGGGATGGAGTTGCCGGCCTGGCTCTGGGATGGCACGTCTGCATGCTCATCAAGCTCACCTGTCTCCGAGCGGAAGACACCCAGGCAGACCCGCTTCGGCGTACCCCTCGAACCAGATCTCGTCCCACACCGATCGATCTGCAGTGTGCCAGTTGCCGCGCCTGTGCCCAGAGCGGCGGCCCAGTCGAGCGCACCCCACGCCACAGAACCGCCCAGCATAAAGAGGGCAAAGAGGAACCAGCCGGCGGCGTACAGGGCGAGGCGACGCCGTGACGGATCAGATCGTGCAGCGCTCGATTCCATGTGATCCCCTCCCCGAGATCCCCCCAGCCAGCCGTCCGAGGCGAATCAGGCCGAGACATGACAGCTGCCGCCTTGATCTTCGCAGGCCGAGGCCGTACGCCGGAACGCCCGCGCCCGCCCGGGACATAACGGGCAGACAGCCGCCCACGGCGAGGCCGTCACGCCACAGAAGAATCGAGGTCAGCCAGGCCTGTGGGGCTCGAAGGCGGGTGCTGACCAGCAGCAAAGACTTCACGAGCCCCACAGGGCCGCGAGGGAGGCGGGGAGACCCCCCGGATCAGAGCTGCGTGCGCGGGCCGCCGCCCGCGGTCATCCCGCCGTCGACCGCGAAGTCCCCGCCAGTCATGTAGGTGCTGTCGTCGCTCGCCAGGAACACCGCGAGATCGGCGACCTCGACGGGAGTACCGATCCGCCGCAGGGCCAGGAAGTCGTAGTAGTCGTCGCTCCTGTCGGGCCCGGCCACCGCGTGCAGCATCGGCGAGTCGATGTATCCGGGATGGATCGCGTTCACCCGGATCCCGTACCGGCCCAGTTCGAGCGCCGCGCTCTTGGCGAGCCCCCGCAGCCCCCACTTCGACGCGCTGTACGCGCTGGCGCCGCACCCGCCGACGAGCGCCAGCACCGAGCAGACGTTCACGATCGAACCGCCGCCGGCAGCGCGCATCGGCTCAATGACCGCCTGCGTCCCGAGGAGCGCGCCGACCAGGTTCACCTGCAGCATCCTGGCGAAGTCGCCGGGTGTCTCGGACTCGATGCCCCGCTGCCAGTGCACCCCGGCGTTGTTGACGAGGACCCGCAGCGGCGGCCATCCGGGGTCCAGGCCCTCGATCGCGGACGCCCAGTCCTCCTCGGAGCCCACCGTCCAGCCGGACGAAGCGCGCCCGCTCCCCCAGCTCCCGGGCGAGTTCCCGGCCCTTGTCCTGGAGCACGTCGGCGATCAGGACATGGGCGCCGGCCTCGACGAACCGCCGGACCTCGACCTCCCCCTGCCCCTGCGCGCCTCCTGTGATGACCGTTGTCCGCCCGTCGAGCCTGCGCATGCTGCGTCCTTCCGCGTAGGTGTCGTCGCTTTCCACGTTCAACACGGGTTCGCCCGGGCCCCCGGCCGCGTTCGCGAGGCAGGAGCGGTCGCGCAGCCCTCAGTGCCGGGGCAGCAGGTTAGACCGGCTCAGCTCGCCGACTGAGGCCGTCCCCATCATCGTCATGTCGCGGACCATCTCCTCCTTGAGGATCCGCAGCACGTCGGCGACTCCCTCAGTGCCTCCCCCGGCCAGCCCGTAGACCAGGGGGCGGCCCACCAGGCAGGCGTCCGCGCCCAGGGCGAGGGCGATGATGACATCGGAGCCGGACCTGATGCCGCCGTCCAGCAGCACCTCGGCCCGGTCCCCGACCCGCTCGGCGATCGCGGGCAGCGCCCGCAGCGTGGGCTGGACGGCGTTCAGCTGGCGGCCTCCGTGGTTGGAGACGACGACGCCGTCCGCGCCGATGTCCACAACCCGCTCGGCGTCGTCGGGGTGCATGACCCCCTTGACGAGCAGCGGGCCCTCCCAGCGCGACCGGATCCACTCCAGGTCCGCCCAGCCGATGTCCGCGGTGAGGTTGTCCGACTGGACCTCGACGGACTCGAAGCCGCCCTGGCGGCTCTCGTCGGCCACGAGGTTGCGCAACGTGGTGCGCCGATGCCGCAGATACCCGTATGACCACCGCGGCCGGGTCGCCGCGTTCAGCACCCGGGCCGGGGTGAGCGTCGGCGGCAGGTCCATCCCAGTGCGCCGCTCGCGCAGCCGGTTGCCGTACACGGGCACGTCGACCGTGACACACAGGGCGGTGAAGCCGCTGTCCCTGGCCCGGTCCATCAGCGACGCGATCAGGGCGCGGTCGCGCCACGGGTACAGCTGGAACCAGTGGTTCTCGGCGGTCCCCCGCGCCACTTCCTCGATCGAGTACGCCGACGCGCTGCTGAGCACCAGCCGCGTACCGGCCCGCTCGGCCGCCCGGGCCGCCCCCAGGTCACCGTGCCAGTGCGCCGCGCCCGCCAGGCCGGTGGGCGCCAGGAGGACCGGGAGGTCCAGCGAGGTGCCCGCGATCTTCACCCGGAGGTCGACACCCGAGGTCTTGGTGAGCACCCGCTGGTTGAGGTACCACTCCTGGTAGGCCTCCCGGTTCTCGCGCAGCGTCCGCTCGTCGTCGGCGCCGTTCTCGATATAGGCCCACACCATGCCGGGGACCCGGCTGCGCGCCCTTTTCCGCCAGTCCTCGACGGTCAGCGGTGCCGTGCGTCCGGCGAGCCGGAACCGGAATCCCTTGGTCATCTCCGCCGCACCCTCGCCGTCAGGCATGCTGCCACCTCAGGAGCCACCGCTCGAACAAGGTGAACAGCCAGTTCATGACGATCGCGACGACCATCAGCTCGACGAGGATCGCGAAGACCGTGTTGATCTGGTACGAGGACGAGTACAGCACGATGTCCTGGCCGAGGCCGCCCGTCGCGGCGACCATCTCCGAGGCCACGACACCCAGCAGGGCGTAGGTGAAGGTCAGCCGCAGCCCGGCCATCATGGTCGGCACGGCCGACGGCAGCACGACCTTGAGCAGCAGCGTGGACCGCTTCAGCCCGACCACGCGCGCCATCATCATCAGGTCGGCGTCCACCGACCGCACCGCGGAGCGGGCGTTCTCGGCGAGGATGAAGAAGACGATGCTGACCGCGAGGACCACCTTGGCGGTGAGGGTCAGTCCGAACCAGGCGATGAACAGGGGGGCGAGCGCGATACGCGGGATGCTGTTGATCGGCGCGAGGAACGGACCGACGATCGCGTTCAGCGTGGGGCTGAGGCCGAGGACGAGTCCGGCGACCGTACCCGTCACCGAACCGATCACAAAGGAGACGGCGACCGCGGTGCCCGTGTCCTTCAGCGATGTCAGGGCCTTCTCGGACGGCAGGTAGTCCACCATCGCGTCCCAGACGCCGTTGGGGCGCCCGAAGAGGTTCTCGTCGACCCAACCCTTGCTGGACGCGGTCTCCCACAGGACCAGGAAGCCGACGAGGAGCGCCACCCGGGCGGCGTAGATGAACGCCTTCGACTGGAGCGGCCCGGAGCGCTTGGCTGTCTTCTCCTTCTCGGCCGGGCGGGTGCTCACCGCGGTCGGCCTCTCGGTGGTCGTGGTCACGGTTCCCGCCCCTTCAGCTCGCAACCCGCGAGGCCCGGTCGCCGATGGCGCCCTCGAGCCGCTCGAACAGGTCATGGGTGGTGCGCTTGAACTCATCGGTGAACTGGATCTCGCCCAGGTCCTCGGCCCGCGGACGGGGAAGGTCGATGACGCGGTCCTCGGCGACGCGGCCGGGGTTCGGCAGCATCACGATCACCCGGTCGGCCAGCAGCACGGCCTCGGTGAGGTCGTGGGTGACGAAGATGACCGTCTTGCGCTTGTCGCTGCCCTGGTGCTGCTCCCAGATCCGCAGGAACTCCGCCTGCAGGGTCAGCTTGGTACGGGCGTCGAGCGCAGCGAACGGCTCGTCCATGAGCAGGATCGACGGGTCGGCGGCCAGCGTGCGCGCCAGCGCGACGCGCTGCCGCATGCCCTGCGAGAGCTGCAGCCGGTACTGGGACTCGCGGCCCTTGAGCCCGACGAGGTCGAGCATGTCGCGGGCGCGCTCCTGGCGCCTGGTGCGGTCCCAGCCGCGGGTCTCCAGCGGCAGCTCGACGTTCTTGCGGGCGCTGCGCCACGGCAACAGGGCGTCCCGGGCGAACATGTAGCCGATGTCCATGTTGGGCAGCTGGGGCGCCTGACCCGCGAGACTGACCTCGCCGTGCGTGGGCTGGACAAGGCCGGCGAGCATGTTCAGCATCGTCGTCTTGCCGCAGCCGCTGGCTCCGACGAGGGCGACGAACTGGCCGGCCTCGATCTCGACGTTGACGTCCTTGAGGGCCACAAGCTCCTTGGCCTTGCCGTCCGAGCCGGCTGCGGCCCGCTGTCCCTGGAGCCGGAACACCTGGTTGACGTCCTTGAACGAAATCAGCGGTGATGCTCCGGTTCCGGCGGTGGATTCGACCGTCATGGTCGACCTCCGTTCAGTCTCGTCTGCAAACGTCACACCGGTTGGGGTTCGGCGCGGGGTCAAAGTAGAAAATCTCACGTTGAACGCAAGATTACAAGTAAAGTCATCCGGTCCGCCGCCTCCGCCCCTCACTCGTGGCACCGGTCGCGGCACGGCCGGGCCCGGGGCGGCGTTCGCAGCCGCCCCGGGCCGAGGCCCTATACCACATATGCATTGGTCAGCCCTTGGGCTCGACCACCAGGGAATCCCACGTGGGGTCGGGCTGGGCCTTGAGGATGCCGAGCTTGACGTAGGCGTCGAACGTCGTCTCGAGCCTGGCCTTGTTCATCTTGGTGTTGAAGTCGCCGTAGGTCTGCTCGACGGTGAGCTTGGCCACCGGCGGCGTCACACCCGCGTCCTTCACCAGCATGTCCTCGCTGGCCTTGGCGTTCGCCGGGTCCTTGATGTACGTCAGCGCCTCGTCGATGGCGTCGCAGAAGGCCTTGGCGACCTTGGGCCGCTCCGTCAGGAACCTGGTGGGCGCCACCCAGGCGCTGCCGTAGTAGTCCCTGTAGGCCGACGGACCCTCCGGCATGTAGATCAGTTCCTTGCCGGACCCGGCGTTCTCGATGAACTGCTTGCCGGTCGGGTTAACCTGGGCCACGTCGACGCTGCCGTTGCCGAGCGACGCGATCGCGGCGCTGCTCCCGCCGCCGAGGTTCACATAGGTGACGTTCTTGACACCGGCCTCCTTCAGTGCGGCGGCGAAGATCAGCTGGAGACCCGAGCCGACGGGGGTCTGGATGCCGACCTTCTTGCCCTCGAGGGACTTCAGCACCTCCTGCCAGCTGGCGCCCTCCTTCGTGGAGGGGAGCTTGGAGCCCTTGGGCGCCATCAGGGTGGTTTGGAGGACGTTGATGCCGCCGCAGAAGAAGGCTCCCTTGGAGCCGGCCTGCCAGCCCTGGCCGAGCGTGCCGACCGTCACGATCCCGACATCGGACTTCGTAGCCTCCAGGCCCTGCATGCCCTGCAGGTTGGCCGGCTGTTCGGTGACGTCGAGCTTGATACCGCGGTCCTTGAAGTAGCCCTCCTGCTCGGCGATCTTCACCGGGAGCCGGTAGGACTGGGCCGGGTACATCATCACGCGGACGGTCTCCTCGCCACCGCCCTCGGACGACGCCTTCGTACCGCCGCCGCTGTCGTCACCGCACGCGGCGACGGTGACGGCCGCGAGCAGACCCGCCGACGCGAGAGCTATGCGGGATCGGAACTTTCTGCGCACTGCGAACCTCCACTCGGTGCCCCCGCCGACGGCTGGCGACGGTAAGGCAGCATTTCACGTTCAACGGCAGATAACAACGATCGGAACGCCCCCGGATGTCGCCCGCGGCGGATCAGCCGCCCAGCTCCTGGGCCACCGTGTAGGCCAACGTCAGACCGCGGCTCAGCGCGAACCCGCTGTTGTACCCGGTGCCCGTGGCGGTGAGCGCGGCGACCGAGCCCACCGCGTGCAGCCCGGGCACGGCGTTCCCCTGCTCGTCCAGCACATGGCCGGACTCGTCGATGTGCACCCCGCTCGACCCGATCCCGGTCCCCAGGAAGCGCAGCCGCAGCCCGTGGAAGGGCGGCTCGGACACAGGACCCAGGACGGGGTTGGGGTGGTGGGCGGCGTCGCCGTAGAAGCGGAGGACGTAGTCCAGGGACCCTCGGTCGAAGTCCGGGTCCTCGCCGCGCTCAGCGTGCTCGTTGAACGAGGCCGTCGTCTTCTCCAGCTGCTCACCGTCGATGCCCAGGGCCTCGCCCAGCTCGCGCAGCGTCGGCGCGGAGGTCACCGTGCCCTCGGGGTATGCGCCGCCCGGCCGGACGGCGCCCAGGCCGTACTTGCGGTGGTGCTGCTCGTCCCAAATGAGGAAGAACGGCAGGTGCGGGTCGTCCGGGTCCAGCGCCTTGGCGACGATGTCGACCCAGTACGAGTCGTTGCAGAAGCGGCGGCCGGTCCGGTCAACGATGATCGCGTGCGGCTTGGCGAACTCCGGACCGTAGGCGAATCCGGCACCGGGCGCGGACTCCCAACCGGGCAGCATCGGCACGCTGGTCGCCGGGATCTTGGCCACCGCACCGCCGACGGCACGGGCGAGCGCGATCCCGTCCCCCCGCAGGCTCTGCGGCGCGATGCTCCCGAAGTCGTCCGGGCCGAGCCCGAGCAGTTCGCGGACCAGGTCGGGGTTCCAGTCGTAGCTGCTCGTGGCCAGCACCACGGGTCCGCGGCGCTCGACCGGGCCCTGCTCGCCCTGCGCCCGTACGCCGATGACACGGCCCTCGTCGTCGCGGAGGAGTTCGGTGACCGGATGGGAGGTGAGGATCTCGATGCACTCCTCCTTGAGCGCCCTGGCCAGGAAGCTCGCGAACACTCCGGTGCCGAAGGTGAGGGGGTCGGGCTTGTTCTCGTCCGCCTGCCCGGCGGTGGGCTCCGCCGGCGCACGGGTGAGGCCGAACCCCTGCGCCTCCTCCTTGCGCGCACCGCCGTCACCGCTGTCGTCGCCCCGCACCCTGCGGCCCTCGACGAACATCTCGGCGTAGGTGGTCCCGACGGGGAAGTACGGGCTCACCCGCATCCGCTGCCGCCAGTCGCCGAGCACCCGACCGTCGATGACCTCGTTGGTCAGGTACCGCCCGGCGCCGAGCGCGCCGTCCGCCTCGGCGTGGTAGTCGGCCAAACCCGGGATCACCGTCCAGCGGATCGCGCCGATGTCCTCCCAGTAGCGAATCGCCTCCGGTGCCAGCGTCAGCCAGTGGTCCATGGCGCGCGGATCGAGCGCTTCCGGCACGGCGTGCGCGATATCGCGTACGTACCGCTCGGTCAGCTCGCGGCTGTCGTTCTCGATGCCCTCGCGCCGGGCGACGTGGTTGTCACCGACCCAGACCTGGCCGCCCGAGTAGGCCGCGGCCCCGCCGACCAGGTCGGCCGATTCGAAGACGGTGACCGAACAGCCGCGCAGGGCCGCGCCGATGGCGGTCGCGATACCGGAGAGCCCCGCGCCGACGACGATGACGTTCCTGCTGTCAGGGGTTGCGGGCATGCTGAAAGTCTCCTGTTCCTTGGCGGAGTGGCGGTGAGGGCTTACGGAACGACCACGAGGGTGTCGAAGGACGGCTCGGGTTCGGCCTTGAGGATGCCGAGGTCGATATAGGTGTCGAACGTCTTGTCGAGCCTGGCCTTGTCGAGCTCGGTCGAGTGGTCGTCGTAGGTCTGCTCCACGACGAGCTTGGAGACCTCGGGGGTCACCCCGGTGTCCTTGGCCAGGATCGACGCGCTGGCCTCGGTGTTGGCGGGATCCTGGATGAACTTCAGGGCCTCGCCCATCACGTCGCAGAACGCCTTGGCCGCCTCGGGCCGCTCCTGAAGAAACTTCCGGGTTCCGGTCCAGCCGCTGCCGTAGAGCTCCTTGTACGCATCGGGCCCATCCGGCAGGTAGACCAGCGGCTTGCCGGAGCCCGCGTCCAGCATGAACTGCGTGCCCGTGGGGGAGATCTGCGCCGCGTCGACACTGCCGTTGCCGAGGGCGGCGACGACCGCGCTGGGGGACGTACCGATGTTCACATAGGTCACATCCGTGACCCCGGCCTCTTTGAGGGCGGCGGCGAAGAGCAACTGGACCCCCGAGCCGACCGGGGTCTGGATGCCGATCTTCTTGCCGTCCAGGGCCTTGAGCGCCTCCTGCCAGGAGGCGCCGTCGTCGGTGGACGGGAGCTTGGAGTCCGGGGCGGCCATCAGCGTGGTCTGGATGACGTCGAGACCGCCGCAGAAGTAGGCGCCCTTGTTCCCGGCCTGGTAGCTCTGGGCCAGTGTGGCGACCGACATCTGACCGATGTCCGACTTGGTGGCATCCAGGCCCTGCATACCCTGCAGGTTGGTCGGCTGCTCGGTGATCTCCAGCTTGAGACCGTGCTTCTCGAACAGCCCCCGCTCCTGCCCGACCAGCACCGGAAGCCGGTATGCCTGGGCGGGGTACATCATCACCTTCACGGTCTCCACGTCCCCGTCCCCGGCCGACGCCGTCTGTGCGGCGTCGTCGCCACCGCCGCAGGCGGCAACAGTGGCGACCAGCAGGCCGACCCCGGCGAGAGCGATGCGGGACTGCAACCTTCTGCGCATGGCGATCCTCCGCGTTCGAGCTCCGCGTGATCCACGTCACGACAGGCTCAGCATTTCACGTTGAACGAGAGATAACAATGCTTAACGTGGCGGAAACCGCCCGGAAACGCCGGTCGGGCAGGCCCTCGAAGAGGGCCTGCCCGACCGTTGTTCTCTTCGGTGGGGGGTGGGGCTAGTGGAGGCTCCACCCTCCGTCCACCGGCAGCGTGATACCGGTGATGTACGAGCCCGCGTCCGACGCGAGGAGCAGCAGCGCACCGTACAGCTCGTGCGTCTCTCCGACCCGGCCGAGCGGGGTACGGGCCAGCACCTTGCTGGTACCGATCTCGGTCTCCAGGAGGGGGCCGGTCAGCTCGGAGGCGAAGAAGCTCGGGGCAAGTGAGTTGACCCGGATGCCGTACCTGGCCGACCACTGCATGGCCAGGTCGCGGGTCATACCGTTCATCCCGGCCTTGGACGAGGAGTAGGCGACCTGGGGGATGTCCCCGCCGCTGATGCCCAGCGCGGAGGAGACGTTGACGACCGAACCGCCGTGTTTGGCCTTGATGCACGCGCGGCCGAACGCCTGGGCCATGTAGTAGGCGCCGGTCAGGTTGATGCCGATGACCCGGTTGAAGTCCGCCGGGTCCTCCTTGTGCGCCGGGGCGGCGTGGCCGACCCCGGCGTTGTTCACCAGGATCTGCACGTCGCCCAGCTGCTCGACGGCCGCGGCGACCAGGGCGTCGCAGTCCTCGACCTTGGAGACGTCGGTCGGCACCGCGATGCAGCGGCGGCCGGTCGCCTGGATCTTGTCCCTGACCTCTTCCAAGCGCTCGACCCGGCGGGCGCCGAGCACCACATCCGCACCGGCGTCGGCCAGCGCCTCGGCGAAGCCGACACCGAGGCCGGAGGACGCGCCGGTGACGATCGCGACCTTGCCGTCGAGCCTGAACTGGTCCAACACGCTCATGTGTGCCTCTAATCCTCTCGGAGTGGGGGTGCTTGCCTGGTTGGCGGTCACTCGCCGCGGAACACCGGGGAGCGGCGCTCCTCGAACGCCTTGCGGCCCTCGGCGACGTCGTCCGACGCGAAGATCGCGGGCATGAGGTTCTCGCCCTCGCGGTAGTGGCCGCCCGCGGCCTTGTTCAGCGTCCACTTGGTGGCCGCGACGGCGAGCGGGGCGCGCTTGGCCATGCGGGTGGCCAGCGCGGTGTATTCCTCCACCAGTGACTCGTGGGCGACGACCTTGTTGACGAAGCCGTACTCGCGGGCCTCTTCGGCGCTCAGGTCGTCGGAGGTGTACGCCATCCACGCCACCCGGCGGCGGCCGATCATGTCGATGCCGCGGGTGATGGTGACCGCGGGCACCAGGCCGTGGTTCATCTCGCGCAGGCCGAAGCGGGCCTTGTCCGAGGCGATGACCAGATCGCAGGCGAGCGCGATCTCGGTGCCGAAGCCGAAGGCGTAGCCGTTGACCGCGCCGATGACGACCTTGCCGAGGCGCTCGATGGCCTCGAAGGGCGCGTGGGCGAGGCGGATGAACTTGCGGCAGTTGCCCATGCTGTCGAAGGTCATCCCGCCGAGGTCGGCGCCCGCGGAGAAGGCCTTGCTGTTGCCGCCGGTCAGGACGACGGCGCAGACGTCGTCCTCGTCCTCGAACGACGCGATGGTCTCCGCCAGTTCACCGAAGAGCGTGGGACTGCCGGCGTTGAGAACGTCGGGCCGGTGCAGGGTGACCACCGCGTAGCGCTCCGCCGGGTACTTCTCGACGTACAGCGTCTCCTTGTCGATGCGCTCCATGTCAGCCATATCTGTTCGCTCCTCGGCGAGTCTGATTGCTTGTTTTACGTCCAACGTTAAGTATAGCGCGCAAGTCTGCCGTCCCGCACGCCGCCCCGACCGGCCGGGTCAGAGTGCTTCGACGATGGTGGCGTTGGCCATGCCGCCGCCCTCGCACATCGTCTGGAGGCCGTAACGCCCTCCGGTGCGGCGCAGGTTGTGCACCAGCGTGGTCATCAGCCGGGCGCCGGTCGCACCGAGCGGGTGGCCGAGCGCGATCGCCCCTCCGAGCGGGTTGGTCTTCGCCGGGTCGATGCCCAGCTCCTGCAGCCAGGCCAGCACGACGGGCGCGAACGCCTCGTTGATCTCGTACTGGTCAATGTCGCCGATCGACAGGCCGGCCTTCTTCAGCGCCTGCTGGGTCGCCGGGATGGGCGCGGTCAGCATCAGGACCGGGTCGGCGCCGGTCACGGTCATCGTGTGCACCCGCGCGAGCGGGGTCAGGCCGTGGCGCTCGACCGCGGCCTCGGAGGCGATGACGAGCGCCGCGGCGCCGTCGGAGATCTGGCTGGAAACGGCGGCGGTGATCCGGCCGCCCTCGGTCAGGGTCTTCAGGCCCGCCATCTTCTCCAACGAGGTGTCCGGGCGGGGGCCCTCGTCCACCGACAGGTCACCGAAGGAGACGATCTCCTCGTCGAAGGCGCCTGCCGCCTGCGCGGAGATCGCCCGCTGGTGGCTGAGAAGCGCGAACTCCTCCATCGCCTCGCGGGTGATCCCCCACTTCTCGGCGATCAGCTCGGCGCCGCGGAACTGCGACACCTCCTGCGTGCCGTAGCGGGCGGTCCAGCCGGGGCTGTTGTACGGGGCGCCGAGCCCCTGCTGCTCGCCGATGATCGCCGGGCTGGAGATCGGGACGAGGCTCATCACCTCGACGCCTCCGGCGACCACCAGGTCCTGGGTGCCGGACATGACGCCCTGGGCGGCGAAGTGCACGGCCTGCTGCGCCGAGCCGCACTGGCGGTCGACGGTCGTGCCGGGGACGTGCTCCGGCAGTCCGGCGGACAGCCAAGCGGTACGGGCGATGTTCGTGGACTGGGCGCCGATCTGGTCGACGCAGCCCAGGATGACGTCCTCGATTTCACCGGCGTCCACACCGGCCCGCTCGACGGCGGCCTTGAGGGCGTGCCCGGCGAGGTCGGCGGGGTGGACACCGGAGAGGCTGCCCTTCCGGCGCCCCACGGGGGTACGGACAGCACTGACGATGTAGGCCTCGGCCACGGATCTTCTCACTCTCAGAAGGTGGGGTTCACGGTGACGACCGTGCGGCCGACGGAGTGGCGGCCGGCTAGGAACTCATGCGCTGCGGCGATCTCGGACGCGGGGAAGACCCGCGCGACCACCGGTGCGACACCGCGGTTCTCGAACAGGTCGAGGACGCGGGCCACGGAGGGACGGACCAGCTCGGGGTTGCTGCGCAGCCAGTTGCCGAGCGTGAAGCCGGACACCGAGATGCCCAGCTCGAACAGCGTGTGCAGGCGGAATCGCCTGCTGCCACGCCCGCTGCTGGCGCCGACGCTGACCAGGCGCCCGCCGGGCGAGACGCACTCCAGACTGCGGCCGAGCACGTCCCCGCCGACCGACTCCAGCACCAGCGGCACTCCGCGCCCGCCGGTGACGTCCCGGACCACCTCGGCGAAGTCGGCCTCGGTGTAGTTGACGACGACGTCGGCACCCCACTCCCGGACCCGCTCCAGCTTCTCGTCGGAGCCCGCGGTGGCGATGATGCGGCCCGCCCCGTAGGCCCGGCACAGCTGGACGCAGGCCGAGCCGTAGGCGCCTGCCGCGGCCTGGACCAGGACGTCCTCGCCCTTCTCCAGCCGCCCGAGCGTCATGATCGCCGCGTCCGCGGTGAGGTACGGGCCGGCGGCGCCCGCGGCTTGGGCGTCGTCCAGCGTGTCGGGCACGGGGTAGAACTGCTCGGCGGGCGCGGCGATGTACTGCGCCGCGGCGCCGCCGCGCGGGATCACCCCGAAGACCCGGGTGCCCGGCGGCGGCCCTTCGGTGTACGGACCGGCGCCGACCACCACTCCGGTAAGGTCGTGGCCGGTGACATAGGGCGGCTCGGGAGCGCCCGGGTACTTTCCGGCCCGCTCCAGCAGGTCCGCCCAGTTGATCGCGAAGGCACGCACCTCGACCAGCAGCTCGCCCGGCCCCGGTACGGGAACCGGTACATCGTCCCAGCTCAGGACCTCCGGACCGCCGTGCAAGGGGAAGCGCAGACCCTTCATGCCAGGCCCGGACGGCCGGGTGGCGCCGTCCGGGCCGATCTCCCGGCTTGCGGCGCTCATACCTCGTTCATCCCCGCGGGGATGCCGTCGACCATGCGGTCGTGGTACTCGCAGATGCCGTAGCCGGTCGCGCCCTGGTAGTCGATCTTCATGATGACCTCGGCGAGCCGGGCCACCTCGCCGTCGCGGCGGTTGCGCAGCGGCACGTTGTGGAACACGCTGCCGCTCGCCTCGACCTGCTCCCCCGACTCCGTGGTCATCGAGACCCGCATCGCCGTCGGGTAGTAGGGGGCGTCGCCGTACTCGCTCTTGACGGTCACCTCGTTGACCAGCTCAAGGACACCGTCGCGCAGCACCATGCCGTTGCCGGGCGACTGGGTGTCGCCGATCTTCTGGCTCCAGGCGACAAAGCCGTTCCGCTCGTCGACCATGCAGGAGATCCAGCGCCAGTAGTGCGGGCCCTGCCACTTGCGCGGCCCCCAGGAGTGGTCGCGGAAGCCGAGTCCGTTGATGTCGCGGCGCTCGCCGTCCACCTCGACCCAACCCCGCACCGTGCAGGGGCCCTGGTAGTGGCCGACCGCGATGCTGTCCTCGGCGCCCTGGATGCCCGAGCCGCCGCCGAGCCCGTAGACCGGGACGACGTTGTCGTAGTGCAGCTCCAGCTTGATCGGGACCACCGGGCTGGTGGTGAAGGCCTTCTTCGGGTCGGCCAGGTCGGTGCCCTTGTTCAGCAGGTGGGACGTGCCGTCGAAGGTGACCTTGATCTTCCGCAGCGGCTCGACGACCTCGAACTTCAGGCCCGCGGCCTCGAACTTGTCGTTACTGCTGATCTCCGCGCGGTCAAAGCGGATCGCCGCCTTCCCGCCCGGGAGGTAGAGCAGGACGGTGACTTCAGCGTGTCCTTCGTTGACGCGGTTGCCCATGCGGATCAGGACGGCGAAGCCGGACTCACCGTCCACGAAGTTGTAATAGGCCGACTCGTTGAACTGCGGGTGGTCGGTCGGCTCGTGCATGTACTCGTCTTCGGCGAGGATCGGTGTGATGGCCATGCTCCTATTTGACCCTTCACGTTAGATGTTATGCAATACTCAAGGAGAACTTTTTTAACGTAACGCGTCATATTTCCAGGGGGGAGAGACCGTGCAGACGACTGGCAGCGATCGTCCGGAGGGCTCGGACCGCGTACGGATCGGCCTGATGCTGGCGGGCGGCGGAGGGATGACCGTCCCCGACATGGCAGACCTCGCCGCGCGCGCCGAGACCGCCGGATTCCACGGCGTCTACATGGCCGAGGCGTGGCGCTCCGGCTTCGTCCCGCTGGCCGCGATGGCCGCCAGGACCGAGCGGATCACCCTTGGTCCCTACGTTCTCAACGCGCATGCCCGCACCCCCATGATCGCAGGTATGAGCGCGGTCGACCTGGACGAGGTGTCCGGGGGCCGCCTGCTGCTCGGGGTCGGCAGCGGCAACCGCGTGACGAACGAGAGTTACCAGGGCGTGCCCGTCGAACGGCCGCTGCGCAAGATGCGGGAGTACGTGGAACTGCTGCGGCTGGTCACCCGCGCCAGGCGGGGCCAGCGCCTGGACTACGAGGGCGAGATCCACCGGATGGCCGGCTGGACCTGCCAGGTCGACCCGCTCCGCCCGTCGATCCCGCTCTACCTGGCCGCCACCTCGCCCCGGATGACCCGCCTGGCGGCCGAGGTCGCCGACGGTGTCGCGCTCGGAACCGTCCAGTCGGCCGAGTTCACCGCCGGGATCGCCGCCACCTGTCGCCGGGCCGCTGGACGCGAGGACTTCGGCGTGATGATGGCGTCGCTCGTCGCCGTGGACGAGGATCCGGAGCGGGCCCGCGACGCGGCAAGGGCGGCCGTGGTCAACCTGTACGCGGGCAAGCCGCACCCCCACTACGACTCCCTGCTGCGCCAGCAGGGCCATGAGCGGGTCGCCGACGACGTGGACCGCTTCGTCCGCGCGGGCGACCTCGACGCGGCCCGCCGCGCCGTGACCGACGAGGTGGTCGAGCAACTGGTCATCGCGGGCACCCCTGACGAGTGCCTGGCCAGGATCGCCCAGTACGGGGAAAGCGTGGACGAGTTGCTGTTCGTCAACGTGAGCGGGATGCGCTACGAGGCCGGGAGCAGCACGTCGAGCGCCCGGCACGCCCTGCTCGACTCCTTCGAGCCGCTGCTCGACCTCGGCGCTCTGGCCGCGGCGGGCGGAGTCTGAGATGACGACTCCGGAGCAGGCGATCACTCGATCGCTGGCCGACTACTGCGACCGGATCGATCGCTACGACGTGGACGGCGTGCTCGCCCTGTTCGCCCGGGACGGCGCCTACGACTTCGGCTTCGGCCGGGTCTTCCGCGGCCCGGACGAACTGCGCACTCTGTTCAGCCGGGTGGAGGCCTACCGGGCGACGAGCCACCACGTCGGCAACATCGCGGTCGATGTGGACCCGAGCGGGGACACCGCGCGGTCCCGGACCGCGCTGTACGCCTACCACGTGCGCCGCGCGGACGAGTCCGAGGTGCACGTCTGGGGCCAGTACCACGACCGGTTCGTCCGGGTCGGCGGCGTCTGGCTGGTCCAGGAGCGCAAGCTGCGCATCGCGGCCGAGCGGGGCACCGTCCCCGAGGACGGCCGGGCGACGCTCTACGAGCCGCTGCCGCGCGCGGTGTGACGGCGCTGCGCGGCTCGGCCGTCCTCAGTCCTCAGCGGCGGTCGAGCCCGCACAGCTCCTTCACCCGGTAGCCGCGGATAGGCTGCCAGTAGCGGTCCTGGAGGACGCCGCGGACGGCTGGCCGGGCGAACCAGTCCTCGGCCCATTCCCGCTGGTCGAAGTACAGTTCCACGAACGCCTGGCGCGAGGTCGCCGGAAGCGTGCCGGGCAGGGTCCGCTGCCCGGGTTCGTCGACGGGCTCCGTCGCCCCTTCGGACTCCACGTGGTCCACCAGGATCTGCCGGATACCGAAGGCGCGGGACGCCTCCTCGGCGAGCACCGCCATCCGCTCGCGCAGGTGGGCGGATGCCTCTTCCGGGTCGGCACCGTCCGGGCGGTCCAGCTCGAAGACGTACTTCTCCAGCGCCGTCTGGCCGTTCAGCCGGTCGAGCACGACCTCCTCGCGCACCCGGAACGGGCGCAGGTCGCACAGGAAGTTGCGGTGGTCCTGCACGATCAGCTCGCGCAGCTGCTCCGGCAGCTCCAGGCCGCGGCCGGGCAGGAAGCGCATGACGATGAAGCGGAACGCGTGCGGGCGCTGGGCCCAGCCGCCGACGAGGTCGTACTCGGCCACGGCCCGGTTGATGTGGTAGCTGACGACCTGCTCCATCTCCCGCAGGAAGTGCCGGGCGAAGCGGGTGTGCACCTGCAGGTAGTGCTGATCCGCCTCGTCGGCCGTCACCGTCGGCAGCGGCAGGAAGTGCGAGACAGTCTTGTCCATGGCCACATTTGACCATTGACGTTACATCTCACACAAGACATCACTTGCATTAACTTGACGCTTCACGTTAGATTCTCAACAGTCGTACGTCCCGAGCCCGAAGGGGTCCCTATGCGACCGTCCCCGGATGAGCTGCTGGCCAGCCTCCGTCTGTCCTTGAACGAGACCCTCCTCCCCAAGGTCGAGGACCGCTGGGCGCGCTACGTCGGCACGGCGATGGACCTCGTCATCCAGCACCTCCAGCTCCGCCTCGCCGGTGAGCTGGACGCGCTCGGCGAGGACAGCGCCGACATGGCCGCCGTCCTCGCCGCGATCGGCGGGCGGGCCGCCGCCCTCGGCGCCCGGACCGAGGGCTCCGACGGCCCCCGGTGGGCGGAGCTGGCCGAGCTGCTGCCCTCGCCCGCCGGCAGCGTCCACCACCACGACCTCGGTGACGCCACCACCGGGAACGAGCGGCTGCGCGGCGCCGTCGTGGCGGTGATGCGCTGGCTGGACGAGGCCGACGCCCAGGGCGACAGCCCCGCGGTGCGGGAGATGCGAGACGAGGTACACCAGCTGGTACGGCGGCAGGTCGACCGGACCAAGCCGCTCGTCACCCCACTGTTCATGTCCTTCGGGCCGGTGGCGTCATGAGCGCCCCGACGCCCGCGGCAGGCGGGCTTGACAGCGCCCTGGTCGGCGCCTACCTGCGGGACCGGCTCGGCGCCGACTCCCTCCAGGTGACCTCGCTCAAGCGCAACGTGGGCGGGATGTCCCGCCAGACCTGGTTCGCCGATGTCTCCGGCGTGCGCGCCGGGGAGCCGTTCACCGACGCCCTGACGATCCGCGTGGACCACCCGGAGGGGTCGGTCGTCCCCGTCAGCCTGGAGCGGGAGTACCGCACCTTCGCCGCGCTGACCCCGACGCAGGTCCCGGTCGCGGAGGCGCTGTGGTACGAGACGGACGAGGCGCTGATCGGCCGCGCCCCGTTCTATGTGCGCCGCACCGTCGTGGGATCGGCATCCGCCGGGAGGCTGTTCAAGCCGGACAACGAGGAGATGCGCCGCAAGATCGGCGCCGGCCTCGCCGAGAAGCTGGCCGCCGTGCACACCCTCGACTGGGCGAAGGCCGGGCTCGGCGACTTCATGGCCGTACCGCAGCGCGCGGAGGACTGCGCCCTGCTGGAGCTGGCGCACTACGAGGAGGCGTACCGTGCCGCCGGCCCCGAGCCGATGCCCGTGGTCGAGGCGCTGTTCTCGTGGCTGAAGCGCAACGTCCCGACCGAGGTGCAACGCACCTCGCTGGTGTGGGGCGATGTCGGCATCGGCAACTTCATCTACCGCGGCGACGAGGTGGTCGCGCTCACCGACTGGGAGCAGGCCCACCTGGGCGACCCGATGAAGGACTGGGCCTCGGCGCTGTGGCGGGGCGCCGACGCGCTGCTGCCGCGCGAGGAGATGTTCGAGATCTACGAGAAGGCCAGCGGCCTGCGGATCGACGAGGACCGGATCAAGTACTACTCGGTCTTCATCGACGCGGAGTACGTCTGCACGTCCTTCCCGCTGCTCGCCGAGTTCGGCCCGGACCGCACCAGGGACGCCACCTTCGCCCGCCTCGGCATGGGCGTGCCCTACTACTGCATGGACCACGGCCTGCGCACCATCGGCTACTGAGGAGCCCCCCTGTGTCACTGGAGAAATCCCTGGAGACCTCGCTCACCGACGGGGTGGGCACGATCGAGCTCAACCGGCCGGAGCAGATGAACGCGCTCACGGTCGAGCTGGTCGCATCGCTCGGCACGACGGCGGCCTCCCTCGTCGAGCAGGGCGCCCGTGTGCTGGTGCTCAGCGGGCGCGGCCCGGCCTTCTGCGCGGGTGCTGACCTGTCCCTGGTCGACCGGGCCCTGGCCGGGGAGCCCGCCCCCGTCCTCACCCCCCTGGTGGAGGGCCTGCACGCCTCGCTCAAGAGGCTGCGCGGCCTGCCGGTCCCGCTGGTCGCGGCGGTCGAGGGGCCCGCGGTCGGGGCCGGGATGGGTCTCGCGCTCGCCGCGGACCTGCGCGTCCTCGGCAAGGGCGCCCGGCTGATCCCCGGCTACATGGGGATCGGATCCTCCCCGGACGGCGGGGTCTCGTACTTCCTGACCCGGATGCTCGGCTCCGCCCGGGCCGCCGGGCTCCTGCTGCGCAACCGGCCGGTCGGCGCCGATGAGGCGGTGGCGCTCGGCCTGGCGGAGTCGGTGGCCGAGCAGGGCTCGGCCCTGGAGGCGGCCCGGCAGCTCGCCGGGACCCTGACGGGCACCCCGCCGCTGGCGCTGCTGCGGGTGCGCGAGCTGGTCGACCGGGCGACGGTGCTCGGCCTCGCGGACCAGCTGGACCTCGAACAGCGGCTGGTCACCGAGCTGTGGGGCACACACGACTTCACCGAGGGCGTCCGCGCCTTCCTGGAGCGCCGCAAGCCGGAGTTCCGCGGCAACTGATCCGCGGACGAGACCGCGAAGGGCGCGCCCCGGGAGCTGTCCCGGGGCGCGCCCTCGTCCTGTGCGACAGTATGGCGGGCCCATGCGGTCTCTTGCGGTGAGACCCCGTGCGATGAAATGCGCGCCGCGGACACCTTTGCGACGGTGTCCGCGGCGCGGCTGCTACGGCGTCAGCGGGCCCCGGCGCTGTCCGACAGCATCGTGCGCAGCTTGTGCTTCAGCACCTTGCCGGTGACGTTGTGCGGGAGTTCGTCGACGCGGATCCAGCGGCGGGGCACCTTGTAGCCGGCCAGCCGCTCCTTCGCCCAGGCGGTCAGCTCATCGTCCGCGGGGACCTCGCCCACCACGACGGCGGTGACCGTCTGGCCCCACTTGGGGTCCGGCACGCCGACGACCGCGACCTCGGCAATGCCGGGGTGCTCGATCAACACCGCCTCCACCTCGCGCGGGTACACGTTCTCCCCTCCGGTGATGATCATGTCGTTGCGGCGGTCGGTGATGTGCAGGTAGCCGCGACTGTCGCGGTAGCCCATGTCGCCGGTGTGCATCCACCCGCCGCGCAGCGCCTCCGCGGTCGCCTCGGGCCGGTTCCAGTAGCGGAGCATCACCGACGGCCCCCGGCAGACGATCTCGCCGACCTCGCCCTGGGCGACCGGTACGTCCTCGTCGTCGACCACACGCACCTCAAGGCCCACCGCCTCGGTGCCGGCCGAGGCCAGGCGCTCGGTGTCGGCCGGGTCGTGGTCGGCCGGGCGCAGCAGAGTCTGGCCTCCGGTCTCGGTCATGCCGTACTGCTGGTGGAAGTCGCAGCCGAAGCGGTCCATCGCCCGGCGCAGCGGTCCGGGCTCGATCGAAGAGCCGCCGTAGATGATCAGGCGCAGGGCGGACAAGTCGGCCCCTTCGATGGCGGGGCTGTCCAGCACCATGGCGATCGTCGTGGGGACCAGCACCGTGGTGGTCACCCGCTCCCGCTGCATGGTCGCGAGCGCCTCGGCCGGGTCGAACTGGGGCAGCATCACCACCGTGGCCCCGACGACGGTGTGCGCGTAGGACAGGAACGCGGCGATGTGGAACATCGGCAGGCAGGCCTGGTGCACATCGCCGGACCGCGTCTCCAGGTCGACCGCGTTGATCATCACCCGGGCCGTGAACCCGAGCCGGTCGACCACGGCGCCCTTCGGCGAGCCGGTCGTGCCCGAGGTGTACATGATCTTCGCGGGCAGCTCCGGGTCACCGGGGTCGGCGTCCGGGTCCGGGCGCGCGGCCTGAAGCGCCGCGTCGTACGACGGCAGCTCCTGCGGGTTGCCGAGGGCGAGCAGGTTGGCGATGCCGAGCTGCCCGGCCAGTGCCGCTCCCCGCTTCTCCTCGTTGCGGCCCAGGACCAGCAGGGCGGGGTCGCAGTCGGTGAGGATGAAGCTCAGCTCGCGCTCGGTAAGCCGGTTGTTCATCGGCACCAGTGCGAAGCCGGAGCGCAGGCAGGCGGCCTGCAGTTCCAGGTGCTCCAGCTCGTTGGCGGCGAGCAGCGCCACGCGGTCGCCGGGCTTCAGGCCCATGGCGCGGAAGGCCGCCCCCAGCCGTCCCACCCGGCCGTCCAACTCGGCGAAGGTCAGTCGACGGCCGTTGCCGACCACCGCCGCCTTATCCGGGAACCGGGTCGCCGCAGCGCGGACCAGATCGAGGTAACGCATCCCACCACCCACGCCTCATGAAATGGCAACCGACATATTACGTACAGCGTTAGATCAGGCTACAGTGGCGCTGTTTCGAGCGCCAGAGGGCAAGCTCGGCCCGAGCACGCGAGGAGTACAGGAATGCTGGTGAGCGATATTGTCCGCCGCAACGCCCAGTTCTTCGGCGACAAGCATGCTGTGGTCGTTCCGGGGGGCTCAACCCGGACCTGGGCCGAGCTGGACGCTCGTACCGACAGGTTCGCGAACGCGCTGACCGGCCTGGGCCTGACCAAAGGCGACCGGATCGCGATCTTTGCCCCGAACTGCGGCGAGTATGTCGAGTTCTTCTTCGCTACCGCCAAGTCGGGGATCATCGGCGCCGCCACCAACATCCGCCTGGCACCCTATGAGCTCTCCTCGTATCTCTCGTACGTCGAGCCGAGCGCGGTCCTCGTGCACGCCGAGCTCGCCGAGACCGCCCGCGCCTGGCTGCCGGACGTCAAGTCGGCCAAGCGGATCATCGGCTTCGGCGGCGACCACCCCTTCGACCTGGACCTCGAGCAGCTGATCGAGGCCGCCCCCGCGGAGCCCCCCGCCGTCGCCATCGACGAGGACGACATCTACCAGCTCGGCGCCACCAGCGGCACGACCGGCATCCCCAAAGGCGCGATCCTCACCCACCGCAACGCCATCGCCGCGATGCTCAACTGGGCAGCCGAGCTGCCCACCCCCGAGTGCGGCACAGCCCTGCAGTGCATCCCCCTGTTCTTCAACCCCGGCGGCCCGGCCGGACTGCATCCGGTGCTGATGAAAGGCGGACGCACGGTCGTCCCCCGGGCGTTCGACCCGGCGGAGTTCCCACGCCTGGTCCAGGAGTACAAGGTCACCAACACGATCATCGTGCCCACGATGGTCCAGATGGTCGTCTCGCAGCCGGGCGTCGAGGACTACGACCTCTCCTCCCTGCGCGGGATCATCTCCGGCGGGTCGCCGTACGTCCTGGGCGTCCTCAAGCGGGCCCGCCAGATCATCGGCAATGTCATTTACCCGCTGTACGGCATGGCCGAGAGCTATTCGTGTGGCGCCGTCCTGCGGCTGGAGAACCAGTTCACCGAGGGCACCGAGCATCAGATCAGGCAGCTGTCGTCCGTCGGCAAGCCCGTTGTCCTGATCAAGCTGCGCGTGGTCGACCCGCTCGGCGAGGACGTGCCGCACGACGGCAAGACCTCCGGCGAGATCTGGCTGAGCGGCGACTCCATGTCCCCCGGCTACTACCGCATGGAGGAGGAGACCGCGAAGAGCCGCGAGGGCGAGTGGTTCAAGACCGGAGACGTCGCGGTCATCGACAGCGAGGGCTTCATCACCATCGTCGACCGCCTCAAGGACATGATCATCACCGGCGGTATCAACGTCTTCAGCGTCGAGGTCGAGCGCGTCCTGCAGGACCACCCGGACGTGGAGCAGTGCGCCGTCATCGGCGTCCCGCACGAGCGCTGGGGCGAGGCGATCCACGCCGTCGTGCTGCGCAGGACCGGGTCCGTCCTGACCGAGGACGAACTGATCGAGTTCGCGGCGCAGCGCCTGTCCGGCTACAAGAAGCCCCGCTCGGTCGAGTTCGTCGACAGGCTCCCGATCAGCGCCACCGGCAAGATCCTCAAGAAGGAACTCCGCGCCGAGCGCACCGCACGCGGCTGAGCCGTCGCCCCTTCCCCCACCAGCAGCACACCCGCCAGGAGACAAGACGGTATGGACTTCACGATCAGCGCCGAGCACCAGCAACTGCGCACGACCCTCCGGGAGTTCTTCGAAGCCGAGGCCCCGATCGACGAGGTCGCACGCTTTGACCGCGATGAGGAGTTCAACTCGGAGCTGTACCGCAAGGCGGCCGAGATCGGCCTGTGCGGCATGGGTTTCGGCGAGGAGTACGGCGGCTCGGACGCCGACCAGATCTCGATCTGTATAGCTGTCGAGGAGGTGGCCCGCGCCAGCGCCGCGCTCGCCTACGCCTGGCTGCCCACGGCCACGTTCTGCGCGAAGGGCATCGCCCGGTTCGGGACCGATGAGCAGAAGAAGGAGATCCTTCCGCGGATCGCGGACGGGAGCGTCCGCATCGCCATGGGCCTCACGGAGCCGGAAGCCGGCTCGGACCTGGCCCACCTGTCCACCCGGGCCGTCCGCGACGGCGACGACTTCGTCATCAACGGCCAGAAGGTCTTCACCACCGGCGCGGACAGCGCCGAGTACATCTTCGCCTTCGTGCGCACCGACCCGGACGCGAACGCGTCGAAGGGCATGTCGGTGCTGCTGGTCCCCAAGGGCACCGAGGGCGTGACGGTCCGGCCCCTGCGCAAGCTGGCCGGGCAGGCGACCCACACCTGCGAGGTCTTCCTCCAGGACGTCCGGGTGCCCAAGGAGAACCTGGTCGGGGAGCTGGGAGGCGGCGCCGCCATCATCTTCGGCCTCATGAACGGCGAGCGCATCTACGTCGGCGCCGAGGGCACCGGCCTCGGCCAGGGCGCGCTCGACATGGCGCTCAAGTACGCCAAGGAGCGGGTGCAGTTCGGCAAGCCCATCATCGAGCACCAGGCGGTCGCGCACATGCTCGCTGACATGGCGATGGACGTGCAGACCTCCCGGCTGATCACCTGGCAGGCCGCCTGGAAGCTCGACCAGGGCCTCGACTGCACCATGGAGGCGTCGATGGCCAAGGTGTACGGCTCGGAGGCCGGCACCAGGTGCGCAAACCGCGGTATGCAGATCCTCGGCGGCTACAGCTACATGGTCGAGTACGGCATGGAGCGCTACTGGCGCGAGACCAAGCTCTACGAGATCGCCGGCGGCACCAACCAGATCATGCGCAACATGATCGCCAAGCAGCTCGGCAGGCGCGGCCTGTGACCGCTCCGGACGCCGCCGCAGCCGTCCCCGGGCTTCCGCTGGACGCCGCGTTCGACCACGTCGCGGTGGCCGCCCGCCGGATCAGGGACCTGCTGCCACTCTACCGCGACACGCTCGGCGGCGAGTTCTACCTCGGCGGCGACAACGCCAGGGTCGGCTACCGCGGGCTCCAGCTGACCTTCCGCGGCGGCGGCAAGGTCGAACTCCTGGAGCCGCTGGAGGGCTCGACGTTCCTCGACAGCTTCCTGCGCCGCAACCCGCTGGGCGGGCAGCACCATATCACCTTCACGGTCACGGACATGCCGGGGACCATCGCCGCCCTGGAAGGGCTCGGCTACCGGGTGCACGGAGCGTCAGAGGCCGACCCCGAATGGCACGAGGTCTTCATCCACCCGCGTGAGGCCTTCGGCACACTGCTGCAGCTCGCCCGCCCTGGCCCCAACTACGGCCCCGCCACCACCTACACGCTCGACGACGTCCTCGCCGGCAAGGCACCCAACGGCTGCGGACTCCCCAGCCCGTGACCCCGGTCCGGGGGAACCAACCCCGGCGCCCGAGCAGCACCGACCGGCGGTCGGCGGCCTCGGCCGCCGCCGCGGACCCACCCCCATCGTCCCCACCTCAGGAGCACCATGGCCTCCGACCACGCCATCAGCCAGATCGAGATCCGCGATCTCACCGCCCGCTTCACCGACGCGGTCAACCGGCGCGCCCCCAAGGAGCTGGGCGACCTGTTCACCGAGGACGGCGAGTGGCACGTCCCCGGCGTCCCGGCCGCGACTGGCCGGGAGGCGATCAGCGCCGTCCTGCACAACCTGCTCAAGAACTTCGAGCGGCTGATCCAGCTCACCCACAGCGGCCACATCGACGTCGCGGGCGACACCGCGACGGCCACGTGGTACATCACCGAGAACGCCGAGGACGCCGACGGCAACGCCTTCGCGTTCACCGGCGTCTACACCGACAACCTGGTCAGGACCGAGGAGGGCTGGCGCTTCGCCAGCCGCTCGTTCGCCTTCCTGCGGCGCGTCAAGCCCGACGGCTCGGCCCGCTGGCACCCGCACCCGCGCACCGAGGCCGGCTGACGACCGCTTCTTTCCGGCGCGTACGCAACAGGGGCGGGGCTTCCCTCGGGAAGCCCCGCCCCTGCGCTTGCCCGGCGGCCGGTCACACCGCGGTGTGCCCTCCGTCGACGGTGATGGTGGTGCCGGTCACCCAGGAGGAGTCGTCACTGGCCAGGAACAGCGCAGTCGAGGCCACATCCGCGGGTTCACCGGCCCGCCTGACCAGGTGCCGGGCAGCCAGCCGCTCGGTCTGCTCCTGCGGGTTCTGCCCTTTCTGCTCCCAGTTGCGGGTGACCAGAGGCGTCACGACCGTGCCCGGACAGATCGCGTTCACCCGGACCCCGTGGGGCGAGTAGTCGACGGCCATCTGCCGGGTCATGGCGATCACCCCGCCCTTGGCGGCGGCGTAGGGGAAGATTTTGGCCACCCCGACCAGGCCGCCGACGCCGGCGGTGTTGATAACGGAGCCGCCTCCCGCCTCCACCATGGACGCCAGGAAGAACTTCGACGTCAGCCACACCCCGGTGAGGTTGACGTCGATGACCCGCTGCCAGTGCTCCTCGCTGACCTCCCCCGCCGTCCCTACGCCCTCCACCCCGGCGTTGGCGAACACCACGTCCACCCTGCCGTGCTCGCGGAGTACCGACTCGGCCAACTCCTTCATCTCCTCGGCGGACGAGACGTCGGCGACACGGGCACTGACCCCCGGGAGCTCCCCGGTAGCCTTCCCCAGTACCTCGGCGTCCCGGTCGACGGCCACCACGGTGGCGCCCTCTTCGGAGAACCTCTCGACGGTCGCCAGACCGAGCCCGGAGGCACCCCCCGTGATCACCGCGACCTTGCCCATAAGCCTTCCCGTACCTGACACGGTTCTCCCCTCGTACGGTGCGCCGGCCGCCATCGCGACCGGCGCACCAGGTCATCAGATGGATATGGTGGTGGTGGAGTCATGGGACGACCGGGACCGCTGGCAAGCTCGGTCCGCGCTCATCCGCACACGTCCATGGCGTACTCCCTGCTGGTGTAGGCCTTTTTCGCCTGACCGATTTTGTGGTAGAAGGCGAAGACGGGATCCCACAGTTCCGGGTTCACATCGACGGTCTCGGGATAGGTGGCGATGGCCCGGTCCAGTGCCTTCTCCGCGACCTCCTTGTCCGTCTTGGTCTCGCGGATCAGCGCCTGAAGGACCTTGTCGCGGTTGGCGGGGTCACGGATGTAGTCGATGCCCTGTCCGTACAGCTTCTTGAACCGGCACAGCGGCTCCTTGTTCTTCTCCGCGTAGGCGCGGCTGGAGACCAGGATCGTCGATCCCCACCTCATCTCCGGGGGGCTCGAGTCCTCGCCGATAAGGAAGGGCTGCACTGCGATGCCGTCGTGGAGCGCCTGGGTGGAGGTGGGCTCGGTGACCAGGGCCATGTCGATCCGGCCCGAGGACAGTGCGGCCAGGGCCGCGGACTACTGCGTCGGGATGTAGGTCTGCTTGTCGGGGTCCGGGCCGACCTGCTCGAACAGCGCCCTGGTGAGGAACTCGGCTGCCCCTCCCCGCGCCACCACCCCGATCTTGGCGCCGTCCAGGTCCTTCATGACGCCTTTCCAGCCCTCGGACTTGCGCGGCAGGTCGTACCCGGAGCGCACCAGCGGCTGGAACAGCTCGATCCTGTTGAACCCGGCGTAGGCGACCAGGCCCTGCCCCCAGGGAACTGTCGATGTAGGGGGAGGAGCCGTGGGTGCTGTAGAGCTCCCAGGACACGGGGGACCTTCGGTCCATGCCGACATCAATCCCGGAGAAGGGCATCAGGCCGGTGAACTGCGGGAAAGTCTCCTGGGCCAGGCGCTTGCCGTCGATTCACGGATCATCCGCAGTGCACGGTCCGTCAGATCATCGGTGAGGTAGTAGCCCTCCGGATACTGAACGGCCAGGAGCTCTTGTCACCCGCCTCGTTGAGATCCGAGTCCTTGCACAGATGCCACTTACCGACCATCAGGGTGCTGTAGCCGTTGCCCCGCATCACCTCCGCCATGGTCGGCTGGTTCGCCGGCAACTCCGACGTGTAACCCGGGAAACCCGGGTCGATGTTGCTGACCATCCCCACACCGACCGCATGGGAATTACGCCCCGTCAAAAGCGCCGCCCAAGTCGGTGAACACAGCGGCGTCACATGAAAGTTGGCGTACCGCAGGCCCCACCGGCAATCGCATCCAGATGGGGAGTCGCGATCTCAGACCCATAGCACCCGAGATCGGAATAGCCCAGGTCATCGGCAAGGACCACAACAACGTTCGGCGCACCCCTGGGCGCCTGCGACCTCGGCGGCCACCACGGCCCGGACCCCGCAAACGTCCGACCGATCTTCCCCTCAAAACCCGCATACGGACCTGCACCAGCCATGACAGCCCTTTCGTCGGGTGAGCGACCGGCAGGACCGCATGGGGGATTAACGTCCAACGTCAATAGCGAGATAGAGGTTGATGTTTGGAAGGCGTCGAATAAGGTGGGGCTACCTCGGATCAGGCCGGATCGGCCGCGCCGGAGGCACAGCGGAAGCCCATGTGGCCCGTCGTGCTGTCCGGGGTGCTGGATGTCCGCGCGGCCACGCGGTACCGGGTGCAGTAGGAGTGGTGGCACAGGTACGAGCCGCCGCGGATGACCCGCTCCGCGCCCTCGTGCGGACCCCGGGGGTTCTTTCGCGTCGGAGGGGTAGCGGGCACATGCCAGGTCGTGCTCCACCAGTCGGCGCACCACTCCCAGACGTTGCCTGCGACGTTGTGGAGTCCGAACCCGTTGGGTGGGAAGGCGGTGACAGGCGCGGTGCCCAGGTAACGGTCCGCCCCGGTGTTGTGGTCCGGGAAGTCGCCCTGCCAGAAGTTGCACCGGTGCTCGCCTGCTGGCTCCAGTTCGCCCCCCAGGGGAATCGGGCCCGCTCAAGGCCGCCGCGGGCGGCACGCTCCCATTCGGCCTCGGTCGGCAGGCGCTTGCCCGCCCAGCGCGCGTACGCGTCCGCATCCCGCCAGGAGACGTGCACCACCGGATGGTCCGAGCGCTCCTCGATGGTCGAACCCGGGTCCTCCGGCGACCGCCAGGTGGCGCCGCGCACCGAAAGCCACCACGGCGGACCCGCCATCCGGCCGGGGAGGATGTGGCGCCGCGCCTCGGAGCCCATGAAACCGGCGAAGACGAACGACCAACCGAACCGTTCGGCGTCGCTCACATGGCCGGTCGCGGCGACGAACTCCGCGTACCGCGCGCTCGGGACCGCTGTGGCGTCGAGATGGAACGGACTCAGCTCGACCTCGCGCACGGGGCCCTCGCCGTCGGCGGCGAACGCCTCGTCGCGGTCGTCGCCCATCAGAAACGTCCCGCCCGCGATGGCCACCATGCCGTCGACCGCGGCCGCCTGGCGCGGCCCGGACGGGCGGGGCGCCTCGGCATCCGCCCGCGACCGCGGGTCGGGACCCGGCCCGGGGGCGTCGGCGCGGGGGGTGCAGCATCCGGTCATGGCAGCCTCCCTCAGCGGCCCGGGAACTCGTCGGTGAACTCGTAGAGCCCCTTGGACAGGTGGTGGCCGCCGTCGATGGTCAGGACCTCTCCGACGACGTAGGACGCGTCGTCGGAGAGCAGGTACGCCACGGCGCGCGCCGTCTCCTCGGGCTTGAGCAGGCGCCCGGCCGGGATGGCGTCGATCAGGCGCTGCCGCACCGCCGGGTCGCCCGCGAGGAAGTCCGTGCCGCCGACCGGCATCCAGCCGGGGGCGACGGCGTTGACGCGGACGCCGCGGCCGGACCACTCGGCGCCCAGCGTGCGGGTCATGGCGAGGACGCCGCCCTTGGCCGACGCGTTGTGCACGATGCCGGGGGCGCCCATCCAGGCGTACGGGGTCAGCACGTTGACGACCGCTCCACCGCGCCCGGCGGCCAGCCAGCGGCGGCCGGCCTCGGAGGTGCAGTGCCAGGTGCCGTTGAGCACGATCTTGATGACGGCGTCGAAACCGTTGGCCGTCAGGTCCTCCGCCTTCACGGGGAACAGGCCCGAGGCGTTGTTGACCAGGCCGTCGACCGCGCCGAGCAGCTCCGTGGCCTGGTCGAGCAGCGCCGCGACGGACGCGGGGTCGCGCACGTCGGCGGTCACGGCGAACGCCTTGCCCGGGCCGAGCTCCGCGTCGATCGCCTCGACGGTCTGGTTCAGGGTGTCCTTGGTGCGGCCCGAGACGACCACGCGGGCCCCGAGCCGGCACAGCTCCGCCGCCATGGCCGAGCCCAGCCCGCCGCCACCTCCGGTGACGACGATCCCCTTGCCGTCCACTCCCGCCAACGCAGCCATCTGGGCCCTCCTGTCATCACCTCTCGCTGCCGCTTGAGGTCTGCTGTCAAGAACTGGTGTCTGATCGGGGCGTCGGGGCAGGCCGGCTCACCACGGCCTGCCCCGCCCCGCACCGGCCATCCGCACTTATGGCCGGTGCCGCCGGGGTCAGGTGAGCGTCGCCGTGCCGACGTTGTCCCGGATGTACTCGGCGACGACGCCGCCCGGAAGCCCGGGCGGGAAGCTGCGGTGCACGCCGATCTCCTGCAGCGGCTCGAAGTCCACCTCCGGAATGATGCCGCCCATGATCACCAGAACCTGGTCCATACCGCGCTCCTTGAGCGCCGGGATCAGTTCACGGGCGATCTGCATCTGCCCACTGGTCATGATGCTGACGGCGACCACGTCGACGTCCTCCTGGAGCGCCGCCTCGGCGATCTCCTCCGGGACGCCGAACCGGAAGTAGACGACCTCCATGCCCGCGTCGCGCAACTCCCGCGCGATCAGCTTGGAGCCGCGCCCGTGGACGTCGATCTTCTTCTTGGCCAGCAGGACCTTGATGTGCTCTTTGGACACGGTCCACTACTCCTTGTGTGATGTGCGATTCGCTCCGGCGTGCGGGCTCATTCGCTGACGTACCAGCCGAACGCTTCGCGCATCGGCACCATCATCTCGCCGTTCGTGACACCCTTGCGGGCTGCCTCCACCAGGGCCGGCATCAGCGGACCCGTGCCGTCCTTGAGCGCCTGGCATGCGTCCCGGACGTCCTTGAGCGCGGCGTCGACGGCGGCCTGGTCGCGCCTCGCGCGGTAGGCGTCGAGGCGTGCCTTGGCCTTGGTCTCGATCGTCTCGTCGATGCGGAACGGCTCGTAGTTCTCCTTGTCCTCCGAGACGTATCGGTTCACGCCGACGACCGGCAGTTCACCGCTGTTGATGAGCTTCTTCATCTCGTACGAGGCGTTGTCGATGTTCCGCTTGATCTCGCCGGTCTCGAGGCCCTTGCGGTAGCCGCCGGCGGCCTCGAGCTCCTCGTAGATCTTCCAGGCCTCGGCCTCCATCTCGTCCGTCAGCTTCTCGATGAAGTACGAGCCGCCCAGCGGGTCGGCCACATCGCGCAGGCCGCTCTCCCACATCAGGATCTGCTGGGTGCGCAGCGCGGTGCGGTGCGACTCCTCGGTCGGCACGCCGACGGCCTCGTCGTACGAGCAGGTGTGGATCGACTGGACGCCGCCGAGCACCGCGGCCAGGGTCTGCAGCGTGATGCGGGCGTTGTTGTTCATCAGCTGCTGCTGGGTGAGGACGTAGCCGCTGGTGTGCACGTGCACACGGGCGAACATGTTGGACGGCTTGGTGACGCCCGCGTCCTTGCACAGCTTCGCCCACATCCGGCGGTGCGCCCGGAACTTGGCGACCTCCTCGAAGACGTTCACCGTGCAGCCGATCTGGAAGGACAGGCGGCCGATGAACTCGTCGGGCTCCAGGCCCGCCTCAAGACCGGCGTCGATGATCGACTTGCCCCAGGACAGGCCGTAGGCCAGCTCCTGGACCGGGGTGGCGCCGGCCTCGGACAGGCCGTACATGAAGATATTGACCGGGTTCCAGTCGGGCGCGTTGTCCTTGGCCCACTTGATCAGGTCGACCATCAGGGCGTAGCCCCACTTGGGCTCCCACGACGGCACGTCCTGGACGGCGATGCGCGGGTACCAGTTCATGGAGTTGCCGTGCATGAGCTGGGTAGGCTCGCCGCGGCGCTCGACGGCGGCGGCGAGCAGGGCCAGCGCGGGCAGGCAGTTGTCGCCGGTGATCATGGAGAAGTTGGTGGACTTCAGGTCCCAGTCGCGGACCAGCTCGTCGTAGTCGTCACCGGTGGACATGTGCACACCGCACTGGCCGATGTTGCCGACGGCCTCGGGGTGGTCGGCGTCGATGCCGTACATGCACGGGACGTCGTAGACGGTGTTGAAGACCTTGTGGCCGAAGTATCCCTCCATTCCCTCTGCGACCATCTTCTCCATCTTCTGGCGGGTCTCCTCGATGGTCCCGTAGCCGAAGACCATCTGCTGCATCCACGGCGTCAGTGCGTAGCCGTCGGGGTGCAGGCCGCGGGTGAAGGGGTAGACGCCGGGCATCTCCTCAAGGTCGGAGTCGACCACGTCGTCCGGGGTGTAGACCGTCTTCACCGGCAGGCCGGAGATCGTCTTGGCGGGCCGCAGCTTGTCGGCGTAGCGGGCGCGGCGGGCGGCCCACGCCTCCTTCGCGGCCTCGAACTTCGCGCTCAGCAGGGATGTCACGACTTCTCCAATCCTGGCTCTGTCCCGATTCGAGGCCGGGTGGCCATGTGGCGGTGGGCACTGATCAGTGCCTCGACGTAGCGTTCGGCCGCCCCGTAGGGGTCGGCCAGCAGCTCGTCGTCGAGTTCGGCGCTCGCCGGGCCGAGCAGCTCGTCGCGGAGCCGGTCGCCGACGAAGGCGACGAACTGGGCGTGCCTGCGGGCACGTTCGCCCGCGGTGCGCCACTCGGACGAGCCGGTGAAGGCGTAGTGCTCGTCCACGGCCGCCACCAGTTCGGCGGTGCCCTCCTGGCGCAGCGCGGACACCTTGCGCACGGGGACCGGCCACGGCTCGGTGCCGGGCGGTCCGGTCCGCTCGAAGCCCTGCGCGTTCAGGTCCTTGGAGGTCTGCTCGGCGCCGGGGGTGTCGCCCTTGTTGACGGCGACGACGTCGGCGATCTCGGTGATTCCGGCCTTCATCGCCTGCAGGGAGTCGCCGTAGCCGGGTACGAGTACCAGGACGACGGTGTGCGCGATCTTGGCGATGTCGAACTCGCCCTGGCCGACGCCTACGGTCTCGACGATGACGACGTCCTTGCCCATCGCGTCCATGACGTCTACCGCGTCGTTGACGGCGGCGGCGAGCCCGCCCGAGGCGCACCGGGAGGCGATGGACCTGATGAAGACCTCGCGGTCCCCGCTCGACGCCTCCAGCATCCGGTCCCGGTCGCCGAGCAGGGCGCCGCCGCTGAACGGGCTGGACGGGTCGACGGCGATGACGCCGACGGTGCGGCCCTGGCCGCGCAGCTCGCGGATCAGCGCCGCGAGCAGGGTGCTCTTGCCTGCGCCCGGCGGACCGGTCACGCCGATGATCTGCGCCTTCCCGCAGTGCGGTGCCAGCTCGCGCAGCGTTTCCCGGGCGCCTTCGTACCCGTTCTCGATCTGGGTGATCAGCCGTCCGGCGTGCAGCACGCTTCCGGCGGCGACCTCACCTGCCGGGCTCGTCGTAGCTTCCACGGACATCCCCATCAGAGTTAATTTCTTACGTTCAACGTCAGTCTTACATATATCCTACGGGAGCGCCAGGACCCCGGTCAGGCGCGACTAGGCTAACGTCATACGTTACATGGCATGTTTACCCCGGGAGATGCACATGGCAGCCGATAACCTCAAGACCCTGACCGTCAGGGACTCCGGCACGCGCCTCGACATCACACTGAACCGCCCCGACGAGCGCAACGCCCTCACCTTCGAGGCCTGGGACGACCTGGACCGGGTCATGGCGGGCGTCGAGATGCGCGACGACCTGCGCGTGGTGACGCTCACCGGAAACGGCCCCGCGTTCTGCGCGGGGGTCGACTTCGGGGCCATCGGTGCCTCGCTGGAGGTCGAGAAGGGCAGCTACCCCTCGTTCATCCGCCGCTGGGCGAACATCGTCGACCGCTTCGAGCGCGTCGCCCAGCCGAGCGTCGTCGCGATCAACGGCCCCGTCATCGGCGCCGGCCTGGAGATGGCTCTGGCCTGCGACATCCGTATCGCCAGCGACCGGGCGGTGTTCGCAATGCCGCAGATGCGGATGGGCATCGTCCCCGACGTGGGCGGCACCAGCCGGCTGTCGCGGGCGACCGGCGAGGCGTTCGCCAAGGACATGATCCTCACCTCACGGGTGGTGGGCGCCGAGGAGGCGCTGCGCGCGGGCATCGTCAGCCGGGTCGTCGAGCACGACAAGCTGCAGGAGGAGCTGGAGGGCATCGCGACCGCGGTCGAGTCGCTGCCCTGGCCGTCGGCGTACTTCGCCTCCGTCGCCATCGAGTCCGGGCCCCGGCTCGACCCCCGGCGCGCCGCGGACATCGAGGCCATCGCCGACCAGGTCATGCTCCGCCAGGACGAGGTCTGGAAGTCGATCTCCGACTTCATGACTTCGAAGGGCCTGCGGGGCCTGGAGCGCTGACCCCTCCGGACCCACCCGACCCGAGCTTTACACATTTGACGTTCAACGGTAGATTATTCCCCTGTGATCCGCCGAGGAGGAACCGTGTCCAACCGGAAAGCTGTGGTGAGGCCATGAGCGAGAGCAAGATGCCCGACAAGGTGGTCCCCCTGGAGTCGCTCGGGGACCTCGTCCACGACGGAGACTCCGTGGCCTTCGGAGGCGGCTGGTTCGCCAACCACCCGATGGCGGCGGTCCGCGAGCTGATCCGCGCCGGGCGCAAGGACATCCACGCCATCACCGTTGTCGGCTCGGCCGACATGGACCTGCTGGCCGCGGCCGGGACGCTCGGCCACCTGTCGTTCGCCATGGTCACCCTGGAGGCCTTCGGCCTCGCCCCGAACGTGCGCAAGGCCATCGAGTCCGGGAAGCTGCCGTTCACCGAGTACACCGGCCTCGGCCTGCTCATCGGCCTGGAGGCGCAGGGCCGCGGCGTGCCGTTCCTGCCCTACCGCGGCCCGTTCGGCTCCGACATCCCGGCCCGATACCCCGAGATCTACTCGACCACCACGTGCCCGTTCACCGGCGAGGAACTGACCGCGGTGCGCGCCATCCAGCCGGATGTGGCGATCGTGCACGCGCTGCGCGCCGACGCCGAGGGCAACGCGCAGTGGGACAACACCTCGGGCCCCGACGTCGAGATGGCGAAGGCGGCGCGCAAGGTCATCGTCACCTGCGAGGAGATCGTCGACCGCAGCGTGATCGTCGAGAACTCGCACATGACCAAGCTCCCCGGCTTCTACGTCGAAGCGGTCATCGAAGCCCCGTTCGGTGCCCACCCCACCTCGCACGTCCCGCGCTACGCCCTGGACGCCTGGGAGATCATGGAGTACGCCGCTGCAGCCGGGGGCCCCTCGTTCTTTGACTACGTGGACCAGATCCGCGGCGAGAGCGAGGCGGACTACCGCACCCGGGTGCTCAAGGACCGCGACACCGTCCTGCACGCGCTCGTCGACGCCGCCGAAGTCATCGAAGGAGCCTGAGGATGACCGACTACGAGATCCACGAGCTGATGACCTGCCGGGTCGCAGCCGAGGTCGACGAGCAGGGCGTGACCGTCATGGGGTCGTTCACCCCGCTGGCCTACGCCTCGTACATGCTCGCCAAGCTCACCCACGCCAAGGGTGCCTACCTGGTCGGCTTCGACGCGGTGGGCATGGCCCCGATCCAGCTGTCGTTCACCGGTGCCGAGGCGTCGGCGTACAAGGGCGCCGCCGCCCGCTGGGGCATGCTGACCGAGGTCAACTCGATCCACCTCGCCAACCACGGCGGGGTCGAGGCGGTCTCCTCCGCCCAGTTCGACGGCGACGGTGCGATCAACCTCTCCACGATCGGCCCGTTCGACGCCCCCAAGGTCCGCCTCCCCGGCGGCGCGGGCGCGGCCGAGGTGATCAAGATGTACCGCAAGATGATCGCCTACTTCGGCAACCACAACTCCCGCACGCTGGTCGACAAGGTGGGCTTTGTCACCGGCACCCGCTGGAAGGTCGGTGCCAAGGCGCGCGAGGAGGCCGGCCTGCAGCCCGGTCCGATCGTCGTGGTGACCAACCTCGCCGTCCTGGTCAAGGACGAGGACGACCGGCCGTTCCGCATCGAGAGCGTGCACCCGGGCGTCGATGTCCAGACCGTCGTCGACAACACCGGCTTCGAGCTGGAGGTCCCGGCGGACGTGCCAGTCACGGCCGAGCCGACGCAGGACCAGCTCGACCTGCTGCGCAACAGGATCGACCCGTTCGGCACCGTGAAGTTCGACTTCGTCTCCGGCAAGGACCGGCTGTCCTACCTCAAGGGCATCCTCGACGCCGAGTGGGAGAGGGCCAGCGCGAAGGTGAACGCGTCATGAGCGTCTTCGACCGGTTCAGCCTGGAAGGCAGGACCGCCATCGTCACCGGTGCCTCCTCGGGCCTGGGCGTCACGTTCGCCCTGGCCCTGGCCCAGGCTGGCGCCGACATCGCGCTCGGCGCGCGGCGTACGGAGCTGCTGGAGGAGACCAAGGGCAAGGTCGAGGCGCTGGGCCGCCGCTGCATCGCCGTGCCCACGGACGTCGCCGACCCGGCCGACTGCGAGGCTCTGGTCGCGGCGGCCCGCGACCAGCTCGGCGACGTGCACGTCCTGGTCAACAACGCCGGGATCGCCCGGGTCGTGCCCTCACACAAGGACGACCCGGCCGAGTTCGCCCGCGTCCTCCAGGTCAACCTGACCGGCGCCTACCAGATGGCGCAGTCCTTCGGCCGGGCGTGCATCGCCGCGGGCCACGGCGGCTCCATCATCAACATCTCGTCCGTGCTCGGCATGGTCTCCACCGACGCTCCCCAAGCGGCTTACAGCGCCTCCAAGGCGGGCCTGCTCGGGATCACCCGCGACCTGGCGATGCAGTGGACGCGCCGTCGCGGCATCCGGGTGAACGCGCTGGTGGCGGGCCTGGTCGAATCGGACATGACGGCCGCGATCCAGGCGGACGAGGCGGCCAACGCCGCCGCGCTCTCCAGCATCCCGATGCGCCGCCTGGGCGACTCCGACGAGTTGGTCGGAGCCCTGCTGCTCCTCGCGTCCGACGCGGGCAGCTACATGACGGGCTCCTCCCTGATCGTCGACGGCGGCTGGACGGCCCAGTAATGGCCGTCGACCTCACGCCCGACGACGCCACCCTGGAGCTGGCCGAGCGCGTCCGCGCGTTCATCCGGGACGAGGTGGTCCCGGCCGAACTGGCGATGGCCGCCTCGAGCTCCGGTCCGACCGACGACCTGCGGCGCAGCCTCCAGAAGGGGGCTGCCGCCGCGGGCCTACTGTCGCCCACCGGGCCCGAGCGGTTCGGCGGCCTGGGCCTGTCCACCTCCGCCCAGTCGGTGATCCTGCGCGAGGCCGGGTACAGCCTGCTCGGCCCGCTGGCGCTCAACTGCGCGGCGCCCGACGAGGGCAATATGCACCTGATGCACAAGGTGGCGACGCCCGAGCAGCAGGAGAAGTACCTGGCCCCGCTGGTCAAGGGGACCGTGCGGTCCTGCTTCGCGATGACCGAGCCGAGCCCCGGCGCCGGGTCCGACCCCTCCATGCTGAAGACAGCGGCCCGGTGGGACGGCGACGCCTGGGTCATCAACGGCACCAAGTGGTACATCACCGGCGCCGACGGGGCGGCGTGGACGATCTGCATGGCCCGCACCCCTGAACACGAGGGCCAGGCCGCGGGCGCCACCATGTTCCTCGTCGACGCCGACAACCCCGGGATGCGGGTCACCCGGCACATCGGCAGCCTCGACGTCGGCTTCGTCGGCGGCCACTGCGAGGTGGTCTTCGACGAGTGCCGGGTCCCGCCCGAGGCCGTGCTCGGCGAGGTCGGCCTCGGGTTCGCGTACGCCCAGGTGCGCCTGGCCCCCGCCCGGCTCACCCACTGCATGCGCTGGCTCGGCCTCGCCGAGCGGTCCCAGGACATGGCGCTCGACCGGGCGTCCGAGCGCGACGCGTTCGGCAGCAAGCTCGCGGATCTCGGGATGATCCAGCAGATGCTGGCCAACAACGAGATCGATCTGGCCGCCTCCCGCAGCCTGATCACCCATGCCGCCTGGGTGCTCGACCAGGGTGAGCGCGGCTCCGCCGAGACGTCCATCGCCAAGACGTTCGTCGCGGAGGCGGTGGGGCAGGTCGTCGACCGGGCCGTCCAGATCCACGGCGCCCTCGGTATCTCCCATGACCTGCCGCTGTCGCTGTACCTGCGCGAGGTCCGCCCGTTTCGGGTCTACGACGGCGCCTCCGAGGTGCACCGCATGTCGCTCGCCCGGCGCGCGGTGCGCCGCCGCTCGGCGGCCCGCGAAGCCCGCTGACTCCACTGTTCGACCACGATGAAGGGAACTCCCGTGCCCAACCTTGCAGTCGTCGGCGCCGGCCTGATGGGCTCCGGTATCGCCCAGGTTGCCGCGCTCGGCGGTTACGACGTCGTCCTCCAGGACCTGAGCGCCGAACAGCTCGACCGCGGACTGCGCGAGATCGAGACCTCGCTGGGGCGCCTCGCGAAGAAGGAGAAGATCTCCGCCGACGACGCCGCCGCGGCGCTGGCGAGGATCACCAAGACCACCGACCTGGATGCGGCCGCGACCGCCGATGTCGCCGTCGAGGCGATCTTCGAGAAGCTGGAGGTCAAGCAGGAGGTCTTCCGGCAGCTCGACAAGATCTGCAGGGAGGACGCGGTGCTGGCCACCAACACCAGCGCCCTGCCGATCACCCGGATCGCCTCGGTGACGAGCCGTCCGGAGCAGGTCGTCGGCACCCACTTCTTCTCCCCCGTGCCGATGATGCGGCTGTGCGAGATCGTCCGCGGCTTCAAGACCAGCGACGAGACCCTGGAGCGGGCCAAGTCGTTCGCCGAGGACCTCGGCAAGACCTGCGTCGTCGTCAACCGTGACATCGCGGGCTTCGTCACCACCCGGCTGATCGTCGCGCTCAGCGTCGAAGCCGTGAAGCTGGTGGAGTCCGGCGTGGCCACGGCCGAGGACGTGGACACCGCCTGCCGCCTGGGCTTCGGCCACGCGATGGGCCCCCTGGAGACGATGGACCTCACCGGCGTCGACGTGTTCGTCAACGCCTCCCGGAACATCTTCGCCGACACCGTCGACCCCAAGTTCTACCCGCCGGAGCTGTCCGTCCGGATGGCGGGCGCGGGCGACCACGGCCGCAAGACCGGCAAGGGCTGGTACGACCACTCCTGACATCGTCCCCCCTCCTAACGGAGGGGGGTTCCTTCCCTCGCGGATCAGGGTCTCCGCTTCGCTGACCGCTATGCGACGACACCGGCCCCGGGGCGCTTCCTCCGTCGCTGGCGGGAGTCACCCTCCGCCTCGGCTGAAACCGGGGCATTCCATGCAAGGAGTTTTCGATGAGCGAACGAACTCGGGTCGCGCTCGACATCAGCGACGGGCTCGCGACCATCACCCTCACCCAACCGCCCGTCAACGCGTTGGACCGGCACCTTGTCCGGGAGCTCATGGAGGTCCTGGACGAGGTGCGCCGGTCCGAGGAGGCGCGGGCGGCGGTCGTCACCGGCGGCCCGATGGTCTTCGCGGCGGGCGGCGACGTCAAGGAGATGCTGGGCTGGGACTACCGCAAGGCGGTCCGCGACTCCGGCGCGCTCGGCGACGCGTGCACCGCGCTTGCGCGGCTGCCTATGCCCGTCATCGCCGCGATCAACGGCTTCGCGCTCGGCGGCGGCCTCGAACTCGCCCTGGCCGCCGACCTCCGGGTCTGCGCGGTCAACAGCAAGCTGGGCTTCCCGGAGATCCTGCTCGGCGTGATCCCCGGTGCCGGCGGGACGCAGCGCCTGCCCCGGGTGGTGGGGGCCTCCCGGGCGAAAGACCTGATCTTCTCCGGCCGGATGATCCGCGGGCAGCAGGCGCTGGAGACCGGACTTGTCGACTACGTGGTCGAGCCTGACGAGGTTCTTCAGAAGGCGAAGGAGCTCGCCACGCCCTACCTCCGCGGCCCGGCGCTGGCCCTGCGCGCGGCCAAGGAGGCCGTCGACCGGGGCTTGGAGACGTCGCTCGACCACGGCCTGGAGCTCGAACGGGGCCTGTTCGCCGGGCTGTTCGCGACCGAGGACCGGACGATCGGGATGACGAGCTTCGTGGAGAACGGTGTGGGAAAGGCCGAGTTCAGTGGCCGCTGACGCCCATGCGGACGCCGGATCCGCCGACACCGGCCTGGTCGGCGTCGACCTCGACCGGCTGACCCCGTACCTGGACGCGGCCGTCGGTCTGGCGGGACCCCTGCGGGCGTCCCTCATCGCGGGCGGCCGTTCCAACCTCACCTACCGGCTCACCGACGGCCGCGGGGACTGGGTGCTCCGCCGGCCGCCGGTCGGCCATGTCCTGCCGACCGCGCACGACATGGCCCGCGAGTACCGGGTCATCGACGCGCTGCACGACACCGACGTACCCGTCCCCGGACCCGTGGTGCTGTGTCAGGACCACGACATCCTCGGCGCCGACTTCTACGTCATGGAGCGGGTCGAGGGCCCGGTCCTGCGCGGCGCCGACGACACGCGCGACCTCGCCCCGGACGTGGCCGCCCGCTGCGCCCGCCACCTGGTCGACGTCCTGGTGTCCCTGCACACCACCGACCCGGCCGTCCTGGAGGGCTTCGGCCGCCCGGAGGGCTTTGTCGCCCGGCAGGTCTCGCGGTGGGCCCGCCAGTGGTCGCTGTCGGCGACGCGCGAGCTGCCCGGGATCGACGAGCTGGTCCGCCGCCTGGAGCTGGCGGTGCCGCAGGCCCAGCGCGCAAGCGTCGTCCACGGCGACTACCGCCTCGACAACGTCATCTTCGCCCCCGGCGAGCAGGGCGGGCCGACCGGGATCGCCGCGGTCATCGACTGGGAGATGTCCACCCTGGGCGACCCGCTGACCGACCTCGGCCTGATGCTCGTGTACTGGGACGAGATCACCGAGAACGTCACCGGCACCCGCCACGCGGTAAGCGCCAACCCCGGCTTCCCCGGCCGCCGCGACCTGGCGGACGCCTACGCCACGGCCTCCGGGCTCGACCTGTCCGCGCTCGACTTCTACGTGGCGTTCGGCTACTTCAAACTGGCCGTGATCGCGGAAGGCATCCACTCGCGGTACCTGGCGGGCCAGACGGTCGGCGAGGGCTTCGAGAAGGCGGGGGCCGCAGTCCCCGGCCTTGTCGAAGCCGGCCTCGCCGTGCTGGGTTCGACTGCCTGGGTCTGACGCCCGGCGCCGTTTCCTCGGGTGCCGTTCCCCTGGCGGGGAACGGCACCCGAGGCTGTCTGTCTTTCCGCTGTCTTTCCTGTCTTTCCTGTCTTTCCGCGATGCCTTGCCGGGCCCGCCAGTGCACCGGAGGCTGTGCCGGGGCCGATGAACAGGGTCGTCGGCCCTCCGGGCAACGGCACCCCGACCGGTGCCGGCCTGCCGCGGCCGTCCACCGTTCTGCCCGGGCCCGCCCCGCGCGCCGATGCCGAACGACGGCGCCCGGGTAAGTGGCGGCCCGTTCCGTGTTCGTCACCCTGTTCCGTCACCGCGGGTGCCCCTCGCATCAGGTCAGCTCACCGGCGCCGCTTCCGGGGACTTCCCTGCCGCCGTCTGCTCCTGCTGGGCGCGCCAGACCGACAGCGGGCGGAAGTTCCAGCGCGGGGGCTCGTCCCCCAGCGCGGCCTCGGTCTCGGTCTGCACCCCGCAGCCGGGGCAGTAGTACCGGCGGTAATACAGGTCGTCACGCTCACGGATCGGGGTCTGCACGGACTCCGGGCTCACCGGTGCCTGCTCGAAGGCGGCGTGCCACTTCCAGTTGTCGCGCACGTCGCAGAACTCGTGCCCGCAGGCCCGGCACCGGTACATCCCGGCCGGGTCGACCTCCAGGTACTCGCCCAGGACCTGCGTCGTGGCGATGTCGGCGGAGCCTCCGGGGGCCGCCGACCGGCTGCCGCGCAGCGCGGCCAGTGCCTCGGCCGCGGTCGGCAGGGCCGCCCGGCGGCGCTTGATCTCGGTACGGTTCCGGGCCGTGGCGTCCGGATCCGGGGTGTTCTCCGCGGTGAGCACGGCACCGTACGCGTCGCGGGCCGTGGCGGGGGAGACGAACCCGCGGCGCAGGTCGTCTGCGACCTCCTCAACCGGCCGCTCCAGCGGGTCGCCGTACCCGGGCCCGCCGGTCGCGCGCATGTAGTAGCCGTCCTGGCCGTCGATCACCAGGCCCCTGGCCCGGGTCGGTGTCCGCTCCGCGCCCTCGGCGTAATCCTCGATCGGCAGCGGCTCGCCCCTGCTCCACCGGTCGCGCACGTCGTCGCGGATGCCCCGGGAGAACCGGAGGGAGGACCCGGCCCCCGACTGGCCGCCGGAGACGGCCGAGGAGGGGGTGCTCAGCCGGTTGTGGAACACCACGGTGTCCCACTTGGAGGTGTCCCAGGGCACGGCCAGCGACTGCAGGGCGAGCCCGCCCCGGTAGCGTCCGGCACCCCCGGTGTCGGCGGCGAAGGACCGGTCCAGGAAGAGCACCGGGCTCTGCAGTTCGTAGTCCTCGATGTTGGCCGTGAACGAGCCGACCGTCTGCACGCCCATCATGGCCGGTTCGCCGTCCCGGAACGACATCGCCGAGGCGCCGCCGCCACCGGCAGTGAAGATGTTGAAGAACCAGGGCTCTCCGTACTGGTTGGTGCAGTGCAGCCAGGCGAAGGTCCAGCTTCCCCACGGGCCGGTGCGCCGCTGCTCGTGCTCGAGGTTCCCGGCGACCATGTAGTTGAGCGCCTCGAGGATGGCGTCGGTGCCGAACCAGGCGCCGTAGATCGTGGCGCCGGAGATGGGCGCGGGCTTGATCGCATTGACCAGGGTGCCGACGGGCGATTCGATCTCGACGGGGTGCATCAGCCCTTCGTTGAAGGGGATGTCCGGGGCGACCACGGTCGCGAGCGCCGCGACGACGTTGCCGGTGCTGCCGACCTCCGCGCAGTTGAGGATGCCGGGGGACTGCGGGTCGGTGCCGGTGTAGTCGAAAGTGATCGACTCGCCTTCCTTGGTCACCCGCATGCGGATGGTGTAGATCCGGTCCTCTGCGCCGTCGTGCTCCATGTGCGCGGCGCCTTCGTACACGCCGTCCGGTAGCGCGGCCAGGCGTTCGCGCATCGCCCGCTCTGACTGCTGGATCTGGCCGGCGTGGACGGCGCGGATCCGGTCGGCCCCGTGCTGGGCGAACAGCGCCTCCATGCGCTCGCGCCCGATCCAGGTGGCGCCCATCAGGGCCTTGAGGTCGATACCGGTGCGCTCCGGGAGCCGGACGTTGGTGAGGAAGGCGTCCACGATGTCGCCGCGGTAGACGCCCTTTTCGTAGAACTTGACCGGGGTGAAGCGGATGTTCTCGCCGTAGCACTCCATCGGCTCGACGGAGAACCCGCCGGGAACCGCGCCGCCGACATCGGTGACGTGGGCCGACACCCCGACCCACGCCGACAGCTCGCCGTCGGCGAAGACCGGGGCGACCACGACCACGTCGGAGGAGTGCAGCCCGCCGCCCTCGTACGGGTCGTTGCAGAAGATCATGTCGCCGGGGTGGATGTCGTCTCCGTAGCGGCGCAGCGAGGCGCGGACGGTGTTGGACACCGCGTAGCCCATCTGAAGCGACCAGGAGATGCTGGTCAGGATGTTGCCCTCGGCGTCCAGGCAGCCGCAGGCGAAGTCGGAAGCGCCGACGAAGAGGGGGGAGCCGGAGAGGTTGACCACCGCCCGGCCCATCTCCTGGTTCAAGGTGAGCTCGTAGTTGTAGATGATCTGGGACAGGACGGGGTCGTGCTCCTCGGCGGCGACGCTGTCCGTGGGGGCATCCGTGTGGATCGTCATGGGTCAGCCCTCTCGCTTCTGCTCGGACTGTTCGAGAACGACGTTGGCGAACTCGTCGACGGCAGCGGTGAATCCGGCGGGGACCAGCACCGTGGTGTCCGGGTACTCGATCAGCGCCGGACCGGCCGTGACGGAGCCGGGCGCCGTCGCGAGGCCGTCGTAGACGGCAATGTCGGTGAAGTTCGGGCTGTCGAGGTCGGCCGCCGCGCGCCGGGTCCCCTTCTTGACGAACCCCTCGCCGCCCGCCTTCGCGGCGGACTGCCGGGCGGCCGCCGGACGCTGGATGCGTCCGGTGCCGGTTACCGTGTAGGTCTTGAGCATGTAGCCGTTCTCGGGGGAGGCGGCGCCGGGGCCGTACACCTCGCGGTACCGCCTGTCGAACTCGGCGACCAGGTCCTTGATGTCGCCATAGCCGAGCGGCCGGGCCGGGGCCTCGATCTGGAAGTTGAGGATCTGGCCGAGGTAGGACAGCTCCAGCCCGTACTCAATCCTCCACTCCTCCTCAGGCACATCGTGCTGCCCCAGATCGGCCCGGGCGCGCGCTTCGAGTTCGGCGAAGATGGCGTTCACACTCTCCAGCGCGTCGTCGGTGATCCCGCCGCCGGCCGCCACCGAGGTCGTCGTGGACTTCGCATAGCTGTAGACCACGTCGCTGCTGACCAGCCCGACGGCGGAGAACACCGAGGCCATCGCCGGCACGATCACCTTGCGGATGCCGAGGTCCGCGGCGACGGCGGCGCAGTGCAGACCGCCGGCCCCGCCGAAGGAGACCAGGGCGAAATCGCGCGGGTCGAGCCCCGCGAAGACGGTGCGCAGCCTGATGGCGTCCGTCATCACCGAGTTGACGACCCGGAACATCCCGTGCGCGGCGGCGGGCGCGGAAAGACCGGTGCGCTCCCCCAGTTCGGCCACGCCCCGTTCGGCGGCGTCGCGGTCGAGCCGGAACCGCCCGCCGAGGAAGTAACCGGGATCCAGCAGACCGAGCACCAGGTTGGCGTCGGTGACCGACGCCTGGGTGCCGCCTCGGCCGTAGCACGCCGGACCGGGGAGGGCTCCGGCGCTCTGCGGGCCGGTCCGCAAGGTGCCGTCCACCCCCACCCAGCCGAGCGAGCCGCCGCCCGCGCCGACGGAGGTCACGTCGATCATGGGGACGGCCAGGGCCTGCCGGTCGAGACGCTGCAGGGAGGTGGTCTGGACCCGGCCGTGGTGGATGAGCGCCACGTCGGTGCTGGTGCCGCCCATGTCGAAGGTGATGAGGTTCTGCTCGCCAAGGCGTTCGCCGAGCTGCTGCGCGGCGACGATACCGGCCGCGGGGCCGGAGTACACGGTCTGCGCCGCCGCGGTGACCGCGCTGGCGATGCTGGCGGCGCCGCCGTCGGACTTCATCAGCAGGATGGGGTGGCTGAGGCCGCCGTCGCGCAGGTTCTGGTCCAGGCGCTCGGCATAGCGTTTGAGGGCGGGTCCCGCGTAGGCGTTGATCGCGGTGGTGCTGGTCCGCTCGTATTCGCCGAGGACCGGGCAGGTCTCGGAGGAGATCGAGACATAGGCATCGGGGGCGAGTTCAAGGATGAGCTCCTTGGCCCTGCGCTCGTGCTCGGCGTTGCGGAAGGACCACAGGAAGCAGACCGCGAAGGACCGCACGCCCTGGTCGAGCAGGTGCCGCACGCCTTTCTTGAGGTCGTCCTCGTTGAGCCCAGCCACCACGCGGCCCGCGTAGTCGACGCGTTCGGTGACCTCGACGGTGTCCGCGGCGTCGACCAGCGGCACCGGGTGGGTGACCTTGGACGGGTCCTGTTCCTGCCCTCGGTACTGGCGGGCCAGGGGGTAGGTGTCGGCGAAACCGCGGGTGGTGATGAGTCCGACCCGCTCGCCGGTGCGGGTCAGGACGACATTGGTCGTGACCGTGGTGCCGTGGACGAACTGGGCGGTAGCCGTGAGGAGTTCCGCCGTGCTGGTCTCGAGGTCGGCCGCGGCGAGATCCAGGGCGGCCAGGACACCGGCGCCGAAGTCCGGTGGGGTGCTGGAGGCCTTCCAGGTTCTCCGGGTGCCGGTGTCGTCTTCGACAACCAGGTCGGTGAAGGTGCCTCCAATGTCCACTCCGATGCGCATGGCGCTTCTCCCTGTCAGTCGGGGATCGGGGTTTTCGAACGAGGTCATGGCGGTGCTGCCCGGGCAGCCGCACCTGGCCGGATGGGCCGTCAGGCAGGCCGCTGCCTCGCCTGCCGCACCGCCGACGGCCGTCAGAAAACTCAACATGTCACGTTGAACGGCAGTGGACAAGAGACAAGGAACCGGTGGCTAGCATGCACTCCGCCTCCGGCCCACGGCACCCCAAAGGGGGCATGTCGCCGTACAAGCTGACGGCGGACAGCATTTGCATTACCCATTGACGTCCGACGTTAGGTCACTTACCTTCGCCGGGACCTCACAGCCCGAGCGGCGAGCACCAACCCCTGTCCGGACGCCCGCCGGGCCGGTGGACGCGCTCGGTGCGCCGCCCGGCCCGCAGGAGGAGATGAGGGGCCGAAGTAGCCTTGATGAAGATCGAGTACCTCACCGGCGAACTGGCCAACCTGGTGTTCTAAGCCGGGACGAGCACATCGCGTTCGCACGGAATTCCGAGGAGATCGAGCACCAGACCGACGAGACCATGAGCGCGGACCTCATCGGGAAACCGATCGTGCTCGACATCTCGAACGTGGACGAGAACGGGGAGCTGATCACCGACCGGAGCCACCCGCCGGTGCGCTGCCTCGGCGACAACGAGGTCTGTCACTCCGGCAGCTCGTTCAAGCCGGTCTCGGCCAAGGTGTCGATGCTGTGCTGCATCGAGGCGCTCGAGGAGGGCGGGGGCACCGGGTACGCGGACATGCGCGCGGCCTGGGGCGAGGTGCCCGAGGATGCGTAGCGGCACCTGGAGGAGGTGACGGCATATCACTCTCTGATGTACTCGCAGGCCGCGGCAGGTGCCGTCGACACCGGGCCGGACGAGGTGCCGAGCCGGATGAAGGGCGCCTGGCACGCGGTGGTGCGCACCCATCCGGCGACCGGGCATTACCCGCACGCCGACTCCTCGTGGCCGTATACCCAGGAGATCCCGCGGCAGCAGTTCGAAGGCATCGACCCGGCGGTGGCCAGGGCGGTGACCTTGGGCAACGCCTGCGAGCTGTTCCAGCACCCGCTGCCCTCACGCGAGTGATTCAACACCCTGGTGACGCCCGGCTCCTGACGCGGCCGGGTGCCCCCACGCCCCGTGCGCGGCGGCTCCCGCGCGAGCGTCGCGCACCTCACCTCACCTCATGGCTGGGGCTGCGGTGTCGACTGCCAGCAGACGAACCGCCAGTTCCCGTTCTCCTGCGCCCATACCGCACTGTAGCGGGCCTTCGTACGCACATCACGGCCGCCGGCCCGGGCGTCGAGCACGGCGGACCCGGTCACCACGGCCGTGCCGCCGAAGATCCGCACCTGCTCGTCCTGCGGGTCGACAGCGACGTAACTGACGACGCCATTCTCGATCGCGCCGATGTAACTGTCTTTGGTGTCCACCATCGCGTTGGAGTGCGTGTAGGACATGCCGTCCGCGAACAGGGCGCGCAGGGTCGCCGTATCGGAGCCGACCAGCGCCTCCCACCTGCGCTTCTCCAGCTCCCGGACATGCGTGACGGCGTCGGTGGTGTAGGACATGGGGCCCCTCTCCGGTGAATCTCAGCGCAACTATTGACGTTTAACGTGAGAAAGAATACTTTCACCTGCACCCGCACACAATGGCCGGAAGACAAGGACGTCAAGATGTCTGTGCTGCAGTTTGCGCTACTGGGACTGGGGCTGGGCGGTGCCTATGCGCTGCTGGCGCTGGGCCTGGTGACGATCTACCGGGGGACCGGCGTCCTCAACTTCAGTCACGGTGCGGTCGCCATGATCAGCGCCTATGTGTTCTACGCGCTGCGCGACGACCTCGGCTGGCCGGTGGTGCCCTCGGCGCTGATGACCATCGCGTTCGCCGTCGTGCTGGGGCTCGCCTTCTACCTGCTGGTGATGCGGCAGTTGCGCAACTCCCCCGTCCTCGCGCGGATCATCACCACCCTGGCGCTGCTCCTGCTGCTCCAGGGCCTGGCCACCCTGCTCTTCGACGTGCAGACCAGGACACCCGTCCCGGTGGTCGCCTCGACACCCGTCGATGTGTTCGGCGTGTCCCTGCCGATGGACCGCATCATCCTGGCCGCGGTCGCCGTCGTCCTCGCGGTCGTGCTCTCCTTCGTCTCCCGCCGGACCCGGGTCGGCCTGGCCGTGCGGGCGATCTCCGACAGCGAGAAGGGCGCTTCGCTGAGCGGACTGTCGCCCGTGCTCATCGGCGCGCTCACCTGGGCCGTGGGGTTTGTGCTCGCAGCGGTCGCGGGTGTGATGCTGAGCCCGATCGCCGGCCTGGATTCCAAGGCCCTGACGCTCCTGGTCGTTCCGGTCTTCGGGGCCGCGCTGATCGCCCGGTTCACCTCGTTCGGCGTGGCCGTGATCGCGGGCCTCGGGCTCGGTATGGCGGAGTCGGCGCTCCAGTTGGTCACCGGCTCCGAAGGGGCCTGGTACACCTGGCTGTGGACAGGCCCCGGACGCGCGCAGGCCATCCCGGCGCTCGTGGTCATCCTCGCCATGATCTTCTCCGGCCGCCTGCTGCCCGCCCGCGGTGAGGTCGTCCGCGGCCGGCTGCCTATCAGCCTGCCGCCGTGCTTCCGGGTGACCGGCCCGATCGTCGCGCTGGTGGCCGGTCTGGTCTTCATCCACTCCGCCCGCCCGTCGTGGCTGTCGGCCGGTGTGGTGACGCTGGCGGGCATCCTGATCGCCCTGTCCGTCGTCGTGGTCACCGGTTTCGTGGGGCAGATCTCGCTCGCGCAGGTGGCCTTCGCCGGCATCGGCGGCATGATGACCGCCCTGCTGTCCAGCAAGGGGCTGCCCTTCTTGCTGGTCCTGTTGCTCAGCGGTGTCATCGCGCTGCTGCTCGGCCTGCTCGTCGGCCTGCCGTCGCTGCGGGTGCGCGGCCCCAGTCTCGCTCTCGTCACGCTCAGCGCGGCCTTCGTCTGCCAGGTGGCGGTGTTCTCCGACGGCCGCCTGCTCGGCGGCAAGGGCTACAACCGGGTCGCCACGGCGAGCATCTTCGGCCATGAGCTGAGTGAGACCGAGTTCGCCACGTTCGCTCTCGTCATCGTCGTCGCCGCTGCCGCCCTGGTCGCCGCCCTACGGGTGTCGACACCCGGCCGACGGGCCCTGGCCGTACGCGAGAACGAGGCCGCCGCCGTCGCCGCGGGCATCAACATCAGGCACTTCAAGCTGGGTGCCTTCGCGCTCTCCGCGTTCATGGCCGGTGTCGGGGGCTCCCTGCTCGGCTACCAGGCGAACGTCTTCGCCTATGAGCGCTTCACCGTGTTCGAGTCGCTGCACGTGATCGTGATGGCCTACATCGGCGGAATCGGCATGGTCAGCGGAGCGGTCCTGGCCGGGCTCGGCGCCAGCGGCGGCCTGTTCTCCCAACTGCTCTCCGCCGGAGGGCTCAGCGACTACCAACTGGTCATCGCGGGCGGCGCCCTGCTGCTCTCCGTCCAATTGCACCCCGACGGCCTCGCCTCCCTGCTGCACACCATCCGGGAGCGCCGCGGCCGGCGCACCAACACAGCCGAACCACCATCACCACCGAACGACGACGAAACCCGGTCCGGGTCGCTGGAGCCGTCGGTACCCGCCAAGTAGTTCAGAGCAAGGAGCAGTGAGTGATATGAGGTTCCGTCAGAGCTCCCTCAGACAGGGAGCGGTGGTCGCCGCGGCGCTCTCGCTCGCGCTGGCCGGTTGCGCTTCGGAGTCGTCCGAGGACCCGGGCACCAGCACCGGCGGCCTTAAGGGCAAGCCGATCAAGCTCGGATCGATCCTGACCATCACCAACCCGGCATGGGACAACGGCTCGGTGAAGACGGTCAACGAGGCCTGGGCGTCGTACATCAACGAGGAGCTCGGCGGCATCGACGGCCGCCCGGTCACCGTCGAGACCTGCGACGACCACGGCGACCCGGCCAAGACCTCGCAGTGCCTGAACAACCTGATCGACTCGGATGTGGTCGCTTTCGTCAACAACTCTTCCCTCGCGTTCGGCGCCAACGCGCTGCCCGCCATGGAGAAGGCCGGAATGCCTAACATCGGCGGATGGCCGGTGAGTCCGGACGAGTACACCAGCGAGTACAACTTCCCCACCTCCCCGGGTGCCGCGGGCTCCTACCCGGCGCTCGCCGTCCACTTCCGTGCGACCGGGGCGAAGAAGCTGGCCGTCGCCTTCACCAACACTCCTGCGGGGCAGGTGGTCGGTGACCAACTGAAGAAGCAGTGGGAGTCGCTCGGCGGGACCGGGTTCTCCAAGGTCGAGTTCGACCCCGCCGCCGCCGACTTCACCCCGACCATGTCGAAGCTCGCCGCGCAGAAGCCGGACGCGGTCATCCTCGCCGTCGGCGAGGGTCCGGCGGCGCGGATGTTCCAGGCGGCCAAGGTCGCCAAGGTCGATGCCGAGATCGGCACCTCCGCCACACCGGCCACGAAGTCGGTCTTCGACGCGTCAGGGGACGCGGTCAACGGCCTCCTGTTCGCGTTCGCGTCGGTTCCGTCCGACTACGACAGCGAGGACGCCAAGACCTACCGCGACGTGATCAAGGCTCAGGCGCCCAAGCTGGAGCTGACCAACCAGACCGCTGTCGCGGCCTCCTCCATGCAGTACGCCTACGAGATCCTGTCGTCGATCAAGGGCGACATCACCAAGGACTCGGTACTCAAGAAGCTCCAGGAGAAGGCACCGTGGGACGGCTTCCTGACCCACGGGACCGACCCCGCGCACGCACCCGAGACCATGCAGCAGATCTCCAACCCGTACAACCTGGTCTCCCGGTACAACGACGGCAAGTTCACCCCGGCCCCCATCAAGGAGCCCGGCGACCTGGCGAAGTACATCGACACCGAAGGCGACCTCTCCTGGGTCGCCGGGGCCCCGCCCAAGAACTGACGGTCCCTCGCGAGACCCTGGTAAGGAGGAAGCGATGAGCCTGCTCGAACTCGACGGGCTGACGGTCCGCTACGGCGGTGTCACCGCGGTGGACTCGGTGAGCTTCGCGGTCCGGCCCGGCAGCCTGGTGGGGCTGATCGGTCCGAACGGCGCCGGGAAGACCACGATGATTGACGCGATCACTGGGATGGTCCGCTGCCAAGGGGACATCCGGCTGGAAGGTGAGAGCGTCACCTCCTGGGCGGCGCACCGACGGAGCCGGGCAGGCATCATCCGCACGTTCCAGTCGATGGAGCTGTTCCTGGAGCTCACCGTCCGGGAGAACCTCCAGACCTACGCACGTACCCGCGAGGGCGGCCCGGCCGACCCTGTGGAGTACGCGCTGGAGCAGCTGGAGGTCGGCTGGGCGGCCGACAAGTACCCCTCCGAGCTGTCCACCGGCACGGCGCGGCTGGTCTCCGTCGCACGTGCCCTGGCGGCCGGGCCGCGGCTGCTGCTCCTCGACGAGCCGGCCGCGGGCCTGGACGCCGGGGAGTCGCAGCAGCTCGGGGCCAAGCTCAGGAACCTCGTCGACACGGGCGTGGCGACGATCCTGCTCGTGGACCACGATGTCGACCTGATCATGAACGTCTGCGACGACATCCAGGTCCTGGACTTCGGCAAGCGGATCGCCTCCGGGCCACCGGCGGCGGTCCGCGAGGACCCCGAGGTCGCCCGTGCCTACCTCGGCACACAGGCCACCACCGAGCCCGCCACCGGAGGTGCGGCATGACCGGCACGGCCACCCGTACCGCGGTCCTGCGGATCGCGGACATCAGCGCGGGCTACGGGAACATCAAGGTGCTGCACGGGGTCTCGGTGTCCGTGGGCGCCGGGGAGATCGTCTCCCTGCTCGGGCCCAACGGCGCCGGCAAGACCACCGCCCTGCTGGCGTGCTCGGGCCTGGTGAAGGTCTCCGGCGGCGACATCACGCTGGACGACGAGTCGCTGCTCAAGCACAGTGCGCATGTCATCGCGCGCAAGCGTCTCGCACACATCCCGGAGGACCGCTCGCTCTTCCCGTCGCTGACGATCGACGAGCATCTGCGGCTGTGCGCGAGGCCGGGCGGCCTCGATGTGCTGGAGCTCTTCCCCGAGCTGAAGAAGCGGCGCAACAAGAAGGCCGGGGTGCTCTCCGGTGGCGAGCAGCAGATGCTGGCCCTCGGGCGGGCGCTGGCCACCAATCCGCGGGTGCTGCTGGTCGACGAGATGTCGATGGGGCTCGCCCCGGTGGTCGTGGAGCGGCTGTTCGCCGCGCTGCAGGACATCGCGGCCGGCGGCGGTCTGGGGGTGCTCATGGTGGAGCAGCATGTCCACTTGGCGCTGAAGTACGCCCAGCGCGGCTATGTGCTGTCCGGGGGCCGGGTGCGGACGCAGGGGTCGGCGGAGGAGCTGGTGGACCGCTGGTCGGAGATCGAGTCTTCCTACCTGGGCCGATAGACCCGCACGCCCCCAGCCCCGTACTCGACCGGACCCCAGGGTAAAGCCCCCGCCCTACAAGGGCGGGGGCTTTACCCGTTGCTCAGCGGGCCGCTCAGCCGGTGGTGCTCCGGGTGACGTGCAGGCCGGCGAGGTAGCCGAAGACCATCGCCGGGCCCAGCGTGCCCCCGGCACCGCCGTAGGTCATCCCGAACGGAGATGCCATCACATTGCCCGCGGCGTACAGCCCCTCGATGACCTGCCCGTCCAGGTCGAGCACCCGGGCGTGCTGGTCGGTCCTGGGCCCGCCCTTGGTGCCCAGGCCGCCGCTGACGACCTTGATGGCGTAGTACGGCGGCTCGTCGATCGGCCCGAGGGTGCCCCGCACATCGCCCTTGTGGGCAGGGTCGCCCCACCAGCGGTCGTGGGCGCTGCCGCCTCGGTGGAAGTCGGGGTCGGCGCCCTTGGCGCAGTTGTCGTTCCACCGCTGCACCGTGGCCTTCAGCTCCTCGGCGGGCGCGCCGATGCCCTCGGCCAGCGCGTCCAAGGTGGCGTACGCCTTCAGCCACGCCGGGGGCTCCTCGCCTGCCGGGTGGGGGCCGATGGTGCCGTAGCGGCGCAGGTACTCCCGGTCGAAGATCAGCCAGGAGGGCAGGTTGGCGTACTCGAACGCGCCCACGTCCTCGGCGTGGAATGCGCCGCCGAAGGCGTTGTAGTTGGCCGCCTCGTTGGTGAAGCGGCGCCCGCGTCGGTTGACCATGATCGAGCGGGGGCGGGTGCGGTCGGCGTTGATCATGGCCCGGTTCATGTCGTTGATGCCCTCGGGCAGGTCGGCGGCCGGAATCCACCATGCCTCGCGCATATTGCCGAGCATCGCCCCGGCCTTCATCGCCATGTACAGGCCGTCACCGGTGTTGGTCTTCATCGACACCGGGTGCGTGAGCGGTCCGCGCAGGAAGGCCCGCTTGTACTCCTCGTTCCACTCGAAGCCGCCGGTGGCCAGCACGACACCGCACTCGGCGCGCACCTCGCGCGGTCCTTCGGGCGTGTCGAAACGCACACCGACGACCCGGCCGCCCTCGGTGACCAGTTCGCGGGCGCGGTGCTCGAGCCGCGGCTCCACACCCGCCTCCAGCAGGGCGTTCAGCAGCCGCCCCACGAGGGCCTGGCCCCGGCCGCGCTCGTCGCGGACCGCGCGGCGGGCCATCTCCTCCGGCGAGGGCACTTCGGGGACGACCGCGCCGAGCGAGGTCTCGCTCATCGTGAGGTGCTCAGTCGGGTAGTACGGGGTGCGGGTCATCTTCTCCTGCCACTTCCCCAGCTCGGCGAAGGGGAAGAGCGGGCACTCGACGGTACGGCCGCCTCCGGGCTTCCCGCCCGGGTGCTCCGGGTGGTAGTCGGGGAAGTCCGGGACAGCGTGGAACTCGGTGCCGGCCCGCTCGTCGAGGAAGCGGACCATCTCCGGCCCGGCCTTCAGGTAGGTGCGGATCAGCCGCTCCTCCAGCAAGCCCCGGGACAGCGACATGATGTACTCGTACGCCTCGTCCTCGCTGTCCTCCACGCCGATGGCGGCCTGGTGCGGATTGCACGGGATCCACACATGGCCGCCGGACCAGCTGGTGGTGCCTCCGATCTCGGGCGCCTTCTCGAACAGGCCCACGCGTGCGCCGCCCTCGGCGGCGGTCACGGCCGCGGTCAGCCCCGCGGCCCCGGTTCCCAGCACGATGACGTCGTACGGCTCGGTCATACCGGCACCTTCTTTTGTCGTTTCTCGATCGCTCCCGCTTGTATCCTCAAAGTTATACGCGACTTCTCTATTGACGTACAAGGGCAGATTTGCCAGGGTGCGACCAGGCCTAAAGAGGGAGCCGGAATGCTGTTCCACGAAGCCATAGCACGCGCCCTAGCCGATCATGGCGTACGCACCGTTTTCGGAGTCCTCGGGGACGCCAACCTGTACATGATGGACAGCTTCCAGCGGGAGACCGGGGGCTCCTACTACTCGTTCTCCAACGAGGCAGGGGCCGTCCTCGCCGCCAACGGGTTCGCGCGCACCTCGGGCGGGCTCGGGGTTGCCACGGTGACCCACGGCCCGGCGCTGACCAACACCGTCACCGCCTTGGTGGAGAGCGTCAAGGACCACACCCCGATCCTCCTGATCGCCGGAGACACGGCCGTGGTGGACCGGGAGAATTTCCAGAACATCCCGCAGCGGGACGTCGTCCTGCCGTCCGGTGCCGGCTTCGAGCAGGTCCGCTCTCCGCAGACCGTCGCCGAGGACGTGGCCACCGCGATCCGCAGGGCCCATCTGGAGAAGCGGCCGGTCGTACTCAACGTGCCGATCGAGTTCCAGTGGGAGGAGGTCGAGTACAACAAGACCGAGCCCGCGTTCGTCGAGCCGCAGGCGGTCGCGCCCGACCCGGCGGCACTGGACAGCGCGGTCGGCATCATCGCCAGCACCAACCGCCCCATCGTGCTCGCGGGCCGCGGCGCCTCGACGCCGGGCGCCAAGCAGGCCCTGCTGCGGCTGGCCGAGCGGATCGGCGCCCCGGTCGCCACGACGCTGCGCGGTAAGGACCTGTTCCGCGGCGAGCGGTTCGATCTGGGCATCTGCGGCACCCTCTCGCACCAGGTCGCGCTCGACACGATCACACAGAGCGACTGCATCATCGCGTTCGGTGCCAGTCTCAACAAGTGGACCACCGCCGAGGGCTCGGTGCTCGACAAGAAGCAGGTCGTCCACGTCGACATCGAGCGCGACAGCATCAACCGGTTCTCGCCGACCGACGCGGCCGTCGTCGGTGACGCCGCCACGGTGGCGGACACGATCGTTCAGTGGCTGGACGAGGCCGAGGCCAAGCCCACCGGCTTCGCCTCCGAGGATCTGGCGCAGCGCCTGGCCGCGTACTCCGACGAGGACTTCACCGACGCCAGCACGGACGAGACGGTGGACATCCGCACGGCCATGGTCAGGCTGGACAAGGCGTTCCCGGCCGACCGCACGCTGGTCCACGACGGCGGCCGGTGGATCTTCGAGTCGTTCACCCGGATGCACTGCCCGGAGCCCTCGGCGTACATCCACACCGTGAACTTCGGCTCCATCGGCCTGGGTATGGGCAATGCCATCGGCGCGTCCTTCGGCGCTCCGGGGCGGCCCACGCTGCTGGTCACCGGCGACGGCGGCTTCATGCTCGGCGGCCTCGCCGAGTTCAACACCGCGGTCCGGCACAATGTCGACCTGGTCGTGGCGATGTTCAACGACGCCGCCTACGGCGCCGAGCACATCCAGTTCCGCAACAAGAACATGGACCCGGAGATCTCCACCTTCGACTGGCCCGACTTCGGCCCGGTCGCCACGGCCCTCGGCGGCCGGGGCTTCACCGTCCGCAACCTGGCCGAACTGGACGAGGCACTGGCCGCCATAGAGAACCGGGACCGCCCGATCCTGCTCGACATCAGGATCGACCCGGACAAGGTGAGCCTGCCGGGCCACTGACCTGCAGCAGGCGGCAGACCCGGAAGGGGCACCGGATCAGGGCCGGTGCCCCTTCCGTATGCGCGCGCCCGGGAGGAAGACCGCCACGATTCCGGACAGGACAGAGGTGGCGGCGGCAACGTAGAAGGTCAGGTCGAACGAGCCGGTCGCGTCGGTCAGCCGGCCGCCGAGCGGCGGGGCGAGGAACTGGGCGATGCTGAGGCTCACCGTCGTCGCGCCGAACGCGGCACTGATCTCCCGGGGGCCGAGCCGGTCGCTGACGTAGGCGACCAGCACCGTGCCGATCCCCGTCATCAGCAGCCCGTACAGGACCGCCGCCGCGTACACGCCGCCGTGCCAGTCCAGCGGGACGACCAGCGGGGGCAGGCCGATGATCAGCAGGAAGGCCACCAGCGTCGCGCGGCGCCCGATCCGGTCCGACAGCCACCCGCCCACCACTCCCCCGAAGATGCTCGCGAGGCCGACGAGGGAGAAGACCCCGGTGGCGTCCGGGAGCCCGAAGTCCATCTCCTGCTGCAGCGCGGCGATGAAGTAGTTGGTGAAGAGTGCGAAGCTCGCCCCGTACAGGAAGTACGACAGCAGCAGCGTCCACGCGCCCGGGAGCATGCTGCCCAGCGGTCTGCGCACGGGCCGCGGTTCGTCGGCGTGGGTGCCGACCGGCTTGAGGAACAGCAGTTGCAGGACCAGGACCACCGCGGACACCAGGGCCGTCAGCCCCCAGACCTGACGCCACTCGCCCGCGCCGAAGACCCGCTGCACCAGCGTCACGGCCGGTCCGGTGAGCGCGACGCTGATCCCGATTCCGGCGGTGACCAGTCCGAAGCCGAGCCCTCGGATGTGCTGCGGTGTGTGCACGGCGACGATCGAGGGGACCGGAATCCACACCGCGGCCCCGCACAGACCGGCCAGCGCCATGCCCGCGAACAGCAGCCACGTCCACGGGGCCACCGCGATGACCAGCAGGCCGAGCACGATCAGCGCCAGACCCGTCTTCAGCAGCCTGGTGCTCTCAAAACGCGCGGCCAGCGAGGTCATGGCCAGGACGCCCACCAGGTAGGCACCGAGATTCGCCCCGCTGAGCAGGCCCGCCACGCTGTAGGAGCCGAGCACGTCCTCGGTCATGTCCGGCAGGACGAAGGAGAACGTGAACCGCACAAATCCCTGGGAGACCCCGGAGGCGCACATCACCAGCAGGATCGGCCAGATCCACGTCCGCACCGGGACGGCAGGGGTCCCCGCCCCCGGCGACGACTCCGCGGTCTCCGGTGGTTGAGCCGTCATCTGGATGATCCTCTCGACACGGCCGAGAAATCTTACCCTACACGTAAGACGTGTGATGATGCACGTTCCCGTTACGGGCAGATGAAGGGAGCCTCATGGAGCGGTACGACGTGGTGGTGCTGGGCACCGGAGCAGCGGGCCTGACCGCGGCGCCGGCCGCAGCGAGCGCCGGGGCCTCGGTGGGGCTTTTCGAGAAGGCCGACGAGGTCGGCGGGACGACGGCCCGGTCCGGAGGCATCATCTGGATGCCCGGCTGGATGCCCGGCAACGAGTACGCGGCGCAGGCGGGTGTCACCGACAGCCGCGAGCAGGCGCTGACCTACCTCGACTCCCTGTCCAACGGCAGCATGCGCCAGGAGATGGTGGAGGCCTTCGTCGCAGGCGCCGCGCCCACGCTCGACTGGTTCAGGAACGAGGCCCCGCTGCAGTTCAAGCTGGTCCCCCGCTACCCCGACTACCACCCGGAGCACCCCGGCGGCCTGCCCGGCGGAGGCCGCTCCCTGGAGCCGGAGCTGTTCTCCACCGACGGCCTCGGGCCCTGGCTGGAGCGCATCGTCGGCGATCCACAGCGGCTCTACGTGCATGAGATCCCCGGCGGCGGGGGCGGGACCGGTGTCATCGACCCGGAGATCATGCGGGAGCGCACCGCGGCAGCCCAGGAAGGGCTCGGCCGCGGCCCTGGTCGCCGCACTGCTCCAGGGCTGCCTGGACCGCGGTATCGAGCCCCGCACCGGGATGCGGGCCACCGCGCTGCTGGAGGCCGGAGGCCGAGTGGACGGCGTCCGCTTCGAATCCGCCTCCGGCACCCATCAGGTCCGCGCCGACAAGGCTGTCGTCATCGCCACGGGCGGCTTCGAGCACGACCCTGAGCTGGCACGGGACTTCCTGCGCGGTCCGATCGGCCACCCGCCCGGTGTACCGTCCAACACCGGCGACGGGCTGCGCATGGCCATGCGGCTCGGCGCCCGGCTGAGCGCCATGCGCGAGGCCTGGTGGATGCCGGTCGTCCTCACCCGGGCGGCCGACGGCACGAGCGCGCCCGCCCTGCTGCTGCGCGAGCGCACGCTGCCCGGCACGCTCATGGTCAACGGGCAGGGCAGGCGCTTCACCGACGAGGCCGCCAACTACAACGCCCTCGGCGCCGCCTTCCACGCCTTCGACGTCACGACCTTCACCTACGCCAACGACCCGGCCTGGCTGGTCCTGGACGACGCCTGCGTGAAGAAGTACGGCGTCTTCGGCAACACCCCCGGCAACGAGGCCCCCGGCTGGCTGATCCGCGCCGACACCCTCGATGAGTTCGTCGGGCGCATCGGCGTCCCCGCGGACGCGCTGTCCGCGACCGTGCGGCGCTTCAACGACGGCGTCCAGGCCGGGCACGACCCCGAGTTCCACCGCGGTGAGAGCGTCTACGACGGCTGGGTCGGCGACCAGACCCACTACCGGACCCCGCGGGCGACCCTCGGCAGGGTCGCCACCGGCCCGTTCTACGCCACCCGCGTCCACCCCAGCACCCTGCGCACCAAAGGCGGTCCGCGCACGACCACCGACGGTCAGGTGCTCCGGGTCGACGACACCGTGATCGACGGCCTGTACGCCGTCGGCAACGCGATGGCGGCCCCCACCGGAGTGGCCTACGGAGGCTCCGGAGGAACGCTCGCTCGGCCCCGCCATGGGCTTCGCCCGCCTCGCCGGCCGGCACGCGGCACAGCGCTGAGGAGAACCGACATGCCCCAGCCCGTCCGGGACAGCCTGCTGTTCCAGCCGATCCGCATCGGCACCATGGGCCTGCGCAACCGGATCATGCTGCCGCCGCACGGCAGCCTGACCGGTGACCCGTTCGGCCCCGAGCGCCAAACGACTGCCTGCACCGGGTCGTGGTGGACGGGATGCGCTTCGGCTGCTCGGTGAACCCGCGGACCGGCCGGGAGAGCGAGCCCGCGCCGGCGCGCACCGGCTCCCCCAAGCGGGTGCTCGTCGCGGGTGCCGGGCCCGCCGGTCTGGAACTGGCCGCGCTGCTGGCCGAACGCGGCCACCAGGTCGCCCTGTGGGAGCGCGAGGACGAGATCGGCGGGCAGATGCGCGTCGCGGCCCGCGCCGCCGAGAATGCCGCGTACGCCGACTTCCTGGCGTTCCAGGAGCGGCGCCTGGCCGCCCTCGGGGTCAAGGTCGAGCTGGGCCGCGAGGCGCGCGCCGACGACGTCGCCGAGGCCGGCTTCGACACGGTCGCCGTGGCCACCGGAGCCCGGGCCCGCCGCCCGGCGATCCCCGGCGCTGACGAGCCGTTCGTGGTCGACGGGCGCGAGGTGCTGCTCGGCCGGGCGGAAACCGGCCGGCGCGTTCTCGTGGTCGCGATGGAGGACCATATGCAGCCGCTTACCATCGCGGGCCACCTGACCGACCTCGGCCGCGAGGTGACCATGCTGTACCCGACACTGGCGATCGCTCCGCTGGTGGGCAAGTACTCGATCGGCGCTCCGCTGGCCAAGCTGTCCGCCGGGGGCGCCCGGCTGGACGTGACGGAGCGGGTGTGCGCCATCGAGTCGGGCCGAGTCGTCTCCCACAATGTCTACTCAGGCGCCCAGCGTGAGCACTCCGGCTTCGACTCGGTGGTGCTGGCGTGCGGCGGTGAGGCGGAGTCGGGGCTGTACACCGCGCTGCGCGGCAGGGTGCCGGAGCTGCACCTCCTCGGTAACGCCTACGCGCCGCGCCGGATCTCGTTCGCGACGCGGCAGGCATACGAGCTGGCCCGCAAGCTGTAAGGCGCCGTCCGAGCACACCAAGGGGGCGCGCCCCGCACCATGTGCGGGGCGCCCCCTGTGTTTGTGAGGTGCGGTCAGAAGCCCAGATCGCGGCCAATGATCTCCTTCATGATTTCGGTGGTGCCGCCGAAGATCGTGTGGATCCTGGCGTCGCGCCAGGCCCGGGAGATGGGGTACTCGTCCATGTAGCCGTAACCGCCGTGCAGTTGCAGGCAGGTGTCGGTCGTGCGCTTCATCAGCTCGGTGGTCCACCACTTGAGCTTGGCCGCGTCGACGGGCGTGAGCGTGCCCGCGTTCAGCTCCAGGATCGCCCGGTCGAGGTAGACCTGGGCCATGTCGATCTCGGTGGCCATCTCGGCGAGCTTGAACCGGCTGTTCTGGAAGCTGCCGATCTGCTGGCCGAACGCCTTGCGGTCGCGGCAGTACTGCACGGTCCAGTCGAAGGCCGCCTGGGACGTGGCCACGGCCACGACGGCGATGGACAGGCGCTCCTGCGGCAGGTTGTTCATCAGGTACGCGAAGCCGCGGTTCTCCTCGCCGAGGAGGTTCGCCGCGGGCACCCGCACGTCGGTGAAGACCAACTCCGCGGTGTCCTGGGCGTGCATTCCGGCCTTGGCGAGCTTCCGGCCGCGCTCGAAGCCCGGCATGCCCCGCTCGACGACGAGCAGGCTGATCCCGCGCGCCCCGGCCGACGGGTCGGTCTTGGCGACGACGATCACGATGTCGGAGTGGATGCCGTTGGTGATGAACGTCTTGTTGCCGTTGAGAACGTACGAGTCGCCGTCGCGGACCGCGGTGGTGCGCACCGCCTTGAGGTCGCTGCCGACGCTGGGCTCGGTCATCGCTATCGCGGTGACCAGCTCGCCTGAGCAGAAGCCGGGCAGCCAGCGCCGCTTCTGCTCCTCGGTGCCGAGTTCGAGGAGGTAGGGCGCCACGACATCGTTGTGCAGGCCGAATCCGGAGCTGAGCGAGGCGGCGCCGCTGCGCGCGAACTCCTCGACCAGCACCGTGTTGTACCGGAAGTCCGGCTCACCCCCGCCGCCGTACTCGGTGGGTACGGCCATGCCGAGGAAGCCCGACTCTCCGGCCAGGCGCCACAGTTTCCGGTCGACCAGGCCTTCGGCCTCCCAACGGTCATACTCAGAGACGACGTGCCGCTTCACGAACTGGCGGACGGCGTCCCGGAAGGCGTTGTGGTCGGACTCGAAGAGTGTGCGTCCCATCGACAGCTCCGGCGGGTGAGGGTTTGAGTGGTGTCAGGCCTCGAGGCCCGACTCGGCGGCCCGCTTCCCGTTCCCCGCGCTGACCCAGCGCAGCAGCTCGGCCACCGGGGAGCCCCCGGACTTGGGGGTGGAGGAAGCGGCATCGTTGACGAGCTCGTAGAGGCGGTTGAGGACACGGATCCGGTGGTCGAGCTCGGAGAGCTTCTCCTGGAGGATCGCCTGTGTACGCGACGAGGCGGAGGCTCCCGTCAGCGCGAACTGGCCCAGCTCGGCGATCTCCTCGAGACCGAAGCCGAGCTGCTTGAGGATGCGCGCGCCCTCGACGTAGAAGATGTAGTCGCGGGGATAGCGGCGGGTGCCGCCGCTGGTGCGCTCTGGCGGCGGGAGGATGCCGAGCTCCTCGTAATAACGGATCGTGCGGGTGGACACGTTGGTCTGCTCGGCGAGCTCGCCGATGCTCAGCAGCTCGCGCTTCGTGCCCTTGGGCTTCTCGCCCGATTCGGCCGCTGAGGATGCCGCGCGGCCGGTACGCTTCGGCTCCGCTTCGGCCTCCGCTGACGCCGTGCGCGTCGACGGTGTGCGACGAGCTGTCATGGGGTGCCCCTTTCTGGTGCGTAGCCAGGATTCAATACTTGACAAATCTCGTTAAGCGTATCAAAATCCACATCCCGCCCTGGGCGCCCGTTTACGTGAACGTGTTCATGACCACCCGAGTCCGTCACGCACCCGCGCGCTCCTGGTGGGCGGCGTACAACGCTTCCTACCGTCGCGGGTCATGGTCAAGCGATTGAATCGCGTCCCCGCAGCGCTCTGCCCTGTCCGCCTTCCGCGGCTACGCGGAGGGCTCTTCGGCCGGCCGGGAGCCGACCCAGATGTTGATGCGCGCCGAGACGACCACCTCACCGCGCTGGTTGAGGATGTCCTCCTTGATCGTCACGACGCCGCCGGGCGCCTTGTCCTTCTTCTTCAGGACCTCCATGACCGGGTGGATGGTGTCCCCGAAGAAGCAGGGGGCGAGGAACCTGACCTCCTCCATACCCAGGAACGCCACCACTCGGCCGGGCAGCAGCGGAATGAGCCCGGCGCCGCAGGACAGCACGAGCAGGCCGTGCGCGATGCGCTGCTTGAACGGGGTGGTCTTGGCGTACTCGGCGTCCATGTGGAGCCCGAAGTGGTCGCCTGTCACTCCGGCAAAGTTCACCACGTGGGTCTCGGTGATGGTGATGCCGGTGAACTCGCGCTTGTCGCCGACGGCGAGTTCGTCGTAGTACCGGTCGAACATCCGGGCTCCTCGGTGTTTCAGGATTCAAAACTCTTTCTTGACGTTCAACGTTATATCTCATCCTGATGTCCCCGTCCACTCACTTCGCACCCGCTCCCGACGGGAGGCCGGAAACGATGACGACTGGTGAGACGAGCACGGCACCCCCTGCGAGCCGGTACCGCCTGGCCGGGAAGTGGCTGGAAGCGGACGCCGACCGGACCCTCCCGGTGGTCTCACCGGTCGACGGGTCCGTCATCGGGGGGTGTCCACGAGTACACGCACGGCGAGATCGACCAGGTCTTCGCGACGGCGCAGCGAGCCAGGGCCCGCTGGTCGGCCCGACCGCTCACCGAGCGCACCGATCTGCTGCACCGGTTCGCCGACCTGCTGGCGGAGAACGCCGCGGAGGTCGCGGACGTGCTGATGATGGAGGTTGCCAAGGCCTGCAAGGACGCCAAGGACGCGGGCGCCGCGGGCGCGGTGCTCGTCCACGGCGGCGGCCGGGACGGCAACCTCGTCCAGCCCACCGTGGTCGACCACGTGACCGAGGAGATGGACCTCGCCTGGGTCGAGCCCTTTGCCCCCGTGCTCCCGGTAATCAGGGTGCGCAGCGCGGCCGAGGCGATCCGGCTGGCCAACCGGTCCGAGTACGGGCTCCAGACGGCCATCTTCACCAGCGACATCGACATCGCCATCCAGATCGCGGCCCGGTTGGACGTGGGAACCGTCCAGGTCAACGGCCGCACCGCCCGCGGCCCGGACTACTTCCCGTTCCTCGGGACGAAGGCGTCGGGCATGGGCACGCAGGGCGTCAGGCCGTCGATCGAGGCGATGACCCGGGTGAAGTCCCTGGTGGTGAACCTGCGCGAGAAGGACTTAGGCGGCCGGGTCCGACGCGAAGGTGCTGCGGGCCGCTCACGGGACCCGTAGCACCTTCCCGGGGTTCAGGATGTGCTGCGGGTCGAGGAGCTGCTTGATGCCGCGCTGCACGCCGAGGCCGACCGGGCCGAGCTCGCGCTCCAGCCACGCGACCTTCAGCGTGCCGATGCCGTGCTCGCCAGTGATCGTACCGCCGAGGTCGAGGCCGAGCGCCATGACGTCCTCGAAGGCCTGCTGGGCCCGTTCCACCTGCCGCGGGTCGTCCCGGTCGAAGATGACCGTCGGGTGGGTGTTGCCGTCGCCCGCGTGCCCGTTGCAGGTAATGAGCAGCCCGCTCTCGCGGCTGATCCGCTCGATGCCCGCCATCAGCGCCGCGAGCGCGGAGCGGGGCACGCACACGTCGTCGGCGAGGAAGGCACCGAGCCGCTCCAGTGCGGGCTGGAGCGCGCGCCGCGCCTCCAGTAGCAGGTCCGCCTCCTGGGCGTCGGCCGCCACCAGCGCCTCTCCCCCGTGCTTCGCTGCGGCGCCGACGAAGCGCTCCAGGTCCCCGGGGGCCTGCTCGCCGCGGTCGGACTGGGCGATGAGCACCGCCCGGGTGTCCGGCGGGAACCCCAGGTCCCGGTAAGCGGTCACCGCCTCGACGGAGGTGCGGTCCATCAGCTCCAGCATCGAGGGACGCACGCCGTCGGCCATGAACTCCGTCACGGCCGCGCAGGCCGCGGCGGCGGACGGGAAGAACGCGACCGCGGTACGGGGCGCCGCAGCGGGCGGCACGAGGGCGACGGTGATCTGCGTGATCACGCCGAGCGTGCCCTCCGAGCCGACGAACAGCCGGGTGAGGTCGTACCCCGCCACGCCCTTGGCCGTGCGCCTGCCGGTGCGCAGCACCTCGCCGCTCGCCAACACCACCTCGAGCCCGCGCACGAAGTCCGCGGTAACGCCGTACTTCACGCAGCACAGCCCACCGGCGTTGGTAGCCACGTTGCCGCCCATCGTGGACTGCCGGAAGGACACCGGGTCCGGCGGGTAGCACAGGCCGTGCTCGGCGACCGCGGCCGAGAAGTCGGCGTTGATGACGCCCGGTTCGACGACGGCGACCTGGTCAACCGGATCGATCTCCACGATCGCGTCCATCCGCTCCAGGCTCAGCATGATGCAGCCCTCGATGGCGTTGGCGCCGCCGGCCAGTCCCGTGCGCGCGCCCTGCGGCACCACCGGGACGCCACACTCCCCCGCGACGGTCAGCACGTGCGCGACATCCTTGGTACGTCGTGGTCTGACCAGCGCAAGCGGGGTGCCGCTCGCGCAGAACGAGGCGCTGTCGGTGCGATGCGCGGCCAGCACGTCCGCATCGGTGACGAGCTGTCCGGGGCCGAGTCCGGTGGCCAGCAGGTGCAGTGCCCGGGGTGCGTCCATGCCCCGAGGGTATTGCGTCGCGTAGTTGCAGTCTATCGTTCAACGTGAAATTATTGGAACGCCGCCCGCCGGGGCTTGGACTATGCAAGTGCACTGTGCGCAGAAGGTCTCGTACTCGCTTCGCTCCCCTGACCGCCGGGCTGCTCGCCGCGGCCACCACCTGCGTAAGCGGAGGCGGAGGCGGAGGCACCGCGAACGCCGGCTTGGACAAGGGCGGCTCGGGAACCATGCGGGGGACGATGTACCCCGCCCAGTCCTACCGGCTGCCCGTGCTGCTGGCACAGGAGAAGGGGCTGTTCAAGAAGCACGGCCTCAAGCTCGACATCACCGAGCAGCCCGCCAATCTGCAGGACATGCAGGGGCTTTCGGCCACGAAGAAGTCGGACGTCGGCATCATCATCGTGGGCACCCTCGGCCAGGGCTGGCAGGCGGGCAGCGAGGGCAGGTTCTTCTGCGGCGGCATCAAGGTGCCGCAGACCACGCTGGTGACTCCGGTGGGCAGCAAGCTGCCGTCCATCGAGGACGGCGCCGACTGGAAGACGGTGCTGAACCCTGCTCGACGAACGACGGGTCAACCTGGCTCAGTGCCGGGTGCGCGCGGCCGATCAACTGCACGCGCTCCTGCGCGACCTATTGCCCGGCGGCGCACCCGTGCAACTGTCGACCGCCGAGGCAGCGGAACTGCTGCGCCGCATCCGTCCGGCCGGAGTGGTCGAGACGGTTCCCAGCAACTGGCCAAGGATCTGGTCATCGAACTTCGCAGGCTCGACGAGCCGTTGGCGGCGATCGCCGAGCAGCTGCGACACGCGGTCGACGCGTCGCGCAGCACTCTGATGGATACACCCGGGATCAGTCCGGTGCGGCCAGCCGACTGCTGGCCCGCACCGGACGACCCGGCCGGTTCCTCACCGCGGCGTCCTACGCGAACTGCTTGCACCGATAGAGATCGCCCGTGCGGATAAGGCCCGCCACCGGCTCTCCCACGCTGGTGACCGGCAGCTCAACTCGGTCCTGCATACCACCGCGGTCATCCAGATCCGGATCCCGGGAAGCCCCGGACGGGCCTACTACGACCGGAAGATCGCCGAAGGCAAGACCTCCAAGGAGGCCAAGCGGTGCCTCAAGCGCCGCTGACCGATCACGTCTGGCGCATCATGATCGCTGATCCGCGACGCAGACAGCGAGCCACCCAAGCCGCTTGACAGATACAGAGACACCCCGGGATCGGGACGTGGGGCTGGTCAGCCGAGGAGGGCCACCTGCGTGTCGCGCCTGCCGGTGTACGGCGCCCGGCCGTGCGCGGTGTTGAAGTTGTCGATGATCATCACGTCGCCCTGCTGCCACGGGAAGGCAACCGTGACTTGGTGCAGTTTCGGGTACAGCGACAGGATGTCGTCCATCCCGATCGGCGACCCATCGCCGAACTGGGTGACCAGCGGGTGCGGTCGGTCGGCATACACCCGTGCGTTGAGCTCCATCCGCTCGGCCCCGATGGCCTCCTCGGTCTCGGCCATACCGGCGATCTGGTTGAACCACAGCTCGTCGCCCGTGACTGGGTGGGTGACGATGCCAGGCGAGAAATTGCTCACCGTCAGGGAGTCGCCCTCCCACTCGTACTCCATGCCCATCGCAGTGATGTCCCGCTCGGCGGTAGCGCGGTCGGTGGTGTCGAACGCCTCGGTCCAAGGACGGTGGTACCTGTCCGCGGTCGCGTTGCCGGTGCTCCAGTCGGGGGATCGAAAGTTTCGCACATAGCGGATCCCCTTCTCCTTGATCTTGTCGTAGAACGCGCCCTGCACTAGGGCGCTGAACCGGCGCATGTCGCCGATGATCGTCTCGCCGCCGGTCTCGGCGGGCACCTTGCTGAAGAAAGCGAGCTTCGCAGGCCACCGCGGGAGGTAAGACATCTCCTGGTGGAGGTGCAGGTATCCCTCGGGGGGCAACTGCGTGGCCTCGTAGGCCCGGCCCTCGATATCTTTACGAGGGGTCGCACCGCCGCTGTAGCCGAACTCGGGCTCTGGGTAGGGCGCGGCGAGCCCAGAGAACTCCGCCGAGGTGCGAATGGGGAAGCCGCGGAGGACGACACCACCCACGATGGTGACGAGTTCGTCCAGGACCGGCCGGTGGGCGAGGAACCACTCGAGTGCCTCGTCATAGGTCACGATCGCACCGTCGAGGGGGCGGATGAACAGCGGCAGTGACTCGTCGACCTGCGGGTCGAAGCCTGTCTGAACTCCGTCAAGCCTGTCCCGCAAGGCCGTGAGGCGTTCATCGTCGGCGGGGAGCATACGCGACTCCTTGTCTGGCAGGATTCCTGCGGATCCAGTATTCGGGAGGTTGACGTTCAGCGTCAATCGTCGGTTTGTCATGACTTGACTCTGGTGCCCGGTGGTGGTGAAGAGGAGGAGTGCGGCGGCGAGGTTGCCCACCGTGAGCGGCGCGACGGCGATGGGACGTGTCGGAGGCATGGTCCTACAAGTGGCGCCGCCGTCCCTCCGAGCCGACGAAACGCGAGGTCAGGCGGAGGATGCTGGCCGAGAGGATCCGCTACTTCTTCAACCGCTCCGGCCGGACGTACGGCTCGCCGAGGATCACGCTGGATTTGTGGGAGGGGGCTGGCAGGTGTCGCAGAATACCGTCGCCGAGATCATGGCCGAGCTCGGCCCGCAGGGCCGCAAGCCGCCTCGCCGGCGCCGCTCACTCACCCGCCCCGGCAAGCGGAAGACCGCTCCTGACCGGGTGCGGCGCACGTTCGACGCCATCGCTCCGAACGTGCTGTGGTGGGACGACATGACAGAGATCGACACTGGCGAGGGCAAGCTCTACCTCGCGAGTGTCCACGACGCGTTCTCCCGCCGGGCCCTTTGGCAGCGCTCGCGGTCGCCGGTCCAGGACTTGGGCAGGTAGAGCTCGCGGTCGACCAGGGTGTGGCCGCGGGTGGTGGCGTAGGCGGCGAAGACGCCGATCTGGCTGGGGGCACCCCCTCTGGGGGATTCTCGGTCCGGCCGGCGGTGCCGAAGTACTGGCGCTGCGCGCCGGCGGAGGTGGTTCCCTTCTTCACGAAGCCGGTGTCGTCCACGATCAACACCCCGTCTGCTTCGCCGAGTTGTTCGGCGACGTACGCCTGCAGGTCGTCGCGGATGTTGTCGGCGTCCCAGCGGGCGCGGGAGAGCAGGTGCTGCAGGCCGTCCGGGGTGGCGTGGCCGGCGTACTCGGCGAGCTGCCAGCCGCGCTTGCGGCCTACCGGGCCGAGCAGCCCACGCACGTAGTCCCGCATGCGGCGACGGGCTTCCACCCGGGGGAAGCGGGCTCCGGTCCGCAGGAAAAGTTCTTCGAGTTCTTGTTCCCACACGCTCGTCGGCATGTCGTTGATCACGACAACGGACTGCTCGGCACGCTGCCGTTGCATGCGGCGCGGGCACACGTTCGCGGGACGGCCCGTCCAAGACCGTCCCGCGACCACCACACACCCGCTACACTCCCCACCGCCAGGCCGTTGACCAGCGGAAATCTAAAAGTCCGGCTGGAGTGTAGGAGACCGCGGCGGAGGCCATGACGAGGAGGACGGGCAGGATCCGGGCCCGCACGGGCTGGGTGACGGCCGGTGCGGACTCGCCCACACGTCCGATGGCTTCCGGTGGTTGAGCGGTCATCGGATGCGCCTCCCCAGCTCGGCCGGGGCCCGCTGTCCCCGCGGCGTCCCCCGGTGCTGCACCCCACCCGAATAAATTTAACCCTATACGTCAAGCGTGTAATCAAGTAAGTTCCCCCGTGAGGAGGTGGCACGTGGACGAGTACGACGTGGTGGTGCTGGGCACCGGAGCGGCAGGACTGACCGCCGCGCTGGCGGCGGCAAGCCGGGGCGCCTCGGTCGGGCTGTTCGAGAAGGCCGAGCGCGTCGGCGGAACGACGGCTCTCTCCGGGGGTGTCGTCTGGTTGCCGGCGAACAGGCATGCCGCGGCGGCCGGAGTCGACGACAGCCGCGAGCGGGCACTGACCTATCTGGACTCGCTGTCCAACGGCAGCATGCGCCGGGAAATGGTGGAGGCCTTCGTCGATGAGGTGGCGCCCACCCTGGACTGGCTGGAGCAGGAGACCCCGCTGCGGCTGAAGCCGGTCCCCGGCTATCCCGACTACCATCCGGAGCATCCCGGCGGAATGCCCGACGGGGGCCGCTCTCTGGAGCCGGAACTGGTGAGCACAGCCGGACTCGGACCCTGGCGGGACCGTATCGTCGGGGAACCCCGACGCCTGTACATCGGTGAGATCCCCAGCGGCGGCGGGACCGGCGTCATCGCTCCCGAGCGGATGCGGCAGCGGGAGGCGGACTGTCTGGAGGGCCTGGGACGCGGACTGATCGCAGCCCTTCTGCAGGGCTGTCTGGAGCGCGGCGTCGAGCCGCGCACCGGGATGAAGGCACGCGAACTGCTGGTCGAGCGCGACCGCGTCGCCGGCGTCCGGTTCGACCACGGCTCGCACTCCCACTGGATCCGGGCCCGCAGGGCGGTGATCATCGCCACTGGCGGCTTCGAACACGACCAGGACCTCGTCAGGGACTTCCTCCGCGGGCCGGTCGAGCATCCGCCGGGAGTGAAGAGCAACACCGGCGACGGACTGCGGATGGCGATGCGCCTGGGAGCCCGGCTGAGCGCCATGCGGGAGGCATGGTGGGTACCTGTGGTGCTCGTCCCGGGCGCCGACGGCACTCAGTTCCCCACCCTGCTGCTGCGGGAGCGCACCCTGCCCGGGACACTCATGGTCAACGCCGAGGGGCGGCGATTCACCAACGAAGCCGCCAACTACAACGCCCTGGGCGCCGCCTTCCACGCCTTCGACGTCGTCTCCTTCCGTTACGCCAACCTTCCCGCGTGGTTGGTACTCGACGACGCCTGCGTGAAGAGCTACGGCGTCTTCGGATCCGTTCCCGGCACCGAGGCGCCGGGATGGCTGATCCGGGCGGACACCCTGGACGCCCTCGGCGAACGGATCGGCGTCCCCGCCGACGCGCTCACCGCCACGGTCGAGCGATTCAACTCCTTCGCCCGGGACGGGAGCGACCCCGACTTCCACCGGGGTGAGAGCGTCTACGACGGCTGGTGCGGCGACCGGACCCACTACCGCACCCCGCAGGCGACCCTCGCCCCGCTCGCCACGGGCCCGTACTACGCGGTGCCCGTGCACCCCAGCACGCTCGGTACGAAGGGCGGCCCGGCAACCGCCACCCACGGCGCGGTCCTCGACGTCGACGGTCGTGTGATCAAGGGCCTGTACGCGGCGGGCAACGCCATGGCCGCACCCACCGGCATGGCGTACGGCGGCGCCGGGGGCACCCTCGGCCCGGCCATCGTGTTCGCCCGTCTCGCCGGACAGCACGCCGCGCAAGGCCAGGAGGTCTGAGCATGCCCGAGCAGGAGCAGGACAGCCTGCTGTTCCGGCCGATCCGTATCGGCACCATGGAGCTGCGCAATCGGATCATGCTGCCGCCGCACGGCCGGCTGACCGGCGACCCGTTGGGCTCCGAACGCCAGGCGGCGGCCCATCTCGCGTACTGGCGCGAGCGCGCCGCGAGCGGGGCCGCCTGGATCTGCGGGCTGAACGCGTTCGTCGGCAACACCGTCATCCCCGGATTCGAGCCGACCGGCCTGGGCGCCACGACCCGCGGGGTCTTCCGGCATCCGCTGTTCGTGGAGCGGACCGCCCTGTTCGCGGAAACGGTCCACGCGCAGGGCGCCTACGCCTCCGCCCAGCTGATCATGCAGGGCGGGATGCCTCACTCACCGTCGGGCGTCCTGGCCAACCACACCAACAACCAGGTACCGCACGTGCTCACCCGGGAGGAGATCGCCTGGTTCGTCGAGGAGTACGGCTTCTCCGCGGGCCGGGCCAGGGCGGCCGGTCTCGACGGCGTGGAGCTGCACGCCAACCACGAGGACCTGCTCCAGCTGTTCCTCTCCCCCGCCACCAACCACCGCGAGGACGAGTACGGCGGTGACCGGGCCGGCCGGATGCGGCTGCTGCTGGAGATCCTGCGCCGGATCCGGCGGGAGGTCGGCCGGGACTTCACCGTCGGAGTGCGGCTCAACATGGACGAGTTCTTCGAGGGCGGCTACGGACTCGAGGAGGGCCTGGCCATCGCCGCCGACCTGGAAGCCAGTGGCACCATCGACTATCTGCACTGCGTGGTCGGCAACAACTGGGGTGCGCCCAGCTACATCCAGCCGCACCACTATGCCGTCGCCCAGTGGTCCGGCCTCGCCCGTCGCTTCAAGGAGACGCTGGGCCTCCCGGTCGTCTACACCGGCCGGATCGCGACGGCCGACGCGGCGGCCCGAGTCGTCGACGAGGGGGACGCCGACGTGGTCGGCATGGCCCGGGCGATGTTCGCCGACGGCGACCTGGTCGCCAAGGCCCGTGGCGGACGCGCCGACCGGATCCGGCCGTGCGTCGGCACCAACGACTGCCTGCACCGGGTCGTCGTGGAGGGACTGCGGTTCGGCTGCTCGGTGAATCCCCGGACGGGGCGGGAGAGCGAACCGCCGCTGTCCCGCGCCGAGCAGGCCAAGCGGGTTCTGGTGGCCGGCGCGGGCCCCGCGGGGCTCGAACTGGCCGCGCTCCTGGCCGAACGCGGCCACCGCGTCAGTGTGTGGGAGCGCGAGCACGAGGTCGGCGGGCAGATGCGTGTCGCCGCACGGGCTGCGGAGAATGCCGCGTACGCGGACTTCCTGGCCTTCCAGGAACGTCGCCTCGCCGAACTGGGCGTCGAGGTGAAGCTCGGCCACGCCGCAGTGGCGGATGCCGTGGCGGACGCCGGATTCGACGTGGTCGCCGTGGCCACCGGCGCACGGCCCCGCCGTCCCGGTCTGCCCGGAGTGGACCTGCCGTTCGTCGCCGAGGGCCGCGACGTACTGCTCGGCCGGACGGAGGTGGGCCGCAGGGTGCTGGTGGTCGCGATGGAGGATCACATGCAGCCGCTGACGATCGCCGGCCACCTCGCCGACCTGGGGCGGGAGGTGACGGTGCTCTATTCGACCCCTGCGATCGCCCCGCTGGTGGGGAAGTACTCGATCGGCGCGCCGCTCGCCAAACTGTCGGCCGCGGGCGCGCGGGTGGAGGTGATGGAGCGGGTGGCCCGCATCGAGCCGGACCGGGTCGTCTCCCGCCACGTCTACTCCGGAGCCGCCCGCGAACACACCGGCTACGACTCGGTCGTCCTGGCCTGCGGCGGAGAGGCGGAATCCCTCCTGCACCACGAGCTACGGGGCCGGGTGCCGGAGCTGCACGTCCTGGGAGACGCCTACGCGCCGCGCCGGATCTCCTTCGCCACCCGGCAGGCGTACGAACTCGCGCGGTGCGTCTGACCGCGGGACCGCCTGGGTTGGACGTCATGCGGCCGTGGCGCGTCCGTTTCCTCACACGGCTCAGAATCCGAGGTCCCGGCCGATGATCTCCTTCATGATCTCGGTGGTGCCGCCGAAGATGGTGTGGATTCTGGCGTCGCGCCAGGCCCGGGAGATCGGGTATTCGTCCATGTACCCGTATCCACCGTGCAGTTGGAGACAGGTGTCGGTGGTGCGCTTCATCAGTTCAGTGGTCCACCACTTGGCCTTCGCGGCCTCGACCGGACTGAGCGTTCCCGCATTGAGCTCCAGGATCGCCCGATCGACGTAGACCTGGGCGAGCTCGATCTCGGTGGCCATCTCGGCGAGTTTGAACCGACTGTTCTGGAAGCTGCCGATCTTCTGTCCGAACGCCTTGCGTTCGTGGCAGTACTGGACCGTCCAGTCGAACGCGGCCCGGGCCACGGCGACGGCGACGACCGCGATCGACAGCCGCTCCTGAGGCAGGTTGCGCATCAGGTAGGAGAAACCCTGGTTCTCCTCGCCCAGCAGGTTCCCCACCGGCACCCGGACGTCCTCGAAGACGAGCTCGGCGGTGTCCTGCGCGTGCATGCCTGCCTTGGCGAGCCTGCGGCCGCGGCGGAAGCCGGGCATGTCCCGTTCCACGACGAGCAGGCTGATGCCGCGCGCGCCGACCGCCGGATCCGTCTTCGCGACGACGATCACGAGGTCGGAGTGGATGCCGTTGGTGATGAACGTCTTCGTGCCGTTCAGCACATACGCGTCACCGTCACGCACCGCGGTGGTGCTCACCGCCTTGAGATCGCTGCCCGCGCCCGGCTCTGTCATGGCGATCGCCGTGACGAGATCACCCGTGCAGAAGCCGGGCAGCCAGCGTCGTTTCTGCTCCTCGGTCCCCAGCTCCAGCAGATACGGCGCCACGACATCGTTGTGCAGCCCGAAGCCCGAGCTGAGCGAGGCAGCACCGCAGCGCGCGAACTCCTCGACGAGTACCGCGTTGTAGCGGAAGTCCGCCTCGCCCCCACCGCCGTACTCCGTGGGGACGGAAGTGCCGAGGAAACCCGACTCCCCCGCCACACGCCACAGTTTTCGGTCGACCAGACCTTCGGCCTCCCAGCGGTCGTACTCGGTAGTGACATGCCGCTTGATGAACTGACGTACAGCGTCCCGGAAGGCATGGTGCTCCGGTTCGAAGAGGTTGCGTTCCATCGGCAGCTCCGGCGGTTGAGAGGTTGCGTTCGGTCAGCTCGCCTCGCGGTTCGCGTCGTCCTCCCCCTGACCGACCCAGCGCAACAGCTCCGACACCGGAGACCTGTGGGAACGGGGGGACGCAGCGGCTTCGTTGACGAGCTCGTACAGGCGGTTGAGAACCCGGATGCGATGGTCGAGCTCGGACAGCTTCTCCCTGAGGATCGCCTTGGTCCGCGCCGACGCGGCGGTACCGGTGAGCGCGAACTGGCCCAGTTCGGCGATCTCTTCGAGTCCGAACCCGAGTTGTTTGAGGGTCCGGGCGCCCTCGACGTAGAAGATGTAGTCGCGGGGGTAGCGACGGGTGCCTCCCGAGGTGCGCTCGGGAGCGGGAAGAATGCCGAGCTCCTCGTAGTAGCGGATGGTCCGGGTGGACACGTTGGCCTGCTTGGCCAGTTCCCCGATGCTGAGGAGCTCGCGCTTCGCACCGCTCCTGGACGCGGCGTCCGCCGGCTTGCCGCCCGATGTGCTCGCGTCGGCCTCCGAACGAGTGGTCTCGCCTGGTTCGCCGGCCGATGACCGCGTGCGCGTCGACGACGCGCGCCGAGCTGCCATGATGCTCCCCTTTCCAGATACGTGCGCCAAGCGCCTACATTTGACGGAACCCGTTAAGGGTATCAATCCCCGCTGTCGGCGCGGACGCCGACCGGAGTTCCTTGGGAGCGCTCCACCGGAGACTACTCCGACCCCCTCGACAGTCCGGCCCGCATCGCACGCTCAACGCCGGGACGCTTCCGGATCGGAGCCGGTCCGGATGGCACTGCGCGCCGAGACGACGACCTCGTCACGCTGGTTGAGGATGTCCTCTTGAAGGGTGACCACACCTCCCGGCGCTTTGTCCTTCTTCGCCACGGCCTCCATCACGGGATGGATGGTGTCGCCGATGAAACACGGAGCCTTGAAGGTCACCTGCTCCACGCCCAGGAAGGCGATGACAGGTCCGGCAGCAACGGAATCAGGCCGGCACCGCACGAGAGCACGAGCAGCCCGTGAGCGATCCGCCGCTTGAACGGCGTGGTCTTGGCGTATTCGGCGTCCATGTGCAGCCCGAAGTGGTCGCCCGCCACGCCGGCGAAGTTCACCACGCGCGTCTCCGTGATGGTCACCCCGTGAACTCACGCCTGTCGCCGACGGCGAGCTGGTCGTAGTACCGGTCGAACATGCTCACTCCTCGCTGGAGTTCTTCGGACCGCGCGAGACGGCACCCAAGAAATACATCCTTGACGTTCAACGTTATATCTCATCATGATGTCACGGTCCAGCAGCGCTCCGCCGGACACTCCGCGCCGACCGGAGCGTGCCCACAACGGAGGGTCGGACATGACGGTGGCAGGCAAAACGATCAGCGCATCGGGGAGTCGGTACAGGCTCTCCGGCCGGTGGCGGGAAACGGACGAAGGCCAGGCCCTACCGGTGGTGTCACCGGTCGACGGGTCCGTGGTCGGGGGTGCCCACGAATTCACACGTGAGGAGATCGACCTGGTCATTGCGTCCGCGCGCCGGCCCAGCCCCGCTGGGCAGCCCGGCCCCTGACCGACCGCACCGATCTGCTGCACCGGTTCGCCGACCGGCTGGCGGAGAGCGCCGCGGACATCGGGGACGTGCTGATGATGGAGGTGTCCAAGCCCTGCAAGGAGGCCAGGGACGAGGTCGTCAGATCCGCCGACTACATCCGACACACCGCCGAGGGCGTGAAAAGGATCATCGGAGAGTCGCAGTTCTCCGACGCGTTCCCCGGCCGGCGGCGCGACAAGCTGGCCGTCGTCCACCGCGTCCCGCTGGGTACCGTCCTTGCCATCCCCCCGTTCAACTACCCGGTGAACCTCGCGGCCTCCAAGATCGCGCCCGCTTTGGCGACCGGCAACGCGGTAGTGCTGAAGCCGCCCTCCCAGGGGGCGTTGAGCGCGCTCCTGATGTGCGAACTCGCCTATGACGCCGGAGTCCCGCCCGAGGTCCTGCAGGTGGTCACCGGCCGCGGCTCCCGTATCGGGGATCATCTGGTCCAGCACAGCGACATCGACCTGATCACCTTCACCGGCTCCTCCCGGACGGGCGTCGATCTGGCTCGTAAGGCCGGCATGGTCCCGCTCCTGTTCGAACTCGGCGGCAAGGACCCGGCGATCGTGCTCGCCGACGCGGATCTGGAAGCGGCCGCCGCCGACATCGTCGTCGGCGGCTTCTCCTACAGCGGCCAGCACTGCACGGCCGTCAAACGGGTACTGGCGGTCGACAGCATCGCCGACGAGCTGGTCGCGCGGATCACCGAGAGGGCCGCACGGCTCACGGTCGGCGATCCGCGGAACAACGCCCAGATCACCCCGCTGGTCGACCCGGAGACCGCGACCGGCGCGGTGCATGGTCGATGACGCAGTCGCAGCCGGCGCCGTGCTGGTGCACGGCGGCACCCGGGAGGGCAGCCTCATGCAGCCCTGCGGGTGCCGATTAATCATCCGGGCTGCTCAGGCGGCATGTTGGTACTCGTGGAGGGTTCCGCCGAGTCGGTCTCGCCGATGGATCTCCAGGTGTCTAATCTGCGCTGGGGTGGTGATCGGTTCGGGTAGTGGGCGAAGCGGCGCGGCTTGCTTCAGCGCTCGGTGGGGTCGATGCCAGTTGTAGAAGGACTCGAACTCGCAGAGCGCATGCAGAAGGTGGCTCTGGTTCCAGATCAAAGTGCGGTCCAGGAGCTCCCTGCGGCAGGTCTGTATCCAGCGCTCCACAAGGGAGTTCATTCGCGGAATCCGGACGCCGCTGGTGACGACCTTCAGCCCGGCGTCGGCCGGCAAGGCGTCGAAGGCGGTGGTGAATTTCGAGTCGCGGTCCCGGATCAGGAACTTGGCCCTACTGCCCACATCCTGCAGGTCCATGACGAGGTTGCGGCCGAGCTGCACGATCCACTCCGCGGACGGGTGTGCGGTGGCGCCCAGGATCCGGACGCGCCGGCTGGAGTGCTCGATGACGGCGAAGACGTACAGGCGCGCCCCGGTCAGGGTGCGGGTCTCGAAGAGGTCGCAGGCGAGCAGTGCGTCGGCCTGGCTGCGCAGGAAACCGGCCCAGGTGGTGCTCTGCCGTTCGGGCGCGGGCGGGATGCCGTGCGCGTGGAGGTCAGGTAGCCCGAGGGGATCTCACCCTCGGCTCCCACAGAATCCGTACGTGACAGTCTCCCGTCATACGGCTCTTGTCGTTCTGGTCATCTGACGGCCGGTTTCACCCGGATCCAGTGAGCGAAGTACCGAGGCTGACGGGCGGCAGCGGCGCGCATGGCATCGAGGGCCTTTCTCCATCCCCGCAGTTTCTTGTACTTGTTTCTGATCCACCGCAGCAGGTAGGTGTTGATGCGGTGGAGCAGGGGCGTCAGCGCCGAGCGGTGGAAGGCCCCGTAGTAGGCCATCCATCCCCGCACGACCGGGTTGATCATGCGTGCGAGGTCGGCTTCGGTGCTGCTGACGCGGTGGTCCAGCCGCCAGGACCGCACGACCGCGTTCATCTTCTTCAGGGCGTCCTTGCCGGCGGCCGGAAGGAAGCAGGTGTACTGCACCCCGTCCTTCCGGCGGGCCGCACGCGGTTGGAAGGTGTACCCCAGGAACGTGAACGACGTGTACTCGAAGGCACCGCGCCGGTTGCTGTCCTTGCAGTACGCAATCCTCGTCTTGTCCGCGTGCAGTTCCAGTCCGACCTGGGCCATCCGCTCGTGCAGCGCGGCCAGGACCCTGCGGGCCTGGTACTTGGTGGTGCAGTGCACCACCGGGTGAGTCGGCGGCGGGAATCTCCCCCGCCGCCGACTCACCGGTGCCTGGTCGTTTCAGGCACCGAAGCCGACGCTGAGGTCCTGCGCGAGGAGATCGCCGGATTCCTCTCTGTGATGGGCCTGCGCCTGTCACCGGAGAAGACTCTGATCACCCACATCGACGAGGGCCTCGACTTCCTCGGATGGCACATCCAGCGCCACCGCAAGCGAGGCACGTCCAAGCAGTACGTCTACACCTATCCCGCACGCAAGGCCGTGCAGGCTGTGACGGGCAAGGCGGTAGCTGTCAAGTCAAATGAAACGAATGTGCAGCTATGAACTGTGTTGCTGTGGTTCGCTTCGTCGGGCGGGGTCGTTGATCCACGCCTGCTGGGGAATCTTCGGCGGCACCGGCTGGCGGTTGAAGCGTTCGGGATGCTGCTCGAACGCGACTGTGAGGGTGGCCGCCCGTTGCTCGCGGACGAGTTCGGCGGTGCCGAAGTGGACGCTGGCGGGGGCGTGGTAGCCGATCCCGGAATGCCGGTGGACGTGGTTGTAGTGCGAGACGAACGCGTCCATCCACTCCCGCGCATGGGCGAGGGAATCGAAGCGTTCGGGGTAGTCCGACTGGTACTTCGTGGTGCGGAACTGGCTCTCGCTGAACGGGTTGTCGTTGCTGACCCTGGGCCTGGAGTGGCTCCGGGTCACGCCGAGATCGAGGAGCATCTGGGAGACCTGCCTGGAGGTCATCGAGGTGCCGCGGTCGGCGTGCACGGTGTGCGGCACGATGCCGTTGCGGTCGATCGCCTCACGGATCAACTCCTCTGCCCGCGCGGCAGATTCGGCCGCCTCGACGGTGTGCCCGACGGCGTAGCGGGAGTAGATGTCGAGGATCACGTAGCCGTGGTACCAGATCCCCTTCGCCGGGCCGGCCAGGCGCGTTATGTCCCAGCTCCATACCTGCGAGGGACCGTCGGCCACGAGCTCGGGAACCGTGCGGGGCGGGTGGGTGGCCTGACGACGGCGTTCGCCGTCCTGCCCGGCCTCCTTCAGGATCCGGTACATGGTGCGCTCGGAGCAGTGATAGCGGCCCTCGTCCAGCTCACGGGCGTAGATCTGCGCGGGCGGCAGGTCCACGTACTCGGGCCGGTTCATCAACGCCAGCACTGCCTGCCGTTCGGCGTCCGACAAGGCGTTGACCGGTGCCGGCCTCGGTGTCCTGGGTCCGGGCGGGGCCGGGTTCAGCCGCCGGTGGTGGGTGGCTCGGGAACGTCCGGTGATCCGGCACGCGGCCACGATGCCCAGGTACGGGGCCAGTTCCTCCACGGCCTCGTGGAGGAGAGGCTCCAGGGCGTCCTTCAGTCCGCGCTCTCGGAGAGTGCTTCCAAGAGCGCGTGAGTTTTTCCCAGCACATCCAGCGCGGCATCCCGCTTTGCAACCTCCTTCTCCAGCCGCTCCACCTGCCGCCGCAGTTTGTCGTTCTCGGCTTCGGCGGGGTGCCTCTTCGGGCGGGTGGGGCTGGTGCGGTGGTCGGTCAGCTTCTCCAGCGCGCCGGCGTCTCTGGCCTGGCGCCACTCGATGACGTGGGAGTGGTACAGCCTCTCCCGGCGCAGAATCGCGCCCTTTTCCCCGGCGGGGGCGGCGTCGTACTCGGCGACGATGCGCAGCTTGTACTCGGCCGAGAAGCGGCGCCGCTTCGGCCGCGGCGCGGGATCCTGCTCGGAAGGATTGGTGCTGGTCATGCGGGTGATGCTCCTGTCGTGCCCGCCCACAATATCTGATCATTTTGGGGCGTCTCACCCAACGGTGTCAGAGTCCCTCATATCCCCTGCGGGGACGCCTCACAGGCGTGAAAATGGGCCGTGGTGGCCGCCCGTCGACGTCGCTCCCTCTTTGGGACAGTGAGCCCGGGACAGAGTCTGGCGCCGGGGCCGGCCGGAGGGGCCGCGCACTGTCGCCTTCGAGCACGCCGTTCAGATTCTCGTTTTCCCCTCACGGCCCTGCGGGTGGCTGCCGCCCGCAGGGCCGTGTGAGGGAGGGGACGTGGATGGACGAGTCCGAGGCGGTCGACCAGACAGCGGAACTGGTGGAGCGAGTCGCCGCGATCGATGTGGCCAAGGCATCCGGGATGCTGTGCCTGCGTCTGCCGCACGAAAGGATCGAGGGACGCCGCACCCAGCGGGTGTGGAACGTGGGCGCGACCACGAACGCCATTCTGGAACTGGGCGATCACCTGCTCTGCCAGGGCGTCACCCGGGTGGTCATGGAGGCGACGGGCAGCTACTGGAAGTCGTGGTTCTACCTCCTCGAAGCCCGCGGCCTGGAATGCTGGCTGGTCAACGCCCGCGACGTCAAGAACGTCCCGGGCCGCCCCAAGACCGACAAACTCGACGCGGTGTGGCTGTGCAAGCTCGCCGAACGGGGCATGCTCCGGCCTTCCTTCGTGCCGCCCAAGCCGATCCGGGAACTGCGCGACCTGACCCGACTCCGCTCGGTCTTCATCAGCGAACGCAGCCGTAACAGGCAGCGCATCGAGAAGGTGCTGGAGGACGCACAGATCAAACTCTCGTCGGTGGCCACCAACCTCTTCGGCGTCTCGGGACGCGCCATGCTGGAGGCGCTGATCGATGGGGAGCGAAGTCCGCAAGCACTGGCCGGTCTCGCCCGTGGCCGGCTGGTCTCCAAGCACGATGCGCTGGTGGAGGCACTGACCGGCCAGTTCGACGATCACCATGCCTACCTGTGCCGGCTGCTGCTGGAAACCATCGACCGGATCACCGTCCAGGTGGACGAGCTGTCGCAGCGGATCACCGCCCAGCTCGCCGGGATCCGTCTGCCGGAGGCGGACGGGGGCACAGGCCGGCCCCGCGGTGCCCCGGGCGGTACCGGCGGGGCGGACCTGTTATCGCTGGTCGAGCGTCTGGACGAGATCCCCGGGATCGGCCGGACTGCAGCCGAGGTGATCGTTGCTGAACTCGGCCCGGACATGCGAGTCTTCCCGACCTCCGGCCACCTGGTGTCGTGGGCCAAGCTCGCGCCTCGCACGATCCAGTCCGGCGGCAAGAACACCTCGGGGCCCACCGGGCACGGCAACCCGTGGCTCAAGGGGATGATCGGGGAAGCGGCGATGGCCGCGGCCCGAACCGACACCTTCCTCGGAGCCCGCTACCGCAGACTCGTCAAACACCGGGGACACAAGAAGGCCATCGTCGCGGTGGCCCGGTCGATGCTGGTGATCGTCTGGCACATCATCAACGATCCCGCCGCCCGCTTCGAAGACCTCGGGCCCGACCATCACCAACGCCTGGCCAACCCCGTCCGCAAGACCCAAGCCCTCGTCCGCCAGCTCCAGACCCTCGGCCACCAGGTCACCCTCACCCCCGTGGAAGCTGTGGGCTGAGCACCACAACCGCTCCAAGCCCGTCCGCCCGGCTGGCGCCGAACGGACGCTGCCGCCTGCCCCGCTGATCTGGGATTTTCCGTTCAGAGGGAGGTCAGGACACTCTGCCGACAGATGGACACGAGCCAGCCGCTCGATGCCCTGTTGCGCCAGCTCAATCCGGCGCTCGAGGGCTGGTGCGTCTACTTCCGCCCCGGCGTGTCCAGTGCCTCCTTCGGCTACCTGAGCTACTACACGTGGCAACAGGTCGGCCGATGGCTGCGCCGCAAACACCGCCGGTCCAGCTGGAAGGACCTGCGCCGCCGCTACTACAAGGGCGGTGTCTGGTGGCCGGCCTCGGAGGAACGATCACTGTTCAATCCGGCGAAAGTAGGCACGACACGCTACCGATACCGGGGAGCGAAGATCCCAACTCCCTGGCTGGTCACGGGATGAGGACTCACAGAAGCCCATGACAGGGCTTGTGGAGCGCCCGGTGCCCGGAAACGGGCACGCCGGGTGCGGGAAGCGGCCCGGGGAAACGGGCCGGTCGGAAGACCGGAACCGCGCCCCGGACCGACTTCACAGTCCGCCGTGCCCCTCGGTTCCTCGACACAGGGCCTGACCAAGCACCTCGTCGCCCTCGGCCTGTGCGTCTGCGCAGGGATCCTGATGGCTCTTCAGGAATCCCGAAGGTCCATCACGATCTACGCTGATCCATCGCTCCCGTCTGCCGGGCTGACCTGCGGCAACGGGAGATGAAAGCCAGGACGAACCCGCGGGATGTCGCATACTCGGGAGCTGCTCGCTCTCCGCCCTTCGGCTGGACGGAAACAACAGGGCACAGGACACCGCGGCCTGGGGCCGTCAGTCGCTCACAGCTCGGCCAGAGGCACGTGGCAGCGTGTCCAGTGGACGCTCCAGTCGCCATCGAGCGGGGTGTAGCCGGCCTCCCGCACCCGTTCCGTCGCTTGTTCCAGGTGGCTCCGCAGTTCTTCGAGACTGCCGCTGCCCGGCTCCTTGCTGCCGGGATCCAACTCCAGCTGGAGGTACATGACGTGGTCCTCTCCCCGGTGCTCCGCGGTGAACTCGACGGTGTAATAGCCGTCGCTGCCCTGGCTGTAGATGCACACGTAGTGCTGCGTGATCTCGTCCGGATCGAAGCCGTACTGTTCGAACACTTCAAGGGTCTCGTACGGCGGGTTCGTGACGTCGCACGAGCTGGAGGACCACTGGATCTGCCATGGGCCGTCCGGGGCCCATCCCTCCCTTTCCAGCCTTGCCCGGGCGAGTTCGGTGAGGGTGGTGAGCGTTTCGAACCAATCTCCGTCGGTGTACGAGCTGATGTCGCCGCCCAGGTGATAGGCCGACTCCTTCCCCGTTCCTTCGGTGAAGTCGTCCACGACCGTCAGAACGCAGCCGGCGTCCTCCTGGTACTCCACCTTCGCGTACCGCCGCTTGTCCTCCTCGTCTCCCCAGCGGGTGCCGGGCATGCCGGCACCCGTCCGGGCAGCTGTTCCGTCGGCCTCCTCGCCCTCCGCAGACACCGGGTCCGGCTCCTGCGGCCCGACGGGTGCGCGCCGGCGAGGATTGGGGCAGACCGACTCCAACCGGGCCTTTCCGATACGGCTGCTGGCCAGCGACCCGGGAACGCGATCCCCCTGGCTGACAGCACGTGCCTGAAGGGGTCGGTCCGCGCTGCGGTAGAAGGCGACGTCGAATCCGCTGTCGAGCCACTGGTCGAAGATCTCGTCCGTTCCTGGCCGGCCGGAGCCGCTCGCCTCGGCCGTGCAGAACAGCGCCCGGGCAGCGTCAAGGCCGATGGTCACCAGGCCCGCGCGGCCCGGCTCTGCGACTGCGGACACGGCGGGTTCGGGCGTCGGCTCAGGCTTCTGGGCCTGCCGCCCCATCGGCACTTCGGGGATCGCGTCGGAAACGGGCACGGGCGGTCAACCCTCCGGAGTCGATGGACCCCGGTAGTGCACGTCCGCACCCCGGTGATCTGCGGTTTCCCAACGCACCGCGCGCTGGGCCGGTCGTCACCCGGGGCATCCGCGGCGAGCCGGATGTCGTCCAGCAAGCCGGGGCTTGACGCTGGAACTCGTGACCGGGCGCGAAGCTAACACCCGTCCGGATCTTGCACAATGTGATCCACGACGCTTTGCCCCTTGACCGGTGGTGTGGCATCGTTCCGCTCGGTCACGACGCCGATCGCGCCGAGGACCGGCTCCCACGGCCCTGTGGGAGCGAGCACCGATCTCCCTGCCGGTGGGTAAGGGGGTCCTTCGTCCACAGGAGGCCCTCATGCAGGTCACCGACGCCGCGACCACACCCCCGAACTGGGAACTCTACCGGCGGACGGTCGTCGACATCCGATTCCCGGATCGGACGGTACGGGTCGAACCGCGTCCGCGAGGCACGGCCGAGGGCCCTTTCCCCGAACTCCCGGAACCCGCCGGCACCGCCGCCCTCCACGTCGTCACGGCGTGCGACCCCCACGGCCGTCCCGCCCCCGCCGAGGACAACGCCCGCGCCCAGGCCCTGCTCCTCGACGAGCTCGACCGGCGAGGGCTCGCGTGGTGGCCCGCAGCGGGAGGCGATGCGCACGGCACGCACATCGAGCAGAGCGTCGCCATCGCCGGCCTGAACGACTCGGCGGCGCGTGAACTGGGTCGGTGCTCCGGCCAGGACGCGGTCTTCGCCTGGACCCCCGGCGCCTGGCGTCTGCTGTCCTGCGACGGCGGCGCGACGGACGTCCAGGGATGGACGGCGTTCACCAACAGGGGTTGGAGCTTCGTCACTTGGCCGCCCGCCTGACGGACCCGCGACCGGCCGCCGAAGCCCGCGAACACGCACGCCGAGACAACAGGACCAGGAACAGGAACAACGATGGGCATGTACCCCATGCGCACCCCGGACCGTTGCCCCCGATGCGGCAGGGTGCTCTCCGGTCCGCTCGCCGAGCGGGTCAGGGTCGACGGCTTCCCCGCGGAGGTGACCTACGAAACCGACCCCGTGTGCGGTGCGCGCTGGCACGTGTGGGACAAGACCTCCCCGTTGCGCCACTTGGCCCGCCCCCATGTGGACGGCACATGCTGACGTCACGATGCTGCAGCCGTACGCCCGCCCCGACGTCGACGCGGTCGCCCGGAACGTCGCCCAGCGCGCCCCTGCCGCCCGCCGCCAGAACGAAACCTCTGCCCGGCGTCCCGGCGGGTGCCTTCTTCTCTCTCGTATTGCCACAGGTCAACGACTCGTAGCGGCTACCAGCAGCCGTCACAACCGATGCGGATCACGCCCACATCCGTGCGGGAGCCGGGCGTGAGTAGTTGCGGTACAGAAAGTGCCGGTGAGATTGATCTTGCTCGGGTGCGCCTACTTCGCGGGGCTTCGAGCTGGCGGGGGACGGCGCCGGCGCGCAGTTCCTTCAGGTCCGGGATGTGGTTGTAGAGGGTGCCCGGGGAGACGCCCAGCAGCTTGGCGATCAAGATGATGGAGCGGCCGGGGTCGGGCAGCAGGTCGCGGGCGGCACGGATGACTTCCTCGGTGGCGACGGTGGGGCGTCCGCCGACGCGACCGCGGGCGCGGGCGGCGGCCAGGCCCTCGTTGGTGCCGATGACGATGAGTTCGCGGATGAACTCCGCCAGGGCGGCGAAGACGTGGAAGACGAGCCGGCCGCCGGGCGTGGTGGTGTCCAGGTTCTCGTGCAGCGAGGCGAAGCCGATCCCGCGGTCGCGCAGTTCGGCGACCATGTTGATGAGGTTCTGGAGGCTGCGGCCGTAGCGGTCGAGCGAGGGGACGACGAGGGTGTCGCCCGCGTCGAGGAAGGCGTGGCATGCCCTCAGCTCCGGGCGGAGCGCGTTCTTGCCGGACTTCTTGTCCGCGAAGATCTTCCGGCACCTGGCGGCGGTGAGCGCGTCGAGCTGCCGTTCGAGCTTTTGGCCGCCGGTGGAGCCGGGATACGGTTCGTCTGCCATGGTGTCGTGGGCTATGGAAGCGCGTGGACGCGGCGTGCGGGGGTGTCATGATCACGGCGACGCCTGGCGCGGGGCCGGCGTGCAGGAAGGGACCATGAGGCTCTATCTCGCCACACCTCTTGTTCTGCTGGCGCTGCTCATCGCCGCCTCGGGCATAGCGGCGGTTACCCGTGGCTGGGTGCTCCCCTGGAACCGGCGTTCGGTTCGCCGCGTTCGCCTCTACGGCTGGGGTCAGTTGATGCTTGCCTTCGCCCTGTGCTGGCAGGTGGTCTTCGGGCTGGTGATCAGCGGCCCCGACATCCGGGAGTGGGGGGCCGCGTCCGGCATCGCGCTTCTGCTGACCGGCATCATCGTGATGATCGTGAGCCAGCACACGGGTCGTAATCGACAGGGCACCGGCACGCCCTAGCCGTGGGGCAATCCAGGGCGGGGGCGATAACGGGGAGTTGGCGCCGTCATGCCGCCTCCCGTGGTGTGGCATGGGCGATGACCCAGTCCAGGGTGCTGCGGATGGTAGTGCGGCACTCGGTGGGCAGCAGTCCCGTAGCCTCCCCGCCCACTCTGCCCCTTGGAAGGCACTCAGGCTAGGGTGCGTTCCAGAAGTGGATCTTGATATGTAAAAATCCACTTCTGAAACGCACCCTAGCCCCATCCGTCGTTCTCGCGCGCCAGGCGCAGCACCAGAGCACGCAGTGCCTCGGGCTTGGGCGGTCGGCCTGACCGGCGGTGCGGATGGGTCCATTTCTTCGCGACCAGCCTCGCGTGCCAGCGCAGCACGGTACGCGGGGTGACCAGCAGCTTCAGCGCCGAACGGTGACACTTACTGAGCAAACGGACCAGGGATGCAAGCACCGCGCGGTCCCCGCGGGTGAAGGCCGACTTGGGACTGTTGCACTGGAGGACGGCCAACTGCTGGCGGAGCACCAAGATCTCGACGTCCTTGGCCGCAGTGGAGCGGGCAGGCGTGATGCGTGCTCGGGTCTTGGACAGGGGCTGGGTGAACGGCGAAGGGCGCGACCGTCCATGATCACGTTGATACCACTCAGCATGATCGTGAAGGCCGCGCCCGCATGCCATCCTGCCCGACCCTGCCCGCCTCCCGTCAACTCGCCGAGCAACTCGACCTCATCGGTGAGGAGTTGTGCACGCCGGAACGACTCCCGTCGCTGCTGGAGGCGGTCCGGGCGGTGCCCGACCCACGCACGCCGCACCTGGTCACGCACGCCTGGCCGATGCTGCTCGGCCTTCTCGCCTGCGCCACGCTGTGCGGGGTGCGCTCGGTGCGCGGTGTGATCCGCTGGGCGAATGGCCAGGGCGCCGGCGTCCTGGCCGCGCTCGAGGTCCCCGGCGGCGACCCCGGCCGGCTGCCGGTGGCCACTACCCTCACCCGCACGCTCGCCCGGGTCGACGCCGATGCACTGGATGCGGCTGTCGGGGCCTTCGTGCAGGCCCACGCGGCCGACCCGCTCGCGGGCATCGCCGGCGAGCCGCCCGTGCTGCAGCTGGCCGCCGACGGCAAGACGGTCCGCGGCGCCCGCGACGAGGCGGGCCTGCAGCTGCATCTGCTCGGCGTCTACCAGGTCGATCCCGGGGTGATGCTCGCCCAGCGCGAAATGCGCCACAAGCCGCACGAGACCCTTCACTTCACCGCCGCCCTGGACCTGATCGCCGACATCACCGGCGCGATCGTCACCGCCGATGCCCTGCACACCGTCGCCGACCACGCCCACTATCCGCACTCCCGCGGCGCCTTCGGGCTCTTCCCGGTCAAGGAGAACCGCTCCACCCTGTTCGCCCAGCTCGACGCGCTCGACTGGGACGAGCGCACCAACCCGCACATCACCGTGGTCCGCACCGAGGAGACCAACAGCGGCCGTCACGAGATCCGCATCGTCCGCGTCCAGCCCCTGGCCCCGGGACAAGTGAACTTCCCCCACGCCACCCGAGCCCTGCTCGTGGAGCGATACACCACAGGCCGCGGCGACGGGAAGATCCACGCGGACGCCGAACTCGGCATCACCACCGCCCCCGCCCAGACCGCCGACGCGGCCACCCTCGCCCGCTGCGTACGCGGCCAATGGGCCATCGAGGCCCAGCACTTCGTACGAGATGTGACCTTCGGCGAGGACGCCTGCCGGGCCCGCACCGGCAACCTGCCCCGCGCGCCGGCGACCTTCCGCAGCCTGGCGATCAGCCTCGCCCACCTCGCCGGATGGACCAACAACGCCGCCGCCCACGACCACTACCGCAACCACCCCGCCGACGCCCTACGCGAACTCGGTCTCACGGGATGAGCACGCATCACGCCTGGTGGAGCGGGCCGGCAGGCGCAGCCAGCCGAGAGGCAGCCGAATCGGTAGACCAGACGGAACGTCACACGTCCCGAGCTTGCGCCGAAGGACTCACGAGCACCTTCGATGTGATCACATCGTGACCCTGAAACCGCAGCTCAGCACAGGTGACAGGGTTGTCGGCACCCACACACCCACCACGGGCCGTTCTCCTCCTACGACCCGACCGGGCCGGAGACCCTCACAAAAGCACGTTGGGTGGCCGACCTGACATACGCGTCGATCACGTCCGGATGGGTATACACCGCATTCGTGATGGTTTTATACTCACGCATGATTTTTTCGGATGAGTTGGCCGGGTAGCCGATTGTGCGGGACGACCGCAGGGCGGACCTGGGAGGTGGCGTGCTGGTCAGCGACGTCATGACGGCGTTCCCGGCCCACATACGGCTCGGCGCGACCATCCGGCGGGCGGCTGAGGTGGTCAGCGTGTCGGAGGTCGGCCAGCTGATGGTCCTGGACCACGACGGCCGGTTCGTCGGGTCGCTCTCCGAGGAGGACCTGGTGCGGGCCATGCTGCCCGGCTTCGACGACGTGACCGCCGGCGGCGGCACGCTCGCCGACGCGTTCCGGATTTTCCTGGAGCGGGGCCGCGCCCTCGCCGACCGCGTCATCGACCCCCTCGTCGTGCGCGACGCGGCGACGGTCCGATCGATCGACGAACTCGCCCGGGCGGCGATCGTGATGATCGACCGCGGGATCCGAAGAATTCCCGTGGTCGACGACGGGACCCTCGTGGGCACGCTGTCCCGGGCCGATCTGTGCCGGGCGGTGATCTACCATTCCTGAACTTCGGCTGATCCTCACCGATCGGCACACCCGAGAGACCAGCGAGCGGGTGTGCGCGCTGCCGGCGACTCTCGGCCGGGACAGCGGTGCGGCGGCGGTGGTGCTGGACGACGCCACCGTCTCCCGGCGCCACGCGCGGCTGGAGATCGTCGACAACCATCTGGTGCTCACCGATCTCGGCAGCTCCAACGGAACCCACGTGAACAACGCACGGGTGACACGCCGGGTGCTCGTCCCCGGGGATCGAATACGCATCGGCCGGTACGAGCTGACGTGGACGTTCCTCGACCCGGGGGCGACGGTGCTCGTCGATCCGGGCCGGCTGACCGTGGTGCGGCCGGTTGCGCCGCCGCGCGTCGCCGCACGACGCGTGGTGGAGGCCGCCGAGGCGCACAACCGGCGGGTCGGGCACGAACTCGACGGATTCCTGTCGCTTGCGCACGGATTTCTGCCGGCCGAGCCGCCGCTGTCGGCCTTCCCGGAATCGCACCGGGCCTGGGACGAGATGACCGACCGGCTCCCCGACCTGTTCCGTCGGTTGTCGCTGCGCCGGACGTTCGATGCGATGCCGGTGCTCGACGCCCGGCCCGCGACATTACCCGACCGATACCTGTTGCGCGCCTCGACTTTGCTCGGCGTTTTCGCTCACGCCTATCAGTACATGGCGACCGATCCGCCGGCTGCTCTGCCCGAGTCGCTGCTGCGACCGTGGACCACGGTCTCGCGCCGACTGGGCAAGAAGATCCCGGCCGTCTCCTACATCGATCTGTTCTTCTACAACTGGCGGCTGCGCGATCCCGCCGGGCCGCGGGCGCTGGACAACATGGACCTGCTCGTGCCGACCTGGAACAACGCGGCGGAGCGGGTGTTCTACCTGGGCACCACCGAATTCGCGATGGGACTCACGCCCGTACTGGGCGCCATGCTGGATGCCCAGGAGGCCGTTGTCGCGGACGATCCGGCCGCCTTGGAGAGCGCGCTACTGGTGATCCTCGACCGGCTGCAGTACGTCACCCAGGCCATTTATCCGCGGATCGATCCCAACCCCCGGGCCCGGTATCCGCTCGACCAGGTGCTGTGGGCCAAGACGGTCGGCACCGCGGGAGTCCCGATCTTCGACGGCGCACCCAGCCCGAGTGGCACCGCGCAACCGCAGATCCACGCGCTGGACGCGTTTCTCGAGCGCCGAAACTACGGCTCGCTGGTCGGGCAACAGAGCGTCTACCTCGCCGGATTTTTCCCTCGGCACTGGCAGGAGCTGGTGGCCGCGTTGCGCGAGGTGTCGGTGCGCCAGTACGTCGAGGACACCCGCAACAGCACCTTGCGCGGCATCTACAACGCCATGCTCGACGCCTATGTGGGTGACCGCGGCTGGATGGGCCTGCACCGCATCAAGGCGTACGGCTTTCTGGAGGTGGCCTTCAAGGTCGGCCGGCAGGTGACGACCGGCGCCCGGTTCACCGGACTGTTCAAGGACCGGACCTGGGACAAGGTGGACACCGAGCTGGCCGTCGTCCGCGAGGAGCGCCGCCCACCGGTGGGTCCGCCAGTGGTGTTCGGGACCGCCCGTCGGGGCCGTGTCGTCACCGGAGAGTCCGGCGCCTGGACCTGTTATCCGGAGATCGACGTCACCGGGCAGGGCGTGCACCACTTGCCCGGTGACCGGGTCGGCGTGCTGGCCGAGAACGACGACGAGTTGGTGCGCCGCACCGTCGCCGCCCTGCAGGCGACCGGCGACGAGTTGGTGCGGCTCACCCCGCAGTGGCAAGCGGCGGTGGCCTGCCGGGCAGGCCACGGCGAGGTCGACGTACTGCCGCTGCGGACATTGCTGCGCTTCGCCCGGCTCCGGCCGATCGGACGGGAAGTGGCGAAACGGCTGGTGAAACTGACAGCCGTGGGCTCGTGGCAGCGAGTGGTGGACGCCCGTATGGAGGACCAGTGGGAGCTGTGGGACGCCCTGAACCTGCTGTACGCGGGCGGATATGACGTCACCCGGCTGTGGAAGGCCGATCCACGCGAGGACGACGCGTTCTGCGCGGTGATTCCGCCCGAGCCGTTCCGGCTGTATTCAATCGCCTCGGCGCCCCCGCCCGGCGGGCCGGCCACCACGCTGAAGCTGGTGGTCGCCGGCCTCGACTACACCTCCGCCCAGACGTCGTGGTCGTACTCGCGGGAACGGCAAGGCACGGCATCGCATTTCCTGCGCCGGGCGAGCGTCGAGGGTCAGCACCGGCTGTCGCTGCAGATCGTCTCCACGCCCCGGTTCCGGCTGCCGGCCGATCCTGCCCGGCCTGTCGTCATGTTCGCGGCCGGTTCCGGGATCGCCCCGTTCCTGGGGTTCGTTGCCGCGCGCACCGGGCCGGGCGAGAACCGGCTCTATGTGGGGATCCGGACGGCGGAGGAATTCGTCGAGCACCCGGACTTGGACGCGGCGGCGGCCGCGGGCCGGCTGAAACTCTCCGTCGCGTTCTCCCGCGCCGATGCCGCGATCGGATTCGACGGCCGGCGCCACGTCGTCCAAGCCGGACAGCGGCGCCGGGTGGACGACGTGATCCGCGCCGAGGCGGACGCACTCTGGGAGCTGTTGCGGTCCACCGACGACGGCGGCCGCGGTGCATTCGTCTACGTGTGCGGCAGCGCACGGTTCGCCGTCTCCGTACTCCAGGCGTTGACCGACATCGTGCCCGGCGACGGCCGCGAATTCCTCCGCCAACTGGTGGCCGACGGACGTCTGGGCCAGGACGTCTTCACCACCTACCTGGGCCACGCGCAGCAGGGTCCCCGCTTCGAGGTGTCGGATCTGGCGCAGCACAACAACTCCGAGGCGGGCTACTGGATGGCGGTCGGCGGTGCGGTGTTCGACGTCGGCGAATTCCTGCACCTGCACATCGGCGGGCCGCACATCATCCGCAATCACGCCGGGCTCGACGCGACCGCGGCGTATCGAAAGGTGCTGCACCACGCGCACGCCGAGATCGACGCCCAACTCGCGATGTACCAGATCGGCCATCTGCGCCGGCTGCAGTTCGGCGCCCGGTGGGGCGTGGTGCTCACCGAGGACGGTCTGCACGCGCTGCCGCTGGAAGAACTGTTCCGGACCTGGGTACGGTTCGTGTACCTGCTGGTCGGCATGGAAAACGCGTTGACCGCCGACTACGGATTCACCACGTCGGTCACCACCCTGGGCGAAGATCCCCGGGAGCTGACACCCTTCAAGGCGCAGTACGTCCTCGAGGCGCACCGGCGGTTCCTGGTCAGTTATCTGGACGGGCTGGTGCACGAGGACCTGCGCACCCTGTGGCAACTCACCGTCGGCTTCTGCGACCCGCACCTGGACATCCGGTCCTTCGACACCGATCTCGCCGCCATGTCCGCGCGGTCGGATGTCGGGCTGGTCCGGCATTCCGTATCCGCCGTCAAGGAGCTACTCCTCGCCGGGGACGACTCCCGGCGGGTCACGGCGCTGTGCCGCATCTACGCGCACGTCGACGTCCAACTGCTGCGCGACCTGAAAACTGCCGTGCTGGAAGGAATTCGGGCGTTCGAGATCCACGAGGCCGACGTCGTCGAGCAGGCAGGAGCCACGCTGCTGAACGCGGTGCGCAAGGCGCTCGCTGCGGTCTCGGCCTACTACCAGCGCCTCGCCGAGCAGACCCGCGGCCAGGGCATCACCGTCGACGGTGCGGTCGAGGAGGCGATCCCGGCCGACCGGGGCCTGCCCGGCCACGGCGGTCCACTACCGCTTCCCGATTGACGCTCGATCGCGATCGACCGCAGCCAGCCTGTCAGCCCGGTGCTGGAGCGACGGTGCCGCTCGGACAGCCTCGGCACCTGCTCGACGAACGTCTTGCGGGAACACTGCGGGTGCCGATAAATCATCCGCACAGGTCACGGTCTTGATCGCCGGTCTCTGGCCGTGCCCGCGTTCGCCCCGCGGTCTTCACGGGACAGGGGCCGGACGGCATCATGATCTGTCGTGCCGCTGCGTCTTGCCTATCTCGCCGCGACCAACACCTTCGCGCTCATTCGCCTGCTGCCGATGAGCGATCGGGAGAAAGACGTGGAGATCCTGGCGCTGCGGCACCAACTGCTGGTCCTACAGCGCCAGGTCGGCAAGCCCACCTTCACCGACACCGACCGCATCGTGCTTGCCGGCCTGCTCCAGCACCTTCCGATGCGGAAGCTGCGACACCTCCTGCTGCTGGTACGTCCGGACACGATCGTGCGCCGGCACCGTGACCTGCTCAAGCGGCGCCATGCCGCGACCTGCGTGCCGAAACGTCGCGGGCGCCCGCCCACCATCCGCTCGATCCGCGCCATCGTCCTGCGCCTGGCCCGGGAGAATGTCTCGTGGGGGTATCGCCGAATCCTCCCCCAGCCTTCGGCCGGGAGGTGCCCCCAGGCGAGTTCGCGGCCCTGAGCATCAAGGTCGCCGCCTCCACCGTCTGGGAAATCCTCCGCGAGCACGGCATCCCGCCCGCGCCCGAGAGGCAGAGCACCACCTGGGCTGCCTTCCCGCGCAGCCAGGCCCAGGCGTTGCTCGCCTGCGACCTGTTCGAGACCCGCACCCTGACCGGGGCGCGCCTGTACGTCTTCGCGGCCATCGAGCACGCCACGAGACGCGTCCGGATCCTCGAAGTCACCGTACATCCCACCGGGACTGGATCGTGCAGCTCTCACGCAACCTCGTGATGGACTTGGAGGACGCAGGCAGCAGGGCCAGGTTCTTGATACGCGACCGGGACTCCAAGTTCACGCCGGCCTTCGACGCTGTGTTGACCGGTGCCGGACTGGAGATCGTCACCAGCGGCGTCCGGATGCCGCGGATGAACTCGATCGTGGAGCGCTGGATCCAGACCTGCCGACATGAGCTTCTGGATCGCACCTTGATCTGGAACCAGCGGCATCTGCTCCACGCACTGGGCGAGTTCGAGTCCTTCTACAACGGGCACCGTCCACATCGGGCCCTTCGGCAAGCGGCCCCGCTCCGCCCGCTCCCTGCACCGATCACCGAACCAGGGCAGGTCAGACACCTGAAGATCCGCCGACGAGATCGACTCGGCGGAACCCTTCATGAGTACCAACATGCAGCGTGAGCTGGGCGGATGAATAATCGGCACCCACAGTCTCGGAGCGGGCGAAGCAGTCGGCCACCGAGGCCAACAGGCCCCTGAACGCGATGTCGTGGCCTTCGTGGTCTACCGTGGCCGAAGCGGCCGTCTCGTTTTGATGTTGCGTCATACGACGTCATGATCAAGGCAGCCGTCCTCGTGCCCGCAGCCACCCCCCCTCAAGTCCTGAACAGCAGCAACGAACATCGGCAGACCTATCTACAGCTGCCGTGTGCTTGAGGAGCCGGACTGCATGCCCCCTGTGGCACGGTCCTCAGGCTGTATCTCCGATGGTGATGTGGAGGGGCTACCCCAGGGCCGTGGCAACCCGCAGCAGGGTGCGGGTGGAGGGCAGTGTGAGACTGTTGTCCGGGCCGGCCCGGCGCGGCGTCAGCGGGCCGTCCTGCTGCGTGATGTCCGCCGGCGAGCGGCCCTCTATCAGCTCCATCACGATCCACGGGGCCGACAGCAGAAGCGCTGGGTCCGCGACCGGGACGCGCTTCTGAGGTTGGCTTCTCGGGGTGACATCGATCTCTACGGCGGCGCGAGGGCCAGTCCGGTCTCGGCGATGAACCCGTCGAGGAGCTCGGGCCGGTACTGCATCTTCTTCAACCGGGTCCGGGCGAAGGCCGCGAGCTGGTCGGTGGTGCACGCTGCCAGGTTGCCCAGACTCCCCTTCAGGTTCGCCCACACGCCCTCATCCGGATTCAACTCCGGGCTGTACGGCGGGAAGTGGAACACCGTCAGCCAGGATCGTGCGGCGAGCAGGTCACGCATCGCGCGGTCGGTGTGCTGCGTGGAGTTGTCCCATACCAGCACGATTTCCGCACCGAGCTCGGCGTGCGCCGCGTCCAGAAGCGCCGCGAGGTCCGGCTCCTTGAAGCCCTTCTTCTCCTTTTTCCGCCCGGCGTGCTGAACCAGCATCCGGTAGATCAGCCGGGTGCGGGTGCCGGGCTTGGTGCACAGCATCGAGGCCAGGGAGATCCGCCCGGAGCCCTTGCCGCTGACCCTGACCACCGGCGGATGGCCGCGTCGGGACCAGGTACGCGCCTTGGGCGGCCTGATGCTCTGCCCTGCTTCGTCCTCGAAGCACAGCCAGGCATCCCGGTTCCTCACGGTTTTCCCACGCGGGGCCAGGCCTCCTTGACCCAGGTCGCTACGGCCTGCTCGTCGCGTTCGGCGGCCCGGTGCACGGGGCTCTGCACGGTCCAGCCCATCTGGTGCAGGATGCGCGAGACATGCTTGAGGCTGAACCGGACGTGGAACCGGCGGGCGATCACGGTCGCCACGCGGGCCAGGGTCCAGCGCTGGTCCTCGGTCCAGCCGTGAGCGGCGGGACCGCGGTCCAGCTCCGCTTCCAGCCAGGCCCGCCACTGCGGTCGCATCCGGCTGGGGAAGCCGCTGGGCCCCTTGGAGGCAAGGCTGTCCGGTCCTTTCTCGCGCCAGCGTGCGTGCCAGGCGTAGGCCGACTTCCGGGAGACCCTCAACCGCTTGGCCACCTCGGGCGGCGGGACCCCCTGGGCAAACATCTCGGCGGCCTCGAACCGCAGCCGCTCCCGCTGGGCACGTTGCTTCGCGGTCAGGCCGCCACCATCGGGGTACCGCATACCTCCGGAATACACCCATATACACTATTCGTCACCCCGAGAAGCCAAACTCAGTTGTGACGTACGGGACCGGAGGTGCGGTGGCACCGGTCCCGCGGTCAGCCTTCGAGGCCTCCGACCAGGATTTCCCCGTTCTCCTCCCGGGCCGGATACACCTTGATCGGCTTCAGCGCCGGCGGCGACAGCGGCTCGCCCGTGTCGAAGTCGAAGACGCTGCCGTGGCAGGAGCACAGCAGGCCGTCCTCGGTGACCTTGCCCGCGGAGAGGTGGCAGGCCAGGTGGGTGCAGTAGTTGGCGCTTGCGTACACCCGGCCCTCGAAGCGGGACACCGCGAGTTCCTGCTCGCCGACGAAGAAGCGGCGTACGACGCCCTCCGGGACCTGCCCGGAGCGGGCCACCCTCACATACTCCACGGCCGTCTCCCTCTCCGAGGTCGCATCTCTGTCCATGGTCAGTTCCCTCCCGCCGGGACGGCCTCGGCCGCCTCCGTCAGCTCGTCCATGAGCTCCATCAGGTCCGTGTCCTCGTCCGCCAGCCGCCGTGGGTCGAGGACCGCCTTGCGGGCGATCAGCTCCTTCGCCGCGTAGACATCGCCGCCGCGGTCGGCCGCGAAGGCCGCCCGCAGCATGCCGTCGGCCAGGTAGAAGGCGATGAAGTCGCGGTCGGCGACCGAGCCGCGCACGACGAGGCGGTCCCAGCCGTGGGCGTCGCCGCAGTGCTGGAGGTTGAGGCCGAACTGGTCCGACCAGAACCAGTGCGGGTCGTCGTACACCACCGACCGGCCGAGGAGGTTCTTGGCGGCGGCCATGGCCTGCTTGTTGGCGTTGTCGAAGTGCTCGACGCGCAGCCGGCGGTCGAAGAGCGGGTGGTGGTGGTTGGCCACGTCACCGGCGGCGTAGACGCCCTCGACACTGGTGCGACAGTGCTCGTCGACCAGGACGCCGTTGGAGACGGAGAGGCCGGAGGCGCGCGCGACGTCCGTGTTCGGCTGCGCGCCGACGGCGACGACGACCGCGTCGCCCGCCACCTCGAGACCGCCGTCCGTGCGCACCACGACGCCGTCGGCGCTGGTCCATATCGAGCTGACCGCCTCCCCGGTGTGCAGCTCCACCCCCTGGGAGCGCTGCAGGTCCGCGCAGAACCGGCCCATCTCGGTGCCCAGCACGCGCTCCAGCGGCACGTCCGCCTGCTCGATGACCACCGGCGTGACGCCGCGCGCCAGCGCGGTCGAGGCCACCTCCGAGCCGACGAAGCCGGCGCCGACGATGACGAGCCGGCCGCCGGGCCGCAGCAGCTCGCGCAGCCGCAGGGCGTCGTCGAGGCCGCGGAGGTAGATGATCCGGTCGTCGTCCTCGGGGACGCCGGGCAGCCGCCGGGCGCGGGCGCCGGTGGCGAGCAGCACGCGGTCGGCCCGGACCCGGGAGCCGTCTTCCAGCTCCACCGCGCGGCCCGCGGTGTCGATGCGCCGGGCGGGGACGCCGAGGCGCAGCTCGACGTCGTTGTCCCGGCACCACTGCGCGGAGAGCAGCTCGGCGTCGGCGGGCTCCTGGGAGCCGTCGAGCAGCTCCTTGCTCAGCGGCGGCCGCTGGTACGGGGTGTGCGCCTCGTCGCCGAGGATCGTGAGGGATCCGGTGAAGCCGCGCCGGCGCAGGGTGCGGGCGGCCACGGCGGCGGTCTGTCCGGCGCCGACGACGGCGACGCTGCTGGGGCTGTCGGGCATGGCTTACTCCTGGACGAGCGGGGCGGGGGCGAGCGGGGCGAGGGCGTCGGCGCGGACCTGGACGCGGCCGGCCTCGACCCGTACCGGATAGCCGGGCTGGCACTCCTCGCGGTCGTCTGCCTGCCCGGTGCGCAGGTCGAAGGCCCACTGGTGGCCGGGGCAGATGACCCGGCCGTGCAGCACGGTGCCGCGGGATAGGGGGCGGCCCTTGTGCACGCAGGCGTCGGCGAAGGCGAACACCTCGCCGTTGGCGTAGAACAGCGCGATGACGATCTCGCCTATGGTCACCTGTTTCTTGCGGCGCCGGCTGAGATCGGCGAGTTCGGCGACGTCCACCCAGTCGGACATGGGTTTTCCTCCGGATCGTTCGGGTGCGGCGGCTTCGCGTATCTCGGCTTAGGGAAAGGGCGGCGGCCGGCTTTCGGCCGCCGCCCTTTCGGCCTGCTGCCGCTTTACGCGACCGCCGCGGCGTTCTCCAGATCCGGCCGTACGTAGTGGTCGTACAGCGCTCCGGTGTACGCGAAGCGCATTTCCGCGCCCCAGCGCACGAACTGGAGGCAGCGCTGCTGCAGCTGCGGGGTGTCGGCGTGGTCGAGCACGATCTGGTAACCGCGCTCGCCGTGCACCACGTCGGAGGTGATGTGCAGCTCGAAGAACTCGATCTCGTCCTCGGTGAAGCCGTACTGCTCGCGCAGCGGGATGATCTGCTTCTTGTAGATGCTCGGCACCTGCGACTCCAGGCCGACCACCAGCGCGGCCGTGGCGACCACGAAGTGCTCGCGCATCGCGACCGCGTAGCACCAGGACTGGAGGCCGCGGGTGACCGCGTTCATGTTGTTCGGGTCTTCGATCCGCTCCCGGGTGGTACCGCACGCCTCCGCGAAACGGATGAGGAGGTCGGTGTGCCGGATATCGGCGATCTCCTCCTCGTACATGTTCTGGAGGGTGAAGTCCTTGGCGTTGGTGAATTCGTCCGGGGTGTTGCCGTAGATGTACCCGAGGTAGTCCGCGAACGGACCCACGTAGTGGTAGTGGTTCTCCGCCCAGCGGGCGAAGTGCTCTCGCTTGAGCTGGCCTTCCGCCCATGCCTTGCTGAAGGAGGCGTTTTTGGCCTCACGGCCTTTGATGGCCTCTTCGAGCGCGCTGCGGAATGCATCCCGAGAGAGAAGTTCGGTCATGTTGCGGCGTCCTTTCCGCGTTCCGTGTGGCTACAAGCTAGGTGGCCCGCGTGGAGGAGAGGATGGTGTTTGTGCACAGGCCGGGCGGCGATCTGTGTGCAAGGTGCCGGTAAGCATTCAGCCTGGATCCACCGCATCACGGCTGGACTGCGGAAGGCGGAACGAGGAGAGGTGCCTGCTGACCTGCGGTGATGGGAGTTCGCACGCTTCCATCCGTTGCAACCAGCAAGGCACCTCGTAAGTGAAGTCCTCCCACAGCCCGGCGGCGGTGTTCGCCGCGATCGTCGCCACGAGGCTGCGCAGGGGGGCGGCAGGCTCCGGCAAGGGGGGCGGCGAGTCTGCTGCGTGAGGCGCTGACCACGGTGCGGGCCATGGGGATCACCGCGCAGATCATCGTGCGCGCCGACTCGGCGTTCTTCTCCCACAAGGTCGTCGACGCCTACAGGAAGGCCGGGGCCCGTTTCTCGCTGGCTGTCGCGGTCAGGATAGAAGATCCGCGAAGCGATCGCGTCCATCGCCGAGGACGCCTGGACGCCGATCGAGTACACCGCCGCGGTCTGGGACGACGAAGACGCATGCCGGGTCTCCGACGCCGAGATCGAATTCACCGCGTTCACCAGCAAGAAGAAACAGTTCCACACCACGGCCCGGCTCATCGTGCGCCGCGTGAAACGCCTGAACCCCAAGAGCGTTCCTGAAGGGCAGGCCGAGCTGTTCGGCGTCTGTCGCCACCACGTCATCTTCACCGACAGCCCCTTCGAGCTGGTCCAGGCCGAACCGATGCACCGCGAACACGCCCAGGTCGAGCAGGACTTCGCCGATCTGGAGGACTCCGCGCTCGCCCGTCTGCCCTCGGGGAAGTTCACCGCGAACTCCCCCAGAGGGGGACCCCCAGCCTGGCTGGCCCTGGCCGCCACCGCCTACAACCTCACCCGGGCCGCCGGCCGCCTCGCCTCCGCCTTCCACGCCAAGGCAAGGACCGGCACCATCCGCCGCCACCTGATCCACGTTCCGGCCCGGATTGCCACCAAAGCCCGGACGATCACGCTCCATCTCCCTCAGCGCTGGCGGTGGGAAGACGACTTCACCGACCTGTGGACCGCCACCGGACAGCGCCTGCGCACCTGAACCCGCTGCCTCGACCTGCCCGCCCACCACCCGAGGACCCTGGAGAACCCGCCACCGGAACGGCCATCCGACACACAACCCTGCCCGAAAGATGCACATTGTCCGGAAGATTATTTGTGCAGAGTGCGGGCGGGAAGGGCTTGGCGTTTCCGCGGTATTTCCCCCTGGGGTGCAGGAGGGGTTTCCGGGGCCGCGAAATGTGCAGAGCGCCCAGCACGACGCACTGTTCGAGGTCAGCCTGCACATGGTTCACCGCGGACGGGCCGACGGATACTCCCGGCATGGTCGAGTCCCAGACGTCTGCCTCAGCCGGGGCACAGGGCGCTACCCCCCGGCGCACATCGGTACTGTCCGCCGGCGGCATGGCCGCCTCCGCCCACCCCTCCGTCACCTTCGCCGGCGCCGCCGTCCTCGCCGACGGCGGCAACGCCGTGGACGCCGCCCTCGCCATGGCGGCCCAGTCCTGGATCGCGCTGCCCGGCCAGTGCGGCGTCGGCGGCGACGCCTTCGCCGTGGTCCGCGAGCCGGACGGCCGGGTGTGGACGGTGTGCGGCAGCGGCTACGGCCCGGACGGCGGCGACCACGCCTTCTATACGGACCGGGGCCTGTCCGCCGTGCCGGTGACCGGCCCGCTGTCCGTCGCCGTCCCCGGCGCCCCGGCCGCCCTCGCCGCACTGCACGCCGCGGGCGGCTCCTGGGAGCTGTCCCGGCTGTGGGAGCGGGCGGCCCGCGCGGCCGAGGCGGGCCTGCCCTGCACCGAGAAGACCCGCGGCGACATCGCGGACACGGCGGCGGCACTCAGACAGGACGCGCAGGCGGCACGGGCGCTGTTGCCCGGAGACCGGCTGCCCGACGTCGGGCAGCAGCTGCCGCAGCCGGACCTCGCGCGGACGATCCGGGAGCTGGCCGCCGACCCGGCCGGCTTCTACACCGGCGCCTTCGCCGAGCGAGCCGTCGCCGCGCTCAAGGGCGCGGGCGCGCCGTTCAGCGGCGAGGAGTGGGCGCTGTGCGGCGACGTCGCGCCGCAGCCCGCGGTCACCGGGAGCTACGCGGGCCGCACCGTCCACCAGACGCCGCCGCCCTCCCCCGGCTGGATGGCGGTGCAGCAGGCGGCGCTCTGCGACGGCCGCCTCGGCGGCATGGAATGGCTCGGCGCGGAGGCCGTGCACCTGCTGGCCTCCGCCGCGCGGCTGTCCTTCGCCGAGCGGGTGGAGCGCTGCGGCAGCGACAGCGACACCTGGCGGGAGTCGCTCACGCCCGAGGCGATCGCCGTGGCCCGCAAGCGGATCGCCTTCGGCGACATCCCCCGCGGGTACGCGCGCGCCGCCGACGGCGACACCACGTCCATGGTCGCGGTGGACGCCGAGGGCCGCGCGGTGAGCTTCATCCACTCGCTCGCCTTCACCTTCGGCTCGAAGACGACGGTTCCCGGCACCGGGGTGCTCCTCAACAACCGCCTCGGCCGCGGCGCGTACCTCGTCCCCGGCCACCCCAACGGCGTCCAGCCCCGCCGCCGCCCGCTGCACACCCTCAACGCGTGGCTCGTGACGAACGCCGCCGGCGAGCTGGAGCACGTGGGCAACACCCCGGGCGGCGACGGCCAGGTGCAGTGGAACACCCAGCTGCTCTCCCACCTCCTCGACCACGGCCTCGACCCGCAGACGGCGGTGGACGCCCCCCGCTTCACCATCCACCCCGGCAGCGACGCCGACGTCCTCGACCAGCCGGACGAGCTGCGCTGCGAGAACCGGCTCGGCGGCGGCGTGCTGGACGCGCTGCGTGCCCGCGGGCACGCCGTACGCGAGACCGGCGCCTGGGACGCCGGCGGCAGCGGCATGGTGATCTCGGTGGACGCCGGGCGCGGCTGCCTCCTCGGCGGCGCGGACTCGCGGCAGGACGGGGTGGCGGTCGGTGTCTGACACGGCTCCCCGCCCGCAGGGCGACTACCGGGCCGCCGTGGTGGACGGCGGCTTCGCGATGAGCGCCGGCATGACGCCGCGGATCGACGGCCGGCTCACGGTCACCGGCGTCGTCGGCCGGGCGGTCGCCCTGCCGGCCGCGCAGGAGGTGGCGGGCCTCGCGGCCCGCAACGCGGTCGCCGCGATCGCCGCAGAGCTGGGCGGCGACAGCGGCCGGATACGCCGGCTGCTGCGCATGACGGTGTACGTGGCCTGCGCGGACGGCTTCCACGAGCTGTCGAAGGTCGCCGACGGGGCCTCCGCGGGGCTGCGCGCGGCGCTGCCGGACGCGGCGCTGCCCGTACGGTCCGCGATCGGCGTCCGCTCGCTGCCCGGCGGCGCGCCGGTCGAGATCGAGCTCACGGCGGCGGTGGACGGTGACGGCACACAGCCGCCCGACGCGCCTTCCGGCACCCGCCCGTGAAGGCCGTCCGCTGGGGGCTGCTCCCGCTGCTCACCGCCACGCTCACCACGACGATGGGCAACACCGTCGTCAACGTTCCCATGACGGCGATCCTCGCCGACCTGCACGCGCCGCTGAGCCGCGGCGTCCTCGTCGCCACCGCCTTCCCGGTGACGCTGGCCGCGCTGATGCCGCTCTCCGGCTGGCTCGGCGACCGGTTCGGGCACCGGCGGGTGCTGTGCGCGGCCATGCTGTGCATGGTCGTCGGCGCGGGAGGCGCGGCGCTGGCGCCGAACCTCCCGGTGCTGGTGGCCTTCCGGATGGTGCAGGGGCTGGCCGCGGCGCCCGTGCTGCCCCTGGTGATGGTCCTGGTGGTGCAGGTCCTCGGCGAAGAGCGGCGCGGCCGGGCGCTGTCGCTGTGGGCCGCCGCGAACGGTGCCGGACAGGCGCTCGGCCCGACGACGGGCGGGCTGCTGTCGGAGCTCTTCGGCTGGCGGGCGGTGTTCTGGCAGATCGTGCCGCTGGCCGTGCTGGTGGTGCTGGGCGGACGGCTGCTGCTGCCCGCCGACGACCGGAGGGCGCCCCGCCCGCGGCTGGACTGGCCGGGCGCACTGACAATCACGGGCACCGCCGCGCTGTTCCTGGTGTCGACGTCCGCCGTGCCCTGGCAGGGGGTGGGCGCGCCCATGGTGTGGGGTACGGCGGTGGCCGGGCTGCTCGCGCTGGCCGCCTTCGTCCTCGTCGAACGCGGCCGCCCCGCCCCGTTCCTGCGCCCCCGCCATCTGCTGGAGCTGCGCTATCTGCGGTCGTCGGCCGCCGCCGGAACGCAGATGTTCGCGCTCGGCGCGGTGCTGCTGGCCACGCCCGCGTACCTGGTCGGCACCCGCGGCCTGGCGCAGTCCACCACGGGTGTGGCCGTGCTGGCGCTGCCGCTCGCCATGGTGGGCCTCGCCACGCCCGCCGGCCGCGCCACCGAGCGCTTCGGCGGCCGGCCGGTGATGACCTGTGGCCTGCTGGCCCTGGTCATCGCCCTGGTGCTGCTCGCCGTGGCAACCGGGCTGCACGCGGGGCCGGTGCCGGTGGTGGCTTCGCTGGTGCTGGCCGGTGCGGGGGTCGCGTTCGTCCAGACACCGGCGGCCACCGGTGCCTCCCGCTCGAAATCCGGCCGTACGGGCGCGGGCCTGGGCTTGTTCAGCACGACCCGCTTCGGAGCGAGCGCCCTGGGCGCGGCGTGCGTGGCCTTCCTAGGCACGTCGCCGCCAGACCTGGTCCGCGTCTACGCCACATGCGCGACCCTGACAGCGGCAGCAGCGATCTTCGCGACGACGAAGGCCGGCTCCACCCCGGCTGCTCGAGCGAAGCCGAGAGCTTGGGGGAGGGCGGGCACCGTCTCCGCCGGCCGCCGACGTGACCAGCGCCGGGCCTGACCGGGGCGCTTACAGCAGGGCGGCTGCGTGGTAGGGGTGGGGCAGCTCTCGGGCCTCTTTGCCCGCCTGTGCCGCCCTTTGGGCGGTCCCAGTCGCTTAAAGAGGCGGCGGAGCCACCGGGCTGCCCCGGTCGCCGAAGAGGGCGAGCATCGCCAGCCGCCCAGGAGGCGGGGCGGAGCCACCAGCGCCGCCCGCTCCAGGCGGGGCCGAGCTGCTCCTCCTATGCCGGCGGTGAGAGTTCGGCCTGCAGGACTCGCAGAGAATCGTTGAGCGTCTCGATGCGATGCGCCAGCCACACCGTGAACTGCGTCTCCGCCGACCGCACATCCATCTGCAGCGCCCGCGACGCCCGCTCCAACTTGTACAGCATCGTGTTCCGGTGCAGCTGCAGCCGCCGCGCGGCGGCATTCAGATTCCCGGACTCCGCGATGTACGCCAGCACGACCTCCTCCAGGTTCCCGGTCTGCCCGTCCGCCCGCCGCAGTGGTTCCAGCACCTCGGCGGCGAACTCCCGCCCCTGCGCGGAGTCCGCCGCCGCCTCGACCGCCGCGAACACCCGCAGCTCCTCGTACCCGCACACCTCCGGCACCGGCACCCGCCCAGACAGCTCCAGCGCGATCCGCGCCTCCCGGTAGCCCGCGGCCACCCCCGCCGCGCCCAGCGCCATCCGCCCGTACGCCACCTGCGCCGCGCCACCCGCACGATCCGCCACCAGCCGGTGCAGCTGCCGCCCGAAGCGCCGCAGCTCGGCCTTCTCGCCCGGATCGCCGAATTCCGCGACGACCACCAGTAGCTGCCCCATCAGCGCCGCCATCGTGAAGCCCGCCGACCCGCGCAGCGCGCCCACCGCGCGCGGCAGCGACTGCGCCCGGGCGGCCGGCCCCACCGCCTGCATCGGGACGACGTAGACCGCGTGCGCCGCCTCGGTGTCGAACCGGTAGTGCCGGGAGCGGGCCTGGAGCTCGTGCACGTCGGTGAAGCGCCCGTGCACCAGCGTGTCCAGAAAGTCGTCCCGGGAGCGCTCCTCCGCCTCCGTGACCGAGCGCTGCCGCAGGATCTCGGACGCCACCAGCGGCGCGCCCTGCTCGACGATCACCCGGTGCTGGGCCAGCGCGTGCTCTCCGGGCGGCAGCACGGGCTCGACGACGGCGACGGTGCCGTACGGCTCGCCGGCCACCCGCACCGGCGCGGTGACCACGTGCAGTTGCTCGCCCCAGGGCGCGGCGGCGACCAGGTCGTGGGCGCCCGCATGGCCGTGCCCGTGGTCCGGCGCATGGTCGGCCGCCATGTCGTCACCCGACTCAAAGGCGTATCCCTGCTGCTTGTGCACCGCCTCCGCCAGCTCCCGCCACTCCGCGTCGCAGGCCGCCCGGTCCCGCTCGGCCCGGGCCAGCAGCTCGCCGTCCTGGTCCATGATCAGCACCGAGCCGCCGGACAGCGTGGCCATGGACCAGGCCAGCGCCGGCAGCCCGGAGCCGGCGGCGAAGACCTCGCCCAAGGTGCGGTGCACGCGGACGCTGTACTCCAGCACGTGCGCCGTGTCGGCGATCGCCTTGACCGCCACCAGCCGGCTCACCCGGTGGTAGTCGGCCTCCGGCGCCAGCCGTACGAGCGGCAGCCCGGCGCTGTCCGCGGCCCGCATCAGCGGCCCGAAGTCCGGCTCGGTCCCCGGCCGCAGCCGGGCGAGCACCACGGCCGCCCGGCGCGCCGCGAGCCCGGCCAGCAGCCGCCGGCAGTCGGTCGCCGAGACCAGCTCGGCGGCCGTCCCGTATACGGCTATGCCGGCCAGGTCCGCCCCGGCCACCGGCCGCTGCGGGCCGGGGTCCGGCGGCAGCTCAGCCAGCGGCAGGCACCACGTGACCGGCCGCCTCAGTCCCGCCTTGCCGCCGAGCAGCCGCCCGCGGAGCACGGGCTCGGCCAGCAGCGATTCGACGGTGAGACCCCTCTTGTGCATGCCATCTTGTGCCATCTGCCTACATCCTCCTGCGGCGAAGGTGCGGTTTGTACGAAGCCGCCTGGCCGTGCGCGGCGAATGCTGGTTCACACAAGGCAGAGATACGAGCCCAGCGACGCCGGGTCACGGCCGACGAGGACGTGGAGGTCATCTTGACGGGAAACCTTCTTGCACACCAGACCGCTGGGATGACTCCATGACGACGCTCACGTCCTACAACCCCGCGAACCCCTCCGAACTGGTCACCGAGGTGCCGGCGGCCGGCCCCGAGGACGCCGTCGAGGCAGTGCGAACTGCACACGGCGCCTTCGCCGACTGGTCCGCCGCCCCGGCCGGACGCCGCGCCGAGGCGCTGCACGGCGCCGCGGCCCAGCTGGCCGCCGAGGCGGTGGAGCTGGCTGAGCTGATCTCCCGGGAGGAGGGCAAAACGGTCGGCGCCGCCCGGGGCGAGGTCGCCAAGACCGTCGAGCAGTTCCGGCTGGCGGCGCAGCTCGCCTTCCTCGCAGAGGGCAGCACCTATCCCGCGGAGTCGGCCGCGGTGTCCGCGTTCACGCTGCGGGTGCCGCTCGGTGTCCTCGTGGCCATCACGCCGTGGAACTTCCCACTGTCCCTGGCCGCCCGCAAGATCGCCCCGGCGCTGGCGGCCGGCAACACCGTCGTCTTCAAGCCCTCGCCGGTCACCCCCGGGGTGAGCGAGCGGCTGGCCGCCGCCTGCCACCGCGGCGGCGTGCCCGAGGAGGCGCTGCGCGTCGTCCAGGGCGACGACCCGGAGGCCATGGCGGCGCTGGCCGGCGCCCCGGAAGTGCGGGCCGTCACGTTCACCGGCTCAAACCGCACCGGTGCCGCCCTGCACCGCGCGGTACGGCCCGGGGTGCGCGTCCAGTTCGAGCTGGGCGGCCACAACGCCGCCCTGGTCTGCGCCGACGCGGATCTGCAGCACGCCGCCGCCGAGGTCGTCGGGGGCGCCTTCGGCCTCACCGGGCAGGTGTGCACGGCGACGGACCGGGTGCTGGTGGACCGCTCGGTGGCGGCGGAGTTCACGGAGCTGCTGGCCGAGCGGGCCGCGAAGCTCACCGCGGGCCGCGGCGACGACCCGGCCGCGGCGATGGGCCCGGCGGCCACGGCGGCACAGCGCGACCGCGTCGCCGCCCTCCTCGACTCCGCGGTGGCCGCGGGCGCGAAGATTGCCGGCCAGGGCACCCTCGTCCCCGGCACCGACCCGGCCGGCCACTGGCTGCTGCCGACGCTGCTCACGGACGTGCCGGCCGACCACCCGGCGATCACCGGCGAGATCTTCGGCCCGCTGCTGTCCGTCGTCCCGGTCGACGGCCCGGAGCAGGCCCTGGCGGAGATCAACGCCGACGACCACCGCCTCGTCACCGCCATCCACACCCGCGACCTGGCCACCGCGGGCCGCTTCATCCGCGCGGCCCGCTACGGACTGGTCAAGGTGAACGAGCGCACCACCGGCAACGGCGTGGCACCCCCCTTCGGCGGCTGGGGCGCCTCCAGCTCCGGCGCCTTCCCCGAGGGGGGCCGCACTGCGCTGGACTTCCTCACCGACACCAAGACCGTGTACTGCAACGTCCTGGCCTGACGACGGCCCGTACCGACGGTCCGTACGACCGAGCCCGAACCAACCCACCCGACGGGAGAACCATGCACACCGTCCACCGCCTGACCCTCGAGGACTCCCTGATCATGCTGGAGGCCGCCGAGGCCGAAGCCGAACGGATCGGCGTCAAGCAGACCATCTGCATCGCCGACGACGGCGCCCACCCGATCGCCCTGCACCGGATGACCGGCGCCCGGCTGACGGGGGTCGAGATCGCCATCGCGAAGGCGTTCACGGCCGCGGGCCACCAGCGCGCCACCCACCTGTTCAACGAGGAGCCGAAGGGCCCGGCCCTGCCCGGCAACGAGGCGTTCGGCATCCAGCACATGCACCCCGGCCGCTTCGCCGCATTCGTCGGCGGTTTCCCGGTGGTGTACGAGGGTCAGGTGATCGGGGCCGTCGGCGTCAGCGGCGGCAACGGCGAGCAGGACAAGGCGGTCGGTGCCGCGGCGCTGGCGGCCTTCGAGCGGAAGATCGCCGTACGGTCCGCATGACCGCCGCCTCCACCGCAGCAGCCGATGGGGTCCCTGACGGGCCCCCCGGCATGACCGGGCCCGCGCCGGACAGCACGTCTCCGGCGCGGACCCCTCACCGCCGAACCGACCTCGCACTCCTGCTCCTGACCCTCGCCGCCGGCGTCACCGACGCGGTCTCCTTCCTCGGCCTTGGCAGCGTCTTCACCGCCAACATGACCGGCAACCTGGTCATGGTCGGCATGGCCGTCGGCCGGGGCGAGTCCTGGACGGAGATCCTGCACGGCGACGTGCTCCGCTGCACCGCGTCCTTCGCCGGCTTCACGGCGGGCATGCTGGCGGGCTTCCGCCGCCCCGCCCGCACCGGGTCGTCCGCGCTCCACGGCACGCTCGTCCTGCACCTGGTCTTCCTGACCGGCTGGGCGGCGACGGGCACCCATCCGGGCACCGCCGCGGGCGCCGGCCTGATCCTGGTGTCGGCCACGGCCATGGGCCTGCAGACCGCCGCCGCACGCCGGATGGACCGGGCCGGGATCACCACCACGTTCGTGACCGGCACCCTCACCTCGCTCATCTCCGGCCTGGCCGACGGCGACCGCACCCACGCGGGCCTGCGCACCGCCGTCCTCGGCGCCCTGCTCGTCGGCGGAGTGGCGGGCGGCCTGCTCATCGTGTGGGCGCCACCGGTCGCGGCGATGGTGGCGCCCGCGGCCACGGCGGCCGCACTGCTCCTGCGCGGCCGGGCGTAACCGCTCCGGGCCGGGCGCGTGGCTCCGCGCCCGGCCCGGCCGCCACGCCACCGCGGGTGCCACGACTACCGCGACTACTACAGGGGCACTGTGTCCGGCGCGCCCAGCCGCACCGCGTCCGCCGCCTGGTCGTCCGGCTCATCTGCCACTCGCGCTCCGCCTCCACCCGCTTCTCGTAGTGCTCGGCCTTCTCCACCTGCTCCTTGTCCCAGCCGAGCACCGTCGCCATCAGCTCGGCGCACTCGCGCGCCGAGCGCGTCCCGCGGTCGAAGGTCTCGATGGAGATCCGGGTGCGGCGCGTCAGCACGTCGTCGAGATGCCGGGCGCCCTCGTGCGACGCCGCGTACACCATCTCCGCCCGCAGATGGTCCTCCGCGGCGGCGATCGGCTCCCCCAGCGCGGGGTCGGCGGCGACGAGGTCCAGCAGCTCCTTTGTCATCGACCCGTACCGGTTCAGCAGGTGCTCGATCCGCGCCACGTGCCGGCCCGTGCAGGCCGCCGTGCGGCCCGCACGTTCCACAGCGCGTGGTAGCCCTCGGCGCCGAGCAGCGGCACTCCTCCGTCACACAGTCCGCGACCCCCTGGTCGAGCGCGTGCACGGCCTCGTCCACGGCGTCCTTCGCCATCACCCGGTACGTGGTGTACTTGCCGCCCGCCACCACCACGAGCCCCGGCACCGGACGCGCCACGGTGTGCTCGCGGGACAACTTGCTCCTCGCCTCCGACTCCCCGGCCAGCAGCGGCCGCAGACCGGCGCAGACGCCCTGCACGTCGTCGCGGGAGAGGGAGGCCGCGAGCACGGGGTTCACGTGCTCCAACAGGTAGTCGATGTCCGCACTCGACGCCGCCGGATGCGCCTTGTCCAGGCCCCAGTCGGCGTCGGTGGTCCCGACCATCCAGTGCCGCCCCCACGGGATGACGAAGAGGACGCTCTTCTCCGCCCGCAGGATCAGCCCGGTGGTGGAGTGGATCCGGTCCCCCGGCACCCGGCGCGTTCACCGAGCTGTCGAGCAAGGAGGTGACCCGGCTCCGGGTGGGCCCGGGCGAAGACGCCACCCGCGCACAGCGTGACCGGCTCGTCGGGCTGCTCAACTCCACCCCAGCCGCAGGGGCACAAGCGGTCGGCCGCGGAAGCCTGCTGCACGATCTCGATCCGGAGGGGTACTGGGTCATTCCGACCCTGCTGGCAGGCGTATCCGAGGACCACCCGCTGAACACAGCAAAGATCTTCGGCCCGCTGCTCAGCATCGTGCCCGTCGACGACCCCCAAGAGGGAATCGACGTGATCAACGCGGACCCACACGGCCTGGTGACCGCCGCGCACACCCGCGACCTCGGCACCACCGGCCGCTTCGTGTGGTAAGCCCGCTCTGGCATCGCCAAGGTCAACGACCGCACGACCGGCCACGGCGTCGCCCACCCGTTCGGCGGGTGGGGCGCCTCCAGCTCCGGCTCCTTCCCCGAGGGCGGCCGTACGGCCCTGGAATTCGTCACCGACACCCAAGACCGTCTACTACGGCTGTCTGGAGTCCTGATGTTCACCGTGCACCGGCTGACCCTCGAAAACGCCCTGATCATGCTGCAGGCCGCAGAGACGGAAGCCGAACGAATCGGCGTGAAGCAGACCATCTGCATCGCCGACGACGGCGCCCACCCCATAGCCCTGCACCGGATGACCGGCGCACGCCTGACCGGAGTGGAGATCGCCATCACCAAGGCCTTCACGGCGGCGGGCCACCAGCGGGCCACGCATCTCGGGGCCCACGACTGGCATCCTCAGCTGCCCACCGCCTCCAAGACACCGCCGCACGCTGGTCAGACGCCGACCAGCCCAGCCGGGTCGACCGGCATGCTGGCGCCGACGGCGGCCTCGATGATGCCGGCCAGCTCGGCACATCGCCGTTCGTGCCAGGGCGGGGCGACGATCTGCACTCCGAGCGGGCCGGTGGTTCCGGTGCTCACCGGGACCACAGCCACCGGGCTGCCCACCGCCGACATCGCGGTGACGAACCGCATCGAGTCGATCACTTGGTGGGCACGTTCGGCGTCGCCAGTGTCCATCCCGATCTCGAACGGTGGCTCGGTGGCCACCGGGCCGATGATGGCATCGAAACCCGCTGCGAACTCATGCCATTGCGCAGTCAGTTCGGTGAGCCGTTTCAGCGCTGCCAGGTAGCCGGGGAGGTCGACCGCCGGGAAGTAGTTCTCCATGTGGGACAGCGATCTCAGCGTCGTCCGCTCATCCCCGAGCATCCGGTTGGTGTGCCAGCCTGCCCGCGTTTCGGCATAGACCACCGTTCCACGGACTTGTTCGAGGTCGCGAATTCCGGGCGGGTCGATCAGCTCGATGTGCGCCCCGGCATCGGCCAGGATCGACGCCGCCTGGTGCACCGCCGCGCTGACCTCAGGATCGACACCGCCGCCGCCGGGACTGGTGACCACGCCGATTCGGCCACCGTCGATGCCGTGCGGCGACGGTGTCGGTGCCGGAAACCGATCCGGTCGGCCGTCCAGGACGGCGCTCAGCCCGAGCCAGTTGTCCGCCACGGTTCGGGAGAGCACGCCCTCGACCCCGAACAGCCGTGTCCCGTAACTGGCGTTGATGCCGTCCGGCGGAGTGAGCCCGACGGTTGGCCGGATGGCTACCACGCCGCAGCACGAGGCTGGGTGCCGCAGTGAGCCACCCTGATCGTTGCCCTGGGCCAGCGGAATCATGCCGGTGGCGACCGCGGCGGCCGAACCGCCGCTGGAACCGCCGGCAACCCGACCCGGAGCACACGGGTTTCCGGTCGCCCCGTACAGCGGGTTGTCCGTATGCCAACGCAGCGAGAACTCCGGAGCGTTGGCCAGCGCGACGATGATCGCGCCCTGCCGGCGCAGTGCCGTCACCACCCAGGAATCCGCGACCTCCGGGGTGGTGGCCAGCCCCGGGCAGCCGTTGCTGGTCGGCACCCCGGCCACAGCAGTGTTGATCTTTATCGCGATCGGGACACCCGCCAGGGCACCATCGGCCTCGACCTGTCCGGAGTCCAGTGCAGCCGCTTCCGCTCGCGCCCGCTCGACCAGGCGCACCGGCAGCGCATTCACCAGCGGGTCCACCCGTTCGATCCGCTCCAGGTGCGCCTCCAGCACCTCGCCGGCGCGCACCTCTCCTCGCCGGACCAGCGCCGCGAGCTGCTCCGCCGACAGATGCCACAGCTCACTCACTGGACTACCTCCAAGTCGACGTCGCGGGTTTCGGGGCCGAGCCAGGCGCCGAGCGCGGCCACCACACCGCCGACCACCACCAGCACCACCGGGGTGTAGACGTACGGCATCACGTTGGCCAGGCCGAGCATGTAGACGCTGTAGAGCGAGGGCAGGATCACCGCCACCTGATACCCAACCGCCCAACCGGTCGAGCGGACCTCGGTCGGAAACCGTTCGGCAATGTAGGTGCAGACCACCGGGAACAGGCCGGTAGCCAGCACCATGCACACGCCCACCAGCGCCATCGTGACGACCAGCGAGCCGCCGTGGTCCGCGTTGGCCAGCGCCAACGCGTAGAGCCCGGCGCCGACTGTTGCCACCGAGATACCTCCGCCGAGCAGCAGCCGTCGTCTACCGATGCGCTGGCCGAGCACCGCATATCCGAAGTAGCACGCGGCCAGCACGATGTTGGCCACGATCAGCGAATAGGTCACCGTTGATGCGGGACGGTCCAAGTACGTCACCAGGACACCGGGGACAGCTGAGGTGATGGCGTGAAACCCCATCCAGATCCCGGTCATCAGCAGCAGTACCTGCAGCAGCGATCGGCGGTTACGCCCACGCATCAGCTCGACCAGCGGCCGCCGCCCGGCCCCGGAGCCGGCGGACGCGCCCCGCCACAACGGTGATTCGCCCACCACCCGGCGGAAGTAGACCAAGTAGGCCAGCGTCAGCAGGCCGCCGAAGACGAACGGGATGCGCCAACCCCACTCCACATAGGGCGAACCGGGGCCGTTCGCAGGCACCAGCTGCAACATCACCGCGGTCACGAGGGAGATGGTCGCGGCCCCGAGCGGATAGCCGACGTTGGTATAGCCGCCAACCAGACCCCGCATCGGTTTCGAGGCCACCTCCATGGCCAGGGGGGTCAGTCCCGCAGTGGCACCACCCATGAAGATCCCGCCAATGAACCGGACGGCGGTCAGCAGCACGAAAGAGGCGATACCCCAGACGGCATAGCCGGGCAACGCCGCGGTGAGCAGCGTGCAGATGCCGACTCCCGGGATCGCGACTACCGTGGCGGCGCGGCGTCCCACCGAGTCGGCGATGTGACCGAAGATCACCGAACCCACCGGACGAGCCAGCAGGGTTGCCGCGAACACCACGTAGAACATCGTAGTGCTGGCCGACACCCCCGAGCCCGGCGGCACGAAGTGTGCCATTGCGGGTGCGAGCACGACCGCGGGCAGGTAGATATCGACGACGTCGACGAAGAACCCGATGGTGGCGGCATGCACCACCCTCCGCTGATCTCGGCCCATACGGGGCTTCCGACCGGTTCCCCCGACCGGTTCGGTGTGGTGCTGCACAACCTGGTCGCCAGCGCTTCCCATCGCAGTCCCGCCTCCAGCACACGCTCGGTATGATAGGAGACTAAAGTCTCCGGATCAGCGACGACGGGTTCAACGTGCACTCTGCCTCGCATGTGGGGCTTGAATTGTGAACCTCGCCCAGGAACGGGCCCTGCTCGGGCATCACCGTCTCTGATCGGCCTGCCCAAGCCGCCCGGTAGACGCTCTCGTCGAACAGGGGAACTCCGACAGCCTTCAAGCCGCCGCTCTCGCTGGCTCATACCGGTCGGAAACCGCGCCAGGAACTGTCCGAGCAGAGCGTGACCCGTCTCCCGCCCTCCGCTCTCCCCGGCCTCGCGCTCGAAGGGTCGAACGGCATGACGGAAGTGTTCGGCCGGGGCCGATGTCAGTGCTGTTCATCGCTGCCTCGCGCCGTGGTGAAGGCCCGGGCGGTGAGAGCGACGACCACGCTCGGAAGCCGCAGCCACTGGGTCGGATCTGCGTTTGCCCTGGTGACTCAATGGGTGTGTGCTGGAAATGGAAGCCGTGGCCCTTTGTGGTGTGCTCTGTAGGCGCGCGGAAAGAGACTCGCATGGGCAGCATCTGGGTATGTGAGCACTGCGGCAGGGAGGTTGCGGCAGGGAGGTACCGGCCGGCGTCACCGCGTGCCCCGGCTGCAGACGTACGTTCACACTGTGGTCGCCGGGCGAGCGCGCCGGACCGTCGTGGCCTCCGCCGCCGACTGCCCCGCCCTCGCCCGTCGCCAGGCATCGACCGGGCGGCGGCGAGTTCGCTCCGGACCCGCCGTCCTCACGGCCTCCCCGGTTCCCCGAGGAGCCTGCCGACACCCCGCCGTCCTCGCCCCCGGCACGCACGCTGCCATCCTCCGGCGAGACCGTCGAAGGCATGGTGCGCGGCCTTCAGATACGGATCGAGCGCCGGAGCCAGACCGAAGACGTCACGGTCTGGGCCTTCCGGCTCGAGCGCTACAACGACGCCGGACAGCGCGTCATGTTCATCCCCGTCGAGATGCGGGGCATCGGCTTCGAGGGCTCCATCCACGACGGCGACTGGGTCCGCACTCGCGGCCGCATACGGTCCGGTACCCTGCACGTCAGCCGCCTCGAGAATGTGACCACGGGCGCCGGTGTGCAGGCCAAGCAGACGCCGAAGATCGTCTGGGTCTTCGCCGTCATCTTCGCCTGCGCCGTCCTGGCCTTCATGGGCTGGGTCGCCTTCAACCTCTTCTTCGGGGCCCCGGTCGGCGGTCCGGGTGAGCTCCCATGACCGCCGACGACCTGACGGCAGCGAGTCTGGACCACCTCCAGCGCGTAGGGTTCACGCCGCCACCGTCCACTCCGGCCGACCGGCTGACCCGGGCGCCGGGAGAGCTGCGGACGGTCCTGCGCGCGACCAGCGTGGGACGGCTGGACAAGGGCTCGGCGCTCGCGGCTAGCAGCGGGCCGGGCATCCCGATCACCAGAGACCTGCTGGTCACCCTGAACAACTACATGGTCCCCATGGCGTTCGTCGTCAGCACCCAGCCCGGAAACACCGCCGTCCACTTCGGTACCTGGCTGCCGGCAGAAGCATCCGCCCAGTCGGCCGAGTGCAACGGCCGGCTACTCGCCACCGCCCTGAGAACCCTGTACCTCACCATCGAACTCGTGGCCGACGAGCCGGCGATGGACAGATGGCCGATCGGTGGCCTGGTCATGGGCATCCCCACACCCAAACCGCCGGACGCCACCGACGGCGCCGCGCAGCTCGACCGCCTGCTGCGCGCTCTGCGCCGGCTGAGCTGGGCCGCCCTGATCCTGGCTCAGCCGGTCGGCGAGGGCTTCGTACGGGATCTGAAACTCCGCCTGATCAACGAGATGCGCTCGGTGCAGACTGCCAGGGCGCTGGGCGGAGTGCCGAGCCCGCTGGCGGATCACTACATGGAGCTTCTCGACAAACAGCTCAGGGCCTTCACGGACGGCCAGAGCAACGGCGCTTGGCGCACCGCGGTCTATCTTCTCGGTGACGAGGAGGGCTACGAACAGGTGGCGAGTCTGTGGCGCGGCGTCTTCTCCGGAGGGCTCTCCCTTCCTGAGACGGTGCGTGTCTGGGACCGGCAGGACGTTCCGGGGCTCGCCTCGTCATGGGCGATGATCGACCCGGTTCCCGACACCGCAGCCCCCGGCTACTATCGCCAGCCCTTCCAGCATCAGACCCTCCTCACTTCGACACAGCTCGCCGCCTACGTCCACCTGCCCAACCTGGAGACCAACGGGTTCTCGATCCGCCTCGCCCCCGCCTTCGACGTCGTACCCGGAACGGTCGCGACGCAGCAGAGCGTGCTCCTCGGGCAGGTTCTCCAGCAGGGTGCGACCACCGCCACCCCCTACGGAGTAACCCCCAAGAGCCTGACGCGTCACGCCTTCGTCGCCGGCGTCACAGGCTCCGGCAAGACGAACACGATCCTTCACCTGCTCACCCAGATCCACCGACGGGGTACTCCGTTCCTGGTCATCGAGCCGTCCAAGACCGAGTACCGGGTGCTCCTGGAGCATCCGGAACTGACCGGGCGGCTACGGGTCTTCACGCCGGGCAAGGAGGACCTGGCCCCGCTGCGGCTCAATCCTCTCGAAGTTCCGGCGGGCACGTCGGTCAGCGAGCGCCTGGATCTGCTGCGGGCCGTGTTCGGTGCCAGTTTCGCGATGTGGGGTCCCCTTCCGCAGGTTCTCGAACGATGCCTCCACGAGGTGTACGAGGACCGCGGCTGGAACCTGAGCACCAACCGCAACCTCCGCCTGGGCGAAGGGGAAGTGCCCTGGAGCGCGTTCCCCACGCTGGGCGACCTCAGCGCCAAGGTGCGGGAAGTCGTGCCGAGCCTCGGTTACGAGCAGCGGACCACGGACGACATCCAGGCCGCACTGACCACCCGGCTCAACTCGCTGCGAAGTGGGGGCAAAGAAGCCGCGCTCAACGCCGCGGCATCCCTTCCCATGCGTGAACTCCTCGACGTACCCGCCGTGATCGAGCTCGAGGGCATGGGCGACGATGACGACAAGGCCTTCCTGATCGGTCTGCTGCTGATCCGACTCGCCGAGCACCGCCGTGCCGCCGGTCAGGCCCAGGACCTCACCCACCTGCTGGTGATCGAGGAGGCGCACCGGCTCATCAGCAATGTGACACGCGGCCGTTCGGAGTACGTCGCCGACCCGCGCGGGCAGGCGGTGGAGACCTTCACCAACCTTCTGTCGGAGATCCGCGCCTACGGGCAGGGGGTCCTCATCGCCGACCAGGTACCCGTGCGCCTGGCTCCCGATGTCGTCAAGAACACCAACCTGAAGATCGCTCACCGGGTGGTGGCCTCGGACGACCGTGCCGTGCTCGGCGGCACCATGTCGATGAGTGACGCGCAGCAACGGTTCGTCAGTACTCTCGGAATCGGCCAGGCCGCCGTGTACAGCGAAGGCGACGACGCGCCGCTGCTGGTCGGCGTCCCGCGGGTGAAGAACGGCGAAGGATCTCCCGACGACTCACGAGTCAGGCAGGCGATGACCCGCTGGCGTTCGGCGAGCGGCCTGGAAGCGCTCTACCTGGCTCGGCCGTTCTGTGCCCAGACCTGCGCCGATGCCCCGTGGGCGTGCAAGGCGGCCCGCACGCTCATGGAAGACCCGTTCGTCCAGAGAACCGTCGCGCGCGTCGTGCTCTCGACGGCCGAACACCCGCAGGCTCTGGACCGTATGTGGCCTGAACTCCTCAGCGTGCTCCGGGTGAGCTGACCCCGGTTTCGTGGAGTCCCTGAAGCCAGGCTTATGATCCTGGCCCGAAGGAGAACCACGAGCAGTGCCAGCACCACGTAAGTACCCGGACGAGCTCCGCGAGCGGGCCGTCCGCGAGGTCCGCGCCACCGGCCGTCCGATTGCGCACGTCGCGAAGGATCTGGGCATCCACAAGGAGGCCCTGCGCGGTTGGGTCCGCCAGGCCGAAGCGGACGCCGGCGAGCGCGACGACCGGCTGACCACCGCTGAGCGGGAAGAGCTGAAACAGCTCCGCAGGGAGAACTCGGAGTTGAGGCGGGCGAATGAGATCCTCAAGGCCGTGAGCGCGTTTTTTGCGGCCGAACTCGACCGTCCCCGGACGAGGCCGACCAGGTGATCGAGCACCTCAGGGACAAGGGTCTCGGGGTCGGGTTCGCCTGCCGGGTGCTGGGGCTGTCCGAGTCGGCGTACTACGCGCGCAAGAAGCGGCCGAAGTCGGCCCGCCGGCTGCGTGACGAGCAGCTCATGCCGTTGATCAAGGAGGTCCACGCCGAGTCGGGTGGCACCTATGGTGTCCGCCGGATCACCCGCGCGCTGCGGCGCAAGGGCATCCAGGTGGCCCGCTGCACCGTCGAGCGGCTGATGGCCGAGCTGGGTCTGGAGGGCGTCATCCGCGGTCAGCGGCGGCGGACCACCGTGCCTGATCCGTCGGCGCCGAGGCCGCCGGACCTGGTCGACCGGGACTTCACCGCATCCCGGCCGGACCAGCTGTGGGTGGCGGACATCACCTATGTCCGCACCTGGACGGGCTGGGTGTACGTGGCGTTCGTCCTGGACGTGTTCTCCCGGATGATCGTCGGCTGGCAGGTCGCGAACCACATGCGCACCGACCTGCCGCTGGACGCCCTGGAGATGGCGTTGTGGAGGAGGCGGATCAAGAAGGATTCCGGGCTGATCCATCACAGTGACAGGGGGTCGCAATATGTGTCGATTCGCTACACCGACCGGCTCGCCGAGATCGGCGCCGCCGCGTCGGTCGGCTCCGTCGCGGACTCGTACGACAACGCGATGGCCGAGGCGCTGAACGGCACGTTCAAGGCCGAGCTGATCGAGATGCAAGGGCCCTGGACCGGCTTCGATCAGGTCGAGCGAGCAGTGTTCCAGTGGGTCACCTGGTACAACGAGGAACGGCTCCACTCCGCCCTCGACTACGTACCGCCCGCCGAGTACGAACGCGACTGGTGGCGGCAACAGGAAGCCACCCCGCAGTCCGCCTGAAACAAGACCGCCGGACTCTACGAAACTCGGGACAGCTCAACACGGCCTGCCCTGCCGGCGTCTGTCGGCTGAATCGTGACCCACTTCGGGGCGCTTGAGAACCCAAGCGGCCCAAGTGGGGCACGATTCACCGCTGTGGCGGTCCAGCGTTCCCTCCCGGTCGGCGCACGCCTGGACGAGAGCGCGTACCGACTCCAGGGCCTGGCCGTACAGTGCGGCCGTCTTCGGGGTGGAGTACGCGCCCGCGTCGAACGTTTAGCGCGGCTGCGGCGCCGCTGACCGACCTGCTGCAAGGCGGCCCCTCCGAACCCGTGTGGCACCCGGTCCGGAATCCCGGCAGCACCGTGAGCTGGAGTCACTCCCCCGAGCCTGGAGACGCCCCGCGCAGCCCCTGCCCGCCCTGGCGCAGGAGTCGCGCACCGCCCCGGCCACAGCTGGTCACAGCGTTGCGCAGCCAGTTGAGCCTGCAGTGCCGGTTGGTGGCCCAGGCGGCAGGTGCTCCAGCTGCGGCCGTCGCATATCAGCGCGCCGGACCGTTCCAGTGGGCCAGGTGGCAGGCGACCGACGCGGTGCTGCGCATCCCGACGTCGTGGGCGAGCTGCCGCACCGACGGCCCCTCACCCTTGTCTTAGATCCACCGCCGGATACAGCGGAGAAACTCCTCTTCCCGCTCGGTCAGGTGCTCCGAGCGCCGATTCACCATTGCCCCTGCCGGGCGCGAACCTGGTGGCGCAGCTCGGCCCGTGCGGCCGGCCCGGCCCGCTCCAGTAGGAGTGCCACAGCAGTCGGACGGACAGCCGCTGCAGCCGACGGCGCAGCACTGATGACCGAGGCTCACAGAGTGGTCCGTGAGGAGATGGGCCTGGAACAACTCCACCTTGCAGCACGAGGCGGAGTCGGCCTGGAACAGTTCTACGGACGACTGGGCTGAAAGGAGGTCGGTCGCTGGCCTGGGGCCCTGCGCCTCGCTCCCGGCGATGACCGTGACGAAGTGCTCATGGTCCTCAGCCTGCTCTGACCCTGCTTGTGTCGGATGGACGCGAACACCCAGGCAGCCGGAGGCTACAGAACAGCCACTCAGTCCTCCACGGCCCGCCGTACGCGCCGGGAGGGGCCGAACTCGTACAGGTCGAGGATGTCCGGCGGCTCGGCGAGCCCCGGACCGCCGGCCCGCACCCAGGCCACGATGTCGTCCGTCGCGTCGGGGTCGTTGACCAGTCCGAGCCAGACCGGCCGCCCGCCGGCGGCCCGCCCGGCCGGGGACGGTTGTACGACGATGACGTTGGCCTGCTCGCAGCTGTCGAGGCAGTTCACCGCCCGGACCTGGGCCCTCGGGCCCAGCGCGGCCTTCAGTGTGGCGAGTTGGGCGGCGTGGTCGACGCCGGGGATCTTGGAGGTGCCGCAGCAGCAGCCCCGGCAGACGGTGACCGTGCACCGGGGCGCCGCCTGCGCCGTGGGTGCCTTGCGGCGGCTCACTCGGCGGCCCGCTTCCAGGCCGCCTCGCGCAGCAGTCGCAGTCCGTTGAGGCCGACGATGACGGTGGAGCCCTCGTGGCCCGCGACGCCCAGCGGCAGAGGCAGGTGGCCGACCAGGTCCCAGACGACCAGGCCGGCGATGAACACTCCGGCGATGACGAGGTTCTGGATGACCAGGCTGCGGGCCCGGCGAGACAGGGAGACCACGGTGGGGACCGTGGCGAGTTCGTCGCGGACGATGACCGCGTCGGCGGTCTCCAGGGCCAGGTCGGAGCCCGCCCGGCCCATGGCGACGCCGGTGTGGGCGGCGACCAGCGCGGGTGCGTCGTTGACGCCGTCGCCGACCACCATCGCCTTGCGGCCGGCGGCTTCCAGTCGCCTGACCGCGTTCACCTTGTGTTCGGGCAGCAGCCCGGCCCGTACGTCCTGGATGCCGACCTCGGCGGCGAGGTGGGCGGCGGCGCGCGGGTTGTCGCCGGTCAGCAGCAGGGGCGGCGTCCCCGTCAGGGAGGTCAGCGCCGCGGCGGCCGCGGCGGCGTCGGAGCGCAGCCGGTCGGCGATGCCGAGCATGCCCGCTGGCACTCCGTCCACCGTGACCAGCACTGCCGTCCGGCCTCCGTCCTCGAGCTCACCGGCGAGCACCTCGGCCTGCGCCGAGTCGGCGTCTGCGGCCTCGCCGAGAAGCCGGGCCGGCGCTCCGACCTCGACCACGCGCCCCTCGACGGTGGCCCTCACGCCGACCCCGGGCGTGGAGGCGAAGTCCTCCGCCACCGGCAGGGTGAGCCCGCGCTCACGCGCCGCAGCCACGACGGCCCGCCCCAGCGGATGCTCGCTCGGGTGCTCCGCAGCGGCCGCGAGGATCAGCAACTGGCCCGCGTCGAGCCCGGAACCGGTCGCGGGGCGGATGTCGGTCACCCGCGGGGTGCCCTCGGTCAGCGTGCCGGTCTTGTCGAACGCCACCGCGTCGACCTGTCCCAGCCGCTCCATCACCACCGCCGACTTCACCAGCACGCCGTGCCGCCCAGCGTTGGCCATGGCCGACAGCAGGGGCGGCATGGTGGCCAGCACAACCGCGCACGGCGAGGCGACGATCATGAAGGTCATGGCCCGCAGCAGCGAGTCGGTGAGGTTCGCGCCGAAGGCGAGCGGCACCAGGAACACGGCGAGGGTCGCCGCCACCATGCCCAGCGAGTAGCGCTGCTCGACCTTCTCGATGAAGAGCTGGGTGGGCGCCTTGGTCCGGGACGCCTCCTCCACCAGGCGCACGATGCGGGCGATCACCGTGTCGGAGGTGTCGCGCTCGACCCGCACCCTCAGCGCACCGGTGCCGTTAAGAGTGCCGGCGAAGACCTCATCGCCCTTCTCCTTGGCCACGGGCAGCGGTTCGCCGGTGATGGTCGCCTGGTCCACGTCACTGGCCCCGTCGAGCACCCGGCCGTCGGCACCGACGCGCTCTCCGGGCCGCACGAGGATGGTGTCGCCCACAACCAGGCCCTCGACCGGGACCGATGTCTCACCGCCGTCGGCGTCGACGCGGGTGGCGGTGGCCGGCGCCAGATCGAGCAGCCCGCGCACGGAGTCGGCCGTGCGGGCGGTGGCCAGCGCCTCCAGCGCGCCGGAGGTGGCGAAGATGACGATCAGCAGCGCGCCGTCCATCGCCTGCCCGATGGCCGCCGCGCCGAGTGCGGCCACGACCATGAGCAGGTCGACGTCGAGGGTCTTCTCCCGCAGTGCCTGCAGACCTGCCCAGCCCGGCTCCCAGCCGCCGGCCGCGTAGGTCAGTGCGTACAGCGGGCCCCATGCCCATGCCGGGGCGCCGGTCAGCTGCAGCGGCAGCGCGAGCAGGAAGAAGACGGTGGCCACGGCTGCCCAGCGCGCCTCGGGCAGCGCGAAGACCCGGGTACGGCGATAGGGCGCACCCCCGTCGTGCGGAAGCGCGGCGCGGTTGGCGGCCGTGGCGGGCGCGAGTGTGGAGGTCATCGGAGCGGAGGTCCTTCGCGACAGCATGACGTGATCGCGGGCAGCCGGACACCGGCGCCGCTACATCCACCGTACAGGATCAAATGAATAGTCATTCATGTGTTCATGGGTTCTGCTCCGTAGGATGAAGGCCATGGGCCACGGAGCTGACGCCAAGACCACCGCCACCGCGCGCGAGCGCCTCGAAACCGTGGGCGCCGCCGACGTCGCCGCCACCCTCCAGGCCCTGGCCACGCCCTCCCGATTGCGGATCCTGGCCCGCCTGCAGGAAGGCCCGTGCGCGGCGACCGAGCTGGCCGACGCCGTCGGTATGGAGCAGTCGGCCTGCTCCCACCAGCTGCGCCTGCTGCGCAATCTGGGTCTGGTGACGGGCGAACGCCGGGGCCGGTCGGTCATCTACGCGCTGTACGACAACCACGTCGCCGAGCTGCTGGAGCAGGCCCTCTACCACGTGGAGCACCTGCGCCTCGGCCTGCGTGACACCCCGGCCGAGGCCCCGGCGACGGTGGCCGGCGCCCGCTGAGTCATCCCTGGCACAGCCACCGCATCTGCCCTCAGCGTGGATCCATCCATCGGATCGGAGGTCCGCCAGGTGGCCGGGCCCGCACTGGTCAGTTGGCAGGGACGTTCCGGACTCCTGGCGGATGGCAACGGCAGGAGCGTGCGCAGACCCTGGAGCACGTGACGTGGAATGTGTCGACCGCTCGTGCTCCGCGTCGTGGAGCCGGTGGCGCTGACAGCCATGCGGCTGCCGCCGGAAAACACGTCACCGCGGCATGCCGGGCCAAAGAGGAGGGCATCTGCATGACGATCCGCCTGACGCTTCTGTGCGCGCCCAGCAGACACGGTCTTCGGTGACGCCCCGCTCAGTGAGCGCGAGCTCCAGGGCGCGGGCGCCGCCGTGGCATCGCTTCCTGCGCACTCGTCGGCCATGAGATCGCCTTCGTCCGGCTCAGCGCTGACCGCCGCAGTCCTCGGACTGAAGGCCGCAGTGGAGCCCGCACTGCGCGACCTCGACTACGGCACCTGGCGCGGCCGCACAGTGGCCGACATCGCCGCCGCGGACCCGTACGGATACAGCGCCTGGCTCACGGACCCGGATGCCGCGCCACACGGAGGCGAAACCGTACGCGAACTCTGCCGCCGTGTCGCGCACTGGCTCAGCGCCCTGCCCCCAGACACGGGCCGCGCACTGGCTCAGCGCCCTGCCCCCAGACACGGGCCGCGCGCTGGCCATCGCCGAACCAGCCGTGATGCAGGCACTACTCGTCCATGCTTTGTCCGCACCGGTCCAAGTCTTCTGGACACTCCAGGTACCGCCTCTGTACACCGGCTCCTTGACGTGGCGCGATGGCGTCTGGAGTGCCCAGCCGGCTGACACGTCTTCCGTCCGCGGCCTTGGCCAGCATCCGACTCTGCCCATCACCGTGCTGACCGCGCCCCGGCGCACGGTCGGCGACCGCGGCACCTACCTCTGTGGGGAAAGAGCGGCCTGACCCAGGCCAGCCATACGGGAAGGGCGCGTCCGGCGACGCTGCCAGCCGGACAGTCCGCTAGAGCGAGACAGGCAGTGATGCGCTGCCCAGCGGCTCGCGCCGCATCCCGAACACCGAGCGTCGGCCGAGGCCCCGGCCGTCGTGGCCGGGGCCAGTGCTGGAGCAGTCGCGTCACCTCATCCCGGTACCGGAACCGGCTTGGCCACGAGGTACCCGGCACGGTGCAGCCGTGACACGAGCCCTGCACAGACGAGTCCAGTGCTGGTGCCCGGTCCCCGAGGTGCTGACGGCCTGGACCCGGCCCACACAGACCGCTTCCGCCAGCCCGGCTCACACGGCTTCCTCTCGCGGACGCGGAGTCACTGAGCTTCCTCCAACTTCGAACCCGCAGGTCATCGGGGCTGGTGTGAGTCAGCGATCTCGTACTCGTACTGGTCGCGGGCGGTTGCCTGCTCCCAAGATCGTCTGTCAGCGTGCGACCTCGGTGTTGGTCAGCACGAGCAGCGCCCGTAGCAGCGTGGTCGCGTAACGGGACGACAGCCGGAGCTTGGTGAGGATGCGCCAGTTCTTCAAGTGTGCGAAGGCGTGCTCGCAGACCGCGCGGACGGACGCGATCAGCTTGTTGACCTGCTTCTTCGCCTTCGTGAGTGGCTTGGTGCGGGCGGCCTTGTAGCCGGTGATGACCACGGGGTTGTCCGGGTCGTCGTCCAGGCCGGTGAAGCCGAGGTCGCCGATGGCGCCCAGCTCGTGGGCGCGCAGGTGCTCGACGAGCCTGTTGTAGCGGGCGGTGGTGATCTCCGAGGAGCGTCCCGGGCGGGCCGCGGAGATCCACAGCAGGCGGCCCTTGTCGTCGGTGAGTGCGAGGAAGAGCAGGCCGTGGGTCTTGTGTTTCCCGCTGTAGTTGCGGCGGTTGTCTTTCCCGGTGCGGCGCCGGGTGCGGATCAGGGTGCCGTCGACCAGGACCACGTGGCCACCCTTTCGGGTGACTTTCTTCAGCGCCCGGTCCAGCCGTGGGGCCCGCGCGGCGAGCAGTTCGATCACCTCCATCACCCAGCGGCGCACCGTGGTCGCGGAGATTGCGGTTGCCGCCCGCCATGTCGGCAAGCCGCTGGTCATGGCGGAGAACGGCAAGGACGATCGTGGCGATTCTTCCGGGCGGCAGCTTCCGCCACCGCGAGCCGATCTTCTTCAGGTGGCCGCGCAGCAGGTCACCGAGGAAGGCCAGGGTGGCCGTGGACAGCGTGAGGCTGGACTGGTAAACAACCGTCTCGGTGCCCCCGACGGGGCTGGTCTTGTTTCGCATACGACACCAACTGCCGCCGGGGGACCTTCGGTTACGGTCCTGGGCGGACGCTCACAGCGTGGTGGTGAACTTCCCGTCGGCCGGCTTGCGCAGCCAGCCCCGCTCGGCCAGCCGGTTCAGCTTCGCGTGCAGCGCCTCCGAGCGGGCCGGCTCGGAGGACATCCCCAGCCCGGCGCAGACCTGCCTGACCATGACCGGCCCGTCCGCCCGCCGCACCACACCCATGATCCGCTGGTAGTCCGCGGGCAGCACCGCCTCGTCCATGCCCCGCTCGCGCGGCGGCACCAGCAGCACCGCACGGCCCGCGACCTGCCCGGCAGCCGGTGCCGGCACCGCTTCCCGCTCCACGCGCAGCTGCTCGGCCAGCCGACGCGCAACCCGCTCGGCCACGGCGAGCTCCTCCAGCTCCTCGCGCACTTCCTGAAGCTGCTGACTCAACTTCTCCGCCTGCAACTCCAGTTCCGCTCTGCGGGCCGTGATCAGCTCGCGAAGGTCCGGTTCCGCGTCCTGGGCCACCCGATGCACCTCCCGCCCGGATCGTACGGACAGGCGCCCCGCGCACGCCGGGAAACCCGTGGATCCGTGATCGCCGAAACAGCAGACGATCTTGAGCTCCGACAACCGCCCCCGACCAGCGCGAGAGCACGATCAACGACTCACACCAGCCCCGTAACCAGCAACTTCAAGATGGTGGATCTTCACTGGACCATGACCCGGAGCTCGGAACCGCCCTTCGCGGAGGTTCACTGGCACTTCGCCAAGGCGCTCGCGGAACTGCTGGGCCGTGGCCAGTCGACCGGAGATGTCCGGGACGGCATCGGTCCGCACACCGCCGCCTGGTGGCTGTCCCGCTGCTGGCGGGCCGCTCCTTCCGCGCGGCCATCGTTCCCGACCACGACAGAGTGGAGACCGAACCGACGGCCCCGGCACTCCGGTCATCGCCGCCCCGGAAGGGAAAGGAGCCGGACGGGCCATGACCACGTCGCGCAACTCGCGTGCGCTGCCCTATTTGACGTGCCGCGCGGGCTGGGTGGCGATGTGGAGCAGGTTCTCGAGGGGGCCACGCCGGAAGAGGCGGGTCCAACCGGCCGCCAGGAGCGCGGCGGCCGCGATGAAGCCGAGGAGTACCGGCAGCGCGTTCATGGTCTCAGCCTCGATCACGGCCACGTACCAGACGTCGGCGAAGAACCAGAGGGCGACGATGTGCAGGACGTAGACGGTCAGAGCCATCATGCCGACCGCTGCGACGGGGGTGGCCAGGTGGATGAGCCGCGGCAGCCGGTCGGCGACGATCAGACACGCGGCCAGCACCACGAGGGCGACACCCGCGTTGCCGAGGATCGAGAAGGTCGTCTGGCTGTGCGGCGCGCCCACCAGCAGCCAGGCGAGCGGGGTGTGACTCTCGGGTTCGCCGACTGCGTCGGACCACCATCCCGACGCTGCCGAACCGCTGCCCGTGGCGGCCGCGACGGCGGCGAGGGCGTGCGGGACCAGGCGCAGGGCCAGCCAGGAGCCGCCGTAACCGAACAGGGCGAGCGCTCCGCCGGCGAGGGCCAGCCGGGCGCGGATGCCGGGCCGGGTGAGATCGAGTTTGGCCACTGCCATGCCCGCGACCAGGAACGACATCCAGGTGAGGACCGGATACTCCCCCGTGAACAGCAGTTCGATGATCCCATCCGTGCCGCTGACCCGGGCCAACGGGTCCCTGGCGGTGACCGCGTCCGCCCAGTTCCCGCCCTCGATCGACCTCCGGATCACATAGAGGACCTGAGGCAGGATCAGTGCGCCCGCACCGGCGATGAGCGCGAGCGTTCCGGCCCGCAACCGGTACAGCGGGAGGACGGTCAGGAAGAGCAGCCCGTAGAAGCTGAGAATCACGTCAACCTTGGTGTCCAGGGCGGTCAGGGCGTAGCCGAACACCAGGAGGACGGCGGCGCGGATCACGATCCGGGCCACCGCCTGCCGCCCGGACCGCCCGGTCCGGGGGTGCGGGCGGCCGGTGATGATGACCAGCGAGAAGCCGGCGAGCACTGCGAAGAGGGCGGAGGAGCGGCCTCGGGCCGTCTCCAGCAGGAACCCCACCGGCCCGCCCACTGCCACGTCGGGGCCGACATGGGCGGAGTACATGCCGAAGACCGCAAGGCCGCGGGCCAGGTCGATGCCGACCAACCGCCCCGTCGATGGCGGGCCGGCGGGGGCAGGGGAGCGATCTACCGCAAGCTCACGCGGCACCTGCGTCGGCACAGCCGACAATGCGTTCTGCGTCATGTCCTCAGACATTGCCGAACACCCGCCACGGATCACGCGGCGCCGCTCCGAAGCCACCCCGCCGACCGGCCGAAGCCCTCCTGGCCGACTGGCTGGGGCCGCGCCGCCGATCGGCGGAAATCGCCTCTGGGCCGTCGAGAGCCGGCTGCCGCGGTGGGACGCATCGAGTGTCCGGCATGCGGCGAGCGGAGCGCACATGATCGATCCGGGCACTGATGGTCGACGACGAAGCCCTGGTCCGCACGGGCTTCACCGCCCTCCTCAATACGGCGGACGACATCGAGGTCACTGCCGGATTTCTACTCGAGGACAACGACCCCGAGCAGCTGCCCCATCTCGTACGAGCCCTGGCTGAGGGAGGGCCGGTGCTGTCGTCAAAGGTCATCGGGACTACTTCGTCTCCACAGCGCAACCGCCGGTGTCGCAGGAGGTGATCGTCGTCCCATATGCTTGTGCAATGTCGCTGGGGCTGCCCTCGAACGCAGCAGAGCCCTTGATCAACTCACCAGTCAGCAACTGTTCGCCGTTGCGGCAGCCCCGTCCATCCGCTCCGCACTCTTCCTGAGCCCTGAGCCTGACGCCACCCGGGTGTCCCGTGCCTGACATCAGCATTCATCGACGCCGATCGGACCATCGCATCAAAAGTGCCATCTCCGGGCAGTGACACAGCACATCACCGCCTTCCACAACGAATTCACGCGCTACCGGCCCCACCCGCTCACCGCCCTCGGAGTCGGGCGCCACCATGCTCCTCCCCCGGCGCCCACTGCGTCGCAGACACCAACACCCAACCCGGCGACCATTCAGCCGTCAGTCCCGGTCACGGGCTCGGCCGGCACCGAGCGGCGGTGAGCGAACGCCACCACCGCACCCGCCCCGACGAGAAGCCCGAGCGCGGCGAAGCCATAGGTCAGCGTGGCAAGGGAGGCAACGGCGGCGACCAGCAACGGGCCACCTGCGTCGCCGAGTTCGCGTCCGAGTTCTGCGGCGCCCATGGTCTGGCCCAGGCGCTCCTGAGGGGTCGCCGAGGCCAGGACGGCGAAGCCCAGCGGGGTGATCAGACCCGTTCCGGCGCCGATCAGCGCGGCACCCAGCAGGACACCGGTGAGGTCGGGCAGCATGGCACAGGCCAGACCGGCTGCGGTGACCGAGAGTCCCACGGCGAGACCGGAGCGGGTCGTGAGGCGTCCCTCGTCCAAGGCTCGCCCAGCGCGCGGCTGCACGACGGCGGCACATGCGGCGAGCACCGACACCACGGCCCCGGTAGCCACCGTGCCCAGCCCGGCAGCGCGGCCGGAGACCGGCAGGAAGCCCACCCCGACCGACAGGGCGGCAGTCGCCGCGGCGAGCGCGGCGGTCGGGGCGAGAAAGGCCGGGTCGGCGAGCCGCCGGGCCAGGTCCAGCACCGTCTGCCGGGCCTTCGGCAGCGGCGGCACGGCGGGAACGGCGAGCGCGGCCCAGACGGCGACCACCGCGCCGAGCACCGTGAGGACGGCGAACAGCAGCCGCAGACCGCCGGCCCACACCAGGACACCACCGAGCAGCGGGCCGAGCGTGTAGCCGATGGACTTGTAGAAGCCGTAACTGCCGAAGGCGCGGCCGTGCTTGGCCGCCGGGTTGAGCCGGGCCATCAACGCGGACGCGGAGGGCGAGAAGGCGGAGGCCGCGGCGCCCTGGCCGAGCCGGGCAGCCCACAGCCAGCCGGGAGCGTCCGCCACCACGTACAGCGCGGACGCCGCCACGAACGCGACGAGACCGCCCAGCAGCACCGGGCGGGCACCGATCCGGTCGGCGAGGGTGCCGAAGACCGGCTTGAGGAGCACCTCGGCGCCGTCGTACAAGGCGAGCAGCCCGCCCAGCACCAGCAGCGAGGTGACCGCGTCCGCGGAGAAGCCGCCGAGGTTCGCGGCGATGCCGTGCGCGCCGAAGGCCGTGGTGAACCCGGCCGCGTACAGCGGCCACATCTGCCGGGCCGAAGCCGCCGAAGTCGCCGAAGCCGTCCCGCTCATCGGCTGGCGACCCCCGGCACCTCGTGGAGGGCCGCGAAGACGCGCTCCGCGTAGTCCTCGCAGGCCGCGGCGCACTCCTTGAGCCGCTTGCCCGCCTCCGGCGCCTCCGGGGCGCCGAACACGTCGCGGGCCGTCAGGTCACGGTGCCAGCGCCGCAGCCGCTCCAGCGACTGCTCCTCCTCTTCCAGCTCGGCCAGGGTGAACTTGCCGATGCGGCTCTCCTTCTCCAACTCCGCCTCGAACTTTCCGCAGTCGGCGAGGAACTCCTTCCAGTCCTCGGACCGGGCAGCGGTGAACAGCGCCTGGAAGCGGGCAGCGTCCTCGGGGCCACGCCCGGAGGCGTTGAGGGTGACGGCCTGCCCGCCCGCCTGATCGGTCAGAGCGATCGCCCGGGCGACACCGTCCGTGAAGACGGGCACGTCCGGTACGGCCCACACGCCCTGACCGAGGGAAAGCGCACCTATCTTGCGCAGCTCACGCCAGACCGCGACACGGTGCCGGGACGGCTCCGCGGGGACCTTGATCACGAGGACGAGCCAACGACCTGCCGATTCCATGTTCGCCACATCAGCGAATGTAGCTGGGGTTACATCCTCCGATGTCCGATGGACGGTTCAGGCGCTCAGCACCCCGGTGGCCAAGAGGCCCAGCAGCCCCAGACCGACGCTGCCCAGCCATGTTGGGCAGCGGACCCCTCATCGAGGGCTTCGAGAAACTGCTGAAGCTGGTCACGACCGGACGCGCGTCGCGCCCGGCTGCTGCTCCGCGACACTCGTGCAGCGGCGGGTCAGCGAGAGCAAGGGCGGCTGACGTGCCGCTCGACGTCGTGGCGTTCGACAGCGCGGGCATCCGCAAGGGTGCGCTCGCCGCCACCCTCGCCGACGCCGAAGCCGCCGGCCATGATCCTGCTGCCCTGCTGGCCCACGCCGCCGGGCGACGGGAACTCGACACGGCCGAATCCGCCAGCGACGTCCTGGTGTGGCGACTGCGCCGGACCGCGGACTTGCCCGCCGACACCAGCGGCATGGTCAGCAACACCCCAGGGCAGACCAGGCCGCACGCCGTACGGGCCGGCAGGCACCGCAGCGGTCCGGGTCCCGGCACGGACGGGCGCGACTGTGGAGTTTGTGAATTGAAGCAGGTCGGGGCTCAGGGCACGATCATGACGCGTGCAGGACGAGACGAGGGAGAACGTCAGGGTGTTCCAACGGATACGCCACCGTCGCGGGGAGGAGATCAGCGCGATGCGCCGTCTCCACGAGACGATGTGGGCTCGGCTGGACGGCTTGGTGCCGCCGGAGGCGGAACGGATATGAGTCGCGATGCGAGCCGACGAGCCTGTCCCGGCGGTGGACGACTTCCTCCCGCCGGAATTGCGTGTCCCGAGCCACGACCAGCTCGACGGCCGGATGATGCCCTGGCCGATCGTCCTCGACGGCGAGATGGTCGAGTGTGCCACATGTGGCACATACCGTGACTGGCTCGTCCTCTCCCCCCGCGACCAGATCTGGCTGCGCTGCCGGGCCGGCCGCCAGCAGCACGAGAGGCGTCTCGACACCGCCTGGCACAACCGGCACGCCGGGCCGGCGGACGCGACGCACGCCACCTTCACGGAGAACCGCCTCCGAGGGAGTACTTCCGGCTCGCGACTCCGGCGTCATACGCGACGGGAGGTCTCCAGCACACGCGCCACGGCCGCGGCGACGACAGCGGCCGACGTCTCCACGTCGAAAGAGATGCTGTAGCCACGAACCTTCGCCGTACCGGCAACGGCGATCTTCCATCCCTCCCCGTCGGTGCCGGGACGGCCGAGCGGAAACCATCCGAGGTAGAAGCGGCCGTCCTTCGAGTTGACGTGCACGTCCGCGCGGTCGTCCACGACCAGATTGAAGTCGTCAGCGGAGAACTGGCCCATGACGAGCGTGGGCTCGCCCGGGCCGAGCTGCCACTCACGCAGCCGCAGGGCCTCGACGGGGCGCTGTCATCCCTGAAGGAGCGGGGGTGGTCAAGAGGCTCTCCTCGTCCTTTTTCTCCGGTTTCCGGGCGCTTTCAGGCAGCGCTGAGCCCAGGGTGCGGGGTCAAGGCGGAGCGCCCGCAGCCCGCAGGCGGAGCCGAGGACGAACGGCCTTGAGGCCGCACCCTGGTCGGCGCAGACTGGTCGCGCCGGGACCAGGGGTGTGGAGTTGTGGTGTCTCGCCCCAAGGGTGTGGTCGTGGTGTGGGCGGGCTCGGCTGCCGGTCGTCCCTTCGCGGGGCCCTGTTCGGGCCGCAAGGGCGGAACAGGCCCTCTGCATGGGGCGGTCCGCTCCGGCAAGCGGGATCAATCACGTTAACGGCCGCGCCGCCGAGGCGGGGGCCGGACAGTGCGCGATCGCGCGCCGGCCGGGTTCCGGCCTGCTCACGCCGGACCCGTCTTCGCCAGGCAGCGGACCTCGCCGTCGCGCAGCGCGTAGTAGACCCAGGTGAGCAGCTTGCGGGCCGCGGCGGCCTTGGCGACGTTGCGGGCCGTGGTGCCGCGGCGTTGAATGATGCGGTCCCTCAGCCGCCGCATCGGGGTGTCGGCGGAGCATCGCTGCACCGCCTCGACGCAGGCCCAGCGCAGCAGCGACGAGCCCTGCTTGGTGATCGGCCCGCGGTGGACCTTGGTGTCCGAGGCGCGGTGCCGCGGGGTCAGCCCGGCCCAGGAACACAGCTGGGCGGGGCCCGGGAAGCGGGCGACGTCGCCGATCTCGGCAACCATCACGGCGGCGAAGACCGGGCCGATGCCGGGGATCGTCTGCACCGCCGCGTAGCCGGCATGGCCGGCCAGGGCCTGGGCCGTGCGCTGGTCGAGGCCGGCGATCTCGGCATCGAGGAAGGCGACCAGCCGGAGCAGCGAGGCTGTGCGGGTGGCGTAGGCGCCGTGCAGCGGGACGGTGGCCAGCCAGGCTCCGCCCGCGCGGCCGAACAGGTCGGACACCGGCACATGCAAGCCGGCCTTGCCCAGCACCGCGTGGATCTGGTCCTTGGCCGAGGTGCGCATGCCGACCAGCTTGTGCCGGTAGCGCACCAGTTCCCGCAGCTGGCGCACCTGTGATGGGGCGATCCACGCCTCCGGCAGGCGCCCCATGCGCAGCAGGTCCGCCAGGTCGGCGGCGTCCCTCTCGTCGGTCTTGACCCTACGGTGGCTGAACATCTTCACCCCCAGGGGGTGGGCGAGGTGCACCTCGGCTCCGGTCTCGGTGAGGGCGCCGGCGGCCCAGTACCAGCCGTAGGTGGCTTCCAGCACCACCCTCGGGTGCGGTCCGGCCTTGGCGATCTCGGCCTTCAGGCCGGTCGGGCTGTTGTCGATCCGTACCCGGCCCAGCCGCGTGCCCCCCGGCGTCATCCGCAGCAGCACCGAACGGCTGCGGTGCAGGTCCATGCCCACGATCTGCGGTCCGTCGTAGGCTGTTTCCTGGTCCATCAGGGGCCTCCTGCCTGTGGACGGTGGCTACTTCTCCTGGACCGAGCATCGTCCGCACCCGGCCGGAGCGGGAGGCCCCGCTCCTTCATCGCATCACGTTGGCTGACCGGGTGGGATGATCTTCGGGTTGGTCATGCTGGGAGGGGTCGTCCGTGGACAGCGCGCCGCCGTCGTACCAGGGGCACCGGTACCCGGTGGAGATCATCTCGCACTGCGTGTGGCTGTACTTCCGCTTCCCGCTGTCGTTCCGCGAGGTCGAGGAGTTGATGCTCGAGCGCGGTGTGCTCGTCTCCCATGAGACGGTCCGCCGCTGGTGCGCAAAGTTCGGTCAGGCCTGCGCCAACGGCCTGCGCCGCCGGCGGTCCCGGCCTGGGGACAAGTGGCACCTGGACGAGGTCTTCATCAAGATCAGCGGAGAACGGAAGTACCTGTGGTGGGCCGTGGACGCCGACGGCACCGTCCTGGACATCCCCGTGCAGAACCGGCGGGATACCGCTGCGGCCCGGCGGCTCTTCCGCAGGCTGCTGAAGAAGACCCGTACGGTGCCCCGGGTGGTCGCCACCGACAAGCTGCGCTCCTACGGCGCGGCCCACCGCGCGGTCATGCCCTCCGTCGAGCACCGCTCCCACAAGGGCCTCAACAACCAGGCAGAGAACTCCCACCAGCCCACCCGCCAGCGCGAGCGTGCCATGAAGGGCTTCCGCTCCCCTGGAGCGGCCCATCGATTCCTCGCCGCCTTCAGCGGCATCTCCCCCCACTTCCGGCCGCGACGGCACCTGATGACCGCCGGCGAACACCGCCTCGAGATGATCACCCGCTTCACCATCTGGGACCAGGTCACCGGCAGCACCGGCCTGGCCGCGGCGGCCTGACCCAGCACACTGGCCAGGCCGCAACACGCCCCGGCACGCCGCCAGCCGCTCACACCCCCGTCAACGTGACAACGCCCGAACAAGCCCTGAAGAGAACCGGCGAGGTACCTCGTGGAAGGGCAATCTTCGTCGCGTCGATGTGAAGTCCTTCGCAGGGTGCAGGTGCGTCTGCGAGTCCTCAGGTCCGTAGATAAGAAGCACCGTTGAGATCGAGTACCGTTCCGGACGACCAGGCGGCTTCCGGTGAGGCCAGGTAGAGCACGGCGGCGGCGACCTCCTCGGGCATCCCGACCCGTCCGAACGGGCTCTGGCTGCGCAATGTCTCGCCGTCTCGGCCTGCCATCTTGGGGGCCTGCCGTTCGGTCGCGACGAAGCCAGGTGCCACGGAGGTCACCGCGACGCCGTGCGGTGCCAGCGCGACGGCCATCGACTGCCCGAAAGCGTGCAGCGCTGCCTTGCTCGCGCCGTACGCGGGAAAGTCGGGCTCACCCCGGAAAGCGCCGCGGGAACCGACGTTGACGATGCTGCCTGTGCCGCCGCGGTCGATGAGGTGTCGGGCGACGCAGTAGGTCACGTTCGCTGCGCCGAGCAGGTTGACGTCGACCATGCGGTGCCAGATGCGCTGCCAGTCTGCGTAGGACACGTCGGTCACGGAGTGCCGGGTATCGCCGGACGGTGCGGCGGCTGCGTTGTTGACCAGGACGTCGATCCCGCCCAGCCTCTGCACGGCACCTTCGACAATGTCTCGCGCCTCTTGCGGATCACCGAGATCGCCCGCGAGCAGGGCGTGGCCGGAGCCGGGCAGTCGCCGCAGCGTTTCCTCGGCGTCGGCGCGGTTGGCTGCGTAGTGCACTCCTACGCGGTCTCCGCGCTCGGCGAACGCCAGGGCCACAGCCCGGCCGATTCCGCGCGACGCCCCTGTGACCAGCACCCGCCTCATCGCGTGAAGACCTGGGACTCGTCGCGGAACGCCTTGAACTCCAGCGCGTTGCCGGCCGGATCGCGGAGGAACATCGTCCACTGCTCCGCCGGCTCGTCGGGGAAGCGGCGATACGGCTCGATGACGAACTCGGCACCCGCCGCGCGGAGTCGGTCGGCAAGCGTGTGGAAGTCCTCGGTCGACAGCAGCAGCCCGAAGTGCGGGATAGGCACCGCGTGCCCGTCGACCTCGCTGCTCCCGGCGGGCACAGGGCCACCGGGGACCACATGGGTCACCAACTGGTGGCCGTGCAGGTCCCAATCGACCCAGTGGCCGGTGGACCGTCCCTCGCTCAGCCCGAGGACAACTCCGTAGAACTGACGTGCGGTGTCTAGGTCGTCGACCGGTATGGCCAGGTGGACGCCGGGACGCACGGACATGTGAACGCTCCTTCGACTCGGTGCGCTCTGACCTTGTATCAGTCAATGTCGAATGTCAACATTAGGGCATGACTGCCGCACCGCTCCCCAAAGCCAGTCGCCGTGGACTGGCGCAAGAGGCTGCCGATCTCATACGCGAGGCGATCTTCACCGGCCACTTCCCGCCCGGATCGCAGCTGCGTGAAGTCGAACTCGCCGCCTCACTGGGAGTCAGCCGCGGATCGGTGCGTGAAGGACTCGCGCTCCTCGAACGCGAGGGGCTCGTCCACAGCGTCTGGCACCGTGGCACCACCGTCCTCGACGTCACCGTCCAGGACGTCGAGGAGGTCTACGCCTTGCGCGCCGCGCTGGACCGTCTCGCGGCGACCAGTGCGCAGAGGAATGCGACTGCCGACCAGCTGACCGAACTTGACACCCTCGTCCGTGCGATGTCGGAAGAGATCAGCGGCGACGCGTCCGGGACAAGGCTGCTCGCACTGGACATCGCCTTCCACGACCGGATCTACGACGCCGCGAACAACCGCAGGCTCGTCGACGCATGGCGCGCCGTGCGCTCGCAGATCTACCTGTTCCAGATCCGCCGTATCACCCTAGGTTATGAGCACTACCGTGCTCGCGTTGTGGACGAACACCGCGAGCTGGTGACGCTCCTGCGTTCAGACGACCGTGAGACGCTGGCCCGGCGCGCCGAAGAACACGTCGACTCCGCTCGCTGCAGCTTGCTCACTTGCCTGCGCCCCTCAATGTGACGCCGCAGGCCATCGGAGCGTCTGGTGCACACTCAGAGGGTTCCTCGAAACCGAGTGTGGGGCTGGGGGTTCCGTACGGGCGTGCTGTTCGGGTGATTGTGGCCGCGCGGGGCATGAAGGCAGGGCCTCCCGGTAGCACAGAGGGTGTCGACGCCACTGCTTACCGGGAGGCCCTGTTGCCGCAGTTGTATCGGTCCGCTGGGGAAGAGTCCATTTTGAACACGCGGGCGTGTGACTGCTGTACGGGAACCCCGCGGACAATCCGTCCGGCGGGCATCGCTGTCCGACCGACATGACGGACGCGGAGTGGGCCGTGGTCCGCGACATGATTCCGGTGCCGGTGGGGGGCGAGGGCCGAGGCGGCCGGCCCGAGAAGTACTGCCACCGGGACATACTCGACGCGATCAGGTACGTGGTGGACAACGGCGTAAAGTGGCCTGTGCTGCCTGTCGATTACCTGCTGTGGAAGGTGAGCTTCCCCCGAGATGCGGAGTTGTGTAACAGAGGGTCAGATGGTTCTCACAAGAGGAGATCTGATCATGGCTGCACCGAGGAAATACTCGTTGGAGTTGCGTGAGCGTGCGGTGCGGATGTATCGCGCCTCTGATCCGAAGCCGCAGATCAAGCGGCTCGCCATCGAGCTGGGCGTGCATCCGGAGGCCCTGCGGGGCTGGATCCGGCAGGCCGAAGCGGACGCCGGCGAGCGCGACGACCGGCTGACCACCGCCGAGCGCGAGGAGCTGGTGGCCCTGCGCAAGGAGAACGCCCAGCTCAAGCGGGCGAACGAGGTGCTGCGGACGGCGTCGGCGTTTTTCGCGGCGCAGCTCGACCCGACCCGGCCCAGGTGACGGCGCTCCTTGACTAGCACCCCAACCTGGGAGTCGAGTGCGTACTGCGGGAACTGCACATCTCCTCCTCCACCTACTACCGCTGGCGCCGCGCACAGACCGAGCCCTGCGAGCGCAGGCGCCGGGATGCGGAGCTGACCGAGCAGATCCAAAAGATCCACGCGGATTCCGGCGGCATCTACGGCTCGCCGCGCGTGCACGCCGTCCTCAAACGCGAGGGCGTGGCGGTGGGCCGCAACTGAGGTTGGCTTCTCGGGGTGACATCGATCTCTACGGCGGCGCGAGGGCCAGTCCGGTCTCGGCGATGAACCCGTCGAGGAGCTCGGGCCGGTACTGCATCTTCTTCAACCGGGTCCGGGCGAAGGCCGCGAGCTGGTCGGTGGTGCACGCTGCCAGGTTGCCCAGACTCCCCTTCAGGTTCGCCCACACGCCCTCATCCGGATTCAACTCCGGGCTGTACGGCGGGAAGTGGAACACCGTCAGCCAGGATCGTGCGGCGAGCAGGTCACGCATCGCGCGGTCGGTGTGCTGCGTGGAGTTGTCCCATACCAGCACGATTTCCGCACCGAGCTCGGCGTGCGCCGCGTCCAGAAGCGCCGCGAGGTCCGGCTCCTTGAAGCCCTTCTTCTCCTTTTTCCGCCCGGCGTGCTGAACCAGCATCCGGTAGATCAGCCGGGTGCGGGTGCCGGGCTTGGTGCACAGCATCGAGGCCAGGGAGATCCGCCCGGAGCCCTTGCCGCTGACCCTGACCACCGGCGGATGGCCGCGTCGGGACCAGGTACGCGCCTTGGGCGGCCTGATGCTCTGCCCTGCTTCGTCCTCGAAGCACAGCCAGGCATCCCGGTTCCTCACGGTTTTCCCACGCGGGGCCAGGCCTCCTTGACCCAGGTCGCTACGGCCTGCTCGTCGCGTTCGGCGGCCCGGTGCACGGGGCTCTGCACGGTCCAGCCCATCTGGTGCAGGATGCGCGAGACATGCTTGAGGCTGAACCGGACGTGGAACCGGCGGGCGATCACGGTCGCCACGCGGGCCAGGGTCCAGCGCTGGTCCTCGGTCCAGCCGTGAGCGGCGGGACCGCGGTCCAGCTCCGCTTCCAGCCAGGCCCGCCACTGCGGTCGCATCCGGCTGGGGAAGCCGCTGGGCCCCTTGGAGGCAAGGCTGTCCGGTCCTTTCTCGCGCCAGCGTGCGTGCCAGGCGTAGGCCGACTTCCGGGAGACCCTCAACCGCTTGGCCACCTCGGGCGGCGGGACCCCCTGGGCGAACATCTCGGCGGCCTCGAACCGCAGCCGCTCCCGCTGGGCACGTTGCTTCGCGGTCAGGCCGCCACCATCGGGGTACCGCATACCTCCGGAATACACCCATATACACTATTCGTCACCCCGAGAAGCCAAACTCAGTTGCGCAGCCAGCCCCGCTCGGCCAGCCGGTTCAGCTTCGCGTGCAGCGCCTCCGAGCGGGCCGGCTCGGAGGACATCCCCAGTTCGGCGCAGACCTGCTTGACCATGACCGGCCCGTCCGCACGCCGCACCACACCCATGATCCGCTGGTAGTCCGCAGGGAGCATCGCCTCGTCCATGCCGCGCTCGCGCTGCGGCACCAGCAGCACCGCACGGCCCGCGACCTGCCCGGCAGCCAGGGCCGACGTCGCTTCCCGCTCCGCTTCGGCGTGCAACTGCTCGGCCAGCCGGCGTGCGACCCGCTCGGCGACATCGAGCTCCTCCAGCCCGTCGCGCACCTCCTGAAGCTGCTGGCTCAACTTCTCTGCTAGCACCTTGAGTTCGGCCCTGCGGGCCGCGATCAGCTCACGAAGGCTGGGTTCCGCATCCTGGGCCACCTGACGCACCTCCCGCCCGGATCGTACGGACAGGCGTCCCGCGCACGCCAGGGAACCCATGGATACGTGATCACCGAAACGGCAGACGATCTTGAACTCCGACAACCGCCCGCGACCGGCACGAGGAGATGATCAACGACTCACACCAGCCCCGTGACCAGCGCCTTCAAGATGGCGGATCTTCAGTGCACTGCGCAGCGACTGCGCAATCGGTGCACAGAGGCGTGCAGGGGACTGCGCGGGCACACCCCGCGACCGCACGTGCGCAGCCCGACAAGCCACCCCAGTGCGCACAGCCGCCGCCCACCGCCCCGCCCTGCACACTCGTATACGCACCGCCATTGCGCAGGACAAGACGCGCAGCACAAGCAGTAGGACGGGAGGGCGAAGGCCTCACTCGCTCAGACCGGCCGACGGATCGCCATCGAACAACGGCGGGAGAACAAGAGGCACACCGCCGAGCGGCTGCGGCCCGCGCCGCCGGAGTGGCTGATCGAGCAAGGCCGCGGCGGGTCGCGTCGGCCTTTGCGATGTTACGAACCCTCCTGGGCTGATGACGACCTCGATCACGGACTGGCGGAGATCGCCAAGAGCCTGACACCTACGCCACCGCCCCAGGGCATAGGAGGACGGGGCCACTTACGTCATCCGCTCTTCGGTTTCTCGGGCCGAGCGGGGTTGAGTGCGCAGGGCAGGCAGTCGGGCGTAGTCCTCGGATTGGGCAAGGCCCTCGCCCAGGGCCAGGAGCGAGAGGAGCTGCACCGGTCGGCCTGCTGTGGCTGCGGCCTCCAGTTTGTGGTGGCCGTCGAGGAGGAAGATCGCCAGAGCGTTGCCTCATGGTTCACTCCCTCTCCCTGTTTTCGCCGTCTGTGCAGGTCAGCGGGCATTGGAGTATCCGGGCTGTGGTGATCGTTCACGGGGTTTCACTGTCCTTCCGGCCCCATCCTGGCCCCAGGAAGACCCCGTCGGCGGGCTGACCGAGGCCCAGCCGGGCGTGCCCCCAGTTCGGGGCCGGGCGGCAAAGGGACGTCCAGCGCACGGCCCTTGCGACGCAAAAAGGCCCTACCCCGGTCGGCGGGGGTAGGGCCTCTCGTGGCCGTCCGTACGGCCCTGTGCGGGCCGCCAACAACAGGCTATCAGTGCCGCATCAGGCAATCTTCGCCCTGTTGGCGTCATAGGGTGGTGCGTGCTTCGGCGGCGGAGACGACCTTCTGGCGCTGCTGGTGGCGCCGTTCGTACTCCTGGACCTGGCGGGCGACGCTGGCGGGGACGTTCTGCAACTGGGCGGTGATCTTGTCCGGGTCCATGGTGTCGTAGCCGGGCCAGGGTTCGCTGCCGCGCAGCTGCTCGATGGCGTCCAGGACCGGGGGGCGGTTGGAGTGGGTGCGCTCGTATCCCTCGATGACCGTCAGGTCCGACTGGGAGAGTGTGCGCAGTTGCTGCTGGATTTCGTCGACGCTGAGCTGGCTGAAGCGGGCGATCGGCAACTCCTCCTCCCGGGTCACCGCACCCTGGACCTCTTCGGCCATGCGGGTCGGCTCGGGCATCTCGCGCACCGCGCCCTCGGCGGCACCTCTGGCCCGCCGGCTGCCGGTCTGGGCGACGTCTTGCACCCGGTCGGTGATGGTCCGCACGGCGCGGGCGGCCGCGTCGGCCCAGCCGCCGCCGTTCTCCTGGATGAAGCCGTTGGCCGCGGCCGCCACGGCCCGGGCGTTCTGGACGACGCTGTCCTCCAGCCTTTCGAGCAGTTCCTCGTCCTGGCGGCGCAGTGCGGCGAGCAGGTCGGCGGTGGCCTTATCGTGGACCTCTTCGGCGATGCTCTGCCCGGCCCGGCAGGCCGCCAGCGCACGGGCTGTGACCGCGTACTCGTCTTGGGCGTTCCTCAGCAGCCGCCGCTCGTCGTTGGGCCGCCGGCCGCGCAGCATTTCCGTCACGAGCGTGGATCCAATGGTCAGCGGCAGCATGACGGTGCGCACGGCGCTGCGCGAGATGAACCGCGCGATATCGACGCTGTCTCCGACAAGCCCGCTGCGGGGCCGCAGATCGCGCACGTGGTGCTCGATGCGCTGGAGGTTGTCCTGGACGTCGTCCACCTGGCGCTCGAGCATCTGCCGGTACGGGCCGGACGGCGTGACCGTCACATCCGCCCGCAATCGGTCGACGAGCGCCTCATGCGCCTCACGGGCGTCCTCCAGCGCCGGTACGAGCGCGTCCGTCATCACTGTCATAGGGGTGCTCCCTGGAGGTCAGGCGGCCGGCCAGAGGGCCGCGCATCGGGAATCGGCTGCCTGTCGGGCATTCCCGAGGCCGGGCAACCAGGGACCATCTTGTGGGACCCCCAGCAAGATTGCCCGGCGGCTGGGTTCGCGTCCGGTACGGCTAAGATCGGCTGGGACGCTTCATGCCTGTCGCCTGCCACCCCTGTTGGGCCCAGGCAACAGGCGGGGAAGACCTTCCGGGGCGGCCCGACCCCGCGGCCCCGGGTGGGCGCCGCCGTGAAGGCAGCGTGGGCTGAACGGGTGATGACGGCGGTGGTGCTGTGCCGAAAATCCTGATCACGCGTTGGTCCGGGCGTGAATCCTCGCATCGACGACGCTGTGCCCTATGCGGCACCGCTCGGGCTTACTGGCTCCCGGCCCGAGCGGGATGACCTGAGCGACGGCGTCCAGCGTGACGGCGGGGGCCGGGCCGTGATGGTCATCTGCTCAGCGATGATCGTTGCCGCTGCTGTGGTGCTTGCCCTTGCGGACCAGCTCGCTTGAGAGATTCAGAACTGGGTGGCCAGGGCCAGTCGGACGGCCCGGGATCGACCGCGGCGGCAGCCGGAATGGATGCGGGTGTGTGCCTGCGTGACCAGCTGGCCGAGGCGATCGCCTCCCTTCGCTGGCAGGCAGCAGTGATGCTGTCGCACGCCCCCGGCCGTGTCAGTGGAGCCGATGCCACCGGGCCGGACAGCGAGGCATCACCTGGCTCGCGGCCCTGATCAGAACCTGGGCAAGCCCGGGTGGGCAGCTAGTAGTGCTTTGTTAGGTTCTGTGGTGGGGTTCTGGGGTCGGCGCTGGCTGGCCGCATATCGAGCATGCGCCGGTCCAGGTGGCCAGCAGGGCCTGGAGCTGGCGGAGGACCGCGTAGAGGGTCAGGCCGGCGCAGGGACTTTTGGGTCGAGCCGTAGCAGGGTGCAGAACGCCTGCGCCAGTGCGGCGAGGGTGACATGCCGGTGCCAGCCGTGGAAGCTGCGGCCCTCGAAGTGGTCCAGGCCCAGGCCGTCCTTCAGCTCGCGGTAGTCGTGCTCGACTCGCCAGCGGATCTTGGCGATCCGCACCAGCTCACGCAGCGGGGTGCCGGCGGGCAGGGTGGACAGCCAGTAGTCGGTGGGCTCGGCGGAGCCCGGCGGCCACTCGGCCAGCAGCCAGCACTCGGGCAGCGAGCCGTCGGCGCCCCGGCGGATGGTGCGGTTGGCCGGCCGCACCCGCAGCGCCAGAAAGCGCGAGCGCATCTCGGCGCGGGGGTTGTTCTTGGTGGTCCTGCTGCCCTGGCGCCAGGTGACGGTCCGCGCCGCGCCGCGTCCGGCGGCCAGGGCCAGCGCGCGCAGGGTGGTGTGCGGTGTGGGGTAGGCCGGCACGGGCGGGCGACCCCGGCCGCTGTAGGGCGGGCGTTCGGGGACCGCATCGCCGGGGTGGGCGGTGGTGGTGGCCTTGACCGCGACCGCGTAGGCCAGGCCGCGCTCGGTCAGCCCCTGCCGGAAGCCGGTGGCATCCCCGTATCCGGCGTCCGCGACGACCGGCAGGCCGGGCAGCTCCCACTCCTCGCGCATCTCGTCGAGCATCTGAAGGGCCAGGCGCCACTTCTCCCGGTGCCACTCGGCCTCGGGGACACCCGCCCTGACCCGTCGCCTGCGGATCGCCTCGGCCAGCAACGCGTCCTCGCCCTGCTGTGCGTCGTCCCAGCTCTCGGGGAGGAACAGGCGCCAGTCGACGGCCGAGGAGGCCCAGTCGGACACCAGATTGACGCTGACCCCGATCTGGCAGTTGCCGCGCTTGCCCAGCGCGCCGCAGTACATCCGGGCCACACCCGGGGAGTCATAGCCGTCCTTGGGGAAGCCCACGTCGTCGATGGCGTACGCCTCGGGCGCGATGTGCGCTGCCGCCCAACGCGCCAACCTCTCCCTGACCTTGACGTAATCCCAGGTCGAGGAAGAAACGAACTGCTGGAGCTGCTGGTGGTCCACCCCCAGGCGCTCGGCCATCGGCTGCATCGACTTGCGCTTGCCATCCAGCATCAGCCCGCGCAGGTACAGCTCGCCCTTCGCCCGCTGGTCCCGCCGGGCCAGCGAGCCGAGCATCTCCGCCGCGAACGCCTCCAGACGCGGACGGACCTGTTCCATCTCCTCAGGTGTCACACCTGGCAGGAGATCACAACCCCACTCCCGCTGGGACAACCGGGCCACCTAACAAAGCACTACTAGTGTGCTGCGCCGCAAATCATGCGGCGCAGCACACTAGCTGCTCGGGCTGATCTGCGAGGCCGGTCCGTACAGGATGCTCGGGCGGATCTCCGGCTGGCCGACGTAGCCGCAGGCGTGCGGGCAGGGCACCCACTTCCAGGGCTGGGCGTACGGCGCGCGCGGGGACTCGCGGGAGCGGTCGGGGTCGTCGGTCGCGCAGCGCCGCTCGACGCGGATCGTGGCGGCCTTGATGCCGGTGGCCTCTTCGATCTCGCGGGCGGTGTAGAGGGGCAGGGCTCCGGCTCTGGGGCCGGGTACTCGACATGGTCACGGACGAACGCGGCGATGGCCACCCGTCGGCCAACGCTGCGCTCTCATTACCGCACATTTGTTTGATCCGGATGGGTGGGGTCACTCGGGGAGGTTCGCTGGTGGCAGTCGTGCCTGTGGATCTCATGCGGATGCGGTCGTCGGGCTGGGGTGATGGGGCCATGGACAGTCGAGGGAGCTGGTCAGGGTGAGTGTGGTGGCAGCGCAGGGCGGGGGAGGTTCCAGTGGCCTGTACGACGTACTGGAGCTGGTTCTCGACCGAGGGTTGGTGATCGACGCGTTCGTGCGGGTCTCCCTGGTCGGAATCGAAATCCTGAAGATCGATGTGCGGGTCGTGGTGGCGAGCGTGGACACCTACCTGCGGTACGCCGAGGCTTGCAACCGCCTGGACCTGGAGGCAGGGCCGCGCAAGCCGGTCGGACTGCCGGAGATCGTCGGCGGCCAGCTCACCGGTTCCGGCAGTCAAGCCAAGACGAAGGGGGCGCTGTCCGGCGCTGCGGAGGCCATCGCCGATGCCTTCCAGCAGGCGCGCGACGAGGGCCGCGAGAGGGAGGCCGCCCGGCCGCGCCACCGCCGGGACGAGGAACGATGAGCACCTACGTCTACGCCATCATCCACAGCTCACACCCCGTCGCCTGAGTGAGTAGCTGTTCAACGCCGCTGCGTTAGGGATCTTGAGTCGTTGGCAACCCCTGCCTGAGCAGCAGGAACGGGACCCCTGGTAGATCAGCTTGTGTCGAGCAAGGTGATCATCAAGTCCGGGAGTCCCGTTGCTGGAGAAGTCTGTCATCACGCGCACGATCGAGACGGCCGGGGGTGTGTTCGCGCCGGGGCACCTGGGCGAGTTGACGCAGATCGTGGACTTCGCGCTGGTGGACGCGGTGCTGGCCGAGACCCGCGCGGTGCAGCGGCGCATCCGTCTGCTGCCGGCGAGGGTGGTGGTGTACTTCGTCCTCGCGCTGGCCTTGTTCGAGGACTGCTCGTACCGGGCGGTGTGGGACAAGCTCACCGCTGGTCTGGCCGGGCTGCCGGTAGCGCGACCGCACTCCTCGTCGCTCTCGCGGGCCCGCCGCAGGCTGGGCGCGCGGCCGTTGCGGGTGTTGTTCGAGACGCTGGCCGGGGCCGTGGCCGCGAGAAATACGGCAGGGGCTTGGTGGTGCGGGATGCGCACGGTCGCCTTCGACGGCACCAGCCTGCAGTTACCCGATCGCTCCCCGGTCACTTGCCACTTCCCCAAGCGCAGCGGCCAGGAACGTGAGTTCGGCTATCCACTGCTGCGCCTGGTCACCCTGGTCGAGACAGGCACCCGCGCTGTAATCGCCGCCGCGTTCGGACCCGAGAGCGACGGTGAACTCGCCTACGCGAGGCGACTGCTGGCTCATCTGGAGGCGAAAATGCTGGTCCTGGCGGATGCCGGTTTCGACGCGGTCGCTTTCCTACGTGACATCCATACCACCGGGGCGCAGTTCCTGGTGCGCTCCTCGGCCAGCCGCCGCCCCCTCGTCCAGCGCCGTCTGCCGGACGGCTCCTATCTGACCCGCCTGTCCGGGCCCTATCGGGCCGGACACGGCTACGGCATGCTGACCGTCCGCGTGATCGAGGCGTGGATCACGGTGACGCTGGCGGACGGAACCGTACGCCGTGAGCAATGGCGGCTGGTCACCAGTCTCACCGACCCCGCCCGTCACCCCGCCGAGCGCCTGGTGTCGCTGTATCACGAGAGGTGGCAGGCGGAGACCACGTATGCGAGCTTGAAGGCGACCCTGCTGGACGGCCGCGTCCTGCGCTCCGGGCATCCCGCCGACTTGGATCAGGAAGTCTGGGGCATCCTTACCGTCTACCAGGCCCTGATCCGCACCGCTGTCGACGCCGCGGCCCACCGGCCGGGCCTGGACATGGACCGGCTCAGCTTCACCGTGGCCCTGAACGCCGCCCGCGACCAGATCGTGACCGCCTCCGGCGTTTTTCCCCACGGTCCCGTCCGTCTGGTCGGAGCCATCGGCCGCGCGCTGCTGGACAACCTGCTGCCAGCCCTTCGCCGCCGACGCATGAAAGCCCGCAGCCTCAAGAGCCACAGCAAGTACGCCCCGAACGTCGGCAAGCACCCCGCCACCGCCCAGAACTACACCCTCCACACCGAGATCACGATCATGGAGAAGGGGCTTGCATCCCGCTCACATCGCTAAACGCAGCGGCGTTGAGTAGCTGTTGTCTTTTCGATCTTGAACGGTGACGGTCGAACGCAGGTTCCCGGCCAGCGTCGGGCGGCTGACGGCACCGTCCATCCGGCTGGCTCGGCAGCATGAGGCCATGGACGATGCGAGCGAACTAACCGAGGCCGAGGTGAACGACCTGCTCAGCGACGACGACCATAACGCCGGATGGGAAGACGCCGAGTCGTACGAGTGGACGCGCTGAAACCACCTGGGTCAGGGGAGCCTTCTGAGTGTCAGTAAGGGACCGTGCCGATGCACCAGGGGCCCATGAACTGGCGGGGAGTCGGCGTGATGCCGGTCGTGGGCGCCGATTTCGTCGGGCACGGGGTTCTCGCCCTGACCGCCTGCGCCCGCGGACACGACCACCCGCCCGGGGCCCTGCCCGTCCGACGCGGCCCCGGCGCCGCTCCGTGTCCCCTGCCTCCACAGACCGCATCACCCCGTCCTAGTAGTCGGGTCGCCCGGGGGAATCTCACCCCCGGGCTCCCACGGAACCGTACGTGACAGTCTCCCGTCATACGGCTCTTGTCGTTCTGGGCCTCGCCCCTGCCGGGGCCGTCCAGGTCCAGTGAGCGAAGTACTTCGGGCGCCGCGTATGGCCACGGGCCAGCCGCCGCAGGGCCTGTTTCATCCCCACCCGGTACTTCTTCTGGATCCACCGCAGCAAGTAGGTGTTGATGCGGTGGAGCAGCGGATACAGCGCTGAGCGGTAGAAGCGCCCGTAGTAGTTCATCCATCCCCTGACCACCGGATTGACCGTCCGTGCCAGATCAGATGACTCCTGCGCGGTGCGCCGGTGCAGTCTCCAGGACCGCACTGTCCTGCTCAGCCTCTTCAGGGCTTGATTACTGATGGCGGGCAGGAACGCGGCGAACATCACCCCGTGTCTGTCCTTGGCACCTCGCGGCCGGAACGTGAACCCCAGGAACGTGAACCCGGTGACCGGAAACCGGCCCCGACGGTTGTCGTCCTTGCAGTGTCGGGTAGCCCGGGGGAATCTCACCCCCGGGCTCCCACAGATCCCGGCGTGACAGTCTCCCGTCACCGGGCTCCTACCATCCAGTCGGATGAAAACGGTGTGTCCATGCCCAGTGCGCGAACAGACCCGGGGCAATCTTTGTCACCCTGATCCACCACGCTTTCAGACGTTTGAACCCACGCAACCGTCTATATTTCTTACGGGCCCAGCGCAACAGGTAGGTGTTGATGCGCTTGAGGAGTGGAATCATCTGTTCTCGGTAGAACCGGCCCCAGTAGGTCATCCAGCCTCGCACGATCGAGTTGATCGCCTTCGCGAGGTCTATCAGGGTGTCGTTGGGCCGCCGGTGAAGCCGCCAACTGCGAACCTCCCGGCCTTTCTCGATCAGCTTCTCCCGACTCATCGCAGGCTGGAACGAGGTGAACCTCACCCCTTTCCGCTTGTTGTGCGCCCTGCGGGGACGAAAGGTGTACCCCAAGAACGTGAACGAGGTGTTCTCGAACTCACCTCGCCTGTTGCTGTCCTTGCAGTACACCACCTTGGTCTTGTCCGGGTGAAGTGTGAGCCCGACTTCGACCATCCGCTGACCGATTGCGTCTCGCAGCATCTCCGCCTGCTGCTTGCTGACGCAGTGCACCACTCCGTCGTCCACGTACCGCTCGAACCGAACGCCCGGAAATTTCCGGGCCATCCACATGTCGAACGCGTAGTGGAGAAAGAGATTGGCCAACACAGGCGATACCGCAGAACCCTGGGGAGTCCCCCGGGTCCGCTCGTGCAGGGAACCGTCGGCGTGCTGTATCGGTGCAACAAGCCACCGCTTTACATACAGCACCACCCATGGTTGGTCAGTGTTTGCCTCAACCGCCTTGACCATCAACTCGTGGTCCACGCTGTCGAAGAACTTTTGGATGTCCAAGTCCAGCACCCAGTCGTTCTCCCAGCAGCGCTGCCGGCACGTCCCCACCGCGTCCAGCGCAGACCGGTTCGGCCGGTATCCATAGGAATCCGGGTGAAACCGCGGCTCCACCCTCTTTTCCAGTTCCATGGCCACCACTGTTTGCGCGATCCGATCCGCCACGGTGGGCACCCCGAGGACTCTGACTCCGCCATGGGGTTTCGGTATTTCCACTGCCTTCACCGGGGGCGGAAAGTAACTCCCCGAGGACATGCGGTTCCACACCCGATAGAGATTGTTCTTCAGGTCGGCCTCGAAATCCTCGATCGAGCACCCGTCCACACCCGGAGCCCCCTGATTGGCCTTGACTCTCTGATACGCCTCCCACACAAGCCACTTGGCGATATAGAACGGCTTTTCTTTCGACTTCGGTTCGCCCACTCGATCCCTCCCAGAGTTCTCTGGTTGCCCGAACGAACTTCCCACGGACGGTCCGACCCCTTCGCTCCCTCTCCATTACAGAGCCTTCGTCACTACTATGGGCCGGTCCGAATGCCGATCCCGCGACGGTACTCAATCCCTTACGGTTCTGGCCGCTTGAGACACTCCCTCTCGCGCCCGCCCATTCCCGGACGGACCCAGTGTCGGGACCAGCCTTCCCACGTTCCACGTGAAAGCCGCAGACCGGGCTCGCGTCGCCTACATGCCGGGCACCGCCTGGCCAGTAACCGGGTGTCCGCCAGACTTATCCTGGAACCTCGTACGCGCCCCAGTTTTGATGCCGACTCAAACCAATTTCGACACTTCAGCAGCGATTCGCTTGCGCTCGCCTTCCCGATCCCCACCTGACGCCTGTTGCGACGCCTTTTCCTCATCGCTCACCACGACGGTCTTCAAACCAACGCAGCATGAGGCGGTTTAACGCCACCCCCCGAAGGGCGACGTTGAAGGGCCAACAATCCTTCATCTCCCACGCAGCAGCACGGAGTTCAAGGTCACCTACCTACATGCCGACCTCTCCCTCTGCGCGCGTGGCACACACACGATCCGGGTCTTGTCCGGATGCAACTCCAGACCGACCTCGGCCATCCTGGACCGCAGCGCGGCCAGGACCCGTTCCGCTTCCGCCAGGGTGCGGCAGTGCACCACCGCATCGTCGGCGTAACGCTCGAACGGGCAGCCCGGGTACTCCCGGACCATCCACGCGTCGAACGCGGAGTGCAGAAACAGGTTCGCCAGGACGGGCGACACCGCAGAACCCTGTGGCGTGCCCTCCACCCTTTCCGTCGTGGACCCGTCGGGCAGACGCAGCCCCGCGGCCAGCCACCGCTTGACGTACAGCACCACCCAACGGGCGTCGGTGTGCGCCTCGACCGCAGCCACCACCTTGTCCCACGGGACGGTGTCGAAGAACTTCCGGATGTCGAACTCGACCACCCAGTCGAACCGCCAGCACCGCTCCCGGCAGGACGCGACGGCGTCCAGAGCCGACTTGCCCGGCCGATACCCGAAGGAGTCCGGGTGGAAGATCTGCTCCACCCGCTCCGACAGATGTCCGGCCACCACCGTCTGCGCGACCCTGTCAGCGACGGTGGGCACCGCCAACACCCTGGTGCCACCCCCGCTCTTGGGGATCGGCACCGCTTTGACGTCCGGCGGGAAGTATGTGCCCGAGGACATCCTGTTCCAGACCTTGTACAAGTTGTTCTTCAGGTCCTTCTCGAACGCCTCGATCGACACCCCGTCCACCCCGGACGAGCCCTTGTTCCCTCTCACCTTCACCCAGGCGTCCCACACCTCCTGCTTGGAGATGCCGAACGGCTTGGCCGACGCTTTCAACTCGTCCATCCCGCTCCTCCCGGAGAACTTCCGGTTGACCGAACAAACCAGTCACGAACGACCCGGCCCCTTCGCTCCACCCCGATTACCGGGGCTTCCCCACTACTACGAGCCGGTCCGCCGGCGCGCCGCGCAACGGTACTCAGCACCCGGCCGGAGGGCTTCCGCACCGGGTTCTCCCTGTCGCCCCGGCCGCTGAGCCAGGGCAGTATCGCGACACGCCTTCCCACGTTCCGTACGGAAGCCGCAGACCGGGCTCGCGCCGCCTTCATGCCGGACACCGCCTGGCCAATAAGCGGTCACCCGCCAGGCTTGTCCCGGGATCCTGAAGTCGCAAGGCATTGGCGGATGGAACATCAACCGCGTGCTGGGACGGGAGCAACTGCCTGAGGACGGTATGGGCAGGTGGACGCAGCGGTGGCGGCAAAGCGGCCTATCCGCCTGCGATCCATCGCACCCCCGCGACCACTCCCAGCAACAGGGCCGGACCTATCCACCACCACCGCATGACCCGTCGCACCGACGGCACCACCCACAACGTTGCCGCCGCCCCGGCAGCCCCGATGGTGAGGACGCACGACAGAACGATCCCCGAGTACGCGTCGTCGTCCCAGGGACCGGAGGGACGGATGGTCAGTGCCGTCCAGCAGAAGTAAGCGGCGATGAGGGTGAGCAGGATGAGTGGTACGGCGAGGACCAGGCGGAGGCAGCCGCGGTCGTCGTCCACGTGGGAAGGGTGAGTCATCGGCGCAGCGCGCTCCTTGCCTGGTCCAAGTTGTTCGTGAAGCCACGGCCGTAAGCCCGAGCATCGTCGGTCTGCCAGTACGGGCCGCCGTTGTAGCGGGATGCGAGCTCCTGATACTGGGCGGGCGTCATCTCCTCCGCCGGCACATTGGCGAACTCGCTCTCCGCCTTGAGTTGGGCCAGGTACTCCGAGGCGATGAAGATGTTCTGCGCGGGATCCTGGAGGGCCTCCTCCACCATGCTGCGCTGTTGGTCGGTGAGGTGGGCGGGGTCGTAGCCGAGGACCTCGGCGCCGCGTCGCACCTGGATGGCGATGGGCCCCATGGAAGTGTTGTCGGGATCGCCACCGAGACGCCAGGGCAGGCTCTCCGGCGCGATCGGGCTCAACGGGGAGTCCGCCTGTTCACGGATGGTGTCGGTGATGTCGTCGAGGATGCCGGGCTGTCCGCCGATCTCCTGCCAGGCGATCCCCGCGACCATGTCCGGCGGCAGCCCCGAGTTGCGGGCCGCAGCCCTGATGATCTCCTTGTTCGCGGCGATCCAGTCGGCGCGCTCCTGGGCGTTGGCGGGAGGGCTCCAGTAACTGTCCTTTGCGCCTGGGAGGTTGGCGACCTGGAGTCGGATGTCGCGCAGCGTCGGGGAGACGATGTCGGTCCCGGCGGTGGGGAAGTAATCCTGCTTGGGACCGCTGCCGGGCAGCCGCGTCAGCGGGTTCGTACTTGCCTCGGCCGCCTCTCGCCGCAACTCGGCGATGGCCGGGACGATGTCGACGCGGTGGATGAAGCCCATGCGGAAGTCCGGCAACAAGTCGTACGCCTGCTTGAGCTGATGCACGCAGATCTCGCGTGCCTCCTGCTCGGTGGTCCTGGCCAGATGGAAATCGCCGCCGGCGGCGTCGTGCAGCCGGTTCGCGTCGTCGCGGATGTCGTCGACGTCCATGGTGAGTTCGGCGAAGAAGTCCATGACACCGGTGGTGGCCCGCATGTCCTCCCACTGGCGCATCGGCTCGGCCTCCTGGGCTTCGCGGGTGATCGCCGTGCCCTTGGTGTGGATCAGTTTCGCGAGGGCCTGCTCGTTCGCCTTGCCGTTGGAGTAGTGGGCCTTGGCGACCTCCAGCGCGAACGCGTAGTCGCGCAGGGCGCCGGCGGCTTTGTCGTACCCTTGGAGCTGTCGATTAATAACTCCTTGGTTTCTGAGGGCTGTTGGCCCGTAGGATTCGGGTGTGTCGGAGGGGATCGAGGCGGGGCTGGCGGAGGCGTTCGGGCTGTTGCTGCCGCATCTGGACGAGCGGCAGCGACGGCTGGTGCTGGGGGCCGCTGCCCGAGTGCGGGGGCACGGCGGGATTCGCCTGGTGGCGAGTGCTGCGGGGGTGGCGGAGTCGACGGTGTCGCGCGGGCTGCGTGAGCTGGAACGCGGTGAGGAGCCCGATGGCCGGGTTCGGGCGGCGGGCGCGGGCCGCAAGCAGCTGCGGGACGTTGATCCAGAGCTGGTGCCGGCCCTGCTGGCGCTGGTGGAGCCGGACCAGCGGGGAGATCCGGAGTCGCCGCTGCGGTGGACGGTGAAGTCCACCCGGGCCCTGGCCGCGGAGCTGTCCCGCCAGGGGCACCGGGTGGGCCACGACACGGTGGCCGCGCTGCTGAAGGCCGAAGGATTCTCCCTGCAGGGCACCTCACGCACCACCGAAGGCGCCCGCCACCCGGACCGGGACGCCCAGTTCCACTACATCAACGACCAGGTCAAGACGTATCTCGCGGACGGGCAGCCGGTCATCAGCGTAGACACCAAGAAGAAGGAGACCCTGGGCAACTACGCGGTCGCCGGGCGCGAGTGGCACCGGGCCGGGCAGCCGGTCCGCGTACGCGCCCACGACTTCCCCGAGAAGGGAGCCAAGAAGGCGGTGCCGTACGGGATCTACGACATCGGCGCGGACGCCGGCTGGGTGTCGGTGGGCTGCGACGGCGACACCGCCGCCTTCGCCGTGGCCACCCTGCGACGCTGGTGGGGCGGGGAAGGACGACACCGCTACCCGCGTGCCGCGCGCCTGCTGATCACCGCCGACGCCGGCGGCTCCAACGGCTACCGGGTCCGCGCCTGGAAGAGCGAGCTCGCCGCCTTCGCCCACGAGAGCGGCCTGGAGGTGACCGTGTGTCACTTCCCTCCGGGTACTTCAAAATGGAACAAAATAGAGCACCGGCTGTTCTCCCAGATCAGCATCAACTGGCGCGGCAGGCCCCTGACCAGCCATGAAGTCGTGGTCAGCACGATCGGCGCGACCCGCACCCGCACCGGACTGGCCGTCCACGCCGAACTCGACCCCGGCGCCTACCCCACCGGCGTCACCGTCCCCGACGACGTCATGGACCGCCTCCCCCTCAGCCCGCACGACTGGCACGGCACCTGGAACTACACCCTGCGCCCCGAACCCCTCGCCCCGCCGCCTCCGGCACGGCCCGCCGAGTTCGGCCGCTTCCCCGCCGGCGACAAACTCCCCACCTGGCTGCGCCACCCCAGCCTCACCGGCCTGGAGCCCCCGGCCTTCGATGACCTCGCCGCCCGCTACCGCGCCTGGCGTGCCGAACATCCACCGATCCTCCTTCCCGGAAAGCGTCCCGACGGTGGCCCCGGTGCCGGCGGCAGGCGACTCTCCGCCGCCGACCAACTCGTCGTCTTCCTCCTCAAGAAACGCTGGTCCATGACGAACGCCGTGCTCGCCGAGGCGACCGGCCTGAGCAAGAGCAGGATCGGCGCGACCCTCTGGGACGCAACCCCGGTACTCACCGCACTCGGTCACACTGCCTCCACCGGCGCCCTCACCGTGACCACGGCACAACAACTTGCCGCAATCGCCGGGCACGATCTCGCGAGCTCATGACCCGCACCAAGATCAAGGAGTTATTTATCAACAGCTCCCTGACCAGCCACTTCAAGATGGCGCAGCTTCAGTCACCACCGACGGCACCTCCCAGGCCACTGGTCCCCGCCTCATGGCCCAAACGAAGAAGGCCAACACCGTCCTGGCTGACGCTGTCACCGCCTTCGCCTGGCGACCCGTCACGGCCACCACGCTTCCCGCCCTGGGCACCTTGTGGGGCCCTACCAGCAGGGGGTACGGCGTGATCAAACCGGCCACCGTTTTCAACGGCGGTGATCCGACCGGACTGGTGACCGGCGTTCGCTGGTCTTCCTGGGGAAGCGAACAAGCCGGAGTGACCGAGGTCAGCAGGTCGTCGCCTTCGCTCTCGCAGACTGCCGGGGCACCCACTCCTACCGGGCAATCAGCTTGAGCTGCCCCGACTTTCGTGGAGTCCGCGATCGTGTGATCAAGCGGTCTGCGGGACTTGCTCCTGTCTCGTCCAGTACGCCTGTTCGTACTCGTCGGGGGGCACGTAGCCGAGGGCGGAGTGGAGCCGTTCACCGTTGTACCACGCGACCCACTGGAAGACGGCCCGCTCGACCTCGTCGAAGTCCCGCCACGGCCCCTGATGGTCGATCAACTCGGCCTTGAACGTGCCGTTCAGGGCCTCGGCCATCGCATTGTCGTACGAGTCCGCGACGGAGCCGACCGACGCGGAGGCGCCGACCTCGGCGAGACGCTCCGTATACCGAATGGACACGTATTGCGACCCGCGGTCGCTGTGATGGATCAGGTCGGCGTCTTTCTTGATCTTCTGCCGCCACAGCGCCATCTCCAGCGCGTCCAGCGGCAGGTCCGCGCGCATGTGGGTGGCGGCCTGCCAGCCCACGATCCGGCGGGAGTACGCGTCCAGGACGAACGCCACGTAGACCCAGCCCGACCAGGTGCGGATGTAGGTCAGATCGGCCAGCCACAGCTGGTTCGGCCGCTCAGCGGCGAACCGGCGGTTGACCAGGTCCGGCGGGCGCGGCGCGGACGGCTCCGGGACCGTGGTGCGGCGCCGCCGGCCACGGATGACGCCCTCGATGCCGAGCTCGCGCATCAACCGCTCCACCGTGCACCGGGCCACCTGGTGTCCGGCACGGACCAGCGCGCGGGTGACCCGGCGGGCGCCGTAGGTGCGGCCGGAGTCCTCCCACACCGCCGTGACCAGCGGAATCAGCTCCTCGTCGCGGAGGCGGCGGGCCGACTTCGGCCGCGTCTTACGGGCGAAGTACGTCGACGGGGACAGGTCCAGCACCCGGCAGACGGGATCGACCCCGAGGCCCTTGTCGCGCAGATGGTCGATCACCTGCTCGGCCTCGTCCGGGGACGGTCGATCTCCTGGGCAAAAAACACGCTGGCGGCCTTGAGGATCTCGTTGGCCCGCCTCAACTCGGCGTTCTCCTTGCGGAGTTCCTTCAGCTCGTCGCGTTCAGCACTGGTGAGGCGGTCGTCGCGCTCGCCGGCGTCGGCCTCAGCCTGGCGGACCCAGGACCGCAGAGCCTCCTTGTGGATGCCGAGCTCGCGGGCGACGTGGGCAACCGGGCGTCCCGTCGAGCGGACCTCGCGCACGGCACGCTCACGGAGTTCATCGGGGTATTTACGGGGTGCTGGCACTGCTCGTGGTTCTCCTTACGCCTGGAAGCGTAACCCAGGCTTCAGGGACTCCACGAAGATCAGTGCAGCTCAGCTGGTACTTCCCCGGCAAGGGCGGAACCTTCGACTCGAACAACTACATCAACATCTGCACAGGCAGGTACGTCCGCAACCCGTGAACCCAAGCCGCCCGTGAGTGGCCCGGCCCGGTGACGGTGCGCTCGTCTGTCCGGTCTGAGCCCCGGCCCAGGTCCCGCAGCGCGTCGGCGTGGCCCGCGGCCACCGCCTGGGCCGCATGCGTACCTCGGGCTGTGACGAGCGGGCCCAACTCCCGTGGTGTGTCGAGCGCGCCAGGGTTCTCCGCCAAACCTGCGCCGCGCCCGACGACTACGGCACGGCACACTCCGTGTCCAAACTTGACATTGACATGCCATACACCATGATTACCAGAATCAGCCCGTCGAGACGGCATCACAGGAGGAAAATTTGATCAAGAACAAGCTTCGCATCGCAGCCATCGCCCTCCTAATGCTCGGGGCGAACGGCCTCACCCTCGCGGGCCCGGTGTCAACGGCTCATGCGGGCGCGTTCGGGACGGTGGAGAACAGGCTGCCGTCGAGCTACACCGTCAAGACTGCCCGCTTCCTGAGCGACGGCGCCAGCAAGTGCAAGATCTGGAACCCCAGCGGCGGAAATGACGGCAGCGCCAACGTGGTCCGGGCCACCTGGAACTGCAACACCAGGTGGCTCCCGTCCGGGAAGTCCAGCGACAGCGAATTCGGCTGGTTCTACGACGCGGACGGCGTCATGGTCGAATCGAACTACATCTACCAGGACGGCAGTTGGGCCCAGTCCCCCACAGCCTTCATGTGGACACGCTTCCACGACTACGACCGGGTCATCTGCGAACTCGACTACTACGGCCGGCCTCACTGCTACACCGCATAGCCTCACACGCTCCGCTGAGAGGCGACAGTGGGGGGACGGGCCGTGGGCTTGACCCGTCCCCCGGTCCCCGATCAGGGGGAACGGGGCATGCCACACACGCCGAGCAGGCCCCCTGCCATGGAGGATGCTTCCGCCCCCTGGCACTACATTCGGTTCACTCATCCGCCGGGGCGTATCGCCGAGGCCGAGCGCGAAGGCCGGCTCGGCGAGATCGAAGGACTCCAGGTCAGCCTCGCAGGCGCCCTAGCCGCCGTCGGCCCAGACCAGGCAGATGTCCCGGTGCATGTTCCGCGGCCGGGTCAGCAGGCCGGTGGCCGCTTCGCGGTCGCCCACGTTCGCGGCGGTCACGGCTTCCGGCATTGCTCGGTTAGATTCGCATCCCCGAGCTACCTCGAGGCCCTGTCTTCATGCGCGTACAACGGGAAGATCACCCCGGCGGGAAACCTGTTCGACCCGCACGTTCCGTGATCGGTTGAGATACGGCTTCTGAGCTTGACGTTTAACCTCGCTGGGCTTGGTGTTCCTTGATCGATTCGGCGCGTTTGACGGTCTTGCCGACGTCGTGGCGCCTGGCCCGTTGCTTGTTCTTCGAGCCCGGAGGCCGTCCAGGGCCTGGTCGGGACGGTTTCGGCGCGCTTGCCGGGCGGGCTGCTGTCGCGCGGACGTTGCGAAACCCCCGGCGGACCCGGGCGGGGGTGAGACGGCGGGGTTCCGCGGGCCGTTCCCAGGGCCGGCGGAGGTCCTCGGCGAGGGGCCGGGCGAGGCGGAGCTGGGTGTGTGCGGCGATGATCAGCCAGGTCCACAGGTCGGCCGTGTCGGGATTCCTGACCTTCGGGGCGGTCCAGCCCAGGGTCTGTTTCATCAGCCGGAAGGTGTGCTCCAGGTCGAAGCGGCGGAGGAACGACTGCCACCAGCGGTCCACATCCGCCGGTGCGGCGGCGGTGGCCGAGCACCACAGCCAGACCGGTTTCGGGTCGCGGTCACCGGGCAGGTGCTCGACTTTCAGGCGGATCAGCGTGCCGTGCAGGACGGGGAGTTCTTCCTTGGCGTGGTTCAGCCAGGGTCCGCGGTGGGTGAGCCGGGGGTGCATCCGGTCCCAGGCCGTCGCGGTGGCCGTGCCGTAGCGGGTGGTGTCCGTGGCGGTCGTGACGTCGGGCTCGTGCCAGCTGTCGGGCTTCTTGAACGTGAGGACGCCGCCATGCCGACGGGGACGCCCGCCTCGGGGACCCGACCGGGCGGGGCCGGGGTCGCGGAGCATGACGCGGTCCGAGCGCAGGCGCCCGACCAGCACGACGGGCAGGTCGGCGAGAGCGTGGGTCAGGTAGGCGACGTCGTAGCCGGAGTCCATCACGATCAGGATGTCCGGATCGCCCGGTCTCCAGTGGCCTGCGCTCGTCAACCGCTCGACGACATCGCGGAGTTGGGCGGCAGTGACGGTGGTCGCGTCATCGGCCGGGCCCAGGCGGACCGCGTCCAGCAACGCGACCCAGGAGGTGCGGCCGGACTCCAGGGCCGCGACGAAGGAGTAGGGCCAGCCGGGCACCAGCTGGTCCGAGCTGCGGTCGCCGCGTCCGTAGACATGGCAGAACAGCCGCTCGCCGCTGGTGGGAGCGTCGGGCCGCAGCCAGTGCGACACGTCCACCGCGAGCACGATCCGTCCGTCGGCTGCTTTCGGCAGCGGCAGGCCCGCCAGCGTGCGGCGCAACCGTGTCGGCTCCAGCCAGCCACGGTCCAGGGCGGCGTACAGCGCGCCATGTCCCCGCCGGTGCTCGGCCGCCAAGGAGAGCTCGACCAGGGTTTTCACCGGCCCGTCCGCGCACAGCACCGCGTCGGTGAGCTCGAAGAGCGCATCCGCGCGGCTGTACAGGCACTCGTAGAACTCGACCCGAAAGCGGGACAACAGGCCCAACGCCTCGCACGTGGGCGGATCGACGGGCAGACTCATGGGCAGCGGCCGTTCTCTCGCACTTCGTTACTCGACATCTCGAAGCGTGGCGAACGGCCGCCCTGCACATGCCCGGATCTCGCTGATCTCAGCAGGTCGAGTGACCAGCGACGTTAAACCTCAAGCTGAGGCCCAGTGCCTGACCTGGTAGGGGTATCCCGGCCGCGGTGCGGCGTTCGGGATCAGTGCACCAGGAGTGTTCGGGGAGGTAGAGCCGTCGGTCGATCAGGGCCCGTCCCCGGCTGGTGGCCAGGGCGAGGAACACGTCGACCTGGGCGTTTTCGATACGTCCCGCGGTGTCGGTGTACTGCCTCTGCACGCCTGCCGAGGCCCGGCCCTTCTCCACAAAGCCGGTCTCGTCGACGACGAGAACGCCGCCGTCGGTGCCGAGATGGTCTGCGGCGTAGGCACGCAGGTCGTCGTGGACGGCATCGGCGTCCCAGCGGGCATAGCGCAGCAGGCGTTGTATCGGCCCGGGCTGCGGCACGGGGCTCAACTCGTCTGGATCTGCCCGCGATCCGGGCCATGACCTGATCGAACATCGCCAGCCAGCGGGCAGGGTCTACGCTTGCCGACGCGGCTTCGTACGACGGCATCGCGCCAGCCGAGGCCGTTACGTCAGACCTCCACGACCGTGCACCGTCAGCCTCGTGGGCGCCGCTCCTGTCGGTATTTGGGATGCCGGGCATGTGGCTGTGCAAGCACGGACAGCGCGCGGCTCAGAGTGGCGGCCTGGCCTTCCAGCCGGGCAGCGTCGACGAGCTCGGCCGCCGGCACAGTGCCGCCCGCCGTCATCTCCGTGATCTTCCGTGTGGCGCCGGCGGCCAGGATGTCCATCGCCATACGCCGTGACACACCTCGAGCGCCGGGCCGCCGACCCACGGGTACGTCGTGACCCTCGGCTCAAGCCCGTCGTCGCGGCGCCACGGGCGGGCCAGTACCGGCTCGGGCATGTCGCCAGTGTCGCTCACGCGTTCGACGGTACGCCCCGACTCCACCGAAGGAGAGCGCGAGGGCGCCACGCGGCATCACGGGCCCGGCGACCTGGCTGGCCGTCGGGCCGAGCGGCCTACGGGAAGGTCAGCTGTTGAGGCGCGTCAGGATCTTCCGGCGGCTGCCAGGTGGAGGGCGGTGCGTCAGGTGCGTCCCGGTTGGTTCGCAGCCACCATGCGAACTGCTAGTTGCGGCAGGTGCGGTACAGGTACTGGTTGCGGCGGCGGGCGAAGGCGGGTATCGAGTGCTCGCCCCATCCGGTGATGGGGCGAGCGTTTTCGAGGGTGACCTGCAGGCCCCGCACGAGGGCGGGGCCTTCCCACCGGTGGCCCTGGGCGTATTCGAAGGCGGCACTTCCCCCTGGTAGGTGGACATCCTGGACACTGGACTGTGAGGTCCACCTACCAGGGGGAAGTGCCCACCGTGTGCGGCACCCACCTCGCCTACATCGACGCCTCCTGAAAAGACCGCACCCGGACCGCTCCGGAACCTGCACCACACCGACCAGCCAGTCGTCATCCCGTCGCCACCGTGATCGCGTCAGCACCATGGCACCGACCACGGCATCACTCCAGAACAACCGCCGCAGACCTGTCCCGTGACGTCCGATTCAGCACGGTGACAACCCCACTCCCCTTCGCAGCGAGAGTGGCGGTGCCGGGTGCTGAGGAGGGACAGCTGCGTCGCGTGTATGAGGGGCGGTGGGTGGTAAGCCGTGCCTGGATTCGGGAGTTGACGGGTGCGTCGGCGGCGACGGCGGCCCGCTGGTACGCCCAGCGGCAGCAGCAGCCGGAAGACCGGCGGCATCCGGAGGTGGTGTGCACGGTGGAAGGCAGGCACTACTTCGACCAGCAGGCCGCCGAACCATTCTGGGCCGCCTGGCAACAGGACATCGGCACCGGCCGATTGGGCGCAGCCGGACGTCGCCGGGGTGATGGGCTGGGGGCGAACCGGGGCGGGCCGGGAGCAGCGCGAGCGGACCGTCGCGGTCGCGCTCGAGGCACTGCGCACGGCGGGCGGGCACCGCCGCGGGCTGGCCGCGCAACTGGCCCGTGAGCACGACGGTGTCCCCCGCAGCCGGCAGCGCGCCGTGAACGAGGCCCGCGAGCGGTACGAAGCCGAGCAGGGGGAAAGTCTTCCGCAGGGGCATCGTGACAGGCTCTGCGGCCGCTGCGCCGCCCTGCCCGCCCACCTGTTTCCCGGACTTCTCCGTGCCCTCGTGCCGGCGCCGCGCTCCCGCCGCCCCCGTCACCAGGGCGCGGCGACTCAGCCGGCGGGATCGTACTGGAACGCGCGCACCTCCTGCGCGCACCGGCAGGCAACCGCGATCTTCGCAGCCCATTCCAGTGCCGCCTCGCGGGAGGGCAACTCCAGTACCGCGTAGCCGCCTTCGAGCTGCTTCGTCTGTGGGTACGTACCCTCGGTCACGGTCCCGTCCCCATCGACCATGACAGGCGGAACGCTCTCGTCGATGCCACCGCCGAACACCCACACCCTGGCGTCCTTCGCCTCCTCCACCACCGCGTGCGCCGCATCCGAAACCGCCTGCAGATCCTCGTCGGGAAACACCATGGCACCACTGGGGAATGAGATCAGGTACTTCGTCATCGCGTCGACTCCTTCTCCGCACGTCAGGGATCGGACCCATCCTCGCCGACGCGAGCGCGCAGCAGCTCCGATCCGCCTACCACGAGAAGGACCTGCCCGAGGGGAGGCCGATCGCCGAGAAGGTCGTCGACACGTTCCACAGCTGCCCGATCCCCGAGATCGCCCGGCTCGGCCGCACACCACGCCGGTGGCGGGACGCGTTCCTGGCATACGTCGCGACCAGCCGCGCGAACAACGCCGGCACCGAAGCCATCAACGGGATCATCGAGCTGCACCGTCGCCTCGCCCACGGGTTCCGCAACCGTCACACCTACCGGCTACGCACGCTCCTCGCCGCCGGCGGACTCACCCCATGACCCCCACCGAATGTCCGAAGAGCCTGTTTCCCTGGCGCGCCGGGCCCCTGCCCGGCGCGGAGCGCGCAAGGCCCCCGCCGACGCGCAACGACACCCCCGAGGGCGCCCGATCCCCCAGCCGCGCCGACCGCCGGCCACAGCCCGCCCCACCCTCCTTCCTTTCCTGTTCTGAGGTCGGCTGCGAGAGGCGCACAGGGGGACGCCGGGCCCCCGACCACGGCCGGACAGGCGTGGTGACCTGCGGATACGCCACCCAGGGCGCGGCCGCGCGCGGACAGTTGTCGGACGGGTTGTCGGCGGGGATATCGGTCTGGTCCAGGGTGGTGTTGTCGCATCGAGACCGCGGTCGGGTCCTCGTGGCCGGTGGTGTGGTCGGACTCGTCGGCTGGTCTGGCTCGTACACGCGGCGCTGGACAGGGTCGGCGCCGCACCGTATGGGAGGAGCGGGACGGGCGATGGCGGACGTGGACGCGGGCGGCGGGGACCGGATGGCACTGGCGGTGCTGGCGCAGTACCGGATGGCGACCACCGAGCAGATGCACCTCATCCTCAATCCCCAGGTGCGGATCGAGCAGACCCGGCGCCGGCCGGCCAAGCTGCGCACCGAGGGGCTGGTCGACCGGATCACCCTGCCGCAGGCCGGCGGACCCGGGTGTGGTTTCCCACCCGGTACGGGGTGCAGGTCGCGTGCGAGTGGCCGGAGCTGCGGGGGCGGCGACCGCCAAGAACGGTGTCGGACCGGACCGCGGCGCGGCTGCGGGTTGGGCACGCGCTGACCGTGACCGAGACCGCACTCGCCTTCCTTAAGGACGCGCGGCACCGCGGCGAGCTGTGCCGGCCGCTGGACTGGATCCCCGAGGTCTACCACCCCATCGGGGGCGGCGAGGCCGTCATCCCCGACGCCCTCTTGTTCTACCGGCGCGGCCGTGAGGGCGGCGAGGGAACGATGCTGCGAGCCTTCGTGGAGGGCCGGCCGGGCCACCACGGGCCCCGAACGCCTGGCCGCCAAGCTCACCTCGTATGCCCGCCTCTACCCCTACGTGCCCGCGCCCGGCAGGCGGCAGCGGCCGGCCGGCGCGGAGCCGTTGCAGGAGGAGTGGCGGCGGCACTACCCGCTCTTCCCGCGGCTGCTGTTCGTCCTGGACGGCACCGGACCCGCTGGCATCCAGACCCGTATCAAGGCCCTGCGCGCGGCCGCCGCGGACCCGGCGCCGGTCGGCTTCCTGCGCGACGTCCCCGTGCTGGCGGCGCCGCTGGTCGACGTACTGCAGGGTGGCCCTGCGGAGCCCGTGTGGCGCCCGGTCCGGGACCCCGGCAGCACCGTCAGCTGGGTGCACTCCGCGCCCCTGTAGACGCCCCGCGCAGCCCCTGCCCGCCCTGGCGTAGCCGCTGCCCACCACCCCGACCACAGGCCCAACCACAGCTGGTCACAGCGTTGCCCAGCCAGTTGGCCTGACAGTGCCAGCTAGGGTCTGTGTGATGTTGTGATCAATCTTGCTGATCCGGATCCGCCTGTGCCGGGGCCCCGGCCGTCGTCGTACGTCTCCGTGCTGACCTGCTGGAACTGCTGAACTTCGGTGTGCCCCTGCGCAGCGCATCCACACGCGGCGAGGACAACGGGACCGTCGTCTATCGGCGGTCGGCCGGCGAGCTCTTCCTGCATGCTCGCCATCGGCTTGGATGGCGCTTCCGGGCCGCGGCCCGAACCGAGCGGGAACCAAGGGGAGTTCAGGTGACCGAAGTCCGGTCCAACGACCGGATGCACGAACTCGGCGTCCTTCAGGAAGGCGCTCCGCTGCTCACCGAACCGGCCCGCGCCTTCGACCTGCCCGCGGAACGGGACGCTGCCGAACAAGCCGCGGACAGCCTGTTCGCCGCCATGGAACGCATTTGCACAGGCCCGCACCTTCGCCAAGGGGATGGGCCTCGCCGCGCCCCGGATCAGCCTCGGCCGCGCCGCCGTGGACCGCAACCGCCAGAGGCGTCGCCCGCGCCCGCACCCTGCTACGCGGCGCCCGGCCGTCCCACCAGCGGCGTAGACGCTGGTGGGACCGACTGCGTCCCGAAGACGCTCCGCGGGAAAACCGCGTCAGCGCACGCTTCGTGCCGCGGGGATGCCTCCGTCGGGGGTGTCGCGGAGCAGCCAGACGGGGTTGGACAGGGCGATGGCGCGCCCGGTCCGGTCCCGTACCTCGACGCGCACGAACCGGGGCGCCCTGGTGTCGATGGACAGGTCGACGAACCCCTGGGCCCACGAGGACGCCGGGATGTCGGTGAAGGTGGTGCCGGGTTCGGGCTTGGCCGCTCCGGCGAGGTCGACCGTGCCCTGCACGACGCGCACGAATCCGTCGGCGGGAAGGCCCGTGAGGATGGCGCGCACGCTACGGGTCGCGGCCGTCGACGTCGTGACGGAGCCCATGGGGGCAGCCCCGTCGACGAGGAGGTCGACGACGCCGGAGAAGCGCGCGGGGTCACCGAAGTAGACCTGTCCGGCGGCCAGCGCGGCGAGCAGGTCGTCCAGGTCGCGGCTGGGTGCGTGCGCCCAGGTGACGAAGTTGGATTCCTGGCCGAGCCAGTTCTGGCCGGAGTGGTCGTCGCTGACCCCGGTGCCGGTGAGGAACAGCGCGTTGCGCGAGCAGACGTCCCAGAGCTGTGAGTGCCGGTCGAGGTCGACTCCGCCACGGCTCGGGTAGCCGACCTCGAGGATGTCGCAGCCCATGGCCCGGTCGGCGAGGACGGTCTTGGCGACCGCCGCACGGAGGGCGTCCTGCCCCGCGGGCGGGAGTTCGGCGGGGCGGCCGGTGCCGAAGGGGTGGTTGTAGGAGGCGAGGCCGCCGGTGGAGTGGATCATCTGGATGACGGCGAGTGCGGCTGCCGGGTCGGGGTCGGCGACCGGCCGGGGTTTCGTGAACGTGGGCATGGTGATCCTGGGGCCGTACCAGTTGACGTGCGTGGGCTTGATGAGGGAGACCTCGAGGCCCTGGTACTGGCGCACCGCGGGGAACCGTGCGGCGTAGCCGGCCATCACCGCGGCCTGCACCTGCAGGGAGTCGTCGGCCGAGCGTGCCGGGCGGGAGATGCGCAGCAGGTCGAACCAGCCGTCGACGGGACGCTCCTGCTCGCTGACCGCGCCGAGGGTCAGGGAGAGCATCGCGGCGTCGCGGTTCTCCAGGTCCGGCCAGAACCTCGCGATGTCCTCGGCCGGGGACATCCGCAGCGTGTTCCACCGTCCCTGCCGGGCGGGCAGGTGTACCACGGCGTTCAGCCCGGACCGGCTCCGGGACTTGCCCTGGGTCCCGTCCACGAGGTAGGTCAGCGTGTACTTGCCGGCGGGCCGGCCCGCGGTGGCCGGACGCCAGCTCGTGGTGACCACCACAGCGAGACAGGCGTGCGGCGACACCTCGGCAGGGAAGACGTCGACCTCGATGGTCTGGTCGTACAGCGACCGCTGGGCCACGGTGTTCGCGGCGCTCGCCGAGATCCTCACCGCCGCCGCGTCGCGGCCGGCCGAGGTCGCCGAGAGCCGTACCGACCCGGGCGTGGACGCGTCGCCGGGGGAGGCCATCGCCTTGTCCCACAGGACCTGCGACGACGCGAGGGTCCCCTCGCGCTTCTCGGCCCACGACCATGCCACCCCGTTCACCTGTTCCGCGGGGCCGTCCATGTGGACCAGGTTCGGATAACCGTGCTCGGCCATCCGGAAGTCGTGCTCGGTCCACCACAGCACGTCGATGCCGGCGCGGGTCGCCTGGTCGAGGTGGCCGTGCATGCTGGCGGCGCCTTCGCTCCAGGAGGCGTGGATGTGCATCGCCATGGACACCGGACGTGCGACGGCGCCGTCCGTGGTGGCCGCTGCGGCAAGAGGCTGGGGCCCCAGCGCAAGACGCCCGGCTCCCAGGGCAGTCACCGCTGCCGTCGTCTTCAACACATCGCGGCGTGATATCGGACTCATGCTCCACCGTTCCTCAACTGTCGGACTCTGAGCCTGAGGGTGGCCAGTGCAGGTGAAGCAGATGTGATCACGCGAACAAGCACACCCCAACACTGGCGGCCAACCGACCGAGCGATCCCCCGCCGCGCCGACCACCAGCCCCAGCCCGCCCCACCCTCCCTTTTCTTGTCCTGGGGGTCGGCTGCGAGAGGCGCATAGGGGGATGTCGGGCCCCTGACCGCAACCGGACAGGCCTGGTGACCTGTGGACACGCCGCCAAGGCGCGTTCACGCGCGGTCAGTTGTCGGCGGGGATGTGGGCCTGGTCGGGGGCGGTGTTGTCGCATGTCGTGGCCCGCGCGCTCGCCCCCGGCCTGGAACGCCGGGGGCGGGGCCGGATGCCTCGCGTAATCCATGTCGTTGAACCAGGCCGCGAACCCGGAGCGCACCGCGTCCGTCACCGCCTGGCCGATCAGTTCCCTCGCCTGCCCCACGCGCACGGTCCCACCGTCCCTTTCCCTCCCGGTCCCGGCCTCGCCCGCCGGGGGCCCGCATCCCCGGTATGCCACAACCCGGCACGACGCGCCCGGAAAACCGCACAACACTACCCATCAGCTGCGGCAGGCCTGGACACGCTCGACTGGTTCGACCATCCGCCGGGCGCGTCCGGTCATGGCTGATCCCCCGGGGGCCCGTGGTGTGTCCGGGCCATGCTGGTGAGCGGGTAGCGCTCGCCGGGCCGGCGCGGGTGTAGCGGTGGCAGACTCGCGGCGGCGCTGGACGCGGGCCGCCTCGATCGGGGTCGGCTGGTCATCCGAGGACATCTCCGGCTCCGGGAACGCCCGCCGGCTCAGCTCGCGCATCGCCCTGGTTCTGCCGATCCACGGCCTCCGCGATGCCCGGGTCCACCCGCCTCTCGGGGGCGGCGGCCAAGTGCGCGGCCAACTTGTGAACGGTCCTCTGCACTGACCGTTGACCGCTCCGGGTGCTGTTGTCACTGGGCTGGTGCCACCAACGCGCTGGCGCCCCGCTCCTCGCCTGCGGCTCGGTCTCGCCTGCCCCGGCTCGGCCGCCGGCAGGTGAGACCAACCGGTGCGGCTCAGCGGGTCCGGTAGCGCGCATAGATCAGTCCGCTGTCGAAGGTACGCTCCTCGACCAGCTCGAGATCGAGGCGCACGCCGTCGGGGAAGAACCGCTTGCCGCCGCCGACCACGCTCGTGGTGATGAACAGGTGGTACTCGTCCACCAGGCCGGCCGCGATCGCCTGGGCCGCGAGGTTCGGGCCGTCGACGGTGAGGTCGTGATCAGCCTCGGCCTTGAGCTTGCGCACCGCTTCCGGGTCGAAGGTCCGCTCGATCCTGGTCTTCGCGCTGGACACCGACTCCAGCGTCGTGGAGTACACGATCTTCTCCGCGGCCTTCCAGTCGTCCGCGTACTGCAGGATGTGCGGCGGCACGTCGGGCGCGGTGTGCACGGTCTCCCAGAAGACCATCGTCTCGTACATCCGCCGACCGTAGAGGTACGTGCCCACGTGGCGGAAGACGTCGCCGATGAAGGTATGCACCTCCGGGTCTTCGGCACCTGTGCCGAGGTCGCCCTCCGCCGCCTCGGCGTAGCCGTCGAGCGAGGTGATCATCGAGTAGATGAGCTTTGCCATGCGTCTCCTCCGGGTACGAGCGCGTCAGTCTGCCAGCGGTCCTGCAGGCTGTGACCTCCGCACGACCCGGAACTCATCGATCGGCTGGCCGGCCGGTTCCGTCAACCGTCAGATCCCGGACGAAGCGCACCTCGTCGGCGGGCTGCCCGCGCAGTTCCGTGCCCTGGCCACCCGCTACGCGAAGCGAGTGGCCTACTACGGCATCGGTGCTGGCCGCCGCTCGCGCCTCGACCGCCTCTCGAACGCCGCTCGATTGGCCACAACGCACTCAGCGGGATGTTCTTCGCGGCGACCGGGTCCGGTAAGACAATCACGGCCGCGTCCGCGCTGGAGTGCACAGAGCCGGTAGCGGTCCAACTTGGTGTGTCGGATGCATGAGGGGCGGTGGGTGGTGAGCCGTGCCTGGATTCGGGAGTTGACGGGTGCGTCGGCGGCGACGGCGGCCCGCTGGTACGGCCAACGGCATCAGCAGCCGGAAGACCGGCGGCATCCGGAAGTCGCATGCGCCATCGGCCGCATCAACTACTTCGACCAGCAGGCCGTCGAAGCGTTCTGGGCGGCCTGACAACAGGAGGTCGGCACCGGTCGGTTGGGCACCGCGGAGCGCCGGCCCGGCGACGGGCAGGGCGCCAACCGAGGCGGGCCGAGCCGGGAGCAGCGCGAGCGGGCCGTCGCGGTCGCGCTCGAGGCGCTGCGCAAGGCCGGCGGGCACAGCCGCGGGCTGGCCGCGCAGCTGGCCCGTGAGCACGGCGTGCCCCGCAGCTGGCAGCGTGCCGTGAACGAGGCCCGCAAGCTGTACGAAGCCGAACGAGTCGGTAGCGAGGCAGGTCCGGATATCAACTCGGCCACGGCAGGACTGTGAGCTCCGGCCACTCGTCCTTCCAACGCGCCGCCTTGGTCTCGTAGACCTCCCGCGGGGCAAGCACCGGATTGGGCCGAACGACGAGGTTGAACACGTCGGAGAGCCCGTGAGGTGCATAGACGCGCCATCCTCCATCGGGTTCCAGGCGGACGCCCAGGCAGCACGTCGTCGCGGCGAAGCAGTCGATCGCGGCCTCGGTGGACTGGTGCGGCGGACAGGGCACCCCGAACTTCTCCTCATACCAAAGGTGCACGCGGGCTTCGTTACGGATCTCCACCTCGGCCGACAGGCCGGCGAGCACTCCCTGACCCGTCTTGATCACCGCGTCCTCTGCTTCCCAGGAGAGGTCGTTGCCGTCGAAGTAGAAGACGTCGTAGTCCTTGATGCCGTTGGTCGGGGGCCTGCCGGTGACCACGTTCCACACCGTTTGGAACAGGCAGCCCGCCGTCACGTACCAGCCGGGCAACTCCAGTGCTGCCGCCCTGGTCATCACGTCGGTCAATACCTCGTTTTGGGAGAGCACGGACCACAAGCCGTCGAGTTGCTCCATGAGAGGAAGTCGGCCAAGCATCCGCCTTGCCTACCACGATCACTGCCAGAGCATCACGGCCGGGCCTCGTTCGAACTCCTTCGGACCCGCATCCTCATACAGCCGTGATTCCTGCGGCACCTCGTCCAAGGTCATTGCCAGAAGTCCGCCCCATCCCGCCCGCTCGGGTCCATGGTCGAGAGGTCTTCATGCAGACCCGAGAGGGCTCGCCCGGTCGGGGCGCCGTCTTCGCCCGACTCCATGACGATCCAGCCGACATCGATCCCCGACACGTTCACATCGCTGCCGGAGTCGAGCTCGTCGAGCGTCGCGAACACCGCTTCATAGGCGACGGCTCGTGCCAGGCGAACGAGATCCTCTTCGTTCGCCCCAGCGGCAAGGAGCCGTTGCGCGGCCGGAAGCTGATCGAACGCACCCGGATCGGCCCAACCGTCGATCGGACCACGCCACAGGCTTCGCAGCAGCACGAACCGCGCGAGATGCGGAAGATCCTCGCAGATCTCCGACTTGGCCCAGTCGTCGGCATCGGCCGCGCCGAGTGCTTCGAACCGGGCACGCAACGACTTTGCAGCCGACCTTCGGCGCGCGTCCAGACCGTTCAGCCAGGCCTGCCACTCGGATGGGGAATCACTCACCGCGACAGCATGCCCCACGAGCCCCACTGCAGGACGATCCACCGGCACCACCAGCCGCCGCCGCATACGGCGCAGCCGTTCACGGAACTGATGCTGCTGGTGATCTTTAGACCGTCAGCCTTGTGAACATAGCCAGCTGTCGCTGCGCCCCGCCCACCCGTTCCTCTGGCGTGCCGGGCCCCGCCCGGCACGGAGCACGCAAGGCCCCGCCGACGCGCAACGACACCCCCGAGGGCGCCCGATCCCCCGCCGCGCCGACCGCCGGCCACAGCCCGCCCCACCCTCCCTCCCTTTTCTGTTCGGGAGTCGGCTGCGAGAGGCACACGGGGGGATGCCGGACCCCCGACCACGGCCCGGCAGGCCTGGTGACCTGCGGACACGCCACCCAAGGCGCGCTCACGCGCGGACAGTTGCCGGACGGGTTGTCGGCGGGGATGCCGACCCGGTCGGCGGGGGTGTTGTCGCATCGTGACCGCGGTCGGGCCTTCGTGGTCGGTGGTGTGGTCGGGGTCGTCGGCTGGTCTGACTCGTACACGCGGCGCCGGGCAGGAGGGCGCCGCACCGTATGGGAGGAGCGGGCCGGGTGAGGTGACGTGGCGCCTCGGGCCGATACCGCGTCACCTCACCTGCCCGGCAGAATGCGGGCGTGGACTCCACCGCCGCTTTCGCTGCCGCGTTCGCCGTTACGGCCGCGGGCGGGATCGTGGCCTACTACGTGGTCCGGACCGGCGTGGCAGCATCCAGCAGGCGGGCCAGCACCAACCTGCGGCGCGCCGAGGCCTTTCTCGCGTTCGTCGAGCCCGCGGTCGAGATCGCCGGCATCGTCGACCGGTGGCCGGCTCTGCCCACCGCGGCCCGGTTCGAGGAGCGGGACCAGGCCCGCGGGCACCTGCAGGATCTCGAGCAGCGCCTGGGCGCGGTCCTCCTCGAGGGCGGCCCGGACGTCCAGGCGGCCGCGCTGCAGCTCGTCGAGGAGTGCGCGCGACTCGTCCACGGCCTGGACGTCGACGCCGGGCCCGGCCCGGCTGGTGACCCCACCAGCGCACTGACGATTCCGTTCATCGACGCCTGCCGGGAGTACCTCGACGACCAGGCCGACCGGTCCTTCGGGCTGCGCCGGGCGCGCCGCCGGTTCGGGAGATGAGGTGAGGTGAGGCGGCCAAGCTCAGGTCGCCCACCGGATGCCGGGGCTCGTGGCGGTGCGTGGCGCGTCGCCGAGGGATGAGGGCGGGGGTAAGAGTCGCAGTTCCAATGTTCCTCGTCCCCCGGGGCCGATTCAGAGACACTTCGTGGGCCGTCAGGGCATGGCCAGCCATCCGATCAAGGCGACCGCGCCGAAGACGGCGATGCCGATCCCGAGCGCCTTGCACAGCCCGCCCACCATCCGGGTGGCCCCCGGTGGCCACAACACGGCGCCGATCCGGCTGCTCATCCGTGGCATCGCGGTGCGGAACGCACCGCAGAAGGAGGCCGGGCCGGTGATGAGTCCCACCACGAAGAAGCAGATCGCGGCCAGCTGCCCGTCCCTGTACCCAGCCCGCGCCGAGCAGCGCTCAGCGCGTCGGACGGTACGTCGCGATGATCACTCCGCTGCTGGTCGGCCGGGCGCTCACCAGCTGCAACTTCTTCAGGGTGGCGTCGTCGGCGAACAGCTTCTTGCGGCCCTCGCCGGCCACCACCGGGTGGATCAGCAGCACCAGTTCATCCAACAGGTCCTGCTCCAGCAGCGAACGCACCAGCGTCGGGCTGCCTGCGACGGTGATGTCCTTGCCCTCGCCCGCCTTGAGCTCCTCGATCGCGGCCGCCAGGTCGCCGTTGATGAGCGTGCTGTTCGCCCAGTCCTCGACGCTGTTCAGCGTGGAGGAGACGACGTACTTGGGCGAGTCGTTGATCCACTTGGCGAAGCCGGCGTCCTCGCCGCTGGTCACCGTCGGCCAGTAGCCGGCCCACTCGGTGAAGGTCACCCGGCCCAGCAGAATCGTGTCGGCCGTCTCCAGCGTCTCCCCCAGCGCCGCGCCCATCTCCTCGTCGAACGCGAACTGCCACTCGTTCGGCGACTGGGCGACACCGTCGAGCGAGACGAACAGACCCGAAACGACCTTGCGCATGATTCCTCCGTGATCAGTTAGGGGTCGTCTGCCCGGTCCCGGCCGGGACGAGCCGACCCCCGTCGGCGATGTCAGGAAGACTATGCGGGCGCCGAGGACGAGGGCTTGTACAGAAGCGACAGAGGTTCCGCCCTGTCCGGAGCGCTCAGCTGAGTGGCGGTCCGGCCGATGTACCGGTTCAAGGACCGCGCCAGGTGCGGCTGGTCGAAGTAGCCCAGCCGGTGCACGACGTCCTGGGCCGGCACACCCTCCTGGATCAGTACCGCCGCCTGGCGGGCACGGTGGATCTGCCGGATGGCGCCCCGTGTGAGGCCCGTCGCCGCGACGAAGCGCCGCTGGAGGGTGCGTTCGGAGACATCGGGGGTGACGCCGTCGAGCACCGCGGGCACGATCGGGTCGCAGTCCACGATGCCCTCACGCACCATGCGCCGTACGAACCCCTCCGCGTTGTCGTAATCGGGCACGTGCCAGGCAGAGCCCTTCAGCCAGACGGAGCGCCGCGTCACGTCGGGGATCTCCGCGCTACCGCTCACGAGCCGGCTGATCGACACGTGCGGCATCGAGGTGCCGCGGGCGAAGCTGATGCCGAAGAACGTGGCGTCCTTGGGGACGGGAGCCAGGCAGGCCTTGGGCTCCGGGCCCAGCACGGCCGCCTGGACCTGACCGTCGTCCCCCCAGAAGACGAGCTCCCAGTGCGACGTCGCGATCGACGTCATCCGGCCCACGCCGTCGCTGCGGCTGCGCCATACCCGCTCGATGTACGGCAGCTCCGACGGCCGGCTCTCGATCTCCAGACCCACCGGATCATCCCCCCGCTCACCGCTGCCCGACGCCAGTGTGTCACGTCGTCCGGACGGCCAGAGCGCGTGCGAGATGCGCGGGGGAGAATCGGCGCGGCTCGGCCTGAACGCGGCCAGTGGCCCGATGCCCGCAGGGCGCGTGTGGCACCCGGTCCGGGAGCCCAGCAGCACCGTCAGCTGAAGCCAGACCCAGAGTCGGTAGAGACCCCGCGCAGCCGCTGTGCAGCGGTTGCGCACCACCCGACCACGGCCCCGACCACAGCCCTGGAACCCCGACCATGGTCCCGACCACAGCAGGTCACAGCGTTGCGCAGCCTGTCCGGCTTGAATTGCCAACGTGCCGGGCCCCGCTTTCATCTTGGCAATCGCCGCCACTTGACGCCGCTGGTCTGCCTACGATGCCGTCTGCGGGAACGGGGAGGTCGGGCAATGCATGGGCTCGAAGCGGTGGTCGTCCGGCTGGCGTCGGCGGTGGCCCAGACGGTCGCGAAGTCGGTGCTGACGCCGAAGCCGGGGGCAGGTCTGGAGGCAAATCCGGTACGACCGCTGCCGAAGCCGGCGGGGCCGGCGACGAGGAGCGCCGTGAGCTGACCGGTGTTCCCGACGAACTGTGCTTCGCGAGCAAACCGCAACTCGCGGCCCGCATGGTCCGCGCCGCCTCACGGCAGGGCATATCCGCCTCATTCTTCCTGGGCGATGAGGTCTACGGAGGGCGGGAGATGCGTAGCGCCTGCCGTGAGCTGGGCCTGGGCCACGTCGTGGGAGTGCGCTCCAATCACCAGGTCACCACCCCGGCCGCGAAGCTGAGCGTGACCCAGGCCGCCGCCCGGCTGCCGAAGCGGGCCTGGCAGCGGATGCGGACCGGTGCGGGGCAGAAGGGCATACGCGACTACGACTGGGCGATGATCGAGGTCACCGCCGACGACACCCCCGACGGACACGACCACGACGCGGGGACGTCAGTGCTGCTGGCCCGCCGGCACCGCTATACCCGCACCGTGTCCTACTACCGCTGCTTCGCCCCCGGGCCGGTGACTCTGGCGCGACTGGTGTCACTGGTGTGCCGCAGGTGGCGGGTGGAGGACGATTTCCAGGACGCGAAGGAGATCTGCCACCTCGACAAAGGCCAGGTCACCTGCTGGAACTCCTGGCACCGCTGGAGCGTGATCGCCCTGGTCGCCTACGCCTTCCTGGCCGTCGCCGCCGCCCTCGAACGTGCCGCCCAGACCGGCCGGAACGATCCCGCCGAGGCCGACCTCGTCCCCCTCAGCAGCCACGAACTCCTGCGCCTGCTACGGGCCTTGATCCTTGTGCCGCCCCGACGAGACCGCCTCCACCTGCTGTGGTGGTCCACCTGGCGCCGACGCCACCAACACCGCGCCCGACTCTGCCACCGGAACTGGCACACGTACGCCGACACCACACCATGACCAAAAAGCTCAGCAGCAGCGATCTACAGCTGGAGTACTAGTCCCTTCAGTCGTAGATCGAGTCGTTTGTTGTAGTTCGTCATGGCGGTGTGGCCGGCGGTGATCGGGTGGTGTCCCGGGGCCGGTTGCGTCTGCGATGACAGGCTCGGGCGAGGGCTTGGTGCAGACGCCGCCATCGTGACCAGTGCAGGCCGTGCAGGATCCGTGCCTCGCCCATCGGCTGACGCTCCATCATGATGAGGAGCCGGGCGATCTCGAAGGCAGTCAGCGTGATCGGGGCGAGGGCGGCGGGGCTGCTGGGATCAGCGTGGCCCCCCTGTGTGGGCGCGACCGGTCCACTCGTCGTGTTCGCGGCGGCGTTCGGCGGCAGCCTGTACGGCCAGGAACGCGGCGGCGAGCTGGGCGAGGGTGATGTGCCGGTACCAGCCGTGGAAGTGGCGCACCTCGTAGTCGGCCATCCCGGCGGCCGACTTCGCCAGCTTGATCGCTTCCTCCACCCTCCAGCGGGCGCCGGGCACCAGCACGAGCTCCTCCACCGCGGTGTCCTCCGGGCCCCAGCCCAGGTAGTAGTCCCGTTCCTGCGGGGTCTCGGGGCGGCGCCGGGCGAGCAGCCAGCGGGCCTTTCCGCTGCCGACCGGGGCATCCGGGGCCGGGATCCGGCGCACCCACCACTGCCAGGTGCGCGAGTCCAGCCGGGAGGGGCCGGCCGGCAGCTCGATCCACTCCTCCTCGGCCGCGTGCTGGTCGACCAGGCGGGCCAGGTGCCGCCGGCCGGGCCTGGGCAGCACGCTCTGGTTGGCCTGCACCGTCACCACGTAGGGCAGGCCGCGGTCCTCCAGGGTGCGGCGGAAGGCACCGTCGCGGCCGTAGACCTCGTCCGCGGCCAGCCACACCCGCCCCTCGGGTAGGTCGGGAAGGATCCGGGAGATCATCTGCTCGGCCAGGCGCGGCTTGACGGCGAAGCCGGCCCGGTCCGGGACACGTGCCCGGCGGCACCGCTCCCGGTCCTCGGTCCACTCCTTCGGCAGGTACAGCTCCCGGTCGATCAACGCCTGCCCGACACCGGTGGCCCACGCAGCCATGACCCCCACCTGGCAGGGGAAGACCCCGCCCAGCGCGCCGGAGTACTGCCGCGCGACCCCGGCGGAGGCCCGGCCCCGCTTGGCGAAACCGGTCTCGTCCACCACCAGCACCCCCGCTCCGCCGGGCCCCGCCCCGACCCCGGCGTCGCGCAACCCCTCGATCACATAGCGACGGGTGAAGTCACGCAGTCCATCGACGTCCCACACCGCCCGGTCCAGCAGATGCTGCTGCCCCCAGGGCGAGGACTCACCGACGTACTCGGAGATCTGCCAGCCGTTCTTACGCGACAGCGGAGCCAGCAGACCACGCACACACGCCGCCGCCCGTCCCCACAGATCGACGCGCGGGAAGATCCACGCGATATCCAGCAGCAGATCGTCGAGCCGGCCCGCAACACCCTCGGCACACTCCCGGTCCGTCACGACCGGGGGGAGATCAAGCAACTCCGCCTTCATGCCGGACAGCTACCCATCCCACGAGATTGACGAACTACAACAAACGACTCGATCTACGACTGAAGGGCCTGAGCAAGACCTGAGCCAGGCCGATCGTGACTGCTCAGGTTCCTGACTGCGTGTGAGCCGGCGGTAGCCAGAGATTCCCGGCGAAGAGGTCGTGGAAGGCCGCCGAAGGCCCATGCCCCCGCTGTCTACCCGTCACGGTTTCCCTGCTGATCGAGTCCGGACGGGCACGGTAGTCGGCCGGTTTGACGTGACTGGTCGTCTTTCCCGCCGCCTCGCCGGCGGGCGAGGTACCAGCGTCGGCCAGTGGCAAAGGCGCGCCGTGCCGTGCGTACCGCAGCGATCTGAGTGGCGAGGTGGAGTTGATGGTGCCAGGGGTTCTGGCCACCGTGGCGTACCGACATGGCATGCGCGAACGCCACAGCATCGCGGTCGATGTACTGGTCCAGGTGCTCGAACCACGCCATGCTCGTACGCGAGGCCGCCTGCACCGGATGGAGTTCCGCGCGGCGATGGCGGTCGTACTCCCGCAGTGCGTCCCCCACGTCAAGGTACTTCTGCAGGCTGTGTGCAAGGACGATCGCGTCGATGATCGCCAGTCTGGTGCCCGACCCCAGCGTGAAGTGGGTGGTGTGGGCAGCGTCGCCGACGAGTACCGTCGTGCCGTGGTACCAGATCTTGTTGGTCACGTGCGCGAAGCGCTGCCAATGCGCCGGTGCACCCCGTGATCGGCTGATCAGGCGGTGGCCGTCGAGTGCGCGCTTGAAGACGTCCTCCAGCAGTCGCACTCCCTGGTCGCGGCCGAGCACGTCGAGTCCCAGACCGTGCCAGGTCTGCGGTGAGCATTCGACGATGCAGGTGCTGATTCCCGCGACTGAGGGGTAGGCGTGAAACCAGATCCATCCAGCGGACGTCCGCTCGAAGCTGAACACGAAGCTGCGGAACGCCTGGTCCGTGCCGAGCCAGATGTAGGGATTGCGACCGACATCGGTGTGAGTTCCGAACGCTGCGCTCTGCCCCCGGATCCCGCTGTTCGCACCGTCGGCAGCAACGAGAAGGTCCGCTTCAGGAAGCGTCGAGAGATCTGCAACGCGGTGGCCGTACTGGACGTCGACGCCGAGCTGCAAGGCACGCCGGGCCAGGACGTCGAGCAATGCAGGTCGGCTCATGCTGTATCCGTACCTCCCGAAGTACGCCGTCTGCTCGCCGCCCGAGCCGTGCACACGCACCTCCTGGTCCTGCCACAGCACGGACCTGGCGGTGACCTCCCGGGCGCTTTCCGGATCGTTGCGATAGAGGACGTCCAACAGGTCGTCCCAGTACACGACGCCCCAGCCGTAGGTGGCCGCGGGCGGGTCACGGTCGTACACGGTGATCTCGTGGCCGGCATCGCGCAACTTGGCCGAGATCGCGAAGTACAGCCCCGCAGGCCCCGCACCGACGCACACGATCCTCACCGTTACACACCGCCCCGACTACCGGTCGGATGGGAGGCCCACCACTCCAGACGGGTCCGGATGCCCGAGATGTCCGGGCATCCGGATGCAGCACTCACAAAACTGCCGCAGGTTGGTCGCGAGCTCACTGCGCTGGCGCGTCAGTGGCCATGCCCGCCACGGCCGTGGTCACCGCCGAAGCCGTGATCGCCACCGAAGCCGTGGTCACCACGGAAGCCGTGATCGAAGCCGTGATCGAAGCCATGGTCACCACGGAAGCCGTGATCGAAGCCGTGATCGAAGCCATGGTCACCACGGAAGCCGTGATCGAAGCCCCAGCCCCAGCCGTCACCGAAGAAGCAGCGGTCTCCCCAACCCCAGCCCCAGCCGTCACCGAAGAAGCAGCGATCTCCCCGGGCCTTGCTGTCGTGGAAGGAAGCCGAAGCGACATGGGACGACGAGGGGAAAGCGGCCGCGCTGGCAGCGCCGGCTCCGGCCGCGATGGCAAGGATGGGTGCCGTGCAGACCACAGCGGCTATTCGCCGCATCCTGCTCGTAGTTGCGCGCATGATGATGTCCCCCTTCCGGGGGTCGAAACAGGGATCTCGGGCACTCGGGGAGAACGCCCATACGCGCCAGACCCGCGCGCGAGCCTGACGCGCAGTGACCCGCCCGCCGGACGTACTGAACATCGTCGCAGCAGTTTCCAGCCAGGCTTGCGGATCTTACTATTGACTACAAGACGGAGCATACGGTACGAAACGCCCCGTTTCGCTAAACATAGAGCCATTTTCCGGGCAAAGTCAACGGGGGCCAGTGGCTCACGAGGGAGGCATGCGGTGGACACTCCCAGGTCTCAGGAAGGCCGTCAGAGCGCTTTGGCTCCTGAGTGCGCCCAGCCCGACCGCATCACGCCCGACTCCCGACGGCGCCGCCGGGAGTCTCACGAAGCCGTGCTCCGAGCCACGAAAGACCTCCTCGGCGAGGTCGGATACCAGCGGCTGGCCTTCGAAGGCGTCGCCCGGCGGGCCGGAGTCAGCAAGGCCACCATCTACCGGTGGTGGCCGAACAAGGCCGCACTCGTGATCGAGGCCCTCAGCGGGGAGGTCCCCCTGCCTCCCATCCACGAGACCGGCAACCTCGAAGCCGACCTGCGCACCGCCGTCCGTCTCACGATCGAGCTCGTCTCCGCCATGCCCACTTGCCTGATCCTCCCGGCGCTTCTCGCCGACGTGATCGAGGATCCCACCGGCACGGGAGCCTTCGCCGAGCTCATCGAACCCCGCCGCGCGTCGGTCGTGAACCTGCTGGAGCGGGCCCGCCTCGAAGGCCGGTTGCCGCCGGACACCGATACGTCACTGATGGTCGACATCTACTCCGGGACGGTCGTGTACCTGGCCGCGGTGAACCGCATACCGCCGGGCGAGGCGGTGGTGGACCAGCTCGTCAGCCTCCTCTTGCACGGCCACCTCCCGGCCTCAAAAGGATCCGCCCCGCAGACCGGGATGGATCGCCAGGCGGGTGAGTCGGCCGCACAGAAGTCGCCCCTGTAGGGTGTCAAAACTTGCACACCACCCTTGACCTGGTCCTTTGCGGTCGCGATCGGCCATGGCGCGCTCGAACGGCATGGTGCTGCGCGTGATCTACCTGGCCTTCGTCCGCCTCCTCGGACTGCTCCTTTTGCTGTCACGTTCGCAGCGCGCCAAGGACGTCGAGCTGCTCGCATTGCGCCATGAGGTCGCAGTCCTGCGCCGCCGGCTCGAAGCCCGGCCCCGGTTGACCTGGCCGGACCGCGCTGTACTCGCTGCTCTCGCCCAGTACCTGCCGCTCGCCGGCACCGTCTGGTCAATCCCAGCACGCTCCTGGCCTGGCACCGCCGGATGATCCGCTGGAAGTGGAAGCAGCCGCCTGCCCGAAGCGGCCGTCCGCCGATCTCCGAGGAGCTGACCTCGCTGATCCTGCGCTTGGCCCGCGAGAACAGCAGCTGGGGCTACACCAGGATCAGGGCGAACTACGGCACCTGGGCCACCGGGTCGGGGCCTCCACCGTCCGCCGCGTCCTGCGCAGCGCCGGCCTCCACCCGGCACCCCGACGTACCCACAACGCGCCGACCTGGCGCCAGTTCCTGCGCGCCCAGGCCGCCGGCCTGCTGGCCGCGGACTTCTTCCACATCGACACCGCGACCTTGAAGCGGCTGTACGTCTTCTTCGTCATGGAGGTCGGCAGCCGCACGGTGCACATCCTCGGCGTCACCGCCCACCCCACCGCCGCCTGGGCCACCCAACTCGCCCGCAACCTCCTCGCCGACCTCGACGGTCGAGCCTCCGTCGTCCGATACCTGCTGCGCGACCGCGACGCGAAGTACACCGATGCTTTCGACACCGTCTTCACCGCCGAGAACATCAAGATCTTGAAGAGCGCGCCGCAGACACCCCGGATGAACGCCCACCCCGAGAGGTTCATACGCACCGTCAGGGCCGAGTGCGCGGACTGGATGCTGATCTACAACGAGGAGCACGCCCGCCGCGTCCTCGCCGAGTACGCGGCTCACTACAACACCGGAAGGTCGCACCGGTTCCTCCAGCTCCGCGCGCCCACCGACGACCCCGATGTCATACCGTTCCCCGTGCAGCGCATCCAACGCCACGACGTCCTTGGCGGACTCATCCACGAGTACCACGATGCCGCCTGACGACGGTCACGAACTGCTGGCAAACACCCAGCTCAGAGCATCTGTGCGACTTTTGGCACCCTACAGGTGCCCCGAGGTGGTGGGGCACCGCTGAAACTATCCCCAGTTGATTGAACAATAAATTTTTAGTCTCGTGAAATATTTCACTCGCCCCACCCTCACAGAGAGGAAATAATCCGGCGGTTCGCAGTGCTCGCTTCCTGAATCGGCCGCGCCGGCCAACCACAGGGGAAACCGCCACTGCGCAACGGGCCCCGGCGCGAGGCGCCGTCCTGCGCGGACGTACACGGTCACTGGGAACATCCGACGCCCGGCGAGCCGGCGGGCCGCCGATGCATGCACCTGCACGGCGTCGCACCCGAGGCCGCCAGACCCCCTGCCGCCCCGACTCGCGAAGGGGCCGCTGGTTAAACGCGGCGAAAAATGACATTCTTCCTTTCGTGCAAGATTCAACTAATGCTCAGCGAAGGCGGTCGACCCCTCCTCGCGGGCTGTGGCTGATGCTGGGGCGTCTGGTCAGAACCGTGACCGCCGGCCGAAGCAGAAACGTGTTGTCACACGGCGTCAAGAATCTGATTGCCGTGCTGCTCACCTGGCAGGTGACCGCCCCATTGGGGCCGGGACGACCCCAGTTCCTGGCCGTCGCCACCGCTCTGCTCGTAGTCAACACCTCGACGGTGCACCACTCGGTGACCGAGGCCGTGCGCCGGATCGCCGTCCAGGTGGCGGGGGCTGCCCTGGCCATCGCCACGGCTTGGTGGCTGGGTCCCACCGCCGGAAGCATCATGGTGGTCCTCGCCGTCGTCCTGGCCACCCGCGGACGCCGGATGTTCGACGACCAACTCCAGGTCGCCTCGACCGCGCTGCTCACCTTGGCCGTCGTAGCGGCGACTTCGGTACGTGACCTCGTCCTCCTGGCGCTGGCCACTGCGGCCGGGGCGGTCGTGGGGACGGCGGTCAACGCCCTGATCCTGCCTCCGGTGTACGTGGACGACTCCCGTGCCGCGGTGCGCCGACTGGCCCGGGCCACGAGCGCGCTGCTGCACGACATGGGTCGCGGCCTGCGCGAGCAGCGGCGGACCGGCGGGCCGCAGATCTGCTTGTCGCGAGCGCGCCGACTCGAGGAGGAGATCGCAGAGGCACGGGAACAGGTACGGCTGGCCGAGGAGAGCCTGCGCTGGAACATCCGCTGCACCGTGCGCGCGTCACGGCGGCCCGGAACCTGCGGCAATACGCTCCACGTTCTGCACGGAGTATCACTACAGGTGCGGGGCATCGCCCGGACCCTGGCCGACATCGTGGAGGACCCCCGGACCGACCGCCATCCGGGGCCGTTGTTCACCGACCAGTACGCCGAAACGCTCGAGCTGGCCGGGCGGGCCGTCGGGGCCTGCGCCGACCTTGACCGGGCCGCGGGCCCACAGCACTCCGACGTCCGTGAACGGCTGCGCGCCGCGCTCGACCAGGCCCGGTCCTGGCACGACAGCATGACCGAACTCGTCGAACACGGCGCGCTGGTCAAGCCCGGCGCGTGGCACGTCTACGGGGCGCTTGCCACCGACGCGGAACGACTCCTGTCCGACCTGGACCGTGCTCAGGCGTCCGAGTCGAGGAAGGCCACGCCACCGCTCCGCCCCTGAACCGCCGACTTGTATAGAGGTAGCGGGACGCGGTCGGGTTGGCCGCTCGTAGCGTGCCGTAGGACACCGGTCCGGGTGACTCGTGAACCGTCTGCCGCTCTTCGGGGCTGGCCCTCCCGTGGTATGTCGCCGGTCCGGCGTCCGTCCGCGGTCTGACTCAACAAAGGCGTGTCCCGGTCGTCTGGTTCCGAAAGTCGGCGTGTCGACCGTGGCTGCCCTGTCGTCCGACCGCGAGGAACACAGCCCGTGATACTGATCGGCGTTGATCCCCACAAGTCCACCCACACCGCCACCGCCGTCGAGCCAGAATCGAATCTGCAGGTCGGATCGATGCGGATCGAGGCGAGCCTGACGGACTACCGGCGGCTGCTGACCTGGGCCAAGCGGTGGCCGCAGCGCAAGTGGGCTGTGGAGAACGCCAACGGACTGGGCCGGCATCTCGCCCAGTGGCTCACCGTCCGCGGCGGGAGCGTCGTCGATATCCCTGCCGCAGCGACCAGCCGGGTGCGTGAGCTCTCCCGTGGCAGGCGGCGCAAAAACGACGAGAGCGACGAGAGCGACGAGAGCGACGAGAGCGACGAGAGCGACGAAGGAGCGTAGGCCGCAGCCGTGCACGCGGCCCTTTGCAGATCCGCCACGTCTTCCTGTTACCGCCAACATCGGTCCTGGCAGGTTCCGTGTCCGTCGGGTCGTTCCGACACTGACGTCACCGGCAACGACGCCGGTCCGAAGAGAGGTGCATCAGGATGCCGGAATTCAACGACGGGGCACCCGAGACTGAGCTGCCGACCGGTTCGACCGTAACCACCGAGGTCGTGGTCGTGGGCTCCGGTCCCGCGGGTGCCACCGCCGCCCTGCTGCTCTCGACGCTTGGCGTTGACAACATCATGATCACCAAGTACCGGTGGACGGCGAACACGCCTCGCGCGCACATCACCAACCAGCGTTCGATGGAGGTCTTCCGCGATCTCGGCATCGAGGACCAGGTGCTGGCGGACGCCACCGAGCACGCCCTCGTGGGCGACACCGTGTTCTGCACGAGCATCGCCGGGGAGGAGATCGGCCGCATCCACACCTGGGGTACCCGGCCCGACCGGGAGGCCGACCACCGGCTCGCCTCCCCGTGCCTGACCGTCGACATCCCGCAGACCTACCTGGAGCCGATCCTGGCCAGGAACGCGACGCAGCGGGGGACCCGGACGCGGTTCTCCACCGAGTACCTTTCCCACTTCCAGGACGCCGACGGGGTCACCGTGGAGGTCCTTGACCGCTTGACCGGACAGCGGTACAGCATCCGGGCCAAGTACCTGATCGGTGCCGACGGAGCCCGCTCGAAGGTGGCCGCCGACATCGGGCTGCCCTTCGGGGGCGCGATGGACATCGCAGGCTCGATGAACATCACCTTCAAGGCCGACATCGCCTCCTTCGTATCCCACCGGCCCTCCGTCCTGTACTGGGTCATCCAGCCGGGTTCCAACGTGGGAGGCATCGGCGCCGGCCTGGTCCGGATGGTCCGCCCCTGGAACGAGTGGCTGATCGTGTGGGGCTACGACATCGCCGAGGAGCCCCCTCACATCGACGAGGAGGCCGCGATCGAGATCGTGCGAAACCTCCTCGGTATGCCGGATCTGAATGTCGAGATCACCGGCACCAGCCTGTGGGGCAACAACGAGATGTAAGCCACGCGCCTGCACCTCGGGCGGGTGTTCTGCGCGGGCGACGCCGTGCACCGGCACCCGCCGAGCAACGGCCTGGGCTCCAACACCTCGGTCCAGGACTCCTACAACCTCGCCTGGAAGCTCGCCGCCGTGCTGAAGGGACACGCGTCCCCCGCGCTGCTGGACACCTACAGCACCGAACGGGCACCCGTCGCGGAGCGCATCGTCAAGCGGGCCAACAAGTCCAGCCGCGAGTTCGTGGACATCTTCAAGGCCCTGGGTGTCCTCGACGCCACGACCGAGGCCGAGATGGCGGCCGCCATCGAGGAGCGCAAGGCCAACACCCTCGCCGGCGTCGCCAAGCGAGCCGCCCTGGTGCGGGCGATGGAGTTGAAGAACTACGAGTTCAACGCGCACGGCGTCGAACTCGGCCAGCACTACACCTCCTCTGCCATCCTCTCCGACGAGACCACGCCCCCCGTCCCGGCGCGGGACCCCGACCTCTACTACGAGATGTCCACCGTGCCGGGCGCGCGCCTGCCGCATGCCTGGGTCGGTGACCGCGCACGCAAGCAGGCGATGATGGACCTCGCCCCCTACACCCGGTGGACGCTCATCACCGGCATAGCGGGCGAGGACTGGGGACAGGCCGCCGAGAAGGTCGGCCAGGAACTCGGCATACCGCTGGCGACCGTCGTCATCGGCCCGGGCCGCGAGGTCACCGACCTCTACTACGACTGGGCCAAGCTGCGCGAGGTCGAGGAGAGCGGTGTGCTGCTGGTGCGCCCCGACAAGCACATCGCCTGGCGCGCGATGACCCTCCCCGAGGACCCGGCGGCCCAGCTGCGGCACGCCTTGACCACGATCCTGGAAAGGGACTGAATCCCCATGCGTTTCGACCACGACACCCTGCCCCAGCGCGTACGGTTCGCCTCCGGCGCGGCGGCCGAGAACCTCGCCGCCGAGGTCGCCGCTCTCGGCGCCCGACGAGTGATGGTGATCGCCGCCACGGCCGAGCAGGAACTCACCCACCGCATCACCGACGGCCTGCCCGTCGTCCACCGGCACGACGAGGTCGTCATGCACGTCCCGGTCGAGGTGGCCGAACGAGCCCGCACCGAGGCCGCCGCCCACGACACCGACATCCTCGTCAGCATCGGGGGCGGCTCGACCACCGGGCTCGCCAAGGCAGTCGCCCTGACCACCGGACTGCCCATCGTCGCGGTACCCACCACCTACGCCGGCTCCGAGGCCACCCCCGTGTGGGGGCTCACCGAGGGCTCCCGCAAGACGACCGGCACCGACCCGCGGGTCCTGCCCCGCGCGATCGTCTACGACGCCTCGCTGACACTCACCCTGCCCGCCGCCCTGAGTGCGGCTTCCGGACTGAACGCGCTGGCCCACTGCGTGGACTCCATGTGGGCTCCGCGGACCGACCCCATCAACCAGGCCTTCGCCGCCGAAGGCGTCCGGGCACTGCGCACCGGACTGCCCCTGGTCGTCAAGGAACCCGACGGGCTTCAGGGCCGGGAGCAGGCACTGTACGGCGCCTACCTGTCCGCCGTGGCCTTCGCGTCCGCCGGATCGGGTCTTCACCACAAGATCTGCCACGTCCTCGGCGGCATGTTCGACCTGCCGCACGCCCAGACCCACGCCGTCGTCCTCCCCCACGTCCTCGCCTTCAACGGCCCACAGGCCCCGGAAGCCGAGCGGCGCCTCGCGGCCGCCTTCGACACCCCCACCGCCAACGAGGGGCTGGCCCGGCTGCGCGACCATCTGAACGCCCCGCGCTCTCTGCGCGAACTCGGCATGCCCGAGGAGGGCGTCGCAGCAGCGGCCGAGGCCATCGTCGCCGCCGCCCCGGCCGGCAATCCACGAGCCGTCACCCTCGAAACGATCAGCGAGCTGGTCCAGGCAGCCTGGGAAGGAACGGAACCGCGTTGACTTCCTCCCCCGCCTGAAGGCGGGGGATTCCAGCGGTCGCCCGCTGGGCTTCCTGCTTCACCGACGACCGCCCCGTCCGGGAGGACTCCCGTTGAGGTCTTACACCGTCTCCACAGGCGGACGCCGCCAGCCCGGCGGCCAGGATGTTGCGTGCCGCGTTCACGTCGCGGTCGTGCACGGTGCCGCACTCGCACGCCCACTCCCGGACGTTCAGCGGCAGCTTCTCGCGGACCGTGCCGCAGGCCCCGCACAGCTTGCTGCTGGGGAACCAGCGGTCGATCACCACGAGTTCACGCCCGTACCAGGCGCACTTGTACTCCAGCATGATGCGCAGTTCCGTCCAGGCCGCATCCGAGATGGCGCGCGCGAGCCTGCCGTTCCTCAGCAGGTTGCGGACGGTCAGGTCCTCGATCACGACCGTTTGGTTCTCACGGACGAGCCGAGTCGACAGTTTGTGCAGGAAATCCCGCCGCCGGTCGGTGATCCGCGCGTGGACGCGGGCCACCTTGCGGCGGGCCTTCTCCCGGTTCGCCGAGCCCTTCGCCTTGCGGGACAGCTCCCGCTGGGCCCTGGCCAGGCGGTCACGGTCGCGCCGCTCGTGCCGGGGGTTGACGATCTTCTCTCCGGTGGACAGGGTCACCAGGGAGGTGATCCCGGCGTCCAGGCCGACCGCCCCGTCCGTGGCCGGAGCCGACGCGACGGTGTCCTCGCAGAGCATCGAGACGAACCAGCGCCCCGCGCTGTCGCGGGACACGGTCACCGTCGTGGGCTGCGCACCCTCCGGGAGGGGACGCGACCAGCGGATGTCCAAGGGCTCCGCCATCTTGGCCAGCGTCAGCTTCCCGTCGCGCCACGTGAAGGCGCTGCGGGTGTACTCGGCCGACGCGCGGGACTTCTTCCGGCTCTTGAAGCGCGGGTAGTGGGCGCGTTTGGCGAAGAAGTTGGCGAACGCGGTCTGAAGGTGGCGGAGCGCCTGCTGGAGCGGGACGGAGGACACCTCGGCCAGGAAGGCGAGCTCCTCGGTCTTCTTCCACCGCGTCAGCGCGGCGGAGGACTGGACGTAGGAGATGCGGCGCTGCTCGCCGTACCAGGCGCGGGTGCGCTCCTGAAGCGCCTGGTTGTACACGAGGCGGACGCAGCCGAACGTGCGGGACAGCTCCGCTGCCTGCTCGTCCGTGGGGTAGAAGCGGTATTTGAATGCCCGCTTGACCTGCTGCGCCATTCCTCACATTCTACCAACTCCCGTATGAGTCAAGGGCGTCGACCGGTGGCCGGCAGACGCCGGATCGCCCCGGTGGCGATTCGGCTTTCCCTGACCTGCTCCGCAGGAGTCCGTTTCTCCCCCGCAAGCGGGAGGTACCCCCACCCCGGCCTGAAGGCCGGGGTATCCACGGAGGAATTCCGGTGAAGAGAGCGACACCGCAACCCGATCAGGGCTTCGGCATTGTGCTCCTCCCACAGGAGAACACGTTGGGCCTCGGGGAGGTCGAACGTGCTGAAGCGCACCGGACCCGTCATCATCCCGGTCGTCATTTCATCAGGGTAATGTTTGTGCGGCTGACTGCCCTCTGTGCGTTCCCGCCCGACTTCGCATCGTCCGAGAAGGCGATCACCGAGACGGCACCAAGGCCGGTCTCCGCCCGAAGCGGTTCCATCACCAACGCGGTCCCCCGCCTCGAACACGACGACCGAAAGCTGTGCGCCCTGGCAGGTCAGTGTCCGTCGGCAGGCAACGCAGCACCCCCGATCCAGCTCGTTCCCCTTCTGGGAGTGCCCTCGTTCGGGGGCAGGACCGAACTCATCAAGCGGGGTTTCCTGCGGACTGTGCGGCACCAGGGGTTGCCCCCATCGCTCGCGCCCGTGCAGATGCGCGGCTCGACGCCAGGGATGCCAGTGTCCGCCAGGATGACCGGAGAGGTCGCATGGCGCCTCCGGTGCGGGCACGAACGCGGTCAGTCATGGGGCTCTGAGGGCTGCTGGGTGTGTTCGTTGGCCTTTCGGACAGGCCGCACCCCTACTTCTGCTTCGGCAACGCGGTCTTCCGTCGGGATCCTGGAACGTCGGTGTGACATCGGAGCAGCCTGGCGTCGCTTCGACGCCGGCGCCCGCGCGGAGCAGCGCCTGTCACGCTGCCGCGGGCGCCGACGGTGAAGGAGGCGTATCGACGGCGGGAAATCGGCGCGCTCGCCGGTCAGCCCATGCCCGAGACGCTCATACCGCGGGCGGCGGGTGTCATGGTGTACGCCTCAGCCTGACCTGGCCTGCCTGGCCGCACCGGCCGCACCGGCCGCCCCGGCCGCCCCGGCCGGACAACCTTCCCGGCGACCGCGAAGCGGTGATCGCGCGGCAGACCGTGACCGAGGCAGGCCTGCGTCGTGGGGGCAGGACAGCCCTGAGCACGCTGATCACAGCACCTTGTTGCCGTACATCTCACCGAGTGGATCGGCGATGAGCTCGATGCGGGCACCGTCGGGGTCCCGGAAGTACACCGACACCTCGCTGTGCACTACGTGGTCGACGCCGGCCCGGGCGAGGTTGTCGCACAGGTGACGCCAGCGGTCTGCTTCCACCGAGATCGCCACGTGGTGCAGGCCGCCCAGGACCTCGGCGTACGGTCCCACGTCGAGTCCGGGGAAGTCGAAGAAGGCGAGCAGGTTGCCGTTGCCGATGTCGAAGAAGAAGTGCGACGAACCGGGGTAATCGCGGTTCTCGATCAGTTCGGTCAGCGGGAACTCCAGCACTTCCTGGTAGAAGCGGATCGTCCGCTCGACGTCGCTGCTGATCAGGGCGGTGTGGTGCAGGCCTCGAGCGGACGAGGCGGGCCGTTGCCCGCTGGGCCGCAGGTACCGGTCCCGGATGCGGGTTCGCTCCGCTTCTCGGGCCGACCGGTCCGGCTGCGCGTTTTCGTGCGTACTGGTCATCGTTTCCCTTCCCACCGGACTCCACAGTGGCGTGTGCCGCTCGGCGTTGCTGCAGGAGTGGAAGCCGAGTGGCCACCTTGAAGGCGTGCCTTCCCGTGTCCCAGTGCCCCAGCAGCAGGCCGGCAGCCCTGAGCAGCACGGAACTCCGGGTTGAGGAGGCAAGCCCGTTTGGGGAGCTCGTCCCGGCCCGGCTCCTGCGCAGCGACCCGTGCGCCGGATTCTCGTTCGGGGCGACGGCTTCGCCCGCGGTCACCGGCAGTGTCTCGCCTGACCGTACGGGCGCGGAAGAGAGGTGGAAGCCGCGCTTTCGGACGATGCGCCCCGTCCCGGCGGGCAGCAGCCAGGTCGATCGCCTCCAGGCGGCTCTGCTCTGCTGCAGTTCCCCGGCACAGGACAGGCTTTCTGGCCGCGGCACATCGTGCTGTGGCGTTCGCCGCGCCGCGGCCGGCTCCTGGCCCGGCCCGACTCCGCACGGAAAACAGCCCCCGCCCACGGTGTTGGGCGGCGGGAGCACCCATTCCGCCGTGGGCAGCCGCCCACGCGCGTGCCACCGTCCGACCCTGCTCAGCTGCACGAACTGCGCTGTCACGGCCAGAAGCCGATGAGGTGAACCGCAAAGTCTGCTCGTTCACCTGGCGAAGGTGGTGCAGGAGGCGAGGGCCTCGCTGTCGCTGCAGGCCGGTCCGGGGGCCGCTCGGGAGGGTGGGGGTCAGGCGGTGGCGAGGCCGGTCTTGAGGGCGGTGGTGATGCGCACGACGTGCTCGGCCTGGACGCGGGCGGAGGCGCGGGTGGTGTCGTCGACGGGGTTGTTGCCCTGGGCGTCGACGTGGGAGGTGCCGTAGGGGTTGCCGTCGGCGAACTTGGCGGGGTCGGTGTAGCCGGGGGCCACGAGGATGCCGCCGAAGTGGTGGACGGAGTTGTAGAGCGCGAGCAGGGTGGACTCCTGGCCGCCGTGGGCGGTGGAGGTGGCGGTGAAACCGCTGTAGACCTTGTCGGCGAGCTTGCCCTGGGCCCACAGGCCGCCGAGGGTGTCGATGAACTGCTTGAGCTGCGAGGCGATGTTCCCGAAGCGGGTGGGAGAACCGAAGATCACGGCGTCGGCCCACTCGATGTCGGCCGGGGTGGCGACGGGGACGTCGGCGGTGGCGGCGGCGTTGGCGGTCCAGGCGGGGTTGGAGTCGATGGCGGCCTGCGGGGCCAGCTCGGCGGCCTTGAGCAGGCGGACCTCGGCGCCGGCCTTCTCCGCTGCCTCGGCGATCTCCTTGCTGATCTCGGCGACGGTGCCGGTGGAGGAGTAGTAGACGACGGCGAGCTTGGTCTGGGTGCTCACAGCTGTGGTCTCCGTTTCGTTGGGGGCGTTCGTTCGATTGCGGCTGAAGATGCCCATGACAGATTTCATCCTTGCGATCCGTGCCCGCCGACCGGGGCATTGATTGACCCATAAACCATCCAGAGCACTAGTTGAACCGTAAACCACATAGAGGGCAGCCGAGCCCCCGCGAGGCGACGGGAATGACCGGAGCCGTAAGGTTGTATAACTTTCAACTACGCGGCCAGGGCGGCCTCCCCGGCCGCACGGACAGCAAGGACATCCCTATGACCTCCGCCCTCGACGTCCGCCGCGCTGGCGAGCGCTTCCACACCCGCGCCGGCTGGCTCGACTCCCGGCACTCCTTCTCCTTCTCCCGCCACTGGGATCCCAAGAACACTCACTTCGGACTGCTGCTGGTCTCCAACGACGACGTCGTCGCGCCGGGCACCGGCTTCGACACCCACCCCCACCGCGACATGGAGATCATCACCTGGGTACTGGACGGCGGCCTGGTCCACCAGGACTCCGAGGGCCACAACGGGGTGATCTACCCTGGCCTCGCCCAGCGGATGAGCGCCGGCACCGGCATCCTCCACAGCGAGAAGAACGACTCCTGGACCCTCACCGGCGAGCCCGCCCACCAGGATCCCGTCCACTTCATTCAGATGTGGGTCATCCCCGACGAGGCGGGCATCAAGCCCGGCTACGAGCAACTCGACATCAACGACGAACTCGCCCGCGGCGGCTGGACCACCCTCGCCTCCGGCATGCCCCGGCACGCCCACCAGCGCGCGATCGGCATCCGGCAGAAGCACGCCGCCCTGCACGTCGCCCGCATCCGCCCCGACGAGACCCTCCCGATCGTCACCGCCCCCTTCACCCACCTCTTCCTCGCCCGCGGCAGCGCCGAACTGGAAAGTGCAGGCCCCCTGGCCACCGGTGACGCGGTCCGCATCACCGGCGCGGAGGGCCAGCGCATCACCGCCGGCCCCGACGGCGCCGAGGTCCTGATGTGGGAAATGCACGCCGCCGTCACCATGGGCTGACACGCGCACCAACCGGCGCAGTCGGCCTCTGGGTGCGACCTGACGGGAGTTTCCGCAGTGCGGCCGGTCCTGCCGCTCCCCGGCCCGGGGCCAAGGACCGGCCGACGGAAGCCAACGGCGAACACTGACCCTGACGCCGGACCGCCCAGGTCGAGAACTGGCGGACGTCGTTCCGGTCTCCCAGGCGTCCCGTGCGGGGGTCAGCGTCTGCGCACCGTCGCGTCCCAGGCGCCACCACACCGCCGCGTCCGCGCCCCGCTCGCGCAACTGCTCCAGGGTGGTGACGACGACGAACACGGCCTGGCCGTAGTCCCGGACCGTGATTCCCCGGCGGTGGGTGTCGTACCGGCGGGGCGCCCAGGAGCGGCGGCCCGCCTCCGCCGACACGGCAACCGTGTTGGCGACCTTCGCGGCCGTGGTGTCGGCGGACACGAACGCGAGTGGCGGTGCGCCCTCCCCGCCGGTCGGCGGACAGAGCCGGCGCCACAACCGCTTCTCATGGCTGATGTGCTCGGGCTGCCGGACCGTCGAGAATGCAGGAATCCCCCCGAAATTAATTTAATTCTCAACATGTTAGAGGGTGGAAGACATCCCCCTCCCTGAAGGACGACCCCATGGGCCTGTTCAACCGCCGCCGCGCCACCGCTCCCGCCCCGGCCACCGACTCGGCCTCCGCCCCGGCCACCGCCCGGTTGACCGGCATCTGGACCATCGACCCCGCGCACAGCAGCATCGCCTTCGTCGCCCGGCACGCCATGATCACCAAGGTCCGCGGCACCTTCGAAGACTTCGACGGCCGCCTGTACCTGGACGACGAGCACCCCGAGCGCTCCACCGCCGACGTGACCCTCAAGGCCGCCAGCCTCAACACCCACCAGGAGCAGCGCGACCAGCACCTGCGCAGCGCCGACTTCTTCCACGCCGAGGCCCACCCCGAACTGTCCTTCCGCAGCACCTCCGTGCAGCAACTCTCCGCGGACACCTACCGCCTGACCGGCGACCTGAGCATCAAGGGCATCACCCGCCCGGTCGCCCTGGACCTGGCCCACACCGGCACGGCGACCGATCCCTTCGGCAACGAACGCGCCGGCTTCGAGGGCTCCACCACAGTCGACCGCACCGACTGGGGCCTGACCTGGAACAGCGTGCTGGAGACCGGCGGCGTGCTGGTCGGCGAGAAGGTGAAGCTGGAGTTCGACGTCTCCGCGATCCGCGCCGCCTGACCACCGCCTCCGCGTGTGGGAGGCGGTGGTCAGGCCGCCTTGAGGCCCGCGGGCAGGCGACACGAGCACGAGCCTGTCCCGCTCGAAAAGTCATACCACAGGTCAGAAGGCGTATCTGTACTCGTTGACGAGGCCGCCGCGGACCCGGGTGCACAGCAGTCTGCGGCTGCTGAGGTGGTGGGCCGCGGCGGGGTGTTCCTGAGCGTCGGGTGGTGGCTGGCTGCGTGCCCGGTTGTGGTGGGCCGGGTAGGCCGCAAGAATCTGGCACGCATGGACCTCTTCTGGGGATGAGGACGTGGTCGAGGGCCTCGCGCCGGATGCTGCCGGTGGCTCTCTCCCGGTGGGCGTTCAGGCGGGGAGCCCGCGGCGCGGTCTTGATCACGTCCAGGTCCTCGGCATTGAAGACGGCGTCGAACGCTCCGCCGTACGTGCCGTCGCGGTCCCGCGGGAGAAAGCGCAGGGACTCCGTGCGCGCCCCGAGCTCGGCGGCGAGGTTCCTCGCCTGCCGCACCGTCCACTCTCGCGTCGGGTGGGTGGTGACGCCGGTGATGTGCAGGCGTCTGGTGCCGTGCTCGAGGAACGCCGGCGCGTACAGCCGCCTGCCGAGTGGGGTGCCGGGATGGAAGAAGCCGGTCGCGATGATGCCCTCGGCCTGAGCGGTGAGGAACTCGCGCCAGGTCGGGCCAGAGCGACGCGGTGCCGGCTCTACGCCTGCGGCGTTGGGGATCTCCCAGACCGTCGAGGCGGCGATGCTGTGCCCGAGCCGGGCCAACTACCCCTGGATGCGTCGATGGCCCTGCCTCGGGTTCTCCTTCGCCAGTCGCAGCACGAGGGTCCTGACCGCTGCTCGAGTGGGCGGCCGTCCTGTACGGCGACGCGCACTGTAGTCCCACTTCGCGGCGATGAACCTGCGGTGCCGGCCGAGCCGGGTACCGGGGGTGACCGGGAAGACCTCGCGCCGGCACCGTCGGGGTATCAGCCGGACAGGGCGGTGAACCAGAGCCGGTCCGCCGGCTCATAGCGAACCGGGCCGTCCAGTTGGCGGCGCAGCACTGCGTTCCCGTGCCGCAGCACGAGCAACTCTGCGTCCTTCGTCCCATCGCCGCGGAGCAGTGCCGATGGGACGGACAGCAGCTTCCGGGTCACCTTGTCCACCAGGAACACGATCACCCCGACATGCTCCCAGTCAGCGCGACATCATCGCTGCCGCCTGCGGCGATGTCTTTTCGAGCGGCACAGGGTAGACAAGCACACGAAGCTCCGGGCGGACAGGTTGCTCTTGGTCGACAAGCGGGCGTTCTCTGCCCGCAGCCGGGCCGGCTCCTCGTCCGCGCTCCCGTCGGCACTACGGTGTTCGGGCGCCGCCTGGGACTCGTCGTTGCGGGCCCACGTCCGCAGCGACTCGGCGGTGATACCGAGATCCGCGGCCACCGCCGCACACGTGCGCTTGCCACCCGCGGCACGACGGAGCGCGACGGCGTCCTTCTTGAACTCCTCCGGATACGGAGACCTGCGTCCCACCCGGCCGTCCCTTCCTGGGCCATCAAGATCCATTGTCGGGGTGTCCACTGCGATGGATCAGGCTCAGCCTCGGAGTGCCCCGGCGCGGACATCGCACCGGGGCACTCCGAGGCTGAGCGGTTTCACGGCTTCAACAGGCGAAGCGAGGGTGCTTAGTTCTTGCTGCCCTTTCCGACGGAGAAGGCGTACAGCTTGTTGTTCGTGCCCTTGTCCGGCCACATCGCCGAGGTGTAGCCGGAGCCCCAGTAGACCGAGCCATTGACCACCGCGGCACCGCCGACGACCGAACCGCCGCTGGCGAAGCCCCACTTCACCTTGCCGGTGGCGGCGTCGAGGGCGTACATGTTGTTGCCCTTGGGAGCCATGGAGCCCCCGTAGACGACGCCGTTGGCACTGGTCACGAAGCCATGGGCCTTGTGGCCCTGCGGGTCGGCGGTCTGCCACAGGAGCTTGCCGGTGGCGGCGTCGAGCGCGGCCCAGAAGCCTCCCTTGGTGGTCGACTTCTCACCCGTCGCCGAGGTGATGGTGGTGGGGACGTTGTCGTAGTTGGTGACCGCGACGTAGATGCGCTTGCCGTCGGTCGCGGAGCCCCACTGGATGCCGCCCCCGAGGCCGCCGGGGCCGGCCTGCGTCTGCCAGACGACCTTGCCCGTGGCCGGGTCGAGCGCCCAGTAGACGCCGCTCTTCTGGCCCACACCGAGCAGGTCGGTGCGCTTGCCGTCCACCGTGGTCGTGTAGAGGTTCGGGCCCGATCCGAAGTCGTAGTCCGGGCCGTTCGGCTTCTCGATCGTCCACTGGTCGGCCTCGAGGGTGTGGCGGGCCCAGGCGACCTTGCCGTCCTTCAGGTCGAGCGCGACGATCGAGTCCTGGTGGTTGTCGGGGGAGGCGGGGGTGCACCCGGTCGCGTCCGGGGTCTCGCAGACGCCTTCCGGCACCGAGTAGTTGTTGCCGGTGGCCACGTACACCAGGCCGCGCTCGAGGTCCACCGCGGGGTGGCTGCCCCACACCGCGCCACCGGTGTACCCCTTTGGCACCGTGTGGGTCTTCCACAGGATCTTGCCGGTGTCGACGCTCACCGCGGCGACACTGCCGCGGAAGGTCGGCTCGCCGGGCATTCCCTCGGACTTGGACGACACGCCCACGTACGCCACGCCGTCGGCGATCACCGGCGAGCCGGTGACCAGCGCCGCCTCATGGTCGTCGATCTGCGTCTTCCACAGCGGTGCGCCGGTCTTGGCGGCGGCGCCCAGGAGGTAGGCGCCGGCGGTGGTCTTCATGGACGGAACGCCCTCGCCGAAGACCAGCTTGCCGTCCTCGTAGGCGGGGCTGGTCCGGGAGACGTCGCCCTCGATCCCGCTGTACGTGCTCACCGGCTTGGACCAGGCGGCCTTGCCCGTCTTGGTGTTCACAGCGTGGAGCTTGCCGCTCCAGTCCGGCACGTACGCGACGCCGTCCACCACGGTCGGCGTGGCGGAGATGTCACCGCCGGCCGTGAAGGTCCAACGCGCCTTCAGGTTCTTGACGTTCTTCGCGTTCACGATGTGCTCGGACGCGGCGTTGCGGGTGTTGTGGGAGTCATGCCCCGCGGAAGTCCAGTTCGCGGCCGACTTCGGGTCGGCCGCGGAGGCTGTCCCGGCGGTCCCTGCGAACGCCGCGGCGACGACGGCCGCCGCCAGCGGTACGCCCACGACTGCGGACCTCAGCGTCCGCGACTTCGGGCTCCGTCTTGACATGGGGAACTCCTTCGATCTGTGCGACGGTGCGGAGCCATGCCGGCTGCGGCCTGTTCGACCGTGGTCTTCGGCTTGCTCCTCGGCGCGTCACAGGAGTGGTCTTCTCGGCCACGCCGCCCGCCGTTGGTTGAACCATAAACTATCTTTTCGGCAGGTCGATCCCCAGGGGTCCCGGAGCGAGCCGGAACACACCACCCTTCCGGCCCCAATCCCGAGGCTGCTTCGGCTGGTTGACCTCTCACACACTTCGCCGAGAAGTCGCCGATATCGACCCAGCGGGAGGCCGTCGGCGCGTGTGGGCGTCAGCCGCACGATCATCCGCCGCCGCAAGGCTGGGATGGATCTGCCCGGCACGGTCCAGAACCCGTGCGCGGCCGGCTGATCCCGGTCGACGACCTGCTCGCCGCCGACCCCCGGCCACCCGGCACCGACCCCGCCCGACAAGGCGATCTCCCCGACTCCCCTCACCGCCCCGGCCGGGGACGTGCGCGACGTCAGTGAGGGCCGGGAAGATGCCTCCTGGGGTCGGGGTCATCCCCGCATGCGCGGGAAGCGGCCGACGACGGGCCGGGCCGGGTCCAGGTGGCCGTCGGTGCGCGCCGGCCGCCCCTGCCGCCGGGGCGGGCTGCCGTTCCGTCTCGACCGGCGGCGGTTTCTCCCTGTCCGTCGATGCGGTTGATTTCTGCCGCGCGAAGGCCGCGGAAGGCCGGATCATTTCCCCCCGGGCGAGGCGACAGCGGTGAAATAGCTCACGTAACAGAAAGTTTACCTTTCAACAATATCCGGGTAGTTTCTGCGATGGGCCCACCACCTCGGGGCACCGTCCGAACCGTCCGGAGTCCCACGGGACGAACCGTCGGCATGGAATTCAAGGAGGAATGATCACGAGTCGCACCTTCGGAGGGCAGGTCGCCACCGCGGCCGCCTCGGTGGCAGCCGCGGCGGGCGCTGTGCTCGCCGCGGGCGGTACCGCCTCGGCATCGCCCCACTCCGACGCCCAGCGCGTCGTCACCGGCTCCTACGCCACGGACAGCGACCGTGACCGTGACCGGCCCGACCCCGACCGTGGCCAGCACGACCGCGACAACAACCGCGACCGCGGGGACGATCGCCGCTGACGGCGGGGGCCGGAACCACCAGTCCGCTGATCAGCAGTGCGCACGCACCATCCGCATGGCTCATGTCCGACAACGACGTCGCGTATGAGCGACCGCGGCCGAGACCGGCAGCAGGCGACCGGGCGGGGTGCGCCCACCCCGCCCCGGGCATGTCGTCGCCCGATGCCGGGCGGCGGCCGGAACACGGGCACCCGCACCAGGGCCGCCGAAAGAACCGTCCGGAGAGAGCCTCCAGCGAGCGCCGTCCGGATCGAGAGACAAGAGAAAGCCCATCCAGCCCGGACGGACGGCGTCATCTGGCGTCGTCCCCCGACGCACGTATGCAAGGACACGCGACACCATGAAATCCTGGCGCTTCCACGGAACCAACCAGCCGCTCACCCTGGAGGAGGTGGCAGCGCCGCACGCGGGACCGGGCGAGGTCGTCGTCGACGTCAAGGCCGCCGGTCTCTGCCACTCCGATGTCAGCGCGATGGACGACGCGGGCTGGATGTCGATGTTCCCGCGGATTCCGATGACGCTCGGGCACGAGAACGCCGGCGTGATCAGCGAGGTCGGCGAGGGCATGGACCACTGGAAGATCGGCGACCGCGTCGGCCTCTCGCCGATGATGCCGGACGGCGACGCCATCGGCTACGGCGCCTGGGACGGCGGCTACGGACCCAAGGTACGCGCGACCGACGCGAATCTGGTGCGACTGCCGGACGAGGTGTCGTTCGAGCTGGGCGCGATGGCGACCGACGCGGGCCTCACCTCGTACCACGCCATGGTCACGCTCGGCGGAGCGAAGAAAGGCATGCGTGTCGGTGTGATCGGCCTCGGCGGCCTCGGCTACATCGGCGCCCGCACCGCCGTCCTCAAGGGCGCCGAAGTCTACGCGGCCGACGTGAACCCGGCCACCCGGGAGCTCGCCGCCGAGGTTGGCCTGGTGGGCGTCGCCGAGTCGATCACCGAGTTCGCGGACAAGAACCTCGAGCTCATCGTGGACTACGCGGGCTTCGGCACCACCACCGCCGAGGCACTCGAGACGCTCGGCGAATTCGGTACGCTGGTGCAGGTCGGCATGGGCCGCCTCGAGTCCACGATCAGCACCGGCGCGATCATTCTGAAGCAGCTGCGGGTCCTCGGCTCCAAGTCGGGCACGAAGCAGGATCTCGAGGAGCTCTACGACCTCATGCGGTCGGGCGACCTCAACCCGCCGCTGAACCGCATCACGCCGGACCGGATTCCCGAGGGGCTGGAGCGCCTCCGCAAGGGCGGGGTCGTCGGCCGCATCATCGCCCTGTACGAGGACTGAGCCGGCGAGCATGGCAAAAGTCTGCGGTGGCCCCGGACCGAAGCGGTTCGGGGCCACCGCTGCCCGGCGAACGCGACCTGTGGGGCTCGTAAAGTCATCGCTGCAGGTGGGAGCTCGCGTGCAAGACCCCTCGGCGGTGGCTGGGATGCTGCACCAGTGACCAGCTCGCTGCTGTACCGGGCCACCCGGGCGGTGCTGTCCGTGCCTGCGGTCCTGCTGCGCCGGGACACGGCCAAGGGCGCCGAACTGCTGGTGCTGCGGCACGAAAACGCGGTGCTGCGACGGCAACTCGCCAGAACCGGTCCGCTACGAGCCCGCGGACCGGTTCTGGCCGGCCGCTCACCGCTCCGAGCGCCGCCGTCCACGCCCGCTCGGCTATCGTGGCCTCCGCGGCCACCTGGTTCTGATGAGTCTTCACAAACCGTCATGATCATGGTGGCCGTCCCCATGCCCGCAGGCACCCCACCACCCCGCCGGCCGGCATCAACGCGCTACGGTCCCGGAACTACAGCTGCCGTGTCTGACCCTTCAGTCGTAGATCGAGTCGTTTGTTGTAGTTCGTCAATCTCGTGGGATGGGTAGCTGTCCGGCATGAAGGCGGAGTTGCTTGATCTCCCCCCGGTCGTGACGGACCGGGAGTGTGCCGAGGGTGTTGCGGGCCGGCTCGACGATCTGCTGCTGGATATCGCGTGGATCTTCCCGCGCGTCGATCTGTGGGGACGGGCGGCGGCGTGTGTGCGTGGTCTGCTGGCTCCGCTGGCGCGTAAGAACGGCTGGCAGATCTCCGAGTACGTCGGTGAGTCCTCGCCCTGGGGGCAGCAGCATCTGCTGGACCGGGCGGTGTGGGACGTCGATGGACTGCGTGACTTCACCCGTCGCTATGTGATCGAGGGGTTGCGCGACGCCGGGGTCGGGGCGGGGCCCGGCGGAGCGGGGGTGCTGGTGGTGGACGAGACCGGTTTCGCCAAGCGGGGCCGGGCCTCCGCCGGGGTCGCGCGGCAGTACTCCGGCGCGCTGGGCGGGGTCTTCCCCTGCCAGGTGGGGGTCATGGCTGCGTGGGCCACCGGTGTCGGGCAGGCGTTGATCGACCGGGAGCTGTACCTGCCGAAGGAGTGGACCGAGGACCGGGAGCGGTGCCGCCGGGCACGTGTCCCGGACCGGGCCGGCTTCGCCGTCAAGCCGCGCCTGGCCGAGCAGATGATCTCCCGGATCCTTCCCGACCTACCCGAGGGGCGGGTGTGGCTGGCCGCGGACGAGGTCTACGGCCGCGACGGTGCCTTCCGCCGCACCCTGGAGGACCGCGGCCTGCCCTACGTGGTGACGGTGCAGGCCAACCAGAGCGTGCTGCCCAGGCCCGGCCGGCGGCACCTGGCCCGCCTGGTCGACCAGCACGCGGCCGAGGAGGAGTGGATCGAGCTGCCGGCCGGCCCCTCCCGGCTGGACTCGCGCACCTGGCAGTGGTGGGTGCGCCGGATCCCGGCCCCGGATGCCCCGGTCGGCAGCGGAAAGGCCCGCTGGCTGCTCGCCCGGCGCCGCCCCGAGACCCCGCAGGAACGGGACTACTACCTGGGCTGGGGCCCGGAGGACACCGCGGTGGAGGAGCTCGTGCTGGTGCCCGGCGCCCGCTGGAGGGTGGAGGAAGCGATCAAGCTGGCGAAGTCGGCCGCCGGGATGGCCGACTACGAGGTGCGCCACTTCCACGGCTGGTACCGGCACATCACCCTCGCCCAGCTCGCCGCCGCGTTCCTGGCCGTACAGGCTGCCGCCGAACGCCGCCGCGAACACGACGAGTGGACCGGTCGCGCCCACACAGGGGGGCCACGCTGATCCCAGCAGCCCCGCCGCCCTCGCCCCGATCACGCTGACTGCCTTCGAGATCGCCCGGCTCCTCATCATGATGGAGCGTCAGCCGATGGGCGAGGCACGGATCCTGCACGGCCTGCACTGGTCACGATGGCGGCGTCTGCACCAAGCCCTCGCCCGAGCCTGTCATCGCAGACGCAACCGGCCCCGGGACACCACCCGATCACCGCCGGCCACACCGCCATGACGAACTACAACAAACGACTCGATCTACGACTGAAGGGTCTGAGCTGGAGCGCTTCTTCTTCCTGGGCGACGCGGACCGGGAGCTGATCGAGTCCAAGAGGCGGGGTCCACAACCGCCTGGGCTTCGCTGCCCAGCTCACGACCGCACGCTGCCTCGGGGTGTTCCTGGACGACTCGACGGACGTGCCAGCGGAGGTCGTGGACTACCTGGCCGAGCAGCTCGATATCGACGATCCGTCGGTGCTGAAGGCGTACGGCGAGCGCGAGAACACCCGGCTGGAGCACGTGCGTGAGCTGCGGCATCCTGCAGGGCGTCAAGCCGCATCCGCGTGCGTACGACACGTTCCCGCACTACCTCGGCCACTACGCCCGCGAGGCTCGGCGTGCCGTCCCTGGAGGAGACGGTGGCGCACCTGACATCCCGTCCGGCGGCCCGGCTGCGCCTGCCGGACCGCGGGCTCGTCCGCGAGGGCTACCGCGCCGACCTGGTGCTCTTCGACCCGGACACGGTAGCGGCGGGCTCGACGTTCGAGGCGCCGCGCACCCTGCCGGTGGGCATCCCGCACGTGCTGATCGACGGGCGGTTCGTCATCGAGGACGGCCGCCGTACGGACGTGCTCGCGGGCCGGTCCGTACGGAGTACGCCCTCTGCGGACTAGGCCTGGGGCTCGGGGAGTTCACATCCCTTGCGGCCCAGGTCGAGCTTGCTGCCGTCGACGACGCACGGCACGATCCCGTAGGTCTCCTGCGCGTAGTGCGTGCCCTGGCGGACGGTGATGCGCCCCTTGCGGTCGACCTCGCAGGGGTTGTTGAGCGTGCACTGCTCGCCGTCCTCGTTACCGGTGTTGTTGACGGCGACCACGCGTCCGGTGTGGTCGTCGATCACCGGAGAGCCGGAGGTGCCACCGATGGTCTGGCACGCGGGCGTGTAGCGCACCGAGTCCTTCCAGGTCCACCAGTACTCCTTGAGCTGGTCCACGAACCCGTCGACGGAGCACTTGTACTGCTTCTTCCAGTACCCCGACGTCACGGTGATCTCGGTGTTCTTGCGCGGGTGGCGCGGGTCGAGCAGCAGCGGCCGTACGTGGTACTTGCTCTCGATCTCAGCGTAGGTGGTGGTCGTCCGGTACAGCGAGATGTCGGTGTCGGTCATCGTCGCGTACGAGATCTGGTCGGCCTGGAGCGTGCCGAGCACCCCGGCGTCCTCGTCGAGGAGCTTGAACGTGCGGGTGGACGGCTGGTCCACGATGACCTGGCCGGCCTTCGGGAAGCCGCTCTCGATGCAGTGCCCGTTGGACAGCACGAGGGCGGGGTCGTCGGGCTGTGACTGCGGGGTGCGCACAACGGAGCCGGAACAGTTGCTGAGCGCGACGGTGCCGGCGAACGTGACGGGCGCGTCGTTCGGTCTCGCGCGGGTGCCGGCGTCCCCGCCCGCGGTCCCGGCGACGGCGGGTGCCGCGCTCGCGCCGACCAGGGCGAGCGCGAACGCCGCGCCGGTGAGCGCCTTGCCGATCCTCGGTGAGCGACGTGTCGTGCGTGTCATCGGTGCTGCAGGTGACATTGGGTGGAGCCCCCTCGCCGACGCCGGGTGTGACGTCTGTAGCCGATGGTTGCCGTGCGCATTCTTCGGTGCCGACGGGCGGCGGGACAAGGGGTGGGCTCAAGTCCGTGTCCCGCAGCGGTCCGCGGGCGCGGCGGACGCGGGCACGGGCCGGGCCCGGTGCACATGCGGACCCGAACTCGCGCTCACGGTCCGCGACTTGGTGTTCCCCCAGGTCACGTCGGCTCCGGCGGGGTCGCCGGAGCGGCGGGCGGGGGGCCGGGTGCCGGCTCAGCGCACCCCGTCCGGCCGGAACTGGATGCTGATCCTGTGCCCGGCCGCCCGCGCCGACTTGGGGATCGCGTGTTCCCCGGTGCGCTGGCAGGAGCCGCCCATCACGATGAGGTCGCCATGCCCGAGGGCTCTGCGCACGGTCGGCCCGCCGCCCCCGACGGGGCGCAGCAGGTCGCGGGGCGCGCTGACGGACACGATGGCGACCATGGTGTCCTCGGCGGGCAGGTGGCTCCAGGAAGATCGGCACGATGATCCTGGCTACCTTGGTGGAGCCGTCGCGGTTCAGCCGGAGCGCCCGGCCGATGCTCTGCACGATCTCCACTTGCGAGCCGCGGGTGTCGGCGAAGCAGATCGCTTCCACGCCCCGCTCGCCGGTGATGTCGACGCCCTCCCCGAGGACCCGCACGGAGGCGAGGAAGGCGCGGTGCACCCGCCGGCCTGCTGCGTCGATGCCGTTCGCGAATTGCCGCAGGATCTCGCGCCGCTCACTGACGAGGTGGCCGCCGCACAGCCAGGCGGACCGGACGCGGTCCGGTGGGACGTGGCGGCCTGCCTCCAGCTCGTAGAGCTCGGCGTCGATCGACGACTTCGGCATCTTCTCCGCGTCGGCGCCCGTTGTGGCTGCTGTTCGCAGGCAACTGCACCTACGGGCGCACGGGCCTGACCACCGGACGCCGACTCGACCTGGCGGACGGACTGTTCGACGTACGCGCCGTCTACGGCGGCCGCCGGGCCGGGGCACGCCTGATCGGCGCAGCGCTGGCGGGGCCCCTGTCCCGATCGCCGTTCCACGCGGCGGTACGGATGAAGCGGGTACGGATCAAGGGCATCAGCCCCGGCACCCCGCTCGCGTACGACGGTGAGATCACGGAACCCGGGGGCGACGTGACGCTGTCCAAGCTCCACGAGGGCCTGCGCGTCTACCGTCCCGTCCGGTGACCGTCCCTTTCCCGCCACCGTCCCCGCGGTAGCGACCGACTTGCCGCTCGAGGCCTACGACGCGGGCCGGTGGACAGTGGCGCCGAAATATCCCGGGCTTCGTCAGTGTTCCCGGATACGGGCACGGCCGGCATTCGGCGTGCCCGCTCCACGTACCTGTGTCTGTCTCTCCGAGAGGTCTGCTACCCGTGACTGTCCCACTCTCCATCCTCGACCTGGCGCAGATCGGCGAGGGCGAAACCGCCGCCGACAGCTTCCAGGCCAGCGTGACCATGGCCCAGCACGCCGAGGAGTGGGGCTACCGGCGGATCTGGTACGCGGAACACCACAACATGCCGACCATCGCGTCCTCGGCGACCAGCGTGCTCATCGCGCACATCGCCGCGCATACGCGGACCATCCGCCTCGGCGCCGGTGGCATCATGCTGCCCAATCACGCACCGCTGCCGATCGCCGAACAGTTCGGAACCCTGGCGACGCTGCACCCCGGCCGCATCGACCTGGGCCTGGGCCGGGCACCGGGCAGCGACCAGCAGACGATGCGTGCGCTGCGCCGCGACCCCAGGTCGGCGGACACCTTCCCGCAAGACGTGCTGGAGCTGCAGAGCTACCTGGCAGGCGAGTCCCGCATCCCAGGTGTCGACGCCACACCGGGCAAGGGCACCAACGTGCCGCTGTACATTCTCGGTTCGTCCCTGTTCGGCGCGAAGCTCGCCGCCGCACTCGGGCTTCCGTACTCCTTCGCCTCCCACTTCGCCCCGAACGCGCTGCGGGACGCCGTCGCCCTCTACCGGCGCGAATTCCAGCCATCGGCGCAACTGGACAAGCCGTACGTCATCGCCGGCGTCAACGTCATCGCGGCGGACACGACGGAAGACGCCCAGGAGCATTTCCATGCCACGAAGCGCCACCGCGTGACCCAGATGCTCGGCCGAGGCGGCCGGACGTTCACGCCGGAGGAGGCGGACATGATCCTCGAGACCCCCGCCGGACAGCAGGTCCTGCAAATGCTCCAGTACACCGCCGTCGGCAACCCCGCCGAGGTCAAGGATTACCTGGACCGCTTCACCGAGCTCGCCCAGGCGGACGAGCTGATCATCGTGTCCTCGGCCATCGACAGGAAGGCCTGGCTGAGGTCGCTGGAACTGCTGGCGGAAATCAGCGGACAGGCATCCGCCTGACGGGCCAGGGAGCTGTCGAAAAATGACTCCTCGGTTCGGGTGCGGGTTCATGGGCTCAGCGCGTGGCCGGCGACGGCTGCGAGTTGGTCGGCTGTGGTCACGGTGATGGCACCGGTGGGGATGGTGCGGTCGAGGGCCTGGAGGGCGTTGTCAAGTTGTCCATGGCGTGTCTGGCTGATGGCGTGTCAGGGTGTGGTGGGGCCGGGTGCCGGGGCCGGGAGCGACTGATCAACGGCGGATCTGGTGATCAAGGAAGAGGTCCGTGATGACCGAGACCGTCGTGGCGCCGACGCCCCGCCGACCCCTCCCAGGCACAGTTGCCGAAGTGGATGGCCGCCATCGACCGCTTCACCCCCGCCCAAGACCCTCGGACTCGGGCTCGCGCTGTCGGCGGCCAACGCCAAAAACGCCCCCTGACCATCGCCGCCGGCGCCTCGATCAGCTCAGCCGGAATCCCCGTCCCGCAACAGATCGGCGCGCTCGCCGTTTTCGTCGTCATCGCCTCCCTCGGAGTACTCGCGCCACTGGGCGTGTACCTGTTCATGGGAGACCGGGCGAAAAGCATCCTCAGCAACTGGCGGGACTGGGCCGCCGGTCACGTCCCGCCATGTGGTGTAGCAGCGATCAAGGGGAAGCTGCAGGTCACGCTCCAAGCTGGCTCGCTCCGACGCCACCATTACCTGACCGTCCGTCAGGTGAGAGCGGTCGTCGTGACCGCCATCGCCGCGCCTGTTGGGCCCAGCCTCGAAGAAGGCCGTGTCAACGCTGGCATCGCAGCGCCTCGGGCAGTAATTCACTGACACGTCGTCAGGTCGGCCCGATGGGCGGCCACTCGAATCAGGCCCGCGAGCTGCACTTTCGCGGTGATCGCTGCTACACCACTCGGCGGGACACCATTGGCACGCAGGAGATCTTCCAGCATCAGGGCTTCCCTTTCCCCGGATCCGGGAGGCCGATGAGGCGATTGAGGTTCTTCAGGCCCAGGTGGACCTTGGCCTTGGTGGCGCCTGGTGTGATGTCCAGGCGGGCGGCGATGTCGGCGAAGTCGAGTTCGGCCAGGTAGCGCAGGCGTACGCAGCTCGCCTGGACGGGAGCGCGCTGTTCGAGTTCGGCCAGGGCGCGGCCCAAGCGGTCGTGGCCGCGCAGGAGCAGCAGCGGCCAGGTTCATGACCGGGTACAGCTCGTGCGCGTGTGTCCCCGCCGGGCGGACCAGGCGGCGCGGGGTAGAACAGCTGGTGGCTCTTTCCGTTACGAGAGCCGGAGCATGCCCGTGATCACGGGCTGTTCCCGGGCAGGAACGAAGGAATAGCAGTATGACCGGCGGCACCGTGAAGTGGTTCAACTCCGAAAAGGGCTACGGCTTCATCGCCCAGGACAACGGAGGCCCGGACGTCTTCGCCCACTACTCCGAAATCCAGGGCGGCGGCTTCCGTGAGCTGACCGAGGGCGAGCACGTCACCTTCGACATCGGCCAGGGCCAGAAGGGCCCGCAGGCACAAAACATCGTCCGGGGCTGACTGCCCACGGTGCTGCAAGGCGGGTTGCCGGAACAGGCAACCCGCCTCCTTTGTGCGGCGAGACTGCCGAATCGGTAGGCCAGACGGAACGTCACGTTTCCCAAGCGTGCGCCGACGGGCTCACGAGTGCCTACGGTGTGATCGCATCGTGACCCTAAGGCCTCAGCTCACTACAGGTGACAGGGTTGCCGGTACCCACAGGCCGGGTCCTGCAGAACTGCCTGTGGGAGCTCGAGGACCGCCGGCCGCTGCAGGCCGTGAGCCGGAGATCGGCCGCACCCTGCGCCCCTGACCACGCCCGCACGCGCCCGTGACACGCCCTCGGATGGCCCATCCGGCAGCCAGAAGGCTGTCTGACTCATAACGTGCAGAACGTGAAGAAACGCCACATCGCCTTTCTCCTGAGCACGGCAGGGCTCGTCGCCTCCTGCGCCGCTGCCGCATCGCCGGACTCGGCACAGCGGACGCACCTCGTGCACCCGGGGGAATCAATCCAGAAGGCGGTGGACTCTGCCAAGGCGGGCGACACCGTGCAGGTGCTGCCCGGCACCTACCACGAGAGCGTCAAGGTGACGACGCCCGGCCTGACCCTGCGTGGCACGGGCACCGCCACCGTCATCAAGCCGGCGGCGAAGGCCACGGACGACTGCGGCAAGCGCGGCAACGGCATCTGCGTGTCCGGCACCAAGATCAAGCGGCTCAAGGGTGTCACCATCTCCGACCTGAAGGTGACCGGCTTCTCCCACACCGGGGTGATCTCCGTAGCCACCGACGACCTGACCGTGCGGGGCGTGACCGCCGAGAAGAACGCCGTGTGGGGCCTCGCCGAAGAGCGCTCCGAGCACAGCACGTACCGGGCGAACACCGCCCGGAACAACGGGGACGCGGGCATCTTCCTGGCCAACACCATCACAGCCGAACAGGGTGCCGCCGACACCAAGGGCACGCTGATCACCGGCAACCGCCTGGAGAGCAACCGGATCGGCGTCACCGTCCGCCGGCTGCGCAACCTGACCGTCACCAGCAACAACGTCACCGGCAACTGCGCGGGCGTCTTCATCGTCGGCGACGAGAACAAGCCGAAGGCCGGCGTGCTGACCGTGCGCGGCAACCAAGTCGTGAAGAACAACAAGTACTGCGCCAAGACCAAACGGCTGCCCTTCCTGCAGGGCTCGGGCATCATCCTGACCGGCGTCGAGAAGACCGACGTCACCGGCAACGAGGTGACCGGGAACTCCGGCACGTCCCCGCTGTCGGGCGGCATCATGCTCTTCAAGAGCTTCGTCGGAGCAACCAGCGACAACAACCGGGTCAGGGACAACTCGCTGCGGGACAACTCCCCCGCCGACCTGGCCAACCAGGAGAGCACCAAGAGCGGCAACACCTTCGCCCACAACTTCTGCCGGGCGTCCAGGCCCGCCGGGCTGTGCTGAGGCCGTAACCTATAGACCATGTCATCACCGGAATTCCTCCGTGGATACCCCGGCCTTCAGGCCGGGGGAGAAACGGACTCCTGCGGAGCAGGTCAGGGAAAGCCGAATCGCCGCCGGGGCGATTCGGCGTCTGTCGGCCACCGGTCGACGCCCTTGATTCATACGGGAGTTGGTAGGATGTGAGCCTCGATCCACCGTGTGATCACCGGTCGGCGTGAGGGCCGGGAACGAAGAGGTGCCTTGTGACCTGCGATGATGAGAGTTCTCTACGCTCACATCAGGCACGATCAGCAAGGCACCTCTCGAGTGAAATTGTTCCACAGCCCGGCGCGGGTGTTCGCCGCGTTCGACGAGCCGAATCTCATCGCGCATGCCGGACTGGTCCCGGTGATCCGGCTGGCCGAGCGGTGCGGCCTGCCGGCCCTGGTCGCCGAGAAGGTCAAGCTGACCGGCGCGAAGAACGGCGCCGGGACGGCCGCCGACGCGAAGGCGATGAGCGTCGTGGGAGGCATGGTGGCCGGCGCGGACTCCATCGACGACCTGGATGTGCTGCGGCACGGCGGGCTGCCGAAACTCTTCGCAGGGGTGCGGGCACCGTCCACGCTCGGCACGTTCCTGCGTGCCTTCACCTGGGGACACGTGCGTCAACTGGAGGCGGCGGTACGCGCGTTCACCTGCAATCTGGCCGCCCACACGGGCTTCGTCCCGAAGGGGGACGAGGTGGTGTTCGTCGACATCGACTCCAAGGTCAAGCAGGTCTACGGCCCGGCCAAGCAGGGCGCCTCCTTCGGCTACACCAAGGTCCGCGGCCTCCACTTCCAGATCGTCACCGTCAAGACCGCCACCTGCGCGCCGGTCATCGTCGCAACAAGGCTGCGCAAGGGCTCGGCGGGCTCCGGCAAGGGCGCCGCCTCGCTGCTGCGCGAGGCCCTCGCGGCGGTGCGGTCCATGGGCATCACCGCACAGATCATCGTCCGCGCGGACTCCGCCTACTTCTCCCACAAGGTCGTGGACGCCTGCCGCAAGGCCGGCGCCCGCTTCTCCCTGGCCGTCGCGGTCACCAAGACGATCCGCGTAGCCATCGAGACGATCGATCCCGACGCCTGGAGATCGATCAAGTACACCGACGCGATCTGGGACGACGAGGAGGAACGCTGGATCTCCGACGCAGAGATCGCCGAGATCGGCTTCACCGCGTTCACCAGCAAGAAGAAGGCCTTCCGCGCCACCGCCCGGCTCATCGTGCGCCGCGTGAAACGGCTGAACCCCAAGACCCGCGTTCGACGTAATTCGTCTCGCCTGGAGGCGCGAAGTACCAGCTGACCTGCTGACTCTCCACTTGCGGCCCGAATCGCCCGTTTCTCTAGGCATAGAGAAACGGGCAGGTCAGCGGCCTGGCCGATCGGGCCAACGGGCCAACAATGGGACGAAGAACGGTGGAGACAAACCCCTTTAAAGCGGGGCAAGTTGGCGACCGCAGGGCGAGGTCCGTGCTCGACGCCCTATCGTCGATCGCGGGACGGCTTGGCGACGGCATTCGGCCAGGTCCTCGGAGACCGCACCGGAGAGCCTCGCCACCTGCGGAAACGCGAGCGCCTAGAGAAACGACCTGGGGCAGCCGAGAAGGTGAAGCCGCAGGCCAGCGGGCATGCCGTTGCTCCAGAGGCTCCGAATTACGTCGAACCCCGGCAAGACGGTCCCCGACGGGCAGAGCGAACTGTTCGCCGTCTGGCGCCACCACGCGATCTTCACCGACAGCGTCTTCGTCCTCACCGACGCCGAGCCCATGCACCGCGCTCACGCCGCGGTGGAACAGGTCTTCGCCGACCTGGAGGACTCCGCCCTGGCCCACCTGCCCTCGGGGAAGTTCACCGCGAACGCGGCCTGGCTCACCCTGGCGGCAGCCGCCTACAACCTCACCCGCGCCGCCGGCCACCTCACCTCCACCTTCCACGCACGGGCCCGGACCGGCACCATCCGCCGCCACCTGATCACCGTCCCGGCCCGCATCGCCCGCCCAGGACGACGCCTCGTGCTGCACCTGCCCCAACACTGGCGCTGGGCCGACGACTTCATCGGCCTGTGGACCGCCACCGGCCAGCGCATGCAGACCTGAGCAGCCAGACCCCGCCGTCCACCCACGACCTGGAAGACCTCGGAGAACCCGCCACCGTGAGCTGCACTGATCTTCGTGGAGTCCCTGAAGCCTGGGTTACGCTTCCAGGCGTAAGGAGAACCACGAGCAGTGCCAGCACCCCGTAAATACCCCGATGAACTCCGTGAGCGTGCCGTGCGCGAGGTCCGCTCGACGGGACGCCCGGTTGCCCACGTCGCCCGCGAGCTCGGCATCCACAAGGAGGCTCTGCGGTCCTGGGTCCGCCAGGCTGAGGCCGACGCCGGCGAGCGCGACGACCGCCTCACCAGTGCTGAACGCGACGAGCTGAAGGAACTCCGCAAGGAGAACGCCGAGTTGAGGCGGGCCAACGAGATCCTCAAGGCCGCCAGCGTGTTTTTTGCCCAGGAGATCGACCGTCCCCGGACGAGGCCGAGCAGGTGATCGACCATCTGCGCGACAAGGGCCTCGGGGTCGATCCCGTCTGCCGGGTGCTGGACCTGTCCCCGTCGACGTACTTCGCCCGTAAGACGCGGCCGAAGTCGGCCCGCCGCCTCCGCGACGAGGAGCTGATTCCGCTGGTCACGGCGGTGTGGGAGGACTCCGGCCGCACCTACGGCGCCCGCCGGGTCACCCGCGCGCTGGTCCGTGCCGGACACCAGGTGGCCCGGTGCACGGTGGAGCGGTTGATGCGCGAGCTCGGCATCGAGGGCGTCATCCGTGGCCGGCGGCGCCGCACCACGGTCCCGGAGCCGTCCGCGCCGCGCCCGCCGGACCTGGTCAACCGCCGGTTCGCCGCTGAGCGGCCGAACCAGCTGTGGCTGGCCGATCTGACCTACATCCGCACCTGGTCGGGCTGGGTCTACGTGGCGTTCGTCCTGGACGCGTACTCCCGCCGGATCGTGGGCTGGCAGGCCGCCACCCACATGCGCGCGGACCTGCCGCTGGACGCGCTGGAGATGGCGCTGTGGCGGCAGAAGATCAAGAAAGACGCCGACCTGATCCATCACAGCGACAGTGAGTATGTGGAGTGCTGGATGTCCCCGGGCTTCCTGGCCCGCACAGCGACGGACGCGCGAGGATACCGGTGCCGGGATGCCCCGCGGCCTCCTGACCCGCACTCCGACCGACCGCGCTGTCCTTCCTCGGATCTGTCGGTGGCCCGGGGCATCCCGGCGAGGCACCCGCCTCGCCGACGGCCGTGACCTGAGGAGAGCCTGGCCAGAGGCGTCCCATCACTGTCGTGTCCGCCGCCTTCGACGAGCCCGTGCCGACCCCGGAACCAGTCGGACACAACCGTTCGGAGGCCGACATGGCCAGCATCCCACTCACGTCCCCTCTCGTCATCGGGGGCGTCGACACCCACAAGGACCTGCACGTCGGCGCGGTCGTCGACACCGACGACCGCGTCCTGGGCACCGCCTCCTTCTCCACCACCCGGGCCGGCTACCGGGCCCTGCTCGCCTGGATGCGCACCTTCGGGGACGTGCGGCGCATCGGGGTGGAGGGCACCGGCTCCTACGGCGCCGGGCTCCTGCGCCACCTGGACCAGGCCGGCGTCCAGGTCCTCGAGGTCGACCGGCCCGACCGCTCGGACCGCCGTCGCCGGGGCAAGGACGACACCCTCGACGCGGAGAACGCCGCCCACGCGGCCCTGGCCGAACGGCGCACGGTCACTCCCAAGACCCGCACCGGCATGGTCGAGTCGCTGCGGGTGCTGCGGGTGGCCCGCAGCACGGCGGTCAAGTCCCGCCGCGTCGCCCTGCAGATGCTGCGCTGCCAGATCGTCTCCGCCCCCGAGGAACTGCGCGACCAGGTCCGCAACCTGACCCGGATGCAGCTGATCCGCACCTGCGCGGCCTGGCGGCCGGACGAGAGTGCCTTCCGCGATCCGGTCGCCGCCACCCGGATCGCGCTGAAATCCCTGGCCCGGCGCTACCTCGAACTCGACGACGAGGTCGCCGACCTGGACGAGATGGTCGCCCCGCTGGTCCGCGAGCTCGCTCCCGGCCTGCTGGCGGCGGTCGGGTTCGGCATCGAGAACACCGCCCAACTGCTGGTCACTGCGGGCGACAACCCCGACCGCTGCAGCAGCGAGGCCCGCTTCGCCAAGCTCTGCGGAGTGGCCCCGCTGCCGGCCTCCTCGGGCCTGCACCAGCGCCACCGGCTCAACCGCGGCGGTGACCGGCAGGCGAACTCCGCCCTGCACCTGGCCGTGGTCACCCGCATGCGCGTCGACGACCGGACGCGCAAGTACGTGGAGCGCCGGACGGCCGGGGGAAAGTCGAAGATGGAGATCATCCGCTGTCTCAAGCGGTACACCGCCCGCGAGGCGTACTACCTGATCAAACAGGACGCCAGTCGGCGGGCCACCACCGGACGCCGCACCTACCGGACCGCCCGATAGCCAGCCCCTCCCGGGCCGGAGGCCGGTGCTGTCCAGGGTGGGCGAAGCCCATCGCGCAGCGACGCCGCAGGCGCCCTTGACAGCCCAGCCCGGCCCGGCATCCTTCAGGCTCGGGCGCTCCCGGCAATGGGCCGATCCCAGGAGGTTGACACACAGGAGAGCATCCGCGGGTCGCAATACGTGTCCATTCGGTATACGGAGCGTCTCGCCGAGGTCGGCGCCTCCGCGTCGGTCGGCTCCGTCGCGGACTCGTACGACAATGCGATGGCCGAGGCCCTGAACGGCACGTTCAAGGCCGAGTTGATCGACCATCAGGGGCCGTGGCGGGACTTCGACGAGGTCGAGCGGGCCGTCTTCCAGTGGGTCGCGTGGTACAACGGTGAACGGCTCCACTCCGCCCTCGGCTACGTGCCCCCCGACGAGTACGAACAGGCGTACTGGACGAGACAGGAGCAAGTCCCGCAGACCGCTTGATCACACGATCGCGGACTCCACGAAAGTCGGGGCAGCTCACCGGAACGGCCATCCGGAACCCCGCCCTGCCCCAAACCGAAAACCCACCCCGAAAAGCAATCACACTGCGCGATCAAAAATCACGCGGTGGATCGAGGGTGAGGTGTGACGCGGCAGGTCAAGCGGGCGTTCAAGTACCGCTTCTACCCCACGGACGAGCAGGCAGCGGAGCTGTCCCGCACGTTCGGCTGCGTCCGCCTGGTGTACAACAAGGCGCTTCAGGAGCGCACCCGCGCCTGGTACGGCGAGCAGCGCCGCATCTCCTACGTCCAGTCCTCCGCCGCACTGACGCAGTGGAAGAAGACCGAGGAACTGGCCTTCCTGACCGAGGTGTCCTCCGTCCCCCTCCAGCAGGCGCTCCGGCATCTGCAGACGGCGTTCGCCAACTTCTTCGCCAAGCGCGCCCAGTACCCGCGCTTCAAGAGCCGGAAGAAGTCCCGCGCGTCGGCCGAGTACACCCGCTCGGCTTTCAAGTGGCGCGACGGCCACCTGACGCTGGCGAAGATGGCCGGGCCGCTGGACATCCGCTGGTCGCGTCCGCTGCCCGAGGGCGCAGAGCCCACGACGGTGACGGTGTCCCGCGATGCTGCGGGGCGCTGGTTCGTGTCCCTGCTGTGTGAGGACACCATCGCGTCGGCTCCGGCCACGACGAACGCGGTCGGTATCGACGCGGGCATCACGTCCCTGGTGACCCTGTCGACCGGGGAGAAGATCGTCAACCCCCGGCACGAGCGCCGCGACCGTGACCGCCTGGCGAAGGCGCAACGGGAACTGTCGCGGAAGGCGAAGGGCTCCGCGAACCGGGCCAAGGCCCGCCGCCGCGTGGCCCGTATCCACGCGCGGATCACCGACCGCCGCCGGGACTTTCTCCACAAACTCTCCACTCGTCTCGTCCGTGAGAACCAAACGGTCGTGATCGAGGACCTCACCGTCCGCAACCTGCTGAAGAACGGCAGGCTCGCGCGCGCCATCTCGGACGCGGCCTGGACGGACCTCCGCATCATGCTGGAGTACAAGTGCGCCTGGTACGGGCGTGAACTCGTGGTGATCGACCGCTGGTTCCCCAGCAGCAAGCTGTGCGGGGCCTGCGGCACGGTCCGCGAGAAGCTGCCGCTGAACGTCCGGGAGTGGGCGTGCGAGTGCGGCACCGTGCACGACCGCGACGTGAACGCGGCACGCAACATCCTGGCCGCCGGGCTGGCGGCGTCCGCCTGTGGAGACGGTGTAAGACCTCAACGGGAGTCCTCCCGGACGGGGCGGTCGTCGGTGAAGCAGGAAGCCCAGCGGGCGACCGCTGGAATCCCCCGCCTTCAGGCGGGGGAGGAAGTCAAGTGATCGTTGTCGTCGGGAGCGTGATCCATACGACGGCGCCACCGTCGGCGTGGTTGGCTGCGCCGTAGCTGCCGATGACGGCGCAGGCGACGGCGTCGGTAATGGCGCGAGCTTGGTCGGCCTGGGGGAAACGATCGAAGGTGTGGGGAAAGAAATCTGGCGGCAAGCCGAGGCCGTGATCGCGCACCTCAATGCACACGCGGTCACTTCCATGGGGTCCTGACCGTGCTGCTGGGCGTTGCGGATCAGGTTCGTGACGGCACGGTCCAGCCGGTCCGCGCAGACCGCGGCAGTGAGGCTGGCCGAACAGGCGATGGTGTCCGTCTTGCCGGGGAGCCGTTGCGAAGGTGCGTGGCCACGTGCTGCGGCACCGATGGGAAGCCAGGGGCTGTGGCCACGCTCGGCGTGTCCTGGCGGCGGTCGGTGCGCTCCAGGAGCAGCAGGTATTCGGCGGCCAGGACGGTAGGACGCTCGATGGGGCCGCGTCGGATCAGCACCCGCAGCCGGGCCAGCAGCTCCGACTCAGCCCAGCGCCGGGGTGAGACGGCTCAGCGGCACCTTGCGACGGTGGGGGCGTGCCGCGCTGGTGCGCAAGCCCATCAGGTGCGGAACCGACACCTCCGGGACCCGCCTCGCCGGTGCGTGGATCTCGTACGCCTCCGGGACCAGGGAGACTCCGGCGGGGCCGACGGGGGCGGTCGCCTCGTGCAGAACCTGCTTGCTCATGTCGTACTCCTTACACATCGCCTGACCAAGTCGGACTTGACAGTGCCGATCGGGATGACGAAGCCGAGGCCCACGTCGCCGACGCTCGATGGGTCGGGTGGCGTCTCCGACGTCCTCGCCGCTGTGAAAGCTCTCGGTCACGGAAAAGAGAATGACCCGCGATCATGAAAACCACCTGAATCGACCCTAAGAAGACAGAAAAAACCGTATATATCCGACATGAAGACGCCTCAGTACGAAGTGATCGGCGGAGTGCCGAGCAGCCGCCCAGCCTGCGCGACACAGCGGCACCGGCACGCCGGGGAGTGACCATGAGCCGTTCACTGTAACGATTTCCCGTGACACGTAAATGGCGCCGACCCGCCTCCCCACGCCTCCTCGACCGGCGCGCAATCGGCTGCCCGTTCACGGCCGGCCTCCATCGCCGGACCGGGCGGCGGGCCCCTCGTGTTTCGGTGATCTGCAGCAGGAGGATCGTGGCATCACGTGGTGCCTGGTACCGGAGAGCGGATCACCGATATCCCGATATTCCGTCCTGGATGCCTCTGTCTCGACCTGGTCCTGCTCACCGTGACGGCCTGGCGACATCGTCAGTCGCGGTGGGCCGCTCGCTCCTGGTTGTCATCTGGCACCTGATCAACGACCCCGACGCCCGCTTCCAGGACCTCGACTCAGACTTCCACACCCGCCACGTCGACCTCGCACGCCGCAAACGCAGCCACGTCCATCGACCCGAAGCACTGACGTTTCCTCAGCGGTGATCACTTCCAGATTCCGTTGAGAGCGAGGTCGGCGCGGGCGATGCGGGCGAGGAAGAAGTCCCGGACGTCCTGGGCGAGCAGCTCGGGCACCTCCATCGCGGCGAAGTGGCCGCCGCGCTCGAACTCCGACCAGTGCCTGATGTCGTACAGCCGCTCGGCCAGCGGTCGCACCGACTGCGTGATGTCGTGCGCGAACACCGCCACGCCGAGTGGCACCGGGCACGGCTGCTGGACCCCCCGCGGGGCATCGTGGTGGAATCGCGCCGAGGAGGCCGCCGTGGCGGTCAGCCAGTACAGCGAGATGTCGGTGAGCATCCGCTCGTCGCTGACCGGCGTCTCGGGGTCGGTCCACTGTGCGAAGCGCTCGGCGATCCAGACCAGCTGGCCGACCGGCGAGTCGGTCAGCGCGTAGCCGATGGTCTGCGGGGTGAGGGCCTGCAGAGCCTGGAACGGCGGACGATTCGCCATCAGCTGCCGGACCTTGTCCAGCCGGGCTTCATCCGTTTCGGACAGTTCGATGCCGGCATCCAGGACCGGCCGGGTCGGCAGGTAGTTGACGTGCACCCCGACGACGTGCTCGGGTGCCACCGCGCCGAGCGCCGTGGAGATGCCCGCGCCGAAGTCGCCGCCCTGCGCGCCATAGCGCTCGTACCCGAGACGGTGCATCAGCTCGGCCCAGGCCCGCGCGACCCGGGTGGCGTCCCAGCCGCGCTGGTGGGTCGGCCCGGAGAAGCCGTAACCCGGGATGGACGGAATCACCAGGTGGAAGTCGCGCGACAGCGGCTCGATCACGTCGAGGAACTCCAGGAACGAACCGGGCCAGCCGTGGGTGAGGATCAGCGCGAGCGCGTCCGGCTTCGCAGACCGGACATGGACGAAGTGGATGTTCTGGCCGTCGATTTCGGTGGTGAAGTGCGGAAGCTCGTTGAGCCTGGCCTCATGCGCACGCCAGTCGTAGCCGGTGCGCCAGTATTCGGCAAGCTCCTTCAACCGCGCCAGCGGGAAGCCGTAGTCCCACCCGGCGTCGGCGACCTCATTGGGCCAACGGGTGCGGGAGAGGCGGTCGGTCAGGTCGTCGAGGTCGGCCTGGGGAATGTCGATGCGGAACGGCTTGATCACGGTCTTCACTCCAGGAGAATTCGTTCGAAGCCCAAACGTTCGTGCCACTAACGCAAGGTAGGCTGTTAGTGGCACTAACGCAAGAGGCGGAGGATCCCCCATGAGCCCGACCCCCGAACCCACCCCGGCCCGGCTGCGCACCATCCCCAGCCGCCTGCTCGCCGGGGCCGCGGTCGTCGCCGACCGGCTCGTCAGCGAGCGCCTGGCCGCCGAAGGCGCTCGCAAGTGGCACTTCGCCGTGCTGGTCGCGCTCGCCGAAGCCGGCGCCGCCAGCCAGGCCGAACTCAGCCGCCGCACCGGTATCTACCGCAGCGACATGGTCGCCGTCCTCAACGAGCTTGCCGACGCCGAATGCATCCGCCGCGAACCCGACCCCGTCGACCGCCGCCGCAACGTCATCACCCTCACCCCCACCGGCCGCCGCCGCCTGAAGCGCCTCGATGCGCTCATCGCCGACGCCCAGCGCGCACTCCTCGCCCCCCTCACCCCCGGTCAGCAGGACGAACTCACCCGCCTGCTCACCGTCCTGACCGAGCACCACCACCCCCCGCACCCCCGCCCGCACGACGCGCAATAGCCCATCCACCCGCGCCGTCCCGAGCCTCACCCCACCACCGACGGCTCCTCTGCTGACCAAGGAGAAGAAAGCGCCCGGCTCGGGCACGATGTGGCGCGCGGCGGCGCCCGCCGAGCAGCGCGCGCTGATCTGCGGCCTGGTCGAGAGCGCGAAGGAGCAGCTGCTCCAGCTGCGCGGGGCACAGACCGGGCCCACCGCCGAGGTCGCCCGGCATCTGCTGCACCACCTCAGTCACGGCGCCGGCCTGCTCAAGGAGGCCTGGCGGCAGACCGTCCTGGCAGCGGCGATGGCCGGCGTGCCCCCTAAAGGAGGTGGCCCAGTGGACGGGCCTGCCTGTCAGCGCCCTGACGAAGGCACTGGCCGCAGACCGGGAGGAAATCGGCGGCTGACGGCGGAGCGGGAGGCACCGGACGGCTGCGGGCGCTTCGTCAACCGTTAGCCGATGCGGCACCCCTTCGGGGCCGGAATCCCGGAAACCGTGGCACGCGCAGGCAGCAGTGGCTTGGCTGGAGCAGGTGATCAACGCGGGTGCAGCCGGGCCCGGTGGCCGGGCAGGGCGGGTGGAGGCAGAGCACGGTGCCGGGTTCGAGGCGGTCTTCCTCGATCCGGTCGGGCAGATGGTCCAGCAGCGGTGGGTGGACGCAGCCCTGGCGGTGGCCTTTGAGGACCTGCCGCCCGTCCCCGCGCTCCCCGTGGTGCCGGGGCGGCGGTGGGGGCCGGGCCTGTGGTGGTCGGCGACCACCGGGCGGCATGTGGCCATGGAATCGAACGCGACGCGGACCCAGCTGATGATCCTGGACCGTGATCCCCGGGTGGTCGGCCTGGCCGGACGGCCGGTGCGGCTGCTGTGGCGCAACCGCAGCGGGCGGGTGCGCTCGTGGGTACCGCAGCTCTTCGCCCGCTACACCGACGGCACCGGACTGCTGGCCGACTGCCCCAGCCACCCCGAGGCCGGCGGCGAACGCGCCCTCATTGCCGCGGAGGCGGTGGCCGAGGCATGTGCACCCATCGGCTGGACCTACCGGCGCCTTGCACCACTGGATGAGGTGCCGGCGGCGAACCTGAAACGACTGGCCGGCTACCGCCACCCCCGCAACGCCGGCCGCCCCGGCCTGATGCCCGCGGTCCTCGAGGCGTTCGCACGGCCGCGACCGCTGATCGAGGGCGCCGCAGCGGCCGGCGACCCCATCGAGGTCCTCCCGGTCGTCTTCCACGCCCTGTGGCACGGGCAGCTGACCACTCCGTTGGAAAAGCCGCTGCACGAGCGAGTCCTCGTCGGCCCAGGTAAGGGCAGCGGCGCCGGTGCGGACGGGGGCGGCGACCAGTGAACGGAGTACGGCGGGCTGCTCGGCCGGTGGTCAGGGCCGGGGCGCGCGTCCGCTTCCGCGGCGTGACGTGGCAGGTGGTCGCTCTGGCCGGGCAGGACATCCACCTCGTCGGCCCCGACGGCGGGGGCGAGGTCGTACCGGCCGGGCACCTGTTCGCCGATCCCGGCTTCACCGTCATCGGGGCGGAGACGCCGCAGGCGGCGGCGCACTGGGGGCTGTTCGAGACCGCGCCCGCACCGTCCCAGGCCACGCTGTACCGGCTGGTCACCACCCTCGCCCGCCCCGGCTAACTGCCCACCGGCCCCGTCCGCGCCACCCCTGCCAGCTGTAATGGGCGGGCCTTTGCCCCCCACCGCGGCGCTACGGCCCGGTGAGCAGGTCCAGGTCGACACCACCCGCCCGGACGTCCTCGCCCTCTTCGACGACGGCACCCTCGCCCGGCCCGACCCCACCAGATCGCGGTCGATGTCGCCACCCGCGCCATCCTCGCCGCCGTCCTGTGCCCGCAGGCCACCAAGGCCGTTTGGGGCCGAGTTGCCGCTCAAGGACCGTGATCTGGTGGCGCAGGGCCAGGATCTCGGCGTCCTTGGCGCGGTCGCTCATCGGGAGCAGCCAGAGCGCGGCGAAGGCATTCGACACGATCAGACAGGCGAGACGCAGAAGCACGAGTGGTCATCATGCCGTGGCAACTGGCAGCGGCCGCAAGCGGAATGACCTGCGCGGACGAGATTCTCGGCACGCACAAGGCGCCATCGCGTTTCAGGGCAACCTTCCGGGAAGTTCGTGAGTCATGGGTATGCGTCACCGATCCGGTGCGTCTGATGCCTGAAGTTATGGGAGTCTCATGACGCCTCTCGCCGCCGTGCGGCGTACCATCTCCGCGTTTGTGCTGGCCGCGCTGGTCGGCACGGCGTCGGCCGGTCCTGCCCATGCCCAGGAGGAATTGCTGCCGGTCTCGGTCACTGGCCCCGGCAGCGTGAATCTCTCGCTGCACCCGGAGGCCGGTGAGCCGGGTGGGCCTCAGATCGAGCTGGGACTCCGGGCGCCCGGCGAGCCGGTACCGGACGAGGACGGCGTCATCTGGCCGATCCACACCGGTCAGTACACGGTCACCGTGGACGCGAGCTCCCTGGCCGGCGTTGCCGCGGTGGACTTCTCCCAGCTCGGCGGGTGGCAGGGGTGCTCCGTCGACGGGCTCGTCGCCACCTGCAGCGGCTACGAGATCTACGCGGGCCAGGACTTCAACGACCTCGGCGGCATCCGCCTCGACGTGACCGACGAGAGCTCCGCGGGCGACTTCGGCACCATCGAGATCACGGCCGCGGGCGAGGGTCTGGCCTTCACCGGACACACGGTGGACGTGCTGGTGGGCGGCCCAGAACTGCTGATGAAGCAGCTGACCGAGCCCGGGGGCTTCCAGGCCGGTGACACCTTCCAGGCGCCGCTGGGCTTCCGCAACGCCGGCGGGCTGGGCGGCGACGGCGTCGTGCTGCGGATCTCCGGCAGCCGGGGGCTGTCCTTCCCCAGTACCTTCAGCAACTGCTGGTACCAGCCGCGTGACCCCAACGATGTGCTCGGACGTTCCACGGCGCTCTGCATCTTCGACAGCGGGTTCGCCGGTGAGGCGGCATACGGGCTGAGCGCGCCCTTCCCGGTCGAGACGGCCGGCTTCGCGCTCTACGACGCAATGTCCTACAACTTCAGCGCGGTGCCAGCCGAGCAGGCGCGGAAGCTGCCGACCGAAGGCGACTACCAGGCGGGTGACGGGCCGGCGCTGGAGCTGGTCCGCGTGCCGGACGCGGACCCGGCCGATTACACCCGCTACGCGGAGATGGACTTCCCGACGGCGAACACCTTCGACCTCGATCTGACCGGTGAGCGGCTGCGCGCCCGCAAGGGCAGCACGGTGTCGGTGGACATCGGCTTCGCCAACCACGGCCCCGCCTGGCTGGCCGCGCTCCGCTCCGGCGGCGAACCGATCTCCTTCTGGGTCGACCTCCCCCCGGGTACCACGGTCACCGCGGTCCCCGAGGACTGCCGGCCCGGCTGGGAGGGCGCCGAGGGCGACTACCTCTGCTTCCTCGCCACGCCGATCCTGGAGGACGCCTCCCGCACCTTCACCTTCGGCCTCCGCGTCGACAAGATGATCAAGAACGCCACCGGCCGGGCGTTCTTCGCGTACACGATGCCCAACGAGGGTAACCCGGCGAACGACTCCGGGACGATCGTGCTGAACCCGGTGGGCAAGCACTGATCATCCGCCGACCCGGCACAGCGGGCCCGCCCAAAAAGGCGGGCCCGCTTTTACAGGACGGCGGAGCTCAGCGGCCCCGCACCGCTCTTCGCACGCCGCGCGGGCCGCTCCCAAGCACACACGCGCAAGCAGACACGCCGAACCTGTGCCGTTCGGAAATTCGTCGCTGCTGCTCGGAGCGGGTCTGGCGCGCCACGAGGGCCTCCTGGAACCCTGTCCGGGTGATCGTCTCGCTGGTGTACCGGGTGACGCGGAGGCTGCTGTCGGTCCCGGCGGTGCTGTTGCGTCGACGCGCGGCCAAGGATGCCGAGTTGTCGGTGCTGCGGCATGAGAACGCGGTGCTGCGCGGGCAGCTCACCGGTCCGGTGCGGTACGAGCCGTCGGACCGGATCTGGTTCGCTGCGCTGTCCGCGGTGTTCCCGCGACGCCGATGGGCGCGGGTGTTCCCAATCACGCCCGCGACCCTGCTCGCGTGGCACCGCAGGCTCATCGCGGTCACGTGGGACTCCAGCAAGCGCCGCCGGAGGCCGGGCAGGCCACCGACCGCCGGCGCGGTGAAGGCGCTGGTGCTGCGGCCGGTGGAGGCCGGGCAGGCCACCGGCCGCCGGCGCGGTGAAGGCGCTGGTGCTGCGGCCGGCCCAGGAGAATCCGCGTGGGGGCTGTCGACGGATCCAGGGCGAACTCGCCCGCCTCGGACATCCGACCGGCACCACGACGGTCTGGGAGATCCTGACGGCCGCTGGCATCGATCCAGCCCCACGCCGCAGCGGGCCGACATGGCGCGAGTTCCCGACCGCGCAAGCCGAGGGCCTCATCGCATGCGACTTCCCGCACATCGACCTGGTCGACCTTCGCCGGGCCTGCGCGCTGGTCTTCCTCGAGCACGGCACGCGCCGCCCGCACATCGCCGGTGTGACCGCTCACCCGACCGGGCAGCGGACCGTGCGACAAGCCCGCAACCTCGCCGTCGAGCCGGGCCTGCGCCTGGAATCACTGCGCTTCCTGATCCGCGACCGGGACGCGAAGTACACCGAGTCCTTCGACGCGGTCTTCGCAGCCGACGGCATCGAGGCCGTGTGGACCGCGCCGCGGGCTCCTCGGATGAACGCGCACGGTGAACGGGTCGTCGGAACCCTTCGGCGTGAAGTCCTCGACCACCTGCTGATCTGGAACGAGACCCATGCCCGCCATGCCCCGGACGCCTACGCCCGACACCACAACCGCCATCGCCCACATCAGGCTCGGGGACAGCTTCCGCCCCTCGCGCAGGAGCACCCGGCACCCAAGACCGACCTGACTACGCACCGAGTCCTCCGCCGCCGAGTACTCGGCGGCGTCATAAACGAGTTACGGGTACGCCGCCTGATCAGCGGCGACGAGTTTCCGAACGGCACAGGATCACACGGACGGGCGGGCCGGTGGGCCCGGCTCCCCGACGGTGCCTCCGCATCCCGCGGGTCCTGCACAGCCTGCGGGGCCGCCCGGTCGGCTGCGCCGTTCTCCCAGCGGTGCAGCCATGCAGTGCCCGTGCACCGCGTGTGCAGAAGGGGACAGGTAGACCTTGACCTGCTCGCCGGCCAGGCGCGCCTCCACGTCGCCGAAGTCCACCTTCGCCTCCGCCCCCCGCCGGCCTCAGGGGAACTGGCTGCCGAGGCCACGCTGTCACAGAGGGCCCTGATGGGCCGCGCTCCCTCGTGGGTTCCTGCGGCTGTGCAATCCCGGTGCCTGGCTCCTCATGTGGTTTCCGCTTCAGTCCTAGCCCCGGCAGGGATGATGATGCGGGTCACGGTGACGGTTACGGTGAGGGGTTCTGCAAGGCCGTGGGCGGTGAGGTGGGCCAGGACAGCGCTCCGGACCCGGGAGCGGACGTTGCGGGACACATCCAGCGGTCGGTGGCCTTCGGACACCAGGCAGCGCACTTCTACCTGCCAGCCGGAGCCGTCCGCCGCCCGGTCGGCGCGAACGCCGGCTTCGGACAGGGAAAGCCTCTCGTCGGTATCCGGCCAGGCGTGGGCGGTGGCTTGTGCGAGGCGGTGGGCCAGGCCGGGATGCAGGCCGGCTACGCCGGGGACCGAGAGAGCGGCGTATGCCGCGGCCGTGCGGGGGCTGGGGGCGTGGGATGCGGCCATCAGGCACCGCCGGGCTCGGGCAGCAGTACGTCGATCACCCTGATATCGACGTTCGTGACGGCCATTCCCAAGGTCCGGTCTGCGGCGGTGATGACCGATCGGCGAACATCCTCGGCCGCGGCCGGCAGCGGTTGGTCGAGGGCCGCGGCGAGGGTCATGGCCACGTGGACGTGGGTGCCCTTGCCCGCGGGTTTCAAGCGGCAGCTCACGGCCGTCGCCCCGGGCACGGTGTCGGCGGCCTGGCGCAGCACTTTGGCCGCAGCGTTCTCGGTGATCCGCAGATCCAGCGCGGGGTCGTCCAGTGGCAGCATGCGTCCGAGCCGGACTTCGGACCGGACGACGGCCATGACGCGGTCGGCGAGGGCGTTCAATCCGGTTGGCTGCCGTTCACGCAACGCCTGTGTGGCGGCGTCCAGTGCGGCCAGTCCTTCGGCGGCCTCGCGGCAGTACGAACAGGAGGTGGTGTGCGGGTCCGTCTGCGGCCGGGCGTCCCGTGCCTGTTCCCAGGCGTGGCTGAGGGGGCGACCGCAGGGCAGTACCTCGTCGCCGGTGAGCGGGGCCAGGTCGGGCACGCTCGTGTCTGCGTTGTGCGGATGCTGGTCCTCTAGCGCCATGGCACCATCGCCTCCTTCAGGGACCGGCGTGCTCGGAACAGTCTGCCGCGCACGGTCTCTTCGCTGGTACCTGTCACCTGGGCGATCTGTGAGTAGGGGAGTCCGTGTATCTCTCGCAGGATCCAGCTGACCCGCTGGTCGGCGCTGAGTTCGCCGACCGCCGTGGCCAGGGCGGCCGTGGCAGCGTTGCTTTCGGCGGTCCGGCTGGGCGAGCTGCACGCATCGTGCGCGGCGGGTTCGGGCACCTCCTCCAGCGGCACGGGAGGCAGCCGACGGCGCCGGGCGTTCAGGCAGCGATTCACGGTGATCCGGTAGATCCAGGTGGTGAAGGCCGCGCTGTGGCGGAATTCCGGCAGCCGTCGCCACGCGCTGACGAAGGCGTCCTGGACGGCTTCTTCGGCGTCCTGCGGGTTACCGAGCATGTGTGAGGCCAGGAGGAGGAGGTCGCGGCTGTGGCGCCGCACGAGAACAGCAAAGGCGTCCTCGTCGCCCTCGGAGGCCCGCACTGCCAGGAGGGCATCGGAGAGCCGGGGTTCCGGCGGTGCAGGTCGGACTTGTCGGGTCAACGTCCGCTCCCAGTCGCGTGCCGGGATGCCGGCATGCGGAGATGTCCGCAGCCGTGCAGACGCCGCGTCTTTTTGCGAGGCGCCCACTCCCACCCCACACCAGCCTATGTGATGCACATCACAATGGCTGAGTGTGAGAGTCGGGCCGGAACGGTGTCCAACCCTTTGACAGGCATCACTCGGATGCTCCAGGGACGATCGAGGTGACTGCCGCCATGACGGACACCAGCAACCGGAACAGCGTCGGCCAGGAGTCCCCGCCCGGCGGGGGCGGTGCGACCTTGCAGGGCCGCCGGGGCGCCGACGTCCCTGCCGAATACCGCGGGAAGACCACCATCACGGACACTGTGGTGGCAAAGATCGTCGGCATGTCCGCCCGCGAAGTACCTGGCGTCTACAACCTCGGCGGCGGCATGTCGCGGGCCCTCGGGGCCGTACGCGAACGTGTTCCCGGCGGCGGCACCGCAGTGACACGCGGGGTCAAGGTCGAGGTGGGGGAGCGCCAGGCGGCCGTGGACCTGGACGTGGTCGTCGAGTACGGAGTCTCCATCGTCGAGGTCGCCGGTGACGTACGCGCCAACGTCATCTCCGCTGTCGAAAGGATGACGGGGCTCGAGGTCGTCGAGGTCAACCTCACGATCGACGACGTGCACCTGCCCGAGGAGGAGTCCGAAGCGGAAGAGGGCCGCGTGAGCTGAGCGCCGGCGGCTGTCGCCGCACCCACGGCGACGACGACGTGGTGCCGGGCAGTCCGTGAGACAGGTGAGTGAGCAACCCGGGTTCGACGTAATTCGGCGGCCTGGAGGGGCGAATCTGGGATCTGACCTGGGCGGACGTGCGTGGGTCCGCCTGGAGGGCGTTTCTCTAGGCGGTCGCGTTTCGGCTGGTCAGCGAGGCGCGGGCTGAAGCGCGATGACCTGCTTGGGGACGGGGATCTGCAGCTTCGCGAGCAGGTCTCGCTGGGGCTTCGTCAGGGCGGTGACCTGCTGGAAGGTTCCGGTGGGGCCGGTGAAGGTGCCCAGGTGGAGGCGGTCGAGCTCGCGTCGGATGTGCGGCCAGGTGTTGCCGGTGGTGGTCTCGGTGATCCTGATGAGGAGGAGAGCGAGCCAGCACAGGATGACGTGGGCTCGGATACGTTCCTCGAGCCGGTGGTAGACGGGCCGCAGGTCGATGATCTGCTTCATGTCGTGCCAGCCGCGCTCGACTTCCAGCAACTGCTTGTAGCCCAGCGCGATGTCCTCGGCGCTCAGGTGGGGGTCGCTGCAGCGCAGGAGGTACTTCCCGTCGAGGTTCTCCTCCGCCTTGATCTTCGCCTGGTCGATGCGGAGCTTGCCGGCCGGGGTGGCGCGAAGGTAGCGGTTCAGGCCGGGCTTGTCGGTGATCCGCCCGCGCAGTTCGCCCCGCTTGAACTCGCTGAGCTTGTCGGTGTCAGCGATCAAGTCGGCCAGCTGGGCGACGAGTTGTTCGCGCATGTGCCGGTCGCGCTCGGCCGCTTCGGGGTTGTGGCAGATGACGAACCGGTCGGTGTCGCTGATCCGCACCTCCTTGACGCGCATGTTCTCGCCGACGTCCTGGTAGCGGCCCTGCCGGGACAGGGCGGCCTGCACCTCGGGACTCCCGGAGCGAAGCTTCTCGCCGATGATGTAGGCGTGGTCGCCCTTGCGCAGGTAGCGGCGGTTCTCGGCGGAGGAGAAGCCGCGGTCGGCCACCCACACGATCTTGGAGAGGGTCCAGTCCCGCATCTCGTCCTTGACCTGGCGGATCAGGGTCTGGTCGGAGGCGTTGCCCGGCCAGCACCAGCAGCGCACCGGGATGCCGTCCCTGGTGACCGCCATGCCGATGACGATCTGCGGGAGGTCGTCGCGGGCGTCCTTCGACTTGCCGTAGGTGCGGAATCCGGCCTGCTTCGCGTCGCCGCCCGCCTGGCCGTCCTCAAGCTTGTGGCCGGTGTCGTCGCGGGCGACCGGTTCGTCGGGCTCCTCCAGCTCGAAGTAGGTGCTGGTGGTGTCGAAGAACAGCAGGTCCACCTCCAGGTTCAGCAGGTTCGCGACCTCGTCGAACACCTGCTTCTCCAGGTCGTCCTTCACCTCGTGCAGCCAGTCCATCGCCCGGTAGCAGGTCTGTTCGCCGGTCTCGGCCAGGCCGTCGATGTGCACGTCGTTCGTGATCCAGTCCGCTGCCGCGAGCTTCGAGGAGGGGGCCAGTGCGCGGTTGGCGACCAGGGCGAACAGCACCCGCTCGGTCGCGGTCATGTCCCGGCGGCGACCCCGCTTGGGCTGCCCGACCCGGCCCACGATCTGGTCGATCCGAAGTCGGCGCCACAGATGGTCCAGCGCGTAGGCGCCGCCGAACGGCACCGAGGAGGTGAACTCCAGGTCCGGTGCTGCGGTCGCGGTCAGGGCGTCGCCCGGGTCCAGCAGCTTCGATAGAGACGCGACCAGGCGCTTGACCGCGTCGCGGTCCAGGTCGTCCTCCCGGCCGAAGGAGAACAGCACCTTCGGCACCGCCCGCCCCTTCACCGGATCCCACTCGTTGTGGGCCAGATGCAGGTACCGGACCGTCCCGGACTTGTTCTCCCGCTTCGTCGTCTTCACATACACGGCTCCAGACGATAAGGCGAAGCAGCAGGCCAGCGCAGGCAAATCAGGAAAGTCGCGTCTCTAGGCGCTTCCGAACGTCCGAGCCCTTCGCAGCCCGATGACCTGCGCCTTCAACCCCGCAGTACCTCTAGAACCCGCGAATTACGTCGAATCCGGGAGCAATGGACACAGCGATTGCAGGCTTGGCAGCCGGGATGGCATTGGGCTTCGCCGGCTACTTCGGCGGCTTCTGGGCGTTTCTCCTGGTCGCCGTCCTGGGCGGAGTGGGACTGTTCATCGGGCTTGTCCTGCGGGGCGACATCGACCTGTGGCGGCAGCGTTGAGCACACCGGACGTCGACACCCGCGGCACCGGGCCCGTCACACGGGCGCAGGCCGAGGGTTTGCCGGCGCCCCGTGAACGGGGCACAACCGGTCGGGCTCGGATAGTCATCGCTGCAGGCGAGGGCGGCAATACGGCGTCGGCTGGCACCACCTCTGCGTGATCGTTTCGCTGGTGTACAAGGTGACCCGGAAGCTGCGGTCCGTCCCGGTGGCGCTGCTGCGCCGCGACACCTCCAAGGACGCCGAGCTGCTCGTGCTGCGGCACGAGAACGCGGTACTGCGCCGGCAGTCGAAGGGCCCGGTCCGCTACGAGCCCGCGGACCGGTTCTGATGCGCGGCGCTGTCCGCGCTGATACCCGGCGGCTTTGGCGCACGGCCTTCCCGGTCACCCCCCGGCACGCTCCTGGCCCGGCACCGCCGGTTCATCGCCTCCAAGTAGGACTGCAGCATGCGGCGCTCGCGAACCGGACGGCGGCCGACCGGGGGGCGATCAGGAAGCTCATCCTGCGTCTGACGCGGGAGAACCCCAGGTGGGTGCACAGGAGGATCCAGGGCGAGCCGACCCGGCTCGGCCACCCCATCGCCGCCTCCACAATCTGGGAAATCCTCCGCGCCACGAGGTGACCCCGGCCGCGTAAGCACGAAGTGCTCAACATCACGGGGAAACTTCACGGTCGGCTTCACCCTCTTCGCCGACATGCTGCTGGTGAGCCTGCACACCAGCGTCGCCGGCCTGCCCGTCCTCACGGCACCGGCCGCGTTCGCCGCCGCCTCGGCGACCCTGCGCAGGACGGCACTGTCATGTTGGCGAATGGCATGGGAGGATCTTCGAATTGATCATGGTGGAGGGGGATCGTCCGTGGAGAGCCCGGCGCCGTCGTACAGGGGGCACCAGTACCCGGTCGAGGTCATCTCCCACTGCGTGTGGCTGTACTTCCGCTTCCCGCTCAGCTTCCGCGAGGTCGAGGAGTCGATGCTCCAGCGCGGCGTCATCGTCTCCTACGAGACCATCCGCCGCTGGTCCGCCAAGTTCGGCCAGACCTACGCGAACGGACTGCGCCGCCGCCGGCCCCGGCCCGGGTACACGTGGTACTTGGACGAGGTCTTCGTGACGATCAACGGGGAGCAGAAGTACCTGTGGCGGGCCGTCGACGCCGGCGGCAACGTGCTCGACATCCTGCTGCAGAGCCGCCGGGACGAGGCCGCGGCCCGGCGCTTCTTCCGCCGCCCGATGCGGAAGACTCGGGCGGTGCCCGGGGTGGTCGTCGCCGACCAGCTCCGTTCCTGCGGCGCCGCCCACCGCGAGGTCATGTTCTCGGTCGAGCACCGCTCACACAAGGGCCTCAACAGCCGGGCCGAGAACAGCCACCGGCCCACCCGCCGGCGCGAACGCGCGATGAAGGGCTTCCGCAGCATCGGCGCAGCCCAGCGGTTCCTGGCCGCGTTCAGCGGCATCTCACCCCACTTCCGACCCCGCCGCCACCTGATGACAGCCCCCGACCACCGAGCCGAGACGACCGTCCGCTTCGCCGTCTGGGACCAGATCACCGGTCCTGCCGACCGGTCCACCACGGCCTGACACCAGGCCCGAAGGGCAAGCCCACCACGCCCAGACGGCGCCATCGGACACTCACACACCCAACAACGTGATGCGATGAAGGAGCGGGGCCTCCCGCTCCGGCCGGGTGCGAACGATGCTCGGTCCAGGAGAAGTAACGACCGTCCACAGGCAGGAGGCCCTGATGGACCAGATGCAAGCCTACGACGGACCTCAGATCGTGGGCATGGACCTGCACCGCAACCGCTCGGTACTGCTGCGCATGACCCCCCAAGGGGAACGGCTGGAGCGGATTCGCATCGACAACAGCCCGGCCGCCCTCAAGGCCGAGATCGCCAAGGCCGGCCCGCACCCGCAGGTGGTGCTGGAAGCCACCTACGGCTGGTACTGGGCCGCCGACACGCTCCAGGAAGCCGGAGCCGAGGTGCACCTCGCGCATCCGCTGGGCGTGAAGATGTTCGGTTACCGGCGGGTGAAGACCGACGACAAGGACGCCGCCGACCTGGCCGACCTGCTGCGCATGGGACGCCTGCCGCAGGCGTGGATCGCTCCCCGCCGGACCCGCCAGGTGAGGGAGCTGGTGCGCTACCGGCACAAGCTGGTAGGCATGCGCACCTCGGCCAAGGACCAGATCCACGCGGTGCTCGGCAAGGCTGGCCTGCACGTGCCCGTGACCGACGTGTTCGACCGCGGCGGCCGCACCTGGCTGGCCGGGATACCGCTGCACGGCTCCTACCGGGTACGCGCCGACTCCCTGCTCCGGCTGATCGCCTTCCTGGACGGCGAGATCGCAGAGGTGGACAGGCTCATCGCGCAGGCCCTGGCGGGCGATCCCGGCTACCGCGCGGTGCAGACGATCCCCGGCATCGGCCCGGTCTTCGCCGCCGTCATGGTCGCCGAGATCGGCGACGTGGCCCGCTTCGCCGGACCCGGCCAGCTGTGCTCCTGGGCGGGGCTCACCCCGCGGCACCGGGCCTCGGACACCAAGGTCCACCGCGGCAGGATCACCAAGCAGGGCTCGCCACTGCTGCGCTGGGCCTGCGTCGAGGCGGTCCAGCGCAGCGGGGCCGACACCCCGATGCGGCGCCTGAAGGACCGCATCGTCTACCGCCGCGGCACCACGGCCCGCAACGTGGCCAAGACCGCCGCGGCCCGCAAGCTGCTCACCCTGGTCTACTACGCCCTGCGCGACGGCGAGGTCCGCTGCCTGACGAAGCCGGACCCGGCGCGAGCAGGCCGGAACGCGGCCGACGCGTGATCGCGCACTGTCTGGCCCCCGCGCATGCGGCGCGGCCGTTAACGTGATCGATCCCGTCGGCCGTCGCGGAACGCCCCATGCACAAGCTCGTCCGGCCGCGGGGCCGGACGCAGCCGCGAAGGGATGACCGGCAGCCGAGCCTGCCCACCCCACGACCACACCTCTGGGGCGAGACACCACAACTCCATACCCCCGGTCCCCGGCGCCGCCAGTGTGCGCCGATCCGCCGCGGCCTCAAGGCCGTTCGTCCTCGGCTCCGCCTGCGGGCGCTCCGCCTTGACCCCGCGCCTGGGCTCGGCGTTGCCCGAACTCGGCCGGAAACCGGGAAAACAGACAGGGTAACACCCTTGACCGGCCCCGCTCCTTCAGGGATGACAGCGCCCGTACGACCCCGTGGATCCCGAGACCACCAAGGTCGGTCGCCGTACGACGGGACAGCTCGCGTTCGGTGCGGTGCTCATCCTGCCGGCCGGTGTCGCGTTCGCGGTGGCGGGGGTGGTGGCGCTGGTCATCTGATCGTGTGCCGGGAGCCCGGAGAGAGCGCCCTCCGGGCTCTCTCCGCTGTGGAACGAGAGCCAGATCATCTGAATCAGCGACCTGCGAAGTACGGGTCCAGAGCCCGCGCCAGGACGCTGCGCCCTCAACCCGGCCTTGGCACCCCTCGAAGGCGCACACGGCCTCACCGAGCCGACCCGGGGCACATCGAGCACGCATGCTGCACGAACAAGCCGGTCCGGTGCTGATGCGGGCTGGGTACAGGGGTGGTCACGAGGGCTTCCTACTGCTGCACGTCCTGCTGCACGTCGCCTGGAGGACGCGGATCAGACGGCGGTCCAGTCACGCAGTTGGCGGGCGATCCGGGCGACGCCGAGCGCTCCGGAGGCCGCGTCGCGCACGAGCGCGACGGCCGCCTTGGGCGTATAGGTGAGTTCGCGCGCGTTGAGGAGCAAGTAGGCCTCGGTCGCGTGCCAGGCGAAGGCTTCGTTGGAGTGTTCCAGACACGGCAATTTCGCCAAAGTCTGCAGCAGCGCGGCGGCCTTGAGATACAGGGATCCGTAGATGTCGCGCTCCATCGCTCTGGCATTGACCCGGGCGACAGCGGCGTAGAGCGGTCCGTAGTCGTCGACCTGCGGATCACCGTCGAGCAGTTCGGCGGCGTGCAGTAGGAACGTGACATCGAGAGGGTGGAGCGGTTCCGGCTGGGTCACGCGGCGTGGCCTCGCTCCTGGTGCTCAAGCTCCCGCTGCGCTTCCTGCTCGGCCGCCCGGTGCTCAGCGCTGGGATCCATGCTGCTGGGCTCGGCCGCGAAAGCCGCGCTGCTACGGGCCATGGATGCCTTGAAGTGCTCCAGGAACCGCTGCTCCACGGCGGTCGCGCGATCATAGGCGGCTGAGAGGATGTACTCCTGCATGCTGACCCCCGCCTGCTTCGCAGCGGCCGCGATAGCCGCCCGCTGCGCAGGGTCAGGAAAGCGCAGACTCATCGCTTTGGGATCCGACATGGTATCCACGGTACCAGCGATACCACATGCGTGTCTCGGGAAGGACGCCGCCACCAATCGCTTCCCGGCCTGCGCTGGTCAGCGTGCGAGCAGGCGACTGTCGAATCCGCCGCCGGCCAGTCGGTGGAAGGCCGCTGCCACCTCTTCAGGGTGGCGATTCGGGCGTGCGGGGCCGCGTCCAGCCGGGTTCCGAAGAGCACTTCCAGACGACGGGAGCGAAGAGCAACCATGTCGCCCGGCGCTTCCCGAACTTCCCACATTTGTCATACAGTTAAGCGGATCCCCGCCGGATCCGGCGCGGGGCCGGTTGCGTGCCCATCGCCTGAGGTCGCCGACGCGGTAGAGGAATTCAGCCCTCCTCCGCGCTCTCGCCGGAGGTGGCCAGTGCGAGGGCCCCACGGCGTTCACGGGCGATCTCAGCCGCTCCGACACGGACTCCGGCACCCAAGAGCCGCTGGCCGAACGATGCAATGTCCCCGCCGAAGACGCGCGCCGCGACAGCCGCTGACAGCACGTCGCCCCATCCCCAATCCACCACAGTTCCTCCATCGGGTCGATGCCGGCCTCCTTGAGAATCTCCCAGATGGTGGACGCAGCAACCTTCACCCCGAGGATGAGCAACTCGCCGTGCGCCGTGCCCCCTCCGATAGCCCCGTCCGGGGTTCTCCCTCGCCAAACGCACCACCAGAGCGCGGCCCGAGCACACGGTCCGAGGCCGTCCCGGGTGCTTCGGACGGGACTGTGCGGCGTGGCGGCGCGCGAGAAGATCACGGTGTCGGCGCAACATCGTCTCCGGACGCACCAGCAGCCGCATCGTTCGGAGCGCTTCGCGCGGCAGCTGGTGCAGCAGGGCTGCCGGGAACGCCCGGTCGCCTGGAGTCAACCGTGCCCTGGTTGTGCCGAGTTGGCGCTCCAGCACCGCGCTCTGATGGCACAAGGCCAGGTGAGTCGGCGGCGGGAATCGCACCCGCCGCCGCTCGCAGAACCGTGCGGGAGCCTCTCGGCTCACACGGCTCCCATCGTCCAGCCGTCAGGCTTGAGGCCGAACCGCCAGTGGGCGAACAGGTTCGGGTAGCGGCGGGCCGCACCCGCCAGCAGTTCCCGCGCCCGTTTCTCCCGGCGGCGGAGTCGTTTGTACTTCCGGCACGCCCACCGCACCAGGTAGTCGTTGATGCGCCGGAGGAGGGGATACAACCCGGACTGGTAGAAGCGCCCGTAATAGTTGATCCATCCCTGCACGATGCTGTTGAACATCCGCGCAAGGTCCATCAGGGACTTGTCACTGAGGTTGGCAAGATGCCAGGAACGAAGCACCTTGCCCATCGCCTTGATCGCCTCCCTGCTGACCGCGGGCAGGAAGCTCACGAAGTGCTTCCCGAACCGGCTGATGGCCAGCCTGGGCCGGAACGTGTACCCAAGGAACGTGAACGACGTGTGCTCATAGGAGCCCTGCCGGTTCGCGTCCTTGCAATGTCGGGTAGCCCGGGGGAATCTCACCCCCGGGCTCCCACAGATCCCGGCGTGACAGTCTCCCGTCACCGGGCTCCTACCATCCAGTCGGATGAAAACGGTGTGTCCATGCCCAGTGCGCGAACAGACCCGGGGCAATCTTTGTCACCCTGATCCACCACGCTTTCAGACGTTTGAACCCACGCAACCGTCTATATTTCTTACGGGCCCAGCGCAACAGGTAGGTGTTGATGCGCTTGAGGAGTGGAATCATCTGTTCTCGGTAGAACCGGCCCCAGTAGGTCATCCAGCCTCGCACGATCGAGTTGATCGCCTTCGCGAGGTCTATCAGGGTGTCGTTGGGCCGCCGGTGAAGCCGCCAACTGCGAACCTCCCGGCCTTTCTCGATCAGCTTCTCCCGACTCATCGCAGGCTGGAACGAGGTGAACCTCACCCCTTTCCGCTTGTTGTGCGCCCTGCGGGGACGAAAGGTGTACCCCAAGAACGTGAACGAGGTGTTCTCGAACTCACCTCGCCTGTTGCTGTCCTTGCAGTACACCACCTTGGTCTTGTCCGGGTGAAGTGTGAGCCCGACTTCGACCATCCGCTGACCGATTGCGTCTCGCAGCATCTCCGCCTGCTGCTTGCTGACGCAGTGCACCACTCCGTCGTCCACGTACCGCTCGAACCGAACGCCCGGAAATTTCCGGGCCATCCACATGTCGAACGCGTAGTGGAGAAAGAGATTGGCCAACACAGGCGATACCGCAGAACCCTGGGGAGTCCCCCGGGTCCGCTCGTGCAGGGAACCGTCGGCGTGCTGTATCGGTGCAACAAGCCACCGCTTTACATACAGCACCACCCATGGTTGGTCAGTGTTTGCCTCAACCGCCTTGACCATCAACTCGTGGTCCACGCTGTCGAAGAACTTTTGGATGTCCAAGTCCAGCACCCAGTCGTTCTCCCAGCAGCGCTGCCGGCACGTCCCCACCGCGTCCAGCGCAGACCGGTTCGGCCGGTATCCATAGGAATCCGGGTGAAACCGCGGCTCCACCCTCTTTTCCAGTTCCATGGCCACCACTGTTTGCGCGATCCGATCCGCCACGGTGGGCACCCCGAGGACTCTGACTCCGCCATGGGGTTTCGGTATTTCCACTGCCTTCACCGGGGGCGGAAAGTAACTCCCCGAGGACATGCGGTTCCACACCCGATAGAGATTGTTCTTCAGGTCGGCCTCGAAATCCTCGATCGAGCACCCGTCCACACCCGGAGCCCCCTGATTGGCCTTGACTCTCTGATACGCCTCCCACACAAGCCACTTGGCGATATAGAACGGCTTTTCTTTCGACTTCGGTTCGCCCACTCGATCCCTCCCAGAGTTCTCTGGTTGCCCGAACGAACTTCCCACGGACGGTCCGACCCCTTCGCTCCCTCTCCATTACAGAGCCTTCGTCACTACTATGGGCCGGTCCGAATGCCGATCCCGCGACGGTACTCAATCCCTTACGGTTCTGGCCGCTTGAGACACTCCCTCTCGCGCCCGCCCATTCCCGGACGGACCCAGTGTCGGGACCAGCCTTCCCACGTTCCACGTGAAAGCCGCAGACCGGGCTCGCGTCGCCTACATGCCGGGCACCGCCTGGCCAGTAACCGGGTGTCCGCCAGACTTATCCTGGAACCTCGTACGCGCCCCAGTTTTGATGCCGACTCAAACCAATTTCGACACTTCAGCAGCGATTCGCTTGCGCTCGCCTTCCCGATCCCCACCTGACGCCTGTTGCGACGCCTTTTCCTCATCGCTCACCACGACGGTCTTCAAACCAACGCAGCATGAGGCGGTTTAACGCCACCCCCCGAAGGGCGACGTTGAAGGGCCAACAATCCTTCATCTCCCACGCAGCAGCACGGAGTTCAAGGTCACCTACCTACATGCCGACCTCTCCCTCTGCGCGCGTGGCACACACACGATGCGCGTCTTGTCCGGATGCAACTCCAGACCGACCTGCGCCAACCTGGCCGCGAGCGCGTCCCGCACTCGGCGGGCCTGCCGCTCGCTGCCGCAGTGAATCACCGCATCGTCGCAATATCGCTCGAAGGTAACCTGCGGGAACTCCCGCGCCAGCCACACATCGAACGCATAGTGCAGATACAGATTCGCCAACACGGGCGAACTCACGCCCCCAACGCAATAGATAACTCGGGTCACGGTCACTCTCCGTGTCGGAGCCGCGGTCGTGGTGCCGGCTGGCAGGGCCGGGCCCCCGGAGGGGGATGCGGTGGCGGATGGTGATCTTCTCGGGGCCGATGAGGACGTCCTTGACCAGCAGCCGCAGGACGCGCTGACGCTCTTCGACACTGGCCGTGGCCGCATTGTGGCGGAGCTGGGCGAGGAAGCCTTCCAGATCGTCCGCGAGCTTCAGGTAGGCCTCGCGGTCGGCGAGTTGGGCTTCCAGGGCGTCGAGCTGCCCGCGCAGAGTGCTCTTTCGGGCCCGCAGGCCGGGCATCCGGGTCCGCAGCTCGTCGATGCTGATCAGCTGTTCCTGGTAGGCCTGGATCATGCGGGTGATGCTGGTGGTGGCCTTGGCCAGGGCCAGCTCCAGACGGGCGCGCTCGCGCCGGGAGGGGTCCGAGGTGCGGGCGTGTTCGAGTCGCTGGTCGATCTCGACGCGGATCAGCGCCGGGTCGGCGAGCAGGCCGGTGATGTGGTCCCAGACGACGGCGTCGAGGTAGTCGGCGCGGACCGGCTTGCTGGCACAGATCCGGCCGCCCTCGTAGCGGTAGTCGTCCGAGCCCAGGCACCGGTAGTAGTAGATCTTGTTCTTGGCGGTCGTCGTGGTGTGGCTGCGGTAGTAGCCGTATCCGCAGCTCGCGCAGGCGATCATGCCCTGCAGCAGGGAGGGGACCTTGCTGTTGCGGGAGGCGAACTTCTTGTTGTCCGCCAGGCGCTGGGCGGCCCGTTCGAAGGTGACCGGGGTGACGATGGCGGGGACGGGGATGGCGATCCACTCCTCGCGGGGCCGGTCGACGGCCTTGACCGCGCGCGGGGTGGTGCGGCCTTCCAGCCTCGCGCGGCGGTTCAGGCCCGCCGGCTCGTGGACCGCCTGGGTCTTGCCGAAGACGGCAGTGCCCGCGTAGGCGGGATTCTTCAGCATGCCCCACACCACGCTGCGGTCCCAGCGCGTCTTGCCGGTGCGAGTGGGGGTGCCGGAGGCGGTGAGCCAGCGGGTCAGCTCCGCGATGGAGGCGCCCTCGTCGGTGTAGCGGCGGAACAGCTCCGCCACCAGCGCCGCCTCGTGCTCGATGATCTCGTAGCCGGCGCCGTGTTCAGGACTCTTGCGCCGGTAGCGGTAGCCGAACGGGGCCCCCGACAGGACATTGATGGAGCCGGCCCGGGCCCGGTAGGCCTTCCCGCGCCGGTAACGCTCCATCAGCTGGGCCTTCTCGTACTCGGCGAACATGCCCTGGAACTGGATGAGCAGCTGGTCCTCCGGGCTGTCGCCACGGGGACCCCGGACGAACTCCACGCGCGTTCCCGCGCGGGCGAACTCCTCGATCAGCAGGGCCTGATAGGCGAACTTGCGGGCCAAGCGGTCCGGCGCGTAGACGAGCACCACGTCCACTCCCACCTGCGCGACCAGGTCTCGCAGCCGCTCCAGCGCCGGGCGCACCAGGGTGGCCCCGGAGTGACCCTCGTCCTCAAAGACCCACTCCTCGGGCACCTCACACTGCAGCCGCGCGGCGTGCGCGCGCAGCGCCGCCGTCTGCGACCCGATGGTCTGGTCCTGCCTCTGCCGGGCCGAGGAGACCCGGGCGTAGATCGCCGCACTCGTCATGATGCGGCGCTCCTTCCTGGCCGGCCCGCCGCACGCGGACCTGCCGCTGGGGTACCAAGAGGGCGTAGGCCGCCGAGAGGTCCGCGGCCGCCAGGCGGTCGAAGACCCACTCCGTCTCGACCCTCGCCCCGTTCATCGCCGTACTCGCCGGGCTGCCGCCTCGGCCCACCAGAAAGGGCTCTGGCCGCCGGCACCAAGACCACTGGCCATGAGCCGACCGTACCGCCGGCCATCTCAGCCGCCCCCCACCCGCCGCGGCCGTTCCAGCCGCCGGTAACTCAGCGTGATCTCGAAGCAGAAGTTGCCCATTGTGTTGGGGGCGTGCTCGCTGATCCTTGGGGAGTTCCGCGATCCCGCTGCTGCACCGATCCATCTGCCCTTGCCAGCGGAGCCATAAGCCACCGCTTTGCATAGAGCAGGACCCACTTCCCGTCCGCATCGACGTGCCGTTCGACGGCCTTGAGCATCAGCTCATGATCCACGCTGTCGAAGAACGCCCGGATGTCAAGATCAACTACCCAGTCGCTACGCCAACAGCGCTGCCGGCACTGCCCCACCGCGTCCAACGCCGACCGCCCGGGCCGGTAGCCGTAGGAGTCGGAATGGAAGATCGGCTCCACCCGCCGCTCCAGATACATCGCGGCCACCGTCTGGGCGATCCGGTCGGCCACGGTGGGCACCCCGAGCAAACGGACACCCCGCCCGCCTGCCTTGGGGATCTCCACGGCCCTCACCGCCGGAGGGAAGTACGAGCCGGACGACATGCGATTCCACAGCTTGAACAGATTCTTGCTCAGATTCTGCTCAAACCGCTCGATCGTCACGCCATCCACTCCGGGTGCACCCTTGTTGGCCTTGACCCGCTGATACGCCTCCCACACCATCCCCTTGGGGATGTCAAACGACTTGACCTTGGCCTGCGGCCTCGATCCGTTCACCTGGCTCCTCCCGGGAACTCCGGTTGACCACCAAACAGGACCAGGACGACCCGCCCCCTTCGCTCCACCCCCATTACAGGAGCTTCCCCACTACTACGAGGCGGTCCGCCCCCCTGCCGCGCATCGGTACTCTGCCCCTCGCAGTTTCAGCTGCTTGGGGGTCTCCCTTTCACGCCGACGGCTCGTCAACACGACCATCGGTCACATCGCGGCGAGGGGTTCCCACGTTCCACACCGGCGCCTGAACCGAGCTCGCGCCACCTTCATGCCGGGCACCGCCTGGCCAGGACTGCAGGCACCCACCAGACTCATCCCGAGGCAAGATCCGGACCTCGGTTTCGGTAGCCGTCCACACATTTTCGACACTTCGGCAGTGGTTCACTCGCGTTCGCCTTCTCGGTTCGCACCTGACGCATCATGTGCGCCGTCTCCGCAGTGCTCACCACCCCGGCTCATTCACCGGAGCAGCCTGCGGCGGTTTCAGGCCTCCCCCTGCGTGGGCGGTCCCGGAGGGCCCACCTCCATCACCGGTGCAGCATCACAACCAGCGGCACGATCTTCTACATCGCAACCTCCAGTTGTGTTCGTGGCGCACGGATCTCCATGTCCTTGGCCCCATCGCTCACCGGCAGCAAGCGCAGCACGGCGAAGACATTGGTCACGCCAAGGTGGGCCAGTCGCAGCAGCACGGTTGATCATCATGCCGCTCTGATCGACGATCTCGCGACGGATCCCGCTCGACAAGCGGCCTCTCCGCCCCGACACATCATCTCCCACCCCGCCGCCCACCAGAATGGATGAGATCTTCGGTCGGGGCAGGGTATCCGGCAGCCGCCATGTCCTGGCATGAGCAGGACGTCATGGAGGTGCAGCCTTATCGATCACGACCACAGGCCTGCGACCAGCACGGATGAGGTTCTCGGCACGCGCAGGGCTGGGCAGGTCGTCACCGGGCCATAAAGCACCGCCCGACTCGACCCAGGCGCGGTGCTGGCGTACCTGGGCCAGGGCCGCAGTGCGTCGCGTTCCCTTTTTCTCCGTGAAGACCACGGGATCGCTCATGCTCCGCCGCCCGTTCTCAACGAACCCGCCGGGGCCGGGCGCGGGAGGCACACCGTACGCCCGCAGGCTTCCCGCCCGGACCGTCACGCCGTGGGGAAGGGGGCCGGGCGGACATCGATCTCGTGCATGCGCTTGGCGTAGTCGCGGTAGCGGCGGCGGGCTTCGCCGTGCCGGCCCGCCGCGGAGAGTGCGGCGATCAGTCCGAGGTGGGCCGACTCGTCGTAGCCGTCCTCACCGATCAGGCGCAGGTACCAGCCGGCTGCCGCGTCGCAGCGGTCCAGCCGCAGGCAGCGCCGGGCGAGGGTACGGACGACGTCGCGGTGCAGCTCGGCGAAGGCCGCGCGCGGGCGTTCGCTCCACTCCCCGGTGAGCTCTCCGTCGTCGCCGAAGTCACCGGTGTACATGCCGACGACCACTTCCAGGCGCGCCACCACGTCGACGCCGGCCGCCGTGTCCCGGCTGCCCTCGACCGCGGCGTCCGCCGCGATGGCCGCACAGGCCGCGTCGTGGAACCGGACCGTGTCGAGGACGACGTTCTCCGTGTTGAGCCGCACGCTGGAGGGGCCGGTGACCAGAAAGCGGTCGGCCGGATGCCGCCGCGCCGGGTCGAGGACCGCGCGCACCGTCGAAATCAGCACCGACAGGCGGCGGTTGGCCACCTCCGGAGGTGTCTGCGGCCACAACAGGGCGGCGAGCGCGGTCCGGGTGACCGGTCTTCCCAACTGACCCGCCAGCACCTTGACGAGCTCACGGGCCTTCCGCGACTGCCATCCGGCCGGTGGCACGGGCGTTCCGGAGAGCAGTACCGCCAAGTGGCCCAGGGTCTGCACGGCAACCTCGGGAACCGGCGGCGGACCGATCGCCGCCAGCGGCCCGGCGATGTGCCAGACGTCGTCGCACACCCCGAGCCGGTGCAGCCGCTGCCAGGCGACGTCCTCGGACAGCCGGTCGCCCGCATGGCGCGCCCGCAGCAGCGCGTTGGTGGCCAGCGCCACCTCGTTGCCCGTGTCGGCCCAGACCGCGGCCGCCTCCACCAGCCCGGCGGCACGGCGTGCGGCAGGGCGCCCCGGCACCGCGGCCGAATCACCCCGGTACGCGGCGAGCGCGGCGAGTTCCATCGCCTCGGCCAGCCCGGCCGGGTCGCGGCGGCGGCCGGCCTCCGAACGGACGTCTGCGGCGTACCGGGCGGCCGAGGCGGTGTCTCCGCTGCACAGTGCGACCCAGCCCGCGGCCAGCTCGCCGGTGACCGGCCCGGCGGCGCTCGGAAGCGTGAGGGACAGCTCCGCGTACCGCGCCGCCTCGGCCGGATCGTCGGCGTAGCAGGTGCGCGCCAGTCCCGCCCATGCCTGCGCCACGACCTGGGCGTTGCCGTCCGGCTCGGCCATCGCCAGGGCCTCGCGGTAGGCCGCCGTCGCCTGCCAGGCGGAGCCCCGGGTCAGGTGCACCCGGGCGATCATCAGCAGTCCGAACGCGGCCAGCGGTGAGCCCTCCCGCTGCCACAGGGTGAGCGCACGGTCGGCGTCGGCGCGGGCGGCGTTGAGATCGCTGAGCCCCAGCCAGGCCTCGGCCCGGTTGTGCAGGGCCAGTGCGAGCAGCGTCTGCTGGGAGGCGCCCTCACCGAGTCGGATCGCCTCGGTGAGGGCGTCGACCGCCTCGCGCAGACGCCCCTCCTCGACCAGGCGGGAGCCGACGTTGGAACGGATCCGCAGCTGCAGGCCTCTGTCCCCGGCCCGTTCGGCCGCCGCGAAGGCCCTGGCGTAGGCGTGTTCGTTGGCGGCGCGGTCGCCCTCGCTGAAGGCGGCCAGCGCCCGGGCGAGGTAGGCCGCCGCCAGCGCAGCGTCGTCGCGGCTCTGCTCGGCAGCCCGCACCGCCTCGTCGGCGAGGCTCCGCGCTCGCGTCCGGTCACCACGGGCCCAGCGTGCTGCCGACCGTCCGGCCAGCAGCTGGGCCTGGTCCGCGTCGGTGTCCCCGGCATCGGCGGCCGCGCGTTCGTACAGCGACTCGGCGCCCTCGAACTCGCCCCGCTGGTGGAGTACCCGGCCGAGCCGCCAGGCCAGTTCGGCAGGCAGCGGCGCGTCCGCCGGGAGCGTCGTGACATGCCGCAGCGCCTCGTCGTACTGCCCCTGTCGCAGGGCCGACTCCGCCAGTCGCGCGACGGTATCGGGGTCGCGCACCCGGTCAGCGCCCGCAGCCCCTCCTGCGCTGGTGGTCACCGCGTCAGGATACTCATGGCGAAGACGGACGGGTCGGGTGGTTTCGGGAAGTCCGGGACTCACTCCCGGCGGGGTTCCCAGCGCGGTTCCCGGCGGAATTCCTGGCATGGGTCCCGGCGAAGTTCCCGGCGGGGCTCGGAGAGCCGGACCTCGCCGAGGTTCTCCGGAACGTCGACCCGGTACTCGCCGGTGTCGTCGTAGCGTCCCTCCCGATGCCGCGCCCGCGCAGTGACCTCGATCTCGCTGATCCAGCCGAGCTTCACGCCGACGCGGGCACGGACCTGATCGCCTTCGGACAGGGTGTGCCACAGGGCCGAACCGATCCCCAACGCCTTGATCTCACGCTCGCGGCCCTCGTCGACGACCAGTAGGCGTACGTGGCACCGCTGTCGCCCCTGGAACAGTCTGGAACCGGCGGAGCCGCACGACCTGCCCCTGGATGCCCTCCTTGCGGACCAGATCGGTGATCGCGCGGGCCAGGGGCACAACCGCCACGGCCGCGCCGACGCCGAGGCGGCGGGCTGCCGGCCGAACCGCCCACTCACGGCGAGGTGTTCGCGCCCACCCAGCCAGCGGCCCGCGACCCCGGCGCCCCGCCGGGCGGCGCGTTCGCCGTTCAGTCCGCCCATCAGCATCAGGAGCAGCGCACAGGAGACGATGCCCGCGCCGGGCCCGGCGCTGTGCTTCCCGTCGTCCACCGTCGCCGCGACGGCGAGGACGAGGGCCGGAACGGCCGCGGTCGTCGTGGGCATCGCCGCCTGGGCCCTGCTCCATCGGGGCTGCAACAGTCCCTGGGCCCCAGCCTCGACGACGACCTTCTTACGGGAGCTCTTCCACCAGCGGCCCAGGTCGCGCGAGCCCTCAGCGAGCGCGCCGGTCGCCACGACACCGTCCACGGCCAGGGCCTGGACGTGTTCGAGTACGAGCTTCTCGTACGGCGCGAGGTCAGATCCGGGTGGCCACCTTTCGGGCCAGCTCTTCCAGTGGTGTGCGGTTCTCCGCCGGGTCGTTGAGGCGCACCAGGCGGATCGACACCCACCGGTCGGACCTGCGGAGGAAGACCGCCTCGTCCTCGGCGTACGCCTCGTCGCCGACACCGGCCAGCGGCCTGAGCGTGTGTCCGAGCTCGCGTTCGATGTCGAGGTACTTCTTCGCACCGTCCCCGACGAAGACCTCCACCTGGGCCGTAGGCCCGGTGACGGGACCGGTGTAGGTGCAGGTCTCCCGTACCGGTTTTGCGGGGTCGAGCGCTGTACCGGCCAACTTCTCGGCCTCCTGCTTGGTCACCAGGGCGCAGGGGTCGGCGGCCGCCCCGTTCGGCGACGGCGCCTCGGTGCTCTCCTCCGGAGTCCGGGTTGTTGGGGCCGGTTCGGTCGACGAGGGGTCGGCGGCCGAGGACTGCCCGTGGCCGCCGCACCCGGACAGCGCGAGCATGGCGAGCACAGCCAGGGGCATCAGTGGCGACAGCAGGCGGCTGCGGTTGCGGTTGCGGTTCATCGGGATCCTCACTGTCTGCCTTGGTGTCGGTGTCAGGACTTGCACAGCGGTACGTCCGGCAGCGTCTGCTGTCTGTGGACGAAAGGTGTCAGGCTCTCCTGTTGCAGCTGGAACTTCATCGTGGGCAGGAGCTTCTTGAGGGCGGCCATGGCCACGGCGGAGACGGAGACCCCCACTCCCCCACCGACCTTGCCGTCCAGCGTCGCTCCGACACAGCGGGTCAGAGGGGCGCCGAGGGCCGAGCCGTTGGTCACCCCGAAGTCCATGACGAGCTTGGCGTAGGGACCGGCGAAGGCGGCGGGCACACCGACTCCGACCTGGACCTTGAACTCGACGGCGGCGGCGATGCCGCTGACTCCGACGGAGATTCCGGTGATCGAGTCCATGATGCTTTTGATCACCGAGAGCTTCGGAGTGACGATCGAGCCGTTGACCATGCCGATGGCACCGTCGAGTCCCCACTCACCGTCGGCGGTCACCGTGGTGTTGTTGCCGCCAAGTGCGGTGGCGACGCTGAACTTCCAGCTGATGTTGAAGGCGAACGGAGTTCCCGCGATCGGCAGGGTCATCTGGACCGGTACCTCGGCCCGGATCTTCGAGTTGTCGATGACACCGTTGGCCGCTCCGGCGGCGATGCTGATCGCGACGCTTTTGATCCCCTCGACGGCGAACGTGGCCCCGTCGGCGACCCGACCGCCGGAGATGGGCACATCGGAACGGATGTGCAGCTTCTCCGTCTTCAGCGAGAAGTCGACGAAGACCTTGAGTCCGGCCGCGGCCTTGTGATCGAACTTCAGGCCGAACGCTCCCGGGCTGCGGTACGGCTGGGCCTTCCATTCCCCGAGATCCGCTGTGACACTGCTCGACCTGGCCGGCGGCAGCGTGCCCCCGGCCGCCGCGGCGAGCCGGGCCGGTCCCCGTGCGACCACGGTGCCGACGCGCCCCGAATGCGCGGCGCGCACCGACGTCTGTCCGATCGTCCGCGCCGTCGTCGGGACGTCCCTCGCGGCGTCCCTCGCGGCGTCCTTCTCGGCCTCCGTCGCAACGTCCGTCGGGGCGTCCGCAGGCACGGTCACCGCCCCGGGCAGGTCCGGGATCTCCAGGTAGTGGAGCGCGCCGTCGTCGATGTCCTGGTCGAGGGTGAGGTGTGCGTCTCGGAAGACCTCGGTGAACTCCACCGGGCCCAGGGTGGCCACGACGTCTCCGTGCACTCGACGCACCTCCTGCACCCGCCCCACCGCGCGGCTGGTGGCGTACAGGACCTTTCCGGGCCGAACGTCCTGGGCACCGCGGGCGCTTCCGTCGATGGTCCAGGTCAGACCGTCACTGGATGCCCCCCGGATCGCTCGCGGTCCGCCCTCGACGATCACGACGTCGGGCTGGTAGGCGACCGACGGATCACGGACCGGCCCGGTCCCGTAGGTGAGCGCGGCCTCGGACGTGTCGGCCGGACCGGAGCCCTCGTGGGCACGCCCGGGTGCGCCACCGCATGCCGCCGTGGTGGTCAAAAGGAGCGCGATCGCGAGCGCTGCGACCCGCCTCCCCGGGCGCGGCGCGCTCACGGCCCACCCCGGGCAGAGAGCCGCGACCCCCGTGACACAGCCGGCAGCAGCCGGATGATTCTCATGCCGTGATCCGTTCGCCATGGCCGACGCGCGCGGCGCCGCACCCCCTGCGGACCATCATTGACTGGCGCGTTAGCGCCCTGTTCAGGAATTCTTCAGGCCACCGGTCGCTCCGTCGCCTCTCGTGGTCGCTGCGGTTGCCGGGCAGCGGCGGCAGACGGCCTCGTGGAGTGCTCCGCCACCGCCTCGTCTCGCACGTGCACGTGGACGTGCAGGGTTCCGGCACGGCCGGACAAGGTGGGTCCCGGGAACGGGCCGCGCGGCACGACAGCACTTCTGCCCGTGCCCGTCCCCTCCTCCGAACCTGACCGCCGTCGCACCGGGCACCCGGTACCCCCGGCACGTGCCCCCGCCGACCGCGCGCCGTACTCGTGAGGTGCGGCCCGGCGCGGGCCCGGCTGCCGGTGTCAGATGCGGGCGGCCACCGTCCGGGCGAGTTCGTTCAGCCGCCCGGCGTTGTCCGCCCTGTCCGCCACCACGGTCATCGCGACCCAGGTGCCCGACTTCCGGAAGAGCACGGCGAAGGTCCCGTGATCGGAGGCGTCGTAGGAGTGGGCCTCCTCGCCCACGCCGGAGAGCGGCTTCTTGGGGGCTCCAGCGAGCATGTCGTCGGCGAAGGCCTTGGCTTCGTCGCCCTGTACGGTCGAGGAGATCAGCACCCCTTCGTGCGAGTACTCGCAGCCCGTGGTGTTGAACTCGCTCGGCTTCGCCGTGACGGACACGCCTCCCAACTGCTGGACCTCCTGGACGGAGATGAGCCCGCAGGGGTCCGCCGGCGGCTTCTTCGCCGGGGATCCGCCGCTGTCGCCCGTGCGGTCCGTGGCGTCCGACCGCGGCCGGTCAGCGGCCGAGGGAGCCCCGTCGCCGGAGCCGCCGCACCCGGCCGCGGCGAGCATCACGAGCAACGTCACGGTCAGCAGCGGAGCACGCCGCGAGCGTCTTCGGGACATCATCGACCAGACCTCCTTGTCACCACCGCCGCCGACCCGGCGCCGTGCGAGGGCGGCGGCTCCGGCCCCGTACCGTCCGGACCGGTCCACCGTCCTGATCAGCATGGACGCATGTGTTCGCGCCCGGTTAGGGAATTCTTCAGGTGACCGGAGGCGCCGCTCGCCGCCAACTCGGCGAGCGGCGCCTCCGCGCGGAACCGGTGACGGACGCGCTGGAGTCGGTCGGGCCGGCCGACGCGGCCGGAGCGTAACGAGGGACTGTGCTGGCTGGCTGGCTGATCGAGCCGTGCCGGCTGCCGCGGACCGCGCGGTGACCGACCAGGCCGTTCGTCTCGTCCGGGCTGGAACGCCGGCCGCGCGCGGCTGGGCCGCGGCTCTCGCCGACGCCTGGCACGCCCGCCGACGGGACGGCGGCACCGAGGCGCTGCGCTCGAAGGGTCCCTCTGGCAGGCCGCCGCGGATGCGGCCGGCCTGGCGGGCCTGGCCGGAGGCGGAGCCGGCCAAGGGGCCGGCCGCGCACGGCCGGACGGAGGACCAGCAATGGACGCTGGAGCGGGTGGCCATCGTGATCGCCCGCCGCTTCCACGTCCGGTTAAGGGCTCGCAGAGAATCATGAACCACCCCGGGTTCGGTAGAGATCTCAGATTGTGGTTGTGACCTGGGGTTTCGTGGATTCCATGTAGTGGTTGGCCTCGTACTCGACGGGCGGAACGTGGCCTATCTCACCGTGGAGCCTGCGGTGGTTGCACCAGTCGACCCACTCGGCGGTGGCCAACTCCACCTGGGAGAGCGACTTCCAGGGCCGCTGGGGCTTGATCAACTCAGTTTTGAACAGGCCGATCGTGGACTCCATCAGGGCGTTGTCGTAGGCGTCGCCGACCGAGCCGATGGAGGCGGCGATGCCGGCGGCGTCCAGATGCTCGGCGAGCTTGAACGATGCGTATTGCGACCCGGCGTCCGAGTGATGGATCAACTCTCCTGATCGGATGGGGTGTTGTTCGCGGTCGCGTTGCCAGACGGCCATCTCCAGAGCGTCCAGGACGAAGACGGTCTCCTTCACGGTGGCGGCCGACCAGCCGACGATCCGGCGGGAGAAGGTGTCCACGACGAACGCGACGTAGACGGTTCCGGACCAGGTCTTCACATGGGTGAAGTCCGCCACCCAGCACCGGTTCGGAGCGACGGCGACGAAATTGCGGTCGACCAGGTCGGGGGCCCGCCCGGCCTGCCCGCCGGGGATCGTGGTGATGACGCGCTTGCCGCGCACCGCGCCCTGGACACCCATCTCGCGCATCAGGCGCTCGACGGTGCAGCGGGCCACCGCATGTCCCTGCCGGTTCAGCTCCCGCCAGATCTTCCGGGCGCCGTAGACGCGGTAGTTGGACGTGTAGACCTCCTGGATCCGCTCCTTGAGCTCCGCATCGCGCACGGAACGGGCGGAGGGGGTTTCGAGGCGTTTCTTGTGGGCGTAGTAGGTGGAAGGGGCGATCTTGCAGTCGTGTGCGGTGAGCGTCCTGCAGATCGGCTCGACGCCGCCGAAGCGGTCCCGGTGCTCGTCGATGAAGGCTACGAGCGTGTGTGTGGCCGGTCGAGCTCGGCCGCGAAGAAACTCGCCGCGGCCTTCAGGATCTCGTTGGCCCGCTTGAGTTCGGCGTTCTCCTTCTTGAGCGCCTTGAGCTGGGCGGACTCCTCCGTCGTCGTCCCCGGCCGCGTCCCCGCGTCGACCTCATGCTGCTTCAGCCAGTTCCGCAGTGTCTCGCGGGAGCCGATGCCGAGCTTGTCCGCGACCGCCTGCAGGGCGGCCGTCTCGTTCGGGTAGTCGCCGCGCACCTCGGCGACCATGCGCACCGCACGACGGCGGAGCTCAAGCGGGTAACGGGAAGGTCGTGCCATGACTCGATCCTTTCACGAAATCGAGTCTCCATTCGAACCGGGGCGGTTCATCTTGTGTTTCCCACTGTAGTTGCGGCGGTTGTCTTTCCCGGTGCGGCGCCGGGTGCGGATCAGGGTGCCGTCGACCAGGACCACGTGGCCACCCTTTCGGGTGACCTTCTGCAGCGCGCGGTCCAGCCGCTCGGCCCGCGCGGCGAGCAGTTCGATCACCTCCATCACCCAGCGGCGCACCGTGGTCGCGGAGATGCGGTTGCCGCCCGCCATGTCGGCAAGCCGCTGGTCATGGCGGAGAACGGCCAGCACGATCGTGGCGATTCTTCCGGGCGGCAGCTTCCGCCACCGCGAACCGATCTTCTTCAGGTGACCGCGCAGCAGGTCGCCGAGGAGGGTCAGGGTGGCCGTGGACAGCGTGAGGCTGGACTGGTAGACAACCGTTCCGGTGCCCCCGGCGGGGCTGGTCTTGTTTCGCATACGACACCAACTGCCGCCGGGGGACCTTCGGTTACGGTCCTGGGCGGACGCTCACAGCGTGGTGGTGAACTTCCCGTCGGCCGGCTTGCGCAGCCAGCCCCGCTCGGCCAGCCGGTTCAGCTTCGCGCGCAGCGCCTCCGAGCGGGCCGGCTCGGAGGACATCCCCAGCCCGGCGCAGACCTGCCTGACCATGACCGGCCCTTCCGCCCGCCGCACCACGTCCATGATCCGCTGGTAGTCCGCGGGCAGCACCGCCTCGTCCATGCCCCGCTCGCGCGGCGGCACCAGCAGCACCGCACGGCCCGCGACCTGCCCGGCAGCCGGTGCCGGCACCGCTTCCCGCTCCACGCGCAGCTGCTCGGCCAGCCGACGCGCAACCCGCTCGGCCACGGCGAGCTCCTCCAGCTCCTCGCGTACTTCCTGAAGCTGCTGACTCAACTTCTCCGCCTGCAACTCCAGTTCCGCTCTGCGGGCCGTGATCAGCTCGCGAAGGTCCGGTTCCGCTTCCTGGGCCACCCGATGCACCTCCCGCCCGGATCGTACGGACAGGCGCCCCGCGCACGCCGGGAAACCCGTGGATCCGTGATCGCCGAAACGGCAGACGATCTTGAGCTCCGACAACCGCCCCCGACCAGCGCGAGAGCACGATCAACGACTCACACCAGCCCCGTGACCAGCAACTTCAAGATGGTGGATCTTCACTGGCCATGAGCCGACCGTACCGCCGGCCATCTCAGCCGCCCCCCACCCGCCGCGGCCGTTCCAGCCGCCGGTAACTCAGCGTGATCTCGAAGCAGAAGTTGCCCATTGTGTTGGGGGCGTGCTCTCGCCGCTGCTGAGCAACGTGGCCCTCTCGGTCCTGGACGAACACATCGCCCAGGCCCCGGGAGGACCCAGAGCCAGTGCGAGCGAGCGGGCCAAGCGCCGCCGTAAAGGTCTGCCCAACTACCGGCTCATCCGGTACGCGGACGACTGGTGCCTGGTCGTTTCAGGCACCGAAGCCGACGCTGAGGTCCTGCGCGAGGAGATCGCCGGAGTCCTCTCTGTGACGGGCCTGCGCCTGTCACCGGAGAAGACTCTGATCACCCACATCGACGAGGGCCTCGACTTCCTAGGCTGGCGCATCCAGCGCCACCGCAAGCGAGGCACGTCCAAGCAGTACGTCTACACCTATCCCGCACGCAAGGCCGTGCAGGCTGTGACGGGCAAGGTCAGGACACTCTGCCGACAGATGGACACGAGCCAGCCGCTCGATGCCCTGTTGCGCCAGCTCAATCCGGCGCTCAAGGGCTGGTGCGTCTACTTCCGCCCCGGCGTATCCAGTGCCGCCTTCGGCTACCTGAGCTACTACACGTGGCAACAGGTCGGCCGATGGCTGCGCCGCAAACACCGCCGGTCCAGCTGGAAGGACCTGCGCCGCCGCTACTACAAGGGCGGTGTCTGGTGGCCGGCCTCGGAGGAACGATCACTGTTCAATCCGGCGAAGGTAGGCACGACACGCTACCGATACCGGGGAGCGAAGATCCCAACTCCCTGGCTGGTCACGGGATGAGGACTCACGGAAGCCCATGACAGGGCTTGTGGAGCGCCCGGTGCCCGGAAACGGGCACGCCGGGTGCGGGAAGCGGTCCGGGGAAACGGGCCGGTCGGAAGACCGGAACCGCGCTCCGGACCGACTTCACAGTCCGCCGTGCCCCTCGGTTCCTCGGCATGGGGTGTCTGACCAGGCACCTCGTCGCCCTCGGCCTGTGCGTCTGCGCAGGGATCCTGATGGCTCTTCAGGAATCCCGAAGGTTCATCGTGATCTATGCGGATCCATCGCTCCCGTCTGCCGGGCTGACCTGCGGCAACGGGAGATGAAAGCCAGAACGAACCCGCAGGATGTCGCATATGAGGACAATGCCGGGATGACCCGACCCAGAATCCGTGTCGCTGCATACGTGATCCGGCACCGTGCCATCCCCGAGCTGCTGGTGTTCGACCATGTCGGTATGCCGGAGGCCGGCACCCAGGTCCCTGCGGGGGGAGTCAAGTCAGGTGAAGGACTGGAGGAAGCGGTTCTTCGAGAGGTCACTGAGGAAACCGGTCTGCTGACAGCCACAGTGGTCCGGCAGCTCACCGTGGAGGACAAGCCTCACCCCGACACGGGACAGCCACGACGAACCAGCTTCTTCCACCTCCAGGCACCCGCAGACCTCCCCGAGGCCTGGGAGCACCACGTCCACGGCGACGGAGACGATGCCGGCCTCACTTTCGCCTGCCGGTTCCTCCCGCTTCCCCTGAAGCAACCACTCGCCGACGATCAAGACGCATGGCTGGGCCGCATCGACCCGCACTGGACCACCGTTACCGACGACAGCCAGTAACCAGCCGCCGAACCCGCGCGCAAAACCAGCCGGGCACGGGGAGCCAGTCAACGGGCGCCTTCAATGTGGCTTCGAGCACGCGGATGAGATTTCTCCAACAGCCCTTTGGCTCCCACAGGCAGCAGTCGCCGGGGAGTCGAGGAGGCGGAGATGCTCACCGAGACACAGGACACCGAGGAGATCATCGAGCGGGTGGCGGCTCTGGACATCGGGAAGGCCGAGGCGGTGTGCTGCACCCGGGTGCCCCGGGAGGGAACACCGGGGCGGCGCATGCAGGAGGTCACGACCTGGCCGACCGTGACCCGGTCCCTGCTGGAACTGTCGGACCGCCTGCGCTGCCTGGGGGTGACCCGGGTGGTCATGGAGGCCACCTCCGACTACTGGCGTCCCGCCTTCTACGTCCTGGAGGCCGCGGGGTTCGAGGTGTGGCTGGTCAACGCGCGGGATGTCAATCACCTGCCGGGACGGCCCAAGACCGACCGGCTGGACGCGGTCCGGCTCGCCAAAGTGGCCGAGCGGCAGATGATCCGCCCGAGCTTCGTACCGCCCCATGAGGTCCGCGCGTTGCGGGACCTGACCCACTACCGCACCGACCTGGTGAACGCCCGCACCAGCGAGAAGCAGCGCGTGGAGAAGCTGCTGGAGGACGCCCGGATCAAGGTCAGTGCGGTGGCCAGCGACATCTTCGGCTCCTCGGGCCGGGACATGCTCGCCGCGCTCATCGCCGGCGAGCGCGGTCCCAAGGTCCTGGCCCAATACGCCCGCCGCCGACTGCGCGCCGAACTCGCCGAACTGGAGGAGGCGTTCACCGGCCACTTCAGTGCTCACCACGCCTTCCTCCTCACCCAGATGCTCGGCCGCATCGACGCCATCGACGCCGACATCGCCGCACTGGACACCCGGATCGGCACCGAGGTCGCCCCGTATGCCGAGGCGATCGCGCGGCTGAGCGAGATCCCCGGCATCAATCCGGTCGCCGCCCACGTGATCATCGCCGAGATCGGCCTCGACATGTCCCGCTTCCCCACCGCCGCCCACCTCGCCTCCTGGGCGAAGTCCGCCCCCGGCGTCAAGGAGTCCGCCGGGAAGAAGAAGGGCCGGGGCAGCACCGGACACGGCAACGCCTACCTGGCCCGGGTCCTGGGCAACTGCGCCAGCGCCGCCGGCAAGACCGACACCTTCCTGGGCGAACGCTACCGGCGTATCGCCCGCCGCCGCGGCAAGAAGAAGGCCCTGGTCGCCGTAGGTCGCTCGCTCCTGGTGGTGATCTGGCACCTGCTGTCCGACCCGGACACCGAATTCCACGACCTCGGCTCCGACTTCTACGACAGCCGTATCGACCCCGAACGCAGAAAGCGCAACCACCTCCGCCAGCTCGAAGCCCTCGGCTTCAAGGTCACCCTCGAACCCGCGGGATAGCCGCCGCTGCGGACCCGTCCCGCCGGACCTCGCCCGCGGGCCGATGAAGCACGCCTCCCGCACGGTCAATTTTCGGATGAGACGGACTTCCGAAGGCGGAAGAGGACGGGACGGGCTCTCGGGCTCGCGACCGGAGGGAGGGCATTCGTCATCCAACAGATGAAAGTGCCTAAAAAGGCGTAGAGATAGAAGCCGCATTCCGGAATAAAACTATGTAAACGCCCTCCGAGTCGACGATTCGCCCGGATCTACACCACCCTCGGGACGCAGGACCCTCTCTACCGGCGGTTCTGCCTCTACCACGAACGAGACTTCCGTGAGGGGCCGGGCTAAGTTCGGCTCGTGGACAACACTGAGTTCTCTGCATTTGTCAAGCGAGCGGCTGTGAATCCGTTGGATCTTGCTGGCTGAGCGTGACCGCCTTCGCGGCGGGCCCCGGAGCCTCCGCAAAAACCTGTTGGCGGACCACGGCGACCACTGCTACTTTTCCAAAGGCCGTGCGAGAGAACGAGGAGGTGGTACCCGTGAACGTATCGACATGGGTGCTCCCCTCCGGGGTCACGGTCGGACGATAGGTCGTCCGGGAGCGCCGTTCCAGAGCACTCCCGAAAGGCACGACCATGCAATTCACTTCCGAACAGCGCCTCGACGACGGCGTCCTCGAACGCGAATTCACCCTCGGCGAGATCCCCGGTGTCCTGTGGACGCCTGGATCCGCACCGGCCCCGCTGATCCTGATCGGCCACCCCGGCGGCTTGCACAAGCGGCTCCCCTGGCTGGTGGCCCGGGCCCGGCACTACGTGGCGGAGTACGGCTTCACGGTGGCCGCCATCGACGCCCCCGGGTGTGGTGACCGGCCCCGTTCCGCCGCCGACGAGCAGTTCCGCGCCGACCTCCGCCGGGCGATGCAGGCCGGCGAGCCGGTCGACGAGATCGTCGACGCCTTCATCGTCCCGCTGGTCGAAAAGGCGGTCCCGGAATGGCGGACCACCCTGGACGCCCTCCTTTCGCTGCCCGAGATCGGCGGCCCGGTCGGGTACGACGGGATGATCGCCATCGGCATTCGGCTGGCGGTGGTCGAGCCGCGTATCTCGGCCGCCGCTTTCTTCGGCCAGACTTTCGTGCCCGACACCCTGCGCGAGGAGGCCCGGCAGGTCACCGTTCCGCTGCAGTTCCTCATGCAGTGGGACGACGAAGGGATGGAACGGCAGCCAGTCCTGGACCTGTTCGATGTCTTCGGCACCAAGGAGAAGACGCTGCACGCCAATCTGGGCGGGCACACCGGCACCCCGTGGTTCGAGGTGGACGACGCGGCCCGGTTCTTCGCCCGGCACCTGAAGTGAGGCCGGGCCGTAAGGCCGGCAGCAGACGGTAGGCGGTGTCGGCCAGGATGCCGCTCATCGAGGACAGGTCCCGGCCCTCCTCGATGGCGGTGGCCAGCAGATGCACAACCGCCCCGATCGCGGCGGTACCGGCCATCGGCGGTTCCGGCCGGTCGGGGCGGCGCGTCTCCAGATTGACGTCGGTGAAGGTCCCGCTGGTGTTGGTGTCATGATCCGTCCCAGGAGCCGACGGCTGGTAGGCCGCTGAGTCGGCTGTCCTGTCCACCAGCACGGTTCCGTGAAAGCCAAGTCGGTTGAGAACACCGAGGGCCGACGTTCTCGATCAACATGGCACCCCACCAGGTCAGCGGCTTGCCATCTGACAGGTGTACTTCGACAGGACACGACTGACGGCCGGGCCTCAGGCAAAGCGGACTTCGCGCGAGGCGGCGGAGACCGCGGCGAACGCGAGCAGTCGGCCGCCCTCCTCGGTGAGCGCGGCGCGGTCCCCGGCGCGCAGGGTGCCGAAGGGCTCCAGGACGAGGACGGCGGCACCGCGCGTCTGCTCGACGCGCCACACGCCCGCCACGAACCCGTCCACCAAGAACGTCGACCTGATCAGCCCGTTGCGCGTGAGGACGAGCTTGCGCTGCTCCTCGGTGAGGATGCGGGCGCGGTCGGCGTGGGAGAGCAGGATGTTGTCGAACTCCGGCAGGAAGCGCACCGGGGCGGGGGTGTCCGCGTCGGGGCGGGGGGCGTCCGGCAGGTCGAGCAGTTCGCGGCCGTTCTCGTCGCGGAAGACCGCCAGCCGCGGCCGGAGCCGGTTCACCGCGTCGGCGAGCCGGGTCATGCCGGACCAGACCTGGATGTCCTTGACCGTGGCCGGCCCGAAGGCCGCCAGGTAGCGCTCGACCATCCGGTCCGGTGCCGCCGGCCCGGCGGCGGGCCGGCCGAGCCACGCCTCGGCGCTGGTGTGCACGGCCTGCCCGCTCTCGCCCCACAGCCCGCGCGGCGGCATCTGCACGAGCGGCACCAGGTTGCGCACGGCGTTGGCGAGGGCGAAGGGGTCCCGGTCCGGCCACCGCTCGGCGAGCAGGGTGCCCAGGCCGCCCAGCGTGAGCGGCTCCCGCTCGACCAGCTCGCGGCCCAGCTCGGCCACCTTCTCGACGTCGAGCCCTTCGAGCTTGCGCCCGAAGGTGCCCTTCAGCCCCTGCCGCAGGGCGCCCTGCAGAACGGGGCGCAGCGCGACGCAGTCGTCGGCCGTGACCAGGTGGATCGTGCCGCGCATCAGCACCAGCCGGACCACCTCGCGGTTCCTGACGAGGGAGGCCAGGTCCTCGATGCGGAAGCCGGCGAGTCGCGTCCACAGGCCGATGTAGGGCGGGTTCGGCGCCTGGGCCTGTATGCCCACCAAGTGCGCGACCGCCCGTGCCGCCGGCATCGCGGACCGCTCCAGCAGCAACTGCCGGCCCAGCAGGCTCCGGTTGAGCGCCCGCCGGTCCAGCACCTTCACGTCTCCTGTCACCACGACGGGATTCCCCTCCTCGTGTCCACTCACGAAAACACGGTGGCATCCCGGACCGTGCCCGGGACGCCACCGCCGTACTCCGATGCCGCTCAGCTCATGCGCACCAGCACCGTGCCGCTGTACTTGCGGTCGAGCGAAGCGACGAATGCCGCCGGCAGCTGACCGGTGCCGCCCTCGACGACCGTGTGCGGGAACACGATGCGTCCCTCCCGCAGCCACGGGCCGAACCACGCGTTCCACTCATCGATCTGGTCCGGGGTGTGCAGCCCCTACTCACGGCCGGTGAAGACATTTTGAAGCGGTACGGGGCCTATCGGAGGCCGTGGCGGTCGAGGCGGTGGATGAGGCCGGGGCGGCGTTGATTGCCCTCGCGCAGGCGGGTCAGGCGCCGGCGGAAGTCGGTGTGCCGGCCGGTGTGGGCGTAGGCGTCGCGCAGTTCCGCGAGGAGAGTGACGGCCTGGTCGTAGGCGCTGGTCTTCTTGGTGGCGATGTGCGCCTCGATCTTCTGCCAGGCGGGTTCGGCCTCGCTCGCGAGGGCGGTCAGGCGTTGGGCTCGGGCGGTGGCCCGTTCGTGTTCGGCGCGCTGCCGGCGTTCGGTGCGCAGGGTGTGTGCGGCGTCCAGGAGGTGGGCGGCGGATCGGCGTCCGGAAACCGTGGTGGGGGCGCCGGCGCCATGCAGGCGGTGCAGGATTTCGGTGTGCAACCCGGGTTCCGGGCCGAGGGCGAGCCGCAGCAACAGAGCGTCCTTCTCCTTCTGGGGCATTGCGGCGATCAGTGGGGCGAGTTCCTTCTTCGTAGGCCTGGCCGGTTTCTTGGGTGCGGCGGGGCTGGCCTGGGCCGCGACGGTCAGCAGGTCGTCGTCCACGCGTAGGAAGTCCGCGAGCGCGCGCTGCGGGGCGGTCAGTTCGCCGAGCCCGGCCGGGACGGGCGGCTCCGGGCAGGTCTGGTATTCCTCTTCGTCGTCGTCCTCGAGTTCCCAGGCGGTGAGCGCGGAGAGCCAGGCGAGGTAGAGGGGGCGCAGGTCGCCGGTGGCGAGTTCGTCGCGTACGCCGATGAGGGCGGCCAGCGAGTCGTCGGCACCCTCGATCCAGTCGCCGCCCTCGTCCTCGCTGGTGAGGTCGAGCAGGAGGTGGGTGCGGGTGGTCCAGGCGTCGACGTGGTGGTCGAGGCAGTAGGGCTGTGCGGTGGGCAGGTTCAGGGTCTGCTTGGGCAGGCGGAGCATCAGCCGGTGGGTGCCCCAGTTGGTGACGTACAGATGGGCGTCGAAGTAGCGCTCGACCATGTGACGTGGATTGCCGCTCAGGTCGCCCCAGTTGTAGGTGTTGGTGAAGCTGGTGGCGGTGATCCGGGCCCGGGTGGAGATGGCCCGCAGCTGATCCTGTTCCTCACGGCTGAGCGGACGGTCGAGGGCCTGGAACTCGTAGTACTGGTACTCGCTCACACAGCGGACCCTATCGCCGCCGCGGGTGGGCTCGGCTGGAGTGCGGGCAAGGTGGTCGGAGCTGACCGGACATGATGCTCAACCGCCGTAGGGTGAGCCGAGGCGAGCGGTTCTGGGGAGGAGTGGGCTGTGGCGGCGGTGTGGACCGCGCGGGTGATGGAACACGGGGCGAGAACGGAGCTCGCGGCCGTGCTGCAGCCGGCCGCCGCGGGCAGGGCGTACCGCAGGGCATGACCCGTATCTGGTCCGCTCCGAGCGGGCGCTGTGGAAGCTGTACCTGGAGGACGCGCAGTACGGCAGGCTCGGTTATGGCCGGTGCTGCAGAGCCGCTACATCCTGTGCGTGCTGTTCGAGTACACGGCCACCCTCAGCCTCGCCGACGTCCAGTACATCGACCCGGAGGGGGCCCGGGACGACTTCCGCCACATGTGGGGCGTTGACCGGCTGGAGCGGCTCAGCCGCTACGACGGGCTGCTCGCCGTCCGGTTGAGCCCTCTCGGGGCGTACGCGACGGGGTGCGCCGACGACTGCCGGTCAGGTCCGGCGCCCGCCGCCGGGGCGCAGAGCCTGGTCAGGGTCCTGCCGAACTTCGGCGTCGTGGCACTCGACGGCCTGGCCTCCGCCGGGGCACTGCTGCTCGACGCGTTCGCCATCCGGTCCGCCGACAGCGTCTGGACGTTGTTCACCGCATCCCTGCTGAAGACCCTCCACACGGACCGCGACCTGAAAGAGCTGCGTCGCTTCCTCGTCGAGAGCAGCGCAGGAGATGAACTGCCGCAGACCGTCACGGCTTTGCCGGCCGACGCCGCCTCCCCCACCAAGAAGGTACGGGATCTGGGTACGTGCCACCTGCTGGAGTGCGTGGACGAGGCACAGGCCATGATGATCGCGAAGGACCGCAGGGCGGGCGCGTTGTGCTCCCGGATCGGTCAGGAACACCTGACGGTGCCCCTCGGCGGCCTGCCGGCCTTCCGCACCGCGCTGCTGAAACTCGGTTACGTACTGCCCGCTCGGCTCTGAGCGGAAATCCACGTCCAGGGTGCGGTCTACGGGGTGTGGGCGCGTGCTCGGAGTGCGGTGAGGGCGGCGGCTCGGCCGGTGGGGTGAGGGAAAGGGTGGGCGGCGGCGATCGCGGTATGCGAGGAAGCCGAGGGCCTCGCCGGGACGCAGCCACTGCCACAGGAAAAGGCGGGCGTCGTCGGAGCGTGGCGCGGTGCCGTCGGCAAGGGCAAACGTCTCGGCGGCCAGGGTGTGCACGGCACCGGCGAGGTCGTCGAGCGTGAGCTCTCCGTCGAGCAGGGCCGCGGCGGCTTCGGCCAGAGCCTCTGCCGCCGCCATCGTTGCCCACTGACCGTGATGCCGACCCAGATCCGCAACCTCGACGAATCCGTCGTACGGACCTGCCGCGATGCCGGGAAGCGGGGCCATGCCCCGGTCAGAGCCCGCTCGGACAGGGACTTGTCTGCCGTGCTCACCAGCGCATTGTTGCACCGGCGACGATGGCGCGCAGCGCTCCTCGGCGTAGCCTCGCGGGCATGACCGAGGCATGGACCGACCATGCGCTGAAGGCGCTCCGCGCCGCCTGCCACACCGCGGACGGCCCGTCCCTGCTGGCCCTGCTGCGTACGCATGACCCCGCCGGCGTGCCGCAGCAGTGCGGAGACGCACTCACCGCAGCCGTCTTTCGGGGTGTGCCCGGCGCCCGGGAGACGGCGATCGCGTGCACGTCCACCCTGCACGAACGGGGCTGGCCCGGAGACGAGGTCCTCACCGAACAGCTCGACACGGTGGGCGACGGTGCCGTCTGCGTGCTGCGGCCGCTGCCGGCCGATCTGGAGGAACTCTCCGGTCTGCTCGAGGGCGACCCAGTCTGGGGCGGTGGCCGCATCGACCTGGACACCGGCGAGTGCCGGCCCACTCTCACGGACACCGAGGAGGCATGGGAGGAGAACGAACCGGAAGACACCGAGCGGTGGCTTCATGTCCCGTGCGCCGGATCGTGCGACGCCTACCACGACATGGAGGACTTCATCATCACCCTCGACGACCAGGGCCTCGCCCGTTTCCTCGGCATCGCGATCCAGGGCCCAGGAGCGTTCCACCGCTTCAAGGACATGCCGGCCACCTCACCGGCACAGCTGCGGCGGTACCGGCTGTTCGCCGCGGAGCGGCAATACGGCCGGGCCCGAGCCTGGCTCACCGATCAGGGCTACCGGCCGACGCCGCCGGACGACCACTGACTTGGATGCCTTCACGGCCCCCAGTGCCGGTAGGCCTCAATCCACTCAGCCCCCTCGGGCGCCGGATCCGGCAACGGAAGGTCGAGAATGCCGATCGCCTGCCGGTACCTGCCTCGCGTACAGACCGCCACGATCTGGCTGCCGGGCAGCAGGTCCACCTTCCTTACGGTGACCTCGACTCCGAGAACGACCGTCTTGAAGGGAACGGCCAGATGCTCTGCGAGCATCGTGTAGAGGCCCGTGAGCCGCTCCTCGTCGTCGTAGGCGTCCACGGTGGCCTGCTCGACCAGCTCATCGAGTTCCGCGTCACTCAGCTGTCCGTCCACGGGGAACACCGTACCGGCAAAGCCCCCGGCTCCCCTGCCTCGGTCAACCGTCGGCCACTCCACCCTGAGCCACGACGGTCGTTCCTCCAGTGAGCACCAGAAACTCGGCCAGGGAGACAGACCTGACGGAGTCCTATTCACTGCCGGAACGTCAACGGCCGTGTTCTGTTACCCCCACAGGGTTGTGCCCCGAGTCGGGGAAGCGTCGGGGTGCAGCGGAAAGCCCCGCTCATCCGCCACGGGAAAGGCGGACGAGCGGGGCTGGTCGTGGGGGGGCTACCAGTGGATGCTCTGGTCCGCCGCGGTGACGCGGACCGTGGCCTCCTCCACCGCCGGTGTACTGGCGGCATGCCGGCGGCCGAGGTGCTCCTCAACGGCGTTCCAGAGAGGGTCAGGGCCGTCCTGCCGGACGATCCAGCGGCCGTGCTCTTCGTGGAGCGCGGCCCATGAGCCGGTCTCGACATCGGTCAGCACGTCCTCGTTGTGCCGGCCCTGCTGCAGTTTCAGGTGCTGAGCGGCCGGCACGGCGAACTGTGCGACGAAGCGGGTCGTCCAGTCGTTCAGGACGTCGGCGCCGATGAGAGTCTCGCGCTCCTTGCCTGCGCCGAGGTCTGGGGAGCAGGCCGAGCGGGGGCGGCAGATGGGACCGGGCGAGCATGAAGCTCACCTGCCCGCCCAGCGCTGGCCCGGACGCTGTGCCGTCCTCGTGGGCCGTCAGGCGAACCAGCTCTGACGCGTTGAGCCAGCCGCCGATGGTCGCCAGGATCTGCCCCCGGGGCCGGGTCTGTTCGAGCCAGGCCGCGGACACTGTGTGTACGCCGCAGGTGGCAACGATCCGGTCGTACGGTGCGCCTTCGTCATCGCCGAGGAGGCCGTCACCGGTCAGGAGGCTGGGGAACGTGCCGAGCCGGCCGAGGGCTTCCCGAGCCCGCTGGGCCACTTCTTCGTCGCACTCGATCGAGGTGACGTAGCCGTCGCCCAGGCTCGCGCAGAGCACCGCGGTCGAATAGCCGGTGCCTGTGCCGATCTCCAGCACCGTCATCTCCGGCTCCACGTGGAGGTCCTCGAGCATGCGCAGCACGAGGGAGGGGAGCGTGCTGGAAATGGTCGGCTGCCGCATGATCTCGCCTCGGATGTCCGTCGGCTTGATCGTGCCCGCGATCTGGGTCACCAGGGATTCGTCGGCGTAGCAGCCTGGGAGCCGGCCGTCTTCGCCCTCCAGAACGGGGACCAGACGGAGGGCGATGTGCCAGGCACTGGACGGAAGAACCCACCCCGAAGGAACTCGTGCCTGGGCACTGTCTCAGCGGCGCGCTTCCACGGTTCCGTGCACGGGGAGCCGCCGGCCGTCATGCTGTCGATGAGCTGCCGATGGGGCTGTTCTTGGACGCTCACGGCTTCCTTTCCAGTAGGTCGGCCAGGGCTGCGCACATCGGCAGGCCCGTCTCGGTCTCCGGCCAGTACCACTGACCGGACGGATCGCATTCCAGGAACCACCGTCGCCCGTCGGTGTCCACCACGAAGTCGAAAGCGCCGAAGAGGAGCCCGAAGTGGTCCAGGTACTCGTGGAGCGCCGACTCGATTTCCGGTGGCGGTGCCACGGGGATGCAGCTCAAGCGGTCGTAGTTGGTCCGCCAGTCCAGGAGGTCGGAGTCGATCCGGACGCAGAACGTACGGGGTCCGATGACGGTCACGCGGATGTCCGCCGTTTTCGGCACGTGCTTTTGGAACAGGTGCGCGGTGCCGGCCACGCTGTCGTCGATGTCCTCGGCGGCCGCCTCGGCGATCTTGACGACACAGGAGACATCATCGACCCGATATACGGGGTTGTGCAGAGGCTCGTAGATCACCGGGCCGTTCCGCTTGATGAAGGCCTCGGCGGCGTCGGAGTTGGACGTGATGAGCGTGGGGGAGCTGTGCACGCGTCTTGCCCGTTTCCGGCAGTCCGGGCACCGGCCAGGCCGACCGGTGGACACCGCCTCCACCACCAGGGTGCCGGAGGAGTCGCTGACGCGCTCCACTCGCACATCGATCCCGGGAAACAGCACATCCTTGACCGTCTTGCTCGCCACGGCAGGAAACACCCTGCCGAAACGATCCCGCGTTCCCACCGCTGACCCGGGGATTCGCGGAACTGCGGCCAGAGCCGTTTTCAAGAAGCCTCAACAGCAACAGGTTTCCGGCAGCCTGCCTTGCTCCACCTCGCCCTGCAGGAAATCCAGGACGTGACCGGCGATGCGGCGAGAGGTTCCGTCGTGGCGGCGAAGGGGGTGTTGCGGTCGGGCGCGTGGGTCTCGACGATCGCGGCAATCTGCTCCGGCGGGCAGTGCCGGCAGGACGTGCCGATGCGGCCGGTGGGCCTGATGATCGGCACGGGGACGCGTCGCGGGGCAGGGCGGTGCCGTAGTGGATGTCGTGCATGCCCTTCAGGGCTTCGGCCAGCCAGGAGTTGGCCTCCAGGATCACGGTGTCGGCGCGTTCGATCCAGGTCTTGTTGTTGCCGACCGACGACGACGGGACGAGGCGGCCGTCCTCGGTGATCGCGCCGACCTCGACGACGGCGAGCCCTGCCAGGCCATCTGCGCCACGTGCGAGAGGCGCAGGTCGAGGTACTCCATCCGGCCGGTGTTGATCTCGTGCCGCGTGGTCGGGTACGACTGGTACGGCAGCCGCAGGTCGACACCGTCCGCCTCGGCGAACACGTCGTCGAGTCCGGGGGCGGTGGACGCGCCCGTCCCCACGCCGGCCTTCGTCCGTTCGCCGGCCTCGGCCGCCGCGGCGATGCGGCGCGCCAGCGCCTGCGGGTGGCCGGCGCCGGTGAAGCCGCTCATGCCGACGGTGGCGCCCGTCGGGATCAGCGCGGCCGCCTCGTCGGCGGAGACGATCCTGCGTGCCGGCCCGCTGTCCCTGATTCTGGACCCGTTCGCCATCCGTCTGTGCCCGTCTCTTCCTGCTGTCGTGTCCTGCTGTTGTGCGCACCCGGCCGCGCCGGTCTGCGGGGCGCGGCCGGGTGGTGGCCGCTGCCCGGGGCGTGGTACGCGCACCCGACGCGGGCGGGGCCTCTCCCCCGCACAGGGCAGCGGAGAGGGAGGGGCCCGGCTCGGGCCCCCGGGCGGACAGGGACCACCTCGGGGGTCCGGGGCCCGGCTCAGGCCCTGGGACGAAGGGTGCGGCGCAGTGCATGCAGTACGGTCGGGTCCTCGACCGTGGCGGGCGTCGGGGTGTCGCGGCCGTCGGCGATGTCGCGCATGGCCGCCCGCAGGATCTTCCCGGAGCGGGTCTTCGGCAGCGCGGGCACCACGGTGACCTGCTTCAGGGAGGCGACGGCGCCGACCTGGTCGCGTACCTCGGCGACGATCTCCCGCTCCAGCCGGTCGGGCGTGGTGTCGGCGCCGGACTTGAGGACGACGAGGGCCCGCGGCACCTGTCCCTTCAGCTCGTCCCGCACGGCGATCACCGCGCACTCCGCGACATCCGGGTGGGATGCGACGACCTCCTCCATGACGCCGGTGGACAGCCGGTGCCCGGCGACGTTGACGACGTCGTCGGTGCGGCCGGTGACGAAGACGTAGCCGTCCTCGTCGACGTGCCCGCCGTCGCCGGTGAGGTAGTGCCCCGGATATGCGGACAGGTACGAGGCCACGTACCGCTCGTCGTCCTCCCAGAGCGTCGGCAGGGTGCCCGGCGGCAGCGGCAGCCGCAGGGTCACGGCGCCGTCCTGGCCCGGCGCGCACTCGTGGCTGCTCGGGTCGAGGATGCGCAGGTCGTAGCCGGGCATCGGCACGCCGGGCGAGCCGGGCCGGATGTCCACGCCGCCGACGCCGCGCGGGACGGCGGTGATGGGCCAGCCCGTCTCGGTCTGCCACCAGTTGTCGACGACGGGCACCCCGAGGACGTGCGTCGCCCAGGAGTACGTGCCGGTGTCGAGGCGCTCGCCCGCGAGGAAGAGGCTGCGCAGGCCGCTCAGGTCGTGCCGGGCGAGCAGGGCCGCGTCCGGGTCCTGCTTCTTGATCGCGCGGATCGCGGTGGGCGCGGTGAACAGGGCCTTCACGCCGTGCTCGGCGATCACCCGCCAGAAGGCGCCCGCGTCCGGGGTGCCGACGGGCTTGCCCTCGTAGACGACGGTCGTGGCGCCGACGATCAGCGGGGCGTAGACGATGTAGGAGTGGCCGACGACCCAGCCGACGTCGGAGGCTGCCCACCACACGTCGCCGGGGCCGATGCCGTAGACGTGACGCATGCTCCAGGCGAGGGCGACGGCGTGGCCGCCGTTGTCGCGGACGACGCCCTTGGGCCGGCCGGTGGTGCCCGAGGTGTAGAGGATGTACAGCGGGTCGGTCGCGGCGACCGTCACGCAGTCGGCGGGTTCGGCGGCGGCCATCGCCTCGTCCCAGTCGAGGTCCCGGTCGGTGAGGTCGGCCGGGGCCTGCGGGCGCTGCAGGATCACGCAGCGCCTGGGCGTGTGGCGGGCCAGCCGCAGCGCCTCGTCGAGCATCGGCTGGTACGGCACCACGCGGCCGGCCTCGATGCCGCAGGAGGCGGAGACGACGACCTTGGGCCGGGCGTCGTCGATGCGCACGGCGAGTTCCTTGGCGGCGAAGCCGCCGAAGACGACGGAGTGGACGGCGCCGAGCCGGGCGCAGGCCAGCATCGCGATCACGGCCTGCGGCACCATCGGCATGGAGATGACCACGCGGTCGCCCCTGCCGACGCCGAGGCCGCGCAGCACGCCCGCGAACCGGGCGGTCAGGTCCAGCAGTTCGGTGTAGGTGAGGCTGCTTTTCGTGCCGGTGACCGGGCTGTCGTGGATCAGGGCGGTGCGGGCGCCGTGGCCGGCCTCGACGTGGCGGTCCAGGGCGTTGCGGCAGGTGTTGATCCGGGCGTCGGGGAACCAGCGGTGGAAGGGGGGCCGGTCCGAGTCCAGGACGCGCACCGGGTCGCGGTCCCAGGTCACGTCCTTGGCGGCCTCCGCCCAGAAGGCCTCGGGGTCGGCGATGCTGCGTCGGTGGAGCTCGTGGTAGACGTCCATCTGCGGGTTCACTCCTTCGTGGTCCCGTCCGCGCGGCACGGCCCGACCGCCCGCGCAGGGGTACGCCCGCTCCGGCGCCGGGCTGCCGGGGCGGAAGGGGGGCGGCAACTCATCAGTCATCATCCGACCGCCACGCGCCGTCCACCACCCCCAGATGGCCCCCCACGACCGGACAGGAAGCCCCCGCGGTCGGCTCCCTGTTCAGATGTCGGTGCGCGCCGGCACGCCCTTGAGCAGACCCGTCGCCTGGCCCACCTCGATGAGGTAGCCGTCCGGATCGCGCATGTAGCAGCGCAACTCGGCGCGACGGTCGACGGGCGGGGTGGGGAACTCCGCTCCCTTCGCGACGGCCATGTCGAAGAAGCGGTGAATGTCGGCCACCCGCACATTCAGAAAGCTGGAGGCGGTGTGGGGGTCGTCCGGTGGACGCAATACGACGTCGGGCTTGTCGTCGGTGGGGCCGCCGCCAGGGTTCATGATGATCCAGCCGTTGGCGACCTCGATGATGCAGGGGTTCTCGTCCAGCACCACCGTTCCTCCCAGCACGTCGGCGTAGAACGCCCGGGAGCGCGGCACGTCGGAGATGGTGAAGAAGTGCGTGAGCACCAGCCCCTCGACCGGCGCAGGAAGATCGTCCGGATTCATCCGCCGCTCCCGCTCGGGATCGGCGGCAGGGCAGACCGTGCGGCGGACCGGAGCCGCGCCGGGCAACCGCTGGTCGCGGGCGCACTCGCCGCCGATGTGTAGTCGGACATGCACCCAAAGTATGGGCTGGCCGGCCGTGCGGCACTCGCACGCCGGCCCCACCTCCTGAAACAGGGCTCTGAGCGCGCTCCCCTGGCGAGTGCCGCATCGGAACGTCGGGGCCGTAGCCGTCCCCGGTCGGGCGTGCAGACGGACACGAACGGCAAACGGGCGTGGCGATGATTTCGGTGCGGGCAGTCGGTCGTCAGGGGGAAGGAAGGAGATCCGCCATGCCGACACAGGGACCCGCGAAGCAACCCGCGACCGAGCTCGACGCCCGCTACAGCTCCGCGCTCCATCCCCGCCCGGGTGCCGCGGACGTCACCGCCACCGAGTGGGCCGAGGCCCGGCGGCGGCCGGAGGCCGCCGAGATCTTCTGGGTGTCCACGGTGCGGCCCGACGGCCGGCTGCACGTCACTCCCGTGATCGCCGCCTGGCACGAGGGGGTGCTGTACTTCTCCACCGGCGCCGGGGAGCAGAAGGCGAGGAACCTCGCTCATGACGGGCACTGCGCGCTGACCACCGGCAGGAACTCGCTCACCGAGGGGCTCGACCTGGTGGTCGAGGGCATGGCGGAGCCGGTTGCCGATCCGGCGGTGCTGGAAGAGGTGATCGCGGCGTACGAGGCGAAGTACGGGCCGCACATCACCTCGCCGGAGGGCACCTTCCATGGGATCGGGGACGCGTTCCGGACGGGGGACGCGGTGGTGTTCGCGGTGGCCCCGGCCACCGCGTACGGCTTCGGCCGGGGTGACGGGGTCTACACCCATACGCGGTGGACGTTCTGAGCAACGGGGCCGAGGGTGACCAGCGATCGGCCGGGGCGGGCACTCAAGTCCGCGCCGGGCGGCCAGCTTCTCTGTGCTCCTTCTCCTTCTGTGTCTGGTTTGGATCCAGCGGCGGGTGCGACTTTGTCACGCCCAGCTCGGATCCGCAGGTCGGCGCGGTGCACCAGGCCCTGCACGTGCCGGCCCGACGAGCAGACCACCTCGGCCACCGCCCGCCGCCTGCCGGTCGAGCGGGTCGGAGCCCAGCTCGCCCGACGCGGCGTCGAGCCCGCACCCGTACCCGAGCACCACCAGAAACAGGCCGCCCCCGCCGCCACCGACGCCGTGACCTTTTTCATCCTGCCCGCCTCGCGGACGCCTTCTGCCTGATCAGGCGGGTGAGCCGGAGGCATGGCAGGAATCGTCAACAAGGTGTCGTTGCAGTCGAGCCGGTGTCGGGCACACGCTGTCATCGTGGAACAACGACGTGTTGTGATCTTGGTTTATTCCGGCGCGCAGACCCTGGATGTCAGTGGACCACTGGAAGTCTTCGACACACTGAACCGGCTCTTACCCGGCCCACCCGGGCCAGGTGACGGCTACCGTCTGCAATGCCTCTCCCCCCGGCCTCCGTCCGTGCCCACCTCAACGGGCCTGGTCGTGCAGGCCGAGCCGCTGGCAGCGGGCGAGGGAGCGATCGACACCCTCCTCGTGCCCGGCGGCTGGGGCCTGAAGGACGCACTCGCGGACCCGTCCCTCATCGCGTGGATCCGGAGCGCCGCGGCCAGGTCCAGGCGCGTGGTCTCCGTGTGCGGCGGGGCGTTCCTGCTGGCCGAGGCCGGTCTGCTCGACGGGCGGCGGGCGACCACGCACTGGGCGTTCTGCGAGGAGATGGCCCGCCGTTACCCCAACGTGGCCGTGGATCCGGAACCGATCTTCGTCCGGGACGGTCCCTATGTGACCTCGGCGGGCGTGTCCACCGGAATTGACATGGCCCTGGCTTTGGTGGAGGCCGACCACGGAGCGGCGTACGCCCTGCAGGTCGCCAAGTTCCTGGTGCTGTATTTCAAACGGCCCGGTGGTCAGGCCCAGTTCAGCATGGCCCTGGACGCGCAGCTGACCGACCAGGAACCGATCCGCGCCGTACAGGACTGGATCCAGGAGAACCTCCACCGCGCCCTGCCCGTGTCCGAACTGGCCGACCGGGCGAGCATGAGTCCGCGGCACTTCGCCCGGGTGTTCCGACGCGCGGTGGGGACGACACCTGGCCAGTACGTCCGGCAGATGCGCATCGTCCGGGCCCGTCAACTCCTGGAGGTCAGCGAGCTGTCGGTGGGCCAGATCGCCGGCCGGTGCGGCTTCACCTCGACCGAAACGTTCCTACGGGCCTTCAGCGCCCTCGTCGGCGTCACCCCCGCCCAGTACCGGCAGCGTTTCCAGCTCCGATCGCCCGCCGGCCCGGTCCTCCGCCCGGTCGCCGGGACGGCAGGGAGGGCCGCGTGAGCGACCCCATGCGTCTGGTGGACTACGTGGTCGGCGAACTGGAGCGGATCGGCGTCCGCTACGTGTTCGGGGTCGGCGGCGCGAACATCGAGGACCTGTATGACGCGGTGCACCGTTCCGCAGGCCCGATACGCGGCGTCACGGCCAAGCACGAGTTCTCCGCCGTCACCATGGCCGACGGACACACCCGGGCCACCGCACGGCTCGGCGTCGTCGCCGCCACGTCCGGCGGCGGTGCGATGAACCTGGTGCCGGGGCTCGCCGAGGCCCATGCCTCGCGCATCCCGCTGCTCGCCCTGGTGGGACAGCCGCCCACGGATCTGGAGGGCCGGGGCGCGTTTCAGGACTCCAGCGGCAGGGCGGGCTCCTTCGACGCCCTGGACGTCTTCGCCCCCGTCTCGCGGTTCTGCGCCCGGGTGACCGAGCCCGGCGCAATCGCCGGGCTGCTGGCGCAGGCGGTGTCCGCGGCGCAGGCCGATCCAAGGGGTCCGGCGGTGCTGCTGCTGCCCAAGGACGTCCAACAGGCCCTCGTCGACATCCCTTACGGGGCCGATACGACGCTGCGCGTCGGCGCCCCGGGAGTCCGGGAGGCCGGAGGGCCGGCCGGGTCCAAGGGCGCGGCCGCCCGGACCGCCGCACCGGCCCCTGCCGCGGGGGACGACCCTGCCGCGGAAGCCACGTACGCGCGCCCGGCCCCCCGGCCCGAATCCGCATCCGTGACGGCCGCGCTCGGCGTCCTGGAAAACGCCTCCCGTGTGCTGGTGATCGCCGGGGAGGGGGTGGCCGGGGCTCGGGCACGCGGGGAACTGGCCGGCCTGGTGCGACACCTGGGTGCCTGCGTGGCAGTCACCCCGGACGCCAAGGACGTCTTCGACAACCGCAGCCCCCGCTTCGTCGGTGTGGCAGGAGTGATGGGCCACCGCGAAGTCGAGGACTGCCTGCGCCGGGCCGACGCCTGCCTGCTGGTGGGCACGCGGCTGCCGGTCCTGGCACGGGGACGCCTGGAGTCGCCGCTCACCGAGACGCCCGTGGTCTGTGTCGATCCCGAGCCACCGTTCGTACCGGGTGTCGCGCTGCGTGGTGAGCCCGCCGCCACGCTGCGGACCCTGCGGCAGCGGCTGCGGCCGCGGCCGCCCGCCTGCCCCGCCCATCGACCGCCCTCCGTTTCTTCCGCCCCTGCGCTCCCCGAGACCGGTAACGGCTACGGTGCGGCGGTCGCCTCGATCGCCCAGGCGCTGCCGCAGGACGCCCACGTGTTCGTGGACGCCGGCAACGTCGGGGCGAGCGTCATTCACGCGCTGCCCGCTCCCCGCGACGGCCGCTTCGTGGTGGCGGTGGGCATGGGCGGCATGGGCTACACCTTCGGCGCGGGCATCGGCGCCGCGCTGGCCACCGGCCGACGCACCTATGTGGTGGCCGGCGACGGGGCGTTCTTCATGCACGGCATGGAGGTGCACACCGCGGTCGAGTACGCCGCACCCGTGACCTTTGTCGTGCTCAACAACAACGCGCACGCCATGTGCGTCACCCGCGAGGAGCTCTTCCAGGGCGGCGCCCGCGCCGAGAACCTCTTCCACCCGGCCGCCATCGCCGCCGGCGCGGCGGCCATGTTTCCCCGGCTGCACGTCGCCTCGACCGACACTCCGGCCCAACTCCGCCGTGCGCTGCTGCGCAGCAATGACCGCCCCGGCCCGTCCCTGGTCGCCATGGACTTCGACCACCGCGAGATTCCCCCCTTCCAGCCCTTCCTGTCCGGCCCGACGGCATCGGCGCCGGTTCCGCCCGCACCCCTGCCCCGACATGCCCCGATCGACGACGAGGAGCACTCGCATGACCGACCGATCCACGTTGGCTGACATCCCCGGCCTGGTCCGGGTGGAGAACACCGATCCGCAGCAACTGGCCGCCCGCTGTCTGGAGATGACCCCGGACAGCTACCCCTACCAGCAGGTGTACGGGCAGTACTGCACCATCCACGCACACGTCGACTGCCCGCCCGAAGCGGCGTACGACTACCTCAGCCGCGGCCACCACCTGGAGGAGTGGACGTGCAGCCTGCGCGGGTTCGAGCCCGCCGACGTGCCGGGGGTCTGGGTCGGCCAAGACCGTCTGGAGGAGGGCACGCGGATCTACTGCCGTGTCGAGGCGAACCCGCACGCCATGACGGTCGACTACCACTGCGCGTGGGATCAGGCGGACGAGCTGTGGATGATCTACCTGATGCGGGTGATCCCGGCGACGCGGGTGATGGGCCGCCCCGGTTCGGTGATCACCTGGACCAACTGCCGCCACCCGTACTACCAGCAAAATCCGCGTCCGGATCTGGCACCGGGCCCCGACCGGCGCTGGGTCGGTGACTACTGGGACCTGTTCTACGCGGGCCACACCCTGGAGATGAACAATCTCAAGGCGATTCTCGAGCACCGGCACCGCAACGGGCTGCCGATCAACAGCTCCCCGGCCGCGCGGGTGGCCCGATGACCACGGTGAGCCTCACGGACGTCGCCGGCTATCTGCCGGGCGAGCCCGTCCCCGCGGCCTTCTTCACCGAGCATCCCGCGGCGGAGGACAGGCTGCGCGAGAGCCCCATGTTCAAAGTCCCTCCGTACCGTCACCACGTGGCGCCCGACGAGTCCAACGCGGACATGATCGAGCGCGCAGTCCAGCCGTTGATCGAGCGGCACGGCCGCTCGGAGATCCGCCGCGTGGACGTCCTGCTCGTGCACAGCCAGCTGCCGGACCAGCCGTTCGTGGGCGCCGGGACCGAGGTGGCGCGCAGGCTCGGACTGTCTCCGCGGTGGCTGATCGACGTGGCCAACGCCGGCTGCGCCTCGTTCGTGCACATGATCCAGCTGGCCCGGCGGTTCCTGCTCGCCGGTGACGGCCGTACGGCCCTGATCTGCAACGCGCAGAGCGCCGCGGGCCAGCTGTTCACCCAGTCACAGGTCCGATGCCTGCCCCAGGCGGCGATTCCGGGAGACGGCTGCGGCGTGGGTTACCTGACGACCTCCGCGCACGCGCCCGTCCTCGGGGTCGAGAGCCGGCACATCTCCGCGTACGCCGGGGACATGACGATGGTGCGGGACGACGGGCGCAAGTACTGGGAGGCGGGTGAGGCCCAGGTACGGATCGGTTTCACCGAGAGCGGGATCGAAAACGTACTGGAGCGAGGCAACTGCCTGGTGCCGGAGACCGTACGGCGACTGTGCGGCCGACTGGGCGTGGACACCACCGACATCGACTGCCTGATCACCAACCAGCCCAACCGTACCTTCCTGCGCAACTGGCACGAGGCGCTGGGCGTGCCCGCCGAACGGCACCCGGACACCTTCGACCACTGCGGCAACCTGTTCGGCGCGGCGATGCCGATCACACTCGACGAAGCGATCCGCTCCAAGCAGATCGAGGACGGTGACCTCGTCGTCCTGGCCGGATTCGCCCACGCCGGGGACTACGCCGGTGCCGCCGCGATCCGCCGGGAGGGGTGGTGACAGCGGTGTCCCCGCACTTGCTCGCCCTCAACGAGAGCCCGTACCCGCCGCTGCCGTCGGTGCGTGAGGCGATCCGGGGCGCCGTCGGCCGGGCCCACCGCTACCCGCCGTTCCACCCGGACGCGTTGGCCGCACGGATCGCCGCCTGGTGCGGTGTGGCCCCGGACTGCGTTGCGGTCGGCAGCGGCTCGGTCGGGGTGGCCCTGCAACTGCTGCAGGCGGTGCTCCGCCCAGGCGACCGCCTGGTCCACGCCTGGCCCGGGTTCGATGCCTATCCCCTGCTGGCCAGGATGACGGGAGCCGAACCGGTCCCCGTCCCCCTGCTGCCCGACGGCCGGCAGAACCTCGTCGCCCTGGCCGAGGCGGCGCTGGATCCCACCACCAGGGTGGTGGTGCTCTGCAATCCGCACAACCCGACGGGCAGCCTGGTCACCGGCCCGGAGCTGGCGGCCTTCCTCTCCCGCGTGCCGGAACACGTGACCGTGCTGCTGGACGAGGCGTACATCGAGTTCGCACGTCACCCCTCCGTCCCGGACAGTCTCCGTCTGTGGGCCGACCGACCGAACCTCCTGCTGCTGAGGACCTTCTCCAAGGCCTACGGGCTGGCCGCCTTGCGGGTCGGCTACGGGCTGGGACACCCGGCCGTGGTCGCGCGGGTGCGCAACCAACAACTCCCCTACGGAATCAACGCGGTGGCAGCCGCCGCGGTCGAGGCCACGTTGGAAGCCGGCGACGAACTCGCCACGCGGATCGACGCGGTCGTCGCCGAACGCGAACGACTGCACCGGCGACTCACGGACCTCGGTCACTCGGTCCCGGCCAGCCACGCCAACTTCCTGTGGCTGGCCACCGAGCCCGGTACCGGCACCGACCATCAGGCCGCCCTCTCGGCCGCCGGGGTCCGGGCCCGTCACTGGCCCGGGGAGGGCACGCGGCTGACAGTGGGGCGGCCCGCGGACAGCGACGCGGTGGTGTCCGCCCTGGCCGGACCGGCCACGTGTCGGCCGGCCGGCCGGGAAGCGGTGACCGTGCGACACCTCTCGGACAGACCGCGCCCGCACTGACAACCTGACGGGTCCTCACCGGCTTCGACCTACCGGACCCCTCGGATGTGTCTCCCGGACGTGAGCGTGGGGATGGCCGGATCGACAGTGCCCGCCCCGGTGCCCCACTCGCGGGCGGTAGCCGTTGCGGTGGTATCTCCCGCTGCGTATGCAGGCGGCGTCGGCGGGCTCGCCGAGACGATCCGCTGCGTCCAGCCGGCCGTGCTCGAGCCGGACCGGGTGTCCCGCCGAGTGGGTTCACCACGCGACCGTCACGCTGACCGCGAAGGCGTGCGGGAGCCGGTTCGGCCCGGGCGGCATCAGCCGAACGGGTGGTGCTGCCCGTACGTCCGCGACGACGAAGACGTCGTGGGACGCGGACAACAACGTTACGTACCTGGAGGAGGCCAACGGGGCGAAGACCGCGTACTGCTACGGCCCGAAAACCGGTTACCCGCTGGGCCAGTGGGACGTGGAGACGACGAAGTCGTGGACTTCGTTCAACTCGACCGACTGCTGCACCCCGTCCAACCACCCGGCCGACAGTTCGGCGTACGAGTACCAGACGCGGGCCGACGGCTACGCCGCCGACCTGTACCGGAAGACCTCACCGGGGGCGTACCCGGCAGTTCGGGTACGACTCGTTCGGCGATCTGACGTCGGTCACGGACTCGAAGGGCTTCGCGACCACCTCGGTTGACGGCGACTACACCACGAAGTACGCCTACGACTGCGCCGCACGGTCGTGTCCACGCAGAACGTTCGTGGAGCGGTTCATCGAGCGCGGCCGTGGGGCCGTCTCATGCGGAAAGGCGAGCGCGCCCGGGGGCTGTGGCCGCCGACGGCGGTTGTCTGCTGGTGTCATCGGACCTCCTGCCGGCCCGGCCGGGCCCGGACGGCCTGCAGCAGGTGATAGGCCCGCGTGAGCAGGCGCCGGGCGATCGCGGTGGTGGCGATCTTCTTGCCGCGGCGACGGGCGAGGCGCTGGTGGGCGACGGCGAACTGCGGGGAGCGTTTCGCGGTCCGGGCGGCCTCGCACAGGATCCACCGCAGCCGGTCCGAGACCTGCTTGGAGATGTGCCCGTGCCGCACGGTCAGGTCCGAGGCGCGGACGGTGGGGGTCAGGCCGGCCCAGGCGGCCGGCTCACGCGCGGAGGAAAAGCGGCTGACGTCGCCGGCCTCGGCCACGATCATCAGGGCGGTGAGCGTGCCCACCCCGGGCAGCCGGGTGAGCGCGGCCACCCTCGGATCGCCCCGCGCCTGCGCGATCAGCTGCCGGTCGAGGGCGTCGACCGGCTCCTTGAGGGCGTCCATCAGGGCCAGGAGGTCGTCGACCACGCGGCGCGAGGCGTCCGGCAGGTCGAGACCGTCGAGCCGGACGCGGCCCGGTGCGGTGAAGCAGCCACCGGGGCGGTCGCAGCCGTGATCGGCCAGGACGGCGTGGACACGGTCGCGCAGAACGATGAGTGGACCGAGGCCCGCCGCTCCATGGGACTCGACCTGCTGGCCAAGGCCCGCCTCCACCCGATCGAGTCGGAAACCGACGACACCGCCCTGCCCACCGAACTCACCGCATAGCCTCAAAGACGAGATCACCGAGTGGCCGTCGATACACCACTCCAGCGGACGTGACCCAGCCCCAGCCGTAGGCGGCCTCGAAGGCCATCGGCATACCGATCGGAAGATTCCCGATCACGGAGAGTACTGACTTGACCCCGTTGAGCACGTTCCGGTTGACCCGCGCCGCACCGTCGTGATCGGCGACCGCTTGCGGTGCACGCCGATACCGACGTGGACGGACATTGAGGGCCTCCTTCCTGAGCTCGCGCATACCCGGACGACAGGAACCGCCGGGCTGAGCAGGAAGGAGGCCCGGCCCTCACAGGATCAGGTCAACCTTCAAGAGATGCTCACTGCCAGGAGTTATGCCACAGGGGCGCAGCCCGCCCGCTGCCCCGGCCTGATGTCAGGGTCACGCCCGTGCCGGAAGACCGCGGATCATGTCCGCCGCCTTTTCCGCGATCATGATCGTGGGTGCGTTGGTGTTGCCCCGCACCACGGTGGGCATCACCGAGGCGTCCACCACCCGCAGGCCCCTCACGCCGTGCACGTTGAGCCGGGAGTCCACGACGGGGCCGATGGAGCAGCTGCCCGCCGGGTGGTAGAGGGTCTGCAGCTCGCGCCGGGCGAAGTCGAGCAGACCGACGTCGTCCGTGGAACGCGGTACGCGGAAGTCGGCTCGGCGGTGCTTGCGCAGGCCGGGCCGGTCGGCGATGTCGAGCAGTATCCGAAGCGCCCGGATCATCGTGGCGCGGTCCTCTTCGGTGGTCAGGTAGTTGTGCAGGATGCGCGGTTTGGCGCTGGGGAGCGCCGACCGCAGGGAGATCTTGCCCCGGCTCGTGGGGGCGAGCAGGACCGCGCCGACCATGAAGGCGTGGTCGGTCACGGGGCTGATGCCCTCCTCGTAGAACATCACCGGCGCGGCATGCACCTGGATGTCGGGGGCTTCGAGTCCCTCGCGGGTGCGGTGGAAACCGCCGGCCTCGCCGACGTTCGAGGTGAGCGGGCCGCGGCCCTCGGTCTCCAGCAGGCGCACGTTGTCCGGTGTCTCGGCGGTGAACAGCGACTCCGTGTCGGTGAGGTAGCACAGACCGACATGCGGATGATCCTGCAGATTCTCCCCCACTGGAAGATCGACGCGGGACGTGATGCCGTGGGCCGCCAGCTCACCGGCCGGGCCGATGCCGGAGAGCATGAGCAGGTGCGGCGAGTTGTAGGCGCCGGCCGACAGCACGACCTCCCTTTCGGCGTGCAGGCACAGCAGTTCACCGTCCCGGTCCACCTCGACGCCGGTTGCACGCTCACCGTCGAGCAGCACGCGGGTGCACTCAACACCGGTCAGCACATCGAGGTTCGGCCGGGACAGGGCCGGCCGCAGATACGCGTCCGCCGTGCTGCAGCGCAGACCGTCGCGCTGAGTGAGGTGGTAATAGCCGACGCCGTCCTGTTCGAGGCCGTTGAAATCGCTGGTGTAGGGGTGTCCGGCCTCCTGAGCGGCCGCCACGTATGCGTCCATCAGGGGATGCCGGGAACGGCCCTCGCTCACCGTGAGCGGCCCGCCGGCGGAATGCCACGGGGACGTGGCTCCCGTGAAGTCCTCGGCGCGAAGGAAATACGGCAGGACATCCTGCCAGCTCCACCCGTCGGCGCCGGCCGCCGCCCAGGCGTCGTAGTCGCGGCGATTGCCGCGGATGTAGATCATCGCGTTCATCGACGAACAGCCGCCGAGCATCCGGCCGCGGGGCAGGTAGCGGCGGCGGCCGTCCAGCCCGGGCTCGCATTCGGTGAGGTAACCCCAGTCGTACTTCGTCTGGAAGAGTTTGCTGAACGCGGCCGGAACGTGGATGTCCGGGGCATCGTCCACCGGGCCGGCCTCTATGAGAAGAACGCGCGTCCTCTCGTCCTCGGTCAGACGGCCGGCCAGCACGCACCCCGCCGACCCAGCACCCACGATGATGTAGTCGTACACCTGTCCCCCTCGCCCGACGTGGCTGCTCGACTCCCCCACTCAAGCCGCATCGGCGGGCGGGCAACACCCTGCTGTCGGCCATTGTCGACGCCGTACCCCTGCGGTGCGGCTGTGCCACGGATTACCGGTCGCAGCGCCGCCCGGCGACGCACGGACCGCTGCGCCTCAATCGGCTCCCTCGGCCTCGTGCAGGGAGACGACGGCCTCCACCAGGGCATCGGGATCTTCCCAGTTGATCATGTGTCCGGCGTCCGGCACGGTGACCAGCCGCGCGCCCGGTATCCCTGCGGCCAGGCGCCGGGAGCGGCTCGGCGGTGTGCTGCGATCGGCTGTGCCGACCATGACGACGGTGGGCACCGTGATCTCGCCCAGGCGTGGGTAACGGTCCTCGCGGGCGAAGGCCCGCACGACCGGCAGGAGTGAACCGCTCCGGGAACGGTGGAGGCTCTGCATTGGGCGGGCCATCTGTGTGTCTGTGCGGGTGCTGCCGCAGGTAGCATGGCGGCAGTTCACCTTGCCTCCAGGGGTGGATGGTGTGCCGGGAAGTCTGGTCGGCGACGGACCAGTCGTGTGTGGTTCGAACCAGTAGTTGCCGGCATGACAGGAATCTCGCGATGTCGCCCCAGGATCCCTCTTCCCCGTCTCCTTCCGAGTCGTGGGAGCCGGTGATCGGGCAGGTTCTCGCTCGCTTCGACGCCTATGCCCGCATCCGCAACGCGCGTGACGGCATCCTGCCTGTCACCCGTGTCACCCCGCAGGATGAGCGACGTGCCTTCAGTGATCTTCAGGAGGCCATCGAACGGCTCCGGGACAGCATCCGGTAGGAACGCTCACGTGGCGGACGGCGTCAATGTTCTTGAGCCGGGTAACGGGGCGAGGGCGAACCGCCGAAGCGGCCTTGGGAAGTCGACAGGCATCCGAGCGCCGGCCGATGCGGGTGTAGTCGACCGGCTCGCCCTACAGCACCACCACCTCCACCACCACCGCCGTCGCGGCCGACGCCAGCCACACCACGGCGACGGCGAACACCAACTGGGGGTACCCCCAGTCGCCGACGCCCGGCGCCCACAGACCGGCACGCTTGCGCAGGGTCGCCCACCGGCCCAGATCGGGATGGAACGAGAGGTACACCGTCGCCGCCGTGCCGAGGAAAAGCCCGGCAAGAGCCGCGAGCACGTCCGGCACCGGCGCGTACAACGCTGCGACGACGGCGGCAGCCGCACCACCGAGCAGCCAGTGCCCAACCACCCACAGCACCAGACGCCTTGCGCCCTTCTTTTCGAGAATCACTCGGCACCCCACCTCTTCCCCTGCGACCCCCGCCAGCCCCTCCACTCCCGCCACCAACCCCCGGCAGGACGCCGGCCGCGTCCGGGGACGCGACGGCAGGGCGGGTGCGGGAGCCCTTGTCAGCGGACGACGTCGAAGACGTTCTTCTGCAGGCCGTTGGCGTAGACCTCGTGCTCGACCAGCCTCAGCTTCTGGGCGTCCTTGTCCGTGGCGCTGAACAGACGCTTGCCCGCGCCGAGCAGGAGCGGGAAGACGAGCAGGTGGTAGCGGTCGATCAGGCCGGCGTCCGAAAGACTCCGGTTCAGGGCGGCGCTGCCGTGGACGATGATCGGGCCGCCCTCGGTCTCCTTCAAGGCGGCGACCTCGTCGAGCGAGCGCAGGATCGTGGTCTCGCCCCAGTTCGACACCAGGCCGTCCTCGGTGAGGGTGGTGGAGACGACGTACTTCGGCATCACCTTGTAGTCGGCGAAATCTTCCATGCCCGGCCACACCGGGCTGAACGCCTCGTAGCTGATGCGGCCCATCAGCATCGCGGTGGCTTCCTTCTGCTCCCGGCCCTTGATCCCGTACGCCTCGGGGAGGAAGTCGACGTCCTTGAACGTCCACCCCGCGTTCCGGTAACCGGACTCACCGCCCGGGGCCTCCACGACACCGTCGAGCGAGATGAAGGCGGTGCTGATCAGAGTACGCATCTTAAGGTTCCCCGGTCTCTCGTGTCTGGTTCCAGCAGGTTCAGCCGGTGCACGCTCCCACGCACTCGCGGCCGCAGCGCACCAACCATGACCTCTGACTGCGCATCACGGAAAAACTCATCGGCGGCCCCCCATCCCGGCAGCCCTGTCCATCCGGACCACCTCGGGGAGTCACACACGCGCAGAAAGTCACAGCATCAGGATGTCACTTGAGCTGGCGTCAGGGTGTCCATCAGTGAGCGGGAGCTGCTGACTGCTGCGGCGGCCGGGGTGCTGCGGTTCAGCGAGGAACGCGACCCGACAGCCCTCGCCCAGTTCCGCCGGTCTCGTCCGCGACCAGCATCACATCCTGACCTGCGAGTTCACGCACGACCAGGCGGGCGATCTCCTCCCCGGCCCGGTCATGGTCGAACGTCGCGCGGGACAGCAGGTGCTGCAGCCGGTGCGGGCCCGGGTGCCTCACTGCCTGGGCCAGTGTCCAGCAGTTCCGCCTGTCCACCTCCGCCAGCAGCCCGGAGACCATCTCCGCGGCCGTCGCGCGTGTCCCACGCCGCGCGAAGCAGCCTGCGATCGCATCCATCGCCGCCTGGAACACCCGGCCCCAGGTGGCCTGGGCTATCGTGGCCTCCACGGCCACCTGGTTTTGATACGCCGTCACAAACGTTCATGATCACGGTGGCCGTGCCCACACCCGAACCCCGCCCCCACGCCGCCGACCTGTGCCGAAGCACGATAGGTGGCACAAAGGCAGGCCCGTTGTCACCAAGATCCGTAGCGTGCGCGTTGCATCCCTGATGGCGGCCTTCCGCGCTGATGAGTCGATCGGTCGGCAGAGCTGCTCGGGAGCTGCGCTGCTTCTGTTCCCAGGACGGGCTCGACGTAACGGAGCAGTGACGCTCTTGCCGTCCAGCGCGCAGAAAGAATCATGAGCGTCATGGAGCTGATCCCCCGGGCCGGCGAGCGAGGCCTGGATACCAGCCGTCCGGCCTCTGAGGACCGTTGTTCGTTGCCGCTGGCCGACGACCGCGGACGACCTGGAGGCGGTGCCGGGACGGTCGGCCGAGCGCAAGGACGTGGCTGAGTGTTCCGCGTTTCCCTACGTTCCTGGTTGATCCTCGCCGTGCCCGTCGTGGGCCTGTTGGTACTGACGTATTCCGCTACAACGTCCGAGCCGCGCGCATCCGCGGAATGGCAGGCCCCTGCCGAGCCGTTGCAGGACAGTCCGCTCCCCGCCGGCGGCACGGCCCAACTCTCGAAGTGCGGGGTGGACGATTGGCCGCGGCCGGTACCACGGGGGAAAGGCGAGCGGAGCAAGGACCCGCAGCTGGTGCTCACCAGCTGGGACGCCTACGATCCGGGGCCGAAGTCGCCGGGCAAACCCCGCTTCACCGTCCACGCGGCCATCCGAACAGGCGACCGCCCCCTGTTGCTCGACGCACCGCTGGCCAAAGGTCGGGTCACGCTCGATCTCTACGGCCCGCACGGTGAGGGCGGCCGCGCTTCCGCCCGCGGGCTCACCGCGACTGTCGTGGACAGCGGTTACACGGGCAAGCCTGTTAAAGTCCCGGCGTCCGGCAGCTTCCGCGTGGATCCAGGCAAGGAGTTGCTCCTGGACGTGGATCTGCCTGCCGGGGCCGTGTGTCCTGGCCACAACCTGCTCGACATCATCAAGTGCTCGCCTGAGGACACCAACGACTCCGCGGACTGCCCGGCGCTGACCCTCACCCTCGCCGACCCGGCGATCCGTGCGTACCGCGCCGAGACGACAGGCGACAGCACCGCCGGCTCCCTCAGCGACCGGCTTGTCGCGGTTTCCCTGGAACCGGACACCTCCCAGGTGTGAGCAGCCCAAACGGGTGCCTATTCCTGGACTGTCATCAGCCCCTGACCATGGCCCTGGGAATGTCCAAGGCGCGTGTGACCTCGATCAGGCCGGGTCAACACCGGTGGCGACAGACGCTACTGGTGACAAGTAGCACGCCGATCCAGTGACAACCACCGTGCCTCGTTGATAAGAGATCAGCAGGTCGGGTGACCTGTTCAGTGACACATATCGCGCTTCGGCACACGACCAGCACGTACACCGGACCTACAGCTGCCGTGACTGACCCACGCTCCTAGCGGCGTAGGATTTCAAATTGTCTGCGGGTCCGGGCGGATCGATTGCGTCTTCTGCCATTTTGTAGGCAATGTCGTCAAGCTCGTCACACACCCGTAGAACGGCACCACGGTGACGATCCGTCACCTCGTCGTGAAAATCCCGCAAGAACCGGGTTCCCGGCGCCCACACGGTCACGGTGTCTCCCGCTGTATCGAAGAGGTCCCCTGGCCGCGGCGAACGGCGAAGCGGATCGGTACCCGTTCGGCCAGAGCGTCGATGTGCGTGACGATGCCGACCACCTGGTCCCTGCGCGCCGCGAGCTCTTCCAGCGTGGCGGCGACCGTCTCGAGGGCCACCCCGTCCAGTGCGCCGAACCCCTCATCGAGGAAGATCGACTCCAGTTGAGCGGCACCGGCTGCGGCCATGGCCGGCAGCTGCGCCGAAAGCGCCAGGGCGAGGGCGAGGCTGGCCTGGAACGACTCACCGCCGGACAGTGTCCTGACCGGTCGGCGGCTGTCCGCGTCGGCATGGTCGACGACGAGAAAGCTCCCGTCGTCATGGGTCAGCTCGAACTGCCCGCCGGACAGTTCGGCGAGTGTCCCGGAGGCTTCCGCGACGAGGGTGTCGAGGGTTGTCGCGACAAGCCAGCGGGGAAACCCGTCCGCGCGCAGGAGGTGGCCGAGCGTCTTCGCCACCTGGTGCGTCTGCTCTTTGTGCTGCCGCTGCATGTCGAGCTTCGCGGCCTGCTTCCGCCGTTCGATGAGACGCCGCGCCTCCTGCCGGGCCCCCTCCAGCGCCGCCGCGACCGCCGGCTCGGCCGTCTCGGTGAGCGGCCGTCCTGCATGGAGGGTCACCTCGTGGGTGGCGAGCACACCGGCGAGTCGGCCCTCGGCGGTGGTGAGCTCTCCACGGACCCTCGCCAGCCTTTCGTACGCGCCGGACAGCGCCATTTCGCGGGTGGCGGCGGCGGCCGCCGCCCAGGAGACGAGGGCGGTCCACGCCGCGGTCAGGTCGTCACGGTCCGGCACCGGAGCCCCGAGCGTGACGAGCGGGTCGCGCACATGCTCGAGCGTCGACCAGGCCGCCCGCACCTCCTGGCGAACGCTCGTCGTGGCCTGCTCGGCGCTCGCCCTGACGGCTCGCGCACGCCGCAGCCTCGCGTCCGCCTCGTCGGCAGCTCTTTCCAGATGCTCTCGGCGTGCGAGTGCGGCGGTCGCCTGCTCCCGAGTGAGGGCGTCGGCGAGAACGGAACGCAGGACGGCGATCCGGCCGGTGAGCGCGTTCAGTTCGCCGGTGGCCTGCTGCTCGGCTCTGGACGCCTTCGTCCACGCCTCGCGCAGCCGCTCCACCTCCCGGTCGGCCTGGACTCGTGCCTGCTCGGCCCTGTCCAGGTCGGGCGCGGCCAGCGGGCCGGGTATCGTCGTGACCCGCTGCCCGCACACCGGGCACGCTGCGCCGTCCCGCAGGTGCGGTCGCAGCGCCGCGGCCAGATGGGACCGTGCCGTGACCTCCTGCGTCCGGCGCGCCTGCAGGGCGAGTCTCTCGGCCTCCTCCTCGGCGGCGGTCACGTCGGAGAGTGCCATGACGCAGTGCCGCTGTAGCGCCTGCGTGGCGGACAGTCTCCTCTCCAGCGTGTCGAGCTCCATGTGGTCGCGGCGGGCCTGCTCGAGCGGGGCCCGGGACGGTGCCGCCGCAAGCTGCTCACGGGCAGCCGTGTCGGCTGCCTCGGCCGCGGCGAGTTCCTCGTCGGCCGCCTCGTCGGCGGCTTCGATGTCGCATTCCCTCTTCCCGAGTTCTTCGAGCCCGGCCGACACGGCGACCGCCCTCAACCGGTCCCGCTCCGCGGTCAGCGTCTCGCACGCCTGCCGTGCCTCGGTGACCGCCGCGCCGTGCTTGGCGAGTTCGGGCAGCGCCGCACGGATCCGCTCGGCGACCTCCTCCAGCGCGGCCACCCGGTCCTGTGCCGCTTGCTCCGCGCACTCGGTCGCATCGGTGAACTCCTCGAGCTGCTGGGCGAGGAGCTCGGCGCGCTGCCTCGCGCGCTCGGCCTCCGTGTTCGCCGCCTGCGCGATCCTGGGGTAGATCTCCAGACCCATCAGTTTGACGAGGATTTCCTGCCGTCTGGCCGGTTGCGCGTGGAGGAACTCGGCGAAGTCCCCCTGCGGCAGCACCACACAGGTGATGAAGTGCTCGAACGGTAGCCCGAGCAGTTCTTCCACTGCGGGCGTGACCTCGGAATCGGAGGCGAGCACCTCGGTGATGTCGTCCGGCGTGCCGAGCGCGTCCGGGTCGGCGAGTCGTTCCAGCCGGGCGTTCTTCACACCGACGCCGCCGGCGGCAGCGCGGCGCAGTTCTCGGGCGGCGACATAGCGGTGTTCGGCGAGGTCGAAGACGAGCCGGACGGTGCCCCGGTCGGTGGTGGGTGCGAGTGCGTTCGCGACCGTGCGTCGGTTGTTCCAGCGCGGCACCGATCCGTACAGCGCGAACGTGATCGCGTCGATGACGGTGGACTTGCCCGATCCGGTCGGGCCGACGAGCGCGAAGTAGTCCACCTCGCGGAAGTCCACCGCGGCCGGCTCCCGGAACGAGGCGAAGCCGTCCATCTCCAGTAGTACCGGCCTCATGGGGGCTCCTTCCCGCCGTCAGGCGTGCGTGGCGGTGACCTGGTCGTGGAGCCTGGTGAACAGTGCTTCGACCCGCTCGTCGGCGATTCCCCGGGCGATGCAGTACGCGTGGAACAGCTCGGCGGGGCTGCGGTCCGCGCCGTCGGCCGAGGGGGACGGCCTGGTGGTGTGCACCGGTGCGGCGAACCCCGGATCGATGCGCACCTCCAGCGCGTTGGGCAGCAGCCGCTGCACGTCCTGCCGTAGCCCTGCACGCGCTGGTTCGCACAGCAACACCCTCAGGTAGTCGTCGCCGAACTCCTCGGCGCGCTGGGTCAGCTCGTCAACGGTGCCGCGTACGGTGCGCAGCCGCCGTCCGGACCCGATGGGCACCTCGGCGGTGATGCGGGCGGGCGTGCCGACCTCGGCCTCGACGACAAGGACCACAGGGGAGTTGTTCTCCTCGCCGAAGTCGAGGGTGATCGGGCTGCCGCAGTAGTGCACCGGACACGGTGCGGGCAGCGACTGGCGGCGGTGCAGGTGCCCGAGCGCGACGTAGTGGACGTCAGGTGGGAAGGCACTGGTCGGCACCCAGTACTCGAGGATCGACTGGGCGGACCGCTCACCCCCGCCGAGCTTTCCCCCGGCCGCCGTCAGGTGTGCCATCACCAGGTTGACCGTGTCGTCGCGGAAGTCGGCCGTGAGCGCGGCAAGCAGGTCCCGCACCAGCCGGCCATAGCCGGTTGCGGCCTCCCGAGGCGTCCCGGTGACCAGCTGGGCGGCCCGTACCGCGTGGCGTCGGGCCAGGAACGGCAGCAGGGCGACGGTGACCGGCTCCCCCGTCGAGCGCGCGGTGAATTCCACCACCCCGCCGTCGGCCGCAGGGCGGGCGGTGCCGGCCAAGGTGATCCCCGCGCTCGCCATGAGCGGCCGGTAGGCGTCGAAAGTGGCGGCGTGGTCATGGTTGCCGGCGATCGCGATGACCTCGGCGCCCGTGCGTCGCAACGCGAGCAGCGTCTGCACCAGCAGCTCCTGGGCATTCGCCGGCGGGGCGGACGACTCGTACAGGTCGCCGGCGACGAGGACAGCGTCAACGCGGTGATCGCGTGCCACCTGGACGATCTCACCCAGGACCGCCCGCTGCTCGTCGAGCCGGTTGTGACCCTTGAGCACCTTGCCGATGTGCCAGTCCGAGGTGTGCAAGAACTTCATGGACGTGCCTCGCTTTTCCGTGGCGGTTGTCGACGGTGGCATGCCGCCGGCCTCCTTGCCCGCAGGTGCGAAGTCGTGGATCCTCGCCGCCCTCGCTGACCGGGAGAGGCGCCGGGGAGCCCGGCACCGCAGGCGGGACAGGTGGCGGCAGCGCTTCCGTAGGACCGCCGTCATTTTCGCACAATTGTTCAATCAACTGCCGCGGTCGACCTGGATCGGAAGAGGGAGAGGATCAATGCACTTTATGAAAATTCAAGCCTTGTATATCCGCGCCGAGACCTTGCGCAAGACCGTCACAGCCACATCGAGGCCGTCAGGGTCGCGCTCGTCGGCCGCCGTTCCGCCGGATGCGTGGCAGGGATGGCGGACCAAAGGTGCACGACGGGGAGAGCCAGACCAAGAGCAGTAGCCTCGCTTCATGACCGAGGAGACGATCATCGCGCTGCGGAACTACGACTGGCTCGTCCGCGCTCGCGGGCTTGATGACGTAGCGCTGGACTGGGACTCCGGCACCCTCGTATACGGCGAAGGCGGCGCCACCATCGACGCACTGGTCGAACGGGGCTTCACCCCCGCCACATAGCCGCCCACCGCCACTGGCCTCCGTGCTCCAGTGCGCGCGGCGGCATTTCGGCCGCTACACGGTGCCGTTCCGGGCGAGCCGCCGCGGGTGAGCGGTCCGGCCTCAGCGGGCGCCGGCGACCGGGCGCTCGTCGTGCTCCGCGGCCGGGTCGGTGGCCGCGGCCAGGGGACAGGGCGGCGGGATGCCGCCCCAGGCCGGGCACAGCACCCGATGGGGGCACCAGTCGCACAGCCGGCTCGGCCGCGGCCGCCAGTCGCCCGTCACCGTGGCCCGCCCGATCGCCTCCCACAAGGCGAGCAGCTTGCGCTCCACGGCCCGCAGACCGCCCTCCCGCCGGCTCGCAGCCCAGCACGTCCCCGCTGCCGAGACAGACCAACTGCAGGCGGCACGGCGCCGCGCAGCCGCCACAGCGCCAGGGCGTAGAACTTCATCCGGAACAGGGCATCCGCCGCGTACTCGGGCCGGGGGGCCTTGCCCGTCTTGTAGTCGTCCAGCCGCACCTCGCCGGTCGGCGCCACGTCCACCCGGTCGATGATCCCGCGCAGCGTCAGACCGGAGTCCAGCGTCGCCTCGACGAACAGCTCCCGCCCCGCCGGCTCCAGCCGGGTCGGGTCCTCCAGCGTGAACCACCGCTCGACCAGCCGCCCCGCCTCGGCCAGCCACTGCGCGACCCGCTCCGGGACGGGCGCCCCGCCCTCCTCGGCGAACAGCTCCGCGAGCTCCGGCTTCGCCGCCGACAGCCGCTCCCACTCCGCCCGCCACCAGGGAACGGGCGCGCGCGGCCGTACGCTCCACCGCCGGGTCGTCGAAGAGCCGCTCCAGCACCGCGTGCACCAGCGTGCCCCGGGTCGCCGCCGCACTGGGCCTCTCCGGCAGCCGGTCGATCGCCCGGAACCGGCAGCGCAGCGGGCAGGTCATGAAGTCGGCCACGCGCGACGGCGACAGCGACGGCGGCGCGGGCGGGGCCGGTGTGCCGGAGGCCTCGAACGGCTGCACACCCCCGGCCCTACGCCGGTTCGCTCCGCGCGCGATCCGCCGGCACGGCTGCCCATCCGTCGACGCCTTCATCGGCACGTCTCCTCGTCGGCGCGACCTACCCGCCGGCCCCCGGCTCGGGCGGCATCAACTCGTCATACACGGCCTGGTGTTCCCCATCATCGCTTGGGCACATCACTCGCCCGTCGGAGAGGCACTTCCAGTGGTGCCGCAACACCTCTTGCGCGGCCGCCTCCGGGCTGTCGAACACCTCGAAGCCGTCCCCGTCCTCGTCGTAGACGTAGTCACAGACGTCGCAGACGACGGAGTGCATCTGGTGGGTGGGGAAACGCGTCGGCCGCTCCCCTCTCGTTACCGGCCGGCCTGGATGACGGCTGCTGCTTTCCGGCCCCCAGCAGGCCGCAGAGCTCTTGTCCACGCGCTCGGTCCGTGGGGGCGCGGCAGCCTGCCGGTCGGTGGGCGGCATCCGGTGCGGGCCGCTCACGGGGCGGAAGCCATCGTCGTCGTACTGCGGGCAGGTGGAGAGGGCGAGCAGGTACTCGTGCAGGGTGCGGTTGTAGCCGGCGTCCGTCAGCGCGTGGTGCTGTCCGCCGGCTCGCTCCGGCAGTGGCGGGTCGCCGGCCTGGACGACGAGGGACCGCAGCTCGTGGCACCAGCGCGGCACCGAGGGTGGCATCGCCGCCCAGTCGTGGTCCCACAGGGAGTGCAGACGCCAGATGTGCTGGCCGCCGTAGTAGGCGTACAGATGGGTCTCCGGGGAGCCATCGGCGAAGTACTTCGCCACGTCGTCGCGCATCTCGTCGAGGAGCTTGACGTCGGGATGGGTGCGGTCGAGGAGACAGGGATAGCCGTCGACAGTGCACCGGGGCAGGTTGGGCCACACGTTGTCGGCCATCCACGGGACGTTGAGCACGGCGCTCACGTCCATCCCGTTGTTGACGGCGTAGTAGTCACAGCCGGCGTCGTCGGTGAGGCCGATGGAGAGCAGGCCGCGGACGGTGGGATCGGCGGGAAGGAACTCACAGTGGAGGTAGACGCGACGAATGGTCGCAGCGGTGTCGCTCACGTGCTGCTCCTCGGCGTCCGAAAGCGTCTCTGGCAATGCGATTCATGCGCGTGTGGTGTCCTCGCCGGTCGGTCACGGATGACCGTCGCACGCTGCCCTCCCGGCGCAGGGCACATACCGCGCATCCCCATTCCTGATTCAACGGATTCCCGTTGAGGGGCGCAGAGTCCGGACAGACGGATTTCGGAAGGGGGTTGCACCGGGTCAGAACTCGATGGAGGCGGCGGGGACGGTGTCCGGTCCCGCCCCGATGCCCAGCTTCTCCTTGATCTTCTTCTCGATCTCGTCGGCGAGGTCGGGGTTGTCCTTGAAGAAGTTGCGGACGTTCTCCTTGCCCTGGCCGAGCTGGTCGCCCTCGTAGGTGTACCAGGCGCCGGACTTGTAGAGGAAGCCGTGCTCCAGGCCCAGGTCGATCAGGTCGCCCTCGCGGCTGATGCCCCGCCCGTACAGGATGTCGAACTCGGCCTGCTTGAAGGGGGGTGCGCACTTGTTCTTGGCCACCTTGACACGGGTGCGGTTGCCGACCGCCTCGGTCCCGTTCTTCAACGTCTCGATCCGGCGGACGTCCAGGCGCACGGAGGCGTAGAACTTCAGCGCCCGGCCCCCGGGCGTCGTCTCCGGGGAGCCGAACATCACGCCGATCTTCTCGCGCAGCTGGTTGATGAAGATCGCCGTGGTCTTCGACTGGTTGAGCGCGCTGGTGATCTTGCGGAGGGCCTGGCTCATCAGGCGGGCCTGCAGACCCACGTGGCTGTCGCCCATCTCGCCCTCGATCTCCGCGCGCGGCACCAGGGCGGCGACGGAGTCGACGACGATGAGGTCGAGCGCGCCGGAGCGGACCAGCATGTCCACGATCTCCAGCGCCTGCTCGCCGTTGTCCGGCTGGCAGACCAGCAGGGCGTCGACATCCACGCCCAGCCGCTTGGCGTACTCGGTGTCGAGGCCGTACTCGGCGTCGATGAACGCCACGGTGCCGCCGGCGCGTTGGGCGTTGGCCACCGCGTGCAGGGCGAGAGTGGTCTTGCCCGAGGCATCAGGTCCATAGATCTCCACGATCCGCCCGCGGGGCAGGCCGCCGATGCCAAGGGCGACGTCGAGAGCGATCGACCCGGTGGGGATGACCTCGATGGGGGACCAGGGGTCATCGCCGAGGCACATGACCGAGCCCTTGCCGAAGCGCTTCTCGATCTGGATGAGGGCCAGCTCGAGCGCCCTCTCGCGGTCCTGTTCTTTCATGGCGTCCGCCTGGATGGGATGTGGTGTGTCATTGCGGCCGACGGTCCCGGGCCACCGCGCCGGCGGCCCGGGGTGTCGGTTCTGCGGCGGCCCGCGCGGACTTCGGGGTGATGGTGCCGGGTGTCGCATCACTCCGGCTCTGTTTCACCGTCTCGGCGCCGCTCGCGGGGCTGCCGTCAATCTGTGATCTTGTTGGTCGCCGCCGGTTGCCCAGGCGACGCTGCCGTCCTTCCTCCAGTCGCCTCGGCGGCGGTCGGCTCCTCTCTCCGTGGCAGCTCATCGACCGGGTCATCGGGGAGCCTTGGGAGGCCGTGCCCCTCACATCCGTCCAGGACCGTCTCGATGGAGGCCTCCGGGCGGATACGGGAGTCGTCGTCCTGGTGGTCGTCCCGGTATTCGGGATGACAATCGGTACAGGTCAAACCGAGTGCAGCCTGCGGGGTCCAGGTCGTGCGGGGGTCGGTCGGGGCAGGGTTGGTCATGCCGGTCAGCCTCTGCGGTGCTCTCGTCGATCAGAAGGGCTCCTCGCCCTGCCGGGGGGTGGGCGGCTCGCCTTCGTTCCGGGCGAACAGGTCGTCGGCGGGTGGACTGGCGCCGGCGAAGACGCTCGCGCGGGGGGCCTTGGTGACCTGCGCGGTGGCGAACCGCAGTGAGGGACCGACCTCGTCGACCTCACACTCGACCACGGTGCGGCGCTCGCCCTCCTTGGTCTCGTACGTCCGCTGGCGCAACCGTCCCTGGACGATGACGCGCGTACCGCGGGTCAGGGACTCGGCGACGTGCCTGGCCATCTGCCCCCAGGCCGAACAGCGCAGGAACAGCGTCTCGGCGTCCCTCCACTTCCCAGTCTCCCGGTCGAAGGCGCGGGGCGTGGAGGCGACGGTGAAGTGCGCGACCGCATCGCCGGACGGGTTGAGGCGTAGCTCGGGATCATCGGTCAGATTGCCGACCACTGTGATGATGGTTTCACCAACCATGGCCTTTCCTCTCGTTCGACGAGTGATCCCTCACCCGTGCCGGTTCGAGACGGCTGGTAGCCCGGAGTGGGTGGGACTCGCACCGTGTGCCGGCGAAGTGGCACGCCGCGCTGCGGGGCAAGGCGGTGGTCGGGTTCACTCTCTGTCCTTTCCCGCCCTTTCTCGGCCCGAGTTGGCAAGTCCCGGCCGCGATGAGCCGTGCCTCGTGGGCGGGGTGTTCCTCAGCGGAATGCCGAGCCGGGGGACGACGCGAGGGTCGCCGGAGGCGGCCCTTGTACCAGGGGCAAGGCACGCGAAGGAAGCGGATGCGCAGGTCGCGCTTCGAGCTGACGTCGTGCTTCGGGTTGGCGAGACGGGAGGCGGATCGGCCGGGGTGACGGGCGCCTGGTCGATGCGCTCGAGGCGATCGCGTTCACGATGGCGAGGAGTTCCGCGCGGTAGCGGCGCGGGTCGCCCGGGTCGGTGTCCGGCAGCGGGGCGCGGGCAGGCCGCTCCCTGCGGACCGCGCGCACCTCGGCGAGGATGTCGGCGGCGATGTGGTGCCGCTGTCGGCCCAGCCGGATCACGGCCGTCCACGCGTCGGTGGCATCCAGGTCGGCAAGGAGGAGGTATCAGGCTCGTGCCGTGGTCTCCTCCAGATGCGCCGAGGGGCGCATCGCGGCGACCGGGGCGACGAGCCGTACCGTCTCGGGCGGCGTCAACGATGTCTCCTTCCAGCCGGGACGCGGCGGGTGTCGCGGCGAGCCGTCGCACCGTCGCCCTCGCGATACCCGTACAGGGTGGCGTCGCGGGTGCGGCAACCTGTCCGTGGGGGTTCAGCCACCGCGACCCAGGTGGCCGACCTGGACGATCCAGTGGTGAGAGGGCGGTGGTCATGTCGCACCGCCGTCGAGGGCGAGCAGTTGGCGCAGGTCGAGCTCGCCGGTGCGCCAGGCGCGGGTGACCTTCTCCGGCCCGCCGGGCACGGGGCGAAGGCTGAACGACCGCGGCGGGGGCGCCGGTGACGCGGCCAGTCCCGGGATCACCTCGCCGGTGTGCGGGTCGGTGACCGGGTCGAGGCAGGCGAGCCGGGTGAAGAATTCCCGCTGCCAGCAGGGGCGCACCCGGGTGAGCGTCTCCACCTCGCTGGGGTGGTTTTCGGCCACCCAGGTGAGGAAGGCGTGCTCGTCGGCGATCACGACCGTCGGCCTGGGGTCGATGAGCGTGATGGTGGCGATGGGCGTGTGGTCCGGCAGGGTCGCCCGGATCGACTTCAGGTCGAGCTCGGCACGGGCCGCGCGCAGCCCGTCGAGCACCGTGCGGCGGGCGGCTTCGTACTCGGCGTCCACCGCGTCGCGCAGCACCCGGAGCACGGCGACCCGGGTGGCTTGGTCCTTGAGGCTCATGCGGCCTGGCCCCCTACCCGGTCCCGGCCCTCGACTCGACATCTTGGGCGACCCGGTTCTTCGCCGCCTCGGTGCCGTGGCGCACGATCAGCTCGCCGAGCGTGCGGGTCTCCTCGCCGTCCAGGACGGCGGCGCCGATCAGGTTGTGCCGGCGGGCCTCCTCGTAGAGGGCGCGCAGGTCTTCATAGGTGGCGCCCGGCGCGGTGGCCGCCGTGATGTAGTCCGGCACGGACTTGGCGGGCTTGCCGGCCTTGAGCCAGCCGAGGACGGCCTCGGCGAACTCCGCGCCGGGCTTGTGGAGCACCGTCCCGGACAGCGGTTTGGCCCGGGACTTGGAGATCACCAGGGTGTTCTCGTGGTCGAGGTCGCCGACGATGTCGAATTCGTACTCGATGCCCTCTCGCTGCTCGGGCTTGAGCCCGACCTTGCGCGGCACCTTGCGCCCGCGCTCGTCGGCCTCGACGACGTACTCGGTCTTGGTGCGCATGGTGACGATGAGGTGACCGGGGTAGGCGAGCAGGGCGTCGAGCATCGCCCGCTCCAGGGGGCGGGCCTCCTTCCAGCCGGCGAAGCTGCCTCCCGCCCCGACGCGCCTGGCCGCGTTGTCGACCTGCTCCAACATCCCTCCGGTGCCGGACCAGAAATGGCTCAGGGAGTCGACGATCATGACGTCGTAGCCGTCGTGAGCGGCCACCGCGAGCGCCTCGACGAGCGCGGTGGGCTGGAACGTGGTGAGCGGGAGGGTGTCGAAGGCGAACTCGTCGGCGTACTTGGCGGCGCTGCCGTGCTCGGTGTCGACCAGGGCGATCCGGTCGCCGAGCCCGGTGCCTGTGACCAGGGCGGTGTAGGTCTTGCCCGATCCGGTGGGCCCGGTGAGCGCGATGCGGGCCTTGGCCTGTTCCTTGGTGGCGGGGATGAAGGCGAGGTGGTTCACGCCGTGCTCCTCTGGCGTCTCCGACGGCGGTTCGGGGTGGGCCTGGGGAGGGACGGAAGACGGTCCTCACCCGGCAGGACGGGCACCCGCACGGCCGCCGGCTTGTTCGAATACCAGTTCGAAGATTGTCTGGAACTTCACGCTACGCGCGCATAGAGAAGATAATCAACACTTCTCTTCAGAAAAGTTGCCAAGAGTCCCAATTGTCAGTGCCAGGACCTAAAATGAGCTTGCCTGTGCCCATGTCGCGGCCGGACACGTCCGGCCCCTGCGTTTCGAGGAGGGCTGCCGGGCCGGCCCCACCACGGGGCACGGTGCCGTTCCGGGCGAGCCGCCGCGGGTGAAGCGGTCCGGCCTCAGCGGGCGCCGGCGGCCGGGCGCTCGTCGTGCTCCGCGGCCGGGTCGGTGGCCGCGGCCAGGGGACAGGGCGGCGGGATGCCGCCCCACGCCGGGCACAGCACCCGATGGGGGCACCAGTCGCACAGCCGGCTCGGCCTCGGCCGCCAGTCGCCCGTCACCGTGGCCCGCCCGATCGCCCCCCACAAGGCGAGCAGCTTGCGCTCCACGGCCCGCAGACCGCCCTCCCGCCGGCTCGCAGCCCAGCACGTCCCCGCTGCCGAGACAGACCAACTGCAGGCGGCACGGCACGGCGCCGCGCAACCGCGGCACCGGCATCGTCCGGCTCCTTGCGCCCTGGACGGAAGTCCACCAGACCCCGCACGGCCGTGAGGGCTACGCGGGGCTGCGAGTCGCTGATGTCACGGACCTGCACCCGGCACTGTGACCGCTCCCGTGCCGGCGGCGGTGCCGTCCGTGGCAGGCGCCCGTGCCGTGGCCGACACCGACCGGCCGTCCGGGAACGGTGCCCATCCGGGTGGAGCGGTCAGGACGCTCGGCGGGGCGTTGTCTTCTTCGCGGTGGTCTTCTTCGCAGTGGCCTTCTTCGTGGCGGTGGTCTTGGCGGTGGTCTTGGCGGTGGTCTTTTGGGCCGCGGCGGCGCCGGTTGCTGGTTTCTTCTTCACGGTGGCCCGCTTCGCGGCCGAGGCGCTCTTCCTGGCCGCAGTCCTCCTGGCTGGTGTGGCATCGACGCGGCCACTCCTCGCCGCTTCCAAACTGCTTTGCAGCAGGGCCATGAGGTCGGTGTCGTCGGCGTGATGCGGGGACGCCATCTCCTCCAAGCGGTCGGCGACGACCTGCTGCAGAGCCTGCTGGTAGTCGTCGTGGAGCTCTTCCAGGACGAAGCCCTCGGAGAGGATGTCCATGAGGTGCATGGCCATCTTCAGCTCCTGCGGCCTCACGGCGATGTCGCTCCTGGGGGCGATGCCGGTCGGGCGGCGGACCTCTTCGGGCCAGCTCATGGTCTGCAGGACAAGGAGGTCGTTGTGGGCGCGCAGCACCGCCAGGGACTCACGGGTTCCGAGGGCGACCTTGGTGACGGCGACCCGCCCGGACTCCCTCAGCGTGTCCCGGAGCAGGACGTAGAACCGGTCGGTTATCGGATCCGATCCTCCGACGTGGTAGGCCTGCCCGAGCACCATCGGATCGATGCTGCCGTCGTCGACAGAGGCCAACACGCTGATCCGCTCCTTGTCCGGCGGGGGAAGGGTCGCCAGCTCCTTGTCGCTCAGAACAACCCTCCGGCCGTCGGGGTGCTGATAGCCCTTCGCGACTTCCCGGTGTTCGATCTCCCGGTCCTCCTCCTCGCACCACAACTTGTGACGCACGCGTGAGCCGTCCTCGGCGTGGACCTGGTGCAGGACGGGACCGCTGTCCGTCTCGGTGGCCTTATAGAGGACCACGGGGATGTCGATGGTGCCGAGGGAGATGACCCCCCTCCAGACCGCCTGCATTTTTACCCCTTTTGCCAGGATTTACCAGGTTACGTCGGAGAAGGCTGCGGAGGCAGCGGCGGGGCGACCCCTCAGCCCTCCCCCACAAGACGCTGCGGGCCGCGGGGGCGCACAGGACGCTGAAAGACGTCCCGCACGGGCAGGCGGATGGAGTCCTGTGCCGCTCGCGGCGCTGATCATCGCCACCTGAGCAGGTTTCTGCCTAAAAGATATTGATTGTCCCTTCATCTGCGCTTAGCGTGATTCTAGCCTTTTTCGAACTTGCATACGAATACGTAATGGCCGTACGACGATGAACCAGAACGACACCGGCAGTGAGACAGCCCCTGGCCGGCCCGCCACGATCGAGCCGGTCTACCGGCTGGTCGGAGCAGGCGCCGACGGCGAGGACCGGACCGTCGAGGCCGCGCTGCGACCCACGGACCTCGACGAGTTCATCGGCCAGGAGCGGGTTCGCGAGCAGCTCGACCTCGTGCTGCGCGCCGCCCGCACCCGCGGCGCGACCGCCGACCACGTGCTGCTCTCCGGAGCTCCGGGCCTCGGCAAGACCACCCTCTCCATGATCATCGCTGCGGAGATGGACGCCCCGCTCCGCATCACCTCCGGGCCCGCCATCCAGCACGCCGGAGACCTCGCCGCCGTCCTCTCCTCCCTCACCGAGGGTGAGGTTCTCTTCCTCGACGAGATCCACCGGATGTCCCGTCCCGCCGAGGAGATGCTCTACATGGCGATGGAGGACTTCCGCGTCGACGTCGTGGTCGGTACCGGCCTCGGCGCCACCGCCATCCCCCTGGAGCTGCCCCCGTTCACCCTCGTCGGTGCCACCACCCGGGCCGGGCTGCTGGTGCCCCCGCTGCGCGACCGCTTCGGCTTCACCGCCCACCTGGAGTTCTACGCACCGGCCGAGCTGGAGCGTGTCATCCACCGCTCCGCCCGGCTGCTCGACGTGGCGATCGAGCCCGAGGGCGCCGCGGAGATCGCCGGCCGCTCCCGCGGCACCCCGCGCATCGCCAACCGCCTGCTGCGCCGGGTGCGGGACTACGCCCAGGTCAAGGCCGACGGCGTGGTGACCCGCGAGGTCGCCTCCGCGGCCCTGGCGGTCTACGAGGTCGACGGCCGCGGCCTGGACCGGCTCGACCGGACGGTGCTGGGCGCGCTGCTGGGCCTCTTCGGCGGCGGGCCGGTCGGTCTGTCCACCCTCGCGGTCGCGGTGGGGGAGGAGCGGGAGACGGTGGAGGAGGTCGCCGAGCCGTTCCTGGTGCGCGAGGGGCTGCTGGCCCGCACCCCCCGGGGGCGGGTCGCCACCCCCGCCGCCTGGGCCCACCTGGGCCTCGCACCGCTGCCGCAGGGTGGACCCGGAACCGGGCAGCAGGGCCCGTTCGGCACGGGTTCCGGGGGGCATGTCGCCTCACCGCCGCCCCGGCAGTGGTCCCCGCGGCGGTGAGAGCCATGGCCGCCCGCACCTCCCGCCTCCCCCTCGGGCACCGCCCCTCCTACCGCTGCACCGAGTGCGGCTGGACCACCGGCAAGTGGCTCGGCCGGTGTCCCGAGTGCCAGGCCTGGGGCTCCATCGAGGAGCTCGGCGCACCCGCCGTCCGCACGACCGCGCCCGGCCGGGTCACCACCGCCGCCCTCCCCATCGGCCAGGTGGACGGCCGGCAGGCCACCGCGCGCGGCACGGGCGTGCCCGAGCTGGACCGCGTGCTCGGCGGCGGCCTGGTGCCCGGCGCCGTCGTGCTGCTCGCCGGCGAGCCGGGCGTGGGCAAGTCGACGCTGCTGCTCGACGTCGCGGCGAAGGCCTCCAGCGCCGCCGCCCGCGCGCTGTATGTGACCGGCGAGGAGCTGGCCGGCCAGGTGCGGCTGCGCGCCGACCGGATCGGCGCGCTCTCCGACCACCTCTACCTCGCCGCGGAGACCGACCTGTCTGCCGTCCTCGGCCACCTCGACGCCGTCCAGCCCGCGCTCCTCGTCCTCGACTCGGTGCAGGCCGTGGCCTCCCCCGAAATCGACGGTGCGCCGGGCGGCATGGCCCAGGTACGCGAGGTGACGGGCGCGCTGCTCGGGGCCGCCAGGGAGCGCGGGATGTCCACAATCCTGGTCGGCCACGTCACCAAGGACGGCGCCATCGCAGGACCCCGCCTCCTCGAGCACCTCGTGGACGTCGTGCTGCACGTCGAGGGCGACCGGCACGCCCGCCTCCGCCTCGTCCGCGGGGTGAAGAACCGGTTCGGGGCGACCGACGAGGTCGGCTGCTTCGAGCTGCACGACGAGGGCATCACCGGCCTCGCCGACCCGTCCGGCCTGTTTCTGACCCGGCGCGACGAGCCGGTGCCCGGCACCTGCCTGACCGTGACCCTGGAGGGCCGCCGCCCCCTGGTGGCCGAGGTCCAGGCCCTGACCGTCGACTCGCAGCTCCCCTATCCGCGCCGCACGACCTCCGGCCTGGAGACCTCCCGCGTGGCGATGATGCTGGCCGTCCTCGAACAGCGTGGGAAAATCTCGCAGCTGGGCAGGCGCGACGTCTACACCGCCACCGTCGGCGGGGTGAAGCTCACCGAGCCGGCCGCCGATCTCGCCGTGGCCCTCGCTCTGGCCAGCGCCGCGTGCGACACCCCACTGCCCAAGAACCTGATCGCGATCGGCGAGGTGGGCCTGGCCGGTGAGGTCCGCCGGGTCACCGGCGTGCAGCGGCGGCTGGCCGAGGCCGCCCGGCTCGGCTTCCCCCACGCCCTGGTGCCCGTCGACCCGGGCAGGATCCCAGCCGGCATGAGGGTCACCGAGGTGGCCGACGTGGGCGACGCGCTGCGCCTGCTCCCCCGCCGCCTGCGCCGCGAGGTTCCGGCAGGGGAGGAGCCGGCCGCCACGCGTCGGCCCGACCCCGCGCGGCGCCCACCCACGTCAGGGGGCCGGCCGCCGAGGGCACGGGGCTCCGCCTGGCGTACGCGCGTACGCCGAACGTCCATGGTCGAACGCCGCGGCGGGGCGGTGCCAACCGCCGAGACCGCCCAGGGTCCCGACACCGGTCCGCCCGGTTCCCGGGCGGACCGGAGGAACGGGTGAGGGGTGTGATACGCGTCGAAGGGGCAAGCGGATTTCCGCCCCATCCCGCGATATGAAGCCCTGATCGCCTGGGCGGTGACCACGCTCCACTCCTGATTGCCGAGCCGAGCCGGCCGGCCCTCAGTGGTGGGTCGGCGGCGATCAGGACGGCCTTGAGCCGGTTGATCGCCTGCGAGAACGAGTAAAGATACGCCGCCTGATCAGTATCGACGAGTTTCCGAACGGCACAGCGACGCCGAGAGCACGCACCGGATGCCGTTCCTTGACGGGCGAGCGTTGCCCGCCGCGGCGCCAGAGGCTCTCTCGCGCGGCTGCCGAATGGGCGGACGGAGATCCGGTCCTGCCTCGGACCGTGTGTGGAACGCAGGCGATCACGAGCGGTGCCACTGGCCGCCCCGCCTCCGCCGGCAGCACCTGCGCTTCCGCAATTGGCGCCTGATCCCTGGTCCGGCCTCCGCATCCCCGGCGCTGCCATCAGGTCTGTGATCGTTCATGACTTCACACCCTGGATCGACGATGCGTCAGGAGCTTTGCCCGATCGGCAGCGGAATGCGGTCGAGGAACCAGTACAGGCTGATCGTCACGATGGCTGTCGTCAGCGCAACCAGCACCCAGCGGGCCGTGGCCGTCCGACGGACCAGCATCAGCAAGGGGAAGAGCACGGCGATGAGCGCCAGTTGGGCGGCCTCGATGCCGAGGTTGAAGCTCAGCAGCGACAGCAGCAGCCCCCACGACCCCGGCTCCTGGATGTCGAGCGCACCGGCGAAGCCCAGCCCATGGATCAGGCCGAAGGCGAAGACCACCGGCAGCCGCCACTTGCCGAACCTGTCCTCGCCCTTCCCCAGGAGGTTGGCGGCCGCCACGACGGTGATCGTCGCCGCGATGACCGGCTCGACGAGGGCGCTGGGCACATCCACCACTCCGAGTGCCGCCAGCAGAAACGTGATGCTGTGGGCGGCGGTGAAGGCGGAGGCGGTGATGACGACGTCGCGCAGTCGGCGCGCGCCGATGAGCAGGGCGGTCAGGAAGAGAACGTGGTCGAGGCCGAACAGCAGATGCTCGGTGCCGAGCAGGAAGAACTCCCCGACCTGGTGGGATGTCCGGCCCTGGCCCGTGCGCAGCGTCGGGTCGGCGGCGGAGAGGACCGCTGAGCCCTTTTTGCCGTCGAGGTCATAGGTGACCAGGGTCTGCGTGCTGTGGACGAAGGACTCCTCGTCGGGGAAGAGCGCGCTGGAGACGGCGTGCTCGTCTCCGCTCCCGTCCGCGCAGTCGTAGGCGAGGGTCAGCACCGCGAAGGTCTTGCCGCTTCGGATGCGTATGTCCGCGTCGCCCACCGTGGACGGTGCGCAGGGCTTGTCGTCGTAGTCCACGGCGAAGCGCTCGGTGACGTACTCGGTCACCGCATCGTGGTTGATCTTGAGCTGGTGGAGCTGCTCGGTGCGCTCCTTGGCCTCGTAGGCCTCGGCGTAGAGCCAGGCCGACTTCATGAGGAGGTCGTATTCGAGTTCGAGCACGGCCGTGACGTCCGCGCCCTCACCGGTCAGCCGGGCGTGGGCCTTGGTTGTGGCGTCGTGTGCCGAGGCCTGGGTGCTTCCCAGGAAGAGGAAGAGGAGGAGCAGTGGGAGGGCGGACAACCGGCGCATGGTCTGGTGTCTCCAAGTGCGGGAGGAAGGCCGCCCCGGACCGGGGTCCGGGGCGGCCGGGTGTTGCATACGGTCGGACATCACCGGCAGTGGGACGTCACCGGCGGTCGAACCAGGACGACAGCGGTGAGCTGTCGCTCAGCTTGCCGGGGCGGCCGTTCTTGTCCTTGGTGACGAAGACGCTCGGCTCGGAGGCGGTCACACCGCCGCCGGAGGAGCGCGCCGTCACGAACCAGGCGTAGGCGGTGCTGTCCTTGAGGTGGTCCCACTTCACCGAGGCGACCTGACCCGACGCGACGGTGCTCTTGCCGATGATCTGCTTCGGCTTGTAGAGCGCCAGCGAGTCCGTCTTGAAGCTGGTCGTGCGGGTCGTGAGGTCGACCGGGAGGATCATGTTGTCCTCCCGGCCGTTGTACCGGTGCCGCGGGTCGAACTCGGTGGCGCCGAAGTCGTCCAGCAGCGGGGAGTAGGTGTTGACGGTCATCTCGGACCGGGCCACGTTGAACTGGAGCAGCCGCAGGAAGCTCGCGCCGAACTGCAGCTCGTCGTCCGGCTTGTGGCCGCCGATGCCGGTGAGGCCCAGGCGGTCGGCGCGGACCGTGTAGAACTGGTAGTCGGCCAGCAGCTCGACCACGCCCTTGCCGACCTGGCCCACCTTCGGCTTGACGTTGGTGCCGACGCCGTGCTCGTGTCCGGCGAGGATGAGGAAGACGTTGGGGTTCTTCTCCACCACGGTCTTGTAGAGCATCGAGCCGTCGGGGGCGGAGAATCCGGCGCCGCGGCCGTCGGGGTTCTCGCTCGGCACCAGGTAGTCGTGGGAGAGCAGGATGCCGTTGCGGTCCGGGTACTTCTTGAAGATGGAGTCGGCCCACTCGGCCTCCTCCCGCGTCACCCCGTACGACAGACCCACGACCACGAAGTCCAGTCCGCCGGCCGAGAACAGGTCGTAGTGGTTCTGGTTGTCGCCCGGCTTCCACGGGCCGCCGTACTCGGCGTGCTGCCAGCCCTGGGCGGCCGTGTGGTAACGGTCGGGGCCGTAGTACTTGTTGTAGATCGACTCCGGCCCGGTCTCGGTGCCCGACTGGTTGTCGTGGTTGCCGGCGATCACACCGTTGGGGATGCCGGCCTCGTCCAGGCCGCGCTGGAGCTTCGAGGAGACCTCGTACTCGCCGACGACGGTCTGCTGCTGGGTGTCGGTGGTGGGCTTGCGGATGTTGTCCTCGATGATGTCACCCGTGTGCGCCGCGTACGCGATCTTCCGCTGCTTCTGGTTGGCCTTGATCCAGTCGATGATCTTGGCGTAGCCGGACTCCCAGACCTTGCGCTCCTCAGCGGTCTCCGGCTTCACCGAGCCCTCGGAGAGGTACTGCGTATCGGTGAAGTGGGCGACCGAGAAGTCGTAGGTGGACGGGTCGGCGAAGGCGTTGGGGTCGCCGGGCTCGATGTCGTCGGCGAACGGGTCCTCACCGGTCACCATGACGTGGACCTGCTGGTGGTCGATGTACCGGTCGTCGACGACCGCGCTGAGCCTGGTCGTGCCCTTGGCCGCGCCACGGGAGCTGGTCAGCAGGTCCCACGCCCGGGTCTTGGTGTTCCAGGCACGCAGACCGGCGAGGCGCTCGGGGTCGATGACGCCCTCCCAGCGGAGCACCGGGGTGTCCACATGGCCCTTCACCTGGATGTCGAACCGCTGGTAGGTGACGTCCGGGCCGGCCGGCGCGTCAAGCGTCCTGCCGTCGAAGGGCAGGAGCCCGTCGGTCTTGACCTTCTTCTCGCCCTTCACCCGCAGGGTGGTGGGCAGTTCCCGCGAGGTGCCCTGGTACGCCTGGTTGGGCGTCAGGATCTCGGCTTCGGAGAAGGTCGCCTCCACCTTGCCGCCGTCGGGCTCGCCGACCTCGGCGGAGAGGGTCGCGGAACCCTGCACGCCGGTGTCGCCCACCTCCGGGGAGAGCTTGGCCGGGGCGTCCGGGATGCCCGCGGACGTGAAGGCGATCTTTCGGGTGGCGGTGTTGCCGAGGCCGTCGGTGCCGGTCACCGCGAGGGTGTGGGAACCGGCCTTGAGGCCGGGGCCCACCTCGGCGCCGAGCGCGATCGGCTTGCCGTCCAGCTTGACGTCCGGACCGGAGACCACAGCGGAGGGGTCCTCCAGCTTGACGTCCAGCACGACCGCGGCGGTGATCTTTTGACCCTCGGCCGGGACGCTGCTCGCGACCGCCGGGCCGGAGTTGTCGGTGAACAGGGTGCGGGTGGCGACCTCTCCGGTGGTCGAGGCGGCGGCCAGCTTGTGCTCACCGTCCGCTATCGCGGTGGTGTCGAGGTCGGCGCGCAGGCCCTGGGAGGGCGCGTCCACCAGGAACTCGAGGTCGATCTCGGTCAGCAGGTTGACATTGCTGCCGCAGTTGCCGTCGCCCATGCCGTAGGAGCTCTTGAGCATCCGACCGGCGGCCTTGCCCTTGGCCGGGGTCAGGGCGATGTTGCTGATCGTGAAGTCGTCCCGGTTGGCGCCGCACGAGGTCTCGTACGTGCCGGTCACGAAGTCGATCGTGTTCCAGCCGGGTACCAGGTACTCATTGGGGAAGGTGAAGTCGACGCGCTCGCTGACGTAGTCGCTGTCGAGCACCACCTTCTGGCCGTTGACCAGCAGGTAGTTCTGGTAGCGGGCCTCGATCGAGTTGCTGCCCACGTCGAAGCTGAGGGTCGCGGTGCCCGAGCCGAGGGTCGGGACGACCTGCACGGCCGGGGCGTCGATCGTGTAGTGCAGTTCGACGTCGCGCAGCATGGTCTGACTGCTGCCGCAGCTTCCGTCGCCCATGTTGTACGTCTGCTTGATGTCATGGCCGGTCACGGTGGCGCCCGCGAGCTCGAGGCCGAGGTCGGACATCACGAAGTCGTCGCGGTTGGCGCCGCAGCTGTCGGCGTAGACGCCGGTCACGACCTTGATCGTGTTGTCGCCGGGCACCAGGAACCGGGCCGGGACCGCGATTTTCACGCGCTCGCTGACATAGGTGCCGCCCAGCTCGATGCGCTTGCCGTTGACCAGCAGGTAGTTGTGGTACTTGGCATCGATCGAGTTGCTGCCGGCGTCGAAGGAGAAGGCCGCGGCGCCGGTGCCGAGCGTGGCCCGGGCCTTGGGCTTCCTGCCGTCGACGGTGAGGGATGCGGCGTCACCCTCACCGGAGGCCGGAGACGTCGCGGTGACCGTCTGGTCGCCCCGTACCAGAGTGCCGTCCGTGGGCAGCAGGGTGGGCGCGCCGGCCGGGGCGTTGTTCACCGTCACGGTGTGCTTGGCCGTGGCGCCGGAGGCGTTCTTCGCGGCGATGGTGTGCTTGCCGTTGGCCAGCTTGGTGGTGTCCAGGTCCGCGGCCAGACCCGTGGTGCCCTTGGGGTCGCCGTGGACGTAGAACTTCAGGGTTGCTTCCTTCAGCAGCGTGTTGTTGGTGCCGCAGCTGCCGTCACCGAAGGAGAAGGTGTACGGGTTGTCCTCGCCGTCGGCGACTTCGCCCAGCAGCTCCAGGCTGACGTCGGAGAGGACGAAGTCGTCGTAGTTCATGCCGCACGAGGTCTCGATGGCACCGGCGTGGATCTCGACGGTGTTCTCACCCGTGACCAGGTGCTCGTTGGGAACCTCAAGGGTCGCCCGCTCGTTGACGAAGTCGCCGATTTCGGCCTTGAAGGAGCCGTTGACGACCACGTAGTTGTGGTACCGGGCCTCGGTCGAGTTGGACCCGACGTCGAAGCGCAGCTTGGAGACGCCCACCGTCTTGGCGGCATCGATCCGGTTGCCGTCCACGGAGAGTTCGGTGACGCTGTCACCGGCCACGACGGGTTCTGCCGCGACCTTCTTCCTGCCTTCCAGGTAGGCCCCGTCGGCCGGGGTGAGGGCGGGTACGGCCTGGGAGACGGGAGTAGAGGGCTTTGGGTCCTTGCCCTTGCCCTTGCCCGAGTCGGGGTTCGCATGAGCGACTGTCACAAGACTGGTGACAAGAAGCATCGCAGTCACGGCGACCGCTGTGAGCCGTCCGCGACATCTTGCAGGCTGCATCTGATGCAGTTCCTTCCATCGTGCCTGTAGGGCGCCGAACACGATGGATCAGTCAAGTGAATGCACGCCAGAAACGAACTTATGAGGCTGGGAACTTCAGCCTCCGGTGTCCTTCCTCTCATAGCGTAGAGACCGTGACTGCAGGGGAAGTTGAGGCACCATCTGTGGTCGGCGGCTGGCCGCGGTCAGGAGGAGCCGCTTGCGTAGTAGGAGTGGTTTCGCTCTGCCGAACATGCTGCGCTCGAGGGCTTTGAGGTCGTTGACGCGGCCCTCGACCGGCGCGGATGACCAGTTGGTGCTCATGCCATGGACGACGGCGTCGAGGTCGGGTATCAGTCCGGCTGCGAACGTGGCCAGGCCGCACTGCTCGTCCGCGCAGACGTCGGCGATCCAGTACCTCAGCCGGTCTCGGTCTGGCGGCGCCGTAGGTGTCGTATCCGTCGATCACCGACACAGTTCGGCCTGGAGCGCCTCGTCATCGGGTGCCTCGATGTGCTGGACCGCCCAGGGCTGACAGCGGCGCCGTAGTGCCCCAGGAAGTGCAGTGGCGACCGCCCTCGCGGGGCTCCCAGCAGGCGCGCACTTGGGTGGGTGAGCCGGCGGGGAGCATACGGGTGACGACGTATCGGTCGGTTGCCTTTTTGTCGGCGACGGTGACTGTCTGAGCGGAGCCGGTGCGGTCCTGCACCTTCAACCGGTCGCCGACGGATGAGTAGGAGATCCGTGCCCAGGCAGCAGTGCAGTTGCGGCTCATTCTGAGCTCTACGTGGCTCGAACCGATCCGCAGGTCGGCGTAGGAAGCCGCGTCCACATCGCATGCCATTGCGTTCGCCTCCCGACCCTTGCACTGAGCACCCCGGCAGCCGACGGTCAGGGGGACCGGTTCAAACCGGTCGGACTCGCCTGACGACGTGGTCTCCACCTGCGCGCCGAGCACACGGAGGCAGACCCAGGCCACGACGCCCACGACCGCCGCCACGATCGTTCCGAGACGGATCCAGTAGGTGGCTGCGGAACGATCCCCCGAACTGGAGGCAGGGCGTGGTTCGGCAGAAGCCGGTCGTGTGGTGCTCTTCGGTGTGCCCGTGCCGGGTCCGGATTCGGTGTCCCTCCTGCTCCACTGAGCCTCGGCCTGTTTCCACAGTGCCACGAGTCTCTCGGTCGGCTCTCCGGCGAGTTGCCCGAGCGCTTCGACCGCTTCTCGCGGAGGCAGTTTCAGTCCGCGTAGATAGCGGTCCCACGACGATCTGCTGTATGGCGTCTGGGCCGCCAGGGCGGTCAAACTGAGTCCGGTGCGTTCTTTCAACTCCCGCAACGTCCCTACCAAATAGGCAGTCTGCGGATCGAGGGACGGCGGGAGCGGACGCCGGGTGGAGCCGCTCACGCCCGCAGCAGGGCCCAGGTCTGCGGGCCCACCTTCCCGTCAGCGGCGGCGCCGTCGGCGCGCTGGAACTCCTTGACGGCTTTTTCCGTGTGCTCACCGAAGAGGCCGTCGACCCGGCCGGGAGAGTACCCATGAAAGATCAGCAGGCACTGCACTTCCACCACCTGCTCGCCACCGGTATTCAGCACGACGAGCGGCTCGGACATACTGTGGCCCGCGAACAGCCGACCATTTCGCCGTGTGTAGTGGCAGGCGAAGCCTGACGGCTGTACGGCGGCGTGGCTCTGGTGTTCCTGCCGCCCGGACCGTGCGGGTGTCGAGTCGTCGCGTAACGCCACCCAACTTGCCACGGCCAGCACCACGAGCGTCAAGGCGGAGACGACCGCGGTCAGCGCCAGGCACCGATGGCGCGGACGGCGTTGCTCTTCCGTAGGTCCAGCGGTCTGGTGCTGCAGGTCAGTCACCGGCTCAGACTCCGGTTTCGAGTCTTGCCGTTCCTGTGCGCGTGCGTGCTGCGCCAGTTCCCACAGGGCAAGCAACTCCGCGGGGTCGGTGCCGGACACCCTGCTCATGGCCTGCACGGCCTGATACGGCGGCAGCTGCCTGCCGTTGAGATATCGCTCCCAGGACGACCTGCTGTAAGCGGTCTTCGCCGCCAGAGTCGTGGTACTGACCCCCATTTGGTCCTTGAGTTCCCGCAGACGGACGATCAGCTGATGTACCGGTGGTTCCAATCCGTCGGCCAACGGCTTCCACTGTCCCATGCTGTCCCCCAGGCATGCGGCGGTCTCCGTCACAACCCTGCCGTACGTGGAATAGCCCGGCAGGAACTTTCCGAGCCCGTTTTCGGCCATCGACAGGCGCCCGGCGTCCCAGAGATGCGTCAGCGGTCGTCGAATCCTCCCTGGTCACAGCCCTGACGTCCCATCTTTGCCCGTCATACCCCGATGCCCTGTCCTCGATGCTGCCCTCCTCAGCACCATCGGATCACCACTCCCGCAGCCGGCCCTGCCGTCGGCTGTGTTCAGGCTTCAACCACGACAGGAGATCCATGACCACCCGAAAGAACCGCCTGCTGCTGTACGCGGCGGCCACCGCGTTGAGTGGCGGCCTGATGGCCGCACCCGCGGCGCACGCCCAGTCGGGAGCACTTTCCGCGGCCAAGCAGAGCATCGGTCACACCACGGTCCAGGCCGCGAGCAGCAACTACACCTACCTGGAGTTCAAGAAGGGATCGAATTCGCAGAACTCTCGGCTGTACTTCGTTTATGTGCAGTCCTCGAACCCGGACCATCCCCGCATTCACACGCTCGGCAGTTGGCGGGCCGGCTCGGGCAGCGGCAGCAAGAACACCTGTGCGAGCAACGCCGGATGGCTGCCGAACGGCACGTACACCGTCAAGAAGTTCTATGCGCATCACGACGGCGGACCGCACGGCGTCAACGGCATTGCCTGGTACATCGGCGATCACAAGTGCCACAGCGGCCGCTGGCGCACCGATTTGTTCATCCACAGCGAGATGCTCCCCAGTGGCAAGGCCGGTAGCTCCGAGCCGTACCGGTGGGACGGCAACAGCGACTACAAGTCCAACGGCTGCATCAAGCTCAAGCCCTCCGACATTCGCGCACTGCGGAGCCTCCAGGCGAGCTACCCCAATCCTCACAAACTCTACGTGCATTAGCCGCGATCGTTCGTGACGGTCCACGGCCCGGTCAGGAAGTCGGCTGGCTGGAGTCGAGGCGCTGGTGATCGCAGGGCGAGTCCTTTCCAGGCCGCCGAGGTCAGCGCACCGGTGACAGCATCCATCGGTGCGCTGACCAGCCGTGTACGGGGACGCACGGCAACCTGGTCGGGGTCATGGTCGAAGGTGGCGATCTCAACTGGTCACCCAGGCGTCGACAGGTAAAGCCTCCACCAGACCCGGAGCGGTTCACCGGGCAAGCCCGGCCGGGCAAATACTGGGGCGTCCTCCGCAGTGGAGATCATCCCGGCGTCCGTCCTACCCGGCACACCCGCCGTTTATCCGACTTTCCCGCCAGCGGCCGAGATCTCATCCGCGCCCCGTGACGGGCCAGTGGGCGTGCCCGCGCTCGTTCGGTGGCTGATGCGTTCATCCTGTACACCGGGTCGGGGCCACGGCACAGGTCCGCACAGCGGTCTTACCGGCGGGCCCGGCGACGGCACGGTAGGAGGCGAGCGGTGCCCGGCGGGATGTCAGGATGGGGGCATGACGACCAAGGTCTACTTCGATATCACCATCAACGACGAGCCCGCCGGGCGGATCGTCTTCAACCTGTTCGACGACGTGGTTCCCAAGACGGCGGAGAACTTCCGCGCCCTCGCGACCGGCGAGAAGGGCTTCGGCTACGCGGGCTCGTCGTTCCACCGTGTCATCCCCGACTTCATGCTCCAGGGCGGCGACTTCACCCGGGGCAACGGCACCGGCGGCAAGAGCATCTACGGCCAGAAGTTCGCCGACGAGAACTTCACCCTCAAGCACGACCGGCCGGGCCTGCTGTCCATGGCCAACGCGGGCCCCAACAGCAACGGCTCGCAGTTCTTCATCACGACCATCGTGACCGACTGGCTGGACGGCAAGCACGTGGTGTTCGGCGAGGTCGCCGACGCCCAGAGCATGGACCTCGTCAAGAAGATCGAGGCCCTTGGCTCCTCCAGCGGCCGTACCTCCGCGAAGATCACCATCGCCGAGTCCGGCCAGCTCTGACCCTTTCGCCGCCGGCACCGCCGAGGGGCGCGTTCGCCGAACGTGCCCCTCGGCGGCACTCAGCCGGGCAATCCCCCGAGCGCCGAGCAGGACCGGAAGCCCGTACGTCAGCGCACGGTGATCACGGTCTTGCCGCGGGAGTGGCCCTCCTCCACATGGCGCATGGCCTCGGCCGTATCGGCCAGGGAGTAGGTCCGGCCGACCACGGGAGTGACCTGACCGGCCTCGATGAGCGCGGTCGCGGCGAGCAGGTCTTCGTGGGCCGGACCGCCCGGAGTCGCCGGGATGATCGGGCGCAGGCGGTGCCGGGTGACCGCGTTGACCGCGGCCAGTTTCAGCATGGAGCCGATCGCCCCGAACACCCGGCCGGGTGAGCCGCCCCCGTTGGCCACCAGGACTCCGGTCGGGGTGAGCGCCCGACGCAGTCGGCCCGGCGGAAGGTTGCCCACGTTGTCCAGGATCACGTCGTAGCGGGCGCGTCCGTCGGTGAAGTCCTCGCGGGCGTAGTCGATGACGTGCGCGGCGCCCAGTGAGCGCACCAGTTCGGTGCTGCCGGCGCTGCACACCCCGGTGACCTCCGCGTCCAGGCCAACGGCGATCTGTACGGCGAAGGTGCCCACGCCGCCGCCCGCCCCGTTGACCAGCACCCGCTGCCCGGCCCGGACCCGGCCCACCGTCCGGATACCGCGCAGTGCGGTCACCGCCCCCATCGGCACGGCCGCGGCCTGCTCGAAGGACAGACGCTCGGGCTTGGGCACCACCAACTCCGCCGTGGTGCACGTGTATTCGGCGAACGCCCCCGCGCAGAAGCCCAGTACCGGAGTGCCGGGCCGGAGCCCTCCTACGCCGGCGCCGACAGCCTCCACCACTCCGGCCCCGTCGATGCCGGCCACCCGGCACTTCGGACGGCTCAGTCCCATGCCTCCCATCAGCCGCGCCGCGTAAGGGTCGCCGCGCATCATGTGCCAGTCGTAGGGGTTGAGCGCGGCGGCGTGCACACGAACCAGCACCTGGCCGGCCCCGGCCCGGGGCCGGTCGACTTCCTGCAGCCGCAGGATGTCCGGCGGCCCGAACCGCTCCTGGAGCACTGCCTTCATCGCCCTGCCCCCATCTCCTCGGAACCCGTCACACCGACACATGTCCGCCGCGCGGGTGAGGGCAAGGTAGGCGTACTCAGTACAGCCGTCAATGGCCGCCAACCATGCCGCCTTGGGGGTCCTTGCAGAATGATCTTCCTGTGGCACGGTGGAGATGCAGGTGATCTCGTGCTGTGTGGGGTGCCGATGGCGCGGCGGAAGCCGTGGGAGGTCAGCGACGAGTTGTGGGCGGTGATCGAGCCGCTGCTGCCGAAGCACGAGCGGCGGTTCCGGCACCCGGGACGCAAGCGGATCGATGACCGCAGGACGCTGCAGGGTGTGCTGTTCGTCCTCTACACCGGCATCCAGTGGGAGTACCTGCCGCAGGAGTGGGGGTTCGGCTCCGGTTCCACCTGCTGGCGGCGGCCGGCCGAATGGCAGCAGGCCGGGGTGTGGGCCGACCTCCAGCGGGTGCTGCCGGACCGGTTGCGGGCGGCGGACCGCCTGGACTTCTCCCGCGCCACCATCGACGCCTCCCATGTGCCTGTGCCGGCCAAGCGGGGGCGCAGCAGCCCAAAGTCGGTCCGAGCCCGGTTGACCGCGGGCGGCCGGGCTCGAAGCACCACGTGCTGACCGACGCACACGGCACCCCGCTGCGGGTGTCGCTGACCGGCGGACACCGCAACGATGTCACCCAGCCCCTGCCGCTGGTCGACGGCGTGCCACCGGTGCGGGGCAAACGGGGCCGTCCCTGGCGCAAGCCCCGCGCCCTGTACGCCGACCGCGGCTACGACCACGAGCGGTACCGCCGCCGCCTGCGTGAGCGCGGCATCGTCCCGAAGATCGCCCGGCGCGGACAGTCGCACGGCTCGGGCCTGGGCCGCATCCGGTGGGCGCCGAGTCCGCCATTGCCTGGCCCCACGGCCCCCGCCGCCTCCTGACCAGTTGATCAGCACCTCCCGCACAACGGGGGAACCTCAGGCCCAGGCGGTTGAAGCGGTGCAACCAGCGGCGGACCGTCTTGGGACCGCACCTCAGCTCGTCCGCGATGGCCGGCACTCGCCGCCCGGACCAGCTCAGCTCGACCATCCGTGCCCGCAGCACCGGATCACGCGGCGCCTCACGGGCTCGCGGCAGCCGACGCACGACCCGTTCCTCGTTCCCGTCACGGCCCGGCCGTGCCCGTAACACCACCGTCCAGCGCCCGCTCCCGAGCAATTCAGCGTAAATCGCAGAGTCGCCATACTGGGGCATATGCACTCAAGGTCTGCTGAATCCGCCACGCAGTCCGTGGCGAACCCAGACGTTCTGTGAAGCACCTCGACGTACTTCGGGAGACGACGATGAGCGAGCAGCCGCCCTTGCTTCCCTATGCCGATCCGGCCTTCGTGGCAAACCCGTTCCCGTTCTACCGACAGCTGTGCGAGGAGGACCCGGTGCGGCGCGCGGTCATCGTCGGCGGCCTGGAGGCCTGGCTGGTCACGCGCTACGAGGACGGTCTCGCCGCGCTCTGCGACCCGCGACTGAGCAGCGATGTCCGCGACGCGTCGGACCCCCGGCTCCTCCGACAGCTGCCCGCGACGGAGCGCGAGTCCATGCTGAGCACCATGCTCCGGGCGGACCCGCCCGACCACGCCCGCCTGCGTCGCCTGGTCTCGAAGGCGTTCACCGCGCGCCGGGTGGCCGAGCTGCGGCCCCGTGTCCAGGCCATCACCGACGGGCTGCTCGACGCGATCGTGCAGGCCGGCTGCGCGGACCTCGTCGCCGACTTCGCGCTGCCGCTTCCGGTCGCCGTGATCAGTGAGCTGCTCGGGGTACCCACGATGGACCGGTACGACTTCCAGCGGTGGACCGACGACATGATCCTCCAGGGACCCGAGCCGCCGGACCCGACCGTGGTCGACGGTGCCTGGCAGCAGATGCGCGCGTACCTGATCAAGCTTCTGGAAGCCAAACGAGCCAGCGCCGGAGACGACCTGCTCAGCGCTTTGATCATCTCTCGGGACGAGGAGAAGCGGCTGGACGAGGACGAGCTGATCGCCATGGCGTTCCTGTTGCTGGTGGCCGGATACATCACCACGGTCAACCTGATCAGCGGCGGCATCGCCGCACTGCTCGCCCATCCCGACCAGCTTCAGCTGCTGCGGGACGATCCGGCGCTGCTGTCGGACGCGATCGAGGAGTTCCTGCGCTACGACGGACCGGTAAACCCCGGCATCGCCCGCTTCGCGCGGGAGAACGTCGAGATCGCGGGAGTGAGGATCCCGCGCGGCGCCACCGTGCTGGTGGCCTCCGCCATCGCCGACCGGGATCCGGCGCGGTTCCCGGACCCCGATCGTCTGGACATCACCCGTCGGGACAACGCCCACCTCGCGTTCGGGCACGGAATCCACTACTGCCTGGGCGCCCCGCTGGCCCGGCTGGAGGGTCAGGTCGCCATCGGGAGTGCCCTGCGCCGCCTTCCCGGTCTCGCCCTGGCCGTGCCGCCGGGCGAGCTGCGGTGGAGGCCAGGCGGTCTGCGCGGCCTCGAGCGCCTGCCCATCACGTTCACGCCCGGTTTCATGCCCGACGGCACGGGCCCGGCCGCTCCGGCTTGATCCGGACCGGGCCTGCCCACCCGGCCGAGCATGCCCTCCTGTGCGAGGAAGGCGGACAGTTCGCCGGCATCAGGTTCGCCGCCGTGCTGAGCCTGATACTCCATCCATGCGAGGCAGTAGCGGTCGACGACGGTGAGGCCGCCCCCCTCGGCAGAGTCCTGCGGCGAAGGCAGCTCGTCGACCTCGGCATCGATTCTCGGGCCACGCTGCTCTTTGGCAGCCCGGCCTCCCGCGGCCGCGGTCTCCTGCTCAATCTCCCGATCCTGCAGGGGCTCGCCCTCCGGCTACTCGCGGGGGGGGCGACGCCCGCGTCGCCCTCGGTGGGCGGGGCGGTCTCGGCACCGCCAATGCCGTACTCACGGTCATGGAATTCGGCGACGCAGTCATGCAGTTCGGCTGCGGTGTCAGGCTGGCCTGTAGCGCCCCGCACCCCTCTCGCATCCAGGCAAACCCGGCCGGTCCATGCCCTCGACGATGCCGCCGGGCCATGAGGCGACCCCGCATGTACGCCGGCGCAGACGGAGCGCGGGACTGCGCCACGCCCCGGTTTGCCTGTCACCTCCGCCCCTCCCCCACTTCTGATGCCAACGGGAGCGGGCGTGCTCAACGAGCGCGGTCGGGACGGACACGGCAGGCCGCTCGGGCATAGCAGCCGGAACCGGTTCGGACAGGGTGATGGGCTCGACCGGCTCGGGAGTCGGATGGGCGTCCTGGCCGTCTCGGTTATCGACCCGTAGTGCTCCAAGACTGCTTCACCGCTGCTGACCTGGGGCTGCGTGATCGGGGGCTGTGTGCACGGCACCGACCCCACTCGGTCTCAGCGGATGTGGACGACCTTGACGCGGAAGCCACCCGTCAGGCGCTCGATCACCAGCCAGGCGCGGTCGGTGGTCATGACCGGCAGGCCGTGGCGTTCCGCAACCGCGATCACCTGGGCGTCGGCGGTGGACAGCGTGCTCACGCCGCCCGCGTCGTTACGGTCCTGATCCGTCCACTGCGAGCGCAGCCGGTAGGAGGGAGTGCCGCAGGGCGGCGGTTCGACCGAGGCCATGTGGAGAAGATCCTCCACGACTACGCCCGTCACTTCAACGGCCATCGGCCTCATCAGGGCCGAGGTCAGTTCGCACCCCTCGACGACGAGCACGTCATCCCCTACCTGCAGCCCGGATCGAACGCCGACAGGCCGTGGCGGGACTCATCAACGAATACCGCCGAGCAAGCTGACGGCCCAACGAAACCCCGGCTCGCAACCGGTGAAACCGTTTTGAAGCACAACGGCCCCGCAAAACCTCACGGAGCGTGCCGAAGTCATCGTCGCGGAGCTGGCCGCAAACGCCGCCCTCCACGGCCGCGTGCCCGGCCGCTGCTTCCGGCTGACGCTCGTCTTCGACCCGGCGGCCGGCCGTCTCCGCATCGAGGTCACCGACGCCTACGGGGACCTGTGCCCGCAGCTTCCTGCGGCGGACGCCGAACCCGATGCACTGCACTCCGCACCGGCGGGCGCGGCCTGGCGCTCGTCGCCGCCCTCGCCGACCACTGGGACTGCGTCCCCTATCCACCCGGCGGCAAGACCGTCCGCGCGGTGCTCCTCGACCCACGACCAGCGCGTGATCACGCCGACCTGAGAGGGGCACGGCCTCTCATCAGGCGCTCTCCTCGTGGACCCGCGCCCCCAGGTCCTCCGCTCACTCCAGCGCCCACGTCTTGAGCTCTTCGATCTGCCGGGGGGTGAGCCCGTACGCGGCGTAGTCCTAGTCCTCGTACCAATCCGCACCGGTGAGCCGGTCGCGGAGGTCCTCGAGGCTGAACTCGTCGTGGGCGCGGTGGCGGCCGAGGGTTTCGAGGTCGGCGGTGGACCGGTGGCGGGAGGCGGCCTGGACGTCGGTGAGGTCGCGGACGGTGCCGCGGTCGGCGAGGGCGCGGACCTTGGTGCCGATCACGTCGTCGAAGGAGAGGACGGGACCGTAGGGGGTCTGGGCAGGCGGGGCCCAGAACGCCTCCTTGAGGACGTCGACCTCGCACTCCTCGCCTGTGTCCGGGTCGGTGACGAGGAACCGGCCGCTGAGCGGGTCGGTCTGGACCTGCGCGGTCCGCCATCCGCGCGCGGTGAGGCCGGCTGTGAGGGAGGCGACGATCTCGTCCATCGGGGCGGGATTCTCGGTGGCGACGTCGAGGTCGCGGCTGAAGCGTTCGACCAGGCCATGGGCCTGCACGGCGTATCCGCCGGTGAGGACCAGAGGATAGGGGGAGCCGAGGTCGAGGATGTCGGCAAGGAGCCGCTCGTGGAGCGGGGTGAGCTTCACGCGGCGGTCGCGTCGGCCGGAGCGGTACGGGGCAGCTCGGGGAAGGCGTCCTCCCAGACCTCGCGGATGTAGGGACTGACCAAGCGACGCAGAACGGGCCACTGCTCGGCCAGCAGCCGGTGGTGAAGGAAGACCGCCAGGTCCTCGCGCAGGCCCTCGGCCAGGACGGTCCGGTAGAGCGTCATGCGGGACTTCGGGCGGTCCAGGCTGTAGCTCGTCCGCCCGGACCAGACGATGTGGAGCGGCAGGTCGACGGTGCCCTCGACAGGGCCGGCCAGCTCCTGCAGGCGCTCGGGCAGTCGACTGCGGTAACGGTCCCGCAGCACCTCGGCGCGGGGGGCGGTGGTCGTCGCGTCCATGCCTCCAGTATCGCCGGTGGGAGGCGGCGGCACGGCGGATACAGGGCTCTCCTGCCCTATGTGCGGGTCAGGCCCGTCCACCTCCCCCGGCATCTCACCGGCGAGCCCTCAGCGCATCATGGCCCACCCGTGCAGCCTGTGGGTGCCCGAAACTCAGCCACTGCTGCTGACCTGGGACTTGCGGTCAGGGTCAGGCGGAGCGGGATCCTGACGTATGGCTCTGCGGCTGCTGTACCCGACCTTCCTGAAGGTCCTGGGATGGACAGCCTTGCCGGCGCGATCGGGGGCGTCAAAGAACGCGGAGATTCTCGTGCTGCGGCACCAACTCGCGGTGCTACGCCGTCAGGTCGACCGGCCGAAGCTCTCGCGGGCGGATCGAGCGGTGATCGCGGGACCGGCACGCCTGCCGCCCAGGGCACCACGTGGGCATCTGTTCGTCACCCCAGGCACGCTGCTGCGCTGGCATGCCGACCTGGTCAATCTCCACTGGACATACAAGCGCCGAGGTCCCCCGAGTTCGACAGTTGGTAGGCATGCAGGGTGGGTCAGCCGCGGATCTCTGCAGGTGAGAGGGCTGGCACCCGCCTGAGACTGCCCGGAGGCGTGGGCAAACGGATTTGTCATGGACCTTACTCTGATCTGGCCTGTTGCTCGATCGTGCGGGCATGTACTTGCGGAAGATCCAGCGGCGGAACAAGGACGGGTCGGTGGTCCGCTACCTCCAGCTCGCCCACAACCGGCGGGTCGGCGGCACCACCCAGGCCGAGGTGCTGGTCAACTTCGGCCGCGAGGACCGCCTGGACGTCGAGGGCCTGCGCCGCCTGGTCGCCTCGATCAACCGCTGCCTCGGCGACGAGGACGAGGCCGCCCCGCTGCTGGGAGCTGAGGAGCCCGGCCCACTGACGGTGGAGTCCTCCCGGCCGCTCGGGACAAGCCGGCTGCTCGACGGGCTGTGGAAGCTGTTGGGCATCGACACGGCCCTGGCCTCGCACATCGACGGGCGCAAGTTCCGCACCGACATCGAGCGTACGATCTTCGCGCTGGTCGCGAACCGGGCCATCGCCCCCGCGTCCAAGCTTGCCGCCGCCGAGTGGGCCACCTTCGACCAGGTGATCCCCGGCCTGGACGCCCTCGCCGAGCAACACGCCCACCGGGCCATGGACCTGCTCGTCGATGCCGACACCCAAGGAGCGGTGCAGGAGGCGGTGTTCTTCTCCGCCGCCCACCTGCTCAACCTGGAAGTCGACCTGGTCTTCTTCGACACCACCTCCACCTGCTTCGAGCGCGACGAGGCGGATGCCCCGGACGGCGAGGACTGCAGCCTGCGGCAGTACGGGCACTCCAAGGACCACCGCAGGGACCTGCCGCAGACCGTCATCGGACTGGTGGCGGCTGGCCGGCGACGCCGAGCTCCTGGACGCAGATGCGGCCCGAGGCGTGCCGGCGCCGTATCCGGGTCTGGTTACGGTGGGCAGCACCGCCTCCGGTGAGTTCGTGCTGGTCAACCTGGCTTCTCTGCCCGCCCTGTTGTTGGACGGCAATCCGGTGCACGTCACCGAGGTGTGCACGTCGCTGGCCCTGGAGCTGGGCATGAGCCCGTGGGCGGGCGAGGTCGAGGTGGTCGCCATCGGGTTCGGCGAGGACCTGCCGCAGTTGCTGCCCACCACGCGGATCGCGCACATGCGGCAGCCCGCCCACGCGCTCACAGACCTGACCGAGCGGCTACTGGAAGCCCACCAGATGCCCGAGACCCGGCATCAGCCCTATGTGCTGCTGTGCGCGGCCGTCATGGACCCGGACATGGCATGGGAGTTCGCCGACGCGATCGACAAGACGGGCCGGGTACCGGCCACCCTCATCGCCCCGGCCAGCTCCGCAGCGGCGCACTTCCCCGAAGCGGAGATCGTCAACGCCTCGGTCGGCGCGCCGCAGCGGTTCGACCACCTCGGTACCGAGATCACGGTGCAGCGTCTGGAGCATGCCGCCTACCAGCAGATCACCGCGGCGCTCGCCCTGTCCGGGCAGCCCGCGGCGGAGGCCGAGGGGCCCTGGCGGGACGTTGCGGAGGAACTCGCCGTTGAGGCACCGCCGCAGCCGGATCCGGCCAAGGAGCCCGCCGGCGCAGAAGCCGACGAGGAGAGCGACACGTCCGCACCGGTGTCTGCCCGTGTGGGCGCGGGCGACGGTGAGGTGTTCCCGGCCCTGCTGGCGGCCTGCGCCGATCCCTCCTCGCCGCGGCTCCTGCCCGGCATGGCGACCCGTGGCCAGACCGACGACGGCGGCGAAGAGCAGGACCCGGCAACCGCACAGCCGCCGCAGACCGGTCCGGAAAAGCCGAACCCGAAAAGGCTCCGCGCTCCCCGGCCCGCGAGCCCGGTGACGAGTCCGGGGCGCACGACATGACCGCGCCGGAGATCCGGGTGCTGGGACCCGTGGAGGCGGACCGGGTCGGCCCTACCGGCCACGGCCCGCGCAGCGCCCAGCTCGCCGCCCTCCTGTTCTTCCGCCCCGGGCGCACCGCCGACGCGCTGTGCGCCGACATGGACCCGCTCAACCCCTGGTCGCCGGCCACCCTCAACGCCCGGCTGCAGGGCCTGCGCCGCGCCCTGGGCAACGACCCGGCCGGCCCTACGTGCCACGCCGCCGCGGCGGCGACGACCCCTACCTCCTGGCCCCCGCCGCGCGCTGCGACTGGACCCGGTTCCTCGGGCTCGCCGAGCGCGCCCTCCCCCAGGCCGCGGCCGGCCTGCCGGATCTGGAAAAGGCCCTCTCCCTGGTGCGCGGCCGCCCCTTCGGCACCCGGCCCCTGCCGTGGGCCGGGCCCCACCAGCAGGAAATGATCACCCGGATCATCGACATCGCCCACACCGTAGCCACCTGGCGCACCCCGGCCAGCCCGCACCACGACCTCCACGCCGCCCGGCAGGCCATCGCGACCGGGCTTGAGGTAGATGAGACAGCCGAACTGCTATACCGGGACTGGATGACAATCGAATGGGCGGCCGGGAACCGGTCCGGGCTGCACACGGCGATCTCCCGCATCCAGCAGGTCAACCAGACCCTGGACTGCGACCTGGAACTGGAGACCGAGCAGCTGATCAGTGACCTCCTCAACGGCTCGGGTCCGACACTCCGCAAGGCGCTGTAAGTGGGCGTATTGCGCGTCGACGGGCGTCTCCGCGCTGCCCGGCTGCTGGAACCTGTGAGTGGTGAAGCCACCACCCTCCGCAGGTCGACCCGTGCTCGGTCGGAACCCATGCGACACCCCCTCGGGTTGCATACGGTCGCCGGGCGGATCCGCCGTCGCCGACAAAGCTGGTCCAGCCGCCGCCGATGGGCGGAAGCAGGGGGGTGACCTGCTCAGGGGGGTGCTGACGCGGCACTGGTCCCTGCCGCCTCTCGAAGAGGGCGCGATGCCATTCGGGAGGACCGGGCCACTGACTGTGCAGGACACTGGGGGAAGGCGATGACGGGAGCGGGTGTGTGGTCGCCGCGCGGTGTTCGATGGCGGGCGTTGCTGGTGGTGTCCGCGATCTTGGTGCTGCTCGGGTACGGCATCGGTGGGTACATGCTGCTGGGGTCCTCGCCCTCCTCCGCCGTCTACCTGACGGTGATGACGCTGACCACCGAAGGGTCGTCGGCAGCTGACCGGCTCTCCACCGGCGGCAAGCTGTTCACCACCTCACTGGCGGTACTCGGCGTGGCGGTGTTCGTGGCTGCTCTGGGAGTGGTGGGTACCGCGCTGGTGGAGGGCAGGTTCGGTCCGCGCGGAAGGATGCGACGCATGCAGCACCGGATCGACACACTCCGTGATCATTTCATCATCTGTGCGTACGGACGAGTGGGTCAGGCCGTGGCGCACGAGTTCGAAGCCGACGGGATCCCCTTCGTGGTGATCGACAGCAAAGCGGAGCTGGAGGAGGTGATGCAGCGCGACAAGGTCGCCTACCTGATCGGCAACGCCTCCTCCGAGCAGGTGCTGCGGCGGGCAGGGATCGACCGGGCCCGCGGGCTGGTGTGTGCGGTCGACTCGGACGCCGAGAACGTGTACATCACCCTCACCGCTCGCGCACTCAACCCGGCGATCGCCATCGTCTCCCGCGCCTCCGAACCCGCTTCCGTCGACCGACTCGCCCGCGCCGGGGCCAGTAGCGTGGTGTCCCCGTACGTCAGCAGCGGCAGGAGGATGGCACTGCTCGCCGTGCGGCCGCACATCGTCGACTTCCTGGAGTTCAGCCGGCCCGGTACCTCGGACTGCCGGCTGGAAGAGATTCGCATCGCAGCCGGCTCCCACCTGCTGGGCCGCCCCCTGCGGCAGGCGTGCAAGGGGGTGCTGCCGCTGCTGGTGCGGCGCGCGGACGGCACGCTGCTTCCCCGCCCCGCCCCGGACAGCGCCCTTCACCCGGGAGACACCTTGATTGTCTTCGGCGACCTGGGGGCTCTGCGTCCCATCGAGGAATGAGCGGGGTCCGGCAGCCTGGCCCGTGGGCGCCCTGACCGGCGTGCGGTCCGCCGCGCTTTACTGAGGCGGGTCTCGGTCACGGCGACTACGGTGCCCAGTCCTCGGATGGTCACCGTACCGTCAGCCGGTGCCCGCACGAGGGCGGATCTGCGCGGCACTGCCCTGTGTGGGCGTCCGGCCGCCGACCACGTCGTGCAGGGTGGCGACATCGTCACGGGGAATCGTTGATCGACGATGAGGTCCGGGCGAGGCGCCGTGATGTACTGCGGCGGAGCCTCTGCCCGAGCACTGCGACCTGTGGACGGGGTTTGCCGCCCCTGGTGTTGAGGGCGCGTTCTCTCCCGGCCGACTGTGCCAGGGTTGCAACGCGTCCCGGGGTGGTGGGGTCACGAGCGGCCGATGGACTGGGTACGGCGACGCACGGACGCCCCGGGCGCCCCGGCCGCCGGCGTGAGGGCAGGGGAGCAACTGAGACGGCGGGGTACGTTCGGCCGTACCTACCTGGGTACTCTCATGTACGCCGACACCACGCGCAGACCGGACACCTACCGCACGCCGGTGCCCTCCGGTCCCGACGTCCAGCAGCCCGACTTTTCCTGCGAGCCGTCACCGGCTTCCCGATGCGCAGCCATGGTGGGCGCAGCCGCCTGGCCACAGGGATGCCGGGACGGATCACCGCGGTCCTGCAGAAGACGCGGCTGGGCCGACTGATCAACGTGCTGTTCCCGCGTCTGCAGGGTGGGCAGTCCTCGGTGGCGGCCTGCAGGCCCTCTGGTCGGCGGCGATGCAGATGCGCTGGGGCGGCGTCGGCATCGCGCTTGCCGGCGGCGACGAGAACACTCCCGGCAGCGCCGTCGGCAGGTCCCGACCGCGTCCAGGGCCGACCGGTTCGGCCGGTGGCCGTAGGAGTCCGGATGGAAAATCGGGACGTCCTCTTACGAGCACACGGGCGGGAACAACGCCGCACCACCTTCACTGACCAGCAGCAACGGGAGTACCTGAGCAGCGCGGCCGTGGGAGTTGGCCAGTCGTCCCATGTTGCTGTGGTGAAAGACGAGGGGCAGCCGTGCACGGTCGGCCCGGAGCGCCTCGATTTTGAGCAGGACGATCACGTGGTCGCCAGCGTCGATCTCCTGGTGGACCAAGCAGTCGAACACGGCTGCGGCGCCGTCGATGAACACCGCACCCTCGGCGGTCCTCTTCCAGCCGACATCGCGGAACCTGTGGCCCCGCCCCGCGAGGGCTCGGCAGGCCGCCGCCTGATCCTCGGCGAAAATGCTGATGCCCAGCCGGGGCAGGTCCCGCAGGAGGGGCCAGGTCGATGATGAAGCTTCCCCTTGATCGTGGACACCTGGAGACTGGGACATGAGGTTCCAGAGGAAGTAGCACCGGGTGGGAAGCAAGTACACGAAGCGGTGCACAGCGGAGTTCAAACGGGACGCGATTGCGCTCGTCGACTCCACGGGCCGGGCGGTCACCGAAGTCGCCCGGGAACTCGGGGTGAGTCCGGAGTCCCTGCGCAACTGGTACCGCCAAGCGAAGGCGGACCGAGGCGAAGGGCGCCCCGGCGAGCTGACCAGTGCCGAGCGTGAGGAGCTCAAGCGACTGCGGAAGCAGAATGCCGAGCAGGCCAGGACGATCGAGGTGCTGCGAAAAGCCGCGGTCTTCTTCGCGAAGGAGAGCGATCGATGAACGAGACGTACGCGTTCATCGAAGCGGAGAAGACCACCCACGGCGTCGCTTTCCTGTGCCGGCTGCTGAACGTGGCCCGCTCCTCCTTCTACGCCTGGCAGGCGGCGGCGAAGGCCCGCGCCGCACGGAAGGCGGCCGACGAGGCCCTGGCCCACGAGACCACCGTCATCCACGTCGCATCCCGCCACACGTACGGCGTCCCGCGCATCCACGCCGAACTGCGGCGCCTGGGCCGGGCGGTGAACCGCTGGGGGTACCCCCGCTTGCGGGGGAGCGTCGCCCGCGTCATGCGCGAACGCGGTGGCCAGGGCGCCCACCGCCGTCGACGGCGCTCGCCGACCCGGCCGGACAAGAGGGCGAGAGCGGCCCCGGACCTGATCGGCCGCGCCTTCCACGCCGCGCTGCCGGGCACGAAGCCGGTCGGGGACATCACCTTCCTCCCCACGGCCGAGGGCCGGCTCTACCTCGCCTGCCGGCTGGACCTGGCCACCCGCGAGGTCGTCGGATACGCAATGGCCGACCACCACCGCGCCTCCCTCGTCGTCGACGCCCTGAAGATGGCCCATGGCCGCGGCGGCCTGCAGCCGGGATGCATCACACACTCGGATCGCGGCAGCGAATACACATCAGCCGAATTCCGCGGTGAAATAAGCGAGCTGGGCCTGCGACAAGGCTGCGGCCGCACCGGATCGTGCTTCGACTGTGAGGATGGTCAGGTACCGCTTCGGGCGGTGGCCTGACCCGTGCTTCGACTGGCGTTGTTGCCTTGGCGTTGATCTGTCGGCCACTGCCTGGAGCGGCCTTCGCTGCCGCCGGGCAGGGGACGTGTCCCGATAGGGGCCTTCGCGACAGGCACCGTCACAGTCTTGACCGCCCCGGCCCGGCGACGGCCACCAGCACCCGAGGCGATCAGGAGACAGGCGACCTTGCCCAGCATCATGCAGCCCACGGCCCCACGTCACGTCCCGGCCGAAGCCGAGGAGGACATTCTGCTCGGGGTGGACACCCACAAGGACATCCACGCCGCAGCCGTCATCACCACGCTCGGCGCCGCTCTGGACGGCCGCAGCTTCCCGGCGACTGCGGAGGGCTATCGTCAACTCGTCTCCTGGGCCCGCTCGTTCGGCATGCTGCGGCGAGCCGGGGTCGAGTGCACCGGCTCCTATGGAGCCGCCCTCACGCGGCACCTGCGGGCCGAAGGCATTGAGGTCACCGAGGTCAACCAGCCCGACAAGGCCGCCCGACGGCGTCACGGCAAGACCGATGCCATCGATGCCGAAGCCGCCGCCCGCGCCGTATTGTCCGGTCGCGCCACTGCCACGGCGAAGACGAGTGATGGTCCGGTGGAGATGCTGCGGCTGTTCAAGCTGGCGAAGGGGTCCGCGACCAAGTCGAGGACTCAGGCCATCAACCAGCTCAAGAGCGTCCTGGTCTGCGCCGATGCCGAACTTCGTGAGTCCCTGGCCGGGCTGAGCAACCCGAAGCTGTTCAAGCAGTGCGCCGAGCTGGAGGACTCAGGGCTCTCCGGGCCGGCAGGGGCCGCACGGCACACCCTGAGACTGCTGGCCCGCCGCATCCAGAACCTGACCGCGGAGATCAACGACCTCAACACGCGGATAACCGAAGCGATCAAAGCGAGTGCTCCTGGCCTGCTCGACGTCCACGGTGTTGGCCCGGACGGCGCAGCAGCCCTGCTCATCGCAGCAGGTGACAACCCCGAACGCCTCGACAGTGAGGCGTCCTTCGCCGCCCTGTGCGGCACCAGCCCGGTCGAGGCCTCCTCCGGCAAGACCCAGCGCCGCAGACTGAACCGAGGCGGCGACCGCCAGGCCAACGCCGCCCTCTTCCGGATCGTCCTCAGCCGCCTGCGCTGGGAGGGCCGTTCCCAGGACTACCTGCGGCGACGCCTCGCGGAGGGCAAGACCAAGCGCGAGGTCATCCGCTGCCTCAAGCGGTACGTCGCACGAGAGATCTACCGACTCATCGCCCCCACAAACACCGCTGCAAACGACACGGGACCAGCCCGAGGCGTCGCTTGACATCCATAGGGGCATCAACGCCGCCGCGGAGAGCTTCTGGGTCCTGCTCAAGGAAGAGATCGGCACCCGCACCCGGCCCGACCGGGCCACCGCCCGCGCCGAGGTCTTCGCCTTCATCGGGACGTTCTACAACCGGCGCCGCCTGCGCAAGCACGAGATCTTCGGCTACCTCACCCCGGCTGAGACCAGGCAGCGCCACCAGCACACCCTCGCGGCATAGAGACCGAGTGTCCAAGATCACGGGGAAACTTCCAAGGCCGGGTAGTTAGGGTTCAGCGCGAGCCTCCCCCCGTAGAACCAACACGCCGCTCAGTACAACTGGACAACAGCCCACCACGAACAAGATCAATAACCAAGCGCAGCAGCCACGCCACAGAACTCCGCTCCAGGCCTGCCGGGCAACTCCGTTGCCCGGCAGGCCAATCCGGCTCCGCCGGCTGTCTGCTCCCGTACGAGTCCGCTCCGCAGTCCCGTACGGGAGCAGGCAGCAGCAGGCAAGGGTGACGGCGGATCAGCTGGTATGAGACAACCGGGGCTTCAGGACGAGGGAATCCCCCCTGCTTCCCATCGAACCTCCGATCAAGCCTGCGTGAAGGTTTGTCAGAGCCAGAGGCGCTGCCGGTCTTCACCCGGACAAAGCACTGGGAAGGCCCGCAGTGTCACTGCTTCCGGGATGCCGGGCCGTGAGGGAGAACCTTGCAGGCGGCCTGGCCAACTGGAAGAGCAAGGACACCGGTGCCTCTGTTGCACAACAGGGTGGAGGGCGCGCTGGTGTTCTGGTCGCTGTCAGTGTCAGCGGCGGCGGTGCCGGCGGTGCCGATGAGACCGACTGAGGCCAGGGCAAGGGCAGCGAGTGTGGTGGGGATACGCACAATGTCTCCTCTTGGCGTAGGGCGGCCGCCCGGTGCGGCCTCACCCACAGCGTGAATGACCACCACGACGCGCATGCCCGATTTCGACCGCGCTGGTTCCTGTTTTCACGAAGCCGGACCAACGACGCCACCTGTCCACCGCAACACAGCCCGGAAGGCTCCCGTGATGGCATCGAAGGCGCTGCCGGGGGCCTGTGGCCCCAAGAGATGGGGGCTCGGATCGCGGTGGTGGGAGCGGACGGCTCCACCGTGGCCTGGGCCTGTATCGAGGCGGGATCACCCTGTCGGCGATGGACGGTGTGCGTGTCCGGCAGCGTCTTCCAGGGGATCCGCGCCGCGTACTGCGGACGGGCACACCGAGCGGCGCGCTGTGGTCCTGGAACGCGTTGATGGCGCTCTGCTGTTCGACAGGAGTGCCGGACGTCGCGTCAACTTGGACAGAAATATCGGAGAGCGGGCCGTGACCTGGGGTTTTCATCAGGGGCGGAGTGGGCGTACCTTCGCGGCGAGCAGGGGGCGCGGCTGGAAATTCCGTCGATCCTCCTGCCACGATCGGGGCGTCCGCGCCGCGGGTGGCGCCCCCGCCGTGCGGACACAGCCCGGCCGCGCTGGCCGGGCGCACCTCCGCCCTTCTGCGCTGAAAGACGCGTTGCCATGTCCTCGTTCTCCTCTTCCCCGGGCGGCGGGATCACCGCCCCCGCCCGGGTCGGCGACCGCCGCACAGCCGGCCTCGCGGCCGTCCCCGTGCGCCCCTGTTCCACCTGCTGCGCCGGGAGCGGTTCGTGAACGCCGCAGCGCCCCGCGGTGGCGGTCCCGCCTCCGGCTCGGGGACGGTGGAACTGGCAGTCTTGTAACGGTGGTTGCACACCATCCGGGGCAACCGGTCCTACCGCCAGCTGGCCGCGGCTGCGGAGGCGGCCGGGCACAAGGTTGCAGCCGACACCCTGCGCCGGGCCGTCGATGGGCGGGTCTTCAGTCCGAAGGTGGTGAGGGCCTGGGCCGCCGGCACGGGCGTCGACTCCGCCGAGGGCGAGGACCTGCTCCGCGAGGCGCGAGCGGCACGCGACCCCAACGCGCGCAAGGGCTACGACGCTACGCAGATCACCACGCGGGCCGGCTTTGGGCGCGCCATGCAGCGGATCATGGCCCGCGCCGGGTTCGTCTCGCTGCGGGAGCTGGAGCGCGCGACTCCCTTCCGGTTGCCGAAGTCGACGCTTCAGGCCGTGCTGAAGGGACGCGGGCGGATCACAGCGGAGTTGCTGGAGGCGTTCCTCGCGGCCTGCCGAGTCCCCGACAACGAGGCTCGGCTGCTGCGGGATGCCCGTGCGCGTGTGGAGAATCCGGCTCGAAGACGGCGTCGAAGGAGTCGGTGTACTTGCTGTCGCGGTCGCGGAGAACGAAGCGGAGCGACTCGACACGGCTGCCGAGGTCGGCGGTCAGATTGCGGGCCTGCTGGGTCGCCCACTGCGCGGTGGGGTGGGCGGTGATGCCGGTGATGCGGAGCCGGCGGGTGCCGTGTTCGCCGAACGCCGGCGCGTGCAGCCGCCTGCCGGTGATCGTGTCGACGTGGAAGAAGTCCGCCGCGATGATCCCCTCGGCCTGGGGGTGAGGAATTCGCGCCGGCTCGGGCCGGTGCGGCGCGGGGCCGGGCCGATGCCGGCCGCGTGCAAAATTTCCCAGACCGTGGACGGTGCGATCGGATGCCCCGGCCGGGCCGGCTCACCCTGGATCCGCCGGTGGCCCCACCGCGGATTCTCCTCTGCCGGATGCAGAACCGGCTTCTTGAGCGCGGCGGCCGTGGGAGGGCGGCCGGTGCGGCGTCGGTCGGCGTAGTCCCACTTCTTGGCGATCAGCCTGCGGTGCCAGGTCGGCAGCGTCCCCGGCGTGACCGGGAAGACACAGTTCCAGCGCCGGCGCGGTATCGGCGACGACAGCGCGGCCGGCCAGAACCGGTCCGCGGGCTCGTAGCGGACCCGTTCTGGCGAGTTGCCGTCGCAGCACCGCGTTCTCGTGCCGCAGCACCAGCAGTTCGGCGCCCTTGGCCGTGTCCCGGCGCAGCAGGACCGCAGGCACGGACAGCACCGCCCGGGTGGCCCGGTACAGCAGCGAGATGATCACTGGTGCAGCATCCCAGCCACCGCCAAGGGGTCTTGCACGCGAGCTCCCACCTGCAGCGAGGACTTTACGAGCCTCACAGTGTTCCAACACCAGCCTGGGGCAAGACTCGGGACGTCGAGTCCTTCCCGCCGACGCGGGAGTGTTCCGCCGGGTGGTATCTGTGAGCTGGCCGACGTCAGGGCCTCCCCGCTGATGCGGGTGTGGCCCTGGACCAGCGGCCCGCCCGCATCAGCGTGTCGAGCTCGGCGTAGTCGAGTCCCGCGGCCAGCGTCCCGTAGGTTCCCGCGTCCAGCAGCTCCCGCGCGGCGCGGCGGACCACGGCGTGCGCGGCCTGGGCGATGCCCGAGCCCACGCTCACCCGCGCGACACCGAGCGCGGCCAGTTCGGCGACCGTCGGGGCTCCCGGGCCGGCCATGACGTTGAGCGGCCCGTCGACGCCGTCGGCGAGCGCCTTCACGACGCCCGGGTCGACGGCCCCGGGCACGAAGACTCCGTCGGCGCCGGCGGCCCGGAAGGCGGCGGCACGCTCCAGGGTGGCGTCCACGTCGCCGGCGCCGCGCAGGAACGTGTCGATGCGGGCGTTGAGGAACAGCGGCACCCCCTCGGCGTCGGCGGCCTCCCGGGCGGCGGCAATCCGCTCGGCCTGCTCACCGGTCGGCCGCAGCAGACCCGCGCCCTCCTCGTGCAGCGCGTCCTCGATGTTCACTCCGGTCACGCCGGCCGCGAGCACCGCGCGGATCGTGTCGGCGATGCCCGCGGCGTCCGCCGCGTACCCGCTCTCGATGTCGGCGCTGACCGGCACGCGGACGACGGCCGTGATCCGGGCGAGAGCGGCGAGTGCCTGGTCTCTGTCCAGCCTGTCTCCGTCGGCGGCCCCGAGGGCCCAGGCGAGCCCGGCGCTGGTGGTCGCCACGGCGGCGGCACCGGCGTCCTCCACGACCCGGGCGCTGGCGGCGTCCCAGGCGTTCGGCAGGACGAGCGGCCGCCCGGGAACGTGCAAGGCGTGGAAGGCCAGGGCACGGTCACGCAGGGTAGGAGTGCTCTCGTTCGTCATACCCCGCACTCAACCAGCCCCGCACAGGGGGAGGCTGGCAGGAATCCGACATCCACGTGCGGCGACGACCTGGCGAGGGGCGGCAACCGCGACCTGGCCGAGGACCTCCTCGTCGCCGTCCAGGCCCGCCGCGCCGACGCGGGAGGGCTCCGCCCGTCACGGGCGGCACGCTTCAGTTCGCCCTGTTCTCCCCGCCGACGCGGGGGTGTTCCGTTCGTTCAGCGCCTCCACCTGGCCGACCTGCCTCCTCGCTGTGAGGCGACCGCTTGGGCCACGGGGCCGCACCGAGTGCTGCGGGAAGATCCGAGCGCGACCCGTCAGCGACACCGGCGGGCGTTGAGCCGGGCGGCCTGGCGCGTCAGGTGGTCGCGCTCGGCGAGGTTGGGTGCCTTGTGGGCCGCCTCGGCGTACAGCCGTGCCGCCGTCGCCAGGTTGCCGTCGCGCTCGTGGAGGTACGCCGCCACCGCGGCGTGGCGGGGCAGTGAGGCGTCCAGCGCCGCGAGCGCCGCCAGCCCGGCGCGCGGTCCGTCGGCCTCGCCGACGGCGACCGCGCGGTTGAGCCGGACGATGGGGCTGTCGGTCAGGCGCGCGAGCTCGTCGTACCACTCGAGGATCTGCACCCAGTCGGTCTCCTCGGCGGTGGGCGCGTCGGCGTGGAGGGCCGCGATGGCGGCCTGGGCCTGGAACTCGCCCAGCCGGTCGCGGGCGAGGGCCGCCTGCAGGATCGCGATGCCCTCGGCGATCGAGGCGGTGTCCCACCGGCCGCGGTCCTGCTCGGCGAGCGGTACCAGGCTGCCGTCGGGCGCGGTCCGGGCGGCGCGCCGGGCGTGGTGGAGCAGCATGAGGGCGAGCAGCCCCGCCGCCTCGGGGTGGTCGACCTGGGCCGCGAGCCGCCGGGTGAGCCGGATGGCCTCGGTGGCGAGGTCGACGTCGCCCGAGTAGCCCTCGTTGAAGACCAGGTAGAGGACGCGCAGCACGGTGGCGACGTCGCCGGGCTGGTGGAACCGCACCCCGGCCACTGTGCGCTTGGCCCGGCTGATCCTCCCCCAGAGGGGGCACCCCCAGCACCATGGTCGCCTCGGGCACCAGGTAGGCCCGGGCGATCTGGCGGGTGGTCAGCCCGCCGACGGCGCGCAGCGTGAGCGCGATGGCGGACGACGGCGTCAGCGACGGGTGGGCGCACAGGAAGTAGAGCTGGAGGGTGTCGTCCACCGCGGGCGCGGGCCCGGGCGCCGGCTCCTCGTCGAGGAGGTCCTCACGCCGGCGGCGGGCGGCGTCCGCCCGCCTCGTGTCGAGGAACTTGCGCCAGGCCACGGTGACCAGCCAGCCCTTCGCATCCCGCATGGGGTATTCCCTGCTCGAAGAGCTTGGGGAGGGGTCGGCCGGCCAGAGCCGGACCGCCTCGACAAGCGCGTCCTGCACGGCGTCCTCGGCCGCCGCGAAGTCGGCTCCGCGGCGGACGAGGATGGCGAGCACGCTCGGCGTGAGGCTCCTGAGCAGGGCCTCGTTCATCGGAGAGGTCATTCCGTGATGGTGGGCGGCGCGGCCAGGAACGGGCGCACCTCGAGCCACTCGTGGATCGGCTTCCCGCCCGCCCCTGGGGCGGCCGACAGTTCCCCGGCCAGCTCGATGGCGCGCTCGTAGCTGTCGACGTCGATCACCATCCAGCCGGCGATGAGGTCCTTGGTCTCGGCGAACGGGCCGTCGGTGACCGGCGGGCGCCCCTCGCCGTCGTACCGCACGAACGTGCCCTCGGGGGCGAGCGCCTGACCGTCGACGAACTCGCCGGTCCGCTCCAGCCGGGCCGCGAAGTCGTGCATGTACCGCACGTGCGCCGAGATCTCCTCGGGCGTCCACCGCTCCATCGGCACGTCGTTGACCGCAGCCGGAGCGCCGCGGTAATGCTTGAGCAGCAAGTACTTCGCCATCGTGCTTCTCCCCGGTGCTGGTGCGACCCATTGTGGGCCGCGTTCACCCCAGGGACGGAGCCAGTCACCAGTTCTCGACATCACCGTCCGAACTTTTTTCGGGCTCTCGTGGATGAGCCTGGGTGAGCCGTCTCGCGGTGTCCGGATCCCCGTGACCGGGCAGGTCGGCGGCGCAGGCCCGACCACGGCCCTCGCCACCCTGACCACGATGGCCAGGACCCCGACCACAGCAGGTCCACGCGTTGCGCAGCCCACCCGGCCGGAAATGCGCAGGCCCCAAAGCCGCTGCGCACAGCATGCGCAGCGGCCCGGCCGGCGGGCACTGCGGGGACGGCCAAGGCTGCGCATCCCCCGTTCAGGAGGAGGACCTTCGCCACGGATACCGGGTGAGCACGCATCCGGTCGCGCGAGCCGGTCAGCGTAAACGGACTGGGCAGCAGGTCTCCTTCGAACTCGCGCCACTGCTTACCTGCCAGGACGCGGGAGAGGTCGATGTGGAAAAGGCCGACTGGTGCCGCATCAAGCAACGTTCGCCCTGTTGTCGGCTGGCGGTGTCAGCTCGTGCTGAGTGGCGCGGTTTTCTCGGCGTCGAGCTGGTGGTCGGCCCAGACGTAGCTTTCGGGCAGCAAGTCGGTGATCAGGACGGTTCGGATGCGGTCGCCCTCGCCGACGATGACCTTCAGGACAGGGAAGTAGTCGAGAAGGACCTGGCGGCACCGGCCGCACGGGGGAACAACCCCTCGGTCGCGGTCGCCCACGGCGACGATGGTGTCCAGCTCGTAGGCGCCCTGGGCGGCTGCCGCGCCGATGAGGACCAACTCGGCGCAGGGCCCTCCGGTGAAGTGGTAGGCGTTCACCGCGGTGACGATCCGGCCGTCCCGGGCGCGGGCTGCGGCTGCCATGGTGTGGTTGTCGCTCCGGCAGCGTGTGCGAGCGACGTGGGCTGCGGCCTGGATGAGTTCGTGGTCGACGGGGTGGGTCTGCGTGGTCATCTTCTCTGCCTTCGTCGGATGTCAGGCGACGTTGGCCCGCATGACGATGGCGTGCAAGCGAATATCGGCGCTGTGCTTGTTCCGCCAGATGATGTAGCGGCGGATCATGCTGCCCTGCTCCTTGTGGCCGGCATGGTCGGTGCCGTCCAGCGTGAAGTAACGCAGGGCGGTGAACTGGGCCTCGATGCGGTTCAGCCAGGAGCTGTTGGTCGGTGTGTAGGCGAACTCGACGTTGTTGGCCGCGGCCCAGTCGCCGACCCGGGTGTCCTTCTTCGTGGTCAGGTGCGGGGAGAAGTTGTCGAGCACGATCGCGATACGGATCTTGGGCGGGTAGAGGCTGCGCAGACAGCGGCAGAACTCCAAGAACCTCGTCCTGTTCTTCTTCGGCTTGATGTGCCCGTAGATCTTGTCCTTGCCCAGGTCCAAGGCCGCGAACAGGTGCCGACCCCCGTGCGGGCGGGTGTAGGTCGCCCGTCGGCGGGGCCTCGGCTCCCGCTCGGGGTCCTTGTGCTTCCCGCCGCGTTCGGCCCACTGCCGGCCGGGGTGCGGCTGGAGATTGAGCGGACCGAACTCGTCCAGGCAGAAGACGACGTTGGGCTCGCCCTCCTCGGGTATGACCTCGCCGTCGGCCATGGCGTAGAGGTGCTCGACGCGGGCCTTCTTGGCCGCGTAGTCCGGGTCGCGGGAGGTCTTCCAGGTCTTTATGGGTTGATATGACACGCCCTCCTCGCGCAGCAGGATGCGCAGGCCCTCGTGGCTGATGTCGTCGACCACTCCCTCGGCGACCAGGAAGTCGGCCGGCTTGGCCAGGCTCCAGGTCGAAAACGGCAGGCCGTGCTCAGCCGGCTTGGACTTGGCGATCTTCTCGATCTCGTGGCGCTCGGGCAGGGTGAACGTCCTCGGCCGGCCACCTTTGCACTTCGGGTAGAGCGACTCGAAGCCGTCGGCGTTGAAGTTGTGGATCACGTCCCGGACCCGGTCCGCGCTGGTGAACGTCACCTCGGCGATCTTTGCCACGGGCACGCCCTGCGCGGACAGCAGCACCGTCTGGGCCCGCCGCCACGTCATCACTGACCCCGTGCCTCTGCGGATGATCCGCAACAGGCGCTGTCCCTCGTCGTCATCGATCTCGCGGACGCGTACTCGTTCTGCCACCCGGACAGCCTGGCGACACCGCGCCGCCCGAACCAGCATCAGAACGGCGCGTCACATCACTACGGGGCAAAGGTTGTCTGATGCGGCAATAGGCACGCGCAGGGAGTCTCTGCGGTTTCTGCCGCGTGACCGCGACGGCAGGTACGGTGCGGCGTTCGACGCGGTCTTCGAGGCAGAGGAACTGGACGTGATCAGGAGTGCACCGCGGGCGCCTGGGACGACCGCCCCCTGCGAGCGCGTCGTCGGCAGCCTTTGCCGCGAGGTACTCGACCCCATCCTCGTCAGGGCAGAGACGCATGCCCGGCAGGTGCTCACGGCCTGTCAGAGGCACCACGACGAGCATCGGCCCCACCCGGCGCGCAGCCAGCTACCACCCGATGCCCCAAAACAGCCCACCGCGATGGACAGCGGCGCCCACAAGCTGCTGCGCACCCGAATCCTCGGCGGCCTCATCAGCGAGTACAGATACGCCGCGTGACCTGCGGCGACGACTTCTCGAGCGGCACAGGGCAGCGGCGCCAGGCAGTCGGGCCCCTATCTCCGACCGCCGCCGGGCGCTCGCCGAGTTCGGCTACGAGGAGGCCGACCGTGGTGGCCCTGGCGCGAGGGACTGTGGGAGTTCGATGCGGTCTCTCTGCTGTGCACGGCGGCTGTGCCCCTGCTCTTCTCCTGAGATGCACGGATCGTCGCCAGCTCGGCGCCGCGCACCTGAAGCCGTGCCGGAGCCGAGTGGCGAGTAGGGCTACTGCGCTTGCTGTTGAATGGGCTGGATGAATGAGGCTGATGTTCTGCGACTGGGTCAGGCTGTCCGGCGCATACGGGACCGGCCCCAGGGGTCAGCTCTCCTGCGGCACGGCCATCTCACCGAGGCGTGACCAGTCGTCCTGGGGGACGGTCACGTTCACGATGCGGGGCGTCTCCGCGAGGTGACGCGGCAGTGCCTCGCAGGCCGTCCGGAAGTGGTCGGAGCCGACGTGCGCCGCGCCGGCCTCGTCGTCGCGGAACGCCTCGGTCAGGACGTACTCCGCCGGGTCGTCGACGCTGCGGGACCACTCGAACCACAGGCAGCCCGGTTCGGCGCGGGTCGCCCGGGTGAACTCCCCGGTGATCTCGGGCCAGGCGTCAGCGTGCTCGGGCAGGACGCGGAACTTCGCGGTGATGAAGATCATCGATGCTCCTCACAGACGGTGCGTGTGCCCGGCGGCCCGGGCCCTTGCAGTGTTCCCGCTCAGGGGACGAGGATCGCGCGTCCCCGGACCCGACCCGCGTCCAGGTCGGTGAGGGCGTCCTGGAAGCGGTCGAGCGGATAGGGGGTGGTGTGCAGGCGGACCCGCCCCTGGGCGGCGAGCACCATCAGCTCGCACAGGTCGTTGTAGGAGCCGACGAGGTTGCCGATGAAGTTGATCTCGTTGGAGATGATGTCGATGGTCGGCACGTCGATGTTCTCGCCGTACCCGACCACGTGGTAGTCGCCCGCGCGGCGCAGCATGCGCACCCCGTCCCGGGTGGCGCCGCCCTCGCCGACGAAGTCGATCACCACCTCCGCTCCCCGGCCGCCGGTCAGCTCCAGCACCTGCTCGACCTGTCCCCCGTCGGCGACGACGCCGTGGTCGGCGCCGATGGAGCCGGCCAGCTTCACCGCGTCGGGGTTGCGGTCGACGACCACGATCTCGGCGGCCGTCAGGGCTTTGAGCACCTGCACGCCGATGTGCCCGAGCCCGCCGGCGCCGATGACCACGCAGCGGTCGCCGGGCCGCAGCTTCCGGGCCGCCTTGGCCACGGCGTGGTACGCCGTGAGGCCGGCGTCGGCCAGGGCCGCGACGTCGGCCGGCTCCAGGGGGTCGTCGATGCGGACCACGCTGCGGGCGGAGGTCTTCAGGTACTCGGCATAGCCGCCGGCCGTGTCGATGCCGGGGAAGAGGCTCTGCTCGCAGTGGACGTCGTCCCCGGACCGGCACGCCCGGCACAGCCCGCAGGTGATCAGCGGGTGGACGATGACCTTGTCGCCCTCGGCGACGTTGGTGACGGCGCTGCCGACCGCGTGCACCCAGCCGGCGTTCTCGTGCCCGATCGTGTAGGGCAGTGTCACCCCGGACTTCTCTGCCCACTGCCCTTCCAGGATGTGCAGGTCGGTCCGGCACACGCCGGCGCCGCCGATCCTGACGACCACGTCGTACGGGCCGGTGACCGAGGGGTCCGGCACGTCGGTCATCTCCGGGTTGCGGCCGTAGCCGACGACCTGGACTGCTTTCACGAGGCCTTCTCCTTGGGAAGCGTGGCGGGCCGCGGATCCGTGGCCCGGGGGGACTGGTCGGCCGCGGACTCCGGGTAGCGGGTCCGCAGCAGACCGCGGCAGAAGTGGGCGTTGCCGTCGATCGAGATGCGGATCGCGCGGGCGAACCGCAGTCGCAGCGGAATCTCGTCCGGCGGGAAGGGGCGTCCGTCATCGTCGACGAGGACGGGCTCCGAGGGTGCCGTGCCGAGACCGAGCGCCTCGCGCCGGCGCAGCAGCGCGCGGGTCGCGGCGGTGTCGGGCAGGTCGCCGAGCACCACGTCGTGCAGTTTCTCCTCGGTGAGCGCGGGGTCCTGCCGCAGCAGCGCGGTGAGGGCCCGCTCCATCGCCGCGGCGTGGGCCTTGAGCCGGAAGACGAGCCGCAGTTCCTCCAGGCTCTCCTCGGACTCGGCGCCGAACGTACCCCGGTACCCGGCGTCGGCGGCCAGGCCGCGGTTGATCAGGTCGGAGTCGTGGTGGTCGTCGAGCAGGACCGTGACCGGGCCGGCGTCCGGCAGGGCGGCCAGGACGTCCTTGGCGTCGGAGGCCATGAGGTAGGCGAAGTTCGGGGAGCAGAAGGAGGTGGGCAGCCGCAGGTGCACCGTCAGCCCGCGGTCGGGGCCGGCCTCGACGGAGCGGACGAAGCCGAGGTCGGTGATGGGTTCGTCCAGTTCGGGGTCGAGGACCGCGTCCAGCGCCTCCCTGGCCCGCTGCTCCAGTGTTCCGGTGGGCACTGTCACGCCTCATTGGGCTGCGCCGCGACGGAGGCTGCCCCGGCCGGGCCCGTGGCCTCGCTCGCGGCCGGGCCCGGGGCGGTGGCCGAGACCTCGGCCCCGGCGGGCACCGGGATGCCGTACATGGCCGCCGCGTTCAGGCCGAGGATCTTCTTCTTCTGCTCGACGGTGATCGGCGGGTATTCATCCTGCATGTCCTCGGGGATCTGGAAGTCGACGAACCGCTCGATCAGCCATCGGGGCGTCCACAGCGCGTAGTCGCTGGAGAACTGGATGCGGTTCTCGTCCAGCCAGTACAGCAACTCTCCGATGATCTGCGCGAAGTAGCGGGGGCGGGTGTGGATGAACGGGATGGCGACCGCGAGTCCGGCGTGCACGTTGGGCTCCTGCGTGGCGATCCAGCAGAAGTCCTCCAGCCGGGGCAGCCCGCAGTGCTCGACGACGAAGTTCAGCTCGGGAAAGTCCGTCGCGGCCTTGTCGACGTCCGCGACGTCGAAGGCGTCAAGGTCCAGCGGCCGGATCGTCGGCCCCTTGTGGACGTGGATGTTCTTGATGCCCAGTTCCTGGGCCATCTCCAGGTAGCGGTAGGACCACGGGTCGTCCAGCTTGTAGCCGCGCGAGTCGCCGTGCCACTCCGCGGTGTAGAGCTTGGCTCCCTTGAGCTGGAACCGGTCGGCGTCCCGCCGGAGCTGGTCGAGGCCCCGCTCCTCGTACCGGGGGTCCCAGCAGTGGTTGTAGGTCAGCTTGTCGGGGTGCTGCCGGGCCAGCGCGAAGGCCTCCTCGGTCTGCCCGAAGCCGTTGCGGTAGAAAGCACTGAGCAGGGCGGGCTGGAAGATCGCGTGGTCTACGTACCCGTCGACGAAGAGGTCCTTCATCAGCCGCTGCCCGCCGTAGTAGAGGTACTCCTCGTACGGCCACACCTCCGACTCGGGGCTGAGATTGCGGTGGTAGTCGTAGAAGCAGTCGATGAACTGCTTGCCGTGGATGTTGAGCTGGTTCTCGGGGCGTGCGTCCCACAGCGCGATGTGCGCGTCCACGATGAAGTAGTTCTCGCCGTCCTTGCTGTACACGTCGGCCTCCGTCCCTGTGAATGCCTCGTGCCACAAAATCGACGTTAGGCACGGAGCAGGGAGCCTGCGAGTCGTCGGCTGTCTCACTTTGAGACGACCGGCCGGGAGCGCTTCCCGGCCTGTGCCGTTCGGATATTCGTCTCTGCTGGTCAAGCCACGTATCTGTATTCGCCGATCAGGCCGCCGAGAACGCGGCTGCGTAGGAGTCGGGTGGTGCTCAGGTCGGTGACCGGTGCAGGCTGCCGTTCGGCGAGCGGTGGCAGTTGCACTCGGGCCTGATGTGGGCGATGCCCGTTGTAGTGCCGGGCATAGGCGTCGAGCACTCGCCGGGCATGGGTCTCGTTCCAGATCAGCACATGGTCGAGGGCCTCGCGCCGCAGGGTCCCGATGACCCGTTCACAGTGCGCGTTCATCCGTGGGGATCGCGGCGCGGTCCCCAAGACCTCGATGGTCTCGGACTCGAAGACTGCGTCGAAGGAGTCGGCGTACTTGCCGTCCCGGTCCCGGACCAAGAAGCGCAGGGACTCGAGGCGCACGCCCAGATCGATGGCGAGGTCGCGGGCCTGCTGCACCGTCCACCGCGCGGTTGGGTGAGCGGTGACGCCGGCGATGTGCAGGCGGCGTGTGCCGTGCTCGAGGAGGACCAGCGCGTAGACCCGGCGGAGATCCACCAGGTCGATGTGCAGGAAATCGCAGGCAATGATGCCGTTGGCCTGCACCGTGAGGAACTCTCACCACGTGGGCCCGCCTCTGCGGGGTGCAGGGCCTGCGCCGGCAGCGGTCAAGATCTCCCGTACCGTGGAGGCGCCGACCCGATGCCCGAGCCGGGCGAGCTCGCCTTGGATCCTGCGGCAGCCCCAGCGAGGGTTCTCTGCGGCCGGCCGCAGCACCAGCTCCTTGATCGCCTCCGCGGTCCGTGGTCGGCCGGGCCTGCTCCGTCGCCTGCTGTAGTCCCACCTGCGCGCCACGAGCCTTCGGTGCCACCCGAGCGAAGTCCCCGGCGTCACCAGGAACACGTTCGCCCACCGCTGCCGGGGTATCAGCGAGGACAGCGCCGCGAACCACAAGCGGTCCACCGGTTCGTGGCGCACCGGACGCGCGAGCTGTCTGCGCAGCACCGCGTTCTCGTGCCGCAGGGCAAGAAGCTCGGCGTTCTTGGCCGCCTGCCGACGCAGCGCTGCCGGGACCGACAGCAGCTTCCGTGTCACCTGATGCACCAGCGGGACAATCACCTGAGGCATGGTCCCAGCGAGCCCTCGAGCATCGCCAGACCCCTTGCGAGCTGCAGCGACGCGTTTCTGAACGGCACACGGTCGGCTACTCGGACAGCTTTCCACTCGGCGTAAAGCGACGTCACTCTCGATAGTCGCCGAACCGCCCGAGAACCTGAATCGACGGTCGCATCGTCTCCCTGATCGTGAAAAGCGTGGCAGACCCCGACGAGGCAGAGCTCGTGCGTCGCATCGCCTGCGGTGACCGGGCGGCGTTCGACGAGTTGTATCGGCGTACCTCGCCCTGGCTGGCGGTGCGGCTCCGTCGCCGCTGCGCTGACGACGACGTCATCGCCGAAGTGCTCCAGGAGACCTACCTGGCGGTCTGGCGGGCAGCCGGCAGCTACGCAGGCTCCGTGACCGAGGGCAGTGCGGTCGGCTGGCTCTGGACGATCGCCGCGAACCGTCTCGTCGATGCGTTCCGCCGACGAGCCCGGCACGAGCGGGTGCCGACCATTGCCCTGGTTGAGACGACCGCGCCGGCCGCCGAGGACGAGGTGATGGCGAACCGCGTCGACCAGAACCTCGAACAGGCGCTGCTGCGGCTGCCGCCGGAGTTGCGCCAGGTGCTGCAGGCGATGGTGCTCGACGACCTGTCGGTCCGGCAGACGGCGGTGCTGCTCGGCATGCCGGAGGGCACGGTGAAGACCCGCGCGCGGCGGGCCCGGATCGCGCTGCGGGAGGCGCTCTCATGACTCATCCCACCCCCCTGATGCTGGCCCGCTACGCGGACGGCGGGCGCGGACTCGACGATGCCGCACTCTGGTCCATCGAGGTCCATCTCGACGCGTGCGCGGACTGCCGTGAGGAACTCGCCGCAAACGCCACCCCGGCCACGGCGGATCTGCTCGACCGTGTCGCCATCTCGCTCGACCAGGCGATCGAAACGAGCCCGCCTCCGGTCCGGCAACGCACACAGGCAGCGGCCGTGAACCGACGCTGGCTCGCCTGGACGCTGCTGCCCTGGCTCGCGGTGACCGTCGCGGTGCTGGGTTGCGGCGTGCTCCTCAACTCCGCCGAGCCGAGCCTGCCGTCGCTCGTGCTGCTGCTGGCCCCGGTGGCTCCGCTGCCCGGCGTCGCGGTGGCTTGGAGCCGGCGGATCGACCCGGTCTGGGAGCTGATCGCCACCACACCCGCAGCCGGCCTGGCCATGGTGCTGCGGCGCACGTTCGCGGTGCTCGTCGTCGTGCTTCCGGCGTTGCTGGCGGGGGGCGTGAGCACCGGAACCTCACTGGCCCTGACCCTGCTGCCGTGCCTGGCGTTCACTGCGGCCACCCTCGTGCTCGGCGCCTTCATCGGCGTGCGGCGCGCGGCTATCGGACTCGGAGCAGCGTGGTCCACGGCCGTCCTGCTGCCGAGTGTGGCGACCCAATCTCTGTCCCCGGTACTGCAGCCGGACAGCACCGCTGTCTGGGCGGTGACCACCGTGGCCCTTGCCGCGAGCACCCTGCTCGCCGCCCCTCACTTCCACCGCCTGACCAGCGGCAACTGACCCTTCATCAACAGGAGAGCCCCATGCGAGCGGTGAGTGCTGCCGAAACGACCCCCACCCTTCATCCCTTTCCCGTCCACGCTGAAGAATTGCGTGTCCGGGCCGGCCGCCACCTGGCCGTCGACGGCCTCGACCTGACCCTGAAGGCCGGCGTGCATGGTGTGCTCGGACCGAACGGCGCCGGCAAGACCACGCTGATGCGCGCGCTGTCCACCGTCATCAAGCCCGCCGGCGGCTCGTTGACGCTGCTCGGCGCGCAGGTCGACGGCCGCGCCGACCTGCGCGAGGTACGTCGCGGACTGGGATATCTGCCGCAGCAGTTCGGCTTCTACCCGCGGTTCACCGTCCGCGAGTTCGTCGAGTACATGGCCTGGCTCAAGGAAATGCCCAAAACCGCGGTACCCGACGCCGTGCAACGCGCGATCGATCGAGTGGGTCTCACCGCCAAGGCCGACACCAAGATGAAGGCGCTGTCCGGCGGCATGCTGCGCCGGGCCGGCATCGCGCAGGCCATCGTGAACGACCCCGAGCTGCTGCTGCTCGACGAGCCCACCGTCGGACTCGACCCCGAACAGCGTCTCGACTTCCGCGACCTGCTGCGTGACCTCGGCGCCGACAGCTGTGTGCTGGTCTCCACCCACCTCGTCGAGGACGTCGTCGCCGCCTGCACCGACGTCATCCTCATGCACGAAGGCCGACTCCTCTTCCAGAGCACCCCCGACGACCTGATCGCCCGCGGCGGGCAGGGCGACGCGGGCGACAGCCCGGCGGAGCGCGGCTACTCCGCACTCCTGCGTCAGCACCGGAGCAACGCATGAACCGCATCCTCGGCATCGAGCTCCGGCGGTCTGCCGCTCTCGGCGCCGCGCTCCTGATCGCCGTCGCCGGCACGATCGTGCTCCACGCCACTGCGGGGCGATGGTCCACCGGGTGGATGGCGTTGGCCAGGACGCAGCGCGAATACCTCGCGGTTCTCTCGCCCCTTGCGATGGCCGCCGGCGCCTGGCAGTCCTACCGCGGGCACCGGGCGAACGTCGCCGAGCTGTTCACCAGCGTGCCCCGCCCGCGACCGCAGCACATCGTGCCGATTCTGGTCACGACCGGGCTGGCGGTGCTCGTCGCGTACCTGGTCACGCTCCTCGCGGCGGCACCACGGATCGCCGACACGGCGCGTTACCTTCCGTCAGCCGCGTTTGTCGTCGTGGCCGTCGGGCTGGTCGCGATGATCGCCTCGGTCTGGCTCGGGCTGGCCGTCGGACGCCTGGTGCCGGCGCTCGCCACCGCACCCGCGCTGGCCGTAATCGGCTTCGCGCTGCTGATCTTCGCGCCCCACGCCCTTCCGGACGGTGGAGTCACGGCGGCGTTCTCCCCGGCCATGGGGATGAGCATGTTCAGCGACTACGACACCGTCAGCGGCGGGGTCAGCGCCGCCCAGGCACTCTGGATGGTCGCGGTCGCGATGGCCGGTGTCGTGCTCTTCGCCGTCCAAAACCGTAAGTTCGCGTTCACCGCACTGTTGCCGCTGGCAATCGGGGCTACGGCCACGGTCCTGGTCGTGCCGACCGGCGATGCCTACGACCAAGGAACGCTCGACCCGGTCGCCCAGGAACTGGTGTGCACCGACGACACTCCGCGGGTCTGCGTCAGCCGGGCGCACGAAGGGTTGCTGCCCGAGGTGACACCCAAGGCCCGGCACGCGTTGGAACTCCTGTCGAAAACACCGGTCGTCGCGGCACACGAGGACACCACCACGTTCTTTCCTCCCACCTCACCGAGGTCGCGGGCCGACACCGCGCTGATGACGATCGCGGTCGACAAGCACGGTCGCCTCGCCCACCCGGGCCGGCTCGAACCGGCGATGCTCACCGAAGTGTTCACCGGCCCTCTCAGCTGCGGAGACACCCGGAACTTCCAGGTAGCCACCGCTGCGGCCCACTGGCTGCTCGACCGGGAGCCGACCGTCGGTCTCGATGGCCTCGAATTCGAGGACCCGGAGGCCGACAAGCTCTGGAAGGGTCTGAAGGCACTGCCGCGAGCCGAGGCCGACGCCCGGGTGACCGCCGTCTACCAGGCCGCCCAGAAGTGCCAGGACACCACCGACCTCCTGACCCGGAGCGCGCGATGAGAGGACTGATGCTCTACGCCCGCTCGCGTCGGGTGCCGGCGGCGCTCGGTGCGGCGGTCGCGGGCATGGCCATCGCGTGGCTGCTGGCGGCGGTCTTCAGCGACAAGGGCGAGGTGAGCAGCGCCGTACTCGTCCTGACGGTGCTTCTCCTCGTGGCCGTCGTCACCGCCACGCTCGGCGGCCCCGACGACACCCTGGACCGCACGGCGGCGAGGCCGTGGGCGTGGCTGCGGATGTCCCACCTGGCCACGGCCCTGGGATGCGTACTCCTGCTCCTGCTGGCCACGCTGCTCACCGGCACACGATTCGGGCCGTTCGGATCTGTCATCCGCGACACGGCCGGCCTACTGGGCCTGACCGCCCTGGGTGCAGCCACGGTCGGTGCCGCCCGGTCGTGGTTCGTGCCTCTCGGGTGGACGCTCGACGCGGCGGTGTTCTCGGGCACGGGCACCGCGGGGGAGGCGCTGACCTGGCAGGCGCAGGCGCCCGGAAGCCGGCCCGCGGCCGTGGTCGCAGCAGTGCTCGCCGTCGCCGGAACCGCCGTCTACGTGAGCCGAGGCCCACGCCCCCGAACGTCGTCGGAGAACGTCTGAACGGACGGGCCTTGATGGCCTCTGAGGGATCATTTACGGGACAACCCCAGGGGGATTGCAAAGTCTGATGTTCATGCGTCGGTGCTGGTCAGCCGATTCCCAGGAGGGCCAGGGGGTGCTCGAAGGGGCGGAGAGCCATCTCGCGCAAGCCGCGAGCGATGTTGGTGTGTCCTGCGGTGCGGAGCTGGTTGATAGCGAAGCTACGCAGGGTGGCCATGTTCTCCGGGCCGTGCCCGGTGCGGATCTTGGAGGCGTCTTCGCGGAAGGCGGTGTCGCGCACGAAGTGCAGCCGGTTCTCGATCACCCACGAGAACAACGGCCACGAGGACTGAGCCAGGTCGAGGCGCCGGCCCTCGCTCATTGTGGTAGGAGCTTGAAGGTGGTGGCTCGGGCCGGTGCGGCGACCATGGGAGTGACATAGGTGCCGCCGTAGCGGTCGTACTTGGTGCGGTAGGCCGCATCGATCCGGTCGTTGATGCCGGGATCACTCTCCTCGGCCAGGGCGACCTCCTTCTCGATACCGCCGGCAGTGATGCGGGCTTGGTGGCTGGCTCGGGCAGCCTGGTACCAGGCACCGTCGGTGCCTCGGTAGGAACGGACATACAGGTTGTCGCCGTCGCGGACGACCCAGATCGGTACTGGCCGGCGCGGGGTGCCGTCGAGGCGCAGCGGCGCGATCCGCAGTTCGTCTGCGGCGGCGATCCTCTCCAGTTCGTCGCCGGTCCAGGGGATCATCGGCGGTCTCCTCTCGTGGGGTTCCAGGTTCGGTCAGGGGCGCGGAGCGGGTGCCAGGGATGTACTAACCGCCGTGGCCGTGAGGGCCACCGCTGCGGCGATGAGCAGGCTGGTGCGCATGCCGATCAGGAAACCGCCCGGCTGGGCGAGCAGGGCGCCGAAGACGGCGACGGCCAGGACGCCGCCGACCTGCCGGCTGGTGTTGAACACGCCGCTGGTCACCCCGGCCCGGTGGGAGGGAACGGCGCCCAGCAGGACAGCGGTGACCGGCGGCATCACCAGCGGCCCGGCCAGCCCGACCAGGACCATGAGCGCAGCGACCGCCCACACCGGTGCGGAGGCGGATGCGAGGGCGAGGAACACCAGCCCGGCGGTCATCAGGGCCAGGCCCGTGCTGACGAGCGCACGGGCGCCGATCCTCTCCGCAAGGCGTGCGCTGAAGGGGGTCAGGGCGGCACCGATCAGCATCATGGGCAAGAACGCAGTCCCGGTGGCCAGAGCGGACAGGCCCCGCTGCTGCTGCAGGTACAGGCTGATCACGAACGGCAGCCCGTAGTAGCCGACGATGAACGCGAACCCGACGGCGACGGCGACGGTCACGGTGCGGGAGCGGAACAGGTCCAGCGGCATCATCGGATGGCTGCCGCGGGCCTGGGCGGCCAGGAAGGAGGCGAGCGCCACGGCGGCCACCCCGAAGGCGGCGATCACCGGGGTGGCGCCGAATCCCGCGGCGCCGGCTTCGATCGCCCCGTAGGTCAGCCCGCCCATGGCCAGCACCGCAGTGACCTGGCCCGCCCAGTCGAACGGGACACGCCGGTGGGGCGAGCGGGGAGTGCGGGCGAGCAGGAGCAGCGCCGCCGCACCGACCGGGACGTTGATGAAGAAGATCCACCGCCAGGACAGCAGGGTCAGCAGCCCTCCGAGCACCGGCCCGGAGGAGGACGCCACCGCGCCGCCCATCGCCCAGATCGCCACCGCGCGCGCCCGTCGGCGGGAGTCGGGGTAGGCGTGGCCGATCAGTGCCATGGAGGCCGGCATCATCACCGCCGCCGCCGAGCCCTGTACGAGGCGGGCGGCGACCAGCGCGCCAAGGTTCGGGGCCAGGCCGCAGGACGCCGAGGCCGAAGCGAACACCGCCAGACCGGTGCCGAACGCGCGGCGCGCGCCGACGCGGTCGGACAGCGAGCCAGCCGACAGCAGCAGCGCGGCGAACATCAGGGTGTAGCCGTCCACCACCCACTGCAGGCCGGTGATGCCGCCGCCGAGGTCGTGCCGGATCGAAGGCAGCGCGATGTTGACGACCACGGCGTCGAAGGTGATGACGAAGAAGCCGAGCCGGCGGCGATAGCGTCGCCGGGGCCGCGCCAGTTGACGTCGTGGTCCTGGTGCCCAGCGCAAGGGCCGCGGCGGCCTGGGCGAGCCACGCCAACCGCACCTACCGAGTCGGTGACCTCGCCGTCGGTGTCAAGGAGCCGCAGACGGGCCAAGCCGGCCTGATCGTCCTGGTCAACAAGGTAGTCCTCGTGCGGCAGCGGGTCGATCACCCGGCTCCGTTCCCATATGACGCCGCTGATCACGGACATCGCGAACGCGCGGACCCAGGTGCATGCCGTGGTCGCCGGGTGGGGCGGCTCCCAGGCCCCGGTCTTCGCCGCTGAGCCTCTCACCGATGAGGGGCAGGGGAACCTCGAAGTCGCCGTCGGGAAACAGCCGAGGCTCAGCATCCCCAGAGCGCATTCCGCCGCAGTGAGCAGGGCGGAGCGCGCCTCGGGCATGCGCAGCGCAGGGTCCGTCACGGTGCACGCGGCGATGTGGTCGTGGAGCTCCTTGCCCATTTCTCTGCGGCCTTGGGCGCGGCGGTAGGTCGCCCCAAGTACACGGAGTGGCAGCGGCGAAGGGCACGCGACGGCATGTCCTGTAGTGCGTGTTCGATGCGCTGTTGGGTGACTGGGTGACAGGGCACGTCCTTGATCGTCATGTCCGCTATCGTGTCAGCCTCCACTGACAGTGCGCCGGGCCAGCGTGTGCGGCTATGGCTGACATGTTCGAACTCATCCTCGCGTTGGACCTGCGTGACGAGTTGCCGGAGGAGGAACTCGCAGAGCTGCGACGGCACCTCGGCATGGGGCCCAAGCCGCAGACTCTGCGCATCGTCACCGAGTTTCCGGTCGTGGTGGAGGATGAGCACGGGGAGCCCGTGATCGAGGACCGTCCTGAGCCTCTTCTGGGCGGCGACGGCGCGGCGTTCAAGGTGGAGGGCGCGTTGGCCTCGGTCCTGCTGCGCCGGCAGGACACCAGTCGTGGCGCCTGGGCTTTGACCAGTCGGCAGGAGATCCACCCCGACGGTTTCGAGCGTGCCGGCGAACTCCTCAGCCGGCTCGCGATCAAGGCCGGCGATCGTCATCGACGCCTCGACGGCAGCGTCGACCTGGGATGGATCCGCCCCTATGAAGATTGCCAGCCCGAGCCGCTGGGTGGTACGTGACGGTGCAGTCGTCTGGCCGTCGTAGCCCAGTGCTTCCGCCGGGAAGCGGGCTTCAGGCGGCTGGCTGGGGACGGACGGCTTTATGGTCGGCCGGGTCCAGGGGGCGCACTTTCCAGGTGCGGCTTGCGTCAACGGCTGCGACCGTATGGGTGAGGGAGGATGATACGGACGGGCGAGGACGGAGGCGGCCGGCGTGCTGAGGGCGGATCCTGCGCTCCTGCGAGAGCTGGTCGAGCGGTGCGAGCCGCTCAGATGGCGCTTGGCGTCCGGCGGCAACGCGGAGACCGCGCGTCGGCTTGAGGATGTGACGTACACATTGTGTGTGGTCACAGGCACCCGCCGGATGGATACGGCGCTGTATGTGGCGCGCAGGCAGTTGACGGACGCCATGGCACGCGAGCAGCTTCTCCGTCGCTGAGCAGGGCGGTCGATAACGCGTCACGGGAGTCAGGTGGAAACAACCATGAGTGTGCACCCGTCGTCGGCCTCGCGGGGCGTACGGCCTCTTCTGTCGCCGATGCTCGCAGTGATCGGCCCGCGACCCACACCGGAGACCGAAGCTGAGTACGCGTACGAGACACTGTGGAATGGCGCCCGGATCCTTGCCCATCTGCCCGGCGACGGCACCGTTCGCCTGCTCTCCGCGACGGGGCTGGACGTCACCGCCCAGTACCCGGAATTCCAGTCGCTGGCTTCTGCGCTGCCCGCTTTGGAGGCAGTGCTCGACGCTGAGATCATCGTCCTGGACAGCGAGGGCCGTCCATCAGTGGAGCGGCTGCAGCAGCGGATGAGCCTGCACCATCCGGACGCGGTCGCCCACGCGATCAAGGACCTGCCCGTCCACCTGATGATCTTCGACATCCTCTATCTGGGCGAGCCCACGGTGCAGCTGCCCTATACCTCGCGCCGGGACCTGCTGGACGATCTCAATCTGGCCGGACCCGGTATCGCCGTACCCGCCGCCTGGCCCGCGCTCGCCTCCCAGGCACTTGAGGAATCGGTCAGGGAAGGCTTCGACGGCATAGTCGCCAAACGGCTCACCAGCCCCTACTTGCCCGGACGCCGTTCCCGCGACTGGATCAAGATCAAGCAGGAAGACGCGGACTCATGAGCCGCACACCGCGGGCTCTTCCTCCCTCAGCAGCAGGTCAACCACGCGGCCGCTAGCCAGTGCCCATTGGCTTCACGGGGCTGATCAGCCAAAGCGTGGTCGTGAAGGCGATCGCAAACGGCCGGAGGCGGTTGGGGCGGCTCCGGCACAGGGTGCGGGGCCGCCCGAGCCCTGCCAGTCCTGTCAAGCGCAAGGCACTACGACGCCGGCCTTCAGCGTCTCCCTGGGCCCGTTCGGTGGGTCCGGCCGGGTGAGCGCCGGCGCATCGAGCAGGCACCTCGCCCAAGTGCGTGTTCTGTTCCTCGTTCAAGGCGAGTGTCGCTTTTCGCCCAGAACAGGACTTTGCGATGGCGACTCCCGTACCGCCGCCCACGGAGGCCGATCCCTCGGTTCTGACCTGCCGTGGTGACGAGGTCGGGCCGCGCGCGAAGTGCCAGCGGAAGACTCATCGGTTCGGCCACGGCGGCAATCCCTTGTGCTCGTACTGTCGCAGAGGCGTCAGCCAGGTGGGGACAGAACGTGCGGCAGGCGCCTAGCGCCTGCCGCAACCAACTGCCTCGTTGCTGCCGTCGTCGCCCTCTCCCTCATCGCCGGACGCGACGCCCGGACAGGGCGGCGGGCAGCACTGCATCCGCGCCGAAGCGCCGGCGGGCTCGGTCCGCAGCGGCCTCGATGCGGCGGGCCTTGGTACCGCCCGGATCAAAGGTGAGCTGGTGAACGGCGGCCGTCGCGTCGGTGAGCTCGGCGGTCAGGGACAGCGCGCGTACCCGGGCGCGCTGCAGGCCGAGGGCCTCGTAGAGCCCGGTGGCCGTGCGGGTCAGGGCGAGGGTGTGCGCGGTGGCTTCGGGCAGCGTGCGGGTGCGGCTGGTGGTGGCGCGGTCGGCGTAGCGCACGGTGAGCGTGAGCGTGCGGGCTACGACCTGGTCGTCGCGCAGGCGGGCGCCGAGCCGGTGGGTGAGGGCGAGCAGGGCGCGGTGGTGTTCGTCCGGGTCGAGTTCGTCGTGGTCGAAGCCGTGGTGGACGGTGGTGGTCTTGGGCAGGGCGTGCGGGACGACGGTCCTCGGGTCGTGGGCGTGGGCGCGCTCGTGGAGCTGGCGGCCGGCGGCCACGCCGAGCAGGCGCTGGAGGATGGCGAGCGGGGTACGGGCGACGTCGCCGACGGTCTCCAGACCGTGGTGAGTCAGGGTGCGGGCGGTGGCCGGGCCGACGCCGGGCAGCGCGGCGACCGGGCGCGGGTGGAGGAAGGCGACGATCGCCTCGTCGTTGTCGGGGATGACGGTGATGCCGCCGGGCGCGGTGACGGCGGCCGCCATGGCGGCCAGCATGAGACTGGGGCCGGCGCCGATCGTGGTGTGCACGCCGGTCCAGGCCAGGGTGCGGAGCCGGATCATCTGGGCCAGGCCTTCCAGGTCGCGCTCGAAGTACCGCTCGGCGCCGGTGACGTCGGCGATCGCCGTGTCGGGCGGGTAGGCCTGGACGCGGGCGCTGATGGTGGCGAGCAGGTCCAGCACCTGCGGGTAGCGCGGATCTGCCGGGGTGAGGCCGTGGTAGTGGACGTGCACGATGTGCCGTACGGAGGGCTGGGCCGGGGTCATGGTGCTTGTCCGGCGCTTGCAGGGCTGGTGTGGCCGAACTTGGTCAGGTCGGCAAAGCGGGTGCCGGCTACCTGCAGGTCGGCCCACGGGTGCAGGACGGCACCGGTCTCCGTCGGCAGCGTGCGCCGCGGGCGGGCCGGGTGCGTGGCCGGCGGGAGGTCGTCGCCCAGGAGGCGGGTGGCGGCTTCGGGGCCGTGGTCGCGGCGGGCGGCGGCGAGTTCGTCGAGGTCCCACACCCGCTGCCCGGTGAGGGTGGTGCGGCGGCCGCGGCGCTGGATGTGGCCGCGGACCAGGAGCAGCCCGCAGTGGAAGATGGTGTGGGCGCAGGCGTCGTGGCTGTCTTCGAAGAACGCCAGGTCGATCATGCCGGTGCCGTCCTCGAGGGTGACGAAGATGATGCGCCGGCCCGAGGCGATGGGCGGGGTCTGGGTGGAGGCGCGGATGCCGGCGACGAGGACCTGCCGACCCGGGTGCAGCTGGGCGAGGCGGCCGGCGGGGACGGCGCCCAGTTCGCGCAGCAGCTGATGGTGGTGGTCCATCAGGTGCCGGGTGACGTCGATCTGGAGGTGTTCCAGCTCGGCTGCGAGGGCTTGGCGGCTGGTCATCTCCGGCAGCCCGGAGGGGGCGGGCGCGCTTTCCTGGCCGTGGTCGAGGGGCAGCTGGCCGGTGGTGGTGCGGGTGCGGGCGTGCCGGTGCAGCTCGGTGATCTGCAGCAGCAGGTCGCGGCGGGTCTGTGTGCCGGCGAGGGGGTCGAGGGCGCCGATCCGCACGAGGCGTTCGGCGGTCGGGCGGGCGGGGCGGGCGCGGTGCCACAGATCCTGCAGGCAGGTGTAGGGCTGGTGGTCGGCGATCCGGGCCACGTCCGCTTGGCTGATGTTCTTCACGGCGCTCAGGGCCAGGCGCACGCCCCAGGTGCCGTCGGCGGTCTGTTCGATGCTGTGGTGGGGGCGGGAGTGGTTGATGTCGACGCCGAGGACGGGCACGCCGTGGCGGCGGGCGTCGGCGACGATGATCCGCTTGGGCCACATGCCGGGGTCGTGCTCCAGCAGGCCGGCGTACAGGGCGGCCGGGAAGTGGGCCTTGAGCCACGCCGACTGCAGGGCGGGGACGGCGAAGGCGACCGCGTGCGCTCTGCAAAAACCGTAGGCGCCGAAGGACTCGATGGTCTGCCACACCTGGGTGAGCATGGTGGGGTCGTAGCCGCGGGCGGCCGCCTGGGTGTGGAACCAGGCCCGCAGCCCCGGCAGGCGCTCAGTGTCGCCGAGGGCGCGGCGGGCGAGTTCGGCCAGCGCCCGGTCGCAGCCGGTGAGCACGCTGACCATGTCGATGATCTGTTCGTGCCAGATGACCACGCCGTAGGTGTCCCGGAGGATCGGCTTGAGGTCCGGGTGGAGGTAGGCGGGTTTGGCGCCGTGCCGGGCGGCGATGTACTGCTCGGGCATGCCGCCTGCCACCGGTCCGGGCCTGAAGAGGCTGATGTCGGCGATGACGTCCTGAACGTCGCGCGGCTGCAGCCGGGACAAAAGATCCTGCTGTCCGGATGACTCGAGTTGGAACAGGCCGATGGTGCGAGCGTCCTGGATGAGTTTGAAGGCGAAGTAGTCGTCCAGCGGCACCTGCTGGGGATCGTCCAGGTCGATGCGGCGTCCGGTCGCCCGCGCGATCTCGGTGACGGCGTGCGCCATCGCCGACTGCATGCGCACCCCGAGGACGTCGAGCTTGACCAGGCCGAACCCGTCGAGCTCCACATCGTCCTTGTCCGCGTGCACCATCGGGTACCGGCCGCCCGGCGTGGGCTGGACGGGCAGCCGGTCTCGCAGGGAGGCGTTGGACAGGATGACGCCGCACGGGTGCATGGCCATGCCGCGGGGCAGCGCGTCCAGGCCCTCAGCGAGTTCGAATAACATCCCGAACCGGCCGGCCTCGGCGGCCAGTTGCTTCAGCTCGGGCAGCTCGGCGAGCGCGGCCCGGATGTCGCGCGCGCGGATGTGCGGAAAGGACTTCGCCACCCGGTTCACCTCATGCGGCGCGATCCCCAGGGCGAGCCCGGTGTCTCTGAGGGCGTGCCGGGCACGGTAGGTCTCCGGCATGCCGCACGCCGCGACTCGCTCGGCGCCGAACCGGTCGAAGATCTTGTCGTAGACCTCCAGACGGCGGGCGGACTCCACATCGATGTCGATGTCCGGCAGCGACCGGCGCCGAACGCTCAGGAAGCGCTCCATGAGCAGGTGGTGGTCGAGGGGGTTGGCCGTGGCGATGTGCAGCAGGTGGTTGACCATGCTGCCCGCACCGGAGCCGCGCGCGGCGACCCGGATGCCCATCTCCCGCACGTCGGCGACGACGGTGGCGACGGTGAGGAAGTAGGCGGCGTAGCCGAGCCGGGCGATGACCGCGAGCTCCTCCTCCATTCGCTCTCGTGCGGCCCGGTCGTGGTCCAGGCCGCGTCGGATCAGCCCGGCCTCGCACCGCTCGCGCAGCAGCCGGTCCGCCTGGCCCGGCCCGCGGCCGGCCCCGACCATCTCCGGCTCGGGCAAATGCGGCCGCCCCAGCCCGAGATCGGCCACCGGATCGAGCGTGCAGGACGCGGCGGTCGCCGCCGTCTGGGCCAGGAGCCGGGCCGCGCGCCGCCGACCCGCGCCGGCGGCGCGCGCGATCCGCGCGGCGGCCTCGGCCATCGCCTGCGGGTCCTTCAGCCACCGCTCGCCCGGGTCCAGCCCGGCCGGGCGGCGGAAGGGGATCGGCCGCAGCAGCCGGGCCGCGTCCAGCACGTCCGCGAGCCGGTACTGGCCGGGGTCGGCATACCGGACCGCGTTGCTCACCACCGCCGTCACGCCCGTGTGGTCGGCCAGCTGCAGCGTGCGCGCGGCCAGCCGCAGCGACCCCGGCCCGGTGCCCGCGAGTCCGTAGTACACGCACTCCAGGCGCAGGCCTGCGCCGAACAACGCACGCCACGGGGCGAGCAGCTGCTCGGCGACGTCCGGCCGGCCGGCGGCCAGGGCGCGCACCGGCTCGGACATCGGGCCCAGCAGCACGACCAGGCCGGGCCCCGCGTGTTCCGCGAGCGCGGGCAGGGGCAGCACCGCAGGGCCGCCCGCGGCCGCGGCGTGCGCGGCCGACACCAGCCGGCACAGCCGCGCCCAGCCCTCCTTCGTCCGGGCGAGCAGGGTGATGCGCAGGCGCGGCTCGACCACGTGGGCGCCACCCTTCACGGGCGTGCGACGCCGCCGGGCGGGGGCGGCGGGGGTGTGGGCGGCGACGGCGAGGTCGACACCCAGGACCGGCCGCACACCGTGGGCGGCGCAGGCCTTCACGAAGCGGATCATCCCGGTGACGCCGTCCCGGTCGGTGAGCGCCAGCGCACTCATGCCCCGCTCCGCCGCCCGGGCCACCAGGTCCGTGGGGTGGGAGGCGCCGTAGCGAGCCGAGAACCCCGAAGCGGCATGCAGATGAGTAAATCCACCACCCGCACCTCCCGTCGCTCACGCACCACCTGTCCGACCTGTACCTCTTCAGGTATGCACTACACCCAGAATTAGCGCAAGCGTTCGAAATCAGCGTTCGGGTGCGCCGCGACTCCTACGTTTGGGCCATGGCGGTCGGGTAGCCGGATCACAGTCATCCCGTCAGGAGTTCCAGGCGGGATGTGCTGCCGTCGGAGATCCCTGATGGCCATGCAGAGTGGCGGTCATCGAGCTCGAGGGGCGTACATGGGCTGGACCCCATCAGGACGACGAAGTTGGACGGCGTAGCCGCCGGTGAGAGCGAGCGGATAGGCGCTGCCGGCGGCGAGGACGTCGGCGAGGAGCCGGCGGTGCAGTTCGGTGAGGTTCACGCAGCGGCCCGGGCGCCGGGGGCCGGCTCGGTGAAGGCGCTCTCCCAGACGTCGCGGATGTCACGGCTGATGAGGGTGCGCAGGACGGGCCACATGCTGATGAGCAGGTCGCGGTTCAGGTAGCGGGTGAGGTCGTCGTGCTGTCCTTCGGCGAGGATGATGCGGTAGCAGCTCATCCGCAGGCGGGGCTGGTCGAGGTCTAACCGGGTCAGGCCCGACCAGGCGAGGTGCAGCGGCAGGCCGACGGTGCCGTGGGCGGGGCCGGCGAGCTCCGCGAGCGTGGCGGGGAGCCGCCGGGCGAACCTGTCGCGGCGGACCTCGGAGACGCTGGGCGTGGGGGCCGTGCCCACGATTATTCCGCACGAGCGTCGGTGGCCGTGTCCTGTCCCGGTCGGTACGTAGGCAAATAGCGACCGGGCCGGGGCCCGGCGGCGCCCGGGTGGGAGGACGTCGTTCGCCCACCCGGGCACCGTCTTGTCGGCGAGCCTCGTGCGACAGCTCGTCTCGGCGTGAAATGTGACAGCGTGTAGGAGATCACAGCAGATGGGCCCCACCAGTACGGCTGTCGAGGAGAAGCACGATGTCGAAGCCCCCGCTTACCCCTGATGCGATCATCATGATCAAAAAGGCCAATCCGTCGGTCATCACCACGCTCCTGCCGGATGGCCAGCCCGTCTCCACCGCCACCTGGTACCTGTGGGAGGACGACGGCCGCGTCCTGGTCAACATGGACGAGGGCCGCAAGCGCCTGGAGCATCTGCGCAACGATCCACGGGTCACCCTCACCGTGTTGGACGAAGCCAACTGGTACAACCACATCAGCCTCATCGGCCGGGTCGCCGAGATCCGAAACGACCCAGACTTCGCTGATATCGACCGGCTCAGCCGGCAGTACCTCGGCAAGCCCTACACCCAACGAGACCGGACGCGGGTCAGCGCCTGGATCGAGATCGAGCGCTGGCACGGCTGGGGCGCGTACAAGGACAGCAGTCAACCGGGCTGACCAGCGTCCGGGCCGTCCTGAGGTACACAGCTTCCTGCACTGCCGTGGCGGTCGGCGCCGCCGCGGACCCTCGACCGCCCGGCGGACCGGCCCGCCCGGTTGGCGCGGCGGATCGATGTCCTCGAGCCCCTGCTCGGAAAGTGTGCACGCCACCCTCGATCGGTCGGGGTGTCGCTCCCGACGGTGTAGACGTCCTTGACCTTCACCTCGGTGACGCCGCGTCCCTCGGGGAACACCGCACGCCAGTCGCCGATCACGTGCGGCTCGTCGGTGCCCATCGCGCGGACGACCATCAGGCCCTCGTCGTACGCCCGGTGCGCCTTCCGCCACAGGTTCACGAAGGCCTGGGAGCGGATGAGGTGCATCCAGTCGGTGCGGTACAGCTCCCGGTTGCAGTTCGACTCCCCCATCGTGGAGACGAACTTCGCGTACATGGCCTTGACGTACTCCAGCGTCACCCCGTCGTCCTCGGCGATCGCCCGGTCCCGGGCGTCCTTCAGCGCGATACGGAACTTCTCCAGCAGGTTCTCCGTGGCCCCCGACGTCCAGGACTCGTGGATCTCCGGGGGGTCGCACAGCCCGTGCGTCGGGCCCGCCAGACGCAGCAGCAGGCGCAGGGTCGGCTCGGTCACCCACAGCGGGCCCGGCTCGTCCCGACTGCCGAGCGGGTTGGGCAGGTAGGCGTCGTGACCTCGCAGTTCGCCGAGTCGCTCGAGCCGCGCTTCATGGAGGCCGCCGAGCTCAACGACCTTCTTCTGCGGTCTCAGCTCAAGCAGGGCGCCGACCTCAAGGTCCTCATGTACTACGCCACGGCCGTCCCGATCGGCGGGCCGGCCCGCAGCACCGCCACGGACATCGGCCGGATGGTCGGCCTGAGCACCACCAGCGCCTCCCGCAGCATCTGCCGGCTCGCCGAGAGCGGCCGGCTCCAGCTCGCCTATACCGCCGTCGGCTCCGAGTTCTACTGCCTCGGCACGAAGGCGACTGGTCTTCCGTCGGCCCCCGAGCCCGAGGATGAGGCCGACGCGCCCCCGGCGACCGTCCGGCACCTCCATGTCTCCTGACCCGGCCGCCCGCCCGGCGGAGCACAGTGCACGGCGCTGCACTCCTCACGAGTGCAGCGCCGTTGTCGTATCGGAGGCGATACACCGTTCCCCTCCAGGGGAAACCCGGCCCCTACGGGGCGCTTTCCCACGTCGGCGCGTTGAATGGCGTGGCGACGGCATCGCCGGTGTCACCGGTTCGTTCTGGAGACGCAGAACGAATGACGCTGCACGGTTCCGTGCTGCGGGCAGCGCGTACATCGTTCTCCGGGAGGGGGAAGCAGCCTGCAGCAAGAGGCGCCGGCCCCGGCCCGTTGCACGAGCAGCACCCGTGTGCGGCAAGGGTCGTGCGAATGCTGCGCTGCTCGTCCGACCCACGGTGCAGCAGCCGAGCAGCAGGGCCAGGAACACGGGCAGCAACAGAAGCAGCGCCGTGCAGTCGCTGGGTGCAGCGAGCAGCAGCTACAGATGCGGAGCGAGTGTCTCGCAGTAGTTCAGGGCGGTTGCTGCCTGGCTGAGCTCACCCTCTGCAGCGGACCGGCAGGCCACGTCCATCATCGTCACGATGCCTTGCAGCGGACCGTCCTCATCGCCGTCGGCGTCTTGCTCCAGGCGCTCGCGCAGTACGCGGTCGGCCTGGGCCAGGACGTCGGGTCACCCATCGCCGTACGTCTCCGGGTCCACTCCGGTCAGGGGTGTGAGCCACAGGTCGGCGTGCAACTGGAGCAGCTGCTCGGCTGGCCGGTAGTCCAGCACGGTGCCGCACGGGAGTGAGCCGTTGTCGGCGTGGGTCTTGGTGCCGGGCCACGTGGGCAGGTCCTCGGAGTGCACCGGGCACAGAAACGCGAGCCAGGCCCCCCGCCGCGGTTTCCGCAGCGGGTCCCTCGCGGAGCGTGGTGGCCTTGAAAGGGCACTCCAGCACGGTGCGGAGCGCGCTGAGCTGCCGGTGGGCGGAGAGCCGCTGGAGGATGGACAGCAACTCGACTCCTTCGCGGGCTGGACCTCGATGTAGGCAACGACCACGACGGTGCGCAAGGCGGTGCCCCTGGAGCAGGCGTATGCGCTCGACTTCGTCGGTGTACTGGCGCAGCTGGGGACCGGCGCTGTTGCCGGGGATCGGCTCGCCGACATCCGGGTCGACGGAGATGACGACCAGGGTGCGGTCCAGGGCGTGGATCTCCGCCTCGCTGGTGATGTTCTCCAGCTGCTTGGCAGCGGAGTCGGAGAAGGCGATCCGGGCGCGGCGGCCGTACCGCAAGGACCATCAGGCGACGGCCGGGCGCTGGCCAGTGGGCCGGGCGAGGTGGGCCTCGCGCAGCTCCTCCCACGGCGTGCAGCTCTCCACCGAGGGCAGCCCGTTGGCAGCGATGTCCTCCAGGACGGCGGCGAACTGGCCGGCGTTCTCAAGGGCCTTGGCCGCGTACGCCCGCACCGCATGGCGGCCGCGGGCTCCAACTGCTGCCGGGCCTGGTCGGCGGGGGCCGGCTGTTCGCCCATCGAGGGCTCCGAGGGCGCGGAACTGGCGTCTCCCTCAACGGTATCGGCCGCACCGGACCCCTGGGGACCACTCCGGACGAACCGGTCCGGACCCAGGACCCAGGACCCAGCGGCCCGGCCGTGTCCTCTCCACAGGGAAACACCGGACCCAGGGCCCAAGGAGTCAGGCGGGTTGGCCCGCTCAGACAGGGACGCCGGGCAGGACCTGGCCGTCGATGATCTGGAGGCGGGCGGTCGTCGCGCAGTCGGTCCGTGTTTTGTCACCGAACATTGAGCGTGTGCCATCGAAGTCTGATGAGGACGGCTTCGCTCGCTGGCGGTCGGTGTCCGCCTGTCGCCTGGCGTTCTGATCAGGCCGTGGTGTTCGACTGTGACTCGCCGCCCTGAGTGCGCAGTTGCTCGTTGATGCGCTGCGCCTCTTCGAGTTGGTCTTCGAGGATGACGATGCGGCAGGCGGCCTCGATGGGGGTGCCCTGGTCGACGAGTTCGCGGGCACGGGCGGCGATGCGCAACTGGTAGCGGGAGTAGCGGCGGTGACCGCCCTCGGAGCGCAGAGGGGTGATCAGGCGGTGTTCGCCGAGGGAGCGGAGGAAGGCGGGGGTGGTGCCGAGCATCTCGGCGGCCCGGCCCATCGTGTAGGCGGGGTAGTCGTCATCGTCGAGAGGGGCGATGGGACGGGAACTGGCAGGGGGCACAGACCTCTTCTTTCGGGGACGCGTCGGGGGGCCCGGGTGCCGTGCTGGCACCCGGGCCCCGAGCTTTCAACACCATCTACCGGCACACTGCGCCGGCCTTCTTCGTCCGCAGGTTTCGCCTGAAAGGGCGGGGCTGCGGGGATCGCGGATGCGTGACCGGGGACCACCTTCCAATCCGGGGCCTGCGGTACCCGGGCGGACTGCTTCCTCGCCCGGGCGATCCTGATGGCGTTCTGCTCCTTACCTTCGGTTACTCGGTTGTACTGCTGGATACCGCGGGTACTGCTCGCGACCCCTGGGGCCGCGTCCTGCTTGACCTGCATGCACGGCAGTTCGTCTCTGCCGTGCCCTCATCGACTTCCTGGGTACGTCAGAAACAGTAACCCTGCGACGAGCCAATGTCTACTGCGACGGCGACAGATTTTCTTCCGAGACGACGTCGAAGACGTTCTTCTGCAGGCCGTTGGCGTAGACCTCGTGCTCGATCAGTCTCAGCTTCTGGGCGTCCTTGTCCGTGGCGCTGAACAGACGCTTGCCCGCGCCGAGCAGGAGCGGGAAGACGAGCAGGTGGTAGCGGTCGATCAGGCCGGCGTCCGAAAGGCTCCGGTTCAGGGTGGACCGCTCCGGGTCTGATGGAGGCAGGCAGCGAAGAACTGGCTGCTCAAGCAGACAGCATGTCGGTGAGGTTGGTCGTCAGGCGGCGACCGCCGCCGCGGCCGTCGCGAACCGCATGCGCCGTCGTGCCGGTTTCGGGAGCGGCCGGCGGCGGCCCGCTGAGCGACCGTCAGGCGGGCCGCGCCAGGCGGGCCGTCAGGACACGGGCCCGGGCCTGCTGGACCGCTTCCGCCTGGGAGGCGGCGAAGCGCAGCAGGCCCGGGGGTGTCCGCAGGTGCAGGGTGTCGGTGACGACGCTGCCGGCCGCGTGGCGGTCGATGGCGAAGCGGTAGCTCATGCGGACCCGGGTGGGGCTGCGGACCTCGCCGGAGATCTCGGCGGAGTGCGGGAGGCCGTCCGGGACGGCGACGAGCGTGACGTCGATGACGTTGTCGTGCCGCAGGACGCCCAGGAACCGGAAGCGCTCCACGGCCGTGTAATGCACGGTGCTGCCGCTGCGGCGCACGTCGCGGACGGCGACGAGGAGCGGCGACAGGCCGATGTAGTGCGACGGTTCGGCCAGGTGCGCGAAGACCTCCTGCGGCGGCACGGCGATCTGGAACGTGTGCTTCAGTTCGGTGGACGGCACCTCGGACCCCTCCTCGATACGGCACGGTGATCCTCCCATCGCCCGCGCGAGCGCGGCGGCGCCAGGACGGAAGTTCCCGTACCCGGACGGTAAAGCGACCTGCGGGTCAATACAGCTCGTGTCGCAGCGACGCGAATCCGGTCCGGGCTGGTGAACGTCACCTCGGCGACCTTCGTCACGGGTATGCCCTGCGCGGACCAGCAATACCATCTGCGCACGCCGCCACGTCGCAACCGAGTCGGTTCCTCTGGATTGATCCGCACCAGCCGCCGGCCTTCATGGTCATCGATCTCACGAACCCGTACTCGCCCACCCGCACAGCTCGGCGGCCCGCGATCGTCTGGGCGATCACCCGGGCGGTGCGTCACGTCGCAACAGGGCAAACCTGGCCTGGCTCTGTTCATGCGAACGTGGACAGAGCCACGCACCCAGTGCACACCGCCCTGCCTGCTGAGGCGGTGTGCACTGGGTGCGCTGCTGCCGCATGCCGCCCGACCAACCATGGCCCCGACCACATCAGGTCTGCCGACTTGCTATGCCTTTCCCCGCGCCTTGTCCCGCCAGTAAGCCAGGTTGTGCCGGGTGGCGCGGCGGGGGCGGCTCAGGGGGCGGCCGTCTCCAGGGCCGGGGCCTGCCGGGCCTCGGCCGGGTCCCCTGCGGTGCGCCGCAGGGCCGGGATCAGCAGGGCCGCGACTCCGGCCAGGGCCACCACCGCGGCCCCCACCACCAGCGCCGGCCGCAGCCCGTCCACGAAGCGCTGTGCGGTCTCGTAGCCGCCCTGCGCCGTGAAGATCGACGACATGACCGCGATGCCGAGTGCTCCGCCGACCTCGCGCAGGGCGTTGTTCGCGCCGGACGCGATGCCCTGCTCCTGGGACCGGACGCTGGACATGACCAGGCCGGAGGCCGGGGCGAAGTAGAGGGACATCCCGATGCCGCTGGTGATCAGTGCGGGCAACTGGGCCGCGTACGAGACGTCGGTGGCGACCACGAAGGCGTAGTAGGCAAGCCCGGCGGCCTGCAGGAAGAGCCCGGCGACGACGACCGGACGTCCGCCGATGCGGTCGGAGAGGTATCCGGCGACCGGCGCGATCAGCATGGGCATGCCCGTCCAGGGCAGCATCCGCAGGCCCGCCTGGGTCGGCGAGTAGCCCAGCACGCCCTGCAGATACTGGCTGAGCAGGAAGATCGAGCCGAACATCCCCAGGAACATCAGCAGGCTCGCGGCGTTGATCCCGAAGAAGGCGCGGGAACGGAAGAGCCGCATGGGGAGCATGGGGTTCTTGTGGCGGATACCGTGGTGGACGAAGCCGGCAAGCAGTGCGGTGCCCGCGAACAGGCCGGTCAGCACGAGGGGGCTGGTCCAGCCGTCGGCCGGGCCGCGTACCAGCCCGTACACGATCCCGAAGAGACCGCCGCTGACGAGCAGGGTGCCGGAGATGTCGAGCGGGGCGCCGCTGCCGTACGACTCGGCGAGGCGGAGGCGGGCGAGAGGCATCACGGCCAGGCCCAAGGGGACGTTCAGCCAGAAGATCCAGTGCCAGGACACGTGTTCGGTGAGGCTGCCGCCGACGAGGGGCCCGGAGGCGACCGCGAGTCCGTTGACGGCGCCCCAGATCCCGTACGCCATCCCGCGCTTCTCGACCGGAACGGCGGCGGTCAGCAGGGTCAGGGTGAGCGGCATCATGATGGCCGCGCCGACGCCCTGCGCCGCGCGGGCCGCGATCAGGGAGTCGATACCGGGTGCCATGGCCGCGGCGGCGGAGGCGGCGGTGAAGACGCCGAGCCCGGCGAGGAAGAGCCGCCGACGGCCGAACCGGTCGCCGAGGGCCGCGCCGAACATGAGCAGGACCGCGAAGGTGAGCGTGTACGCGCTCACGGTCCACTCCAGGTCGTCCAGTGCGCCTCCGAGGTCCTCTCGGATGGAGGGCAGGGCGGTGGTGACGACGAGGTTGTCGAGGGCTGCCATGAATCCGGCGACACCGGTGATCACGAGGGCCCAGGCCGCTCCCCCGCGTCGTACTGTCTGCTGCTGTGACATCGCTCCCCCAGCGGTGCATCGCTCGATTATTAGTTATTGCTGACTAACTTTCCAGGGCGTGAAAGGGCTGTCGAGGGAGCCCTTCGCCTCTGCTTCGCTACTTCTCCAGCCGGCCCTCGAGCCGGGCCGACGGGTACATCCCCTGCCAGACCGGGTGCTCCGGCGGAAACCCCATGGCCGCAAGGGTGTTGACCAGCATTCCGTACGCCATGAACGTTGTGGTGTCGTTCACGTCGGCACCCAGCGGCAGGTGCACCGTCTCCCAGAGCTTCATCCATCCGGCGCGGACCGCCTCGCCGAACTCGTGGTCGCCCTCCGCCTCGACGGCCGCCACGGTGATGTACGTCTGCATCTGCATCTGGAGCTTCTCGGGGTGCTCCGCGATCAGCCGCGTGTACGCGTTCGCCATGGCGTGCAGGGCCTCCTCGCCGTCCAGCCCCTCGGCGGCCTCCTCGAAGACCCGGCGCGCGTCCTCGATGCACCGGCGCGAGGCGGCGGCGAAGATCGCCTTCTTGCCCGGGAAGAGCCGGAAGAGATACGGCTGCGAGACGCCCACACGCTTGGCGATCGCCTCGGTGGAGGTGCCGTAGTAGCCCTTCTGCGCGAACTCGGCTATCGCCGCGCGGATGACGCTCTCGCGCCTCTCTTCTGCGCTCATCCTGACCATGCATGGAAGTTAGTACTCAATCACTAACCGCGTCAAGCAGTCTGAGGCGCGGAACACCGTTCCCCGCACGGGTCGTTGACCATTCGCGGGGTGGGCGGATCTTCGACAGCGGGCCACTCGCACGTCAGGGGTGTCCGCTGTTGCGGGCGCCCCTGACAGTTGGTCGTATTGCCGTACCGCCTGCTCTCAGGCCAGCCGTACGCGCTTCCTTCGCACGGGGCCGTTCGCGGTGTCTGCCGTCGATGCGGTGCCCACGACAGGGAAAGATGCGGGGTGGAGGGCTGCTGAGGACCGACGCGCCGGGCGGTCCTCCCAGCCGTGTGGCAGAGCGTCAGGACCCCCTGGCCACCACCGCCGGCCCCGAGAATGTCGCCCAGACGTTGCGGATGGTCTCCTCGGCTGAGGTCGCCAGACGGAAAGTCACACCCACCAGAGGACAGTCGCGCCCCCTCGGCAGAGGACACGAGGAAAGCGCATGCCCAGGGTGCCGTCACGGAGAGGCGGCACCCCAGTGGAAGCGGCGGGACAGCGTCGACGCATCTGCCGGACGAGGCGTGGTCCTGGGGGCTTCCGGCCACGGGCAGGGGTCTGGTCGGGCTCGCCGGCAGGCTGCGTGCCGCGACCGCCGGCAAGTTCCCCGGACTCCATGAGCAGAGACCGGGATGCGGCGCGAGGCGTCCCCGCTGCCGCCTCAAGGCCGGTCGAGTGGCTCGGGGTGTAGCCACCGGTCAGCCGAGGCAACCGGGCGCAGCTTCGTTCGTGCGGCTGCCAGGTTTGAGGGCGCGTCGCGGGCTCCGGGGTACGCAGGCTGGGCTCCGAGGACGCCGCGGGACCGCAGCTCGTCAAGGTCGGGGAGCTGGACGGCGGGCAGCGTCGCCCGTCGACGAGGCCCTGGGTCTCAGCCACGAGCAGCTGCGCACCCTGGCCCGCAACTCCTTCGAGGCGTCCTTCCCCGACGACGAGGCGCGCCGTGCGCGTTGTCCCGCCGAGGTCGAGGCGTACGACTTCGAGACGGCCGGGGCGGAGTAGGGATCCGGCGCCTCAGTGGGTGCCCGGGGCCGCCTCCGCGGGGGCGAGTCCGCGAGGGCCCGCGGTGCCGAATGCCTGCCGGTCCAGCGCCGGTCCGGCGACCGGCACCTCGATCTCGACGACCGGCTGTTCCGGGGCGTCCACCTGGGGCACCGTGCCGGACGCGATGCCCGTCGTGGCCGCGACCACCGCGGCCGGGGCGCCGCCCCGGCGCCGGACCGCACTGGGGACGAACGGCCGGCCGCCGGTGTGCAGGGCGACCGCCGTCAGCGGCAGCGCCAGCAGGAGCAGCCCGGCGCCCAGCACCAGGCCCATCGCCGGGTAGCCGGCGCCCGCGGACAGCAGGCTTCCGACGAGCGGGCCGCACGCGGTGCCCAGCGAGGACGCGGACCCGGCCAGCACCACCCAGCGACCGCGCGCGTCGAGTGAGGCCGCCAGTCCGATGAGGTACGAGAGGACGATCGGGTAGACGGTGTTCCAGGCGATCTCGCCGGTCGCGAACGACGGCAGGCCGTCCGCCGAGGCGCTGACCACGATGCAGCAGGCGATCAGCGCGGTGCCCGCCCCGATCGGCAGCGCCCGCCCCAGCCGCACCCCGAGCGCGCCCGCGCCGATGGCACCGAGCAGCCCGGCGCCCAGGGCCGTCGCGAAGACCGCGCCGACGGTGACCTCGCTCAGCCCTGCCTGGTGCAGGCCGATCCGGCCGCTCACGCCCCACAGTGAGTTCTGCGCCATGGACCAGAACAGCATCGAGCCCGCGAGGACGAGTCCCGAGCGGCGGTAGGGGAGCGTGCCGCGCGGCGCCGCCGTGCAACCGGGCGCCACGGCACCGGCAAGTCGGCCCGTCGCGGGCCACACCAGCAGCGCGGTCAGCGCGATCGCAGCGAACGGCAGCCCGTGTCCGGGCCCGAGGTGCGGGATCGTCAGATACACGGCGCCGGCGAGCGCGGAGACGCTCAGCAGCCCGAAGGTCGAGGTGCGGTGCGCATCGCGCTGGGTCGCGATGCCCGACGCGGCGACCGTCGTCGCCGTGCCCGAGCCGAAGCCGCCCGCCACCGCCCCGGCGACCACCACCGGCACACTGTCCGACAGGGCCGCGCAGCCGTAGCCGAGCGCCGCGAGCAGCAGCCCGGAGCGGGCCAGACGCCGTGGCCCGAACCGCTCGACGCGCGCCGCGAGCGTGAAGCCCGCCGTGGCCGAACTCAGCAGCAGCGCACTGCCGACGAGCCCCGCCTGCGCGGACCCGAGGCCCAGCCGGTCACCGAGGCGGCCGACGACGGTGGGCAGCAAATAGGGCGCGAGGTAGCCCGCCGTGAAAAGGGCGACGAGGGACCAGGAGGAACCGCGCGAGAGCGCGGGCGCGGGGCAGGACACGGGCGTTCCCAGGGCATGCGAAAGCGACAGGAGGAGGGGTGAAGAAGGGGGAGGGGCGACCGTCGACGGACAGGAACGCGGGGCAATTTGTATCAAGCGCGGGCATGCGCAAAAAAGGCGGGGCGGCGTGATCTACGTCATATTTCGTTTGGTGTCGAGAGTCCTGGGAAAAAGTGATGCCCCGTCTGGTTCGATGGAGTGTGTTTGCGCAGGTCAGCGACGGTTCGGAGGCGAGGTGGGGAGGCGCGGCCGGCGGGCCGGTGCGGCGACTCGCCGGCGGGGCACCCGGGTGGTGGGTGAACGGGGCGAGGTGGCGGCGGGGTTGGCCGCCGGGCGGCGCCCGAGGCCGAGCCGTGCGGGCGCGGCGGGCGCCGGCGCCAGTCGGGCGTACCGCTCGCGCCGGGGGTCGCGGTCTCGATCTTGGTGCGGATCTCGCTCATCACGGCGACGATCTGCCGCTCGTGCCCCTCGGTCAGCCGGGCCACCGGCACCGAGCAGCTGATCACGTCCTGCGCAGACTTGGTGTTGCGGGTGCGGGCGCCGCCCGGTTCCTCCATGGCGACGTCCTCGCCGGTGACCGTCTTGATGACGTCTGGGCCGGTGATGAACCTGTGCGAGGTCTGGTTCGACATCACCACGAAGTCGGTGATGGTACGGGCGGGTCCTCTCCTCGCCGAAGTGGGTCGAGCGGTGCCGGGCGAGCTCGTCGAACTCGACGAAGGAACCCTCATCGAGCAGCAGCTCCACCCGCTCACGGGCCGTCAGCTCGCCCTTGGCGTGCTGCTCCTGCACAGCCCGCGCGGAACCGGCACGGACCGCTTCGTCGCCCGCCGCCTGAAGTCCGCGATCCCTCCGGCGGTAGTATGGATGTCGATCTGGTCCATGGTCGGTTTCCGTGCCCCTCGAAGCGGCGCAGCAGCTCCCAGGCACCCGGCAGCAGTCCGGCGGCCGGCAGCGCCTTCAGCGCATCACCGAACGGGAACGGCACCATGCCCACCGAGACCGCCTGCGCGGCCGACATGCCCGTGGACAGCGCGAGCCAGGACGCCCCGAAGAGGTGGATGGCGCCGGAAGCCGGAACCATGGACACCAGGGCACGGACCGGGGACCGGTCCGGCCCCGCAGCAGGCGCCATAGCCGACGATCACCGCAGCGGCCAGGAATCCGAGCAGGTAGCCGCCCGTGGCGCCGAAGAAGGCGCCGGTGCCGTGCTGGGAGTGGGTGAACACCGGAAGCCCCGGCGCGCCCAGCAGCAGTTGGAGGACCTGTGCGGCCACTCCGCGGGCCGGGCCGAGCGCGGTTGCGGTTGCGGTTGCGGTGACGAGCACAGCGAAGGTCTGCCGGGCGAGCCCACGCGACCCCGGATTCAGGCCTGGATATCGGCGTAGCAGAGGAACGGATCCGAGCAGGCCTCGAACCTGAACTGCCCCTGAGCGGAGTCGGGGGCCGACACCAGGCGGACCCGGACACCGGGGTGCACCGCATGCGGGTATCGCGTCACCATGCCGCGCAGACTGAAGCCCTCGGCCATGCGGACGACGACTGACGTCCTCCCAGGGCCGCGCATGGTGCAGCGAGAGATCACGCCTTCTCCCTCGCTGTGCAGCTCTTCCAGGTCGGTGGAACCACAGGCGTGGCACAGCAGCCGGCGAAACGCGGTAGCCCCACACCAATTGCAGTGCTGTTGACGTGCTCCCTGGCCTAAAGTCCAGGGATTCCGGCCCGGGTCGTCTGACCCTTCCGGGGGCTTCCTGCTTCAACGCGCTGTGCGGGCACGTGTGCCCGTCTTACCGGCACTCCACAGGCGTTTAGCGTCTCCACCCGTCCGGCGGCGACGATTCGGCGTCCTTCGAACAGGACGTTGCGGGCTGCGTTGTGGTCGCGGTCGTGCACGGTGCCACACTCGCCACACGTCCACTCCCTGACGTGCAGAGGCTTGGGACCGTCCCTGAAGCCGCAGGCCGAACAGACCTGAGAGGACGGGAAGGTCCGGCCCACCTTGGCGAAGGTGCGGCCGTGCTTGACCGCCTTGTACTGAAGCATGCCGACGAACGCGGACCATCCCGCGTCGTGCACGGACTTGGCGAGCCGGGTGCGACCGAGGCCGGACACCGCGAGGTCTTCCACGTACACCGCTTGGTTATCGCGGATGATCTGTGTGGAAGCCTTGTGGTGCCAGTCCCGGCGCCGGTTGGCCACCTTGGCGTGCTGGCGTGCGACCTTGATGCGGGCCCTGGCCCGGTTCTTCGATCCCTTGGTTTTGCGGGACAGGCCCCGCTGGAGGCGCTTGAGTTTCTTCTCGGCCCGGCGCAGGAAGCGGGGGCTGTCGATCTTGTGGCCGTCGGACAGGACGGCGAAGGCGGACAGGCCGAGGTCGATACCGGCTTCCGTCTCCGCCTCGGGGAGGATGTCCGGCTCGGTGTCCACGACGAAGCTGAGGAAGTACCGGCCGGCGCTGTCTTTGGTGACGGTCAGGGACGTGGGCGCGGCCGTCAGCCGGCGGGACCACTTGACCTTGAGGTTGCCGACCTTGGCCACATACACCGTGCCGTCGTCCTGGAGGGAGAAGGCGTTGGTGTTGAGGCGGATCGACTGCCGGGTGTCCTTCTTCGATTTGTAGCGGGGAGGGCCGACCTTGCGGCCCTGTCGCTTGCCCTTGATCGAGTCGAAGAAGTTCTTGTAGGCGGTGTCCAGGTCCCGCAGGGACTGCTGCAGGACGACCGCTGACACATCGGCGAGCCAGGCCCGTTCCTCGGTGCGCCTGGCCTGGGTGATGCGCAGCCGGGACAACTCCGCCGACTTCACGTACGGCAGTCCCGCCGCGTGCGCTTCCTTGCGGTCGCGCAGGCAGTCGTTCCACACCACGCGGGCGCATCCGAACGCCTGGGCCAGCGCACGGCGCTGGGAGGCGTCCGGGTAGGTCCGGTAGTTGTAGCGGAGCTGCACACCCAAGACTTTACTACGATTGGTCTCATGGATGGACAGAACGACTACAGGCGTGGCAGACACGTTGTTTCGGCGATGCATGTGCACTTGGTCTTCGTGACGAAGTACCGGCGCGGGGTGTTCAACGACGAGATGCTGACACGCTGCGAAGAGATCATGCGGAAGGTGTGCGAGGACTTCGAGGCGGAACTGAAGGAGTTCAACGGCGAACGCGATCACGTCCACCTCCTGGTGCACTACCCGCCCAAGGTCGCCGTCTCGAAGCTGGTCAACAGTCTCAAGGGTGTCTCCGCTCGCCGGATACGGCAGGAGTTCACCGGCCAGATCAATCGCGCCATCATGCACGGGCACCTGTGGTCGCCCTCGTATTTCTCCGCATCGTGCGGCGGAGCACCATTGGCGATCGTCCGCCAGTACATCGAGCAGCAAAAACGCCCGCTCCAAGGTGCACGTCAGAGCAGTCTTGAGATGCATTCATCCCCGGCGTGAACGCCGGGGCTTTCTGCAAGAGTCCCGGTAACGCAGGCTTGCGGCGCGGCGCCCACCCGGGACCAGGACGTCGGCGGTGGTCGGTCTGGCTGTGTCGAACATCGATAGTGCCCCCCAGCGAGTGGGTGAAATATCGTTCACGAGCAGACTATTGGAACTGAGTACCACATGTAAAGTACTTAGTCCCAAAAGAGTGGGCTGGACATCCGCAGATTCGGTACTGAGTACCATTGCGTCCCAGGACACCCGAGTGGAGTGGGGAACGACGGCGGCCATGAGCAAGCCATCAGCGCGTGATCGACTCGCGGAGGCCGCCTTTGCGCTCTTCGACGAGCGCGGGTACGGACAGACCACCGTGGACGACATCGCCGAACGAGCGCAACTGGGACGCACGACCTTCTTCCGGATCTACGGCTCGAAGGAAGACGTCATCTTTCCCGACCACGACCGGCTGCTGGAGCTCATCAGGGACCGACTGGCGACATCCAGTCACCACACGGCGCTGGCCGCCGTCACCGACGCCGTCCGGCTGGTGCTGCTCCATTACCTCGACGAGGGTGATCTGGCGCGCCGGCGATACGCACTCACCAGCAAGGTGGCCGCGCTGCGCGACCGCGAGATCGCAAGCGTGGCCCGCTACCAGCGGCTGTTCCGGGAGTTCATCTCCGACTGGATGGGCGACTCCACCAAAGCGGCATCCCTTCGGGCCGAGCTGATGGCAGCGGCGGTGGTCTCGGCACACAACCACGTCCTGCGCCGGTGGCTGCGGGGCGAATCCATCGACCCCGTCGCCGAGGTCGACGAGGCCCTGCGCCAGGTGCTCGCACTCTTCGCCGCACCGGCTCCCGACGCCGAAGGCACCACGATCGTCGCCTTCAGAACCCGACAGGACATCGACGCGTTGATCCCGTCGCTCAGACTCCTCATGGAGGGCAGCGGCGAGTGACAACACTTCCTACGCGCGGACCACTCCCAACCCGCCGCGCCTGCCCGTCCGGCCCCGGTCCGCCCGTCGCGCGGCGCGAGGGCACGACACTGCAGAAAGACGAGAAGTGACATGCCGTCCGTGGCCGGAGATCTGGACGCATGGGCTGTGAATCCAGACCCCACGGAGCACAAGGTGCCCGGCCATCGGTTCGGGACGGCAGACCGGGAGGACAGATGGAACAGGCAACAACGGCAACGGTCCCGGACGGAGAAGGACTGTCCAGCTGCCGGCAGAACCGCAGGCAGCCGCCTGCGGTTCCGACCGGCTACGCCGAGATGATCGAAGCCGTCCGGCTCCTGCAGGACCGGATCGCGGCCGCCGCCCCGGACGAGGAACTGATCGCCGCGGTGACCCGGGACCTGACTCATGCCGCCGAACTACTCGCGCCCGCCGAGCGGGAGGAGGCGTTTCGGATCAGCGGCTTCAGCGAGGAGCTTCCGGGTAACGGTTCGGCGCTGATCCCGCTGGTGTGGGATGTCGTCTCGGACTCGTCCGTACGGCGCGGCCGGGTGCGGTTCGGCAGTTTTCACCTGGGCGAGAACGGGGCCGCTCACGGCGGGACGATACCTCTCCTGTTCGACGAGGTGCTGGGCCGGTTCGCCAACAGCGACGGGCGCGCGCCCGCGCGCACTGCGTACCTGCACGTCGACTACCGCAGCGTGACGCCGGTCGAGAAGGATTTGGAGTTCATTGTCCGGTTCGAGCGCGAGGAAGGCCGCAAGCGATACATGACCGGTGTCCTTCGGGACGGAGAACGAGTCTGCGCCGAAGTCGAAGGCCTGTTCGTCCAGCTTCGCCCGGGGCAGCCCTGAAGCTCCGGCAAGGTCCGGCGCAGGCCGCAGGACGGACCGCCGAGGGCTCTGGCGATGCGTCAGGTGCCCGGATCGCCGCCGACCAGGCGTCCTTGCCGCAACACGGTCCTTGCCGCCCTGGCAGGGTCGCCGACCGGCGGAACCGAACGCTCCGGCGCTGCTCCCACCCCGCTCGGGAACGCCCTGGGAGAACCTCGATCCACCACCCGCAGAAGGCGTGTTCAGTGTGATCAACGCCGCATTCCGACGCCTGCCCCGCCCTGTACAAGTACTGCATGACTTCTTCTTCGATTTCCGCTCAGTCAGTGACTCCCGACCTGCCCGACGTCAGCCACCTGGTCGTCGGGGTGCTCGGCGGTACCGGACCGCAGGGCAGGGGGCTGGCCTATCGGCTCGCCAAGGCCGGCCAGCGCGTCGTCCTCGGCTCCCGCAGCGCCGAGCGGGCCGAGGCCGTGGCAGACGAGATCGGCTTCGAGGTCACCGGCACCGACAACCGTGCCGCCGCCGCACAGAGCGACGTGGTGATCGTGGCGGTTCCCTGGGACGGGCACGGCGCGCTCCTCGCCGACCTTGCGGACGAGCTCGCCGGCAAGACCGTGGTGGACTGCGTCAACCCCCTGGGATTCGACAAGCAGGGCGCCTTCGCCCAGAAGCCCGCGGAGGGCAGTGCCGCCGAACAGGCCGCAGCGCTGCTGCCCGCCTCCCAGGTCACCGCCGCCTTCCACCACCTGTCCGCGGTACTCCTGCTCGACCAGGAAGTCGACCGCATCGACACCGACGTCCTCGTGCTGGGCGACAACCGCACCGCCACCGACACCGTCCAGGCCCTCGCCGAACGCATCCCGGGCATGCGCGGAGTCTTCGCCGGACGACTGCGCAACGCCCACCAGGTGGAAGCCCTCGTCGCCAACCTGATCTCCATCAACCGCCGCTACAAGGCACACGCAGGCATCCGCATCACCGATATCTGAGCAACGCGTCCCGCAAGTCCTGACATCCGTTGAGGCATCGGCAGCGGCAATCCACCAGAGAAGACGGAGCCGATGCAGCTCGCAGCGATCGTCATCTCGCTGGTCACCAGCGTGATCGGCATCGCTCTCGCCGCCCGCGCGGCCGCGTACATCTACCAGGTCGTCAAGGTCGGACAGCCCGACGACACCCGTACCGGCAACCCGGCGCAGCGCCCATGAACCCCCTCGTCGAGGGCAGAGGCAATGAGGGCGCCAATACTTCGGTGCCCGCATGGAGCGGGGCGGGCGGTCGGGCGGCGGAAGGTGGAGGCCGGCGACTGCGGCTTGTATGGTTCTCCCTCCCCCGCCGGCGAGGGGAAGTTGGGTGATGCGGCGGTGAGCGTCCCCGGCCCGCGGCCACCGACTCCACCCTGTGGTCCTTCGAGGTGGTGCAGCAGGCCGGGCCCGGGCCCCAGGGCGGCGCCGGAGCGTCGTAGGGATCGTCGTAAAGACTTGTCGTAGGGACGAGGACGCCCCCGGGCCCGTACCGCGAAAGGTACGGGCCCGGGGGCGTCGGGCGTTCGGCGGTCGGCGCCGCCTACTTCACCGGTTCCGGTTCCGGTGCGCTCTCGCCGGCCGTCTCGCCCGCCGGGCCGGCCGGGGTCTTGACGGAGTCCAGCAGCAGCTGGGCGACGTCGACGACCTGGACGGACTCCCTGGCCTTGCCCTCGTTCTTCTTGCCGTTGACCGAGTCGGTCAGCATGACCAGGCAGAACGGGCAGGCGGTGGAGACGATGTCCGGGTTCAGCGACAGCGCCTCGTCGACGCGCTCGTCGTTGATGCGCTTGCCGATCCGCTCCTCCATCCACATCCGCGCGCCGCCGGCGCCGCAGCAGAAGCCGCGCTCCTTGTGGCGGTGCATCTCCTCGTTGCGCAGGCCCGGGACGTTGGCGATGATCTCCCGCGGGGGCGTGTAGATCTTGTTGTGGCGGCCCAGGTAGCACGGGTCGTGGTAGGTGATGAGGCCCTCGACCGGGGTGACGGGGATCAGCCGGCCGGCGTCGATGAGGTGCTGCAGCAGCTGGGTGTGGTGGATGACCTCGTAGTCGCCGCCGAGCTGGGGGTATTCGTTGCCCAGGGTGTTGAGGCAGTGCGGGCAGGTGGCGACGATCTTCTTCGCCGACCTCGGCTTCCGCGACTCGGGCGTGACGGTGCCGTCGTCGTCCGTCTCCTCGCCGAAGGCGGTGTTCAGCGCGGCGACGTTCTCCATGCCGAGCTCCTGGAACAGCGGCTCGTTGCCCAGGCGGCGGGCGGAGTCGCCGGTGCACTTCTCGTCGCCGCCCATGATCGCGAACTTGACGCCCGCGATGTGCAGCAGCTCGGCGAAGGCCTTGGTGGTCTTCTTGGCGCGGTCCTCCAGGGCGCCGGCGCAGCCGACCCAGTACAGGTACTCGACCTCGGTCAGGTCCTCGATGTCCTTGCCGACGACCGGGACCTCGAAGTCGACCTCCTTGGTCCACTCCAGGCGCTGCTTGGTGGCCAGGCCCCAGGGGTTGCCCTTCTTCTCCAGGTTCTTGAGCATCGTGCCCGCCTCGGACGGGAACGCCGACTCGATCATGACCTGGTAGCGGCGCATGTCGACGATGTGGTCGACGTGCTCGATGTCGACCGGGCACTGCTCGACGCAGGCGCCGCAGGTGGTGCAGGACCACAAAACGTCCGGGTCGATGACGCCGCCCGCGGCGAAGCCGCTGTCGGATGCAGCCTCGGCGGTGCCGATCAGCGGGCGCTCGGCCTCGGCCAGCGCCGTGGCCGGCACGTCCTTCAGCTGCTCCTCGGACGCCTTCTCCTCGCCCTCCATGGTCTTGCCGCCGCCGGCCAGCAGGTAGGGGGCCTTGGCGTGCGCGTGGTCGCGCAGGGACATGATCAGCAGCTTCGGGGAGAGCGGCTTGCCGGTGTTCCAGGCCGGGCACTGCGACTGGCAGCGGCCGCACTCGGTGCAGGTGGAGAAGTCCAGCAGGCCCTTCCAGGAGAACTGCTCGACCTGCGAGACGCCGAAGACGTCGTCCTCGCCGGGGTCGGTGAAGTCGATCGGCCGGCCGCCGCTCGTCATCGGCTGCAGCGCGCCCAGGGCCGTGGCGCCGGTGGCGTTGCGCTTGAACCAGATGTTGGGGAAGGCCAGGAAGCGGTGCCAGGCCACCCCCATGTCGGTCTTCAGCGCGACGGTGATCATCCAGACGAAGGACGTCCCGATCTTGACCATCGCGACCAGGTAGACCAGGTTCTGCAGCGCGGACCGGCCCAGCCCGTGGAAGGCCGCGACCAGGGGGTAGGAGGCGAAGTAGCCGACCTCGTAGTGGTGCACGCCGGCCATAGCGCCCTCGAGCCCGCGCAGGGTGAGGATCGCCAGGCCGATGATCAGGATCACGGCCTCGACGAAGTACGCCTGGCCGAAGTTGGAGCCCGCGAAACGGGACTTGCGGCCCGCCCGGCGCGGGTGGCTGAACTGACGGATCACGATGAGGGTGAGAATGCCGAGCACCGTCATGGTGCCGATGAACTCGACGAAGAGTTCATACGGCAGCCAGTGTCCGATGACCGGCAGCGCCCAGTCGGCCTCAAAGAGCTGGCCGAAGGCGTTCACCAGGGTCAGCACGAGGGTGAAGAAGCCCACCGCCACGAACCAGTGCGCCACCCCCACGACGCCCCAGCGGTTCATCCGGGTGTGGCCGAGGAACTCCCTGGCCACGGTGAGGGTGCGCTGCGTGGGATGGTCGGTGCGGGCACCCGCGGGCACGTTCTGTCCGAGCCGTACGAAACGGCAGATCTGACCGATGGCTCGGGCGAACAGCGCCACGCCCACCACGGCCAGGACCAACGACACGATGATCGCGGCGAGTTGCATGGGAAACGCCTTCTGTCTCGTGCGGGATTCAGCCCTTGCGGGTCTTGATCTCCTCGGTGAGCTGGGGGACGACCTCGAACAGGTCGCCGACCACGCCGTAGTCGACCAGGTCGAAGATCGGGGCCTCGGGGTCCTTGTTGACCGCCACGATGGTCTTGGAGGTCTGCATGCCGGCCCGGTGCTGGATCGCGCCGGAGATGCCGTTGGCGATGTACAGCTGCGGCGAGACGGACTTGCCGGTCTGGCCGACCTGGTGGGTGTGCGGGTACCAGCCCGCGTCGACGGCGGCCCGCGAGGCGCCCACCGCCGCGCCCAGGGAGTCGGCGAGGGCCTCGATGAGCGCGAAGTTCTCCGTGCCGTTCACGCCGCGGCCGCCGGAGACCACGATCGCCGCCTCGGTCAGCTCCGGACGCCCGGTGGACTCGCGCGGCGTGCGGCCGGTGATCTTCGTGCCGGTGGCCCGGTCGGAGAAGGTGACGTCCAGCGCCTCGACGGCGCCGGCGGCCGGGGCCGGCTCCACGGCCGCGCTGTTCGGCTTGACCGTGATGACCGGGGTGCCCTTCGACACCCGGGAGGTGGTGGTGAAGGAGGCGGCGAACACCGACTGGGTGGCCACCGGGCCGGAGTCGCCGGCCTGCAGGTCGACGGCGTCGGTGAGGATGCCGGAGCCGATGCGCAGCGCCAGGCGGGCGGCGATCTCCTTGCCCTCGGCGGAGGAGGGGACCAGCACGGCGGCCGGGGAGACGGCCTCGACCGCGGCCTGCAGGGCGTCCACCTTCGGCACCACCAGGTAGTCGGCGTACTCGGCGGCCTCGTGCGTGAGGACCTTCGCCGCGCCGTGCTCGGCCAGCACGGCGGCGGTGTCGGCGGCGCCGGCCCCGAGGGCGACGGCGACCGGCTCGCCGAGGCGGCGGGCCAGGGTCAAAAGCTCCAGGGTGGGCTTGCGGACGGCACCGTCCACGTGGTCGACGTAGACGAGGACTTCAGCCATGGGAAAACAACTCCTTGAGATTTAGACGAACTTCTGGCTCGCGAGGAACTCGGCGAGCTGCCGGCCGCCCTCGCCCTCGTCCTTGACGATCGTGCCCGCGGTGCGGGCCGGACGCTCCGTGGCGGCCTCGACCGTGGTCCAGGCGTTCTGAAGGCCGACCTCGCCGGCGTCGATGTCCAGGTCGGACAGGTCCCAGGAGGCAACCGGCTTCTTCTTGGCCGCCATGATGCCCTTGAACGACGGGTAGCGGGCCTCGCCCGACTGGTCGGTCACCGACACCACCGCCGGCAGGGAGGCCTGCAGCTGCTCGGAGGCGGCGTCGCCGTCCCGGCGGCCGGTGACGGTGCCGTCCTCGACCGCGACCTCGGACAGCAGGGTGACCTGCGGGACGCCCAGGCGCTCGGCCAGCAGGGCGGGTACCACGCCCATGGAGCCGTCGGTGGAGGCCATGCCGGAGATCACCAGGTCGAACCCGGCCTTCTCGATCGCCTTGGCCAAAACCAGCGAGGTGCCGATCGCGTCGGTGCCGTGCAGGTCCTCGTCCTCGACGTGGATGGCCTGGTCGGCGCCCATGGACAGCGCCTTGCGCAGCGCGTCCTTGGCGTCCTCCGGGCCCACGGTCAGCACGGTGACCTCGGCGTCGTCGGCGTCCTCGGCGATCTGCAGGGCCTGCTCGACCGCGTATTCGTCCAGCTCGGAGAGCAGACCGTCCACGTCGTCCCGGTCGACGGTCAGGTCATCGGCGAAGTGCCGGTCGCCAGTGGCGTCGGGCACGTACTTCACAGTGACAACGATCCTCAAGCTCACCGACTGCCCCTCTGCTGCAGTGTTTCGATATATGCGTGCCGTCGATACGAGCTCGTGCCAGCGCGGCGCGGAGCCAACGGTCACCTACGGTACTCAGTACCTTATTGTGCATACCGAGTATCACCGTTGGTCGTGCAGTCGGTCACACGACGGGCTGCCAATTCACCGATGGAGGGTGACGCACAGGGGAGCCCGGAAGGAAAACAGACCCAGCACCGGGGGTTCAGTCCTGTCCCCTTCCAGCCGCACTCCGGACAGGCAGCTGGCCGCCGTGCGCAGGGCTACTGCCGCTTCCGTGCGTGCCAGGAACGCGCCCGTGCAGCGGTGACGGCCGACGCCGAACGCGGGGCGGCGACGGATGTTCGTCCGGTGCGGGCGCATCCGCGCAGGGTTGGGGAAGACCTCAGGATCGGATCCGCCGCCCAACAGCATCAGCAGCGACTGCGCGCCCTTCGGCGGCGCGGGCGGTGATCCGGCGCCATGTAGTGACCGGCGGTTCGCGGCGCAGCACCTCCTCCACCCATGCCTCGGCCAGACCCGTCTGCCCCGGCAAGCGCTGCCAGAGACCTGGTTCGATGAGTCCTCACCTCAGCATCCGTGGCGATGAATGGTCCGACGGTGGACTGTCCCGCGATGAGCACGAAGAAGCACGCGGCCACCACAGTTCCGGTGACCAGCGGCTCGCCGCCGGGCAGACGGTGGGAGGCCAAGGCACCGACGAACGAGGTGGGCGGGCCGACGCCACCGCACACTGTGTCGGTCAGCCACTGGTGGAACTCGCCGACGAACTCTGCCGGTTCCAGTTGCCTCTCGGGAGTGTGCCTGCCTCAGAACGGTTCCAGCGCGGCATCGTTCCAGCGGATCAAGGTGGCCGGGGCGACTCCTCAGACGCCGAGGAGTTCCATCAGCACCCGACAGGGCAGCACCTGCGCTAAAGAGCCGAACAGGTCGAGCAGATCGAGCAGATCGAGCGGGGCACGGGTGCCGAGCGTCGCCGGGCAGCCCCCGGGCGGTCCGGCGGTTCCGCCATCGGACGGGAATGCGTCCTCGGCCGGGGAAGTGACGGCCGGGAGCCAACACGCCGAAGCACGACCCGTCTCCCTGCGCGCGGTATCACTCGATCACCTGTTCCGCGTTCCGGGCGGCCGCGCCGTGCCCTCTTTCACCCCGGTTCTCTTCGGCGGACGGCGCTCGCCCCGGGAAGCGGACGATCAGACGACGCGAGTCCTCACTGCTCGGGGCGGCCCTCGACGAGGCGTCGCAGCGAGGGGAGCAGGGCGTCGATGTCCTGTCCGGTCCTGAACACGGCGATGGTGGTGCCACCGCCGGGCTCCGGCGCGGAACCGGGCGCCGGGAAGAGGGCGAGCACCTCGCGCATCGCCTCGTCCACCTCGGCGACCGGGTCGGAGGACTCGCCCCGCAGCCACCGGCGCAGCACGTGGTTGTGGGCGGCGACCACTGCCGCGGCCATGAGTTCGGCCCGCAGCGACGCCGACTTCGTCGAGTCCCCCATCCAGTCCGCGATGAACTCGCGGAACAGTCGCTGGTAGCGGGCCACACTGGCGATCTCCCGGTCGCGGAGCGCGGCGACCTTGCTGGTCAGGGCATACCGCCGACGCGCGAGGTCGCCCTCGTCCACGTAGTGCAGCAGTACCAGGCGGACCGCGTCCGACACGGCGACCAGGGCGGTGTGGTGGCTGGAGGTCGCCAGCCGGTCCCGGATCAGTTCGAGCAGCCGGTCGTGGTCGGGGAAGATGACCTCTTCCTTGGACCGGTAGTGCCGGAAGAAGGTGGTGCGGCCCACTCCGGCCCGTTCGGCGATGTCGTCGACGGTGGTCTGCTCGTATCCGCGCTCGTCGAAGAGAGCGAAGGCGGCGTCGGCGAGTCGGGTTCGCGCGGGTGGCTTGCTCATGAGCGCCCATCCTTCCCTGTCTCGGCCCCCGAAGACCACTTGCCCTCCACAGCGGTACTGAGTACCGTTCATAAGAGATTGAGTACCACAGGAGGTCCGTGTGGGTTCCTTCGCACGCAGCGAGTCCGGCCTGCCGATTCAGCCGCTCTACGACGGCCGGGCGCCGGCGGACTTCGACGCGGACGCCAAGCTGGGCGCCCCGGGGAAGTTCCCGTTCACCCGCGGCGTGTATCCGTCGATGTACACCGGCCGGCCGTGGACGATGCGGCAGTACGCCGGATTCGGCACCGCCAAGGAGTCCAACGAGCGCTACCACGAGCTGGTCGGCGCGGGCACCGGCGGCCTGAGTGTGGCCTTCGACCTGCCCACGCAGATGGGCTACGACTCCGACGAGGACATCGCCCGCGGCGAGGTGGGCAAGGTCGGCGTGGCGATCGACTCGATCGAGGACATGCGCACCCTGTTCCAGGGCCTGCCGCTGGACAGGGTGTCGACGTCGATGACGATCAACGCGCCCGCCTCCACGCTGCTCCTGCTGTACCAGCTGGTCGCGGCCGAACAGGGCGTCAGCGGTGACCGGTTGACCGGGACGGTCCAGAACGACGTGCTCAAGGAGTACATCGCCCGCGGCACCTACATCTTCCCGCCGAAGCAGTCCCTGCGGCTGATCAGCGACATCTTCGCCTACTGCCACAAGGAGCTGCCGCGCTGGAACACCATCTCCATCTCCGGCTACCACATGGCCGAGGCCGGGGCCACGCCCGCGCAGGAGATCGCGTTCACCCTGGCCAACGCCAAGGAGTACGTGCGCGCCGCGATCGCCGCCGGCCTGGACGTCGACGACTTCGCACCGCGCCTGTCGTTCTTCTTCGTCGCCCGCACCACGCTGCTGGAGGAGATCGCGAAGTTCCGCGCCGCCCGCCGGATCTGGGCGCGCATCATGCGCGACGAGTTCAATGCGAAGAACCCCAAGTCGCAGATGCTGCGCTTCCACACCCAGACCGCCGGCGTGCAGCTGACCGCCCAGCAGCCGGAGGTCAACCTCGTCCGGGTCGCCCTGCAGGGCCTGGGCGCGGTGCTGGGCGGGACGCAGTCCCTGCACACCAACTCCTACGACGAGGCCATCGCCCTGCCCACCCAGAAGGCCGCCCGCCTGGCCCTGCGCACCCAGCAGGTCATCGCCCACGAGACCGACGTGACCCGGACCGTCGACCCCTTCGCCGGCTCCTACTTCATGGAGGCGATGACCGACGATGTGGAGGCGGCGGCCCTGGAGCTGATCCAGGCCGTGGAGGACCGCGGCGGCGCGGTGGAGGCGATCGAGCAGGGCTTCCAGAAGTCCGAGATCGAACGCTCCGCCTACCGGATCGCGCAGGAGATCGACAACAAGGAACGCACCGTCGTCGGCGTCAACACCTACGTCCTCGACGAGGAGGAACCCTACGAGCCGCTGCGCGTGGACCCGCAGATCGAGCTCGACCAGTGCGAACGCCTCGCCGCCCTGCGCACCGAACGCGACAGCGACGCCGTCGCACGCGCCCTGGACACCCTGCGCACCGCCGCCCGGGGCACCGACAACGTCCTGCCCCCGATGCGCGAGGCCCTGCGGCACCGGGCCACGGTCGGCGAGGTCTCCCACGCGCTGCGCGACGTCTGGGGCGTGCACGTCCCCCACGACACCTTCTGACCGACCAACGCAATCGGCCCTTTTCCTCAGGGCCGTTGCCCAGTGACCCTGGAGGCCTTTCATGGCCATTGCCTACGGCTTGCCGCGCCGGCCCCCGCTGCCCGCCGATGCGTTCAGGCCCAGGATGTTGCGGCGCGGCGATGCCGCAGTACTTCCCGCCAGCGGGTGGCCGGCGCCCGGCCCAAGCGCCGCGCCGCGAGGAAGTCCGGCCCCGTCGCCTCCGGCGACACCCTGGCCTCCCCCATGCAGGGCACCATCGTCAAGATCGCCGTCGAGGAGGGCCAGGAGATCAAGGAAGGCGACCTGGTCGTCGTCCTGGAGGCCATGAAGATGGAACAGCCCCTCAACGCCCACAAGTCCGGCACCATCAAGGGCCTCACCGCCGAGGTCGGCGCCTCCCTCACCTCCGGTGCCCCCATCTGCGAAATCAGAGACTGACAATGACACCTATCACTCCGCAGAACACGTCGGGTCCGACCGAGAACTCCCTGCGTCGTGCCCTGAAGCGTGCCCGGGACGGCGTCGCCCTGGATGTGGCCGAGGCGGCGGTGCTGCTGCAGGCCCGGGGCGAGCACCTCGACGACCTCGCCGCGTCCGCGGCCCGGGTGCGGGACGCGGGGCTTCAGGCGGCCGGGCGGCCCGGTGTCATCACCTACTCCAAGAGCGTGTTCATTCCGCTGACCCGGCTGTGCCGGGACCGGTGCCACTACTGCACGTTCGTCACCGTGCCCGGCAGGCTGCGCCGCGCCGGGCACGGGATGTTCCTGTCGCCCGACGAGGTCCTCGACATCGCCCGCAAGGGCGCCGCGCTGGGCTGCAAGGAAGCGCTGATCACCCTGGGCGACAAGCCGGAGGAGCGCTGGCCGCAGGCGCGCGAGTGGCTGGACGCGCACGGCTACGACGACACCATCGCCTACGTCCGCGCCATCTCCATCCGGATCCTGGAGGAGACCGGCCTGCTGCCCCACCTCAACCCGGGCGTGTTGACCTGGACCGACTTCCAGCGCCTGAAGCCGGTGGCGCCGTCCATGGGCATGATGCTGGAGACCACCGCCGAGCGGCTGTGGTCGGAGCCGGGCGGTCCGCACCACGGCTCCCCGGACAAGGAGCCGGCCGTGCGGCTGCGGGTGCTGCAGGACGCCGGCCGCTCCTCGGTGCCCTTCACCTCCGGCATCCTGATCGGCATCGGCGAGACGTACGAGGAGCGCGCCCAGTCGCTGTTCGCGCTGCGGAAGATCTCCCGCGCCTACCACGGCGTCCAGGAGCTGATCATCCAGAACTTCCGCGCCAAGCCGGACACGGCCATGCGCTCCATGCCGGACGCCGAGCTGGACGAGCTGGTGGCCACGGTGGCCGTGGCCCGGCACGTCATGGGCCCGTCCGCCTGCCTGCAGGCCCCGCCGAACCTGGTCGAGGACGAGTACGCACGGCTCATCGGCGCCGGCATCGACGACTGGGGCGGCGTCTCCCCGCTGACCATCGACCACGTCAACCCCGAGCGGCCCTGGCCGCAGCTGGAGGAACTGGCCGAGAAGTCGGCGGCGGCCGGCTTCGAGCTGCGCGAACGGCTCTGCGTCTACCCGGAGTTCGTGCGCCGCGGCGAGCCCTGGCTGGACCCCCGGCTGCTGCCGCACGTGCGCGCCCTGGCCGACCCGGCCACCGGCCTGGCCCGCCAGGACGCCACCGTTCAGGGCCGGCCCTGGCAGGAGCCGGACGAGGCGTTCGCCGCCACCGGCCGCACCGACCTGCACGCCACCATCGACACCGCCGGCCGCACCGCCGACCGCCGCGACGACTTCGACGCGGTCTACGGCGACTGGGAAGCGCTGCGCGAGGCGGCCGCCCCCGGCATGGCCCCCGAGCGCCTCGACACCGACGTCCGCGCCGCCCTCGCCACGGCCGCCGACGACCCCACGCGCCTGACCGACGCCGAGGCCCTGGCGCTGCTGCACGCCGACGGACCGGCGCTGGACGCCCTCACCCGCGTCGCGGACGACGTCCGCACCTCGGCCGTCGGCGACGACGTCACCTACATCGTCACCCGGAACATCAACTTCACCAACGTCTGCTACACCGGCTGCCGCTTCTGCGCCTTCGCCCAGCGCCGCACCGACGCCGACGCCTACACCCTGTCCCTGCAGCAGGTGGCCGACCGCGCGGCGCAGGCCTGGCAGGTGGGCGCGGTGGAGGTGTGCATGCAGGGCGGCATCCACCCGGACCTGCCCGGCACCGCCTACTTCGACATCGCCCGGGCGGTCAAGGAGCGCGTCCCGGGCCTGCACGTGCACGCCTTCTCCCCGATGGAGGTGGTCAACGGCGCCACCCGCACCGGCCTGTCCATCCGCGACTGGCTCACCGCCGCCAGGGAGGCCGGCCTGGACACCATCCCCGGCACCGCCGCCGAGATCCTCGACGACGAGGTCCGCTGGATCCTGACCAAGGGCAAACTGCCCGCGGCCACCTGGATCGAGGTGGTCACCACCGCGCACGAGCTGGGCATCCGCTCCTCCTCGACGATGATGTACGGCCACGTCGACCAGCCCCGCCACTGGCTCGGCCACCTGCGCACCCTGGCCCGCATCCAGCAGCAGACCGGCGGCTTCACCGAGTTCGTCACCCTGCCCTTCATCCACACCAACGCCCCGGTCTACCTGGCCGGCATCGCCCGCCCCGGCCCCACCCCGCGCGACAACCGGGCGGTCACCGCGATGGCCCGCCTGCTGCTGCACCCGCACATCCCCAACATCCAGACCAGCTGGGTCAAGCTGGGCACCGAGGGCGCCGCCGAGATGCTCCGCTCCGGCGCCAACGACGTCGGCGGCACCCTCATGGAGGAGACCATCTCCCGCATGGCCGGCTCCTCCTACGGCTCGTACAGGTCGGTCAAGGAGCTGATCGCGATCGCGGAGGCGGCCGGCCGCCCCGCCCGGCCCCGCACCACCGTCTACGGCCAGGTCCCCGCAGAGCGGCAGCACGCGGCGGCGGCCTCGGACGGCCACCTGCCCGAACTGCTGCCAGTACTGAACCCATGACCGGTTTCCGGACCGTAGTGCTGCCGATCAAGCCGTTCGCGGTGGCCAAATCGCGGCTGTGTCCCTGGGCAGGCTCCCGGCGCGAAGCGCCGGCACGCTCATTTTTCCCAGACACCTTGAGCGCAGTACTCGGCACCGGCGGCATCTCCCGGGTGATTGAACCGCCCCGGCCCCGCCGGCCCTGCGGGCCCGCGACACCCAGCTCGCCAGCGTCGTCTCGTTGATCCCGAGATCATTCGCGACCTACGCGATCGGCTTGCCGGTTTCGGCGACGATCCGCACAGCCCCCTCACGGAACTCCGCATCGAACTTCAGCCTCTTGCCTGCCATGACCCTCAACTTCCCTGCAGTCACGGTCTCTACGCTACGAGGGAAAGGTCACCACTGCGTCAGAGCACCAACGCGGCGGGAGCGTCTGATCAACGACGGATCTGCTGGTCAAGGGTGGGATGCCAGGTGAGTGAGACAACGATCGGGCCCGAGCCCGTGGAGGAGTCGGCTGGTGGTGCGCTGCCGTCGGCCGTCGCCGTGCTCGACGGCGCCTGGACGGGCTGCTGCTCGGCGGACCCGTGCTCAACGATGGTGCCGGTCGTCCGGCGCCTCCTTGATCATCAGATCCGCCGTTGATCGAACACTCCCTAGTGGGGCATCGAAGCGGCCACAGCGGGGAGCCCAACCGGCCGCCAACAGTCGAGTGTGCCGAGCCGGCCGGCAGATGCCGCGACACGCCACCGGGCTCGCGGCAGGGACTTCCCCAAGAGGAGACGGCTGACGAGCGGGCTTTCGTCCTCCCGTCAGGCCTGTGCAAGCTCTCGGCGGACGAGCGGGAAATCCGTTGACATCTCCGCCCCCAGAGAACTAGGACAGAAGTCACAAAGCCGCATGTACGTGCATGTCCTCAAACCCCGGCGGCTCCCCGGCGAAAACCGCCACCAGGACTCCCACGTGCGCTGCGGGAAGAAGGCGAACAATGAGCGACACCGAACAGGCACCCGAGGAACCCGAGGCGACCCCGACGGAAGGTGAGCAGCCGGAAACCGAAGCAGCGGAAACCGAAGAGACAACGGAAGCAGAAGCCACCCCCACCGCCGACGAAACCGCGGCACCCGAGGCAACCCCAACCGAAGGTGAGCAGCCGGAAACCGAAGCAGCGGAAACCGAAGAGACAACGGAAGCAGAAGCCACCCCCACCGCCGACGAAACCGCGGCACCCGAGGCAACCCCAACCGAAGGTGAGCAGCCGGAAACCGAAGCAGCGGAAACCGAAGAGACAACGGAAGCAGAAGCCACCCCCACCGCCGACGAAACCGCGGCACCCGAGGCAACCCCAACCGAAGCCGAACAGCCGACAACCGAGGAGGGGGAAGCGGAGGCCTCGACGACCGAGCCTGAGTAAGGCTGGATGACCGTGGTAAGGAAACCACGATCACTGATATCGACGGGTAGTGCTTTCCCCCGCGGCCGGAAGAGAATGCTCCAGCTATGGCATTCTCCTCCGGCCGCGATTCTCGTCCACCATCCCCCAGCACCCGGGAACCGGTCACCTGCCGGCAACCCCAGGGCCTCGCAAACCGCGAACGGCCCATGCGCATGGGTCAAGAATGCGGTGACCGAGGCGCCCCGGTCGCCGTGGGTCTTGATCGCGCGTTGGCGAGTGTGCAACCTCGTGGTTGCGATGCTGTTCCAGATACAGCTCTGCTCGGGACTCACTCAGGTTTTCTCAGCGGACGGCCGATCAGCACTGCCACAGGAACGAGCCTTCCTTGCACGTCACGCATGCGAAGGCGTATCCGCAGCCACCTCCACCGAAGTTCATCGCTGTCCGGTGGTCGCGTCCCTCCTCGAACTGGGCCATGAAGCTCATCGGCTGCGCGCACGACGGGCACGCCTGCGTCTCGTCGTGCTGCAGCCACGACGGAACGCCGCCCAGTTGGCCGAGGACGTCCCGCAAGGGACGGCCATAAGCCTGCGACCAGTTACTGCGTGCCTCGTGGTAGGGAACCGCGTCGATCGCCGTGCAGTCGATGCCGCAGGTCTCTGACAACACGGTCTCGCCTTCCGCCGGCACCGGGGCGGGCGTGAGCCCGGCGCAAGGGAACAGCAGCGCCCGGTTGCCGCCCGCGACCGGATCCCACTCGTCGCACAGCCCCGGGTCGTTCCGGCACATGAAGACCGACAGGACGCACTCGGCCACCGCGGCTGCCTCGGCACCCTGGGTGCCGGGGGCGTTCGCCAGCAGCTGCGCGAGGAACTGCATCGGTCCCGAGCACGCCGCGCACTGCGGCCAGGTGAACCCGGCCGGCACCAGCGGCACGCCGCCGGTGCGTGTCACCAGCGCATGGTCATCGACCGGACCCGCATACGTCATCAAGGTGGTGATCACGGTCGGGAAGCCTGGATCAGCCATACGACAGTCCCCCTGCGGCCCGACCGTGGGAGCACGCCGCCGGGCTGGTAAGACGGGGCCCTTCACGCACGATCGTCCGCCGGACCAGAGGCTTCACCGTGCTCCCCTACGCCGCCACGCTCGACGGCACGCTGATCGAATCGGACCGGGTCGCCGGCGTGCGCGAGAACGGCAACGACTGGTGGTTCCGCCAGAAGGACAAGGCCTTCGGCGGGAACGTGCAGTTCCTGGCCGCCCCCGACGGCACGCCGTCGTGGGCCTCCGAGGTCGAGCCCGGCAGCGTCCCCGACATCACCGCCGCCCGCCTCCACGTCCTCCCGACCCTGTACAAGGCGGCCACCGACGGCCTGCCACCCTCGCGGACAAAGGCTGTACAGGCGCCGGCATCGGCATCCTGTCCCCGCCCGTCGCCCGAAGGGCCGCTCCGAGCAGGCACTCCACATCGATCCTCGCACCACCGGGACCAACGCCCTGCTCAAAAGCATCCGTGCCCTCGGCGAACGCGCCGCAGCCGAGCTCAAGCAGCGCCGGCGCGCCCTGCAACACGTCACCCTCAGCCCCAGCCGGATCGGCGACATCGCCCGCGCCGCCCTCGTCCTTGACGGAACCTGGAAATGATCACCGTTGAGAAAACGTCAGTGAGCGTAACCATGTATGAGAGTGTGTGTCGTTGTCATCGAAGCCGGCAGCGTAGTCCTCCAGCGGCCCCGCACCGGCGGACACGGACGACGAGCAGTCATCACATCCACCCCCGCTACTCGTGCTGCCTCTGGCCCTCCCCCATGTCAACGAACCACCGGTAGTGGGCACCGGTCGGCGCGCGACGGAGCCGGCGGCGTCCGTGAAGACACCGCGGCCCCCTTCGCCCTCGTACGGGGAAGGGGGCCGCGGTGGGATGGCGGACGGTTCAGGGAGCCGCGGTGGCGGCGGGGGCATGGTCGTGATCGCGGCGGGTGGGGGCCTCGCCCTCGTCAAGGGCGACGTCCTTCGTCTCCTTGCCGATCAGCAGCGAGACCAGGGTCAGCAGCGCCATCACGGAGAGGTAGACACCGACCAGCCACGGCGAGCCGTCGCCGGCCTCCCACAGCGCCACCGCGATGAACGGGGCGACGGCCGCGCCGAGGATCGAGCTGACGTTGTACGAGATGCCGGAGCCGGTGTAGCGCACGCTCGTCGGGAAGAGTTCCGGCAGGAGCGCGCCCATCGGGCCGAAGGTCATGCCCATCAGCGTGAAGCCGAGCACCAGCCACAGCACCACGCCGAGCGTGCCCATGCCGATCAGCGGTACCCACACCAGCCCGAAGACCAGGATCGTGGCGGTGACCCAGATCAGGGTGGCGCGACGACCGTACTTGTCGGCGAGCGGGCCGGAGATCAGGGTGAACGCGGCGAAGAACAGCACGCCGAAGATCATCATCACTACGAAGGTGGTGTAGCTGTACCCCAGGCCGGGCACCGCGGTGTCCTTCGGGGCACGGCCGTAGCTCAGCGAGAACGTGGTCATCAGATAGAAGAGCACGTACGTCGCGAGCATGAAGAAGGTGCCGAGGATCAGCTGCTTCCAGTGGTTGCGGAAGACGGTGGCCAGCGGCAGCTTCCGCACCAGTCCGGCCTCGCGGGTCTTGGCGAAGACCGTCGACTCGACGAGGCGCATCCGCACCCACAGGCCGATCGCGACCATCACGGCGGAGAACAGGAACGGCACGCGCCAGCCCCAGCTCAGGAAGGCCTCGGAGGGCTGCGACGGGTCGGCGCCCGCCGTGGACGGCTGCAGCGCGCCGATGATCAGGAAGAGCCCGTTGCCGATGATGAAGCCGAGCGGGGCTCCCAGCTGCGGGAACGTGCCGTAGAGGGCGCGCTTGTCGCTGGGGGCGTTCTCGGTGGCGACCAGGGCGGCGCCGCTCCACTCGCCGCCGAGTGCGAAGCCCTGCGCGAGCCGCATCAGCACCAGCAGCGCGGTGGCGATCCAGCCGGCCTGCGCGTAGGTGGGCAGCACGCCGATGAGGAAGGTGGCGATGCCCATGGTGAGAAGTGAGGCCACCAGCGTGCCCTTGCGGCCGATCCGGTCGCCGAGGTGTCCGAAGACGACGGCGCCGATCGGGCGGGCGACCATCGCGGCGCCGAACACCGCGAAGGACGACAGCAGCGCCGTGGTCGGGTCGCTGTTCGGGAAGAAGAGCGCGGGGAAGACCAGGACGGCGGCGGTCGCGTAGATGTAGAAGTCGTAGAACTCGATCGTCGTGCCGATGAGGCTCGCGATGAGGACGCGGGACCGCGAGTTGACGGGTGCCTGGGCTGGGCCGGTGGTTGGTGCGGGCATTTCTTGGTCTTTCGCACGAGGGCAAAGAACGGCCGTCGGCGGTACGGGCCGACGGCCCGCACGACGGCACGCGTTTCCCTTCGAGAAACGGCTGCGCGAACGGTGCGGGCATGGTAACGATGTCAAGAATCTCATTTACCAGTCGCCTCATATCAAGATGTGAGACGCGTCCGGGCTGCCGGGTGTCCTGGGAACATGCCGGCGAACGGTCCGGCGCGGACCGGGACCGGGTCACCCGCGCGCTGATGGACCTGGACGACTCCCCCCGAAACCGTCGGCGACGCACTGCAGGCCGCCGCCGCGGTCTTCCCCTTCGTCTACTGCTCGTTCTCTTCGGCACGCTACCGGCGCGCCGTGCCGCCCGTATGCCGGCCGTGTTCTCCCGGTGCACCTGGCTGCGTTCCGGAGCCGGGGGTCCGGCGACCTGATCGACGACGAGATCACCCTCGGCTGGTGGACCGGCCCGGACGGCACCGGCGGCGAGCAGATCTCGCTGCACGTCCACGACTACGAGGCTTGCGCCAGCACCCCGAGCGCGGACCTGACGCCCTATGACTCCCAGTACGAGGGCTACATGGGCAACTACGGCAACACGCTGGACCACCGGTACCGGCCTGTCTCAGTCGTGGTGTGGCCACGCGGGCGGACCTTCGCGGCGCGAGGCCGTTCATGATCGCGGTCGTGGTGACCCTGCGTGGTTCCGGCACGGAAAGCGATCAAGAACCACGATGAGGACATACGCCTTGAGCTGCACAAACGCCATCCCTTGAAGGCGAGTGCCGTACCACTCGAAACTACTCGAAAGCAACGTCCAGCATTCGGCCGGTCCCTTGACCGGTCGCTGATGTGGTCCTAGTCTCACCGCACATCGCCGTTCACCCCGCAGCGGGAGAGTACCGAGTCAGCCAGACCCGGGCGCCGAAGGAGCAACACCTCCCCGGAAACTCTCAGGCACCCCTACCGCTCGGGCAGGCGACTCTGGAAAGCAGGCGCTCACGCGCCTCGCCCACGGTGCAAGCCGCGCTCCGCGCGGTGAAGCTCTCAGGCCCATGACAGAGGGGGAGGCTCACTCGGCCGCACGGGCACCGCCCGTGCTCGACACTCGAGGAGCCCCCGATGGCTGTCCCGCTGCCTCCCCCCTTACCGCCGCCCGTCTGCCGACTTCCGGGCTGATTTTCGGCTTTCCGCGTGGGCGTGTTCAGCGTGTCCGGCACCGTTCCGGTCGGCTGCCGCATGTCCGCGCACAGGATCATCCTGCCCGTTCGTCGCCTGTGCGCGCGGTCACTTTCCGAGACACCCCTATCGCGTGCCCGCACGCGTCTTGAGATCCATGAGGTTTGCTCCCTGATGTCTGAAAGCAGTGACACCGGCCTGACCACCTTGCCGGTGTCCGGATCGACGCCCCCGCCCGGGGGCGAGCAGCATCTTTCCCGGCAGTTGTCCAACCGGCACATCCAGCTCATCGCGATCGGTGGTGCGATCGGAACCGGCCTGTTCATGGGGTCGGGCAAGACGATCTCGCTGGCCGGCCCCTCGGTGATCTTTGTCTACATGATCATCGGCGTGATGCTGTTCTTCGTGATGCGGGCGATGGGCGAGCTGCTGCTGTCCAACCTGCGCTACAAGTCCTTCGCCGACTTCGCGGCCGACCTGCTCGGCCCGTGGGCCGGCTTCTTCACCGGCTGGACCTACTGGTTCTGTTGGATCGTCACCGGCATCGCCGACGTCATCGCGATCTCCGGATACGTGTCGTACTGGTGGCACGGCCTTGCGCTGTGGATACCGGCGCTGGCCGCGGTCGTCGTGCTGATCGTCCTGAACCTGCCCACCGTGAAGGCGTTCGGCGAGACCGAGTTCTGGTTCGCACTGATCAAGATCGTCGCGATCGTGGCGCTGATCGTCGTCGGGCTCGGCATGGTGTTCAACCACTTCCAGGCGCCCGGGGGCGCCGCCGCAGGCTTCTCCAACCTCTGGAACGACGGCGGCTTCTTCCCCACCGGTCCCATGGGATTCGTCGCGGGTTTCCAGATCGCGACCTTCGCCTTCGTCGGCATCGAACTGGTCGGCACCACCGCGGCCGAGACCAAGAACCCGGAACGGAACCTGCCCAAGGCGATCAACTCGATCCCGGTGCGTGTGATGCTGTTCTACGTGGTCGCGCTGGTCGTGATCATGTCGGTCACGCCCTGGCGCGAGATCAGCGCGGACCGCAGCCCGTTCGTCGTGATGTTCACCCTCGCCGGCCTCGGGGTCGCCGCCTCGGTGATCAACTTCGTCGTGCTGACCTCGGCCGCCTCGTCAGCGAACTCGGGCATCTACTCCACCTCACGGATGGTCTACGGGCTGGCCCAGGAGGGCGACGCCCCGGCGCGATTCGGCCGACTCACCTCCAGGAAAGTCCCGGCCAACGCCCTGTTCCTGTCCGGGGTGTTCCTGCTCGCCGGTGTGGTCATGCTCGCCACGGACAACTCGATCATCGAGGCATTCACCTTGGTGACCACCGTCTCCGCCGTGCTGTTCATGTTCGTCTGGTCGATCATCCTGATCAGCTACATCGTGTACCGCAAGCGCCGTCCGCACCTGCACGAGGCATCGACGTTCAAGATGCCCGGCGGCATCGCCATGTGCTACGTCGTGCTCGCGTTCTTCGCGTTCCTCATCTGGGCACTGACCCAGAAGTCCGACACGCTGCAGGCGCTTCTGGCGACCCCGGTGTGGTTCGTCGTCCTCGGCATCGCATGGGCAGTGCTCCGCCGTCGCCCCCGCCGTCTGGCCCATGAGGCTGCCGTCCGCTCCGAAACCGAAGCCGAGCATCAGGACTGACATCGCGGCCACCGAATCCATGGACCGGCACTGAAAGCGAGCGGCGTTCCCGTCTGCTGGGAACGCCGCTCGCTTTCGGGTGTGCGGAAATGTGACCGCCCCACGCGGCAACGGGGTGTACCGGCTGTGCGGGGTGGTCAGGACCGTGACCGGCTCGGCGAACGTCACCGCCGGGCAGGCGGTGTTCTCGCAGCGGAAGCGGCGTACGCACAACTCGATCACGCCGCCGAGACCGCCCGCGGACCCGGCTTGCCGTCATCGCGGTTCTGCCCGAGCAGACCGCCGCGCACGGCATCGAGGTCAAGCCGACCACGGTGACCGCCCGGCCCCGCCCCCGTCCCAGTGAGACCCGGGCCAAGGCCACCGCCCGGCACACGGCCGACCACATCCGCCGGCGGCTGCTGCCCGCGCACCCGAGTTCTTGGCGCTTCCGCTCGGACGGACTCGGCTCAGTGTGTGGCGGTCATGTCGAGCAGGAGCATGGCGTCGTAGTCGGGGGTGCCGGGTTCGGCTGTGTAGACCCCGAGGCGCCGGCCCGGGGTGCCTTCGAGGTGCATGCTCCGGCTGGTGAGGGTGAGTCTTACGACCTGGGGGCCGTGGAGGGTCTTGCTGGTGCTCCTACGTCCCACGACGTCGTAGCGTTCCCACAGTTCGGCGAAGCCGGGGCTTTTGAGGAGGAGTTCGCCGACGAGGGTGGTGAGGTCGGGGGCGGTGCCGGCCTGGGCACGCAGACGAGCAACCGGTCGGGGCGTTTCTGCTCGGCCCAGCCCGGGCCCGCGGTGGGCCGGATCCCGAGTGGGCCGAACTCGTCGAAGACGAACGCCCGGTCGGGGAAACGATCCAGGACCCCCTCGATCTGGTCCAGTTCCGCCTCGCGGTCACGGGTGAGGATCCGATCTTGCGGCCGGGGCCTCACCTCCGTCGTCGCGAGGTCAGGACGGGTAGCGTTCGCTCTCGGGCTGGAGGGCTGGGGCCCGACCCGGCGAAGACCGACAGCCGACGGATCGCGTCGGCTGTCGGTCATGCCGCGTGGGCCGTTGTCCGCACCAAGCGCTGGGGAGCGGCCAGGGTGTCGGCGGGCCGGATGCGGTAGATCGTCCTGCCCGGATCGACGAGCGGCTCGCCCAGCGTGATCCGTCCGGTGGAGTGCAGTATGTCGCACGCGTCAGTCGGCAGGGCGACGTAGCAACTCCCCCTGCCGGTGTGGGCGTCGAACGGCTGCCAGTAGCTGTATCTGCGGCGTCCGCCCGCGTGCACCGTAAGGAACACGGGTGTGCAGGGGTCGGAGATGATGCGCAGCAGTTCGGCATCCGTGACACCCAGGGGACGGAGCGGGGCGACGGCGCGGCTGCGGTAGTGCAGGACGACGGCCTGTGCCGGGTGGGGGACGGACTGCATCAGTGTGGCCTTCCTGGAGGCGGGACTGAAGATCGCTTACCCAGCACGGGCAAAGTTGATCTCTCTTTCTGGCGGCATTCTTCATCACCGCACCGACATCGCACCAGCGTCCCTCTGGCCATGCTCCTCGACGACGTGATGGCTGGGAATCGTCGGTGTCCGGAGCCGGGGTCGGGGCCGGCTGCACCAGCACGCGCGCGTTCTTGCCAGTGCTTTGACCGGGAAGGTCTGCCGGGTCGTGCAGCCGCATGCCACGTGGACCGCGGGAGTGCGGGGGAAGGCGAACCGCTCCCCCGAGCACTCGCCTGGTGCCGAGCGGAGTCAGCGGGATCATCCACTGCTTCGGTCTGGACTGGGAGCTGGGTGTCCCGCCGGGCGATGAGCCGCCCGGCGGGACCGGTGCCACAGCGCTTGCCCACGTCTCCGGGTTCCTGGGCCCGGAGTCCGGCAGGCCTTTGCCGGGCTGTCAGTCGAAGTAGTCCGGCTGGGTCTGGACGTTCAGCTGGTCCAGGTGGATCTTTCGGGCCGGGTCGGTGCGCCGGTCGCTGAGCTTGAGCACATCGAAGCCCTTGGCGATGTCGTTCGAGTAGATGTAGCCGTTGTAGTAGTACGCGGACCAGGAGCCGCCCACGGTCAGCCGGTCCGTGGTGAGCGGGCCGCGCTCGAAGTAGCCGATCTCCTTCGGCTTCGTCGAGTCGGTGAAGTCCCAGACCGAGACGCCGCCCTGGTACCAGGCCTGGACCATGATGTCGCGGCCCCTGACCGGGATCAGCGAGCCGTTGTGGGCGACGCAGTTCTCGGTGTCCGCCTGGTGCCGGGGGATCTTGAAGTAACCGCGGAAGACGAGCTTGCGGTGGTCGCCCTTGCCGACGATGTCGTAGATGCCGTCGGCTCCGCGGTTCGGGCCGATGGCCGCGTTGCAGGTCGCGGCGGATCCGCCGCCGAGTTCGTCGGTGAAGACGACCTTCTTCGCGGTCTGGTTGAAGGTCGCCGAGTGCCAGAACGCGAAGTTGACGTTGTCCTGGACCTGGTCGATGACCTTCGGGTGCTCCGGGTCCTTGATGGACATCAGGATGCCGTCGCCCATGCAGGCACCGGCGGCCAGGTCCTTCGACGGCAGCACGGTGATGTCGTGGCAGCCGGTCGTCTTGGAGACGCCCGGGTTGGTGGGCGCGCCGGGGTTGCCGCCACCGTCGGGGCCGTCACCCGGGAAGAGCACCGCGAAGTTGACTACCGCGGCCTTCTGGGGAGCGTCGCGCGGCACCTTGACGATCGAGATGCCGTCGTGCGGGGGCCGGCAGTCGGGGAACGACGGGCTCGGGGAGTACGAGGACACGTAGATGTAGACGTTGCGGCCATGGGGAACGAGGGAGTGCGTGTGTGAGCCGCAGTTGGTCTCGACGGCCGCGACGTACTTCGGGTTCTTCTTGTCGCTGATGTCGAAGACCTTCATGCCCTCCCACGACGACTTCTCGGTCGCGGGCTGCGTCGTGCTCGAGCAGGAGTTGTCGCTGCGTGAGGAGTCGGTCGACAGGAACAGCAGGTTCCCGGAGACGGACACGTCGTTCTGCGACCCCGGGCACAGCACCTGGGAGACCGTCTTGGGAGCCCTCGGGTTGCTGATGTCGAAGATGCGGAAGCCGTCGTAGTTGCCGGCGAACGCGTACTTGCCCTGGAAGGCGAGGTCGGAGTTCAGGTCCGGCAGGGCGTCCTTGGGGATGTTGGCGAGGTGTTCGATGTTGTCGGAGTGGACGATCTCGTCCGGCGCCGGTATCTCGCCGTTGGCGATGGCCGTTCTGGTCTCGGCCGCCTCACTCTTCGACACTCGCTGAGGCGCGGTGGTGGCGTCGCCGGGGTCGGGCGTCGCCACGGCCGGAGCGGCCGTGAGCAGCGCCGCCAGCAGGCCGGCGGCGGCTGCCACAACCCCCAGGTGTCTGGGCCGTGTTCGGGGACTGTTCAACAGGTTCACTGTTTCCTCCCTGGTCTCCGTTCGCAAGGGAACGGCTCACGGACAGCGGCAGTATCGTACTTTTCATGTACAGATCAAAAGATGGCGACGCACCTGTCATGAAAGTCTTTGATCGTGTCAAGTGGCGGGCGGTCACCGCTCTCACCCTTGTCGCCCTCGCTGTCAGCGGGTGCGACTCGGGCGCGGACGCCCCGGGAAAGAAGAGCGCGCCCGCTCCCTCGGTGATCGCTCCCGGCAAGCCCGGTGAGCCCGCCCGGACCCTGTCCGCCGAGGACGCCGCGAAGGAGATGCCCGACGACTCCCCCAATGCGGCGGACTTCGAGTACGTCCAGATGATGATCATCCACCACGGCCAGGCGCTGGAGATGACCGAACTCGCCGCGCACCAGGCGGAGTCGGGCGGCGTGAAGCGGATCGCCTCACGCATCGCCGCAGGTCAGGGTCCTGAAATCGACGCCATGAAGGGGTGGTTGAAGAACCACGGCGGGACGCGGCACACAAGTGGTGGCGCGGGCTCGGGGCACAGCCACGACCATGCCGCGATGCCCGGCATGGCGACCGAGGCGCAGCTGAAGCAGCTGCGCGCGGCGCGGGGCGCGGCCTTCGACGAGCTGTTCCTGAAACTCATGATCACGCACCACGACGGCGCGATCACCATGGCCACCTCGGTGCTCTCGGACGGCAACAACGTACAGGTCGAGGAGATGGCGAACGATGTGATCGCACAGCAGACCAGCGAGATCAGCCGGCTGCGTGAGATGTCCTGACGATCGGCATGGCATTCCGCGGGCCTCTCCCCTGGGCACCCGGCGGTGCGACGGAGGAGGCGGCCGAGTCGCCTCGCGCCCGCCGGCCGGTCCCACGGAGAGGAGTCCCCCTGTGCTCCAGGCAGCCGTCGTCGGTGGACGCGGCAGCGTGCGGCTCACCTCCGCTCGCGCGGAAAGGACGACCAGACGGGTCCCGGGCCCTGGGCGATGTCGAGAACCGTTCCCGAAGGAGCGCGCGCCGCAGGTGAGGGGGACGGACGGGTCAGGTGATCTTGCGGGCGGACAGCGGGCTGGAGCCGGGGACGACCCGGATGCCGGGATCGTTGTCGGTGCGGAGTCCGGCGGCCACCGCACCGGCGCTGATCTCACCGGCCCCGTACTGGCTGGTGCGGGCTGCCACTGTCTGCGCGACCGTCAGGACGCTCCCGACCGGGAGACCCGTGAAGGCCTCGCGTATGTGTCGGGCGACGTCACGGCGGGCTCTGGACACCTTGACCGTCACCCGCCTACCGACAGGTGTGATCTTCTGTGCCCCCAGCCCGGGGGCCGGGAGGTCTGCGACCGGGAGGGCGGGTACGCCTCCCTCCGGGCGCTGCCGGCGCCGGCAGAACGCCTCCACCAGATGGTCCGCCCGGGCCAGGATGGCCTCCTCGTCCCACTTCCTGGTGTCGCGGGGCTGGGTGTAGGGCTCGGCCTCGGTCGGATGCCCGCCGGCGATGGCTCGCTGCCGGACGCTCTCCGCGTCGAACTCCAGGCCCAGCAGGATCGCCAGATCGCTGATCCACAGCCGGACGAGGAAGACGATGACGCCGGCCATCGTGCCGTAGGTCTTGTCGTACGAGGCGAGGTTGGCGGCGTAGAACGCGAACCCGGCAGAGGCGACCATCCAGATCACCAACGCCGGACAGGGCCTGCATTCGGCGCCCACCGTCGCCACGCGTGTGGAAACGGTGCATCTGCCGGTACAGCACGCTCTGCTCGCAGCCTGAGCGTCTCTCTGCTGGAACAGGCCCGCGCTCTCCGCCACTCTTCTGCGCTCAACTGCATCCCGCGGCGCCGCTGGGCTGCCAGCCGCGGCCCGGGTCACCGGCGGCCGCGTCTCGGCGCCTCGAGCGGGGAGAGCCTGCTCAGCGATACCGATCAGTGGGGCCGTTCATGCTCGGCAGTCTCGTGCTGCAGCAACGCCTTCGCCGCCAGCGGTGATCCTGCCCCCGGGCCGGGTCCGAGAAGGGCTGCGCGAAAGAGGAGGGGCCGGGCGTGTGAAGGCGTCGCATGCAACTGCATGGCAGGCGAACCTTCTCCCCCATGGATATGTTGATCTTGGAAGGATCGGCTGCCGCCGGTGACATTCCCTCCCCGGACTGCGCTGATATAAGTGATCCCGGGCGGGGTCACGTCGCCTGCTCTCCGGGGGAGGATACGCAAGCGGCGTCAGGCAGGGCCAGGCCCGTACCCCCGTGACGGGCCTGGCCCTGCGCACTTTTCTACGTTTCGGAGCGGAGTTCACGTGGCCCAGCACTGCGTCATGACCATGACTTGTATGACTGTGGCGTTCTCCTCCGCGTGAGCGTCCGGCACCGCCTCGACCGTCCGTCCGTACCCCCGCTCAGTGAAAGCCCCCCACTTCGTGACCGTCTCCCCCTATGAGGCCCAGCCGGCCGGCCGACACGCGGCAGTCCCCGTCGGCAGCCTGTTCCGCCGGGTCTACGCACCACGCGCCTGCGACGCCCTCGCCTACTCCATGGCGACCTATGCCATGCCGCTCGTGGTGCTGGCCACCACCGGATCCGCGTCCCTGACCGGCCTGGCCTTCGCGCTGGAGTGGATACCCCGGGTGGCCGCGTTCGGCATCGCCGGCGCCCTGGTGGACCGCAGCGGCGCGGCGATCGTGTGCTTCCTCGCCTCACTCGCCCGCGCCCTGCTGGTGGCGGGCGCCGCCGTCGTGCTGGTCGTACTGGAGCCGGGTACGGCCGAGACCGTCACCGTCATGGCACTGGCCGCCGTGACCGGGGCGCTGACCCAGTTCAGTTTCATCGCCAACGAGGCCGTCGGCGCCATCGTCAGCCGCCGCACCGACAGACAGGCGCACAAGGTGCAGTCGGCGCTCATCGGCATCGACCAGACGGCCACCCTCGTCGGCCCGGCCCTGGGCGGTGCCCTGCTGCTCACCGGCCCGACACCCATGCTCATCTGCTTGAGCGTGCTGTCCTTCCTGTCCGCCTCACTCGCCCTGCAGACCCCGCCCACACCCCTGCGCGCCGCGCGCCACGGCGGACCGGCGCCGGGCGGCGGCCTGCGGGAAGGGTGGCAGACCCTGCGCTCCCTGCCGTCCCTGCGACGGCTGGTGGCCGGACTGGCCTGCTCCAACCTCATGCTCGCCCTGCTGCAATCGGCCAGCCCCATCATCGTGGAGGACCGCTTCGGCCACTCCGCGGCCGCCGCCGGCGCGCTCTGGTCCATCGCCGCGGCCGCCACCTTGGTCGCGGTCGCCTGCTGCCGGGCCGGCCTCGACCGGCTCGGCCTGTGGGGGATCGGCGTCATCAGCGCAACCGTCGCGGCCGCCGCCTGCCTCGCCGTGCCCCAGGCCCCCTCCTACACCGGCTACGTCGCCCTCGTGGCCCTCTTCATGGCCGCCGACGGAGGGCTCACCGTCGTCCTGCGCACCCTGCGCTCGCAGGTCATCCCACCCGCGGCCTTCGGCACGACCCTCTCCCTGACCATCCTGCTCCTGCTGCTGCCCTTCCCCGTCGCGGGCATCCTGCTCGCCCTCACCCCGCCGCCGTACCTGGACGGCCTCATCGGGGCGTGCGCCCTGCTGCAGGCGCTCACCCTGCTCGTCACCTTCCTACGCCTGCGCAACGACCCCGCACTCCGCGCCAGGACATCACCGGCCCGCCACAAGACCTGACCCAACGCCCGTAAGCCGCCTGCCTCGCCCCTCGCACGAGCCGGGGTTGTCCACAGCACTCGGCGCCAGAGCCAGAAACCGTCGCCTTCGACCGTGCGGTCGGCCAGTGGGCCGCCCGCACGGCTGGTCCGCAATGCCTTCGCCTGTTCACGGGCGTGGCCTGCACATCGTTCATGAACCCACCAGAAGGGCCTCGGCGGGTCAGCACATCCAGGCCCAGGCCGCCGTTCCGCACACCACTACCTGGACTTGGCGGGGGTGGAGCTGGTGATGGTCGGGCCGAAGGTGGCCGTGGTCGGGGACGGCTTCGGGGTGGTGGTGAAGGCCTGTGCGATCGTGTCCGCTACGACGTTCAGTACCGTGCTGGTTGCTGTCATGCTCAGCCTTGAGGGAATCGTCGGGTTCGCTTGCCGGCGACACCGCGCCGACCGGTCCCACTGAGAAACCGTCGATCACACCGCCGTGCACCCGGCGGGCGGTACGTGCGGAGCCTTCCTGCGGCTCAGTCGTCAGAGCCCCTGTCCCGGCCACCGCCCTTGCCCTGTTTGCCCCTGTGTTCGTGGTTTCCGGCGCTGCCGTGGAATTGCGCAGGTGGCGTCGTCGTGTGCGCGGTCACGGGTGACTGCGGGTCGTTGAGGGATGTGATGGGGACGGCGGCGGGTGCGGGCGGTTGCGGGGCGGAAGGGCTGGTGCCGTCAGAGTTCAAGGAGGCTCCCGGTGCGGCGGCCGCCGCGAACAGGGCGGCGGCCGCTCCGCCCGGAAGGACCGTCGACGCCGCCTTGCGCCGCCCTCGGGAAGAGCGCACGGAAGCACCCGTGCGCCTGCCGGTCGGTGCGGTCAAAGCGGGCAGGGGGGTACCGGGCGACTGCGCTGGGCCCGACGTCAGCCCGGTCGTGCTCAGCCAGTCGGCGGCCGAGCCGATGCCCTGGAGCACCGCGCCGTCGGCCGGGACGGCGCCTCCGCGGGTACCCGCCGACACCACGCGTCCGCCGGCGTCCAGCACGACCTGCACGCCGGGGCCGGCGGCGGCCGCCACCGCATCGTCACAGGTCACCAGGCGGTGACCTGACTGACGTCAATGTGCTCGGTCATTCAGTCCCGGTTGACGAGCTTGCGTTACTGCCTGAGGTGAAGAAAGACAATCATTGACACCCATTCAGGTAATTTTCGTGATTATTTCGCTTATTCACCTGAATGCCCCATGCGGTGAGAGCGATTCGGTAAGGAGAATTCACTCAGCCCCACGCCGACGTCACACCGCCTTGCAGGGCAGGGGGAGAAGACATTGACCAGATCGAAAATGTGCACACTCGCAATCGGCGGTGCGGCTTTGGCCACTGTCGCCACCGCCGGGGCGCCCAGGGCTCCGGCCGGCGCCGCACCCGGCGGAGGTGACAGCCCGTCAGCTGTGGAAACGCGGCAGACCCCCTCGTCCATACTCGCCAACAAGACCGCCGGCCCCCGGAAAGACGGCACCGCAGTCACGCCCGTTGGATACCGGGTGACACCAGCGGGTGACCAGACGAGGCTCGGGAACCTCCCGCTGAACGCGGTTCTTCACCCCGGCGGTCGCTATCTGCTGGTGACCAACAACGGTCAGGGCGTTCAGAGCCTGCAGTTGGTCGACACTCGGACGAACAAGGTTGTCCAGACACTGTCGTATCCGTCACCGGAGTCGCTGTACATAGGCCTGGCGTGGAGTCCGGACGGCAAGACCGCCTACGCCAGTGCCGCGGCGAACTCCAAGATCCGGGTGCTGTCGTTTGCCGGTGGGCGGCTCACCGAACGCGGTCCCATCAAGCTGCCCACCAAGACCGCGGACGGCAGGGCCCTCACGCTTTTCCCGGCCGGCCTGGCTGTCACCCCGGAAGGGAAGAAACTCGTCGTCGCCGATCAGCTCGGTGACGCCGTAACAGTCGCCGACACGGTCAGTGGGCAGGTACGGACCGTTGCCGCGGGCCATCGGCCGGTGTGGGTGACGCTCAGCAAGGACGGGCGCACTGCCTACGTGTCCAACCAGGGTGCCGACACCGTCGACATCGTCGATGTGGCAGGCTCTGCTCCTCAGGTGACGGGACAGATCAAGGTAGGGCTGCATCCGAACAAGTCGGTGCTCTCCGCCTCCGGCCAAAGGCTCTATGTCGCGAACGGCGACGCCGACAGCGTCAGCGAGGTGGACCTCACGGCCAGGAGGGTGACGCGCAGCTTCTCCATGTCGCCGTCCAAGAAGGCTCTCATCGGCAGCAATCCCACCGGCCTGGCCCTGGACGGTGCGGGCAAGCGGCTGTTTGTCACCGAGTCCGGCAACAACAGCGTTTCGGTGGTCGACCTGACCCGCGGCAAGGTTCTGGGGAGGATTCCCACCGGTTGGTACCCCAGTGCGGTGATCTGGCACAACGGCCGCCTTCGGATCACGAATGCCCGGGGGCTGGGGGCGGGCCCGAACAACGGTCCTGGATACCCCAATCCCGAGCGCTCGGGCGGGACGTCACCCAGCCAGTACGTCGCGTCGATGATCATCGGCACGCTGAGCAGTGTGGACGTGCCGGACTCCGGCGAGCGACTCGACGAGTACACCCGCCGGGTGGAGCGCAACAACGCCCCGGTGACCAGGTCCGGTGGCGCAGTCGTGCCGCGCAGGCCCGGCGACAGGACTCCCGTCAAGCATGTGATCTACATAGTCAAGGAGAACCGCAGCTACGACCAGGTGCTCGGCAGCCTGGGGAAGGGCAACGGCGATCCCGGCCTCAACCTGTTCGGGGACGAGTCGGCGCCCAACACCCGCGAGTTGGCGCGGCGCTTCACCACCATCGACAACTTCTATGCCAATGGCCAGGTCAGCGCCAGCGCCTGGAACTGGGTGACCCAGTCGAACTCCAATCCCTACACCGAGCAGATGTGGCCCGCGGCGTACTCCGGCCGCAAGGGCGTGTACCCCGGCGAGCACAACGCCCCGGAGAACGCCGCCCAGGACCCCCAGAACTCCTATCTCTGGCAGCGTTTGGACAAGGCCGGTGTGAGCTTTGCGAACTTCGGCTTCTACGTGACGCGTCGGGGGAACGAGGTCCACGCCGAGGACCCGGTGCTCGACGCCCGGACCGATCACGCTTTCCAGGACGAGCTGGGCTGCCCGGACTCGGCGGGAACGTTCGCTCCCACCATGGGCAACTGCCTGACTCCACGGGTCGACCAGTGGATGAAGAGCTTCCGTGAGTACGAGGCCAAGGGCGACATGCCTACGGTGCAGTTCGTCCGGTTCCCCGGTGACCACACCTTCGGGACCACGGCCGGTCGGCCCACCCCCAAGGCCATGGTGGCCGACAACGACTACGCCCTCGGCAGGCTGGTGGACGCGGTGTCCCACTCGCAGTTCTGGAAGGACACGGTCATCCTCGTCACCGAGGACGAAGCCCAGAACGGGCCCGACCACGTCGATGCCCACCGGACGCTCGCCTTGGCGATCAGCCCGTACACCCAGACCGGAAAGGTCGACTCGACCTTCTACAGCACCGCCTCAATGGTCCGGACCGTCGGACTGTTCGCCGGAATCGGCCCCCTCACCCAGTTCGACGACTACTCCACGCCGATGAGTGCGTCCTTCACCGACAAGCCCAGCTACCGGACCTACTCGGTGATCAGGCCGACGTATCCGATGAACAGCATCAACGGCCCCGGTTTCCTGACTCGGACACCAGGGGGCAAGTAACCGACCTGACGGAGTCCTATGAGTACGTCGGGGGCCGGCGTGGTCTTGGAGGGGCTGCCGTCGAGGTAGTCGAGCAGATGGTTTCCATACTGTGCGGCATGCGGTCCGCGAAGCAGCATGCTCGGCTGGGCGGTGCCGGTATGAGGGACATGAACGCGGTGGCGGTCTGAAATGACTGAGGATGTGGGGGTGTTGGAGGGTTTGCCCGGGCAGCATGTGTGAATCTCGATGGTGAGTGGGCCGGCGTGGCGGTGGACGGTGGCCAGCGCCGACCAGACGGCGAGACGCTGGCGGTCCGTACCGGTGGGAAGGTTCACCAGGTGCTGGTCCACTGGATGGCGGCACGGGCTGCACGTCGGCATGGGAAGACGCAGATGTGGGAGCAGTCCGAGGGCAAGGGCGTCGAGGTCGGGACAGGTTCTGATCGGTCCCGTCGTCGGGGTGAGCAGGTAGCCGGCGGCGCCCCACGGTGTGACCTTGACGCGTCCGCCGGCTGTCCGGGCGGCGGCGGTTGCCCGTCGTCGTCGGTCGGCAGGGCGGTCGCCGGCGAGGAGGACCTCCCAGGGGGGACGGATCGTTCCGGTTCCGCATGCACCGCACATGTGTCTGCTTCTTCCTTCAGGGCATGACGTCGCCGCTGTTGGGGCCGAGGACCTGGCCGACGTACAGGTCGCCCGAGGGGTCGCCGGCGAGGAGAACGGCGGTCGGTGCGACCTCCGCGGGGACACCGAAGCGGCCCAGGGGAAGTTCGGCCTGCTTGGCTTTCTTCCATTCCTCGCTGATCCCGCCTACAAGTGGTGTGTCGATGGGGCCCGGGGCGATGGCGTTGACCAGGACGCCATGCGGGGCGAGTTCGCGGGCGAGGGCCTTGGTCAGGCCGATGACGCCGGCCTTGGCCGCGGAGTAGTGCACCAGGCTTTCACCGCCTTTCAGCGCGAGTTGGGAGGAGATGTTGATGATGCGGCCGGCGCCTTGCCCGACCATGATCGGTGCTGTCCAGCGGCAGCAGAGGAAGACGCTGCGCAGGTCGACGTCGATCATTTTGTCCCAGATGTCGAGTGGCATCTCGGTGAAGGGCACCTCGGTGAGCAGTCCGGCGCAGTTGACGAGGATGTCGATGCGCCCGGATTCTGCGTGTGCCGCGTCGACCATGGCGCGGGTGGCGTCCGCGTCGGTGACGTCGACCTGGTGGGCCGTGGCCTTGGCCCCCGCGGCGCGAGCTTTGTTCGCGGTCGCTTCGGCTCCGTCCAGGTTGCGGTCGGCGAGGAAGAGATGGGCTCCCTCGGCGGCGAAGGCGTCTGCGATGGCTGCGCCGATCCCGCCGGCGGCCCCGGTGATCACGGCGGTGCGTTGGTGGAGTGAGTGATTCATCGTGCCTTCTTTCAGCTGGGCCGGCGGACGGTGAGCCCACCGTCGACGACGAGTTGCTGCCCTGTGATGTAGGCGGCATCGTCGCCGGCCAGGAACCGGACGGCGCGTGCGGCCTCATCGGCTGTGCCCACTCGTCCGGCGGGGATCAGCCGGCCGGCGTCGGCCAGGCCCTGGGGACCGAGTGAGTTGACGGGGTCGAGCGACTGGGGGCTTTCGATGAGGCCGGGGATGACGCAGTTGACGCGGATGTGACGGGGGGCGAGTTCCACTGCCAGTGAGCGGCACAGCCCCAGCACACCGGACTTCGCGGCGGCGTGGTGGGCGTGGTCTTCCCAGCCGTAGACACCGCCGGCGATCGAGGAGACGGCCACCATCGCTCCCGGACCCGTCATCACGCGCGCCGCGGAGCGGAAGGTGCGCAGCACGCCGGTGAGGTCGACGGAGAGCATGTCCTCCCACGCCTGGTCGCTGAGCTCGGTGAGCGGAGCGCGGCGCAGGATCCCGGCCCCTGCGACGGCGATGTCGAGACGGCCGTAGTGGTCCACGGCTGCCTGCGCCAGAGCGTTGGTCTGGTGCGGGTCACGCACGTCGACGTCGACCGCTATGGCCTGCCCTCCGACGGCCTCGACCTCGTTGACGGCCTTGCGTACGTCGTGCGGGTCTTTGGGGTAGTGGCCGAGCACGCTCAGGGTGCCGGCGCGGGCGAAGGCCACTGCCAGGGCCTTGCCGATGCCGCTGGCGCCTCCGGTGATGACGGCGACCTTGCCCGCCAGGCCGTCGTCCCGGGTCGGGGTGGCGGAATCGTGCCGGGGTGCGGTCATGCGACAGCGCCTTCTTCTGCGGTGTGGTGGACCACTGCGATGTGGTGGTCCTGGTCGACGCGGCGGGTGCCGAGCATGACCAGGCCGGAGGCGAGCATGAAGACGGAACCGGCAATCAGGGCTGCCACGACCATGGATGTCCCGAGTCCGAGCAGGACGCTCAGCACCGCGGAGCCCACGATCGCGCCGACGGGGCCCATCGTGTGCGCGACGTTGGGTCCGAGGCCGCGTACCTGGGCAGGGAAGGACTCGCCCATGTAGAACAGCAGTGCCGCGTAGGGGCCGGTGAGGAAGAACAGCGACAGCGCGCACAGGGGGATCACGAAGGTGCTGGTCGAGGGGCCCAGCAGCATGACGCCGGTGAGGACGGCGCCGATGGTCCAGCCGGCGATGATGGTGGTGCGGCGGCCGATGCGGTCACCGATGAAGCCGTGGAACAGGTAGCCGGCGAAGCCGACGGCGTTGGCCAGTACCAGGACGAGCAGCGCGTTGTTGAAGGAGACGTGCTTGCCCTGGGTGAGGACGGTGGTGCCGAGCACGGAGAACACCTGGATGGCCATCCAGTTGAACAGCCACGCCAGCGACAGGCAGACGGTGTGGCGTCGCAGCCCCGGAGCGAAGACGTCCCGCAGGGTGGCCTTGGCCTCGCCGGACACCGTCAGGCCGCCCCGCTGGGCGAGGCCGTCGGCTTCGGTGGCATGGCCGTTCGACCGGAGCCGGCGGACCTCGGTGGGAGCCGCGAACGCCGGGGACTCGGGCAGCCTGGTGGCCGCCAGCGCGACCAGGACGGAGGGGATGACGGCGATGACGAAGGACCAGCGCCATCCGACGGCAGGCAGCAGCACGGCGGTCAGTCCGGCCGAGACCAGGGCGCCGACGGGCCATCCGCTCTGCACGAAGCTGTACATGAAGCCACGGCGGCGGGCCTTGCCGTACATCTCGTTGAGGTAGACGGTGTTGACCAGTTCCTCGGAGTATCCGAAGCCGGAGAAGGCGCGGATGAGGACCAGCGTGACGGCCCCGGCCGCCAGGCCGGTGAAGCCCGAGCTGAGGGCGGCCCCGATGATGGCGATGACCAGGGCGCGCTTGCGGCCCACTCGGTCCAGCAGCGGTCCGACGCTCAGTGCGACGACGAAAGTGCCGACCGTCACCCAGGTGGCCACGGTGGTGGCCTTTGCGGGGGACCAGCCGAAACTGTCGGCGATCTTGGGCAGGAGCGTACCGAAGAGGGTGTAGTCGTAGACGGAGAACACCCAGGCCAGGAAGCACACGGCGGACACACGCAGCAGGGTGCGCGGGGTCACGGCGCATTCCCAGGCCGGGACGTCCCGGGCAGGCAGGGCGTGGGTCATGGTCAGGCCTTTCGGGGGGTGCGCTTGGCGAAGTCGGTGGCGATCGCGTCGAAGGTGGTCCACTGGACGCCCTCGTGGGAATTGATGTGCTCGATCAGTCGCTCGAGGGCCATGAGCACCTGAGGCCTGCCGGACACGTCCGGGTGGACGGTCATGGTGAACGCGGCGTAGTCCATCTCGCGGTGGACCCAGTCGAACTGGTCGCGCCACATGGTTTCGATGTCGCGGGGGCTGACGAAGCCGTGGCTGTTGGGGCTGGCCTTGATGAACATCATCGGAGGCAGGTCGTCCAGGTACCAGTTGGCCGGGATCTCGATGAGGTCGGTCTCCCGGCCGCACCGGAGCGGCTTCATCCACGACTCGGCCGGCGCGTTGTAATCGATCTTGGTCCAGGTGTCGCCGACGCGCACGTGGTACGGCTCGAAGTCCCGGTGCATCAGCGAGTGGTCGTACTTGATCCCCCGCTCCAGCAGCAGCTCGTTGGTGACCGGGCCGAACTCCCACCAGGGCGCCACGTACCCGGTGGGGCGCCGGCCGGTCCGGGACTCGATCAGGCTGATGCAGTGGTCCAGGACCGTCGACTCCTGCTCACGGCTCATCGCGATCGGGTTCTCGTGCGAGTAACCGTGCACGCCGATCTCGTGGCCGGCCGCGACACAGGCGTCGAACTGCTCGAGGAAGGTCTCGATCGAGTGCCCCGGCCAGAAGAACGTCTGGGTGAGGCCGAAGCGGCGGAAGAGTTCCAGCAGACGAGGAACGCCGACCTCCCCGGCGAACAGGCCGCGGGAGATGTCGTCGGGAGAGTCCTCTCCGCCGTAGGAGCCGAGCCAGCCGGCCACCGCGTCGACGTCCACACCGAAGGACACGAAGATCTCTTTACTCATGATGCTCCTTGCTCTGACGCACCGGCGCCCCACGGCGCCGGGTCACATGTGAGGTCAGGCCGCTCAGACTTCGTCGGGTGACGGCTGTCCGAGCCACTGCGACACGACCGATCCGGGGTCCTCCGGCTTGTGGGTGAGGGCCACGGACAGCAGCAGCCGGGCCTGCCACGGGCTGAGGTCACCGGCGAAGACCGCACCGGCGCGGTCCAGGTCCGCACCGCCACCGGCGGTGTACAGCGGGGTGACCGGTCCGCTGACCGCCCGGCTGCACACCAGGACCGGAACGCCCCGGGCCACCAGCCGCTCCACGGTCCGGACCACTGCGGAGCAGGCGTTGCCCGCTCCCAGCGCCTGCAGCACCACGCCACGGGCACCGGCGGCGACCGCGGCGTCCAGCAGCGCTCCGTCGCACCCGGCACAGGCGGCCACGACGTCGACCCGTGGCAGCTCGTCCACGGCATCAGGATCGAAAGCGGGCGGCCATGGCTGCGCTCCCAGCGGCAGGACACCGTCCGGGGCCACCCGCAGACACGGGCCGCGCCCGGGCGAGCCGAACGCACCGGAGGCCAAGGTCTCCACCTTGCGCACTCCCCGCGCCTGCCAGGCAAGGCCGTCGAAGACCAGCAGCGGACCGAGCCCCCCGGGCATGCGTACTGGCCGCCACCGCGAAAGCCGCGGCGAGATTGGCCGGGCCGTCCGGTGCAGGGCTGTCGAAAGGACGCTGCGCACCGGTGAGGACCACCGGCCGCCGGTCGCCGTGGAAGAGGTCGAGCAGGAACGCGGACTCCTCCATCGTGTCGGTGCCGTGCGTGATGACCACGGCGTCGGCTCCCCCGGCCAGCGCGTCACGGATCCGCTTGGCGAGGGCGAGAAGGTCGGCCAGCGAGAAGGCGTAACTGCCCCGGGTCGTGAAGTCGTCGACCTCCATGTCCAGCGCGCCGAGCCCGCTCTGTGCCAGGAGTTCCGCGCCGGTGGCACCTGCCAGCAGACCGTGGGGCGAGCGGCGACTGGCGATGGTGCCGCCGGTTGCGATCAGACGAAAACGTGGCACAGGAGTCCTCCGGAGCTGGAAACCGGACCGCAAACGTTTGCGCGACGCCAAGAGGTTTTGTTGACATATGCCCGAATTAGGACTCGGGTGCCAGTGCCATGAGGTACAAACAGGTATGTGACCTCCGATGTCCCGTCGCCCCGCGACGAACCCGTCACCCTGGCCGCCATCGCCGCGCGCGCGGGGGTGCACCTCTCGACCGTCTCGCGGGCACTCACCCCGGGGGCGAACGGCGTCAGCCCCGCCACGGCGAAGCGCATCCGCGCACTCGCCGCGGAGCTCGGCTATCAGCGCGATCCCGCCGCCACCGCCCTGCGCACCGGCCGCAGCAGCGTCTTCGGCGTACTGGTCCCCCGCCTGACCGACTTCGTCCTGGCGCGCATCTACGAGGGCCTCGATGCGGCCGCCGCCCAGCACGGCTACAACACTTTCGTCGCCAACACCACCGACGACCCGGCCCTACGGCGTGAACGCCTCGAAGAGCTACTGGCACGGCGGGTAGCCGGCATCGTCCTGGGGGACGCACGGCTCGACGGCGACGACCTGGTGAAAACCCTCGCCCGCAGGAACATCCCCTACGTCCTCGTCTCGCGGCGCCTGACAGGACACCTGTCCGTCACCACCGACGATCTTCTCGGCGGGCGGCTGGTCGCCGAGCACCTCCTCCAGCTCGGTCACCACTGCGTGGGAGTCGCCGCCGGGGAGCCCTATGCGAGCACCGGAGTGGAGCGCACAACCGGTTTCGTCCGCCGCTACGCCGAAGCCGGCTTCCCCCTCCCCACGAAGTACGTCCTCCCCTCCCGCTTCGACACCGCAGGCGGCCACGCCGCAGGCGCGGCACTGCTCAGCCTCGACCCGCGCCCCACGGCCATCTTCGCGGTCAACGACACCGCCGCCATCGGCGTCATCGGAGCACTGCGGGAGCACGGACTGCGACCCGGCAGCGACGTGGCCGTCGCCGGATACAACGACATCCCCGTCGCCGCAGACATGCCCGTGCCCCTCACCACGATCCACTCACCGATGTTCGAGATGGGTGAGCAGGCCATGGGCCTGCTCATCGACCGCCTGCACGGACGACACGTCCGCTCGAAACGACTGCGCCCCCACCTGATCGCCCGCGATTCGACGCTCAACGACTGACATCCTCGCCCGCTCAGGGGCCGTCTTCGGTTGTGATCGACCGGCTTGCAGGAGGCTGCCGATCCAGATCCGCAACCCCGGCGAATGCTTCGTACGGACCTTGCCGCGACGCCGGGCAAGCGGGGCCACGCAGACCCGGCGCCGCCTGGCCAAGCTGCGCGCTGGGGGCCTGGTCGACCGCATCACCGTGCCTCGGGCTGGCGGCCGAGGGTGCGGTTCCCCACCTCGTACGGCGTGCAGATCGCCTCTGAGTGACCGAAGCTGCGGGGACGGCGGCCGATCGCGCTGCCGCGCGGCTGCGGGTCGGGCACGCGTTGACGGTGACCGAGACCGCGCTCGCCTTTGTCCAGGACGCGCGGCGCCGCGGCAAGCTGTGCCGACCGCCGGACTGGATTCCCGAGCTCTACCACCCCGTTGGGAGCGGTGAAGCTGTCGTCCCCGACACCTTGTTGTTCTACCGACGCGGCAGCCAAGACGGCGAGGGGGCGATGCTGCGGGCGTTCGTCGAGGCCGACCGAGCCACCATGGGGCCCCGAGCGCCTGGCTTTGTTCACGGGTTCAAGCGGCAGCGTTTGTCTGCCTGCTTGGGCGGACGCTGGCGATCCTGAGGCTCGTGGAGTGCACGAGAAATGACGTCAGTGCCTGACCTTGGTGGCTGACAGGCCGTTACCCGGCCATGAGTCCTCGACGCGGGCCAGCCGATCGGCTGCCCTATCCTTCTGCCGTGGCGAACTGGCGGCGGTCTCTGGGTGATGCGTTCTGGGCTCTGGACCGGGCCTTGGGTGGGCAGCGGCATCCGACTCGGATCCAGAAATGGGTGGCCCGACACCCGATCGGCACCGGTCTTTGCATGGCTGTGCCCTTCACGCTCTTCTTCTTGGTGCTGTCGCGTGAGGAAGAACCCGACGATCCCCTGTTCGCTGTGTTCTTCGGGCTGCTCATGGGGCTTGTTTTCGGTCTCACGGCCGCCTCGGAGCGGCTCCGGCAGCGCCGACTCAAGCGTCTGGGCATATGGGACGGATCATGAGAGGGCCGGAAACTGAAGGGATGGCTTGCAGTGCCCGGCCCCGGCTGGTGGGATGTGCGTGGGTCAGCCGGTCTTGGCGGGTTCTTCGGCCCGGGCCCGGGTGTGCTGGTGAGCCGGTAGGCGTCGGTGCCGGTCTCGTTGATGGTGCCGTTGAATGTTCTCGACAGGGTCTACGGGAACCGCCCCGGCGGTGAGTTCGGGTACCGCTGTTACTCCGTCCGTGGAGGCCGTGGACACCTACGCAGGACATCTGGGCGGGTTCATGATCGGCGATGGCATGGGAACCACCCCTGCCGAGTGATCCCAAGCCGTCATCCGAGGACAAGTGGGAGTTTCGCGGCCGGCTCGTCCAGTTCGGACTTCTCCGCGTCGGTCGGGGCGCCGTCCAGTGCCGACCAGCAACGCGTCTTTGTCGGAGAACGACGCGGGGAACGCGGTGCCGGCGATCTTCTCCAGCATCTCGCGTGACCGGGCAAGCCCCTCCGCTGGTGGTTCCACCACGTCCGGTAGGTGCGCGGCCAGGTCGAAGTGGTGCGGCGTCCATTCCAGGACATACGCGGAGAGGTGGTCGCCTGCGGTGAGGACTTCTCCGCGGGTGCTGACCCGCAGGCCCGGGTCGGTACGTTCGGCGGCGCGACCGGCTGCGGAGCCGACGTCGTCGAAGTGGAACTTCAGCAGCCGCGGCTCCTCCTGCGCAGCGGCCAGCCGGACGATCAGCGCGTCAAGCGGGTCGTCACCGGTCGGCGGTGTTCCCGCGACGTTCCAGTAGGTGACCGTGTCACGGATCGGTTCCGTTTCGGCGGGGGTCACTGGGGTGATCAGGCTCTTGTGCCTCCGCCATACGGCACAGTGAGCTGTCGGCGGCACCCGCTGGGAAAGCCTGTGTGACGGGCGACGAGATCATGAGGAATGCCACGACAGCTGGGACGGCCAGGCGGTCCTGCCAAGTACGCACGACGTCATCCCTGCGGTTTGCCCGATGGTCGCGGCCGCCGTCGGCACATCCCCGGAGCCGTGGGCCGCCGCGTGGTGTCACTCCCGGTCAGCCCGCCTGCGCTGCATTCCGCATCCGGGCGAACGAGGTGTCCAGCCCCCTCTTCAGCACCCCTGCCAGGGGCCGCTCCACGCGACGGTGGACCAGATGGCTCAGCACCAGGAAGCCGACGATCACCGAGACGACCAGCAGCCGGGCGTCCATCGTATCCCGCAGGCGGTTGATCAACGTCGTACCGGCCGCGTAGTGCATCAGGTAGAGCGGGTAGGTCAGGCTCCCGGCCGTGACCAGCCACTTCCAGCGGATACGGTCGGTCAGACCGAGCGCGATGGCGATCATGACCAGCAGGAACACGGTGTAGATCAACACGGCGCCCCGCCAGCCGGAGACGTGCTCGACCTCGTCGATGCGCTGCCCCAGCTCCCGCTGGCCCATGAGCCACGACATGGCGAGGATGCCCCACAGCAGCATGTCCTGGCCGAAGCGGTGCATGAGGTAGAGCGCGAGGCCGGCGATGAAGTACCAGGCGGCGTCGGGGCCGGCGGCCAGCTCCAGCAGGGGGAACTTCGCCACCGGCGTGAGCATCGCGGCGGCGCCCCACACGCAGCAGAAGACGACGACCTTGCGATACGTCAGGCCGGTGACCACCACGAGCAGGAAGAGCAGATAGAAGCGGAGCTCCGCCCACAGGGTCCAGTACACGCCGTCGACATTCGGCACGCCCGAGCCGGACTGCAGCATCGTGAAGTTGAGCAGAATTTCGCGCGGCCGCAGGCGCTCCCAGACGCCCGGCAGGGCCACCAGCACGGCCGTCGTGAACACGATCGCGAACCAGTACGCCGGGTAGAGCCGGATCACACGCGAGACGAAGAACTGGCGGGGAGTGCGGCCCCAGCACGACATGCAGATCACGAAGCCGCTGATCACGAAGAAGATCTCGACGCCGATCCACCCGTACGTCGCGAAGTGGAACACCGTCGGCATGATCTCGGAGACCGGGCGGTCCCATATCAGGTTGCCCGGCTGATCGACCCGACGCGTGCCCGCGTAATGGTGCACGGCGACCATCAGGGCGGCGATCAGGCGGATGGCGTCGATGGCGTACAAGCGGGGGCGGGCTCGTCCAAAGGTGGCGGACTTGCCCAGCCGGGCGGGCCGTGGCAGCCGGCCGGTCCCGGCCACGCTCCCTCGCACGGGTATGGACAATGCGCTCCGCGCGTCACGCATCGGCACCTGACCCTCCTCACGCAGGAATCGCGGCTCGACGATCACGGACGCCTCACGTTACGGCTCCACCGGCGGCCCCCTCCGCAAAAGAGCACAGCGGCAAGCCGAAGTTGCACGACCCTCACCGAGCCGACCCGAGGGGTTCTCCCAAATTTCAGGCCGCCTCCATCGGACCCCACCAAGTTCCGTGCCCGTAGGCGCCGGTGCGGGGGCGCGCCCCGCCGAACCCGCCCCCGCGCGGAGGCGACCCCTTCCCGTGAGGGGCCGGACACCGCCGCCGTCCACCGCCTCGCCCTCACCGGCCGGACACCCCGGCGGCCGCAAGCACGACGGCCCGTCCTCACATCCCGGCCATACCGCCACCGGTGAGGCCCGGAGCCAGCGCCGGGGCCCAGAAGACGGCGACGGCCAGGGCGATCGAGGCGACACCCACGGCACGGGCCACCAGGCGGCCGGCCGGAGCGAGCTTCTCGGCGGTGATCACGGCGGCCAGGACCACCATGGCCCACAGGTTCATCAGACCGAACACCGCCAGCAGCACCATGAGAGACCAGCAGCAGCCCAGGCAGAAGGCCCCGTGGTGGGCTCCGGCACGCAGATCGCGTGAGGGCCCCGGGTACGAGGCGTAGCGCAGCATCAGCCCGATCGGCGAGCGGCATCTCGCCAGGCAGCGGTCTTTGAGGGGCGTGAGCTGGTAGACGCCGCTGACCGCGAACACGGCCGCGGCCACTGCGGTCCCCGTAGCGGCGGGGAGGCTCGCCACCCGGCCCAGGCCGGCGGCCAGCGCGTACGCCGGCAGCCCGGCCGCGGCCCAGACGAGCAGGTAGGCAACCGTGAAAACGACCATGCGCGGCGCCCGGTGCACGGTGATGGTGCGTGCGTACAGCGCGGCGACGGACGCCGTGGCGGGCAGCATCATCGCGGCCATCATCAGCGTCCACACGGCCAGGAAAGCGGGCAGGCCCAAGCCCATGGTGCCGGGCATCGCCTGCACGCCGCCCCAGCGTGTCACCACCCAGACCCAGGCGGCGGCCGCGACCAGCAGCAGCCCGGCGGGGCGCGCCCTGCGGCGGCCGGTGACCGGCCCACCGGTCACGCGGACCACGTGAAGGGCGCTGAGTGTCCGTTGCCGCCGGTGAAGTCCCAGGACCGGCCGTACACGCCGTCGCCCGTGGCCCGGGTGGACCGGGCGATCGTCAGCGTGCTGTTCACCGGGTGATACATGCCGGTCAGGCCCATCACCGGACCGTCCTCGCCGAACTGCGGAGCGACCTGGTCCTCGATCTCGATGTCGATGGCGTCGCCCACCCGCGCGGTGTGGCGACGGCCGTCGTCGCGGTAGTCGATGGGAACGCGCTCCACACCGAGGACCTCGCCGATGAGCGGAGTGAGCGCCGCCATCGGCCCGCCGGCCTGGCCGGAGAAGACCTTCCCCAGCGCCTCCGCCTGGCTGTCGTCGGCCGAAGCGTCGACGTACAGCGCCACCTGCCAGCCGCCCTCGGCCATCATCCGGGGCCCGTCGATGAAGACGGCGACGCTGCGGTCGGAGACGTCCACGCCGTCCACGTTCCCGCTGTCCACGTGGAACGCGAAGGTCACCTGGCAGCGCTCGTGGTCGGCCGGTGCGGCGAAGCCCGAGGTGGTGCAGGGGCACACCACGTCGCAGTTGCAGCTCTCCAGGTACGTGCCGTTCAGATCCCAGGGCATGGCTCTTCCTCCCTGTTTACCGTTCCCTCGGCGAAGGAAATGCCTCGGGAGGGTCCGCCCCGTCCCGGTGCCGGTCTTCTTCAGGCTATTCCCGACGAGCCCCGTCGCGCAGATCCGCTGCCGGCGCGACTCACCGTCCCACTGATCCGAAACTCCATCGGTTCTGTTCGAGGATGTAGCGGACCTGGTCGACCGCGACTTCACCGCCTCACGGCCGGATCAGCCGTGGGTGGCGGACATGACCTATGCGCGCACCTGGACGGGCTGGGTGTACGTCGCGTTCGTCCTGGACGTGTACTCGAGGATGATCGTCGGTTGACAGGTCGCGAACCACATGCGGACCGAACTTCCCCTGGACGCACTGGAGGCGGCGCTGTGGCCTACTTCCAGGTGCCCACCAGCTTCTTCGTCATGTGACCACTGGAGGGCAAATCCGTCCGGGCTTCCCGTACGAGCTCACCGAGCGGGGAAGGGAAGCCGCAGAACGATCTCGCCGTCGTCGATCTCCCCGGTGGGCTCGAACCCGAACTTTTGGTAGAAAGGCCACGGTTCGCCGTCGCCGGGCTCGTAGCTGGTCAGCAGCTCGGTGGCGCCGTCCGCGCGAACCAGGGCGGCGATCTGCGTGAGCGCCTCTCGGCCGATCCCTCGCCTCTGGTACCGCTTGTCGACGAGGAGGCGCCAGAGGAAGTGCCGCCCTTTGAAAGGACCGGCCGGCGGTTTCCACGACAGCATCACGAAGCCGACTGGCTCGTCGCCGCGGTACACGGCGCGGTACCAGGGATTGGCCTCCGGCGTCTTTGCCGCCTCCTTGAGCGACTTGGACACGGAGGCGACGAACTGCTTTTGGTCACGTCGGACGCGGAGGGCACGAACGGCATCCCGGTTGTCGTCGGTGATCTCCCGTAGGTGCACGCCTGGGGACCTCATGCCACACCCCTTCCTGCATCCGGCAACTGCGCCATCCGGGCCGACGCGAAAGCCGCCACCGGGCGGCATTCCCTTGCGTATAAGCGTTGTCAAGGACGCCGGGTTGGGCGCCTTCGCAGCGTATTCGACACAGGCGATCCGGAGCGGGACTGGCACGCCGGGCTGTGACCGCGTCCGAGGCAGCTCCTACTGATCTTCAAAGCATGGTGTCGGCGGAGGTGACGGTCCGTGATCCCTGCGGTATGCCGACTGCATGAGGTATGCGCAAGAAGGCCGCCTGACCGACGAACGGTGGGCCTCCGCGAGAAGCTGACGGTCAAGACCGGCAAGGACGCAGGCAGGTCCCCGTCCGTCGCCTCCCTCCACCGAGCGCTCACCGAGACCGAGGAAGCCGACGCACTGACGTTTTCTCAGCGAAATGATCTACGCGAAGAGGTGTGAACCATCCCCTGCGTGAGTAGGCCGGACGGGCTGCACCCGGCCGCGGACAGACGTAAAACGCCTGGTAGGACAGGCCTCACCACAAGATCATGTCCGTAACCACCAGAGGCTTCACGCTGGTCACCCATGTTGCCGCGCTCGACGTCCCGCGCCACGTCGTGGACCACCTCTCGCGTCTGCCGGCCTCGCACCGGTGGCAGATCGGCACCCCGCGCGGCAGCCGGGCGCTCGGCCCGTTCCGCCAGGCCGTGCTGGTCCTGCGCTGGTTCCGCGAGCGGGGCTGCGTGCACTGCCTGGTCCGCGACGCCGGCGCCTCCCGGGCCACCGGCTACCGCTACCTGCACGAGGGCATCGACGTTTTCGCCGAGCAGGCCCCGGACCTGCACGAGATCCTGGACCACTGCCGACGCGAGGGCATGACCCACGTGATCCTCGACGGCACGCTCATCGAAACGGACCGTCTCGCCGGCGTCCGCGACAACGGCAACGACCTGTGGTTCCGCCAGAAGCACAAGGTGTTCGGCGGGAACGTGCAGTTCCTGGCCGCCCCGGACGGCACCCCGCTGTGGGTCTCCGACGCCGAACCCGGCTCCACCCCCGACATCACCGCCGCCCGCATCCACGCCCTGCCCGCCCTGGCCGACAAGGGATACATCGGCGCCGGGATCGGCAACATCGCCCGCGCTACCTTCGTCCCCAACAGAATCTGGAAGTGATCATCGCTGGGAAAACGTCGATAAGAGCCAGAACGTCACTACGCCCTCCCTTGACCTCGCGCTTTCACGAAGCGGGGTGTCCGGTGGGTGATCAGGTAAGCGGAAGATGCCTCTGACCGGCAAGAACGAGGATTCTCGAGGTTCTTGTCCCCGCTCCAGGCTGACGCGGGCGGTCAGGCCCTGGCGATATCCCTGCCCGGCATCGGCTCCGCGAGTGCTGTCCGCCATTCAGGCGCGCCGAAGGCGTCCGCGAAGTACTGCGTCTCGTGCACCACATGCCCGTGGGCGAATTCCATGATGCTCACCGAGTGGGTGGGCACCCCGTCGTACGTGATGACGCACTCGCTCACCCACAGATCTCCGCTGCCGACGATCCGGTGGACGGTGAAGTGCCGACTGGCAGGGTGCCCGCCACGTTGCGCCGAAATCGTCGCGCGGCCCCGGAAGCGTTCACCTGACTGGGGGTAGTCGAGGATGGCGTCCGCAGCGTAGATGGCGTGCTCGGCTTCGGTATCCCCACGTTCCGATGCCCGCCAGTGTTCCTCGAGTGCGGCCCTGGTCCGGATATCAGGATCCATCGCATTGTCCCTTCTGCACATGGCCGGAGCGATCCGGGGACCTGGGAACGTTTGATGGGCAACAATGACAGCGTAGCGGGACGCTGCCCTGGCCGACGTTGCCGTGGTGGTCGTAGACCTGCTCCACGATCAGGCGGCGCCCGGGCGGCTCCCAGGCCGGCACGCCCCAGCCGGAACCCTGGACGCTGGTGGTGGCGACGGTGAGCTGCTTCTTGAACCCTTCGAAGCCGCCGAGGTGTTCGTCGACGGCGCCGGCCAGTGCGCCGTCGGGGCGGTCGCCGCCGTCGGGAGAGAGGTTCTGCCAGAAGATCGAGTGCAGGACATGACCGGAGAGGTTGGAGGCGAAGGTCTTCTCCAGCCCGACCAGGCCGGTCGGAGTGATCTGGTCCTTGTCGCGGGCCTCGGCGATCTGTTCCAGGGTGTCGTTGGCGCCCTTGACGTAGGCGGCATGGTGCTTGGCGTGGTGCAGCTCCAGGATCTCCGGCGTGATGGCCTGAACAAGAGCGGAGTAGTCGTACGGCAGGTCCGGAAGCGCGTAGGCGCCCATCAGGCACAGCCCCTTTCCAGGTGGTGATCGTCGGGAGCCGGCCTGCCCTTATTGCGAATTGCTTGCAACAACTACTTGAATGCATCAACATGGCATGGCGGGGTTGGCCTGTCAGCTTTCGGCAGTGCGGCACCATGAACGGTGCGTCCTTCCCGAGAGGTGATCGTCTTCTCGCCCGGCGCCCGCCGGTCCCGGCCGACCCCGCCTCCGCGCCGCAGGGAGCTGACACAGAGTGACGATTGACCGGCGCCATCGGCGAATACGCGACCGGTGAACATGCGAGCCCACCAGTCGAGGCCGGTCAGCGACGGCGCGCGTCGTAGTCGGCGCGGGCCCGGAGGATCTCGGGGGCGCTCTTCTCCGCCCACCGCACGAAGCCGGTCACGAGGTCGGCGGCCTCCTCCCCCAGGGGCGTGAGGGTGTACTCCACGCGTGGCGGTACCACGGGATAGGCCGTGCGGTGCACGAATCCCTCGCGCTCGAGGGTCTGCAGGGTCTGCGCGAGCATCTTCTCGCTCACCCCTTCGACGGTGCGGCGCAGTTCGCTGAACCGCAGAACGCGCCCGCGCAGCGCCGCCAGGATCAGCACCCCCCACCGGCTGGTGATCCGGTCGAGGACGGAGCGGGAGGGACAGTGGGCGGAGAAGACGCTGAACTCGCGTGGCGTGGGGAGGTCGGCGGCCTGGGGATCGGCGGTCATTCCCCTAGCTTACTTTTTAGTGTGTACTCCCGGAATGGTGTGTGCGTTCTTAAGGTGCGTATCAGCGAGTGATCGAACCGCCCTTTACGGAGTAAGAGTCATGAGTCTTGTCGTCACCGGCGCCACCGGACACCTCGGCCGCCTCGTCATCGCCGCCCTGCTCGACCGGGTCCCCGCCGACGACATCACCGCCGTGGTCCGCGACCCGGGCAAGGCCGCCGGCCTGGCCGCTCAGGGCATCGCCCTGCGGGTGGCCGACTACGACCGCCCCGAGACGCTCGCCACGGCATTCCAGGCCGGCGACACGGTGCTGCTCATCTCGGCCAACGAGGTCGGCAGGCGCCTGCCCCAGCACACCGCGGTCATCGAAGCCGCCCGGGCCGCCGGCGTCGCTCGCCTCGTCTACACGGGCATCCTCGGCGGACCGCAGGCCGACTTCCGCCTCGCCGAGGAACACAAGGCCACCGAGCAGCTCATCGTGGACAGCGGCCTCAACCACACCTTCCTCAGGAACGGCTGGTACACCGAGAACTACACCGAGCAGGTGCCGGTCCAGCTGGAGCACGGCGTCGCGGGATCGGCCGGCGACGGCCGCGTCGGCGCCGCGCCCCGCGCCGACTACGCCGAGGCCGCCGCCGTCGTCCTGACCACCGAGGGCCACGACAACAGGACCTACGAACTCAGCGGCGACCACGCCTTCACGCTCGCCGAGTACGCGGCCGAACTCGCGCGCCGGTCCGGGCGTCCCGTGACCTACCACGACCTGCCCGCCGAGCAGTTCCTGCAGGTGCTCACCGGCGCCGGGGTACCGGCTCCCTTCGCCGAGATCCTCGTCGACGTCGACGTCAACGCCATCCGCCCGGGACTGCTCGCCGGCGGCAGCGGGGACCTCGCACGCCTGCTCGGCCGGCCCACGGTCCCGCTCGCCGACTCCGTCACGGCTGCCCTGAAGGATTGACAACCCACCAGCCGCGCCGTCTGCCGGGCACGTCGCGCCCGGCAGACGGCCCCTCCCGCCGCCGCCCGGAAGGCCGCACCAGGCCGGACGAACCGGGCGGTCCTCCACGCCGTCCCGGTACGCCTGGTGGACAGTGCCCTTCTTGCCGTGGCAGATGTCCCGGGCCGGCTTGTGGCGGGGCTCCCGGAGGCTGAGCCGACGCCCCGTCTGGCGACGGTAGGTGCCGTCGACCGGGTCGACCACGCGCAGCAGGTGGAAAGTCTTGGCGATCCACCCGTACTCGGCGAACGCCTGCCCCGGCGGGGTCGGGCGGCCGTCGCGGCCGAACATCCGCAGCAGGTCATAGGCGCGGGCCTGGTGGGTGACCGGGGAGCCGATCACCCGCAGCATGTCCGGCCAGTGCGTGACCGCCGGGTTTCAGGTTGGCCCGGTTGCGGGCCAGGACCTCCAGCGGCCCGTACGTGCCCGTCTCCACCCCGGGCATCTCCGGCTTCACCCCGCCGTCCAGGTTCAGCAGCGCGTCCAGGCTGTGCAGGGAGTTACCCAGGGTTCCGGCGAACTCCCAGATCGTGGTCGACGACGGCGGCCGCCTGCACTTCGCCGCCCTGGAGCCGGAGCCCGAACCGGCCTCCCCGCGCCGGCTGCGGGAGGCGGTGGAGGCGCTGCTGGAGGTGCTCTCCTGGACCGGCACCGACCAGGCGTTCACCTCGGTCACCGGTGGCGAGGCCCGGCTCGAGGACCCGCACGTGGCGGTCGCCGCGCTGCTGGTGGCACATGGGTGCCATGTCGGCTGCACGCCCGTCGTCGGGGCCGCCGACGCGCTGAAGTACGGCCGTCTGTCCCACGTCGACCAGACGTATCTGCGGCCGGCAACGTGCCGCGCAGGCGTGGGGCGGTGGGCAGGTGGTCTCGGTGGACGGTATGCGGTTCGTCGTCCCCCTCCCCGGCGTGTGCGCCAGGCCCAATCCCCGGTTCTTCGGAAGGCGGGGCGGGGCAACTGGGCTGAACATGATCAACGATCAGGCGGCCGGGCCGGGCGGGAAGGTGGTGGCGACGCCCCGCGACTCGCTGTACGTGCTGGACGTCCTCCATGACCACGACGGCGGCAGCCGCCCCGAGATGGTCGTCACCGACACCGCGAGCCACAGCGTTATGTGGACAGTTCAAGTTGATCATCCTTCGGCGTGTTGTGAGGGTGCGGCGACTGTGGGGCCGGTGCGGCGGGTGTCAGTGGGCTTCGCTTGGATGGCTCCGTGTCGGTGCATGAAGTGATCAAGCAGCTGCCCGCCATCGCGACGGTCCGCGATCGGTCCAGGGCCCTGGCGATGTTGGATGCCGTTCTGAGCCCTGAGTGGGAGTGGAGGTACTACTCCTTCGATTCCGGCTGGTCGCCGGGCGAGGAGATGGCCTCGATAAGGGACGGCGCCGGCAACGACTACGCCATCGTGTTCTCCGCTGCTGGGGTGTATGCCCAGGCGTGCGACCACGAGTCGCCGATGTCTCCGTATCGCGTTTCGCCTCCGGCCCCCTGGCCTGGGCTCTTCGACTCGGTCCCTGACGTCTTTCGTCCCTATGTGGATGAGCCCGCCTTCGCCGACCACAACGGACTGCCCCGAGCGACCGTCTGCTTCTGGCGCGAGAGCTCCGACAGCCAGTGGAGGTGTGGCGAAGTCGTTGTGCCGGCCGAGGACATGGACGACGCCGACGGTGCTGAGTGGCTGTTCGATGTGCTCATCGCGGGCAGTGCCGATGCCTACCGGGAGTTCGCCGAGGAGGTCTACGAGGTCACGCTGGACCTTGATGCGGTCCAGGCGGTTTTTGATCTCAAGCCGCTGACCCAGGAGATCGTCTCGGTGTTGAACCCGGAAGTGACACTTGGCGATCTGGCCAAGGACATCGCCCAGATCGGTTACCCGACGACCGCATGAGCGCTGGCGGCCGGCGTGACGCGGCTGGCCCTGTCGGGCTTCATTCGGGCGGGCCAAGGCGGGATTCCTCCGGGGCGTCGGTGGCATCGTCGAGGGGCTGGCCGAGGTCGGTCAGCAGCTTCTCGATGCGGTCGGCGGTGCATCGGTGGCGTTCGACCTCGCGGTCCCAGCCGTGGTTGGCGGCGTCGGTGGCGAGGGCGTGCTCGACCTTGCGCCGTGCTCGCAGCCGCGGCGCGTAGGCGGGTGTGGTGACGAACTTCGCGCAGGTCAGGTAGAGGTCGCACTCGCAAGGGCCCTCGGCGGGCAGCCGCAGGCAGTGGCCGAGTTCGAGTTCGGTCTTGAAGAAGTTCGTCTTCAGCCAGTCGACGGCCTCCTCGGCCAGGGCTCCGGACTTCAGCTCCGCGGCAGCCGGGCCGGCGATGTTGGCGCCGGGTTCGAGGACGGCCTTGTAGTCGCGTAGCACCTCCTGGTCGCTGATCTGCGCGTAGACCAGGGCCATGGAGACGCTGGAGTGCCCGAGGACCTTCATGATCGTGTGGAGTTTGGCGCCGCGCTCGGCGAGCTGGGTGCCGACCGTGTGCCGGAAGCGGTGGGCGGTGACGGTGCCGCGACCGGTGCCTCCGCGTCCGCCGGGGCGGACCAGACCGACGGCCTTGCAGACGGCCTGGATCGGGGTCTCGAACAGGTAGTACGTCGACAGCAGCTTGCCGTGCTGCACGAACAGGTAGCGCACCGGCTGTCCGGTCAGCTCGTCGGTGAAGGGCCGTTCCCTGCCCTGTCGCCGCAGGTCGATGACCTTCTGCAGGGCGTCCGCCGCGTCCTGGTGGAGGGGGACGACGCGTTCCTTGTAGGTCTTGCGGGCGGGCAGTCGCAGGCGGGCGGTGCCGTCCGGGTAGCGGTCCAGGCAGTCGAGGGGCAGGCGGCGGATCTCGTCCCGGCGGGCGCCGGACCAGCGGGCGACCAGCAGGGCGGCTCGCTGGAAGGGGCAGCCGATCTGCTCGATGGCCGGCATCAGCCGGTCGAGCTCGTCGTCCGGGATGAAGCGGGGCACCTTGAGCGGCGACTTCGGCGAGTCGCCGGGGCCGATGAGGCTGTGGCCGGGGACGTCGTCCCATTGCCAGGCCGCGGTGTCCCGGAAGAACTGGCCCAGCCCGGAGGCCCGTTGGATGCGGGAGATCGCGCCCAGCGGTTTGCCGGTCCGCTCGGTGGGTTCCTCGGCGATGTGCTGGAGCCAGGCCAGGCAGTGATCCCGGGTCACGTCGGCCCAGGAGACGACGTCGGGGTGGTGCTCGCCGAGCCAGTCGCCGAAGCGGCGGATCGCCAGCTCCAGCTTGTCCACCGTCACCGGCCGGTCGGTCAGCCGACGGGCGGCCAGCCACTTCTCGGCGACGGCCTGCATTCGCGGCGGCAGCACCAGCGGCGGCTTCCAGCCCGGCATGAGCTTGCGGGGCTGCGTGGTCACCTGGCCGCGGTGGAAGAGCACGACCTGCAGCTGGTGCAGATGGGTGATCCACTGCTTGGACGCCCCGTCGCGGTAACGCCCCGGAGAGGGATAGAAGTACCGAAGATCCTCGCGCTCGCTGAAACGCCGGACGGAGTCGAGTGCCTCCGCGATGTGCTCCTCGCCGATCAGGGACGCGTCGAAGAGCCCGGTGTGCAGGGTGATCCTGCTGACGGTCCAGTTCATCGCCTGCCGCGCGGAGTTGCGGTTGAAGCCCAGCGCGGCGGCTTCCTCGATGAGAGCGCCCGTGCCCAGGTCGATGCCCATCGCAGCGGCCGGGTCCACGACGCGTAGCTGACCGGCGCCGAGCATCCAGGCGTAGTCGAAGACGGTATAGCCACGGAAGGCAAGGAACAGCAGGTAGGGGCGGGCGCGGAAGGACACCGGGTGGGAGGGCCGGGTGTGCGGTTCTCCGGGTAGGCGGCCAACCCGCTCCACCAGTGGCGCGGCGTACCAGTCGCTCAGCTTCGGGTAGCGGTGGACGAACTCGTGGTAGTAGCGCAGTTTGTCGTTGCGGTAGGAGGGATGGATGTCCTGGGAGCGGACGTAGTCGATGTACTCGGCTCGCGGGCAGTGCCGCCCGATCCGGGGTCGGCCTCGTTGCGCTGGGATGGCGGCGGCAAGAGCCGCGGCGGAGACGTGTCCGGCCCTCACCGGGCGTCCCCCGCCGCGCCGGCCCGGCCGCCCAGGGCGCGGTTGTACTCGTCCACCACGGCCGGATCCGACACCCGCGTGTAGATCCGAGTCGACTCCGGAGTCGCGTGACCGAGTCGCTTCTGCAGCGTCAGCTCCCGCATTCCGCCCTCCCACATGCGGGTGGCGTGAGTGTGCCGCAGTGCGTGCGGGGTCACCCATGGCTGGCGGATGCCGGCCCGGGTGCAGGCGCGGGCGAACATCCGCACCAGACCGTCGTAGCCGAGCGCCTCCAGCCGCCGAGCCCCGCGGCCGCCGATGAGGAACACCAGAGGCGTCTCGGCGTCGGTGGGCCGCTCGGTCATCACGTAGGTGCTGACGGCGGCCAGGGCCTCGGGCTCGTGCAGGTCCACCATGCGCTCGTAGCGCGACTTCGACCGGGCGCCCTTGGGGTGATCGTCGCGGTGGCGGACCACCACCCGGCGACGTCCGTAGGCGATGTCCTCCAGGTGGAGCCCGAGGGCCTCACCGGGTCGCAGGCCGCCTTGGAGCATCAGCAGCACCAAGGCCCGGTCGCGCACCGACCGCAGCTCGGCGAGCAGTGCCTCGACCTGCGCGTCGTCCAGCGGCCGGGGCAGGGCTTGGACGGTCTTGACCCGCACCGCGCGCCGGACGGGCCGCTGACGGCTGGCCCGGCCCATGAACGGGCGGTGCCGCTCGGAGACCCGCTGCAGGGCGGGGTCCGACCGCTTCTCGATCGGGTTGGCGCGGTCCAGCAGCCCAGCGAGGATGGCGTACTCGTAGAACGAGGACACCGCCGCCAAAATCCGGTTCACCGTGGTCGCCGCGAGCCTCGTGCCCGGCCCGTTCGCATCGACCGTCGCGACGGTGAGCGTCATCCGCTGCCGCGGCCGGCGCGACGGCACCGACCGCAGGTACTCCAGCAGCGGGATCGCGTGCGGCGGGGCGAACACATCCCATGTCAGGCCGTGCTCGCCGAAGAACCGCCACAGGTGACGGAGGTCGTAGGCGTAGGACACGAGCGTGTTGGGCGAGCAGTTCCGGGCGGCGAGGAACCGCAGGAAGCCCGAGACCACGTCGATCGGCTCGCCCGCGTCGTCGAGCAGCTCGACCAGGTGCGAGCCGTCCTCGCGCCGCTGGTGCAGGACCCGCACAGCCACCTCCACAACCGCCCCGTCCGAGAGGCCACTTGGCCGTCCCTCCGGGCTAACGGGGCGTGAGGTGTCCAGGTAACAACATACATCGTCTTCGGCCTGCTCACCCTGACCGGGTTCGCGTACGCGCCGCAGCCGGCCGACCTGCCGGACCAGAAAATGCGGCGCATCGACCGCACCGCCGACTACGGTGCCTTCCGGGATGCCGCCTGCGGCGGGTCGCCCGTGCCCGGATCGAACGGCACCGGGAGGACATCCTGCGGATCATCGGCTCCATCCACACCGGCCCGTGCGCGTATACGACGTCATCCGCATGCTCTCCCGGGACGGCCGCGCGACGCCGCTGGGCGACGCGATCGCCCACCAGGGGCGGATCGCCAGGACCCTGCGCGTCCTGCGCCTCGCCGACGAGCCCGGCTACCGCGGGCAGATCAAGGCGCAGGCCAACCTCCAGGAGGACCGCCACTCCCCGGCCCGGGAGATCTCCCACGGCGAGAACGGGCAGCTCCACCAGCGCTACCAGGACTGCGTGGAGGACCGGATCGGCGCCCTCGGCCTGGTCCTCGACGCCCTCGTGTTCTTCAACACCCGGTACATGGACGCCGCGGTCAACCAGCTACGCGTGGACGGCTTCGACGTCCGCGACGAGGACATCGCCCGCCTCTCCCCGTTCGTGCGGCATCACATCAACGTGCTCGGGCGTTACTCGTTCCAACTCCCGGATTCTCCCAGAGGGTTACGCCCGCTTCGGGACCCGGACAGCGCCGACGGGCGGCAGGCGCGCGTTCGTGCGGGTGTTGACGTGCTCCCTGGCCTAAAGTCCAGGGATTCCGGCCCGGGTCGTCTGACCCTTCCGGGGGCTTCCTGCTTCAACGCGCTGTGCGGGCACGTGTGCCCGTCTTACCGGCACTCCACAGGCGTTTAGCGTCTCCACCCGTCCGGCGGCGACGATTCGGCGTCCTTCGAACAGGACGTTGCGGGCTGCGTTGTGGTCGCGGTCGTGCACGGTGCCACACTCGCCACACGTCCACTCCCTGACGTGCAGAGGCTTGGGACCGTCCCTGAAGCCGCAGGCCGAACAGACCTGAGAGGACGGGAAGGTCCGGCCCACCTTGGCGAAGGTGCGGCCGTGCTTGACCGCCTTGTACTGAAGCATGCCGACGAACGCGGACCATCCCGCGTCGTGCACGGACTTGGCGAGCCGGGTGCGACCGAGGCCGGACACCGCGAGGTCTTCCACGTACACCGCTTGGTTATCGCGGATGATCTGTGTGGAAGCCTTGTGGTGCCAGTCCCGGCGCCGGTTGGCCACCTTGGCGTGCTGGCGTGCGACCTTGATGCGGGCCCTGGCCCGGTTCTTCGATCCCTTGGTTTTGCGGGACAGGCCCCGCTGGAGGCGCTTGAGTTTCTTCTCGGCCCGGCGCAGGAAGCGGGGGCTGTCGATCTTGTGGCCGTCGGACAGGACGGCGAAGGCGGACAGGCCGAGGTCGATACCGGCTTCCGTCTCCGCCTCGGGGAGGATGTCCGGCTCGGTGTCCACGACGAAGCTGAGGAAGTACCGGCCGGCGCTGTCTTTGGTGACGGTCAGGGACGTGGGCGCGGCCGGCAGCCGGCGGGACCACTTGACCTTGAGGTTGCCGACCTTGGCCACATACACCGTGCCGTCGTCCTGGAGGGAGAAGGCGTTGGTGTTGAGGCGGATCGACTGCCGGGTGTCCTTCTTCGATTTGTAGCGGGGAGGGCCGACCTTGCGGCCCTGTCGCTTGCCCTTGATCGAGTCGAAGAAGTTCTTGTAGGCGGTGTCCAGGTCCCGCAGGGACTGCTGCAGGACGACCGCTGACACATCGGCGAGCCAGGCCCGTTCCTCGGTGCGCCTGGCCTGGGTGATGCGCAGCCGGGACAACTCCGCCGACTTCACGTACGGCAGTCCCGCCGCGTGCGCTTCCTTGCGGTCGCGCAGGCAGTCGTTCCACACCACGCGGGCGCATCCGAACGCCTGGGCCAGCGCACGGCGCTGGGAGGCGTCCGGGTAGGTCCGGTAGTTGTAGCGGAGCTGCACACCCAAGACTTTACTACGATTGGTCTCATGGATGGACAGAACGACTACAGGCGTGGCAGACACGTTGTTTCGGCGATGCATGTGCACTTGGTCTTCGTGACGAAGTACCGGCGCGGGGTGTTCAACGACGAGATGCTGACACGCTGCGAAGAGATCATGCGGAAGGTGTGCGAGGACTTCGAGGCGGAACTGAAGGAGTTCAACGGCGAACGCGATCACGTCCACCTCCTGGTGCACTACCCGCCCAAGGTCGCCGTCTCGAAGCTGGTCAACAGTCTCAAGGGTGTCTCCGCTCGCCGGATACGGCAGGAGTTCACCGGCCAGATCAATGAGTAATTGTCAAGACTTGTGGGTGAGTTGAGGTTCAGGCGGCTTCGAGGTTCTCGACGAGGTGGCCGTTTTCGAAGCGGGCGCCGGAGCGGACGAGGGCGACGAGGTGGGGTGCGGTGACCGCCCGCCAGCGGGCCTGGGCGGCCTCGGCGAGCTTGAACACCATCGCCAGGGCGGCGGCCGGGCTGCCCGCTCCTCGGGTGACCTTCGTCCGCAGCCTGATCGTGGAGAACGTCGACTCGATGGGGTTCGTGGTCCGCAGATGGATCCAGTGCTCGGCGGGGAAGTCGTAGAACGCCAGGAGCTCGTCCAGGTCGTCGGTGACCTTCTTCACGGCCTTGGGCCACTTCGCCCCATAGGTCTTCTCGAACGCGCGGGCCGCCTTCTCGGCGTGGGTGCGGTCCTCGGCGTTGTATATCTCCTGCAGGGCCTTCTTCGCTCCGGGCTGCGCGGACTTCGGCAGCGTGTTCATGACATTACGGGTCTTGTGGACCCAGCACCTTTGGTGCCTGGCCTGCGGGAACACCTCCGCCAGGGCCCGCCACAGGCCCATGGCGCCGTCGCCCACGACGAGGGCCGGATCGCGCATGCCCCGGCGGCGGCAGTCCCGCAGCAGGTCGGCCCACGACTCCGTCGACTCCCGCAGCCCCTCGGCCAGCGCGATCAGCTCCTTGGTGCCGTCCAGCCGCACGCCCATCAGGACCAGGACACAGGAGTGGGCCTGGCCGAGGCGGACCTTGGGGTGGACGCCGTCGGCCCACACGTAGACGTAGTCAGTGCCGGACAGGTCCCGGTTCTGGAAGGCCGTGTGGTCGTCCTGCCACTGCTTCGTGAGCCGGTTCACGGTGGCCGCCGACAGGCCGGCCGCGGAGCCGAGGAACTGCTCAAGGGCGGGCACGAAGTCCCCGCTGGACAGCCCGTGCAGGTAGAGCAGCGGCAGGACCTCGCTGATCTTCGGGGACTTGCGGCACCAGGGCGGGAGGATTTTCGAGGAGAACCGCTGCCGTTCGCCGGTCGCTTCGTCGACGCGGCGGTCGTTCACTCGCGGGGCGCGGACCTCGACCGGGCCGGCGGCCGTGGTCACGGTGCGGGGGCGGTGGTGGCCGTTGCGCACCACCAAGCGCCGCCCGCGTTCGTCCCGCTCGGCAGCCAACTCGGCTATGTACTGGTCGACTTCTGCCTCCAGCGCGGCGGCGAGCATCCGGCGGGCGCCTTCCCGCACGATCTCGTCGATCAGCGAACCGGTAGCGGTGGAGCCGTCTTCGTTGACTACGCTGAGCACGGGCGTGCCTTCCCGACCCGCGCTGCGAACGCGGGCCTGACTTGGTGACCGATACAGGATCATTCGGGAAGGTACGCCCTTCGCGTGCCGTCCCGAAGACCGATCCACAAGTCATGAGCATTGCTCCAGATCAATCGCGCCATCATGCACGGGCACCTGTGGTCGCCCTCGTATTTCTCCGCATCGTGCGGCGGAGCACCATTGGCGATCGTCCGCCAGTACATCGAGCAGCAAAAACGCCCGCTCCAAGGTGCACGTCAGAGCAGTCTTGAGATGCATTCATCCCCGGCGTGAACGCCGGGGCTTTCTGCAAGAGTCCCGGTAAATCGGTGTCCTGGGACGGCGCGGCGCCGCGACCATGGATCGGACACGGATCCACAACCGATGAGGAATCGCTCCCCGTGCCTGTGCCTGCCGACCCGACGATCCTCCATCCACTGCCCGGGCAACCTCGGGTGGTGCTGCTCAGGCCGCTGGTGAAGGCCCCGTTGATCGAGGTCGGGGAGTGCTCCTACTACGACGACCCGGACGACCCGACCGCGGTCGAGACGCGCAATGTGCTCCACCACTACGGACCGGAGAAGCCGATCATCGACGAGTTCTGCGCGCTGGGCACGGGAGTGCGGTTCATCGTGACCAGCGCTTGGAACCCACCGGAAACACCTGAAGGAGTGCCACCGTGTCCGAAGCCCGTGACCAGCACCTGGAGAATGTTCCAACAGCTCGGGAAACCGGCGGACGGCCAAGGGCCTGGGCCGGACACGCGGCCGCGGTGCTGGCCTTCGTCTTCGGCCTGTTCAGTTTCCACTGGGCGGCCGGAGGCACCTTCGCCCTCGACACCCTCGGCGGCGTGATCCAGCGGATGGCCGCACGACGGGACCCCGGATTCATCGCCGTCGTCTGGATCACCGGCGCACTCAAGATCGCGGGCGCTCTCTTCTCACTGTCGCTCGTCCGGCCGTGGGGCCGCGTCGTCCCCCGCCCGCTGATGCTCACCGCGGGCTGGGGCGGCGCGGCACTGCTGACCGCCTACGGGGCCCTGCAGGTCGGCAGCCTGCTCCTGGTGGCGCTCGGCGTGCTCACCCCGTCCGACCCCGTCGAGTGGAAGCCGCTGCTGTGGCGCCTGTTCGTCTGGGACATGTCGTTCCTGGTGTGGGGAATCCTGCTCTTCCTCGCCACCCGGACCTATGTGATGAACCATCCGCGGCGCCCAGAAAGGCGCGTAGGACATTGATGTACGACACCGCGCAGGACCTGGTCCTCGACCACGTCTTCCCGCGGCTCGACGGACTCGTCGCCGACATCGGCTGTGTGCGACGGCTGTGGCGTCCGTCAACGTCAACCGTGCGTCGTGCGAAAGGATTCTGAACAGGCCGCGCTCCGACGGGTTCGTCGACTGCACGGCGCTGTCGGATGCGAACCGCTCACGTACCGACGCCTGGTACCTCACGCAGGAAGGTTCCCGTCCGACCCGCAACCTGCCTGTCCTGCGGGGGCGGCCGTCCTGTCCCATCACCTCGACTACGGCAGCATCGCTGAAGACCCCCACACACACGCCGCCGTGCGCGCCCATCTGGCCTTGCCGAAGACGCTCGTCGACTCGGGCACGAGCACGGCCCCTGGGACTGAACCCCTGAGGTGCCTCACTCGGTCGGCGAGGGTGAGCGGATTGCGGCCGACGCTGTCATGTACTACACCGTCATCGAGAGCCAACACCGATGAGAACTGCGTGCGTTCGTGGAGGTCGATCGCAGCACCATGAGCAGCGAGCGGCTGGCCGTGAAGTTGGCCGCGTACGCCCGTCTGTTCCAGTACGAGGTCCAGCCCGTCGGCCGTCGCAGGCCGGCCGCCGCAGGTACTGCCCGGCTCCACTGGTATCCGGTCTTTCCCCGCGTGCTCTTCGTGCTCACCGGCGCCTCCCGAGCCGGGCTGGAGAGCAGCACGGTCCCTCCCAGTCCATGTGAACGCCTCTGACCGGCGGAAGCCTCGCCCATGGACGGACTTGTGAGTCCTCTGCACGAGCGATGGGTGGTGATCAGCCTGCCGTCCCAGGACACCGGTCCTGGGACGGCAGGCGTTTGTCCGGACTGTCAGGGCCGCTGGATCAGTATTCCGCCCCTACATCGTCCTCGTGCGCTCTGGCACAGCGGCGGCCGGAGCCCGTCGCCCGGCCAGAAGGGCTGCTCGGTCGCGATGCCGGTGAGGAACGTGCCGACCTCAGCCAGGACCTCGGCGCGGTCGTCCGGCCCGTGGACGGTGCCCTTCCCTGCCGCGGCTCGGGGTGCTGCCGCGGCGGCCGACGGGATCGGCGGTAGGGTCCGCGCTGTGTGCGCAGTACGGCCAGGACGGCGCCGGGGCGGGGGCCGGGGGTGTGCTCATGGCGTGGCGGTTCCGCAGTCATGGGCCGGTTCCAGGTCTCGTTCAGGCAGGACGCGCGGTTGGGTCCGGTCAGTTCCTCCCGGAGGTTGAAGACACGAGTCAGGGCCTGAGCGCGGGCAGTGGACCGGTCCCACTCGCCGATGAGGGACGTGTCCGCAGTGACGGCGGCTCGCCCCTCGGTTGAGGACCTGGACTTCACCGTCGCGGACCCCGACAGTGCTCCTGCGGATCTCGGTGAACTCGCCTACGTCACCGCCCTGGCCGGTGATGTGCCAGGTGACGGTCCAGGTCGAGGTGGCGGTGAGCCGGTAGCGATCGCCGGACTCACCGGCGCCGGCGCGGGTGTAGCGGTGCCCGCAGTCGCGGGGAGTCGGTCATGCCCGCACCCGCATGGTGGAGGCCGGTGCAGGTGACGGTGGCGCCGTCGTCCATTCCCCAACGAACCTCGGTGACGCGTGCGGTGGCAGTCACGGTGACGCCGCCCGCGCTCGCCGTCACCGACGCCGGCCCGTAGGTGGGCGGGCTCTGGCGGACCCACAGCCACATCAGCACACCGACGGTGTACCGGCCCGACGCCCGTGGCGAGGCACTGTTCGGGCCGTCCAGCCTCATGGAGTCGACGGCGCGACGGGCGAGGGGCTCAGGGGCGATGGTGGGCGTGGCCGGGACAGCGCCGTGCGGGATCCACGTCCCGCCGACGCGACCCGTGGCCGGGCATACGGCTTGGCAGACCGTGCCCTTGCCGCCCCTCTTCTTGCCCTCCGGATCGGTGCGCTGCCGGCATGCGAGGTCGCTGAACACGCCTCCGGCTTCTGTACGAGTCGTGCCGGCCACTGCATGGTGCAGTCAAAGAGGAGGGCGGTGGGCGGCTCCGTCGGACACGGCCCAATCGGCTGTGCCGCGGGGGGTGACCAGGCCGGACTCGTAGGCGGCTACGACGAGTTGGGCGCGGTCGCGGGCGGCGAGCTTGGTCATGGTGCGGCTGACGTGGGTCTTGACCGTGGACGAGCTGATCACCATGTGGGCGGCGATCTCGTCGTTGCTGAGGCCACGGCCGACCAGGGCGAGGACCTCGCACTCCCGCCGGGTCAGCACCTCCAGGCGAGAGCGCGTGCCGGGGCCCGGGTACAGGGGCCGGGATGTGTACTCGGCGATGAGCTTGCGGGTGATGGCCGGGGAGAGCAGCGCGTCGCCGCGGGCGGCGACCCGGACCGCCTGGAGCAGGTCGGCGGGTTCGATGTCCTTGACGAGGAACCCGCTCGCGCCCGCACGCAGCGCGCTGTAGACGTACTCGTCGACACCGTAGTTCGTCAGGATCACCACGTGCACGGCGGACAGGGCCGGGTCCGCGGCGATCCGGCGGGTGGCCTCGATCCCGTCCACCACCGGCATCGAGATGTCGACGAGGGCCACGTCGGGAACGTGCTCGGTGGCGAGCGCGGCCCCGGCCGCGCCGTCGCCGGCCTCGGCGACGACCTCGATGTCGTCCTCGGCGTCGAGCAGCGCGCGGAAGCCGCCGCGGATGAGCGGCTGGTCGTCGACGAGCAGGACCCGGATCATGGTGTGCCGCCGGGGTCGGTGCCGTTCAGCGGAAATTCGGCGCGGACGGTGAACCCGCCCTCCGGCCGGGGCCCGGCGTGCAGCCGCCCGCCGAGTGCGGTGACCCGCTCGCGCATGCCGGTCAGGCCGATGCCCGGTTCCGGCTGTGCTGCGGGGGTTGCCCTGCCGTCGTCGTCGATGCGTACGGCCAGCGAGTCCCGCTTGAAGTCGAGACGGATCCGGGCCGAGGCGGACCCGGCGTGCCGGGCGGTGTTCGTCAGCGCCTCCTGGACGACCCGGTAGACGGCCCGGTCGAGTTCGGGCGGCAGCTTCCTTGGCTCGCCCCCGACGATCACGGTGGCGGGCAGGCCCGTGGAACTTGTCCGTCCCACCAGCTCGGGCAGGAGGCCGAGCCCGGTGACCGGGGGGCCGGGCCGACCGGGGACGGCCTCGCCGGGTGCGCGGAGCACGTCGAGGGTCGCCCGGAGTTCGCGGGTCGCGTCGCCCGCGGCCTCCTCGATGGCCAGCAGGGCATCCGGCACGTTCTCGCCGCGCTTGCGCGCCAGATGGACGGCCACTCCGGCCTGCACCTTGATCACGGAGATGCTGTGGGTGAGCGAGTCGTGCAGCTCGCGGGCGATCCGCAGCCGTTCCTCACCCGCGCGGCGACGTGCGGTCTCCTCGCGGAGCCGCTCGGCGTCGGCCGCCCGCTGCTCGGCGTCGGCGGCGCGCTGCTCGGCCTGCCTGAGGTTGCTGTTCCACTGGCGCCTCGTCTCCGCCGCCATGACCGCGGCCACCACCCAGCCGACCAGCAGGAACCGTCCTTCGACGATCTCCCTGGCGGACTGGCCTCCGGAGGATGTGAGGCTCAGTGCGACCGTGCCCGCGACGAACGCGGCTGCGCCCAGGGCGAGGGTTACCAGCCGGTGGCCCGCGAGGACGGCGGTGTGGATCGCCACGAGAACAGGCAGAGCGGCCGCGTCACCCGGGTAGCCGCGCAGATGGTAGGCGAACAGGCATACGAGCGTGGCGGCCACGACCGCGACCGGGACGCGCTGCCTGGCGGTGAGCGCGAGGCCCCCTACCAGCACCAGGAGGTATCCGAGCAGGTCGAGGCCGGTGCGGTCGGGGACGGCCACCGCTGAGCCGACCAGTGAGATCGCGGCGACGACACCAGCCGTCACCGCGTCCCGTGTATAGCCGCGCAAGCCCGGCCGCATGCCCATACCCGCACGGTAGCGCCGGTGCGCGCAGCAATACGTCACCTCGTGGGGCCATTTCGTGCGTACTCCTGGGGATGTAGCCGTCGGGCCGGGTCGTTCCGGCGTGGCAGCGCACAGTGCCGCCGCCAGGGCGACGACGGCGGCCCCGGCCCCGCCCATCATCGAAGGACGTCGCAGCCGACACCACAGGCGGTCGGCAAGGAGACCGGAAGGAGAACAGGTCATGGAGATGCGAGGAGCGGACACGGCCGGCACCGAGGTGCGGGAGCCGGAGCAGCCAGGCATCCTCATCCCGTGGGTGCGCCGGTACAACCTGCTCGTTACGGTGATCTTCGGCGGCCGCCGGGGCGCGCTGAACAGCACTCTGGTGGCGGCGAGCGGCGCCCGCCCCGGCGACCGGGTGCTCGACGTCGGCTGCGGCCCCGGCATCTTCGCCGGGCGGCTCGCCGACGCGGTCGGACCTGGCGGCCAGGTGGTCGGCATCGACCCCTCGGCGCCGATGATCGAGTACGCGTCCCGTCACACGGGCCGGGCGGCCAACTGCCGCTTCGTACTCGCGCCCGCGCAGTCCCTGGACCTGCCCGACGGTGAGTTCGACGTGGTCACCTCGACGTTCGCGATGCACCACATCCCCGAGGCGCACCGGGAGACCGCGCTGGCGCAGATGTACCGCGTGCTGCGGCCCGGCGGGCGGCTGCTGATCGCGGACGCCTTCCCGAGCGGCCCGGTGACCCCCCGGGTGACCCGCGCCATGGCCAGGATGATGTCCCGCGGCGTCGCGCACCAGGAAGCGGCGGACGATCCCATGTCCGTCGCCGACGTGCGGCAGTACACGGGCGCGCTCCGTGACGCCGGGTTCACCGAGCCGCGGTTCACCGACGTGCGGCCCTGGACGCGCTACCTCCTGACGGAGCGGCCGACGGCGTGACCGCGGACGGGGGCGCCGCCGCGGGGAAGCGACCCCGTCCCGACCGTTGAACCGCCACCAGTACCCCGAAGAGACCGCTGCCCTGCGGCAACTGCGGCGCCCGGAGTTGCCAACCGGCGTGCTCAGTCACAACCGTTCGTTTCACCGGCAGCCGTGGAGACAAGGAGCCGCGACACGGGCCGACCCGCCACGAGCCGGCGCGGGAGGAACGGCGGCGACACCACCCGCTCTTCCCGCGGCTGCTGTTCGCCCTCACGACCACGGCCCGTGAACAGCGAAAACGCCGATCAAGTTCAACCTGCGTTCGACGCCGAACCTCGAAGGACAAGCTGAAGTACCGTCGCAGCATGTCAACTGCCGTACTGGGCACCCCGATAGGTCCGCTCCTCCGTGGCTGGCGGGAGCGGCGCAGGCTCAGCCAGCTGGAGCTGGCGCTGCGTGCCGAATCCTCCGCCCGGCACATCAGCTTCATCGAGACGGGCCGGTCCCGTCCGAGCGAGGAGATGATCCTGCGGCTGGCCGAACATCTCGATGTTCCGGTCCGGGAGCGCAACGTCCTGCTGCTGGCGGCCGGTTACGCCCCGCGTTACGCCGAGACCCCGCTGCACGATCCGGCGCTCGGCTCACTGCGCGAGGGCATCGAGCGGCTGCTGCAGGGCTACGAACCGTATCCGGCGCTGGTCGTCGACGGAACGTACAACGTCGTCGCCGCCAACCGGGGAATCATGATGATGCTGGACGGGGTGGCGGAGCATCTGCTCGCCCCGCCGCTGAACGCCATGCGGCTCACACTGCACCCGCAGGGAATGGCGCCGCACATCCGCAATCTGCGGAAATGGCGCGGACATCTGCTGGCCCAGATGGAGCGTCAGATCGCGCTGGCCAGGTCCGAGGCGCTGCGCGCGCTGTACGACGAGGTGGCCGCTTATCCGCTTCCGGAGACCAGGGACCGCAGCAGCCACCCGGAGGAGCCCGTTCCGTACTTCGCCCTGCCGCTCCAACTGGAACACAACGGCCGGACTCTGTCCTTCATCTCGTCCATCTCGACCTTCAACACTCCGATGGACGTGACCGTCGCCGAGCTGGCCATCGAGACGTTCCTCCCGGCCGACTCGGCGACAGTCGAGTATCTGCAGTCCCTCAGGCCGTAGTGACACGCAGCGAGAGGAACTGGAGCGCGGCGAAACCCCCGACGGTCACGGCCTGCAGGGGGATCCAGACGGCACCCGCGGTCGTCGGCGAGAACCAGGCGACCATCGCGACGATGCTGAGCACGGCCCACAGCACATTGGCGTCGATGACCGCCTTCACGGCGAGGGCCGGCGGCTGCTTCCGCGTGGCGAGGCAGCCGACTCCCGCACCGAACAGCGTCAGGAAGATGCCGAGTTCGAACAGCACACCGGATCCGATGCCGAGCAGGTTGCCGACCGGCTTCGAGTCGATCAGGTAGACCAGCCCGTTGGCACCGGTGACGATGGCGTCGAGGGCGAGGAAGCGGCGCAGCATGGTCTGCGGGCGGTCGGTACGGGAGAGGGTGCCGAGCAGAGTGGTGGCGGACATGCCGATCAGCCTCCGTCGAGGTCGAAAACGCCGGTCAGGGGCCGTGGACCGGGCGGAGTGCGCCGCCCGGTCCACGGCGACTCCAACCTTGCCCGGTTCCGCCCGGAGGGTCGATTACCGCTGAGGTAATGAAGCAAGTCAGCAGGTCAGGCAATGGATGCCGGATCGGGCCCCACCCGCGCGGCGGCCGTACGGAGGGCCGCGGGCACCGGAGTCAGGAGCGGGTGCTGCTCGGAGCCGCGGCGCACCGCGGCGAAGACCCTGCGCGTGGGGACGTTGCCGTCGACGGGCGTACCACCACACCGGAGAGGTCCATGCCGCGCAGCGCGGAGCAGGTGAGGTGCGGCGCCACCGTTCACGGCCTTGTCGCCGAGCGCCGTCCTGGCCTGGGACTCGGTGCCCAGCACCGGGGAGACGCGGATGTGGGCGCCCTCACGCACAAGTTCGGGGAGGTTCTGACCGGCCGGTTCCTGGGTGCCTTCCCAGAGGATCATGCCAACGGCCCGCCCCGGTTGTGCAGCTTGCGGGCGGCCATGAAGTACCGGGACTCGCCTTGCTGCCGCTGCAGGCGAGGCCGTTGATGGCCTCGACCGAGCACATGGCAACACTTCTTCCTGTGCGACCTCTCGGAGCGGCGTGCCCCAAGGCCCGGGTCCTCGGAAACCGTCGGTTTCCTTATCCGCATCGACAAGCGGATTCCCGGCGCCAAGGGCTCCATCACCGTGTGCGGTCCGAACGTCCCCGTGCCCGACAACGACCGCGACGCGATCCCCGCCGAGGCCGCACCCGCGCCACTCCGGCGATGGCGGAATCCGCTCCGGCACTGGCGGCATTGGGCACGGACGGCCGGGGCGCCGGCCCTTGTGGCCCCGGCGGGCGGATGGTTCGCCAGGAGACGGCGGGAGGACAGGCCCCAGCTGTACCGACCTGCCCGGCTGCGGCCGTTTTGTGCAGCCGTGCCCGGTGGCCGATGCCTCTGCCCGATCGGACGGCGGTGGCAGCGCCCTTCGGCCGAACCTCGGTCGTTCACCCGAGCGTTCACGGTCGCACCCCGCCGCTGGTCCGGTGTCAGCGCGGCGGTCGCGTCCGGCCGTGGGGCACCGGTGGTGCCACGGGACCCGTGAGGGCGTCGAGCAGCCGGTCCGCCGGCAGGGCCGGCAGGGTGCGGCCGCCGAAGCCGGTGGTCGTCGTCGCGGCGAGCAGGGAGTTGAGCACCGCCTCCTCGACCGCGTCGAGGACGGCTTCGAACAGCGGTCCCAGTTCGGCGTCCGCCACAGGGGCCCCGGCTTCCGGTCGCGTACCGAAGGCGACGGCGTAGTCGCCGCTGCCGTGGCTGTAGGCGGCGCCCGTGCGGGCCAGGGCGAACACGGCACGCCGCGCGACGCGGGTGAGCTGCCGGGCGTCGAGGGGGGCGTCCGTGGCCACCACGATCATGCAGGAACCGGTCTCCCCGACCGGCGCCGGGTCGCCGGTCAGGCCCAGGGACTGCGGGGTGACACTGCGGCCGAGCACTCGCAGCGTACCGCCGAAGTTCGCCTGTACCAGGACCCCCGCCGTGTGCCGCCGGCCTCCCAGTTCCGGTGTACGTGAGGCGGTTCCGATGCCTGCCTTGAACCCCAGGGCGCCTGTGCCGGTTCCCGCGCCGACACAGCCCTCGGCCACCGGACCGCCGGACGCTTTCTCGAGTGCGGCCCGGACGTGCTCCTCGTGAACCGGCCGTGCGCGGATGTCGGACAGGAAGCCGTCGTTGCACTCGCCCACGACCGGGTTGAGGCTCTGCACCTCGCCGCATCCGGGCCGCTCCAGCATCCAGCCGACGAGGGCGTCGGCGACCCGGAACGCGGACAGGGTCGAGGTGAGCAGCACCGGGGTCTCCAGCGTGCCGAGTTCGGTGAGCTGGGTCGTGCCGATGAGCTTGCCGTAGCCGTTGCCGGTGAACACCCCGGCGGACAGCGGCGTGTGGGGGCCGACGGCGTCGGGCACGACGGCGGTCACTCCGCTGTGCACGTCGGGGTGCCGGCGGACGGTGGTGTGCCCGACGCGGACGCCCGGCACATCGGTGATCGCGTCGAGGGGTCCGGTAGCGACACCTCCGATGACGATACCGAGGTCACGGGCCCGGGGCCGGGTGTCCCGCGCTGACTGGATGTAAGCCATGGGTTCCATACGGCCGGACGCTACGCGCCGCGCCGAGTGCCGCGTCCTCGGCACGGCCTTCGCCGCTGCGGACACCGGCTGCCAGGTGACCGTGGCGGGGAACGCCTGCGCGGGCGCGACGGCGGTCCTCCACGAGCAGGCGCTGGCGCTGCTCTGCCCGATCAGCCGGCCTTCTCGCCCCGGTGATCGCCTCCGACCGGCTTTCGTGACGGGCCCGTCCCGGGCGGGGCCGTGGAAGAGGCCGAGTGCGGCTCCCTCCGGACGGAGCCGGGACGCCGTACGGCCGGGCGAACACATTGGCGTAGAGCGCCGCGGCAGCAGCAGGGCCGGCAGGCCCGATGGCCAAAGCGAGCCCGGAGTGGAAACGGAAGTCCCATGCGCCCCTGGCCGGGCGGGCCGGAGCGGTCAGAACCGGGGAGCGGTACGTCCTCGTCCTGCGCGCTCAACGGGGCGGTTTCCGGTTCTCAGGGCGCGCATGGCGAGGGCGCCGGCCAAGGGGCCGGGAGCCAGGAGGAGGAACGCGTAGCGCCAGCCGACGGCGTCGGCGAGGAGGGGGGTCAGCTGGATGCTGACGACTGTGAGGGCGAATCCGATCGCGGTCTGGGCCGTGAGGGCTGTTCCGATGTAGCGGGAGTCGGCGACTTCGCTGAGGGAGGTCGAGAACACTCCGGAGTCGGCGATCACAGCAGCGCCCCAGAGGGCACAGAACGCGACCATGAGCGTCGGCGGGGAGTGGACGAGCAGCGGTGAGAGCAGACAGCACAGACCGCTGGTGAGCAGGGCCGCCATGGCGGCGGGAGGGCGGCCGAAGCGGTCGGCGCCCCAGCCACCGAGCAGACAGCCGACCGCTCCGCCGATCCCCATGGTGAGAAACACGGTGACCTCGACCGATCCGGGGAGATGACGGGCGCTGTCCGTCGCGGCGAGAAACGCGGGGATCCAGGTCCACAGGGCGTAGAGCTCCCACATGTGCCCGAAGTAGCCGAGGTTGGCCGAGCGGGGGCCGCGCTGGGTGAACATGGTGAGGGCGTAGCGGGGGTTGCGGGCGGGCGCGGCCGGGGCGGCATGGGGACCGACGCGGATGAAGGCCAGCGCGATGAAAGAGGCCAGGAGTCCGGCTGCTGCCGCGACCAGAAGAACGCCCCGCCAGGGCAGTGACCCGACGCCGGCGATGAGATGCGGAAGGGTCGATCCGAGCGTCAGGGCGGCAATGAGAACCCCCATGGACTTGCCGCGTGCGGCGCCATGTGCCCAGGAGGCCATGAGTTTCATGCCGACCGGGTAAACACCGGCCAGGCACACGCCGGTCACGAAGCGGAGCGGAACGGCCGCGGCAAGCCGATCGACCGACACGGCCAGCAGCACAGTGCACACGGCAGCTGCGGCGGCGCCGCCGGCGAGGAGGCGCTGGGGCGGGAGACGGTCGGCGAGAGTGAGAGCGGCGGACGTGAGCGCGCCGGTGACGAAGCCGAGTTGGACTGACGCGGTCAGCCATACGGCGTCGGCGGAGTCGAGTCCCCACTCGCTGCGAAGTGTGGGAACCACGGCTGACATGGAGAACCAGACGGCGAGGCCGAGTACCTGTACGGCGGCGATCGCGCCGCGTTGTATACCAGCGTTCATGGTCTCCCCTGGGCCAGGGCCAGGTGTCCGGGCTGACGCTCTGGCCGGTCTTCCGGGGCAGGACGGATGGCGCCGGCCCCTTTCGCGGACTGCCCGGCCGTCACTGCCGTGCCGGGCGTCGCTGCCGCCGGCTCCTTCCCGGCGGCAGCGCCGTTTGGCGGGAGAAGCCTACGGGGCGGTCTCCTGCCCGCTCTGCCCCGCTCCCGGGGCGTACGGCTCACGCGAAAGGGTTGAGGACGAGGTGTCCGTCCAGGCGTGAGACCTGGTCGCTGTCCGGGTCGGGCGGGAGGGCGTGGCCGAGGTCGCCTGCGCGGACTTCACCGATCCACTGGTCGTGCTGGTACTCGTGGTTGATCAGGGCGACCAGGAGAGGGGTGGCGACAACGATGAGCTGGGCCGGGGCTGCGACGCGGCCGCCGGCGATGTCGTTCATCCGGGCGTGGACGCGTTCGGCACCCGCCTCGGCATCGACGTCGAGACCGTCGGACGCACCCCGCAGGAGACGGGGGTCCGTCCCGCAACCGAAGCGGCGGAAGGTCGAGCAGGCCTGCGGGATCCTGATACCGCACCGGCGTCTGGTCCGCGGCCACGAGACCCTCCCCGCCGACTCCGAAGCCATGATCCACAAAGCTTCGGTCGACAACCTCACCAAGCGCATGACGGACGAGACCACATCCACCTGGCGAGACACCTACTGGGACATAAGGGGCGATCACCCTGAACCAAACTCCCTCTCAGTCCGACGGCACCGGTTTCCTCCCCTTCTTGGAACGGCTCAAGGCCATGCCGCCCGCCCTCATGACCCCGTACGAAGAGGGCTAATGCTGAAGCTTTGAGGTGAGTTTTGCCTGCATCTTCTGTGTCGCCTGACGCAGGGCTTGAGTGAGTGCCGTCTCGGACGGGGTGCAGGGGTTTTCGAGTGTGAAGCAAAGACGTGGTTGCGGCCCTGAGATGGTGATGGCGATAGGGGGGTACCCCTGCGGGGTGGGGAGAGTCTGCGCGAGTGCCGCGATGCCGGGTTCGGTTTCCTCGATGTTGCGCGCGTAGCCGCGCTGCCTGACGTTCTCGAGTTCGGTTTCGAGGGCCGTGCGGGTCGGGGTGATGGTCTTCGCTGCGTGCGGGAGGGGTTCGTTCGGGTAGATCCGGCGGAGCTGGTCGGTCGTGAGGGTCGCGAGGAGGGCTCGTCCGCAGGCTGTGATGTGTGCGGGAAGGATCGTTCCCGCCCTGGCTTCGATGCGCATGTGGTGCTGTGAGGCGATGCCGTAGATGTAGCGGACCGCTTGCCCTTCGAGGACGGCGAATTCCACGGTCTCGCCGGTTGCCGCCTGAAGCTCGAGCAGGTCGTCCTGGATCAAGTGGGTGAAGTCCGTGTCGGCATGGGCGGGGCGGATGCCGGTCATGGCCGGGCCGAGGCGGTAGCCGGGGCCGTCGAGCGAGCGGCGCATGAAGCCGTGGGCCTCAAGGGTGGCCAGGAGCCGATGGGCGACGGAGGTTCCCACGCCCAGTTCGCCGGCGGCGCGGGCAAGGGTGACGACGGGCTCCTGCTGGGCCAGTTCAAGCAGGCGAAGCGCCCTGTCCACGGTTTGTAGAGTGTTCATGAGTCCATAATCCCACATACAGGGAATGATTGACTACCTAGTCCCTGATAGTGGATGCTCTCGGCGTCCGCGGGTGAGCGCACACTCGAACGAGTGTCTCTTGCGTGGCGCGGACTACTGGGCGCGAGATCACCCCTTGCGTGCCCGTGGCGTAAGTGGCCGTGAAGGCGTGAACCGCCTGTGAGTTCGTGTGACGTGCCGTGCAGTAGTGAGGACACCCAAGGAGAGTGAAGCGATGAGAGTCAGTGGGCCCGTTGGGCAGGCCGAAGCAGGTCAGCCGGTCGCGGTGCCGGGGAGCGCGGAGGCCGGGAGCGGGACACCCACCGCCCGGCGAGCAGTCATCAGTGGCGCGTTGGGTTCCGCGCTGGAGTGGTTCGACTTCTCTGTGTACGGCGCGTTGTCGGCCACGGTGTTCCCGCAGCTGTTCTTCCCCGACCTGGCGCCGGGTGCCGCGCTGCTGGCGTCGTTCGCGACCTTCGGAGTCGGGCTGGTGGCACGGCCGCTGGGCGGCCTCGTGTTCGGCATGCTGGGTGACAGGTTCGGCCGCCGGAACGTACTGATGTTTACGCTGCTGCTCATGGGCGCGGCATCGGTGCTGATCGGTGTGCTTCCGACCTACGCTCGCGTGGGAATCGCGGCTCCGGCCGCACTGGTGGTACTGCGTTTCCTGCAGGGCTTCGCCCTGGGGGGCGAGCTGACCGGGTCGCAGCTCATGGTGATGGAGCACTCGCCGAACCGGAGGCGCGGTATCGCGGGTGCCCTGATGTCGGTGGGATCGCCGATCAGCCAGGTACTCGCCACACTCACGCTGACCGGGCTCGCCGCATGGCTCACCGAGGATCAGTTCGCCGGCTGGGGCTGGCGGGTGCCCTTCTTGATGAGTGTGGCGCTCATCGCTGTCGGCTACTACATCCGGCACCGCGTCGAGGAGACCCCGACCTTCCTCGCCAGCGAGGGCAAGAGCGAGCAGGCGGCACGCGGGCTGCTGAGGCAGCACTGGAAGACGGTGACGCTGCTGGTGCTCGCGTGGGCGGCGCCGGGGGCGCTGTACTACATCATGGTCACCTTCGCCACCAGCTACCTCACGGGCCGGCTCGGATTCGACAAGAGCTCCACGTTCGGGTTGATGGTCGTCGCGAATTCGATTTCCATCGGGGCAAGCCTGCTCGGCGGCTGGTCCAGCGACCGGATCGGCCGAAAGCGCGTCCTTTTCACAGGCCTCGCTGTGCTGCTGGCCTTCCTCGTCCCGTTCTTCCTGATCCTCGACACGGGTAACTGGTGGATGGCCGCGCTCGTCATCACGGGTGCGCTGTGCGGTGTGCAGTTCATGACCGGGTGTCAGGGAGCTTTCTACGCCGAGGCGCTGCCGACCCCGATCCGGTACACCGGATCGGCTCTCGGACTCACCTGCGGAAACATGGTGTTCGCCGCGCCGGCGCCCTTCCTCGCGACGTGGCTGATGCAGATCTCGGGGAACGGAACCCTGCTGGTCACCGGCTACGGGCTCCTCACGATCCTGGTGTCCGCCTTCGCGATCCGCCTGCTCCCGGACCGTACCGGCCGGCAACTCGAGGTGTGACAGGGACCGCACCCTGCCGTACCTGCTCCTACGTGCCTGAATCCTCACCCGAGGGAGAGAAACAATGACTGACGACACAGCTCGCGCCGACAGCGAAGTAACCGAGGAAGATCTTCGTCTTCTTCGGGAGCTGAAGGTCAAGGACCGGCTGCACGATCTCGAAGTCGCCTACTGCCGCGGGATCGACCGGCGTGACCCCCAGTTGCTGAAGTCGATCTTCTTCGAGGACGCCTTCGTCCGCCTGGGCAACATGAAGGAAGGTGGAGTGGATGAATGGGTGGACTGGATCATCGATGATTTCAAGCCCCGGTTCGAGAACACCACCCACTATTTGCTGAATGAGTGGTACAAGGTGGATGGAAAGTCCGCCGAGGGGGAGACACATCGCCTCTCGTACCATCGGTTCGGGGATCCAGCACGCGAATTGATCGCTGCCAGCCGCACTTTCAACCGGTACGAGGAACGCGACGGCGTATGGAAGATCACCTTCCGCGAGGTGATCCGGGACTGGATCCATGAGCGCCCCGTGGACCAGGAACTGTTCACTGGTGGATTCGCGATGGAGCTGAGCGAGCCCGGCCCCGCGGACAAGAGTTACGAGGTGCTCTCGATGTTCGGCCGTGGTCCGCTGCGGCCCGAGTGACCCCCTGGTTCCGTATCCGGCCCCCAGACCTGCCCGCCGCGGGACGGGCCTCGCGACGGACGGCGTAGCGTCCGCCCGGTGACGTGCGGTGCGGAACCGTCAGGAAAACCCGTCCCCGAGTGAATCCCTCCTTCCCGGCCCCAGAAGGGGCCGGGAAGGAGGGATTTCTCATGGCAACGAGGGTCTCTTCGCCCGGGTTGGGGCGGACGCGGTCGCGCCGTCCCACCCGCCCCAACGGGCCGACCATCTGGGCCCCGGACAGGCCGCGGGCGGTCAGGCGGCGGCCGCCTCGGCGCTCAGCGCGGCCACGGCCTCCTCGTCCTCGAACTCTCCGGCAGGCCTGAAGCCGAGCGCCGCGTAGAGGGCGGCGGCGAGCGTGTTCTCCGGGTGGTAGGAGAGTCGGATCTCCCGACAGGGCTCCAGTGCGCTGAGGCAAGGACGGCCTCCCGCCCGGCAGAACCCGCCTGACCGCGGACCACGCCCTGTGACCTCAGTGCCCGCTACGGCACCAAGGAAGATCTCCACTGGACCGGGTACAAGCTGCACATCAGCGAGGTCCGCCGGCCGCCCCGGCCTGACGACGAGGCTCCGCGGCCCGGCCGGCGGGCACGTCCTCCCATCCCGAACGTGCTCACGCATGTCGCGACCACGGATGCGACCGTGCCCGACGTGAAACTCGTCGAGCCCGTCCACCAGGCCTCGCCGGCCGGGACCTGCTGCCCGTCGAGCACTACCTCGGCTCCGGCTGCGCGAGCGCCGAACTCATCGTCGGTACCCGGGCCACCTTCGGCATCACCCCGGTCACACCAATGCTGACGGGCACCTCCCGCCGGTACCGGGAGAACGCCGGCCACCAGCGCGAAGCCTTCGTCATCGGCTGGACGCCCGCCGGCCGGGAGCCCACCACCGCCGCGTCGCCGGCGCCGCCACAGCCGATGACGGCCACCGAATCGCCGCGGGTGACCGCACTGGTGTTGATCGCCGCGCCGATGCCCGCCATCACGCCACAGCCGAGAAGCCTCGTCGCCGGCGGGGACGCGGCCGGGTCGTGGCTTGCCGGGCCGGAGAGAAGGGACATGGTCCCCTGCGGATTTACTACTCGGCCAGTCCGTGAATCGGGGGAATCGCGGGCGCCGCCGTGTTCCCGCTCGGCATGGCCGGTCCCGTCACCGTTTGCGTGCATTCCGCTGCGGTTGAGGCGTCGCGCACCGAAGCACGGCTGAGGAAACACCGGAAGAGACTGAAGAGCGCTGCATCGCGGATGCCGTGACGGCGGCGGAACGGCGCACTGATCGATGGAGGCAGAGATGGCTGAGGGTCTGCGCAAACGGCTGATCGGTGCGTGGAAGCTGGTGTCGTACCGGGAGATCCCGGTGGACGGTTCCGAACCGTTCGAGCCGCTGGGCCATGAGCCGAAGGGGATCATCATGTACACCCCCGACGGATACATGTCCGCGCAACTGTCCGGACCCGACCGTCCCGGCTTCGCCTCCGGGGACTGGTTCGACGGCACGACCGAGGAGTACACGGCGGAAGCGACCTCCTACATCGCCTACTCGGGACCGTTCCACGTGGACGAGGAGAAGCAGACCCTCACCCACTCCATGTTCGTGTCCGTGTTCCCCAACTGGACCGGTCAGACGCAACCGCGTGTGGTGGAACTCGAGGGTGACACGCTGCGCCTGAGCACCGCGTCACCCATCACGTCGAGTGGCAGGACCGTCAACTCGGCCCTCACCTGGCGCCGGGCCGAACCCAACTGACCCCACGCGAGCGGGAATCGGCGCCGGGCAGTGCGGCCGACAAGAGCGAGGAGGGACCCGCATGAACAGTGGACGTCGAGTCGTCGTGACGGCGGGGGCCGCCGGCATCGGACTCGCGACAGCCAAGGCGTTCGCGGCCAACGGCGATCGTGTGCACATCTGCGACATCGACGAACGGGCCCTCGAACAGGTCACCGAGGCCGATCCGGCGATCGCCGGAACGGTCTGCGACGTGTCCGACCGGTCCTCGGTCGATGCCTTCGTCGAGGCCGCGGCGCACACCCTCGGCGGTATCGACGTGCTGGTCAACAACGCGGGCATCGCCGGCCCCACCAGCCCGGTGGAGGAGATGGACCCCGACCAGTGGGAAGCCGTCCTGGCCGTCAACCTCACCGGCACCTTCAACGTCACCAGGCTCTCCATCCCCTTCCTGAAGAAGTCCGACGCCGGCGTCGTCCTCATCATGTCCTCCGTCGGAGGACGCTACGGCTACCCGAACCGCAGCCCTTACGCGACCACCAAGCGCGGGCTGATCGGCTTCACCGAGACCCTCGCCATCGAACTCGGAGACGACGGGATCCGTGTCAACGCCATCGCCCCCGGCGCCGTCGCCGGCGAACGCATCCAGCGGGTCCTGCAGGGCCGGGCCGACGCCGGCGGACGCAGCCTGGCGGACGTCACCGCCGACGCCCTGAGCATCCAGTCCCTCAAACGCTTCACCGACCCCGAGGACATCGCCGCGCTGGCGCTCTTCCTCGCCTCCGACAGCGCCAAGTCCATCACCGGACAAACCCTTGCCATCGACGGCGGCTCGAAGGCTGCACAGTGACATGCGACGAAGGCAGGCAGGTCCAAGGCCGCCAGGAACGGGCGGGTCCTGCGCCGGACCGGATCCGCCACCGGCCACGACGACCGGCATGGCGGCACCCTACGCCGCACGCCTCCGCCTCCGGCGGTGTACAAAGCGGCCGCCCGGCGAACTGTTGCCCCGCCGATTACGGCGCTCGCCCGGGGATTCGCCTCCGGGCGGGGGCCGTGTGGTCAGGGATGCGAGCGGCGGCTGCGGACTGGTCGGCGGCCGGTGGGCCACCGGATGGGCGATGGCTCACCGGCCGCCCGGGGTGCTTCCGCCAGGGCCTGCGGCTGTCGCAACTCCCGCGCCACGGAACGGCCGGCCGACCACGGCTTCTCCTTGCGGCCGGACCTGGACCCCTGCATGGTCAAGGGCCTCGTCACCTTGTCGTGCGTCGGGGCCCAGGCGCATGCCACTCTGCTCGGACCGTCCGGAGCCGGCAGGACCCGCACCGCCGTCGCCTCGCGGTCGCCGCCTGCCGGGCCGACTGCTCGATTGCTTCACCGGCCTCGACGGCATGGTCCGCGGCCTCACGGCCGCCGAAGCCGTAGGACGCCTGACCCGCGTGCTCGGCACCTGCCTGTGCCCAAGCTTCCCCCTTGGGCGCAGACTCGGCTCGGCGCATGGGTATGGATTACATCCGTGCAGGTGAGAGGGCGCATGGGGTGGCTGCCGGGTCGGACGTGCCTCGTGCCCGTGCGGTCCCGGCAGGTGCGGGTGGCCCGGGGCCGGGTGTCCGGGGCCGGTGGTGCTCATCGGGGCGGTGCCGGGCGGTGGGGCCGCCGCGGGTGGCCGACCGGGGGGCCGCCGGAGGCCTGCCGGTCCGCCTCGGCCGCCGCGGCGGCCCGGCGGTCGGCCCGTTTCTCCGGGACGAGGAGGTCGGCGGGTGTGCAGTCCAGGACCTCGCAGAGGATGTCGAGGTCGTCGAGGCGGACGGTCAGCGGCCGGCGGGACCACAGGTGGGACATCTTGCCCGCGGAGACGGTCAGTCCGGCGTCCGCGAGCATCCGCTGCAGTTCGCCGGCCTTCCAGATGTCGCGCTGGGCGGCGACCATCCGCAGGTTCCACTTCATCGGCGGGCCCTCCCGCATCGGGCCGGGGTCCGCCGGCCGGTGCGGACGCGGGCGGCTTCGGCGGGGGATGCGCCGACGTGCACGTGGATCATGGTTTGTGCTGAGCCCTTCCTGTCCGGGGGGCTGCCGGGGGCGGGCCGGCGTACAGAACGTCCTGGGGACTGCGCCGTTAGACTCAGTGGCAAGCGGCCGACCGACCTCCCTCGCACAGGAAGAACCAGCGGTGCCCAACACACTGCAGGAAATGATCAAGAACAAGCTGGATCAAAAAGGATGGTCCTACAGCGATGTAGCGCGCCGCGGCGGCATCTCCCGCTCGACCGTCCACCATCTGGCGACGTCGGCGCGGCTGGCGCAGATGCCCCAGCAGACCACGCTGGAAGGGCTGGCCAGGGGCCTGGGGGTGCCGGTGGCGCCCGTGCAGCGGGCCGCGGCCGAGGCCGCGGGTGTCCATGTCTACTTCGAAAACGCGCCCGCGTGTGCCGACCCCGAGGTGGAGATCCTCATCGCCAGCGTGCACAGGCTCAGCCCCACGGACCGCCGGCATGTGGCTGTGCTCGTCGAGTCATTGCTGCAGGCCGGGAAATCCTGAAACAGACGTCGGGCGCGGATGCCGTGGGGCCGGCGTCCTGTCTGTGGGCGCCGGCGGTTTTCGTTTTCTCGTTTCACTGTCGGCGGGCCGGGCGCTCGAGAATGTTCCGCAGGTGTTCCTCGGATTGTTCCGGGTGCTGCCCGTCGTGGTGGTCTGGCGACAGGGGGCGGCGCGTGGTCGGGCAGTCTTCCGGGTCAGCCAGGCGTAGTAGCCGGACTGTGAGACGCCGAGCAGCTCGATGACCCCTCGCACCGGAAAGCCCGCTTCGGCCACCGCAAAGATCATTTCGCATCGTCTTTTGGGGAGCATCGCTTCCTCCATGAGGTCGATCACCTTCCGGCATACGGCGATTTCGCCCTCCAGTCGAAATGTTCTGCCGTAGTGCTCAGGGCTGCGGTGGGAGTCCACAGCCCTGAGCGTTTTCGGCCGGGTTCACCGGACATGGCGGTGCAGGGTCACGGTCGGTGCGAAGCCGGCCCCCCGGTCGCTGCCGCCGGCCCGCGGTGCGCGGGCCGCCTCCCGGTCGAGGACGGCCTTCACCTCCCGGGCGAGTTCGTCCGCCTCACGGGTGACCTGCGAGATCGGCAGACGGGAGGATTTCAGAGCGTTGACCTTCCGGCCGATCGAGTCCAGCTCGCTGCGCGCAGCGCGGCTGAGGCTGAACCCGCGGGGCGTGGCGACGACGAACTGATAGGCGGCGGAGACGGTCTGGCATGCGGCGCAGTGTTCGTTGACCGCCCGGCTGAGGTTGGTGGCGTGGATCAGACGGGCGTTGGCGCCGGCTGTGGTGACGATCTGGTAGGACAGGGCGACCGAACGGCAGGGGGCCTCCAGCGAGCAGCCCGCCGATTCCGCGGTGGCCCGGTTGTTCGCCGTCACGGCGACGGACGGACCGTATTCGTGGATGGCGAAGGACGCGTCGGACTGGTTGATGTGGATCCGGTCGGCGCGGCTGTGTGCCAGGTCGACGGCGACGGCGACCCGCTGGGACAGGCGGGAGGCGCCGGCAGCGGCGCCTGCCGAGGCGCTGCCGGCCGTCACGGCCAGTGCGGCCGCGGCGGCGGCACCCAGGCCGGCGGCCGCCCTGGTGACACGGCGGGTACGCGGCTTGCGGTGGTGCATGGTTCTTCTCCTCGGGTCGTCGGGGCGTGCGGGGCCCTCAGGACGGGCTGGGGCTCGGGGGTGTTGTCGCCGGGGGCGAGGGGGTGGCCGTGACGGGCTTGGACGGTGAGGGCGAGGGGGGCGCGGAGGCCGTCCGGCTGGGGGAAGGGCGCGGGGCCGGTGTGGTGGGGGCGGGGTCGGTGGGGGCAGTTGGGGTGGGTCCGGTGCGGGGCGTGGGGGCGGCGCGTCGGCCGGCGGACGGCGCCGGGTCGGCTGCCGGGGTGGCGGGCGCCGTGACGGCTGGGGCGGGCCGGCCGGATGCCGGGGACGGAGTGCGGGGGTGCGTGAATCGTTTCCCCGCCGACGGAGTGCCGGCCGGAGGGCCGGTCGGTGGGCCGGTCGGTGGGCCGGTCGGTGGGCCGGTCGGTGGGCCGGTTGGTGGGGAGTCGGCGGGGGTGGGGTGCGGGGGCCGGGTGGTGGGGACGCCGGGTTGGAGGGCGGGGGCGACGGGAGCGGCTTCGGGAAGCGGCCGGGGCGTACGTCCCTGCACCCAGGCGGTGGCCAGGACGGCGCAGCCGGCGACGGCGACGGCGGCCAGGCCCAGGCGCCTCGCCGGTCTTCCTTCGGTCGCTTTTCTCGCGGCACGCAGCAGGCGGACTGTGAGCCGGCCGGCCAGATAGGCGCCTCCGGCCATCGGGCACAGCAGCATGAGGGTGCCGATGACTCCGACCAGCCCGGCCGCCGGATGCCCGTCGGTGAACGCCCCGTAGGTTCCCACGCACTGGGCCGCAAGGCTGCGCAGTGCGGTGGCCAGCAGGCGGGGCAGGTTCCACAGGACGTACGCCACCTCGGCCAGCAGCAGGGGGATCATGGTCACCACCCATACCGTCACGATGATGCGGGCCGAGCGTTTGAGGCCGGCCGCACTCGCAGCGGCGCTTTTTCGTCCGGGCAGCATGCCGAGCAGGATGGGCTTGACCTTGCCGTACAGGTCCGGGACACCGGCCAGGTCGCCCAGGATGTAGTAGCCGTCGAGCCGCACCGCCGGCATCAGTTGTTCGAGGACCTCGAAGTGCGCCAGGTACACCGCGGCGAGGAAGAAGGACTGGCCGGTGAGAAGGTAGCCCGCGGTGAGGACCAGCATGAACAGGACGTTGAAATACACGCCGCCCAGTCCGGTCCGCAGGCGACCGGACCTGCCGAGCCGGTACACGTCGGTGACGTCCGTGTACATCGACGGCCAGATCAAAAAGATGCCGCATCCGATCTTTCCGGGTACGGCCCCGCTGTACCGGCAGGCCGACGCATGCCCGAACTCGTGGAAGACCAGGGAGGCGACGGTCAGCGCGAACACGATGAGCATCCACAGAGGCTGCTCGAGCACCTGCAGCACGGGCGTGATGGCTCCGTGGACGCCGAAGAGCCAGACCTCCATCACCGCGGCGCTCACCAGGGCCGACACCACCACCAGGGGCCGGTGCAGCCAGGCCAGCGCGGCAGCGATCCGGGCCACCTGCGTCTCGGGGAAGATCACTTTGTGGCCCTTGAGGGCCAGGAGCAGGTCCGTGCGAGGAGGGGAGAGCTCTTCCGGGTGACCGTTCACAGGCGCGGTGATCCCGAGGGGAGTCAGTTTGTGCTCCACCAGGTGGACGACGTTGTCCGTGCTGACCTCGGCTCCGTGACGCCCGCTCACCCGGTGGGAGATCGCTTCGGCGTCGCGTACCCCGTCCACGGAGCTCACCACCAAATACAGCAGGCGGGAGAGCCGGATGACCTGTCCGTCGCCCCGGCGGACCAGGTAGGTGCGCTCGGTGAAACCCGACCCCTGGTACTCCCCCAGTGTCTGCAGACCGCTGGTCAGGCGGACCACGGGCACCGCGCCGGGCGGCGTCGGAGGGCCGGCCGGCAGGGTGGGCGCCGGGTAGGTGAGGGAGTCCGGCGCGCCGCCGGCGGGCGGACCCTGCGGCGTGCATCCCGGCCCGGGGTGCGGAACCTGAACGTTCAGCGTGCTGAAGCCGCTGCGTTCTTCGGACGCCGTCATGCTCTTCTCCAGGACGCATCTGACATGGTGGCAAAGGGGGTGGATCGGGGACGGAAGCCGAGGGAGTGTGCCGTTCGGTCCCGGCAACGGCGCCTTGCGGTGGCCGAGTGGCCAGGAGGACAGAGCGCGGCGCCGAGCACCCCGGCGTGACCCGGCGGCCGTGCCCGCCGCGAACGGCATCCGGTCACCGGTCCTGGTGCTGCCGGCGAGCGCTTGCGCGGCAGCACCGCACGGTGCGCCACGGCAGGGGCTGACGCGTGGTCACGGACAAGAGGGAGGAAGGCAGGCACGCCCGTGGGGGACGCCCGGGGGTGGAGCGGGTGCAGGGCCAAGTCCGCCGACCTGGCCCCGCAGCGTCTCGCGTGTTACTGCCGGACGCTGATGACCTGAGCGGCCTCGGACTGGGCGACCGCGTACGGCGAGCACTGGTTCAGCGCGGCCGACTCGTTGTGCGCGTCCACGTGCGCGACCTTCTTCGTGATGCTGGTCATCTTGGTGAAGTTGAACGAGAACTTCCCCAGGGCCTCCCGCCCGGGCAGCAGTTCCGCGGTCTCGGCCTCAAGCTGGTCCATGTTCATTGAGGACACCTTTCATCCTTGGTGAAGGGTTGTTGAGCCAAACGAATGCCGGTCAGGCACGGCTGGAGATGTGTCGTTCAGCCGCCGTCCGGCCTCCTTTCGCACCCTGTCGGCGCGTGCCGGCCGGCAAAGAGTCAGCGGACTCCTCTGCCGGCCGCGCCACAGGGACTCCGGACGGCGGGAATCTGCCTCCAGCAGCCGGGTCATGCGGAAAACCCGCCTGCGACAGGCCAGATACGGCACAACCACCGGTGGGGGAACCAGCAGCCGCGGACCAATCCCGCCGTCCAAAGTCTCCGGACACTTCGTCCGGAGGTGCTGGACGGTAGCCGAAGCGGAGGGAGAAACGCAAACCACCTATATGCGACATGCGTTCACAAACGCACTGCCGTTCACTTCCGCATCACCACCGGGCCAACAGCGCCGGCCCTCCCTCCCCCGACGCATCGAACTCGCCCCGCGCCGCCCGGCCGGCCTGGTGGTGCCGGGCGACCACCTGCGTGCCGGGCTCGCCGTGAACGCCCTGACCACGGCCGAACCGTCCGCGGCACGTCCGTGAGGCAGTGCAGCAGCCGCACGCCGCGGAACACCCGGCCGACTCCGCGCAAGGCGATACAGGTGGCGTTCCGGCACGAGCCGGAGCGCAGTCGTTCGGCGACGGCCAACAACACCACCGACGACATGAGGCCGCCCCCGGCCACTGGCTCCCACCTCGGCCAACAGCCGCCTGCACCCTCATCCACTCCCGCCGGCCCCCCTGGGAAAATAACTCCGTAAAAGCCGGGGCGGATACATGACGGTTCATCACGCCCCGTGAGTAGCACAGCAACAGGCGGCGGGGCATGTGACCGGCCTTTACAACTCCGGTGAACACGGGGCATTCCGGAGCCGGTAATTCACCTGGGAGAGTCATTGATTTCAACTCCCGTGAACGATCCGGGCGGCCAATCCCGCCACGCCACGGAAATTCGTCTGGACGGGTGTTTCGGACGAGCGGGAATCCGCCGCTTCGCACGCGGCCGGCAAGACCGCTGAGCTGCCGATTTCGAATCCTGCCCGGTTGCCCTCGTCACGCTTGGCCGCACATCGGCTTCCGCGGTGGCTACGGAAATTCGCGGTAGCTTCGGATGCAGCGGCAGGAAACCGATCGAATTCCTGCCGTCCGAAAGGAGAGTACGTGAAGACCATTGCCAGGTCAGTGGCAGTCGCCCTGCTGACCGCCGGAGCCGTCGTGGTGCCTGCCTCAGCACAGGCCATCGCGGCCCCCCTCCACAGGCCGGCCTCCGCGACGTCGGCCGTCCACGCGTCCGACCGAGACCGCCACCACAGCCCCTACGACTACCGTCACGACGGTGACCTGCGACGACACCACTACGACGGCCGTGACTACTGGCGTCATGACAGCAACCGGCACCGGTACTGCGGCCAGCACGCCCGGTGGGACCGGGACTGGGACTGCGACCGCAACTGGCGCCACCACTCGCACCGCTGGGACTGCTACCCCTACGGGCGCCGCTAGTCCCCCACCATAAAACCCATGCCGCCCGCCGTCGTATCCACCGACGGCGGGCGGCACGTCTTTCACCCGAGGAAAGAACAAGCCGAAAACCCACGTCGCGGAGAGATCGCGCCGTCCGTAGCCGGTATTCAGCCGACGGTCAGTCTATAGACCGTCAAAACGGTTCCACCAATCGAAACACAGGAACCCGCCTGGTCCTTTCCCAAACTGTAAATGGCCCTGCTGACCGTCTGCAGTTCGGCCGCGCTGAGAACGGCAGCGGCAGCCTTGAAAAGATCGGCCAACGCTGCCTGGGATACGGGCTGGCGCTCGTGGCCGGGAAGCAGAATCACCGGCTCACCGGTACTGCCACGGACGACAGCGGTCACGGACGTTCCTCGTACGACGAGCACCTGCTGCTCCTCTCACCAGCGCGCCATTTCCAATCCGCCGATCCTGGCACGGCAGGAGGATATCCCTCACCCTCCCCCACAGCCGTGAACACGTTGACACCACTGGCCCCGGATCCGAAAAGATCTCACCGAACGCAAACAGGCCGGCGCGCGGCGCGCCCATCCAGCCGCCCGGTCCCCGTACGACGCATTCGGCCAGGGACCACAGCTCTGCCGCGCCCCTCCCGATGGGCAACCGGCTCACATCTCGCGCGCAGCGCCGGCACCGTGGCAACCCGACCCTGACCGAACCCGGCGGCATCCCACAACCGGGAACCGGCGCCGCCTGCCCCTGCCTTCTCACCGTGGGCGGCGGCGGCCAGGCCCAGAGGTGAGCGGGCGGACGATGCCCAGGCTGCGGCTCGTAGTGGACCTCGCCGATCCGCTCTGGCGGCTCCCCGAGCCGCTTCACCCAGCCCAGTGCTCCCCCTGTGGTCACCCCCGGGCCACGGCCTCACCGTCGTCGGCCGCGTCGATCTCCTCCTGGAGTCTGATCGCGTGGACGATGCTCCCGTTCAGTGTCCTGCGGATGATGGGATCGGTGATCCCCCACGCATTCATCGCCTCCTCCGGGGAGAGCGCTGCCGCCGTCGCCCTGCGGCCTGCCCCGTGGGGTTCGCGCTGTTCGGGAATCAGGCCGCTCTCCACCAGCATCACCCGATGATCAAGGTTGAAGACCGTCGCCCACCTCGCCAACTGCGAGGGCAGCGGCAGGGTTCTGCCCTCCAGCGTCCGGCTGATCGTGGTCAGGCTCAGACCGGTCACAGCCGCCAACTGCGCCCGGCCGCCCTTGCGCCGGCGCACGTCGTACCCGGCCGCGGTCGCCATCGCGGTCAGATACGCGGCGACCCGCCGCGCCTGAGCCTGCCGCCTCGCCCGACTCCCCTGGCCGGGATCCTCCATACTCCGCATGTCCGGAGAGTAGCGCGCACGCACGTAGTCCCACGCCAGTTGCATGCGTGCACCTGTGCAGGTCAACGCCCTAGATCAGCATTTACGCAGGCCACCGCACCGATCTCGTTCCTGTGTGCGAATCAAAATGCCCTTGCGCCACTCCATCCCGGCAACTTCCATACCTGCGTGCGTGTGAGTCAGCCGCACCGATGCACGTCGCTGAGGGGGTCTTCCGCCCATGCTCCGTCTCCACATGGCCACGCTCCTGGCCAAGGCCAGAGAACTCGGTGACGAAAGCGTCGCCGACATGGCCCGGCGCACCGGCATCAGCAGATCGACCCTGCACCGCCTCGCGGCCGGCACGAAACAGCCCAGCCTGGCCACCCTCTGGACCCTGCACGACGCCTACGGAGTCCGCCTCGACACCCTCGTCTACGACGACCCCCACACCCCACAGCACCACGCCCCAACCCGCCCCCGGCCACCAACCGCCCCCCTCCCGCGCCGGCACGGGCTCAGCTGACACCACCTCACACACCGGCCCGGACCCCCACCATGGGCACCACCGACGCCGCCGTCAGAACCCTCCAACGGCGCGCCCTCGACCCCCTCCGCAAGGCCTACACCGAGGTAGACACATGACCACCCCCCAGCACCCCACCGAACGAGACCCCATCCACACCGACGCCGACGCCGAGATCGAACACGAACTCACCCAACGCCTCGCCCAACTGGCCAGAACGTTCATCGCCGACCTCAAAGCACAAGGACACCTCGTCCAAACCGGCGGCACCCAAGCCTTCAAACGGCCGCAGGAACAGGACGAGGCCCAGGGCAACCCGCCCCGGACACCCCAAGCGGCCACCGGCATCACCGACGCCAGTGCCGGCCCGAAAGCCCCCGCTCCGCCCCTCTACGGCGCAATCCCCCCGCCTCCCACCGGCCCTGACACGCCCCAGCCGGCCCTCCTACCCGTCACCGAGCTGATCCCCACCATCAGACCAGCCGCCGCCCACAACACGAGCACCGACAACCGGGGCCAGGACACAGCCCACTCGGACCAGGCCGTGGACCACCGGGACGAAGCGCAGGCCCGGGTGACCGCCGTGGCAGCCCAACTCCAAGCCGCCAACGCCGGCCGTCTCGAACTCACCCACATCACCAGCGACCACGAACGCGTCAACGTACACATCCACGTCCTCGCCCCCAGCGACTGGGACTACTGGCTCACCGCCATCGGCGCGCCACCCAACGCGCCCATCCACCGCACCGGACAAGCCCAGACCGCCACCGGACACATCGGCAGCGTCGACGTCCAGCTCACCGCGCACAACATGCCCCACCCCCTCCACCAAGCCACACAAACCGCCGACGAAACGTTCCACCTGGCAGGCCGCACCTACGGCCCCACCCACGGCCAGACAGGGCGCTGCCACAGCCAACACCAGCAGGACAGCACCCCACTGCTCACCCCCAGCGACACCAGTAGCCCTCTCCGCCCATCCGCCACCGGCGTCCCCCTGCCCACCGCCGAAACACAGACCGCTCCAACCCCGAACCCGCACACCGAAAACACCCCATGAACAGCCACCCCCACCCGCCCATCCGGATGACCGCCGCGGGCCGACGTGATTCAGGCGGCGAAACCGATACTGGTGACGTACTCGTACTGGCCCCACTCCGAGCCGAGGTCCACCACCGCATCGCTGATCCAGGCGTCGTCCAGGGCCGCGTCGTCGTCCTTGGCCCAGGCCTCGATGATGCGGTCCCAGTGGCGGACGTTGAGCGTCCGGTACTGCAGTACGCGCTGGCGCGGTCGCGGGACTTGGGACTGGTTGAGCGGGTGGAACTCCACACGGGTGCCACGCCCCGCACGGTTCAGGCGGGCCAGCAGGTACCGGGCGATGTTGTGCCGGCGCACGGTCCGGTACGCGGTCTCGATCTTCTGCAGGTTCGCCTTCGAGGGGCCGCGCCTGCCTTCGAGCCATGCCGTGATGGTGCGGTCGGTGACCGTCAGGCCGGCCTCGCGCGCCGCCTGGCGGGCGCGGGCGCTGCGGGTGAGGTAGTGCAGCCGCGCGAGGAGGCCGCGCCGGGCGGTGATGGGGGTGGCGACGAAACCGGTGAGCGCATCGAGTTGGCGGGCTACGGCTTCGTGTCCCTTGATGCCGCGAGCTCCGTATCGCCTTGATCCACTCGGACCCTGGCGATGGGAAGGACCCGTTAGCCCACCTGGCTGGGCGCGACGGAGCGGGTCACGGGTCCGTGCGATCTTCCGTGATTCCATCGCGCCAGGAGGCACATGGTATGGCTGATCAACGACAGCACGAGACCCGTTTTCGATTCACCGCGTCCCGGCGCCGCGTACTGGCCGCGGCGGCCCTGGCGCCCGCGCTCACCGGGGTGCCGGCCGGTGCCCGCGCCCTGTCCACCGGGCCGGAAACCCGCGCTCTCGTCGAGCCGGTGATGACCAAACTGGCGGACTGGAAGGACGTGGGCAAGGCTCTCGGCCGGCCCGGTGACATGAGGCGGTTCATGTACCACACGGGCTTTCCGCGCCGAGACCTCACGGTCCACTCCCACGGCATCCGGATCCACCCCGCACTCGCCCTGGGCACGCACGTGTCCTTCGTCCGGTACGCCGATCACAGCACGTTCCTGATGGGCGACGCCGTGGTCACAGAGCGCGAACTGCAGCGCTTCATCGACATTCTGCAGGCGCGTGGGATCATGCAGACCGCCCTCCACAAGCACCTGCTCGCCCACGAGCCGGACATCTGGTGGGTTCATCTGCACGCCCACGGCCACGACCCCGTCGCCGTCGCCCGCGGTCTGCGTGCCGCGCTCGACTCCACCGGCACCCCACCCCCCGTACCCGTCACGTCCTCGCCGCGCGTCGACCTGGACACCGCCGCGATCGACGCCGCGATGGGCGTCAAGGGCTTCGCCGACGAGGATATCTACAAGTGCACCTATGTCCGCCGTGAGACCGTGATCGACGGCTCTGTGATCCTGCCTCCGGGGCTGGGCGCCACCAGCGCCGTCAACTTCCAGCCGCTCGGCGGCGGAAGGGCCGCGATCAGTGGTGACCTGGTGATGATCGCCAAGGAGGTCCAGCCCGCCCTCACGGCCCTGCGGCGCGGTGGCATCGAACTCGTCGAGCTGCACCACCACAACCTGACGGACGAACCGCGCCTGTTCTTCGTCCACTACTGGGCCGTCGGCGATGCCGTGAGGCTCGCACACGCCCTTCGCCGGGCCGTGGACACCACCAACGTCGTACCCATGCTCGGAGGAGCCAACTGATGGCCGGTGAGGACGAGGCGGTCAGATGTCCGTTCGACTTCAACGAAGCCCTGGAGTTCGACCCCGCGCTCGCGGACCTGATGCGCCGCGAGTCCCCCGCACGGATCCGGCTCCGCTACGGCGACGCCGACGCCTGGCTGGTCACCGGCTTCGACGCCGTCAAGCAGGTGACCACCGACCACCGGTTCAGCCGGGCGGGCATCATCGGCCACGACTACCCCCGGATGACGCCCGAGCCCATCGTGTCGCCCGAATCGATCAATGTGATGGACCCGCCGCACAGCAGCCGCGTCCGCCACCTGGCCTCGCAGGCCTTCACCCAGCAGCAGGTCGAGGGCATGCGGCACCGGATCGTCCGGCTCGCGGACCAGCTGCTGGACGAGATGGAGCAGGAGGGTCCGCCGGCGGACCTGGTCCGGCACCTGTCCGACCCGCTTCCCCAGCACACCGTGCTGGACCTCCTCGGCGTCGAACGGGAGGAATGGCCCCGCCTCCAGGAGTCCGTGCGCCAACTGCTCGTCGTGGGCGCGGACAACAAGAATGCCTCCGCGAGCGCCAAGGCCGATCTGACGGCCTACTTCGCCAAACTCGTCGAACAGCGCCGGAACTCACCCGGCGTGGACCTCATCAGCGCGATGGCCGCGGCGCGGGACGGTGAGGAACAGCTCGACGACAGGGAACTGGCGGTCATGGCGCTCACGCTGGCGCTCAGCGGCCAGGACACGGCGACCTGCGAGATCAGCGACATCGTGTACCTGCTCCTGACCCGCCCCGAGCTGATGGAGCGCCTCAGGAGCCGGCCCGGGACGCTGACCGACGTCCTGCACGAGTTGCTCCGCCACATCCCGTTCCGCAAGGGAGTGGGAATTCCCCGGGTGGCTCTCGAGGACGTGGAACTGGCCGGTGTACGGATCCCGGCGGGCGACTTCGTCCATGTGTCGTACCTGACCGCCAACCGTGACCCGGAGCGCTACTCGGACCCGCACGCCATCGACCCCGACCGGCCGAACCGCCCGCACATGACGTTCGGCTGGGGCGGGCACCGCTGCATTGCGATGCCCTTGGCCATGGCGGAGCTCGAAGTGGCCGTCGGGCGGCTCGTGGAGCGCTTTCCCGGGCTGCGGCTCGCGGTGCCGCCGGAGGAGTTGCGGTGGGACACGGAGACGATCAGGCGGTTCCCCCTGGAGCTGCCGGTGGCCTGGTAGGCGCTGCCGGCGGTTCAGGCCGGCAGCCGCGGCACGCTGTCGATCAGACGGCGGGTGTACGGATGCGCGGGCCGGCCCAGTACCTGGGCGGTGTCGCCGTGTTCGACCACACGGCCGCGTTCCAGGACGGCGGTGCGCTCGCACAGGGATGCCACGACCGACAGGTCGTGGGAGACCATCACGAGCGTCAGCCCCTGCTCCTGCTTGAGCTCGGCCAGCAGGTCGACCACCTTCACCCGGGTGGTGACGTCGAGCGCGCTGACGGGTTCGTCGGCCAGCAGGACCCGCGGTGAGCAGACGGTGGCGCGGGCGATGGCGATCCGCTGGCGCTGTCCGCCGGAGAACTCGTGCGGATAGCGTTCCGCCGCATCGGCCGGCAGGCCGACCCGCTCCAGGGCCGCGGCCACCTTCGGTCCGGCCGTGGCGCGGCGGTCGATGCCGAGGGAGAGCAGCGGTTCCGCCACGGTGGCGCCCACGCGGCGGCGCGGGTCGAGCGAGGAGTAGGGGTCCTGGAAGACGCACTGGACGCTGCGCCGGAAACGGCGCATCTGCTCCCGGTCCCGCGGGGACAGCTCCGCGCCGTCGAAGCGGACCCGGCCGGCAGTGGGGCGGGCGAGGCCCAGCAGCAGCCGCAGCAGCGTGGTCTTGCCCGCTCCCGACTCGCCGACCAGGGCGAGACTGTGTCCGGCCTCGACCGCGAGGGAGACGTCCTCGACCACGTTGTGCGTGCTGCCCCGGTAGCGCAGCGCGACGTCGGACAGTTCCAGTACGGGGGTCATCGCGCGCTCCTCAGGTCCAGGGCGGACTGAAGTCGCCGGGCACTGGCCACGAGGGCCTTGGTGTACTCCTCGCGGGGTGCGCCGACGATGGTGTGGACCGCGCCTTCCTCCACGGCCCGCCCGTCCTTCAGCACCAGGGCGCGGTCGGTCACCTTGGCCACCACGGCGAGGTCGTGGCTGACGAACAGCACGGCCATCTCGCGCTCACGGACCAGCGTGTCGATGAGTTCGAGCATCTCGGCCTGCACGGACACGTCCAGGGCGGTGGTCGGCTCGTCCGCGATGAGCAGTTTCGGTTCGCAGGCCAGGGCCATGGCGAGGGCCACGCGCTGGCGCTGCCCGCCGGAGATCTCGTGCGGGAACGCGCGGGCGATGCGCTCGGAGTCGGGCAGCCGTACCTGTGCGAGCGCGTGGGCCACGGCGCGCCGCAGGTCCTTGCCCTTGAGGCCCGTGCGCCTGCCGAGGGGTTCGGCGATCTGGCGGCCCACGCGCATCAGCGGGTCGAGCGCGGTGAGCGGCTCCTGGAAGACGACGGCCGCGTCCCGGCCGCGGACGGTGGTGAGCCGCTTCTCGGGGGCGCCGATGATCTGGGTGCCCGCGAGCTCGACGCTGCCGGTGGCAGTCATGCCGTCGGGCAGCAGGCCGAGCACGGCGAGCGTGGTCAGGGACTTGCCGGAGCCGGACTCGCCGATGAGGCCGAGGCGTTCGCCGCCGGCCACGGTGAAGGACACGTCGTCGACCAGGGTGCGGCCGTCGCTGGTGCGGACGGTCAGCCCGCGGACGTCGAGGAGGGTCATGCGCGCCTGCCGCGGGTGGCCGGGTCGAGGGTGTCGCGCAGGCCGTCGGCGATGAGGTTGACACCGATGACGAGCAGGACGAGGAGGATGCCGGGGGCGAGCGCGCCCGCCGGGGCGGTGGTGAAGGTGGCCTGGGCCTCCTGGAGCATCCGGCCCCACGAGGCGTTCGGCGGGGGCGCGCCGAGCCCCAGGTAGGACAGTCCGGCCTCGGCCAGTACGGCGAGCCCGAACTGGAGGGCGAGGTTGACCACGAGGGTGGGCCAGATGTTGGGCAGCACGTGGCCGACCACGGTCCGGGGCCAGGAGGTGCCGGAGGTGCGGGCGGCGGTGATGTAGTCCTGCGCCAGCACCCGCTTGACGAGGACGCGCACCAGCCGGGCGACGACCGCGCTCTGCGCCAGGCCGATCGCGAGGACGGCCGAGCCGAGGGTCGCCGAGCGGGCGGCGACGATGAGCATCGCGAGCAGCAGCGTCGGGAAGGCGATCAGGATGTCGAGGAACGCCGCGAGCGTGTCGTCGAGCCAGCCCTGGGCGAACGCGGCGAGCACGCCGAGGGTGACGCCGATCGCGGCGGCGATGAGCACCGACCCCAGGCCCGCCTCGACGGCGATCCGCGAGCCGGTCATCACCTGGGTGAACAGGTCGCGCCCGAGTTTGTCGGTGCCCAGCAGATGTCCGTCCCCGGGGCCGGCCAGCCGTCCGCCGGAGGTGTCGTCGGCGGGGTAGGGCAGCCAGAACAGGGAGACCAGCGCGAGCAGCGCGATGAGGCCGGCCAGGACGCAGCCGGTGACGAGGGTGGCGGAGCGCCGGGACCGGCGTCCGCTCGCCGGCGTCTTCTCCGGCCGGACGGGCCCGAGCACGTCTGCCCGGTTCATCGGGCACCTCCCGAGAGTCGGCCACGCAGCCGCGGGTCGATGATCCGCTGGGCCAGGTCGGCGACGAAGCCGATGAGCAGCACGGCCAGGGTGGAGACGAACAGCACGCCCTGGACGACCGGGTAGTCGTGCTGGGCGATGCCGGTGGCGAGCAGGGAGCCGAGGCCCGGCAGCGCGTACACCGACTCCACGACGACCGCGCCGAGCAGCGTCGAGGCCAGTTCGATGCCGAGAATGGAGATGACCGGTACGGAGGCGTTGCGCAGGCCGTGCCGCCACATCGCCCGCCCGAACGAGGCCCCCAGGGCGCGGGCGGTGCGCAGGTAGTCGCTGCCGAGGACGTCGAGGGTGGCGGAGCGGACGTAGCGGATCAGGGACGCGCTCATCACCAGGGCGATGGTGACGACCGGCAGGACGAGTGCGCGGATCGCCTCGGCCGGCTCCGACCAGCCGTCCGGAGGGAAGCCGCCGGCCGGGAGCCAGCCGGCGTTCAGCGCGAAGACGGCGATGAGGATCATGCCGAGCCAGAACACCGGGACGGCGATGCCCAGTTGGGACACGCCGCTGAGCAGCGCGCCGTACCAGGTGTGCCGTTTGTGTGCGGCAACGAACCCGGCGGGTACGGCGATGAGGGCGGCGAGGACGAACGCGGCGAGCGTCAGCGGCACGGTGACGTTCAGCCGGGAGGTGACCTCGGGTCCGACGGGCAGCGAGCTGATGAAGGAGGTGCCCAGGTCACCGCTCGCCAGCTGCCCGAGCCAGTGGGTGAACTGCTCGGGCAGCGGCTTGTCCGATCCGATGGACTGCCGTGCCGCGGCGATCTGTTCCGGGCTCGCGCCCACCGCGGTGAGCGCGTTGGCCGGGTCGCCGGGCAGCATGCGCAGCAGGACGAACAGGACCACGCTCGCCAGGGCCAGCGACACCAGGAGGAAGGCGAGGCGGCGCAGGAGATAGCGGGCCATCAGCCCTTCTTCTTGATGTCGTAGGCGTGGAACTGCGAGTTGAGTCCGTTGACGGGGTAGCCGGACAGCTTGCTGCTCGCGACGACGATCTGCGGGTAGAGGTAGAGCCAGTCACTGGCCGCGTCCTCGGCGGTCTTGCGGTTCACCTTCTTCAGCAGTTCGGTCTGCTCGGCGGTGGTGGAGGCCTCTTCGGCCTGCTGGACCCACTGCGTGACCTGCTTGTCGTCGTAGCCCCAGTAGAAGTCGGGGTTGCCGTACCAGACCAGGTCGCGGTCGTTGACGTGCTCCTGGAGCGTGGCCGTGAAGTCGTGGTTCTTGTAGACCTTCGTGTACCACTCGTCCGGCGTGATCGTGTTGATCTTCACGTTGACGCCGACCTTGGCGAGCTGGGACTTGATGAAGGTCGCGGCGGTGGGGTGCGGGTCGTAGTTCGGGGTGTCGAGGGTGAAGCTGAAGCCCTTGTCGTAGCCGGCCTCGGCGAGCAGCTTCTTGGCGCGGGCCGGGTCGTAGGCGTTGACCTTGGTGAGGTCCTCGTACCAGGGGTCGGAGGGCGGCACCATCGAGCCGATGAGCTTGCCGTATTCGCCCCAGACGGACTGCAGCAGCTTCTTGTCGTCGATGGCGGCGGAGACGGCCTGGCGCACCTTGACGTCGGTGAAGGGCTTGGCCTTGTCGTTGAAGGCGAGCAGCAGCTTGGTGGTGGAGTTGCCGTCGGTGACCTTGTAGTCGGGGTTGTTCTTGAACTGGTCGAGGGCGTCGGGCGACTGCTCGCTGGTGACCACGTCGACGGCGCTGGTCAGCAGCGCGTTGTTCAGCGCGGTCGCGTCCTTGTAGTAGTGGAAGACGACCCGCTTGTTGGCGGCGGCGTCGCCCCAGTAGCCGGGGAACCGGTCCAGGCTGAGGGCGGAGCCGCGGGTCCACTTGCCCAGCGTGTAGGGGCCGGTGCCGTCCTCGGTCGTCTTCAGGTTCTTGGCCTGGGAGTTGATGATCCAGACGTAGGAGAGGTTGTAGACGAAGGAGATCGACTTCTTCGACAGCGTGACCTCGACCGTCCGCGCGTCGGGAGTGGCGATGTCCTTGATGACCTCGAGGTTGCTCTTGCGGGCGGACTGGGAGTCGTCCGCGATGACCTTCTCCAGGCTGTACTTGACGTCCTGGCTGGTCAGCTCCTTGCCGCTGTGGAACTTCACGCCGTCGCGCAGGGTGAAGGTGTAGGTGAGCCCGTCGTCGCCGACCTTGTAGTCCTCGGCGAGCAGCTTCTCGACCTTGCCGTCGTCGGTGAGCTTGAACAGCCCTTCGTAGACGTTGCCGTTGAGGGCCTCGGTCACGCCCTGGCCGCCGCCGGCGGTGTTGTCGAGGTTCTGCGGCTCGTAGAGGGAGCCGATGTTGACGGTGGCGTTCTTGTCCCAGGCGCCGCCCGAGGCGCTGCCGCCCGAGCCGGAGCCGCCGCAGGCGGTGAGGGTCAGGGCGAGGGCGGCCGCGGTGGCGGTGCCGTACAGGAACGTCTTGTTGATGCTCATGGGTGAGGGGCTCTCTCGTGCTGCGGTGCGGGAAGCGGTGGGGTGATCAGTGCTGTGCGGGGAAGCCGCCGCGGAAGACGGGGAGCTTCTCGCCGGCCTCGATGGGCAGGTGGAAGCGGTTCTGCCGCGGCGGCATCGGACAGTTGTACTGGTCGGAGAATCCGCAGGGCGGCACGAAGGCGCGGTTGAAGTCGAGCAGGACGCGGTGGTCGTCCCCGGTGCGCCGGACGAAGAGGAAGCGGCCGGCTCCGTAGGTGGTGTCACCGTTGGTGGGGTCGCCGAAGACGAGCAGCAGGGAGCCGTCGTCGTCGAAGGCGCTGAGGGTGTAGGCGCGGCCGTCGACGGTGAGGCGTATGTCGCCGGGGACGACGAGGTCACGGGTGCCGCCGTTGTCCCGGATGTGCTCGAAGGGGACCCGCCGGGCGCCGGGCACGGGCGTGTAGGTGGCCTCGAGCACCCAGGACGGGTCGTAGGGGAAGACGTCGACCCGGTCGAAGTGGCGGACTGCGGGCGAGTCGGCGTCCCAGAACCGCAGGCCGTGCTCGGGCTCGCCGGTGACGAGGTCGGTGCGCTGGAGCGTGGTCGCGGTCACCGTGTGCGGCCGGTCGGCGCGGGCGGCTTCGGTGTCGGGGCGCTCACCGGCCGGCAACCAGCGGGTCTCGACGAGGGCGAGGTTCCCGGTCGGCGAGGTGAGGGCCCGATGACGCTCCGCGCGCCAGGCCTGCCACTCCCCCGCCGGAGCGGCGGCGGGCTGATCGGAGACGGAGGGGGACATGTCAGGGCTCATTCACGCAGCGTTCGTCGGTATCACGCCGCAGATGTCACGCCGCGTGAATAGATGGCCAAAGCATCACCTTTATCTGTCATAAGAGTCTCTAATGTCAAAGAAATCCCAGCTCAGGTGGCCTTTCTCACAGTGCGTGCGCGGCCGGCTCCGATGTTCGGCCCACCGGCGTGGTGGGTGAGCCCGGCCCGGTCCCCCTTCGCGCCCCGACCGCATGATCAGCCGGCGGCGGCGCCGAACCACTTCGGCAGCCGGCTGAGCAGATCCTGCTGATCTTCACCGGCCCAGGCCACGTGGCCGTCCGGTCGCAGCAGCACCGCGGGCACGTCCAGTTCCTCGCTGACGTCGACGACGTGGTCGACCCGGTCCGTCCAACCCGCCACCGAGAGCCGGCCGGTCTGGTCGAGCAGCAGCCCGCGGCCGCCGTGCATCAGCTCGTAGAGGCGCCCCTGCTTCAGCGCCACGTCCCGCAGCCGCCGGCCGAGCAGTTCGTGGCCCTCGCCGAAGTCGTAGCGGACCCCGACCGCGGTGATCATCCCGGTCACGTACCGGTTCACCTCCTCGAAGTCCATCAGCTTCGAGAACAGCTCCCGCAGCGCGGTCGCGCCCGGATCGGTTCCCAGCAGCGTGATCTGCGCGCGGGTGTTGTCCAGCACACGGGCGCCCACCGGGTGCCGTTCGGCGTGGTAGCTGTCCAGCAGCCCCTCCGGCGCCCAGCCGCCCACCGCGGCGGCCAGTTTCCAGCCGAGGTTGAACGCGTCCTGGATACCGAGGTTGAGCCCCTGTCCGCCGGTCGGCGGGTGGATGTGCGCCGCGTCGCCGGCCAGCAGGACCCGGCCGACCCGGTAGCGCTCGGCCTGCCGGGTGGCGTCGCCGAACCGGGAGAGCCAGCGCGGCGAGTGCGCGCCGAAGTCGGTACCCGCGAAGGCCCGCAGCTGCTGCTTGAACTCCTCGAGGGTCGGCGGGACCGTGCGGTCCTCGGCCACCCCTTCGGCGGGCACGACGAGGCGGTACACCCCGTCCCCGAGGGGGATGGCGCCGAACCGCAGCTGGGTCTTGCGGACTTCCTCGACGACGGCGGCGACCGTCGCCGGATCCTCGGTCACCCCCATCTCACCCAGCAGTGTCTCGACCTTGGCGGGCTCGCCGGGGAAACCGACGCCGAGCCGCCTGCGCACCGTGCTGCGGCCGCCGTCACAGCCGACGAGGTAGCGCGAGCGCAGGTGCGTGCCGTCCGCCGACTCGACGGTCACCCCGTCCTCGTCCTGGCTCAGCCCGACCACTTCGCAGCCGCGCCGGATCTCGGCACCGAGTTCGAGGGCACGCTCGTTGAGCAGCCGCTCGGTGACCGGCTGCGGGGTGGCGAGGCCGTACTGGTGAGCCGTGTCCAACCGGTCCGGCCACGGCTTGGCGATGCCGCCGAAGAGACCACCGACCTGGAACTTCTCACTGACCGCCAGGAACCGGTCCAGCAGGCCGCGCTGGTCCATCATCTCGACGCTGCGCGCGTGCAGGCCCTGCCCGCGGGACTGCTCGGTCGGCTCGGTCAGCTTCTCCAGCACCACCACGTGCACGCCGTGCAGCCGCAACTCGCCGGCCAGCATCAAGCCGGTCGGTCCGCCGCCCACTACGATCACGTCGATCATCACAACCCCCGTTTGTTTCCGCAGGTTCTGGCTTCGGCCGGTGATTCTGCGGCACGACCGGGGTCTTGCCGCAAGCCCCCGGTGCGCTATATGTTGAAAGTGGCAAGGAGTGGGTGACCTCCTTGCCTTTGCCTTTTGCCGTCCGCTGCGGACGAACCACCTCCTCGCGAAGAGCACCACGGCCGGACCGGTTCCGGATCGCGGTCGCCCGGCGGACGCTCGGCCTTCGGCCGCACCAAAGTCCCGTGCGGGATGGGCAATCGCTCCTCCGCGTGCTTCGGCCGGGGGCCGCGCTGGGTGAGCCGGGGATGCATCCGGTCCCAGGCCATCGCCCCGACCGTGCCGGCGGGGCCGGCCGCCCTTCGGCTCGTGCGGCAACGGCACAGTGCCGCCGCCGGGAGCGAATCCCCCCATTCCGAGGGGACCCAAACGCCGCCGACCCCGCCGTGCGGGCCCGTCAGGCAGCATCCGTGCTGCCTGACGGGTGTGGCGAGCACGGCCGGGCCGACCGGTGCGAACCCGGTGCCGGGCCCGCTGCTGCGGCGATACGACTTTCCGGGCGATCCGGTGCACTGGCTGCGGGTGCCGGAACGGCTCACGCCGATACCCGGGGCCGGCGCCGGCCGGCCAGGCGGGGCGGCAGCCGACGGGGCGGGGCGGCAGCCGACGGGGCGGGGCGGCAGCCGACGGGACAGGGCGGCAGCCGACGGGACAGGGCGGCAGCCGACGGGGCGGGGCCTCAGCGCTGGAGGAATGCCTCTACCTCGTCGTGGCGGGGCAGCGACGGCTGGGCACCGGCGCGGGTGGTGCTGAGTGCCGCTGCGGCGCAGGCCCAGCGGGCGGCCTGTTCCAGGGTGCGGCCCTCGGCCAGTCCGACGGCGAGCGCGCCGCAGAAGCAGTCACCGGCCGCCGTGGTGTCCACCGGCTCGACCGTGAAGGCCGGGATGTGCAGTCGCGAGGTGCCCTCCAGGAGCAGCACGCCGTCCCCGCCGAGGGTGACGATGACCGCGCCCGCGCCTCTCAGTTTCCCCGCGGCGGCGGCGACCTCGTCGATCGTCCTCGGCTCCGGGGTGCCGGCGAGGGCCGCCAGTTCGGTGCGGTTGGGGACCAGCACGTCGACGTGGCGGGGCGGAAGGGCTCCGGTGACGGCGGGGGCGGGGTTGTACACGACGATGCCCCCGGCCAGCTCGGCGGCGGCATGGTTGGCCTCGTCGGGGACTTCCTGCTGGAGGACGGTGACCTCGGCGCGGCTCAGCACGTCGGCGGCGCTCCGGCAGTCGGCCGCGGTGAGACGGGAGTTGGCGCCGGGGCTGACGATGATGGAGTTCTCGCCCGACGGGTTGACGGCGATCAGCGCGCGCCCGGTGGGCACCCCTGGGGTACGGACCAGGTGCGCGGTGTTCACGCCCTCGGCGCGCACCGCCGCGGCCATCACGTCGGCCGCGTCGTCCTCACCGACCCGGCCGATCATGGCGACCTGTCCGCCGAGCCGGGCCGCCGCGACCGCCTGGTTGGCCCCCTTGCCGCCGGGGTGCTCGGCGATGTCCCCACCGAGCACGGTCTCGCCCGGCACCGGATGCCGGGGAACGGGGGTGACGAGATCCAGATTGAGGCTTCCGACGACTGCGATCACTGGTGTTCCTCTGAAGTTCTGCTGCTGGGGATGGTGGTCCTGGGCATGGCGGCGCGGGCAGTGCTGGAGGCGCGTACGACGAGTCCGGGTGCGAGGCGGACGGACCGCTGTGTCTCCGCGCCGCTGCCGGCGAGCCGCTGGTCGAGGAGCCGGAGCGCCTCCGCCGCCACCTCGGCGGCCGGCTGGCGGACCGTGGTCAGGGTCGGTTCGGCGAGGCTCGCCATGGGGATGTCGTCGAACCCGGTGACGGCGACCTCACCGGGTACGTCCACTCCGAGTTGTCCGAGACGCTGCACCGCACCGACCGCGATGAGGTCGTTGGCGCAGACGATGGCGTCCGGCCGGGCGGGCCAGATCCGATCCACCGCGGCCCGCCCCCACTCCACGGAGAAGTCGCCGAGTTCGACGCGGCCGGGAGCCTGCGGGTCCAGGGCGGCGACCCCGGCCTCGTAGGCCATGCGCCGCTCGACGGCTGTCGAGGCGGTTCCGGCGGCACCCAGGAAGCAGAAACGGCGGCGTCCCGTGCCGGCCAGGTGGTCCAGGACGAGGGCCACGCCGGCGGCGTTGTCGACGGCCACCGAGTCGGCGATCCCGGGACCGCAGGAGCGATCCAGCAGCACCAGCGGCACCCGGGACGCCGCGAGCGCGACGGCGTCTCGGCTGCGTCTCTCGTCGACGGGGATGACCAGCAGCGCGTCCACCTGCCGGTCCAGCAGGGCGGTGATCCGGTTCGCCTCGGTCACCGGGTCGTCGTCGCAGTCGGCGAGCAGCAGAGCGCGGCCCCCGGCGTGCAGGGCGTGCTCGACCTCCCGTACGAGGGAGGGGAAGAAGGGGTTCATGATCTGCGGCAGCACCAGGCCGATGGTGCCGGTGGAGCGGCTGCGCAGGGCACGGGCGACCTGGTTGGGCCGGTAGCCGAGGCTTTCGGCCGCGGCCTTTACGCGGCGCGCGGTCTCGACGCCCACCGGGCGGGTACCGGTCAGCACCCGGGACACCGTGGCGACGGAGCAGCCCGATACGCGGGCCACGTCCCGCAAGGTCACCTCGCTCACCGTACTCCGGCTCCCTTCCGTCGGTCGATTCCCCGGTGGAAACACGCCTCCAGCGTGGGCGTCGGAGAACGTTATCACTCGGCTCCCCGCCTCTGATCTGTGTGATGGAGAACAAAGATGTAGCGACCATTGACATCTGGACAGGGAATGGGTGAACGTTCGGGAGAACGTTTGCCCAAACGTTTCCCCAGGCGCCGAACCCACTCGGCGCCCCTCCGGCCGCGGTCGCCCGTGGCGCCCCCGGAGATCGGTTTCACCACAGTTCAGCGAGCAAAGGGGCTCTCCGTTGGCCAGAAAGATCATCCTCGACTGCGACCCCGGCCATGACGACGCCATCGCCATGCTTCTGGCACACGGCAACCCCGATGTCGAACTGGTCGCCGTCACGACCGTGGTCGGGAACCAGACGCTGGAGAAGGTGACCCGCAACGCCCTGTCCGTGGCGCGCATCGCCGGGATCACCGGAGTGCCGTTCGCCGCGGGTTGCCCCAGGCCGCTGGTCCGCCCGATCGAGACGGCGCCGGACATCCACGGCGAATCGGGTCTCGACGGCCCCGTGCTGCCCGAGCCGACCCTGGAGCTGGACCGCCGGCACGCGGTCGATCTGATCATCGACACGGTCATGTCGCACGAGCCGGGCGAGATCACGATCGTGCCGACCGCCGGTCTGACCAACATCGCCATGGCGGTCCGCAAGGAACCGCGGATCGCTTCCCGCGTCCGCGAGGTCGTCCTGATGGGCGGCGGCTACCACGAGGGCAACTGGAGCGCGGTCGCCGAGTTCAACATCAAGATCGACCCCGAGGCCGCCCACATCGTCTTCAACGAGAGCTGGCCGGTCACCATGGTCGGTCTCGACCTGACGCACCAGGCGCTCGCGACGCCCGCCGTCGTCGAGAAGATCGCCGCCGTCGGCACCGGGCCCGCCAAGTTCGTCCTGGAGCTGCTGGACTTCTTCGGCGCGATGTACGAGCAGGCGCAGGGCTTCGAGTTCCCGCCCGTGCACGACCCGTGCGCGGTCGCGTACGTCATCGACCCGGAGGTCATGACGGTGCGCAAGGCCCCCGTGGACATCGAGCTCACCGGCACCCTGACCCTGGGCATGACGGTGGCGGACTTCCGGGCGCCCGCCCCGGACGACTGCCACACCCAGGTCGCGGTGAAGCTGGACCACGAGCGGTTCTGGAACCTCGTCGTGGACGCCCTCGAGCGGATCGGTGACGTCGAGGCATGACCGCTCCCAGCTTTCCCACGACCGACAAACCGCCCTGCCCGGCGCCGGGGTCCCCGGTCCGGGTCGGTGTGCTGCTGACCGCGCTGCTCGCCGCGTGCGTGGCCTTCCAGCTCAACGCCAGCATGCTCAGCCCGGCACTGAAGAGCATGGAGGGCGCCCTCAACGCCACCTCCGCCGAGATCGGGCTCACCCAGACCGCGTTCTTCACCTCGGCGGCCCTGTTCTCGCTCTTCCTGCCACGGCTGGGCGATGTCATCGGCCGCCGCAAGGTCCTCACCGGAATGCTGGCCCTGATGGCCGTCGGATGCGTCATCGCCGCGTTCGCGCACAACGTGCCGGTCCTGTTCACCGGCCGCGTCCTCCAGGGCGTGAGCGGTCCGGTCGTCCCGCTGTGCCTGATCATGCTGCGCCAGGAGGTGACCGAGCCCAAGCTCTACGGCACCCTGCTCGGTGTGATCACCGCCTTCAACGGCGGAGTCGCCGGCGTCGACGCCCTCGCGGGCGGCTACCTCGCCGACCACCACGGCTTCCAGTCGGTCTTCTGGACGATGGCCGTCGTCGCGGCCGTCGCCACGGTGATGGTCGCCCTGATGACCTCCGAGTCCAAGGCGCCCGTCGCCGGCCGCATGGACTGGCCCGGCGTCGTCCTCCTCGTCGTCTCGGTCGGTTCGCTGCTCATCGCGCTGAACGAGGCCGGAAAGCTCGCCGCGGCCAACTGGCCGCTCGTCGCCGTCCTCGTCGTCGTGGCCGCGGCCTCCTTCGCCCTGTTCTGGCGCACCGAGGGCCGCAGCGGGCATCCGCTGGTCGCCACGCACCATCTGAGGCAGCGCTCGACCTGGGCGCTCCTGCTGACCACGGTGCTCACCATGACGGGCGTGTTCGCCATCATGAACGGGCTGATCCCGGCGTTCGCCGAGGACGCGCAGGCCGGACTGGGCATGTCCGCCCAGCAGTCCGCGTGGTGGACCCTCACGCCGTACGCCCTCGCCGGGCTGGCCATGGGCCCGCTCGCGGGCCGGCTGTCCGCCACCTTCGGGTACGGACGGATCCTGCGGCTCGGCCTGGTCGGGGCCGTGGGGACCGTCGTCCTGTTGATCCTCACGCTGGACAGCCATTCGCGCGCCCTGCTGCTGACGGCGTCCATCCTGGTGGGGATCGCCTATGCGGGGATCGGGAACATCGTGCTCAACGGGCTCGGCATCGTGCTGTCCCCGCGCGAGAACCCCGGGTTCCTGCCCGGTCTGAACGCGGGTGCGTTCAACCTCGGCGCCGGTCTGAGCTTCGCGGCACTGTACGCGGTCAAGACCGCGGTGGCGCCCGCGGACCCGGCGTCGACCGGCGGCTACACCACCGCCATGGTCACCGGTGCCGTCATCATGGCCCTCGCCGTCGCGACGTCGTTCCTCATCCCCAAGCCGGTGGCTGCGGAAGCACGTTGAGCACGCCCTGTCCCGCCGGAAGGTCAGTTCCGGCGGGACAGGGAAGAGGTGCGCCGGTCAGTACGGTACCGAGCGCGACGGCTTCCGGGGTCGGAGCACACGCGACGGCTGTGACGCCGAGGTCCCGATCGGCGCCACGGACGGCCCCGGCGCTCAACCGGCCGTCAAAGTCCGCTGCGTTGCCGCCGACCGCCCTCGGTGGCCGCTGCGGCCACGACGGTCCGGCGGAGGGTTCGTGAGCGTGTGCTGCTGTGACGTGGACCGTCTGCGATTCGTGGGGCCGGCTGACCATCGCCCTTCCGGCCACGGTCACGGTCGGCACAGTCTCGTTCCCGTCCGCGACCGAGCGGACGAACGCCGCTGCCTCGGGGGCTCTCCAGATGTGCACCCCGGTGTACCGCGGCCGCGTGAAGCGCAGTCGCAGACGCAGCTTCATATGGAGGGCTGAGCCCGCAGGTCGACTGCGAGGACGTCCGGGATGAGGTCCTGCCCTTGCCTCCGCGCCTGCTGCAGGAGGGAGTCGATGCGTCGGCTGCCGATTAGCGGTGGTCCGTTGTGATCGGGCGCTTGCCGCAGTGTGATGGGAAGAGGAGTTCGCTGCGGCAGGTGAGGGAATCATGGTTACCGATCGGCTTTCGGTGGCTGCGGCGCCGGGTCCGTTGGAGGGGTACCTGGCCTTGTTCGATCCGTTGTTGGTTTCGCGTGCTCAACGGGCTGCCATCAGGGACTACACGGCCGGTCTGCTGCGTCCGAGCGAGCGGAACAAGACCTTGACGGCGCTGGCGGAGACCGAGCCCGGGGTCGGCTCCAAGCACCGCGAGGAGCAGCGGCTGCAGTGGTTCCTGTCGGAGTCGCACTGGGATCACGAGGCGATCAACGACCGCCGGATCGAGCTGCTGATGGCGGACCCGAGAACGGCTGCACATGGTGACGGGGTGCTGGTGATCGACGATTCGGGGGACCGGAAGTCCGGGCATGCCACCGAGTACGTGGCCCGGCAGTACATCGGCTCGCGCGGCAAGGTCGAGGAGGGGATCGTGGCGGTCACCACCTGCTGGGCCGATGAGAAGGTGTACTGGCCGGTGCACACCGTGCCCTACCAGCCGGCCGCGCGGCTGCCGGGCGGGAAGAAGGACCCGGGGTTTCGGACCAAGAGCCGGATCGCCACGGAGCTGGTCCACCGGGCACGGGACGCCGGGATCCGCTTTCGCGCGGTGGTCGCCGACGCGGACTACGGACCCAGCCGCGGCCCGGTCGTGGTCGACAACCTGGACCACACCGCAGTGCCCTTCGTCGTGGCCTTCAGTCCCACCACGCAGATCCACCGCGACGACGGTCCACCGCTCACCCCGGCCCGGGCAGCGGCCGAAGTGCCGTTCAGTTCGCCCTCCAGGCCCGGCCGCTGGCACCGGATCACCCGGCACCTGCGCGACGGACGCACCGAGGAGTGGTGGGCCGCCGACGTCGTCTGCGGCCCCTATGGCCCCGACCGTGCCCGGCGCATGATCGTGGCCACCGTCGATCCGAAGACCCTGCCCAGGACAAGCACCCGCTATCTGGCCACGAACCTGCCCCGCCGCCCTCGGCGCGGATCGTATCCGCCGGCCACCCCGGCGGAGGTCCTGCGGCTCTACAGCCTGCGCAACTGGGTCGAACAGGAATACAAGCAGGTGAAACGCGAACTGGGCTGGGCCGACTTCCAAGTGCGTTCCGCAGAGGCCATCCAGCGCCACTGGACCCTGGTGAAGCTGGCGTTCACGTTCTGCTGGTGCAACGACAACGACAAGTCCCGAGGGCCTGTCCAGCCGTCCGGCGCCGATCCGGACGGACCACGACCTGACACCTGGCCACAGCGGCTGCGCCGGATCCGGTCCTGGCTCGTCCCGTTCCACGACCTGCTCCGGATCATCCGATCCGGAGCCCTCGCCCGCGTCCCACACGAGATCGACCAGCTCACCGCCGGCCTGGCCGGCGGCTGCGGCATCAACCTCTACCTACCGCCGTAACCGCCGACCCGATCACAACGGACCACCGTTAGGCGGGCAAGGCGCGGCGTACGCGGAGCGGGCCCGCCCCCTGGCGTGCGGGGGCGGGGCCGGGCGGGGGCGGTCAGTCGTCTTCGGCCTCGGGTGATTCGGCGCGGGCGGTGCGGTCGGCGCAGCTGCCGCACTCTCCGTCGTAGCCTTCGCCGTCGGCCGTGGACTCGCCGCAGTCTTCGTTGCAGCACAGGTCATCCAGGACCGCGGTCGCGACGGCTTCGGCGAGGGTGGGCAGGTCGTTGCCGTCGAACTCGGCGCACGGGTTGTCCCACCGCTCGTGCTGGAGCTGGAGGGTGTTCTCCACCACGGAGAGGGTGTAGGTGCCGGTGCCGCGGGTCTTGTTCTCCAGGTAGCCGGTGACCGCGTACGTTCCGGCGGTGGCGGTCCAGTGGTCGCCGAGGATGCGGGCGGCGACGCGGGCGATGTCGGAGATGTGGAAGTCGGCGTCGGGAAGCGAGTCGTCGACGAGGGTGTCGCCGACCTTGTCGAGCTTCGCGGCGGCCGGGACCAGGTCGAGTCCGGTGATGGTCAGGCGGCCGACCGTCAGGTGCGCGTCGTCGAGCTCGATGGTGTTCGCGCCCTCCAGCGCCAGTTCGTTCCGGGCCGCGGCCTCGGTGGGGGCGGTGACGTAGACGGTGATCAGGCCGGGGACGAGGAGCGCGTACGTGGAGCTGGGGGCTTCTTCGTCCGGGCCGGGGCCGGTCGGGGCGTGCTGGGCGTGGGTGGTCATGGGTGGCCCCCTGGTGTGTGCGGTGCTGGGTGGGTGTGCCGGCGCGGGGCGCGGCGGGCCACACGGTCGGGGGCTCGGGCGTTAGGGCGGCAAGGGACGGACGGCGCGCTGGGTGCCGGGGGCGGCTGCTCGGTGCGGGGGGACGGGCACCGTGGGGACCGGGCGGGGACATGCCGTCGGCCCCGTGCCGGGACGGGCGTCCGGGCACGGGGCCGTGGGAGGGGCCGCTCAGCTGTCGTTCTCGGCGTAGAACATGCAGTCGTTCGGGATGCGGGTGATGAGCTGCCGGGTGACGTCGGGGGCGGGGACCTTGATCTTGCTGGACGCGCGGGCGCGGTGGTCGCGGCGCAGGAAGTCGGTGGAGCTCTCGTCGAGGAGGACGTCCAGGCGGGTGACGCGGCTGCTGGGGTTGGTCTGGGTGGTGCCGGTGAGCCCGTTCAGGGAGGCGGGCGTGATGTTGACCAGTCGGACGCGGCGGCCGGGCTTGATGTCCTCCGGCGTGGGGGCGGGGGTGAGGGGGATCTCTTCGACGGTCACGGTCATGGGGGCAGTTCGCCTTCCGGTTGAAGGACCGCAGCCCCCGAGGGTGGGGGCGCGGCTGGTGGCGTGAGCGTGCGGGGGTGGGGGGTTAGCCGGGCAAGGCGCGGTGTGGGCGTACGCGGAACGGCCCCCGGGCCGGGACGGGGTGTCCCGGCCCGGGGGCCGTGGCGGGGTGTGGCGGGGGTGGTCAGCGGCGGCTGGTGGCGCGGGTTCCGGCGCGGCCGGTCAGGCCGCTGGGCCGGCGGGGACGTAGAGCAGCGGCAGTCCGGCGGGCACGGAGTACAGGCCGGGGGTGAGGGTGACGAAGCCGAGGTCGTCGGTTGTCGGGGTGCGGGCGGTGAAGGGGCGGGAGGCGAATTCGCCGCGCCCGACGACAGTTGCCTGCGAGTCGCGGGCGGCGGCCTCCAGGCTGCGGAGTGTGGCGGTGGGGAAGGTGCCGACGACGCGGTCTCCGTGGCGAAGGTGCCCGGCGCGGGCGATGCGTACGGCGGTGGGGTCGATGCCGGGAGCCAGCGGGCGCGGGTGGTTGCTGACGATGACGGGGTAGAAGGTCACGGGCTGCGCGTGGGGTGGGGGGATGAATTCGCCGCCGGTGGGGGTTTCGCCGTGCCGTGTCCAGTCGGCGGCGGTCAGGGCGTCGCGGGAGGTCTGCATGAGGCGGGTCCACATGCTGCGCCGGGGGTCGTGCTGCGGGAGCGGTGGGGGACAGTCTTCGTTGCCGTTGACGACGGGGACGATGAGGATGTGGCGGGGGGAGCGTGTTGCCGGGCGGATCCTCACCCCGGTGCCGGTGCTGTCGGCGTCGAGGACGGTGAGGCCGGCGGCGGTGAGGAGGGTGGCGGCGCAGCGGTGGAAGGCGGTCGGGGCAGGTGTGGGCACGGGTGCGCTCCGGGAGGGTGTAGGCGGTGCGACGTGGCTGAAGGTTGCGCTGAGGGCGGGTGAGAGCGGCAAGCAGGCCGTCCGCGGGGGAGGGCTGCTTCCGGCAGGACGCGGACGGCCAGGGGGTGACGATGACCGCGGGGGCGCCAAGCACCGCAACCCGGCCGGCCGAGCCGGGCCGCGGGCCGGGGCCGCACCGCACTCCGGGCAGGCGCAGCGGGCCCGGCCGGGGTGCGGTGCGTGGCGTCAGGGGCGGGCGGGTTCAGTCCGTGTGGGGGGCGTAGCTGTGCGGGGCGAGGACGGCGAGGGCGTCCGCGATGGGCTCGATCATGTCCGAGGGCAGGAACGCCTTCTTGAGGGCGGCCAGCGCGTCGGGGGTGTCCATGTCCTGGACCTGGAGCATGAGGTCGTGGTCGTCGGGGGCGTCGGATGCCTTCTCGCGCGCGGCCCGGAGTACCGCGTCGAACAGGGCGTGCGCGGCCTCGGCGGCGGCCGCGGTCTCGTCAGCGACCGGGGGCGGGGTGTCGGCGGTGAGCGCGGCGAGGTGCGGGGTGACGCGGGCGGCGGCCCGGTCGGCGCGGGCGTGGAGCTCGGCGTCCGAGAGGCGGCGTACCAGGAGGTGGGTGTGCTGGTCGGTGACCTCGTAGCGGGGGTGATCGTGGCGCAGCACGGTCTGCATGAGGCTGTGGTCGCGGTCGCGCTGGTGGCGGTCGGGCCCCAGGGCGGTGAGTTCGACGACCGGCCCGAGTTCGGGGTGCTCCAGCTCGCGGGCGGTGTAGCCGTGGCGGGGCGTGTCGCTCCGGGTGCCGGGTCGACCCTCCCCATTTGCTATGTGCTGGTATCGGCACATAGCTATAGTGCTGGTATGGGAAAGCAGACGAACATCCGCCTGGACGAAGACGTCAAAGCAGCCGCCGAGGACCGGGCCAGGCGCCGGGGCCTGAGCTTGCAGGGGTACGTGGCTGACCTGATCGAGGCCGACGTGAACCAGTCCCGCGCGGCGTTCATGGCCGGCGCTGCATCGTTCCTGGCCGCGTACACGGACGTGTTCGATGCGGAAGTCGGTGAGGACCGGTACCCCGGCCTCTCGGACACCCCGGCGGAGACGGCATCGAGGGATGCCGCGTGAACCTCCGCATCGACCTCGCGTGGATCCTGGCCGTGGCGCAGCAGATTCCGGGGGATCCCCAGGTCGTCGACTACGGCGTCCCGGTCGCGGCGGAAGCACGTCACCGGGCGGAGATCCTTGACCACGAGGTCTACCCGGAGCCCCATCACAAGGCCGCTGCGCTGCTGTGCGAGCTGGCGAGAAATCCGAGCCTGGAGATGAGGAACCTGCTTTTCGCAGCCACGGTGACCGCGGCCTACCTGTCGGCGTGCGGGATGCCGGTGAGCCCTGGCCTGGACACCGTTCTCCCATTGGCCCGCGCCGCCCGGGACGGGCTCCCGGTGCGTGAGGTCGCCGCTCAGATCAAGACCTGGACGAGCTGATCCTCTCCTCGGGCGGGATCCCTCCGAAGTCCTGGGCCGATTTGGAGGCGGTAGTGGCGCGCCGCAGACAGCCCAGAAGTCCAGCTGCGGCCCTCTGGAACCACCTTCGCTGCGGATTAGGGGCCTTGCCGCACAAGGCACCGTCACAGTCTTGACCGCCCCGGCCCGGCGGCTGGCCACCGGTTCCCGAGGTGATCAGGAGACAGGCGGCCTTGCCCAGCATCACGCAGCCCGCTGCCCCGTGTCGCATCCCGGCCGACGCCGCTGAGGACATCCTGCTCGGCGTGGGCACCCACAAGGACGTCCATGCGGCGGCCGTGGTCACCGTGCTTGGACGCGCTCTGGGCAGTCGCAGCTTCCCGGCGACTGCCGAGGGCTATCGCCAACTCGTGGTCTGGGCCAGCTCGTTCGGCATGCTGCGGCGGGCCGGCATCGAATGCACCGGCTCCTACGGGGCCGCGCCGGCCCGACACTTGCGCGCCGAGGGCATCGAGGTGACCGAGGTCAACCAGTCCGACAAGGCCGCCCGACGCCGCCACGGCAAGACCGACGCCGTCGACGCCGAGGCCGCCGCCCGCGCCGTGCTGTCCAAACGCGCCACCGCGACGGCGAAGACGAGCGACGGCCCGGTGGAGATGCTGCGGCTGTTCAAGCTGGCCAAGAGCTCTGCGATCAAGTCCAGGACCCAGGCCATCAACCAGCTCAAGAGCGTCCTCGTCTCGGCCGACGCCGCCCTGCGCGAGTCCCTGGCCGGGCTGACCAACCCGCACCTGTCCGCGCGGTGCGCCGAGCTGGAGGTCCCGGAAGTGGCCGGGCCGGCCGGGGCCGCTCGCCACACCCTGCAGCTGCCGGCCCGCCGCATCCAGCACCTGACCGAAGAGATCGACAACCTCAACAAGCGGACAGCCGAGACGGTCGAGGCAAGCACCCCCGGCCTGCTCGACGCGCGCGGCGTCGGCCCGGACAGCGCCGCGGCCCTGCTCATCGCGGCCGGCGACAACCCCGAACGCCTCGCCGGCGAGGCGTCGTTCGCGGCCTTGTGCGGTACCAGTCCGGTCGAGGCGTCTTCCGGCAAGACCCAACGCCGCAGGCTGAATCGCGGCGGCGACCGCCAGGCCGACGCCGCCCTCTACCGCATCGTCCTCAGCCACCTGCGCTGGGACCACCGCACCCAGGACTACCTGCACCGACGCCTCGCTGAGGGCAAAACACGCCGAGAGATCATCCGCTGCCTCAAGCGCTACGTCGCACACGAGATCTACCGGCTCATCGTCCCCACGGGCCCTGCGACAGACCACGGCGGAGCCGACGCTTGACATCCATAGGGGCACCAACGTCATGAGGACGGTTACCTGTTCATCGTCGGCCGGATCAAGGACGTCGTCATCACCGGCGGGGAGAACGTCTACTCGCCCGAGGTGGAGGAGGCGATCCTGCAGCATCCGGCGATCCGGGACGCCGCCGTTGTCGGGCGGCCGCACCAGGACTGAGGCGAGACCGTCGTCGCCGTGGTGGAGGCCGACTCGGCGGTGACGCTTGAGGAGTTGCGCGGGTTTCTGTCCACCAGGCTGGCGAAGTACAAGATCCCCCGGGAACTGACGGTGGTCCCGTTGCTGCCGCGTACGCCCTCCGGCAAGGTGAAGAAGTACATACTGCGCGAACAGGTACAGACCGGCCCATGACGCGCCTGGCGCCATGGGCCGGTCAACTGCCCAGTTGTCTCAGTCCTCTTGCTTGCCCGCGCTCACGATCGTCCCCTGCGCCACGGCGACCAGGCGCTCCTCCCCCTGCTCCGAGGCAACGTAGACCGAGCACTGGCACACGGCCTGACTCCGGGTTGTGGCGGTCGCCTTGGCGCGGGCGACAACGAGGGCGCCGACTGCCGGCCGAACGTAGTTGATCTTGTATTCGGCGGTGAGCGCATCGCGGCCGAGGGCGAGTCCTCCGGCGAAGGTCAGCGCGTTGTCGGCCAGGTAGCTGAGGACTCCTCCGTGTACGAAGCCGTGCTGCTGTTGGATCTCGGGCCGGTTGATGAGGCGGATCTCGGCCGAGTCGGGCACCACGGAGGTGAGTTCGGCGCCCAGGAACATGCTGAACGGCTGGGCCTGGAAGATGCTGTGCGCAAAACCGGTGAGGTCCATGGTCATGAGTGCCGTCCTGTCGCTCGGGGGGTGGCGGGGGTGGCCGCGTCCGGGTCGGTGAGCCGCTCGTCGATGGTGTGCTGGAACATCGCGAGCAGGCCCTCCGCCAGTCCCAGGACGTGGTGGTCGCTGCCGCCGTGGGGCAGATGCCGCTGCACGTCCTCGGCGATGGCGAAGTCACCGTAGGCCGTGTCATAGTTCGCGCCCGCGAGACTGTTGCCGTCGCCGCAGAGTCCCCTCAGCCACATACCCCCGGCGGTGGGCCGACCGGTGCTGCGTATTCGGTTGTGGATGCGGACGGTCGCGCTGGTCACCATGCCCCGGTTGCCGGCTGCCTGTGGCGGCACGTGGGCCCGCGTCATCTCGCGGACCTCGCCGCATAGGCCGCAGGGCCGCAGACCCGGCTTGCGCAGGTCAGCGCCCAGGGTCCCTGGGGGTCGGTTGTCAGACATTCACGGAGCGTAGCGGGCCACCAGGCGCGGGCGCTGACCTTTTCGCTGGCTGAAGCGCAAGGGCGGGTAGCTGGCTGCGCGGTCCGCAGACCGGTCAGGGCCGGCGTCGGCGGCTGCGGGACAGGCACGGATCGGCACTCTTTCTGCGGCCAGATGGTCAGGGATCTGTGCTTTGAAGCGCCAGACGGCGTGTTCCAGGCCTGCCGGGTCGTGGCCGAGCTGGGCGGCGGCGGCTTCGTACACCGCGCGCAGCTGGTGGTAGGTCAGGGGTGGGAGGCCGGCGTCCGCGGCGAAGGCGCGCAGGTGGCGTCGAATGGGCCTGATGGCGAACGAGGAAGCGCTGCGCTTGCCGAATACCTCATCCAGGCTGCTCAGGCCGCATGTTGATACTCGTGGAGAGTGCCGCCAAGCCGCGCTCGCCGTCGTATGTCCAGACGGGCGATCCGATCCGGGTCCTCGATCGGAGCGGGCAGCGGGTGGAGGGGGCGGACGTTCGCAAGGCCCTGGTGCGGCCTGTGCTCGTTATAGAACGTCTCGAACTCGCGCAGGGCGTACAGGAGATGGCGTTGGTTCCAGATCAATGTGCGGTCCAGCAGCTCTCGTCTGCAGGTCTGCACCCACCGCTCCATGATCGAGTTCATTCTCGGTATCCGGACGCCGCTGAGCACCACCTCGATACTCGCGTCCTTGAGTACCTCGTCGAACAACTGCGGGAACTTCCCGTCCCGATCCCTGATCAGATAGCGAGCCCGGCAGCCGGTGTCCTCGAGGTCCATAACAAGATTTTTCGCGGCCTGGACCACCCAGGACGCGGTCGGATGCGCGGTCGCGCCCAGGATCCGGATCCGGCGGTTCGCGTGCTCGATCGCGGCGAACACGTACAAGCGGGCCCCGGACAGGGTGACGGTTTCGAAGAAGTCGCACGCCAGGAGCGCGTCGGCCTGGGAGCGCAGGAGGCCCGCCCAGGTGCTCGAGGCCCGCTCGGGCGCCGGTTCGATGCCGTCCTCCTTCAAGATTTCCCAGACCGTGGATGCTGCCACCTTCACTCCGAGCACGAGCAGTTCACCGTGCAGGCGCCGGTAGCTCCAACTTGGATTTTCCCTGGCCAAGCGCAGTACGAGTGCTCGGATCGAGTGCACGGTGCGGGGCCGGCCTCCGCGCTTGGGCCGGGACCGTGCGGCGTGTCGGCGGACGATCAGGTCGCGGTGCCAGCGCAGTACCGTGTCCGGCCGCACCAGCAGCCGCATCCGGCGCAGCACTTCCCTTGGCAGACCGTGGAGCAGCGACGCCAGGAAAGCCCGGTCGCCGGCGTCGAATCGGACCCGCTGCCCGTCCAGATGCCGCTCCAAGACGGCGATCTGATGGCGCAGGGTCAAGGTCTCGATGTCTTTCTCACGGTCGCTCGTTGGTAGCAGTCGCAGCATCGCGAACGCGTTCGTCACGCCCAGGTACGCCAGTCTCAGCAGCACGACCGATCATCATGCCGCGCCCACCGCCGCCGCGCGATAGCGGCGACTCGATCGGTCACGACCAGCACCCCGAAACCCGCTCCCACCTGTATGGATGAGGTATTCGGCAAGGGCAACGTCCACACACTCACCATGCTGCTGAACACGACCGACAGAAAGACCTAACGGAGTCCTACAAGCGCCCTTCCCGTTTGCGGAACTGGCGGGCAGCGGCGAGGCCCTGTCTGCTTCAGCGGCCGATCCCGTGGCGGACGAGGGCCTGCGCGTTCTGGATCAGAGACTGGAGATTCCCCCGCTCGGAATTCCACCATTCATTCGACCAGCTCAGGGCACCGATGATCAATCCCTGCGCCGCATACAGATTCAGACCGGGCTGCAGCTGCCCGGCTTCGGCCGCCTCTGCGAGATGCCGTCGCCAGATCGCGCCGTACTCCCGGCGGAGCTCCTGTTGCCGTTCCCGGATGCCGTCGGGCATCTGGCTCATATTACGGGTCGAGGCCGCCGCGTAGTGCGAGATAGTCAAGGCCACTTCCAGGTGCCCCGCGACCGCCGCCAGAACTCGATCGAGCGGCGTCGCGGTGGCGGGAAGAGCCTCGATAACGGATGTCACGTGTTCGATGAACCGCCGGTGTCCGACAGTCATCACCTCGTCGACGAGGTCCTCCCGGGAGGGAAAGTGCCGGTAAATCGCCGGTGTCTTGATTCCGGCAATCTTGGCGATGTCCGCGAGCTTTGTTCCCGCGTATCCCTCCCGACACATGACCTCTGCGGCTGCATCGAGTATGAGCTGGCGGGTGTACTTGCCGCCGCGCGATCCCCTGGTCGGAGCGTCCTTGGTCATCACTTCACGGTACAGGACCGGAGACGCGGCGCTGATGCCGTGGCCGCGCGTCATCGCTGTTCACGGACCTCGTCCAGGCACCGGGCCACAGACTTCGGGAGGCAGCCCCGCGAAGCGGGTTCTGCCATGGAGAAGGTGACGGGGCACGAGGCGTGAACAGTGGCAAGAGCCGCGACGATCTCGCGGTCGGGGCGCGCCGACATCGCTCGGACCGGACCGCCAAGCACCTTGGGGAATGCAAACCCCTCAGTCATCGCCACATCAATGTCGGACGCGCGCTCGGCAATTCCGGACCCCACCACGACTGCGGCGGCGCACAGCATCGACGCGAGGACCCGGTCCCGAATCTCCGAATCGTCGATCCGGCGCGGCTCGATCCCCTTGGCCGTACGTTCAGCCGCGATGATCGCGTCGACAGCGGGGTCGGATTCTCCACGTCGCGAACCGTCGGGATAGGCGAACCACCCCGCTCCGGTCTTCTGCCCCAGTCGGCCAGCTTCGCACAGCCGGTCGGGAATCGATACGTACCGCTGCTGCGGATCCCGCATCAGGGCCAGCCGCTTTCGGCGCGCCCAGGCGATGTCCAGACCGGACATGTCGGCAACGGCGAAGGGGCCGATCGGCATGCCGAGTCCGCGCATCGCACGGTCGACGTCGGACGGCGAGGCGCCTTCCTCGACCAGGAATTCGACCTGTGTGCGGTAATCGGCGTAGACGCGATTGGCGACGAAGCCGTCGCCGATACCGGCGGGGACACCGGTCTTGTCCAGTGCGGAGATGACCCGGGACAGAGTGGCTGCGGTTGCGTCGTCGGTCGCCGGAGTGCGGATCAGCTCGACGAGGGGATTACGATGCGGCGGATTGAAGAAGTGCAGTCCTGCGAATCGGTTCCGATGCACGAGCGCACGCGACATTTCGCGGAGATCGAGATACGACGTGTTGCTCACTATGACCGCGTCGTCCCGTAGTACGGGCTCCAGGCTCCTGAGCAGGTCGGTTTTGACCTCCATGTCCTCGAACACCGCGTCGATGACGAGATCGGCGTCGGCCAGGCCGGTGATGTCGGCGGCGATGTGGATCCCGCTTCCTCGCGAGGCGAGCCGTTCCACCGCGGTGGAATCCCGGTCGTGGACGACGACCGTGAATCCGTGCTCGGTGAAGGCCCGGGCGAGGGAGCTCCCCATGGTTCCCGCGCCGGCGATCCCCACCGTTCGGACCGGCATCGGGTCGGCGGGAGACCGAAGCGCTTTTGCAGCCGCACGGCGTGCGAAGAACAGGTAGCGTAGGTTGCTCGCCTCGTCCGAGAGCCTGAGTCGGTTGAAGGTGCGCCGTTCGGCGGCCAGGGCCTCGTGGACATCGCCGTCGCCTGCGCGGCGGACCAGATCGACCGCCTCCAGGACGTTGGGGCGGGCCCGCCGGCTCACCCCGGCAAGCGCAGCTTCGATGTCCTCCTCGGAAGCGGGTGGCACCTGTCGGTCGATCAGCCGGGACTTGCCGGTGGCACACTTCGCGAGCTCGACCGCGCGATCGATGAGTTCGTCCGCCGGGACGACCTCGTCGAGGATCCCGACGCGAAGTGCTTCTTCGGCGTCGAGCCGTCGGGCCGAAGCCACCAGATCGATGGCGGTGGGGACACTGATGAGGCGCGGCGTACGCACCGTTCCTCCGGCACCTGGCACCATCCCGAGCGTCACCTCGGGAAATCCGACCTGGGCGGAGGGGTCTCCGATCCGGTGGTCACAGCCGAGAGCGAATTCGAGACCGCCTCCGAGGGCGAGGCCGGTGACAGCAGCGACCACGGGGACGTCGAGCTGCTCGACGGCCGCGATGACTGAGGGCAACTGGGGCTCTTGGAGGTCACCGGCGAACTCGGCGATGTCGGAGCCGGCGTAGAAGTGCCTCAGCGCGGAAGCGATCACCACTCCTTCTATCTGCGGATCCGCCGCGAGGTCCCGCAGGGTTCGGGCGAGATCTGCACGCATGGTCGCATTGCCCATGTTCACGGGTGGGTTGTTCAGGAGGCATACTGCGATCGTTCCGCGGATGCTCGTGGTGACCGTGGACATGCTGAGGCCTCTCTTCATGGCGCAGTGTGATGGTTCGGAGGTGGCTTCGCCGACCGGAGGACGGGAGCCGCCGACGCCGTCTCCACACGGAATGTCAGGTCATCTCTCGTTGCCTTTGGCAGCGGCGACCAGTTCGGCGTTGGTGTTTTCGTCGACGCCCTTGAATCCGAACCACGCGACGATTGCCGCGATGACGGAGATGAGGGCGAGGTAGTACCCGGGCGCCAGGTCGACGTCGGTGTCCCCCAGCCAGGTGGCCACATAGGGAGCGGTGCCACCGAAGACGGCGATGGAGATCTGGTAGGGCACGGCGCCTGCGGAGAAGCGGATACGGGCCGGGAAGAGGTCCACCATGGAGACGGCCACGATGGAGGTCACGCCGGCGGCGAAGAGCCCGATGCCCATCAATGCGAGCAGAGATGCGGTGAACGTCTGCTTGTGGAGCAGATGGAACGCCAAGGGGGCGAACACAGCCATGCCCAGGGACGAGAACATCGCAACCGGGCGACGGCCGATCTTGTCCACGCAGAGGCCGTAGACGGGGGACACCGCCGTGTAGAAGAGCAGTGCGACGGCCAGCGCGCTGAGCGACGCCGTATAACTCAGTGCGGCCACCTTCATCATGTAGGACACTGTGAATCCGGTGAACATGTAGAAGGCGACGCCATTGAGCATGTTCCACCCGAAGACGGTGGCCATCGATTTCTTCGCCACGCGGATGCCCTCAGCGAGGGGCGCCGACTCGACCTGACCGGACTCGCGCACCGCCTTGAATTCCGGTGTCTCCTCGATACGCATCCGCAGGATGATGGCCACGATTCCTGCCGGACCGGCCAGCAGGAACGGAATGCGCCAGCCCCACGAGGTGAAGTCGGCCTCGGAGACCGACAAGGTCACGATGAGGGAGACGACAGCTGCGGTGGCAGTTCCGACACCGACGGCCGCAGGAGACAGCGAGCCGTACCGGCCGCGCCATCCCCGGGGAGCGTGCTCGACCACGTAGATCGTTGCGCCGGCGTACTCGCCGCCGGCCGACAATCCTTGGAACAGCCGGAGGACGACCAGCAGAACGGTGGCCCAGAAGCCGATGCCCGCGTGCGTCGGCAGCATGCCGAGCAGGACGGTGGACAAGCTCATGAGGATCACAGCGCTCAAAAGAGACGCGCGGCGGCCGATGCGGTCGCCGATCCAGCCGAACACGAATGCGCCGAGGGGACGGACGAAGAAGCCCAAGGCGAACACCGCGAAGGTGGACAGCAGTGCGGCGGTCGGGTCGGAGGATGGGAAGAACAGTGCCGAGATTGTGACGGCGAAGAAGCCGTAGAGGCCAAAGTCGTACCACTCGATGAAGTTGCCGATGGCGCCGGCGTAGATGGCCCGGCGTCGCGCCGAGGATTCGGTGACCTGTATCGGTGGCGAGGACACGTCGGAGGATGGCATGGCGCACCTTTGGTGGCTCGGCGGGGCGGGGGACCGGAGGACGGAGGTGAGGGAGCGGGTTCACCTCGGGTGGGTTCAGACCTGGGCGACAGCGTCGGCGTGGGCGATCACGGCCTCTGCGGTCTTGGCATGGGCGAGATCGATGTGCTGGCCCTCGAAGTCGACGGCACCGTGTCCCTGGACTTCGGCCTCGCGGAAGGCCTGAACCATGCGCCGGTAGAAGTCGACCTTCTCGGGGGACGGGGTGAAGACCTCGTTCGCGATCTCGACATGGGACGGGTGGATGAGGACCATGCCGCGGTACCCCAGGCGCCGGTTGTCCTCTGAGAACGCCCGGAATCCGTCCAGGTCCTTGATGTCCTGCCACACGCCGGCCATCGGATGGTGCAGCCCGTTCGCCCGGGACGCAAGCACGATGCGGCTGCGAAGGTAGAGGGTCTCCAGACCCTCGGGCGTGAATTCGAATCCAAGTTCACGCCCGACGTCGGCGTTGGGCCCCGTGGCGCCGAGGAGTGCGGCGACTCGCGGTGTGGCCGCGGCCATCGCCTCGCAGTTCGCCATCGACGAGGCGGTTTCAAGGCTCAGCAGGAGTCCGATGTCGCCGGCGGGGAGGCCGCGCGTCTCCTCGAGATGGGAGACGACTGCGTCGATCTGAATGATCTCTTTGGCGTCGAAGGTCTTCGGGAGCAGCAGTCCTGCGACGCCGGGCACGACGACCGCGTCGAGATCGGCGCCCATCAGGCCGGTACCACGGCTGTTGGGGCGGACCCACACGTCGGCGCGGTGTCCCAGGCTGCGGAGCCGGGAGATGGACTCGACGACGGTGTCGCGCGCGACCTTCTTGTCCGGGGCAGGGACCGAGTCCTCCAGGTCGAGGATGATCGCATCGGTGCCCGATGCAACGGCCTTGTCGGCCCACGCACCCTTGTGTCCCGGGACGAAGAGCATGGACCGATACGGTCTGATGATGGCCATGGAAGAGTTCTCCTTCGGGGACGACGACCTTCCGAGTCCGCGCTCGACAGCAAGGGCTCGGACAGACATGTCACTGGGATTGCGGTTCTGATTCGAGGGAGCTGCAGTGCCCTGAAGAGAGCGGCGTGGACAGCCAGATCGGCCCGCCACACCTCAATGCGTGAATCTATCGTAGATTAACTTCAGGAGAAGCCGCAATGGTCAGGAAGCGGCTGCGGCAAGCAGGGGCCGACGACGCGACACCGCCCAGGCCGTGACACGGCCCGCAACAGCATGTGATGACGGACTGTGCGCCGGGCGGCACGGATCGCGTTCAGATCTTCGGCCCGGTCCATGGAGACGGCCGGTTCGGGAGACCGCCGGCCGGACGCGGCCGACTCGGCTGCAGCATCCTGACGTCCGCGGGACACTCCGCGCCCACTGCGACGGCCGGGGACCCCGCCCGGATCCTCTGCCTGACATGCGATATCTCAGCAGCTGAGGCCGATGGCGCCGACGTATGCGACGCCGGTGAGGAGTCGGCCGAGCATGGCCGGCTGGGCGGCGGCCGCCGCTCGGGCTTACCGACCGCCGCGACCGCCGGCCCGGCGAACCCGTGCGGCCGCAGCGCCGGCTAGAAGCGGGGCTCGATGAACAGGGGTGGGGCCACCCGCGGAGCGGGGTTCTCCAGCCCGCGGCGAACGATGGTCTGTGCGGTCTTGATCACGGTTTCCACCGGAATGCTGTCCGGGCGCCACCATTCCGCGGCCCAGTTCAGCGCGCCGAAGATGAGCATGCGCGTGAGGTAGGAGTCGGCGTCGTGCCTGATGCGGCCGGCCGCGTGGGCGGCGTTCATGAGGTCACGCCACAGGATGCTGTACTCCTCCTCGCTGGCGCGGATCGAGGCGCGCATGGAGTCGGGGAGCTGCCGGGAGTTCCGGACGGCGGCAAGGGTGTAGTCCGACATCCCGAGTGTCACGCGAAGATGCGCCTCGACTGCGACCACGATCCGGTCGATCGGGTCCGTGTTCGGGGGAAGTTCTGCCAGAGCGCGGCGAACATGGGTGTTGACCTGGATCGTCCCCTCGCGGATGACGGCTTCGATGAGCTCTTCCCGAGAGGCGAAGTGATAGTAGATCGCCGCGGTTTGAAGGCCTGCCTCGGAGGCGACGTCGGAGAGCCGGACGCCGACGTAGCCACGCCGTCCGATCATGCGAGCAGCCACATCCATGATGCGCTGCCGGGTTCGGGCGGCCTTGGTCTCGGCAGGCGGGTCCGACTCGGGCCGGCGTCTCGTATCGGTCATCGGCTGCAGATTAACACGGAGAGAGTCGTTGACGGCTTAGTTAATCGTAGTTAGATTAACGTCAGCGTAGGGGGGCGGACCAGGCTCCCCACCCGACCTCACCTTGGCACCGCTCCCACTCACCGTGCGGACGCGAAGGTCGCCCTCCCGATGCTCGGCTCGACCACCGGCGTTCCCCCGCGAGCAAAAGAATGAAAGGCACGACACACCATGCCCGGTTTGTATTTCGAGGAGTTCGAACCCGGTCTCGTGATCGACCATCCCACGAGGCGGACGGTCTCCGAGTACGACAACGTACTGTTCAGTTCACTGACGTTGAACCTCGCGCCCCTCCATCTGGACGCGGAGTACAGCAAGAACACGGAGTTCGGCCAGCGGCTGGTCAACAGCCTCTACATCCTCGGGCTCGTCTGCGGTGTCCCGGTGCCTGAGACCACCCTCGGCACGACGGTGGCGAATCTCGGGTTCGAGGAGATCACCTTCCCCAAGCCCGTGTTCCACGGTGACACGATCCACGTCCGTACCGAGATCCTCGGCAAGCGGGAGTCCAAGGGCCGTAAGAACGCCGGGATCGTGTTCTTCCGCCACCTCGGTCTGAACCAACGTGACGAGATCGTGTGCGATGCGCGACGCAATGGGCTCATGCTCAAGCGCCCGAGCTAACTCCGTCCGATCACACAAGAAGGGCATGCCATGAAGGGGCAATGCGTCTTCGGGACCTCCTCCTCACCCGCCTGGATTCCGACCGAGGAGATCGTTTCCCGGAACCGGCTGCTCAAGGCGATGAAGCGGTGGGGATACGAGTCCGTGGAGGACCTGCACACAGCTTCGATCGACGATCCCGAGTGGTTCTGGCGGGCGGTGATCGACGACCTCGGCATCGAGTTCAACCGGCCGTTCACCGCGGTGCTCGACGAATCCGCCGGCAAGCCGCTTCCGAAGTGGTTCGTCGGAGGCGGAATCAATCTGGCGCACCTGTGTTCGCACCGCCACGCGTCGGGCGATCTCGCCGACCGCGAAGCCATCGTGTACGAGGCCGACAACGGCGTCCGTAAGGCGCTCACCTTCTCCGAGCTCGACCGTGAGGTGCGGCGTTTCGCGGCCAACCTGCGCGACCTCGGGGTCGGCAAGGGCGACCGGATCGTGCTGTTCACTCCGGTGGCCACCGAGACCGCAGTGGCGTTCCTGGCCGCCGCCATGATCGGCGCGGTCGTGGTTCCCGCGTTCTCCGGCTACGGCGCCGAGGCCGTTGCGTCCCGCATCCGCAGTTCCAAGGCGGTCATGCTGGTAACGGCAGATGCGACGACGCGCCGAGGCAAGCGGGTTCCCCTCAAGGAGACCGCGGACGAGGCACTTGCGGACGCGCCCTCGATCCGCAAGGTCATCGTCATTCGTAACCTCGGAGACGGGGCTCCGATGACCGCCGGCCGAGACATCTACTGGGACGAACTCCCGGCCGATCCCAGCCCGGTCGAGACCGCGGACACCGACCCCAACGACCCGGTTGTCATCGCCTACACCTCCGGTACCACCGGCGCGCCGAAGGGCATCGTCCATTCGCACGGCGGACTGGCTGTCAAGTGCGGTGTTGACGCGGCGTACGGCTTCGACATCCACCGGGGGGACGTCGTCGCCTGGATCGCCGACATCGGATGGATGCTGTACGGCGTCCTCCTCATCGGAGTTCTCCAGCACGGCGCCACCCTGGTGCTGACCGAGGGCGTGCCGACGTACCCGAGCCGTTCCCGGCTGTGGGAGATCGTCGAGCGCAACGGTGTCACCCTGCAGGGCATCGCTCCGACCGCGGCGCGGGCCGTCATGGCCGCCACACGTGAGGAGGAGATCGAGCAGGACCTGTCGACCCTCGTGGCCTTCGCCTCCACCGGCGAGGCCTGGGACGAGCCGACGTGGCGGTGGCTGTTCGATCACATCGGCAAGGGCACACGCCCCGTCATCAACTACAGCGGCGGAACCGAGGTTCCCGGCGGAATTGTCGTCTGCTACCCGTTCCTCGCGGCGGACGCGGCCTCGTTCAACGGCCCCATGCTGGGGATGGACGCCGCCGTTCTCGACGGGACCGGCACGCCGGTCTTCGACGAGATCGGGGAACTGGTCGTAATGAACACCTGGCCCGGAATGACCCACTCGTTCTGGAGGGACACGGACCGCTACCTGAAGACCTACTGGGACACCTGGCCGGACGTCTGGGTTCACGGTGACCTGGCAAGCGTGTCGCCGTCCGGGAGCTGGAAGATCCACGGTCGGTCGGACGACACGATGAAGGTGTCCGGCCGGCGGATCGGCCCCGCAGAGCTGGAGGCGGCGCTCCTGAAGGATCCTCGCATCGTCGAGGTCGCCGTGATCGGTGTGCCCGACGAGCAACGCGGCCAGAAAGTCGTCGCCTTCGTCGTCGTTCGGGATGAGGACATCGACAAGGAGGCTCTCGTCGCGACGGCGGTCCACAACGTCGGACGGTCGTTCGCGCCTACCGTCCACGTCGTGTCGGCTCTGCCCAAGACCAAGAACGGCAAGATCATGCGCCGCGTGGTCCGCGCCCGCCACCTCGGCGAACCGACGGGGGACCTCGCCGCCCTCGACTCGCCCGAGAGTCTCGACGCCATCCCCCTTTTGCAGAAGTAGGAGCACCCCCATGAGCAGCACTACCGAAGAGAGCACCGTCGACGTCGTCAGGAAGGCGACGCGGGACCTGGCCCGCCGTTTCGATCTGGACTACTGGCGGGACAAGGACAAGAAGGGCGAGTACCCCCGCGAGTTCGTCAAGGCGTTCGCCGACGGCGGCTGGCTGGGCCTGATCGTGCCCGAGGAGTATGGCGGGCTGGGACTCGGTATGGCCGAGGCTGCCGTGATGCTCTACGAGATCTCCGCTTCCGGTGCCGCCAACAGCGGCGCCTCGGCGATCCACTTCTCCATCTTCCCCCCGGCCCCGATCATCAACTTCGGTTCCGAGGAGATGAAGAAGCAGTGGCTTCCGAAGATTGCCAGCGGCGAGATCCTCATGTGCTTCGCCATCACCGAACCGACCGCCGGCGTCGACACCTCCCGCATCCGCACCACGGCCAAGAAGGTCGACGGGGGCTGGGTCGTCAACGGCCAGAAGGTGTGGATCAGCAACGCGCAGAATGCCGACAAGATTCTGCTGCTCGCCCGCACGTCGCCGCGTGACGAGGCCAACCCGCTCGACGGGATGACGATCTTCTTCACCGATCTCGACCGCGACCACATCACCGTTCGGGAGATCGAGAAGTGCGGCCGCTCGGCGCTGGATTCGAACGAGCTGTTCATCGACGATCTTCCGGTGCGTGACGACGAGGTCGTCGGTGAGGTCGGCAAGGGATTCAAGTACCTCATCGACGGGCTCAACCCGGAGCGCATCGTCGTCGCCATGGAGCAGATCGGTATCGGCCGCGCCGCCATGGACATCGCGGTCCAGTACGCCAAGGACCGTGTCGTGTTCGATCGTCCGATCGGCAAGAACCAGGCCGTCGCCCATCCGCTGGCCGATTCGTGGATCCGCCTGGAGGCCGCAGAGCGCATGGCCATGCACGCGGCGCACCTGTTCGACACGGGGCAGAAGTGTGGCAAGGAGGCGGCGGCCGCGAAGTTCCTCGGCGCCGAAGCCGGCTTCGAGGCCTGCGACCGGGCGATGTCGACCCTGGGCGGCTACGCCTACTCGAAGGAGTACCACGTGGAGCGACTGTGGCGTGAGTGCCGCCTGCAGCGCAACGCGCCGTTCTCGCAAGAGATGGTACTGAACTTCATCTCGCACAACGTGCTCAAGCTCCCGAGGTCGTACTGATGACCGCCCGGAACGGAGACCCGGCGTGCGTGGCGGAACGCCGCACACGCAGCGGCGCCGGCGCGCTCTCCGGAGTCCGCGTCGTCGTGCTCGAGGGACTGGGACCCACCCCCTTCATCTCGATGCTGCTCTCCGACATGGGGGCCGATGTCGTCCGCGTCACGCGCCCGCGGCACCGTTCCGCGCGCGAGATCGGACAGACCAAGGGGCTCTCCCCGGACCGGGACGTGGTCAATCGTGGGACGACCTCCGTGGAGGTCGACCTCAAGGACCCCGCCGGCACCGAGTCCGTGCTCCGCCTGATCGACTCGGCCCACATCCTCATGGAGGGCTACCGGCCGGGCGTCGTCGAGCGGCTCGGTCTCGGCCCGGACGTCGTCCTCGCCCGCAATCCGACGATCGTGTTCGCCCGGATCACGGGCTACGGCCAGAGTGGCCGGCTGGCGAAGTCCGTCGGCCACGACATCAACTACGTCGCCCAGTCCGGAGTCCTCCACACGCTGGGGCATCCTGGTGAACGCCCCCGCCCGGCCGTGAACTACCTCGGCGACTACGCCGGCGGAGGGGCTATCGGCGCATTCGGCATCGTATGCGCCCTTCTCGAATCCGGGCGGTCGGGCCGGGGGCAGGTCGTCGACGTGTCCATGGTCGACGGCGCGGCGCTGCTCACCGCACGCATGCAGGGACTGCGCGCCGCCGGCCTGTTCTCCGACGAGCCCGGAACCAACCATGTGGACAACGGCGCGCCGTTCTACGACACCTACCGTTGCGCCGACGGGCGGTTCGTGGCGGTGGGAGCCCTCGAAGAGGACTTCTACCGAGCCTTCCTCGCCGGCCTGGGCCCCGACACCGACACGTGGCCCGGCCGGGACGACGAGGCGAACTGGCCGCAGCTGCGGGCCCTGATCGAGGACCGCATCGGGACCAGGCCGATGGCGGAGTGGGCCGAGATCTTCGACGGCACCGACGCCTGTGTCACACCGGTACTGAACTTCTCCGAGGCGGCGCGCGATCCTCACAACGCCGAACGTGCCGTGTTCGTGGACGTCGACGGCGTCCTGCATCCGGCGCCGTCCCCCCGTCTCGACCGCACTCCCGCACGCCGGCCCGGGCCGTCCGCTCGGGAAAACGCTGACATCCGCGACATCGTCGCCGACTGGGCCGAGGACTCTGCCCGAGTCGACCCGATCCACTGACACCCACCACGAAGGGACGATCTCATGCTGTCCACGTATGAGCAGTTCTCCAGTCTGAAGTTCGAGAACAACCACCCCGGCGTGCTTGAACTCGTCTTCGACGGCCCCAACCTCAACGCGGTGACCGAGCAGCAGCATCGCGAGCTGCCCCTGATCTGGCAGGTCATCGACCGCGACCCCGAAGTCCGGGCCGTCCTCGTGCGGGGCGTCGGCAGGGCGTTCTCGGCCGGCGGCAGCTTCGACATGGTAGAGGCACAGATCGCCGACCACCGGGTCAACATGCGCGTCATGCAGGAGGCCCGAGACCTGTACTACAACATCGTCGGCTGCTCGAAGCCCATCGTCTCCGCCATTCACGGTCCCGCTGTCGGAGCGGGCCTGGTCGTCGCGCTCATGGCCGACATCTCGGTCGCGGCCAGGGACGCACGCATCATCGACGGACACACCCGTCTCGGTGTCGCCGCCGGTGACCACGCCGCCGTCGTCTGGCCGCTCATGTGCGGTATCGCGAAGTCGAAGTACCTCCTGATGACCTGCCGGGAGATCTCCGGGGAGGACGCGGAGCGGGCGGGACTCGTCTCCCTCACCGTCGACGGGAACGAGCTGCTCGAGACCGCCACGACCATCGCCAATGATCTTGCGGCCGGCGCACAGGACGCCATCCGATGGACCAAGCAGGCGATCAACGGCTGGTACCGCCAGGCGGGACCGATCTTCGACGCCTCGCTCGGCCTGGAGTTCCTCGCCTTCAACGGCGCCGACGTCGTCGAGGGAGTCGCCTCCCACCGTGAGCGCCGGGCCCCGAAGTTCGCTCCGGCCGCATCCCATGAAAGCGCCTGAGGCTCCCACGGTGGACGTACTTCCCGAGATCCTGACCGCCGTCGTCGGAGGCGAATGGACGTCCGCCGGACCCGACACGACGGTCCGTCCAGTGCACGACCCGGCGACCGAGCAGGTCATCGCGCAGTTCGCCGAGACCCCCCTGGACCTCGTCTCCGCAGCGGTGGAGAACGCCCACGCCGCGTGGCGCGGCTGGGCACGTCTGGCACCGCTGGAGCGCGGGCGCATTCTCGCTGGGCTGGCCGACGCCGTTCGTGCTCACGCGGAGCTTCTCGCCTCGCTGGAATCCGCCGACACCGGAAAGCCCATCTCCCAGGCCAGGGGAGACATCGCCGTCACCGCCCGATATCTCGAGTACTACGCCGGCGCGTGCGACAAGTTCGGTGGCACGACCATCCCGCAGGCGAGAGACACCTTCGCCTACACCGTTCGGGAGCCGTACGGAGTGGTCGCCCACATCACCCCGTGGAACGCCCCGATCAGCCAGATGATGCGTGGTGTCGCACCGTGCCTGGCCGCCGGGAACACGGTCGTGGTCAAGCCGTCGGAACTGACTCCGCTCACCACCAGTCTCGTCGCGATCCTCATGGCCGAGGCGGGGCTGCCGGCAGGAGTGTGCAACATCGTCCTCGGTGACGGGCCGACCGTCGGCGGCGCTCTCGTCGGGCACGAGCTGGTCCGGCACGTCGCGTTCACGGGATCGGTGGCCGCGGGCCAGAGCGTGGGCCGGATCGCCGCCCAGCGGATCGTGGGCTGCCACCTCGAGCTCGGGGGCAAGTCGCCGACGATCGTCTGCGCCGACGCCGACCTGGGACGGGCCGCGCGGGCCGGTGCCCTCGCCGTCATCCGGAACTCGGGCCAGTCCTGTTTCGCCACGACCCGGCTGTTCGTGCACCGTGACGTCCACGACGAGTTCGTGGAGCGGGTCGGCATCGAGATGCAGGGACTGACGGTCGGCCGTGGCGCGGACGATCCCGACCTCGGTCCTCTCGTATCGGCGGCGCAGCGCGAGAGGGTCCTCGGGATCATCGATCAGGCCCGGACGGACGGCGCGGAGGTGATTGTCGGGGGTCGCCGCCCCGTGGGCCGTGACAAGGGCTTCTTCGTCATGCCGACCCTCGTCGCGTCCGTCACCAACGACATGGCCGTCGCCCGGCAAGAAGTGTTCGGCCCCGTGCAGTCCGTCATCGCGTTCGATGATCTCGATGAGGCGATCCGGCAGGCGAACGACACACCGTACGGGCTGTCGGCGGGTGTCTTCACCTCCGACATCGGCCGGGCTCATCGTGTCGCCCGGGAATTGCAGGCCGGTCAGGTGCAGATCAACCGCTATGCCGGTGCGGGCGTCGAAATCCCGTTCGGAGGATTCAAGGCCAGCGGCATCGGGCGGGAGAAGGGCTTCGAAGCGCTGCTCGGCTATACGCAGGTCAAAAGTGTGATCGTCGCCCTCGACTGAGCACTGACAAGTGCCGTCAGATCAACGGAAGGAAACCGCATGGCCAGTAATCGCACTCTCGGATTCATCGGTCTCGGCGTCATGGGAGGCCCGATGTGCACCAACTTGGTGACCCGGTCGGGACACGAGGTGGTCGCCTTCGACCGGGATGCTGAGGCGCTGGACCGAGTCGTGGAGGCCGGTGCGACACGCGGTGCGAGCGTGGTCGACGTCGCCGAGCGGGCCGACGTCGTCTTCCTCTCGCTTCCGAGCATCGTCCAGGTGGAGTCGGTCGCCGGAGAGATCCTGTCCGCGTCCAGCCGGCCCGCGGTGGTCGTCGACATGGGCACGAGCGACGTCACCCGGACCCGCGTCCTCGGTGAGTCCCTGGCCGGCGATGGCGTCGAACTGGTCGATGCCCCCGTGGCCCGGCTGCGCCAGGCCGCCAAGGACGGCACTCTGCTCATCACCGTCGGCGCATCGCCGGAGCGGTTCGCCGACCTGAAACCCCTCCTGTCCTGCATGGGGTCCGACATCGTCCACGCCGGCGCGCTCGGCGGTGGGCAGGTCATCAAGATCCTCAACAACATGGTGGTGTTCCAGACCATGAACGCCTTGGCCGAGGCCCGTGCCATCGGCACCGCGGCGGGTGTGGACCCGAAGCTGCTCTTCGAGACGCTCACCCTGGGATCCGCGGACAGCTTCCTCCTGCGCAAGTCGGCACTTTCGACGCTCGCCGTCGACAACTTCCCGGTCAAGACGTTCCCGACCGTGTATGCCATCAAGGACCTGAACCTGGCGCTGCAGCTCGCACGGGACGAGGGGGTGCCCACGGCCGCCGCGGACCAGACCATGGCGTTGCTCGAAGCCACCCGGGACGCCGGTTACCGCGACGAGTACTACCCCGTGATGGTCAAGCTCATCGAAGAGGGCCGACGGAAATGAGCGGGACTCACGAGGTCGTCGCGATCCGTCTCGGGCACGTCGACCGGGTCGCCCGGGACAACTTCCTCAGCGACCCGCACCTGTCGGGCCCGATGCGACTCGACTTCGACATGTGGGTCGTCCGGGGCGAGGACCGGATCGTTGTGGTGGACACCGGGTTCAGCCGTGCAGCGGGTGACCGCCGTGGCCGCGTGCTCGAACGCCGGCCGGCCCAGTCCCTCCGCGAGTTGGGAATCGCGCCCGGGGAGGTCACCGACGTCGTGGTCACGCACCTGCACTACGACCATGCGGGGAACCTCGGGGACTTCCCCGACGCTCGCATCTGGGTCCAGCGTGCCGAGGTTGCCTACGCCACCGGGGACAAGATGCGGCATCGGCAGCTGTCCCACTTCTTCGACGCGGACGACGTGTGCGACATCGTACGCCGGACGTTCGACGGCCAGGTCCGGCAGATCGACGGCCGGCACGTACTGACGGATGGCATCGAACTTCACCGGGTCGGCGGACACACTCCCGGACTGCAGGTGGTCCGCGTACGCACCGAACGCGGGTGGGTCGTGCTCGCCTCCGACGCACTCCACTACTACGCCAACTTCGAACTGAGGAATCCGTTCCCGTCGATCGTGGACGTGCCCGTGATGATCGACGCCTTCGACACCATCCTCGAACTGGCCGACGGACCAGATCATGTCGTGCCGGGTCACGATCCGGCCGTTATGGAGCGTTACGGCGCCGTCTCCGACGACCTTCCCGACGGAATGGTCGCGCTGCACCGGCACCCCGCACCGCGGAACACGCTTTCCCACCGTTGACACATTCAGGAGACATCGCCGTGCAGTTCTGCCTTCCCGATGAGATCGAGGACTTCCGTTCCTCCGTGTCGGCGTTCGCGTCCAAGACGCTCGCGCCGGATGCCCTCGCCCGGGCACATGCCCCCCAGTTCCCGTGGGATGTGGCTGAACTGATGGGACAACAGGGCCTGCTGGGCCTCACCATCCCCGAGGAGAAGGGCGGGCAGGGCGCGTCGTTGCTCGCCGCCGTCGTCGCCATCCAGGCAGTCGCAGCGCACTGCCCCCGTTCCGCCGACGTCATCCAGGCGGGCAACTTCGGAGCCATCCGGACGTTCGCCGAATACGCGACACCGGAGCAGCGCGAGAAGTACCTTCCTTCTCTGCTGTTGGGCAAGTCGGTCATCGGCTTGAGCATGAGCGAGCCCGAGGCCGGCTCGGCCGTGACCGACCTGCGGACGAAGGCCGAGCGCAAGGGCGACGGATTCGTCATCAACGGCACCAAGGTGTTCGGTACCCACAGCGCGGACGCCTCGGTGTACCTGGTGTACGTGCGGTTCGGCCCGGGTGTGCAGGGCATCGGCTCCGTACTCGTCGACCGGAACACCCCCGGCCTGACCGTCGGGAAGCCGTCGCAGTTCATGAACGGCGAGCACTGGTGCCAGCTGTACTTCGAGGACTGTTTCATTCCGGACTCCCAGGTCCTGCTCGGCGAGGGCGGCTTCAAGCGGCAGATCGCGGGCTTCAACGTCGAGCGGCTCGGCAACGCGTCCCGGTCGCTGGCGGTCGGACGCTATGCCTTCGACGCCGCCGTCCGGCACGCCAAGGAACGGGAGCAGTTCGGGCGGCCTCTCGCGGAGTTCCAGGGGCTGCAGTGGATGTTCGCCGAACGCGCCGTCCAGCTCGAGTCCGCGCAGCTCCTGCTCTACCGTGCGGCAGCCGTCGCGGACGGCGAACTTCCGACGGCCTACGACACCGCCGTCGCGAAGTACGCGGCCAACGAGGCCGGCTTCGGTGCCGCGGATCTCGCCGTTCAGGCCATGGGCGGCACCGGCTTCAGCGAGGAGTCGCTGGTGGAGTACTGCTTCCGGCGCACGCGAGGCTGGAAGATCGCGGGCGGTTCCACCGAGATCCTGAAGAACCGCATCGCGGAGACGGTGTTCGACCGACGGTTCAGCCAGAGGGCGGGCAAGTGATGAGTCGCGACACCGGAGAACGTCTCTACGAAGCACTGGTCCGCCCGAAGACCGTCGCCATCGTCGGCGCCTCGGACGACCCGGCGAAAACCACCTCGCGTCCCCTGAGGAATCTCACCGGCAACGGCTGGGCGGGCAACGTCTACGCCGTCAACCCCAACCGCGAGACCGTCGGCGGCCGGCCCGCATACGACGCGATCGGCGAGGTACCCACCGTCCCCGACCACGTCTTCGTCCTCACCGGTACGGACCCGGCGATCGAGGCCGCGCGCGAGTGCGCGCGCATAGGGGTTCCTGTGGTCACCATCATGGCCGACGGATTCGTGGGTGGCTCATCGGCGAGCCGCCGGCGCATGGCGGCACTGGAGGAGATCGCCTCCGACGGGCGCACCCGCATCCTCGGTCCCAGCAGTCTCGGGGTGGTCAGCACCGCCCAGCACCTGGTCCTGACCGCCAACGCGGCCTTCTCCGAGCCGCTGCCGGCCGGGGGCGGGATCTTCGCGGCCTCCCAGTCCGGCAGCGCCATCGGCGCACTGGCCTCGCGGGGCAAGGACGCGGGCATCGCGTTCCACACCATGATCTCCACCGGCTCCGAGGTCGATCTCTCGTTGGGGGAGGTGTGCCTGGCCTCGGTCGACGACCCCGGGGTGACGAGCTACGTCCTCTTCCTCGAGAACCTCCGCCACGCAGGCGACCTGGCCGCCTTCGCTCGGGCCGCCGCCGAGCGGGGGAAGCCGGTGCTGGCGTACAAGCTCGGGCGCTCGGACGCCGCTGCCGAGCTCGCTGTCTCCCACACCGGTGCTCTCGCGGGGAACGACGCCATTGCCGACGCGGCGCTCCACGATCTCGGCATCACACGCGTGCACACCTTCGACGCGCTCTTCCAGGCCCACTCCCTCGCTCGTAGTGCCCGTGCGCTCGGAGCTGTGCGTTCCGCCCCGCGGGTGGCGGTCGTGTCCACCACGGGTGGTGGAGGCGCGATGATGGTCGACTGCCTGGCGATGGCCGGCGCCGCGCCGGCCCGTCCGAGCGAGGAGACCCGGGCCAGGCTCGCCGACGTCGGCATCGACGCGGGCGGCGGCACTCTGGTCGACCTCACTCTCGCCGGCACTCGGTACGAGGTGATGAAGTCCGCGCTCGACATCCTGCTCGCTGCCCCCGAGTTCGACGTCGTCGTGGCGGTTCCGGGCTCCTCCGCCCGGTTCCATCCGGAGCACGCCGTCAAGCCGATCGTCGACGCTGCCGGCGGCGGCAAGCCCCTCGCCGCGTTCGTCGTGCCCTCTGCACCGGATGCGCTGCGCATGCTGCGCGGCAGCGGTGTCAGCGCCTTCGAGTCTCCGGAGGTCTGCGCGGACGCGATCGTCTCCGTCTTCTCCTGCCGCGCTCCCCGCCTGGACGTACTGCCGTCGCGTCCGGCTCCGCCGGCGACGAGCGTTCTCGACGAGCAGTCGTCGTACGCGGTGTTCGCCGAGTTGGGCGTTCCCCACGCGCCGTTCGAGGTTGTCGACACCGCTGGTCCCTTCGCGGAGATGCCGGTGAAGACACCGGCAGCCGTGAAGATTCATGCGGCAGGACTGGCACACAAGTCGGATCTCGGCGGCGTCGTTCTCGGCGTCGAGGACACCGACGGTCTGAAGTCCGCCGTCGACACCATCGTCTCGTCGGTCGGCCGGGCCGACCCGACGGTGTCCACCGGCCACGTGCTCGTCCAGCAGATGGTTCGAGGACTTGGCGAAGCACTCATCGGATTCCGGGTGGACCCGGATGTCGGCCCGATCGTGCTCCTCGCCGCGGGAGGAGTACTGGCGGAACTGCACAACGACCGCAGCGTCCGCCTGGCTCCCGTCGACGCGGACACGGCACAGGAGATGATCGACGAGGTCACTGCGTTCCGCGCGCTCGCCGGATTCCGCGGGTTGCCCAAGGGAGACCTCGCGGCGCTGCGCGATGCCGTGGTCGCGGTGTCCCGCGCTGCCGGACTCGTCGATTCCGGCGTGGTCGAGCTCGAGGCGAACCCGGTGATGATTTGTGCCGAGGGGGAGGGCGTATTCGCCGTGGATGCCGTCGTCCGGATCGCAGGCAACGACCTCTCCGACCCCGCTTGATCACTCTCCACCGTCGCAGTGACCGTCAGCAACACGGGACAAAGGAGTTCCCATGGACGTCAATCACATCGTGGATTCGCCGTTCCGGGCGCTGCCGCGAGGCGATAAGGACCGGCCGGCCCTGTCGATCGACGGAAACGAATGGTGGACCTACACCGACCTTCGTGCTCGTCGTGATCGCTACGTGAAGATCCTCAGAGAAGCCGGAGTCGCCAAGGGCGACAGGGTCGGAATGATCCTGCTGAACTCGCTCGACTATGTGGCCCTGTACTTCGCGATCGCGCGCATCGGCGCGATCGCGGTCCGGCTGAACTTCCGACTCGCTCCCGCGGAACTCTCCTTCCTCATCGAGGACTCGGGGTGCGAGGTCGTGGTCTTCCACTCCAGCCGCAGGGGACAGCTGGACCCGGTGCACGGTGAGCTCCCGGTCCGGACCTGGTTCTGCGTGAGGGACGACGAGACCCCGATACCCGAGTGGGCCGTGGAGCCCGACCTGGCCTCTCCCGGTGACGGATGCGACGATCTTCCGCGGCCGTCCGGAAGCGACCCCGTCATGATCATGTACACATCCGGGACGACGGGCCGGCCGAAGGGTTCGGTCTGGACACATGACAATGCCCTGTGGTTCGCCGCCATCCAGGCCATGCAGTGGGGATTCACCACCGACACCGTGACCATGACGACGGGGCCGCTCTATCACGCGGGCGCTTTTGAGTGCTTCACCCTGCCGGCGCTCATGGTCTACGGCAAGGCGGTGATCATGTCCAGTGGCGGGATGTCCGCCAAGCGGATCGTGGACACGGTCGAATCCGCCCAGGTCACCGACGCACTGCTCTACCCGTTCCTCATCTATGAGCTGCTCTCCCTGGGGGCCGAGGAACTTCGCAAGCTCGACACCTTGAATCTCATCATGTCCGGCGGCGATCCATTGCAGAAGTGGGCGATCGAGGCATTGGGCGAGCACCTGCCGAACGTGGTCCTCAACAAGGGCTTCGGCCTCACCGAGGGCGGCGGGCAATCCGCGGTCCTCGTGCATGAGTTCAGCCGGAGCCACTCGGAAACCGTGGGCCGGCCGCTTCCCCTCACCGAGATCCGCGTGGTCGGCCCTGACAACACCGACGCCGCCCCCGACGAGGTCGGAGAGATCTGGGTCAAGTCGCCCGTGGTCTCCGGGCTCTACTGGAACCAGCCGGAAGCCACGAAGGAGGCCTTCGTGGACGGCTGGTGCCGTACCGGCGATCTAGGCAAGATCACACAGGACGGTTTCCTCGTCGTCAGCGGACGCAGCAAGGACATGATTCGCAGCGGCGGCGAGAACATCTATCCCGCGGAGGTCGAAGCGGTCCTCTCCCGGCATCCGCGCGTCGGTGGCATCGCCGTGGTCGGGGTCCCCGACAAGAAGTACGGGGAGGTCGGCTGCGCGGTCGTACTCCCCGCCGCGGACGCCGGCCCGCTGCACGAACTCGAATCGTCCCTCAGGGATCTGGCCACCTCGCGGCTGGCCAAGTACAAGTGCCCCCGTCATTACGTCTTCGTCGACGAACTGCCCATGAACCCCTCCGGGAAGATCCTCAAGCACGTACTGCGCGACGCCTATGCGTCCATCGAGGCCCCGGCCACCTGAAACACGGCGCCATCACAAGGGCGTCGCCCGAATCAACTCCGTAAGAAGGGTATTCACCATGCGCATCGGAGACATCGAGGTCCTGCCCATCCTGGACGGGGTCGGCCAGGAGGACCCCAACCACATCCTCACCAGGCCGGGCGCCGACGATCCCTGGTCGGCCAAGGGCGAGGCTCTCGACGAGCACGGGCACCTCTACTTTGACATCGGTGGCTTCCTCATCCGCACCGGTGACCGTATCGTCGTCGTCGACACCGGAGTGGGAACCGTGAAGGACAAGCTCCTCGGACACGGGGGCCGGTACACCGGTGGCAAGTTCCTCGACTCCCTGCGCGCCCACGGGGTCGAGCCCGAAGACGTGACGGACGTGCTGCTCACCCATCTCCACTTCGATCACGTGGGCTGGACGACCCAGAAGGGGAAGATCGTCTTTCCCGGGGCGACGTACCGCACGCACCGGCTCGACTGGGAGCACTTCGTCGACTCGCCGGATGCCGACCCCGGTGCCGTGCGCAAGCTGTCGCCGCTCGTCGACCAGCTCGAACTTTTCGACCGGGACGTCACCCTGGCTCCCGGCGTCGATGCCCTGCACAGTCCCGGGCACACGCCCGGTTCGACGGTGTACGTGATCTCCGGCGGAGGCCGACGAGGATACCTCCTGGGAGATGTCGTGCATTCCACCGTCGAGCTCGAGGAGCCGGACTGGCGTGCCCTCTTCGACAACGACCCCGAACTCGCGTCGCAGACCCGTAATCGGCTCGCCGACGAGCTCGCCGCCAGTGGAGACCTGGTCGCCGGAGCGCACTTTCCCGGGTTGAACTTCGGACGCGTTGTTCTGACCGACGGGCAGCGGCGATTCTGCTCACTCTGAGCAGCCCGGCATCACGCCGACCACATACGAAAGGACGACGATGGCCACCTACGGAGAGCAACTCACCGTCGGGCAGATTCCACACCTGCACGCCCAGTCGCACCTGCTTCGTCACAAAGCTGCGATCATCGAGGGCGACACGCGCCTCACCTGGGTGGACGTGAGTGCGCGTACGGCGCAGCTGGCCAACGGGCTGGCGAATCTGGGGGTACGCAAGGGCACCAAAGTCGCCGTGATCCTCACCAATCGTGCCGCGTATGTGGAGATCGTCTACGCGGTAGCCGGGCTGGGCGCGGCGGTCGTGCCGATCAGTTATCGGTTCACCCCCGGGGAGATTGCCTACGCGGTCCGCCACAGCGACGCCGAAGTGGTCATCGTGGATGGGCATCTCGCCGGCACGTTCGCCACGGCCCACGAGAGCCTGGCGCACATTCCCGCCGACCACGTGCTCGTTGTCGCCGACGGGGACACGGCATCCGGTTACGTCGACTACGAGACGGTCCTCGCTGATTCGCCGACGGATCTTGAGTATCTGGAAGCAGATGAGTGGGACGTCTATCATCTGGCGTTCACAGGGGGCACCAGCGGTGAGCCCAAGGCCTGTGAAATCCCGCAGCGGATCGCCCGGCAGGGATGGTACGACATCACCGTCGAGGTGGGTAATCGGGCGAGCGACGTCACCGTCATCGCAGGGCCCTTCTACCACGGCCTCGGGTTCACCTGGGGGCTCCAGCAGCTCATGGTCGGCGGAACCATCGTCATGCTCCGGGAATTCGATGCACGCGGACTCCTGCAGACGATCGAACGTGAACGGGTGTCGTTCATCCCCATGGTTCCGACGATGTTCGAAATGCTTCTCGAGGTACCCGACAAGGACTCGTTCGACATCGGGTCGGTGCGTCGACTGATGTCCGCCGGCTCGCCACTGCTCACCGCGACCAAGGAGCGGCTCCTGGAGTTCTTCCCCCATGCGGGACTCTACGAGCTCTACGGCTCCACGGAGGCGGGCTTCTTCAGCATCCTCAAGCCGGAAGACCAACTCCGTAAGGAGCGCTCGGCGGGCCTGCCGTACTTCGGATGCGAGTTGCGGATCCTCGACCCCAACGGTGACGACGTCCCGGTGGGAACGGTGGGGAAGATTTACAAGCGGGGACCGAGCCTGGGAGCCAGGTACTACAAGAACCCGGAGGCCACCGAGGAACAGTTCCGAGGGGAGTGGATCTCGAGCGGGGACCTCGGCCGATTCGACGAAGAGGGTTACCTCTACGTGGTTGACCGGGACAAGGACATGATCATTGCGGGCGGAGTGAACATATTTCCGACCGAGATCGAGGATGTGCTCGTCAAGCACCCGGACGTCGTCGAAGCCGCCGTCATCGGTCACCCCGACCCCAAGTGGGGCGAGATCGTCGCCGCGTATGTAGTGATGCGGGATGGGATTTCCGTCCCCGAAGAGGAACTGGATGCCCTGTGCCGGGAGAAGCTGGCCGCCTACAAGAGACCGCGTAAGTATCTGGTTCTCGACGAGTTGCCGAAGAACGCCTCCGGCAAGCTCCTCAAGCGCATGCTCAAGGCCCAGGCGGCCAAGGGCGGGACGTGACGAACAGGCGGTCGACGAGCTTGTTCCGACCGTCGTGTTCGGCCTCGACCGAACCAGGCATTTCACAGCTCCGGTGATCCCCGCTGGTTGCCGGCCATGACAGTCGATGCGGGTTCATCGGCAAGCATCCGGCCAGAGAGATCGCATCACCACGGAAAGAGAAGATCGGGTAAGGACATTGAAGATCATTGTGTGTGTGAAGTACGTGCCCGACGCCACGGGCGACCGGCACTTCGCCGATGACCTGACCGTCGACCGGGACGACGTGGACGGTCTGCTCTCCGAGCTGGACGAGTACGCGGTCGAGCAGGCGCTGCGGATCGCGGAGAACGCCGACGACGCCGAGGTCACCATGCTGACGGTGGGCCCGGAGGACGCCAGGGACGCGCTGCGCAAGGCGCTGTCCATGGGCGCGGACCGGGCCATTCACGTCGAGGACGAGGACCTGCACGGCACCGACGCCCTCGGCACCTCGCTGGTGCTGGCCAAGGCGATCGAGAAGGCCGGGTTCGACCTGGTGATCTCCGGCATGGCCTCCACCGACGGCGTGATGGGCGTCGTACCCGCGCTGCTGGCCGAGCGCCTGGGCGTCCCGCAGGTCACCCTGCTGTCCGAGGTTTCGGTCGCGGACGGCACCGTGACCGGCCGCCGCGACGGCGACGCCGCCTCCGAGCGGCTGCAGGCCTCCCTGCCGGCGGTGGTGTCGGTGACCGACCAGTCGGGCGAGGCCCGCTACCCGTCCTTCAAGGGCATCATGGCGGCCAAGAAGAAGCCGGTCACCTCCTGGGACCTGTCGGATCTGGACCTCGACGCCGGCGAGGTCGGCCTGGCGGGCGCCTGGACGGTCGTGGAGTCGGCCGCGGAGCGTCCGGCCCGCACCGCGGGCACGATCGTCAAGGACGAGGGCGAGGGCGGCCGGCAGCTCGCCGAGTTCCTCGCGGGCCAGAAGTTCATCTGAGCCGCAACTCGCTGTCCGCCCCGCATCTTTCGCACGCAGGAGAGAAGAAGTCCCATGGCTGAAGTCCTCGTCCACGTCGACCACGCAGGCGGCGCCGTCCGCAAGCCCACGCTGGAGCTGCTCACCCTGGCCCGCCGCATCGGCGAGCCGGTCGCCGTCGCCCTCGGCGCCGGCGCCGAGAACACCGCCGGCGTGCTCGCCGAGCACGGCGCGACGCGGGTGCTGACCCACGACGCCGCCGAGTACGCCGCGTACCTGGTGGTGCCGAAGGTGGACGCCCTGCAGGCCGCCGTCGAGGCCGTCTCCCCGGCCGCCGTGCTGGTCTCCTCCTCCACCGAGGGCAAGGAGATCGCCGCCCGCCTGGCGCTGCGCATCGGCTCCGGGATCATCACCGACGCCGTCGACCTGCAGGCGTCCGAGGCGGGCCCGGTGGCCGTCCAGTCGGTGTTCGCCGCGTCCTTCACCACCAAGTCCCGGGTCTCCAAGGGCACCCCGGTCATCACGGTCAAGCCGAACTCGGCCGCCGTGGAGCCGGCCCCGGCCGCGGGTGCGGTCGAGGCGCTGGACGTCACGTTCTCGGAGCAGGCCACCGGCACGAAGATCACCGGCCGCACGCCGCGGGAGTCGACGGGGCGGCCGGAGCTGACCGAGGCGGCGATCGTGGTCTCCGGCGGCCGCGGTGTGGGCGGCGCGGAGAACTTCGCGCTCATCGAGGCCCTCGCCGACTCCCTGGGCGCGGCCGTGGGCGCCTCGCGGGCCGCCGTGGACGCCGGCTGGTACCCGCACACCCAGCAGGTCGGCCAGACCGGCAAGAGCGTCTCGCCGCAGCTGTACATCGCAGGCGGCATCTCCGGCGCGATCCAGCACCGGGCCGGCATGCAGACCTCCAAGACCATCGTGGCGGTCAACAAGGACCCCGAGGCCCCGATCTTCGACCTGGTCGACTACGGCGTGGTCGGCGACCTGTTCGCCGTCGTCCCGCAGCTCACCGAGGAGATCAAGGCCCGCAAGGGCTGAAAAGCGGCATCTGTTTGTTCACCAGGCATGGTGGAACCGCCCCAGTGAGCATGTTCGGCTGTCCGGCCGATCAGGTAGTGGACATTTCTCAGTAATTGGACGGGAGGGTCGGTGGATACCAATCTCCGCGCCAGCGCTCCCTCCGCCTTCACGGAAGGACGCAGAGTGCCCGAGCAGCTCGATATCGTCATCAGTGAGCCGCTGCGCACCCCCATCGGCCGGTTCGGCGGTCTTCTCGCCGGCCAGCAGCCGGCGGCGCTGGCCGCGCATGTCATCTCAGAGATCGTTCGGCGTACCGGCATCGATCCGGGGCGGGTCGACGAGGTGATCCTCGGGCACGCCTATCCGACCTCCGATGCACCCGCCATCGGACGGGTGGCAGCGCTCGACGCGGGGCTGCCGGACACGGTGACGGGCGTGCAGATCGACCGCCGCTGCGGATCCGGGTTGCAGGCAGTACTCGATGCCGCCATGCAGGTCCGCTGCGGTTTCAGTGATGTGGTCGTCGCGGGCGGGGTCGACGTCATGAGCTCGGCCCCTTTCTACACGCATCAGGGCCGGTGGGGCATCAGGGGACCGGCGCTGCACCTGCACGATTCGCTGGCACGCGGCCGGGTTACGGCCGGAGGCGTCAACCACCCGATTCCGGGTGGCATGATCGAAACGGCCGAGAACCTGCGCCGGCGGTTCTCCATCACCCGTGAGGAGCAGGACGCCCTCGCCCTGCGGTCCCAACAGCGTGTCGGAGAGGCAATGACAGCCGGACGGTTCGACGACGAAATCGTTCCTGTCACGGTGCGTGGCCGCAAAGGTGAGGTGACAGTCGGCCAGGACGAGCATCCGCGCCCAGGCACCACAGCGGACCAGCTTGCGGCCCTGAAGCCGATCATGCTCGGCGCCGATCCCGAGGCGACGGTCACCGCCGGGAACTCCAGCGGCCAGAACGACGCTGCCGCGGCATGCCTGGTGACCAGCGCTCGCACGGCCGAGCGGCTGGGACTGACACCGTTGGTGCGCCTCGTGTCGTTCGCACGCGTCGGTGTCGCCGCCGAAACCATGGGCCTAGGCCCCGTACAAGCCACCCGGAGAGCACTGGACAAGGCGAATCTTTCCCTGGCCGACCTGGACTTGATCGAATTGAACGAGGCCTTCGCTGCCCAGGTGATCGCCTGCACCCGAGAGCTCGGCCTGACCGAATCAGACCATGAACGCATCAACGTCAACGGTTCCGGCATCTCCCTCGGACACCCCGTCGGAGCGACGGGAGCCCGGATCCTGGCGACCCTTGCCCGGGAGATGCAGCGACGGCAGGTCCGTTACGGACTGGAGACGATGTGCATCGGCGGCGGGCAAGGCCTCGCCGCGGTCTTCGAACGCGTTACCCGGTGACCGGCACACCGACTACTCACCGGCCACCGACGTCACCCTGAAGAAACCGGACATGCGGTCGGTGGTGCGGTCAGGAGTTGTTCGTCGATTCCGCCGTTAACGCGACCTCTCGGCTGCTGGTCCGTCAAGTCGCTCGTGTGCAAGTCCAGAGTCCGTCATTCGTCGCGCCTCCAACAGGAGTGAACGCAATGGTCTGAAGCCCATGCAGCACCAGGCGCAAGGCATCCCCGGTGCCTTCCGGCACCGGGGCGGGCACGCTGAGAGGGCCTAGGAGATCTAGTTCGACCTCTCGGCGAGGAAAGGTTTTCCATGCAACTCGCCGCGACCATCGTGTCGCTGGTCCTGGCCGTGGTCGGCGTGGCGCTGTTCGCCCGAGCCATCGGTCAGATCTACCGTTTCGTGCGGCTCGGACAGAATGTGCCCGCGGGTACCCGCACCGACGATCCCAAGCAGCGCACCGTCACCGTGGTCAAGGAGTTCCTCGGCCACACCCGGATGAACCGCTGGGGCGTCGTGGGTGTCGCGCACTGGTTCGTGGCGGTGGGCTTCTTCACCCTTGTGCTGACCCTGGTGAACGCCTTCGGCCAGCTCTTCCAGGCCGACTGGGTTCTCCCGGTCATCGGTGCCTGGGCACCGTACGAGGTGTTCACCGAGCTGATCGGCGTGCTGACCACGCTCGGCATCCTGACACTGATCGGGATCCGCCAGCTGTCCCACCCCCGGCTGCTGGGTCGCAAGTCCCGCTTCGTCGGCTCCAGCTTCGGGCAGGCGTACTTCGTCGAAGCGGTGATCCTGGTCATCGGCCTGGCGATCCTCACCCTGCGCGGGCTGGAGGGCGCACTGCACCACGTGGACGGGTACGAGCCGTCGTACCTCGTCTCGTATCCGCTCGTGGCCGCGTTCAGGCCGCTCAGAGCGTCGGTGGTGGAGAACCTGATCTACCTGGTGGCGATGGTCAAGATCGGGACGTCCTTCGTCTGGATGATCACCGTCTCCCTCAACACCGACATGGGCGTGGCCTGGCACCGCTTCCTGGCCTTCCCGAACATCTGGTTCAAGCGCCACGCCACCGGCGCCACCGCGCTGGGCGCCCTGCAGCCGATGACCTCCGGCGGGAAGCCGATCGACTTCACCGACCCCGGCGAGGACGACGTCTTCGGCGTCTCCCAGGTCGAGCAGTTCTCCTGGAAGGGCCTGCTGGACTTTGCCACCTGCACCGAGTGCGGCCGCTGCCAGTCGCAGTGCCCGGCCTGGAACACCGGCAAGCCGCTCTCCCCGAAGCTGCTGATCATGTCGCTGCGCGACCACGCGCACGCCAAGGCCCCCTACCTGCTGGCCGGCGGCGGCCGGACCATGGAGGGCGAGGAGCAGGCCTCCGCCGAGCAGCTGAAGGACGTGCCCGCGTCCGCCCTCGCGGAGGCCGAGCGCCCGCTGATCGGCACCGCCGAGGAGAGCGGCGTCATCGACCCGGACGTTTTGTGGTCGTGCACCACCTGCGGCGCCTGCGTGGAGCAGTGCCCGGTCGACATCGAGCACGTCGACCACATCGTCGACATGCGCCGCTACCAGGTGATGATCGAGAGCTCGTTCCCGTCCGAGGCGGGCACGATGCTCAAGAACCTGGAGAAGAAGGGCAACCCCTGGGGCCTGGCCACCAAGCAGCGCCTGGAGTGGACCCGGGAGGTCGACTTCGCCGTCCCGGTGGTCGGCCGTGACCTTCAGGACCTGGCCGAGGTGGAGTACCTGTACTGGGTCGGCTGCGCCGGCGCCCTGGAGGACCGCGCCAAGAAGACCACCAAGGCCTTCGCGGAGCTGCTGCACATCGCGGGCGTCAAGTTCTCGATCATGGGCGGCGACGAGAAGTGCACCGGCGACTCCGCCCGCCGCCTGGGCAACGAGCCCCTGTTCCAGGAGCTCGGCATGGAGAACGTCATGGCGCTGAACACCGCCTTCGGCGAGGAGCTGGACGACGACGGCAAGGTCACCGAGGAGTCGCGCAAGCCCAAGGCGGCGAAGAAGATCGTCGCCACCTGCCCGCACTGCCTCAACACCCTGGGCAACGAGTACCCGCAGCTCGGCGGCGACTACGAGGTCATCCACCACACCCAGCTGCTGCAGCACCTGGTCGACGAGGGCCGGCTGATCCCCGTCACCCCGGTCGAGGGCCTCATCACCTACCACGACCCGTGCTACCTGGGCCGCCACAACAAGATCTACACGCCCCCGCGCGAGATCATCGCCAACGTCCCGGGCCTCCGGAACGAGGAGATGCACCGCCACAAGGAGCGCGGCTTCTGCTGCGGCGCCGGCGGCGCGCGGATGTGGATGGAGGAGCGGATCGGCAAGCGCATCAACGACGAGCGCGTCGACGAGGCCCTCGCCCTCGCCCCCGACATCGTCTCCACCGCCTGCCCGTTCTGCCTGGTCATGCTCACCGACTCGGTCAACGGCAAGAAGAACGACGGCACCGCCAAGGAGTCCGTCCAGGTCGTGGACGTCGCCCAGCTGCTGCTGGACTCCGTCAAGACCCCCCTCGACGACGAGCCCCCGGCCGGCGAGGCGGACAGCAAGAGCACCATCGCGCAAGGCTCGGAAGGAAGGTGACAGCGCACCATGTCGTGGCCTCTACATCGGCACGATGTGGTCCAGTTCTACACGCGCCCCGTCGATCGAGCACGAGGCCCTCCGCCGTACTCGAAGCACACACCGGGACAGTCGCCACTTCTGTGTCTGGGAGAACCACGATGACAAAGCCTGCCCGCAAAAATACAACGACGAATGAGTTCGCAGTCAGGCCCAAGGGCAGACTGATACCGCCTGTGGAAAAGGTGCGGCCGGGATTGTGGAGCGTGCCCGTTCCCCTGCCCAACTCGTCACTGCGGTACGTGTTCGTATACGTCCTGGAGACGGACCGCGGGCCATACCTCGTCGATGCCGGCTGGAACACGGACGAGGCCTACAACGCTCTCGCGAACGGGCTCCTGGGCATCGGCACCCGGCTGGAGGACGTCCAGGGCGTCCTGGTCACCCACGTGCACCCTGACCACTACGGGCTCGCAGGACGCGTGCGCGAAGCCTCTGGCGCCTGGATCGCTCTTCACCCGGAGGATGCGGCGCTGATACCTCAGTACGAGGAGCGGGATCCGGCACCGCGGCTGCTATCGGTCATGCAGCGCGCCGGCGCACCCCAGGAGGTGATGGAACGACAGCGCGCCGCGTTCCGCGCCATGCAGCCGCACCAGGCACTGCACCGCCCCGATCGGTTGATGGAGGACGGCAGTGTGGCCGACATCCCCGGTTGGACGCTGTCAGCGCTCTGGACGCCCGGTCATACACCCGGTCATGTGTGCTTCTGGGAGCCCCGGCACCGGCTCATGCTCTCCGGAGATCACGCACTGCCACGGATCACTCCGAACGTCCCCGCTCCACGGGGCGACGACCCGCTCGGCGACTACCTGCGCTCCCTGGACAGACTTGAGGATTTCGACGCGGACGAGGTGCTGCCCGCCCATGAGTACCGTTTTACCGACCTGCCCGGACGGCTCCGCGAACTCCGGGAGCACCACGACCAGCGCTTTGCCGAAGTCCTTGCCGCGCTCAGCGAGGGCGCGGAAACTGCCTGGGACATCGCCGTCCGCATGACCTGGTCCCGGCCATGGCATGCCCTGGACGACTTCGCGCTGGGGGCAGCCGTCGGCGAGGCGTTCGCTCACCTGCGTGCGCTGGCCCGGCGGGGGCTGGTCGACGAGAAGCCCGGCAACAACTGGCATTGGCGCATACGAACTCGACACACCACCGCGTAAGAGGTCATCCTCGCCTGGTTCGTATCGCTTCATGTGCTTCGATACTGCAACCATGCCTCGTAGGTATCGGGCTCGGGCGTGGAACGGTGAGCGTAAGCGCCGATGTGGAAACCTCTCGGAGTGAGACAGGCGTTGTGGGACGAGGCTGGCCTCGGGGCGTGGCGCGCCGGCCCACCTCACACCGTGGCAGCGTCCGGCCGATTCGGGGCATTCAGTGTTCGAGGCCTCCCTGTCACTCCCCTGGTTGCGTAGAGACGTTGGTTATGCGGCCCTGAACTTCCCCCGTACCGTGCGACAGGCCGAATTGCTGCACGAGACTCTGGTGTCCCAGGGCACCACACTGGACTGCGTGCTCGCCTTCGAGGTCCCGGGCGACTACGTCGTACGGCGCCCGGCCAACCGGCGCACCTGCGGTGACTGCGGGCTGACACAGCGCGCCAATCCGGCCGGCAACAACGCACAGGACTCGTGCCAGGACTGCGGAGGCGCCCTCCGACGACGTGACGACGACTGGGAGGACATTGTGCGCAAGCGCCTGGCCGTCTACACCGAGCAGACCGCGCCGTCGCTCGGCTGGTACGCCGACCAAGGGCTGCTCACCAGGGTGACCGCCACCAGCCCGGTCGAGGAGATGACCCGCAGGGCACTCGCTGCCTTCTCCGGCGTGGGCTCCTGACCGACTGCCGTTGCAGACCGTCACTGATCTCGGCGTTTCGGGGTCGCCCAGGTCTACCGAAGCGCCGCGGTCCGGCCACCGGGAAGCGTCCGCGGCCGGGTGCCGTGACCGTCGGGGTGGTCCCGCACCGTTCCCCGGGTGCGGCCCCGGGGCGGCCAGCCGGTCACGCCCGCTTGAAGCATATCCACGCCCCGACCGCCGCCGCAGCCGTACCTCCCCGCGCCGCTTGCGCTGCTCGGCGGTCGGTCCGCCTCCATCCGGATGCCACATACCTCCGGCCCGCCGGCCACGGCGGATCCCGTCACGGGGCCTGACCCAGCCCCCAGACCCTGAAACGCCGAAGCCGGTAACCGCCGTTGACAACGAGTCCGGGCGCCGCGCCGGCCGTCATCGGCGCCCGGGACTTCGTCAGTCGGCGTTCTTCACCGTGGTCACCGGCCGGGCCTGCCAGGCGCGGCCGAGAGCTGTGTAGCCGTCATCGGCCAGGCGGTGCTCGTCGTCGGCGAGGTCGGCCAGTCTCGGGTCGTCGCGTACGGCGCGATCCAGGATGCTGAGATGGTGGATGAGCTCGTACTGCAGCTCGGCGCGCGCTCTGCGGCCCTTCGCACTGAACTGGTCCCCGGCGCGATTGGCGTCCTCCACGGCGGCAAGGGCCGCGGCTGCTCGGAGGGACTGGGAGCGCACCAGCCGGCGGGGGAAGAACCAGCTCGTGCCCCAGGTGACGACCAGCGCGGTGGTGGCTCCGATCAGGGTGTCGGTGAAGCGGTCGAAGGCGAGGGAGGCCACCGTGCCGCCGGAGCCGCTGGCCTGTACGGACAGCAACGCCATCGGAGTGACGAACAGCAGCGCGACGGCGTAGTTCACCGCCAGGAGCAGGTACATCCCGGCCATGCACGCCAACACGAGGACCACCGACCACCACGCGGAGGGGTGCAGGGCGGAGGCCGCCCAGAAGATGCCGACGCCCAGCAGGGTTCCGACCGTGCGGTGGGCGGCGCGGCGCGTGGCCGCGCGCCGGTCCATCCACTGATTGATCACCAGGGTCGCGGTGAGGATCGCCCAGTACGGATGGCCTATGCCGAGCAGTTGGCTGAGCACGCCGGCGATACCGGCGGCCAGCCCCATGCGCCAGGAGGTGAACCACTCCACGGAGTGGCCGCGCACGGCGTGGCCGATCAGGAAGCGCCAGCCCGGCCGTCCCAGCAGCAGCGGTGTGTCCGGGGCCAGCGGGCGTATCGCGGCATTGGTGCCGAGCCGGCCCAGGATGGTCGCGGCCAGACTGCGGTTGACCTGCATCAGTTCCGCGGTGAACTCCCGGTGCCGGCGTCCCCGGTCGGCGGGCCGTGCGGACCGCAGGGTCAGCCAGGCACTGTTGACCGCTTGGTAGGCGTCGTTGCGGGCGGCGCGCCGTACCTCCGGATCGGCGTCCGGCCGTTCCTGGTAGGCGGACACAGCGTTTTGGGCCCGGGCGAGGGCACGGCGCTCCGGTCCGTGCGGAGCGAAGACCAACGGTATGAGCAGCAGGACCGAGGTGAAGAACGCCGCTGCGGCGGTGATGCCCACCACCTGCCAGCCGACGCGCTGGTCGGCACCGAAGAACGTGCCGAGCACCGCAGCGTAGAACATCATGACCGGGCTCGGGCCGGCTGTCAGCGTGAAGGTGTAGTAGGCCAACGAGACGATCACAATGATCACCACGCTGGCCGGGACTATGGCCCACCGGTACGGGGCGACCAGGACCCCCGCCGACATGCACGCGGTCAGCGCGGCCGTCACCAGCAGACCGTTTCTGATCCGGGCCCACAGGGGCCGCCCGGTCTCCCAGTACGTGGTCAGCGCTCCGAGGAGCGACACCATCCCGAGTCGTGGCCCGAACACGAAACAGGCACAGGCGATCGTGGCGGAGGAGATGGCGATTGACACCAGATTCAGTGCGATCGTGCCTGTCGCAGGCCGCAGGGCGAAGAATCCTGCGACGGCCCGTGCGGCGCGGTTGAAGCCGGACACCGAGGACAAGGGGCTCCCTTCGGGGCATGCAGAAATGAAGACTGGCTTCATATTCTAGGATGGTGGTGTCGACCGCGGTGAAAGGAGCCTGTGATGCCCCCACCACAGCCCCCGGCGCGTCGCGGTCGTGGCCGGCGGCCGATTGCGCAGGTCCGCGAAGATGTGCTGGAGGCCGCCGCGGAGGTCCTGATGCGTGAGGGCGTCGGCGGATTCACGATGGAGAAGGTCATCGTCCGCTCCGGGGTCAGCTCCGCCACGGTCCACAAGCACTGGCCCTCCCGCGGTGCACTGGCCCTGGACGCCTATATGCACGTGGTCGGCGACGAGATCGCGTTGCGCGACACCGGCGACATCCGTGCCGACCTGCTCCACGTCATCACCGCTTTTGTGCACATGGTGGGCCGCGCGCCCGCCGGCCCTGTCTTCGCGCGGCTCATCGGCGCCGCCCAGACGGACGGTGAGCTGGCCTCCCAGTTCGATCAGCACTACTTCGGCCCACGACGACGCCAGGTCTTCGCCCTGCTGGAGACGGCGAAGGAGCGCGGGCAGATCCGGCCCGACGTCGACCTCAGTGTCATCGTCGACCTGATCTGGGGGGCCTGCTACGTCCGCCTGCTCCTGCCGCACCTGACGGACACGCTGACCGTGGACTTCGCCCGCGACGTCGTCCACCAGGTCCTCGAAGGTGTGGTCATCGCGGTTGAAGACGCTTCGCCCGCTGATCCGCTGTAGAGGGTGGCTGAAAGGGCTGTCAGCGGGCAAGTTGCCTGGTGGCGGGGCGGTGGCGCACTTTCGGGGGGAGAGTGGTCGGCCGCAGCATGGCTGGCCGCTCACCAACTTGGTCTACGGTCAGCCCGTGGGTGGCTGGTCTTGGGGTGGGAAGAAGCCGAGACGTTCTGAACCGTCGGCGTTGAAGGAGTAGATCCTGGCGCGTTCGGTGATGCTGGCAGGCGGGGTTCCGTTCTCGATGATGATGACCTGGCCTGGAGGGTTGTCAAGCAGGTCTCGGTAGAAGTGCTCGACTACGTCGTGGGGCATCAGCTCGGGATCAGCTTCCCGATTGTCGGGCTGTCGGTAGGTGAGCACGGGCGAGTCGAGGACGACGAATCCAGGGTGGATCAGGTCGCGGGCTGTATTGCGGCGTGCCAGTGATACGGCGAAGGCCGCGTGGATGATGGACCGCATGCCCTGGCCACGGCTCCCTCTGGGTCGCCCGTCGACCGCAATCTCTGCACTGGTCGCGTTGTAGGTGACGCGGTTCTCTCCGGGGACCTGCCAGGCCTGAAGCGTCTGGTGAATCGCCTGCTCGAAGTCTGAGACGTCGGCAGCGGGAATGCCGTCCGGCCTGGCTGGCGGCGGGGTGGGCAGGGCAGTCGACAGTGACGCCTTCATCTCTTCGAGCTGCTCGATCTGGGCGTGGATAGCCAGCTCCTGCTCCAGGCGTGAGCGAGCTGCAAGGACCTCGCTGGTGTCTGTCGTAAGTGGTTCGAGCTGCTCCTCAAGTGCACGCAGTTCACTGTCGATGGCTGCGAGCTGGTCAGCGCGGCGGGCGCTGTCCGCGTTCAGATCTGCCGCTTGAGCCTCAAGGTCTTCGATCGTGCTGAGGAGGTCGCGGTGCAGTTCCGTGGTCTTCCGGGTCTCCGCGGCAACAGCTGCCGCCAGTCGAGTTGTCTCAGCAAGGTGATGCCCAGGGTGCTGGTGCTCTGGTTCTGCACCGCAAAAGACACAGGTGCCGGTCTGGAAGTAGCCCAGGAGATTCCCAGCTTCACCGACCATGCGCAGGCGTTCGAGGTCCGACTCGTACTGCTCCCGTAGCAGTGCAAACCGGGCCAGAAGTTGACGCACTTCGCTGGCGCGCTGCTGATTGGCGCTGTCGCTGGCTTCCAGGTCACGGCGACGCTGCACGAGCGCGGTGCGGGAGGCGATGAGTCGACCGGATCGGGACGTGGCGTTGTCCAGTGAGCTCTGCAGGCGAGCCAGCTGCTCACGTAGCTCGGACTGATTCGCGGCGATGGTGAGTTTTTCGTGGTTGTCGTCGATGAGGCGGTCGAGGATCTCGACCTGGCCTTTGCCGACCTTCTTCTCCACAGTGCCGGGCGCGGTCGGGCCGACTGGTTCGTCCTGCCCGGTGAGGAGGAGCTTGAGGACTGACTTCTCGCCGGTCTCGTTCTGCGGCAGTCCTGTGGTGAGGACCGGGGACCGCTCGCCGGCCATACGCGAGTCGTTGATGACGGACAGTCGGGCCAGGTCCCGGAAGTTGAGCAGCCGTACTTCGCCGCGCGAGTTCCGGAGGATCTTCAGTCCGTCGATCCCCAGCATTTTGAGGAGGTAGCGGGAGATGTTCCGCTGGGAGGTGGAGCTGTGCTTGAAGCCGAGCGTGGCGTCGGCCGGCGCCGTGGTGAGCTGGCGCAGATCGCGGTTGAACACGTCGATGGTGCTGTCCGCGAGACCGCGGGAGAGGGTCAGGACCCTGCCGTCGTCTACTCGCAGCCCGAGCAGGATGCGGCTGTAGCCCTTGTCCTCCGGGATGGGTTTGAGCTCGCTGGCGCCCAGCATGTAGTCCACGGACTTCTCGATGTAGGACTTGCCCGTCTCGGAAGCGCCGTAGATGACCGTCAGGCCCGGGCTGAACTCAACGGTGGCGGGGGGCTTGCCCACTCCGAGGAATGTCAGGTGTACCAGCGTCAGCCTGTTCACAGCACGTCCCCTTCGGCTGGGTGAGGAGTGTCAGCGGTGAGGCGGTCGAACCAGCGCTGGGTGATCTGCTTCATGCCGTCGCGGACGTCCGTTTCTTCGTGCATGTAGGTGCTGACTAGCCAGGAGGCCCGTTCCGTGAGCAGCCCGACGTAGGGGGCTTGCAGGACGTTGAGGAAGCTGGCGGCCTCCTCTGTGGCCCCGTACAGGAAGCCGTCGTCGGTGGCGGTCATGTCGGCGAGGCCGGCGCGCATCAGCACGACGAGTCCCCGTTCGATGAGGCGCCGGCGCATGCCGAGTTCGCCAGGGCCGACGGGGAGGTCGGGGTGGAGGCTGGATGGGCCGTCGGCGAGGTCACCGCTGTGGAGCATCGCGTGGTCGAGGTAGACGAGCTGGGCGACGTCCAGGCGGCGGGGGAAGGTCTCGGACAGCAGGACCAAGGCGCGGACGCCGACTTCCAGGGGGCTGTTGAGAGGATTCACGCGGACTCCTCTTTGCACCAGGTCAGTTTGTGGTCGTTTGCCAGATGGTGGCAGAGGCCCTTGAGGTCGATGACCTCCACGACGGGGGCGAGGATGTTGTGCGGATTGGGCTGGTGGGCTGCGGCGGCGTCCAGTACCGCGTCCAGGCGGTCGTGTCCGCAGTTGTAGTCGCGGTCCTCGATGTCGACCACGGCGTTGTACAGGTTCGTTTCGATCTTCTTGTAGGTGGCCTCCGGGACGCTCTCGCGGGCGAAGACCCGCAACGCGTCTGCGTGGAAGAACGCCTCTCGCTGCCGGGCCAAGTGCCGGTTGATCCGCTCGTGCTCGCGAGCCTGGGCAAGGGTCTCCAGGCTGAGGCCGTACTTCTCGTTGTAGACGTCCAGGAGCTTCTGCACGTACACGGCCTCGTCAGCCCTCTGTTCTGCGGGCGCCGGATCGGCATCTGGACGCGGCCTGAGCTGCTGCGGGAAGCGCCGTACATGGTGCGGGGTCGTCGCGTGCAGCTCCAGGATGTTGTCGATGTCCGCGGCCTCGAACATCGAGAAGTCCGTCTGCCGAGCAAGATCCCCGACAGCCTGCCGTACGGCCGGGTCAAGATCGGTCCCGAGCTTGGAGTCCGCCTTGTCCCAGGCTTCGAGGAAATCCTTCTTCAATTTTGGAGGATGGAGGAGGAGCCGATCCAGGGTCTGGCCGATCTTCGGTGCCACGAAGACGTACCGCGTGGGCAGCTCGTACTCGCCCAGCACCTTCGCCGTGAAGATCTTGACCATCTCGGGCCACGCATCGCTCTGGGTCAGCGCCTTGCTGTAGTGCTTGCACTGGTAGCAGTGCCACTCCCCGGCAGTGCCCTGCGGAGTCAGACAGGCTGCGACGTCCGCTCCTCGGTCGCCTGCCCCGCCCATCCTCTTCACCCGAAGATAGGGGCGCCCGTTCCACAGGCCGAAGGCCCGGACCCATTCGACGGTGAAGTCCTCCCAGTCGTCGGCCTTGTAGACGTGGGCCAGGAGCTGTTGCGGGGTGAAAGTGGGAGCGCCCTGCGGGGCGGTGACCACCACCGGAGGCGAGGTCGGCTCCGGAATGTTCTCGAAGACCGGCCTTGCCCCATCGCTGCCTGGCTCCAGCTCCCCAGCCACGCTTCACCGCCCCCCGGCACTGAGCCGTCACACAAGATCACGCAACGTAGTCATATCATCCCGGCTCGCTCACCGTGAAGGCCGCGGAGCGCAACGTGCACGCGCTCGGCCTCCGGCCGGTGGAGGCATGCCGCGCTTAGCACCGTGGCTCGACCTCTGCCCTGCCGATGTTCCCCGCCTGACGTCAACCGCCGCGCTGATGGCGACACGGCGCGACGGCCCTGCCGACGCGCAAGATCAGGGAGCGCGCCCCGATCCCTGGCTGCGTCTGCGCCGCACCTCCCTCACCCTCAACTCCATTCAGGGACTGGGCGAAAGCGGCCGCAACGGGGATGTCAGCACCCCGACCACGCCCGTACATCCGTGGTGACCTGCCCGGACCCTCCGGGGCCAGGACAGCTCGCGCAAGAGATGTCGCGCCTGATGGTGCAAGAGTTGTTGCAGGTCGGCGCGCCGCGTTACTCCGTGCGGGCGATGCCCTCGTGCGCGTAGGCTTCGGCGGCATGGCCGCCGACAGTATGGTTCAGCTCGTCTCCTATCTCGCCGCGCAGCAGCCGTACGAGATCGTGGGCACCCCGGAGAGCGAGTGGGTCGACTTCAAGAGCATCTCGCCCAACGGGCCGTACGACCTGAGCACCGACAAGGGCAAGTTCGAGCTCGCCAAGGACGTCGCCGCGTTCGCGAACGCCGGCGGTGGTCTGCTCGTGTGCGGCTTCAAGGCGAAGAAGCGGCCCAGCGAGCTCTACGAGGTCGCGGAGAAGGTGACGCCCTTCGACAAGAAGCTGGTCGACGACACCAAGTACAAGGACGTCATCACGGAGTACGTACGCCCGCTGCTCAAGGTGAAGTTCTACTGGTACGACCACCCCGAGGGCGACCCGGACGCGTCCGGGCACTACTTCGTGATCGAGGTACCGGCGCTGCCCGAGGCCGACCGGTGGGCGATGGTCACCCGGGGCATCACGGACAACGGCCAGTTCATAAAGAGCAGCTGGACGGTCCCGATCCGCAACGGAGACACCACGGCCTACCTCCCGCCCGATGAGGTGTACCGACTGATGAACGACGGCCTGCGCGCGCGGCGCGGGTCCGATACCGCCGTGCCCACGCCGGCCGCGGACAGGGTGAAGCCCCGGGAGGTCCTGCGCGCCGCCCTGGGGATGGAGGAGACGCCAGTGCTCTTCTTCCAGACCGTCCCCGACCGTCCGCGCGGGCTTGTCCCGGGCATGTACGCCGACGGCGGCCTGCGGGACGTCCTGGGCAACCAGGACACGCTTCGGGGCGCCCACGCCTTCAACTGGTCCTCGGTATACAAGCGTCCGGAACCGCGTGAGGGCGGTCTCCTGCTGGCCGACGCTCCCCGTCGCGGGCTGCTGGTCGAGTCGGACGGAGCGGTCACCGGGGCCGCGGTCGCGACCTCGGAGATGCTGGGCTGGGCCATGGAGCGCTACTACGGCGGCGGGGCGCGCAGGATCAGCGTGTTCGTGCTGACCGAGATCACGCTGGAGTACTTCCGGCTGGTCGATCAGCACGTCCTGTCGCTGGTCGACGGCCCATGGACGCACCGGATCGTCGCCTCGGACTTCACTCAGTCGCCCGGATGCGCACTCGCTCCTGGTGACGACCAGGCCTTCCCGTTCCTGGGCTCCCCCCAGCTAGCCACGAGCGACAACTGGAACCACAGCTGGAAGGCCCTGGGCGACCCGGAACGCGACGCCTACGAAGCACTGCGCCACATCTACGCGCTCTTCGGCCTCGATGTCACTGCCAACCCTTTCGTCGACGAGGACCGCGTGGCCACGGCCAAACTGCTGGAGAAGAAGAAGTAGCGCGCCTCTGGCTCTGCCTACTCACGCACCGGCCTGGCCGGCCAGGCCGGTGCGAGCATGATGCGGTCCCGCAGGACCCCGGGCCCTTTCAGGCCCGGGTCTCGTGCTGTCGGCTGGCAGGTGCCTACCGCCTCACACGCCCCAGCCCGTGAGTTGGTGGCGGAAGCCGTCATTGAGTCGGTCGGTCAGGATGTCCCCTTCGGGGGTCAGGACGTACGGCTGGTGGGCTCCCATGTCGGCCAGCAGGTCGGAGACGAGAGCACAGGCCACGACAACAGCCTCTCGCTTGTCGGCGACGATGGCGGTGAGATCGGCTGTGGTTTGCGCGGGAGTTGCTGGGATTGGCATCAAGGGGCCGTGCTGGAAGGCGCTCTCCGACACGACCAGGCGCACGGCCTCCTCACTGCCGTCGAAGCGGTGGAGTGCGGCGGAGAGCATCAGGTCACCCGCCGCTCCGGTCTCTGCCGCCCAGGCTGCGGCAGCCTGCGCCAGGGCCACGAGGTCGAGTTCGAGTCCGCGCTGGTACAGCCGCTTGGGTCCATCGGAGTCGAACTGGTCGCTCTGGAAGTCGATGGGCAGCGCCACGTAGAAGGCGCCGTCCTGATGAAGCTGACCGGTGGGAACGCCCTCGAAGCGGACCTGACGGCGGCCGACCAGCACGGGACGGTCCGGCTGCACACGGGTGGTCACTCCCTCGCCGGCGAGCTTGAAGAACCGGTCGAACGCCGCGTTCCGGTCCGCCCGAGTGGTCAGGGCGCAGGTGCCCCGTACGGCCGGAACTGCGGCCAGGCTGACCCAGCCCGGGTAGTAAGTCACCCTGGGGCTACCGCCGTGCGCGGTGCTGATCAGGTAGGCCGACAGGTAGCCGAAGCCTGCGTCGGCGACCTGGTGCAGGCGGTCGACGTCGTCGGAGGCGGCCTGGAAGCGGTCACGGTAGCGCTGGGCGATCTCGGATTCGGCGAGAGTGCGGGTCGTGGTGCCGTGCCGGACGTGGACGCGGAAGTTGTAGTCGTTGCCCGGAGCGGCGACCGCGTGCGGGGCCTGGGTGCTCGGGGGCACGGTGAGCACCCAGTAGATCTTGCCCTCGTGGACAGCGGACTTCACCGATCGCACGCCCACGTTGGGAACGACGGGCTGGATCCAGTTCGCCAGCACCGAGCGGATCCACTCCTCACCGCGGCCCGGGACCGGCTCGAAGGGGGCCAGGTCATGGGCGTGATCCTGCTTGCCGTCGTCGACACCGACGACGACCATGCCGCCGGCGGTGTTGGCCATGGCGGACACATCCTTGGCGAGCTCCTTCTTGCCCGCATCGGTGCCCTGGTAGAAGTCCTTCTTCCAGTCCAGGTCGACACTCTCCGGTATCTGGCTGTCGACCGCGCGCTGCAGACCGTCCTCGGTGAGGTCGTCGGGGTGTCGTCCCAGGGCGGCGGTGAGCCGTGCGGGCAGAGCCATCCGTACTCCAGTGTGTTCACCACATGCTGCTGGCGATCCCAGCCAGATCACGCTAAACGGGCTCACCGGGCCGTCACCACGCATTTCCGGAATTGAGCCCGCCGATCTACCGGCGGACTGGCGCGGCGGCCTGCCGACGCGCAACCAGGGCGAGCGCGCCCCGATCCCCGGCTGCGTCCGCGCCGCCCATCCCGCCCTTTTCCTTTCCCTCAACTCCAGCCAGGAACTGGGCGAAAGCGGCCGCAACGGAGATGTCTGAGGTTCCCCTGGGGAACTTCACTGAGGGGTCGGTCAGCGGCGGGTGACGGTGTAGCCGGTGTCGTTGACGGCGCGGGTCCACACGTCGCGATCGAACCACTTGGCGATGTCCGGCTGCATCTCGGTGATGGTGCGCATCCGGGCCTCCCAGTCGTGGCCGGCCGGGCCGCGGCTGCCGTCGCAGCCGGTGCAGCCGTCCTCGCCGTGGATGTGGCCGGCCATCCAGGCGTTGACCGCCACGTTGACGATGACGCCGTACAGGTCGCCACCGGTCTGTGCCAGGGCGTCCGGAACGCCAGCGAGCACCAGCGCCAGCTCGGGGTTGCCGACCGGCGGCATCGGCGCGTGCCCGGCGCCCTCCGCCGCGCTGCTCTCCTCGAAGGCGCGTGCGTTGTGGGCGAGGCGGTCGGCGAGTGCGGAGGCGTCGAAGTACCGCCAGGCGGAGCGCACCTGGATGCCCAGTCGCTCAGCCACGGCGCTGATGTTCTTCTCGATGGTGTCCTCAACGGTCGACGGCGCGAGCGTCACCCCCCGACTGGCCAGCTCTGCGAGCGTCTCGGCTACGGCTTCCTTGAATGCCTTGGTGTTCCGCACGAGGGCATCGTAGGCGCGCTGGAGCAGCCGTCAGACGGCTTCGCCCGGATTGGACCGCCACGGGCACCCAGCGAGTGACCGGGGTTTCGGTCCGCACGGTGGGAGGCATGACGACGACCTCCGCCTTCGGCCCTGTGCCGGACGCCCGTCCGGGTGCTGCTGCCCGGGGAGGAGGTCACCGGCCGCCTCCAGGAGCGCCAGCAGGTCCCGGACGCCTGGCTGTATAAGAGGTGGCCGTCCCTGCCGGGCAGAACACGCCTGAAGGCGGGGTGGAGCCCGCTGTCGACGGTCAGCCAATTCGGCTCTGGCGCTGATCTTGTGACGCTGTCGGTGTCAGTGGTGGCTGTGATCATGGCTCGCGTGTTCTTCGCGGAGTTTCGAGGTGTTGTTCCCTCATCTGGCTGGTGTCGTGGTGGAGTTGGTCGAGCGGGCTGCGGTCGGGGTGGTCACGATGCGTGCGCGGGCCCGCTCGGCGGGTGCGGACTGTCCGCATTGCGGTAGTGCGTCGGGCCGGGTGCACGGCCGGTACATGCGACGGCTCGCGGATGCCGCGGTCGGTGGGGCCAGTGTGGTGATCGAGCTGCTGGTGCGGCGGTTCAAGTGCCCGAACCCCGCGTGCCCGGCGGTGACGTTCGCCGAGCAGATCGCGGGGCTGACGAGCCCGCATGCCCGCTACACGCCACTGGTGCGTAAGCAGTTGACCTCGATCGCTCTCGCGCTGGCTGGCCGCGCGGGCGCTCGCCTGGCCGGGGTGCTGGGCCTGCAGGTCGCCAAGGACACGCTGTTACGTCTGGTCCGCGCCACGCCGGAGGAACCCATGGGTGAGATCCGCGTGCTCGGTGTCGACGATTTCGCGCTGCGGAAGGGCGATTCGTACGCCACGATCCTGGTGGACCTGGAGAGGCGACGCCCGGTGGACGTGCTGCCCGGCCGGGATGCCGAACCGCTGGCTGCATGGTTGAAGGGCCATCCGGAAGTGGAGATCATTTGCCGGGACCGGGCCGGAGCCTATGCCGAGGGCGCCCGCAGCGGAGCCCCGCAAGCGGTGCAGGTCGCCGATGCCTGGCATCTGTGGCACAACCTCGGCGAGGCCGTGGAAAAAACTGTCTCCGCCCACCACGCCTGCGTCCGGACCGCGTTCGAGAACACCGTACCGACAGCCCCGCCAGCCAGCGACGATATCTGGCAGACGTCACCGCCGGCACCGGCTGCCGAGATGCTCGACGTCTGCGGACGAGAGCGCCGCCTGGTGACCCGGACCAGGGAACGCTACGCCGCCGTGCGACACCTCCTGGACGACGGCAGCACACTGGAGGAGATCTGCCGGAAACTCCGGCTGGACCGGTCCACCGTGCGCCGCTTCGCCCGCGCCACCAGCGTCGACGAACTGCTGGTCAAAGCGACGAACCGCTCCACCATCCTGGACGAGTACACGCCCTACCTCCACCAGCGGTGGAACGAGGGCTGTCACAACAGTGCCCAGCTCCACCAGGAGATTGTCGCCTTGGGCTTCGCCGGAAGCATCCAGACCGTGCGGCGCTACCTCCGCCCGTTCAAGGCCGCCACCGCCGCGCCACCCGTGCACCGTCCGGCTCCACGGCCCCGCCGCATCGTCCGCTGGATCATGACCGACCTCGGAAACCTGACAGCCGATGATGCCGCCGATCTCAAGGAGATCCGGACCAGCTGTCCCGAACTCGACGCCGTCACCCACCACGTCCGTGACTTCGCCGCCATGATGCGCGACCTGCGGGGCGACCAACTGCCCGCCTGGATGGAGCGCGTCCTCGCCGACGACCTGCCCGCCCTGCACTCCCTGATCAACGGACTGAGCCGCGACATCAACGCTGTCATGGCCGGGCTCTCCACTCCCTGGAGCTCCGGTCAGGTCGAGGGACAGGTCACGAGGACGAAACTACTCAAAAGGCAAGGGTATGGACGAGCCAACCTCGACTTCCTCCGCAAGCGCATACTCCTCACGCCCTGACCCGACTGCGTCCACAAGATCAGCTCCAGAGTCAAATTTCATGATCTCCGGGGGGGCAAGACAATCACTTCGATGGTGTTCAACTACGACACGAACTACCGCACGAACAAGGATGAGATGTGCGTCAAGTAATAGCCGACGGGGTCGTGTGCGTCGTTGACTGGAACCCTTCAGAACCCCCTGAGTTGACGACAGTGGCCGTTGACGGCGAGAGAGTCGACAACGCGGAGCGGGTGGCGGTCTCCGCGTTGGCCGGGGCGTCTGGGTTTCCGTCCTTCATGGAGCTGCCCGCGTCTGTACGGCGGCGCCTCGTCCGCGCGTGTCGGCCCGTTCCGACTCTGGGCATGTACTGTGTCATCGAAGATGAGCAGCCTGGCACCGCCACGCACGACTTCCTACGCGGCGCGATCGCGGACACAGCGGTGCACTTCTTGTCGCTGCGTCTCCGGCAAAAACCGCTTCATGTAGTCCTCGGAGACGCCTCCGAGGAGTGGCACGGTGCACTTCGGTCGGCTTCCTGGGCAGAGGATGGGCAGCCTCACTTCGTGGAGAGCTCATCCTTCCCGGGCCTGCTGGAGCTGGTCAGGCTGACCGCCGTAGTCTGCCGCGAGACGCTGACCGAGGTGGACGTACCGAAGGACGAAGACCTGCTGGACATCTACGACGAGTTCACGGTGGGTTGACGGGAAACGGGCGGATGGCCCTGGTGCGAAGCGACTGACGGATACCGAAGCAGGAACCCGCGGGGGCGGTGCGCCGCGACCTGCGACGAGTCACGATCACAGACGCCACTGACACCGGTAGCGTCACAAGATCAGCGCCAGAGCCGCCAATTCCCCACCCCGAACGTCACGTAATGGGCCAGGGGGACGCTGACGCCGCGACCGCCGTGGACATGGGGACGGTGACCGTGCGTCGGGATCCCCAGGGCGCCAGAGGTTCCCGGGCCGCCCGATAGCCAGACCGTCGTTCAGGCTGGTCAGGGCTGTCCAGGGTGGCCGTAAGGCCAGCGCGAAGCGCCGCCGAAGGCGCCCTTGACTGACCGGACCAGCCGCACACTCGGTGATCGGGCGGCCCGTCACGGCCTCAGCCCGGGTGGGGAATTACGTGACGCTGATCATGAAGATCGTGGGGAATTACTTGACCGCTGACACCCGCCTGGTACATGGTGTGGGTGAAAGCCCCTGACCACGTGAAGCCTGTACCCGGCGTCTCGTACGACGACGTCCCCACGACCTGGCTGCCCCCGCCGTCCATGGAGCGCAAGATCCTCGGGCCGCGCCGGCCGTCAGGCTGGGTTCTGTAGAAGCTGGAGCGCGGCCGGGGCATCATCTACGCCGCCGACTGCGAGGAAGCACCCGCCAAGGCGCTGGTGCTGACCCTGGACAAGGCGCTGGACGCCGCGGAGCACCCCGGCACCCGGCTGTGCGGGGCGTCGACACCGATCTCGCCCCACGGCTCGCCACGAACGCCGAGCTCAGGATCTGCCCTCGGCCTCGGCGCCGTTGTCGCCCCCGGCCACTTCGTCCCGAGTCATGCCAAGGAAGCGCCGGATGGCTTCGACCGGCATATCGAGTCCCTCGGACGCGGACTGCTCGTCTCCGAAGACCTGCACTGCCTCAGTGACCGCCACGGCCAGTTCGACCTCTGCCTTGCGGACCTTGGCCTCGGCCTTGTCCACGGTGTCGACCACCGCCAGCTGACGGCGCTGCCTCTCTTGAAGTCTCTGTTTACGGGAAGGGGGTTTGTCAGGGTTCTGCACAGCCATGACCAAGATCATAATCAGTCGGGTGCACGCCCATGAAATCGGCAACTCACCCGCATGACCGGGGCGTTCACGGCTCGAAGGCTCAGCACCGGCGGCCCCGTGAAGCCGTTGCTCAACATAGGTGCGATGCCGGGGCGTCGTCACGCTGACGGCGGGTGCCTGCCGAGGGGGCTTCAAAGCGTGCCGGGGGGTGGTTCCGGTCCCCGTTCGGGCTGGTGTGGGCAGGCCAGGTCAGGCGTTTCGCCGGTGCGCCGCTCGTGGGGGCGCAATGGTCACACCGCAGGCCGCCTGATCCGCTCGCCGCGGCCGATCGAGGTCCGCTTCGGCACAAGCCGGGCCGGGGCCGTCGCGCTCTGCACCACGGTGTCCGTCGACGCGGTGGTCACCGCGCGCCCCGAGGCCGACGGGAAGCAGCCGCGCGCGGTGGAGAAAGGCCGGCGCTCTCCCCTCGCGGCGCTGCGCCCCGCGCCGGCGGCAGCATCCGCAGAAGCCTCCAGGTGCCTTCCGCCTGCCGCGCCCCACGCCGTCCAGAAGGCGGCCCGGGGCGCGGCGTTCTCTTGCGGGCCGCTCAGGCCTGCCCGGTCGCCGGTTCCCACAGCGGGCGGGCGAGTCCGGTTCCGTCGCAGTGGAAGCAGCGCCCTCCCCCGGGGTACGGCGGGCGCCGAGGGTGCCGGCGGCGTTCTCGAAGAGGCGGGTGAGGCCGACGGCGTGGAGCGGGAGTTCCTGCCGTCTGCCGAGCGTGACGTCCAGCGCGACGTCGGGGCCGGTGGCGAGGGTGTCCCAGGACAGGCCGTGGGTCAGCGCGCGGAGCGTCTCGTTCAGGTCGTGCATCGTCTCCGCACCGGTGAGCTGGACGCGGGCGGCGAGGGCGGTGTCGGTGGCTGCGGCGAAGGACAGCAGTCCGGCCGGCCGGGCGAGCGGCCCGGTGCGGCCCACGGGGTCGGGGGTGGGTGTGCTGGAGCCGGGACAGGGCGTGCCACAGGCTGCCCGGCAGATCCCGGATGGTGGTCTCTGCTCTGGTGCGTCTCATGCGGCCGGTGGAGGGCCTTTCGTGGGTTGCGGCCGTCCGGTGGGCCGATCCGTCCCACGCGGTGGCGCGAGGACTTCGGTGCCCGTTCCGCCCGCCGGGCCGGACGCCGGGCAGGCCCTTCGTGCGCAAGGACGTGCCCGGCATCGTGCGGGGCGTCAGCGGCCGGCGGGCTCGGGGTAGCGCTCGCGGCGCCGGTCCGGGTCGTCGACGCCGATCTCGTACCAGGGCTCCCCACGCTTCAGGCGGGGCAGGGTGTGCACCCACACCGCGATGGCGATGCCCCGGACGGCAGCGGCGAGCGCCTGGCGGCGGTGGAGGTCTCGGCGTGCTCCTTGTCCGGGCCGGTGGGGGCGCCGTCCTTGCCGTAGTGAAGGACCGGACGCCGTTGCCGTCGTGACGCCGCGGAGGTCAGGGGGCGGACCCGCCCGAGCCCGGGGTCGGTCTGTGGGCAATGGTCCGCTCGAGCCTCCGGTCGGGGACCAGCCACATCAGCGCGACGCCGGCATAGATTGCCACCGCGAGCCAGTCGCTCAGGAAGGACAGGCCGATGCCGCTCGCGTACAGCAGCGGCGAGACCCTGCCCTTCAGGTCCCTGCCCACGGCGGTGGCGAGCAGGGACTCTTCACCCTGGTCCCGGATGATCGCCTTCTGCAGCGTGTAGTAGGCCAGGGCAGCGGCGAGCAGATCGATGCCGTACGCGGCCGTGGGGACGGCGGCGAAGTGGTTCTGGCCCATCCAGGCCGTGGTGAAGGGGATCAGGGAGAGCCAGAACAGCAGGTGCAGGTTCGCCCACAGGATCTGCCCGTTCACCCGATCGGTCGCCTGCAGCATGTGGTGGTGGTTGTTCCAGTAGATGCCGAGGTAGACGAAGCTGAGCACGTAGGTCAGCAGCACCGGGAGCGCGTCGTGCAGGGCCGCCCAAGTGGTGCCGTGCGGGGTGGGCAGCTCGAGCACCATGACCGTGATCAGGATGGCGATGACCCCATCGCTGAACGCTTCCATCCGCTCGGTCGGCATGAGCCGATGCTAATGGCGCAGCAGGGCATGTCCGGCCGTTCAGCGTCGACCGGCGAGGACGATCAAGGGGGTGGGCACGAACCGCCGAAGGATGGCCGATCTCCTCCGGCACGGCGCCGGCCAGTTCCTGTAGTTGTCACCATCGGCGTCCACCCACCTGCGGCTTCGGCCGGGCGAAGCATGGTTGTTGTCACCGGCTGCGGCGCCCCTTGCTGCACAAAGGCCCAGTGATCAGCCCGGCGCACCCCGCCCCGGCGGTTGTGGTGACAACTACCGTGGCTTCGGCTCATCGGTCCGGGCGCGCGGGCTGTTCGGGGCGCGGCTGCTACAGGTCGAACTGAAGGTGCTCGATGTCCGTGAAGCGGACCTCCTCCAGCCGGCCGGCGCGGCGGCCGCTGTCCTGGAAGTACACCTCCTTGAGCCCTTCGGCCGCGATCTCCCGCAGACGCTGCTCGGTGGCACCCCGCTCCTGGGCCTCGAAGAGACGGGCGGCGTAGCGGGGCGGCAGCGCCACGGTCAGGTGCCGGAGGCGGTCCTCGTCCGTGGAGCCGATCGGCGCGGTGTAGCCGATCCGGGCCCGGGCGTCGATGACGATGCCGCCGGTGGTCGCCGCCTTCTGCCGGGCCTTCGCCCGGATCTGCGGCTGCCACCGCTTGGTCACCTCGCGCTCCAGGCGCGCGGCAAGGTCCGGACGCGGCTTTTTGATCTGGTCCTTCACGTACCGCTCGACGGTGCGCTGGGAGATGCGCAGCAGCTGGGCGACCGCCTTGGTGCCCCCCAGCTGCTTGACCAGGTACCGCATCTGCGCGGGCGCGCTCTTGGGTGCCGGGAGGGTGAAGGCTTTCTGCACCGCGGCGTCCAGGCCGTCCCCGAACAGGCTCATCGCCTACTCCTACTTTCCGTTGTCGGCGTCGGTGACGGTGCCGTCCTTGATGTAGCGGGCGAGGTTGAGTTCCGGGGCGTCGAACCGCTCGCGGACCTCTTCGCCCCACAGGACGGTCTGGGTGCCCTCGTGCTTGACCAGGCCGGGGTTGATGCCGAGCTTGAAGCCGCCGGGCAGCGGCCTGCCGCCGGAGTAGGGCAGGAAGTCCAGCGGGCTGGGGCCGTCGGCCGCGTAGACGACGCAGTCGGACAGGATCGCCACCGGGTACTGCCCGGTGAACGCCGCATGCTTGACGATCTTGCGGTGCAGGTTGATCCGGGTGCGGGAGATGACCGCCGCGCGGATGTCCGGCCGCCAGGTGGGCCGGGCAAGGGCCCGCCACGGCTCGCCCGGCCGCCAGCCCTCACCGCGGGGCCGCTCGCGCAGCTTGCCCAGGCCGCCCTTGACCGTCGCCTTGATCGCCGAGACGACGATCGCCAGCTGAGGGTCGCGCTCCTGGTAGCCGTCCATCGCCGCCAGGAAGTCGGCCGGCGCCAGGTCCGCGGGCACGCCGAGGTCGGCCATCGTGGCGAGGTAGGCGTCGCGCAGCCGGTTGTACCAGCCGTCCAGGTAGCGGCCGTTGTCGTAGCGCACGTGCGCCTCGATCGGGCGGACCTCGTAGCCCAGCTCGGCGGCGTAGGCGACGGTGGGCGTGGCGTACCAGGCCGGGCCCTGGGGGCGCTCGCCCTTCGGCGTGAACGGGCTGGGCAGCAGACCGGCGTCCAGGTCCGCCCATTCCTTGCCGACCTTCACCCGGGACAGGTCGACGTGGGACAGGTCGACCAGCCACGAGCCGGGCAGCTTCGCATCGAACACCGGCGCCTTGACGTGCGTGGGCGCACCGAGGCCGACGACCAGGCCGTTGGCGCCGGCGGCGAAGGCCATGTTCACGTCGATGCCGACCAGGTGCCGCAGGGTGCATTCGGCATCCGTCATGGGCCGTGCCCAGTCGTAGGCCTCCTCGAACAGCTTCTCGCCGGGGCCGCGGACGTGGAAGCGCGGCAGGTCCTTGAGCAGCGGGTGCCCGTCGGGGGCCTCGCACGGCGCCGGGTCGATCGGGTCCTTGCCCAGCGAGCCGGGGTTGTGCTCGGAGTGCCGGCGGCCGTCGGCGTCGGGCTCGGAGGCGCGGGTCGGCGGGTGCAGCGCGGTCATCAGCTCCAGGCCGGTGACGGCGGTGGAGCCGCGCGGCGTCATCACGCGCGAGGCGTACACGCCCAGGAGCCGGGCGAGGTCCGCCGGCGGAAGCTGGGCGGCACGGCCCCAGTGGCGGGAGTCGAGCGCGTGCCACGACGGGATGCACAGCTGTACGCAAGAGCGCTCCGCACCTTGTGCCGGGCGGTAGATCCGCGCCCACGGTCCGAGCCCGCGCTTGGTCAGCTTCCAGTCGGCGCGCGCCAGCTGCTTGACGACCTTGTGTCCCTCTGGCAGCCGCCCGGCCAGGCGCTCCTCCTCGGTGAGGGCGACCGGCAGGCCGTAGCGCTCGAGGGCGGCCTGGGTGAGCACGAGCAGCGGGTCGGCGTCCTTGCCCGGCCCGGCCAGCCTCGGCTGTCCCAGTTTCGCCTCGCGCAGCGTCCACTCCACCAGGGCCGGCAGGGACTTGGCGGGCACGTCCAGGACCAGGCCGCCGACGCAGTACGCCAGCACCTGCCCGTCCTCGACGTCGACGACCGCGAGCGGCCCGTTGGCGAAGCGCGGGTCGGCACCGCCGGCCGGGGTGCCGGCCGGGGCCGCCTTCTGCGCGCCCGGGCGGCGCGACGTCGCCGTGCTCCTGGTGGTGCGTGCCGGACGCGGCGCGGCCTGCGGAGCAGCGGCGGGAGCGGGGGCGGTCTGGGTGTTCTCGTGTGCAGTCATGGCCGCAGCCTCGGGGGCCGGGCCTGCGGACAGGGCCTGTTCTGCCGGGACGGGCGTGCCGGTGAACGTGGCCGGCACCGGCGCGGCCGTCGGCTCCGGCGCGGTCGTGGGTGCGGGGTAGAGCTCCGCGAGCTGCTTGAGCAGCCGGGCGTATGCCTCGCGCTCCGGGCCGCGCGGCTCGGTCGGCTTCTTGACCGACTCCCAGCCGGACACCGTGGCCCGGCGCACCTTCAGCGCGGCGGCCACCTCGTCCAGCGTCAGGCCGTGCGCCTGACGCAGCCGCTTGCGCTCCCCCGCCGGCGGCAGCGGCGAGCGGGACGCGACCAGCGCGTCGACCGCGTCGAACAACTCGGACACGGAACACCTCCTGACCGACAGCCTACCTCACGAACCGTACGGATTACGCACGTTTACCGTACGCATTGCGCACGAATCGCGTTCGATGGCTGGGAGGTGCACACTTCCGTAAGGTGGTGTGCATGACGGAGACGACCTACTCGATCGTGGAAGCCCGCGCCCGCCTGGGCGCCATCGCGCGCGAGGTCAGCGCCACCCGTGAACCGGTCGCCATCACCGACCACGGCCAGACCGTCGCCATACTGGTCAGCCCCGCCGACGCCCTGGAACTGCAGGAGCTGCGCGCCCTGGCCGCCTACCGCGCCCGCCAGGCCCGCGGCGAGGACGCCGGCGTCCCGCACGACGAGGCGTACCGGCGCGTGTTCGGCGGAGCTGAGGCGTGAGCTACGAGGTCATCTGGGAGCCCGAGGCCCTCGCCCAGGCGGAGCGGTTCGCCAAGGACGACCCCGACGGGGTACGGCAGGTGTTCACCGCCGTCGACCGCCTCGCCGACAACCCCCGCCCCGACGGCGCGTTCGGCAGCGCCGATCTGCTGCGCATCCACGTCGGCGCCTACCGCGTGCTGTACGAGATCAGCGACCAGCAGGTACGCGTCAGCGTGATCCACCTCGGTCGCGTGCGCTGACCGGGAACGCCGGCAGCCAGGTGTGACCGGAAGGCGTCGGCCCCTCGTACCCCTCACGTGCGCCTTCCTTGCCCGGCAACGCCTGGGATCCGCTCGCAGGTGCACCGGTGGATGCTGCGGCGGAGGCTGGAGACATGGAAGTGCCGACGCAGGCGATGTGGACGGGCTGGATCACGTTCGGCCTGGTCAGCCTGCCGGTGCAGTTGTTCCCGGCGACACGACGACACGGCGTGGAGCTGCACGAGGTGCACGCCGCGGACGGCTCCCGCATCCAACACCGGCGCGTATGCCAGGCCGAGCGCCGCGAGGTCGACAACCGGGAGATCGCGAAAGAATACGAAACCCCCGACGGGCACACGGTGGTGCTCGAAGAAGCAGATCTCCAGGCCCTGCCGCTGCCCAGCAAGCACGTCATCGACGTCCTCGGATTCGTCCCCGTCGATGGCCTGGACCCGATCCTGTTCTCGCACGCCTACTACGCCGCACCGCACGGGCAGGCCGGGCAGCGGCCGTACGCGCTGCTGGTGGCCGCGCTGACCCGGGCCGAGCGCGCGGCCGTGGCCAAGGTGACGCTGCGCACCAGGGAACGCCTGGCAGCAGTCTGGCCGCGCCGGGACACACTGGTCGTCCAGACACTTCTGTGGCCCGAAGAAGTCTGCGAACCCGGGAACATCGCATCGACCACGCCGGTGACCGGGCAAGAACTGGAGCTCGCCTCCCTGCTGATGACCCAGATGCCCGACGTCGACCTCGCCGAGCTGCACGACGACTACGCCGCAGCACTGCAGCAACTGGTAGCGGCGAAGGAATCCGGAGGCCAACTGGTGCAGCCCGCCGAGCCCGAGCCGACGGTGGACTTGATGGCCGCGCTGGAGGAGAGCCTGCGCAAAGCCGCCGGCCAGGGCCGCACGCCGGGCTGACCAGCGGCCTCCGACGCGGGGCATCGTCGCCGTCTGCTGCCCGCAGTGGTGAACAAGCGCTGTACCGCTCGTGCGGATGCGGATGTTTGCCGCGGTGCCGCAGAGATCGCCGAATGGAGCCGTGAGTGGCACACTCACGCGGCGGAGTACCAGTTTGGAAGATCGCGTACGCGGGTGGGGGCTGACCTGCTACTGGTTCAAGTAGACCGCGTCGAACGCAGGTTGCCTCTCCCCCTCCTCCAGACGCGGAGGGGGAGAGGCAACCTGCGTGCTTGTGGCACCGGCTTACGAACCGGCGTCATCTACGGTCGGCAGGGTGTCCCGGCCGATGCCGGTACAGACACGGACCGTGGCCGTCGGCGAGGAAGCGGAAGATACCGGTGGTGCCCTCAGCGGCGGCTGTGCCGGATCAGCGGGGTGCTTCGGCGCCGCCACCGCGGCAGACCCGCTCCAGGACCTGCGCATGGAGCGCGGCCACGCCTTCCGGCGGCACCGGGGCGGGGCTTCCGGTGAGGGTGTACCACTCGTCGGCGTCCGTGTACTGGATCGCGATGCCGGCGCGCCCGTCGGGCAGGAGGCTGGTGGCCACGGTGAGCTCGCCGGTGATGACGCCGACTTCGTCGGTCATCGCGCCGCCGGGCCCGGCCTTCACCTCGTCGACGAGCCGCTCCTGCTGGGGGTCGTGGTCGCTCATGAAGGGCAGGTACCCAGCATCTCGGTGAGCGTGTTCTTCTCGGCTTCGGTCACCGACAGCTCGTACGTCGCCTTCACCGATACCCAGGCCCGGGCATAGGTGCACCAGTAGGGCTTGGACGGCGGCTGCCACTCGTCCGGGCCCTGGTCGCCCTTGGACCGGTTCGAGGCGGCGGAGACCGCCAGCAGCTGCGGGTGCGTCAGGTCGTTCGCGAACGCCTTCCGCTTCTCCTGCGACCACGTGTTCGCCCCGGACCGCCACGCGTTCGCCAGCGGCACCACGTGGTCGATGTCGAGGTCGGAGGCGCCGGTGAACGTCTTGCCGTCGTACACGCTCATCCAGCGTCCGGACACCGCCCGGCACTCCTCGTCGCGCTGCACGCTGGTGCCGTCCCGCTCCAGCACCGTCTCCCGGGTGTCGCACTTTTCCCCCTGCTGAGCCCAGTGGGGGAACTTCGCGCGGCTGTAACCAGCCATCGAGCCGTGCGGCGCCACCTTCAGCCCGGCGAGTTCCGCACGGGCCTGCTCGGCCGACGGCACACCCGGCAACGTGCCCGTGTCGGCCTCGCCACCCGGCGCGCCGACCGAGACGGACGGCGCGGCGTCACTCGCCTTGGGATCCACCGTGTCGTCGGTGACCGTACAGCCGGCCAGCGCGAGCACGGCAACGGCAGCCAGGCTCCGCCCCCACCAAAGCTTCTGACGTCCCATGACCTGCCGTTCCCTCCCGCCGTGAACCGTACGAGCCGCAGCGTACCGGCCCAGGATCGCCTGCCCGGCACCACAACGCACCGGTCACCTCCACCGCGTCCGGCTTCGCGCCGCAAGTGAGCGACCTGGTAGGCGTGGTTGCACGAGCAGGTCAAGGCGTCCAGCCGTCAGCGGTACGCCCCTGCCCGGTCTTCCTTGCTGCCCACAGTCGGAGATACAGAGCAAGGCGTCAGGCTGCCTGGACAAGCTGCTGTGGATCGGCCACATCACCCCGGCGCGTTCGGTGCGGTGGCGGCCATGGCGGAACACGGCAGGGCGCAGGACGGAGCAGAACGGCAGAAGCTGAGCACGGTCGAGCCGCGGCCGAACGCTCTGCCTCCCCTGCCGATCGGCCGGCCTCGGCGCTTGCGCCCGGTACGGCGCCGCCGGAGGACAAGCCAGCGGCAGGAGCGGGTGGGACGTGACGGCAGGGACGGTTCGACTGCGCGGAGATGTGCTCGGCTTCAAAATGCCTGCCGCAATCCTCCTGGTGGGGGGCCGCGTACCTCGGATTCACCAACGGCTACCGCTGAGGTGACTTACCCGTCGTACGGATGACAGCTGAGCCGGTTGCCGGGCGCGTCGCGCCGGCGGGCCGCTACGAAGATCACGACTCGTTCGTGACCTTCGAGGGGGACTTCTCATGCACCTCGCCCGCGCCACCGCCACGGTGGCCTCCTTCACCGCGCTGCTCCTGACGGCGCCGGCCGCCGCGGCCGCCGCCCCCAGCACGGCTTCGGCACCGCATCAGGTACGTGCGCCGGGGCAGACGGTGACGCTGCCCGTCCGCGACGCACTGGCCGGCCTGCCCGTACAAGAGGGATCCCGTACCGGGTACGAGCGCTCGAAGTTCAAGCACTGGATCGACACAGACAAGGACGGCTGCACCACCCGCGCCGAAGTCCTCAAAGCCGAAGCCGTCATCGCCCCCGTGCAGGGGGCGCACTGCGCCCTGAGCGGCGGCGAGTGGTACTCCCCCTACGACGACCGCTACATCTTTGGCCCCCGAGGCCTGGACATCGACCACCTGGTCCCGCTCGCCGAAGCATGGGACTCCGGCGCCTCCGCCTGGACCGCCCAGGAACGGGAGGCCTACGCCAACGACCTCGAAGACCACCACGCTTTGATCGCGGTGTCGGCTGCCTCGAACCGGTCCAAGGCCGACCAGGACCCCAGCACCTGGCTGCCGCCGGCCGAGGGCTACCGCTGCACCTACGTCACCGACTGGGTGGCCGACAAGACCCGCTGGGGCCTGAGCATCGGCACCACCGAACGCGCCGCCCTGGCCGAGACGCTGGGGCACTGCCCCAACGTCCCCATCACCGTGACGCTGGCCCGGTAGGACCGGCCCCGCCCGCCGGTCCGCGGGCGCAGCGATGGCAGCCGCACCCGGCGCCCGGACCGCACGCGGGCCCGGGCGCGCACGCCACCGGGCAAGGAGACTCTCCCGGCTCTTGCCGGGGCGCGGGGTCTGGTCGACTGGCCCTGGACGTGCGGTTGCCGCGCGGCGAGTTCGGCCAGCACGACGCTGGCCGCTTCGTCGGTCATAGGGAGGGGTCTGTCAAATGAACGGCTCTGTCCCGTCCTGCGCGGGAGCGGCGGCATGGTGGACGTGGAAGGTGAGTCCAGTGATCCTGCCCGATTGGATGACAGGGCCATGCTGGACTCCGCCCCTGAGGTCGTTGTGCACGGTGCCCGGTTGTATATCTGGGTTGTTCGCGATCCGCTGCAAGGAGGTGAGCAGGTCGCGCAGGTCGTCGCCAGTGGCAGAGCTTGCCTGCAGAAGGTGTTGCAGGCAGGCGTGCCACTGTTCCGTGATGTCACGGGTGGTTTGCGTGTCCTCTGTCGCCTCGGCGGCGAGCAGCTGAGTCCGGGCGGTGTCCAGGTCGGTGATCGCGGTGTCGTCTGCGCCGTTGCGCGAGAAGAACCGTCCGGCGAGGTCACGGGCGTGTGTCCAGGAGTCGGTGACCATGAGCGAGACCAGGGTGGTCGCTCCGGATGCGGCGAGGGCGGCCAGCTCACTGTCCATTGTTCCTCTCCTTAAAAAAGTCAGATTGCGGGCTTCTCATTGGTGTCGTCTGCGGAAGCCGGCGGCTCACCGTCGTCCGGTGTGAAACTCGCTGGCGGGTCGAACCTGCGCAGTAGGTCCTCAGCTGTCTCGTGCTGGTCCTGTGTCCTGATGACGTCGGCGATCTGTTTGGCCAGCATCGTCCGTCGAACGTCTCCGTCCGTGAACCCCATGCTGTCGAGGAAGGCCTCGAAGTGGTCCGCGGCCGTCGGCTGTGGTTCGAAGGGAGCGGGTCGCCCCTGCAGGAGGTCCGGGCCGGGGCGCTCGCCGTGCGGTCGGGGTATGAGATCACGCAGCCGTTCGGGCACGTCGGCGTCGTTGGCGGCGGAGGTGAGCTGGGCCAGCAGACCGAGGTCCGCCACGGTCTTCTCCACATGGTCGTCGTTCTTGGCGAGCCACCAGACGACCGCGCTGCCGGTGTCCTTGAGCACGTCTTCGCTCAAATATTCGCGCTTGCTCTGCTCGTACTTGCGCTGGTGCTCCCAGACCGCCTTGTCCTTGCGTACCTGGGCGAGTCTGTCCAAGCGCTCCTGGTCCTGTTCGCGCAGGACGAGTGTGATGTCCTCCGCCATGACCTGAAGGTGCCCGGTGGGGTCCGGGCGCAACCTGCTGAGTGCACCGCTCAGTTCGTGCTGGACGAGCGTGGGCCGGCTGGGTTCCCGCTGTTCGGTGATCGCGCGGGCACGGTTCAGGACCGCTTCGACGGCGAGGCCGGCTGGGTTGAGGACGGGATCGCCGCCGGGCGCTTCGAGGGGGTACCACCGTACGGTGGCTGAGAAGAGGAAGTCGTAGTCGGCCCAGTGGCTGGGCAGGGCTACGCGGCTGACGTGGTGTTCCCTGCGTTCGACGGGCGGCGCAGTGCGTTGTTCCTCGAGGTCGACGGGCAAGGAGCCACGGCGCGCCGCGGCGATTTTGAAGGCTGCCGCGGGAACTGCGACGAGGAGGACGGCCAGTACGGGCCATGCGTATGCGGGCCACTTTTGTGTCAGGCCGAGGATGGTCAGCAGCAGGCCGCACAGGATGGTGAGGAAGACGGTCGTCGTCTTGCAGCCGGTCGTCACGGTGTGCTCCCCCCAGATGATGCCGTTGACGGTGGCGCGGCGGGCCGGCCGAGGCCTTGAGCCGCGGAGATTTTCTGCAGCAGCCGGTCCGTGGTCGCGGCAGCCCGGGCAGCCCCGTGAGGAGCTGTGCGCTCGGCGGCGCGGGCACTTGCGTACAGCGTGGCGAAGGCCGTGCCGCGCTGGTCGTCACACCGGTCGGCGGCTGCGACGAGGAGGTCGAGCAGCAGGTCGCCGCGGTGTCCGGTGTTGGTCGCCGTGTGCAGCCAGCTTTCCGCCTGCGGGTACCACTCCGCATGGGGCAGCTCTTTGAGTACCGCCCGCCAGCCGCTGGTCAAGGACTCGCGTACACCGCTCTCCTCGATCAAGGCGTGTCCGTTGTCGTGCGGGGCGCTCAGGGGCACGGGGTCGCAGGCCGGGAGGAAGATGCGGAGTTCGGCGGGCGAGAGAGGGGAGCGTGCGAGGCGGTCGAGTAGCCGTCGGCGCAGTCGGCCGCTCGTTGTCACCAGGTCGCACAGCGCTTGCAGGGCACGGGTGGTGCCCTGCTCGCGGCGGGCCAGGTGGTAGAGCCGGAACAGGGCCTGGTCGGGGTGGCTGGTGGCGATGACATCCGCGCAGACCTGGACGAGGACCTGCGCGAACTCCCCCTTGAGCTGCCGCTGAGCACACCACTGGTAGATCCGTTGGCGGAAGCCCCTGCCGTGTGCGGGATCGTTGAGGCCGCAGGTGAGCGCGTGCACCGCGGCCTCCAGCCGGGCCCGGCTCGTGGTCGTGGTGCTCCAGTCCTCGGCCAGGGAGGCCAGGCCTTCTCCGCGCCCGGTCCGCAGATACTGTTCGGCCAGCCGTGCCACCAGGCTGTTACGGAGCTCCCGGGTGACGTACGGGTCGCTTGACTCCACGCTGTGCGCGGTCCAGGTGCCCAATGGTTGTCGCAGGTCGGGCATGTGGTCCCAGAAGTGGGCGCGGACCGCGGCGTCGTAGTCCAGCTCGGTGAAGCGGACGTGGCCGTCCGGTCCGGTGCTGGCGGATATCTCCGTCAGCCGCTCGGCGAGGTCCTTGCGCTGGAGCAAGGGTTGTTCGTCGGGCGGGGACTTGAGCGTGTGCAGCAGGAGTTGGGTTACTTGGTGGATGACGTCGGCGTGAGCGCCGTGCAGCATGGCCACGGTGATGAGCAGGGCCCGCTGCGGGCTCTCCCGTAGTTTGGCGACGAGTGTGGCGATCTCCGCGCGGCGGTCGTCCCGCGCTTTGCGGGCCGTTGCGCACCACTGCGCGAAACCCTCATCGGTGCCGGCGGCCTCGCGGGCTCGCCGCACCAGGTCGGCGAAGTCGGCGATCTCTCGCATCGGCCGGGGATCGGCCAGAAATGCTGTGACGGTTGGATCGGGCTCGTAGGGCACCCCGTGCACACGGAGGTGTCGCCGGAAGGCCTGCAGGCCGTCCGGGGGGTCGATCTTGATGCGGTAGTGCTGCAGGTCGGGGTCGAGGGGATGCCCATGCGGCATGACGACGACCAGGTGCGCGTGCTGTTCGTGTACGGCCTTGCGGAGGGCGGAGAGATCCGCCCGGGCTGCGGCCCACTGGACGGCGGTGGCCGCCGACAGGTCCAGCAGCAGCCGGTCGCCGGTCCCTACCAGAGCCGGGTTGCTGAGGGACAGCTCGTCTTCCTCGTCCGGCAGTAGTTCGTGGAAGACGCCGATGCCCAGGTCGTGCTCGCGCAGGAGCACCCGGGCCACCGAGGTGCGGCCGCTTCCCGGGGGGCCGTCCAGGATCACGGTGCCGGTGTCGGTCAGCTTGTGGCGGGCTGCTCCCATGCCGGCCGGGGCGACCAGCACTTGTTTGAGCCAGGCGAGGTGGTCGTCGGCGAGGCGGCGGAAGGTGGGTCTGTCTGGGTCCTGCAGCTGAGTGCCGATGGTGACGTGGAGGTCGCCGCTGCCGGTGTGCATGGGGGCGTGTGGGTTTTCGACCCGCGTGCTGATGTGCTCGCTCACCGGTCGTCGTCCTCGCGTCGGTCCGGCTCGCCGAACCGGTGCCGGATGTCGCCGTGATGGTCGCCCTCGAAGTACGTCATCCCGTTGCCGGAGAAGTGCCGGCCGCCCGACACGTGATGCGAGTTTTGGTAGATGTTGCCCCGGCCCGTGTGCACAGGCCCGTGGGAGTCCTTGATGACGGTGCCGCCGACGTCTCCGGTGAAGTCCCGGCTCTGTACGGCCGTCCCGCTCACGTCCCCGATCGAGTTCCTCACCGCGGCGGGGGCGGGCGACGAAGCAGCATCCCGGTCCAGGTCATGCAGCCCGGGAACCAGCTCGGCCACCAGGTCGCCGAGGCGTTTCAGGCCCGTCTCGGTGTCGTGCGTGTCGAACGGTATGGACTGGAGGTCGGCCAGCCGCGCCAGCTCGTCCGGCAGGTCCGCCTTGGTCAGCCGGTCCGTCTTCCGGCCGTCCAGCACGGGAACAACCGGTATGCCACAGGCGAACGCCTCCAGGATCTCCTTGCGTACCCAGTCCTCCGGGTCGCGCAGCCGGGCCCGGAAGTTCGTCCAGTCCGGCCCGATGACAGCCAGCAGCACGGAGCTGCGCCGCACACCGGTCAGCAGGGCGTCGGGGTAGGCGTGGCCAGGGGCGATGGACTTCGAGGCGCGGAAGACGCGGTCTCGGCCGAAGCGGCGCGACAGCTCCTGGTCGATCAGAGCGGCGGTCTTGTCGCCGTCCCCCGTGCGGTAGTTGATGAACACGTCGGTCATGACCAGGCCTTTCTTCTTCAGTACGTCGGGAAGCGCGTTAACGTGCCAAGCCGCGGGGCCAGTTGGCGTACCGAGGCGTGATCGGAGTGGCGGGCCAGGACGCGGGCGAGACGCCGGAGATCGATCGTGACGGTCGCGGACCGGACCGCCGCCACTCCGTCGAGGAGCGGTGCGGTCAGCGCACAGGCCTGGTCGATCTGGCCGTCCGAGGCATGAGCGAGCGCGCGGCGGACGCCGTAGCGCACCTGCGTGCGTACCGCCTCGGGCGAGACCCGGGCCAGGTGCCGGTCCAGCTCCTCCGCCGCCTCCCGCGGCCGGCCGAGGTCGAGCAGGCACCAGCCGGTGACCATGCCAACCGAGTCGGGCAGGTGCATGCTGCCGATCACCGGTGTGTCGGCATCGCCGTCCTGGCGGGCCAGCAGTGCCCGGGCCCGGTCCAGGGCATGCAGGCATGCGTCGCGGTCGCCCGCGAGCGCGTGCCCCTGTGCCTCACGCTGCGCGGCCAGCCCGCGGATCCGCGGCGGGAGCGTGCCGCTCTGCGCGCGTTGCGCCAGGGCGACGGTCTGTTCCGCGTCGTCCTGGTACAGCGTGACCAGCGCCCGGCGGACCAGCGCATAACCGGCCAGCGCCCGGTCACCGCCGGCGGCCGCGAGATCCACCGCGCGCTGCGTCCACCACAGCGCCGCCTGTTCGTCTCCGGTCTCCTGCACCAGCCAGCCGACGTACTCGGCGTACCGGGAGCCGAGCGCCAGCAGCTCCTGACGCATACGGGAGTCGGTGTGCGCGGACAGCTCCCGCAGCGTGTGCGTCTGCGCGATCAGACCCGGCAGCAGGAAGCCGGGCTCGACGCTCTGGCCGAGCCGCCGGTAGTGCGTGAACAGGGAGCGGGACGCTTCCAGCATGCCTCCCCCGGCAGCCGTGGAGACGGCTCCCTGGCCCCCCGTGCTCCACCTCATCAGCGATGCGGCGCCGGCGCTTACGACCTGCCGCCGGCCCACGGGCTGGAACCAGCTCGGGCCGTCCGGTGACAACTGCATCATCCACTCCTCCTCGCCGATCCCGCCCGGCACCGATCCGTCTGGCGCGTCAGCGGCGGGCGGGGTGACCAGGGCGATGAGTGCTCCGCCGGCCCCAAGGGCGGCGTCGCACAGTCGGGCAAGATCGCGGCTGGGCGCCTTGATGCCCCGTTCGACCTTGCTCAGCTGCGCCTTGCTGTAGTGCACGGCGGCAGACAGTGCGGTGAGACTGAAACCAGCCTCCAACCGCCGCCTTCTCAGCTCCTCGCCGAACACGGTGGACGGCTGCGGCACGGAAACCTCCATAACCATCCATCCAGGTGAACGGGGTTGCCGCACGAAAGACTGCGTCACCCCCGGCCGGACGGACAAGACGAGCAGTGCTGTTTCCCGTTTCCTCCCCACGGATGGAACGCCGTATGGGGCTGATCGGCACTGTCGCGTTGGCTGGCGCGTGGGATGATCTTGGGGTTGGCCGTGCGGGGAGGGGACCACCGGGGAGACCGTGCCGCCGTCGTGCAAGGGTCACCGGTACCCGGCCGAGGTGATCGCGCACTGCGGGTGGCTGTACTTCCGCTTCCCGCTGTCGTTCCGCGAGGTCGAGGAGCTGATGCCCGAGCGCGGTGTGGTCGTCTCCTGCGAGACGGTCCGCCGCTGGTGCGGCACGTTCGGGCAGCAGTACGCCCACCTCCTGCGCCGGCGGCGGCGGAGGCCCGGGGACACATGGCACCTGGACGAGGTCTTCATCAAGATCAACGGCCGGTTGCACTCCCTGTGGCGGGCCGTGGTCCAGGAGGGCAGCGTCCTCGACATCCTGGTCCAGCCCCGACGCGACACGCAGGCGGCTGTCCGGTTCTTCCGCCGACTCCCGAAGGATCTGGAGTACACGCCGCGGGTGGTGGTCACCGACAAGCTCCGCTCCTACGGCGCAGCCGCCGCCAGGTCATGCCGGGCGTGGAGCACCGTACCTCGGAGTACCTCAACAACCGGGCCGAGAACAGCCACCAGCCGACCCGCCATCGCGAACGGGCGATGAAGCGCTTCACCTCGCCCGGCCGCGCCGCAGCGGTTCCTGTCCGCGTTCAGCGGCATCTCACCCCGCTTCCGCCCCGACGCCACCGCCTCACCGCACCCGGCTACCGCACCGAGATGAACCAGCGCTTCACCACCTGGAAGCAGGCCACCGGCACGGCCGCGCCGGTCCGACAACGGCCATCCGCCGGGACAACATGAGGCGATACCCGACCTGACGAGTTGTCAGCATCATCCAACTACAACAATGTGACAGCGCCGACACCGGGGTTCCGGATAGGCAATCTCCAGCCATTCCGGAACCCCATCACACCGTCAAACCGTTAATCACATTAATTCTTTCCATCCCGCCGAGAATGCCCTTTCGAGGGACACCGGTCGCGGCGATCACCGTCTAGGATTTCATCCGTTCTCACCGCTCATGCAAATTGCGGGGCGGCGTGAAAACGGGGCGGGGAGTCGAGACGAGGGAAGCCAGCGGCGGCCGATCGCGGCTGGCGGTTACGGAAAGGCGGTTTCACGATGATCGGGGTGCACAACGGCATGGCAGCCGGTTCGGTGGCGGGTGCACAGTGGGTGAGGGCGTCCGCGTGTGACGCGATCAACTCCTGCGTGGAGGTTGCGAGGGTCGGTGAAAACGAGATCGCGATGCAGAACTCGCGATTCCCCGACGGTCCCGTGCTCGTCTTCACGCGCGACGAGATCGTGGCATTCTTCGACGGTGTCGTGAAGGGCGAGTTCAACAGCATGACTGTCTGAAAAGCGCCGGCCAAGGGTTGCCTGCGGCCAGCGGAGTGTTATTTCTTAGCGCGGGCGGGAGATCCCTGTCCGCGCTAGGAGTGTTCATGTCAGATCGTATTCTGGCTTTGGTGGGGCGGCAGGGTGAAGCACCCCCGTCGACCCCGGAGGCGGCGGCCAAGCTCGTCGGCGCCCTCCTGCGGCACCTGCGCGACGAGAAGAAGCTCAACCTGAGCGACGTCGTGAAGGCGGTCCCGGAGTTCAACTCGGTCGCCACGCTCAGCCGCTACGAGAACGCCAAGACCCCGCTCAAGCCGGAGAACGTCACCGCGCTCCTGCGCTTCTACCGGGCACCGGAGGATATCTTCCGGAACGCAGAGGCACTTCTGCAGTGGCGTGCGGACCAGCGCTGGTGGTCCGCGTTCTCCGACGTCGCGGACCATACCCTCACATCCCTGTTCGCCCTGGAATCCACGTCGAAGGTGGTCCAGGTGTACCAGGAGAACAACGTCCCCGGGATGCTACAGACCGCGGGCTACGCCCGGGCCCTGATGGCCGACTACGCCCGCGCACAGTACGACCCCGAGAAGCGGCGCGAGGCTTTCGCGGCCATCGAGCGCCGCCTGGAGATGCGGCTGCGCCGACAGCATCTCCTCGACCAGCCGCACGCTCCCGTGTTCCGGGCCCTGATCGCGGAATGGGTGCTGGACAAGCAGTTGGGCGGCGTACTGGTCATGCGGGAGCAGCTGAGGCACCTGTACACCGTGGCGGAGAACAAGCCGAACGTTCACATCCGGATCCTGCCCGGGAGCGCTCTGCGGACGGGCTCGCCGCTGCACCCGGCGATAACCCTGTTCAAGCCTCACGAGGGCGCGGAGAACCGCTCTGTCTACCTGGAGAACAAGAACGTCAGCGGCGAACTCCTCACCGACGTGGCGCAGATCGAGACGTTCATGGCGTCGATGGATCACTGGTGGCAGCAGGCTCTGCCCAAGCTCGACACGATGGAGCGGATCCAGCACTACATCGACCGGCTCGCCGGCGGGGCGTCCGAGTAGTCCGTGCGTCACCCGATGCGGGCGACGCCACCGTACTCTATCCACTCCTCGGATCGCTGCCGGGGCGCGAGGTCGCTGTCGGGGTGCCAGCGCGAGACTTCGACCGGCTCGGGTTCCTCCAGGAGGTCCAGGCCCTCGAAGAAGCAGTTGACCTCGCTTATCGACCGGACCTGTCCCCAGGAGTTGTCGGTGATCTCGCGCATGAAATCGGTGATGTTTTTGCGGAGTTCCGCGTCGTCACTGGCGAGCTGTGAGATCACCAGATAGCTGCCGCGCGGGAGTTGCTCGGCCACGTTCCGCACCAGGGCCCAGGGGTCGTCCTTGTCGGGAATGCAGTGGAGGACCGAGACGAAGAGGGCCGCGACCGGCTTGTCGTCGCGCAGCAGCCTTCGCACTTCTCGGCTTTCGAAGATGTCGGCGGTGTCGCGCATGTCGGCTTCCAGGACGGCCGTGGTGGCCGGGTCCTCCGCCAGCATCATCTCCCCGTGGGCCAGGACGACGGGGTCGTTGTCGATGTAGACGACCTCGCTGGTGGGATGGACCTCCTGGGCGACCTGGTGGACGTTGGGCCGCGTCGGCAGCCCCGAGCCGTGGTCGAGGAATCGGCGCACCCCGTGCTCCTGTGCGAGATAGCGCACGGCTCTCACCAGAAACGCGCGGTTGGCCAGCGCGAGTTCACGGGTGCTGGGGGCGAGGCGGAGTAATTTCGCACAGGCGTCCCGGTCGACTTGATAGTTGTCCGTGCCGCCGAGAAGGTGGTCGTACATTCTGGCAACGCTGGGCTTGCTGAGATCGATGATGAGCCGCTCCCCACGCTCTCGGACGCGCACGTCCCCTTGGACGCTGCGTGTCTCCGGCAGCAGAGACCTCATGCTAGGAGGGCGGGCCGAGGCAGGGCTACCCGCATCCGCCAACGGGGCGGATCATTTGATGGCATTTCAGCCGCCGGTGTGCCTCATCGCACTCCGGCGCACTTCACGCCCCTGACCAGCGCATTCGACAGCGGCATATTCACCTGGCGCGGCCGGAGAGCAGGGCCCGCAGGGCCCGGTGGCGGAGCATCTCGAAGTCGGCCGGCGCCAGGCCCATCGCGTGGCCGGCCTCCAGGGAGGAGAGACCGAGCTTGTACCGCAGAACCAATGCGTCCGCCTCGGCACGGTCGAGCAGGTGGTGAAGCCCGCTCTCGACACGGCGCTCGCAGACCCGGCGGGAGAAAAGGTCCCAGGCATGGGCCGCGGGAGAGGGGCTGCGCAGTGCGGTGTCCCACTGTTCACCGAGGTCATGGAGGGCAGCGCGGGCGATCGCGGTGCCGGTGAGGGCGGACCCCACCGCGGCGGCGCCGAAATTCCGGTAGACCGTCCAGTGGTCGCAGCAGAAGGCGGAGTAGGAGACCGGTACTCGCCCGGAGAGGCGCGGGGCAGTCCCCGAGGGATCCCGGTCGTCGAGTTTGGCGTCAGCGCGCAGCCCTCGCGGACCGATGCGCATCAGCATGGCTCTCCTCCTCGCTGAGTTGAGGGGTGGGCAGGGAAGGGCAGACGTGGACAGCCAGCGTCAGGACCGATGCGCAACAGCGCTATGGCTGCGGGCCGCCGCTCAGGGGGCGCAGGACCGCGGTGCCGGCGAGTGGGCCCTCGCCCGGATTCGCGGGCGAGGGCGATGCTTGCGCAGCGACGGCCGTCAGGCGGTGCCGCGGCGTACCTTCAGGTAGGCGATGCAGCTGCGGTCGGAGACGGAGGCGGCCGTCATTCCGACGAGCACTTCCACCGGGAGAGACTCCTGGCGGGCTGCGGCTGCCGCGAGAACGCCGATGAGCAGAACGGAACTGAAACGGAGCGTCAGCAGAAGAACGTTCGAAATCCCGGTTTGCAGGACGGCGGACAGCGGAATGCTAATCTCTGGCGCTGCCGGAAGGACGCTTGCGAGCTTCCGGCGGACGTGCTGAATCAATGTTCGCGCTCCTTGGTGCGTTGTTGAGAAGGCACGAGGGAGAGGGGGCCCCGAGTTGGTTGACGTCAGCCTCGGGGTCCTCTTTTCGTGCCGTATCGGACGCTAGTCGCATAACCCGCTTGCCGGGACCCTTGATTTCCGTGAAAACGGAGCAGGAAACTCCCGATCGAACGGTGGCGACCCGTGGCGTTGACAGCGATTTGGTGCACGAACACCCATGACGCGAAGAGAATGCGCAACATTCTCGACGAGGCCGGTCGAAACTGATCAGCGCACCCTGCAAACCCCTCGCGTACCGTGCGAGTCACACCACTCGTTCGGGTGAATAGCGCACTCGGAGGCCAAACCTCCTGCAATCCGCAGCCCCCGCCGCCCTGACCCGACTCGCGGACGACCCCCATTACCTTCTTCGGGGCTCCCGGCCCCCGGGCCCGGCATGACTTTTGCCCCCTGTCGACCATGACCCGGGGGGGTGTCTGTCCCTCCCCTCGTAGCGTGGAGTCCGTGATTGCAGGGGAAGTTGGGATTCATGGGGTCCAAGAAACAGCCGTACGAAGCCGAGTTCCGTGAGGGCGCTGTACGCATCGTGATCGAGACCGGAAAGCCGGTCCCGGAGGTTGCCGAGGAACTCGGCATCAACCCTGGCACGCTGCACAGCTGGGTCTCGCGCTGGCGCCGCAACGGGACGGCATCGTCGGACCGGCCCGCGCAGTCCGCGGCCGGCGGGCGTGTGCGCGAGGCCGAGCGTGCCGAGCTGGAGCGTCTGCGGCGGGAGATGAGCGAGAAGAACAAGCGCATCCGCGAGCTGGAGATGGAGCGTGATGTCCTCAAGCGATGCATGGTCCTCTGGGTGAAGTGACCGAGCAGGCTCCCGCGGCGCTGGCCGCGTTCATCGGTAACCAGAGGACCGGGCACAAGGTCCCGCACCGTCTCGCCTGCCGGGCGCTGGGGGTGTCGGAGTCGTGGTTCTACAAGTGGCGCGACAAGCCGGCCACCGTCCGAGAGACGCGACGGCAGCGGCTCGCCGACGAGGTCAAGCGCATCTTCGAGGGCTCGGGCGGGACCTACGGCTCCCCGAAGATCTGGATCACGCTGGTGAGGAACGGCTGGCGGGTGTCGGTGAACACCGTTGCCAAGCTCATGGCCGAGCTGGGCCTGGCCGGACGCACGGTCCGTCGGCGCCGCGGTCTGACCCGGCCGGGCAAGCGGGCGGCGGCCCCGGACTTCGTGCGCCGTGACTTCAGCGCGGATGCGCCGGACCAGGTGTGGTGCGGTGACATGACCGAGATCGTCACCGGCGAGGGCAAGCTCTACCTCGCCACCGTGATCGATCTGTACTCCCGCCGCCTGCTCGGCTACGCGATGGGGGAGCGCCACGACGCCGAACTCGTCGTCGCCTCGCTGCACATGGCCGCGGCCACCCGTGGTGGCGACGTCAAGGGCGTGATCTTTCACAGTGATCGCGGCAGCGAGTACGTCTCCCGGAGGTTCAAGCGGGCCTGCCGCCGCCTGGGGGTCACCCAGTCCATGGGCCGGGTCGGCTCGTGTTTCGACAAGCCGTTGTCATCACACTGCGCTCCTTTGCGATTCTGCGGATTGAGCCGCCTCTCGGGCCGCGATGCGGTCGGAGAGTTTGATGCCCATCTCGACGTGCGGGGCATCGGGGCCGGGCGGCGGGTAGAGGTAGCAGCTCTTGTCGTTGTAGGGAACGCCGTCGATCAGGCCGGCCCGGCGCCAGATTTTCACCGTCTGGGCGGTGGTGCCGACTGCGGTGGCGTACTCCTCGTGGGTGAGCAGGCCGCGGTCGCGTAGTCGCTGGTAGCGGTGGGTGAGCTGGTAGTTGTCGCGGATGTCGCGGACCAGGAGCTCGGTGAACGGGCGTCCCTTGCCGCTGGTCAGGCCCCGTTCGTTGAGGATCTTCGCGATCTCGCGGTGGGTGTGGTGGTCGAGGAGTTCGTCGACCAGGGCGACGGTGTCGGGGTGGGTCTGCCAGGACTTTCCGCCGGACAGCGGGATCGGGACGGTCAGGGTGTGGTGCTGGCCGCCGGACAGCCGGATCTGCGCGGTGATCTGGTCGGTGCGGGTGAGGGTGACATCCGTGATCAGCAGGCGGGCGATACGTTTCCGTTCCCGCATGGGGGTGGCCGGATCGGCCCAGAGGGTGTGGACGTCGGCGGCGAGTGTGGTCAGCCGGTCGCGGACGGCCTGTTCGAGCGGGGCGGCCTCGGTCTTGGCCCGCTCGTATGTCTCTTTTGCCGCGGCGACCTCGCGCAGAGCGTGGTTCCAGTCGGCCTCCAGGGTGTCGGCGACGAGCCGGTTGTCGGGATCGACGGCGAGGTAGCGGCGCCGGGCCAGGTCCGCGCGGTGCTGGGCTCGTTGGACATGGGTGGCCCGCAGCCGGTCGGCCTCGGCGGCCTGAGCGATGAGCTGGTCGCTGACTTTCAGCGCGGCGTCGACGGCGAGCGGGGTGAGGGTGTTCAGCAGGAGTCGGGTGACGGCGGTGTCGATGGCCTTGCCGGGCAGGCGTTCGCAGACGCGTGCGCCGTCCTGGATGGCCCGGGTCATGCACCGGTAGTCGGGGAAGATCTCGTCGCGGTACTGGCGATAGCCGACCGTCATCCGCCGTCCGCACTTGCCGCAGATCGCCAGGCCCTGCAGCAGGGCCGGGCCTTCGCGGGCCGGCCCTGCCTTGCGGTCCTCGCCGTGGCCGGCGGCATTGCCGGCCAGGGTCTGACAGTTCGCCTCCCACTGCGCGAAGGAGAGGTATCCCTCGTGGTGGTCCTCGATCAGCGTCATCCACTGATCACGGGGCACGGTCGCCCAGGCGAATGTGCCCTGCGCGGTCCTCGTCGCGCGCCTGCGTCCATAGACGAATGCCCCGGCATAGCAGGGGTTGTGCAGCAGCGAGAGCACCCGCCAGTGCTTGAGTGGGCCCCAGACCAGCTCGCCCTTGTGAGGGCCGGTGCGGATGCGGGCGGGAAAGGAGAGCTTGTCCCGGGCGAAGGCGATGACGACCTGTCGGGCCGAGCCCGTCGCCGCGAACAGGGTGAAGACCCGCTCGACGGCCGTGCGGACCGCCGCGTCGGGGTCCTTGACGATGCGGTCGGCATGGTCGTGGACATAGCCGACGGGCAGCGCCTGCTTCAGCTCCCCGCGCCGGGCCTTGGACAGCTGCCCGCCCCGCAGACGGGCCCTGAGCACGTGCAGTTCGGCCTCGGACATGGTGCCCTTCAAGCCGAGGACGAGGCGGTCGTTGAACGAGCGCGGGTCATAGAGCCCGTCCTCGTCCAGGATCAACGTCCCGGTCAACGCGCAGATCTCCAGCAACCGGTGCCAGTCGGTGCTGTTGCGGGCCAGTCGGCTCACCTCAAGGCCGAGGACGATCCCGGCCCGGCCCAAAGACACCTCCGAGACCAGGAGTTGGAAGCCGTCCCGGCCCGTGGTCGTGGCCCCGGACTGACCCTGGTCGGTGTCGATCACGGTGATCTGGCCCTCGTTCCAGCCCAGTGCGACGGCCCGGCCCCGCAGTGCGTACTGCCGGGCGGTGGACTCGGTGTTGTTGACGACCTGCTTGAGCGAGGACTGGCGCACATACAGATACGCACCCCGCCGCAGATGATCCGCGGTGACCTTTCCCCCGCCGGACGGCTGTTCCTGCACGACGTACTTCCTCTCGAGCGCAACACTCCAGGTGACGGTGACGGTGACGGTGACGGTGACGGGCTCAGGGCGGCAGGCCGTGCCCGAGGACGAGCGAGGCCAGCACGTGCACGAGCTCGGTGCCGAGATCGTCGGCGACGTCGCCTGCGAGCGCCGGCAGCCGATCGGGCTGCTGCCCGCCTGGGCCGCGGACGGCCTCCATGGCCCGGCTCCAGGCGGCCATGCCTGAGCGGACCAGCACCGACCAGCCATGACGCCAGCCGCCGCCGCGTCCTTCCACGACCGCGGAGCGCAACTGTTCGTAGCTCGCGCAGACCCGTGCCCCGGCGGCCGCGTCAGCTGCGGGGACGTATGTCCTCCTCCCGGCTGCGGCCCTCGCGCCTGCGGGCCAGTGCCCGCTCGATGGAACGCGGATGCACCTGGACGCCGAACTCCTCGGCCACCGCCGCAGCCAATGCCGGCGCCTTGAGGCCTGGATCGGCCTGCAGCAGGGCCTCGACATGCTCCATCACCGGCTCGGTCAGCTTCCTCGGCCCCTTCGGCCCGGGCTTGCCCGGCACCAGCGCGGCCGGCCCGCCCGCGTCCAACGCGGCCGCGATCGCATAGAAGCTCTGACGGCAGAACCCGAAGGCCGCCGCCGCACGGGCGACGGGGACCTTGTCGACGCGGACCCGGCGCACCATCTCGTACTTCACCTGCACCAGATCGCATGGATCCAGGAACGACGAAGCGGTGAAAGCCTCGTCGACCACCGCTTCGGGACGCGGATTGAGCGTCCGCGACTCCCGCAGAGCGCGGATCTTCACCGCACTTCCCGTCGCTGCCGCCATGACCGCCTCCCCTCTCCAGCCCTGTCACCAGGATTCGGACGGACCGGATCGCAGCCAAGCCCTTTGTGACCACCGGCAGGAGCAAAAGCAGCAGGCCAGCGCACATTCCACGGTTGCACACGCCCCCGACCGACACCGCGAGCGCCCTCAAGCACGGCACGAACCCCGCGACACTCACGGCGTGATCTCCCCGACACCACGGCGCCGGTCGATCAGCGCGGCCAACGCGACCAGATCCTGCGTCCGGAACGGACAGCCGCCCTGGGCCGCGACCACGAACGCGTCCACCGGCGCCACCGACGTCCACTCCGCCGGGATCCGCGACCGGCCACCCGCCTCGTCGAAGTAGTACACCCGGTCCCCGCGCCAGCACCGCCGACGCTCGATGAACTCCAGCTCCACTCCGGACAGGGGATGGAACGGGTGCGTCACCCGCACCCGACCTCCGTCTTCAGAGTCGGGAACCGAAGCAGTCGACGGATCATGCCAATGCCGTCAGCGAGGCGTTCAACAGCGTGCTCAAGGTCGAGTACGTCCACCGGCACACCTTCGCCACCCGGGCCGAGGCCCGGCTGAAGATCGCCACCTGGATCACCGGCTTCTACAACACCCACCGACTACACAGCGTGTGCGGGTACCGGAGCCCGATCGACTACGAACATGACCACCGAGCCGACTCCGCCCTGGAGCTGGCCGCATAGAAGATCTCCACAGTTCGAGGGGATTGACATGTCACCGGGCCGGGAGGCACCGGTAGACCGCTGATGGGGGCACGAGCGCCGGCCCGTCCGGCAAGGCTCTGCGTAACGTGGTTGCCGGCAGCTGGTGCCACGTCGAGGCCGGGGCGGCATGACCTTCCCTGGAGGAAGCACGTGATTGACACCAGCGACATCGGCATCCACCTCGGACTGGACGTCGGCAAGGGCGAGCACCACGCCCACGGGCTGCGACCCGACGGGAAGAGGGTGGTCGACAAGCCGCTGCCCAACAGCGAGCCGAAACTGCGGGCCATGCCGGAGAGGCTGACCGCAAGGTACGGCACCGTGCTCGTGGTCGTCGGCCAGCCCGCCTCGATCGGCACCCTGCCGCTCGCGGTCGCCCGCAACGCGGGCTGCCAGGTCGCCTACCTGCCCGGGCTGACGATGCGGCGGATCGCCGACCTCTGCCCGGGCGGGGGCAAGGCCGACGCCCGCGACGCGGCGATCATCGCGGGCGCGGCCCGCACGATGCCGCACACGCTCCGCTCGATCGAGCTGGACGACGAGACGGTCGCCGAGCTGCACAGGATCGTGGGCTTCGACGACGACCTGGCGGGCGAGGTCACCCGGGTCGCCAACCGGCTGCGCGGCCTGCTCACCCAGATCCACCTCGCGCTGGAGCGGGTCCTGGGCCCGCGCATCCAGCACCCGGCCGTGCTCTGGCTGCTCGAACGCTTCGGCTCCCCGGCCCAGATCCGCAAGGCCGGACGCCGCCGGCTGATCACGATCCTGCGGCCCAAGGCCCCGCGCATGGCCGAGCGCCTGGTCGAGGACATCTTCACCGCACTGGACGAACAGACCGTCGTCGTCCCCGGCACGGACGCGGCCGCGGCCGTCGTGCCCAAGCACGCCGCGAACCTCTCCTCGCTGCTGGACCGGCGCAGACAACTCGCCTCCAGCATCGAGGACCTGCTGGAGGCCCACCCCCTTTCCAGGCTCCTGACGTCGATGCCGGGGATAGGCGTCAGGACCGGAGCCAGGATCCTCATCGCCGTCGGCGACGGATCCGCCTTCCTCACCGCCGGACACCTCGCCGCCTACGCGGGCCTGGCTCCCGTCACCCGACGGTCCGGGGCCTCGATCCGGGGCGAGAGCCCCTCCCGAAGAGGCAACAAGCACCTCAAACGGGCCTTCTTCCTCTCCGCGTTCGCGGCCCTGGCCGACCCCGCGTCCCGGGCCTACTACGAACGCAAGAAGGCCGAGGGGAAGCGCCACAAACAGGCCCTGGTGTGTCTCACCCGCCGCCGCGTCGACGTCCTTTTCGCCATGCTCCGCGACGGCATGTTCTTCGAACCGCACCTCACCCCCCAAAACGCCTGAACTGCGACAGAACAACCGCCCCGCTCCTTGACGAAAGAGATAGGGGCACCCCCGGACAGCAACGGATCGAAGAGCACCGCCGGAAGCAGCAGGGTGAGGGGAGCCGACTCCGGGGGCACTGGCGCGGTGGGGACGAAGCCGTGCGGCTCCTCCACCCGGTACGCCCACGACCGCTCGGTGCCCATCGCACCGGGCCCGTCCCCGTGCGGAGCCCCATGCGCCACAGATCACGCTGCGTCGATGTCCGACCGGGGCCGGACCTCCACGATGAAGTCCGCCTCCCCCACGTCGCCTGCCTCGTCGTGCCAGAGGAAGACCCGCACGTGCATCGCGTGATGGAGGCCGCTCCTCTCCCACTCGGTCATCAGCTCGCCGACGATGCAGCCGAGGGCGTACCTGGCGCCCTCGGTCGAGTCGGGGGCGGTGATCGCGCCCTGCCACCGTTCGGGGTCGCTGCCATAGGGGCGCCAGCCCTCGGAGCCGTGCGGCTCGAACACCCGGTACACCCAGTCCGTCTCGGTGTCCATAACACCGATCCTGTCACCGGGAAGCCCCATCCGCCGCATCGGATCCACCCACGCCGAGCGGCGGAAGAGCCCCGGCAAACGGGCGGTGCTGCTTCCTGCCGGGCTTTGGACGGCGGCGAGGTGACCAGCCGGGGCCGCCACCACGCCGGGGCCGCCGTTTCCGCCACCGGGGCCGCCGGTGCAGCCGGTGCGGCCGAGCACGGCGCCAGGCGGGCCGCAGTCGTCCGGGGGGATGGCGAACACCCCGAGGCCCGATCAACCACACCGTGTCGGACTCGTTGCAGATGCCGCCGCCTCCGTCTCCGCCCGCGGCCGGGGCGGTGCTGTGGTCCACCGTGGAGCCGGCCAACGTGACACAGCATTTCCGTCGGAGCCGGGCCACGTCACCAACACGCTGCCGTGCTGCTCACCGGTGAGGGCGATGCGGGCGCCGGGCATCCTGCCGCACTCCCCACCCACCCCGAGAACCCGCGGCGGGCGCTCTCCCCGCTCCCTCGGGGCGCTGTGCCTGACCAGGCAATATGCATCGAACAGCCCCCCTCGGAGTGATCTCCGAGGGGGGCTGTTGCGTGCCCCGGGGTGCCCACGGGGAACAGCGCGTCGGGCGGCCTTCTCGGCCGCACCCGGGGGACGGAAGGCTGGACACGGCAGCGATGGCGGCCGCCTTCACCCTCCTGATCAGGCGCGGAGGGCTCGGGCGCCTGCGTCTTTGCCGGTGGGCCCCTGGGGAGCCGGGTGCGGTCGACCGGTGCCCATCGCCGGCCCCTCCGCCCTCCTGGCTCCCCCGCGACCCGGCGGCGCAGCGTTCAGTACTGCTCGAAACCCGTGCTCGCGTTGTCGTCCGCGTCGAAGGCAGCGGCGGTCGGGTCGAATCCGGGCGGGCTGTCCTTGAGCGCCAGGCCCAGACCGGCCAGCTTCGCCTTGACCTCGTCGATCGACTTCGCACCGAAGTTGCGGATGTCCAGCAGGTCCGCCTCGGAGCGCGCCAGGAGCTCACCCACCGAGTGGACGCCCTCCCGCTTGAGGCAGTTGTAGGAGCGGACGGTGAGCTCCAGCTCCTCGATCGGCAGCACCATGTCGGCGGCCAGGGCGGCGTCCGTCGGGGACGGGCCCATGTCGATGCCCTCGGCGCCGATGTTCAGCTCGCGGGCCAGACCGAACAACTCCACCAGGGTCTTGCCCGCGGAGGCCACGGCGTCCCGCGGACGCATCGCCTGCTTGGTCTCCACGTCGACGATCAGCTTGTCGAAGTCGGTGCGCTGCTCGACACGGGTGGCCTCGACCTTGTACGTGACCTTCAGCACCGGGCTGTAGATCGAGTCGACCGGGATGCGGCCGATCTCCTGGCCCGCCTGCTTGTTCTGCACGGCGGAGACGTAGCCGCGACCGCGCTCGACGGTCAGCTCCATCTCCAGCTTGCCCTTGCCGTTCAGCGTGGCGAGGACGAGGTCGGGGTTGTGCACCTCGACACCGGCCGGCGGCGCGATGTCGGCGGCGGTGACCAGACCCGGGCCCTGCTTGCGCAGGTACATCACCACCGGCTCGTCGTGCTCGGAGGAGACGACCAGCTGCTTGATGTTGAGGATCAGGTCGGTGACGTCCTCCTTGACGCCCGGCACGGTGGTGAACTCGTGCAGAACGCCGTCGATACGGACGGACGTGACCGCCGCACCCGGGATCGAGGACAGGAGCGTACGGCGCAGGGAGTTGCCGAGGGTGTAGCCGAAGCCCGGCTCCAGCGGCTCGATCATGAACCGGGAGCGGAACTCGTCGACGACCTCTTCGGTCAACGAGGGACGCTGAGCGATCAGCACGAGGTATGACCTCCAGTGTGTGGCGCCCGCCGTGTGACGCCGTAGACACCACGAAGGGTACGGGCGGTTCGGCCCCCTGGGCGGCCGAACCGCCCGACCCCGCCCGTCTCGGTCGCCCCGGAGGGCGACCGCCAGCATCGCGCCCCGGGAGGCCGACCCCTCCGCCCACAAGCGTGAACGGCACCAGGTCACCGACCCGCCAGGGTGTTTCAGTCATCCAGCCGTTTGCAACAACTCATGAAACATGATCGCCGCAGGTGGGCCGCCGGGCGGCCGCCTGTTTCACAGGCGACCCACCTATGAAACGCGTCGAATCGCTCGATCCATCGTTCGGCGGCATGTTCCTGCTGATGATCTCTCTGTACTTCCCGGAGGAGACCACGCTGTCGGCCCACGATGGCCGCCTGGTCGACGCGGCTGCTCATCGCCGGGTCGCGGCCGGCGCCGCCGCGGAGGCGGGGGCGTCGCGCAGGCCGAGCCGCAGGTGCTCCACGTGGAAGAGGGCTTGCTCCAGGAGTTCGGCGACGTGGTTGTCGTACAGCGAGTAGACGATGGAGCGGCCGTGCCGTTCGCCGGAGACCAGGCCCAGGTTGCGCAGCAGGCGCAGCTGGTGGGAGCAGGCGGAGGCTTCCATGCCGACGGCGTCGGCGAGGTCGCCGACGGCGCAGGGGCCTTCCTGGAGGCGGGCCAGGATGTACAGGCGTGAGGGGGTGGCCAGGGCCTGGAGGGTCGCGGCGACGTCGGAGGCTCCTGCCGCGTCCAGTCGCTCGCGCGGGGTGGCGTTGTTCCTGTCGTCGGTTCCGTGACCCATGGCACCCATCCTAGCGGTGACACATGAAGACCTGTTCAGATATTCCTGTACGGTGGTGGCCGGTTCCCTGCCCGCCCGTGAAGGGTTGCTCTGTCATGTCCTCTGCCTTGGACCAGCGGCCCGCGCCGGCCGCCGCCGGGCCGCGTCCCGCCCTGCCGCGGCGCCGCACGCGGGTCCTGGCGCTGCCGGAGGCCCGGTGGGCGCTGGCCGCGCTGGTGCTGTTCCTGCTCGCCCTGCCGCTGTACCTGCTGGGTGCCCCGGGGTGGCTGTGGGGGGCGCTGTTCGCCGCCACCTACGTCACCGGCGGCTGGGAGCCGGGCTGTGAGGGCCTGAAGGCCCTGAAGGACAAGACGCTGGACGTGGACCTGCTGATGGTCGTCGCGGCGCTCGGCGCCGCCGCGATCGGCCAGGTCCTGGACGGTGCGCTGCTGATCGTCATCTTCGCCACCTCCGGCGCCCTGGAGGCGATCGCCACCGCCCGCACCGCGGACTCCGTGCGCGGCCTGCTCGACCTCGCCCCCTCCACCGCGACCCGGCTGCTGCCCGACGGCGGCGAGGAGACTGTCCCTGCCGAAACCCTGACGGTCGGCGACACGATCCTGGTGCGGCCCGGTGAGCGGGTCGGCGCCGACGGGCGGGTCCTGGAGGGATCCAGCGACGTCGACCAGGCCACCATCACGGGTGAGCCGCTGCCGGTGGCGAAGCAGTCCGGGGACGAGGTGTTCGCCGGCACCGTCAACGGCACCGGCGCCCTGCGCGTGCGGGTCGAGCGCGACCCGGCGGACTCGGTGATCGCCCGGATCGTGCAGATGGTCGAGGAGGCCTCCGAGACCAAGGCCCCCACCCAGCTGTTCATCGAGAAGATCGAGCAGCGCTACTCGATCGGCATGGTCCTCGCGACCCTGGCCGTCTTCGCGATCCCGCTCGCCTTCGGCGACGAACTGCAGGCCGCCCTGCTGCGGGCGATGACGTTCATGATCGTCGCCTCGCCCTGTGCGGTGGTCCTCTCCACCATGCCCCCGCTGCTGTCCGCAATGGCCAACGCCGGACGCCACGGCGTGCTCGTCAAGTCCGCCGTCGTGATGGAACGCCTGGGCCAGATCGACGCCGTCGCACTCGACAAGACCGGCACCCTGACCGAGGGCACCCCACGCGTCACCGACATCCGCCCGCTGCCCGGCAGCGCCCTGACCGCGAACGAGGTACTCGCCCTCGCCGCCTCGGCCGAGCACCCCAGCGAGCACCCGCTGGCACGCGCCGTCGTCGACGCCGCCCGCGAGGGCGGTCTGGTCCTGGCCGACGCGGGCGACTTCACCTCCGTCCCCGGTCGGGGCGTCACCGCCACCGTCGCCGGCCACACGATTCGGGTCGGCTCCCCCGCCCGGCTGCTGCCCGCCGGCGCCGACCCGGCCCACCGGAAGGCGGTGCGGGAGCTGGAGGACGCCGGGCGTACCGCGGTGGCGGTGCTGCGCGACGGCGCACCGGTGGGAGTGCTTGGGATCGCCGACCGGCTGCGGCCGGACGCCGCCGCCACCGTCGCCGCCCTCACCCGCCTGACCGGCCGCATCCCGGTGCTGCTGACCGGCGACAACGAGCGCGCCGCCCGGCGCCTGGCCGCCGAGGTCGGCATCACCGACGTCCGCGCCGGGCTGCTGCCGCAGGACAAGGTCACCGCCGTGCGGGAATGGCAGGAGCAGGGCCGCAGGGTGCTCGTCGTCGGCGACGGCGTCAACGACGCCCCCGCGCTGGCCGCCGCCCACTCCGGGATCGCCATGGGCAAGGCCGGCTCCGACCTCGCCCTGGAGACCGCCGACGCCGTCGTGGTCCGCGACGAGCTGGCCACCGTCCCCACCGTCGTGCACCTCTCGCGCACCGCCCGCCGCCTGGTCCTCCAGAACCTGGCCGTTGCCGGGGTGTTCATCACCGCCCTGGTCGCCTGGGACCTGACCGGCACCCTCCCGCTGCCCCTCGGCGTCGCCGGACACGAGGGCTCCACCGTCATCGTCGGCCTCAACGGCCTGCGCCTGCTGCGCGAGGCCGCCTGGACCCACCCCGCCAAGGACACCGCATGAGCAAACGCACCCGCCGTGCCGCCCCCGCGACGGGGGCCACACGGCCCACCATCACCGTCTGCCGCGGCTGCTGCTGCGGCACCCCCAAGATCGGCGGCCTCGACCACACAGCCCAACTGCGCGACCTGCGCCAGGCCGTGGACGGCGCCGCGACCGTACGGGTCACCGGCTGCCTCGGCGCGTGCGAACGCGCCAACGTCATCGTCGTCCAGCCCTCCACGGCCGGCCGCCAGAACGGCGGCGCCCCCGTCTGGCTCGGCCTGGTCAACGACCCCGACGCCACCACCGACATCACCACCTGGGTCACCAACGGCGGCCCCGGCCTCACCGACCCGCCCGGCATCCTCGACCTCTACACCTTCCGGCCCTCCCGCCGCGTCCGCGCCGAACTCCACGACTGACCGGCCCCTCCGGGCCAGGCGCCGTCGCATCCGGCCGCCCACCCACAGGCCCCCGCCCCGGTGCACCACACTCGGTACACGCTCCCGGGCCTCGACCGGGGCGGCGTGCGCCGCGGCGAGCGTGTCCGCCCGAGGGGCGATCGCCGAGCCCACCCGCCCGCTCGCCCCCGGGCGGACAGCAGACGCTGACGGCCCGGCAGACGGGTTCCCCACCGGGTGCGGTGCATCAGGACGCGCACCCGCCCGCCGCTGGCTTTGTTCACGCGTTTGGGTTTGGACAGCGGTTGTTCATCGCCTCGGGAGACGGTTGGATCGGGCCGGGGTCGATGTTCACGAGAGCGGGAGGCACCCAATCCGGAGCCTGCTCCGGGGCGTATCGGGGTGGTGATCTCTCAAGGGGGCTGTGGTGGCGTGGCCGACGGGGTTGCTCGGGTTCGTTGCCGGGCTCCTGATCTCGGTGGCCACCTCGCCCGTGGGCGTCTCCGGAGCGGTCTTCCTGCTGCCCGTGCAGGTCAGCGTCCTGGGCGTGCCGAGCCCGGCGGTGACACCGACGAACCTGCTGTACAACGTCGTGGCCGGCCCCGGCGCCCTCCTGCGCTACTGGCGAGCCGGGCGTCTGGGAGGACCGCTGACCCGCCTGCTCATCGCGGGTACCGTGCCCGGCGTTGTCATCGGTGCAGTGATCCGTGTCTTCGCCGTTCCCGGCCCACGGGTCTTCCGCCTCCTCATCGCCGCGCTGCTGCTGCCGCTCGGGCTGTGGCTGTGGCTGCGGACCGTGCGCCCGGCCCCAGCCCGCGCCACCCGCCAGCCGTCGCTCCGCGCGACGACGTCGCTGGCCCTGGCCGTCGGCGTCGCCGGGGGCATCTACGGGATCGGGGGCGGCTCCCTGCTCGGCCCGATCCTCGTCGGCCGCGGAGCGCCGGTGGCCACCGTCGCGCCCGCCGCTCTGGCCTCCACGTTCGTGACGTCCGTCGTCGGCGCGATCACCTACGCGCTGCTCTCCCTGGCCGCCACGGGGGACGTCGCTCCCGACTGGCTGCTGGGCCTGTCCTGCGGGGTCGGGGGCCTGGTCGGCGGCTACGTCGGCGCCCGTCTCCAGCCGCTCCTGCCCGAGACCGCGCTTCGGCTCCTGCTCGGCACCCTCGCCGCAGGCATCGGCGCGCTCTACGCGGTCCACATCCTGCGCTGACCGCGCATGGCGCCGAACGGGCCGGGACCGCGCCGCCGCGTCCCGGCCCGCCGGTGGCCGTGCCGGTGCGGTGGTCAGGCGCCGGCCGCCGCGGTGTAGCGGGCGGCGACGTCCTCCCAGTTGACCAGGTCCCACAGCTTGGTGACGTAGTCGGGGCGGACGTTCTTGTACTGCAGGTAGTAGGCGTGCTCCCAGGCGTCGAAGACGAGCAGCGGGACGCTGCCCTGGCCGACGTTGCCGTGGTGGTCGTAGACCTGTTCCACGATCAGGCGGCGGCCGAGCGGCTCCCAGGCCAGCACGCCCCAGCCCGAGCCCTGCACGCTGGTGGTGGCGACGGTGAGCTGCTTCTTGAACGCCTCGAAGCCGCCGAGGTGTTCGTCGATCGCGGTGGCCAGGGCTCCGTCGGGGCGGTCGCCGCCGTCGGGGGAGAGGTTCTGCCAGAAGATCGAGTGCAGGACGTGGCCGGAGAGGTTGAACGCGAAGGTCTTCTCCAGCCCGACCAGGCCGGTCGGAGTGATCTGGTCCTTGTCGCGGACCTCGGCGATCTGCTCCAGGGTGTCGTTGGCGCCCTTGACATAGGCGGCGTGGTGCTTGGCGTGGTGCAGCTCCAGGATCTCCGGCGTGATGGCCGGAGCGAGAGCGGAGTAGTCATACGGCAGATCCGGAAGCGCGTAGGCGCCCATCAGGTACCCCTTTCCAGGCGGTGATCGTCGGGAGCCAGCTTGCCCTTATTGCAACCTACTTGCAACAGCTATCTGCATGCATCAACATGGCATGGCGGGGTCGGCCTGTCAGCTTTCGGTAGCACGGCACCAAGCACGGTGCGTCCTTCCCGAGAGGTGATCGTCTTCTCACCCGGCACCCGCCGGTCCCGGCCGGCCCCGCCTCCGCACCGCAGGACGCGCTCAATCCCTCCCGCAGGGGCCGCCCTCCACCGTTGCACCCCCGCAACCCGGACGGCCACCAGCAGGGCGTGGATCGCGTACCCGGCCTGGCCCCTCACCGCAGCCCACGGCTGCACGTGCCCGTGCAGGGCGAACACCGCATCGGCGCGCCCGCTGCCACGGAGAAAGGCGCCGGCCACCGGCAGCGCCGCCTCCGTCGACCACGCGTTCAGCGGTCCGAGCCCGTCCGGCCGCGCGGACGGCTGCGTGTCGGCAGGCGGCGTCCGGGCGGGGACGAGCTGGTGCTGGCGCACGACGGGCAGCGTCGGCTCGGGCGGGGTCTGCAGAAGCGCGGCCAGGACGTCGGTGACCGCCCGGGCGTGCTTGGCGCCGGACGCGGCGGCGGCCTTGGCGGTGCCGCCCATCTCGCGCGGCTCGCGCTCCAGGACCACGGCGGCGACATCCAGCCCGGCCGGGGTCAGCGTCCACAGCCTCTCCGTGACCCGCACCCCGTCCTCGCGGACCCGAACCGCGCTGCCCGACGAGATCCGCCAGCTCCTCGTCCCCCAGGTCCTTCAGCCCGCCGCGCACGGTCACCAGCCGCCGGGGCAGGTAGGCGCCCCGGCGATGAGGGGACATTGGCGACGCAGTGCACCACGCGGTGCCCTCGGGAACCAGTAAGGGAATCGGTCGCCTGAACGGGCAGCACGACGTCCGGCCCGCGCCTCTCGGTGCTGGTACCGACGCGCAGGTCACAGCGGGTGGTAGCCGGAGAGAAGTCCACCGCCTCGCACGCACACGACACGCGCGCCCTGGGCCCGGGCCGGAGCACCCGGCCGGGGCGGTGAAGAAGAAGATCCCGGCGGCGGGGAGAATCGGGCGATGACCGACCGCCGCCCGCTGGGCACCGGACCCGTCCGCGCCAACGTGTCCCGCACGCGAGACACCGACCCGCCGCCCGCGCTACGCGCCCAGCTCGCCGCCGAACGCCTGCCCGACGCCCCGGCCGCCGGCGACCCGATGCCCGCGCGCCCGGTCACCGGACGCCGCGCCCTGGGCGCCGGCCCCGGCAGTGATCCGCAGCCGCCCACAGCCGAATGCACAGCTGCGCAGCCTTGTGGTCGGGTAGCCGGATCACTGAGCCGAAGCTCAGGAGTTGTCACCAGTGGGACCGGCTGAGCTGGTGAACCGGCACGGCCGAAGCAGCGCGGTTGTCACCAACGAGGCATCCGACTTGTCACAGTCACTCATTCAGCAGTCTTTCTGCCACCAGAAACGAAGATCGGGAGCCTGAGGTTCTTCGCGGCGCTTCGATGAGCTCATGGCCGCTACACGTGCTGGGTCGGGAAGGGTAGTCGAAGCCGCTGACAGCGGGTCCGTTTGGTCACATCGGTGCAGCTGGGAGGACCTTTTCGTGCCGACGGCCGTCGACGCGGGCAGGTCCGGCCTGGATCTGGGCGACGGCTGGACGAGACGGTGGACGGTCTCGTGGCGGGCCGGTGGGGACGATGTGTCCTGCTCGGTGCACGATCTCGCACAGGAACCGGTGCCGACGAGCGATCCGATGCGGCACTTCACCTGGCGCCGGGACCAACGGCACCGTCCTGGCCTGCAGTTCCTGACCAGTACCGGCCGGCACCACGGCGCGGAGAGCCTGGAGGAGAGCCGGGTGCTGCTGGCCCTGGACTTCGCCGGCGAGGTGGTGGACGTCGTCTCGCAGCCGCTGAAGATCTCCTTCGGGACCTGCGGGAAGCGCCGGGCCCACACCCCTGACTATCTCGCGGTGACCCGCCGCGGCGTCTGGCTGATCGACGTACGCCCCGAGCCCCTGATCAAGGAGCCGGACCGGGAGTCGTTCGCCGCGGCCGCCGAGATGGCCGTCGCCTGCGGCTGGCGCTACGCGGTGGCCGCCCGCTGGCGCGAGCACGCCTTCGCAGGGCTGGACGCGCTGGCGTCGCGGCGCCGGCTGAGGTCCGATCCGCTAGTGTCCTGCGCCGGTAGTCCGTCGTTAGATCGTGTATGAGTTCTTCTGCCGGGGTGCCGGTGCCGCGTCGTGGTCCGAAGCTGGAACCGCTGCTGCTGGGCGATGACGAGCGTGCCGTGCTGGAACGCTGGACGAGGCGGGCGAACTCCGCCCAGGCGCTGGCGTTACGGGCGCGGATCGTGCTGGCCTGTGCGGGCCCTGGCGTGCCGCCCATCGTCGAGGTGGCCCGCAACCTGCGGATTTCCGCGGACACCGTGCGCAAGTGGCGGCGGCGGTTCCTGGCCGAGCGGCTGGACGGCCTGGCCGACGAGCCCCGGCCGGGCCGGCCGCCCACCATCGGCGTGGACCGGGTGGAAGCGGTCGTGGTCGCCACGCTGGAGGAGATCCCGAAGAACGCCACGCACTGGTCACGGAAGTCGATGGCCGAGCACAGCGGCCTGTCCAAGTCCACCGTCGGCCGGATCTGGCGGAGGTTCCAGCTCAAGCCGCACCTGACGGACACCTTCAAGCTGTCCACGGACCCGTTCTTCGTGGAGAAGGTCTACGACGTCGTCGGGCTGTACTTCGACCCGCCCGAGGGCGCGGTGGTCCTCTCGGTGGACGAGAAGTCGCAGATCCAGGCCCTGGACCGCTCCCAGCCGGTGCTGCCGATGATGCCGGGGATGCCCGAGCGGCGCACCCACGACTACGTCCGCAACGGCCTGACCACGCTGTTCGCCGCGTTCGACGTCGCCACCGGCGAGGTCATCAGCGCCCTGCACCGCCGGCACCGGGCGGCGGAGTTCAAGAAGTTCCTGATCCGGATCGACAAGGAGGTGCCCGCGCACCTGCAGATCCACCTGATCTGCGACAACTACGGCACCCACAAGACGCCCGCGATCAGGACGTGGCTGGCCAAACACCCCCGCTTTCACATGCACTTCACCCCGACCGGCTCCTCGTGGATCAACCAGGTCGAGCGCTGGTTCGGGTTCCTGGCCGACCAGAAGATCCGCCGCGGCGCACACAAGAACGTCCAAGCCCTCGAAGCCGACATCCGTGCCTGGGTGAAGAACTGGAACGAGGACCCCAGGCCGTTCATCTGGACCAAGACCGCCGAGGAGATCCTTGAGTCCCTCGCCCATTTCTGCCGACGGATCTCCGGCGCAGCACACTAGGGCTTCGGCCGGTGCTGCTGGCCGAGGCGGCGGGCGGGCGGAGGTTCGGCGAGCTCGCGGCGGCCACGGGCTGCGAGCCGGTCGCCCGGGCCCAGTTGCTGCACCTGCTGTGGTCCCGGCAGCTGGGCGTCGACCTGGCCGGCCCGCTTCAGGACCGCTCGCTCGTGATGCCCGCCGGGGAGGCGGGCCGGTGATCGCGACGGCCGTGCTGGACCTTTCCCCTGGCGCCGGGCTGGTGTTGGACGGGACGGAGTGGACGGTCGAGCGGCGCGAACCGCACCTGGGCCGGGTGCAGTTGGTAAAGGACGACGGCACCCGCGAGCGGGTGACCTTCCGGTTCCTGGCCAACCATCCGCAGTGCCGGCCGTCGTCGCGAACGTCGGCGGCGGGGGCCGACCGGGGCCGCCAGCACAAGGCGCCCGAGGACCTGAAAGCGGACCGGCTGGAGCTGACCGAGCTGCGGATGGCCCACCTGCTGGAAGTGGCGACCGGGTTCCGCTCCGGTGACCCGTTCCACCCGGGCCTGGGCGAGCCGAGAGCCGAGTACGACCCGGCGACGACGACGCTCACCGAGCGCCGGCACGCGAAGGTGGCGGAGCTCGCGGCCCTGGACCCTGCTCACGCGAAGCTGCTGGGGCTGAGCTCGGTCGGCTACCGCACGCTGATCCGGTGGGAGAACGCCCGCCGCCGGTTCGGGCTGGTCGGCTGCGCGGACGACCGCTGGCTGCGCCGAAGCGGCGGAACCCGGACGGTTTCCGAGCCGGTGCGGGAGGCGGTCCTGGCGGTCCGCGAGGAGACGAAGCGGATGGCGAAGGTGTCGATGCGGACCAAGGACCGCATGATCCGCCAGTACGTCCACGAGGAGTTCGGGCCCGAGACGAAGGTGCCCAGCTACGACAGGGTCTGTCCAGTGACACACCGTACAGACCCGCTGAGCACGCTTGAGCGCGCTAGGTGGCGGCTGAGCGCCATAGTTGGCGCGCAGGGTAGTGCCCAGCTCATCCCGATCAGGTTTCACAGAGTGGCGGGAGGCCCGCTGCTCCGGCGCGCGGTGTCAGCCACCGGAGTGTGGTGTCAGGGGCTGGGGTGTGGCCGCCCATGAGGCGAGCAGGCGTAGGCCTTCTTCGGAGGGTGAGCCGGGTTCGGCGGTGTAGATGGTGAGGGTGAGGCCGGGTTCGGCGGCCATTTCCAGGCCTTCGTAGGCGAGGGTGAGGTCGCCGACGGTGTGGTGGTGGAAGCGTTTGGTGCCGGTGCCGTGGCGGCGGACGTTGTGGGCGCCCCAGCGGGTGCGGAAGTCATCGCTGCGGGTGGAGAGCTCGCCGACGAGGTCGTGGAGATCTTTGTCGTGGGGGTTGCGTCCGGCTTCGGTGCGCAGGATGGCGACGGCGATGTCGGCGGCCTGGTCCCAGTCGGGGTAGAAGCGGCGGGAGGCGGGGTCGAGGAACTGGAAGCGGGCCAGGTTGGCCTGGTTGCCGGCCGTGGCGTAGACGTCGTCGTAGAAGGCGCGAGCGAGCTGGTTGGTGGCGAGGAGGTCCATGCGGCCGTTGCGGACGAAGGCCGGGCCGGCTGTGACGGCGTCCAGGACCCACTGCAGGCTCCGGTGTGCGGTCCAGGTCCGGGTGGTGCGGCGACGAGGCCGGGTGAGCGCGTCGGAGCCGTCCGCGGCCTGCGCCAGGTGGAGCAGGTGGGCGCGTTCGGCGTCGTCGAGCTGGAGGGCGCGGGCGACGGCTTCGAGTACGGCAGGTGAGGCGCCGGCGAGGTTGCCGCGCTCGAGCTTGGCGTAGTACTCCACGCTCACATCGGCCAGGGCGGCGACCTCGCTGCGGCGCAGGCCCGGCACGCGCCGGCGGTTCCCGGAGGGCAGGCCGGCCTGCTCGGGGGTGATCTTCGCTCGCCGCGAGGTGAGAAACTCGCGGACCTCTGCTTGGTTGTCCACGCTTTCGACGGTACGTCCCGCCCGTGTCCACAGGGATGTACTGGCAGTACACCCCTTGATGGTGTCTCGCTACGGGTGCGAAGAGCGGGTTACCTGGATGACGTGGTGCTTTCCGCCCGGTCATCACGACGGGAACTCGCATCTGGCCCTGCACTCGGCGACGGCCCCGGCATCCGGGATCGCACGCCTCGGCAAGCAAAGGAACCTCTCCCATGCGCGGAGCAATGATCTACGCCCCCGGCGACGTCCGCTTCGAGACCGTGGAGGACGCGAAGATCCTCAAACCGACCGACGCCGTCATCCGTACGGCCGTGACCTGCGTGTGCGGCTCGGACCTGTGGCCCTACCGCGGTGCCGAGCCGATCGGTGACCCGCACCCGATGGGCCACGAGTACGTCGGCTTCGTGGAGGAGGTCGGCTCCGCAGTCACCTCGGTGAAGCCGGGCCAGTTCGTCGTCGGCTCCTTCGCGACCTCGGACAACACCTGCGCGAACTGCAAGAACGGCTTCCAGTCGAGCTGCCTGCACCGCGAGTTCATGTCCACCTGCCAGGCCGAATACGTCCGCATCCCCAACGCCCAGGGCACCCTGGTCGCCACCGACGAGGTGCCGGACGAGAAGTTCTGGCCCGGCCTGCTGGCCGTGTCCGACGTCATGGGCACCGGCTGGTGGGCTGCCGACGCCGCCGAGGTGAAGCCCGGGTCGACCGCCGTGGTCGTCGGCGACGGCGCGGTCGGCCTGTGCGGCGTGATCGCGTCCAAGGAGATGGGCGCGGGGCGGATCATCGCCATGTCGCGGCACGAGACGCGGCAGAAGCTCGCCCGGGAGTTCGGCGCCACCGACATCGTCACCGAGCGCGGTGAGGAGGGTGTCGAGAGGATCAAGGAGATGACGAACGGGATCGGCGCCGACTCCGTCCTGGAGTGCGTCGGCACCGCCGAGGCCATGAGCCAGGCCCTGCACTCGGCCCGGCCCGGTGGCAACGTCGGCTTTGTCGGTGTCCCCCATGAGGTCGCAATCGACGGGCAGGAGCTGTTCTTCTCCCACGTCGGCCTGCGCGGCGGCCCCGCCCCCGTACGCCGCTACCTGCCCGACCTCATTGACCGGGTCCTGACCGGCGCGATCGACCCGGGCAAGGTCTTCGACCTCACCCTGCCCCTGGACCAGGTCGCCGAGGGCTACCGGGCCATGGACGAGCGCCGCGCCATCAAGACCCTCCTCAAGCCCTGACCCACGCCCCTTACCCCGCCACCCGTACAAGGAGCTTTCGTGCAGATCACCCGTAGCTCGATCGACACCGTCAAGGGCCCGGCCGACTGGTTCACCGGCGACGTCTACATCGACGCCGTCGCCGCCGCGCCCGAGCCGTCCCGGGTCACCGCGTCGCTGGTGCACTTCATGCCTGGCGCCCGCACCCACTGGCACCGCCACCCGCTCGGCCAGACCGTCTTCGTCACCGAGGGCGTCGGTCTGTGCCAGCGCCGCGGCGGACCGGTGGAGGTCATCCGCCCCGGCGACCGCGTCCTGTTCGAGGCCGACGAGGAGCACTGGCACGGCGCCGCCCCGAACCGGCTGATGGTGCATGTGGCCATCAACGAGGGCGACGACGACCACGCCGTCGTGCACTGGCTGACCCCCGTCACCGACGAGGAGTACGCAGTCGCCCCAGCCACCGGCTGAAACCCGGCGCCGCGCCACCACGCCCTGCTGGCGCCCATCCCCGGCACTGCCGCGTGCGCAGCCCGGCAGCTCATCCGACCCAGCGGAGTTTGGAGAGACAGGCCCGTGCTTCGCGCCTTCCTTCGCACTGTCCTGCTCGCCGTCCTGATCTGGCCCATGACAGCCTGCAACGATCAGCCGCCGCCTGCTGCGCCGTCCCCGCACCCGTCGGCTACGACGCGCGAATCATCCGCACCGTCCCACAGGAACAACGCCATGCGCATTCGCCTGACGATCGACGGCCAGCCGGCCGACGGCACCCTGAACGACAGCCCCGCCGCTCGCGACCTGGCCGGCCTGCTGCCGCTCACGCTGAAGCTGGAGGACTTCCACGGCACGGAGCGGATCGGCTATCCGCCGCGCAAGCTCACCACCGACGGCGCCCCCCAGCCGTCCGCGGCCAAGGCAGGCGACCTGGCCTACTACGCGCCATGGGGCAACTTGGCCATCTTCTACCAGGACGGCCCTGCCCCCTCGGCCGACCTGCTGATCCTCGGCCACCTCGACGCCTCCGTCGAGCAGCTGGCCAAGGCCGAGCGGATCACCATCGAGCCCGCCACCTGACCACCCCTTCTCCAAGCCTGGAAAGAAGTTCTTCATGCCCCACCCCGCCGCTCCGGCGCCGGGCAAGCTGCCCTTCGTCGTGTGGATGCTCGCGGCCGGCACCTTCCTGATGGGCACCACCGAGTTCGTCATCGCCGGGATCCTCCCGGACATCGCCCCCGACCTGGGCACCAGTGTCTCCCACGCCGGACTGCTCGTCACGGCCTTCGCCGTCGGCATGATCCTCGGCGGGCCGACCATGGCCCTGGCCACCCTGCGCCTGCCCCAGCGCCTCACCCTCGTTCTCGCCCTGACGGTCTTCGCCGCCGGTCACATCCTCGCGGCCCTCACCAGCTCCTTCACCGTCGTCCTGGCCGCCCGTTTCGTCACCGCGCTGGCCACTGGGGCGTTCTGGGCCGTCGGCTTCGTCATCGCCACCGCCGCCGCCGCCGGACCGGCGAACGCCACCCGGGCCGTGAGCGTGATGATGGGCGGCCTGATCCTGGCCAACGTCGTCGGCGTCCCCGCCGGCTCCCTGACCGGACACGTCACCGGCTGGCGCGGACTGTTCTGGGTCCTGGCCGCCCTCGCCGCCCTGGCCGCCGCCGTCATCGGACGCTTCCTGCCCCGCACCCCGCAGCGCGCCCAGGTGTCCGTCCGCGACGAGATCCGGGCGCTGCGCCAGGGCCGTCTGTGGCTGGCGCTGGCCGCAGCCGTCCTGATCATGGGCGGGGTCCTCGCGACCTACACGTACATCACCCCGCTGCTGACCGACCGGGCCGGCATCCCGGCCGGGGCCGTGCCGCTGGTCCTGGTCGCCTTCGGCGCCGGCGCGCTGGGCGGCACCGCGATCGGCGGCCGGTTCGGCGACCGGCGGCCGATGGCCACGACGATCCCGGCCGCCGCAGCGACCGCGCTGGCCCTGCTCGCGCTGATCCCGCTGTCCACCACTCCGGCAGCTGCCGTCACCCTGATCTTCCTGATGGCCCTGACCGGGTTCACGATCAACCCGGTCGTCACCGCCCTCGCGGTCCGCTTCGCCGGTGACGCGCCCACCCTGACCTCGGCGCTGACCACATCCGCCTACAACACAGGCATCGCCGCCGGCTCCACGCTTGCCGGCCAGGCCCTGGCCTCCTCTCTCGGCGTGACCGGCCCCGCGCTGATCGGCGCCCTCTTCACGGGCCTGACCCTGCTGCCGCTGATCGCCCTGGCCACCGCCGCCCAGCGGGGGACGACCCGGATCGTCACCCAGAACAGCCCCGACGCTCAGATCCCGGCACCACGGCAGACCACTGAAGCGACATCGACGCGGTCCTGAATCCATCCGGCCATCTGGCACCCCGTCCACCAGGAGAAATCCCCGTGAACCCCACCTACGACTTCACTGGCCAGGTCGCCTTCGTCACCGGCGCCAGCTCCGGCATGGGCCTGGCCGCCGCCCGCGCCTTCGCCACCTCCGGCGCCGCCGTTGCCCTTGCCGACGTCAACGAGGCCGCGGTGCACGAGGCGGCCAAGGACCTCACCGACGCCGGGCACCAGGCCCTCGCCCTGGTCTGCGACGTCACCGACGAGGACCAGGTCGCCGCGGCCGTTGACCGCACGGTGGCCACGTTCGGCCGTCTCGACATGGCCTACAACAACGCCGGCATCCAGATCCCACCTGCCGACGCCGCCGACGAAGGCGCAGACCAGTTCGACCGCGTCCACGCCATCAACCTGCGCGGCGTCTGGGCGTCCATGAAGCACGAACTGCGGCACATGCGCGAGCAGGGCAGCGGCGCCATCGTCAACTGCTCCTCCCTCGGCGGCCTCGTCGGCCTGCCCGGCCGCGCCTCCTACCACTCCTCCAAGCACGGCGTGATCGGCCTGACCACCAGCGCTGCCCTCGAATACGCCCCGCGCGGCATCCGCATCAACGCCATCTGCCCCGGCACCATCGACACCCCCATGGTCAGCGACATGATCGTCAAGGGAGAACTCGACCGCGCCGAAGCCGAAGCGAACCAGCCCATAGGCCGGCTCGGCACACCTGAGGAGATGGCCCAGGCCGTCCTGTGGCTGTGCAGCCCCGGCGCCAGCTTCGTCATCGGCGTCGCGCTCCCCATCGACGGCGGCTACACCGCCCAGTAACCACCCGGCGCAGCTCGGCGGTGCGTTCGGGATGGGCTGAACTTCACTACGTCTGAGGGGCTTCGCGTTTCCCGGACAGGCTTCTGACCGTTTATTTCACGCGGCGATTCGCAACTTCTCGTACTCGGCGTGAACTTCGAACGGAGGGCGGTAACCCACCGCCGAGTGGAGGCGTTTGCGATTGTACCAGAATTCGATGTAGCGAGTGATGTCCTGCCGGGCGGCCTCGCGGGTCAGGTAAGTCACCCTTGATACGCGCTCGTTCTTCAGGGCGCCGAAGAATGATTCGGCCATGGCGTTGTCGAAACAGATCCCGGTGCGGCCGGCAGATCTGCGGAGCCCGAAGCGGTCCAGCGTCCTCCCGAACTCGGCTGACATGTAGTTACTTCCGCGATCCGAGTGAAATATTGCGTCGGCCGAGAGGTTCCTGTTCCGTGCCGCGTTACGGATCGCCCTGGATATCAGTGGTGTTTGGTAGTGGTCGTCCATCGCGTAACCGATGACTTCCTTCGTGCAGCAGTCGATGACCGTTGCGAGGTACAGCCAGCCTTCCCCGGTCGCGATATAGGTAATGTCACCGACGAGCTTCTCGCCGGGCGCATCCGCGGTGAAGTCGCGGCCGACGAGGTCCGGCACCTGGCCGGCCGCAGCCTGCGTGAGGTTGAACCTCTTCGGCTGTGGCAGGCAGGGCACCAGGCCCAGTTCGCGCATGAGGCGGCGGACCAACTCCACGCCCGCGGCGACGCCCCAGCGGTGCAGCTGGGCCTGGATGCGTCGGTGCCCGTAGGTGCTGTCGGACATGTCGAAGGCTTTCTCGATGAGCAATTTCAGTTCTTCGCGCCGCTGAGCTGTCGCGGATTCCGGGCGGGATCGCCAGTCGTAGTAGCCGGATCTGGAGACGCCGAGTCGGCCGCACATGAACTCGACGCTGTATGCGTACTTCTCGGTGTCGAGTCGCATCTCGTCGATGAACTCGTACTTGCTTGCTACCGGGGATCCTTCGCGAAGTACGCTGCGGCTTTTTTCAGGAAGGCAACTTCCATCTCCAGCTCGCGATTGCGTCGTTCGAGTTCCTTCAGGCGCGCCCGCTCGTTCACCGTCAGTTCCGCATCGGGGGCCGGTTCCTGCTGCTTCTGGTACTTCTTTACCCAGCCGCGCAGTGTCTCCGAGTTCAGCTCAAGCTCCCGGGCGACTTCGGAGATCGTCTTGCTTGACCTCAACGCGATCTGGACGGCTTCCTCACGGAACTCCGGCGAGTACTTACTGGGTGGCGCCACTTCTTCCTCGTTTCCCTGTTCAGGACAACTCTATTGGGTGCCTGTCCGGAAACTTCGTGGCCCCTCAGTCAGTGACAAGAAGGTTGCCTAGATGACAATTATCGTGCTTCGGCTCATCACACTGACGGGTCTGGACGTCCTGCTCGTCCCTGCTACAGGTCGAACTCCACGTGCTCGACGTCCGTGAACTCCACCTCCAGGCCGGTCGCGCGGCGGCCCCCGTCGCGGAAGTAGACCTCGCCGAGCGCTTCGGCCGCGAGGTCACGCAGCTGCTGTTCGCTGGTACCGCGATCCTGGGCCTCGAAGAGGCGGGCCGCGTGGTGCGGGGCGGGGCGAGGGTGAGGTGGCGGATGCGGGCGTCTTCGGTGGTGCCGGGTGCGGCGGTGAAGCCGGAGCGGGCGCGGGCTGCCTGTGTTCATACGGGCGGTCACGGGGTCTGGGCCTGGGAAAGCGGCGGTGGTCAAGGGGTGATCGCCTGGGAAAGCGACGTGTCGGTGAGCAACTTGGCCCCGTACCTGTTTCCGAACTCCGGAACGGGACGTCTCCAAGCCCCGTGCCTCTCGGTACGCCTGGCGCACGGGCGGGTTCAGTCGGCCTGCACGGCGGACGGGCTGCGCTGGGGTTACGGCGCGGCAGCACAGGTCCGCCAGCCTCCGAGATCCGTTAACATGACTGGGCCTAGAAGATTCAGGCTGGTGTGGTTATTCCAGCCCTCGCACCCCTGTGAGATGCAGTCGCACCCGACGGTGCGAACCCGAGGCGCAGCCCAACTCCCGCAACAAGGCGGTCGGCGGCGTCAGTGCGAGCATCGAGGGCGCCGTCGTCCCAAACATGGAACGGACGATGAGCAAGAAGAGCATCCTTCTCACTCAGGTCATCATGACCTTCATCATGGCTGCGACGATGTCGGGCATCATGGGCCTCATTATCACGGGACCGTCCATGCAGTGGCTGGCCGGATGGCCCAGGCAGTTCATCATCGCGTGGCCCATCGCCTTCGCCGTCACGATGGTCGCCTGGCCCGCGTCGATGGCACTGAGCAGTGCGATCCTTAAGTCCCGCAAGGGCAGGCCTGCCGCCGACGAGGCTTGACATCTACGCCACCGAGCCGGGCCCCTGGACCAAAGTCTCCACGGAGACCTTGGCTCCTGTTCCAGGTGCACCGCCTGCCCCGATGGATCCGTTCGCGTTCCCGTCACCGTGACTGTTCAGCGAACGGCGCAGTTCCCCGAGGGACTCGTCCCGTGGTTTTGACCTGCCTTTCCGGATTTCGGAAACAGGTACTCAGGCGGCGCCGGTGGCGGTCAGGACGACCGGCACGGCACCCGCCGGGCCTTGACGGCAGCGCGGCAGGGGCTGGCGCGTCGTCGGCCGCCGACGGGTGGCGGCTTCTTCGGCCGGCGCCCGTCGGCGGCCGGGCGGGGCGGGCCCAGGCAGCTTCGGCGACGCGCCGACAGCGGCCGGCAGCCAGCCGGCAGGGCGCTCTGCAAGGTGTTCTGCAGGGCGCCTCACCGGTCCGGTCCTGACGGACAGACCCGCACGTCACAGGCCCGGTCAGGGGGGGCCGGGCACGCCGACTAGGGCTCGTCCGGCGGATCATGGGCCGAGCCAGGGCCGGACCGAGGCGAGGGCCGGCCAGTGCCCTAATCGTGTTGACCGCCCCCGGCAGGCAGTGCTGGAGTCGGCACGTGGACAGCATCCCCGCCAACCGGCGGCTCTGGAACCAGATCAGCAGCGCCTACCAGCACGAGCACGACCCGCAAATCGGCGCCACACCCCGGCTGTGGGGCATGTACTCCATCCCCGACGCGCACCTGCACGCCCTGGGCGACGTCACCGGCAAGCGCGTCCTCGAACTCGGCTGCGGCGCCGGCCAGTGGTCCAGGGCGCTCGCCGCCGAGGGCGCCACCGTGGTCGGGCTCGACCTGTCCGAAGCCCAACTCGCCGCAGCGGCCCGCGCGATGGGAGCAGCCCGCTACCCGCTAGTGCAAGGCGCCGCCGAACAACTCCCCTTCGCCGCCGACAGCTTCGACCTGGTGTTCTGCGACTTCGGTGGGCTCAGCTGGGCGCCCCCGCACCTGGCCGTCCCGCAGGCCGCACGCGTCTTGGGCCGAGGCGGGCGCCTGGTGTTCAACGTCGCCAGCCCATGGTTCGAAGCTTGCTACGACGAAGCCGCCAGCCGCGTGACCACGACGCTGCAGCAGGACTACTTCGGGCTGAACACCATCGCCGAAGACGACGGCGCGACCAGCTATCAGCTCACCTACGGCGACTGGGTCAAGGTCCTGCGCGGCGCGGGTCTCATCATCGACGACCTCATCGAGCCGCGGCCCGAACTCGGAACACCCAACGGCTACAACGAAACCGACCCACCCGACTGGGCACACCGCTGGCCGGCGGAACTGCTCTGGGTAACCCACAAACCGTAAGTTCCGCCGGACAGGCCCTAGTTCCCCGGGAGACCCCGCCGCGGCGGCTTGCCCCACAACTTGCCTCAGTCGACCGGGCCGGGCAGGTGAAACCGCAGATCAGGCCAGGCGGTCAAGGGGCAACGGACGCTCCGACTACTTCCCCACAGCGCCCTCTGCGGCAGTCCGCCTCGAGGAACCGCCGGCCTTCGGCACCCGCCGCCTGGTCCCGGTCGCCGACGTCGTCCCGGACAACGCCCCTTGTACGGCGCGGTCCAGGCCGTCTCCGACGAGACCCACGGGAGTCTCCGTTCATGACCGGCTGTGGGGGCCACTGAGCGGCTGAGGTTGATCCCCGGGAGTGGACACCGGGTTTCATGCGGCGAGCGACAGCGTAGTTGATGTAGTCAGCTGCTGTTCGAACTCGATCGGTGTGAGGTAGCCGAGGGCGGAGTGCCTGCGGCGCCGGTTGTAGTAGGCGGGCCTTCCCCCGTGCCCGCGCCGGTGCTCGGCCGTGAGCGTCAGCTCGACCAGTGATGTCACCGGCCCATCCGCACACAGGACCGCGTCGGTGAGCTCGAAGAGCGCATCCGTGCGGGTGTAGAGGCAGTCGTAGAACTCGACACGAAAGTGGGACAGGACGTCCAGTGCGGCGTCAGCGGACTGTTCAGGGGCGAGACTCTTCATCAGCGGCCGTTCCTTCACGCGACGTTGCTCGACACCTCGAAGCGTGAAGAACGGCCGCCCTGCTGTCTCGTGAAGAAGCCAAGGTCAGCAGGTCGGGTGATCCGGCGAGGTTAAACACCAAGCTGAAGGCAGGTTCGTGCTGCACGAAGGTGCACGCAGATTGCGGATCTCGTCTCTTGCGCCGCGACCCCGCCTGGCGCCCCAGGCTCCCGCGCGTGTGGTGGCAAGACGCGAGGGCTGTATGGCGATGTCCGCAATCTTCCGGGAACTCGCGTTCAGGTGACACGGCAGGCTGGATGGCGTGGTTATTACCGCCGCAGGTTCAGGCGGTTGCTGTCGTGAGGGGCCGGGCAGTGGCGGTGAGGGCGGCGTTGTAGCGGCGTAGCAGGAGGATGGCTGTCGCTGCGAGGCCGGTGAGGAGGCCGAGCCAGATGCCGACGGTCTCCAGGTGGAGGGCGTAGGCGAGGAGCCAGGCGGTGGGGAGTCCGATGACCCAGTAGCCGATGAGGGTGATGCGGAAGCCGCTCTTGGTGTCGTGGAGTCCGCGCAGGAGTCCGACGCCGATGTTCTGGGCGCAGTCGAAGAACTGCAGGAACGCGGTGACGATCAGTAGGTGGGTGGCGATGGTGAGGGCTCGGCTGGAGCCGGCTTCGAGGAAGGGGGCCAGCACCAGCCGGGGCGCGGTGAGGTAGAGGATGCCGACGCAGGTCATGACGGCGGCGGCGCAGGCGAGCGCGGTGTTCTTGATGCGGCGGGCGGCGTCGTGGTTGCCGAGTTCGAGTTCGCGGCTGACGTTGATGGACGCGGCGTGGGACAGACCGACGGCGACCTGGAAGACGATGTAGACGAGTTGGTTGACGGCGGTGTGGGCGGCCAGTGCGTCGGGGCCGAAGGAGCCGGCCATCAGGGCGGTGACCGAGAAGAATCCGGCTTCGGAGCCGTAGGTGAGGGCGATCGGGACGCCGAGGCCGAGGAGCCGCTTGAGCACGGCCGGGTCGGTGCGGGTGATGTCGAGGGTGAGGAGCGGGGCGAGCGTGCTGTCCCTGCGCGCGGCGATGTACAGGGCGAGGAAGGACAGCAGGTGGACGGCCGAGGTGGCGATGCCGACGCCTGTCAGACCGAGGCGGGGAAGCCCGAAGGTGCCGTGGATGAGAACCCAGTTGAGGCCCGCGTTGACGCCGATGGACACGAGGGTGATCTGGAGCAGGGCCTGGGGGCGGCGCATGCCCACGGTGAACTGGCGGACGGCCTGGAACCACAGGCAGGGCAGCAGGCCGGGGGCGAGCGCGTACAGCATGTGCTGGGTGAGCCGGACGACGTCCGCGTCCTGGCCGAGCCAGGTCAGCAGTTGCCCGATGAAGATCATGATGACGGCGCCGGCGAGCCCGGCGAGGGTGGCGACGGCCAGGCTCGCGCGGACCACGGCTCGCGCCTCGTCGTGTGCTGGGTGCGCCGGCTCCTGCGCGTCGTTGGTGCTCTGGGCCGCCTGTTCGGCGCGGGCGGCCGCGGCGGCGACCTGGTTGCCGACGGAGGTGACGAGGCCGACGCCCATGGTGCGGATCTGGTTGAAGATCACGATGGCGAGGCCGCCGGCGGCGAGTTCGGTGGTGCCGAGCAGTCCCATCATCACCGTGTCGGTGGTCGTGAGGGCGACCTGGGCGAGCTGGGTGAGGATGAGCGGGACCGCGAGAACGCTCAGGGCACGGCTGTCGCGGAGGAGGGTGGTCAGCATGTGGTCTACCGGTTCCTGCGGAGTTTGGTGAGGAGTTCGTCGACTTCCCGCTCGGTGTCGGGGCTCAGGAGGTCGCGTTCGCTCATCCAGTCGTCGTTGAAGACGGTGTCCATGTATTTCTCCCCACCGTCGTTGACCAGGGCGACCATAGTCGTTCCCGGCGGCAGGGCGGGAAGGCGGGTCAGGGCTTCGTGAACGACGCCGCCGGCCGAGCCGCCGATCAGCAGGCCGGTTCGGGCGACGGCGCGGCAGGTCGCGAACGCCTCGACGTCGCCGACTTTGACGCCTTCGTCGATCAGGTTGAAGTCGACCAGAGCGCCGATCTCGGCGCCTTCGGGGGTACCGGTGCCGGACTGGTAGTAGTCGTGGGCGGGGCCGCCGAAGGCGATCGATCCCTTGGGTTCCACGCCGATGACGGTGAGGCCGGATATCAGCTTGCTCAGCTCGCGGCCGGTGCCGCACAGGCCGCCGCCGGTGCCGACGGCGCCGATCAGTACGTCGATCCTGCCGTCGAGGGCCTCGGCCAGTTCGTGGGCGACGGGGAAGTAGCCGACGCCGTTGGCGGGGTTGTTGTGCTGCTCGGTGAAGATGGTGTTGTCCTGGCCGCGCGCTATGTTCTCGGCGAGTTCCTCACGCGCGGCGGTGGCGAGTTCCTCGGTGCCGTCGTCGACGACGTACACGAGTTCGGCGCCCAGGGCCTTCATCGCGCGGAGTTTGTCGGCGGCTGCGTGGTTGTCGACGACGGCGGTGAAGGTGTAGCCGCGTTCGGCGGCGATCACCGACAGCCCCAGGCCGGTGTTGCCGGAGGTGGACTCGATGATCCTGCCTCCGGCGCGCAGGTCTCCGGCGGCTTCGGCGGCGTCGACCATGGCGCGGGCCATGCGGATCTTCGCGGTGCCGGTGGGGTTGAACATCTCCAGCTTCAGCAGCAGGCGGCTGCCGGTCTCGGTGACGGCGAGTTCCAGCAGGGGGGTGTAGCCGATGAGGTCGGATATGCGGGAGACCACGGCGGGGCGCTGAAGGGCTCCGGGCATCGAATGCTCCTGTGGGGGGCGACGGCGGGGTGCGGGGTCAGGTGAAGTGGCGGTCCAGGCGCCAGCGGGGCCGTGGGCGGTCGGTGTGGTCGATGACGACCTTGGGTGGCAGGGGCAGGTCGTGGAAGGGGGACTCGTTGGAGTCCATCTGGTACCCGGCCGTGTTCGGGTACAGCAGGAGATCACCGGGGCGTGGGCGGCGGGGGAAGGCGATCTTGCGCCAGGTGAGCATGTCCGATTCCAGGCAGGTGGCCGCGCCGATGCTCGCGGGGAACGTTCCTGCGGGCGCGTCAGGTTCCTTTGGGATCAGCACTGGGTCCGGCAGGTATTCGCTGTTGAACCACTGCTCGGACAGGCTCAGGCTGGAGCCGTCGACGGTCAGGATCTGGTAGCCGTCACGGTCCTTGACGCCCTGGACGGTGAAGACGGTGGCTCCGGCCCGGTCGAGCAGGGCACGGCCGGGTTCGAGGAGCAGCTCCAGACCGGCGTCGCGCAGGACTTCGGCCAGGGTGGTACCGGAGTTCTCGGGGCAGGTCGCCAGGAGCGCGGCCAGAGCGTCTGCTCCGGCAAGTGGGGAGTGGTAGGGGTAAAAGTCGCTGGCCTGGAACATCTTGCCGGCGTGGTAATGGGAGGGGCGCTGCGTGGCGAGGAAGGTGTGCCAGGTGTCGGCGTCGGTGTAGCTGATGGGCAGACCGCCGCCGATGCTGATCCGGCCGGCTTCCAGCCCCTTCACGCGGGCTGTGAGGCACAGGCCGGCGAGCCGGGCGGCCAGGTCGGCGCGGGGCTGCAGGGCGTAGCCGGACAGGTGGAAGCTGAAGCCTTCCATGCGCAGCGCATCACCGGCCTTCGCGCAGCGGTCCATGGCGGTGGCCAGTTCCTCTTCGGTCATGCCGAACCGGCTGTGCGGCTGGATGGGGGGTAGGACGCGCAGCAGGATCCGGGCGGGGCGCACGCGCCCGTTCAGCGCGCTGGTGATGACGGTGTCCAGCTCGTCGAGTGCGTCGACGGCGACGAGGGCTCCGTGCTGGAGGGCCAGGCACAGCAGGTGGGGATCCTTCGCGGGCCCGGTCACCACGAGGTGCTCGCCCCGCACTCCGTGGCCGAGCGCCTCGCGCAGTTCCCCGGCGGAGGCCACGTCCACTCCGGCGCCCAGGGCCGCGGCGCGTTCGGTGAAGACGGCTGCCTTGTTGGCCTTCTTCGCGAAGTACACGAAGCCGTCCACGCCGGCCGCGACCAGGGCTTCCCGCATGGCGTGCAGGTTGGCGTCGAAGGCGTCGGGCAGGAGGAAGTGGAAGGGGCCGCCCAGGGCGTAGGCGAGTTCGGGCAGGAGCCCGCTGGCCACGACCGCGTCGGTGGCGGCATCGGGCCGTGCGGGAAGGGCCGGATGCCCGCTGGTGGTCACTGCCACAGCGGCACCTCGGTGCCCAGCCCCTGGGCGATGGCCAGTTGGGCGAAGCGGTGGCCGAGCGCGATGTCGGTGACGACGAGACCGCTGTTGTAGGCGAAGATCCGCTCGCTCTCGCTGAACCGCCCGGCGGTGATCCCGGCGATCACGGCCGGGAGCTCGGCGTCGACGGCGGGGAACTTGCCGTCGGCGTCGGCCATGTCGGTGCCGGTGACGTGCATCTGCGCCTCGCTGGTGGCGATGACGCGGTCGGCCTGGTGCAACGTGGACGGCGAGAGTCCGTGTCCGACGAGCACGGACAGTGCGCCCGGCTTGAGCCAACTCGCTTCGACGGCGGCCGGGGTGTGGGCGTCGGCCGTCGCGACGATGACGTCGGCGTCCGCGGCGGCGTCCCGCAGATCGGTGACGATCTCGACGTCCCGGTCGGGGAAGTGGGCGCGCAACTGCTCGCGGACGGCCGCGATGCCCTCGGGGTGGGTGCCGAACACCATCAGGCGGTCCAGGGAGGGAACGGTGGTGAGCAGGAAGGGCAGGGCGAGGCGCCCTTGGGTTCCGGTGCCGATGACCAGGGCGGAGCGGGCGCCGGGCACGGCGCACTCGCGGGTGAGGAGGGCGGAGACGGCCGGGGTGCGCAGGGAGCCGATGCGGGAGCAGTCCATCATCGCCACCGGCAGCCCCGTGACGTCGTCGTAGATGGTCAGGGCGGTGTAGTAGTGCTGCTCCTCGCGGCCCTTGTCCAGGCCGTGCTTGTACGACGTCTTGATCGCCACGACGTTGCGGGAGCCGTCCCGGCCCAGCATCGCGTAGGAGACGGAGTGTCCGTCCTGCGGCTTGACGGTGAGCTTGCGGGGGTTGTCGGACTGGCCGGCGTGCAGGGTGCGGTAGGCGCCTTCCACCGTTTCCACCACGTCGGCCAGGGATATCTCGATCCCGGCGAGGTCGCTGGTGGACAGGATCCGCAGGTGCTTGTCGTCGCCGGATACCGGGGTGCCGGCGGGGGCGGTCGAGGTGTCGGTCATGGGTGATTCCTCCCGTGTGGTGCGGGTGTTCAGCTCGCGTACGCTTCGAGGGCGGCCTGGCCGTATCCGTGCTCGGACGCTTCGGTCGGCGGGCGGGTGTGCCGGCCTGGGACGCGGACGGAGGTCCGCTTGAGCCACCGGTCGGTGCCGTCGTAGCGGGCCTGGAAGGGGACCCGGCCGTGTACGACGAGGTCGTTGTCGACCACGAGCACCTCGCCGGGGCCGAGGCTGACGGCGACCGAGACGCGGGCGAGTTCGTCCGAGAGCCGCCCGTACGCCGCCCGGTACGCCTCGCCGGCGTCTTCCAGGGGCGTGTAGGCGGGGTCGTAGCGCAGCGTCATGCCCTCCTCGGCGGTGAACAGCGCGGGCACCGGAGGCGGGGCCTGGTCGGTGAAGTGCTGGGCGGCCTCGTAGGCGTCGTCGGGCAGGATCGGCACCACCGCGCGGGTGAGCTGGTCGATGTCGGTGTCCGCGAGCCTGACCTTGCGGATGCTGGCGGCGGTGGTGGCGATCCGGTCGTGGTTGCGCATGCAGCCGAGCATCAGCAGGTGGGCCCGGCCGGGATGGAAGGCGTCCTCGGTGTGGGGGCTGAGCAGCACGGTGGACGACGCGCCGGTCTGCTCGGTCTCGTGTCCCGGAGAGGGGACGATGTTGTGCACGAACCGGCCGTCCTGCTGGCCCTCCCAGGCGATCGGGTTGCCCATCACGGTGGCGAGCAGCAGCAGGGCGATGTCGTAGAGGGCACCGCTGTCGCTGGCGGTGGCCCAGCCGGCCGGTGTGGGACCGATCTTGGTGTCGTCGACCTCGAGGCCGCGCAGGACGAACAGCCCGTCGGCGGTGTCGACGGGCCGGCAGTGGTGCCGCAGAGTGTCGCTGAAGCCTCCGACGACTTCCTGGACGCGGGCAAGGAGTTGGGGGCTGGTGGCGGACGTGCCGAACTCGGCGAGCAGTTCCTCCGCCGCCCCGTGGAGTTCACCCACGGTGCGGGCATCGAGCTGGCGGACAGGTGCGGCTGCCGTGCTCATGGCGAAGAAGTCCGTTTCAGTCGGGGTCATGGGGGGCCGGTTTCCTGGCGCGGCTCCCCGGCTTCGGGTGGCGAATATGCAACTGGCCGCAGAGAAAATGCCGTTGGGGTGATTGCGTGCTGCGGAACCCCGGCGCGCCAAGACGCTAGCACCTAATTTAGGTTAGGCAAACCTAATCTCTAGTTTTCGTCGGATGACTCCGGGCGTACGTCTCATTGCGGGCGGCATCTTGCGGAGGCGGTTGCCGTTAGGGTAGGCAAACCTAAGCAACCTGTGGCTTCGTGGAACGAGGACGTACGTGAACATCAACAGGCGCCAAGTGCTGTGGGCCGGCGGGGCGATAGGCGCGACGACCCTGCTCGCCGCCTGCTCCTCCAGCGGTGGCGATACCTCCTCCGACCCGGCGGCGAGCAATGGCAAGCCCAAGAGCGGCGGCACCCTGCGGGTGGGCGCGCTGGGCCGGGCGAGCGCCATCACCCGCGACCCGCACGGCACCCAGGCCAACGAGAGCGACTACCTGATCATCGCCCTCGTCTACGACACCCTCACCGTCCCCGGCGCCAAGTCCAACACCGTGGCCCGCCTGGCCAGTTCGTGGGAGTCGTCGGCCGACCTGAAGACCTGGAAGTTCAAGATCGCCAAGGGGGCGGTCTTCCACGACGGCACCCCGGTGACCGCCGAGGACGTCGTCTGGTCGCTCAAGCGCCTGCGCAACACCCCGTCCGGCTCGGCCCGGCTGCCCGGTATCAAGGCCGAGAACATCACCGCCGAGGGCACCGACACCGTCGTCATCGTCTCCGACTACGCCAACGCCGAGTTCCCGGTCCTGACCCGGTTCACCACCTTCGTGCTGAAGAAGGGGACCAAGGAATCGGAGATCGCCAAAGCGCCCGGCACCGGCCCGTTCAAGCTGGACTGGTACCGCGGCGGCAACGCCCGCCTGGTGCGCAACGACAAGTGGTACGGCCCGGCGGTGCACCTCGACGCCATCGAGGTCACCATGTTCGAGACCCCGCAGGCCATGGCCAACGCGCTCCTCGCCGGCCAGATCGACCTTGCCTCCAACGCCGGCGCGGTCGCCGCCCGCACCGCGGCCACCCGCAAGGACCTCCAGATCCTGCGCCGCCCCAACGACATGGCGATGCCCATCGTCATGCGCACCGCCAAGGGCAGCCCGTTCGCGGACGAGCGGGTGCGCGAGGCGATGCGCCTGGTCGTCGACCGCGAGGCGATGGTCAAGCAGGTCCTGTCCGGCTACGGCACCGTCGCCAACGACATCCTCGGCACCGGCGACCCCGACTACGCCAAGGACATCCCCCAGCGCACCCGGAACCTCGCCAAGGCCAAGACGCTGCTGAAGGACGCGGGCTTCGACCTGTCCAAGACCTACGACCTGGTCACCACCGACGACATCGCGGGCCTCGCCGACTCCGCTGCCCTCTTCGCCAACCAGGCCCGCGAGGCGGGCATCAAGGTGAACGTCGTCAAGCAGGAGTCCGGCGCGTTCTGGCAGAAGACCTGGAAGGCCGGCGACTTCTACACCACCTACTGGGGCACCAACGACTCGGTCGTCTTCTTCGCCTCCAAGACCATGGTCAGCGACGCCGGACAGAACGAATCCGGCTGGGCGGACAAGGAGTTCGAAGCCGCCTACCGCAAGGTCATCGGCACGAAGGACGGGAAGCAGCGCGCCGGCTACCTCAAGCAGCTCCAGCAGATCGAGTACGACAGCTCCGGCTACCTGCTGTGGGGCATGGCCGACGGCATCGACCTGGCCGCCTCCAAGGTGCGCAACCTGCCCAAGCTCGCCGGCTACGGACGCGTCCAGCTCGAGGGCGTGTGGCTGAGTTGAGCCCGCTCACCCAGGCCGGTGCGATGGCCGCTCCCCCGGCGGGGACGGCCACCGCGCCGCGCCGCGCGCGCCACCCGGCCGTACGGGTGGCCGCCGCTCTCACCCGTCGGGCGCTCCTGCTGATCGTCCTGCTGGCCGTGGTCTTCGCCGCCGTTGAACTGCTGCCCGGGGACGCGGCCAGCGCCACCTCCGAACGCGGCGCCACCGCGGCCGATCTCGCCGCTCGCCGGCACCAGCTGGGCCTGGACCGGCCGGTATGGGAACGCTTCTGGGACTGGATGACCGCCCTGCCGACCGGTGACCTGGGCACCTCCGCCCAGGGCCAGAAGGTGACCGACCTGCTCGCGGACCCGCTGCCCAACACCCTCATCCTGGGCCTGAGCGCGTTCGCCCTCACGGTCGTCCTCTCCCTGCTGCTGGGCTGCTGGGCCGCCGCCCGCCCGGGCCGGCTCATCGACCGCGTCATCGGCCACGCCTCGACGGCAGCGTTCGCCCTGCCCGAGTTCGTGATCTCCGTGGTCCTGCTGCTGGTGCTCTCGCTGTGGACCGGCTGGCTCCCGGCGGTCACCGTCACCGGCAGCGACGGCAAGCCCGCCCAGTGGACCATGCTGATCATGCCGGTGATCGCCCTGGTCATCCCGCAGACCGGCTGGAACGTCCGGATCGTGCGCGGAGCCCTCGCCGACCAGGCCACCACCACCCATGTGGAGGCCGCTCACCTGGACGGGCTGCCGGTCCACCGGGTGCTGCTGCGCCACCAGTTGCCCGGCGCCGGGCCCGCCATCGCCGCGGGCTTCGCCACCTCCACCGGCATGCTGCTGGGCGGCGCCGTGGTCGTGGAGACCCTCTTCAACTACCCCGGGATCGGCAACCTGCTGGCCGGTGCCGTCGCCTCGCGCGACACCCCGCTGATCGCCGGAGTCGTCGCCTGCGCGGGTGCCGTCATCAGCCTCGTCCTGCTCACCGCGGACCTGATCCGCGAGGCCACCCTGGGAGAGAGCGCATGACCACCACCGTCGCCCCGGCGGTCGCGCGCCGGCGCACCGGACGCACCCGCCCCCTGGTGCTGACCGCCGTCGCCGTCCTGCCCCTCGTCCTCACCGTCGCCGGTCCCCTGCTGGCCCCGCATGCCATCGACTCGCCGGTCACCGCCCCGTTCGCCCCGCCGAGCGCCGACGCCCCGCTGGGCGGCGACCAGTTGGGCCGCGACGTCCTCAGCCGCCTCCTGCACGGCGGCACCCTCCTCGTGGCCGGCGCGCTGCTCGTGGCCGCCGTGGTCACCGCGGCCGCCGCCCTCATCGGCTGCTTCGCCGTCCTGCGCCCCGCGCTCGGCCGGGCCGTCGAACGCTGCGCCGACGTCGCGATCCTGCTGCCGCCGCTGCTGGGCATCATGCTGATCGCCCTCACCTGGCCCGGCGGCGGACGCTGGGCCGTCATCGCCGCGGCGGTCGTCCTGGGAATCCCCTACGCGGTAAGGGTCGTCGCCGCTGCCGCCGCCCCGCTCGCCTCCGCCGGCTACGTCGAGGCGGCCATCACCCGCGGCGAGTCCACCGCCTACATCGCCCTGCGCGAGCTGCTGCCCAACCTGCGCTCCACGGTCCTGACCCTCTTCGGACTGCGGTTCGTGGAGGCGGTCTACATCATCTCCATGGCGGGCTTCCTCCAGATCGGACCCCAACCCCCGGCATCCGACTGGTCACTGATGGTCCGCGAGAACGCCCCCGGCATCCTGCTCAACCCCTGGGCCGTCGTCGCCCCGAGCCTGGCCATCGCGGCCGTCGCCATCACCATCAACCTCGCCACCCAGGCCCTGGCCCCCGACACCACGCAGAAGGCGGTCACCCGCTCGTGAGCGACCTCACCCACCACGACCGAGCCCGCACCGGAACGGATGCCCCGGCCGTCGCGGCACAGCCGGTGGCGACCGTCACCGGCCTGGAAATCGCGCTGCCCGACGGCACCGTCCTACTGCCCGCCACCTCCGCGGTCGTCCGGTCCGGCCAGGTCACGGCCCTGGCCGGCGCCTCGGGATCAGGCAAGACCACACTGCTGCGCGCCCTCATCGGCCACCTACCCGACCGGGCCGCGATCACCGCCGGCACCCTCGACGTCCTCGGCACGCAGCCCCACACCCTCACCCCCGACGCACTCCGACGCCTGCGCCGCACCCGTGTCGCCTACGCCGGCCAGGAACCCGGCTCGGCACTCAACCCCCGAATGACGGTCCACCGCCTGGTCGCCGAACTGGCCATGGACCCCTCCGCCGAGTCGGTCCGCACCCTGCTGACGGAGTGCCGGCTCCCCACCGACCTCCTCGGCCAACGGCCCACCGCCCTGTCCGGCGGACAACAGCGGCGCGTCGCCCTCGCCCGGGCCCTCGCCCGCACCCCGGAGATCCTCCTCCTGGACGAACCCACCGCCGGACTCGACACCGCCCTGCGCGACGAGATCGCCCACCTGCTGCGCCGCCTCGCCACCAGCCGGAACCTGGCCGTCGTCCTCGCCACCCACGACCCCGCCCTGGCCGAGGCGTGGGCCGACCACACCGTCCGGCTCACCGCGCGCGGCACGCAGCCGCCAACTCCCGCGCCGCGCAAGGCCGAGCCACCGGCAACGGCCGTATCGGAACGCCCATCCGGGCCAGGGCTGTCCGCGCAGGGTGTAGAGGTCTGCTTCCGGGACGGTCGCAACCGCCGCCCCGCCCTGGCCGAACTCGACTTTACGGCGCCGGCCGGCTCCGCCACCGCCGTGATCGGCCCCTCCGGATCGGGCAAGACCACCCTCCTGCGGGTCCTCGCCGGACTGCACCCGCCCACCAGCGGCCATCTCACCCTCGACGGCCAGGCCCTGGCCGCCACGGCGCGCCGCCGGACCCGCGAACAGCAGCGCCGCATCCAGCTCGTTCCGCAGAACCCGCTCGCCGCACTCAACCCCCGGCGCACCATAGGGCACCAGCTGGCCCGCCCCCTACGCCTCCACACCAGCCTCACGGCCAAGGAGATACCCGAGCGGGTCACCCAACTCCTTCAGCAGGTGGAACTCCCCAACGACTTCGCCGACCGCTGTCCGAGCGAGCTGTCCGGCGGCCAGCGCCAGCGGGTCTCCATCGCCCGCGCCCTCGCCGCCGGCCCCGACATCCTCCTCTGCGACGAGGTCACCTCCGCCCTCGACACCACCACCGCCACGGCCGTCATGGACCTCCTCACCCGCCTGCGCAAAGAGCACGGCACGACCCTCGTCGTGGTCTCCCACGAACACCACCTGATCACCCGCTACACCGACACCGCCCACCTGATGGACACCGGCCGGATCACCACCAGCGGCCCCACGGCCGAACTCCTGCCAGTGGTGTGACCCGGAAGGCACCCAGCACCTTGGCCACCGGTAAACGGTGCCCTGCCCCCGCGCCGTTCAGCCTTGCGCGGGAATCGGGGTGTCGGGCGCGGGTTCAGGCGCCCGCCCCGGGGGTGGCGACGTGCAGGGGGCAGATCACCGGGGTGCCGTGGACCGGGTCCGTGAGGATGACGCTCTCCACGCCGTAGAGGTCGCGCACGAGGTCCGGGGAGACGATGGCGGAGGGAGCGCCCTGGGCGACGATCGCGCCGCTCTTGAGGGCGATCATGTGGTCGGCGTAGCGGCAGGCGGTGGTCAGGTCGTGGAGGACGAGGACGGGGGTGCGGCCCCGCGCGGCCAGGGAGCGGACCAGTTCGAGCACTTCGAGGGCGTGTGTCGGCGTACACCTGAACGTCCCCACCCGCGTACGGATGAACGCGGCCAGTTCCTGATGCGCTGAGGGGTGCTGCTCGGCACTCTGCTGCTTGGTCGGTGTAGGCGGCGGAGGGGCGGTCGACGATGGTCTTGGACCCGCATCGCTGGTTGGAACTGCGACGTTTCCGTGGCCTGTTGGAGTCCGGGGCGATGAGCCTGTCGGAGATCGCCAGGGAGACGGGGCTGGACCGCAAGACGGTCCGCAAGTACCTCTCGGCGCCGGGCCCGGCGACCCCGCCGCGCCGGTCGGCGAACGGGCGGTCCCTGGCCAGGAAGATCGACGAGTTCGCGCCGCTGATCGACTCGATGCTGCGGGCCGAGGTCCTGATGAAGGCATCGGTGATCCACGAGCGGCTGGCCGCTGAGTACGGTTTCACCGGCAACTACCAGCGGACCAAGCTCTACGTCCAGCAAGCCCGCCCCCGCATTGCCGAGGAACTCGGCATCACCCCGAAGGAGCTGGCGGGCCTGCACCGCCGCTTCGAGGTCATCCCGGGTGCCCAGGCCCAGGTGGACTGGGGCGACGAGGGCAAGATCCTCGCCCACATGGGCATTGGGAAGGTCTACTCCTTCCACATGACGCTGTCGTACTCCCGCGACCCGTTCTGCTGCTTCACCACCAGCCAGGATCTGCAGACCTTCTTCGACTGCCACCGGCGGGCGTTCGCGCACTTCGGCGGGGTGCCGATGACGATCGTTTACGACCGCACCAAGACCGTCGTGCGCCGGCACGTCGCCCCGGGCGAGGCGGTCCCGCTGCACCCGGAAGCGGTCGGCTTCGCCGGCCACTACGACTTCGACATCGACGTCCTGGCCGCCTACCGCCCCACCGGCAAAGGCCGGGTCGAGCGACAGGTCCTCATCGTCCGCGACCACGTCCTGTCCGGCCGGGCCTTCTCCTCCATCGAGGAGATGGACGCCGCCTTCGCCGCCTGGGTGCCGCAGCGGCGGGCCCAGATCCACAAGACGCACCGGGAGGTCATCGGCGAGCGGGCGGCCCGCGACCACGCGGCCCTCAAGCCGCTGCCGCCGACCCCGTATCTGGTGGCCGAACGGCACCTGCGGCCGGTCGGCAAGGACTGCCTGGTCGCCTTCGGCGGCAACCTCTACTCGGTGCCCGCCCGCCGGGTCCGCCCCCGCCAGCTGGTGGAGATCCACGCCACGAAGTCGCAGGTCATGCTGCACTCAACCGTCGCGGACGCCAGCGGCGAAACGCTGCTGGCCACGCATCCCAGGGCGGTCGGCCGCGGGGCCCGGGTCGTCAAGGAGACGCACTGGGACGGCCTGCCCACCGGCAAGGGGCGCCGGACCACCACCGGCGACGTGGTGCCCCGGCCCCGCACCAACCAGCCTCTGGGCGAGGAGTCCGGACCGCTGCAGGCCCTGCTGAACCGGGCCGCGGCCACCCGCATCGAGGTCGGCCGCCGACCGCTGTCGGTCTATGACGAGCTGACCGGCACCCGCCCCTTCACCATCAACTCCGCAACGAAGGAGTCCTCTTGAGCGAGCTGACCGGCAACCGCATCCGCACCACGGCCGTCAAGCTCGGCCTGCCCCACCTGGCGGAGACCATCAACGAGTACACCCGCCGGGCGGACGAGGCGAAGATGGGCTACCTCGACTTCCTCGACCTGGTGCTGTCCGAGGAACTGGCCGTCCGCGACGACCGCCGCTTCCGCCAGGGCCTGCGACTCTCCCGGCTGCCGCACCACAAGACGCTCGATGAGTACGACTTCTCCTTCCAGCCCGAACTCGACCCGCGCAAGGTCAAGGACCTGGCCACCCTGTCCTTCGTCGAGGCCAAGGCCAACGCCGCCCTGCTGGGGCCGCCCGGAGTCAGCAAGACACATATCGCCGTCGCTCTGGCGGTCGCGGCCTGCCGGGCCGGCTACTCGATCTACTTCACCAGCCTCGACGACATGGTCCGCAACCTCAAAGCAGCCGAGGCCGCAGGCCGGTTGACCAGCAAACTCGGCACCTACCTGCGGCCCAGCGTCCTCGTCGTCGATGAAGTCGGCTACCAGCCCCTCGAACGAGCCGAGGCAAACCTGGTCTTCCAGGTGATCTCCAAGCGCTACGAGAAGGGATCGATCATCCTGACCTCGAACAAGACCTTCAGCAAAGCGCACATGTTCCGGCGAACCTGTGCCAGGTGCTGCCGAAACTTCACGGGTTCAAGCCGAGGGCGAGGCAGTTGTCGTCACCGCGTCGGGGATCAACGCGATCAGCTGTTGAGACCAGCAATCCGATTGCTGGGTTGCGACCTCGGCGCCGCAGGCATCGCAGACGAGGTTGGGGCCGTCCAGGCCGTCGAGTCCGCAGCATTTGTTGAGGCGCCCGCGGTCAGGGTGTCTGGCCACTCCCGAGATGTCGTCGGGGTTGAGGACGAACACGCCGGTGTGAGGGCTGACCGCGTACGATCCGCGCGGCATCAGCGGCGGCAGGAACCTGTGTCCGGGGGCTTCCTCCGTTACCGGCGGCGGCATTGGCACTTCCCGGAGGTCGGGGCTGATTCGCTGCTGACAGGCACTGCAGGAGAAGACGGTCATGGCCGCAATTTTGCGGGAGTCTCCGGTGCTGTCTCTCGTCATTTCCGGCCCGGCTCCGAGGCAGGAAGTCGCCCCTCGTCGATGTGGTCGGCGAGATAGATCAGGGCGGCTTGTGGGTCCATGCCGAAGGCGGCCGCGACCAGTTTGGGGTCCATGGTGTTCACGAGGTCGACGAGGCGGGTGCTGCGGATCGTCCGGGGCGGGTATCCGCAGGCGTCAAGGACGTGGGATAGATAGGCAGTTGAGGCCGGGCTTCGCCCGGCCTTGGTTCCTTTGGTGACCATCACGTGCGGGTTGGCCGTCGGCCATGCCTCGCGGTGGGCCAGGCAGCGTTGCAGCACATCCCAGGAGGCCGGGTCAAGGGGGACGGGGTGGGGCCGCTTGCCGAGCCGGACGCTCTGGGTCACCGGGTCGACGTCGGTGACCTGCAGCATCCGGACCTCGGAGCTGGAGGCGCCGTGCAGCAGGGCAAGCATGCCGACCAGGGCCTCGTGCGGATGGACATCCTCGTCGGTGGTCCAGCGGCGGAAGAGGTCGCGCTGCTGGTCGAGGGTGAGGGTCCGGCCGCGGAAGCCGTTCGGCTCCTTCGCGGTCAAGGTCCGTGTCGGGTCGACCAGCACGATGTGCTTGGAGCGGGCGAAGCGGAAGAACTGTCGCAGCACGGTCAGCCGCCGCTTGCGGGCCCGGGGCAGGGTGGCCAGGAAGGCTTCGGCGTCGTGAACGTCGACCAGGGCCCAGTCGTCCTTGCCGCGGTGCTCGACGAGGAAGAGGGCCAGGTCGCGCAGGATGGCCAGGGCGGTTTCCAGGGTGTGGTCGCTGCGGGGCCGGGTGCCGGCCCGGCGGGCCCGGTCCTGGGCCCGCATCCGGTAGGCGTCGAAGGCGACGACGGCGGGACGGAGAGTGTCGGGGACGGCGTCGACGCGACGCTTGCGTCGCCCGGCGGCGAGCCGTTCGGCCTGGTCGGTGGGCAGGGACAGGCCGCGGAGGGTGAAGAAGTCCTCCAGCGCGCGGGCGAAGGAGCCCATCGACCGTCCCGGGCGTCGGGACCTTTCCAGCAGCGCCTGGGGCGAGTTGGAGTGCTCGTCCTCCAGGAGCCGGCCCAGGTCGGTGACGAAGCCGCAAGCCCGGGCGACGCAGTGGCGGGCGGCGACATGGGCGACGAAGTCGCCCAGCCATGCGGGCGGGTCGGCGAGCCGTTCGCGAAGGTGTTCGCCGCGGATGAAGGGGCGTCCGGGGTGCTTCTGCCAGCAGGGCGAGCACAGTCCCAGCCCGGCATGCCGCCGCAGCCGGCCGCACTCACGGCAGACCCGGGGCGGCTTTTTCGGTGATCCGGGATGAGAACAAGGACCGCACCAGCCGGTCGTCTCGCGCAGATAGCCCGGTTTGCCGCAGCGCGGGCACGGCTGCTGGTCCTCCAACCGCTCCGCCTTGCGGCGACAGTCCCGGCACAGACGGTTCCCGGCCGCGCGGACCGGATGGCCGCACTGCTCGCAGACGCGCGAACAGAGGATGCACCGGCCGGTGTCCTGCTGGAGCACGCGGTCCTTGCCGCAGGACGGGCACTTCGCCTTGGCGGCCTGTTCCTTCATCCGGCGCCAGCACCGGCAGCAGTGCTGGCGGTCGAGATAACCGACGGGGGCGCCGCAGCTGACGCAGTCCCGTTGTTTCTTGCCCATCGCGTCGGCCGGTTACAGGGGCGGCATTGACCGGCCCCGTCCGGAGGCCACCTGCGGGAGGTCGGCGACGGGCCGGGGCGGTGCGGTGGGCCGCTCGACGGGGGTGGTGTCGACCTCGATCAGGTCGTTGGGGGTGCACTCCAGCGCGGTGCACAACGCGGCCAGCGTGGTCATCTTCACCTGCGAGGGTTCCTTGGTGAACAGCGCGGACACCGAGGCGGAGGACAGTTCCAGGCCGGCCTTCTCGGCCAGCAGCCGCCGCAGCTCGGTGCCGGTCCACACCTCGCGCTGGGCGGCGGCCATCCGCAGCCGCCATCGGATCTTCATGCCGTGGTGTCCTTCCCGGTCAGCTCGGCCAGGGTGCCGGCGACGGCCCGCTGATAGGCGTCCTCGATGAACGTCGCAGAGGGCCGGACATAGCGCATGGTCGAGCTGACCGTCCAGTGCCCGAGCATCTGCTGGATCGCCACCAGGTCGACGCCGCGTTCGTAGTTGTGGGTCGCGCAGGCCCTGCGCAGGGCATGCGGGCTGAACCTCTCCGCGGGCGGGCGCCCTTCGAGCTCCATCAGATACCGCAGCCGGTTACGGATCGTCCCCCGGTGCAGGCTCCCGCCGGACTCGTCGGCGAACAGCACAGGAGAATCAGGGAACTTGGGCCGCACGTCCTCCAGGAACCAGCGCAGCACCAGGTCCAGGCCGTCGAGCATGGGTACCCAGCGCGGCCGCGGTCCGGAGGTGTGGGCTCCCTTGCCGAAGCGGACGTGGAGCTTGCCGAACGGGCCGCGGGTGAAGTGCACGTCCGGCTTCTCCAGCAGCGATGCCTCCTCTGAGCGGAGCCCGGCGTGATACAGCGTCCTAAACAGCGCATAGTCCCTCGCGGCGGGTCCGTACTTCCTCGCCGTCGCGATCCGCTGATTCATGAAGTCGAAGAACTCCGCCACCCGCTCCGGGGTCGGCGGCGGCACCAGGGCCGGGGAGTCGTCGCCGACATGCCGGGAGGCGTTGAATTCGTCGACCGGGCAGACCAGTCGGACGCCGAACGTGGCCTCGATCTCGGCCGCCTTGCGGGCCTGCAGGAACCGGTGGAACCCCTTGAAGATCTGCACATACTCGCGACGCGTCGAGGTCTTGCGGCCCTTCACCGCGAGATCGCCGACCACGCGGTCGATGTCCTCCGGGGTCACCTCCCACGCGGGCCGGCCCAGTGCGGTCAGCGTCCGTTCCAGCAGACCGATGTCGTTGTCGATGGTCACCGGGCTGAACCCGCGGGCCCGCCACGAGGCGACGAACGCATCGACGCACGTGGCCTGGAACTGCCACGGGTCCGTCGCCAGGGGCTCCTGCGGAACGGCTCCGCCCGCGATGACCTGGAGTCTCGCCTCGGCCACCGGCACACCTTCCTCGCACCTGAACGGTCAAGGCAGCACCTGGAAAACCGGAGTGCTACCGCGAGAACCAACGAGGACCCCGGAAACGGGATACGGCCAGGTGGCAGCGACAACCCGTGTGAGGGAACAAGTGCCAGCCCCAGATGAGTGGGACAAGGTCTTCGGCGACGAGGTCCTCGCCACCGCCATCCTCGACCGCCTCCTGCACCACTGCGAAGTGATCGCCATCAACGGCCCCAGCTACCGGCTCAAGAACCGCCTCAAGGCCATCGAGCGAGAGACCGACGTGGCCTGACAGCTGGGGACGTTCGTCTGTACGCACCTGGGGAGAAAAGTCCGTACGCCGACAGCGTGGCCCATGTCGAGGGCCGAGGTGGGTGAAGCTTCCCCTTGATCGTGGACACCTGGAGACTGGGATGTGTGAGCCCAGAGGAAGCAGTGCCAGGTGGGAAGCAAGTAGACGAAGCGGTACTCGGAGGAGTTCGAGCGGGACGCGGTCGCGCTCGTGGCTTCCTCGGACCGGACGGTGACCGAGGTCGCCCGGGAACTCGGCGTCAGCTCGGTGAGTCTGCGGGGCTGGGTGAAGAAGGCGAATGGCACCGGGCAGGCCGCCGCGGAGACGCCGATGCCGTCCGGTAGCGGGCTCGATGCGGCCTTCCTCCGGCTTCAGTGTCAGTCCCGCCTGACAGCCCTGACCTTCGGCTTTGTCATTATGGCCCTCGTCATCTCGTCATCGTCCGGTCGACGTTGGTGTCGGGTCTCTGGTTGTTCGCTCAGAACAGCGCCAGGCCCTCACCGCTGGTGTCCGCGATGACGGGCCGGAACCGGGCTGGGAGGCCGTCCAGGCGGTCGGGTCCGGCCTCGGCCGCCACGGCAGGGGCGGTCTCGGCCAGCCAGGCGCGAAACCGCTCGGCGGCTTCGCGGTAGGGGACTTGCGCCAGGACACGGTGCTCGCCGGAGGGGCACAAGTCGACGGCGACCGTGAGCAGGCAGGAACCGGGCGCATGGTGGCTGCCGGTCCAGGACACGCGCAGCGCACCGCAGGGTTTGCGCCCGCGGGAGCCTCTGGGGTCGCGGTGGGTCGGGCGCAGTGATCGGCAGGCTATGTGGGCGGTCCATGCGGCGAGGTGGGGCAGTGGCAGGGTGGTGCGGGTGCGGCAGCCGGGGCAGCGGTGCCAGTGGCGGAGCCAGTCGGCGGTGTGGGTGTGGAAGAGGCGTGTGTAGTGGTTGGCCACGCGGATGTCGTTGCTGTAGAGGTGGTCGGGTCGTTCTTGTGTGTTGCAGGAGTGGCAGACGGGGGCGCGGACGTAGCCGTGTTCGTGGCAGTGGTCGAGTACGGCGGCGGGTGCGGTGCGGCAGATGGCGCACGTCCACCCGGCCACCTTGCGGGAGGTGCCGGGTTTCCTGCTGAGTACCGAGTACAGGTGGCCTTTCAGTTCCTCGTTGTACGGGCGCAGTGGGGTGGTTGGGCAGTCGGGGCTCGTCGTCTGCCGGCCGTCGGCGGCTCGGGCCTGCCGGTGGTGGGAGGGCGACTCGGTGACGGTTGCGCTTTTCTGGCGGGTCCGCGCGGCTTGCAGCCACCGCGTTTCGGTGTGCTCGGCCACATCCAGCAGCCTGACCACGGCGCGCGGCAGCCACCATGTCTGCGCCGTCCGGTCGCGGGTTTGCTCCACGAGTATTTGCCGCCAGTCGATCCCCGCCAGATGGTACGGCCGGCCGCCATCACATCGTGCTGCCCGCTCGGGCTCGTCCAGTTCCTGCAGTTCCCGGGCGATGCGCCGGCGCCATCGCAGCGGCGGTCCCTCGTTGTGCTCCTGCTTCGACCCGTCACGGAACGGACCGATGCGGACCAGGTCCTGGCGGTCCATCTCAACCGCGTTCAGTTCCGCTGCCGCCCGGCGCACCTCAGTCTCCGGAACACTCCACTGGCCGCCGCCTGCCTTCACCGTCGCCACCACACAGCCGCCGAGCAGGACGTAGCCCGCCTGGGCGTGGGCAGGAGAGCAGGTGAACGCCGCAGAGGCCGTCGGCACAGCGCTGCCGGTCGTCAAGCCGGCCCACAGAGCGTCCGCGGCGCCCAGAGTGATCAGGCCGCCCGTACGGCCCGGGATGACACGCTCTGACATACCGACAGGCTAACGGCCGGTCTCCGCAGCGCCGCCCGCATCGCCTCCGCATCTGTGGCCTCGACGACCGCGCGCGCCCACCAACCCACTCCGGCATGGGCGACCGGGACCAGGTTCGAGGCCGCCGCCCACCGCCAGGCCGCAGTCGGCACCTTCGGCCGGCCCGCTGCCTGGTACCCGTCGTACGCCTCACGCATCACGACCACTCCGATCTCGAGCTCTTTCCCACCTCGGCCTGTGCGTCGCGGCGGCACGAAACGGCGCGTACCGGCGGTCACGGCGGTGTCGTCTGCGCGGGCAGGGCGTCTGTGCGGGGCGGATCCGGGCGGACCGTGGAGCGGAAGGTGGTGAGGTGGTTTCGCGTCCGGTGTCCCTTCCGGCGGACCGGTGCCGGCAGGTGCGGCAGGCCGTGTGCGGCTGTTCGTAAGGGTGGTGTGTGCCCAGGACAGCGGCGACGGTCCCGTTTGGGTGGGTAGCATCCGGCAGCAACAACCCCCGTACGAAGGAGCGTGCCGCGTGGCCACCGAGCCGGAAGAGCCCACCCCCCAGAGCTTGCAGAGCCAGTACGCGGCCCAGTTCGCCAACCACCTCGCGGACAACCGGGAGGAACAGGCCCGTCTGCGTAAGCGTCTTGAGCAGCTCGAGGCGGACGAAGCCTGGCTGGTGAAGGCACTGGAGACGGTGTCCGCCCCGGCCGAGGCCGACGCCAGCGCCCAGGCGCCCGAGGGCGAGCCGGCACAGCCGCAGGACAACACGCCTGGGCCCACCGAGCCGACCGAAGCGGCCGAGTCGGCCGAGCCGTCCGAAGCGACCGATGTCGAGGCTTCCGCGGCTGTGCCGAAGCAGCGGCAGGACAAGCCGGCCGAGGCACCCGCGAAGAAGACCACGGCCAAGAAAACGGCCGTGAAGGAGACGACGGCCAAGAAGGCCACCGCGAAAAAGTCGGGGACGAGGAAGGCAGCAGCGAAGCAGGCTCCCGCGGCGAAGAAGACGACGGCGACCAAGGCCGGTGAACCGACCCTGGGTGAGCTGCTGTTGAGCGTCCTCGGCAGGCACGCCGGGCAGCCGCGCACCGCAGGCGAGGTCGCCGGCGACCTGAAGCGGGAGCACCCCGAGCGGGCCCGGGACATCAACACCGTGCGCAACACCCTGGAGCGGCTGGTCGCCAAGAGCCGCATCCAGCGGATGAAGCAGAAGAACACCGTGCTGTACACCGCCGTGACCGAGTCCGCGCCCGCCACGGAAGACGCAGCCGCAGAAGCGGCCCCGACGACCGAGACGGCCGGCGCCGAGGAGACCGCGAACACCGCAAAGGTGCCGGCGCAGGCCTGACTCCCTCGCCCGACGCGGTGACGCCGGCCGGGCCGGACGCCAGTCCGCAGCGTGATGCGTGTGGCCGGACAACAGCACTCAGCTGGTGAGGAGTTGGAAGTGCGCTGCCGGGCGCCGGTGCGTGGCCGCCCACGTGGCTGCCACGCACCGGCGTGCGGCGGCATCCCGCCGCGAAGGGGGGGTCTGGTTCAGGTGGGCCGGACGGCGGAGCTGTGCCGCGCCGGAGGCATATTGTGCCGCTCGAAAAGTCGTCGCCGCAGGTCACGCGGCGTATCCGTACGCGCTGAGGAGGCCGCCGAGGATCCGGGTGCGCAGCAGCTCGGGGGCGCCGCTGTCCATCGCGGTGGGCTGTTTTGGGGCATCGGGTGGCAGCCGGTTGCGCGCCCGGTGGGGCCGGCGCTCGTTGTGGTGCCTCTGGGTAGGCCGCAAGCACCTGCCGGGCCTGCGCCTCTGCCCTGACGAGGATGTGGTCGAGGACCTCGCGGCGGAGGCCGCCGATGACGCGCCCGCAGTGGGCGTTCCTCCCAGGCGCCCGCGGCGCACTCTCGATCACGTCCAGTTCCTCGGCCCCGAAGACCGCATCGAACGCCGCGCCGTACCCGCCGCCTCGAGCGCGCGGCAGAAACCGCAGGGACTCCCTGCGCATCCCGAGGTCGGCGGCGAGATTCCTCGCCCGCCGCGCCGTCCACTCCCGCACCGGCTGGGCGGTGACCCGGTGATGTGCAGGCGCCGGGCGCCGTGCCCGGGGAAGGCCGGCGCACAGAGCCGCCTGCCGAGCGCGGTGTCGAGGGGGAAGAAGTCCACCGCGATGCTGCCTGCGGCCCGGGCGGTGAGGACCTCGCGCCAGGCCGGACCGGAGCGACGCGGCGCGGGGTCGATGCCCGCCGCGTGGAGCATCTCCCCCACCGCCGAGGCTGCGATCCGCCCGAGCCGCGCCCACTCCCCTTGGATCCGCCGGTGGCCCCCTCGCGGATTCTCGCCGGCCAGTCGCCGGACGAGGCTCTTGAGCGCCGTGGCGGTCGGCGGCCGACCGGTGCGCCTGCGCGCGCCGTCGTCCCCCTTCACGGCGACGAACCGGCGATGCCGGCCGAGCAGGGTGCCCACAGTGACCGGGAAGACCTCGCGCCGGCGACACCGAGGTATCAGCCCGCAGAGGGTGGCGGACCAGAACCGATCGACCGGCTCGGAGCGGACCGGGCCAGCCGGCTGCCAGCGGCACCGCGTTCTCGGGGCGCAGGACGAAAAGCCCAGCGTCTTTCGCCGCACCCCCGCAAAACAGCAACGACGGCAGAAAGAGCAGCTTCCGGGTCACCTAGGACAACAGGGACACGATCATCCGGGCATGCTCCCCGCCGACGAACCGTCACCGCTGCCCCCTGCGACGACGACTTTTCGAGCGGCACACCCTGCAGGAGCTGTGCGGGCAGGGGCCGTGGAGCTGCGACGGGTGGCGGCTGGAGCGCAGGCCGCGCGCGTGGGGCGGCGGGCGGCTTGGATCCGGTGGGCGTCCTCGGCGCGGCCGGCCGCGGCCAGTTCCTCGCAGCAGGAGACGAAGTCGGGCGGCGGCATGGTGTAGAGCTCGTTGAGAGCCGCCTCCCCATCGTCTCTGCCCGCCCGCTCTTGGGCTGCATGATCCTCAGGTGCCACCGAGCCGGACTGAGTCTGTCCGGCACCGACGCGTTCACATCAAGGGAGTGCGGCGGCCCCCGCAGGACGCCTCGAAGGCCTGCGCGATGTTCAGGTTGGCATCCGATCGGGTGAGCCGTATGGGGCTGGGCCCCACATGGTGTGCCGACGGGGGATCAGTGTCTGCAGGCTGGGACGGACCTGGCCCTGACAGCACAAGCGAGAGGCGGATGCACGATGGGGCATGGCGGCAATGTGATCGAGGAATTGATGGACGACCACCGGGAGGTCGAAGAGATCTTCGGCAGGATCCAATCCATGACCGGCCAAGGGCAGGAGCTGCGTGACCTCGTCGACGAGGTCACCATCGAGCTGGTGCGGCACTCGGTCGCCGAGGAGCAGTACCTGTACCCGACGGTACGCGAGCATGTCAACGACGGCGCCCGGATCGCGGACAAGGAGATCGCGGATCACAGCCGTGTCGAGACAATCCTCAAGCAGCTGGAGGGGATCAACGCCGACGACCCCCAGATGAGCCCGCTGCTGCAGCAGCTCATGGAGGAGGTAACCGCCCACGTCGAGGATGAGGAGAACAACCTCTTCCCGCTGCTGCGTCAGGCCTGCTCGTCCGAGATGCTCGGCGATCTCGGGGAGAAGGTCCGGCGGGCCAAGGCCATGGCCCCGACCCGCCCGCATCCGGCTGCCCCGGACACTCCGCCCGCGAACAAGCTCCTCGCACCGGGCGCCGGCCTGGTCGACCGGGCCCGCGACTTCATCACCGGCCGCGGCAAGTCCTGACGGCCCCTCCCAGCCCCGGCTGGATACGGCTTGGGATGCCGGGGCTCGACCGCAGGTGTTCGGTGCGGCCCCCGGCGCCCAGGGAACGGGCCGTCATGCACTCTCCCCGCGGCAGCCGCCTACATGGGCCGCCATGAGCGGGGCAGCGCGCTCCGCAAAACAGCTCGCGGGACCGTTCAGCCGGGCAGAGCGAGCACACTGCACGGGGACCGAGCGCCGTGCCCACCGAATCTGGCATCCGTCACAGCCGCCTCCGCTCGCCGGCTCCTGGCCGCCACCCGGCGCCCGCAGGCGCACTCAGCCAGGAGCCGGCCGCGGCTCAGGCCCGCCAGGCCGTCACGCTTGCCACCGCCCTGCGCTACCCCCGTCCTGGACGTGCGGCTGCCCCACCTCCTCGGACCCAGCGGATCCCACCGATGGGACTGGCTCACCGGATGTGACCAGCGGTTTGGCTGCAAGGGCGCGCCTTGAGCTTCCGGCCGCTGTCGGTGCAGCTGTCGTGCAGCGGCCGGTCCCGATGGCAGTGCGCCAGCCCCGTCCGGCGTGTCCGGTGTCCAGGAGCAGCAGCGGCCAGGCTCGCGGCCGTAGTGGGAACGTGCGCTGTGCGTTCGGGGCATGGCAGACCTCCGCGACAGGCCCCCGAGCACCTTCAGAACTACGAACCTCAGGCTCCCACCGGCGCCCTGGCGTACTCCCGGCGCTTGGGGCCGCTCGTGCGCCTGTGTCCCGGCCGGGTAGACCAGGCCATGCGGGGTAGAACGGCTGGTGGCTCTCTTTGCTACGGGAGCCGGAACATGCCCGTGATCAAGGGCTGTTCCCAGGTATGAACGAAGGAAAAGCAGCATGGCCAGCGGCACCGTGAAGTGGTTCAACGCCGAAAAGGGCTACGGCTTCATCGCCCAGGACAACGGAGGCCCAGACCTCTTCGCCCACTACTCCGAAATCCAGGGAGGGGGCGGCTACCGCGAGCTGACCGAGGGCGAGCACGTCACCTTCGACATCGGCCAGGGCCAGAAGGGCCCGCAGGCACAGAACATCGTCCGGGGCTGACCGCTCACGCTGATGCACGGCGGGTTGCCGGACCAGGCAACCCGCCCCTTTTGTGCGGCGAGACCGCGCGACGACCGGGGCCGGCCGCCCCCAACGTGCCCGCGCTGCCGGGCAGGAGACCGGGACACCGACCGGTGGGGCAAGCCGCCCTGCTGAGAGCCTGTTGTGCCGGCGCACCGGGCGGGGCCGGCCTGAGGGCGTGCCGCGATGCCCTCTGGTGGCAGCCCCCGTAGTCTGACGGTATCGCCTCATCCGCGGCTGCCCTGACTGGAGCCGGAGCGGATCCCGTACGTCCGCATCCTTCACTTCCGGCTGGCTGAATGCTTGTCTCCCTCAGACGCCGGCATCCGTGTCAGGGCAGTCCGCATCCAAGGGCTCCTGGTCGTTGCTCCGCGGTGTCTTGTGCCGGGTCCCGTTCACGCTGCCCAGCGGTCCTCGCGTGCAGGGGCGGAGATGCCGACACGTAGTTGCCGCTGTACGACCGGCCTCGGACTGCGTCTCCGACGGGGCGTCGGCCGGCAGCACCGAGGCAACTCACCAGCGCCCTCTACCTGGACAGGCGATGGGACGTGGACCAGTACGAGATGGCGATGTGGGAGCTGCTGCAGGACAGCCTCATCCCGGACGAGAGCCTCGACCTGCCGCCGCGGAGGCTGATGCGGCTCTTCCGAGGCCGGCCGGGGGCCCGCCCCGTGGCGGTGAGCTGATCGAACACCCTGACGACGCACTGTCTGGCCCAATCGGCCCGCCACCCGCGACGACCGGCGCCAGCCGTAGCCGATGACCGGAAGCCGCACGCCAGGACCGCGGCGCTGTCGGCTCCGGTTTTCCGCCTCGTCAGCTGAGCTCTGCGAGAGCCCTCGCTGCCACCCAGAACCTGGGGGACGCCAGATCCCCCGGCAGCGCCGGCCCCAGCCGCCCCAATCCTTCTCATTCCTGCTTCGGAGAGGCTGCGGGGGTCGCATGGATGTCAGCTCCCCGACCACGCGACAGCCTGCAGGAACGCGGCGGCTTTGGAGCGGGCGACGCAACTGGACGCAACCGCCCGTGCAACCGCCTCCCGCGACGATCTTCTTTCGGGGGCCGCCAACGCCTGTTCTGGGGCGGAATCCGCGTGACGGCAGGCAGCGTGACACCCCCTTCCCGTGCTGCATCCGCCCGACGATCACGCTCCGCCGCCGCCCGGTCGGATGCCCTGTCGGCATGAGCAGTGCCGGCGACGGCTACTCGGAGGCTGCGGGGTTCGGCAGCAAGCCCTGCTAGGTCCTCCGGGCCCCGGCTCGGAGGACCTACGTGTTGTGATGCGCCGCGAGCGGATGGATGCTGAGGGAGGATGTTGGGCAGGTGATGCACAGGGTCCCGTCCGCTGTCATCACGGTGATTTCATGGTCTCTTCCGCGTTTCCCGACCCTTCTGGGTCGGCTTCGGCCAGCACGTCGGATGCTGCTGAGAGGGCGTTAAGTCCGTTTCTGGTAGCGGCCGCGTCCGGGTTGTTCGAGGAGTCCTTGGCGGACGAGTCGTCCCAGGCGGGAGCGGGTGACGTTGATTGAGGGCTCGTCGGTGGGCAGGCCGAGGTGCTCGTGCAGATCTCGGACGCGGAACACCTGCCCGGGGTGCTCGTTGAACGTGGTCACGATGCGCTGGTAGACGGTGGCGGTGGCGGTCTCCGCGGGGGCCGTTGCGTGGTCGGGAGGGGTGAGGCCGTCGATGACCTTGCGGGTGGCGGCGAGCTCGGCCAGGCGGGCTTCGGCCTCGGCGAGGTCGGTGGTGAGCCGCTCGATCTGCTCGCGCAGGTTGTCGGCTCGTGCGGCGGTCTCATCGTGTTCGGTCTGCAGCAGCCGCAGGAGTTCGTGGACGTTCACGCTGCCAGCTCCACGTCGTCCCGCCAGGCGGGGGCAGGGGTGGTGAGGCGGCGGAGCATGCCGGCGGTGGAGGCCCAGTAGACGCGGGAGGCCGCGTTGTCGGGTCGGTGGTCGTAGTCGCGGGCCAGGCGCCGCTGCAGCATGAGGGTGCCGTTGACCTGCTCGACCACCCACCGCTTCGGTTGCGGGACGAAGCCCTTGCCTTCGTCGTCGGGGTTGCGGCGGACCACCTCGACGGTGATGTCCTTCACCGCCCCGTGGATGATCACGGCGTCCTTGAAGCCCTGGTCGACCAGGACCTTTTCCAGGCGCATCCCGCATCGTTCGGCCGCCTGGTCCAGCAGGGCGATGCCGGCCTCGTTGTCGTGCGCACTCGCGGCGAGGATCACCACACCGATGATCAGGCCCAGCACGTCGACGGCGAGTCCCCGCTTCCTGCCGGGCGTCTTCTTGTTCGCGTCCAGCCCCGTCGTCTCCTTCGGCACCCCGGCCGCCACCCGGACGGACTGGGTGTCGATGATCACCAGGGACGGGTCCTCTAATCGTCTGGACCGCTCCCGCACCTGGCAGCGCAGGATCTCCTGGATCCGCTGGTCAAGACCGTCCTGGCGCCACAGGGTGAAGTAGTAGAACACCGCCGACCAGGCCGGGAGGTCGTGTGGCAGGAGCCGCCACTGACAGCCCGTCCGGTTCTGGTAAAGCAACGCGTTCACGACCTCGCGCAAGTCGCAGGAGCCCGGGTCCCCGGTCGCCGACCGCGCCACCCGCTCCTGCTTCCACGCGGTGACCAGCGGCTCAATCAACACCCACTGCTCGTCGGACAAGTCGGTCGCGTACGGCATCCGTTCCATGCTCGCGACCTCATCATGCGCACGACATGACGCGAAGGCGGAACCGTCCCATCACCCACGAACGGGCGACACCACATCATCAGGAACGGGACTTAACGCTTCCTAATGCTGTTGTCAAGTGGTCGCGATCACTGAGGGTGCGACCTGGTAGCACCGTCGGTCACGGATCAGAGCCCACAGGACGTTGACGCGTCGGCGGGCGAGGGCGAGCACGGCCTGGACGTGTTTCTTCCCCTCGGCGCGTTTGCGGTCGTAGAACCTGCGTGAGTTCGGGTCGCAGCGGACGCTGACCAGCGCGGAAGTGTAGAAGACGCGCTGGAGTCTGCGGTGATAGGTGACCGGCCGGTGGAGATTGCCGCTGACCTTGCCCGAGTCGCGGGGCGCGGGCGCGACGCCGGCGAAGGCCGCCAAGGCGTCCGGGGAGTCGAAGCCGTCCAGGCTGCCGCCGACAGGCGGCGAGGAACTCCGCGCCGAGGATGGTGCCGATGCCCGGGACGCTTTCGACTATGTCGGCAAGTTCGTGCTCGCGAAACCGGCCCTCGATGAGCTTGTCCGTCTCAGAGATCTGCTCGTTGAGGGCCATCACCTCCTCGGCCAGGGTGTGGACCAGCTTCGCGATGGTCTTCTCCCCGGGAACGGCGGTGTGCTGGCGCTCGGCGGCCTCGACCGCCGTCTCGGCCAGGGCTCTGGCGTTGCGGACCTTGCGGTTGGCCAGCCATTTGGTCAGCCGCGCAATGCCGGTGCGGCGGATCGCGGCCGGGGTCTGGTAGCCCGTCAGCAGCCTGAGCGGGCCGGTGTTGGTAACCTCCAGGACCCGCTCCAGGGCCGGGAACATGCTCAGCAGGGTGCCGCGCAGCCGGTTCACCACGCGGGTGCGGTCCTCGGCCAGGTCGGCCCGGCGTCCGGTCAGCAGCTTCAGCTCGACGGCCGCCTCGTCGCCGGGGCGGATGGGCCGCAGGTCGCGGCGCATCCGGGCCTGGTCGGCGATCACGTAGGCGTCGCGGGCGTCGGTCTTGCCTTCGCCGCGGTAGCCGTCGGAGGCCCGGTTCACCAGGCGGCCGGGGATGTAGAGGACCTCCTGGCCGTGGTTGACCAGCAGGGCCAGCAGCAGCGCGGGTTCCCCGCCGGTCATGTCGATGGCCCAGGTGACCTCACGGCCGTCGGCCAGGTCGAGGACATCACCGATCAGTTTCAGCAGTTCGGGTTCGTCGTTGGCGACCCGTCGCGACAGCAGGGTCTTGCCCTCGGCGTCCAGCGCGAGGCCGTGGTGGTGTCCCTTGCCACTGTCGATCCCCGCCCATATCCGGCTCATCGTGCTCCTGACGTGCGTGTTCGTGCTGTTCGTACCACGGACGACCTCGCCGGCATTGCTCTACGCAGCGACTTGTTCGCACTTCCTAATCGGCGGCCGAGTCGTCGTGGGGCGCCGGGCGGCGAAGCGTTTCGAGCCACGAGCGGCAGCCCTCTGATAGCCACACCCGGCACCCCTGGGCGTCCCCACCCTACGAATGGGAGGACCAACCCGGGAAAGAACGTAGAGCCCTCTGAGATCGAACGGCTGCGTACGGAGAACCGGCAGCTCGAGTACGCGCTCGTCTCCCATGCAGTGGTCGACCAGGCCATCGGCGCCCTCGTCGCCATGGGAGGAATAGATCGTGGCGAGGGCTTCGCCGTGCTGCGGGAGGTCTCCCAGCACACCAACACCAAGCTGTCCGCCGTCGCCGAACACGTCCTCAAGCACGCTCAGGGCGCCGCCCTGCCCGATGTGGTCGAAGGAGAGCTGTGCGAGGCCCTGGCTCGCCACGGCGCGCTGCGCTCGATATGAGCAGGCCATCCGGCGTCCTCGCCCAGGGCTTCGGTACCGACGCCCGATGAGTACACCCGTTGCGCAGCCTCCCCCGGCCAGGAGGAGGCTGCGCAACGGGTACCGGGGGAAACCGCGCATCCGGTCGCGCAGGCCGGCTGGGGCCGACCACGCTGGGGCTGCTCCCCTCTGACCACCGCACGGCAGACGGGGCGGCGGCCCCCGCCCAGGGCGCTGCGTGCGGGGGCCGCCCGGGCCTTGCGGTCCTGTCACAGCGCAAGGCATGACGACGCTAAAACACCAGCGCCCGACCGCGCCCGCCCGGCGCGTCGGCCGGGTGAACGCGGATGACGTCGCAGCACGGCTTGAAACGGGGCTGCTGGGGTCTCCTCCACCCTGCAGTCCGGTTGGCTCCCTCCATCGGACCGAGGTCACCGATCAACTTCAGCAGCCCGGTCCGTTTGCGGGTTCGAGTCGGGCTACATCGAATTCCACCCGGACATCATCGGCCAGCCGCAGTGCGCCCAGGAACGCGGTGTAGGGCTTGATGCCCCAGGTGGACTGTGTGACGGTGGCCCAGCCGCGGACGAGACCGTCGCCGTTGCCCTTCCCGTGCACCGTCACGGGGTGGGTGCGGCCCTTGATGGTGAGCTCACCGTTGATCTCGAAGGACTGCGCAGTCCCCGTGATGCCGGTGGAACGGAAGGTGATCGTGGGGTGCGCTGCGGTATGCAGCAGGGCCTTGCCTCCCAGGGTCCGTTTGATCTCGGCCCGGTCGGTATCGGTGAGCGGCTTCAGCCCGCCCGTTCCCTCCCGGACCTCCAGCGAGTCCGTCTCCACGGTGACATTCACCCATGACCTGTTGGGGTCACCCGCGGCAATCACCGCCTCGCCGGACCACCGGGTTACCTCGATGGTGAGGTCGTGCCCCGCCTTGCGGCCCAGCCCGGCGCGACCAGTCTTGATCAACAGTCGGCCGGTCGATGGCCCCAGCCAGTATGTTCCGTCTGCCAGCGTCACAGCGCCCGAGAGTATGGGGCGGAAGCAGCCGAGCGGCCGAGGCGGCACGGTCGGCGTGTCCCCCACTCCACCGCCCCGGCGCGATGCCCCGCCGCCTGAACCCTGCCCTGCCGATACGGAAACCTGATGTCGGCAGGGGATCGGGGCGGGGCTCAGCGTCCCCATGGATGGAACAAAGGAGGGTGTACGGAAAGAAAGCGTGAACGGAGAGAAGGTGCATGGCCACCGGCACCCCCTTCGGGACCATCGTGACCGTGACCGGGCTGTCACCGGTGCGCGGCGTCGGCGCCGAGGCAGACAGGGCGGCACTACGCCTGGCCCGGCTCCCGCTCGACATCGCCCTGGAGCGCGGCGGGCATCTGACCGGTCCGGCTCCCCTTGGAATCCGAGCTCGTCCAGCACCAGACGGTGCAGCTTCGCCCGTAACGCGCCAGACCGTGACCAGTCTGGCGCGTGCCACGTCAGTGCTCCCAGACCCGAGCCCCCGGCGGATACGCGAACCCCGTGAGGCCTCTCATACCCGGTCAGTTCTCCGACAGGACACGGGCGGCGATCTCCTTGGCCGGCCGATCCGCGCAACCGCCACCAAAAACCGCAGCAGATCATGCGCCTCGTCCAGGGGCAGCAGGGCCAGCCGCTGCGGCGCCTCCTGCACCGCAGCGAAGCCGAGGGCCTGAAGGGCGAAGAGGTCGTAGTCATCCACGACCGGGGCACCCGCCGTGGCAGCGGTCACACCCCAGGGAGAGACAGACCCGGCGCAGGGAGCCCCAGCCTGCCGAGCACTGGCACGCTACGGCCAGCTGGCCAGCGTCTGGCCCGTCTCCTCGTCGACCAGCGTGATCCTGACGCCGTGCAGGTGGCCGTACGCGCCGACCCAACCGGAGAACTTCCTGCGCGCCGTCGCCTCACTGGCCCACCAGCCCTGCAGTACGATCCGACTGCCGGCGGTCAGGGTGAGGTAGTAGCGCTGGGGCTCATCGCCGAGTCTCATGGCACCAGCCCTCTTGATCGGTGTGGACCCGCAGCGGCGACGTGCACCCCCAGCTCGGTCAGCATCTCCCCCAGGTCGGCCAGGATCCTCTCCAGGGCCGTCGGCATGGTGGAGGACGGCCGCGACACGGCGAGCGTGTGATCGCGGCACAGGTCCACCCGGCGGCGGCCGCGGCCGGTGTCAATGGACCCCGGCGGTCAGGCAGGGCTCATCGCAGACCGAGCACGGCTTCACCCGGCGCCGGCCGGTCCGGGCCATCACCTGGTGCCGGGCCGGGCCGGCCGGCGCCGGCTCAAGCCAGCCGGACTCGACGCCGTGGTCCATCAAGCAGCTGCACGACGAGCTCCGGGACCTCCACTGCCCCTGTGCGACCGAGCGCTGGCCACAGTTGCCGTAGATCGACGACCCGCGCGCTGATCGCGATGTCCGCCGCCCTCCGGGGGCCATCACTGTCGCCGGCGTGGGCGCCGGCTCAGGCGAGCACGCCTCCGTGGCGTGCGGGATGTACGGGCTGCAGCACCAGCAGCCCGTACCCCACCGACAACAACCCCCGGCAACGGCGGAGAAGGCGGCCAGGTAGAGGTAGGCACCGCCCGCCAACCTCTCGCCCGGGGCCCGTTGACATCCTCCCCCTCAAGGAATAGGACAAAAAGCGTAAAGCGCTCAAAAATTTTCGTTCGGATCCCGGTGGCTACCAGGCGACGGACACCCGACTCCTTGACTGCGCGTCGCAGGAAGGAGGTGAAGACATGGACGACACCGAGCAGGCACCTCAGGAACCCGAGGCCACCCCGACCGAAGCCGAGCAGCCGACGACCGAGGCCACCCCGACCGAAGCCGAAGCGCCCGCAGCCGGCGAGACCCCGGAACCCGAAGCGACCCCGGCCGAAGGCGAACAACCCGCAGCCGAAGCAGGAACGGAGGAGGCGGAAGCCGAAGCGCCCGCAGCCGGCGAGACCCCGGAACCCGAAGCGACCCCGGCCGAAGGCGAACAACCCGCAGCCGAAGCAGGAACGGAGGAGGCGGAAGCCGAAGCGCCCGCAGCCGGCGAGACCCCGGAACCCGAAGCGACCCCGACCGAAGGCGAACAACCCGCAGCCGAAGCAGGAACGGAGGAGGCGGAGACGCCGACGGCTGAGGGCGAGGAGCCGTCCGAGGGTGAGTAAGGTGATCCCGCCCTTGTGAGGCGTTCACCATCACGAACATCGATGGATGGTGCCCTTTCCATGCGGCTGGAGGAGCGTGCGTCAGCGGCGTTTTTCTCCAGCCGCGCTTTCTTCGTTCGCTTGGCCGCCCGCGTTCAGGGACCGGGGTTGCGGCCGACCCGCCGGTCTTGGGCGGCAGGATGGCGGCATGCGGAGGTGCCCGCGGAGCCGGCCACACCGCTTGAGGCGGAGAACGCGGCCCTGCGTAAAAAAGGTCCGTGAGCTTGTCGACGGTCACGTAATTCGGCTCTGGCGCTGATCTTGTGACGCAGTCGGGTCAGGACGTGAGGAGTATGCGCTTGCGGAGGAAGTCGAGGCTGGCTCGTCCGAATCCTTGCCTCTTGAGTAGCTTCGTCCTTGTGACCTGTCCTTCGACCTGGCCGGAGCTCCAGGGGGTGGAGAGCCCGGCGACGACGGCGTCGAGGTCGCGGCTCAGTCCGTTGACGAGGGAGTGCAGGGCGGGCAGGTCGTCGGCGAGGACGCGCTCCATCCAGGCGGGCAGCTGGTCACCCCGCAGCTCGCGCATCATGGCGGCGAAGTCGCGGACGTGGTGGGTGACGGCATCGAGCCCGGGGCATCCGGTCCGTATCTCCTTGAGGTCGGCGGCCTCATCGGCTGTCAGGTTCCCGGGGTCGGTCATGATCCAGCGGACGATGCGACGGGGCCGTGGAGCCGGGCGGGGCACGGGTGGCGCGGCGGTGGCGGCCTTGAACGGGCGGAGGTAGCGCCGCACGGTCTGGATGCTTCCGGCGAAGCCCAGGGCGACGATCTCCTGGTGGAGCTGGGCACTGTTGTGACAGCCCTCGTTCCACCGCCGGTGGAGGTAAGGCTTGCACTCGTCCAGGATGGTGGGGCGGTTCGTCGCTTTGACCAGCAGCTCGTCGAGACTGGTGGCGCGGGCGAAGCGACGCACGGTGGACCGGTCCAGCCGCAGTGTCCGGCAGATCTCCTCCAGCGTGCTGCCGTCGTCCAGAAGCTGTCGCACGGCGGTGTAGCGTTCCCTGGTCCGGGTCACCAGGCGGCGCTCGCGTCCGCAGACGTCGAGCAGCGCGGCAGCCGGTGCCGGTGGCGTCCGCCAGATGTCGTCGCTGGTCGGCGGGGCGGCCGGTACGGTGTTCCCGAACGCGGTCCGGACACAGGCGTGGTGGGCGGCGACGGTCTTTTCCACGGCCTCGCCGAGGTTGCTCCACAGATGCCAGGCGTCGGCGACCTGCCGAGCCTGCGGGGCGCCGCTGCGGGCACCCTCGGCATAGGCCCCGGCCCGGTCCCGGCAAATGATCTCCACTTCCGGGTGGCCCTTCAGCCAGGCGGCCAGCGGCTCGGCATCCCGGCCGGGCAGCACGTCCACCGGGCGCCGTGACTCCAGGTCCACCAGGATCGTGGCGTACGAGCCGCCCTTCCGTAGCGCGAAGTCGTCGACACCGAGCACACGGATCTTTCCGACGGGTTCTTCCGGTACGGCGCGGACCAGACGTAACAGGGTGTCCTTGGCGACGCGCAGGCCCAGCACCCCGGCCAGGCGGGCTCCCGCCCGGCCGGCCAGCGCGAGAGCGATCGAGGTCAACTGCTCACGCACCAGGGGCGTGTAGCGGGCATGCGGGCTCGTCAGCCCCGCGATCTGCTCGGCGAACGTCACCGCCCGGCACGCCGGGTTCGGGCACTTGAACCGCCGCACCAGCAGCTCGATCACCACACCGGCACCACCGACCGGACGTCCGCGAGCCGTCGCACGTACCGGCCGTGCACCCGGCCCGACGCACTACCGCAGTGCGGACAGTCCGCACCCGCCGAGCGGGCCCGCGCATGCATCGTGACCACCCCGGCCACAGCCCGCTCGACCAACTCCACCACGACACCAGCCAGATGGGGGAACAACACCTCGAAGCTCCGCGAAGAACACGCGAGTCATGGTCACAGCCGCCACTGACACCGACAGCGTCACAAGATCAGCGTCAGAGCCGAATTACGTGACCGCCGATACCCAGGAACAGTCGCAACGGTCCTCCCGCTCTCGATGCCGATCACCTTCAGCAGCCTGCCGGAGAACCATCAGCAACCTGATCAAGCAGTGCTCACGCCGCCCGGCGGCGGGCACGACATCCCATCAGCGATCAACTCTCCGGGCCAACCGGCAGGGGCACGGTCTTTCGTCAGGACTCAACGTCCAGGAACCACGAGTGCTCACCTGCCGGACGGCTGCCACCCGGAGTCCGCCGGAACCCGGCGACTCCCCGAACTGATGTAGGAACCACCATCATGACCCAGCGCACTACACCCCGCCGAGGACCTGCACGGCCTGCGACGGTTTCGCCTCTGCCGCCGACACTCTCGGCGGCCGCGACGCCCGCGGCCACCTGCACACGATCACCGTCGACTGCCCGGCCTGCCACGGCACCGGCACCGCCCGCCGCGACCGGGAGGGCGCCCGTGCCTGACCTGCTGCTCGACCCGACCACCCTCGGCGACCTAGCGCGGTTCCCGCCGACACCATGTCGCTGCGGGTGGTCAACGCTGGAGCCCTCACCCACGAGGTCGTCGTGCTGCCGCTGCGGGCCGGCCGGGCCGTGGGCGAACGGCCGGTCGGCTCGGACGGGAAGGTCAGCGAGGCGGGCAGCCTGGGCGAAGCCTCGCGCAGCTGCCGCGGCGGCGCGGGCGACGGCATCGCCTCCGGCACGGTGGGCTGGACCACCCTGACCCTCCGCCCCGGGCGCTACGAGCTGGTGTGCAACATGCCCGGCCACTACACGGCCGACATGTACGACGAACTCGACGCCGCCGGCCGGTAGGCGCGCTCGAGGGTCAGCCGCTCGGGTGCGGGCGCTCACTCCCCCTCGGCGGCGTCCGGGACGCGCAGGGGCCGCATTCCGCCGGGCGGCTCCGGCAGCCGGAAGGAGTAGCGGCCCAGGCAGTCGAGGTAGTGGCTGTTCCGCTGTTCCCCAGGCCGTACGACCAGGCCTCGCCCACCACGTCGGCACCCGCGTGCGGCTGGAGGACCAGATGGTCACCTGAGTCGTCGGCATGGACAGCCCCGACCGCATGGACGCCGCCGTGCACGGACTGACCGAACTCGCCGGCCCCGACCAGCTCGCCGCCGTCGCCGGACACCTCCACGACGACCGCCTCGGCGGACGCCGATACCCCCGAAACGACCTCAAGCGGACGCCAATGCCCCCCGGAAACGGCCCCATAAAGGCCAACGGCCCGCGCGTGGCGTCATCACCGGACGAGGTGCCGGTGCGATCGCCGGGACCAGCGCGCGCCCAGCAGCACGAGGTCGGCCACGAAGAGCACCACGCCGATGACCAGGAGGTAGAACAGCCCCTTCAGCACCGCGCCGACGAGCCCCAGGGCGATCGCGACGAGGATCAGGAACAGGAAGAGCGCCAACGTGGCTGCTCACTTCCCCCGGCCGGTGCTCAGCGGCGCGCGAGGCGGCGTCCGCGGTCGGCGCGAGGCTCGTAGGGCCTGTCGTAATGCTTGAAGATCTCTTCTTCCCGGTCGGCCGGCAGGACGTCGTCCGTGCCCATCGACGGTGCCTTCCGCACCTGCCCTTTCGAGTACGCCACCCGCACGTAACCGGGTCCCACGGTCGCCTCGTCGACGGGGACGAAGACGAGTCGCTGCCGGGTGGGCAGTCCGGTGCGGACGGTGGCGACGGACGGCGCGTCGGTGGTGGTGTCCACGTAGACCCCTTCCAGGGCCCCGATCTTGTGGCCCTGGGGATCGATCACGTCGCGGTTGCGCCACTCGCGGATATCGGCTGAATGGATCATGCCTCGCTCCTTGCAGCCCGCAGAGAACTCCGCGTGTCCCACTGTACTCCGATGAGCCTGACCTGGTCTTTTCCCCGGCTGCTACCCTCTCGGCCCCTGTCGATCAGGGGGAAAGTCGGGTGCCGCAGCCCTCGTGTGCGCGGCCGTCGTCGCCGGCGTGATCCTGCTGTGGCCCGCGCCGGACACGGCGCCCACAGCGCCCGCCTCGGACCGGATCAAGGCGTCGGCTCAGGCTCGCCTGGACGCCTCCCTCAAGGAGGGGCGCACCTACCGGCAGGTGCTCCTGGACGACGCGGCCTGGAGCCCTCGGACGAGCTGTGCCAGGCGATGGCGATCCGGTGGCGCCGTAAGCACCGGCCCCCTACCAGAGTGCGAGCAGCCGCCCGCCCGCGATCTCCTCGCGGGCGGCTACTCGCCGCCTGAAGGGAGACAGGCCCTGCCGGTGGCGCGTCGACAACCGGTACCGGCCAACCTCCGTCTCCTGGTCCGCACTGCCGGCGCCGCGGGACATCCCCTGGCGTCGCCCGGGCAACAGCAGCCGCCAGAAGAGCGGGTAGTGCCGCCGCCACTCCTCCTGCCAGGGTTCCTGCCCGGCCGGCCGGTGCCGCAACACGGGCCTGGGCACACCACCGTTGCCAGGTCTCATCGGCATTCGCGGGCCGCCTGCACGACCCTGGCAGTCCCACCTCTACGCACACGGTGCGCGGGCGCTGCCCTGCTGCACCGCTGAGGGAACGGTGCAGCAGGGCGGGCGGCCCCGCGGACTGCGCAAGACCCGCGGGCTGTGCAGGCGCCGCCGGGGAATCGGGCCCGCCGCTTGGCACGCCCGTGTGCTTATCCTGTGGCCCACCCGGTTGCTTGCCGGTCGTGGCGCGCCAGCACCGCACCACCGGCTCCCCGAACAGCGCACAGACGCTCGCCTGGGGAAGCCACGCACCACGGCGGACACCACCGCGAGGATCACGGTGGTCAGCACGATGCCGATGATCACCGTCCGGCCGTTCCACTGTGGCGTGCCGGCCTCGCCCGGCTCGGAGCGCGCAAGGCCCCTGCCGACGCGCAACGACACCCCCGAGGGCGCCCGATCCCCCGGCCGCGCCGACCGCCAGCCCCAGCCCGTCCCACCCTTTCTCTTTCCTGTCCTGGGTCGGCTACAAGACGAGGCGGTCCTGCCGAGCCCGTGTGGCACCCGGTCCGGGATCCCGGCAGCACCGTCAGCTGGAGCCACTCCCCGAGCCTGAAGACGCCCCACGCAGCCCCTGCCCACCACGGCGAAGCCGCTGCCCACCACCCCGACCACCGGCCCGACCACGGCTGGTCACAGCGTTGCGCGGCCAGTTGAGCCCTGCCGTGCCGGTTCGCGGCCCAGTCGGCAGGTGTTCCAGCCGCGGCCGTCGCGTATCAGCGCGCCCGATCGTTCCAGGTTCGCCAGGTGATGGGCGACCGGAGGCGGAGGGCCGGAACTCACCCGGACGACTCATCGAACAGGGCTCCGACTGGCACTGGGAGACGTCTGAACAGGTACCGGACGCGTCCTTGCCCGCTACGGCTGTCCGGGGGCCTGCCCGGGACCGGGGAGTGGTTCGAGCTTGGTCACCGCGAACTCGATCCGGACGTCGTCGGCCAGTCTCAGCGCGCCCAGGAACGCGCTGTACGGCTTGATCCCCCAGGTGGACTGGGTGACGGTCGCCGAACCGCACACCATCCCATCCCTGTCACTGCCCCCGTGCACGGTCACCGGGTGAGTCCGACCTTTGATCGTGAGCTCTCCCGCGATCTCGAAGGACTCGGGCGTTCCCGTGATGTTCGTGGAGCGGAAGGCGATGGTCGGGTGCTGTGCGGTGTGCAGCACGCCCTCGCCCTCCAGCGTCCGCCTGATCTCCGCCTTGTCGGCGTCGGTGAGGGGTTTGACCCCTCCCCTCCCCTCCCGGACGGTCAGCGATCCCGTCTCGACCGTCACGGTCACCGACGACTGGCCGGGATCGCTCGCGACGACCACCGCGTTCCCGGACCATCGGGTGGCCTCGATCGTAAGGTCGTGCCCCGCCTTCCGGCCGAGCCCGGCGCGGCCTGTCTTGATCAGCAGGCGGCCGGTCGGCGGCCCGAATCGGTACGTCCCATCGCCCAGTGTCACAAAGTTGACTGTACGTGATGAGGGCGGTGCGCCGCCTGCGGCGACTTGTATGACGGGCCACTCGGGTGGAACTGGAGCAGAACCGGTGATCTGGAAGAGATGCTGCACACGGCCGGCTCCGCGGGGCAGCAACTGGCCGTGGAAGTCCCCTGCACCGGGACCACCGCCAACTGCATCTACGCCATCTTCCACGGGCCCGAAGACGGTCCCTGGTACCTCGATTACACCAACGCCGGCCACCTGCCGCCGCTCCTGGTCACCCATGGAGACACCCACTACCTCGAAGGCGGACACAGCGTCCTGCGCGACGTCAGCGCCATGGAAGCCCTCCCGCCCAGTCCACCGTCCTGCTCTACACCGACGGGCTCATCGAACGCCGCGGCCAGGACATCGACACCGGCCTGCACCAACTCACCGACAACCCCAGCCTCAGCCCGGACCACCTCGCCGACACCCTGCTGTCCCGCCTCGACGTCAGCGGCGGCGGAGACGACGACATCGCCTTGATCGTCGTCCGCCTGTAGCCCCACGCACAGCGCCAGACCTCAATTGCCGGCGCCCTGCCGTACTCCCGGCACTTGAGCCGCTTATGCGCGTGTGTCCCGGCCGGGTAGACCAGGCCATGCGGGGTAGAACGGCTGGTGGCTCCTTTTGTTGTTACGGGAGCCGGAACATGCCCGTGACCAAGGGCTGTTCCCGAGCAGGATCGAAGGAATAGCAGCATGGCCAGCGGCACCGTGAAGTGGTTCAGCGCCGACAAGGGTTATGGCTTCATCGCCCAGGACGACGGAGGCCCGGACGTCTTCGCCCACTACTCCGAAATCCAGGGCGGGGGCGGCTACCGTGAGCTGACCGAGGGCGAGCACGTCACCTTCGACATCGGCCAGGGCCCAAAGGGCCCGCAGGCACAGAACATCGTCCGGGGCTGACCGCTCACGCTGATGCACGGCGGGTTGCCGGACCAGGCAACCCGCCCCTTCTGTGCGCCGGGACTGCGCGACGACCGGGCCCGGCCGCCCCCAACGTGCCGGCGCCGCCGGGCAGGAGACCGGGGCACCAACCGGTTGCGAGAAGCTGCCCAGCTCCAAGCCCATTGCGCCGCATGCCTGGCGGGGCCGGCCTGAGGGCGGGCCGCGGTGCCCTCTGGTGGCAGCCCCCGCAGTCTGACGGGGTCACGTCCGCTGGAGTGGTGTACTGAGAGTGCGGGATGTGAGCTGATGTCCGTTTCGGGGTTGGGTCTGGGTGAGGAGCCCTGGTCGGCGGGGCGAGTGGACGGTCAGGGGCGGGGCTGAGCGAACAGGCCGGGCTCGGGTTCGGTGAGGATGCCCCGTGTGACCAGGCGTTTCAGCTTGGACCGGATGCCCTCGGTGTTCTTCGGGACGATCGGCAGGTCGAGGGCCTGGCAGAGGTCGCGGGCGCGCAGCGGCTTTCCGGTGTCGGCGAAGGCGGTGAGGATCAGCTGGTAGGCCGGGTGGTCCGGGACGTCGGGTCGGGCCGGTTCGTCGGCGGGGGCCGGTGCGGGGATGTCGAGGAGGGTCTTGCGGGTGATGCGCAGGTTCTCGCTCTCCGCGTCGAGTTCGCCCAGCCGGGCGGTGAGGTCCTCAATGCGGGAGCGAATCTCTCCAGCCTGCTCGCCGAGTTCGGCCTCACGGGCCTCGACGTACTCCAGGGCGGCCCTGATCTGCGGGTTGTCGCTCACGCTGTCTTCCAGGAGGCGATGGTGGATCCGGTGAGGCGACGGGCCATGACGGAGGTCATCGCCCAGAACACCCGGGAGCGGGAGCTGGAGGGCCGGTGCTCGTAGTCGCGCACGAGGCGCCGGTAGAACATCAAGATCCCGTTGGTCTGCTCGATGATCCACCTCCTAATGATGTTGTCAAGCCGCAGCAGTGACAGGGAGGTTGCTTTGGTAGCACTGTCCGTCACGGATGAGAGCCCACAGGACGTTCACGCGTCGCCGGGCCAGGGCGAGGACGGCCTGGGTGTGCCGCTTGCCTTCGGCGCGCTTGCGTTCGTAGAAACGACGCGACTGGTCGCAGCTGCGGATACTGATCAGCGCGGAGGTGTAGAAGACGCGTTGCAGCCCACGGTGATAGCGCTTGGGCCGGTGCAGGTTGCCGCTGATGTTGCCCGAGTCCCGGGGGACCGGAGCGACTCCGGCAAGGCTGGCCAAGCGGTCAGCGGTGCCGTAGCGGCTCATGTCGCCGGCGGTGGCGGCGAGGAACTCGGCGCCCAACAGCGGGCCGATGCCGGGCATGCTGGAGATCACTTCGGCGAGTTCGTGGTCGCGAAACCGGGCCGCAATGAGCTTGTCGATCTCGGTGATCTGCTCGTTGAGGCTCATCGCCTCCTTGGCTAGGGTGTGGATCACCTGCGCCGTGATCTTCTCCCCGGGGACGGCGGTGTGCTGGCGCTCAGCCGCTTCCAGGGCGACCTCGGCCAGGACTTCGGGACTGCGGGCGTTGCGGTTCCGCAGCCAGGTCTCCAGGCGCCTGCGGCCGGTTCGGCGCAGAGCGGCCGGCGTCTGATAGCCGGTCAGCAGAATCAGCGGCCCGACGTTGCCCAGGTCGAGGACTCGCTCCAAGGCCGGGAAGATGCTGGTGAGTTGGCCGCGCAGGCGGTTGATCCGACGGGTGCGGTCGGCGTTCAGGTCGGCCCGACGACTGGTGAGGATCCGCAGTTCGATGGCGTGCTCGTCGTCCGGCTTCAGGACGGTCAGGTCCCGGCGCATCCGGGCCTGGTCGGCGATGACGGTGGCGTCCTTCGCGTCGGTCTTGCCCATGCCCCGGTAGCCGGCCGAAGCCCGGTTAACCGCCAGGCCGGGTATGTAGACGAGGTGCTGGCCGTGGTTGAGCAAGAGGCTGATCCACAGTGCGGCCATGCCGTCGGCGACGTCGACCGCCCAGACCACGTCCTCGTCGAGGGCCAGCACATCGGCGAGCAGGGCCAGCAGCTCCGGCTCGTCGTTCAAGACCCGTCGCGACAGCAACCGTGCTCCCTCCGCGTTGAGGACCACGCAGTGGTGATGGGTCTTGCCGATGTCCGTACCCGCCCAGATCTGGGCCACCTGTTCCTCCGGTCGTTCGATGACGCTCTGTTCTCCCGGACGACCTCGCCGGCGTGGTCCTACTCAGCGATCCGCTCGGAGGCGTTCGCAGCTCCTAATCAGCGGCCGAGTCGTCGTGAGACACCGGGCGGCCAGGTGGATGGAACCATCGAGGGCAACCGCTTGGAAGCCATACCCGGTGTCTCTGGGTCTCTGGACCTTACGACGGCCCGTCCAACCCACGAACAAGGTAGGACCGCTTGGCCTGCGGGACGAAGCCGGTGTCGGCCGGGTTGCGCTCGACTATCTCCACGTCGATGCCGTACCGCTTGCCGTGAGCGACCACGGTCTTCTTGAACCCCTGGTCGACCAGGGCCTTCTCGACCGTGTCGGTCTGTGCGGCCACGCCGTCCAGCAGGGCGGTGCCCGCGGCGTTGTCGTGCGCGGACGCCGGCAGGACGACGGCCTCGATGACCAGACCCAATGTGTCCACGGCCAGGCATCTCTTCCGGCCCGGCACCCTTTTCGAGGCGTCCTTGCCGGTCGTGGTGGCCGGCACGCCGACGGCAGCGTGGATGCTCTGGGTGTCCAGGATGACAAGGCTCGGGTCGGCTAATCGCTTCTTCTTCTCCCGCAGCTGCCACCGCAGCAGGTCGTGCACGGTCTGGTCGGTGCCGTCGTCGCGCCAGAGGTAGAAGTAGTACTTCACCGCGCCGGGCGGAGGCATGTCGTGGGGCAGGAACTCCCACTGGCAGCCGGTGCGGTTCTGGTACAGGATCGCGTTCACGATCTCCCGCATCGCGTATTTGCCCTGGTGACCGCTGACCGAGGGGTGCCGGGCCTTCCACGCCGTGATCACCGGCTCGGCTAACGCCCACTGCTCATCGGTGAGATCGCTCGGGTACGGCTTGCGCATGTCCATGCCGCAACCCAAGCGAACCTCGAACGTCCGACCGGCAGCGATGCCCCAACGTCACACCATCGAGCGATGACAAGCCGGACGGAAGGTCACATCCCGCACTCTGAGAGACGTAAAACGCCGGTTCCTCGCATACTCCTCTCCATCACGCTTGCCGGACCCGCCCCATCTGGCAGCACTGGTCACGTCCCGGCTTTGTCAGGGCCGCTCTCGCCCTCCCCGGCATCACCCGGATCAGGCTGCCCTCAGCTTCAACCCGACTGCTGCGACAGCGAGTTGGTGCAGTAGGGGTCGGACCGGGGCGCGGTAATGGTCTTGTGACCAGCCCGTTTCCCCGGCCCGCCCTCCGCACCGGACATGCGGCTCTCACCGCATCCGGCGCTCCACGGACTCCCGCTGGACCGCGCGGCTCACGCCGTCGTGGCTTTCGCCCATGGTGTTGGGATGCTGTATCCGCGCCAGCGATAACGGGTCACCTTCACCCGCTGCGGGACGAACAACGTGATCCCGTCCTCCTCGGGCCGCCAGCCGGGTTCCCCGGTCAGATAGCGGCGCCGCAGAGTCCTCCAGTCGATCCCCGGGTGCTGCTTCCTCAACCACAAGGTCACCCGACGCCAGCAAAAGTCGTCGAGATAGTGGAACGTGGCTGTGGACGACCCGAACCGGAAGTAGTAACACCACCCCCGCACCGCCGAGTTGAGTTGGCGGAGCAAGTCGGCGAGGGTGCGCTGACCTCTCTTGTTCGTCACCGCCCGCACCTTGCCCGTGATGGAGGCCAGCGCCTTCTTCGACGGATAGGTGTAGACGTAGTACTCGCTGGTGCCCTTCTTGCGTCTCCGCTGGATGCGGAAGCCGAGAAAGTCCAGCCCCTCGTCGAGGTGACAGACACGGGTCTTGGCCTGGGACAGGCGGAGCCCCAATGGGGCGAGCACAGCCGAGACCTCCTCCCACAGCGCGTCCGCGTGAGCTCGGGTGCCACACACCATGATCAGAAAATCGTCCGCGTAGCGGACGATCCGGTATGTGGCGCCTCCGCGTCGGCGGTGTGCCGTTCGCCTGCCACCGCTGCCGTGAGCGTCCCACTTGGCACAGAAGTGTTCGTCCAGCGCCGAGAGGGCGATGTTCGCCAACAGCGGTGAGGCAATGCCGCCTTGGGGCGTACCGGTGTTCGTGTCCCTGGTCTCACCGTCGGCAGACATGATGCCCGCCTTCAGGAATGCCTTGACCAGGGCAAGAACCCGCTTGTCTCCGACTCGTCGGCGCATCCGCTCCAACAGAGCGGAGTGCGCGATGTTGTCGAAGCACGCCTCGATGTCCGCATCCAGCACCCAGTGGTATCCCTTGGAGCCGAAATGGTGCACCTCGGCGATGGCGTCATGGGCCCGTCGTTCGGGGCGAAAGCCGTAGCTGACCGGCTTGAAGGACGCCTCGAAGATCGGTTCCAGGACCAGCACGAGCGAGGCTTGCACGAGCCTGTCCATCGCGGTGGGAATCCCCAGTCTCCTGAGCTTTCCTCCGCTGCCCGGCTTGGGGATCATGCGCTCCCGCACCGGCAGCGGAGTGAACGTGCGGGCCTTCAACTGCTCCCGCGTGTTCCTCAGGAAGGCCACGATGTCGGCGTCGTCGGCGATGAAGGCCGGGATGACCCGGTCCACGCCGGCGGTGCGCGCCCCCTTGTTGCCCCTCACCCGCTCCCACGCAACGGTGAGGAAGTCGGGGTGATGGACGAGGTTGTAGAGATCATCGAACCTGCGGTCGGGATCATCGACCGCCCATCGGTGCAGCTTGGTCTGCATCCGTCGTACCCGCAGCCAGGCCCCATCGGGGTCGGGCCACAGCTCACCGGTATTCACCAGCGTCTCCGTCCCTTGCAGTTCCTCAACTACGCGAATCCGCTGGGCTGCTTCGCCATGTGGACGGCTTTCCCGCCCGCGGACTACTACCAGCCCTCCGCCCCACCCCGGGCCATCGGCGGACGTCGCGCCTTCCCGCCCGACGCGCCTGGAAGGCGCGCCGAAACGAGAGCTTCGGGATGGTTCCCACGTTCACTGTGATCCGCTCGTCGGGTGAGGCGGCCAGCTTTGCCCCTGCGGCATCGCCACGGTTACGCCGCAGTCCTTCACCGTGGCCTCCCGACCGGCAAGATCAATCCGATCCAGGAGTTCCTGCCCGTACGGGCAGTGCGCACCGCGATCCAGCCCAGATCCACCGGGTTTGAGCTGGCGGAGGTCTTGAGGGGCTTTACACCGCTGGTTCCTCGCGTCCACCTTCCCGTCTCGCTTGCCGGACCCGCACCGTCCGGTAGTTCCGGTGCGTCCCGTCGTTGTCGGGGCTGCTCTCCACCAGATCCGGCCGACTCGCCGGGCCCAGCTGCCCCCTGCTTCTGCCGTCCCGCTGCGACGGGACGGCGGTGCGGGTCTCACACCCGCACGCGGATCACAGCGCCTCGTGGCGCACGGCCTTCCACCTCCACTCGAACCAACAGCGCCTCACGGCGCAAACGGAAAGCGAGCCAGAACCCGCTCTCATGGACAGAGCCAACGGCACGGCTCGTTGGGCATGCCGGCTGTCAGCGAGCACGCGGCAGCCTGACCTGGAAGAGCGCGCCGCCGCCGGGCGCGTCGGTGAGGGTGAGCGTCCCGCCGTGGTACTGGACGACGTCGCGCGCGATGGCCAGGCCGAGGCCGGCGTCGCCCTCGGTACGGCTGCGGGTCTCGTCGAGGCGTCCGAAGGCGCGGTCACGGTCGGCCGGGGCAACGCCGTGACCACCGTCAGGAGGGTCAGGATCGTTCTTTACGGCTGTGCTCATGGGTTCGGGGTGGCGGGCAGGTTGGTCAGGCGGCGGACGGCAATGAGCCCGTCGTCGGTGCCGGGCCAGTGCCGGGCCAGAGCATCGGCTCCGGCGTGGCGGACGACGGAGCACAGGACGGCGACGACCACGATGGCGTCGTCGGCGTAGCCGAGGACGGGGATGAAGTCGGGTATCAGGTCGATGGGCATCGCCAGGTAGGCCAGCAGCAGCCACAGCCGTACCCGTACCCCGCGCGGCAGGGCCTGGTCGCGGGCGAGGCGGGGGATGAGCCGCAGCAGGTCGGGCAGCAGCCGGGCCGCCTCGGTGAGCAGGTTGCCGCGCGGGCGGGCCAGGGCCAGGGCCAGGGCCGCGAAGGTGAGCAGCCAGAACAGCAGCATCCCGCCGAGCACGGCCAGCGTTATGGACAGCCAGGTGCTCATGGCCGGTGCCCTTCTCCGGTGCGCAGCCGCACCGCCGCACGGCCCGTGCCCGCGTCGGGGGTGGTCTCGGCGGCCAGGGCGGCGGCCTCGAACGCCTTCATCGCCTGGCGGGCCCGGGCGAGTTCGGCGCGGACCTCGGCGCCGATCGGGGCGGCGAAGTAGTCCCGGGCGGCGATTTTTGCCACCCATGCTTCGTAGCGGGCCAGGTCGGCCTCGGACTCCTCGACCTCGGCGAAGGTGGTGCGGCCCCTGGTGGTCTCGGTGTCGATCTCGGTGAAGAAGGCGGGCAGGCGTTCCAGGACCTCGCCGTACTCCACGGTCACGGCCTGGCGGAACTCGCCGATCAGCTCGCCGCGCTCGACCGGGTCGGACAGGCGCACGTGGAGGCAGCGGGCGGTGCCGCCCTCGGCACGGACCTTGTCGACCAGCTTGCGTACCACGCCGGCCACTGGCGGGCGGTCGGGCAGCAGGCACACCGACTGCTGCACGTACACCGCCCCGAGCCCGCGTAGCCTGCGCCACACGTGCACCCGCAGGGAGTCGGTGCCCCCGGCCGTGCTCACCGCCACCAGCAGCCAGGCGTCCTCACTCCCGGCCGGCTCCATCACCTCGCCGCCGCTCATGCTTGCGCATGATACGTCCGTAACGTCGTCGCCGACGGCACCTGCCTCCCGGTCCACGTTCGATCCGGCGCCCTCTCGGCCCTCTCGCCCGACCAGGGGAAACCGTGACACCCAGCAGACATGTTACGGCTGTAACATGCCTGCCGGTTCGTGGGGCCGCCGCTCCCGTGCGGGCTCACGGACCCCCGGCCGTCTCCGGCCGGGCGCCGTCGTCTTCGTCGACCCGTGTGGAGCGCATCCGCGATGTCTTGGTTCGAGGCCACCGTACTGGGCCTGCTGCAGGGACTCACCGAGTTCCTGCCCATCTCCTCCAGCGCCCACCTGCGGGTGTTCTCCGCCTTGTTCGGCTGGGAGGATCCCGGCGCGGCGTTCACCGCCGTCACTCAGCTGGGCACCGAGCTCGCGGTGCTGATCTACTTCCGCCGCGACATCGCCGCGATCATCGGCGCCTGGTCCGCCTCGCTGGTGCGGCCGGAGCGACGCAAGGACCCGAACGCCCGGATGGGCTGGTTCGTCATCGTCGGCACGCTGCCCATCGGCCTCTTCGGCCTCGCCTTTCAGGACACCATCGAGACCTCCCTGCGCGACCTGCGGATCACTGCCGCCATGCTGATCGTGTTCGGGCTGATCCTGGCGATCGCCGACCGCTCTCGGGCGGTGCGCCACGCCAAGCCGATCACCGAGCTGACCCTTCCCCACGCCCTTACCTACGGCTTCGCCCAGGCGCTGGCCCTCATCCCCGGGGTGTCCCGTTCCGGGGGAACCATCAGTGCGGGGCTGCTGCTGGGCTACTCCCGGGAGGCCGCGGCCCGGTACTCGTTCCTGCTGGCCATCCCCGCGGTTGTGGCCTCCGGCACCCTGGAACTGTTCAAGATCGGCGAAGGCCCGGCTCCGGCCTGGGGCCCGACCCTGCTGGCCACCGGCATCGCCTTCGTGGTCGGCTACGCCGCCATCGCATGGTTCCTGAAGTACATCTCGAACAACAGCTTCGCCCCCTTCGTGGTCTACCGCGTCGCCCTTGGTGTGGTGATCGCGGCCCTGGTCACCGCCGGCGTGCTGGCCCCCGCCGCCATCGAGTAGCCGCCCACCCCCGCTCCCGCCGACCCGCGCAGCACCCATCCGCCCCAGGAGTCTTCGCCCCATGACCACTCTCGCACTCGGCCCCGCCTGGCTCGACCCCGACTACCTGATCTCGACCTTCGGCCTGCTGGGCATCCTGGCGATCGTCTTCGCCGAGTCGGGCCTGCTGATCGGCTTCTTCCTGCCCGGCGACTCGCTGCTGTTCACCACCGGACTGCTCGTGGCGGACCGGCAGTACCTCACACAGCCGCTGTGGCTGGTCTGCACGCTGGTCGTGGCGGCGGCCATCGCCGGCGACCAGGTGGGGTACCTGTTCGGCCGCAAGGCCGGCCCCGCGCTGTTCCGCCGCCCCGACTCGAAGTTCTTCAAGCAGGAGAACGTGGCCAAGGCCCACGACTTCTTCGAGAAGTACGGGCCGCGCTCGATCGTGCTCGCCCGCTTCGTGCCCATCGTGCGCACCTTCACGCCGATCGTGGCCGGCGTGAGCCGCATGAACTACCGCACATTCGTGGTCTACAACATCATCGGCGGCATCGCCTGGGGCTCGGGCGTCACCGTCCTCGGCTACTTCCTCGGGCAGATCGCCTTCGTCAAGAACAACATCGAGGCGATCCTCGTCGGCATCGTCGTGGTCTCCGTCCTCCCGGTCGCGATCGAACTGCTGAAGGCGCGGCGCAGTGCCCGCCGCGCGTCCTGACCGGCGGTCGGGGCCTGCATGGGGTTCATCGAGTGGGTCCAGCACGCCGACGTCAGCGCGGCGACGGCGCTGCACGCGTTCGCACTGGACCATCCCCTGTACGTGCGGGTGCTGCGGTTTCTGACCGATGTGGCCTGGGATCCGATGACGCTGCGGCTGGTGGTCGCCGCCGTGGTCGTCGTGCTGCTGCGGCGCCGTGCTGTCCGGCAGGCCGCGTGGGCTGCGGTCGCGATGACCACGGCGGCGCTGACCTCGACGCTGCTGAAACTGGCGGTGGCCCGGCCGCGCCCGCAGCTGCCGGACCCGGTGGACCACGCCGCCGGCTACGCCTTCCCCTCGGGGCACGCGCTGACCGGGATGGTCGGATGCGGGGTGCTGCTCGTCCTGCTGCGGCCCGCGCTGCGCGGGGCCTGGCGAGCGGTGGCGTGGAGTGTGGCGGCGGTGACGGTGATCGGGGTGGGCTTCACCCGCATCGCCTTGGGAGTGCACTGGGTCAGCGACGTGGTGGCCGGATGGCTGCTGGGCCTGACGGTGCTGGCCACCACGGCCGCGGCCTTCCGTGCGATCTCCATCCGATCGAGAAGTCGGCGAACTCGAGGTCACTGAAGGCGATGTGCAGGCCGTGGGCGTGGCGGCCCCGTCGCGGAAATAGGCGTGCCCCAGCGCGCGGGCCAGGATCACCTGCTGCTGCTCGCGCCGGCGTCCCGGGCGGCAAGCAGCTCCCGGGCGACCTCTCCCGGCAGGCACTGGGTGATCCACCGCACCCGCGGATCGTCCGAGGACCCTGCCGGTGCGGCTGCGATGTGTTGGGTTCGTGTCAGTGGAGTGGTCGGCAGTCGCCGGCGGCTACTTTCCGCCGCCTTTTCACTGGTCACGGTGGGGGAGTGACTGTCCGCTGCTGACATGAGGGTGGCACGGGCAGCGGGGCTCACTGTCACCACGCGGTATATCCCCTGGTGGTTCACTGACACGAGGCCGAGATGCGATCTCTCGGTTTGGTGTCAGTGGATGGCGTGTCAGTAGTGGGTTCCCGTGGTGTTGTCCGGACGCGCTGGTCAGCGACCTGGGAATCGGCCTTGCCGCAGGGGTGGCCACTGTCATGAGATGAGAGATCAGGGGTGTCAGTATGGTCACGCCCTGGTCGACCGCGAGCGCTGCCAAGCGGCCCGCGTCCCCGACGACCGCACCTTCGCCACCAAGGGCGACCTCGCCCGCGACATGATCGAGCGTGCTCTGGCCTCCCCGCTCCCTTTCACCTGGGTCACCGCCGATTCCGCCTACGGACAGGACTCCCACTTCCGCCGTTTCCTGGAAGACCGCGGCCTCTTCTACGTCGTGGCCGTGTCCAAATCCCAGCAGGTGAACGGCCCGCGCATCGACCATCTCATCGCTCAGGCGCCGCTCGAGGCGTGGCAGCGTCTGTCGGCGGGTCAGGGGGCGAAGGGCGAACGCTCCTACGACTGGGCCGCCGCCCGTCTGCTCGCCGTGGCCGAGTCCGACGGCGACGAGCCGACCCGGCAGCGGTGGATGCCGACCCGCCGCAGCATCGGCAAGCCCGACGAGATCGCCTACTATCTCGCCTGCGCCCCGCTGGAGGCCACCGTCGCCGACCTGGTCCGCGTCGCCGGTTGCCGATGGAAGATCGAGGAATGCTTCCAGATCGCGAAGAACGAGTGCGGCCTGGACCAGTACGAGGTCCGCCGCTACGTGGGCTGGTACCGGCACATCACGCTCGCCATGCTCGCCCACGCGTTCCTTGCAGCGATGGCCGCCCAGGAACGCGAAAAAGGGGTGACACGGCCGACACGCCCGACCTCGTGGACCTCACACCAGCTGAAATCCGCCGTCTGCCGGCAACTGAACCCCGCCGCCATCCTGCAGGCCGCGACCACACGGTGAATTGGTCGGCCTGGAGACGCCGCCACCAAGCACGAGCCCGACGCTGTCATTACATGCGGCGCGGGCACACGTTGGTGGGACGGCCCCGGCAAGACCGTCCCGTGACCACAGCGCACCCGCTACACTCCCCGCTGCCAGGCCGTTGACCAGGGTAAATACAGAAGTCCGGCTGGAGTACTAGTACTGCAATCACAGTTACGGGGCCTGGCCTCGGCGTTTGTAATGGCTGCGGCGAGCGCGGGTCTGACTGAGCCGTCTCCACCAAGACCAATGCAGATGATGCTTCGGCGTGAGGTGTTGCGGGCGAAGGAGCAGTCCGATCAGGCGGCGGATCTCCGCGACGGACAGCGGGATCAGGCCGGTTTGTCCAAGATCGCTGCCCCCTTTAACCGTTCCCGGGCACGGATGGCGGTCAGTGCGGCGAGCGCGGCCATGGACAGGGTGATGTGCCGGTACCAGGCGTCGTAGCGGCGAACCTGGTAGTGGTCCAGGCCGCACTCGTTCTTCGCAGCCTGGAAGCATTCCTCGACTTGCCACCGGGCCCCGGCCACCCGGGCCAGGTCCCTCAGCCGGGTGCCGACCGGGCCGTAGCAGACGTAGTAGGCGATCTCGGTGGGATCGATGAGACTGCGGCGGGCCAGCACCCAGTGCCCGAAGCCGTTCTCCCACCAGATCCGGATCGGCGCCCGGGCCCAGTCGTAGAGCCGCTGTCCGTGGGCGCCGGGACCGGCGGACAGCCGCTTCCACGCCTGCCGCGGCAGGCCGGCCACCAGGGTGTCGACCCGGACCTCGGCGCCTCGGGTGGTGATGACGGTGTCGTTGACCTTGGTCGCCAGCACGTGCGCGACCGCGCGTTGCTCCAGCCAGTACCGCAGCTTCTTGACCTGCCCGTATGCCTCGTCCGCGGTCACCCATGCGAACGGCACCTTCGCGTCCAGGGCGCGCTGGAGCATGGCCTGGAAGTGCTCGATCTTCGTGGCGAACGGCACGTCGTCCGGGATGCCAGCCGCCCGGCACCGCTCCCGGTCATCCGTCCAGGACTTCGGCAGATACAGTTCCCGGTCGATCAGCGCCCGTCCTCGCTCGGAGGCGTAGGCGAGGAAGGTGCCGATCTGGCAGTTCTCGGTGCGGCCGGCGGTGCCGGAGTACTGCCGTTGCACTCCGGCCGACCTGGTGCCCTTCTTCAGGAACCCGGTGTCGTCACCGATCAGCACCGCGTGCTTGTCGCCGATGCTCTCCACGACGAAGTCCCGCACGTCATCGCGGACCCCATCGGCGTCCCAGTCCGCCTCGCCCAGCAGTCGCTGCATCCCGATCGGATGCGTCTCGCCCGCCCGTTCCGCCAGGGACCAGCCGTTCTTGCGTTCCAGGGGCGCGATCAGTCCGGCCATGTACTCCAGCGCCCGGCCGCGTGGCTCGGATCGGGAGAACCGCGCAGCGAACCGCGCGTGCAACCCAGCCAACACCTCACGCCAGGACTCGACTTGACGCACATCAAGGTCCACAGACACGGCGACACTCAATCACACCAGGCCCCGTAACTGTGATTGCAGTACTAGACGGTTGAGGACTTCGACGGGTCTACGCCGATGGCAGGCGGACCACCAGCCGGGCGCCGCCGAGGCCGCCGTCGGTCGGTGGGGGGTCCTGGTCGGCGTAGGCGACACCGCCGTGGGCGGTGACGACCTTGCCGACGATGGCGAGGCCGAGGCCCGAGCCGCCGGCGTCACGGGAGCGGGCCTCGTCCAGGCGCGTGAAGCGCTCGAAAACGCGGAGACGATCCGGCTCGGGGATGCCGGTGCCGTCGTCGCTGACGGTGAGTTCCACGGTGTCCCCGTGCTGGTCGAGCCTCACCCGCACATGGTGTGCCGCGTGTCGGCGGGCGTTGTCGAGCAGGTTACGCACCACGCGGCGCAGTGCCTCCGCGTCGCCCCGTACCCGGCCGGCGGACACGCCGCGCGCGTCGATGGCAGCGGTGGAGAGGCCGCGTTGGTGCCGCACCTCGGCCAGCACCACCTCGTCCAGGTCGACCACCCGGTCCGAGGGACGCCGGGCCGCGGGATCCTCGCTGCGGGCCAGGGCCAGCAGCCCCTCGACCAGGTCGTGCAGGCGCAGGGTGTCCTCCAGGAGATCGGCGGCGGTCTTCGGATCGCGCTCGGGATCGGGGTAGGCGGCCATGACCTCCAGCTGGGCCATGATGGCGGCGAGCGGACTGCGCAGTTCGTGGGCCGCGTCGGCGACGAAGCGCCGCTGGGCGGCGGACGCCTGATCCAGGCGGCCCAGCATGTCGTTGAGGGTGGCGGCCAGCGCGTGCACCTCGTCCTGGGACGGGGGTAGGTCCAGGCGGCGGTGCAGGCCGGTGGCGCTGATCTCGGTGGCCTGGCGGCGCAGCGTCTCCACCGGGCGCAGAGTCTGCCCGGCGGTGAGCCAGATGGTCCAGGCGACCAGCGCGGTCAGCGCGGGCACCCCGATGGCCAGGCCGGCGACCAGACTGTCCAGGGTGTGTTCGGACTGCTCCAGGGAGACGGCGGCGATGATCGTGACTGGTACGCCCTTCAGCCGGGCCGGCCTCGCGGCCACGCGGAAGTCGCCGCCGTCGCCGATGGGGAGGTCCGTGAGAGTCGCCGTGTGGCCGGCCCTGATCCGGGCGGGCAGCGGGCGCGGGAGGCCGCTGGCCTGGCCCGGGTGGATGTCGTAGTCGGAGCTGGAGACGACGTGCCCCGAGGAGTCGACGACCACGACGACATCGGCGTCGCTGCCGTTGGAGGGGATGAAGTCGCGCAGCCGGTGGTCCCGAACCAGGGTGGAGACGTCGGAGACCCGCTGCTGGGCCATGGTGTCCAGGCGACTCCATATGGAGCGCTGCAGTCCGGCGAGGAGGCCGAGACCGACGGCGATCACCGCCACCGCCACGATAGAGGTGGCCCACAGCGTGACGCGTGAGCGGAGGGTGAGCCGGCGATACCGTCGCGGCCACCATACGAGCGCCCGGATCAGGCGGGAGCGGGCGGGCACTCAGCCGCCCCGTCCGTCCAGCCGGTACCCCACACCGCGCACCGTCTCGATGGAGGAGCGGCCGTACGGGGTGTCGATCTTGCGGCGCAGGTAACCGACGTACACCTCGACGATGTTCGGGTCGCCTTCGTACCAGGCGTCCCAGACCTGGGCGAGCAGCTCCGTCTTGCTCACTACGGCATCCGGGCGGCGCAGCAGGTACTCCAGCAGCCCGAATTCGCGGGGAGTGAGTTCCAGGACGGTGTCACCGCGACCGCAGCGGTGGGCGCCCGGGTCCAGCCACAGGTCGCCGGCGCGCAGCACGGCGGGGCGCTGGGGAGCGCGGCGCCGCATCAGCGCGCGAACGTGGGCCAGCAGCACGACGAAGGAGAACGGCTTGGTGAGGTAGTCGTCAGCGCCCAGGTCGAGCGCGTCGGCCTCGTCGTACTCGCCGTCCTTGGCGGTCAGGACCAGCACGGGAGTGGTGACGTCCTCAGTGCGCAGCGTGCGGCACACGTCGTAACCGTTGCGTCCCGGCAGCATGAGATCCAGGATGATAGCCGCGTAGTCACCGTACCGGGCCAGGTGCAGCGCCCTCTCGCCGTCGTACGCGATGTCGACGCCGAAGCCCTCGGCGCGCAGTCCTCGCTCCACCGCGGCCGCGATATGCCGTTCGTCCTCGACCACCAGCACCCGCACGTGCCTCTCCTTCCAGGGGGGCCGAACGGCCGCTCCGGGCCCTGGACAGAGGCGGCCGAACGGTGGTCTCCGCTGTCGAGTCTAGATGCAAAGCGCTGGTCAGCGTGCTGCTCTCAGCGTTCTCCCAGGTAAGACTCAGCAAGCGTTCAGGAGTTCTCAGCGTCCTCTCAGGAGGGTCCCCGCACAGTGGGGGGAAGCGGCTCGCCGCGTGGGCACGGCGCCTGCGGGAGGAGCCACCCTCGACGAAAGGTGTCCCTGTGGCTTCGACTTCCGTGCGGCAGCGAGAGCACGTGTCCACGACTCGACCCTCCCTCCGTACCGCACAGAAGCCCGCACCCCAGGTCCACGAATTCCGCTTCCCCCGTCCGGCCCCCGCGTGGCGCTGGGCCCTGATCGCGGTAAGCGGGTACGCCGCCGGTCTCGGGGCCTCCGCCGTCGGCGTACCCGCCCCGTTTCTGCTGTCTTCCCTCGTGCTCGGCGCGGTCCTTGCCCTGACGGGCAGGGTCCGGGGCCGGCTGCCCGGTCCGCTGAACCGTTCCTCACAGGCACTGGTCGGCGCCCTCATGGGCAGCTACCTCACGGCGTCCGCTCTGGCCGCGGCGGCCCCGGTCGCGCTGCCACTGACGGCCGTGACCGCGGCCACCGTGGCGCTGAGTGTCGCGGTGGCCTGGTTTCTCGCTCAGCGGGGGAACATCAGCAAACCCAGCGCCGTCCTCGGCATGGTTCCCGGCGGCTCGGCGGCCATCGTCAGCTGCGCCGACGAACTGAAGGCCGACGTGCGGCTGGTCGCCTTCATGCAGTACCTGCGGGTCGGTCTGGTGGCGACCACCGCGCCCCTGGTCGCCCACTGGATGATGACGTCGCCCGGGCGGTCCGGGGGCCAGGCGTCACACGGCGGGCCGGCGCACTCCGGGTTCCTGCACCTCGTCGCCGGGTCGGACCAGCTCACCGGCCTGCTGGTCCTCGTCGGCGTCTGCGCGGTCGGGGTCCTGGCAGGGCGCCGGCTGAGGCTGCCCACCCCTGCGCTGATCGGGCCCATGCTGCTCGCGCTGGTCGTGACCCTGAGCGGTGTGCTGCCCGGTTTCGCGCCGGCCGGAATCCTGCAGAACGCCGTCTTCGTCCTCGTCGGCCTGGACGTCGGCGTACGCTTCACGCGCGACACGCTCGTGCGGGTCAGGCGACTGCTGCCGTCGATCCTGGTCGGTATGGCGGCGGTCTGCATGGGCTGCGCCGGGCTGGCGTGGATCTTCGCGAAGGCAACCGGCACTCCTGTCGTGGACGCCTACCTCGCCACCACGCCCGGAGGTATCAACGCGGTCCTGGCCACGGCCGTCTCCGGTCACGCGGACGTCGCGCTGGTCTCCACGGTGCAGAGTCTGCGACTGCTGCTCGTGGTCCTGGTCACCCCCCTGATCATCCGCCGACTGGCGGTGAGCCGGGGCGTAGCCCGACGTCCTGACGTCGCCCCACCGGCACCGAGCGGTGGACCTACACCACCGGCGGCGCCGTCGACTCCTCGCCCGCGGTTGTCCGCGGCACCGTCTACGTCGGCAGCAACGACGGCATCGGCATGAACGACGCCACGGTGTTCGCCCTGGATGCCGCCAGCAGCGCTGGTTCGGTCGACTGGCAGCGGTGATGTTCGTGGTGACGCTGCGGGCGGGCCTGACCCGCCGATTGACATTAGTGAGCACAGGAACCACCTCGGTCCTTGCGCGCTGGGTCTTTCCAGGGCCATGAGTGGCACTGGGGCCCCCGTCGGCCGATCGGCCTTGGGTGCGGCTCTGTTTGAGGGACGGTGATCACGCCGCGAGTGCGAGGCCGTCGGGGTAGCGGATGGCGTGAACCCGCAGATGCTCGCGCTGCACGTGATACTCCCAGTACTCCTCGAAGTCGCCGTTGCTGATCACCGCGCGGAGCCTGAGGACGGCCTCGGCCCCGGCCAGGCCCCAGCGGGCACCGGTGATGTCCATCCGGTCCTTGACCAAGTGATCGCCTCGACATCACCGGCGCCCGCTGGGGCCTCGACAGCGCCGAAGCCGTCCTCAAACTCCGCGCCGTCCACGCCAACGACGACCTCGACGACTACCTCACCTACCACCACACCCGCGAACACCAGCGCACCTACCCCGACCAACACGACTACCGACTCGTCGCCTGAGCAACGACCTTCCCCCGAAAGGAACCGCACCCAACACCGTTGCAGTACTGGACGTCGTCAGGAGCGCGCCCGCGGGCTCCTCGGGTGGGCGCTCGCTACGAGAGAAGCATCGGCTGCATCCGGCGCGCGGCCCTCGACCACGTCCTGCTCGTGAACGGGCCCGCCTCCGCCGGGTCCTGGCCGTCGGCCGGCGGTACTACGACGCCCACCAGCCTCACCAGGCCGGACGGCGACTACCGCCTGATGCCGAGGAACGGCCCGACGCCACGGTGCACGACCTCAACGCCCGCCGGGTATTGCGGACCCAGATCCTCGGCGGCGTGCTCGGCGAGTACCGTTGCATCGCTTGACCGGCGACGATGACTTTTCGAGCGGCACAGGCTTGACTTCAGCATGGGGAAGCATCTGGACGAGGTGTTCGTCAGGATCAATGGGGAGCGGACGTACCGGTGGCGGGCCGTCGATGCCGACGGCACCGTGCTCGACATCCTGGTCCAGGGCCGGAGGGACAAGGCTGCGGCCCGGCGCTTCTTCCGCAAGCTCCTGAAGAAGACCTGCGCCGTGCCGCGCGTGGTCATCACCGGCAAGCTCCGCTCCTACGGTGCGGCCCACCGAGAGGTCATGCCCTCCGTGGAACACCGTTCCCACAAGGACCTGAACAATCGGGCCAAGAACAGTCATCAGCCGACGAGGCAGCGCGAACGCGCCATGAAAGGCTTCCGCTCCGTCGGGGCTTGTAAAGAATCAACATGGCGATTCGGCCTTCTGCGGGGCGTTTTCGGGTGGTGCGAACCGGCTCCCCCCACCACAGCGGCGAACCCGCCCGCCGGGCAGCGGATCCTCGCCGCCCTCCAGCTCGAAGCCCCCCTTCCGCACCGTCGTCTCGCTCACGCCCGCAGTGCGCGCGACGGCCCGGACCCCGCCATGGCCCAGCAGCCGGACCTCGGTGGCCAGCGCCGGCCGCCGCTGCCGCTCATCCAGATGCGGAAACAACACCCCGAACCTCAGGGTGAGTTGATCACGAACCTCACTCGGTATGCGCATACCAGACCAACGCGCCAGAGCCCGCAAAGCAACGTGTTGATTCTTTACAAGCCCCCGGCGGAGCCCAGCGGTTCCTGGCCGCATTCAGCGGCATCTCACCCCACTTCAGGCCCCATCGCCATCTGAGAGTGCGGGATGTGACCTTCCGTCCGGCTTGTCATCGCTCGATGGTGTGACGTTGGGGCATCGCTGCCGGTCGGACGTTCGAGGTTCGCTTGGGTTGCGGCATGGACATGCGCAAGCCGTACCCGAGCGATCTCACCGATGAGCAGTGGGCGTTAGCCGAGCCGGTGATCACGGCGTGGAAGGCCCGGCACCCCTCGGTCAGCGGTCACCAGGGCAAATACGCGATGCGGGAGATCGTGAACGCGATCCTGTACCAGAACCGCACCGGCTGCCAGTGGGAGTTCCTGCCCCACGACATGCCTCCGCCCGGCGCGGTGAAGTACTACTTCTACCTCTGGCGCGACGACGGCACCGACCAGACCGTGCACGACCTGCTGCGGTGGCAGCTGCGGGAGAAGAAGAAGCGATTAGCGGTGGTCCGTTGTGATCGGGCGCTTGCCGCAGTGTGATGGGAAGAGGAGTTCGCTGCGGCAGGTGAGGGAATCATGGTTACCGATCGGCTTTCGGTGGCTGCGGCGCCGGGTCCGTTGGAGGGGTACCTGGCCTTGTTCGATCCGTTGTTGGTTTCGCGTGCTCAACGGGCTGCCATCAGGGACTACACGGCCGGTCTGCTGCGTCCGAGCGAGCGGAACAAGACCTTGACGGCGCTGGCGGAGACCGAGCCCGGGGTCGGCTCCAAGCACCGCGAGGAGCAGCGGCTGCAGTGGTTCCTGTCGGAGTCGCACTGGGATCACGAGGCGATCAACGACCGCCGGATCGAGCTGCTGATGGCGGACCCGAGAACGGCTGCACATGGTGACGGGGTGCTGGTGATCGACGATTCGGGGGACCGGAAGTCCGGGCATGCCACCGAGTACGTGGCCCGGCAGTACATCGGCTCGCGCGGCAAGGTCGAGGAGGGGATCGTGGCGGTCACCACCTGCTGGGCCGATGAGAAGGTGTACTGGCCGGTGCACACCGTGCCCTACCAGCCGGCCGCGCGGCTGCCGGGCGGGAAGAAGGACCCGGGGTTTCGGACCAAGAGCCGGATCGCCACGGAGCTGGTCCACCGGGCACGGGACGCCGGGATCCGCTTTCGCGCGGTGGTCGCCGACGCGGACTACGGACCCAGCCGCGGCCCGGTCGTGGTCGACAACCTGGACCACACCGCAGTGCCCTTCGTCGTGGCCTTCAGTCCCACCACGCAGATCCACCGCGACGACGGTCCACCGCTCACCCCGGCCCGGGCAGCGGCCGAAGTGCCGTTCAGTTCGCCCTCCAGGCCCGGCCGCTGGCACCGGATCACCCGGCACCTGCGCGACGGACGCACCGAGGAGTGGTGGGCCGCCGACGTCGTCTGCGGCCCCTATGGCCCCGACCGTGCCCGGCGCATGATCGTGGCCACCGTCGATCCGAAGACCCTGCCCAGGACAAGCACCCGCTATCTGGCCACGAACCTGCCCCGCCGCCCTCGGCGCGGATCGTATCCGCCGGCCACCCCGGCGGAGGTCCTGCGGCTCTACAGCCTGCGCAACTGGGTCGAACAGGAATACAAGCAGGTGAAACGCGAACTGGGCTGGGCCGACTTCCAAGTGCGTTCCGCAGAGGCCATCCAGCGCCACTGGACCCTGGTGAAGCTGGCGTTCACGTTCTGCTGGTGCAACGACAACGACAAGTCCCGAGGGCCTGTCCAGCCGTCCGGCGCCGATCCGGACGGACCACGACCTGACACCTGGCCACAGCGGCTGCGCCGGATCCGGTCCTGGCTCGTCCCGTTCCACGACCTGCTCCGGATCATCCGATCCGGAGCCCTCGCCCGCGTCCCACACGAGATCGACCAGCTCACCGCCGGCCTGGCCGGCGGCTGCGGCATCAACCTCTACCTACCGCCGTAACCGCCGACCCGATCACAACGGACCACCGTTAGGCACCCATGGCAGCCCTGTGCAGCTGGAAGCAGTACTCCCCGTCCGCGGCGACGGCCGGCAGCGGGCCGTGGACGTCGTGGGCGAGGTCGGCGTCAAGAGTCCTGAGGATCTGCGTCGGCATGACCGGCAGCCCCCCCACCGCGCCGAGAACTCGTCGAAGTCTGCGCCCTCGGCATCCCGTGTGCGGCAGTCGTATTTCTGAGTCCGCATGCGAAACACCCCGACTCCCGTCACTTGGAGCAACCGGTCGGGGTGCGGCTCGGCTGGGCGTGGGCCCGTCGGGTGTGGTCAGGGCTTGCGGGCGAGGCCGCCGTGCTCGGCGACGGGTTCCGCGGCAGGGGAGCCGGGGTCCGGGCGCCAGTGCGGGACGGAGACGACCCCGGGGTCCATGAGGTCCAGACCGTCGAAGAACGTCGTGATCTGCTCGACGGTACGCAGGTTGTAGGGGGCGGCGCCGCTTTCGTTGTAGGCGTCCTGGGCCTGTTCGAAGACCGGGTCGACGCCCCGTGAACCATCGTTGATGGAGAGATAGCTGCCGGACGGCAACGTGTCCATCAGGCGGGTGACGATGGAACGCGCCTGGTCGTAGTCGGCGATGTGGCCCAGGATGTTGCTGAGGATGAGGGCGGTGGGACGGGTGAAGTCCAGCGTCTTGGCAGCGGCCTCCAGAATGCGGTCCGGGTCCAGTACGTCGGCGTCGACGTAGTCGGTCGCCCCCTCCGGTGTGGAGTAGAGCAGGGCGCGGGCGTGTGCCAGGACCATCGGGTCGTTGTCGGCGTAGACGATCCGGCACTCAGGGGCGATGCGCTGGGCTACCTCATGGGTGTTGTCAGCCGTCGGCAGGCCGGTTCCGATGTCCAGGAACTGGCGGATGCCCGCTTCGGCGACCAGATACGTGATGTTGCGTCGCAGAAAGGCCCGGCTGCTGCGGGCGATGGTGACGATGCCGGGAAAGACGGCGGTGTACGCATCGCCGGCCTCCTCGTCGACGGGGTAGTTGTCCTTCCCGCCCAGCCAGTAGTTCCAGATCCGGGCCGAGTGCGGCACCGACGTGTCGATCTTCTGATGCGCCGCTGGTTCCGGAGTTATCGGGTGGGTCATGGGTACCGTCCGTCTTCAGTCGAGGTGAGCCGATCGGTGGCGGCTCCGCGCGTGGACTCCAGCCGCCGGTCGGGGCTGAAGCCGAGCCTAGTAGTTGATCTCCTGTTCGTGGGGCGGGATTTCCCCGATTGCGGCATCAAGGCGCTGGTGGTCGCACCCGGCGGCCCGCTTGGTGCCATAACGGGCGTCGGCGCCGTACGGGCTGGCCAGCCGCTGGTTCCCCGGAGGCAGGTCGTCACTCTCGCGCACTCTCACTCCGTCCTCGCCGCGGCGGTACTGCTGCACCCAGACCTGCCGCAGGATCTCCAGGGCGGGGATGCGGCACAGCCAATCCGGAGCATCGGGTCGCCAGACGGCCGTCAGCAGGTGGAAACCGTCCTCGCCGACCTGGCGCAGCCAGATGTCGCGGTCGGTGTCCGCAGGCAAGCCGTGCCAGGAGTCCATGCGTTCCCCATACCGGCCGAGCCGGCCCGTCTCCCGCTCCACCAGGACTTGCCCGAGCCGGTCCGGGGCGGCTGCGGCCAGTGCCTCCAGCGCAGCGCGCAGGGTCTCGGCGACGAACTCCATCCGGTTCAGCAGACGCACGTCGGCGACCACACGGGTGGAGTCGGTACGCTGCCGCCCTCCTCGGCGCAGCAGCCCCTGGTCCACCGCGACCTGCACAACCGCGTCCAAGACGCGCTCTTCCAGACCATGCGCGATCAGACGGACCCGGAACGGGGCCGGCAGCGAGTAATCGAAGCCGCTGTCCTCCAGTTCCAGGTCCAGCAATTATTTCCAGTCGATCCGGGCCCGCACGGCCTCGGCGGTCCGCCGGTCGGACAGCCTCTCAGCAGACTGCATCACCGACGCCATCGCCAGCGCGCCCGGCGAGGCAGGAGGCCGCCCGTCGGACGGGAATGCCTCCGCGAACAAGGCCTCGTCGAAGACCTGTCCCAGACTGTCGCGCAACCTGATCGTCAACGACCCCTTCGGGAAGGCTGCACAAGCCACCCACCACGTCAATTCCGGAACCTCTCCACCCGACCACGACTCCAACGACACCGCGGCATCACCGCCTACGTACCCGAGGCTCCTCTCCCACCCTCCCGCACCCGCGCCTGACACGACGGGCGATTTGAGAGATCGGCAACGGGGTCCTGAAGGCCAGGGATTCCGGCCTGGGTCGTCTGCCCCTTTCAGGGGGCTTCCTGTTTCAACACGCTGTGTGGTCCATGTCGTCGATGCTGTCCACGCCCGCCGCCATGCCCGCGACCAGAGCCGCCACCTTCGCCACCGGGAACGCGCCCACCCCGTCCTTCGGCGCCGACAGGTGCAGCCGCTCGCCGACCAGCTCCGGCAGGCGGCACCGCTCCATCAGCCGCACCAGCGGCTCCAGCCCGCCGTACGCCACCAGGGTCGAGTCTTCGAACACTGCGGGCAGCGCACGCGGCGGAATGGAAGAATGCATCCCGGAGACGCACCTCCGAACTGGTCGATCGGAAGCCTAGAGAACTCCTATTCTCCCTGGTCAGAGGACATCTCTGCTTTCATGTGCGGACACTGGACGTACTATCGACCGGTGGATCGGGGCTCAGGTCCGACCCCTGCCGCGGTGCGGCGGAGCTCGAGTCGGTGCCGCTGAGCAGGCCAGCGGGGTTGACGCCCAGGAGCAGAGCGACGACCACGGCGACGATGCCGCCGCCGATGGCGAGCCCTCCTCCCGGAAAGCCGCTGCCGCGGTCTTCGACCTAGGAAGCATCAAGATCCACATCGTCGCGGAAATCCATCGTTCCTTCGTCTCCTGGGCGTCGGTGACCGCTCCATCGTGCACAGGAGACTCAAGTGTCACACCGGCCAGTCACCCACGGTGAAGAACATGGCCGCGCCCGGCGCCGAGAGGACCAGGCAGGCGATCGTCACGCCGGCGTTCGGCCGGGGATCATTGCCGCGGTAGCGGCTCCAGCCGATGGCGCACCAGTGGATGCCGTATGCCGAGAACGCGAGCGCGGCCATGTACAGCGGCGGTTCCCCGAACACCTGGAACCACGTCACCGACTTGCGGAACCCAGCTCCCGCGTTAGCGTCGAAACCGGTGAACGCCCCGAAGAAGGAGCAGGCACATGAGCCTGGAACGGTGGATCGGCGCGTGGCCGGTGTACCGGCAGATCACAGGAGCGGACCGGCTGGGGCGGGGCAAGGCGGCCGAGTCCCGGCGTTCGGCGGGGCTCGTGCCCCGCACGGACACCGCGGACCGTGTGGTGGCCTCCGTCTGCCCGTACTGCGCGGTGGGCTGCTCGCAGCGCGTCTATGTGAAGGACGAGCGGGTCATCCAGATCGAGGGCAACCCGGACAGCCCGATCTCGCGGGGCCGCCTGTGCCCGAAGGGCTCGGCCAGCAAGCAGCTCGTCACCGGCCCCCAGCGTGAGCAGAAGGTGCTGTACCGGCCGCCGTACGGCACGGCCTGGCAGGAACTGGATCTCGACACGGCCATGGACATGGTGGCCGACCGGGTGCTGGACGCGCGCCGCAGGGGCTGGCAGGACACCGACTCGGCCGGAAACACGCTGCGCCGCACCATGGGCGTCGCCAGCCTGGGCGGCGCCACCCTCGACAACGAGGAGAACTACCTGATCAAGAAGCTGTTCACCGCCCTCGGCGCGTTGCAGATCGAGAACCAGGCGCGCATTTGACACTCCGCCACCGTTCCCGGTCTGGGAGCCTCGTTCGGACGCGGCGGCGCGACCGACTACCAGCAGGACCTGGCCAACGCCGACTGCATCGTCATCATGGGCTCGAACATGGCCGAGGCCCATCCGGTCGGGTTCCAGTGGGTGATGGAGGCCAAGGCGCGCGGCGCCAGGGTCATCCACATCGACCCGCGGTTCACCCGCACCAGCGCGCTGGCCGACCAGCACGTCACCCTGCGCACGGGCACCGACATCGCCTTCCTCGGCGGCGTGATCAACTACATCCTGTCCCACGGGCTGGAGTTCCGGGAGTACGTGCGGGCGTACACCAACGCCCCGTTCCTGCTGAGCGAGCGCTACCAGGACACCGAGGACCTGGACGGCCTGTTCAGCGGGTACGACCCGGCCACCGCCTCCTACGACGCCTCCAGCTGGGCGTACGAGAGCATCGAGGCGGCCGGACGCGCGGGCGCCCGGAACAAAGAGCAGTCCGCGCCGTACCAGCACGGCGCCGGAGGTCCGTCCGTCGAGGGCGGCGCGGGCGACATCGCGAGCGATCCGACGCTGGAGCATCCCCGCTGTGTGTTCCAGGTTCTCAAGCGACACTTCTCCCGCTACACGCCCGAGATGGTGGAGCGGATCTGCGGCGTGCCCCGGGAGCGGTTCCTGGAGGTGTGCCGGGCCTGGACCGAGAACTCCGGCCGGGAGCGCACCGCGGCGCTGGTGTACAGCGTGGGCTGGACCCAGCACTCGGTCGGGACCCAGTACATCCGGGCGGGGTCGGTCATCCAGCTGCTGCTGGGCAACATCGGCCGGCCGGGCGGCGGGATCTTCGCGCTGCGCGGGCACGCCAGCATCCAGGGGTCCACGGACATCCCGACCCTGTTCAACCTGCTGCCCGGCTATCTGCCGATGCCGGACACCACGCACGAGAACCTGGCCGCCTACCTGGACGCCATCCGCCGCCCCGGCCAGAAGGGGTTCTGGGGCAACGCGGACGCCTACACGGTCTCGCTGCTCAAGGAGTACTGGGGCGAGGCGGCAACAGCGGAGAACGACTACTGCTTCGACTACCTGCCGCGGATCAACGGCGACCACGGCACCTACCGCACCACCATGGACATGATCGACGGGAAGGTCTTCGGCTACTTCCTGCTCGGCCAGAACCCGGCGGTGGGCTCGGCCCACGGCCGCCTGCAGCGTCTGGCCATGGCCAATCTGGACTGGCTGGTCGTCCGGGACCTCGTCATGATCGAGAGTGCCACGTTCTGGAAGGACGCCCCCGAGATCGAGACCGGGGAGATCGTGCCCGAGCGCTGCCGCACCGAGGTCTTCTTCTTCCCCGCCGCCTCGCACGTGGAGAAGTCCGGCACCTTCACCCAGACCCAGCGGATGCTGCAGTGGCGGGACCAGGCCGTCGAGCCGAGCGGCGACCAGCGCTCGGAGCTGTGGTTCTTCTACCACCTCGGCAGGCTCGTCAAGGAGAGGCTGGCCGGCTCGGCCGACGAGCGCGACCGCCCCGTCCTCGACCTCGCCTGGGACTACCGGACCGAGGGCGACGAGCCGTCCGCGGCCGATGTGCTGCGTCACATCAACGGCATCGACCTGCGCAGCGGACGCACCGTCGACAGCTACGTCGACCTGAAGGCCGACGGCACCACCGCCTGCGGCTGCTGGATCTACAGCGGGGTCTACGCCGACGAGGTCAACCAGGCCCGGCGCCGCAAGCCCCGGTTCGAGCAGGGACCGTACGAGGCGGAATGGGGCTGGACCTGGCCGCTGAACCGGCGCGTGCTCTACAACCGCGCCTCGGCCGACCCGCAGGGGCGGCCCTGGAGCGAGCGCAAGGCCCTGGTGTGGTGGGACGAGGAGCGCGGTGAGTGGACCGGGCACGACATCCCGGACTTCGAGAGGACCAAGCCGCCCGACCACCGGCCTCCCGAGGGGGCTTCAGGGCCCCAGGCCCTCGCCGGCGACGACGCGTTCATCATGATGGCGGACGGCAAGGCGTGGCTGTTCGCCCCGGCCGGACTGGCGGACGGCCCGCTGCCCGCCCACTACGAGCCGCACGAGTCGCCGATGCGCAACCTGCTCTACGGCCAGCAGGGCAACCCGACGCGCAAGGTGTACGGGCGCCCCGACAACCCGTCCAACCCCGCCCCGCCCGAGGCGCACAGCGAGGTGTTCCCCTTCGTGTTCACCACGGCGCGGCTCACCGAGCACCACACCGCGGGCGGCATGAGCCGTCAGCTGCCGTACCTGTCGGAGCTTCAGCCGGAGCTGTTCGTGGAGGTGTCGCCCGAGCTGGCGAGGGAGCGCGGTCTGCGCCATCTGGACTGGGCCCATGTGATCACCAGCCGGACCGCGGTGGACGCCCGGGTCGTGGTCACCGACCGGCTGGCGCCCCTGCGGGTCGAGGACCGCATCGTGCACCAGGTCTGGATGCCGTACCACTGGGGGCCGGTGGGACTCACCAGCGGCGACGTGGTCAACGACCTGTTCGGCGTGGTGGCCGATCCCAATGTGTTCATCCAGGAGAGCAAGGTGGCGACCTGTGACGTCCGCCCCGGTCGCCGGCCGAGGGGCCCCGCCCTGCTGGAGTACGTGCAGGGCTACCGCCGCCGGGCCGGGATCACCGCGGAGACCGGCACCCGCATCGTGACGGCGGGCGACGAGGACAAGCCGGCCCACACCGAAACGGACGGCCCGGAGGAATCCCCATGACGGACGAGAACAGCCTGTACGGACCCCTCGCCGACCCCGCCGCGGACGCCGGCCACCCCGACCCGCCGCCCCGGGTGGGCTTCTTCACCGACACCTCCGTGTGCATCGGCTGCAAGGCGTGCGAGGTGGCGTGCAAGGAGTGGAACGACGTTCCCGAGGACGGCCTCGACCTGCTGGGCATGTCGTTCGACAACACCGGCATGCTCGGCGCGAGTTCCTGGCGGCACGTCGCCTTCGTCGAACAGGACCGCCCGCTGGGACGGCAGGACGCGGGACTGTCCCACCTGCCCACCGGTCCCTCCGGCACCGAGGCCACGGCCGGGGTCGTGGCCGACGCCCTGCGCGGCTCCGAACGGGGCGGCGGCGAGCTGGGCACCGGTCCGGTCGATCTCGGCTTCCCCTCCTTCGACCTGCCCGGCGCCACCGGCGGCGCCGAGACCCGTACCGAGTTCCGCTGGCTGATGTCCTCCGACGTGTGCAAGCACTGCACCCACGCGGGATGCCTCGACGTCTGCCCCACCGGGGCGCTCTTCCGCACCGAGTTCGGCTCGGTCGTGGTGCAGCCCGACATCTGCAACGGCTGCGGCTACTGCGTCTCCGGCTGCCCCTACGGGGTCATCGACCGGCGGCCCGACGACGGGCGGGCCTGGAAGTGCACCCTGTGCTACGACCGGCTGCGCGGCGGTCTGGAGCCCGCCTGCGCCAAGGCCTGCCCCACCGACTCCATCCAGTTCGGCCCGCTGGACGAACTGCGGGAGCGGGCCGACCGGCGGCTGGAGGAACTGCACGGGGCAGGCGTGGGCGAGGCACGGCTGTACGGCCGCGACCCCGACGACGGCGTGGGCGGCGACGGCGCCTTCTTCCTGCTGCTGGACGACCCGGAAGTGTACGGGCTGCCACCGGACCCGATCGTGCCCACGCGTGATCTGCCGTCCATGTGGAAGCACGCCGCCGTGGCCGCCTCCGCCCTGCTGGCCGCGTCCGCCGCCGTCTTCTGGAAGGGAGGCCGGCGATGAGTGAGGGCGAGGGAATCATGCGCGAACCGCGCAGCGACGCCGAGGCCGGCGACGTCCACGCGCGCACGTTCGGCTCGGGCGCCCGGAAGGCACGCGGCGAGCGGTCCGCCGCGCCGCGCCCCGAGTTCCGCTCCTACTACGGCCGGCCGGTGCTGAAACCACCGGTGTGGACGTGGGAGGTGCCGGCCTACCTGTTCACCGGCGGGCTGTCGGCCGGCTCCGCCCTGCTCGCCGCCGGCGCCGACCTCACGGGGCGTCCCGCCCTGCGCCGGGCGGGACGTCTGGGCGGCTTCGGCGCACTGGTGGCCAGCACGTATCTGCTGATCGCGGACCTCGGCCGGCCCGAGCGGTTCCACCACATGCTGCGGGTCGCCAAACCCAGCTCGCCGATGTCGGTCGGTACCTGGATCCTCGTGGCCTACGGACCCGGCAGCGGCCTGGCCGCCGCGGCCGAGCTGCTGCCCGCCTCGGTACACGCGGGCCTGCCCGGCCGGCTGCTGCGCCGGGCCGCCCGGCCGGCCGGTCTGTCCGCGGCCGCTCTCGCCCCGGGACTGGCCACGTACACGGCCGTACTGCTCTCCCAGACGGCCGTACCGGCCTGGCACGACGCACGCCGGCACCTGCCCTTCCTGTTCACCGGGTCGGCGGCGGCCGCCGCCGCCGGGCTCGGCATGCTGGTGGCACCGCCGGCCGAGGCGGGCCCCGCCCGACGGCTCGGCGCGATCGGCGCGGCGGCGGAAGTCGTCGCGTCCTGGCTCATCGAACACCGGCCCGGCCTGGTGCCCACGGCGTACACCACCGGCCGGGCAGGCCGGCTGCGCCGGGCCTCGGAAGGGCTGACGCTGGCGGGAGCGCTCGCGGCGGTGTCCGTCGCCCGGCGCAGCCGCCCGGCCGCGGCCGCGGCGGGACTGGCCCTGCTCGCCGGGAGCGCCCTGCAGCGCTTCGGCACCTTCGAGGCGGGCGTCGCCTCCACCAGGGACCCCGCCTATGTAGTCGTCCCGCAACGCGAACGCCTGGACGCGGCCGACGCCGGCCGGGAGGTCCCGTGACGCCTCAGACGATCGGCGTGGACACGGTGCCGATCCCGTCGATGGTCACCTCGACCCGGTCCCCGGCCTTCAGGTACTGCTGCGGCGTGCGGGCCCTGCCCACTCCCCCGGGCGTGCCGGTGAGGATCAGGTCCCCGGGACGCAGGGGCAGCATGGTGGACACGTAGGCGACCAGGTGAGCGGGCGTGAACAGCAGGTCGGCGATCCGGTGCTCCTGGACGGGGACGCCGTTGACCGTGGTGCGCAGCACCGCGGTCGCGGGATCGAACTCGTCGGATGTGGTCATGACCGGACCCACGGGGGTGGAACGCGCCCAGATCTTGCCCTGCAGCCACTCCGTCGAGCGGTACTGCCAGCCGCGCATCGAGATGTCGTTGGCCACCGTGAAACCGGCGATGCACTCCTCCGCCTCGTCCTCGCCCACTCGGTACGCGGTGCGTCCGACGACGACGGCGAGTTCGCCTTCCCAGTCCATCTCGGGATCCTCCGCCACGGCCTCCACCGGATCGGTGGGGCCGGTCAAGGAGTCGGAGAACTTCGCGAAGAGGGTGGGGTACGCGGGAAGGTCCCTGCCCATCTCCTGGATGTGGCTGGTGTAGTTGAGGCCGGTGCACAGCACCTTCGACGGGTTCGGCACGAGCGTGTGCAGCCCGGCCTCGGCCACGCGGCGCTCCCGCCCGGTGGCGTTGCCGGCGATCTCCCGCCAGTTCTCCTGCGCCAGCAGGGAACCGACGTCGCCGTATCCGGGTATTTCGGTGAGCACCTCCCCGTCCAGGCGGGCGGCGGCCGTCCCGCCGCCGGTGCGTACAGTTGCCAGTCTCATGTCTCTTCTCTCCTGTAGTCCCGTTCGCGCCGAACCCGCATGCCGTCAGGCGCCGACGGCGGCCTGCTCGGGCACGACCAGGTCGAAGAATCCCCAGTGCGACCCGGCGGGCAGCGTGCCCGACAGCATCCGGCCGCACTTCTGCGTCACGATGTGCGAGGAACCCCGGTGCTGGCTGCCGGCGTGGCTGTCGCGGAAGAAGCGCTGCAACGTGCCGTCCCGCATGACCTGCGCACCCGCGAAACGGTGCACGAGCTGGCTGATCTCCAGTGCGGTCCGGGAGGCGAGGCTGCACGCGAGCCGCGACATCGTCTCCTGCTCGTCGTCCAGTTGGGCCCGGGCCGCGAGCGTCGACTCGTTGTCCCGCCAGGTCTCGCGCAGCAGCGCCATGGTGCCCCGCACGTGCGAGAAGTGCCGTGCGTACTCCGCGAAGAACTCGTCGCTGGTGACCGGGGATCCCCCCGCGGGGTCCTTGCGCTGCGTCAGCTCCCGCAGCTCGTCCAGCATGCGGCGTCCGACGCCCTGCGACCAGGCCGCCTGATGCAGACCGGCCATCAGGGCGGGGCTGTACACGGATCGGCCCCGCCGGGCGTGCTCCGGGCCGATACGGAAGACGAAGGCGTCGTCCACCAGCAGGTCCTCGGCCCGGTAGTCGAGGCTCGCGGTCGCGCGCAGCCCGAGCATGTCCCAGTTGTCGCTGATCCGCAGCGCCGGGCGGGGAACCAGGCAGACCAGCCGCTCACCCGTCTCCTGGACGGTCACCGCGAGATTGATGTGCGTGGCCATGGACACCCCGGGGGCGAACTGCCAGACCCCGCTCACCCGGTAGCCGCCACCGTCCCGTACGGCCTGACCGGTGAACGCGGTGGACTGCCCCGCCACCAGCGGAAACGCGTCCTCGGTGAAGAGCTCGGCCACCGCCTCGTCGCTCAGATACGTCGCCGCGGTCGCCGTCTCGCTCGCCACGGCGCGCACCAGCCACCCCAGTGAGGAGTCGGCGTGCGACAGCTTCTCCATCACCTGCAGGATCTGCAAGGGAGAGGCCGCCATGCCGCCGAGCTCGGCCGGCACCATCAGCCTGAAGATGCCGCTGGCGCGGAGTACGTCCTGCACCACCGGCGTCGGACGCCGCAGGCGCTCGCTGTCCGCGGCCTCGCGCTGCAACAGCGGGTGGATCTCGTCCAGTTCCTTCAGCAACCCGGAGATGTCCTCGGTCACCTGTGTACGGTCCGTCACGACCGGCTCCTCTCCGACTGCGCGCCGCCGTCCGTGCCACCGGCCTCCTGGGCCAGGGCGCTCCACTGGCCCCGGTAGAAGAGCAGGGGCTGGGTGTCGTCCTGCTGTCCGTAGGACATCACGCGCCCGAGGACCAGGACGTGGTCGCCGCCGTCGTACCCCGCCCACGGCGTGCACTGGAAGTACGCCAGCGAACCGTTGATCCGCGGCGCGATGTCGTCACCGACCCACTCGACGAGGTGGGCGTCCTGCGGCTTGCCCGCGAAGTGCAGCGCGGTGGCGAGCTGGTTGTCCCCGAGTACGTTGACCGCGAAGGGCCGCTCGAGCAGGTAGGTCAGCGCTCGCGAGGTCCGCTGCATGGAGACCAGGATCAGGGGCGGATCCAGGGACACCGAGGTGAAGGAGTTCACGGTGACGCCGTAGTAGCTGTCGCCGGACTGATAGGTGAGCACGACGACGCCGGTAGCGAAGTTGCCCAGAGTGTTGCGAAGCTGACGGGGATCGGCGAGCGATGGGATCGCCGCGCTCGACGCGAGGGTCCTGGCGTCGGCGGCTTTCTCATAGATCTCGGAGTCCCACATGATGTCGGTCATCCCGAACCTTCCTGGATGAGTCGTGGGTTGGATCCCTGCCCCCTGTCCGATGGCCAGGGGGCAGGGCGCCGGCAGGTGCGTCGCGTCGGGCGTACCTGCCGGCCTGGGGCAGGTCAGTGGGCTTCTTCGACTGCTTCCTCGCTCGCGACGAAGGAGGTACCGGTGCCTTCGGGCAGCCAGCTCCGCAGCACCGGGTAGACGGCGACCGCCAGCACGAAGGACACCAGGAAACCGAGAGCGAAGACGTCGGTGGCCATCAGGATCACGCCGACCGCGGCGGACAGGACCAGCGTGGCGACTCCGGCCCAGTTCCACTTCTCGACCCGGTGGGTGGCGCCGCCGGACCGCGCCCGGCGTACCAGGTAGTAGTCCGCGATCATCACGCCGCACATGCCGAGCGTCGTGGCGCCCAGGTACGCCAGGTACTGGGTGAACTTCTCCAGGATTCCGGCGGCGATCATCAGCAGGGCGATGATGTTGCCGACGACCACCATCGCCGCCCGGCCCGGCTTCCTGCCGGTGAGGGAGTCGATCAGGTTGACCAGCGAGAGCGATCCGGAGTAGGCGTTGATCGCCTGGGCCTTGGCCTGGGCCGCGTAGATGGTGACGAAGCCCGCCCAGCCCGCGAAGACGACGAAGAAGGCACCCGTGTTCTGCATGACGAACGCGTTGCCCGCGACGGCGGCCGCCTCCGGGCCCATGCCCTTGTTGTGGGCCATCAGGTAGTTGATGACCTGGGGCATGCCGCCGATCACGACGAGGGAGCCCAGGACGGTCATGACGATGTTCTGGGTGACCGGGCCGGCCACGGCCAGGACCGTCACGTCGCGCCGCGTGCGGCAGTAGCGCGCGAAGTCCGTCGTGACCAGGGCGATGGTTCCCGCCGTGGCGCCCATGACCGAGACCGCGGCCTCGAACCGCGGCCACAGGCCCCCGGGGACGACTCCCGCATAGGTGAACACGTCCATCGGGCTGGCGCCCTGGATCACATAGATGTCGACGATCATGTAGATCGTGACGAGCAGTGTGACGACGATCAGGGCGCCGGTGGCGCGCAGGGCGAGTTTGAGGCCGAAGATGGCGAGCCCGATCCACAGCAGCGTCATGCAGCCGTAGATCAGGATGCGCCATCCCCACGAGTCGGGCAGGCCGAACATCAACAGCGTGCCCTGGTAGAGGAGGGCGGACTCGACGGCGAGGAAGCCGAGGATCATGAACGCGAAGACGACCGAGCCGATCGCCGAGCCCTTGAAGCCGAATCCGAAGAACCGGGAGGTGATGGTGCTCGACATGCCGGTTTCGAAGGCCATCCGCCCCAGGGCCTTGCCGAGACCCACCGCGAAGGCCGCGATGAGGACACCGACGGTCAGGCCCACGATGAAGCCGGCGAGCACGACGGTGAAGCCGGCGATGGCGAAGATGACGAGGGCGGTGGCGACGCTGACCGGGCTGAGGGCGAGTTGGTAGCCGCTCTTGCGCTCTGTCATCGGTACGCTGACCAGGGCATGGTCTTCCGCCGCAGCCGCCAGTGACGAATCAGCCGGTCTGGGATTCCTGGTGTGTGAAGACACGGTGGTTCCTGTCCTTGTGAAAAATGTGACGCCTGCGGCGGAATTTCCATGGCCGGACCCCGCCCGATGTCGCCGCGAGGGTCAGTCCGCGCTGCAACCCGCTACGGCAATGGCCTCGATCTCGAGGAGGATCTCGGGCTTGGCCAGGGCGGAGACCTCGACCAGCGTGCAGGCGGGGAAGTCACCGGAGAAGAACTCCTGACGGGCCTTCCACACCTCGGAGTTGTCACTCATGTCCGTGACGAAGATCGTCATCTTGACGACGTCGTCCATGACCCCGCCGGCCGCTTCGACCAGGTCCTTGATCTTCTGGAAGATCACCTCGGCCTGCTCGTACGCGGTGTCACCAAGGACGGTCTCCCGGTCCTGTCCGCGCGCCGTCATTCCGGAGACCATGATCAGGTCGCCGATCCTCAGGCAGTTCGACCACATCTTGTCCGCCGGCTCCCGCACGGCGTCGGAGTAGATACGCTGCTTCTTCATCACTGTTGTCCTCAGAGGTCGATGCGGTTGTCCCACGCGGACGTTCCGCCCCAGTTCACGCACACGCTCTGGCGGCGCATGAATCCCTTCCAGGCGTCCGAACCGGCTGTACGGCCACCGCCGGTCTCCTTCTCGCCGCCGAAGGCGGAACCGACGTCGGCACCCGTCGTGCCCATGTTGATGCGCACGATTCCGCAGTCACTGCCCCGGGCCGACAGGAACGTTTCGATGTGGGTCAGGTTCGTGCTGTGCATGCCCGAGGCGAGACCCTGGGCGACGCCGTTGTGGATCTCGATGGCCTCCTCGAGATCCTCGTAGGTCAGCACGGAGACGATCGGCACGAAGGTCTCCGTCTGGGCGATCTCGAAGTGCGGCTCGACGCCCGTGACGATGGCCGGCTCGACGTACAGACCCGGGCGGTCGATCACGTTGCCGCCGTACACCACGGTGGCGCCCTCGCGTTCGGCACGGGCGAGGACCTTCTTGTAGTCCTCCACCGCGCGCTGGTCGATCAGCGGGCCGACCACGGTGTCCGGGTCGCGCGGGTCGCCGACGGTGATCTGGTCGAAGGCCTTCTTCAGCAGCTCGACCAGCTCGTCCGCGATGCTCGCGTGGGCGATGATGCGGCGGGTGCTCGTGCAGCGCTGGCCGGTCGTGCCGACCACACCGAACGTCAGCGCCTTGGCGGCGAGTTCCAGGTCGGCGGTCTCGTCGACGATGCAGCCGTTGTTGCCCGAGCACTCCAGCTGGTAGCGGCGGCCGAGTGTGGAGCCGACGATCTCGGCGACCTTCTTGCCCACGGTCGTGGAACCGGTGAACGAGATCATGGCGACACGGGTGTCGGAGACCATCTTCTCGGCGACGGCGTTGTCGTCGGGGATGAAGAGGGAGAAGACGCCTTCACACCCCATCTCCGCCGCCGCCTTGTTGACCAGCTTCTGCACGGCGATCGCGGTCAGCGGCACCTTCGGGCTCGGCTTCCAGATCACCGTGTTGCCGGCGATCGCGGAAAGGAACCCGTTCTGCGCCCACACGGCGGCCGGGAAGTTGTACGCGCTGATCAGTCCGACGACGCCCAGCGGCAGCCACTGGTCGTACATGCGGTGCTCGACACGCTGGGACTGCTGGGTGAAGCCGTACATCATCCGCGCCTGGCCGGCGGCCAGCGTCGACATGTCGATCGCTTCACGGAGTTCGCTCTTGGCCTCCATCGTCGACTTGCCGGTGTCCAGCGAGACGATCCCGGCCAGGCTCTCCAGGTTCTCCTCGAGCAACTGGCCGATCCGGCGCACGAACTCACCACGCCGCGGCGGCGGTACCATCCGCCACTTCTTCTGGGTCTCGACGGCGGCGGCCACGATCCTCTCGTAGTCCTGTCCGTCCGAAGCCGCGATCCGGCCCACGACCTCACCGTCGGCGGGGCACTGCGCCTCGATGACCGGCCGGCCCTCGACGGTTCCCCAGCCGAGCGAGTCCGCGTAGGTGCCGGAGTGCACCTGGTCCAGGCCGAATTCGGCGAGCACCTCATCGGTGTCGAACAGAGTCTTGGTGGTTTCGCTCATCATCACTTTCCATCAACGTCGCGGGTTCGGCAGGAATACGTCGGACGGGCCGGCACCTCACTCCTTGGCGAGGAAGTCCCCGATCGTCTCGTCCGTGTGGTACTCGGGCTTCTCGTAGTAGTGCGGGCCGTCGTAGATCTCGATCAGCACGCTGCGCTCGTGCGCCAGGGTCGGGCCGTGCGGGTGGTCCTTCGGGTTCATGTAGAAGGAGCCGGGACGCAGCCGGAGGCCGGAGTCGGTGTACTCGTAGTCACCCTCGAGGCAGTACATGAACTGGTTCGAGGCGTGCGTGTGCTTGGTCGGGATGGTGCCGCCCTTCTCGTACTCGAGCAGGGCGATGCTGGCGCCGGTGTCGGGGTTCTTGTGGAGGAAGTACTGGCGGAACCCGTAGTCGGGGTAGTCGATCCAGTCCTCGTCCTTGAGGTCGCCGGCGTGGATCAGCACCTCGAGTGACTTCAGGGTTGCGGGGGTGATGTCCACTGTTCACTCCAGTTCCGGGCGGCCCGCGGCCACCCACTTGTCGTATTCCTGCCGGCTCTCCTCCGTGGCGGGGAAGAGCCCGAAGATGGACCGCCCGCGCTGGATGTGGAGAGCCGCGAACTCCTCGTACGCTTCGGCGTCGGCGGCCTCCTCCGCGACTTCCGCGGCCAGGGCACGGGGGATGACCACGACGCCGTCGCTGTCGCCGAGCAGCACATCGCCCGGGTAGACCGCCACTCCGGCACAGCCGACGGGTTCGTCCAGCGCGACGGGGTGCAGGGCGATGGGCGTCGCCTTCGGCGCGTTGTCCCGCTGGTAGCACGGCAGCCCGGTCTGTCTGACGGCCGCGGAGTCCCGGTAACCGCCGTCGGTGACGACGCCCGACACACCGCGGTGCCTCAGGCGCGCCGCCATCATGTCGCCCATGGACGAAGCGGCCGTGGAGCCGAACGCGTCGATCACGAGCACCGCGCCGGGCGGGCACTCCTCGATCGCCCGGCGGTGCAGGTTGTCGCTGCGCGCGTAGTTGGCGAGGGTGTCGAGATCCTCACGGGCCGGGATGAAGCGAAGGGTGTACGCCGGGCCGACCATCGGCGGCTGGTCTGCCGCCAGCGGCCGGACGCCGCTCATCATGACGTTCCTCAGACCGCGCCGGAGCAACATGTTGGCCGCCGTGGCCGATCCCACCCGCAGCAGTTGCTCGCGCACCGTCTCCGGCAGCGGCTCGGCAGCCGCGCCCGCTTCGCCGGTCACTGGAAGAACTCCAGGGGCGGCCGGTTCCCCCACTGCGTGGTGTCGCTGGCGGTCCCGTTGAACTTGGTCGGCTGGTAGCTCGCGTCCACGGTGTCGCCGTCGGTGTAGTGCTCGATGCGGAAGCCGAACGGGTCCTTCCAGTAGTCGAAGATCTGGCTGCCGAGCAGGTGGCGGCCGACTCCGACGTCGAGGCTGTATCCCTGCTGGATGAGGTAGTCGTGCGACGACATGACCGCGTCCATGTCGGTGACCTCGAACGCGCTGTGGTGGATGCCCACCCAGTCCGACTGCAGGACGAGCATGAAGTGGTGGTCCACCAGCTGCTCGCCCAGGTCCAGCCGGACGAAGGTGCCGACGATGGGTCCCTCCTCGCCCGGCGGGAGGAAGTAGTCGGAGGGCAGGAAGTTGAATCGCTCGTTCAGCCAGGCCATGGACTCGTCGTGGTTCCTCACGTGGAGCACGAAGTGGCCCAGGCGTGCGATGGTGCACGGCGCGACGGACTGGCGGACGGAGGCATTCACGCGGTTCTTGTCACGGATGTTGTTCATCGCGAAGGGTTCCCGGTCCGCGATCGGCTCGGCCTTCCGCCGGCCCCAGATCGCGCGGATCTCGATGCCGTCGGGCATGGTCATCGAGACCTCGTAGCCACCGCCGGGTTCCGCCGACTCCCGGACCGGTGAGGATCCCGGCCTCCGGGCGAGCTCGTCGAGGTCCTCGCGAGTGGCGACCTCGATCGAGGCACCGACGAAGCGCTGCTTGTCCGCCTTGCGGGTGACGTGGATGTGGTGCTGGATGCCTGTTCCCCGCATGTACAGGGTCTGGTCGTCGCTGCCCTCGACCTTCGTCATGCCGAAGGCGGTCAGGAACTTCTCCATCACCTCGAGATCCGGCGCCTCGTAGGTGACTTGGGCAGCATCTATTGCCGTAGCCACGTGTCCTCCTGTGGTGGGGGTGAGAGCGCGGCGGCGAGCGCGGTCCATCGCCGCCGCATCGGCCTGGGCTCCCTCGACCGGGAGCCGCAAAGACGGTCAGCCCTTGAGAATGCTGACGTCGTCCGGACCCTTCAGGTCCGGCACGGTCCAGCCGTCCAGGTCGTACTCGTCCATGGCGCTCTGCGCGAAGTCCTTGCAGTAGTCGAGGAGACCGCTGCCCCGGGCGCCGAACAGGTTGGTCTGGCGCGTCACGTCGTTGCTGCCGATGTAGTTGATCTCGTACAGCTCGTGGCGGGCTCCGAACTCCGTGCCGATGGAGTCCCAGAGCATCTTCATGACCTTGACGCGCTCCTCGGCGTCGATGCCCCCCGTACCGCGCAGGTAGGTGTCCAGGTAGCCGCGGATCTCGGGGGTCTTGAAGTCGTTGGCGTGGGAGTTGAGGTAGATCAGGCCGCTGGCCACGACCTGCTCGATGATGTTCTTGATCTTCGGCATGGCCAGCTGGTTCATCACGCGGTAGGCGCCGGCGAACTGCGGGTCGGGCTGGATCATGCCGCCCTTCCACGGCACCGCGCTCTTGGCCATCGCGTCCGACAGCGCCCAGAACGTGTTGCGCCAGGCGATGACCTCGCCGAGCTGGGACATGACGCCGTGGAACTGGCCTGCTCCGGTGACGTCGAGGGCGCGGGACAGCATGCCGACCAGGAAGTCCATCTTGACGGCGAACCGGGTGCAGCCGTGCAGCGAGGCGCGCTCCAGATAGCCCGAGTGGATGTTGTACTTGTTGGCCTGCTCCAGGTCGTTGTAGATGAACGCGTTCTCCCAGGGGATGAACACGTTGTCCAGGACCAGGATCGCGTCGTTCTCGTCCAGGCGGCTCGACAGCGGGTAGTCGAACGGGCTGCCCAGCACCGCCGCGCGGTACTCGTTGGAGGTACGGCAGATCAGCTTCACGCCAGGAGCGTTGGTGGGCGTGATGAACACCGGCGAGAAGGCCGGGTCCTGCACGGCGACCTGACCCACGTGGCCGACGAAGGTGTAGTGCGTCAGGGCCGATCCGGTGGCCACCACCTTGGCGCCCGTGACGTAGAAGCCGGCGTCGGTCTCCTTGGTGACCCGGATGAACACGTCCTTGCCCGCGTCCGCACCGAGACCGCGGTCGACCGGGGGGTTCATGATGGCGTGGTTGATGTACCACGTCTTCTCCTGGGCCTTGCGGTACCAGGCGCGCGCGTTGTCCTCGAACCCGCGGTAGAACTCGGCGTTGGCGCCGAGGGTGCCGAGGAAACAGCCCTTGTAGTCGGGGGAGCGGCCCATCCAGCCCCAGGCGATCTTCTGCCACTCGGCGATGGCGTCGCGGGAGGCCACCTGCTCCTCGACGCTCTTCGGTGCCTGGTAGAAGCGGTGGGTGAAGCCTCCCCACTCCGTGGGCGCGGTGAGGATGTCCTTGCGCGCCGGATCGTGCAGGGCGTCGTACATGCGCGCGATCATGCGGGCGGAGTTGCGGAAGGCGGGGTGTTCGGCGATGTTCTCCACCCGCTCCCCGTAGATCCAGACCTCGCGGCCGTCGTTGAGGCTCTCGAGATATTCATCTCCGGTAAAGGGGAGATGATCACGGCCGGCAGGGCTGTGTGCCGACTGATTCGCGTTTCCCGTCGTCATTGACCGAGGCCCCTTCTTTTCGTGCGCGGAACCGGGTCAACCCTCGGTTCGTGCAGCCAATACGAGAGCAGCGATCGCACGAGGTTTTCCCTCTTCGATCCGAAGCTGCCTACGCCGTCGAATTGCCGGGAAGACTGGCACGGCGGTATGACGCGGAGCAAGAGAAGTGGGAAGGATTTGACAGTGCCCGGTGACGTCGGCCGACAGCCTGTCGGCCGACCGGAGCGCGACCCCGAAACCGTTTCTGAGCAGGCGTTTTGAGCGTTGGTGAGGATGCCGGGAGCAAGCAGAAGCCCACCTGAATGTGACGCATGCCACACAGAATTCACCACAGTTCATGGAGCTGTTCGCTTGACTTCTTCCCCCCTTTCCATACAGGCCTCCATGGAGGGGTATAAAGTTTCGTGTATGGCCCTACTCACCGTCCGAGCGCGCGGCGATGTTCGGCGACAACTCGAGTCGCCTGCAGCCACCGCTCCATCAATGGGGTGATCTCGGCCCCGCGCTTCCACAGGAGCGTTGCCTGCATGGGCTTGAGCCATCGCGGAGGATCGAGGAGGGCCACCGCATCGCTCTTGCCGGCCATGCGCTCGGTCACGGGGGCGACGCCCAGCCCGGCGGCGACGAAAGCGAGTGCGGTCTGCGGCGTGGAGACCTCGATGACTTCGAAGGATTCGTCGGCCTCCAAGGCTTTCTCCGCAGCGTCGGGCATGCCCGAGAAGGCGGGAATCGGGGATGGGAGAATCCAGCGGCCCCACCCTTTGCCGTCAGGGCGCTGTTCCTTCACACGATATTTTGGCACGGCAAGCTTGATATCGATCTCGATAATGGGAGACCAGTCGCAGATGTCCGCGACGAACCCAGCGAATTGTGCGGGGGCGAACGGGACACAACCCATGTCCAATTCACCGCTCTGAATTCCCTGAACGATGACATCGGGAGTGACGTCGGCCAGGCTCACATGCGCGCTGGGAGCCTGTTCGAGGAACTCCGCCAGGACGTCGGCGATGATTTCGTTGATGACCATGGGCTCCACGCCGACGTGCAGATCTCCGACCGCGCCCTCACCCATCAGCTTCAGCGTCTCGACGGCTCGGTTCCGGTCGGCCACCAGGCGCTCACCCTTGGACAGAAGGTACAGCCCGGCCTTGGTGGGATTGACGCCTTTCGCTGTCCGCTCCAGGAGACGCACCCCCAACTCCCGCTCCAGCTTCGCGATGGCGTGGCTCACCGGCGGCTGTGTCATGTTGAGATTCTTGGCGGCCTGCGAAACGGAACCCGCCTCGACGACGGCCTTGAAGTACTCGAGTTGACGAAAGTCCATGTTCCTCACCTTTCATGACTCATGAGGGATGTCAACGATCAGCCAGGTCGGGCTTGCCCGACCTGGCCTGGCCGAAATAAACGCAGTGCGCCCACTGCGCGTTTTCCCGCTCAGGGCGTGGGCGCGAGAGCGCGGGCCAGCGGTTACCCTCCGGCCCGTGCAGGAAAGGGTCACGGAAAGGACAACGGCGGCTCGTCGGCGGCTATGTGCCGTTGTGCTGCCGCCGGCGGCCGGCGTCCCCGCGGCATACGTCGGTCCGGCCGCACGCACCGCCCGGGTGCGGGGCCGGTGCGCGGCAGGCGACGGCCGGCTGCGCGGACGGCGCGGCGGCGGGCCCTGCGGGCGTCGTACCGTCGCGTCCGCGGACCAGCGAGGCCGCCGCGGCGGCCAGGGACATGGCGATGGCCAGGGAGAAGACCACGACGAGGCCGTCGTGGAAGGGCTGCGCGACGAGGTGGGGGAAGAACTCGCGCCCGGTCAGGTGGGCCTGTGCGGACGGGGAGAGGTGAGCGAGGATCGTCGGGCCCAGCAGATGCTGGACCGGGTTGTAGCCCAGGAAGGCGGCGAACAGGACGCCCACCGGTGGCAGTACGGCGACGGTGTGCGCGGCCTGCGCCGGGACGCCCTGGGCGGTCAGGCCGGAGGCCAGGGTGTGCGGCAGGGTGCCGGAGAGCCCGGCCACCATGAGCGAGAAGAAGACGCCCATGGACAGCACCATGCCGGCGTTCTGGAAGGTGGCGCGCATGCCGGAGGCAGCGCCGCGGGCGTCGGCGGGCACGCTCGACATGATGATCGCGGTGTTCGGGGCGGCGAACAGGCCGCCGCCGAGGCCGTTGAGGAAGACCAGCGCCGCGAAGACCCAGTAGGAGAAGTCGCCGGGCAGGACGAGCAGTCCGGCGAACGACACGGCCATCACCACGAAGCCGGCCGCGGCGAACAGGTGCGCACCGAACTTGTCGGACAGTGCGCCGGCGACGGGGCCGGCCAGCAGGAAGCCGATGGTCAGCGGCAGCATGTAGATGCCGGCCCACAGCGGCGTGTCGGCGTAGTCGTAGCCGTGCAGGGGCAGCCAGATGCCCTGCAGCCAGATGATGAGCATGAACTGCAGTCCGCCCCGGGCGACGGCGCCCAGCAGGGTGGCCGCGTTGCCACCCGCGAAGGCCGCGTTGCGGAACAAGCGCAGCGGGAACATCGGCTCGGGGACCTTCAGCTCGACGAGGCAGAAGACCGCGAGCATCACCGCGCCGCCGATCAGTCCGGCCAGGACCCAGGGGTTGGTCCAGCCCATGGTGTGGCCGCCGTAGGGCTGGATGCCGTAGGTGATCCCGGCGAGCAGTGCCGTCAGGCCGGCCGCGAAGGTGATGTTGCCCCACCAGTCCATGCGTCCCGGCGTACGGACACCGGTCTCGCGCAGTGATCTGTACGCCCATACGGTGCCGGCCAGGCCGATGGGCACGTTGACCCAGAAGACGGAGCGCCAGTTCCACGTCGCGAGGAACCCGCCCAGCACCAGGCCGACGAACGACCCGGCTATGCCGGCCACCATGTTCACGCCGAGGGCCATGCCGCGCTGCCGTGCGGGGAAGGCGTCGGTGAGGATGGCCGCGGAGTTGGCCATCAGCATCGAGCCGCCGACGGCCTGGGCGATGCGCCAGCCGATCAGCCACAGGGCGCCGCCCGCGCCGTGGAAGGGGTCGAGGGAGAGGACGACGGAGGTGAGCGTGAAGATCAGGAAGCCGGCGTTGTAGATGCGGACCCGGCCCAGCATGTCGCCGAGCCGGCCGAGGGCGACCACCAGCACCGCGGTGACCAGCATGTAGCCCATCAGGATCCACAGCAGGTAGCTGACGTTGGCGGGCTGGAGCGGGTCGAGCCCGATCCCGGTGAAGATGCCTGGGAGCGAGATCAGCACGATCGAGCTGTTGATGGTGGCGAGCAGCATGCCCAGCGTGGTGTTGGTCAGCGCGACCCACTTGTAGCGCGGGTGGTCCACCCCGATCCGCGTCCTGCGACCGCGTTGGCCGGCGTCGGCCCTGCCCGGTGTGCGGCCGCGCTCCTCGGTGGTCATCGCGTGCTCCCGGTGCTGTGCCGTTCGGCCGGTGGACGCGGCTGCGTGTCGTCCTCGAGCATCCGTCGCACGAGCGGCAGGGCGGTTCGCACGGCCGCTCCCAGCGCCTGTTGCTGCTCCTCGGGCAGGTCGGCCAGCAGCTGGGCCAGGCGGTCGTCGCGCGCCTGCCTGCGCTCGGCGAGTACGTCGCGGCCGGCGTCCGTGACGGCGACGAGGGTGACCCGCCCGTCCCCGGGGTCGCCGACGCGCGTCACCAGGCCCTGGCGTTCCAGACGCTGCACCAGCTGGGTCATCGACGGCTGTGTGACGCCTTCCGCCGCCGCGAGTGCGGTGAGCCGGGCCGGACCCTCACGCTCCAGCCGGGCCAGGGTCGAGGCGGCGGTGAAGCTCATTCCCCGCCGGTCCGTCACGGCCCTGACCACAGCGGAAGCCACCTCCGCCAGGGCATGCGCGGTTGCCTGCGGGCCGTTCCCCCGGTGCGTTTCCTCCACGACTCCCAGTATCACGCGCCTATATAGGCGGACCTATAAAAACCTCGGCAAGAAAAACCCCTGAAGCGGCCGTCACCCCCGGCGCAGGTCCTTGACCCGGCGGATCTTGCCCACTGAGCGTTCCAGGGTCTCCGGGTCGACCACGCGGACCTCGATGCTGATGCCCACCGAGTCCTTCACGCCCTTGGCGATCGCCTTGGCGGCCGCGTCGCGCTGCTGCGGGGCGGCGCCGGGGCGGGCTTCGATGTGGACCGTCATGTGGTCCATGCGGCCGCGCTGGGTCAGCTGGATCTGGAAGTGCGGGGCGACGTCCGGCACGCGCAGGACCACTTCCTCGATCTGGCTGGGGAAGACGTTCACGCCGCGCAGGATGATCATGTCGTCGCTGCGGCCGGTGATCTTCTCGATGCGGCGGAAGGCGGGCCGTGCGGTGCCGGGCAGCAGGCGCGTGAGGTCGCGCGTGCGGTAGCGGATGATCGGCAGGGCTTCCTTGGCCAGCGAGGTGAGGACCAGCTCGCCGCTGTCGCCCTCGGGCAGGACCTCGCCGGTGAACGGGTCGACGACCTCGGGGTAGAAGTAGTCCTCCCAGACGTGCAGGCCGTCCTTGGTCTCCACACACTCCTGCGCCACGCCCGGGCCCATGACCTCGGACAGGCCGTAGATGTCGACGGCGTGGATGTCCATGCGCTCCTCGATCTCACGGCGCATGGCCTCCGTCCAGGGTTCGGCGCCGAAGATGCCGACCTTCAGGGAGCTGGTGCGCGGGTCGACGCCCTGCCGCTCGAACTCGTCGAGCAGGGTCAGCATGTAGGAGGGCGTGACCATGATGATCTCGGGCTGGAAGTCCTGGATGATCTGCACCTGGCGCGCGGTCATGCCGCCCGAGGCGGGGATCACGGTGCATCCGGCCCGTTCGGCACCGTAGTGCGCGCCGAGGCCGCCGGTGAACAGGCCGTAGCCGTAGGAGATGTGGACCTTGTGGCCCGGCCGGCCGCCGGCGGCGCGGATGGAGCGGGCGACGGCGTCGGCCCACACCGACAGGTCGTTCTCGGTGTAGCCGACGACGGTGGGGCGGCCGGTGGTGCCGCTGGAGGCGTGGACGCGCCGGACCTCGGACATGGGGACGGCGAACATGCCGAAGGGGTAGGTGTCGCGCAGATCGGCCTTGGTGGTGAAGGGGAACCGGGCCAGGTCCTCGAGACTGCGGCAGTCGTCGGGCTTCACTCCGGCCTCGTCGAACTTCCTGCGGTACTGCTCGACGTTGTCGTAGGCGTGCCGCAGAGTCGCGCGGAGGCGGTCGAGCTGCAGCTCGCGGAGCTGTTCGCGGGTCATGCGCTCGCCGCTGTCCAGCAGCTCGTCCGGGAGCGGCTGTCCCAGCCGGGGACCCCGGTCCGCCGGGACCGTCAGTTCGCTGCTCATCGCGACTCCTTCGTCTCCGTGCTTCGCATGCTGCGGCTGCGCCCGCGGAACTCCGCGATCACCTTTCGACCGCGCCTGACGCTCACGTCGTAGATCCCGCTGCGGCCGTACCGGGCGCGCTCGCAGGCCGTCGCCTCGAGGATGTCGCCCTCGTGCGCCGGGGCGATGAAGTCGATGTCGGCCGCGGCCGCGACGGTCACCGGTCCGTGACTGTTGCAGGCACAGGCGAAGGCGGTGTCGGCGAGCAGGAAGAGATAACCGCCGTGGGCGATTCCATGCCCGTTGACCATCGCCGGTGTCACGGTCATCCGCATCACAGCGGTCCCCTCGCCGTGCCGCACCAGCTCGATGCCCAGTGACCGGGAGGCCTGGTCCGCGGCGAACATCGTCTCCACCGGACCGGGGTCCACGCCAGCGGCCTGCTTCACGTTTTTCACCACCTTGTGCACCGACCGAACATTCGGTTAGCGTCGGTGTTGTCAAGAAACCAAGCTTCACCACTGCCTGTCAAGAGGTGGACCGCATGCCCGGCGACACCCCCGGGACCGCCGACTCCTTCGTCCGCCGCCGTGAGCTGCCGGAAATGGTCGGCGCCACGCTGTCCGGTCCCGCGTTCGTCACGGGCCGCTTCGCGACGCTGCAGTCGCGCCGCCCCGTCGCCATCCAGGAGGGCACCCATGCCTGACGAGGTCTTTCTCATCGACGGGGCCCGCACCCCGCAGGGCCGCTACGGCGGCGTCCTGGCCTCCGTACGCCCCGACGACCTGGCCGCCCTGGTCGTCGGCGAGGCCGTACGCCGCGCCGCGGTCCCGGCCGAGGCCGTGGACGAGGTCATCCTGGGCGCGGCCAACCAGGCCGGCGAGGACAACCGCGACGTGGCGCGCATGGCCGTGCTGCTTGCCGGGCTTCCGCACACGGTGCCCGGCTACACGGTCAACCGGCTGTGCGCCTCGGGCCTGACCGCGGTCGCCTCGGCGGCCCAGGCGATCCGGTCCGGGGAGGCCGATCTGGTCGTCGCGGGCGGCGTGGAGTCGATGACCCGCGCCCCGTGGGTCATGGAGAAGCCGGGCACCCCCTGGTCCAAGCCGGGCGAGGTGCACGACACGTCCCTGGGCTGGCGCTTCACCAACCCGCGCTTCGCCGCCGCCGACCGCGCGGTGCCCGCCGGGGCGGGCCCTGAGACGGTGAAGGTGACCCTGTCGATGGGCGAGACGGCCGAGGAGGTCGCCGCGCTCGACGGCATCACCCGCGCCGACTCCGACGCCTTCGCGCTGCGCAGCCACCGGCGCGCCGTCGCCGCGCAGGAGGCCGGGCACTTCGACCGCGAGATCGTGCCGGTCCCGGTGAAGGACGGCCTCGTGGAGCGCGACGAGGGGCCGCGCCCGTCGACGACCCTGGAGAAGCTGGGCAGGCTGCGCACCGTCTTCCGCGAGGACGGCATCGTCACCGCGGGCTCCTCCTCGCCGCTGTCCGACGGGGCCGCGGCCCTGGTGGTGGCGAGCGCGGCGGCCGTCGAGCGGTACGGGCTCACACCGCGCGCCCGGGTCGTCACCTCCGCCTCGGCCGGGGTGCAGCCCAACATCATGGGCCTGGGGCCGGTTCCCGCCACGGAGAAGGCGCTCGCCCGCGCCGGCCGGCAGACCGCCGATCTGGACGCCGTCGAGCTCAACGAGGCCTTCGCCGCGCAGGCCCTGGCGGTCATCCGCCGGCTCAAGCTCGACGAGGACAAGGTCAACGCCGACGGCGGCGCCATCGCGCTCGGCCATCCGCTGGGCTGCTCGGGTGCCCGCATCCTGCTCACGCTGCTGGGCCGCCTGGAGCGTGAGGACGCCCGCCGTGGCCTGGCCACGCTGTGCGTGGGCGTGGGGCAGGGCATGGCGATGCTGGTGGAGCGGGTTTGACTTCTCCCCTTTCCTGTAAGGAGGGGATTCTCACGGCTCGCGCTGTGAGGTTTTCTGCTTCGCCGCCGACTGCCCGCCCGGAGTTCTCCGTTGAGGTCTTGCACCGGCTCCACAACCGACACCGCCGGCCCGGCGGCCAGGAGGTTCTTCGCCGCGTTCACGTCCCGGTCATGGGTTGTCCCGCAGGCGCACGTCCAGGCGCGGACGTTCAGCGGCATGCTCTCGGCGGGTGCGCCGCAGTGGGAGCAGAGCCTGGAGGAAGGGAACCACCGGTCGACGGCGATCACTTCCCGTCCGTACCAGACGGCCTTGTACTCCAGCAGGCTCCGGAACTGAGACCACGCCGCATCGCTGATGGCGCGGGCCAGGCTCCGGTTTCTGACCATGGTGCGCACGGCCAGGTCCTCGATCACGAGCGTTTGGTTTTCACGCACGAGCCGAGTGGTGAGCTTGTGCAGGTGATCACGCCCGCGGTCGGTGATCCGGGCGCGGATCCGGGCCTCCTTGCGCCGCGCCTTGGCCCGGTTGGCGCCCTCGCCCCCGGCTTTGCGGGACAGCTCCCGCTGGGCCCGGGCGAGGCGGGCGCGGTCCTTGCGTTCGTGCCGGGGGTTGGCGATCTTCTCCCCCGTCGAGAGGGCCGGCAGGTGGTCCGGGCCCATGTCGCTGCCGACCGCCGTGTTGGTGGCCGGCAGCGGCCGCACGCCGGGGTCCTCGCACAGCATCGACACGAACCAGCGCCCCGCGCTGTCCTGCGAGACGGTCACCGTCGACGGGGACGCGCCCTCGGGCAGCGGCAGGGGCCAGACGATGTCCAGCGGCTGGTCCGTCTTCGCCGGCGTCAGCTTCCCGTCCCGGTAGCGGAACGCCGAGGTTCTGCACTCCGCGGACTTCCGCGACTTCTTGCGCGACTTGAAGCGCGGGCACTTGGCCCGCTTGCCGAAGAAACCCGCGCATGCCGCCTGCAGGTGGCGCAGCGCCTGCTGGAGCGGGACGGAGGCCACCTCGTCCAGGTAGGCGAGTTCCTCGGTCTTCTTCCACCCCGTCAGCATCGCCGACGTCTGGTTGCAGTTGACCCGCTCCTGCCGCGCCCACGCCTCGGTACGGGCGGCGAGCGCCATGTCGCAGACCTTCCGCACACAGCCGAACGTGCGCGACAGCCCGGCCGCCTGCGCGTCGGTCGGATGGAAGCGATATTCGAACGCCCGCTTCACGCGAGTGCCCGTCGCATCTCACGACCAGGACATCAACCATTGACATCCTCCTCGCCCTGAAGGACGGGGATTCCTGGCTCAGGCTGCCTCCGGGAGCGGCGCTCCCGGAGGTCTTACGCCCTCGACACCAGCCGGGTTGAGACCAGCCCGGACGAGCATCACGCGGGCGGAGTTCTTGTCTCTGGGGGAGACGACTTTGCACGCGGTGCAGGTGTAGGTGCGTTCCGACAGCGGCAGTGCGTGCTTGGTTCTCGCTCCGCACGATCCGCAGTCCATGGTGGTGTGCGCGGGATGCACGAGGCGGACGTCCCGCCCGTGCTTGCGGCCCATCTCGATCAGGGCCGTCTTCGTGGCGCCGATCGCGGCGTCCGCCGCCTTGCGCGCCATGGTGGTCTTCGCGAGGAACTTCGGCTTGAAGTCCTCCACGGCCAGGGCGTCATGGTCACGGACCACGGTCTTGGCCCACTTGCGGGCGGCATCCTGCCGCTGCCGGGCGATCTTCGCGTAGGTCTTCGCGCGCCACTTCCTGGCCTCGCGGTAGCCCTTCGATGCGGGCTGTCCCTTCTTCGGTTTGCGGCGGGCCATCATCCGGTCGTACCGGGTCAGCTTGGCCTGGGCCTTCTTCCCGTGCCGGGCGTGCGGCAGGTCGTGGGCGTCGCTCGTGGTGGTGGCGGTCTCCTTCACGCCCCAGTCGATCCCGATCACGCGGCCGGTCTCCGGCAGCGGCTGGACCTCTGTGGCGACGACGAACGAGCAGTACCAGCGCCCCACCGCGTCCTGGTAGACGCGGACCGAGGTGGGGTCGGCGGGAAGGTCGCGGGACCACACCACGGTCAGCACGATGCCGCCCGCGAGGTGGAGGCGTCCGTCTTTCAGGCGGAAGCCGCGCCGGGTGTAGTTCAGCGACAACAGCGCGTCACGCTTGCGTTTGACCTTGGGCATACCGGCCCGGCGCCGCATCGGGAGCCGGTCCTTGATGTCCTTCAGTGCCTTGGCGCGGGACTTGCCGAAGTCGCGGATGATCTGCTGCTGCGGCACCGAGGAGCCCTCGCGCAGCCACTTCATGGTGGTGCGGGCCGCGGTCAGCATCTTGTCGAGGCGGGCCGGGCCGCACTTCTCGTCCTCGGCGTGCGCCTTGCGCGAGCGGGCCACGCTCTCATTCCAGATCCACCGGCAGCGCGCCCACTCGGCCATCAGACCGGCGCGGGCCGTCGACGACACGCGAAGCCGGTAGGTGTACCGGGCATGCCCGGCATCCTCACTCACCGCCTGTCGTGTCTTCATAGTGTCACTCTACCACTGGCCGACTGTCAAAAGTCCACTATCATGGAGTCATGGATGAAGAAAAGCGCATCACGCTCCGTCTGCCCGCCGACCTGCACGAATGGCTGGCCACCCAGGCCCGCTCCGCCCGCAGGTCCCTCAACTCCGAGATCGTCTACCGCCTGGAGGCCGAGCGCGACGCCGCCATGGCGGACGCCGAATCGCCCTGACGGCGATTCGGCTTTCTCCGCCCTGCTCCGCAGGAGTCCGATTCTCCCCGCAAGCGGACGGTACCCCCACCCCGGCCTGAAGGCCGGGGCATCCTCGGAGGAACCCGGTGACCTGCTGCGAGCACGAGGGCAGACGGCGATCCGCCCCGGCGGCGCATCCCCTCTCCCCCCTGCTCCGCAGGAGCCTCGTCTTCTCCCCCGCCCGAAGGCGGGGGCGTCCACGAAGGAATCCCGACGCCGAGCCATGCGGCGACCGGGCGGGGCTGGGCGTCGCACCGGAGCGTGAGGCGGTGGCTCAGGGGCGTCCGAGTGCCGTCGGCGACCGCCGTGGTCGCGTGCGGTCCTTCCTCGTCGAGAAGGAGCCTTCGTCCGCGGGCCGCTGAACCTCGTGGCGGCGTCCGTGAGCGGTCGGGCGATCGCGGCCCAGGGGTTGCCGGAGCCGCCGAAATTCGACAGACTATGTACCGAACGAACGGTCGGTTGGGGAGCTGGTTATCGATGACCACGTCACAGGGCGCTCAGTCGGGCGGCGACGGTGCGGAGCAGCGGCTCCAGGAGCAGTTCGACGCGACGATCGCGAGGGATCAGCGGATCGAGCCCCGGGACTGGATGCCCGAGGGCTACCGCAGGACGCTGATCCGGCAGATCGCGCAGCACGCCCACTCGGAGATCATCGGCATGCAGCCGGAGGGCGAGTGGATCACCAAGGCGCCCTCACTGCGCCGCAAGGCCATCCTCTTCGCGAAGGTCCAGGACGAGGCCGGACACGGCCTGTACCTGTACTCGGCGGCCGAGACCCTGGGTGCCGACCGGGCGGACCTCACCGAGCGCCTCATCGAGGGCCGGCAGAAGTACTCGTCGATCTTCAACTACCCGACACCGACCTTCGCCGACGTCGGCGTGATCGGCTGGTTCGTCGACGGCGCGGCGATCTGCAACCAGGTGCCGCTGTGCCGCAGCTCGTACGGTCCCTACGCCCGCTCGATGGTGCGGATCTGCAAGGAGGAGTCGTTCCACCAGCGCCAGGGCTATGAGCTGCTGATGACGATGATGCGCGGCACCGACGCCCAGCGCGAGATGGTGCAGGACGCGGTGAACCGCTGGTGGTGGCCGTCCCTGATGATGTTCGGCCCGCCCGACGGCGACTCCCCCAACTCCGCGGCCTCGATGGCCTGGAAGATCAAGCGGCACAGCAACGACGAACTGCGCCGGCGCTTCGTCGACATGACCGTCCCGCAGGCCGCCAAGCTGGGCGTCACCCTGCCCGACCCCGAGCTGCGCTGGAACGAGGAGCGCGGCCACCACGACTTCGGCACCCCCGACTGGTCCGAGCTCAAGCGCGTGATCAGCGGCGACGGACCCTGCAACGAGCAGCGCGTCGCACGGCGGCGGGCCGCCCATGAGGAGGGCGCCTGGGTGCGCGAGGCGGCGACCGCCCACGCGGCCAAGCAGGCCGCCCGGTCCGCGCAGGCCCGGGAAGCCCGGAACCTCCAGGAAGGAACGGCGGCATGAGCAACACCGAGGGAACGAAGAACGGCTGGCCGCTGTACGAGGTGTTCGTCCGCGGCAAGCGCGGCCTGAACCACGTGCACGTCGGCTCACTGCACGCCGCCGACGACGCGATGGCGCTCAGCCACGCCCGCGACCTGTACACCCGGCGCAACGAGGGCGTGAGCATCTGGGTGGTGCGCTCGGAGCACATAGCCGCCTCCACACGCGACGAGAAGGACCCCTTCTTCGCCCCCAGCGCCGACAAGGTCTACCGCCACCCCACCTTCTACGACATCCCCGACGATGTCCCCCACATCTAGGAGCAGGACGACATGAGCGACGTCACCGACGACCACGTCTACCTGTCCCTGGCCGAGGACCACGGGGACTCGGACGCCCGCTGGGCCTTCGGCACCGGGTTCGAGGACCCGCTGCACGGCGTCGACACCACCGTGCCGGCCACGGTCGACCCCGCCGAACTGGCCGCGTACTGCCTGGCCCTCGGTGACGACGCCCTGGTCGGCGCGCAGCGCCTGGCCCAGTGGTGCACCCGGGCCCCGGAGCTGGAGGAGGAGGTGGCCCTGGCCAACATGGGCCTCGACCTGCTCGGCCAGGCACGGCTGCTGTACGCGCGCGCCGGGCAGGTGGACGGCAGCGGCCGGGGCGAGGACGCCTACGCCTACTTCCGTGACGCGGAGGACTTCCGCAACGTCCGGCTCGCCGAACTCCCCAACGGCGACTTCGCGTTCTCCATCACCCGGCTGCTGGTCCTGTCCTGCTGGCGCCTGGCCGTCTTCCAGCGGCTCGCGGCCACCGCACCGGACCCGGTCCTGAAGGCCATCGCGGCCAAGGGGGTCAACGAGCTCGCCTACCACCGCCAGTTCGCGGCCGACTGGGCGGTGCGCCTGGGCGACGGCACCGAGGAGTCGCACCGGCGGATGCGGGCGGCCCTGGCCGGCATCGCCCCGTACACGGCCGAACTCTTCGCGCCCCGGCCGGGGTTCGGCGTCGACCCGGCGGAGGTGCGGGAGGAGACGACGGCCGTGCTCCAGCAGGTCCTCGACGCCGCCGGGCTGGAGCTGCCCGAGACCGGGGCCCTGCCCGGACAGGGCAGGGAGGGCGACCACACCGAGCACCTGGCCCCCCTGCTGGCCGAGCTGCAGAGCGTGGCCCGCGCCCACCCGGAGGCGACATGGTGACCGCCCTGGACGAGCGGCGCGCCCGGCGTGTGGCCGAGCAGGTCCCGGACCCGGAGCTGCCGATGCTCACCCTGGCCGACCTCGGCGTCCTGCGCGACGTCGAGGTGACGGAGGACGGCACGGTCGTCGCGGGCCTGACGCCCACCTACTCGGGCTGTCCCGCGATGGCGGAGATGCGCGCCGACGTCGCCGCGCGGCTGCGGGCGGCCGGCTTCGCGCGGGTGGAGATCCGTACGGTGCTCGACCCGCCGTGGACGACGGACTGGATCACGCCCGAGGGCCGCCGCAAGCTCACCGAGGCCGGCATCGCGCCGCCCGGCACCGCGCCCCGGCGCACCGGCGGGCCCGTGCCGCTTCAGCTGTCGGCCACGCGCCGCGCGGTGGCGTGCCCCCGCTGCGGGTCGTCGGACACCGAGGAGACGTCCCGCTTCTCCGCCACCTCCTGCAAGGCCCTGTGGCGCTGCCGCAGCTGCCTGGAGCCGTTCGAGTACGTCAAGGAGATCTGATGGGCCCGACCCCCACGACGACGGACACCCCCGCGTCCGCCGCCCCCGCGCGTACGCGGCGCCGTCCGGCCTTCCACCCGCTGCGGGTCGCCGCGGTGCAGCCGCTGTGCGCCGACGCGGCCGCCATCAGCTTCGACATACCCGACGAGCTGGCGGAGGAGTTCGCCTACCGGCCCGGCCAGTCGCTCACGCTGCGCCGCGAGATCGACGGCCGCGACGAGCGCCGCTCGTACTCCATCTGCTCCCCCTTCGGCGCCCGCCGCCCCCGCATAGGCGTGCGGGTCGTGCCCGGCGGCCTGTTCTCCTCCTGGCTGGTCAACGAAGTACGTCCCGGGGACACGATCGAGGTGATGGCCCCCACCGGCGCCTTCACCCCCGACCTCGCCGAACCGGGCCACCACGTCCTGATAGCGGCCGGCTCCGGCATCACCCCGATGCTGTCCATAGCCGAGTCCGTGCTGGCCGCGGACGCCCGCTCCCGGGTCACGCTCTTCTACGGCAACCGCCGCACCGACACGGTGATGTTCGCCGACGAACTCGCGGACCTGAAGGACCTCTACCGCACCCGCTTCCAGCTCGGGCACGTGCTGTCCCGCGAGCCGCGCGAGGCCGAACTGCTGTCGGGGCGCCTGGACGCCGAGCGCCTCGCCGCGCTCATCGACGGTCTCGTGGACGTGCGCGGCGCGGACCACTGGTGGCTGTGCGGTCCGCACGGCATGGTCCGTGACGCGCAGAAGCTCCTCGGAGACCTCGGCGTCCCGGCGGACCGCGTCCACCAGGAGCTGTTCTTCGCCGACGACGAGCCGGTCCGCACCGTCCGCCACGAGGACGCCACCGCGGACGGCCCGGTCAGCCAGGTGACCATCACCCTCGACGGCCGCTCCACCACCTCGCCGCTGCCCCGCGGGACGACGATCCTGGACGGGGCGGCGCGGGTGCGCCCCGACATGCCGTTCGCCTGCAAGGGCGGCGTGTGCGGCACCTGCCGTGCCCTGGTCACCGACGGCGAGACCGACATGCGCCGCAACTACGCGCTCGAACCCTCCGAGGTCGACGCCGGATACGTACTGACCTGCCAGACGTTCCCCGTCTCCGAGACGCTGACCGTCGACTTCGACAGCTGAGCGCCGAGGCACACATCGTCCGCCGGCGCGGTCAGAGGATGTCCTCCTCCGGTACGACGACCTGGTCGATCATGCGCTGGATCTGTTCCGCCGGCAGGGCGACCGCCATGGCCCAGTAGTAGATGGCGAGGCTGAAGACGGCGGTGACGCCGATGTCCCACCACAGCGGGAACCACGGGTGCCTCAGGGGCCCGAAGTCGCTGAGGTAGACGATCAGGCCCATGCCCACGAGGTAGGCCGGCAGCCACTGGGCGGCGCGCAGGTCGAGCTGGGGGGTGATCGGGTTCAGCTTGAACACCCGGTTGGCGATCAGGACGACGTAGCCGATGAGGATGGCGACGCCGAGCTTCCAGTCGGTGGGCCATCCGGACCACAGGATCAGCAGGTTGGCGACGACGAAGGCCAGCGGCGACATCCAGCTGCCCCCGGGCAGCCGGTACGGGCGGTGGGCGTCGGGCAGCCGGTTGCGGAACACGCCGAACGAGAGCGGAGCGCCCGCGTACATGAGCACGCTGGCGCTGGTGATCAGTCCGACCAGGGAGCGCCAGCTGGGGAAGGGCAGGAAGCAGAGACAGCCGACCACAAAGGCGGCCAGGAGCCCGGCCCAGGGGACGCCACGGCGGTTGGTCGCCTCGAACGCCGAGGGCACATAGCCGTTGCGGCTGAGGCCGTAGGAGACGCGGGAGGAGCCGGTGATGTAGATCAGTCCGGTGCCTGCCGGGGAGACCACGGCGTCCAGGTAGAGGATCGCGGCCAGCCAGCCCAGACCGATGAGCGTGGCGACCTGGGCGAAGGGTCCGGTCAGGGCGGTGAACGCCGAGGTGGCCCAGCGGCTGCCGATCTGCGGGGCGGGCAGCGCGGCGAGGAAGGTGACCTGCAGGAGGACGTAGATGGCGATGCCGATGAGGATCGACCCGATCACCGCCCGCGGGATGTCGCGCTTGGGGTGGGAACTCTCGCCGGCGAGCTGGTCGGCCTGCTCGAAGCCGAGCAGGGCGAAGATGATGCCGCTGGTGGAGACGGCGGACAGGATGCCCTTGGCGCCGTAGGGGTTGAATCCGTCGGCGGCGGTGAAGTTGCCGCCGTGGAACCGGGCGACGGCGAGCACGAAGATCGTCAGTAGGGGGACGCCGACCTTCCACCAGGTCGCCGCGCTGTTGGTGCGGGCCAGCAGACGGATGCTGAGGAAGTTGACGGCGGTGACGACCGCCATCAGCGCGACCGCGACGGCGATGCCGGGTCCGGTCAGGATGTGCTCGCCGCCCTTGGTCTTCTCCCAGCCGCTCGCCCAGGAGTAGTGCTGGGCGTAGGTGATCATCGCCAGCACCTCGATGGGCGCCACCGTGGCCGCCTGCAGCCAGGAGAACCAGCCGAACGAGGCGCCGGCCGCCCCTCCGTACGCGTAGTGCGGGAAGCGTGCGGTGCCGCCGGAGACCGGGTACATTCCGCCGAGTTCGGCGTGCACCAGGGCCAGGATCAGGATCGCGAGACCTCCGACGACCCAGGAGATGATCGCCGCCGGCCCGGCCGCCGCCAGGGCCCCCTGGGCGCCGAACAGCCACCCGGAACCGATGATCGAACCCTCCGAGGCCCAGATGAGTCCGACGAAGCCGACCTCGCGCTTGAGCCCGGGCCGACGGGTTCCCGGGGTGGGGGGTTTTTCCGATACGGCCATGGGCCGCACCCCCTCAGAAGGGTGACGCTCACCTTCATCGTGTCACGGTGACGCGGACCCGGCCGTTTCCGGGCGGGCGGGAAAACGGCCCACGTGGACGCGCGGGACAAGGCATGCGGACCGCAAAGCGTCCCGTGCCGGACGATCGTTCCGGCGAACAGTGGGGAAACACTTGCGTCTTGGTCTGTCCAACACCTTGTTGCAGGCAATCTACGCGCGTATCTTTCCACGAGTCGCCGCCACCTCCCACGGCTTTTGTCGCGTCGTTCTCCCATCAACTCCCGTACGAAAGAGCCCTACGTGTCCCCACGCATACCGCTCACCCTGCGCGGCAGAGGTGTCAAGGCCGGCCTCATCGCGCTTCCCCTCGGCATCGCCGGATCACTGATCGCCCTCCCCCTCACCGCCCAGGCGGCACCGTCGCCGGACGCCGTCATCTCCGAGGTCTACGGCGGCGGCGGCAACTCCGGAGCCTCCCTCACCCACGACTTCATCGAGCTCGGCAACGCCGGCACGGCGCCGTTCGACCTGAGCGGCTGGTCCGTGCAGTACCTCAGCGGCTCGCCCACCGCCAATACCAAGTGGCAGGTCACGCCGCTGACGGGAGCCATTCCCGCGGGCGGCAACTACCTGGTCCAGGAGGCCAAGGGCTCCGCGGGCGACACCGCCCTGCCGACGCCCGACGCCACCGGCACCATCGCCATGTCGGCGACCAGCGGCACCGTCGCGCTGGTCCACTCGACCACCGCGCTCACCTGCCTGACCGCCGCCGACTGTGCGGCGGACGGCACCATCAGGGACCTGGTGGGCTTCGGCACCGCCGTGGTGCGCGAGGCCAGTCCTGCCACCGGAGCCGGCAACACCACCTCCGTCTCGCGCGACGCCGCCTTCACCGACACCGACGACAACGCGGCCGACTTCACCGGCTCCGCGCCCAGCCCGCGCAACAGCACCGGGGGCGGCTCCGGCGACCCGTCGCCCTCCCCCACCCCCTCGCCCACCGACACCACACCCGGCAGCCTGCGCGTCCACGACATCCAGGGCACCACCCGGACCTCCCCGTACAACGGCAGGACCGTCACCAATGTGCCCGGCGTGGTGACCGGCGTGCGCAGCACCGGCACCAAGGGCTACTGGATCCAGGACCCCGAACCCGACGGGAACCCGGCCACCAGCGAGGCCGTCTTCGTCTACACCGGCTCCGCCACGCCCGTGGTCAAGGTCGGCGACTCGGTGCTCGTCTCGGGCAAGGTCAGCGAGTACTACCCCGGCGGCCAGAGCAGCGGCACACAGTCCGTCACCGAACTGACCGGTCCCACGGCCGTCGTCCTGTCCGCCGGCAACCCGCTGCCAGCCGCGGAGGTCATCGACTCGGCCACGCTGCCCGACGCCTACGCCCCGCAGGCCCGGGGAGGAAGCATCGAGTCCCTGGAACTCAAGTCCGACACCTACGCGTTGGACTGGCTGGAGTCCCGTGAGGGCATGCTGGTGCAGATCGGCGACTCCCGCGTCGTAGGCGCCTCCAACGCGTACGACGAGACGTGGATCACCACCAAGCCGAAGCAGAACCCGACTCCGCGCGGCGGCACCGTCCTGACCGGCTACGACAACCCCAACTCCGGGCGCCTGCTGGTCACCTCCCTGACCGGCGACAAGCTGAAGGCCGACGTCGGGGACACCCTCACCGGTACGACCGCGGGCCCGCTGGACTACGGCAGCTACGGCGGCTACGGCATCCAGGCGACCCGGCTCGGCACGACCGTACCGGGCGGGCTGACTCCGGACGTGGCGAAGCGGGGCAAGTCCAACGAGTTGTCCGTCGCCACGTACAACGTCGAGAACCTCTCCCCGGCGGACTCGAAGAACAAGTTCGACCGGCTGGCCCAGGGTGTCGTCAAGAACCTGGCCGCCCCGGACATCGTGAGCCTGGAGGAGATCCAGGACAACAGCGGGCCCACGGACGACGGCACGGTCGCGGCCGACAAGACGGTCACCAAGTTCGTCGACGCCATCAAGGCGGCGGGCGGCCCGGCGTACGACTGGCGCTCCATCGACCCGGTCAACGACCTGGACGGCGGCCAGCCCGGCGGCAACATCCGCATCGTCTTCCTCTTCAACCCCCAGCGCGTGAACTTCGTGGACCGGCAGGGCGGCGACTCCACCACGGCCGTCGAGGCCGTCCGCGACGGCAAGAAGGGCGTGCGGCTCTCGGTCTCGCCGGGCAGGATCAACCCCGCCTCGGACGCCTGGAAGAGCAGCCGCAAGCCGCTGGTCGGTGAGTTCACCTTCCGCGGTGAGCAGGTCTTCGTGGTGGGCAACCACTTCAACTCCAAGGGCGGCGACCAGCCGGCGCACGGCGCCTTCCAGCCGCCGACGCTCGGCTCGGAGACCCAGCGCACGGCCCAGGCCAAGGAGGTCAACGGCTTCGTCTCCTCCCTGCTGGCCCTGGACAAGAAGGCCAAGGTCGTCGTCCTGGGCGACCTGAACGACTACCAGTTCTCCAAGCCGCTGGCCACGTTGACCTCCGGTGGAGTCCTGACGGACCTGATCGGCACGCTGCCCGTGAACGAGCGGTACAGCTACGTCTACGACGGCAACTCCCAGACGCTGGACCACATCCTCGTCTCACCCGCCATCAAGAAGCCCGACTACGAGGTCGTCCACATCAACGCCGAGTTCTCCGACCAGACCAGCGACCACGACCCGCAGGTGGTCCGGTTCAAGTAATCGCTCCTTCCCGGCGACCGGCCCCGGCCCCCTCTCACGGGGGTGCCGGGGCCGGTGGCCGCGCATACGGTGGTGTCTCAGCGCGCCACGCGCGCGTGCGCCCGCTCGAAGACGCCGAAGGCGGTCTCCTGCCGTCACTCCAGCTCCGCCTTCCCGGCTGCCTGCCGGCAGGCGGCGGCAGTCCGGCGCCCGGGCGGGCAGACCGGGGCGCTCACCGCGGCAGGCCGCGACGAGGTGGCAGCCCCGGGCCGTGGGATTGCCCTGCCACAGGCTCTCGCCCGGCAGGATCGCGTACTCCAGCGAGGCGCGGGCCGGGTCCTTCAGCTCGGAACAGCTCAGGCCGTAGGTGCGGCCTTCGACGCGGGGTGGGCGACCCCCGGGTAGGCGTGCGCCGGTGTGTCCGGGTCGGTGAGGCCAGGCCGCTGCTGACGTTGACCACGACCGGGTTGGCGGAGCGTTGCAGCAACGGCAGGAACCCGTGGGTGACGCGCACCACGCGGCAGGAACCCGTGGGTGACGCGCACCACGCCGAAGACGTTGGTCTCGGACACCGTCCGCATCGCCTCGGCCGTCACCTCCTCGGCTCCGGTCACGCCTCCGTCCGGTGACCGCGCTTCCACACCGGCGTTGTTGACCAGCACGTCCGGTCCGCCGTCGGCCTCGATGGCCTTCGCCGCGGCGGCGACGGACACGTCGTCGGTGACGTCGGTGCGCACCATGCGCGCACCGAGCCGTTCGACGGCGCGACGCCCGCGCCGGAGGTCCCGGCTGCCGACGTGGACGGTGTGGCCGGCGGCGACGAGGCGGCGGGCGGTCTCGAATCCGAGCCCCTTGTCGGCTCCGGTGATCGGTGTTGTCGTCACACCTCCAGGTTCCGGGCGGGCGCTGCGGCCGGCCAGTCGTCCTCTCGACCTGGGGCTGCCGGTACCGGGCAGGCCCGCCGGTGGCCCGTGCGCGCCGCTGACGCGCCGGAGACCCGCCCTCCCTCGATGCACATCAGGACTTCCCAGCCGCACCATCACCTTGACTCCCGCTGTTCACCGGCGTTTTGCAGGCTCCGAGCGTCCCAAGCGGTACATCTTTGTCGGCAGCAGGAGTTACGGATGAGCCACGGTCACAGACACGGCCACGGTCACCACCACCATCACCACCCCGGGAGCGGCGATTCCTCGTCCTTGCCGCCCGCTCTCGACATGTCCGTCCCCGACGAGGAGTTGACCCCGAGCCAGCTCTCGCGCCGGTCGATGCTGCGACGCACCGGCCTGCTGGGGGCCGGCCTGGCGGCCGGCAGCGTTCTCGGTGGTGCGGGCCAGGCGGCTGCCGCGGCACCGGCGTCCCACGGGTCCAACAGCGGTCGTTCCGGCGGCTACCTGTGGCTGTCAGGTGACCACCACATCCACACGCAGTACAGCTCCGACGGCAAGTACCGCGTGATCGACCACGTCCGTCAGGCGAACGCACACGGCCTGGACTGGATGGTCATCACCGACCACGGCAGCGAGGAGCACGCCAAGATCGGCGTGGAGAAGGTCAACCCGGACATCGTCGCGGCCCGCCGGCAGATCGACGACACGCTGGTCTTCCAGGGTCTGGAGTGGAACATCCCGGCCGCCGAGCACGGCACCGTCTTCGTGCACCCCGGCAAGAACGAGGTGGCGGTCCTGAAGGAGTTCGAGAACTCCTTCGACGGCGCGGTGAAGAAGGCCACCGGCAACACCGCGGCGAACGAGGCGCTCGCCATCGCCGGCGTCAACTTCCTTGCCGAGCAGGTCCGGCGCCGCAAGGTCGAGGACGTCCTGTTCCTCGCCAACCACCCGGCCCGCAAGGGCATCGACTCCCCGCACGAGATCCGTGCCTGGCGCGACGCGCAGCCGACGATCGCCGTCGGCATGGAGGGTGCCCCCGGCCACCAGGCCGCCGGCCTCCCCGCCCCGCAGGGCCCCGGTTCCGGGCGCGGTTACTACGACAACAGCCCCGGCGCCGACTCCTTCCCCGGATACCCGCTGGAGAGCTACCGCACCTGGGGCGGCTTCGACTGGATGACCGCCACCGTCGGCGGTCTGTGGGACAGCCTGCTCGCCGAGGGCAAGCCGTGGTGGATCACCGCCAACTCCGACTCGCACAGCGTCTACGCCGACAGCGCCGTGCGCGGCCCGAACAGCGACTTCAAGGCCGACGGCCGCTACAACGACCCGGTGTACGGCGGCGGCCTGAACCTCGCGGACGGGGACTACTGGCCCGGCCAGTACTCCCGCACCCACGTGGGCGCCGTCAACTTCTCCTACAAGGCGGTCATGGACGGCATCCGGGCCGGCCGCGTCTGGGTCGACCACGGTGGGCTCATCAGCGGCCTGGACGCCCAGCTGCGCTGCGGCGGCAAGGCCGTCACGCTGGGCGGGATGCTGCAGGTCCGCCGCGGCAGCCAGGTCGACCTGGTCGTCGAGATCTCTCTGGCCAACGGCCCCAACTGGGCGCAGTTCGTGCCCGTGCTGGCCCGCGTCGACGTCATCCAGGGTGACGTGACCGGCCGGGTCGCGGACAAGGACACGTTCATCACGCCCAGCACCAGGGTCGTCAAGTCCTTCGAGGTGAACAAGTCCACCGGTTCGGTACGCCTGACGTACTCCCTGGGGCGTGTCGACAAGCCGGTCTACGTGCGGCTGCGCGGCACCGACGGCAACCGCGGCGCCGTCGGCCTGCGGGGTGCCGCCGTCGACCCGGCAGGGCCCGCCATGGACGTCGTCGGCGACGCAGACCCGTGGAAGGACCTGTGGTTCTACAGCAACCCGATGTGGGTCCTGCCCGCATGACGACAGCGCACCACGACGTGCCCGGCGTCCGCTCCGTCATCGGAGTGGACGCCGGCACGGCGAGCCTTCGCGAGGCCGATCACCTCGTCCACCGGCTGATGGAAGGTCTCGGCCTCCCTCCGGGCACGATCGCCTGTACGCACCTGGTCCGCACCGACGCCCGCAGCGGGGTCGCCGTCTCCTTCGCCGTGCGGGGGGAGGGGGCGGCCGAGGAGGCGTGGCGGCGGCTGACCGGGCCGGCGGGGCCGGTCTCGGGCGTCGTCCTGGGCGAGCGCGCGTACGGTCCGGAGCAGGCCGTGCGCGTGGCTGCCCTGGCCGCCGCGGAACATGTCCGTCGCAGTGGCGGGCGCGCCGTGGTCTATCCGGGAGTGGAGCGCCTTTCCGGCACGGTCACCGTGGCCGACCTGCCGGCCCTGACCGCCATCGAGGACGTCGTCGTGGTCGGCTCGCCGTCGCCGGAACATCAAGGGCCGGACCCGGCCACTTCCGTGATCACCCGCGACCACGTACGGCCCGAGTGGCGGGACGGCCGGCTGACCCTCGCCCTGGTTCCGGCCGCCGGCGGCGCTCTCGCACCCTTCGAGGTGCCCAACCCCACCCCGTGCTGCGCCGACCACGTCTGACGCCCAGGACCGCGCGTCCTGGGGCAGGCGGACGGGTCTCATCCACGGTCCGCCTCGCCGGAAACCGGCAAGGCCGGCCACCGGGAAGCTGCCGCACCACGCACGCGCACCGGGGACCGGATGACGGCAGGGTTCGGGTGTGCCCGATGTCCGGGAAGTGGCCTGCCGCCTCCGCTCGAAGCGCGACCTGCGCCGCCGGACCGTGCCGTGGCCCGACATCGCCGACCCGGCCCGGATCGTCCGCGTGCCGGGCCGGCCGCCGGTACGCGTCACGAAGTCGGTCCAGGGCTACCCGGCAGCCGGGGCCGGGTAGGTCAGCCGCCCGTCCCGGACGCGTGCGTGCTTGTGCAGAGCGGCGGGCCTCGTCGTCGTGGGCGACATGATGTCCATGACCTCCACGCCTGCGACGATCAACGCGTCAGTGATCAGTCCGCGGTGGCAGCGCCATGGCACCGCCTCGCTGCACATGATCGCCGGCCGTTCACGTTCTGCCAGCTCGAGCAGTTCGTTCAGGCCTTCCGCGAACGCGTCCGTCGCCATGTAGTCGGCGTAATCGCGGAACGCCTTGACGCGCCACGCCCCGTTCACACTCGGCACGCCCTCGGGGGTGTGCCGGCGGCCGCCCAGTTTCCGGATCCACAGGTATCCGATGTCGGCGGGCAGCGCGTCGGTGATCGCCGACTGGTTCCACTGCGGGAACTTCCTGGACGACGGGTAGGAACGGACATCGACCAGGTACGTGACGTCGTTGTTCCGCAGCATCGTCAGCATCTCGTCGAAGTCGCGGGTCGAGTGCCCCACCGTGCAGATGCGGTTCGCCATGCTCCCACCTCTGGCGCATGTGGTCCCACGGTCACACCATCATGCACCGGGCGCAGGGGTCACCGCCCCCGCGGTGCACACCCTCCCCCGCCTGGTCAGGTTCGCCCAGTGGTGCGACGCTGGGGAGGTGAGGTGTCCCTGGAGGGAAATCCGGGAGGGCCGATGGGGCGTGACGTCCCGGCGATGGTCTTCACCCGTGAGGACCGCCGCCAATACCGGATCAAGATGCAGGAGTGCCTCGAGGCGTTCGCGCAGATGCTGCGCGAGTCACGGTTCGAGTCCGAGCGGCCCCAGGTGGGGCTGGAGATCGAGCTGAACCTGGTCGACGGCGAGGCGGAGCCGGCGATGCGCAACAGCGATGTGCTCGAGGCGATCGCGGACCCCGCCTGGTCCACGGAGCTGGGCCGGTTCAACCTCGAGATCAACATTCCGCCCCGCCGGCTGACGGCGGGCGGCCCCGACGCCTGGGAGTCCGAGATCCGCGCCGCGCTGAACCACGCGGAGCAACGCGCGCAGTCGGTCGGCGCGCACCTGATCATGATCGGTATCCTGCCCACGCTGCGGCAGGAGGACGTCGGCGAGGCGGCGCTGTCGGAGAACCCGCGCTACCGGCTGCTCAACGACCAGGTCTTCGCGGCCCGGGGCGAGGACGTGCGCATCGAGGTGGACGGCGACGACCGGCTGCGGACCTACGCGGACACGATCACCCCGGAGGCCGCGTGCACCAGCACCCAGTTCCACCTCCAGGTGTCCCCGGAGGAGTTCGCCGGCTACTGGAACGCGGCCCAGGCGATCGCCGGCGTCCAGGTCGCGCTGGCGGCGAACTCACCGTTCCTGTTCGGCAAGGAGCTGTGGCACGAGACCCGTATCCCGCTGTTCGAGCAGGCCACCGACACCCGCCCGCAGGAGATCAAGGTGCAGGGGGTACGTCCCCGGGTGTGGTTCGGAGAGCGGTGGATCAACAGCGTCTTCGACCTCTTCGAGGAGAACCTGCGCTACTTCCCGGCGCTGCTGCCCCTGTGCGACGAGCAGAGCCCCGCGGAGACGCTGGACCGCGGCGACGTCCCCGAGCTGGGCGAGCTGACCCTGCACAACGGCACCATCTACCGCTGGAACCGCCCGGTCTACGCCATCTCCCACGACAAACCGCACCTGCGGGTGGAGAACCGTGTGCTGCCCGCCGGCCCGACCGTCGCCGACACCCTCGCCAGCGGAGCCTTCTACTACGGGCTCACCCGCGCCCTGGTGGAGGAGGACCGGCCGGTGTGGTCGCGGATGTCCTTCTCGGCCGCCGAGGACAACCTGCACACGGCGGCCCGCCACGGCATCGAGGCACGGCTGTACTGGCCCGGGATGGGCGAGGTGCCGGTGCCCGAACTCGTCCTCAGGCGTCTGCTGCCGCTGGCGCACCGGGGGCTGGAACTCTCCGGGATGGACGAGGCCTGGCGGGAGCCGCTGCTCGGCGTCATCGAGCAGCGGTGCGTCACCGGCCGCAACGGAGCGGTCTGGCAGAAGGAGATGTTCCACCACCTCGACGACACCACCCACGTGGGCCGTCATGAGGCCCTGCGGCGCATGACGCGGGTGTACAGCGACTACATGCACCTCAACGCCCCGGTCCACACCTGGCCCGTCGAGTGACGGCGGGGCCGGCGGCCACGGCGGACTTTCGGTTGCGTCGAGGTGCAACTATGGTGGGAGGTTCGCTGCCGGCACGAGGAGGTGAGTGACATGGACTCCAGTAGTAGTCCGGGCCCTGTCGGGCCCCGCACTCCCATGTCCCCCTGCTCCTCGGGCATCCGGTAACCCTCTCCCCCGGCCTCCCGCAGTGCCGACGGCTGCCGTGCCCCCGGCCTGCCCCGCCCTGCGGGGCAAGGAGGTTCCCATGGTGAACCCGATCAGCCGCAGCGGCGTGAACACGAGCGACCTCGACCGGCTGCGTGCCCGCCGCGCCGTCCGTCTGGCGGCCCGGCAGCTGACCGAGGACGCCCCCAAGCTCGCCCGTGCCTCCGCCGCCGCGTACCAGGCCGGCCTTGCCACCCGCGCCGCCGAACTGCACAGAGCGACGCTGGTCGCCTGGCGCACCGGCATACCCGCCGACGTCATCGCCGCCGACGGGCGCCTGCCGCAGGCACTCGTGCGCCGGTGGATCACGGCCCGGTACGCGGCCGGACACCCGCGCGACGGGGCCGGTCGGTAGGACTCGGTGCCGGTCTCGACGATGACGGCATTGAACGTGAGCCGGTCCACGATCGCCGCGCAGAGCCGCGGGCCGGTGAAGGTGCGGCTCCAGCCATCTGGGAACGCCTCGTTGGAAGCGACCGCGATGCTGTTCTTCTCCTCACGCTCGGTGAGGGCCTGGAAGAGCATTTCGGCGCCGCGGCGGTCCAGGAGGAACCGGCCCGGGCGAACGTGGTCAAGATCGCGGTGAACTTCCTGGTCGCCGCTGCCATCGAGGCCACGGCCGAGGCCACGTCACTGGTGGAGTCCTACCGCGTGGATCCCGGCCGGTTCGTCGACCTGCTCGCCGGCACCGTGGTCCCGGGGCCGGTGTATGCCACCTACGGCCGGCCGGCGGCCGAACGCGGCTACGGACCCGCGGGCTTCACCACCCGGCTCGGCCCCAGGGATGTCCGTCCGGCGGACAGCGCGGCCCGCGACCGACGACTGGAGCTGCCGACGGCGGATCCGGCGCGGGACGCCCTGTCGCAGGCCATCGCCGCCGGCTGGGCCGACCACGACTGGGCGGTCCTGGCCGAAGTCGCCAGGAACCGCGCGGGCGCCGACGGGCAGGACGTCACGGTCCCGGGCGGGTGCACGGCGTCCGGACGGTAGTCCGGGCCGGAAACCTTTCCCCATCGCACCAGCCCCTCTCGGACGGGGGCCGGCCGCCTGGCCGGCCCCCGTCCGCTCGGCTGTGAAAAAGCAGTCGGCGGTTGTGAAGTTCGTGCATCCTCCACGCAATGGCCACAGTCGTCGCCGCAGACAAATCGACCGTATAAGTGGCGTATGCCGCGCAGTCAACGGCCGGCTTACGGAGGGGGCTGAGCACGGTCTCTCACGGCTGCGAAGGGTGCCCTATCCGAGTGATAGCATCCCCCACGTCTGTGACCTTGGCCTACTCGGCCAGGCGCTGCATTGAGGTCGGCCTGCGCTCAGCGCAACGGCGGTCGAGTCGTTCTGAGCGGTTGTGCCACGGAATCCCGTGAGGTACATCCGCCGACGGCTGCAGGCAACACGCCAGGAAAGGTTTCCATGAATCAAGACGCACTAGTTTGGTGCCTGGTTGCAGCGGTGACGATCGCCGTTGCCGCGGCCCTGGTGCTCAATCGCCGCAACAAGGCCATAGCGGCGAAAAAGACCCAGGTCGAGGCCACCCTGACACAGAAGCTCAGTGAGACCGAGGGGCAACTTGCCAGTATATGGGGCGAGTTGCAGCAGCACAAGGCTCAGCACGCCGAGACCATCCGGGAAGCCGAAGAAGCGGCGGAGGAGAGCACCAAGGCCGTCCTCAAGGGTTCCGCGCGCTTTTTGCAGAGCCTCGCCGCGGAGCAGCTGGCACTCCTCGAGGAAATCCAGCGCAAATACGGTGGCCATGCGGTCCTGGGCGATCTGCTGGAAGTCAATCACGCCAATGCGCAAATGGCACGCAAGGCACAGGGTATTGCGGTGATGTGTGGTGCGCCGCTGGGTCGCCGCAATAAAGCCGCAAGCGTTTATGACGTAGTGCGCAGCGCACAGGGACAGATTCGCAATTTCCGGCGTGTCGAAATCATGCAGCAGACCGGTTTTGCATTGAAGGCGTCCGCTGTTTCTCCCGTTGCGCTCGCCGTGGCCGAGCTTCTTGACAACGCTGCCAGCTTTTCTCAGCAGGGGTCGCCGATCGAGGTGACTTTCCAGCGGGTGCAGAAGAATCTGTGCATCGTGATCGACGACGCCGGCGTCGGTATGAACGACGAGGACCGGCAGAAGGCGTCCGCGCTGCTCTCCGGTGACCACCGCTCCCGTCTGTCGCAGCTGGGCAACCAGCCGAAGTTCGGTTTCCCCGTGATCGGCCTACTGGCACAGCAGTACGGCTTCCGTGTGGACGTCACCGGCATCTCCCGCTACGGCGGTGTCCGCGCGGTCGTGCTGCTGCCCGAAGAGCTGTGGACCGAGGAGGAGGCCGCACCGGCCGAGACGCCCCAGCTCAGCACCGTCCGCAGCGCCCCGGCCCGGCCGGAGTCCGTCGCGCGTACCACGCATGGTCTGCCCAGGCGAGGAGCGCGCCAGGTGCCCATCGCGAGCGTTCCCGACCACGACGACACGGCGGCGCCGCCCGCCGCGGCGCCGGAGGAGGCCGGCCGCGCCGCCGGCCGCAGTCTGGGAGCCTTCCAGCGCGGCACGCTCTCGGGCCGGAACCTCGCCCCGGCACCGTTCGAAGGGTCCGATGACACATGACCACAGACCTGTCGTGGATGCTCGATGACATCGTGAACAACGTGCCGAAGGCTCGGCATGCCGTCCTGCTGTCCGCGGACGGCCTTCCCCGCGGAGCGACCGACGGCATGGCCCAGAAGGATGTGCGCACCATCTCCGCCGCCATGGCGGGGATGCAGTCGCTCAGCCGGGCGACCTCCCACTTCGCGGGGCCGGGAGAAGACAGGCAGTGGAACCAGACGATCATCGAGTTCTCGCACGGCTGGATCTTCCTGATCGGCGCGGGGCAGGGGGCGTACCTGGCCGCGGCGGCGGAGCCCGACGTCGACATGCAGCAGATCTCCTTCCGCATGCACCGGCTCGTCGCCAGGCTCGGCAACAACCTCACCTCGCCTCCCAGGACGGACGCTCAGGCCGCGGCCGAGCGGCCCGGCCGCGGCGAGGACCGGCAGGAGGCCACCGGTGGAACGGGAGTCGCCATCGCCGACCTCGACAAGGCGATCGGTGAGGTCCGGGGCGCCCGCCACGCCGTGCTGCTGGGCGCCGACGGGCTGCCCCGCGGCGCGACCACGGGGATGAGCCAGGACCTGGCGGACACGATCTCGGCGGCGATGACGGGGATCCATGCCTACAGCCGTGCCACGTCGCAGTTCGCCGGCGTGCACGAGAGCGCGCAGTGGAGGCAGACCGTGATCGAGTTCCGGCACGGCTGGATCTTCCTGATCTCGGCGGGCCGCGGCGCCTTCCTCGCCGCGGCGGCCGAACACGACGCCGACATCGAGGAGTTCACGACCCGTCTGCATCAGGCGGTACCCCGGCTGAACGCACATCTGGCACCTCAGGGGGCGGTGAGCGGCAAGTGAAGGACGAGCCGGACCAGGACCTGGAGCTGACCTCTCCCTTAGTACCCCTCTTCGTGATCACGAACGGGCGTGCCCTGCCCCCGGACCACGCGTATGAGCGCACCACCCTCGTGTCCGCGCACGAAGGTGTCTCCGCCACGGCTCGCACGCTTTCCCCCGAGGCCCGCCAGGTTCTGGATCTGGTCATGGACGGTTTTCTGTCCGTGGCCGAAGTAGCCGGTCATACGCACCTGCCTCTGGGGATTGTCCGGATTCTTCTGGCGGAGCTGGAGGATAGCGGCCTCGTCATCGCGAGGAAGCCCGTTCCCCGTGCCGAACGTGCCGATCGAGAACTCCTCAACGCCGTGCTCGACGGCCTCAAAGCCCGATTCGGAGCGTGATTCGTGTACCTGGATTCAGGCGTCTCCACCGCGGTGAAGATCCTTGTGGTGGGGCACTTCGGGGTCGGGAAGACCACGTGCATCGGAAGCATCTCCGAGATCGAGCCGCTGCGGACCGAAGAGGAAATCACCGAAGCCAGCATAGGATTTGATGATCTTTCAGGGACTCCGGACAAGACCACCACGACGGTGGCGATGGACTTCGGCCGGCTGACCATCAGCGACGAAGTGGTGCTCTATCTCTTCGGCACGCCCGGGCAGGAACGCTTCAAGGAGATGTGGGAGGAGCTGTCCCGGGGCGCGCTGGGCGCTCTGGTCCTCGTCGACCCCGAGCGGCTGTACGACTCCTTCCCCGTCCTGGACCTGGTCGAGCGGTTCGGCCTGACGTACGCCATCGGCGTCAACCACTTCGACGGCACCACCACCTACCCGCTCTCGGAGGTGCGTGAGGCGCTGAACCTGTCGGCGGAGACGCCCGTCGTCACCTGCGACGTACGAGACCAGCGCTCCGCGGCGCAGGCTCTCATCACCCTCGTGAACCACCTTCTGTCCCTCATCGACTAGGAGCCACCCCACATGCAGCAGAGTTCCGGCATACAGGGGCCACCGCCCGGCTGCCCCGCGCACGGAAACGTCCAGCTCTACGGCCCTCGGTTCGGCTCCGATCCCGACGGCCACTACGAGCACCTGCGCTCCCTGGGCCCGAGCGCGCCGGTCGACATCGCCCCCGAGGTACAGGTCGAGCTGGTCACCAACTATGACGCCGCCCTGTACATCCTGCAGAACCCCGCTTCGTTCGTCAGGGACTCGCGGCGCTGGAACGCGTTGAACGAAGGACGCGTTCCCGAGGACAGTCCGGCCCTGCCGATGATGGGCTACCGGCCCAACGCGCTGTTCAGCGACGGCGCGGCGCACGCCCGGCTGCGCCAGGCGGTCACCGACAGTCTGGCCGGCGTCAACGAGCTTCAGCTGGTGCGGCAGACCCAGCAGTCCGCGGACTACCTGATCAGCCGGTTCAGCACGGACCGCCTCGGCCAGGCGGAGTTGATGGCCGACTACGCCCAGCCTCTGCCGCTGCTGGTCTTCAGCGACCTGTTCGGGTGCCCGCCCGAGATCGGCGACCGCGTCATCGTGGGGATCAGCGGCATCTTCGACGGCACCCCCGACGCCGACCAGGTGCTGGGCGGTGCGCTCGCCGAGCTGATCGCCCTCAAACGGCGCCGTCCCGGACAGGACCTGACGACCCGTCTGATGGAGCACTCCGCGCAACTGACCGACGAGGAGGTGCTGCACCAGCTCGTGACGCTGCTCTCCGGGGGCACCGCGCCTCTGGCGGCGGCCATCGGCACCAGCAGCGCCCTGATCCTGGACGAGGGCTGGCAGCCCGGGCTGCCGGTGGAGGACGCGGTCACCCAAGTCCTTTGGAACTACGCGCCGATCGCCAACTACGCGGCTCACTACCCCACCCACGACGTGGAGCTGGGGGGAAGGACACTCAAGGCGAACGACCCGGTGCTGATCTCCTTCGCGGCGGCCAACACCGATCCCCGGCTGGCCGAACACCGCGAGCAGCTCAGCGCCAAGGCGCATCTGGCCTTCGGGGCCGGCCCGCACGCCTGTCCCGCCAAGGACGCCGCGTTCATGATTGCCGTCACCGCCGTCGAGTCCCTGCTCAACCGGCTGCCGGACATCGAAGTGCGCGTGCCGTTCAAGGACCTGAGCTGGATTCCGGCTCCGTGGAGCCGCTCCCTGGTGGCCCTTCCGGTCCGGTTCACGTCCCGTACGGTGGCGCCGGTGCCCTCGCAGTCACAGCCCCGGATGCCGGAGGCTCCCGCATCCTCCACCCCCCACGCCCCGGCACCCGCGCCGAGGCCTGCGACGACGCCCGCGCCCAAGCCCAGGGCAGGACTGTTCAGCCGATTTCTGGCATGGACCAGAGGAGAGTGACGTAGGCAACCCTCAAGCGGAATAGTCATCTTGTATGTTCCAGCCATCGTCGGGGTAGGCATGGCGGCTGATGCTCAGGAAGGAGCCGTCGTGGAGACTGCGGTAACGCCGCCGCCCGACAGACGTTTCGCCGTTTCGCTGTTCTCGCGTCTACGGACAGCGAAAGGCCAGGCCAACCCCTTTCCGATCTACGCGGAGATGAGGGCGAGGGGCGGAGTCGTCGCAGCGCCCTGGGGAGGGCACCTGGTCACAGAGTTCGACCTGTGCGACCGGGTTCTGCGCAGCCGTGACTGGCTGGAACCCGACGCACAGTGGCGGGAGCAGCAGGGAGACGGCACGCGCTGGACGGCACCGTCCTCGCGTGAGATGAGCCGGACGTTGCCCGCGCTCAACCCGCCCGAGCACACCTGGGTGCGCCGGTCGGCGGGCATGTTCGACCGCACCTCCCTGCAGGAGATCAGCGGGACGGTCGGCCGTACCACGACCAGGCTCCTCGACACCCTCGGCGAGCGACTGCGCGACGGCGAGGCCGACTTCAACGCCCTGGTGAGCGAGGAGCTGCCGATCGCCACCATCGGGCACTGGCTCGGCCTGCCGACCGCGGACTTCCCCCGGCTGCGGGAGCTGACCCACGACCAGGTCTTCACCCAGGAGTTGCTGCCCTCCGCCAGTCAGCTGGCCACGTCCGACGCGGCCACGGCGGAGCTGCGTGCCTACTTCATGGAGCTGGTACGTCACCGGCGCGCCCACCCCGGCGAGGACCCGGTGTCGCGCTGGATCGCCACCTGGGACGCCATGGAGAGCGATCAGGACAAGGCGGACGAAGCCGTCTACTTCCTCGCCCTGTTCGTACTGCTGGCGGCGCTGGAGACCACGTCCACGCTGCTGTCGACCATGACGCTGCTGCTCCTGGAACACCCCCGGCAGTGGGACTGGCTCACCGTCCACCCCGACCTGGTGCCCGCCGCCGTCGAGGAGACGCTGCGCTACGACCCGCCGACCCACGTGATCAGCCGTGTCTCCTCCCGGGACTGTGTCCTGGACGGCGTCGAGATACACAAGGACCACATGGTCCATCTCATGGTGGGGGCGGCCAATCGCGACCCCGCCAAGCACGAGGATCCCGAGTTGTTCAACCTGCACCGCAAACCGGCGCATCTCGCCTTCAGCGGAGGCATCCACTACTGCCTCGGCGCGCCGCTCGCCCGGCTGGAGGCCCAGACCCTCCTTCGTCAGCTGGTCGGGCGCTTCCCCCGCCTCACTCTCGTACGCCGCCCGACGTGGGCGCCGCGCGTGGCCTTCAGACGCCTGCTGAACCTGGATGTCGCCCTCATATGAACGAAATGACCAACGACTTCGCCGACTTCCCGTACAAGGCGCTGCGCGTCGACCAGGAGGGGCCGGTCCTGCGGGTCCGGCTCAACCCCTCGGGTCAGGACAGCACGCTGAACATCGCGGCCCTCGACGACCTCATCGCCCTGCTCAACAGCCTCCATGAACGGCCCGACGTCCAGGTGCTGGTCCTGTCGGCCCTGGGTGACGACTTCTGCCTCGGCGCCGATCGCGACGAGTACCAGGCGGCGCTGGCCGAGGATCCGACCGGAGCCGCCACGCGCCGCATCGTCGACAAGGCGTACCGCGTGTGCGACGCCCTGGAGAACACCCATGCGGTCACCGTCGCCCGGCTGCACGGCAGGGTCGTCGGCGCCGGCCTCGCACTCGCCTCCTTCTGCGACCTTCGCGCGGGGGCGGACACCTGCCGGTTCCGTATGCCGGAGGTGGGACTGGGCATACCACCCGCGTGGGGAGGTGCCATGGGCCGCCTGGTCGCCGAGAGCGGAGCCGCCAGGATCCGTGAACTCATGCTGACCTGCGAGCCCTTCGACGCGGCCACCGCTCACCGGCTCGGTCTCCTGCACAAGGTGGCGCCTCTCGAGGAGCTGGACGCGGCCGTCGACGCCTGGGTCAGACCACTGGTCCGGCGCTCCCCCGAGGCGCTCACGCTCACCAAGCGCATGCTCGTCGGCTATGCGCGAGCGGACCGCACCGCCGACGTGGCACTGCTCGACGCCCACCTCCTCACCGCGCAGCTCAGCCGGCCCCGGCCACAGCGTGTGGTGCGGCACTCCGCTGCCTCGGTGAGCAGCCCATGACGGCGTACGTACGAAGAACCGTTTCCGCATGCGGTCAGTACAAGTGTGCGGTGTCGACGAGGGCCGACCGGCGGTCCGCGGCGGTGACCGAGACGCTGTCGGGCTCGTCGTTGCGGTCCAGGTAGCACACCAAGGTCTGGACACCGAGCGGCACTTGACGTGGCGGGCGTTCGGCCACGGCGTCGCGGCGGTCGGCCCCTGTGGGGAGCCCGGAAGCGTCCCACAGGGGCCGGCTTGTCGTCGGTCGGACCAGCACGGTGGCCGCCTGTCGGCGACCGGCAGCAGGTCCCGTCGGCGTTCCGTGTCCGGTCGTCACGCCCGGCCGGACCTCATCCGCCGGCGACCGGCGTCGCCCCGCGCACCGCCTGGTGCACGGCGCGGGCCAGGCGGGCGCCCCACAGCGAGCGGGGCCCGGCGAAGGTGTGGAGCTCCTCCCCCGCGCCCGGTACGCGGGCGGCTGCGCACACCGCGTCGGTGGGAGTGCCCGAGCAGTCGTAGCCCGCCTCCAGCAGCGCTTGCACCTTGGCCTCGGTGGCCGTCATGACGGCGTTGACGAGGGCGGCGCCAGGCGGAGCGGGCCCGGCAGGAGGCGGAGCGCGACGCCGCCATCGCCCGGCTGCGGGAGCTGAGACGGCAGACGACCAGCGCCATCTGCAGTCGTTCCCCGCGGCACATCCGCCCGTGACACCGGACCCTTTGCACCTGGGCCTGCCCTGGGCGCTCGCCGAGGCGCAGGCGTTCCACCTGCGAGGAGTGGGCCGGCATGCCCGGGCCGAACGGGCCGCGGCCAGGCGGCGCGCGGAGCAGGACGCTCCCTTGTACCTGGCCGCGGAGACGGCACGTCTGACGTGCGCCTCTCTCGCCTACGCCGTTCTGGAGACGAACTGCGTCACCGGGGCCACCTGGACCTTCCGGCCTCCCGCCGACCCCGGCATCCGGGCCATGGTGGTGGCCGAGCTGTACCGGCACGCCGTCGACGGCCGCCCGGTGCGGAAGCTGCGTGTCCTGGGCCAGGGCTGGGCGGACGGCCTCGACGGACCCGCCCGCGCGTATGGAGTGGACGTCGAGTGAGGGAGGACGATTCGCGGCTCGACGTGCGCGACGGTGCATCTTTTGCGGTGCCGGGTGCGGCCATACGGGACAAAAACGTGTGATTTGGCGTCGTGTCGAGCTATGCCCGACCATGGGCCGCGGCCCGGCGATCCCGGGCACCGGTTTTCAAGAGAGGCGCACCACCCCATGCACGTCACCGGAACCGCCCACCCCTCGGCTCCGGCTCCGCAGCAGGTCCCCGCGGCACCCATCCCCGCCGAAGACCCCGTCGGCAGTACCGGCAGGCACGCCCGCCGCTTCGGGCTGCCCGTCGCCACCGCACTGGTCATGGGCAACGTCATCGGCGGCGGGATCTTTCTGCTCCCGGCCTCCGTCGCCCCGTACGGCACCATCAGCCTGGTCGCCTTCGGTGTGCTGACCGTCGGCGCCATCGCCCTCGCGCTGGTCTTCGGCCGCCTCGCCGAGCGGAATCCGCGCACCGGCGGGCCCTACGTCTACGCCCGCGAGGCCTTCGGTGACTTCGCCGGCTTCCTCGCCGCCTGGGCGTACTGGATCACCACCTGGGTGTCGAACGCCGCGCTCGCCGTCGCCGCCGTGGGCTACCTCGACGTGCTGTTCCCGGTGAACGGCCACCGCTGGACGGCGTGCCTGGCCGCGCTCGCCCTGCAGTGGCTGCCCGCGCTCGCCAACTTCGCGGGCAGCCGGTACGTGGGCGCCGTACAGCTGGTCTCCACCGTGCTGAAGTTCGTGCCGCTGCTGCTCGTGGCGGTCGGCGGGCTGTTCTTCTTCGACCCACGCAACCTCGGCCCGTTCCACGCGGGCGGCGGCAGCGCGATCGGCGCGGTGTCCGCCTCGGCCGCGATCCTGCTCTTCTCCTACCTCGGCGTGGAGTCCGCCGCCGTCAGCGCGGGCGAGGTGAACAACGCCCGGCGCAATGTGGGTCGCGCCACCGTCATCGGCACCGCGGGCGCGGCGCTCGTCTATCTGCTGGGCACGCTGTCCGTCTTCGGGACGGTGGCGCACGACCGCCTGGTGCAGTCCTCCGCGCCCTTCTCGGACGCCGTGAACGCCATGTTCGGCGGTTCCTGGGGCGGGTGGGCCGTCGCGCTCGCCGCGCTGGTGTCGATGACCGGGTGCCTCAACGGCTGGACGCTGCTGAGTGCGCAGACGCCGTACGCCGCGGCGCGGGACGGGCTGTTCCCCGCCGCCTTCGCGCGCCGGCGGCGGGGCGTTCCGACCGTCGGCGTCGCGGTCGCCGTCGTCCTCACCTCGCTGCTCACCGTCTACAACTACACCTCGGGCTCGGCCAAGGTGTTCGAGACCCTGGTCCTGGTCACCACGTTCACCGCGACGGTGCCGTATCTGCTGGCCACCGCCGCGCAGATCTTCCACCTCGTCTCGGGGCGGCGCGAGCGGGTCGACCGGGCGCGGTTGGTGCGGGACTCCGTGGTCGCGGCGGTCGCGGCCGCCTTCTCGATGTGGCTCGTGGCGGGCGCCGGGCACGCCGCGGTGTACCAGGGTGTGCTGTTCCTGTTCGCGGGAGTGATCGTCTACGCGGTGATGGCGGCGCGCCGGAGCAGGGCGGCGGCCTGATCCGGTCGGCCGACCGGGCTCGGCTCACGAAGCCGCATGGACCGGGCCGGTCGGACGGCCGCCGGGGTGGCGGTGGCGCCGGACCCGGAAGACCGCGCAGGAGACGACGGCCCAGCCCGCCAGGACCAGGAACGGGAAGGCGTGCTGGTGCCCCGCGAAGTACACGGCGGTGTGCTGGGCGTTCACCGAGGCGCCGGAGGCAGCCGACGGCCGATGACGCCGAGCGGGGAGGGCAGCAGCGGCCAGGAGACCGCGCCGCCCGAGGCATGGGGGTGATCATCGCACCAGTCGGCAGTGGTGCCGGTCCTCCCCGCCCGCGTGCGGTGCGGACCGCCTCGTGGGACGGGGCGGTCCGCAGCGGTGGGGGGCGCGGAGGGGGAGGACCGGAGATCGTCGGTCCGGGACGGACGTCAGCCGGCCTTGTTCACCTTCTGCAGGGCCTTCGCAAGTCCGTTGGCCCACAGCTGGTTCACGCGGGCGCGCTCGTTCGCGTCCGGGTAGCGGTTGGTGCAGGACGGGCCGGGGCCGCCGCCCGACATCAGCTCGCTGCAGGGGCCGCTGTAGTGGTCCGGCAGGCCCAGTACGTGACCGGTCTCGTGCGCGGTGACGCGGGTGGAGTCGTACTGCCGGTTCTGCGCGTAGTCGAGGAAGATGTAGCCCTTGCCGTGGCCGTTGGTGGAGGCGTAGGAGCCTCGCGAGTCGTTGCCCTCGTAGTAGGAGAAGTCGGCGCTGCCCGACGTCGCCTGGAGTTTGACGTTGGACACGGAGCTGTTCCAGACGGAGGCGGCGCTCGATATCTGCGAGCGGAAGCTGGGCGCCTGGGAGGCGTTGTAGTAGACGGTCACCGACTGCAGGTTCGGGTGGGCGGCCTGTTTCTTTGCGACCGACTGCAACACGGCCTCGAAGAACGCCTTGTTGTCGGCGGCGTTCTCCGCCGAGCCGGTGTACTGGGCGTACGCGGCGGTGGCGGACTCGGACTGCGCGGACCCGGTCGCCCGGGCGCCGGCCGGTGACGCGGTGCCCAGCGCGGCCGATGCCAGACCGAGGCCGAGCGCGAGAGCCATGAGTCTCGTGCGGGACGACTGCATGTGGGGGAACTCCTCGTTCGTGTGGGGTGGTGAACGATCGGTCATGCAGGAGTGTCGGGCATACCAACGGCTCGGCGGATGATGGCAATTGGGGATAGCGCGGAGCTATCGGGGGCCGACTCGTACGGTTCCGCTGGTTCCGTTGGGATTTGAACATCTGGTGCGGCGTCCGACGCCGCCCTACGCTCCCTCCCATGGAGCTCGAGGTGAGGCACCTGCGCGTGCTGTGCGCCATCGCCGACCACGGCAGCCTGCACCAGGCGGCTCGGCAACTCGGCCTGGCACAGCCCTCGTTGAGCACCCAGCTGCGCCGCATCGAGCACGCCCTCGGCGGCCAGCTCTTCCTGCGCACCCGTACGGGCTGCCGCCCCACACCGCTGGGACACGCGGTACTGAGCCGCGCCAGGCCCCTCGTCGCCGAACTCGCCGCGATCGTCACCGAGACGAGGGCGGCGGCAGCGCGCGCCACCGGCGGGCCCCGACTGCGCATCGGCGCCACCGCCAGCCGGGCCCTGCCGGGCTGGCTGCGCCGGCTGCGCACCCGCGTGCCCCGGACCGGACCCACCCTCCAGATGGACGTGTCCGCCAACTCCCTGCTGCGCATGGTCGCCACGGGCCGGCTCGACATGGCCTTCGTGCACGAGGTCGAGGGCAGCCCGCTGCGTATCCCGCCCGGGCTGTGTCTGCGCGTACTGGTCGAGCGCGAACCGCAGTTCGTCTCACTCGCCGCCGATCACCCGGCGGCCGCACGGCCCGAGGTACGGCTCGCCGACCTCGTCGGCGAGCGCTGGATGGTCGACGCCACGGTCGACGGCGAATGGGACGCCGTGTGCCGTGTACTGCGCGAGGCGGGGCTCGAACCCGACATGCTGCACGGCGACTACCTCACCGCCTACTCCCTGGCCGCCACCGGCGAGGTGGTCACCGTCAGCCAGCCCACCGCACGCCCCCGCTCCGACCTCGCCATCCGGCCCCTGCGGGGCGACCCGATCGGTGTACGGCTCCTGCTCGCCGCCCGCAGCGAAGCCGAACTCGACAGCGCTTACGCCGAGTTGGAGGATGCCTACTGGGAGGCGGCCCATCAGGCACCGGCGTACCGGGAGTGGCTGGAGCGTTCGGGCACGATCCGCGCGTCCTGCGCCCCGCGGTCCCTGCGGAAACGACCGGTGGGGGTCGGTCCGTAGCAGTCCTTCGCCCCGCCCGCCGTGTTCCCGGCCGTGACGACCGCGAGGCGCACCGCCGGCCGTGCCGGGGTGCGCCTCGCGCCGGTGGGTCAGTTCACCTCGACGAGCAGGTCGCCGCCCTCCACCTGCTGGATGCGGTTGATGGCCAGCCTGGTCACCCGGCCCGCCTTCGGAGCGGTGATGGCGGCCTCCATCTTCATCGCCTCGATGGTCGCCACGGTCGCGCCGACCTCCACCTCGTCGCCCTCGGCGACCGCGAGGGTCACCACACCGGCGAACGGGGCCGCCACATGGCCCGGGTTGGTCCGGTCGGCCTTCTCGGTGACGGGGATGTCGGAGGCCGCGGCGGCGTCGCGTACCTGGATGGGCCGGAGTTGACCGTTCAGCGTGGACATCACGGTGCGCATGCCGCGTTCGTCGGCCTCGCCGATCGCCTGCAGCTCGATGAGGAGCCGCACGCCGGGCTCGAGGTCCACGGCGTACTCCTTGGCGGGACGGAGCCCGTAGAAGAAGTCCTTGCTGTCCAGCACGCTGGTGTCGCCGTAGGACTGGCGGTGAGCCTCGAAGTCCCGGGTCGGGCCGGGGAACAGCAGCCGGTTGAGGGTCGCGCGGCGGGACTTCTCCAGGCCCTCGCGGTCCTCGGCGGTCAGCTCCGTCACGGGCTTGGCCTGCGCGCGGCCCTTGAGCGCCTTGGTGCGGAACGGCTCCGGCCAGCCGCCGGGCGGGGTGCCCAGCTCGCCGCGCAGGAAGCCGATGACGGAGTCGGGGATGTCGAAGCGGTCCGGGGTCGCCTCGAAGTCCTCCGGTGCCACGCCGGCTCCCACCAGGTGCAGGGCGAGGTCGCCGACCACCTTGGACGAGGGGGTGACCTTGACCAGGCGGCCCAGGATGCGGTCGGCGGCGGCGTACATCGCCTCGATCTCCTCGAAGCGGTCGCCCAGGCCCAGCGCGACCGCCTGGGTGCGCAGGTTGGACAGCTGGCCGCCGGGGATCTCGTGGTGGTAGACGCGTCCGGTGGGTGAGGCCAGGCCCGCCTCGAACGGGGCGTACACCTTGCGGACGCTCTCCCAGTACGGCTCCAGGTCGCCGACGGCCTGCAGGTCCAGGCCGGTGGGGCGGTCGGAGTGGTCGGTGGCGGCGACGATCGCCGACAGCGACGGCTGGGAGGTGGTGCCGGCCATCGACGCGACGGCGCCGTCCACGGCGTCGGCGCCGGCCTGGATGGCGGCGAGGTAGGTGGCCAGCTGGCCGCCCGCGGTGTCGTGGGTGTGCAGGTGCACCGGCAGGTCGAACTCGCGGCGCAGGGCGGACACCAGCGTGGCGGCGGCGGGGGCGCGCAGCAGTCCCGCCATGTCCTTGATGGCCAGGACGTGCGCTCCGGCGGCCACGATCTGCTCGGCCAGGCGGAGGTAGTAGTCCAGGGTGTACAGGCGCTCCGAGGGGTTGGAGAGGTCGCCCGTGTAGCACAGGGCGACCTCGGCGACGGCCGTCCCGGTCCCGCGTACGGCGTCGATGGCCGGCCGCATCTGGTCCACGTCGTTGAGCGCGTCGAAGATGCGGAAGATGTCGATGCCGGTGGCGGCGGCCTCCTGGACGAAGGCGTCGGTCACCTCGGTCGGGTACGGCGTGTAGCCCACGGTGTTGCGGCCGCGCAGCAGCATCTGCAGGCAGATGTTGGGCGCCGCCTCGCGCAGGGCGGCCAGCCGCTCCCAGGGGTCCTCGGCGAGGAAGCGCAGGGCGACGTCGTAGGTGGCGCCGCCCCAGCACTCCAGGGACAGCAGCTGGGGCAGGGTCCGTGCCACCACCGGGGCGGCGGCCAGCAGGTCCTTGGTGCGCACCCTCGTCGCGAGCAGGGACTGGTGGGCGTCGCGGAAGGTGGTGTCGGTGACGCCGATGGTCGGCGACTGGCGCAGGTGGCGGGCGAAGCCGTCCGGGCCGAGCTCGACGAGCCGCTGCCGGGAGCCCGCGGGCACCTCGCCGTCGGGCAGCGGCGGCAGCTTGGTGACCGGGTCGACGGAGTCGGGCCGCTCGCCGTGGGGCTTGTTCACCGTGACGTCGGCGAGGTAGGTGAGCAGCTTGGTGCCGCGGTCGGCGGAGGAGCGGGCGGTCAGCAGGTGCGGGCGCTGCTCGATGAAGGACGTGGTGACCCGGCCGGCCTGGAACTCGGCCACGGCGCGCCGCGCCCGGCCGATCGCGGCCTTGAAGTCCCGGCCGCGGCAGGTGAGCTTGACCAGCATCGAGTCGAAGTGCGCGCTGATCTCCGTACCGGCGTGGGTGGTTCCGCCGTCCAGGCGGATGCCCGAGCCGCCCGGCGAGCGGTAGGCGCTGATCCGGCCGGTGTCCGGGCGGAAGCCGTTGGCGGGGTCCTCGGTGGTGATACGGCACTGCAGGGCGGCGCCGCGCAGGGTGATGCCGTCCTGGGAGAGGCCGAGGTCGGCCAGGGTCTCGCCGGCGGCGATGCGCAGCTGGGCCTGGACCAGGTCGACGTCGGTGACCTCCTCGGTCACCGTGTGCTCGACCTGGATGCGCGGGTTCATCTCGATGAAGACGTGGTTGCCGTCCCGGTCGAGCAGGAACTCCACGGTGCCCGCGTTGCGGTAGCCGATCTCGCGGGCGAAGCGGACCGCGTCGGCGCAGATCCGCTCCCGCAGCGCGGGGTCGAGGTTCGGCGCGGGGGCGAGCTCGATGACCTTCTGGTGGCGGCGCTGCAGCGAGCAGTCGCGTTCGAACAGGTGGATGACGTTGCCCTGCCCGTCGGCGAGGATCTGCACCTCGATGTGGCGCGGGTCGACGACGGCCTTCTCCAGGAAGACGGTGGGGTCGCCGAACGCGGACGCCGCCTCGCGGGAGGCCGCCTCGATGGACTCGCGCAGCGCGGCCGGGTCCTCGACCCGCCGCATGCCGCGCCCGCCGCCGCCGGCGACCGCCTTGACGAACACGGGGAAGCCGATGTCCCCGGCGGCGCGGACCAGTTCGTCGACGTCCGTGGAGGGCGCCGAGGAGCCGAGCACCGGCACACCGGCCGCGCGGGCGGCCGCCACCGCGCGGGCCTTGTTCCCCGTCAGCTCCAGCGTGCCGGCGTCCGGCCCGACGAAGGTGATGCCCGACTCCTCGCAGGCGCGGGCGAGTTCCGGGTTCTCGGACAGGAACCCGTAGCCCGGGTAGACGGCGTCCGCGCCCGCCCGGCGTGCGGCGCGGATGATCTCCTCCACGGAGAGATAGGCGCGCACGGGGTGCCCCGGCTCGCCGATCTGGTAGGCCTCGTCGGCCTTGAGCCGATGCAGGGAATTACGGTCCTCGTGCGGGAAGACCGCGACGGTTCGCGCGCCCAGTTCATAGCCGGCGCGGAAAGCGCGAATCGCGATTTCGCCGCGGTTGGCGACGAGCACCTTGCGGAACATTCTCTACCCCTTCGGCCTGCCGGTGAAAGGACCATGGTGTCGGGCATGCCCTCGTCACGCCATGTGAGGCGGGCCACTCATCCCCGATTGTCCCGCGCGTGTCGCCGTTTTCCCGCGGAATCGTCCGTGGTCGGTAACGGCGGGATCCGGCGGCGGTCCTTCCCCGTCCTGACCCATGCACGGGATCGCAAGGACGGCGTGGAACGGGGCGGGACATGGTGCGGCATGGCGGACGAGGGTGGCACGGCCGGATGCTGGCGGCGGCGGTCGGGGTGACGGCGGTGGCCGCCGTGACGTCGGTGTGGACCGCGCAGGCCGACCCGGTCGGGGGCAAGGACGCACGTCCGGGCGTATCAGCGCGTCCGGGCGTATCGGCGCGTCCCGCCGCGCCCGGCGCACGCCCCCAGGCCCCCGCGGCGGCACCGGTGTCGGTGGACATCGCCCACGCCTCCGACCGCGGCGCCCGGGGTGTCAACATCACCATCGACGACGGGCCCGACCCCGTCTGGACGCCGCAGGTGCTGCGGGTACTGCGGGACAACGGGGTGAAGGCGACGTTCTGCATGGTGGGCACGCAGGCCGAGGCGCACCCGGACCTGGTGAAGGCAGTGGTGGCGGCCGGGCACCGGCTGTGCGACCACACGGTCTCCCACGACACCGCCATGGACACCAAGTCCGAGAGCTACCAGTCGCAGCAGATCCTGGACGCCGAGCGCATGATCACCAAGGCGTCCGGGGGCGTCCGCCCGCAGTACTACCGCGCTCCGGGCGGCGCCTTCACCCCGTACAGCCGGCAGCTCGCCGCGTCCCGGGGGATGCGGCCGCTGGGCTGGAACGTCGACACCAAGGACTTCGAACGTCCCGGCTCCGCCGCCATCGTCGCCACCGTCGAGAACCAGGTCGGCAACGGCCCGACCATCCTGTTCCACGACGCCGGCGGAGACCGGTCCCAGACCGTCGCCGCCCTGCGCGAGGTCCTGCCCTGGCTGAAGCAGCGGGGGTACTCCTTCGGCTTCCCCGTACGCTGACGCCGCGGCGGCCGGGCGGATCAGCCGCCGAGTGCCGTCAGCACCACCTGCTTGGCCTCGTCCTGCACCTGGGAGAGGTGGTCGGGTCCCCTGAACGACTCGGCGTAGACCTTGTAGACGTCCTCGGTGCCCGAGGGGCGGGCCGCGAACCAGGCGTTCTCGGTGGTCACCTTGATGCCGCCGATGGGTGCGCCGTTGCCCGGGGCTTCGGTGAGCACGGCGGTGACCGGCTCGCCGGCGAGGGTGTCGGCGGTGACCTGGGCCGGGGACAGCTCGGCCAGGCGGGCCTTCTCCTCGCGGGAGGCCGGTGCGTCGATGCGGGCGTAGGCGGGTTCGCCGAAGCGGGCGGTGAGTTCGGCGTAGTGCTCGGACGGCGTCCGGTCGGTGACGGCCGTGATCTCGGAGGCGAGCAGGGCCAGCACGATGCCGTCCTTGTCGGTGGTCCACACCGAGCCGTCCCGGCGCAGGAACGACGCCCCGGCGGACTCCTCGCCGCCGAAGCCGAGCGAGGAGTCGATCAGCCCGTCCACGAACCACTTGAAGCCGACGGGCACTTCGACCAGCCGGCGGCCGAGGTCGGCGGCGACCCGGTCGATCATGCCGGAGGAGACCAGGGTCTTGCCCACGCCCGCCTCGGCGGGCCACCGGGTGCGGTGGGTGTAGAGGTAGGAGATGGCCGTGGCGAGGTAGTGGTTGGGGTTCATCAGCCCGGCGTCGGGGGTGACGATGCCGTGCCGGTCGGCGTCGGCGTCGTTGCCGGTGGCGATCCGGAAGCGGTCGCGCTGTTCGATGAGCGAGGCCATCGCGTACGGCGAGGAGCAGTCCATACGGATCTTGCCGTCCCAGTCCAGCGTCATGAAGCGCCAGGTGGGGTCGGTGAGCGGGTTGACCACGGTCAGGTCGAGCCGGTGCTGCTCGGCGATACGGCCCCAGTAGGCGACGGAGGCCCCGCCCAGCGGGTCGGCGCCGATGCGGACGCCCGCGGCCCGGATCGCGTCGAGGTCGAGCACGCTCGGCAGATCGGAGACGTAGGCGTCCAGGAAGTCGTGACGGCCGGTGCCGGGCGCGGCCAGCGCCTGCCTGTACGGGATGCGGCGTACGTCCTTCAGGCCGCCCGCGATGATCTCGTTGGCCCGGTCCTGGATCCAGGAGGTGGCGTCCGAGCCGGCCGGGCCGCCGCTGGGCGGGTTGTACTTGAAGCCGCCGTCGCCGGGCGGGTTGTGCGAGGGGGTGACCACCACACCGTCGGCGAGGCCCGAGGTGCGGCCGCGGTTGTGCCTCAGGATCGCGTGGGAGACCGCCGGGGTCGGGGTGTAGCCGTCCGCGGTGTCGATGAGCACGGTGACGTCGTTGGCCGCGAACACCTCCAGCGCGGTGATCCGCGCCGGCTCGGACAGGGCGTGCGTGTCCGCGCCGAGGAAGAGGGGGCCGTCGGTGACCTGCCGTGCGCGGTACTCGCAGATGGCCTGGCTGGTCGCGGCGATGTGGTCGTCGTTGAACGCGGTCGCCAGTGACGACCCGCGGTGTCCGGACGTCCCGAACGCCACCCGCTGCCCCGCCTCGGCCGGGTCGGGGTGCAGCGCGTAGTACGCCGTCACCAGCCGGGCGACGTCGATCAGATCCTCGGGCCGGGCCGGCTCGCCCGCTCGCTCGTGCTGCATGGCACCCACGCTCCTCCGGGTCGCTCCTGAGTCCGCTGTCCACTCGCGATCTCATCTTCCCCCCTGTCGGGGAGGCGAGTCGCCCTTGCCCCTTCCCCGGGACGCCGCCGAGGCACCCGGGGGTGCGGGCTGTGGCGTTGCGGGAGTGAAGAGCGCCGTTCGGGGCAGCCGGTTTGTCGCACACCGGAATCCGATCTTCTACCGGAGTGCTCATACGTTATGAATACGAACAAATAAGCAAGGTGGCGTGGTGGTGGATGTGACACCCGACGGCCCAGCCGGTCCCGCCGGCGCGGAAGAGCTGCGGGAACGCGTGACGAACATGCCGCGGCAGGTCCGCGAGGAAATGGTCCGTCGGCTGCGGCGGAACAAGCGCGCCCTGCGCAAGGAGGACGTCCATGTCGTCGAGCCTCCGTTGCTCAGGCGGGCGGTCGGCGCCTCCGCCCTCGGCAACTGCATGGAGTGGTTCGACTTCGGCGTCTACAGCTACCTGGCCGCCACCATCGGAAAGGTCTTCTTCCCCGGCGCCTCGCCCGGCGCCCAGGTGCTCTCCTCCTTCGCGACCTTCGCCGCGGCCTTCGTCGTGCGCCCGCTCGGCGGCCTGGTGTTCGGCGCGCTCGGCGACCGGCTGGGCCGGCAGAAGGTGCTCGCCACCACCGTGCTCATGATGGCGATCGGCACGTTCGCCATCGGCCTGATCCCCAGCTACGCCACGATCGGCATCGCCGCCCCGGTACTGCTGCTGGTCGCCCGTATGGTCCAGGGCTTCTCCACCGGCGGCGAGTACGGGGGCGCCACCACGTTCGTCGCCGAGTACTCCCCCGACCGCCGTCGCGGCTTCCTCTCCAGCTGGCTCGACTTCGGCACCTTCGTCGGCTACGCCCTGGGCTCCGCCCTGGTCACCCTGCTGCACTTCCTCCTCACCGACGCCGAGATGATCGCCTGGGGCTGGCGGCTCCCGTTCCTGATCGCCGGCCCGCTCGGTGTGATCGGCCTGTACATGCGGCTCAAGCTGGAGGAGACGCCCGCCTTCCAGCAGCAACTGGACGAGCACGAGAAGAGCCTCGCCCAGAAGTCGGCGGGCAGCGAGTTCAGGACCATCATCAAGAACCACTGGGGTGGGCTGCTCGTCTGCATGGGCCTGGTGCTGCTCTACAACGTCACCAACTACATGGTCACCGGCTACCTGCCCACCTACCAGACGGAGACCCTGCACCGCCCCAGCGGCTCCGCCGACGTTCTGGTGCTGGTGGGCATGGTGTGGATCGTGCTGCTGATCACCTTCATCGGCCGGCTCAGCGACCACGTCGGCCGGCGTCCGGTCTACGGCGTCGCGGCGGCCGCGATGATCGTCCTGGCCATTCCGTCCTTCCTCCTGATCAAGATGCACGGAACCTGGCCACCGGTCTTCGGGGTGCTGATCCTGTCCACCCTGCTGGCCTGCTTCGCCGCGCCGAGCGCAGCCACCCTGCCCGCACTCTTCCCGACCGCGGTCCGTTACGCGGCCATGGGCATCGGCTTCAACGTCGCCGTCGCCGCGTTCGGCGGCACCACTCCGCTCGCCACCGCGGCGCTGGTGCATGCCACCGGCAACGACATGATGCCCGCGTTCTATCTGATGGCGGCCGGTGCCATCGGACTGGTGACCGTGAAGTTCCTGCCCGAGAGCGCCCAGGTGCCGCTCAACGGCTCCCAGCCGATGGTGGGTTCCGTGGAGGAGCGCAGGGAACTGGTCACCACGTCCCAGGCGCTGTACGACCACGCCCGCAGCCGGTCGTGACCCGTCACCGCCGGCAGCGAGGGTGACCTCCGTGTCCGTCCTCGTCGTCGCACATGGGAGAGTGGGAGCACGTACAGGGGCATGTCGGGGAGGACGACCAGTGCCGGAAGGGCGCTCGAAGCGTTCCAACAAGTCGCGTCTCGCGCTGGTCGCGCTGATCGTCGGTCTGGGTACCTGGCTGGGCGTGGTGTGCTACTCCATCGCGACCGAGGCCCCGTCCGGCGCGCCGAGCCTGACCACCCTGGCCGACAGGGTCGGGAAGGCCGCGGCCGGCAGGGACGCGGACACCCTCCAGACGCTGTTCGACGAGGACACCGTCTCCGACGACTACGCCGCCGACTACCTCGGCCGGCTGGGAGAGCATCCGCCCCCGCTGCGTGCGCAGGTGGGGCACCGGGGCGGCCACGACTTCGTACTGCTGCGCTCCGCGCGGGAGGACGACTCCCTGTGCACGGCCTGGCACGTCACCGAGCGGGACGGCCGTCGGCTGCTCGACGGCGTCCCGCCGGCCGAGGACCTGTGCGCACGCTGACTTTCCTTCCCGCCCTTTTTCCTCCTCCTTCCTCCTCCTTCCTCCTCCTTCCTCCTCCTTCCTCCTCCTTCCTCCTCCTTTTCTCCCGGCTTCTGCGGATGCAGCCCGCACAGGGGTCGGCCATTCTGGAAGGGAACGACGGCGCGAAGGAGTATGCGATGAGCATGCTGGACAAGCTCAGGGGCCTGCTGAAGGGCCACGAGGAGCAGGCCGGCAAAGGCGTCGACAAGGCCGGTGACTACGTCGACGAGCGAACCCAGGGCAAGTACAGGAGCCAGGTCGACACCGCTCAGGACAAGCTCAGGGAACAGATCGGCGACCAGGACCCCGGCCAGGACCAGCCGCCGCGCTGACCCCCGCAGGAAGGTGACCGCCGACATACCGGCTCGGGCCGCCCACCCAGGTGGGCGGCCCGAGCCGGTTCGCGCACGCTCAGGGCCGGACGACGGCGAGGGCGAGGGCCCCCGCCGCGGCCAGGACCGCCAGGGCGGTCAGTACGAGCGCCAGACACCGTGCCCGCAACTGGCGGTAGCGCTCCTCGTACTCGCCGCGCAGCGCCCGGCACCGGTCGGCGATCCGCTGCAGGTCCGACCGCGCCCGCGACAGGCAGTCACGGACGTAGTGCTCCTCGATCTCCTCGCGCTGCGCGGTGGTCAGCCACTGCATCGGCTCGGTGAAGGCACGGGCCCGCCGCTCGGCCTCGGCGACGCGGGCCTGCCACAGCAGATAGCCCTCCACCTGGTTGACCACCTCGGCGGACTTGACCGGCTTGCCGTCCGGGCGGTCGGCCGCGCCCGTCATTCCGGCAGACCCACGTTCTCCCGCCTGTCCACGACCGAGACCTCGGGATGGTGCAGGTCGAAGGCCGGGGACTCGCTGCGGATCAGGGGCAGGGTGACGAAGTTGTGCCGGGGCGGCGGACAGGAGGTCGCCCACTCCAGGGAGCGGCCGTAGCCCCAGGGGTCGTCCACGCCGACCTTCTTGCCGTACTTGGCCGTCCTCCACACGTTGTAGAGGAACGGGAGCGTCGACAGACCGAGCAGGAAGGCGCCGATGGTGGAGACCTCGTTGAGCGTCGTGAAGCCGTCGGCCGCGAGATAGTCGGCGTACCGGCGCGGCATGCCCTCCGCGCCCAGCCAGTGCTGCACCAGGAAGGTGGTGTGGAAGCCGACGAACAGCGTCCAGAAGTGGATCTTGCCGAGGCGTTCGTCGAGCAGCTTCCCGGTGAACTTCGGCCACCAGAAGTAGAAGCCGGCGAACATCGCGAAGACGACCGTGCCGAAGACCACGTAGTGGAAGTGCGCCACCACGAAGTAGCTGTCGGTGACGTGCCAGTCCAGCGGTGGCGAGGCGAGGAGAACACCGGTCAGCCCGCCGAAGAGGAAGGTGACCAGGAAGCCGATCGCCCACAGCATCGGTGTCTCGAAGGAGAGACTGCCCCTCCACATGGTGCCGGTCCAGTTGAAGAACTTCACTCCGGTCGGGATCGCGATGAGGAACGACGTGAAGGAGAAGAAGGGCAGCAGCACGCCGCCGGTCGCGAACATGTGGTGCGCCCACACCACCATGGACAGGCCGGCGATGGCGATGGTGGCGCCGATCAGGCCCACATAGCCGAAGATCGGCTTGCGGGAGAAGACCGGGATGACCTCGGTGACGATGCCGAAGAACGGCAGCGCGATGATGTACACCTCCGGATGCCCGAAGAACCAGAACAGGTGCTGCCACAGCAGCGCACCGCCGTTGGGCGCGTCGAAGACGTGGGCACCGAACTTGCGGTCCGCCTCCAGCGCCAGCAGTGCCCCCGCCAGCACGGGGAACACCAGGATCACCAGCACGCTGGTGAGCAGCACGTTCCAGGTGAAGATCGGCATGCGGAACATGGTCAGGCCCGGCGCGCGCATGCCGACGATCGTGGTGATGAAGTTGACCGCGCCGAGGATGGTGCCGAAGCCGGACAGGGCCAGACCCATGATCCACAGGTCGCCGCCGATGTAGGGCGTGTGGATCGCGTCGTTCAGCGGGGAGTAGGCGAACCAGCCGAAGTCGGCGGCACCTTGAGGGGTGAGGAAACCGGCGACCGCGATCAGCGAGCCGAACAGGTAAAGCCAGTAGGCCAGCATGTTCAGCCGCGGGAAGGCGACGTCGGGCGCGCCGATCTGCAGCGGCATGATCCAGTTCGTGAAGCCGGCGAACAGCGGCGTCGCGAACATCAGCAGCATGATCGTGCCGTGCATCGTGAACGCCTGGTTGTACTGCTCGGTCGACACGATCTGCAGGCCCGGGCGGGCCAGCTCCGCGCGGATCACCAACGCCAGGACGCCACCGAACAGGAAGAACAGGAACGTGGTGACCAAGTAGAGCGAGCCGATCGTCTTGTGATCGGTCGTCGTCACCCACTTCACCACCACGGCACCGGGCCGCAGGGGACGACGGGGAGCGGCGGTTTCCCGCGTGGGGTGCTGGACGTCTGTCATGCGGCCCGTGACACGCTTTCTCTCAAGAGACGGGTACGTGAAGGTCCACGCGGTGTCCCGCAGGGCCCAGAAGCATCCTTCCGCTTCGCGCCGCCGAACCCGCGGCTGTCGTCACCCTGACGGAGCAACACCCGGCCCATTGCACCCGATTGGCCCACACCGCTCACGGTCACGGCCGCCGGTGCGGCCTACCGGACGGCGTACGGCGGCAGTTGCGCCGGGCTCACCCGCTCCCCCAGCACCTTGGACATGAACTCCACCAGCCACCGCTGGGAGGGAGTGCGGGAGGACTCGTGCCGGGCGTACAGAGCCACCTCGATCGGCTCGGTCTCGAACGGGAGCCGGACCAGGCGCAGGCGGTGCGAGGAGGTGAAGACCTCGCCGACGTACTCGGGGACGATGGCGATCAGGTCGGTCTGCTCGAGCAGGTAGGGCAGCATCGAGAAGCGGGTGGCGTCCACCACCACCCGGTCCAGGAGCCCGTGCGCGGCGAGCGCCGCCCGCGGCAGGACGTGCCCGCTGGGGCCGAAGACCGTCGCGTGGTGCTCGGCCGCGAGTTCCGGCAGGGTGACCGCCTCGCCCCGCACGCGGGGGTGGTCGGCGGCGACCATGCCGACGTAGCGCTCGTTGAAGAGCGGGATCCGCACGGTCCGGTGGGAGGTCAGCACCGGGGTGGCCACGAACGCGTCGAGGTCGCCACGGTGCAGCTGGTCCTCGGCCTCGTCCACGTCGAGCGCCCGGACGGTGAAGGACACCCGGGGCGCGCGCTCGCGGGCCGTGGCCAGCAGGCGCGGCAGCAGGGTCGCCTCGCCCAGGTCGGACAGGGCCACCGTGAAGCGGCCCGGCATGGTCCCGGGGTCGAAGGCGTCGGCCTGCCGGACGGTGCTGTCGATGTCCGCCAGGGCGCGCTGCAGCGGCTCGTACAGCCGGCGGGCGCCGGCGGTCGGCGTCAGTCCGCGTCCGGTACGTCGGAACAGCTCGTCGCCGAAGTGCCGGCGGAGCTTGCCCAGGCTGTAGCTGACGGTGGGCTGGGTGACGTGGAGCGCGTTGGCGGTGGCCGTGACACTGCCGGTCTCGTACAGCAGCACGAAGACGCGGGCGAGGTTGAGGTCGAAGCTCCTCATATCGAAGCACTCTATATCGCCAGGGCAAAAGATTTATTGGTGCCCATGTCAGCGCGTGTTTAGCGTGTCGTGCATCGTCCGAAAGGAACGTCTGTGCCATCCGTACGCCGCATCTCCCACGAGTTCCTGGAGCGCCAGGGACTCACGACCGTGTTCGGCAATCCGGGCTCCAACGAGCTGCCCTTCCTCGCCGACCTCCCCGACGGCTTCCGCTACGTCCTGGGCCTGCACGAGGGCGCCGTCGTCGGCATGGCCGACGGTTACGCGCAGGCGACCGGCCGGCCCGTCCTGGTCAACCTGCACGCGGCCTCCGGTTCCGGGAACGCGATGGGCGCGCTGACGAACGCCGTGGCCTCCCGCACCCCGCTCGTGGTGGTGGCCGGCCAGCAGGTGCGCTCCGCCATCGGCCCGGAGGCCAACCTGGCCAACGTCGACGCCCCGGCGTTGATGAAGCCCCTGGTCGGCTGGGCGGCGGAGCCGGCGTGCGCCGAGGACGTGCCGCGCGCCCTGGCGCAGGCCGTCTTCGAGGCCGAGCTGCAGCGCCGGCCGACCTACCTGTCCGTCCCCTACGACGACTGGACGGCCGACGCCGGCGACAACGCCCTGGCGGTCCTCGACCGGCGGGTCGGGCGTGCCGGTGTGCCCGACGGCGAGCAGGGCCGCCGGCTGGCCGAGCAGGTGGCCGCCGCCCGGCGGCCCGCGCTGGTGCTGGGCGGCGACATCGACTCGGCCGGTCTCTTCGACGACGCGGTCCGGCTGGCCGAGCGCCTGGGCGGCCCGGTGTGGGCGGCTCCGTCGCAGTTCCGGCTGCCCTTCCCCAACCGCCACCCGCTCTTCCGCGGGGTGCTGCCCGCCGGGATCGCGCCCATCTGCGAGGCGTTCGAGGGCCACGACCTCGTACTGGTGCTGGGCGCGCCGGTGTTCCGCTACCACGAGTACCTGCCCGGCCGGTACCTGCCCGAGGGCACCCGGCTGATCCAGGTGACCGAGGATGCCGCCGCGGCGGCGCGGGCGCCGATGGGCGAGGCGCTGGTCGCCGATCCCGGCGCGGTCATCGAGCTGCTCGTCAAGCTGCTGGACGCCCCCAAGGAGCCGGCCGGCTCCTACCGGCCGGTGCCCGAGCCGGCCACCGCCGAGGGTCCGCGTCTGCACCCCGAGCAGGTCTTCGCCGCGCTGCGCGACGAACTGCCCGAGGACACCGCCTACGTGGTCGAGTCGACCTCGACGAACTCCTCCTGGTGGCGCCAGATGGACCTGCGCCGCCCCGGCTCCTACTACTTCCCGGCGGCCGGCGGACTCGGCTTCGGGCTGCCCGGCGCGGTCGGGGTCGCTCTGGGCCGGCCCGACCGTCCGGTGGTCGGTGTCGTCGGGGACGGCTCGGCCAACTACGGGATCACCGCCCTGTGGACGGCCGCCCAGCACCGGGTGCCGCTGACCGTCGTACTGCTGCGCAACGGCACGTACGGGGCGCTGCGCTGGTTCAGCGGTCTGCTGGGCGTGCCGGACGCGCCCGGTCTGGACATCCCCGGTCTGGACTTCACCCGCATCGCCGAGGGCTACGGCGTGCGCTCCCAGCACGTCGGCGGCGTCGAGGAGCTGCGTGCCGCCTTGGCCGAGCGCCCGGACCACCCGCGGCTCATCCAGGTGGACACCGCGCTCACCACCCCGTCCTGACCGACCCCCGCGAAGAAGGAAGAAGAGAGGGAACCCGATGGCACTCCTGGACAGCGAGGTCTGGGGCAAGAAGTTCTTCAGCGACGGCTGGCGGGCCGCGTCCGCCGAGCAGCCGGTCGTCGAGCCGGCCACCGGCGAGCAGCTGGCGACGGCGGGCCTGGCCACCGCCGAGGACGTGGCCCGTGCCTCCGCCCGGGCGGCCGAGGCCCAGCGTGCCTGGGCGGCGACCTCCCCACAGCAGCGGGCCGCCGTGCTGCGCCGGGCGGGCGAGCTGCTGGCCGAGCACGCCGCCGAGGTCCAGGACTGGCTGGTGCGCGAGGCCGGTTCCGTACGGGCCAAGGCGGCCTTCGAGGTCGAGCTCGCCGTGGGCGAGTGCTTCGAGTGCGCGGGCCTGCCGACGCACCCGCAGGGCGAGGTGCTCACCTCCGAGGACGCCCGCTGGTCGCTGGCCCGCCGCCGCCCGGCCGGCGTCGTGAGTGTCATCGCGCCCTTCAACTTCCCGCTCATCCTCGGCCTGCGCTCGGTGGCGCCCGCGCTCGCCCTGGGCAACGCCGTGCTGCTCAAGCCGGACCCGCGCACCGCGGTGAGCGGCGGCGTCGTCATCGCGCGCGTCTTCGAGGAGGCCGGGCTGCCGGCCGGCGTCCTGCACCTGCTGCCGGGCGACGGCTCGGTCGGCCGGGCGGTCGTCGAGGCGCCCGAGGTCCGGGTGATCTCCTTCACCGGTTCCACCCCGGTCGGGCGGGCCATCGGCGAGCAGGCCGGCCGTCTGCTCAAGCGGGCCCACCTGGAGCTCGGCGGGAACAACGCGCTGGTCGTGCTGGACGGGGCGGATGTGCAGAAGGCGGCCTCCGCCGGTGCGTTCGGTTCCTACCTGCACCAGGGTCAGATCTGCATGACGACCGGCCGGCACATCGTGCACGAGTCGCTGCTGGAGGAGTACACCGCCGCGCTCGCCGCCAAGGCCGCGGCGCTGCCGGTCGGCGACCCCGCCCGCGAGGACGTGGCGCTCGGCCCGATCATCGACCGCCGGCAGCTGGAGCGGGTGCACGGCATCGTCACCGACAGCGTCGCCGCGGGAGCCACCCTGGCCGCGGGCGGCGAGATCGTCGGGGCCGGCTACCGCGCCACCGTACTGACCGGTCTGACCCCCGACATGCCGGCCTGGCGCGAGGAGATCTTCGGCCCCGTCGCCCCCGTGATCGGCTTCTCGACGCTGGAGGAGGCCGCGCGGATCGTCAACGACTGCGAGTACGGGCTGTCCGTCGGCATCCTCGGCGACGTGGGCACCGCGATGAAGCTCGCCGACCGGATCGACTCCGGCAAGGTCCACATCAACGAGCAGACCGTCAACGACGAGCCCAACGCCCCCTTCGGCGGGGTCAAGGCCTCCGGCACCGGTTCCCGTTTCGGCGGCGCCGCCGCCAACGTCGAGGCCTTCACCGAGACCCAGTGGGTCACCGTCCGCCCCGACATCGCCGACTACCCGTTCTGACCCCGCCCGCTCGCTCCCGTCCCCAGGAGAAATCTCCCGATGACATCCACCATCTCGTCCGGCGCGCCGGCGCAGACCGCCACCGCCGGGCGCGGCGCCTGGACCGTGCTCCTGTGCTGGATCACCGTCATGCTGGAGGGCTACGACCTCGTCGTCCTCGGCGCCATCATCCCGACCCTGCTCAAGACCCAGCACCTCGGCATGACCGCGGGTGACGCCACCATGATCGCGACGCTGTCGCTCGTTGGTGTCGCCATCGGTGCCGTGTGCGTCGGCCCGCTGGCCGACCGGCTGGGCCGCCGGCTGCTGCTCATCGGGTCGGTGGTGCTGTTCTCGGTCTTCACCTTCCTGGTGCCGCTGGCCGGCTCCGTGACGATGTTCGCCGTCCTGCGCCTGATCGCCGGCCTCGGTCTGGGTGCCTGCATGCCGGTGTCGCTCACGATGATGGCCGAGCACATGCCGGCCAGCCGCCGCGCCCGGGCCAGCACCCTGACGATGACCGGCTACCACACCGGTGCCGTGATCACCTCGCTGCTGGCACTGCAGTTCACCGGCGACTGGCACGTCCTGTTCTACGTCGCCGGTGTCGCCGGCCTGGTCATCGCCGCCATCCAGTGGTTCCGGCTGCCGGAGTCGGAGGCCTTCGCCCAGGCCAAGCAGAGCACCGGCTCCCGGCGGGTCCCGTTCACCGAGCTGCTCAAGCCGGCCTACCTGCGCGCCGGCATAGGCATCTGGGTGGCGTCCTTCATGGGTCTGCTGCTGGTCTACGGCCTGAACACCTGGCTGCCCAAGCTCATGAACGACGCCGGCTACCCCGTCGCCACCGCCGTCACCCAGCTCCTCATCCTCAACGTCGGCGGCGTCATCGGCCTGGTCCTCGGCGGCTTCGTCGCCGACCAGCGCGGCATCAAGGGCACCACGCTCGGCTGGTTCGGGGTGTCGGTGGTCATGCTGGCCTGCCTGAGCATCAAGATCAGCAGCGGCCTGCTGCTCAACACCGTCGTCTTCCTCACCGGCGTGTTCGTCTTCTCCGCCCAGGTGCTGGTCTACGCCTACGTGACCAACTTCTACCCGGCCTCGGTGCGCGGCACCGCCCTCGGCTCGGCCTCCGGCATCGGCCGGATCGGCTCGATCGTCGGCCCGACCATCACCGGCGCCCTGGTCACCGCGGGCATCGGCCACCCCTGGGGCTTCTACTTCTTCGCCGTGGTCGCGGTCCTCGGCTTCCTCGCCGTACTGACCCTGCCGCGCCGCCCGCAGCACACGGAGCCGGAGGCCGTCGAGCCCACCGCCTGACACTCCTCCTCACGACGGCTTGGGCCCCGCCCGCAAGGGACGGGGCCCAAGCCGTCGCCGTGTGCGCACGGCACGCGGGCGCGCGCCGGCTGTGTCCGGTCAGCGGGTGGCGGCGGGTTCCGGGAGGGGGAGTTCCGCCCAGATGACCTTGCCCTGGGGTGAATAGCGGGTGCCCCAGCGTTCGGTCATCTGGGAGACCAGGAACAGGCCGCGGCCGCCCTCCTCGGTCGTGGCGGCGTAGCGCAGGTGCGGTGAGGTGCTGGTGCCGTCGGAGACCTCGCAGATCAGGGTGCGGTCGTGGATCAGGCGGACGTGGATCGGCTCGCAGCCGTAGCGGATGGCGTTGGTGACGAGTTCGCTCAGGACGAGTTCCATGCTGAAGCCCAGCTCGGACAGGCCCCACTCGTCGAGCTTGCCGATGGCGGAGAGACGTGTCCCGGCGACGGCGGCCGGGTCGGACGGTACGTCCCAGTCGGCGACCCGGTCGGGCGGCAGCGCGCGGGTGCGGGCGATGAGCAGGGCGACGTCGTCCTTGGGCCGCGACGGCAGCAGCGCGTCCAGCACGGCCTGGCAGCTCTGCTCCGGCGGCCGGTCGGGGTGGCCGGCGAGGGCCTGACGCAGCAGTTCCATGCCGACGTCCAGGTCGCGCCTGCGGTCCTCGATCAGGCCGTCGGTGTAGAGGACGAGCTGGGTGCCCTCGGCGAGCTCGAGCTCGGCCGTCCTGAAGGGCATGCCGCCCAGGCCCAGTGGCGGCCCGTGCGGCAGGTCGGGGAAGGTGACGCTGCCGTCGGGGGCGACCAGGGCGGGCGCCAGATGGCCCGCGCGTGCCATGGCGCAGCGGCGGGTCACGGGGTCGTAGATCGCATACAGGCAGGTGGCTCCGACGACGGCCGCGGCGGCGTCCGTACAGGCCTCGTCCTGGTCGATCCGGCCGACCAGGTCGTCCAGGTGGCTCAGCAGCTCGTCGGGCGGCATGTCGAGCGTGGAGAAGTTGTGCACCGCGGTCCGCAGCCGGCCCATCGTGGCGGCGGCGTGCAGCCCGTGCCCGACCACGTCGCCGACGACGAGCGCCACCCGGCCGCCCGGCAGCGGGATCACGTCGAACCAGTCGCCGCTGACGCCCGACTGGGCGGGCAGGTAGCGGTAGCCGACCTCCAGGGCGCTCTGCTCGGGCAGGGCCCGTGGCAGCAGGCTGCGCTGGAGGGTCACCGCCAGCGCGTGCTCGCGGGCGTACCGGCGGGCGTTGTCGATGCTGACCGCGGCCCGGGCGACCAGTTCCTCGGCCAGCGACAGCTCCTCCTCGTCGAACGAGCCGCGCTCCTTGGAGCGCCAGAAGTTGGCCATGCCCAGCACGACTCCGCGGGCCTGGATCGGGACCGAGATGAGCGAGTGGATGCCGTAGTCCACGATCGCCGCGGCGCGCTCCGGGTCCTGCGCGTACCAGCCCGACGCGGAGGACAGCTCCGTCACCAGCTCCAGATGCCCGGTGCCGTAGCCGCGCGCCTGGGGCGTGGAGGGGAGGAAGTCGATCAGCCGGCCCTTCTCGTACAGCGGTGGGTCGTCCTGAACGCCGCGTACGGCGATGCGGCGCATGCCCGTCGCCGTGGTGGCCGGCTCCTCGCCGCACAGGACGTCGTCGGCGAGGTCCACGGAGACGAAGTCGGCGAAGCGGGGGACGGTGACCTGGGCGAGCTCGTCGGCGGTACGGGCGATGTCGAGGGTGGTGCCGATGCCCAGTCCGGCGTCGTAGAGCAGTTCGAGCCGCTCCCGGGCGACCTCGGCCCGGCCGGAGAGGGCCTGCAGTTCGGTGGAGTCGCGCAGCGTCACCACCGTGCCCTTGGGGCCGCCGGCGCGGTCCGTGGGCCGCTGGTTGACCGCCAGCAGCCGGGCTCCGGCGAGATGCACCTCGTCGGTGGCCACCCGCCCGGAGGTGAGCAGGTCGACCGTTGGGGACTCCAGCCCCGGCAGCTGCGTCACCGGCCTGCCCTCGGCGTCCGGCGGCAGGTCCAGCAGCCGCCTGGCCTCGTCGTTCGCCAGCAGCAGCCGTCCGTCGTCACCGACGATGAGCACGCCTTCGCGCACGGAGTGCAGCACCGCGTCGTGATGGTCGTACATCCGGCTCATCTCGTCCGGCGCGAGGCTGTGGGTCTGCCGCCGCAGCCGCCTGCTCACCAGTGCCGTCACCCCGGTGGCCAGGCCGAGTGCCGCCGCCCCGCCGGCCAGGATGACCGGTATCTGCCGCTCCACCTGGCTGGTCACGTTCTTGACCTTCATCCCCGCGGAGACCAGGGCGACCACACGGCCGCCGGCGTTCCGGACGGGGACGGTGGCCTGGACCTCCTGGCCGAGCGGTCCGTGGACGCTTTCGATGTGGACCTTCCCGGCCAGCGACGGCCCGATGGCGCCGACGAAGCGTTGGCCGATGCGGTCGGGCAGGGGATGGGTGTAGCGGATGCCCTTGGTGTCCATGACGACGATGAAGTCGACCCCCGCCGACGTGCGCCCCTCTTCGGTGAGCGGCTGGAGCACCTTCGACGGGTCGGGTGTCCGCAGCGCGGCCAGGACGCCCGGGGAGTGCGCGAAGGTCTGTGCGACGGCGATGGAACGGCGCTTGGCCTCGGCGTCGGTGTCCCGCTGCGACTGCAGCATCAGGGCGAAGACGGCGAAGGCCACCAGCAGCACCACCAGCGCCACCTGCAGAACGAACACCTGTCCGGCGACGCTCCGCGGGCTCTTTCCCACCAGCGAACGCCACGATATGCGCCGAAGGCGGGTGAAACGGTCAACCATCCGGCCTTTCTAGCATCAACACTCCTGAATCGTCACGACCCGGTCGTTTGATCGATCGGCGGGAACCCTCCCTCCAGGGCTACGCGGCACCGAAAGGGCCCTCGGCCGCGAAGGCCAGGGTGGCGAAGCGTTCGCCGATACGGCGGTGGGTCTCGGCGTCCGGGTGCAGTTCGTCCGGCAGCGGCAGCTCGGCGTAGTCGGCCTCGCCGTAGAGGTCGCGGCCGTCGAGGTGGTGCAGGTGGGGGTCCTCGGCCGCGCGCTGCCGGACGATCCGGGCCAGCTCGTCCCGGATGACGGCGAGGGTCAGTCTGCCGGTCGCCCGGTCCGCGGGGTCGCCCGCGGCCCGGAACCGCAGCCGCCCCTCGCCGAGGGCGGTGAGGTCCGGCGCACTGGGGCCGGGTGTGTCCTCGTGGATGGGGCAGTGCAGGGGCGAGACGACCAGGAGAGGCGTGGTGGGCCGGCCCTCCCGGATGATGTCCAGGAAGCCGTGGACCGCGGGCGTGAAGGCGCGCAGGCGCATCAGGTCGGTGTTGACCAGGTTGATGCCGATCTTGAGGCTGATCAGGTCGGCGGGGGTGTCGCGCAGGGCGCGGGCGGTGAACGGGTCGAGCAGGGCGCTGCCGCCCAGCCCCAGATTGATCAGGTCCACGCCGGCCCGGGAGGCGGCGAGGGCGGGCCAGGTGGTGGTCGGGCTCGCCGCGTCGGAGCCGTGGCTGATCGAACTGCCGTGGTGCAGCCACACCCTGCGGCCCCGGTCCGGTACGGGCTCGACGGGGGCGTCGGTGCGCAGGGCGACGAGTTCGGTGGTCTCGTTGTGCGGGAGCCAGATCTCGACGTCCTTGACGGTGTCGGGCAGGCCGGTGAAGCGCAGGGTGCCCACCGGGCCGGGCCGGTGCTCGGCGGTGCCGGTGACCATGTCGACGGTCAGGGTGTTGCCGCCCGCCACACTGCCCCGGCCGGCCAGGCGTCCGTCGACGAGCAGGTCGTACACCCCGTCCGGGCGGGGCGGGGCGCCGGCGTAGCGGCGCTTGGTGGGCAGGGTGTCCAGTTCGACGGCGGTGGCCCGGGTGCGGAGGACCAGCCGTACGCCGGAGGGCTGGGACTCCGCCATGGCGAGCTGTCCGTCGGCGTACTGGGCGCGGGCCCGGGCGGGCAGCCGGTGCGGCAGGAGGCCGTGAGCGGTGCGCTCCAGGTCGAGGGCACCGCGCAGGAGGCCGGCGGTGATGGGCGTGGTGATCCAGTCGTACTCGGTATTCATACTCTCAGCCGGTTGACGAGGGAGTTTCAGTCGTGGGGGTCAGGGCGGGGCCAGTCGCGCAGCATCATGTCGAGGCGGTCGAGGATCCGCACCCAGGTCTCCTGCGAGTCGGGGGCGCTGTGGCTGAAGCCGCCGGCCAGCTCGAGGCCGACGTAGCCGTGGAAGACGCTGCCCAGCAGGCGGACGGCGTGTGTCTGGTCCGGCTCGGTCAGGTCGTAGCCGCGCAGGATCGCGCGGGTCATCTGCGCGTGTCTGCCCCCGGCGCTCGCGGCCGCCGCCTCGGGGCCGAGCCGGAGCCGCGTCGCGGCGTAGCGGCCGGGGTGTTCGCGGGCGTAGTCGCGGTAGACGTCGGCGAAGGCGATCAGGGCGTCCCTGCCGGCCCGGCCGGCCAGCGCCTCGGCGGCCCGGTCGGCGAGTTCCTCCAGGGCGAGCAGGGCGATCCTGGTCCGGAGGTCCTGGGAGCCCTTCAGGTGCGAGTACAGGCTCGCGACCTTGACGTCGAACCGTCTGGCGAGCGCCGAGACGGTCACCCGGTCGAAGCCGACCTCGTCGGCCAGCTCCGCCCCGGCCCTGACCAGGCGTTCGGTGGTCAACCCCGCTCGCGCCACGCCGTCTCCCTCCGTGAGCCCTTCGCACACCTGAAGCCATTCAACATCTGCCTAAGCCTTTTAGGCAAATACTGTCCCCGTACAACCTGACGAGAATCTTCCGCATTGGCATGGACCTGATCACACAGCCTGGCTAAGCTGCTCCCCGAACCGGATGAGAGCGCTCTCAGGTCGCGGTTGTTCCACCCCCACCTTGTCTGGAACGACGAAGGGCACCTCCTGTGAGACGCACCCGACTTCACCGCGTCGCCGTGGCCGCGCTCGTGCTGCTCGGCAGCTGGGCCGCGGCGGGCACCCTGCCGGCCACAGCGGCCTCCCCCGCCACCGCACCCTCCACCTCTCCCGGGCTGCTGCAGGCGATGCAGCGGGACCTGGGACTCTCCGCGCCCCGGACCCAGGCCCGGCTGGCGGCGGAACGCACCGCCACGGCCGCGGAACCGAAGGCCCGGAAGGCCGCGGGGTCCGCCTACGGCGGCTCGTGGTTCGACGCCGAGACCGGACGGCTCACCGTGGCCGTCACCTCCGGCGCTCCCGCCTCGACCCTGCGCGCCGTACGGTCCACCGGCGCCGCCGTCCGTACCGTCGAGCACAGCGCGCGGCAGCTCGACATGACCAAGGCGCGCCTGGACCGCTCCCCCGCGCCCCGGGGCGTGAGCGCCTGGCGGGTCGACCCGGCCGCCAACACGGTGGCCGTGGACGTCGTCCGCGCCGAGCGCATCGACAACGATGTCCAACGCTTCCTCGCCCGGGCCCGCGAAGCCGGCCCGGTCACCGTCCGCACGGTCTCCTCGGCGCCTCGGACCTTCGCGGCCGGCACGGTCGGCGGCGACCCGTACTACACCGGCAACGCCCGCTGTTCCATAGGCTTCTCGGTATACGGCGGCTTCGTCACCGCCGGTCACTGCGGGCGGCCCGGCGCGGGGGTGAGCGGCTGGGACGGCTCCTACATCGGCACCTTCCAGGGCTCCTCGTTCCCCGGCGACGACTACGCCTGGGTCAGCGTCGGCAGCGGCTGGTGGACGGTCCCGGTGGTCCTCGGCTGGGGCACCGTCCCGGACCAGCTGGTACGCGGCTCCGCGGAGGCACCCGTGGGCGCCTCGGTCTGCCGCTCCGGCTCGACGACGCACTGGCACTGCGGCACCGTGCTGGCGAAGAACGAGACGGTCAACTACAGCCAGGGCGCGGTACACCAACTGACGAAGACCAGTGTCTGCGCCGAACCGGGCGACTCCGGCGGCTCCTTCATCAGCGGTGACCAGGCCCAGGGCGTCACCTCCGGAGGCTGGGGCAACTGCTCCGGCGGCGGGGAGACCTGGTTCCAGCCGGTCAACGAGATCCTCAACCGCTACGGCCTGACCCTGCACACGGCCTGACACCGGCCCGGGGGTTCCGGCCGGACCCGGGCGGAACCCCCTTGTGCACGGGCGGCGTACGTGGTCAGGGCGCGGCCACTCGGCGACCCGCGTCCCGGGCGAGGCGGGTCGCGGCGTACGTGGTGCCGGCGACGAAGCGCATCATCGGCCCGAACATCGGGGCGGAGAGCGAGCCGGCGAAGTACAGGCCGGGCACCGAGGACTCGAACCCCGGGCTCAGGTGCGGGGCCCTCGAGCCGGGCACGTACCGCAGGACACGGCGTATCTCCGGCGCCAGGAAGGGAACGGCGTCCAGGTCGAGGCGGTATCCGGTGGCGGCCAGCACATGGTCGACGTCGAGGACCTCCGTACGGCCGCCCGGTCCGGCGACGGTCAGCCGTACGGCGGACCCGGCCGTCTCGACCCGCACGACGCGGCACGATGTGCGCACCGGTACGACGCCCTCGACCCGGTCCCGCAGCCACCACCCGCCCGAGGGCCGCAGCGCGCGCCGGAACAGCAGCAGCCGGGCCGCCGGGGGCAGGCGCCGCACTCCGCCGGGCGCCCGGCAGACCGCGGCCAGGACCCAGCCGGTGCCCAGGGGTGAACGGGGCCTGCCGATCCGCCGTACCCGGGACCGGACCGGATCCGGTGTCGTCCCCCACAGCACGCTCCTCTCCCGGACCAGCACCTGCGCCCGGGCGCCGGCCTCGTGCAGCAGTGCGGCGCTCTCCAGGGCGGACTGGCCGCCGCCGATCACGGCGATGCGCCGGCCGGCGTACCGGGACAGGTCGGTGTGCTGGCTGGTGTGGGACACCGGGGCCGTGATGCCCGGACCCGTGGGTGCGAGCTGCCGCAACTCCCCGGGTATGTGGGCCAGTCCGTTCAGGCCGGTGGCCACGACCACGGCGCCGGCCGCGAGTTCGTGGCCGTCATCCAGCCGTACGGCGAACCCCGGACCGGACGGGGCCGGATGGACGGCCGCCACCCGCGCCGGCTCCACCTCGCCGACGTACCGCTTCTGGAACCACTGCCCGTAGCGGACGAACACCTCGCACGGGATCGGCGTCAGCTCGGTCAGCTCCGGCTCACCGTGCACCCGGAGGAAGTCCGCCAGCCGCCCGCCGGGCTCCGGCGCGGACAGGTCGACGGCGTCGGGTGTCGACTTCAGGAACATCCCGGTCGCCATGGCGTGCCGCCAACTGCCCATGACCTCCCCGAACACACTCACCGGGACTCCCGCGCCCCGCAGGTGCGCGGCGACCGACAGTCCGTACGGCCCGGCGCCGACCACCACGACCGGAAGCGTCCGGTTTCCCGAGAACGCCCCGTCGCGGGCAGGCCGTTGCCCCGGAAGCGACTGCGTCATGCATCCCCCCGTCGGTCCACTCGCCGCCTTCCCCAAGGCCGGCGTGACACTCCGGGACGGGCGCGCCGGCACAGCGCCGCCGCGCTCCTCCCCCCTCCGCCGCTCAGTGTTACCCATGAGCCGATGCCGGAATGCGATATGGGGACACGTTGCCGAAAAATGGTCGGGTTGTTTACCCACCGACAACGCGGCAGCCGAAACCCCCTGCCTGTTTTCGGACGTGACCGCCGGCTCCCGTCGTCCGGGCGGACGACGGGAGCCGGCGGTTCTGGGCCGGGACCTAGTGGTCCGTGGCGGCCGGGGAGCCGACCGCGGGTGGCGCGGTCATCAGCTTCCCGAACAAGGCCATGCAGGTGGAACAGTGCCCAGCCCGCTGTGCGTCCGCGCCGTCGACGTGCTGACTGAGTGTCTGGCCGCACAAGGTGGTGGTCGTGTGCTTGGCCATGACGTGCCAGACCAGTGCCCCGCCGGGCTTCTCGACTCCTGCACACATCTCATACATGATCGGCTCCACTCCCTGGATGGACGCCTCTCTCACTCCAGGAGACACCGAGTGGGCCGTCCGCACGCAGCCACGAACGGCCATTCGGGTGAAAAGTCCACCGGAAACGGGGAGTCGACCGCCGGGCCCGGCGTCACCGCTCCGCGTCGTCGTGCAGGGCGATACGGGCGACGATGCGCTTGCCCACAGGCTCCCGCCGCACCTCGAACCGCTCCACGACGGCCATCACGATCTCCAGGCCGTGCTGACCCACCCGGCCGGGATCGGCGGCCCGCGCCACCGGCAGCACCGGATCGCTGTCCCAGACGGCGACGTCCACGGCCTCACCGGCGATCCACAGATCCATCAGGATGGGACCGGAGGCGTACTTGCGGGCGTTGGTGACCAGCTCGCTGACCACCAACTGGGTCAGGTCCATGGCCCGGTCCGAGACCGCCGGCCCGTGACTTTCCCGTACCCGGGTCAGAAAGCCTGCCGCGAGACGACGAGCCTCGGCGATGCACGCACCGTCCCCGTCGAGGGCGGCCTCCATGCGTATCACTTCGGCGCCCGTCACCGATTCCTCGCCACCGAGGAGGACGGATTCCATCCCAACCGCCTTCACCACCCTGTTCACGGCGTGCACATACCCCTCTTCTCACCGGGCACGCCTCCTGAATTCGTGTCGGTTGCGTCACACGGACATCGGAGGACGGCACATCGTTTCATGCCGTGAACTGCCCGATTCCCGTCGCACAGCGTTGCCGGGCTCCGTTTTTCGCTACCGGCAGTAACATGATCAACTCTGACGCAGGTGTTTCCTACTGCCGAGTAGGGAACACCGCGCCGTCAGACACCCCCTGCGAAGGATCCTCATGCCGTCTCCGGATGACGCTCTGCAGCAAGCGCGTTCCGATTACGAACAGCACATGCGGACATGCCGTCAGTGTCATGTACACGCCGTGCAGTGTGCCGTGGCCAAGCACCTCCTGCGCATCTACAACAACGCTCGAAGGGGTCTCGCCCGCAGCGAGTGACACGGCGGAGGGGCGGCGGCAGGACCGGTTCCACGGTCCTGCCGCCGCCCCTTTTCACGGCCTGCGGAGCGTCACACGGCGCCGCGCCTGATCCGGCGGAGCAGGACGAAGCCCGCGATCACGAGCACCCCTCCGGCGGCGGCGGGCCACAACTGGGCTCCGGTCTCGGCGAGATCGCCCCTGACGGCCTGCGGTTCGGTCCGTGAGCCCGCGGCCTGGTCGTTGCCGCCGGGAACCGGCGTCTGGGTGGGCGTGCCCACCTCGCCGCCGCTCGCGGACGCGGCACCCGTGGTGTTCTCCGCGGCCGGACGGGAGACGTCGACCTTGGGCTCCACGGTGCCGGGAGCGGTGGACGCGCTGCCGCGCTCCGGCTCCTCGGCCGGCGCGCCGGCCGTGGGCTCCGCGGACTGCTCTCCACCCGCCTTGCCGTCCTTGCCGTCCCGGCCGTCCTTGCCGTTGCCCGCGCCGTCGTTGCCGTCCCGGCCGTCCTCGCCGTTGCCCGCGCCGTCGTTGCCTCCGGCCGGCGCCTCGGCGGTCCGGGTCGGCTTGCCCTGAGGGTCCTGCGGCTGCTGCGGCTGCTGCGGCTGCTCACTGGGCTCGGAACCCCGACCGGTCCCGGAACCGCACTGCTTGCCGCTGTTGATGCAGTCGACCATCTGGCGCATCAGGTCCTCGTCGAAGACGTTGATGAAGTCGCCGTGGTCCGTGACCGGCTTGTGCAACTGCTCGGGGAAGGAGTCCACGGCGAACAGCGGAGTGGTTCTGCCGCCGTCCTGCAGGCTCGGCGCGTCGACGTCGTAGACGATGCGCTGCACCAGCTGCGGGATGGCCCGGAAGCCGTCCGGGCAGTTGCCGTCGGCGTCGGCGAACGCCACGTGCGTACGGTGGTTGGCGCTGTCGGCGTTCCGGCCGTCCCAGCAGCTCTGGAACTTGAAGGTGCGCACCACGTCGCTGCCCTGCGGGCACAGCGGGTACTTGTCCTTCAGCTGCCGGTCCTCGAACCCGGTGCAGGACCAGGAGGCGTTGGCGTTGGCGGGGCCGTTGACGAACGCCTTGGCGTCACCGGTGATGACGCGCAGGAAGCGCGGCATGGCCGTCACCTTGCCGCGCGGGCTGCCCTCGAAGGACAGCGTGACCTGCTTCGGCGTCACGATCCTGCCCGCGTTGCCCTCGATTCCGCCGCCGGGCGAGTTGGCGTCCCGCTCCTGGGTGCCGTCCTGCAGGCGCAGCACGGGCCAGTAGTAGGTGGACCTGTCGCCCTTGTCCTCGCAGCTCGTGTCCCCGTTGGCCAGATCCTGGTCGCTGGCGAAGGCGCTGTTGGCCTGGTTGCCGATGTAGTCGTGGAAGTGGTGGGCGCCGTTGGTGACGCCGGGGGCGACGATCACGTTGTCGGAGTTGAACAGGCCGTTCTCGTTGACTCCGCAACTGGAGGCGAAGGTGCCGCGGGAGGCGTCCGCGCCCTCACTGGGCTTCCGCGCGTTGGGCTGCACGGTGGTGATGTCCACGTAGTCCGAGGCGACGGGGCCGTTGCCGGCCTGCCCTCCGTTGCCGCCCTGCTGCCCGTCTCCTTGCTGACCCTGCCCCTGGCCGTTCTGACCCTGATCCTGGCCGTTCTGACCCTGATCCTGGCCGCCCTGGTCCTGACCGTTCCGACTCTGGTCCTGGCCGGACTGCCCGTCGCCGTCCTGGTTGCCGGCGTCCCGCAGGGTGCAGGCCGCGAGGTCGTCGAGTCCCTCCGGGCGGTCCCCGGCATGGTCGATCGCGTCCGCGATGCGCCCGATCGTGCCGGTCCGCTCCTCCTTGAGCGGATTCATGATCGTGCTCTCGACGGCGCCAGCGTCCAGCCGGCCGCCCTGAGCCGCGCTCTGCACCTGCTGGTACGCCTTGGCGATCTGCTGGTCCAGCGCCGCCAGTTGCTCGTCGACCGTCGCCCTGGCCTCGTCCGGCACCGCGGTGAGCCGGGTGCCGACGTCCGGGCAGTCGATCGTGGCGCCCGCCGCCGCCCAGTCCTGACCGGAGTCCGACTTCTCGACGGACTGCCCGCTCAAAGCGCCTTCGGTGGCGGAGGCATACACGTTGGCTACCATCAGCCCGCCTCCGCCCAGGATGAGCGCCATCGCCCCGAGCGTGGCGCGTCGCGGACCTGTGGGTCGTCTGCGCGTGTTGCGTCTCACCGAAGTTCTCCTACGCATCATGGCCGGGCATGGGAATCCCCTCCGTCCCATACGGAGTTGAGCGCAGGGATGTTCAACGGCCCCACGAATTCACGGAAATCTCATGACGCGTGGACCGGAGGCGGCCGACCGGGCCCGCAAGACGAAAGCCCCACTCCCGTGACGGGAGTGGGGCTTGTCCACGAGCGCCGGGCAGGCCTTGCACCTGCATCTCCCCACAGGAAGTGGGGCGTCTTTCCTTAGACGACCAACGCATGGCCGAGCGCCGGAGGTTCCGGCGACCCGCTCAAGATCGAGCATAGCCCACGTGCACGGACCCGGCACGTCGCCGCGCGGGCCAGGGGTCGTATCGGAAGGCGTTCACCCGTGCGGTGGAGCACCCGGCCACCTCGCTTCCGGAATTTTGGTCGCCGGGATCGGCGGACGCGCCGTCGCGCTTCTCCCACATATTGCCGCAAAACGTGTGTTATTCAGTCATGCACACATATACGCGGCGCACCTTGCTCAGTGCATCGATCACGGCTGCCGGTGCGGGACTCCTGGCCGGCTGTTCCGGGGCCGACTCCTCCTCGGAGTCCGGCCCGCGCTCGGGGTCCGCGCGGCGCTCGGGGCCCGCGCGGAACTCCGGGCCCGCAGAAGGCGGTCGCGGCTTCGTTCCCAGGGGGCCCAAGGGGTACGTGAACCCGTCCGACCCCGAGGTCCTGGCCGCCGAGAGGGAGCGCGGGTCCGGACCGGTGCGCACGTTCAGGTTCACGGCCGCCGAGACCTCGGTCGACCTGGGCGGAAAGTCCGTCAGGACATGGACGTACAACCGTGCGGTGCCCGGCGAGGCGGTCCGGGTCACCACGGGTGACGTCCTCGACCTGACGCTCGCCAACCACCTGCCCGTTGCCACGACGCTGCACTCGCACGGTGTGCGGCTGCGCTGCGACATGGACGGCGTACCCGGGCTGACCCAGGAGGCCATCAAGCCCGGCGCGGACTTCAGGTACCGCTTCACCGTGGCCCACCCGGGCACGTATCTGCTGCATTCGCACGAGGGCATGCAGCTGGACCGCGGCCTGTACGCGCCGCTGATCGTGGAGGACCCCAAGGAGCCGCTGTCGTACGACAAGGAATGGGTGGTGGTCCTGGACGACTGGCTGGACGGCGTGGCCGGCTCCACCCCGGAGGGCGTGCTCTCACAGTTGCACGGAGGCAGGGCACCCAAGGGCATGGACATGGGCGGGTCCGGCCACGGCGGGCACGGCGGAGCCGCGGGGCACGCCGCCCCCCACGGCACGTCCGGCGGCGGGCCCTCCCGGATCCTGCGGCACTCCCACAGCGCGATGCTGCACGGCATGGGTGGCAATGTCGCCCACCCCTATTACCTGGTCAACGGCCGTCTCCCGCAGGCTCCGTCGGTCTTCCGTGCACGGCCGGGCGACCGTATCCGGCTGCGGATCATCAACGCCGGCTCCGACACCCCTTTCCGGGTGGCCCTCGGCGGCCACCAGCTGACGGTGACGCACACGGACGGCTATCCGGTGGAGCACCACACGACGGACGCGCTGCTGCTGGGCATGGCCGAGCGCTACGACGTCGTCGTCACCGCCAAGGACGGGGTGTTCCCGCTGGTCGCGCTGGCCGAGGGCAAGAACGCCCGCGCGCTGGCCGTGCTGAACACCGGCAGGAGCAAGACCCTTCCGGCGCCCTCCGTCCACCCCACCGAGCTGGACGGGCGGGTCGTGCCGGCCCGGCGCATGGTCCCCGACGACTCGGTGGCCTACTCCGACCGCAAGCCGGACCGCCACATCCGGATCAGACTGACCGGCAGCATGAAGAAGTACAACTGGATGTTCGACCACCGGCCCTACTCGGTCGAGCAGCGCCATCCGATCCGTCAGGACGAGCGGGTCCGGCTCACCCTCATCAACGCCACCGACATGTGGCACCCCCTGCACCTGCACGGCCACACCTTCGCGCTGACCGGCCTCGACGACGTCGGAACCCGCAAGGACACCGCGATCGTGCTGCCGCACCGCAAGCTGGTGGTGGACTTCTACGCCGACAACCCGGGCCTGTGGATGCTCCACTGCCACAACCAGTACCACTCCGAGTCCGGCATGATGACCATCCTCGGCTACCGCAGGTGACACGGGTGCCGCCGCTCTCGGGCGGTTCGCCGCGCCCGGCGGGGACCGTCACCCCTCCGGGAGGTTCCGGCGCGCGGGGACGGTGGCGGGGCTTCGATGCTGGGGTGGGACGACCGCCGTCCGAGGGTGCCCGCCGAGCGGGTGGTTCCGAGGACCTGGCCGCCGGGAGGGCGGATCGCCGATGAGGCTTGTCGTCGACCTCAACAAGTGCCAGGGATACGCGCAGTGCGCGTTCCTCGCGCCGGACGTGTTCACCATGCACGGCGAGGAGTCGCTCGTCTACAACCCGCGGGCCGGCAGGGAGCAGCGGGAGAAGGTGGCACGCGCCGCCGCGGCCTGCCCGGTGCAGGCGATCATGGCGGAGGGGCTGCGGGAGGCGTCCGATGCCGGGTGAGGAGTTCCACGAGTGGCTCCGGCGCGAGGGCCGGATCGTGATCGTTGGTGCCTCGCTGGCGGGACTCAGGGCGGCCGAGTCGCTGCGCGCCGGGGGGTTCGCCGGATCGCTCACCATGATCGGTGACGAGCCCTACGAGCCGTACGACCGTCCGCCGCTGTCCGAGGCGGTGCTGCTCGGCAAGGCCTCTCCCGAAGCACACCGAGCTGCCCCGGCGCCGGGAGATCGACGCGACCTGGCGGCTCGGGGTCGCGGCGACCGGTCTGGACATGGCGGCCAAGCGGGTGCGGCTGGCCGACGGCGAGGAGGTGCCCTACGACCGGCTGCTGATCGCGACCGGTGTACGTGCCCGGCCCTGGCCGAAGGAGGAGGCCCAGCTGGACGGGGTCTTCGTGCTGCGCACCCGGGACGACGCCGTACGGCTGCACCGGCGGATGATGGCCCCGCCGCGCCGGGTGTTCGTCGTCGGTGCCGGTTTCACCGGGTCGGAGATCGCCTCCGCCTGCCGGGAGCGGGGCATCGCGGTCACCGTGGCCGAGCGCGCGGACGGGCCGCTGGTGGGTGCGCTGGGTGGGGTGATCGGCGTGGTGGCCGCGGATCTGCAGCGTGACAACGGAGTGGACCTGCGCACCGGAGTCACGGTCACCGGACTGGAGGGGGACGCGACGGGGCGGGTACGGGCCGCCCATCTGTCCGACGGCGGTGTCGTCGAGACGGACGTCGTGGTGGTCTCGCTCGGCGCGACCCGCAACACCGACTGGCTGACGGGCTCCGGGCTGGGCGCCGGGCCTCGCGGCATCGCCTGCGACGCGGGGTGCCGGGCCTTCGACTTCCGGGGCATCGTCACCGACGACGTCTTCGTCGCCGGCGACGTCGCCCGCTCCCCGCATCCGCTGTTCGGCTATCAGTTCCTGTCGCTGGAGCACTGGGGCAACGCCGTCGCGCAGGCCGAGGTGGCCGCGCACAACATGATCAGCGCCAGCGCCGACCGGCGCCCGCACATGTGGGTGCCCGCGTTCCGGTCCTCGCAGTTCGGCGTGAACATCAAGCCGGTCGGCGTGCCGACCATGGGCGAGGAGATCATGATCACCCAGGGGTCGCTCGCCGAGCGGCGGTTCGTGGGGGTGTACGGCCACCAGGGCCGGGTGATCGCGGCCGTGAGCTTCGACAACACGCGGTGGCTGGAGTTCTACCAGCGGCAGATCGAGATGGGCGCGCCGTTCCCGGTGGAGTACCCGACGGTGGACCGCCGCCCCGAGGGACGCAAGCCGGTGCCGGCCGACTTCCCCGACCCGTCGCTGCCGACGCACGGCCCGACCGTGACGCTCAGCGGTTACTCCCCGGCCGACCGGCGTCTGGTCTTCACCCCGGCCCGCCACTGACCGGCGCGCGCCCTGCCCGGCCCTTCTCCGCCCGGACTTCCCCAAGGACCCGTCATGACGCAAGCCTCGCTCCTGCGCCGTATCACCGACTACGCGAGTCGTGCCAACCCCTACCCGCTGTACGAGGAGCTCCGCAGGACTCCCGTGCTGCACGAGGAGGAGGGCGGTCCGTACGTCGTCAGCTCGTACTACGACATCCTGGGCCTGCTCCACGACCCGCGGATCAGCTCCGACGCCGCCAACCTCGCCGCCGCGGGCGACGACGAGCTGTCGGGTCCGGAGGCCACGGGGCTGCCGCCGAGCTTCATCCGGCTGGACCCGCCCGAGCACGACCGGCTGCGGCGGATCGCCAACAGCTCCTTCGGCCCGCCGCACCGGCCGCACCGGATCGACTCCCTGCGCGGGGAGCTCGCCGGGATCGTCACCGAACTCGTCGACGGCTTCGGCGACGCCCGGCAGATCGACATCGTCGACCAGTTCGCCTACCCCTTCCCGGTGACGGTCATCTGCCGGCTGCTCGGGGTGCCGCGCGAGGACGAGCCGCGCTTTCGCGGCTGGGTGGACCCGGTCGTCGCCGCCCTGGACCCGGACACGCGACAGGGCGCCGACGCCGAGTTCCGGCGCGCCGCGCAGGAGGCGCGGATGCAGCTGGGCATGTATCTGGCCGGGCTGGTCGAGCAGCGCGCCAGGGAGCCCCGCGACGACATGCTGTCCGACCTGGCGGCCGGTCACGGCCCGGGAGGGTCCATGTCGACGATGGAGGTGCTCAGTACGGCGGTGCTGCTGCTGATCGCGGGGCACGAGACGACGGTCAACCTGATCACCAACGGCATGCTCACCCTGCTGCGCCACCCGGAGTTCCTGCACCGGCTGCGCGAGGATCCCGGACTGTCCGTCAGGATCGTGGAAGAATTGCTGCGTTACGAGCCTCCGGTGCAGTTGGTGCCGCAGCGCACCTGCCTCGCCGACATCGAGCTGCGCGGAGTCACGATTCCCAAGGGCTCGCGGATCTGGCTGGTCCTCGCCGCCGGCAACCGGGACCCGGAGCGCTTCCGGGACCCCGACCGTTTCGACCCCGACCGCGAGGACATCGAGCACCTCGGCTTCGGCAGCGGCATCCACATCTGCTTCGGCGCCCCGCTGGCCCGACTGGAGGCGCAGCTCGCGCTGGCCGAGCCGGCCCGCCGCCTGGACAACCCGCGCCTGGTCGAGGACCCGCCGCCCTACCGTCCGAACGCCGTGCTGCGCGGCCCGCGGCATCTGCACGTCGCCGTCGACGCGGTACGTCCCAGCGACACGGTGCGCTCCTAGTACCGGCGCCCACCACGCGTTGTGCTGGGGTGATCACCGAAAAGGACTCCTGGACATATTCATAAAATTGGACAAAATGGCATGCGTCACAGCAGCGACGCCGAGGAGCCGCACTCGCATGGCGTACGGAACCCCCCACAGTCCCACCCCGCCTCCCCACCCCGACCTGAGCCTGGCCCGCGACTGCGAGCACTGCCTGGGCTGGGGGACCGTCGTCACCCGCGACGGCGACCACGAACTGTGCGACACGTGCCAGCCGGGCGCGGACGACGGCCCGCCCGTCGGTACCGCGGTACGAGTGGTGCGTCACCCGCCCCGGTCGTAGCGTCGTCAGCGAGTCAGGAAGCCGTCGGCCGGGAGGGAACATGGGCGGACAGTCAGTGAGGACAGCGGTCACGCTCTGCGCCGCGGGATTGCTCGCCGCGAGCACGGGCACGGCATCCGCCGCACCGGTGGCGCCCCCCGCGAGCGCGCACCCGGCGCACGCCGTGCAGCGGCCGAAGGGGCAGCCCGTGCTCGTGGACTGCTTCTTCAAGCCGCAAGCCCGCCCCGACGCCTTCATCCTCGCCTGCGGCGACGGCAACAGCCGTCTGTCCTCCCTGCACTGGTCTCAGTGGAACGGCCGGTCCGCGGAGGCCAAGGGCCTGAACTTCGTCAACGACTGCAAGCCGTACTGCGCGGCCGGCAGGTTCCACTCGTACCCGGTGATCGTGCGGCTCGACCGCCCGGAGCCCTGGAAGAAGCGCCCCCACATGCAGCGCTTCACCCGTCTGAGCCTGGACTTCCCGGCCGGGCGGCCGGACGGCTACCAGCGGGTGGAGACCTATCCTCTCTGGGACTGACCGGCCGTAGCGGGCCGGGGGCGCTGTTTCGGTCGTGGCATCTGGGAACTCGGAGAGCCGGCACGACCGAGGGAGCGCCCTGTATGCACTCAGTGACCAAAGGCCTGCTGGCCGGCGCCGCGGGTACGCTCGCGCTGGATCTGGCCGCCTACGGCGACATGCTGCTCCGCGGCCGTGGATCCAGTGGCATGCCGGCCCAGGTGGCGGAACGTCTCGCCGACCGCGCCGGGGTGCCGCCCGGGGAGGGCGAGGAGAAGGGCAACCGCGCCCAGGCGGCCGGCGCGCTGCTCGGATACGCCGCCGGTCTGGGCACGGGAGCGGCGTACGGGCTGCTCCGGCACCGGCGGGCACCCCTGCCGAACTGGGCGGCCGGGCCGGCGCTCGGCGCCGCGGCCATGGCAGGCAACGACGTCCCGGCCACCGCCCTGCGGGTGACCGATCCCACCTCGTGGGATCTGAAGTCGTGGGTGTCCGACGTCGTACCGCATCTGGTGTACGGCCTCACCACCGCATCGGTGTACCAGGCCCTGCGCTGAGCGGGCGGATCACGAGGGCAAGGAAAGACCGTGACATTGCGCATCGGGGCAGAGGAAGAATTCCACGTGCTGGACGTGGAGAGCGGCCGGCTGGTGCCGCGCGCCCGCGCCGTACTGGGCCGGCTGGACGGACCCGGGTTCACGACCGAGCTGCAGCAGTCGGTCGTGGAGAGCAACAGCGGGGTCCACGACACCCTCGACGCCCTCCACGCGGACCTGGCCGACTCCCGGCGGCGGCTGGACGCGGCGACCTCCTCGCTGGGCCTGGCGTCGGTGGCCGCCGGCACCGTACCGCTGGCCCGGGTGACCTCCGGCCACGTCACCGCCGACCGCCGCTACCTGCACATGGCCGACGAGTACCGCAGGGTCGCCGACGAACAGCTCATCTGCAGCGCGCAGGTGCACGTCGACGTACCCGACCGGGACACCGCCGTACGTGCCATGTGCCTGGTCTCGCCGTGGCTGCCGCCGCTGCTGGCGCTGTCCGCCAGCTCGCCGTTCTGGCTCGGCACCGACACCGGCTACGCGAGCTGGCGCACCATGCTGTGGCAGCGCTGGCCCACCGCCGGGCCGGCCGGCCACTACACGGACGCCGCCGCGTACGACGCCGCGCTGGAGGAGCTGATCCGCTCGGGCGTCATCAGTGACGCCGGCATGGTCTACCACGACGTACGGCCCTGCGCGCACCAGCGCACGCTGGAGCTGCGGATCTGCGACGCCTGCCCGCGCGTGGAGACGGTCGTGCTGATCGCGGGGCTCTTCCGGGCCCTGGTCCGGGACGCGTGCGACCGGCTGGCCCGTGGGGGCGGCCCCCGGTGCGACGGCCACCACGAGTGGCTGCGGGCCGCCACCTGGCGGGCCGCTCGCTCCGGCCTCGAGGGACCGCTGGTCGACCCGGTCACCCGATGCGCCGTCCCCGCCCCCGTGGTGCTGCAGGGCATGGTGGCCCGGTTGCACCCGGCGCTGGAGGCGTCCGGCGACTGGGAGACCGTGCGCGAACTGATGGCCGAGGCCCTGGCCGACGGCAGTGCCGCGCACCGGCTGCGGCGGGCGGCCGAGGACGAGGACCTGCTCGCCAGCGTCGACCTGATGGTCGCCGAGACCCGCGGCGCGCCCGTCCCGCGTGCCGCCGCGCCGGCCGGAACCACCCGCGCCCGCCGTCCCAGCCCGGTGACCGACGGGGCCGGAACCTGACGGCGCCGGCCGTCCGCACCTGATGTCCGTCCGCCCGGCCCGCTTCGCCGCCTGTCGCCGACGCTGCCGTACGACCGTTCGAGGAGAGTCGTTCCCGTCATGTCCCACGTCCCCGCTCCTGCGACCGCAGCCGACCGACCGACCGCCCCTGGGGCCTGTCCGGAGTTTCCCGTCGTCCGCCCGGAGGGCGGGCGCCGCGGCGCCCGGTGCCGGGGGCACCTCCCGGCCGCCGGGCCGGGGGAGCGGCGCGGCGCGGGCGGGGAACTCCGGACAGGCCCTGGCGCCGCCGCGGAAGGGAGGTCCGTCTGATGTGCGGGCTCAGCGGCGAGGTCCGCTTCGACGGCGGGCGGCCGGATCTGGCCGCACTCGAGCGCATGACCGACCGGCTCGCGCCCCGCGGACCCGACGGACGCGGGCTGTGGTCGCAGGGGCCGGTCGCGCTCGGGCACCGCCGGCTGAAGATCATCGACCTGTCGGACAGCGGGGCTCAGCCGATGGCCGATCCGCGGGTGCGCCTCGTGGGCGTGTTCAACGGGTGCGTCTACAACTACCGGGAGCTGCGTGCCGATCTGGTCACCCGCGGGCATCGGTTCTTCTCGGACTCCGACACCGAGGTGGTGCTGAAGGCGTACCAGGAGTGGGGTACCTCCTGCGTCGATCACTTCTACGGCATGTTCGCCTTCGTGATCGTCGAGCAGGACAGCGGGCGGGTGGTCCTGGCCCGCGACCGGCTGGGCATCAAGCCCCTGTACGTCGCCGAGTCCCCCGGGCGGCTGAGGTTCGCCTCCTCGCTGCCCGCGCTGCTGGCAGGCGGCGGCGTGGACACCTCGATCGACCCCGTGGCGCTGCACCAGTACCTCAGCTGGCACGCCACCGTGCCCGCGCCCCGCACCGTACTGGGCGGCGTACGCAAACTGCCGCCGGCCACGGTCCGGGTGGTCGAGCCGGACGGCTCCGCCGAGGACCACTGCTACTGGCAGCCGCTCTACACCCGCCGCCCGGAGCACGCCGGCCTGTCCGCCCAGGACTGGACGGACGCGGTCCTTCAGGCCCTGCGCACCGCCGTACGCCGCCGGATGGTCGCCGACGTGCCGGTGGGCGTGCTGCTGTCGGGCGGCCTGGACTCCAGCCTCATCGTGGCGCTGCTGGCCGACGAGGGGCAGGAGGACCTGGCCACCTTCAGCGTCGGCTTCGAGTCCGAAGGGGACGAGGAGGGCGACGAGTTCCGCTACTCCGACCTGGTGGCGCGGCACTTCCGCACGGACCACCACCAGCTGATGGTCCCCTCCGACCGGGTCTCGCAGGCCCTCGACGGGGCCGTGCGGGCCATGAGCGAGCCCATGATCAGCCATGACGTGGTGGCCTTCCACCTGCTGTCCGAGCAGGTGGCCAAGGAGGTCAAGGTGGTACAGAGCGGCCAGGGCGCCGACGAGGTCTTCGCCGGCTACCACTGGTATCCGGCGATGGCACGGGTGCCACGCCGGCGGGCGGCCGAGGCGTACGCCGAGACCTACTTCGACCGGCCGCACGCCGACCTCGCACGCATGCTGGAGCCCGCCGTGCTGCCCGCGCGCGACGTCTCCGGCGACTACGTGCGCGCGCACATGGCCGCGCCGGGCGCCGAGACCGCGCTCGACGCGGACCTGCGGCTGGACACACACGTGATGATGGTCGACGACCCGGTCAAGCGGGTCGACAACATGACGATGGACTGGGGCCTGGAGGCCCGGGTGCCGTTCCTCGACCACGAACTGGTCGAGCTGGCGGCCGCCTGCCCGCCCGGGCTCAAGCTCGCGGACGACGGCAAGGGCGTACTGAAGGCCGCGGGCCGCAGGGTCCTGCCGCGGGAGGTCGTCGACCGGCCCAAGGGCTACTTCCCCGTCCCGGCGATCAAGCACATGGCCGGACCGGTGCTGCAGCGCGTCCGCGAGGTCCTCTGTGCCCCCGAGGCGAGAACCCGCGGCATCTTCCGCCAGACCTGCGTCGACGAACTTCTCGCCGCTCCCGACACCCACCGCACCAAGCGCGGGGCCAACGCGCTGTGGCAGGTTGCTTTGCTGGAGATATGGCTGCAGACCCACGGAATCCAGTGACCGAGGCCCCTCTGTCGCCGCCGGGCGGGGCCGCTTCGGGAGACCTGACCACGGCAGGCGGGGCGGGAACGGTCCGGGCAGAGGGCGCGGGCCCTTTTGTGCGTGCGGTCGCCACCGAGCTGCCCGGTGGGGTGGGGCCCGTCGAGGCGCGGCCCGCGCCCGAGCCTGTACTCCTGCCGGACGCGGCCGTCCCCGTGGACGCGATGCCGCGGTTGCCGATTTCGCACGGGTGCTCGTATCCGTCGGTGGATCCCGGCGGGCGGTACGTCGCCTTCGTGTGTGACCGGGCCGGTGTGCCCCAGCTGTGGGCGGGGCCGGTCGACGGTGACGAGGTGCACCTGCTGGACGCCGAGCCCCATCCGGTCACCGAGGTGGCCTGGTCGCCCGACGGGCGGTGGATCGCGTACACCACCGCGCCGGGCGGCGGTGAGCACACGCGCGTGTTGTGCGTGCGCCCCGACGGTACGGGACGGAGGGTTCTGGCGGGCGGCGAGCCGGGGAGTTCCGCGCACCTGGGCTGCTGGACGCACGACGGTTCGGCGCTCGCGGTGACGGTCGCCGAGGCTCCCGATGACCGGGCCGCACGCGACGGCCGCGCGACCCTTCTGACCGCGCCGTCGCGCCCGTCGACCGCCGCTCTCGCCGCCGGGGGCTCACCCTCCTCCGCCGAGCTCACGCCCAGGACCCTGTCGGCGTACCTCGTCGACCCCGACGGCTCGGCCGCCCCCGTACTGCTGGCGAGCGAGCGCGACGCCGCCGCCCTGCGGGTGTGCGACGTGAGCCGGGACGGGCGGCTGGCGCTACTGCGCCGGGGACCGCGCGGCCGGCGCGAGGCACTCGTCGTCCGTACGCACGACCTGCGGGTGACCTGCCGTGTGCCGGTCGCCGACGGCGACCCCTGGGTCGGCGGATTCGCGCCGGACGCCCGTACGCTGTGGCTGCGCAGCGACCACGCTCGTGAGCACGCCGCCCTGTACGCGGTCGCCCTCGACCGGCCAGGACACCGGCTGGGCCTGACGGTGGCCGCCGAACGCGACGGCAGCGGCCTGGACCTGCTGGCCCTGGACCGCGACGGCCGCGGCGCCGTGCTGTCCTGGAACGTACGCGGCGTCAGCGAGCTGGAGGTCGCCCCGCTGGCCGCGACCGGTACCGCCGGGCCGTCCCGCGCCGTACCGCTCCCCCACGAGGTCGTCACCCGAGTGGCCGTCACCACCGACCCGGACGCGCCCGTCGTGGCGCTGTCCGGATCGCTGCGCCGGCCCGGCGTGTGGTGGCTGCCCCAGGGCGCCGCCCTGCGCACCCCGTGGTCCTCGCGCGACGAGGACGTCGCCCCGGGGGCCCACCCTCCCGTACGGCCGGTGCCGGTGCGCCCGGTCGCACGGGACGGACTGGGCCTGGGCGGCTGGTACTACCGTGCGCCGGGCCGCTCGCCCGCGGAGCCCGCGCCGTGCGTGCTGCACCTGCACGGCGGTCCGGAGGAGCAGGAGCGCCCGGTGTTCGACCCGCTGTACCACGAGTTGCTGGGCCGGGGACTGGACGTCTTCGCCCCCGACGTGCGCGGCTCCTCCGGGTACGGCCGTTCCTTCGTCGACGCGGACCTGGGCAGGGGGAGGTTCGCGGCGATCGACGACGTCGCCGACTGCGCGGCCCACGCCGTCCTGGAGGGCCTGGCCGACCCGCGCCGGCTGGCCGTGATGGGCCATTCCTACGGCGGCTATCTGACGATGGCGTCCCTCGTGTGGCATCCGGACCTGTTCCGCACCGGCGTCCCGGTGTGCGGCATGTCGGACCTCGCGACGTTCTTCGCCGGCACCGAGCCGTGGCTGGCCCGGTCGGCCGCCCACAAGTACGGGCACCCGGAGCGCGACCGCGAACTGCTGCACGAGCTGTCGCCGATGAGCCGCGTCGACGCGCTGCGCGTTCCGGTGCTGGCCGTGCACGGCGAGCACGACACCAACGTGCCGCCGGGCGAGTCCGAGCAGTTCGTACGGGCCGCACGGGAGCACGGGGTGGAGGCGGAGCTCCTTGTCCTGCGCGACGAGGGGCACGACTTCCGGCGCGCGGACAACCGCCGTACCTTCCGCAGGGCCGCCGCCGACTGGATCCAGCGCCACCTGGTCGGCTGACGCCGCGTCACCCGTACCGGGCGTTTCGCCACCGGCTTCTGCTACAGCTCCTCCATGTGCGGAAACTCCTATATGTTGGGAGACGTACCGTGATCGGGAGTCCCGATGTGGAAGCGCAAGAAGCGGGCACGGCCGGCTCAGCCGCTGCCGTTGGAGTTGTGCGACCTGTGTGGCGCGACCTTCCCGGAGGACGAGGCGGTGCGCGGTTACGTCCCCGACTCCTCCGCCGTTCATCCCACCAACGACTGGTTCGACGGCCTGCGCCGTGTCACCGCCTGCTGTGAGGAGCACCTCGCCGCCGTCCGGGAGGAGTACGAGGGTCGTGAGTTCGTGCCGGAGGAGCTGTGGGCCGCGAAGATCGACCGCGCCCTGAGCGGCAGCACCCGGTTCCTCACGATGGGGCAGCTCGGCTGCCGTACCGGCCTGCAGGATCCCCAGATCCGGCGTGCCATCGCCTGGCACAACGCGCACCTGGGGCAGCGGCCCGAGCCGTGAGCGTCCCGGGCCGGCCCAGGAAGGCGAGCAGGGGCCGGCGCGCCTGTTCGCAGCGCCGGCGGGCCTGCGCGCGGATCGCGCGGCGCTCGTGCGCCTCCGCGTGCCGGGCGCACTCCTGAGCGCATGCGGCGCAGGCCGCGCGGACATCGCGGGTGACGTCCGCGCCGTACCCCGTGTGCCGGGGCAGGATCCGCGCGGTCGCGTCGCAGCCGTCCGCGCAGTCCAGGTCGGTTCGGATGCGTCTGCGCAGCTCGGCGGCCATGTCCTCGCTCAGGCAGGCGTCCGCGCAGGCCGTGCGGGCCTGGACGTGCTCCAGGCACCGGTCGATACAGTCGGCCGGCGTGGGCTCTGCGCAGGTTTCCTTTCCGGCGGTGCCGAAACCGCGTCCGTCGCCGTCCACCCGCATGGGTGCGCGTCCTTGCCGGTCAGGCCGTGCGGAACAGACCGCCGACCGCCGCGGCGATCCTTCGCCGCAGGGTGCGGCGCGCGATGCCGGGCAGGAACAGCCGTTTGACCTCTCCCGCGCCGATGGCCGACGCCCAGTCGGGCGGGGTTTCGCCGTCCACGACGAACTCCAGCAGGACCGGGCCGGTGGACCGCAGGGCGCCCTCCCAGACGGGGGCCACCTCGCCCGGGTGCTCGCAGCGCACACCGGGCAGGTCCAGCAGCCGGGCGTAGTCCGCGTAGGACACCCGGGGCAGCTCGCCGGAGGAGGCGAGGAGGGGGTCCCCGGCCTCGGCGCGGCGCTCCCAGGTCAGCCGGCTGAGGTCGCCGTTGTTTCAGGACGCAGAACACCAGCGGAGGCGCCTGGGCCAGCCGTCGCAGATGCCGCCGGACGGTGATCAGCTCGTTCATGCCGTTCGCCTGGAGCGCTCCGTCGCCGACCAGGGCGACGACCGGACGATCGGGGAAGGCCAGGCGGGCGGCCACCGCGTAGGGCACGGCGGCTCCGGGCGTGCCCAGGTGGCCCGAGAGGGAGGCACGCATGCCGTTGCGCAGTTCCAGGTGCCGTGTCCACCAGTCCAGGGCGGAGCCGGAGTCGGTGACGACGACGCAGCGGTCCGGCAGGCGCGCGGACAGCTCGGCGACGACGGAGCGGGGGTTGACCAGGGCGCCGAAGAACCGCGCCGCCTTCTGGCGGCCCTGAGCACGCCACTGGCCCACCGCCCGTTCGACGTCCGTGCGCCACCGACGGTCACGCTTGCGGTGCAGCAGCGGGACGAGCGTGTCCAGCGCGGCGGTGACATCCCCGGTCAGCCATACGGCCTCGGACGCGCCGCGGATCGCCGGCCGCGCGGAGACGTCCGGATCGACGCTGATCACGCGCGGGCCGCGGCCCGGCAGCAGACGCCCGGCGAAGTCCTCCGCTCCCACCAGGAGCAGCGTGTCGCACTCCCGCAGCAGGGCGGCGGCGACCGCGCTGCCGGAGGGGGCCGCCACACCGGTGACGTAGGGCAGGCCGTCGGGCAGTGCGTCGCGGCCGAGCGGTGTCTTGGCCACTCCGGCGCCCAGCAGCTCGACCGCGCCGACGGCCTGCCCGGAGGCGGCCGCACCGCCCGGCCCCACCACGACCGCGACCCTGTGCCCCTCGTTCAGGACGACCGCCGCCCGCCGCACTTCCCGCTCGTCCGCCCACCGCGCCGGCGGGCGGAAGTCGACGGGGGCGTCGGCCGGCCGGTCCTCGTGCGCGGGTTCCGGTGCGGCCTCGGTCCGCAGGACCGCTCGCGGCACGATCAGCGTGGCGACGCCCCGGCCGGTGAGCGCGGCGCGTGCCGCCCGGTCCAGCGCGTCCCGCACCCGCCCCGGCTCGGACACCACTTCGCAGAACTCGGACACATCCGCGAAGAGCCGTACCGCCGGGACGGCTCGCCGCCGGACGTCCGCGTCCGGGGAAGGCCGGTCCTCCCCCACCAGGGCCACGACCGGCTGCCGGTCCAGCGCGGCGTCGTACAGACCGCTGAGCAGATGCAGGGCGCCGGAGCCGGCCGGGGCGAGGCAGCAGCCCGGCCGGCCGGTGAACTTGGCGTGGGCGCAGGCCATGAGCGCGGCGGACTCCGCGTGCCGGGCCTGGACGAGCTCCGGGCCGTGGCGCTCGTCGCCGAGTGCGCCGACCAGGGCGTCGACGTCCGGTCCGGGGACGCCGAAGACCCGGTCCACTCCCCATGCCCGCAGGCGCGCCGCGATGAGCTCACAAACGCCGGCCACGTGGACCTCCCGCAGTTGGGAGCCGAGGATCGCGGCACCGGGTAGCCCGCCCCCACGCCGCCAAACCGCCGATGATCAACCGGCGACCTCTCGCCCGGTCGTGAGCTGATCATCATTCTTTCGTGCGGGCAGGCGCGCGCTCCCCTGTACGCGCCGTCGGTCCTGGTTGAGTGGCCCCCCAGGACCCGGACGTTTCCGCCCATCTGCGAGGGAGCCGTATGACCGCATCCACCGAGGCCCCGCCGGCCCTCGTCATGGGCGAGTACTTCGAGGCGGTGCTCCGCGAGACAGTAGGACCGCTCGCCGGCGAGGTGGACCGCACCGGCCGGTTCCCGAGGGAGGGCGTGCGGGCCCTGGCCGAGGCCGGGCTGCTGGGGCTGCTCGGTTCCCCCGAGGACGGCGGGGGCGGCGGCGACCTGCGGCAGGCGGCCGGCGTGGTGGAGCGGCTGGCCGGCGCGTGCGGATCCACGGCCATGGTCCTGCTCATGCACTACGCGGCCGTCACCGTCATCGACCGGTACGGGCCGCGGGACGTGCGCCGGGCGGTCGCCGAGGGCCGGCACCTGAGCACGCTGGCGTTCTCCGAGCGCGGATCGCGCAGCCACTTCTGGGCGCCCTGCGGCACCGCGACACCGGGACGGCAGGGCGCGGTCCGGTTGGACGCGGAGAAGTCGTGGGTCACCTCCGCAGGGGAGGCCGACAGCTATGTGTGGTCCAGCAGGCCACTGCGGGCCGAGGGCGTCATGTCGCTGTGGCTGGTGCCCGGCGGCAGCGCGGGACTGCACGTACAGGGCGACTACGACGGCTTCGGACTGCGCGGCAACGGCTCCAGCCCCGTCACCGCCACGGGCGTCACGGTGCCCGAGACGGCCCTGCTGGGCGTGGACGGCGAGGGTCTGGACACGGCCCTGAGCCTGGTCATGCCCGTCTTCCTGGTCCTGAGCGCGGCCTTCTCCCTCGGTGTGGCCGGCACACTGCTGGACCTGACGGCCGAGCACCTGCGCGGCAGCCGCCTGGAGCACCTGGACCAGACCCTGGCGCAGCAGCCGACGGCCCGCCAGAGCTACGCCCGGCTACGGCTGCGCGCCGACGCCGCCCGCTGCCTCCTGAACGACACGCTCACCGCGCTGACGACGGACCGCCCCGACGCGCGACTGCGGGTGCTGCAGGTCAAGGCACTGGCGGCGGAGACCGCCGCGGAGGTGGCGGACGGCGCCATGCGACTGTGCGGCGGGGCTGCCTTCCGCCGGGAGCTGGGTGTGGAGCGGCGGTTCCGTGACGCGCTGGCGGCGCGGGTGATGGCACCGACCACCGAGACCCTGCACGACTTCTGCGGCCGGGCCGGCCTGGGGCTGCCGCTGTTCGAGGAGGCCCGGTGAAGGGTCCACTGGTCCTGGGCGCCGTGGCCTACGACCCGAAGGTCGTCACCATCTGGTCCGGTTTCCGTGCCTGGCTGCGCCGGCACGACCTGCCCTTCGACTTCGTGCTCCACGCCCACTACGAGCGGCAGGCCGAGGACCTGGTGCGCGGCCGCATCGACACCGCCTGGCACTCCCCGCTGGCCTGGTTGCGCACCCGCCGGCTGGCGCGGGCGGCGGGCGTGCCGGTGCGGCCGCTCGTCATGCGGGACACCGACCGGGACCTGACCTCGGTGGTCGTCGTCCGGGCCGACACGCCGATCAGCGCCGTCGCCGACCTCAAGGACCGGACCGTCGCCGTCGGCGCGGTCGACTCGCCGCAGGCGACCCTGCTGCCCCTGCACCACCTGCGGGAACTCGGCCTCGAACCCGGCGTGGACTTCCGGGTCGTACGCCATGACACCGGAGTGGGCCTGCACGGCGACCACATCGGCGGCGAGCGGGACGCGGCCCGCGCCCTGATGGCCGGCGAGGTGGCGGCGGCCTGCATGATCGACGCCAACCATCTGCTGTTCGGCCAGGAGGGCACCCTGCCTCCCGGCGCCACCCGACTGCTGACCCGCACCGCCCCCTTCGACCACTGCGTCCTGGCGGCCGGGCCGTCCCTCGACCCGGAGCTCGGCGAACGCCTCACCGCGCTGCTGCTGTCGATGTCCGCCGCGGACCCCGAGGTGCGCCACCTGATGGACCTCGAAGGGCTCACGCGGTGGCTGCCCGCGCGGGGGAGCGGGTACGCCGCCCTGACGGCCGCGGTGGACGAGGAGGGCTTCTACGACGCGGACGGCCGGGTCACGGCCACCGGCTACCGCCCATGACCGCCGGGCCGCCACCGCCCGGCACCGCCCTGCTCGACCTGGCCGGGCTCGGCCTCGACCGGGGAGCCCACCTGCTGCTCGACCGGGCGCTGCGCACACTGCCGTCCGGCGGGCGCCTGGCCGTGTCCGGCACCGATCCGGCCCTGGTCACCCATCTCTCCGTCTGGTGCCGCCGGGAGGGCCACCGCGTCTCGGCGGTGCCGCCCGGCGACGCGCCGGTCCGGGCGTACGTGGTGCGCGGCTCCGGAGGGGCCGACCGGCTGCGGGGCGCCGAGCGGGCCGGGGATCCGCGGGCGGTGCAGGTGACCGGCCGGGCGCCGCTGCACTGGGGGCCGGCGGCACGCGGCGCGCTGGTGGAGGCCGGCGGGCCGCGGCTGCCGTTCACGGTCACCGACCGGGACACGGCCTGGACGGATCTCGCGCCGCGCCTGTACCGGCAGGCGGCCGCCGCGCAGTGGGACCCGCTGACCGCGGTGCCGTGGCAGACGCCGTTCACCCTGCCGGACGAGGTGGAGGCGGCCGTCGTCCAGGTCATGACGTACCTGGTGGAGAACGAGCAGGTGGCGCTGGTCGTACCCGCACGGCTGCTGGTCCAGGTGCACCCGCACTTCCGCGAGGTGCTGCAACTGCTGGCCGTGCAGGCCGCCGACGAGGCCCGGCACGTGGAGGTCTTCACCCGGCGGGCACTGCTGAAGGGCGGCGTGATGGGCACGTCGTCGGCGGGCGGCCGGGCGTCGCTCGCGACCCTGCTGACCGAACCGGACTTCTCCATCGCGTCGTTCCTGCTGTCCGTGCTCGGGGAGGGCAGCTTCCTCAGTCTGCTGACGTTCCTGGACCGGCACGCGCCGGACCCGGTGACACGCCGGATCAGCCGTCTGGTGCGGCAGGACGAGGCCCGGCACGTCGCCTTCGGACTGGGCCATCTGGAGCACCGGGCCGGCGTGGACCCGCGTCTGCGCGGCCGGCTGCGGGCCGCCGTGGAGCGTCGTCACGACGCGCTGGCCGACACCGCGGGCCTGAACCGGGACGTGTTCGACGCGCTCGTGCTGCTGGCCGCCGGATCGTGGGACCCGGAGGCGATCGCCCGCGGCTGGCAGGCGGTGCAGCGGCTGCAGGCGGAGATGGACGAGGGACGGCGTCACCGGCTGTCCCGGCTGGGCTTCCCCGACGACGAGGCCGCCGCCCTGTCGGCGCTGCACACCCGCAACTTCATGTAGCGGGCAACCGCACACACCGCCCGGCGGCGTACGCCCGGACGCGGTTTCGAGCGCGCGCCGTCCGGGCACCCGTGCCAGGCTCAGGACGAGCACCGGGAGTGCGGGGCCGGACACGGCGGCGGAAAGGCGGGCGCGGCGTGGCGGTGGCTGACAGGCACGCTTCCTCCGAGCCGCCCGCACGCGGCGAACGGGTGGCGTCCGCACTCGACAAACGGCTGCCGCTGTCCATGGCGGGCAAGCAGTTCCTGCGCAAGGCGTTTCCCGACCACTGGTCGTTCCTGCTGGGCGAGATCGCCCTGTACAGCCTGCTGGTGCTGGTGCTGACGGGCATCTGGTTGAGCTTCTTCTTCCACCCGGACATGACGGAGCGTCCCTACCTGGGCTCCTACACGCCGTTGCGCGGGGTGCGGACGTCCGAGGCGTACGCGTCGGTGCTGCACATCAGCTTCGACGTCCGCGGGGGCCTGATGCTGCGGCAGGTCCACCACTGGGCCGCGCTGGTGTTCGTCGCCGCGATCGGAGTGCACCTGATGCGGATCTTCCTCACGGGTGCCTTCCGCCGGCCGCGGGAGGCGAACTGGATGATCGGGGTGACGCTGTTCGGGCTCGCCCTGCTGGAGGGATTCGCCGGCTACTCGCTCCCCGACGATCTGCTGTCCGGCACCGGTCTGCGCACCGCCCAGGGCATCATGCTGTCGATCCCGGTGGTCGGCACCTACTTCCAGTTCTTCGTCTTCGGCGGCCAGTACCCCGGGCACGAGATCATCCCGCGCCTGTACGTGTTCCACATCCTGCTGCTGCCCGCCCTGTTCCTCACCCTCGTCGGCATCCACCTGGGCTTCATCGTGTACCACAAGCACACCCAGTGGGCGAAGCCCGGCCACACCAACCGGAACGTGATCGGCAAGCCCCTCGTCCCGCAGTACACGACGAAGTCCGTCGGCCTGTTCTTCACCCTGATGGGCGTACTGGCCCTGATGGGTGCGCTGATGCAGATCAACCCGATCTGGGACTTCGGCCCCTACCGCACCGACCACGTCTCCATCGACGCCCAGCCGGACTGGTACCTCGGCTTCCTGGAGGGCGCCCTGCGGCTGATGCCCGCCGCCGAGACGAACATCGCCGGGCACACCGTCGCCTGGGACGTGTTCCTGCCGGGCGTGGCGCTGCCCACGCTGCTGTTCCTCGTCCTGTACGCCTATCCGTACTTCGAGCGGTGGCTCACCGGCCCGCGCCCCGAGCAGCACCTGTGCGACCGGCCGCGCAACGAGCCGACCCGGACCACCCTGGGGGCCGCGGCCGTCTCAGTCTACGGCGTGCTGCTGCTGGCGGGTGGCCAGGACGTCCTGTCGTAAGTGTTCCACGTCCCGTTCGAGCTGCTGACGTACTGGTTGCGCGCCGGTGTGTTCGTGGTGCCGTTCGTGGTCTACCACGCCACCAGGCGGGCCTGCCTCGGGCTGCAGGCGGCCGACCGCCGGCGGCTGCTGGAGGGCCAGGTCACGGCGCAGGTGCGGCGCACGTCAGGGGGCGGTTACGAGGAGGCGCGGACGCTGCTGTCCGGGGAGGAGGCGTACCGCATCCTCGTGCGTGCCGAACCACGGCCCCGGGCACACGGGACGGAGGTCTGGCGCTGGTTCCGCAGGCACCGGATCCGCAACGCGCTGAGCCGGTGGTTCTTCGGCAAACGGGTGGAGATGCCCGCCACCGAGTGGCAGCGGCAGCGGATCGGGATCGCGCGGGCCGGTCCGGAGGAGGCCGAGCAGAGCAGTGAGAGCGGAGCCAAGGAGGTCCGGACATGACCGAAGGCAGTACGGCGGCGGTGAACGGGGCGGGCGAGGCCGCGTCCCCGGGGAACCTGCTGTTCGGGCCGCAGCCGAACGTGGCGGGGGCGTCGGGGTACCCCGACGCCCCGCCCCGGATGGGCTTCTTCACCGACACCTCGGTGTGCATCGGCTGCAAGGCCTGCGAGGTGGCGTGCAAGGAGTGGAACTCGGTGCCGGAGGACGGCCTGGAGCTGACCGGCATGTCGTACGACAACACCCAGGGGCTCGGTGCCGACACCTGGCGGCACGTGGCCTTCATCGAGCAGCGCAAGCCGCTGGGCGGTCAGGAGCCCGGGGGCCGGCACGGCGGGTTCGACGTGTTCGAGGCCGCCCGGCAGCCGGGCACCTCGCCCTCCTCCCCCGGTCCCGGGGCCACGGTGCCCCCGCCGGAGTCGGCGCCCGCGGACGCGCCGGCCGGGGAGATCTCCCCGGTGTCGCCCGACGGGCGGACCGAGCTGCGCTGGCTGATGTCCTCCGACGTGTGCAAGCACTGCACTCACGCGGCCTGCCTGGACGTGTGTCCCACGGGGGCGCTGTTCCGTACCGAGTTCGGCACGGTGGTGGTCCAGGAGGACGTGTGCAACGGCTGCGGGTACTGCGTGCCCGCCTGCCCGTACGGGGTGATCGACCAGCGGAAGGGCGACGGGCGGGTCTGGAAGTGCACGCTGTGCTACGACCGGCTGGGCGTCGGCATGGAGCCGGCCTGCGCCAAGGCCTGTCCCACCGACTCCATCCAGTTCGGGCCGCTGGAGCAGCTGCGGGAGCGGGCGGCCGCCCGGGTGGCGCAACTGCACGCGGCCGGTGTGACGGACGCACGGCTGTACGGGGAGAGCCCGGACGACGGGGTCGGCGGCGACGGCGCGTTCTTCCTGCTGCTCGACGAGCCCGAGGTCTACGGTCTGCCGCCGGACCCGGTGGTCACCACCAGGGATCTGCCCGCGATGTGGAAGCACGCGGCGACGGCCGCCGTGTCGCTCGCCGCGCTGGCCGTCGCCAGTTTTGTCAGGAGGCCACGGTGAGCGGATCGGACGTCACCCGCGGGGGTGTCGAGGGAGCGCGGCCGGGGCGGGACGTCCCGACGGGCGCGGGCGGCGGACGCGGGCGGCACAGGCGGCGTCGCGGACGCGGCGAGCAGCCGATGGTGCCGGAGGCCCGGTTCTCGTCCTACTACGGCAAACCGGTCCTGAACAAGCCGGTCTGGGAACCCCTGGACATCGCCGGCTACCTCTGGCTCGGAGGGCTGGCCGGAGGGTCGTCGCTGCTGGCGGCCGGGGCGCAGGCCACGGGGCGGCCGGCGCTGGCCCGGACGGCGAAGCTGGGTGCGGCGGGCGCGATCTCGGCGTCGCTGGCGGCACTGGTGCACGACCTCGGCCGGCCCGCCCGGTTCGTCAACATGCTCCGCGTCTTCAAGCCGACCTCGCCGATGAGCGTGGGCTCCTGGCTGCTGGCCGGGTACGCGCCGCTGACGGTGGCCGCCGCGGCCGCCGAGGTGGCGGGCCGTTACCGCGTCCTGGGCGCCGGCTCCACGGCGGCCGCCGCCGTCCTGGGTCCGGCGGTGGCCACCTACACCGCCGTGCTGATCTCCGACACGGCGGTGCCCTCGTGGCACGAGGGTTACCGGGAGATGCCGTTCGTGTTCGCCGGTTCCGGCGCGAGCGCGGCGGCCGGGCTGGCGCTGGCCTGCGTGCCGACCGAACAGGCGGGTCCGGCGCGCCGCATGGCAGTGCTCGGTGCCGCACTGGAGATGGGCGCCTTCCAGCTGATGAAACGCCGGATGGGTCTGGCGGCCGAGCCGTTCGAGCAGGGCAAACCGCACAAGCTGCTGCGCGCGGCGGAGCTTCTCACGGCAGGCGGCGCGGCGCTGTCCGCGCTCGCGGGCCGCCGCCGCAGCCGGCCCCTGGCCGTGGCGGCGGGGGCAGCCCTCCTCTCCGGCTCCGCCGCCCTCAGGTTCGGTGTGTTCCACGCCGGCGTGACCTCCGCGGAGGACCCCAAGTACACGGTCGTGCCCCAGCGAGAACGGCTACGGACCGGCGCGGGCTGACGCCCGGCCGGCCTACGGCGGTCCCCGCGTGCGGGCGGGTGTCAGGGGGCATGCGGGGCACTGCCCGGGGACAGGGCGAGGTCGTCCACGGCCAGCCGTTCCTCGCGGTTCGCCCAGGACCAGGTGACCGCTGCCGCGGCGATGCCGAGGGGCAGCATGCCCACGATCATGGCGATCCCCTCCGCCGGGCGGCCCGCGGTGACCACGCCGAGGGCGGGCAGGTCCAGCAGCGGGGCCGCCAGGAACAGGTACAGGCACCGGCCGGGATCGCTCAGGCGGTGCCGGGTGCGGGCGAGGACGGGGAGCCAGAAGAGCACCGCGGACACCAGCAGCACCGGCTCCGTCAGCCAGGCACCGGCCGGTGGCAGAAGCCCGGCCAGGTCGCCGAGCACCGCCCAGGCGTGCACCACCACCAGCAGCGGCAGGGCCGCGCCCGCCGGCAGGCTCGCCCACCGCCACAGCGGGGAGCGCCGGGTGAGCCGTACGACGCCGGGGACCACCGCGGCGAGCACGAACCCGGACAGGCCCATCGCCACGGCCGGCGACAGCCCCGCCGGATGCGCGGAGTGGTCCATGCCGCCTCACCTCTCCGCCGCGCTCGTGCCGTGCACGGCCAGCGCGATCGCCACGCCCAGCAGCGGAACGGCCAGGGCCAGCAGCCACAGGCCGTAGACGAAGGCCAGGGCGACCAGCGCGAAGCCGAACGCGGCGACCGGTACCGCTCCGGCCCCGCGGTCCGGGATCCGGTAGCGGACGTGCTGGTCGGGGCCGAGACGCGAGGAGGCGAGCACCAGCACTCCGGCCAGTTCCAGCAGCGCGACGACCCCGCCCCACAGCCAGAAGACCAGGGAGCTCTCGCCTTGAAGTGCTCTCCCGGCTGAAGCCGGGAGATTCCCTCCTACCTTGGAGCTGCGGCGGGGCACCGCTGACCGCCGTACGCCAGTACATCGAGAACCAGCAGCGCCCCGCGTGAGCTTTCCCGCCCTGCAGCGATGCCCGACGCTTCGCGCCGGGAGGCGGTCGGCTGCCGTCCGGCACGCCGCCTGAGGAGCGCGTGGCCGAGCAGGGCGCACACGACCAGGAAAACGAACCCGGCGATCGTGGACTCCAAGGCGAATGCACTGCCGAAAATACGGCGTTGGATCACCTGATCACCGCCGCGTGGCCAAAGCTCCCGGCAGCCATACGATCACTCCCGTCCCCGCCCTACGAAACCGCGGCCGTTCGGGTATTACGGACATGATGGACGGTCTGCGAGCAGACACACCGTCATGCCGGAGGCGGGAGCCTCCCCGGCGTCCACGGTTCGCGCCTTCCGCGCGGGAGGCTTCCGGTTTCGCCCGCCACGCCCGGGGCACTTCGCATCACCAGCCACCGGACCGGCCCGGAAGGAGACGGGAGCCGTGCCCAGCCGCAGCCAGGCCCAGCGTCTGCGCCGGCAGTCCATCGTCGACCTGGCCGAGCAGCTCGGGAACCAGCTGCGACGGCACGTCGCCTTCGAGAATGCCGTCTTCGCCCGGCTGTACGAGAATCTGCCGCGGGAAGACCGCGAGCAGTTGGGGTCCAGGGTCGTCCGGCCCGCCGACCGCGGGGGAACGGAGCGGGACGACACGTAACCGAACGGCCGCACGGCACCGAGCAGCAGTACCGAAAGGGCTACATCTCATGGGTGTACGCACGTGGATCGACTCCTGGCCGGTCTACCGCCAGCTCAAGGGCACCGATCCCCTGGGCCGCGGGGCCGCCGCCAAGAGCGGGCCCAGCACGCGGCTGACCCCCAGGGTCGCCTCGGCGGACCGGGTGGTGAAGTCGGTCTGTCCGTACTGCGCCGTGGGCTGCGGCCAGAACGTCTACGTCGAGGACGAGCGGGTCACCCAGATCGAGGGCGACCCCGACTCCCCCATCTCCCGCGGCCGGCTGTGCCCCAAGGGCGCGGCCAGCCTGCAGCTGACCACCGGCGGCGCGCGGGAGCACCACGTCCTGTACCGGCGCCCGCACGGCACCGAGTGGGAGCGGCTCGACCTGGACACGGCGATGGACATGATCGCCGACCGGGTGATCGAGGCCCGCCGGGCCGGCTGGCAGTGGGAGGTGGACGACCTCCGCACCCGGCGCACGCTGGGTATCGCCAGCCTCGGCGGGGCGACGCTGGACAACGAAGAGAACTACCTGATCAAGAAGCTGTTCACCGCCCTGGGTGCGATCCAGATCGAGAACCAGGCGCGTGTTTGACACTCCTCCACCGTTCCCAGTCTGGGAACCTCGTTCGGCCGCGGCGGCGCGACCACCTTCCAGCAGGACCTGCAGAACTCCGACTGCATCGTCATCCAGGGCTCGAACATGGCCGAGTGCCATCCGGTCGGGTTCCAGTGGGTGATGGAGGCCAAGGCCCGCGGCGCGAAGGTGATCCACGTCGACCCGCGGTTCACCCGCACCAGCGCGCTGGCCGACGTGCACGTGCCGCTGCGCGCGGGCTCGGACATCGCCTTCCTCGGCGGGGTCATCAACTACGTCCTGAGCAACGACAAATACTTCCGTGACTACGTCGTGGCCTACACCAACGGGCCCGTGGTGCTGAGCGAGGACTTCCGGGACACCGAGGACCTGAACGGCGTGTTCTCCGGCCTGGACCGCGAGGGCCGCAGCTACGACAACAGCAGCTGGCAGTACGAGGGCATGGAGGTGCAGGCGGCCTCCGGGCAGCGCGACGCGGAGTACGACAGGCGCACCGGCGGCGGCAAGTCGCTGGCCGAGGCGGGACGCGGCGAGGCCCACGGCTCGGGCGGCGCGGACATCGGCGGGGGCGAACCCGAGCGCGACGAGACGATGACCCACCCGCGGTGTGTCTTCCAGGTGCTCAAGCGGCACTACGCCCGCTATACGCCGGAAATGGTGGAGCGGATCTGCGGGGTGCCGCAGGAGCTGTTCCGTCAGGTGTGCGAGCTGGTGACGGAGAACTCCGGGCGGGAGCGGACCACCGCGTTCGCCTACGCGGTGGGCTGGACCCAGCACACCGTGGGCGTGCAGTACATCCGCGCGGCCGCCGTGCTGCAGAGCCTGCTGGGCAACATCGGCCGGCCGGGCGGCGGCATCATGGCGCTGCGCGGGCACGCCTCCATCCAGGGATCCACCGACATCCCCACCCTGTTCAACCTGCTGCCCGGGTACATCCCGATGCCGCACGCGCACCAGAACGAGGACCTGGACTCCTTCGTCCACGGCGAGGCTGCGAGCAAGGGCTACTGGGGCAACATGCGCGCGTACCTGGTGAGCCTGCTGAAGGCGTACTGGGGTGAGGCGGCGACCCCCGAGAACGACTTCTGCTTCGACTACCTACCGCGGCTGACCGGCTCGCACTCCACCTACGAGACGGTGAACGCCCAGCTGGAGGGGACCTGCAAGGGTTACTTCCTGATGGGCGAGAACCCCGCGGTCGGCTCCGCCAACGCCAAGCTGCAGCGTCTCGGCATGGCCAACCTGGACTGGCTCGTCGTACGGGACTTCTCCCTGATCGAGTCGGCCACCTGGTGGAAGGACGGCCCGGAGATCGAGACCGGGGAGCTGAGCACGGAGGACATCCGCACCGAGGTGTTCTTCCTGCCGGCCGCCGCGCACACCGAGAAGGACGGCAGCTTCACCAACACCCAGCGGCTGCTGCAGTGGCACCACCAGGCCGTCGAGCCGCCCGGCGAGTCACGCAGCGACCTGTGGTTCACCTTCCACCTCGGCCGGATCATCCGGCAGAAGCTCGCCCGGTCCACCGACCCGATGGATCGGCCGGTGCTCGACCTGAGCTGGGACTATCCCACGAAGGGCGGGATCGCCGAGCCCGATGCGGAGGCGGTGCTTGCCGAGATCAACGGCTACGACGCCGAGGGCAACCCGCTGGCCTCCTACGAGCAGCTGCACCCCGACGGCTCCACCGCGTGCGGCTGCTGGATCTACTGCGGTGTCTACGCCGACGGCGTCAACCAGGCCGCCCGCCGCAAGCCGGGCGAGGAGCAGAACTGGGTGGCGAACGAGTGGGGCTGGGCCTGGCCGGCCAACCGCCGAATCCTGTACAACCGGGCCTCGGCGGACCCGGACGGCAAGCCGTGGAGCGAGCGCAAGGCGCTGGTGTGGTGGGACGAGGACGAGGCGGAGTGGACGGGCCACGACATCGCCGACTTCAAGAAGGACAAAGCCCCCGGCCACCGGCCACCGAAGGACGCGACCGGCCCCGAGGCCTTGTCGGGCACCGACCCGTTCATCATGCAGGCCGACGGCAGGGCGTGGCTGTACGTGCCGTCCGGGCTGACCGACGGGCCGCTGCCGGCGCACTACGAGCCGCAGGACTCGCCGTTCCCCAACCTGCTGTACGGCCAGCAGCGCAACCCGGTACGGCAGTTGATGCCGCCGCACCCGGACAACCGCTACCAGCCGAGCCCTGGTGAGCCGGGCTCGGAGGTGTTCCCGTTCGTGGCGACCACCTACCGGCTGACCGAGCACCACACCGCGGGCGGCATGTCCCGCTGGCTGCCGTACCTGGCGGAGCTGCAGCCGGAGTTCTTCTGCGAGGTGTCGCCGGAACTGGCCGCCGAGCGGGGCCTGGAGCACACCGGCTGGGCGACCATCGTCAGCGCCCGTGGTGTGATCGAGGCGCGGGTGCTGGTCACCGACCGGGTGCCGCCGCTGACGGTGCACGGCCGCACCCTGCACCAGGTGGGCCTGCCCTACCACTGGGGGCCGAACGGCTACAGCACCGGCGACGCCGCCAACGAGCTGGTCCACCTGTCCCTCGACCCCAACACCCACATCCAGGAGACCAAGGCCTTCGCCGTCGACATCCGGCCGGGCCGCCGCCCCAGGGGCCCGGCCGCTCCGGAACTGGTCCGTTCCTACCGGGCCCGGGCAGGCATCGACGCCCGGACCGGAACGGAGCCCTGACCGGGGGCGACCGGTTACCTCAGGACGACCGAGTGGGGGCCGCGTGGGACGAGTTCACCGATCACCGGGTGGCCGGGGATCTCGCCGGCGACGAGGAGGCCCCCGGAGGTCTGGGCGTCGGCCAGGAGGAGGCGGGTGTCGCTGTCGGTGTCGCCGAAGTCGGTGTGCGGGGCCACCCACTCCAGGTTGCGGCGGGTGCCGCCGCTGACGTAGCCGTCGCGTACGGCCTCCCGGGCGCCGTCCAGGTACGGTACGGCGGCGGTGTCGACCACGGCCGTCACGCCCGAGGCGCGGGCCAGCTTGTGCAGGTGGCCGAGGAGGCCGAAGCCCGTCACGTCGGTGGCGCAGGAGGCGCCGGCGGCCAGGGCGGCGGCACAGGCGTCGCGGTTGAGGGCCACCATGGTGGCGACGGCCTGTGCGAACCGCTCGCCGGTGGCCTTGTGGCGGTTGTTCAGCACGCCCAGGCCGAGGGGCTTGGTCAGCGTCAGGGGCAGTCCGGGGCATCCCGCGTCGTTGCGCAGCAGCCGCTCCGGGTCCGCGAGGCCGGTGACGGCCATGCCGTACTTGGGTTCGGGGTCGTCGACGCTGTGTCCGCCGCCCACGTGGCAGCCGGCCTCGGCGGCGACCTCCAGCCCGCCGCGCAGCACCTCGCGGGCCAGGTCGAAGGGCAGTACGTCACGCGGCCAGGCCAGCAGGTTGACCGCCAGGACGGGACGGCCGCCCATCGCGTACACGTCCGACAGGGCGTTGGCCGCGGCGATGCGTCCCCAGTCGTAGGGGTCGTCGACGACCGGGGTGAAGAAGTCGGCGGTGGCGACCACCGCCTGCGCGGCGCCGCCCCGCGCGGGCAGCGTGACGACGGCGGCGTCGTCGCCCGTGGCCAGACCGACCAGCAGCGGGGTGTCGCCGGCGGCGGGAAGCGCCGCCGACAGTCCGCCGAGCACGTCCTCCAGCTCGCCCGGCGGAATCTTGCAGGCGCAGCCGCCGCCGTGGGCGAACTGCGTGAGCCGTACGGGAGTGTCAGCGGTGGCGGTCATGCCGGGTCTCCTGATCTCAGCCGGTTTCCGTCGTCTGTTTGCGTCGTCTGTGCGGCGCGCCGGGTACCGCCGTACGCGCTGTTCGAACGCACCGTGCCCGCCGGTACCGCGCGGGGTCCTTCCGGTAGCCTGTCGGCCGGTGGAGGCGTGTGGGTGCCTGGTGGCCCTCCCGGTCTTCAAAACCGAGGTGCCCGAGGATCTCGGGCAGGCGGGTTCGATTCCCGTCCGCCTCCGCTCCCCCCGGTGTCCGCCCGGCAGCGTCTGCGCTGGTCGTCCACCCGCTCGGTGTGGCCGCGGGCGTCGAGGAACTCCAGCAGCGGCACGGCGACCCTGCGAGTGGTGTCGAGCGCCTTGCGCGCCTCGCTGAGCGTGAAGGGCTGTGGCAGGCGGCGCAGCACCGCTGCGGCCCGGACGTCCGCCCCCGGAAGCAGCACGATCCCGTCGCCGACCCGCAGCAGCGCGCCCGCGGAGACGGCCGCGGCCACGGCCTTGCGGTCGAGCCCGAGTTGAGCGAGGCGGTCGGCCTCCGGCGCGCGGAACGGTGCCCGTTCCAGCTCGCGCCGCACCGCGTCGACGGCCGCCCGGACCGGCGGGGGCAGGTTGGGGCCGACGCTGCCGGGGCCGTACAGGCGCCCGTCGCGGCGCTGCAGCCGTGGCTCGCCCGGTGTCCGGGCGAGTGCGTCCACCAGGGCCCGGTCGGGCAGGTCGAGCAGGTGCCGGGCCGCCTCGGTCGGCAGTCCCGGCTCCATGGGGTGCCGGCGTGCGTACCGCTCGACCTCGGCGGCCAGCCTCCCGCGCAGCCGGGCCCAGTGGGCCTGGTCGGCCAGCCAGTCTCCGGTGACGGGCGGGCAGGGCGGGGATACGCCCATGGCCAGCAGGCGGGAGCGGCGGACGAGCCCGCGGCGCCGTAGCTCCGCCGCACCGTCGGGGCGGCCCGTCATCGTGGCCAGTTCCGCCGCCCTGGCCCGTCCGGCGCCCCGGCGGGTCAGGTCCGGCGGGCACACGTCGAGCACGGTCGCGGCGCAGGGCATGCGCCGCCCGCCCGCCTCGCGCAGGACCGCCCGGTCCCCGACGCGCAGCGGCAGCGGATGGCGCAGGGTCAGCCTGGCGGTGTCCTCGCCGAGGGGGCGGACGGTCACCGGGACGGCCGCCGTGCCGATGTGCAGGCCGGCGGTGCGGGGCAGTTCGTCGACCGGCTCTCCGGTGACGCGGACGTCGATCCGGTCGGTGAGCAGCCAGCGGTCCGGGGTCAGCAGCACCTGTCCGCGCCGCAACTCCCCGTCGAGCGGGCCGTGCACGTTGACCGCGACCCGGGCGACCCCGCTGACAGCGCTGCGCTCCTGCTGCAGGCACTGCAGCCCGCGCACCCTCAGTGGGGCCGAGCCGTCCCCGGTCACCAGCCGGTCGCCGAGGCGCAGGGTTCCCGCGCCGAGGGTGCCGGTCACCACGGTCCCGTGCCCGCGCACGGTGAAGGCGCGGTCCAGCCACAGCCGTACGTCCGCGTCGGCGGGCGGCACGGGCAGCGCGCGGGCCAGCCGGGCCAGTTCGGTGCGCAGCTCGTCCAGTCCGGCGCCGGTCACCGCGCTCACCGCGACGGACGGCACGGTGCCGAGCGAGGTCCGGGCCAGCCGCTGGAGGGCGTCGGCGCGCACCGGTCCGGGGTCGGCCAGGTCGCTGCGGGTCACGGCGAGGACGGCGTGCCGCACGCCGAGGGCGTCGAGGATCGCCAGGTGTTCCTCGGACTGCGGCTGCCAGCCCTGGTCGGCGGCGACCACGAACAGCACGGCGGGCACGGGGCCGACCCCGGCCAGCATGGTGGCCACGAACTTCTCGTGCCCGGGCACGTCGACGAAGGCGAGGTGCCCGCCTTCGGTGTCGAGCCGGGTCCACACGAAGCCGAGGTCGAGGGTGAGTCCGCGGCGCCTCTCCTCCTCGTAGCGGTCGGGTTCCATCCCGGTCAGCGCCCGTACCAGGGCGGACTTGCCGTGGTCGACATGCCCCGCGGTGGCCAGTACCCGCATGGCTCGCCTACCCTTCCGCCGCCGCCGACCGCACGGCCTCGGCCAGCCGTTCGTCGTCCTCGGCGGGCACCGCCCGCAGATCCAGCAGGCACCGGCCGCCCTCCAGCCGGCCCACGACCGGCACCGGGCCGGTGCGCAGCACGGCGGCGTACGGCTCCGGCAGGGACAGCGCGGCGCTGGGCAACGTCACGCCGGGCGCGCCGCCACCGCCGACCGTGGCGGCGCTGGGGACGGCCCGGACGTCGACGCCGGCGGCGCTCAGTGCGGCGGCGAGCCGTTCGGCGCGGCGCATGAGCCGGCCCGCGTCGGCGGTGAGGGACACGGCGGTCGGGGTGTCGGGGCCCGTCAGGGTCGCCTCCAGCGCGGCCAGGGTGAGTTTGTCCACGCGCAGGGCGCGGGCCAGGGGGTGCCGGGACAGGGCGCGCACGAGGTCCGCGTCACCGAGGAGCAGTCCGCACTGCGGGCCGCCGAGCAGTTTGTCGCCGCTGGCGGTCACCAGCGCCGCGCCGGTCCTCAACTGGGTCTCGGCGTCGGGCTCGTCGGGCAGCAGCGGATGGGGGGCGAGCAGTCCGGAACCGATGTCGACGATCACCGGCACGTCCAGCGCCGCCAGTTCGCGGATGCCGGCGGCACGGGTGAAGCCGGTGATGCGGAAGTTGGAGGGGTGCACCTTCAGCACGAAGGCCGTCTCGGGGCCGATCGCGTGGGCGTAGTCCTCGACGGTCGTACGGTTCGTGGTGCCGACCTCGCGGAGCCGGGCCCCGGTGGACACCAGCAGGTCCGGCAGCCGGAAGCCGTCCCCGATCTCCACCATCTCGCCCCGGCTGATGACGATCTCCTTGCCGGCGGCGAGGGCGGTGGCGGCGAGGACGAGGGCGGCGGCGCCGTTGTTGACGACGTGCGCCGCCGCGGCGGACGGCACCTGGCCGCGCAGCGCGTCCAGGGCGGTGCGGCCCCGGCGGGCCCGCACCCCGGTCCGCAGGTCCAGCTCGACGTCCGTGGGCCCGGCGGCGTCCTGCACCGCCTGCCGGGCCGCCGCGGACAGGGAGGCCCGGCCGAGGTTGGTGTGCAGCAGCACCCCGGTGGCGTTGATCACCGGACGCAGCCCGCCCGCCGCACGCGGCAGCAGCGCCACGGCGGTGTCCGCCACCTCCTCGGGGGCGAGGGCGCCGTGGCGTGCCTGCTCCTGGGCCTGCCGGACCGCGGCCTTGACCGGTCCGGGCCCGAGCCGGCCCGCCGCGTCCACCAGGCGCGGGTCCCGCAGGACGGCGTCGGTGCGGGGGATCCGCCGCCGGGCATCGCTCACCTGCCCCATGACTTGTTGTTCCACCCGGCCCCTCCGTCTCCAGCCCGACCTCGTGGCTGTCATGGCACGCCCATCGTCTCCCAGTGCCCACGGCCGTCCGCACGACACGCCGTACGGCGCGGAACGGTCGGCTCCGGTCCCGCCGCGGGCAGCCGCTCGTGTACCCGGGCAGCGGCGGACAACGCGTCCGGACGTGCGGAATCGCCGTTTGGCGGGGCAGGCGACGGGAACCCGCACGGATCCCCGTCCACTTTGCCGGCGCCGATGCCGTCGGCGCGCGTCGCCGTCGCCGTCGCCGGCAGGAGTGAAGAGGTGCCGGGTGAACAGTGGACGCACGCGTTGGATCTTCGACGGTCATATCGCCGGGATCGGCACGGCCTCCGGTACGCGTCTTGTGCTGGGGTGCTGGGCGCACTCGCCGTTCGGGGCGTTCGGCGACGTGATGATCGAGCGGCGCGACGGGCACCGCGTGCTGCTGGCCCCCGACCACCGGGCGGCCCGCTTCATCGCCGAGACCTACACCTTCGACGAGGTGCGGGTCGAGCCGGTCCGGGTGACGGTCCGGGGTGACTGCTGGGCCGTCACCGCGACCTCGCTGACCCTGCGCTTCACCACCGGCCGGCGGGGTCCGCTGGGGCTGGTGCTGCGCGCCGTGCCGCGGGCGCTCGCCGCCCGCCCGCGCTGGATCGAGGCGGTGGGCCTGCCGGCACGCCTGCTGCGGGGCGTGCGCACCTGCGGCACGGCCGGTGGCGGGCGCTACGAGTGGTACGGCGCGCAGGACCTGCGACCGGTCAGGAGCGCCGGTGCCGTCTTCGAGGGCGAGGACCTGGGGCCGCCGGGGGCGGTCGTACCGCCCGTGCGCTTCGGCTTCGGGTCGACCCCACGCAAGCCCTGCCTGGTACGCGTCACCACGACGGTGGCGGACCGGGGCGGGGATTTTTCACCGCCGCCTCGATCTCGGGACGCCGGCCGGCGAACTGGCCACTGGCCCCGGCAGGCAACGTGTGCCTGCCGGGGCACTGGCGTCGACCGGTGAAAGCCGCAACCGGAGCACGCCCCGTCCGGCGAGTCCCCACAGCGGTGGCCGTGGTCGCAGCGGCCGCTCGCGGAACCTCGCTCGGTCAGCCCGCCGTGTTGTCGACGCGCAGTCGTACCTGTTCCTCCAGGCGGCGCAGGCTGCTGTCGAGGGCGTCGCGGACGGCTCGTTCGCCCGGGTCGTGGGTGTCGTCGAAGAACGACAGGTGGACGGTCACCTCACTGGCGCCGCTGCCGATGCCGGCGACCTGGAGCCAGCCCGCGTAGCTGCCCTGCTCGCGGGTGCCCCACTCGATGCGCATCTGATCGTGTTCGGCGCGCAGCAGCGCGGAGGTGTCCTGGTCGGTGTGGTCCTCGTGCACCGTGACGGCGGGCGGCTCCTCGGGGCGCACGTGCAGGTCGTCGGGCAGCCAGGCGTCGAGCTGGGCGACGTTGGCGGCCTGATCGAAGACCTGCTCGGGCGCTGCGGGCATGGTGCGTGAACGCTCGTACTCGGCCATGGGTGCACCGTTCCTCCACTCGGGGTCGTACCAGGAACGCGTGCCCCTTCTGCCGCGGCCGAAAAGCCCCGGCCGCCGGTCCGGGGCGTCAGGGCGGGGCGGGCCGCAGGGCGCGCAGGACCGCCCAGGCGACCGAGACGAACGGGACGGCGACGACTGCGCCGATCACGCCCGCGACGATGCTGCCCGCGATGACGGAGACGGCGACCACGAGGGGGTGCAGACGGACCGCCCAGCTCATGACCAGGGGATGGAGCACGTGCCCTTCGATCTGGCCGATGACGACGATGAGGGCGAGCACGGCCACGGCGGTGAGCGGGCCGCGCCCGGCGAGGGCGACCACCGTGGCCACACCGAGCGCGACCGGCGACCCCACCAGCGGCACGAACGCGGCGAAGAACTCCAGCAGCATCAGTGGCAGCGCGAGCGGTACGCGCAGCGCCAGCAGGGCGACACCGACCAGTACGGCGTTGGTGGCGGCCACGATGATGATGCCGCGGGTGTATCCGGCGAAGGCCCGCCAGGCCGCCTGCCCCGCCCGGTCCCACGTCGGCCGGGCCCCGCGGGGCAGCAGTTCCTCGCTCACCCATCGCCAGAATCTCTCGCCGGAGTGGATGAAGAAGACGGACGAGAAGAGCGCGAGGCCGCCCGCGGCGGCCAGCTCCACGAGCCGGCCGAAGCCGCTGAGGGCCCTGCTGACCAGGCCGGCGCGGTGCGCGGACAGGTAGGACAGGACCTGCTTTTGCAGGCCGGCGAGTCTGCCCTGGCTGATCCGGAACGGCGGACGCTGCAGCCACTGCTCGATCCGGTGGATGCCGCCGCCGAACTCGCTCGCCAGCTTTGCCGACTCCCCCGCCACCACGTTGGCCACGAAGCCGAGCAGAGCGAGCAGGGCGAGCAGGCTGCCGACCAGGGCGACGGCGACGCTGAGCGGTCGTGGCAGGAGGTGGTTCAGCAGGTCGGTCAGGGGGCGCAGGACCGAGGTGATGACCAGGGCCAGGAAGATGGCCACGGCGATGAGCTGGAAACGGCCGAGGACGGTGAAGACGCCGTAGACGACGCCGCCGACGAGGATGAGCCGCCAGGCATAGGCGGCGGCGACGCGCAGCCAGGGCACCGTGCGCTCGGCCTTCGTGGCGGCGGGAGCGGGCCGGGCGCGCGGCGGGAGGCGTACGGGGCGCGCCGGGCGGCTGCCCGGCACCACGCCGCCCGCCCGGCGCCCGCGGCCCCGCCCGGGCGCCGGACCGCCCGCATCCGCCACCGCGCCTCCCGCTTCCGACCGGCCGTCACGTCGGGACCGTCGCCACGTCAGCTGTGACGGTCGTGTCTAGAGCACGGTAAGGGCTGGTCGGGCGGGGGCACGGGTGCGGTTCGCCCGGCCGGGCGGTCGTCGGGGGCATCCGGGGGAACGGGTGCCCGTCCGGCGTACGGCGCTGCGCGAGGCCGGGTGGCCGCGGTGGGTCGGCCTGTCACGGCGGGGTCTCCTCCAGCAGGGCGGGGCCGTTGTTGCGTACGTTGTTGACGGCCGGGGAGACGGGCCGGGCGCCGAGATGCCCGCCCGCCGGGGGGCTCAGCAGTTCCCGCAGCTCGTCGGGGTTCTGGTGGCGGAGGTCGAGCCAGGCGTCGTAGTGGTCCGAGGTGAGGGCGAGCGGCATGCGGGGGTGGACGCGGCCGGCGGCGTCGGTGGCCTCGGTGGTGGTGATGGTGCAGGTCGTCAGCCAGGCGGCGGGGTCGTCGTCCCGCTTCACCTCCGGGTCGCGCCAGTATTCGTACAGTCCGGCGAGCGCCATCAGCCGGCCGTCCTCGGGGCTGATGAAGTACGGCTGCTTACGGGTCCTGCCGGTCGTTCCGGACGTGACCTGCTGCCATTCTTGAAGCGTTCTCCCCCCGTGAACGGGGGGAGATTCCGCCCTACCTTGCGGTGGGAGGCTTGACGCGGCGAGCGCGCCTGACGACTGCTCTTCCAGCAGCCGGGATCGCCATGAGGCCGATCCGGTACAGGTGCAAGATGTTCCGGGCCGCGTTGTGGTCGGCGTTGCCCGACCAGCCGCAGTCCGGGTTCTTGCATACGAACACGGCCTGGGACTCCCGGCTGCCCGGAGTGGTGAAACCACAGGCTGAGCAGCGCTGGGAGGTGCCAGGGGCGGGGATCTTGACCAGGGTGCCGCCGTGTCGGGCGGTCTTGTACGTCAGCATCGTGACCGTACGGCCCCACGCCTCGGCGGCGATGGAGCGGTTCAGCCCGGCTTTCCGGGCGACGTTCCTGCCCGGCTCTTCGACGGTGCCCCGAGCCGACTTGACCATGTTCGTGATGGTGAGTGCCTCGACCACGACCGTGCTGTAGGTGCGGGCGATGGTGGTGGTCGTCTGGTGCTGCCAGTCCGCTGCCCGTCGCTTGGCTTTCGCTCGGAGCTGGGCGATCTGGTCATAGGTGCGGTGCAGGCGGCGCGAGGTGCGCTCGCCGGGTTCGCGGTGCTTCTTGCGCTGGGCGGCGCGCTGCTCCAAGCGCAGAAGCTTGGCCTTCTCCTTCTCGGTCAGCCATTCGCCGTGCTGGTACGTCGTAGCGTCCGAGAGGGCGAGAGGGACGGTGACGCCCACGTCGATACCGACCTCGGGACCGGTGTGAGCCTCGGGCCTGGGCGCCAGGGTCGTCACGCGGAAGGCGATGCGCCAGCCGAGCGTGTCTTTGATGAGCCGGGCTCCGGTGATCCGGTTCTCGGTGGTGGCGTACTTCCCGACGGGGAGGTCTTTGGTCCAGCGGAATCGGACCCGGCCGATCTTGGGCAGGTTGACCATGCCCCAGCGGCGGTGCACGCGTTTGATGTTCAAGTCCCGGCCCTGCGGAATGTCCACGCTCATCACGGACCGGAACCGGCCCTTGAAGTTCGGGGCGTCCGCCCGGCCCTCCCAGCAGTTCTTCCATGCCTGGACGTACGTCTTCAGCACCGCCTGCGCGGCCTGCGCGGGCAGAACGGCAAGGAAATCGAGGTCCTTGCGGGCCTGGCGTATCGCGGCGTCGGCGTTCGCGAGGGTCCGCTTGTCCTTCGGCATCGTCTGCCACCACGCGTGCAGCAGGTTCCACATCGCACGGGCCGCATGCGCCTGGGCGTCGGCCGTCGACACCCCGGCAGGCGACAGCGCAAGCCGGGCGCGGTGCCCGAACTGCCGCTTGACCAAGGCTTCTTGACTCACAGTCGTCAGCTTACCATTTGGTCTATGTCACCGCGATGGAATCCGAATCCCGATGTGCGCACCGGACGTCACGTCGTCTACAACCTGCACGTTCACTTGGTTTTTGTCACTAAATACCGACGGGGCGCCTTCACCGACGCCATGCTCAACAGGTGCGAGGAGATCATGCGGGAGGTGTGCGAGGACTTCGAGGCCGAGCTGAAGCAGTTCAACGGCGAGCACGATCACGTACACCTGCTGGTGCACTACCCGCCCAAGGTCCAGCTCTCCAAGCTGGTCAACTCCCTCAAGGGCGTCTCCGCCCGGCTGCTGCGCAAGGAATACGACACGCACGTGCGCCGGCATCTGTGGGGCGGGCACTTCTGGTCCGGCTCCTACTTCGCCGGATCGTGCGGAGGAGCGCCACTCACCGCCGTACGCCAGTACATCGAGAATCAGCAGCGCCCCGTGAGCCGAGGTCAATAGTGCAGACCAATGCCCACGGTGCGAGCCAGAACAGTCTTAAGATGCGCTTCACCACCGCCCTGGAGGACGGCGCACTGCGCAAGATCAAAGGTAGATGGGGGCGCCGTCGGGCCGGGTGGCAGGCAGCGGCGTTTGACGAAGGCGCGGCGGAAAGCGGGCTTCTCGTGCACGGTCTCGGCCCGTGCGTTGATCAGCCGGGCGCCGATCCGCGCGTCCTTCGCCCAGGAAGGGACCAGTCCCCAGCGCAGCGGCCGCAGCTCCCTGCGCGCGGAGGCGGCCTCACGGTTCTCTCGCGGGGCGCGTTCCAGTACGGCCCACACCCGGTTGGTCGGGGCGACGTTCCAGCTGGGCTCCAGCGCCTCCTCCGGGCGCCACTCGGTGACCCTGAAGTGCTGGACCAGGTCCTCAGGGCTGCGGGTGGAGACGTAACGACCGCACATGGGGCCTCATCCGGGGAAGGTCACATTTACGTATCGGACATACCGCACTTCAATCTTCACACGAGGCACACACGTTCGCTAAGTTGACGTCCAGGCCGCACGATTGCCTCCGGCGAGTCCCGTCGGATCGTGCGACCTCCGCCGAGTCCGGTACGCCCCCACGGCAACCGGAGCCGGGGACCCAACCGACATTGGGGTGAATCGGCTCAACTGTCCCTCCGGACAAGGGCCGTAGGGCACGCCTTCCACAGAACGTCCGCCCGAACCCGACAGCTGACTCGGCAGGCGGGCTATGGAAGGAGTGCGTCTTCCTTGGCGCCGGAACGACCGAGCGACGACAGGCCCAGCCGCGCTGAGGTGCGGCAGCGGATCAGCAGCCTCTACGACCAGGCGGAGAGCGCCACGGGGAACTTCAACGCCACCCGCGCGATGAGCAAGAGCGGGCGTGCGCGGGGTGGTTCGGGGGTGTGGGGCAGTTCCCGGGGATCCGATCCGGCCCTTGACCGGGTGGCCAGGCAGTGGTTCGACGCGGCGCGCGCCCAGTTGGGCCCGACCGTTCCGGCGGTCCTGCCGCCCGACCGCATGCCGAGTCGGGCCAACTCCCGTACGGAGAAGCCGAGTAGGCGTCCGGAGGACGTTCTGGAGGAACTGGGGCTGAAGAGCAGGCCGTCCCGGCTGGAGCTGACCGCGGGTCCGGCGCAGACCAGACCGGCACCCGAGCTCCCGGCCGGCCCCACGGCCGCCGCACCGGCCCCGCCAGTACGGGAGTTGCCCGCGGCGCCACCTGCCGCCACGTCGGCCGCTCCCGTCGCGGAGTTGACCAGCCGGTCCATGGAACCCCAGCCCACGGGGGCCATGGAGGCACTGACCGCCCGGTCCATGGAACCCCGACCGACCGGCACCGTGGAGCCCCAGCCCACCGGGACCATGGAGGCACCGGCTGCCCGGTCCACACAGGCCCAACTCACCGGTGCCATGGACACACTCACCAGCCGCGCCATGCAACCCCAGCCCACCGGCACCATGGACGCACTCACCACCCGGCCCATGGAACCCCAGCCCACCGGGGCCTTGGACGCGCTGTCCAGTCGGTCCATGCAGCCTCCGCCCACCGGCAGCATGGACGTACTCGGCACCGGGCCCACGGAGCCCCGGCCCACCGGGCCGATCGAGTCGCCGGCCGTCGGTCCCGCGGGGCCGGCTTTCGGGTCCGTGGGGACGCTTCCGCCCGCGGCCGAGACACGGCCGCAGGCGTCCGGCGCGCCGCGTGTCTTGGTGGCCGGCCGCCGGCAGCCGGTGCCGAGGTCGTCCAAGGGCCAGTTGCAGGCCAAGCTCACCCGGGCCCGTGAGCTGCTGTCCCGGCACGCCGCTCAGCAGGGAGCGGCGCAGTGGCAGCAGCACTCCACCGGGCTGTTCGACACCACCCCGCCCCTGGACGGGAACTCGCTCTTCGACGCCAGCCAGGCCGTCGGCCAGGCAGCGGCCGTGGACAACGCCGCCGCCTCCCTCGGCGTCGCCGAGACACCGGCCTCGGCCTATGAGAGGAAGGCCGCCAAGGCGCTCGAGTTCGCCCGCGCGCAGATCGGCAGGCCGTGCGTCTGGGGGGCGACCGGGCCGGACTCGTACGACTGCTCGAGCCTCATCCAGGCCGCCTGGCGGGCCGCCGGGGTGGCGCTCCCCCGTGCGGCCTTCGAGCAGGCCGGCTCCGGCACACCGGTCGAGCTCGCCGACCTCCGGCCCGGAGACCTGGTCTTCTTCTACAGCGAGGTCAACCACGTCGGCCTCTACGCCGGCAGCGGCACGATGGTCCACGCTCCGAGCCCGGGGGCGTCGATACGCGAGGAGTCGATCTTCTTCGCCGGCCCGCAGGCCATCCACAGCGCGATACGGCCCGCCTGAGCCACTCCGGGCCCCCTGCCGGGCAGCTTGTCGCATGAGCGGAGGCCGCCGTTCGAGGGGTGTCCTCACCTGATGCGGTGAGACGCCGGAGTGCGACGAGTACGCGGGGGGCGTACGCGCCGTTTGCTCCGGCATGGACAGCTCTTCCCGGGCCGTGGAACCGACCAGCGGGCCCTGCGACCACCCGTCCCCCGTCCACCCGCCTCGCCTGCGGCCGGGCACACCCGAACACGAGCCCGGTACGCCGCTGCTGCGGCCGTGGGGCGTCGGGTCCGGCGAGGTGCCTCGGGGAGCGTCGGCCGGGGCGCTGCCCAAGGTGCCCGCGGTGCCCGTACCCCGTGGGCTCCCGGGCCTGTGAGGCCGGCCGGGGAGGCCACCGGGCCGTTTCCCGAGGCCTGGCCCGGGCCGCTCGGGGCACCGCTTGCTCACGGCCCGGTGACGGCGGCATCACGATGGTGGGCGTGGGCGTTGCCCGGACCCGGGCATGTCGTTGAGCGCGGCGTGGAAGCGTGGGAGGACAGCGACTGCCCCTGGTGCCGCTCGCTGCTCGGCCCGGTCCGTGACCTCGCCGCACCGGGCGCCGCGCACGGCGACGACCGTCCCTGGCTCCGCGGCTGCGCCCGGCCGGCCTGGGTGGAACGCGCGCGCCTGTTCATAGTGCCTCTGGCAGCACTCACCGTGGTGGCCGCGCTCATGGTGGCACTGGCCTGACGGCGGGGTGACGCCCGTCGCCCGTCGCCCGACGGCCACCGGCCGACCCCGCAGCAGAACGGATACCGCCGCGGTCGTCCCCCGCCGCGTGGCCTCCCGACAAGGTGCCGGCCTGCACCGACCGGCTGCTCGCCGGCCTGGAGTACGACCTGCCGGTCTCCTGTCCGTACGTCCACCTCGGCCTGGCCCGCCACCACGTCACACTGGCCGACGCCGGCCACATGCCCCCGCCGCTGCGCCGGCGGCCCGGTGAGGCGAGCGTGCTGGACGCCGGCCCCGGCCCGCTGCTCGGCGTCGGCATCCGCGCCGGTTCCCCCGTCACCGCCGCCACGCCGCCGCCCGAGGCGGTCCTCGCCCTGTCCACGGACGGCCTCGTGGAGGCCCGCGGCACCGACGCCGCGGAGACCACCGCCGGTCTCGCCCAGCACCTGGCCGACACCGACGCACACGACCTGGAGAAGCTGATCGACGACCTCGTCGGCCACACCTGGCCGGCGGGCCGCCGCACGGACGGCATCGCCGTCCTCCTGCCGCACGCGAACGGCACGCGCGCGTGGGACGGCATCGGTCACGCCGAGGGCGTGCCCGACGGCTTTCAGGTCCGGAATCCGATGTGCACGTGGTCGTGGTGGGTGGCGTCGCTGAAGAACTGGTCCGGGGCGCTGCCGCCGGACAGGAGGGCAGGGCCGCCGACGTTGTAGGAGCCGGCCGCCACCGCGTCCCGCATGAAGCGTTCGACGAGGAAGCGGGGCGTGGCGGGGTGGACGACCGCGTGGCCGTCGATCTGCCACACGTCGAAGGCGCGCCCGCGCGGGTGGTCGCTGGGGCGGCTGGTGCCGAACACGTCCAGCGGGTGCCCGGAGCGGACCACACTGACGTACATCCGGTACGTGCCCGCCAGGCGCAGCATCGCGGTGAGCACGCTGTCGTGGACCTGGCCGCTGTTCAGGTCGGCCCGCGCCGCGGGCGGCAGCGCGACCCGGGCGTCGTCCAGCACCCGGCGCACGCCGGCCGGCGGCGAGGACAGCGGCGCGCCGGGATGGGCCGGGTGCAGGGCGGTGACGGTCCATCCGGTGCCGGACCACGCCAGCCGTACGTCGACCGTCGTCCCGCCCGCGCGAACGGCACCGCCGTGCCGGGTCCACTGCCGGCACACCACGAGCACGCTCGCCGAGTCGGCGAGGATCCCGCCGTACTGGGCGTCCACCACCTGCAGCACCGCCTCGTCGGCGGACGGCAGCAGCGGTCCGGCCCGGGCCACGAGAGCGGCCGGCAGGTGCAGCACGGCCACTCTGGCCCTCGCCGCGGGCGCGCCGCCCCTCCGCCGGCCCAGGCTCCGATCGCCTCGACGAGTTCGACGGCGCGCCGTTTCACCTCGGGGTGGACCTCGGCGGACGTGGGGCGCCAGGGGGTGGTGCGGGGAAGGGCCCCTGCCGTGCCCGACGCGGACGCGCCGGAGGCGGTCGGCTCCGGCCCGGGCGCGGCGCTCGTACAGCCCGCCGTCCCGAGCAGGACCCCCACCATGCCCAGCAGTACGGTCCGGCGCTCGACCGGGCGCGCCGCGAACTCGGGCCCATGGGTCATGCCGTCCAGTGTCCGCCTCGCATACGGCGGCCGCCCGGCGGGCGGGATGGCCGGTTCTCGTCAGTGGCGCGGGTGCCGGGAGGGGAGGAGCCCGGACGTGTTCGTCAGGGCCGGGGGCGCAGGCGGGCCGCGATCACGGCGATGTCGTCGTCCCGCCCGCCGAGAGCCGCGACCAGGATCTCGTCCAGGAGTTCGCCGACGCCCTGGCCGGGCCGTACCCGTAAGGCGGCCAGGCGGCCGAGCGAGGTGTCGATGTCCTCGCCGCGCCGCTCGATCAGCCCGTAGGTGAACATCACCAGTGTGTCGTCCGGCGCGAAGGGCAGGCCGGTCGCCTGATAGGCGCTGCCGCCGGTGCCGAGCGGGGGACCGACGGGCAGCGCGACCGGGGCGGCGGTGCCGTCGGCACGGACGACGACCGGGGGCGGGTGTCCCGCGCCGGCGAGCAGGGCCGTGCCGTGCGCCGGGTCCAGCAGGGCCAGCAGGCAGGTCGCCGGGCGGCGGCCGCTCTCCGTGGACATCGTGGCGTCCAGCCGGCGCAGGATGCCGTGCGGCGCGAGGTCGGTGGAGGCGATGTACCGCAGCAGGGAGCGGTAGGCGTTCATGTCGACCGCCGCGTCCAGGCCGTATCCCATGACGTCGCCGGCGACCAGCAGGGTGCGGCCGGAGTGCAGGCGTACCGTCTCGCACCAGTGGCCGCCCACCGGTCCGGGCGACCAGCGGATGGCGAGGTCCACGTCGGGGTGGGGGCGTCCGGGGTCGGCGGGCAGCACCTTCCGCAGGTCCCACACCCTGGGGCCGGCCTCCCGCTGGTCTTCCGCGTGCCTCAGGTGGGCGGCGGTCAGCCGGGCCGCGTAGTGGGCGGCCACTGTCTCGTCGTCGTCGAAGAGGCGCCCGGTGCGCAGGGCGAGGGCGACGCCGTGGACCCGGTCCCGGGTCAGCAGTGGCACCGAGAGGGTGACCAGGTTCGTACCTCTGCCGGGTGCGAAGGAGGCGGTGATGGGGTGGCCCGCGTCCAGGGCGCGGACGGAGACGTCCTCGCGCGGGCCCTTCTCCAGGCTGTCGAGGAGGTCGCGCCGGCCGGCCGCGGCGACCGGCCGCAGGGACTCGCCCGCCGCGCGGTGGCCCTTCTGCGAGCCGTAGAGGTCGACGGTCGCGAAGTCGCACAGCTCCTCGACCAGGAACGCGGCGAGTTCGGCCGCCGTCCTGCGGTCGTCGAGGGTCGTACCGATCGCGGAGAGCGCCCGCTCCGCCCGTACGAAGCGGTTCGCGGCAGCGCTCCCGGGCCCCGACACCAGGTCGCCGTCCACGACCACCCCTTTCTGCCGCTGTGCCGTCCTCATCCCAGCACCGCGCAGGGGCGGCAACGGGTAGCGACCCGCGGTGCCGGGCGGGACCGGAGCGGATTCTTACCGAGGTGGGGGGTGGTGCGCGGCGCGGCGGCGCCGCGCACCGACCGCTCTTCCCCGCCGGGAGCAGCCTCCGTACGGCCCGCCTTCACCACCGCGTTGCCACGCAGGTGCCGCGCCCGCCTTTACCCGCGTATACGCCTGGAACGCCCGCCGTGCTCGACAAGCGGCCCCTCACAGGCTTCACGAAGCCCTAACATCATGGCCAACAACCTCCTGACCATGGCCAGACGTTGATGAGAAGTGAGGGCAGTGTGGCAGAGACCGAGGGACCGGCGGTGCCCGAGCGGCTGCTGATCACCCGTACCACGGCCGACGACGGCACATGTGTCGTGGCCCTCGTGGGAGAGGTCGACCTCGACGGCAGCGCGCGGCTCCGCGACACGCTGCTGTCCTGCCTGGAGAGCGCGCCGGGCACGGTGGTCGATCTCAGCGACGTGACCTTCATGGACTCCAGCGGCATCAACGCCCTCATCACCGCCTATCAGGCCGCCCAGACGGGCGGCAGCCGGCTGCGGCTGGCCGCACCGCAGGAGGCGGTGCTGCGGGTGCTGCAACTCGTCGGCGTGGACACGCTCATACCGTGCTACGCCAGCCTCGATGCGGCCCTCACCGCCTAAGGGGAGCTACGGGGCCGGGGAAGGCTCGGTTCCGTACACCTGTCGGGTGTTGGGGCGAGGCGCCGGCCGGTGGCGGGCGGCGGGGCCCTCGGCGAAGGCGCGCAGCAGGTTCTCGGTGGTCCGGGTGACGAGGGCACGGGTGCGGGCGTCCATGCCGTGGTCGCGGCCCCCCTCCGGGGTGCCGGCCATCAGCGCCTCCACCCAGCGCATGGTGCCGGTGGCGAAGACGCCCGCCCCGCTGGGCGCCGTGTAGTACGCCGAGTCGCTGTGGCTGCGGTTGCCCGCGCACACCAGCGGCGAGTGCGCGGTGATCTCCAGCGGTTCGGGGACGGGCGCGCCCGGGGTGACCCGGTCGTACTCCACTCCGACCAGGTGGTCGAAGCTCTCGCCGGGGCGGGTGCCCGTGCCCTCGTACAGCCAGTGGTCCGCCGCGTGCACGACGTAGGGCGCGTCCACCGGATAGCCCTCGTAGAGCACTCCGGTGAGGGACGACTCGGGGTCGGCGGCCGGGGCCTGCCGGAAGTCGGTGGTGACCAGAGCCGGACGGGAGGGGTAGCAGGGGTCGCTCCGGTAGGAGGACTTGTAGCAGACGACGGTGCGCTCGGCGCCCGGCTCCCCGTCCTCCAGACGGATCCGGCGGAAGCAGGTGTTGGCGCCGAGGAAGGCCATGTTGGTGCCCGCGTCCCGGGCCGCGGTGACGTGCCCCCGCTGCTGGGGCGTCCAGTACTCGTCGTGGCCCAGGCAGATCAGCGCGGTGGCGCCGTGCAGCACCTCCGGGTCGTGGTGCAGGTCGGTGCCGGTGGTGTACGCCAGGGGTATGCCCAGGCGTTCGGCGAGGACCACGGCCGCCCACTCGTACACCAGGAACTTCTCGGCACCGTTCGCGTCGTAGGGCCGGTCGAAGCTGACGGCGAGGGAGCGGGTGTCATACGCGCCGGAGGCGCCGTTGTAGAGGCTGGAGCCACCCCACCGGTTGTACGCCTGCCAGGTGGCCGGGGCGTGCAGGAGTACGGTGCGGCCGGCGCCGTGCTCGGAGCGCACGATCAGCGGGACGTACCGCTGGTGGCCGTGGTCGGCGTCGAGGCGTATCAGGTAGGCGCCTTCGGGCCAGCCCTCGGTGCTGAGGGTGAGGGTGCGGGGCCAGTCCGCGCGGACGGTGCGGGTGGCGGACGGGGTCCGGGAGGCGGACCGCGCGCGTCCGCGCACCGGTTCGGAGCGCCAGATCAGCCGGGCGCCCCTCCCGCCGTACCAGCCGACGCGGTAGGCGGAGACGCGGAAGGAGGACGCCGTGGTCGACACGTGCAGGCCGCACTCCTGGCCCGGGGTGACACTCACCCGGTCGGTGTAGCCGGCCACCGCGTCCGGCGGGCCGGGGGAGCCGATCCGCCAGTCGCGGGCGCCGGGCCGGTCCCGCTCCGCCTCCGGGCGGTGGCTGTCCGCGGCGCGGGGCGGCCGGTGGGCGTTCGTGTGGTCGCAGGCGGCGGCCGCGCCGAGGCCGGCGCAGGCGCACAGGCCGAGGAAACTCCTGCGGCCCGGCCCGTGTCCCTGGCTCTCCCCGGTGCGCTTCCGTGACTCGTGCGGGCTCACATGGCCTCCCTGGGCGTGGACTGACCCTCTCCTCGGGGATTCCCGGCGCGCCTTCGACGAAGGTAGCGGCTGCGGCGGTGGGCCGCACGGGCGGCGGACGCCGAGCGTGACGGGCCGCCGTCACGACTACGGGGCCGGCACGACTACGGGGCCGGCACGGCCCCTGACGGTCCCGACGGCCCCGCGAGAGGGGTGGCCTGCGTGCGGCCGGACCTCAGTCGGTCTTGCCGCGGCCGGACAGCGCGTCCCGGATCCGGTCGACCATTCCGACGCCGGGCGCGAGGAGCTTCTGCGCGGTCGGCGTCTGCGGTGTGGCGGGGTGCGGCCTGGTCGGTGCGGTCTTCTTCGCCGTACGCACCTTCTCGCCGAGCCGGTCGAGCTCTTCCTTGCCGGCGGTCCGCTGCAGTTGCGGGAAGAGGTTCTGCTCCTCGTCGGTGATGTGCTCGCGGATCTCCCGCATCAGACGGCCGATGAGCTGGTCGAACTGCGGGTCGTCCGCCCCGCAGCCCTCCAGGTCCTTCATGGTCCGCTCCGCCTCCGCGTGGTCCTGGAGCTCCCGGTCGGCGACCGCGTCGCCGTCCGGCAGGTACCGGCGCGTCGCCGGGTACAGGTACATTTCCTCGGCCACGGAGTGGCGGACCAGCTCGATGGTGGCCCGGTCGGCCAGGTCCTTGCGCCGTTTGTCCCCCGGCGGGAGGGCCTCGATCTGCTGGAAGATCTCCTCCACCTCGCGGTGGTCGGTGGTCAGTTCCTGGATGACGTCTCCGCCGTGTCCCATGGCAGGGCTCCTTGCTGTCGGAAGATGGTGGTCGTACCGGTGGACCGCCCGCCGGGTTCCCGCGCCGGACGGCGGCACACCGCCGAGCGCGAGGCCGTGTTCGGCGGATGCCGTGCACCCGCGCCTCCTGTGTAGCGAGCGGCGCCGTGCGGGGCGGTGGATTGGGCCGCCCATCGGCGCGTCAGCCCGTCTGCCCGGGGCGGCCGGTCTGTACGCCGGGTACCGGGGAGGGCGGGGCTCAGGTGCTCGTGCCGCCCGGGTGCGCCGAGGCTGCGACGGGGGCTGGGCGGTTCTCCCCCGCGCGGACGCGGCTGATCACGAAGCCGCTGTGCGGTCGCGTCGGGATGCGGCGCAACGGGATCCGCAGATCCTGGTCGGGAACGTCGTACTCCAGCCGGGCCCGCCGGACCGCCAGGGCTTGGAGCAGGCCGATGGTGATGCCCTCGCCGGGACAGCGGTGGCCGGTGCGCGGGTCGCCGCCGCCCTGGGGGATCAGTTCGTCGCGCTCGACCGGGCGGTCCGGGAAGCGCTGCGGGCGGAAGGCGTACGGGTCGCCCCACAGGTCCTCGTCGTGGTTCTGCCCGTAGACGTCGAGCAGCACCATGCCGCCGGCCGGAACCGTGTGCCCGCGCCAGGACAGAGCCGTGGCTGATGCGCTGCCGACCCCGGCCGACGCCGGGATCACGCCGACCGCACGAACGAGACCCCGGAGTCCGGTCCGGCACGGCGCGCCGGGTCGGCCGACCGGGCCTGGAACCCTACGCCGCGAGGCGGAGGGCGGGCATACCCTGCGGCCGTGTGCGCGGGCCGGGGCCCCGACGGCCGCGCGCACGGGACGAAACGCGCCGGAGTCCGGTCCGGCACGGCCGGACGTGGGCCGCTGACGTACGCCGCGGTTCACGGCCGTGGGTTGATGCGGTGCCAGTTCCGGTGGGTGCCGGGGGCTCGGCGGGTGGCGGCGGCCGTGCAGCGGGGGCAGACTCGGCGGACGGCATCGGCGGCGCCGCCCGATTCCGGCTGGACGTCGGGCCATGACACGCCCGCGAACCGGGTCAGGCGGGAGCGGTGCAGGGACAGACCGCACACCGTCTGGTTGGTGCCCTGCTCCCAGGCGTGGACCTCCCCGGCAGGCAGCCGGCCTCCTCGTCCCACCACTGGCCGGAGGCCGCCACCGCGTAACACCGGATTCCCGCCATCGGTTCCCCATCCGGTCGCCGGTACGCGGGACGCGTGGTACGTGGTTGCATTCGTCGGGCACGGGAACCCGGGCGAACGCCGCACACACCCTCACCCCCGGAGAGAGCCATGAGTCTGCTGCGCATGGTCGGTCGTCCCCTGCTCGCCTCCATGTTCGTCACCGGAGGCCTCGAGTCCGTTCGCAACCCCGAGGCGGTGACCCCGCTCGCCGAGCCCGTCGTACGGCAGATCAGGGAGCGCGTGCCGGTGCTGCCGGAGCGCACCGAACAGTGCGTGCGGCTCAGCGGCGGCGTCCAGGTCGTCGCGGGTGTGCTGCTGGGTCTGGGCCGCTTCCCCCGGCTGTCCGCGCTGGCCCTCGCCGCCACCCTGGTGCCCACCACCCTGGCCGGCCACCGGTTCTGGGAGGCGGAGGACGCTGCCGGGCGCACCCAGCAGCAGATCCACTTCCTGAAGAACCTGTCCATGCTGGGTGGTCTGCTGATCGCGGCCGACGACACCGGCAGCGCGCCGTCCCTGCTGTGGCGCGGCCGTCACGCGGGCCACGAACTGCAGCGCGACGCCCGCCTGGTGCGCCGCTCCGTCCAGGCCACGGCTCGCCCGGCCGCCGCGGTCGGCGGCATGCGCGCCAAGCTGTCGGCCTGAGCGGAGGTGACCGGGTCGACCGGCCCGACGGCCCGGGCCTCCGGCTCGCCCGGCCGCGCACCGTCGACAAGGAGGACACGCGATGCACCATCACGCCCGCTCCCGGACACGCCTGCCGGTGCTCACCGCACAGTCCGGTCACGACCTGCTCGGGATCTACCTCAACGACCATCTGGCCGGCGCGACCGTGGGCACGGAGCGGTCCCGCCACCTCACCACGGCCTGCCGGGGCTCCGAGATCGGCGACGCGATGGCCCCGCTCGCGGCCGAGATCGCCGAGGACCGCCGGAGCCTGGTGGGGATCATGCGCCGGCTGGACATACCGGTACGGCGCTACAAGGTGTACGCCGGACTCCTCGGCGAACGCGCCGGGCGGCTGAAGAGCAACGGCGCACTGGTACGGCGCTCTCCGCTCAGTTCCCTGCTGGAGCTGGAGCTGCTGCAGCTCGGCGTGCAGGGCAAGGCGTGCGCGTGGGAGGTGCTCCGCGGCCTCGCCGACCGCGACGCGCGCCTGGACCCGCGGCACCTCGACGACCTGCTCGAACGGGCCCGACGGCAGCTGCGCACCCTCGAGGACCTGCGCAGGCTGCAGGCCGGGCAGATCTTCTCACGCTGATGACCCTGCTCACGCCGATCACGCCGGCGGTCTCGAAGACGCCGACGGGACCCCCGCTCGTCGAGCGGGAGCCCCGCTGAGGCTCTTCACGGTCCGGTCCACGCCGGCCGGGTCAGTCCTTGAAGGTGTCCTTGGTCTTCTCCTTGGCCTGACGGGCGTCGCCCTTGGACTTCTCGGCCTGTCCCTCGGCCGTCATGCGCTCGTTGCCCACGGCGCGGCCGACCGTCTCCTTGGCCTTGCCCTTCATCTGTTCCTTCTTGGCCTTGGCCTTCTCGTCACCAGCCACTGTCGCTCACTCCAAGCCGGAATCGACGTCGGTGTTCAGTCCTACGGGTGCTCGGCGGGGCGGCGGTCAAACCTCGTTCCTCCGCCTTCGGTGCCGCGGCGCGCTCGGTGGGTACCCGGGGCGGGCAGCCGCTCGAAGGAAGCAAGGGAGCGTCGCCATGTCCGTACCGCTGACCGTCGACGCCCGCGAGCGGGGATTGACCGGTGACGGGATCACCAACGACCAGCCGGCGTTCCAGCGTGTGGTGGACACGCTGGGCGCGGCGTGTGCCGCGGACGGCCGCCCGCGTGTCCTGTGCGTCCCCGCCGGGCGGTACCTGATGCTCGACGAGCCCACCGTCTGGCGCAGCGGCGTCTCCCTGGTGGGCGCGGGGCGCGGCGCCACCTGCTTCGTCCTGCGCAACCCCGGCAACCGCACGACGCCCGTACCGCTGACCTGGTTCACCACCGCCCAGCACGGCGCCGGCCGGGACAACCACCTCGCGGACATCACCTTCGCCCACTTCGAGATCGACGGTTCGGGTGTGACGACCGAGGAGTACGACCCGCTGGCCAAGGGCCTCGGCCTGCAGTACGTGCTGCGCGGCCGCTTCACCGACCTGTACATCCACGACACGGCGGCCACCGGCTTCGGCTGCGACTTCCTGCAGGACACAGTGGTGGAGGGGGTGCTGGCCGAGCGGTGCGGGCGGCAGGACAGCGGCGAGCAGATGGGCGGCGCGGGCATCGGGGTCGGCGTGGGCGGCTGGGGCGGCGTCGAACGGCTGACGGTGACCACGTGCACCGCGATCGGCAACGGCACCAACGGCATCTTCGTGGAGTTGCAGAACGAGGACTGGCCGCCGCCCCGCGGCATCCGTATCACCGCCTGCCACACCGAGGACAACTACTTCGGCATCTCCGACTGGGGCACGGACGGGCTGCTGGTCACCTCCTCGACCATGCTGGGCAACCACCAGGCCGGATTCGACGTGTCCTCCCAGGGCACCACTCACATCGGCGGTCGGGGCGGCATCGTCACCGGCTGTGTGATCGACGGCAACGTCCGTGACGGGATCGGGCTGGGCAACACCCCGGGGCCGTACGCCTTCCGCGGCAACCGCGTCAGCAACAACGGCCGGTACGGCTACTGGGAGCACAACCTGGCCGGCGGGGACGAGGAACCGACCGGGGGCGTCGTGCTGGAGGCCAACGACATCCGGGACAACGCCCTGGACGGCATCCGTATCGATGCGCCGATGAGGGACACCGCGATCCTGGACAACCGGATCCTCGGCAACGGCCGCCGCGCCGCCGGGGCCGTGGAGGGCGGCGGTGACGGCGTGTCCTTCTCCGCGCTCTCGCTGACCGACGACAAGGCCGACTGGTCCGCGGACGGGCATCGCGGCAAGGAGGTGTCCGTGGGCGGGCAGACGGCCATGGTCGCCTTCAACACCTCCACCGAGCTCGCCCTGGTGCCGGTGCGGCCCGGCGCGGACACCGCCTGGCCGGACGGCGTGCCCGAGGCGGGCTCCGCCTACCGGCTGCCCGCCGCTCCCGGGCTGCGCACCGGACTGACGGTCGCTGCCCCCATGGCACGGCCGCAGATGCACGGCAACCGGATCGGGGACGGTGAGCGGGCCGGGACCCAGACCCACGGCATGCGGATCACCCGGGACGGCAGGTGGTCCGGCGGCTGCTTCTCCGACAACGACCTGAGCGGAAACGCCTGCGCGGCCACCCGCTTCGACACCCCGCCCGCCGGGGGACGGTGGCGCGACAACGACGAGTGACGACACCCGGCGGAACAGGGCGCCGGGACCCGTCGGCCGCGGCTCGCGGGGGAGTGCTCGGCGCGGACCTGCCGCGGACCGCCCCGGCCGCGGTGACACCCGTCACGACGCCGGCCGACGACCACGACGGCCCGCGCCACCAGAACCGAACCGACGAACCAGGGCCACGCAGCCGGGACCGTCAGCCACGGCTCACCCGGCAGTGCTCGGCGCGGACCGGCCGCGGACCGCCCCGGCCACGGTGGTGCCGGTCGCGGCGCCAGTCGAGGAGCGCGACCGCCAGGGCCGCCAGCAGGGCCACGAGGGCGGAGGCGACGGAGAGGGTCACGGCGGTGCGGTAGTTCCTCCCGTCCGCCGCGAGCACCATGTAGTAGAGGCCCGGCAGGGCCGCCGTTCCCACCGCGCCGCCCAGGCGCTGCCCCGTCTGCAGGGCGCCGCCCGCGGCCCCGGCCATCCGCACCGGCACATCGCGCAGCGTCATCGTCACGTTCGGGGAGATGACGCAGCCGCTGCCCAGGCCGCCCACGAACAGCGCGGGCGCGGCGAGCCAGGCCACCGTGCCCGCCGGTGCCGTGCACAGGACCAGTGCCGTGGCGCCCAGCCCGGCCAGGACCGTCACCAGCCCCCAGACGGTCAGCAGCCGCCCGAACCGCTCCACCAGCCGGCCCGCGACCACCGCGGCGGCGGCCGAGCCGATCGCGAACGGCGTCACCGCGAGACCGGACCCCAGCGGCTCGTAGCCGAGGCCGTTCTGGAAGAACAGCGCGAACACCAGCCACACCCCGCTGAACCCCACGAAGTACAGCGCGCCCAGGGACGCGCCCGGGGCATAACCGCGGGTACTGGTCAGCAGCCGCGGATCCAGCAGCGGCTGCCCCTCGCGCACCGCGACCCGCCGCTCCCAGCGGGCGAAGACGACCAGCAGCGCCACGCCCACCGGGAACAGCCACCACAGCCGGCGCACTCCCCCGCTCTCGGCGAACACCAGCGGCAGCATCAGGCCCAGCACGCCGGCGCCGAGCAGGGCCACGCCCGGCAGGTCGAGCCGTTCCCGGCGGCCGGGCGCCACCCGTGGCAGCAGCCGGATGCCCAGCAGCAATGCGATCGCCCCGACCGGCACATTGACGTAGAAGATCCAGCGCCATCCCTGGCTGCCGTGCGCCAGCGCCAGGATCAGGCCGCCGGTGACCGGGCCCACCGCGCTGGAGATGCCGACCGTGGCGCCGAACAGGCCGAAGGCCCGGCCGCGTTCGGCGCCGCGGAACATCTGCTGGATCAGCGCCGAGTTCTGCGGGGCGAGGCAGCCCGCGCAGGCGCCCTGCGCGATCCGGGCCACGACCAGCCAGGCGACCGTGGGCGCGGCGCCCGCCGCGGCGCTGCACAGTACGAAGCCGGCCAGGGCCCAGAGGAAGATCCTGCGCCGTCCCACGGCGTCGCCCAGCCGGCCCGCCGGCACCAGGACGAGGGCGAACGCCAGGGCGTACCCGGACACCACCCACTGCACGGAGGCCGCCGAGGCGCCCAGCTCCCGCTGCATCGACGGCAGTGCCACGGCCACGATCGTCACATCGAGCAGGCTCATGAACCCGGTGGCCAGCGTCACCCACAGAGCCTTCCAGCGCCCGGGGCCGGGCGTGCCCACCGGATCTCCGGTGCGTCCGCCTGCCCGCGCATCCCTGTTCACGAGGGCTCCTCCCGGTCGCCGCCGGAGCACGCGACGCCCCGGCACCACACCATCACCGCCTTGCGCGGCGTCCGCTGGGCCATACAGTGCCCGTTGACGCGAACAAGGGGATGAAACGCGCAGGGCCCCACGAGACTTCCCGGCTTCAGCCGCGGAACGCTGGGTAGCCGTAGCCACGACAGAGAGCACAAACCGTAACCAGCAGCACAAATGGTACCCCCATGATCATCCCGCTGAGGAAGCAGGCGTCGGACGATCGGGAGCGGAACCGGCCCGCGGCCGCGCTGCGCTACGGCGTCGCCTGGGTCACCGGCGCCGCCCGCACAGCCGACGCGCGACGCGCCGTGCACGCCTTCCTCGTCCGCGCGGCAAGGACCGCTCACACCCGTGTCACCACGCGTGCCGAACAGGACGCCCAGCTCGTCGTGAGCGAGCTGGTCACCAACGCCGTACGGCACGCGCCGGGCCCCTGCGGCCTGACGCTGGAGCTGTCCGCCGACAAGGCCCGGCTGGACATCACCGTCTGGGACACCTCGCCCACGCTCCCGCTGCTCCACGAGCGCGACGGCACGCGCGTGGGCGGGCACGGACTGTACCTGGTGCACGCCTGCAGCCGCGCACTGACGGCCACGGCCGGGTCCGGCGGCAAGCGGATCACCGCCGAAGTCGCCCTGTAGTCCGCACGGTCCGTGGCGCGTATGCGTGTCTCCGCAGGGGGGTACTCCGGGTGGGTCGGACAGCACAGTTCCCGCGAGACCACCGAGACCACACAGACGGGCCCCGTCCCGTCGGGCAAGGACCACCATGGCTGCCTTCGACGACGACGCCATCGACCTGCACTTCATCGGCAACGCGACGGTCCTGCTGCGCTACGGCGACCTGACCCTGCTGACGGATCCCAACTTCCTGCACCGCGGCGAGCACGCCCACCTGGGGTACGGGCTGATGAGCCGCCGCCTCACCGAGCCGGCCCTCGACCCCGGGCAGCTGCCGCGCCTGGACGCCGTGGTGCTCTCCCACCTGCACGGCGACCACTGGGACCGCAGGACGCGGCAGCACCTGGACCGCTCGGTGCCGATCGTCACCACACCGCACGCGGCCCGCCATCTGCGCACCTGGCAGGGGTTCCAGCGGGCCGGGGGCCTGCGCACCTGGGAGTCCTGCACCTTCCAGCAGGGCGACGCGCAGGTCCGGGTGACCTCCCTGCCCGGCCGGCACTCCCTGCAGCCCGTGCTGCGCCGCCTGCTGCCGCCGGTGATGGGCAGCATGCTGGAGTTCGGCCCCCGCGACGGGACGGTACGGCTGCGGCTGTACGTCTCCGGCGACACGCTCCTGTTCGACGGCCTGGAGGAGATCGCCCGCCGCTTCCCCGGCGCCGACCTGGCGGTGCTGCACCTGGGCGGCACCACCCTGCCGGGCGGTTTCGTGGTCACCATGGACGGCGCGCAGGGCGCCGAACTCGCCCGCCGGCTCGACTACCGGAACATCCTGCCGGTGCACTACGACGACTACACCGTCTTCCGCTCCCCGCTCGACGACTTCCTGACCGAGGCGCGCAGGCTCGGCCTGCAGGAGCGGCTGGTCCACTGCCGGCGCGGGCAGCACGCGCGCGTGGTGGGCCACGGAGAACGGCCCATGGTCGGCTGACCCTCTCCGGCCGGACAGGCAGCGGCTGCCGGACGGCCGCGGAGGTGTTTTCCTCGTGGGGTGGAGGCAACTCGGCCCGCACACCGGCGGAAGGCCTGTCTCCCAGCCACCCCCCTGCTCCACGGAACGGGAGTTCCGGATGACATCACAGCACCGGCCACCCCGCGCGCGCGGTCTGCGCATCGGCCTGCTGGGCTCCTACGGCGGCTTCAACATCGGCGACGAAGCCATCCTGCAGTGCGTCCTCGGCTGCCTGCGGTCCCACCGGCCACAGGCCCAGCTGGTCGTCTTCAGCCGCGACGCCGGGCACACCCGCGACCACCAGCCGACGGCGGACGAGGTGGTGGACTGGGAGGGCGTGCCGCAGAAACAGGTCACCGATGTGCTCTCCGGCCTGGATCTGCTGGTGCTGGGCGGGGGCGGCATCCTCTACGACGGCGAGGCGCGCCGCTATCTGAAACTGGTGCGCGCGGCCCAGGTCCGGGGCGTGCACACGTTCGCCTACGCGGTCGGCGCCGGCCCGCTGCGCGAGGCCGACGACCGGGAGGCCGTACGGACCGTGCTGGCGGACATGGACGAGGTGGTGGTCCGCGACGAGGAGTCGCGCCTGGTCCTGGAGGAGGTCGGGGTGGAGCGGGACCTCGTCGTCACCGCCGACCCGGCGCTGCTGCTGCCGCCGGAGCCGTTCACCGCCGATATGATGCGGCAGGAGGGCGTGCCGGCCCACGCCCGGCTGGTGGGCATGTCGGTGCGCGAGCCCGGCCGGGCGGCGGAGAACCTGGACGAGGGCGACTACCACGCCCTGCTCGCCGATGTCGCGGACTTCCTGGTGCGCCGCCTGGACTCCCATGTGGTCTTCATGCCGATGGAACGCCACGACGTCCGCCACGCCCATGCCGTACTGTCCCGGATGACCGCGCCGGACCGGGGCCGGATCCTGCACAGCGCCTACACCCCCGGGCAGGTGCTGGGCCTGATGCGTCACCTGGACCTGGTGGTCGGCATGCGGCTGCACTTCCTGATCTTCGCGGCCGTCTCCGGCCTGCCCGTGCTGCCGCTGCCGTACGCCGGCAAGGTCTTCGACTTCGCCCGCCGGCTGGGCGCCCCGGCGCTGGTGGGTGTGGCCCGCGAGCAGGTCGGCCTCATGCTGGCCGAGGTGGACCGGCTGTGGGACGAGTTTCCGCAGCGCCGGGTGGACCTGGGCACCCGCGTCCGTACCCTCAAGGAACTCGCCGGGGAGACCTGCGCGCGGTGCGGGGCCCTGCTGGACGCGATGGACCGCGCCGACGACACGGCCGGAGCGGCCGGCCTGCACCTGCTGAGCCCCGAGCACGACGTGGGCGTCGGGGGCGACGAGGTGCCCGAGGACGGCGTGGTGCGCAGCCGCAGCGCCGGTCGGGAGGCCTGATGCCGATCCTGCACCGCCCCGAACAGCCGCGGACCGTGACGCTCCCTCCGCGTTCGGCCCAGCACGCGGGACGTACGAATGTGCTGGTGGTGGGCGGCGGGCCCGCGGGGACCGCCGCCGCGTACGCCGCCGCCGACGCCGGTGCCGACGTGGTCCTGGTCGAGCGGTACGCCTTCCTCGGCGGCAACGCCACCGTCGCGCTGGTGATGCCGCTGATGTCGTTCCACAACGAGCACAAGCAGGCGGTGTTCACCGAGGACGGCGGAGGGGGCCGGCTGCTGCCCAGCGACCACGGCGAGGGGGAACCCGTGGTGGCCGGGTTCCTGTGGCGGCTGCTGGACCGGCTCACCGCGCGCGGAGGCTGCATCCCGCCGTCCCTGGACACCGGCTACACCGTGCCGTTCGACCCGGAACTGTTCAAACTCGTGCTGCTGGACCTGCTCGACGAGGCCGGGGTGAGTCTGCTGTTCCACTCCTTCGCGTCGGGCGCGCTGCCCCTGGAGGACGGCTGGCGGGTGGTGTTCGAGACCAAGTCGGGCCCGGTGGTGATCGACGCGGACGTCGTGGTGGACGGCACCGGCGACGGGGACGTGGCCGCCGCGTGCGGGGCCCCCTTCGAGGTGGGGCGCCGGGAGGACGGGCGGGTGCAGCCGATGACGCTGATGTTCCGGGTGGCCGACTTCGCCGCCCCCCGCTTCGCCGAGTACGTCCGGGCCCACCCCGACCAGTGGCGCGGCGTCCACGGACTGTGGGACCTCGTTCAGGAGGCCACCGAGGCGGGAGAACTGCAGCTGCCGCGCGAGGACATCCTCTTCTTCGGCACCCCGCACCCCCGGGAGCTCTCCGTCAACAGCACCCGCGTCACCGGGGCGCTCGGCATCGACGTGTGGGACCTGAGCCGTGCCGAATGGACCGCACGCCGCCAGCTGGCCCAGATCGACCACTTCCTGCGCTCGCGCGTGCCCGGCTTCGAGGAGGCGTACGCGGTGCAGAGCGGCGTCCAGATCGGGGTGCGCGAGACCCGCCGCGTCATGGGCGACTACCGGCTGACCGGCTACGACATCCTCGACGCCCGTGCCTTCCCGGACGTCGTCGCGCACGGCGCCTACCCGATCGACATCCACAACCCGGAGGGCAGCGGAACCGTGATCAGGCGCGTCCCCCGGGGCCGCTACTACGACATCCCGCTGCGCTGCCTGCTGCCCCAGGCCACCGAGCGGCTGCTCGTCGCCGGCCGCTGCATCTCCGGATCGCATGTGGCGCACTCCTCGTACCGGGTCATGCCCATCGCGATGGCCACCGGGCAGGCGGCGGGCGTCTGCGCCGCGCTGGCCACCCGAATGGGCCGGCTGCCCCGGGAGGTGCCGCACGCCCTCGTCCAGCAGGAGCTGCTGCGCCAGGGCGCCCGCCTGCGCGTCCAGGAGGACATCGAGATGCCCCGCCCCGTGTAGCCGTATGGCTCGCACGTCGGCGCCGAAGGCGGAAAAATGTGTGTGAGGTTTCAGCATGCGGGTACACGCTCCGGCGTCCGCTTGATCACGACAGCGGTCGCGTACGGAAGAGGCTCCGGCTGAGAGGGAGGTGCCGCACAATGGCGGTGACCACAGAGGTGAAGGCGACTCGGGCAGACACTCGGCTGCCGGAGGTGGCCGACCCCTCCCAGGTCGCGCCCACCGACGCGCGGGCCCTGTCGCGGGTGTTCTTCGACCGGCTGACCACGCTCGAGGAGGGCACGCCGGAGTACCAGTACGCGCGCAACACGCTGATCGAGATGAACATGTCCCTGGTCCGCTACGCGGCCGGCCGCTTCCGCAGCCGGGGTCCGCAGGAGATGGAGGACATCGTCCAGGTCGGCATGATCGGGCTGATCAAGGCGATCGACCGGTTCGAGCTGGCCCGCGAGGTGGAGTTCACGTCCTTCGCGGTGCCCTACATCGTCGGCGAGATCAAGCGTTTCTTCCGCGACACCTCCTGGGCCGTGCACGTCCCGCGGCGGCTGCAGGAGGCCCGGGTCGAGCTGGCCAAGGCCACCGAGGAGCTCGGCAGCCGGCTGGGCCGCAAGCCCACGACCAAGGAGCTCGCGGAGCTGATGAACCTGCCCGAGCAGGAGGTCGTCGACGCGATGGTGGCCTCCAACGGCTACACCTCCGCGTCCCTGGACGCCGCGGTCGGCGGCAGTGAGGACGGCGAGAGTGTCCTGGCCGACTTCATCGGCGCCGAGGACACCGGCATGGAACTCGTGGAGGACGTGCACAGCCTGGCCCCGCTGCTCGCGGAGCTCGACGAGCGGGACCGGCAGATCATCCACATGCGGTTCGTCGAGGAGCTCACCCAGGCGCAGATCGGCGAGCGCCTCGGCATCTCCCAGATGCACGTGTCCCGTCTGCTCAACCGGCTGCTGACCCGGCTGCGGCAGGGGCTGCTGACCACGCGCTGACGACGGGGCCACGACACGGGGCCGGACGCCGCCGTCCTGGGGAGGTGGGCGGCGTCCGGCCCCGTTCGCTCGTCGTGTGCCTCAGCGCGTGACGACGTGCCGCTCGTCGGGGACGCAGTGGGTCATGGTGAGCCCCTCCACGTCGCGCGGCGGGTTCTTGCCGAGGTTGGACAGGCGCTTGCGGTCCTCGTCGGTCAGGTCCTGGTCGGGCAGCGGCTGCAGCCGGGCGACGTCCTCGGGTGGGATGCCGAGGCCCTCACCGACCTTCAGCCCGAGCTCGTTCTCCATCAGCAGGAAGTGCCACACCATGCGCTCCTGCACCGGACGGTCGCACTGGGACAGCAGGCTCACGAAGTTCTTCACCAGATCGTCGCGCTCCCACTGCTCCATCAGCATGTAGCGCTGACCGGCCTGGAGGTAGTCGTTGGCGCGCGGGATGCGCTTGCGGGTCAGCCGGCCGCGGATCTCGGGCCCCTGCTCCTCGTGCGCCGGATACGTGGCCTCGCACAGAGCGCCGTCGGTGATCGACGGTTCGTAGTTGATGCTCGGGTTGTCGCCGCCGTCCACGTGATAGGCCATCTGGCCGTCGCGCTGGTTGGTGCGCACCTCGGCGTGCCTGGCCTGGTTGACGGGCAGCTGGAGGTAGTTGGGGCCGACCCGGTGGCGCTGGGTGTCGCTGTAGGAGAAGGTGCGGCCGACCAGCATCTTGTCGTCGGAGAAGTCGAGTCCGTCGACGAGCACACCGGTGCCGAAGGAGATCTGCTCGTTCTCGGCGAAGAAGTTCTCCGGCATCCGGTCGAGCACCATCCGGCCCACGGGCTTCGGCGGGAAGTCCTGTTCGGGCCAGGTCTTGGTGTCGTCCAGCGGGTCGAAGTCCAGCTCCGGGTGGTCGTGGTCGTCCATCATCTGCACGAGCAGTTCCCACTCGGGGTGGTCGCCGCGCCCGATGGCCTCGTAGAGGTCCTTGGTCGCGTGGCCGAGGGAGTCGGCCTGGACGTTGGCGGCGTCCTCCTCGGTCATGCTGCGCACGCCCTGCTTGGGCATCCAGTGGTACTTCACCAGCATGGTGTGGCCCTCGTCGTTCACCCACTTGTAGGTGTTCACGCCGAAGCCCTGCATGTGCCGGTAGTCGGCGGGGATACCGCGCGGGCTGAACAGGTTGACCAGCATGTGCAACGACTCGGGCGTCTGCGACATGAAGTCGAAGATCCGCCGGGGCTGCTGTTCGAAGGTCACCGGGTCGGGTTTGAGGGCGTGGATGACGTCCGGGAACTTGATGGCGTCCCGGATGAAGAAGACGCCCAGGTTGTTGCCGACCAGGTCCCAATTGCCGTCCTCGGTGTAGAACTTCACCGCGAAGCCGCGCGGGTCGCGGGCGCACTCGGAGGAGTCCCGGCCGCCGATGACCGTGGAGAAACGGACGGCGACGTCCGTGCGCTTGCCGCGCTCCTGGAACAGCCTGGCCCGGGTGTGGCGGCTGATCGGCTCGTCCCCCCAGGAGCCGTACGCCTCGAAGAAGCCGTACGCCGTCACGCCCCGGGCGTGGACCACCCGCTCGGGGATGCGCTCCCGGTCGAAGTGGCTGATCTTCTCCAGGAACTGGTAGTTCTCCAGCGTCGCCGGGCCGCGGGGGCCGACCGTCCGCTGGTTCTGGTTGTCGTAGACGGCGTGGCCCTGCCGGTTGGTGAGGGTCTTCCGGTTGCCGCCCTGGGCGGGGTCCTTGCTGGATACGTCCGTCATGCCCGTGGACTCCTTCGACGATGCGTCCCTGCGGTCGCGGGTGGGGGTATGACCATCTTTGCCCCGTTCCACTACCCTTCACGGCCGCAGGTAGGCCGAACGGATACCCGCCCGCCCGGAGCCGCCGGGCGTTCAGCCGGCGGTCCGGCCGTCGCCGGCCAGGGTCTGCTGCAGGTGCGGGACGACACGCGTGAGCCGCAGGACGCCCCACAGGATCAGCCCGGCTCCGATCAGCTCCGGCACGAGCCACCAGCCGGCACGGACCCGCTCGTCGAACAGCGTGACGCCCAGCACCAGGCTGACCGTCGCGTCACCTGTCGTCAGCGCCGGCTGGGAGGCCGCCAGCGCGCCCGCCTGGAGGGCGTTCTCCAGCAGCAACAGGGCGCAGATCCCGGTGATGGCGAAGCCGTACGTCTGCCAGGCGGTCAGGAAGGCCGTGAAGCCGGAGGCGGCGAGGGTGCCGGTGGCGGACTTCAGCAGCGCGGCGGTCAGGGCGTTGCCGATGGCGGCGGCCGCGGCCAGCACGGCGGCCCGGAACAGGGCGGAGCGCCGGGTCCGGGCCAGAACCACCGCGGTGGCCATCGCTCCCAGGCACAGCGCCAGGGCGGGGATCCACCGCACCATGGCCGCCTGGTCCTTCGCTCCGGAGGGGGCGGCCGAGACCAGGGCCAGCGTGAGACCGCCGACCACGCCCGCCACGGCCCACCAGCCCGCGCCGGACAGTCTGCGGTGCATCAAGGGAACGGCGATGAGCAGGGCGAAGGGCAGTTCCAGGATGAACAGGGGCTGGACCAGCGCCATCGGACCGTTGACCAGCGCGAGCGCCTGACACAGAGCGGCTCCCGTCACCCCGCCGATGCCGGCCAGCCAGACCGGGCGGCGCACCAGGGCGAGCAGCAGGCGCAGCCCGCCGCCGCGCGCGACGGTGGAGGCTGCCTTGCGCTGGAGGGCCGTACCCGTGGCGTTGCTGGCGGCTCCCATGACGGCGAAGCACACAGCCAACCCGATCACAGATCCACGATGCCCGACGGAAGGCGTGCCGTCCTGCTGCCCGCCCCTGCCATAAGCCCGCTTTATGGCCTCATAGACCGGACCCACGTACCAACTTAGGTTTGCCTCAGCTTAGGGTGACAGTCGTCTGTCCTCGCTCGAAGGGAACCTGATCATGCCCCGCCCCCTGCGGGTAGCCATCGTCGGAGCCGGCCCCGCCGGGATCTACGCCGCCGACGCCCTGCTCAAGTCCGACGTCGCCGCCGAGCCGGGCGTGTCCATCGACCTCTTCGAGCGCATGCCGGCCCCGTTCGGCCTGATCCGCTACGGCGTCGCCCCCGACCACCCCCGGATCAAGGGCATCATCACCGCGCTCCACCAGGTGCTCGACAAGCCGCAGATCCGGCTCTTCGGCAACGTCGACTACCCGGGCGACATCGGCCTGGACGACCTGCGCGCGTTCTACGACGCCGTGATCTTCTCCACCGGCGCGACGGCCGACCGGGCGCTGCCCATCCCCGGCATGGGCCTCGACGGCTCCTACGGCGCCGCCGACTTCGTCTCCTGGTACGACGGGCACCCGGACGTGCCGCGCACCTGGCCGCTGACCGCTCAGAAGGTCGCCGTCCTCGGGGTCGGCAACGTCGCCCTCGACGTGGCCCGCGTCCTGGCCAAGACGGCGGACGAGCTGCTGCCCACCGAGATCCCGCCGAACGTGTACGAGGGCCTGAAGGCCAACAAGGCACTGGAGATCCACGTGTTCGGCCGGCGGGGCCCCGCGCAGGCGAAGTTCAGCCCGATGGAGCTCAGGGAACTGGACCACTCCCCCAGCATCGAGGTGATCGTCGACCCCGAGGACATCGACTACGACGAGGGCTCCATCGCCACCCGGCGCGGCAACAAGCAGGCCGACATGGTCGCCAAGACGCTGGAGAACTGGGCGATCCGCGACGTCGGCGACCGGCCGCACAAGCTGTTCCTGCACTTCTTCGAGTCCCCGGCCGAGATCCTCGGCGAGGACGGCCGGGTCGTCGGGCTGCGCACCGAGCGCACCGCACTCGACGGCACCGGCAACGTCAAGGGCACCGGCACCTTCAAGGACTGGGACGTCACCGCCGTCTACCGCGCCGTGGGCTACCTCTCCGACAAGCTGCCCAAGCTGCCCTGGGACCTGGAGTCGGGCACCGTTCCCGACGAGGGCGGCCGGATCGTCACCGAGACCGGCGAGCACGTGCGGTCCACGTACGTCACCGGCTGGATCCGGCGCGGCCCCGTGGGCCTGATCGGCCACACCAAGGGCGACGCCAACGAGACGGTCGCCAACCTGCTCGACGACTTCGCGAACGGCCGCCTGCACACCCCGGCCTCCCCCGCCCCGGAGGCCGTGGACGCCTTCCTCGCCGAGCGGAACGTCCGCTTCACCACCTGGGACGGCTGGTACCGGCTGGACGCCGCGGAGAAGGCCCTGGGCGAACCGCAGGGCCGGGAGCGAGTGAAGATCGTCGAACGCGAGGACATGCTCCGCGCGAGCGGCGCGTAGCCGCCGTCCGGTCAGTCGCGGTCCGCGGTGACGTCTCCGTCGACGGTGGTCGGCGTCATGGTGCGGCCGGGCGGTGCGCCGTCGGTGGGGACGGTGACGGAGGGACGGCCGTTCGCGGTGGTCGCCGTGACGCGGTAGGCGGGAGCGGCGTGCGGGACGGTGGCGTGCACCGATCCATTGGTGGTCGACGCGGTGACCCGGGACGGCGCCGCGGCGCAGCCGAGGACGGCGTCGCCGTTGACGGTCCCGGCGTGCAGCGCCCCGGCCCGCACCTGAGTGGCGCGCACCGAGCCGTTGCGGGTGACCAGGCGTACGGCGGCGCCGCGGCGCCCCGAACCGGCCACCGTGACATCGCCGTTGACGGTGGTCAGGTCCAGGGCCGCAAAGACGCCGGCGACGTCGATGCCCGCGTTGCGGGCCGAGACGGTCACGGAGGTGTCCGCCGGGACCTCGACCCGAGGCATCCGGGGGCAGGGCCCGTCGCCGTGTGCCGGGCATGACAGGTCCAGGACCCATGTGCCGTCGCGGTGGGACCAGCGGTGGGTGACACCGCGCTGCACGGCGGTGCGGCCTGCGTCGGTGGGGCGCAGCCGCACGCCGTCGCCGGTGGTGATCACCAAGTGCGTGCCCGGGGACGCGGCCGGCCGGCGGCCGTACCGGGACCCGCGCTGCCGTCATCGCCCCCGCACGCCGCCGACGGTACGGCGACCAGCACGGCCACCGCCGCCCGCACGCGCGTCCGCGCACGCTTCCACGACCCCATGGGGGTGCGGCTTCCCCGCCCGGACGCGTCCATGTCACGGCGGACGGGGCGCGCCCCTGTGCGGATGGTGGGCGGCCCCGTCCGGCGGCCATTGTGGGAGCCCCGGGGTCGTGGGCGACATACGTGTGCGGGCACCGGACCGGGCGCGGGGCGCACACCCCGTGCGCGCCCCGCGGACCCGGTACGCGGGGCGGCACCCGCACGCCGGACGGGGACATCACGCGTGTTCACAGCGCGCGGGGACACCCGGACACCATGAACCGTCTGCACCTTCCCGGTCACCGGGATCACTCCACCGGCAAGGATGCCCGGACGCGCGACGAGGCCGACGGGCGAGAACGCGACCGCAACCCGGGGGCGGGGGCCGAAACCGCCGAAACGGCCGGGCCCGACGCCGCGGCCGAACGGCGCGCTCCCGACTCGCCCACCGACCTGCCCGGCCGCTCGTGGCTCGCGGTCTTCCGCCGCGTCCTCGAGGAGTTCAAGGACGACGAGCTGACCGACCGCGCCGCCGCCCTGACGTACTACGCGGTGCTGTCGCTGTTCCCGGCGCTGCTCGTCCTGGTCTCCCTGCTCGGCGTGGCCGGCAAGTCGGCCACCACGCAGGTGCTGGACAACCTGCAGAAACTCACGCCGGGCTCCGCGCGGGACATCATCTCCCACGCGGTGCAGCAGCTGCAGAACAACGCCGGCGTGGGCTCCGTACTGGCGGTGGTGGGTCTGCTCGGCGCGATCTGGTCGGCCTCCGGCTACGTCGCGGCGTTCATCCGCGCCGCCAACGCGGTCTACGACGTCCCCGAGGGGCGCCCCGTGTGGAAGGTGCTGCCGCTGCGGGTGGCCCTGACCGTGACCCTGATGGTGCTCGCCGTGGCCAGCTCCCTGATCGTCGTCTTCACCGGCTCCCTGGCCCGGCATGCGGGCACCGCGCTCGGTATGGGGGACGCGGCGCTGACCGCCTGGTCCATCGCGAAGTGGCCCGTCCTCGTCGTCCTGGTCACCATGATGATCGCGCTGCTGTACTGGGCGACGCCCAACGCCAAGGTCCGCGGCTTCAGGTGGATCACCCCGGGCAGCCTGCTCGCCCTGCTGGTCTGGATGGCCGCCTCGGCCGGCTTCGCCTTCTACGTGGCGAACTTCGGCTCGTACAACAAGACGTACGGCACCCTGGCGGGTGTCATCGTCTTCCTCGTGTGGCTGTGGGTGACCAATCTGGCCATTCTGCTGGGCCTGGAGTTCGACGCCGAGATGGCGCGTCAGCGTGTGATCGACGGCGGGCATCCGGCGGACGGCGAGCCGTACGTGGAGCCCCGGGACACCCGCGCCTGGGACGAGCGGGACCAGCGGCGCATGGACGAGGGCTGCTGAGCCACATGGCCGCGCGGCCGACGGGTACCCAGGTGCCATGACTCGCCACAGCAACAGCCCCGACTCACCCGAGGACCCCCGCGGCGCGGAGCGGCGGGAGGCCGAGCGGAGCGACGTGGAACGCATGGAACGGCGGGAGGAGGAGCGCGCCGCCTCCCGTCCGTTCAGCTATCCGTATCCCGAACGGCACGCCAACGTGCGCGCCACCCGGCACATCAGCCGCGAGCAGGTCGACGCGGACAGCACGCCGGGCGTGCCCGGCGGTTACGGCACGACCAGCGGCGGCCAGCCCGGCGCCCGGACCAGTGTCCGGCCGGGCGACGACGGCAGCGAGGAGGCCGGATACGAGGACACCATCGCGGGCGGCGAACCCCGCCCCGGCGACGAGGAGCGGCCGTAGCACACCGCTTCCCCGCCCCAACGGACGAGCCGCGCCTTCCCCGGCGCGGCTCGTCCGTATCGTTCCACCGGCCGTCCCGGGCTTGGCATGCTCCGAACGGGGCATGCGGGACGGGTCAAGCACGTGCGAGCAACCCGATGTGGGAGGAGTGCACCGTGTCGCGAGCGCAGACCGGAAGTGCCGTCGCCGCGCTGGTCCTCGTCACCGGCCTGGCCGGCTGCGGCGGCTCCGGGACCGGGGCGGGCAAGGACGCGTCGGCCGGACCGAGCGCGACCCCGAAGGCCCGGGCCGTCCAGGACGCCTACCGCAGGACCGTGGCCGCGGACAGCGCCAGGATGACGGTCACCACCAAGGCCGTGGCCGAGGGGCAGAGCGTCGCCGCGCGCGGCAGCGGAGTGGTGGACCTCAAGGGCGGCGCCAGCCGGATGACCCTGACCTCGCAGGGCAGCACGATCGAGCAGCGCGTCGTCGACGGCGTCGTCTACCAGAAGCCGTCCGGCTCGCAGCGGGTCGACCTGCCCGGCGGCAGGACGTGGATGAAGATCGATCTGAACCGCCTGTCCCGCTCCGGCTCCGCCGCCTCGCGGGTGAGCGACCCCGCGGAGCCGCTGCACTACCTCGAGGACCTGCGCTCCGGCGACGTCACCCGTGTCGGCGGCGACACCGTGGACGGTGCGGACACCACGCACTACCGCGCCGACGTGCCCGTTTCCGCCCTGGCCCGGGGCAACGCCTCGCGGGCCGAGGAGCTCAGGCGGCAGCTCGGCACCTCCTCGGTCCCGGTGGACCTGTGGCTGGACGACCGGGGCCGGCTGCGGCAGGAGAGCGTCCGGCTCACCCTGCATCCGCTCAAGCAGCGCACCCCGGGCAAGCAGGACACCAAGGTGATCAGTACGACCCTGCTGAAGTTCTCGGACTTCGGCACCCGCGTCAACGTCGCGCCGCCGCCGGCCGGGGACACCGCGGACGTCACCGACCAGCTGGCCAAGGCCGGCCAGTCCACCGCGCAACCGGGCTGACCACGGCAAACGCCCCGGCGCGGCACGCACACGGCCGCGGCGGCCGGCGCCGTCGGCGTGGCAGGACGGGCGTCGACCCCGCCGGATTGGGCATGATCCGGTGTGGCGATACTGAACGTGCATGCCCTCCCCCGCCCGCAGATTGGCTCATGTCGAACTCTCCCCCCTCCCGTCCCGCGGCCCCGCCCACGGTGTGGCCGGCCCGCGGCCGCCATGAAGGGCCGGCCGCGGAGGATGTCGTACGGCGTCACCTGGAGCGGCTCGGGGCCGACGGTGCCCTCCAGGACCACCTCGCACCGGAGGACGCCGACCCCGCCCGCGAGCAGGTCTTCGAGGCCCGCTGGCTCGCGCCCGGCGAGGTGACCGTACGGGCCCGGCTCGCCCTGTCGCCCCCGCCCGGCTCCGGGTCCGGACAGGTGCGGGAGTGGGTGCTGCTGGCGGAGGCGGAGCAGCCCTGGGATCCGCGGTGGCCCTCCCCCGCGGCCATGTTCTGGCCGCAGCGGCCCGATGCCGGCTGGGACCGCGAAGCCGTCACGGGCCTGCGGCTCGGGGACGTCAACTCCCTTCCCGACGACGACAAGGAGCTCAGGCGCGTCCTGAAGCACGCGGTGCGGGACCCCTGGGCCGTCCACGTCGTCGTACACGAGGCCATGACGCCCGACGAGCGCGGCCGGCTGTCGCTGGTGCGGCTGCTGCCGGAGGGGCTGCGGCACCGGGTCGTGGAACACCGCGCCGCACCGCACCGGTTCCGGGCCGTCAACTGGGTACTGGACGACTTCGGCGCCCGGGTGCCCCGCGGCGGCGCCGTCGTCCTGCCCGGCAGCCCGGCGGCGCCCGGCTACGACGCGGGCGCGTTCTCCGTGCGCAGTGTCTTCCTGGACGGCACGGAGCCCACGGAGCTCCTCGACGCGATCACGCGGTTCGCCGCGCTGCCCCGGCCCCTGCCGGCCGGCGCCGACGAGGCGCTGACCGCGCTGCGCGAGGAGTGGCACCTGATGACCATGGAGGAGGAGCTCACCCGCGCGCGTGAGCTCGCCGCCATGTACGCCGAGGCCCTGGAGGCGATGACGAGGTCCCGGGACCTGTACCGGGAGGCCGCCGAGCGGGCCCACGAGGCGCTCGCCGTGTACCGGGAGGCGGAGGCCGAGGGCGCGCTGCCCGCGAGGAGGCAGGGCCGTACGTCCGCGGGGTCGCCCTTCCAGCAGCTGGCGCGCGGCTTCGGACGCCTGAAGGACACGGCCCTGTCGCTGCGCCCCGGCACCGGCCCGGACGGGACCTCCCGGGAGGGAGCGGCCTCCCCGGCCGGCGACGGCTCCGGGGAGGCCGCCGAGTCCTCCTCCGCCGGGCTCACGCGGCCCCGGCCCGGGGACTGAGCCCGGTCCGGGGCGCGCTGCCCGGCGTGGACGAGGTGCTCACGGCGCCGGCGGGTCGACGGCCCGTGAGCCCAGTGCGGCCGGCTGGGGCTGGGGATGCCTCTCGGCCACCTGGACCATCAGCAGCAGCGTCAGCGCGGCCAGACAGGCCAGGGAGGCGCACACCGCGGTGAGCCCGGCGCTCCGCGGCGGCGCCACGGTGATCGCCAGCGCCCGGGTCAGCTCGGCCGAGGCGAACCGGCCCTCGACGTAGCCGGCCACCGCGAGCACGGCGGGGAGCACCGCCCCGGCCACCAGGGCCACCACGCCGGCACGCAGGGCCAGCACGAGGGCCAGTGCCCCGCACAGCCCCGATACGGCGAGGGCGAGGACGCAGAGTGGGACGGGCACGCCCTCCCACCGCATCGGGAAGTACGCCGCGCCGCACACCACGAGCGCCGCCGCGGCGATCCAACCGGGCCAGAAGACGGGGCGTCCCGCCCTCTCCTCCGGCTCCTCGGTGACCGGCTGCTCCTCCCCCACGGCCTGCGCGGCGCACGGCTCGTCGTACGGCTCGTCGTGCCGCTCCCGGGCCAGCCGGCCGATCAGCTGCACGAGGTCCTCGACCGTGCGGCCGGCCGTGGCCGCGCGAACCGCTTCCCGTGCGCAGTGCGGCTGCTGCGGTGGCCGGTGCAGCAGGGCCACCAGCCGGGTGACATCCGCCACACAGCGGCTCGTGACCGCGGCGCGGATCGTGTCGTCGGCACTGTCGGCCGGGCGCGGTGGCCGGGTCAGCTCGGCGACCAGTCGGGCGACGTCCTCCACGGGCCGGTGCAGGGCGACCGCGCGCAGGGCGTGGCGGACGGCGCCGGCGTACTCGGGCGTGTCCTCCAGAAGGGTGACGAGCCGGACGACCTCCTCCAGGGGCCGGTCGTCGACGGCGGCCCGGACCAGGCCACTGAGCGGATCACCGTCCGCGCCGTCGTCCTCCCCGTCCCCCACCGTGCCGCCGGGCGGCCCGGACCAGTGGATCTCCTCGGGGAAGGCGATGACGGACTGGTTCGGCCGGTGTGGTGAGGTGCGGGTGGTCATCTGTGCTCCATGGCAGGGGTGCGGCCGCCACTGCGCCCCCGAAGGCGGCACGCCTTTACCCTGACCATTGCATGGGGCGCTCTGCCGGCGCACCACCGGTGCGAGGCACTCGGGTGACCCCGCCCGGCGGTCATGGGAGCGCGGCGACCGGGCATCCGAAAGGAGCGGCTGCCGGCGAACAGTACGACAGGAAGGGACGGGAACCGTGGACTCCACCGAGAAGGTGCTGCTCGTGGCCGCCGTGCTCGCGGCCGCCGTGCTCGGCGTGGCCGTCGCTCTGCTCGTGCGGCTGGTGCGCACACGGCGCGATCTGCGCCGCGCCGGGCTTCCGACGGGGCCGCGCTGGGTCTTCTGGGGTGCCGTCCTGTATCTGGTCCTGCCGACGGACCTGGTGCCCGACCCGGTGTACCTGGACGACATCGGTGTCCTGTTCCTGGCGCTGCGCTCGCTGCACGCAGCCGGAGGTGAACGGCTGCCCGCACCGGCGCACCGAACGGGACGTTCCGGGCGTCGCGGACACGTAGACGCCAATGACTACGCTCCGTAAGGAAACCATTCACCCGTTCGATTCGTATAAGTGGTCGGGAACCCGAAAAAAGTCAGCGGGCCAAGCGACGCCGCAAGGACGACCACCGCTTGATCGCGGCTGCACCGACAGGGGAGAGACGATGCAACCGTTCGCGCTCAACTACGCACGTCCGGCAGTGGAATGGGAAGCGACCACGCCGTACGTCTATGACTCCGGGCTGCAGTTGAACGTCACCATGGACGGGCGGATCGCCGCATCCGACCACGCGCTTCTCAGGGAGCTGGGCACCACGACCTCCACCGCGGGCTCCAAGACGCACTTCGACGACTGAACACGGCCTGCGACGATGACCGTACTGATCCTGACAGGCGAGGAGGACGTGACGGCGGACATGGTGGTGGTGCACCTGAACGCCTCCTCCGTCCCGGTGGTCCGGCTGGACCCGGCGGACCTGACCGCGGGCGTCGCCCTGTCGGGCGAGTACGTCCACGGCTCCTTCCGCGGCCATCTGTCCGCCGGCGGGCGGCTGGTGAGCGTGAACGGCCTGCGCTCGGTCTGGGTGCGCAGGCCGGGGGTTCCGGCGGCCCGGGCGGCGCAGCCCTCCGCCTGGCTGACCGAGGAGGCCACGCAGGCCCTCTACGGGATGCTGCGCGGCTGCGCCGCCCGGTGGATGAACCATCCCGACGCGGCGCGGCGCGCCCGGCACAAGCCCTGGCAGCTGCGGCTCGCCCAGCGCAGCGGCCTGCCCGTGCCGGCCACTGTGATCACCACGTTCCCGCAGGCCGCCCGGGAGTTCGCCGAGCGCTTCCCGGACCTGGTGGTCAAGCCGGTCTCCGGCGCGCATCCCCAGGAGCCGCCGAGGGCGGTGCCGACCAGCCGGGTCGCGCCGGACACGGACTTCGGCGCGGTGGCCTACGGGCCCACCCTGCTGCAGCGCAGGGTCGCCAAGCGCGCCGACATCCGGCTGACCGCCGTCGGCGACATGCTGCTGGCCGCCCGCAAGGCGACCCCGACGGACGCCGACCCCGACGAAGTGGACGTCCGGTTCGCCGCGTCCGATACGCCGTGGCTGCCGGCCGGGGTGCCGCCGTGTGTGGCCACGGCCGTGCGCACCTACCTGCGGGAGGCCGAGCTGGCCTACGGTGCCTTCGACTTCGCCGAGGACGCGGACGGGACGTGGTGGTTTCTGGAGTGCAACCAGTCCGGGCAGTTCGGATTCATCGAGGTGGAGACCGGCCAGCCGATCGCCCGCACCATCGCCGAGTGGCTGGCCCGTCCCACCCCTGAGGACCACGATCCCGTCAACGGCAGGCGCACCGTGGCTCCTTGACCACAGGCACGCCGTGCCACAAAAGGCCCGGCGAAAACACAGAAGCCCCCGCCCACCTGCCCTTGTCCGCGCGGACGTCAGACGGCCAGGGACAGGCCGCCCTCGCCGTCCGCCTCCGTGGCGGCCTCCGTCGGCCGCCCCGGGGCGAGCAGCAGCGCGTCCGCCTTGCCGATCGCGTCGTCGATGCTGGTGGTGCCCATCATGACGCACAAGGTGTAGCTGACGTCCGCCAGTTCCCGAGCCGTCTCTGCCCGCTCCCTCTCCGCCTGAGCGATCTTCAGCGATGCGTATCGAGTCAGCAACGTCCTGACGATCTTCGGGTCCGGAATCAGCACGGAGCGCCCCTCTCTCGATTTTTGCTGCTCATGCCCCAGGCACGCCGTGCCATGCATGCCGGCCGCCTCATGGGCACGCCTTTGACCGGATTCCGTCGTTTTCCGGTGGCTCGGCCACCGGTCGCCACCAGGGGCCCGTCGGCGCTACCGGCCCCGGTCCTCGGAGCCCCGCCCCGTCACCGCGCGGCGCTCTCTCGCGGTCATGCCGCCCCAGACACCGTCGTACTCACGGTTGCGCAGGGCCCAGCTCCGGCACTCGCGCAGCACGGGACACCGGTGGCACACCGCGCGGGCCTGTTCTGCCTGCCGCAGCGACAGGCCGCTCTCCCCGAGCGGGAAGAACAGTTCGGGATCCTCGAAGCGGCACGCCCCGCGCTCGCGCCAGTTCATCTGTGGGCCAACACTCACCAGGACCTCCGCTCACACTCGGCCGCACTTGTCCGGGCAGCTCCCGTCTGCGGCGACAGGACACCGCACGACCCGGCAGAGGTATCCGCAATATAGGTGCATTTCGGTCTCGCGGCCAAGGTCCTGTGCGCCGTTCGAGGGACGTGCACAGAAGAACGCGGCGCCGTGAACCCCGAGGAACGGAGGGTTTGCGCCCGAGAGGGGATTCCGACGAAAAAATGTTCGTGCTGGTGGCCGAATCGAGTGGTCTCCCAGCGGACGGGGCGGCCCGGAGATTCCGGGCCGCCGCTCACTCGGCGAGCGCGTCGGCGAGCTCCGTCGTGGCCCGGGCGATGTCCTGGTCCCGGTCCGCCAGCAGCGCCGGCAGCGCGCCGCTCCGGGCGCGCACGGCCTGCCGCGCTCTGCGCTCCCACACCACGGGGTTCTCCCGGCGGTTGAGGACCTTGGGGTAGACCGCGGCGACGCTCTCCCACTGCCGGGCGTCGGCGATGTTCTTGAGCAGCTGGATGATCTGCGGACGGCAGGTCACCCGCGGGAGCTGGGCGAGCTCCCACAGGAACGGGACCGTGGCGGCGGTCGCCTGTTCCACGACGAAGCCGTACTGGCAGATTCGTTTGCGCAGCTCCTCCAGGGCGGCGCGGGCGGTGCCGGCATCGCCGCAGGCCACGTCGGCCAGCAGCAGGGGGATGGCGGCCGCGGAGCCGGTGGAGTCCCTGATCTCGTTCCAGGGCACCCGCCCCAGGGCCGACAGGGGCGCGGCGGCGGCCACGCCGGTCGACGGCGTCGCGCGGTCGGTGCGCTGCGTGCTCGGCTGCTGCGTCGGTGCGGTGCGCATGGCGTCGGGCCTTTCAGCGGCGGTCGTATGGGGGCGCATCTTCCTGATGCGACGTCAGCCTGCGGCGTCCACCGAGGGGTTGACGCCCCGGCTATTATCCACGCCAAGGGCGTCCGCGTGCAATTGCACGCGAAATTTCTCGTGAAAGTGCGCGGGCGCGGGAACGTGAACAGCAAGGAGACTGCGGTGCCACCAGTGCGGAACGGAGTGCGGGCGAGCTCGTTGGACGCCCGCTGGATCAAGAGCCGGCACAGCAATGCCGAGGGCAACTGCGTGGAGGTCGCCGCTCTGGTCGGCGGCGGCATCGCGGTGCGCAACTCCCGTGATCCCGACGGCCCCGCCCTGGTCTACACCCCGGCGGAGGCGGCCGCGTTCCTGGCCGGCGCCAAGGAGGGCGAGTTCGACCATCTGCTGTGAAGCGGAAGGGAGTTGCCGACTTGTGCGGGCGCGTGCGCTGCGCGACGGGGCGGTGCGATAGTGTAACCCTCAAGTCTGCCGGTCCACTGGGAGTCAGGATGTCCGCCGAGCCGCATCGCCTCTCCCGTCTCGAACCCTATCTGGACCGGCCCGAGCCGGCCCCGACTCTGCTGAAGATGCTGGTCGGCGTCCAGCTGGCGGGCTTCCGCGAGGACGCCGGCCTGTCCCAGGAGCAGGCGGCACGGGAACTCGGGTTCAGTGCCGCGAAGCTCTCGCGCATCGAGTCCGGCAAGGGACGCCGCCCACCGGCGGAGGGCGACGTCCGCTCCCTGCTGCGGCTGTACGGCACCGACGACTACGAGTCCTCGGTCCTGCTCAAGCTGCTGCGGCGGGCGGGCGAGCCCGGCTGGTGGCAGCGCTACGACAAGCGGCTGATGCCCGAGTGGTTCGACCGGCTGGTCGGCCTGCAGGAGGCGGCCGCCGCGATCCGCACCTTCGAGATCCAGTACGTCCCCGGTCTACTGCAGACCGCGGCGTACACCCGGGCCGTGGTGGAGCGCGGCCTGCCGACCGCCTCGGCGAGCGAGGTGCAGCGACGCGTGGAACTGCGTACGCAGCGAGCCCGGTTGCTGCTGCGTCAGGACGCTCCGCAGCTGTGGGCGGTCATCGACGAGTCGGTGCTGCTGCGTGTGCTGGGCAGCCGCGAGGTCATGCGTGAGCAGCTCGACCATCTGATCCGGATGGCACGGCGCCCCAATGTGACCATGCAGATCATCCCGTTGGACGTGACGAACGCGTCCGCGCCCGGCATCCCGATCACCTACCTCCGCTTTGGCGGGCTCGACCTGCCCGACGTCGTCTACCTCGAGCACATCAGGAGCGCCAACTTCCTGGAGGACCGCGACGAGACGGAGGAGTACCGGATCGCCCTGGACAGGCTGGCCGACGAGGCGCTGACGCCCCAGGAGTCCCTGGCGCTGCTGCGCAGGACGGCCAACGACCGCTACTCCCCCGCTCCCTGAGCGACGCGGCTCAGCGGATCAGGCCTATCCCGCCGAACTCCACCCATTCGTGGGTGAGCTGACGGGGAGCCACATCGGTGTCCGGCCGCCAGGTGGACACCTCCACCAGGCCCGGCTCGAGGATCTCGAGTCCCTCGAACCACTCGGCGACGTCCTTCTCCTGGCGCACCCGGCCCCAGTGGCCCTGCGTGGCCTGGTCCATGAAGTCGGTGACGAAGGCGCGTACTTCCGGGTCCTCGCTGACCAGTTGGCACATGAGCACCAGGCTGCCCGGCGCGAGCCGTTCACGTACGCGGCGGGCCACCGCGAGGGGGCCGTCTGCGTCACTGTCCGGGATGCAGTGGAACACCGAGTTGAACAGCACGGCCACCGGCTGCGAGAAGTCGATCAGGCGCCGGGTCTCGGCGTGCGAGAAGATCTCGTCGGTCTGCCGCAAGTCGGCGTGGATGACGGCGGTGCGCTCGTCCTGCTGCAGCAGGGCCCGCCCGTGGACCAGCACCATCGGGTCGTTGTCCACGTAGACCACGTGTGTCTTGGGGTCGACGCGCTGCGCGACCTGGTGGACGTTGTCCTGGGTGGGCAGACCGGAGCCGTGGTCGAGGAACTGGCGGATCCCGTACTCCTCGGCGAGCACGCGGACGGCGCGCTGCAGGAAGCGCCGGTTGTTGAGGGCGAGGCGGCGGGTGCTGGGGACGACCTTGTCGAGTTCCTCGCACGCCGCGCGGTCCGCCGCGTAGTTGTCCTTGCCGCCCAGATAGTGGTCGTACATTCGCGCGGCCGTCGGCACGTTCTCGTCAATGTTCGTGAACAGCTGGTTCTCCGCAGGCATCGATCCCCCAGACTCGCCGATTCCACCGCGCCAACTGGGCCGGTTCGACTGAGAGTACAGCGCGGGGAACCCGCCGTCCGCCCGAACGGGTCCACTGTTGAACGGCACTTCACGACCGCCTCGGCATCCGCCCCGATCGTCACGAATCCTTCACCGCACCGCGCCCATCAACGGCGTGGTTCGGAGCACCCGGAGTCCTGTGTCGGCCGAGGGGACGTCGTGATACTTGTCGCTGTTCTGTTGCTGCCGCTTCTGTCCGTGCTGCTGCTGGTCATGGACCGCATGGAGGACCGGGTACTCGCTCCCGGTCCGGCGCGGGGCCGCCATGCCGGGCACCGCAGACATCTGCGCCTGATCCCGGGTGGCCGACGCGGCACCGGAGCCGGCGCGAGCCCGGCCGCGCCCGAACCGGGTGAAGACCTCCCCGGGGACCCGCACCGAGCCGCATGACTCCGCTTCCTGCCACACGCTCACCGACGGCCGGCCCGCAAGGGCCGGCCGTCACTCTGTTCGGCGCGGCGGAGAGACAGCGGCGAGCTGTACCACGCAGGCGCCCGGCGCCCGTGGCGGGCGCCGGGCGCGGTCGGGATGGCTCAGGCGTGTCGATGGGAGCTCCGGTTGCCCGTGAAGAGCCGGTACAGCACGAGCAGGATCAGGGAGCCGACGATCGCGGCGATCCAGGTCGACAGGTGGAAGAAGCCATTGATCGACTCGACGCCGAATATGACCTTCCCCAGCCAGCCGCCCAGGAGCCCGCCCGCGATGCCGATCAGCATGGTGACGATGATGCCGCCCGGGTCCTTGCCCGGGAGGAGCAGCTTGGCGATGGCGCCGGCCAGCAGGCCGATCAGGATCCAGGCGATGATGCCCACTTCTCCTCCACAATCCGTCGGAAGTACGTGCCCTTATCGGATGCACACAACGGGCGCAGGCAAACCTGGCATGCGCATTTCGGACGCTTGAGTGGCCCTCAAGGCCGGATCAAGCCTTGACCGAGGCCCGTTCGGTTTTCAAGCGACCGCAGGTCATGGGGATCTGAGTGGCCGACAGACCGGTTGGCGCGGGTGGTTGAGATGCGTACCATCAAGGCTCAACGGCGGGCTGAGAGCGCTCTCATCGCTCGTACCCACTCCTCTCTCCCGGTTCGCCGTCACCCCACGCACGCACGACAGACACCAAGGAGACCCCCCACATGGCCTCTCGACACCAGCGCCCCCTCGGCCGCAGGAAGTTCCTCGCCGCTCTCGGCGGCGCGGCGGCGGCCGCGCCCGCAGTCGCCGCGATCGCCCCTCACGCCCTCGCGGGCACGGCCTCAGAGAGCGGGACGTCCGCCGCGCAAGCGCTTCCGCTCACGATCGTCAACAACAGCGGAGCCTTCGACAACGCCTCCGTCCACGTGTACATCGTGGGCAACCAGGACGGCCGGCAGGTCCGCGTCACCCCCGACGGGACGCTCGCGCCGATCGCCCTGTCGGACAACGGCGGCGACGGTTTCACCGACTACGCGATACCCCTGGCGGGCAGCGGCGAGACCCGGCTGTCCCTGCCACGGATGTCCGGCCGGATCTACGTCGCCCTCGGGCAGAAGCTGAAGTTCAAGGCCGTCACCGACGGCAACGGCAACGCCGCCCTGCAGTACCCGGCGGGCTGGGTGTCCTCGGACCCCAACCATCCCGTCCTGCACGACTGCGCCGAGTTCACGTACAACTCCGCCGGCATGTTCTGCAACACGACCATGGTCGACATGTTCAGCGTGCCGCTGAGCATCCGTCTGACCGGCGCCCAGGACCGGACGACGGGCACCGTGCGCGGCGGCGGGCGGGCAGCCGCGTTCGCCGCGCTGCGGCAGGTCGAGGAGTTCTCGAAGCTCGTCGTGGACGACACCCGTGTCATCGCCCCCGGCCACGGCCTGGACGCGGGACTGTTCGCCGAGGACTACTTCGCGCCGTACATCGACGAGGTGTGGAGCACCTACACGGGCACGGACCTCACGGTCACGACCGGCGCGGGCACCTTCACCGGCCGGGTGCGCGGCGGGCGGCTCACCTTCGACGGCCCTGCCTCCGTCGGCTTCGACAAACCCTCCACCCGGGACGTCCTGTTCTGCGACGGCGCCCTCGCCGCGCCCAACGACGGTACGACGGGTCCGGTCGCCGCGGTGCTCGGCGCCGGTTTCAACCGCTCGGCCCTGCTGGCCACGGCCGCCCAGCCGGTGACCGACGCCGCCTCCTTCTACCGCACCGAGGTCACCAACCACTACGCCAAGGCCATGCACGCGGCGACGGAGGACGGCCGGGCCTACGGGTTCGCCTTCGACGACGTGGCGGACTTCGCCTCGTACATCCAGGACACCGCCCCGAGCCGGATCCGGCTGACCCTCTCGCCGTTCTAGGGACAGGCCCTGACCCGGCCGGCCTGCCGCTCCGGGGCCCGCGGGTCCCGGCGTGCGGGACTGGGGGCGGCGTAGCAGCGTGGTGGTGTGCTGAAGCTGTCTGCCCTGGTTCCGCGCCGGGATCCGCACCGGCGTGGCTGGCTGCGCGGTGCCCCGCCGCCGGGCTGGGTGCGCGCGCTGCCGATCGTGCTGGTCGTCGTCGTGTGCCTGGCCACGCTGCTGAGCCCGAACCCGCTCGAGATCGGCTTCCTGCTGGGCGCCATACCGCCGCTGGCCGTGCTGTCCTACGGGCCGGTGGCGACCGCGCTGCTGGGCTGCGTCGTGGTGGTCCTGCTGAGCGTGCCGGCCTTCCAGCTGGACCGGCCCGGAAACACCGACCTGGAGACGGTCACGTTCGTCGCCGTGCTGAGCGTGTTCCTGTCCTATGTGCGCAGCCGCCGCGACGCCCAGCTGGGCCTGGAGCGCACGATCGCCGAGGCGGCGCAGCGCGCGGTCGTCCCGCCGCTGCCCGAGCAGGTCGGTCCGGTGCGGTGCGCGGGCCTGTACCGGGCCGCGCAGCGCGGGACGCTGGTCGGCGGGGACTTCTTCGACGTGCGGCGCGGGCCCGTGGGGGTGCGGGCGGTGATGGGGGATGTGCAGGGGCACGGCCTCGCGGCGGTGTCCACGGTCGCCTCGCTGCTGGGCAGCTTCCGGGAGGCGGTGCTCGACCGACCGGATCTGACCGCGGTCGCGGCCGCCCTGGACCGCCGGCTGGTGGTGGACTCGGAGGAGGTGCGGCACGCGGAGCTGTTCGCGACCGCGGTGCTGCTGGAGTTCCCCGGCGACGCGCGATCGGTGCGGGTGGTGACCTGCGGCCATCCGCCGCCGGTGCTGCTGCGCGACGGGAAGGCCGAGGAGGTCGAGGTGGCGCCGTGGACGCCCCTGGGTCTCGGCCTGCCCGACAGCGTTCCGCGGCAGAACGGGCTCACCGTGCCGCTGCGCCCCGGTGACGTGCTGTTCCTGGCCTCCGACGGTGTCACGGAGGCCAGGGACTCCCACGGCGCGTTCTACCCGCTGCTCGACCGGCTGCCCCGGCTCGCCGCCCTCGACCCGGTGGTGCTCGCCGACCATGTGCTGGCCGATCTGCTCGCGTACTGCGGCACCGTCAGCGACGACGTGACGATGCTGGTGCTCACTCCGCGCCCGCCCGAGGGCCGGTGAGCCCGGCCGGTCAGCCCACGTCCCACAGGAACCGGTGGGTGTGGATGCCGAAGTAGGGGAACGACTGCACCTGCCGGACGCCCTCGATCGGCCGGACCACGTCGTTGACGAAGTCCAGCAGGTCCCTCGGGCCGGGGGCGACCACTTCGACGAACAGGTCGAATCCGCCGGAGGTCAGCACCGAGTAGATCACTTCGGCTCGCCCGGCCAGTTCGTCGGCGACCGCCCGGGGGTCGCCGTCCACGCCGATGCCGAGCAGCGCCATGGCCTGTCCGCCCATGGCCATCGGGTCGGTCACGCCGACCACCTGGACGGCCTTGGAGTCCAGCAGCCGCTGCAGCCGCTGACGGGCCGCGGACGCGGAGAGGCCGACCTTGGGCCCGAGGTCCGCGTACGCGATACGTCCGTCGGTCTGCAGCTCGCGCAGGATGGCCCGGTCGATCTCGTCCACGTGCGTCGCTCTCCCTCTCCGGCCGGCTCGGCCCAGCGTAGTGCGGCCGTCAGCCGTGCAGTTCGGACAGGGCGGCGGCGAAAACCTCGGTGTGGGTGTCGACGTCCTGCTCGGTGGTGTCGGGGCACATCAGCGCCATGTTGTGGAACGGCGTGAGCAGGATGCCCCGGTTGGCCAGGTAGAGGTGGAGGAAGTCCTCCAGCTCGGGGTCCGCGGCGGCGGCCGACTCGGTGCCGGTGCGCGGGGCCGGGTCGGCGAAGCGGTACTCGGTGCGGGCGCCGAGGCGGCTGACCGACCAGGGCAGGGCGTGGGCGCCGATGCCGGCCCGGACTCCGGCCTCGAAGCGCTCGGACAGCTTCGCCATACGGGCGAAGGCGTCGTCGGTGAGGACGTGCTCGAGCGTGGCGCGCGTCGCGGCGATGGACAGCGCGTTGCCCGCCAGGGTGCCGCCGACACCGCCCATGTCCACCAGGTCCAGGTCGGCGCGGCCGAGCAGCCGGTCGGCGAGGCCGGCGGACAGGCCGTAGGCGCCGGCCGGGATGCCGCCGCCGATCGCCTTGCCGATGGTCAGCAGGTCGGGCTCCAGGTCCCAGGCCGCGGTGCAGCCGCCCGGTCCCGCGGAGAAGGTGTGCGTCTCGTCGTTGATGAGCAGCGTGCCGTACTGCCTGGTCAGCTCGCGTACGCCGGCCAGGTAGCCGGGCTCGGGCAGCACGATGCCGATGTTGGTGAGCGCCGGTTCCATGAGGACGGCGGCCACGTCGCCGTGGGCGAGCTCGCGCTCCAGCTGATCCAGGTCGTTGAACTCGGCGACCCGGCTGGTGAGGGTGACGTCGCAGGGTGCTCCCACGTTGCCCTCGCGGGCGGTGCCGTGCCCGTCGGGGCCGACGACGATGAGCGACTCGTCGACGCTGCCGTGGTAGCAGTAGCTGTTCACCAGGATCTTGGGGCGGCCGGTGACCGCGCGGACGAGCCGGATCGCCCAGCGGTTGGCGTCGGTCGCGGTCAGCGAGAAGCTCCAGCGGGCGAGTCCGAAGCGCCGGGTGAGTTCCGCGCCGACCCATTCGGCGTCCTCCGTGGGCAGCATCGCCGTCGCCCCGCCCAGCTCGGCGTACCGCCGCGCCACCGCCTCGGCCACGGGCGCGGGCGAGTGGCCCGCCATGGCGCCGGTGTCGCCCAGGCAGAAGTCGATGTACTCGTGTCCGTCGACGTCGGTGATCCGGGCGCCCCGGGCGGAGTCCAGGTAGCGGGGGAAGGCGCCGGCGGTCTTGTTCATCCAGGTCATCGGCACTCGGCCGAAGAGGTGGTCGGCGCGGTCGTAGGCGGCCTTGGAGCGCGGGTTGCGCCGCTCGGCCTCGGCGCTCTCGCGGGCGAGGAGGTGGTGCAGGCGGGTGCGGTCCATGGGATGTCCTGATGGTCGAGGGCGGCGGATTGTGGGGATCGTACGATCGAATCAGCTGTATGAGCAAGAGTCTGCTGTGGATACGCGCGTCACTGCGAAGGATTCACGCGCAAGGGGATGTAACTCGTACTCCCCTTGCCGAGGGCGGAGGCCGGTCGTTCCATGGGCGTATGCGTCCCTGCATCGCCGTCGCCGGGCCCGGACAGGCCTCCGCCCGGGAGGCGGAGCTCGCCCGGCAGGTGGGTGTGCTGCTGGCCGGGCGGGGAGCGGTCGTGGTGTGCGGGGGCCTGGGCGGGGTCATGGAGGCGTGCGCGGAGGGTGTGCGGTCGGCGGGCGGTACGGTCCTCGGCCTGCTGCCCGGGCGTGGCCGGGCCGCGGGGAACCCGCACCTGAGCGTCGCGGTGGCGACCGGGCTGGGCGAGCTGCGCAACGGGGTGCTCGTGAACACCTGCGACGCGCTCATCGCGGTGGGCGGAGGCTGGGGCACGCTCAGCGAGGTGGCGCTGGCCCTGCGGGCGGGCAAGACGGTGGCCCTGCTGGGCAGCTGGGCCCTCCCGGAGGCTCCGTCCGCGACGGGCGGGAGTCACGGGCCGATCGAGGTGGCGACGCCGACGGCGGCTGTGGAGGCGGTTCTGCCCTCCTCCTGAACCTGCTGGAACGAGCGGCCGGGACCCGCTCACCCTGATGCCGGGTCGGCGTGCGGCCGACGGGCCGTCCGACGACTTCCGGAGCGGAAACATGACCGGTGCGACCTGGGCGCACGGCGTGAAACGGCCGGCCACGGATGGCGTCCCGCCAGGTGGTGCAGGGGATCGAGGCGCCGGAATCCGCAGGTCGGGGACGACGGCCCCGCCGGATCGGGTGTTCAACCCGCCTCAACGGGACGCTTCGCGGGCTGCCGCCTCCACGGCGACCGCCGTGGGACTCACACCGGAACACGAAGCGCTTGCTCCCCTGCACCACGTCGTGGGACACGACCCGGCCGCGGCGGCGCCGGACCCCCGGGCGTGCAAGCGGACGACGCCTCCGCCCGCGCCGGGGGCGCGGCCCATCACCGGACGAGTGACGCCCGAGCGGCGTGCCCCGAGGACCCGAACCGGCCCCGAAGCCTTCCAGGACCGGCTCCACCGGCCGGGACCCGCCGCCGGGACACCATCCCCGCCCGCACCGGCCCCGGCGTGGGCGGGCCGGGGCCGCATGACGGGATCGGCCGGATCGCACGCACGACGGCCCGGACGTCGGCAGCCGTGTTGCCGTGCGCGGTGCGGGCGGACGCGTCGCGGCCGGTCCGGCGCGTGCGCTCAGGGTGCCGGGGCGCAGCCCGCCGCGGGGACGGGGGCCGAGCGGGTGGCGGTGGGGGGTGGGGACGTGCGCGGGGACGGGAGTGTCACGTGGGCGGGCCCGGGCCTCATGAGGCCGGGACGGCGGTTGCGCAGGAGCGCGCCCGCCCCGATCGTTCCGGCGATGAGGACGCCGCCGATCACCAGGGCGCCGCGGGCACCCGCCGTTTGCATGAGGACGCCGAGCAACGGGGGGCCGATCAGGCTCCAGCCGGTGCTGGCGCTGCGCCATACGCCGAGGACGCGGCCCCGCATGTGCGGTGGGGGGTCGGTCTGCAGGACCGTCGTGCCGGCGGTGTCGGAGACCGACTCCGCCACCGCCATCGGGGCGACGAGCAGCAGCAGGATCCACAGCGTCGGAGACAGACCGGCGGCGATCTGCAGGAGCGCGCCCGCCGCGGCGAGGGCGCCGACGAGCCGTACGGAGGGGCTGTGCAGCCGTCCGGCCAGGACCGCCCCGACGACACCGCCCACGGCCAGCACCGTGGACACCGTGCCGAAGGCACCGGCGGCACCGCCGAGCGGCCCGGTGACCAGCACGGCGAGGGTCAGGGCGTAGTTCCGGCCGAAGACGCTGCTGATCGCGGTGATGCCGGCCAGGGCGACGAGCCGGGGGCGGCGCAGGAAGAAGCCGAGGCCGTCACGGGCGCCCGTGCCGTGCCGGCGCGATGCCGAGGCGGCGGTCCGGGGCCGGGACGCGCCGGCGGGCGCCGGTTCCCGTCCCGCGTCGGGGTGCGGACGCAGGAAGGGGATCACCGCCGCGACGGCCAGGAAGGACAGTCCGTTCGCAGCGTACGCCGCCCCTGGACCCCACCAGGAGACGACCACGCCCGCCAGGGCGGTGCCGCCCACCCGGCCGGTCCCGCTGATCATCGAGCCCAGCGCGATCGACGAGGGCACGTCCTTGGGAGGTACGAGGTCGTTGCCGAGCAGGGCGCAGGCGGGTGCGTCCACGGTGGCGATCAGCCCGGTGACGGCCGCGAGCACCATGAGGACCGGCACCGTCAGCCGGTCGGTGAAGACCAGACCCGCGGTGACGAAGCCGACCACGGCGAGCAGGGCCTGGCTCACCGAGGCGGTGAGCCGGCGCGGCCAGGCGTCGACCGCGGCGCCGCCGACGAGCCCCAGCAGGAGCCCGGGCGCCGCCTGCGCGGACAGCGACAGGCCGGTCGCCGCGGCGGAGCCGGTGAGGTGGAGGACCAGCAGGTTCTGCGCGGTCAGCTGCATCCAGGTGCCGGCGTTGGACACCAGGTTGGCCGCGGACCACCAGCGCATGTCGCGGTGGCGCAGGGCCCGCCAGGTGGAGGACCAGCAGGTTCTGCGCGGTCAGCTGCATCCAGGTGCCGGCGTTGGACACCAGGTTGGCCGCGGACCACCAGCGCATGTCGCGGTGGCGCAGGGCCCGCCAGGGGGCACGGTCCTCGCCCGTCGCCGTGGTACGCGACCGGCGCCGGGGCGAGAGCAGGAGCACGCGGCGCGCGGCGGTGGCGGGCACGGACGAGGCAGGAAGGGTGGGTGAGGGCACGGTGGGGCGCTTCTCGCATGAGATCCGGACGACTGCCGTGCTGTGCCGCCAGGGGCGGCTCGGCGGTGAGACGTGGTCCGGCACAGCGGCTGCCCATCTTCACAGACGCCACGGGCCAGTCGGTGCGGACCACGGCCGCCACGGGCTGCCACCCGCCCCAACTGCCGCCGTACGGGGCGGAGTCGGCAGTGCGGTGGCGTTCCTCACAGCACCGCGCGGTGTTGTGACCTGCGTCTCGGGGCCCGGCGGAACGGGACCGGTCCCCCGTTCCGGTCCCGCCTCCGCGACCCGACGAACTTACGTGCCCAGTGAAATCGTTGGGTACCGCGCCGATGCCCTTTCCGCCCGGCCGAGGACTCACCCGTGCACAAGTGAGTCCCGAATGCCCGCCTTCACCCTCCTTCGAGAGCGGGCGGATCGAGGTCACCGACCGCGAGATGCGCCAGGACGACCTCGTACAGGTCGCTGCCGGCGGCGAGGAGCTGGCGTTCGAGGACGGGCTCCGCACCGCGCACGTGCTCCCGGACGGTCTGCGCGTGGATGCCGAGCAGCTGCGCGGCGCGCTCGGAGTTGCCGCCGGCGGTGATCCAGGTGCGCAGCGTGCCGCGCAGATCCCGCGCGTCGGTCCTCAGCCGGCCGAGGAGTTCGTGCGCCCAGCCACGCAGCGCCGGACCGGCCAGCAGGTCGCCGAGGCGTACGGCACCCGGCCGGGGCGCCGCCTCGGCGGCCGGCTGGTGGCCGAGGCCCGCCTGGGTGTTCAGGGCGAGGTGGACGGCGGCCCGGACGGTCAGGCGGCTGAAGTCCGTGCCGAGCAGCGCTTCCACCCGTTCCATCCGGGCGCGCACCGTGTTGCGGCTCACACCGAGGACCTTCGCGGCGCTGACGGCGGTGAACTCCAGACCCAGCCGGGTGGTGGCGAGCAGTTCGGCGCGCGTGTGGTGCGGCAGGGTGTCCAGTGGCCGCAGCAGCCGGGCGGACCAGGCGTGCAGCGCCTCGGGGTCCATGAGGCGCTCGGGGTGGGTCCGCTCGGCGTACACGGCCGCACGGTCCGGGCGGAACCGGGCGACCGCGAGCGCGCTCACGGCCTGCCCGTACGCCGTCGCGGTCCGGGCCAGGCTGTGCCGGATGCTGCCGCCGAGGAACGTGTGCGGCCGCCCGCCCACCAGCGAGCGCAGCTCCCGGCCGACGGTCTCGGCGGGCGCGAACACGATCACGTGTTCGTCCACCGCCGGGCAGCGCACCACCAGGGCCTGCCCCTCGGTGGCGTCCAGGCACTCGGCGGCCAGCAGGTCGCGTTCGCCGCGGTGGGTCTCGACGACGTAGACGCACGCGGTGTCCGCGTCGAGCAGGCCGGGCCACAGGCCCGCGGCCACCCGGCGGGCCGAGACGGTGTCCTCGACCATCAGCAGCTGCAGGATGGCCAGCCGCAGCGCGAACGTGGCCTGTTCGAGGCGGCGTCCGGCCGCGGTGGTCTCGTGGGCCCGCAGCAGCAGTTCGAGCACCGCGGCGGTGCGGGTGACCATCTCGGCGGCCTGCCGGTCGAAGGGGTCGGCGCGGGAGACGGCCAGGACGCCGGCCGAGGGCGGGCGCGGACCGCCCACGCGCACCAGACGGACGTGGCGTCCCCGGTCCTGCAGCGCGGCGGAGGCGAACCGGCCGGTGGCGACGTCCGCGACCAGGTCCTCGTCCAGGGTCGGCGGCTCCCCGGCGAGGAGGGTGCCGGCACCGTCCAGGAGGCAGGCGGTCCCGCGCGTGGATCCGGCGAGCCAGGCGACGACCTTGCGCACGTCCCGCCCGGCCGGCCGCAACTGGTCGAGGAGTTCCTCGGCCCAGGACGCCCGCGGGCCTTCTGGTCCCCGGGCCCGTCCCCGGGCCCGTCCCTGAGCCCGTCCTGAGGCTAGTCCCGGGGCTTCTCCTGGGACCCCGTCGGTCCCGTCCTCGCGCCCGGCCATGTCCGTCCTCTCCTCCGTCGCATGTCCGTGGCTTTGACCTCGGCTTTTTCGGTCGGGGACGTTACCAGCAGGTGGCACGGCAGTCCGGGGCCGGGCATCCCGCACGGCCCCGCGAGCGGGAGGTGAGGCGGCTTCGCCGGCGGATCACGGGGGGAGGTGAGTGGCCGGCGAAGCCGCCTGCCCGGGGCCGGGGGGACAGCACCCGAGCGGTGTATGAGTGCTGGTTCCCCGGGATCCGCCGCGTACGCCTGGAAAGTTGAAGCGTGTTGCTCCGCAGGCGGCGTACGGGTGCGCGCGGCGCAGGAGCGGAGACAGGCCGCCTGCACGGCGACCGCCGGCGCACGGCATAAGCTCGGTGAATGGCGAAGTATTTCGACGTGCACCCCGACAACCCCCAGCCGCGCTCCATCCGCCAGGTCGCGGACAGCGTGCGCGAGGGGGCGCTGATCGCGTATCCGACCGACTCGTGCTACGCCCTCGGCTGCCGGCTGGGCAGCCGGGACGGCATCGAGCGGATCCGGGCGATCCGCCACCTGGACGACCGGCACCACTTCACCCTGATGTGCCAGGACTTCGCGCAGCTCGGCCAGTTCGTACGGATCGACAACGACGTCTTCCGCGTCATCAAGGCGTCCACACCCGGCAGTTACACCTTCATCCTGCCGGCGACACGGGAGGTGCCGCGCATGCTGCAGCACCCGAAGAAGAAGACCGTCGGGGTGCGCATCCCCGACCACGTCGTCACCCAGGCCCTGCTCGCGGAGCTCGGCGAGCCGCTGCTGTCCAGCACGCTGCTGCTGCCCGACGAGGAGGAGCCGATGACGCAGGGCTGGGAGATCAAGGACCGGCTCGACCACGTACTGGACGCGGTGGTCGACTCGGGCGACTGCGGGACCGAACCGACCACGGTCATCGACTTCTCCGGCGGGGAGGCCGAGGTCGTACGGCGGGGGGCGGGCGACGTCTCACGGTTCGAGTGAGAATCCGGCCGACGGCGAATTCCCCAGCGGCGTGGTGAAGTTGGGCGCGAAGCTGCCGAAGCGTGCGGGGTCGGAGGGAAGTTGACCTTCGCAGGCCCCGCCGTACGGCCACCCAGGGGGCGTTGTTACGGTGCACGACGTGTCCGAGTCCTCACGCGATACCGTTCCCATCAACACTCACTCACTCACTCACGCCAGAACACACTCATGCGCTGTTCTGTGGCAGCAGTTCACAACCCCGTCGGCAGCACCGACGACTACGGCCCCAGGTTCTTCGGTCGTGCTCCACGACGTGGTGCAGGGGATCAAGCGCTTCGCGTTCCGGTACGAGGCCCACGGCGGTCTCCGTGGAGGCGGCAGCCCGCGAAGCGTCCCGTTGAGGCGGGTTGAACACCCGATCCGGCGGGGCCGTCGTCCCCGACCTGCGGATTCCGGCGCCTCGATCCCCTGCACCACCTGGCGGGACGCCATCGTTCTTCCGTCCGTACCGGGACCATCCCGCGCCGATCTACGCGGTCCCCGGCAACCACGACTGGTACGAGGACCTCGGCGGTTTCAGTCGTTCCCGCGTCTGGACGTCACCCCGGAGGCGGCGCGGCTGCGCTGCTTCGCGGCGACCGGTCTGCGCGCCCAGGAGGTCGACCCGCCGGTCGAGGACGAGGCCGTCATTCCGCTGACCTGAGCCGGCCGGGGCCGGTCACCAGCGGCCCGGCGCGCTGCCCGTGATCGGCTCGGACGGCCTGCCGTCCACCCCGACCGGTACGTCACCGGTGAGCATCACCCGGTGCATGATCCGCGGGTGGCCGAGGTGGGCGTTGTCGCCGGGCGCGAGGTGGATGGTGGCCCGGTTGTCCCAGAAGGCCACGCTGCCGGGCTCCCAGCGGAACCGGACCGTGTGCTCGGGCCGTACCGCCTGCTCGAGCAGCATCCACAGGATCGCCGCGCTCTCGGCGCGGGAGAGGTCCTGGATCTGCTCGACGTATTGACTTGCTCCTCGAGCTGAAGCCCGAGGATTTTGGCCTTCCGCTCCGGTGTCTGTGCCGCTACGCGGCACGGGTTCCGGTGCGGATTCCGTGGCTTCCTGCTTCACCGCGCTGTGCCGGACCGAGGTCCGGTCTTATCGGCGCTCCACAGGCTGTCACCGCCAGTCCGGCGGCCTGTTTGATGTTGATGGCGGCGTTGTGGTCCCGGTCGTGGACCGTGCCGCAGGCGGTGCAGGTCCATTCCCGCACCTGCAGGGGTTTGGGCCCGTCGCGGTGGCCGCAGGCGGAGCACACCTGGCTGGTGGGCTCGAACCTGCCGACCTTGACAAAGGTGCGCCCGTACCTCTGAGCCTTGTAGGCGAGCATGGTCACGAACTGAGACCAGCCCGCGTCGTGGATGCTCTTGGCCAGCCGGGTGCGCGCCAGGCCGCCCACCGCCAGGTCCTCCACCGCGACCGCTTGGTTCTCACGGATCACTTTCGTGGAGAGCTGGTGGTGGAACTCGCGGCGCGCGTCGGCCACCTGCGCATGTGCGCGGGCCACCTTCCGGCGGGCCTTCTCCCGGTTCCTGGATCCTTTCTGCTTGCGGCACAGTGCCCGCTGCGCCTTCTTCAGCCTCTTCTCCGCCCGGCGCAAAAACCGCGGGGAGTCGATCTTCGTGCCGTCGGACAGGACGGCGAAGTGGGCCAAGCCCAGGTCGATTCCGACGGCGCTGTCGGGGTTCGGCTCGCCGAGCCGGGTCCGGTCCTGTTCCGGGTCGGTGTCGATGACGAAGGATGCGAAGTACCGCCCGGCCGCATCCTTGATCACGGTGACTGAGGATGGCACGGACGGCAGAGCCCGTGACCAGCGCACCCGGACCTCGCCGATCTTCGGCAGGCTCAGCCGGCTGGCCCCGGTGATCTTCCAGCGGGCGTTGGCGGTGAACCGGATCGCCTGCCTCGCGTCCTTGCGTGACCTGAACCGCGGGGCGCCCAGTCTCGGGCCCCTGCGTTTCCCCTTCAGGGAGGCGAAGAAGTTGCGGTAGGCGGCCTCGGCGTCGCGCAGCGCCTGCTGCAGCACCACCGCGGAGACCTCGCCCAGCCAGCGCCGCTCCCGGGTCTTCTTCGCCTCGGTGAGCAGCGTCCGCGACAAGACTCCCGCGGTCGGGAACGGCTCGCCCGCCGCCCGGGCCCGCTCCCGCGCGGCGACCGCGTCGTTGTACACCACCCGTGCGCACCCGAACGCCCTCGCCAGCGCGATGCGCTGACCGGGTGACGGGTCGAGACGGAAGGCGTACCGAAGCTGCATGATCCGGACGCTAGCACCAGCCACGGACAGCCCGGGGCGGATCAGCTGAATCCGGCTCCGCCGGAACGATCCGGCGACGCTCCGCGTCGCAACCGCCGGATTCGCCTCACCACCGGCGTGAACGCCGGTGCACTGCGAATGAGTCCCGGTAGCTACGCCTTCGTACGGACCCGGCCCCGAGGAGACCGTGGCGGGCCTGCCGGGCGACCTGGAAGGGTGAATGGGCGTCAGGAGCCGTGCGCCGGAGGTCTATCGTGTCCGGCATGTCCGTTACGGAACTGATCCGCATCGTCTCCCGCGACTCCCCCATGGCGCTCGCCCAGGTGGAACGGGTCCGCGCCGAACTGGCCGCCGTGCACCCGGGTGTGCGCACCGAGGTGGTCCCGGTGAGGACCACCGGCGACAAGTGGCCGGGCGAGCTGTCGAAGGTCGAGGGCAAGGGTGCGTTCACCAAGGAGGTCGACGCCGCGCTGCTGACCGGCGAGGCGGACCTCGCAGTGCACTGCCTGAAGGACGTGCCCGCCGACCGGCCGCTGCCGGCCGGCACGGCGTTCGCCGCGTTCCTGAGGCGGGACGACATCCGCGACGCCCTCGTCCACCCCGGCGGGCTCACCCTCGACGAGCTCCCGGCGGGCACCCGGATCGGCACCTCCGCGGTGCGCCGGACCGCCCAGCTGGCCGCGACGCACCCGCACCTGCGGTGCGTGCCGCTGCGCGGCAACGCGAACCGCCGGCTGGAGAAGCTGGCGGCCGGCGAGGCGGACGCGCTGCTGCTCGCCGTGTCCGGTCTTCGGCGCATCGGCCGGCCGGATGCGATCAGCGAGGTGCTGTCCCCGGAGACGATGATGCCGCCGATCGGCGCGGGCGTCCTCGCCCTGCAGTGCCGCGAGGACGACACCGGGCTCATCGAGGCCGTGAGCGCGCTCGGCGACCCGGACACCCACCGCGCGGCCACCGCGGAGCGCATGTTCCTGCATGTGCTGCAGGGCCACTGCAACAGCCCGATCGCCGGGTACGCGCGCGTGGACCGCGGCGGAGAGCTCTCCCTGCGGGCCTGTGTCTTCACCCCGGACGGCAAGACCCGGCTGAACGCCCACGAGTGGGCGGGCCGGCTGGACGCGGCCACGCTCGGTACGTCGGTCGCCGTGGCCCTGCTGCGTCAGGGCGCCCGGGAGGTCATCGACGGCATCCCGCACTGACCGCACTGCCCCGGCGGGGCCCGGCGGGGTCAGCCGGCGGTGCCCGGTCCGGCCTGGTCGCGCAGGAAGTTGCTGATCTGGTGCGCCAGGCCGCCGGCCGTGCCTGCCGTGTGCGCGCCGGCGCCGACGGACTCCTCGTGCACGCCGATGCCGCCGGTCCACAGCCTGCGCTCGGCCCACTCGTCGTCGACCCGCAGCTGCACCTGGACGTCGATCTGGGACAGGGCGGCCTCCGGTCCCGCCACGTACAGCACCGCGGTGGCCCGGCGCAGCGGATAGACGTCGTAGCCCTCGATGAACTGCGAGTTGCGCCAGTCGACGAACGCGCCCTCCCCGTCGGGACCGATCCGCACGTCGATCTGCCCGTCCTCCAGGTGGACGCCGAAGCACCGCCCGCCGCGGTTCTCGACGGTGATGCGGAGGCGGAAGTACGTCAGCCCCTCGGCGGCCTCGTCGCGTCCGCGCGGCGGCTCGGCCTGCTCCAGGCGGTGGACGCGGACCCGCAGACCGGCATGCTCGTCGTACTCCTGCCAGTCCCCGACCACGTTCGGCTCGTACACAGTGCACCTCTCGACTTCCAAGAGCTGCTTCCTATCCGTGCGCTCAGTGCACTGTCAAATGAACGGAATGTGCCGTGTCCTGGGAATTCTCCTTCTTTGATCGCTGATCAAGCCGTGTGCAGGAAGAATCCGCCGCCGGGTCCCGCGGCCGCCGGCGGGGGCGTGCCGCACATCACTCCGGTGGCCGCCCGCCGGACGCCGTCAGCGGGCCAGCCGGCCGAGCAGCCCGGAGGCCGCGGTGATGCCGAGCGCGGCGGCCACCACGAGGACCGCGAAGTCGGCGGCCAGGTGCGCGGGGGTGCCGAGCAGCAGCCCGCGCAGGGCGTCGACCTGGTAGCTGAGCGGGTTGGCCCTGCTGACGGCCTGGAGCCAGCCGGGCATGACGGCCACCGGGTACAGGGCGTTGGAGCCGAAGAACAGCGGCATCGTGATCGCCTGGCCGATGCCCATCAGCCGGTCGCGGTTGCGCACGATGCCGGCGATGGTCATGGACAGGCAGGAGAAGAACGCCGAGCCGAGGACCACGGCCGCCGCGACCCCGAGCAGCCGCAGCGGGTTCCAGGTCAGCGCCACGCCGAGCAGGGCGGCGATGAGAACGACCACGACGGCCTGGATCAGTGACTTCACCCCGGCCGCGAACGCCTTGCCGGTGACCAGGGCCGAGCGCGGGGTCGGGGTGACCAGGAGCTTGTCGAGGACGCCGGCGTCGCGCTCCCAGATGATCTGGATGCCGTAGAAGATGGCGATGAACATCGCGGACTGGGCGATGATGCCGGGCGCCATGAAGTCGATGTACGGGACGCCGCCCGTGGGGATCGCCCTGATGCGGGTGAAGGTCTGGCCGAAGATCAGCAGCCACAGGGCGGGCTGCACCGCGCGGGTGTAGAGCTCGGTGCGGTCGTGGCGCAGCTTCTGCAGCTCCACGGCGCACAGGGCGACGACCCGGGCGGGCAGCAGCCGCCGGCCGGCGCGGGGTCGCGGCGGCCGCACCAGCAGGCCGATGCCGTCGGTGCGGGCGGGGTCAGCCGACGCGGCGGGCGGTGCGGCGGGTGCTTCGGACATCGCGGAAGTCTCCTGAGGAGTCGTCGAGGCCGCTGCCGGCGACGTCGCGGAAGACGTCCTCCAGCGTGGGCAGCGGGTCCGTGGCCGGGGCGCCGTGGGCGCGGCGGCGTTCGCCGAGCCCACGGCGCAGCTCGGCCGGGGTGCCGAGCGCCCGGATGCGGCCGCGGTGCATCAGGCCGACCCGGTCGCAGTACTGGTCGGCCTCGTCCATGTAGTGCGTGGTCACCAGGACCGTCATGCCGGTGGCGGCGCGGACGGTGTTGATGTGCTCCCACACCCCGGTGCGGGCGATCGGGTCGAGGCCGATCGTCGGTTCGTCGAGGATCAGCAGACGGGGCGCGCTGACCAGGGCCTGGGCGAGTTCGAGGCGGCGGACCATGCCGCCGGAGTAGGTGTTCGCCAGCCGCTCGGCGGCGTCCGCGAGACCGACCGCGGCCAGCGCCTGGGCGACGCGGGCGGCGCGTTCCCGGCGCGGGACGTCGAAGACGCGGGCGAACAGGGTGACGTTCTCCCGGCCGGTGAGGGCGGCGTCGGCGGACAGTTGCTGGGGGACGTAGCCCAGCAGGCGCCGTACGGCCATACGGTCGCGGGCGGCGTCGTGGCCGAAGACGCGGACCATGCCGGAGGGCACCGGCAGGAGCGTGGTGATGCAGCGGATCGCCGTGGTCTTCCCGGCGCCGTTCGGGCCGAGCAGCCCGAACACCTCGCCCTGACGCACCGACAGGTCCAGGCCGTCGACGGCCTTCGTCCCGCCGAAGGCGTAGGCGAGCCGGGTGCAGGTGACGGCGTCGTCGGCCGGTGCGGCAGCGTTCCGGGTCATGGCCGGCCGGCCTCCTCGCGCAGGTTCTCGGCCAGCCTGCGCAGGGCGGGGACCACCATGCGCAGGGCCTCCTGGTCCGCCTCGTCGAGCCGGTCCACCTGGCGGCGGACGAGCTCGGCACGCCGCTCCCGCCAGTCGCGCAGCCGGGCCTGCGCGGCCCCGGTGAGCAGCAGGCGTGCGGCCCGCCGGTCGGCGGGGTCCGTCTCCCGGACCAGCTGACCGCCCCGGACCAGCTGGTTGACCAGCGTCGAGACGGAGTTGCCCGCCAGGTGCAGCTCCTTCGCGGCCTCCGACACGCCGATGCCGGGACGGGCCTCGACCAGGCGCAGCAGCTCGACCTCGGCGCCGCGCAGCCGCGCCACGGTCAGCCCGGCGCGCAGCCGGCGGCGGATCAGCCGCTGGACGCCGACGAGCGCGTCGGCCAGCTCTTCGGGGAAGGTCTGCGCGGTCCGCGGGTCCGAGTCCACGTGCCCGACGCTACCTCTGTAGGAGAGGTAACGACCCCAAGAGAGGGTCAAGAGCGGCGCGAGTGCGTCATTGAAATGCTCAGAATTTCCTCCGGTGGCGATTCTCCGGCTGCTGGTCGACAATTAAGAATCGTGCGGTCGCATGACGTCACCGCATTCCCGGAATTGTTTCCATATCGCCGACTTCGGGAAACCGCATTCCAGTGCTTCGGACAGGAGGCACGTCCGTGGGAGCCGGCGCGCCGGGCCCCGCTGTCCATCCCTGTTCGGTCCGAGCACGCGCCTCCCTTGGTGTCCGTCCATCCAGCACCTGCTGAGGGAGGCGCAGCCCATGCGTACCACCGGCAGAACAAAGCCCCATCCGCATGACGACGCCCCGGATACCGCACAGGCGTTCGAACGGCTCGCCCGAATGCCGGACGGCCCCGAGCGCAAGGCGCTGCGGGACGAACTGGTCCAGGTGTGGCTGCCGATGGCCGAGCGGATCGCCGTACGGTTCCGCGGGCGCGGCGAGGCCCTGGAGGATCTGTACCAGGTGGCCGCGCTCGGCCTGGTCAAAGCCGTCGACCACTACGATCCGGGGCGTGGCTACGCGTTCGAGGCGTACGCCGTGCCGACGGTCACCGGGGAGATCAAACGGCACTTCCGCGACCACATGTGGACGCTGCACGTGCCGCGCCGGGTCCAGGACCTACGCAACCGCGTACGGCGCGCCGCGAAGGAGCTGGCACAGACCACGCCGGGCCGGGCGCCGACCGTCGCCGAGATCGCCGAGTACGCGCACCTGAGCGTGAGCGACGTACGCACCGGGATGGAGGCCCTGGACTGCTTCGCCGCGCTGTCGCTGGAGGCGGAGGTCCCGGGCACGGACGGTTACGCGCTCGGCGACGGCCTGGGTGAGGCCGACGCGCGCTACGACCTGGTCGTGGACCGGGTGGCCGTCAGGCCCTGTCTGGAGGCGCTGCCCGAGCGCGAGCGCACCATCCTCTACCTGAGGTTCTTCCGGGGAATGACACAGAGCCGGATCGCGCAGCAGCTCGGTATCTCGCAGATGCACGTCTCGCGGCTGCTCAGCGGCTGTTTCGCCCAGCTGCGCGAGGAGCTGCTCACCGAGACCGGCTGATCCCCGCGGCGGCGCCCGCCCGTTCGACCCCGCGAGCGGGCGCCGGCGGGGTTCCCGCTCACTCCGGCGGCGTTCCCGGGATCTGGGTGGGACCGTACCGGTCGAGGGCGTCCTCCAGCTCCGCCCGGATCTCCTCGGGCAGGTCTCCGGTGCGTCCCCAGATGAGGACGAGCTCGGCGATGTTGCGGAGCCTCATGTTGGTGTGCTGCGAGACCTCCTTCAGCACCATCCATCCCTGGTCCGGCGTGATCCGGCCGAGCGCGACCACCATGCCGATCGCCTGGTCCACGACGGCGTGGGAGGTCACGGCCTCCTTCAGCTGCTCGACCTCCTTCTGGAGCTCGCGCAACCGGTCCGCCGCGTCGTCGGGGCCGTACGGTGTGCGTTCCACGGAGTCCATCGTCGTCACTCGAGCGGGCCTTTGCCAGTGGGCCCGGCGCCCGCCCGTGCCGGGGGTGGCCGCCGCCCGGGCCGTTTCGGCGGCGGCGCGCGGGCACTCGGCAGGCGCCTTCCGGCTGCCGGTCGGAGACTGGTGTAAGACCGGTGGACACCGGTGGACACCGGTCGACGAGACCAGGACGTGCCATGAACCACGACAGGACATCTGCCACCCCCGACGTCGTCTCCACGCACTCGGTGTGCGGCGCGCCGTGCTGGGTGAGCCTGACCAGCCGCGACCTGAAGACCACGGAGGACTTCTACCGGGCGGTGCTGGGCTGGGAGTGGCGCGCGGGCAAGCTCGGCGACCACTTCCGCATCGCCCTCGCGGACGGGGCGCCGGTCGCGGGGATCGGAGCGGTGGCCGCCATGTGGCAGATGGCGGTGGCCTGGACACCGTACTTCGCCGTACCCAGCGCGGACAGGGCCGTCTCGCGGGTGCAGGAACGCGGCGGTACGGCGGCGGTCGGGCCGATCTCCTTCCCGCCGGGGCGGGCCGCGCTGCTCGCCGACCGGGACGGCGCGACCTTCGGGATCTGGGAGGGTGACCTCTTCACCGACTGGGAGACCTGGCGCAAGGCCGCGCCGGCCTTCATCCGGCTGCACACGCGCGACGCCTTCGACTCCGCGATCTTCTACGGCGAGGTCCTGGACTGGGCCTCGGAGCGGCCCGGCTGCTGCGAGGTCCGCTACGAGGGCGACGAGGTCGTGCTGCGCAGCCACGGCGAGGTCGTGGCCCGCATCGAGTCCGGCGCGCTGGAGGCCGCCCCCGACCCCACGATCCGCCCGCACTGGCAGATCCACTTCCGCGTCGCCGACGTCTCCGCCTGCGCCCGCACCGCCGAGGCCCACGGCGGCAGCGTCCTGCGCGAAGGCCCCGACGAGGCCGTACTCCGCGACCCGGACGGCGCCCAGTTCACGGTGACTTCGCGCCGCGAGGCCTGAACGCGCCGACGCCCGGGCGGCGTACACCTCGCGGCGGCCCCACGCCGTGCCGGTGAGCATCAGTGGGTGGCTCTCGGGGGGCGGGTCAGGAGGATCAGGCTGCGGGGCTCGACGCGGAGGGTGCCGCCTGGTTTGTGTTCTGCTTCGTCCGGGGGCTCCTGGGGTTCGGCCGTGTCGAGGAGGGTGGTCCAGCGGTCGCCGTACGCGGGGCCGGGCAGGCGGAAGCCGACCGGCTCCCAGTAGCCGTTGAGCAGCAGGAGGAAGGAGTCGTCCAGCACGGGGCGGCCCTGTCGGTCGGGCTCGGCGATGGCGTCGCCGTTGAGGAAGACCGCCACGGAGTGCGCGTCGGAGCGCTGCCAGTCCTCCTCGGCCATCTCGCGGCCGTCCGGCAGCAGCCACACCAGGTCGGGCAGCGGCTGGTCGTCCCGGGTCGCCGTCTCGCCCTGGAAGAAACGGCGGCGGCGCAGCACCGGGTGGGCGGCGCGCAGGCCGATCACGTACCGCGTGAAGTCCACCAGTTCCCGCTGCTCGCCCGTCAGTCGCCAGTCGATCCAGGAGACCTCGTTGTCCTGGCAGTACGCGTTGTTGTTGCCGCCCTGGGTGCGGCCCAGCTCGTCGCCGTGGCAGAGCATCGGGATGCCCTGCGACAGCAGCAGCGTGGCCAGGAAGTTGCGTTGCTGGCGGGCCCGCAGCTCCAGGACCGAGGGGTCGTCGGTCCCGCCCTCCGCCCCGCAGTTCCAGGAGCGGTTGACGCTCTCGCCGTCCCTGTTGCCCTCGCCGTTGGCCTCGTTGTGCTTGTCGTTGTACGACACCAGGTCGCGCAGCGTGAAACCGTCGTGCGCGGTCACGAAGTTGACGCTGGCGCGCGGCCGGCGCCGGTGGCGGGCGTACAGGTCCGAGGAACCGGTCAGCCGGGACGCGAACTCGCCCAGCGTGTGCTCCTCGCCGCGCCAGAAGTCCCGTACGGCGTCCCGGTACAGGCCGTTCCACTCCGACCACAGCGGCGGGAAGTTGCCCACCTGGTAGCCGCCCTCGCCGAGGTCCCAGGGCTCGGCGATCAGCTTCACGCGGCTGATCACCGGGTCCTGCTGGATCAGGTCGAAGAACGCCGACAGCCGGTCCACCTCGTGGAACTGCCGCGCCAGCGTGGCCGCGAGGTCGAAGCGGAAGCCGTCTACGTGCATCTCGGTGATCCAGTACCGCAGCGAGTCCATGATCAGCTGCAGCACGTAGGGGTGGCGCATCAGCAGGCTGTTGCCGGTGCCGGTGGTGTCGTAGTAGTGCGCCCAGTCGCCGTCGACCAGGCGGTAGTACGAGGCGTTGTCGATGCCCCGGAAGGACAGTGTCGGGCCCTTCTCGCTGCCCTCGGCGGTGTGGTTGTAGACCACGTCGAGGATCACCTCGAGCCCGGCCGCGTGCAGCGCCTTGACCATCGACTTGAACTCGGTGACCTGCTGACCGCGCGTGCCGTGGGCGGCGTAGTCGTGGTGCGGTGCGAAGAAGCCGATGGTGTTGTAGCCCCAGTAGTTGGAAAGGCCCCGCCCCTGCAGCACGCCGTCGTGCACGAACTGGTGGACCGGCATCAGCTCGACCGCCGTCACGCCCAGCGAGGTCAGGTGACCGATCACCGCGGGGTGCGCCAACCCGGCGTACGTCCCCCGCAGTTCGCGCGGCACGTCGGGGTGGTTACGGGTCAGTCCGCGCACGTGCGCCTCGTAGATCACGGTGTCGGAGTACCCCCGCCGCGGCGGGCGGTCGTCGCCCCAGTCGAAGGCCGGGTCGGTCACCACGCCCAGCATGGTGTGCCCGGCGCTGTCGGCGGGGTCCGGGCCGTGCGGGGCGCGCTCGTAGAGCGAGGGGTGGTTGTCGATCCGCCCGTCCATCGCCCTGGCGTAGGGGTCCAGGAGCAGTTTCCTCGGGTTGCACCGGTGGCCGGCCGCCGGGTGCCAGGGGCCGTGCACCCGGTAGCCGTAGCGCTGCCCCGGTCCGACGCCGGGCAGATAGCCGTGCCACACGAAGCCGTCGACCTCGGTGAGCGGGACCTCGCGACGGGCGCCGCCGTCGTCCACCAGGACCAGCTCCACGCGCTCGGCCACCTCGCTGAACAGCGCGAAGTTGGTGCCCTCCCCGTCGTACGCGGCGCCCAGCGGATAGGGGTACCCCCGCCACACGGGCAGGGGTACCCCTTTCCGGCGCGCCCGTCCGGTCACCGGGCCTCCTCCAGGACGGCCCGACCGTCGCTCGCCGGGGAGGCCAGCGCGGCGACCGGCAGCTCGCGGGGCGTCTTCAGGCCCTCGCACAGGGTCGGCTCGGGAGCCTTCGGGACCAGCGGGACGCGCACCCCGGCGCGGGCCCGCTGCGAGAACCAGATGACCTTGCTGCCGGTCTCGGAGGCGCAACAGCCCCAGCCGTGGCTCGTCGCCGCGATACGGGCCAGGCAGCCGCGCAGGTCCTGGTCGGGGCGCAGGTCGTGGTTGTTCTCCCCGACCGCGGTGATCAGGTGCTGACCGGTCCACCACATCTCGATGGAGGTGTGCTTGTCGGTGGCGTGCTCGTCGATGGCCTTCAGCAGCATCTCGGCGCCGCCGCACACGGGGTCGACGAGGTCCTCCAGGTCCCAGAACCGAAGGTGGGCGGCCAGGATGCGCCTGACCTGCCCGACCCGTTCCGGGCTGACTTCCACGTCGAGGTGGTAGTAGCAGGGCACTGCGGTCTTCATCGTCGTTGGCTCCTCACCGGCGAGGCTCGCGCTCCCCTGCCGCCCTTGCGGACGAGGCCCCGAGCACGAAGCGTGAGCACGCGTTGCCTCTGAGTGGAATCCACAGTGAGCGCGCTACGCCATTGGTGCAACACGAGCAGGTCAGCAGGCTTGTTGAAGTGCCAACAGGACGGTGAGTCGTTGAACATGCACCATGAGTGAAAGTCTCGAGCGCCGTAAACGGGACCGTGCACACGCGTGCGCGGCCGCCGCTCCGGCTGTCGGGGAAACGTGCCCATCGAGCGCATCCGAAAGGTGAACGGCGCCATGCTGCTACCCGCCAAAGCCGAAGTCGCCCGGCATCTGCGGCGCTACCGGGCGTGGGAACGCGCGATGCTCGCGCGGCCCGACGACCGCAGAGTGCGGTCCACCTTCGAGGACTCGGGCTACACCCTGTGCGTGCTGATGGGGAAGCGGTGTGCGCGGGAGGCCGCGGACGCCGCCGAGCGTTATCTGCGCACCACCCTCGTCACCTACCTGCGGGAGCAGAGCGGCCGGCCGCGCCGCAGCGCCGTCGCCCGCCGGGGTCCACCGGTGGCGACGGAGCGACGTACCCGCGCCGGGCTGTAGGACTTTCCGGCGGCAACCAGGATCCCGGCCGGGCGCGAGCCCGGCCTCGAGCACGGTGGAGGTGACACCCATGAGTTCGACCCCGGGTTCGGCCCTCGGTTCGGTCCCGGCCATCGGCCGCATTCCCGTGCGGGACGTCCGCCCGGCCGTGGAGTGCGGCGGGCGACCGGCCAAGGCGGTCGCAGGGGAAACGTTCCTGGTCACCGCCACCGTGTTCCGCGAGGGCCACGACGCGGTGGCCGCGAACGTGGTGCTGACGGATCCGGAGGGCCGCCCCGGCCCCTGGACGCCGATGCGCGAACTGAGCCCCGGCACCGACCGCTGGGGCGCCGAGGTGACACCGGGGTCGACCGGCCGCTGGACGTATCACGTGGAGGCCTGGAGCAACCCGGTCGCCACCTGGCGCCACACCGCCTCCGTCAAGGTCCCGGCCGGCATCGACACCGGGCTGGTGCTGGAGGAGGGCGCCGGACTCCACACCCGTGCGGCGGCCGGGGCCCCCGAGGGACCGGAGCGCGACACCGTGCTCGCCGCCGCCGAGGTGCTGGGGGACGACTCGCTGCCGGTCATGACGCGTCTGGCGGCGGCGTTGACGCCGGAGGTGGACGCGGTCCTGGCCCGGTATCCGCTGCGGGAGCTGGTCACCGCCTCCGAGCCGCTTCGTCTGCTGGTGGAGCGGGAGCGGGCCCTGTACGGGGCCTGGTACGAGTTCTTCCCCCGCTCCGAGGGCACCGCCGAGCAGCCGCACGGCACCTTCCGCACCGCCGCCCGCCGCCTGCCCGCGATCGCCGCGATGGGCTTCGACGTCGTCTACCTGCCCCCCATCCACCCCATCGGCACCACCTTCCGCAAGGGCCGCAACAACTCCCTGGACGCCGGCCCCGACGACGTCGGCGTGCCCTGGGCCATCGGCTCCCCCGACGGCGGCCACGACGCCGTCCACCCCGCCCTGGGATCGCTGGAGGACTTCGACCGCTTCGTGGCCCGGGCCGGCGAGCTGGGCCTGGAGGTCGCCCTGGACCTCGCCCTGCAGTGCTCCCCGGACCACCCCTGGGTGCACAAGCACCCCGAGTGGTTCCACCACCGCCCCGACGGCACCATCGCCTACGCCGAGAACCCGCCGAAGAAGTACCAGGACATCTACCCCCTGGCCTTCGACGCCGACCCGGACGGCCTGGTCGCCGAGACCCTGCGCGTCCTGCGGCACTGGATGGCGCACGGGGTGCGGATCTTCCGGGTGGACAACCCGCACACCAAGCCGGTGGTCTTCTGGGAACGGGTGCTCGCCGGCATCAACGCCACCGACCCCGACGTGATCTTCCTGGCCGAGGCGTTCACCCGCCCGGCGATGATGCACACCCTGGCCCAGATCGGCTTCCAGCAGTCCTACACCTACTTCACCTGGCGCAACACCAAGCAGGAGCTGACCGACTACCTCACCGAGCTGTCCGGCCAGGCGGCCGCCTGGATGCGGCCGAACCTCTTCGCCAACACCCCCGACATCCTGCACGCCTACCTGCAGCACGGCGGCCGGCCCGCCTTCGAGGTCCGCGCCGTGCTGGCCGCCACCCTCTCCCCCGCCTGGGGCATCTACAGCGGCTACGAACTGTGCGAGAACATCCCCCTGCGCGAGGGCAGCGAGGAGTACCTGGACTCGGAGAAGTACCAGCTCAAACCCCGCGACTGGGCAGCCGCCGAACGCGAGGGCCGCACCCTCACCCCCCTCATCACCCAACTCAACGACATCCGCCGCCGCCATCCCGCGCTGCACCGCCTGCGCAACCTGCGCTTCCACCCGACGGACAACGACGCCGTGATCGCCTACAGCAAGAGCGCCGGCTCCGACACGGTTCTGGTGGTCGCCAACCTCGACCCTCACCACACCCAGGAGGCCACGGTCTCGTTGGACATGCCGCAACTCGGCCTGGACTGGCACGAGTCGGTGCCGGTGCGCGACGAGCTCACCGGCGATACCTATCACTGGGGCAGCACCGACTACGTCCGCCTGGATCCGGGCCGCCGGCCCGCGCACGTGCTCCATGTCCAGCGACCGTCCACCCCGCAGATCGGAAGGCCCCCAGCGCCATGACTGTCAACGAGCCCGTTCCGGACATCTTCGAGGACGCCCCGGCCAGGGACCGGGACCCGGAGTGGTTCAAACGCGCCGTCTTCTACGAGGTCCTCGTCCGCTCCTTCCAGGACAGCAACGGCGACGGCGTCGGCGACCTGAAGGGCCTGACCGCCAAACTCGACTATCTGCAGTGGCTGGGCGTCGACTGCCTGTGGCTGCCGCCGTTCTTCAAGTCCCCCCTCAGGGACGGTGGTTACGACGTCTCCGACTACACCGCCGTCCTCCCGGAGTTCGGCGACCTGGCCGACTTCGTGGAGTTCGTCGACGCCGCCCACCAGCGCGGCATGCGCGTGATCATCGACTTCGTGATGAACCACACCAGCGACCAGCACCCGTGGTTCCAGGAGTCCCGCAAGGACCCCGACGGCCCCTACGGCGACTTCTACATGTGGGCCGACGACGACAGGGGCTATCCGGACGCGCGGATCATCTTCGTGGACACCGAGACCTCGAACTGGACCTTCGATCCGGTTCGCGGCCAGTACTACTTCCACCGGTTCTTCTCCCACCAGCCGGATTTGAACTACGAGAGCCCGGCGGTGCAGGAGGAGATCCTGGCCGCCCTCCGCTTCTGGCTGGACCTGGGCATCGACGGCTTCCGGCTGGACGCGGTGCCGTATCTCTACGCGGAAGAGGGCACCAACTGCGAGAACCTGCCCGCGACCCACGAGTTCCTCAAGCGGGTGCGCCGCGAGATCGACGCCCAGTATCCCGACACCGTGCTGCTGGCGGAGGCCAACCAGTGGCCGGAGGACGTCGTCGACTACTTCGGCGACTACGCCGCCGGCGGCGACGAGTGCCACATGGCCTTCCACTTCCCGGTCATGCCCCGCATCTTCATGGCCGTCCGCCGCGAATCCCGCTACCCCGTCTCCGAGATCCTCGCCAAGACCCCCGCCATCCCCTCCGGCTGCCAGTGGGGCATCTTCCTGCGCAACCACGACGAGCTCACGCTGGAGATGGTCACCGACGAAGAGCGCGACTACATGTGGGCCGAATACGCCAAGGACCCCCGCATGCGCGCCAACATCGGCATCCGCCGCCGCCTGGCCACCCTGCTGGACAACGACCGCAACCAGATCGAACTCTTCACCGCCCTGCTGCTCTCCCTGCCCGGCAGCCCGATCCTCTACTACGGCGACGAGATCGGCATGGGCGACAACATCTGGCTCGGCGACCGCGACGCGGTGCGCACCCCCATGCAGTGGACCCCGGACCGCAACGCCGGCTTCTCCTCCTGCGACCCCGGCCGCCTGTTCCTGCCCGCCATCATGGACCCGGTCTACGGCTACCAGGTCACCAACGTCGAGGCGTCGATGTCCTCCCCCTCGTCGCTGCTGCACTGGACCCGCCGCATGATCGAGATCCGCAAGCAGAACCGCGCCTTCGGACTCGGCTCGTACACCGAACTGCAGTCCTCCAACCCGGCCGTGCTCGCCTTCCTGCGCGAGTACCGGGACGACCTGGTCCTGTGCGTCAACAACTTCTCCCGCTTCCCCCAGCCCACCGAACTCGACTTGCGGGCCTTCGACGGCCGGCACCCGGTCGAGCTCATCGGTGGGGTCCGCTTCCCCGCGATCGGTGAACTCCCCTATCTGCTGACCCTCGCGGGCCACGGCTTCTACTGGTTCCGGCTCACCAACGTCGCATCCCGGATCGGCCGACGGGTTTGACCACCGCGCAGCCGACGAAAGGAGGCGTGACCATGCCGAAGACCGCATCCCTGGCTCCGACCGTCAGGAGCCTGGCCGGGCCCATGGCCTCGCTCGGTTCGCTGCTGCGCGAGTGGCTGCCGCATCAGCGCTGGTTCGCCGGCAAGGACCGGCCCGTCACCGACCTGCGCATGCTGTCGATGACGGAGCTGTTCCCGGGCTGTCTGCACCTGCTGGTCCAGGCCGAACACGCGGGAGTCCCCACCGGCCACGGCACCGTGCCCGCCCCCGCCGGCACGTCCGTGCCGCCGCCCGCCGACTGCTACCAACTGCTGCTCGGCGTACGGCAGCAGCCGGCCCCGCGCCCGCACCGGGCCTTCATCGGCCGTCCCGTGGAGGGCCCGCTGGCCGGCCTCGCGATCTACGACGCGCTGTGCGACCCGCGTTCGGCGCAGCTGCTCCTGGAGCGGCTGCGCCACCCCGGCATGTCCGGCCCGCTGCGCTTCGAGGCGGACCCGTCCGTGCTGATCCCCGGCGGTCTGGTGCCCCGGCTGCTGGACGCCGAGCAGTCCAACTCCTCGATCGTGTACGGCGACGAGTTCATCCTGAAGGTCTTCCGCCGCATCCAGCCGGGCGTCAACCCGGACCTGGAGGTGCCCTGGGCGCTGGCCCGGCAGGACTGCGCCCGCGTCCCCGCTCCGGTGGCGTGGTTCCGTACCACCGAGCCGGAGGCGGCGACGCTCGGTGTGCTCCAGCCGTTCCTGTGCGACGCGGCCGACGGCTGGACGCTGGCCCTGCGGGCGCTGGCCACCGGTGACGACTTCACCCCGCAGGCGCACCAGTTGGGGCAGGCGACCGCGGAGGTGCACCTGGCGCTGGCCGGCGCCTTCCCGACCGGCGGGCACCGGGAGGTGGCGCGGACGGCGGCGGGGATGACGGAGCGCCTGGAGGCCGCGGCGCACAGCGTGCCCGCGCTCAGGCCGTACACGACCCGGCTGCGGACCGCGTTCGCGGCGCTGGCCAGTTGCGACGCCGGGCCGCCCGCCCAGCGTGTGCACGGCGACCTGCACCTGGGGCAGGTGCTGCGGGCGGGGCGCGAGTGGTTCGTCATCGACTTCGAGGGTGAGCCGTCCCGTCCGCTCGCCGAGCGCCGCCTGGCCGAGTCCCCGGTGCGGGACGTGGCGGGCATGCTGCGCTCATTCGACTACGCCGCCCGGCAGCGCCACCCCTGGAGGCCGGAGTGGGCGCGCCGCTGCCGGGAGGCGTACTGCGCCGGCTACGCGTCCCGGGCCGGCTGGGATCCCCGTAAGAAACACGCCCTGCTGCGGGCCTACGAGACGGACCGTGCCGTGTACGAAGTGCTGTACGAGGCCCGGCACCGCCCCGACTGGCTCGCCGTACCGATGGCGGCGATCGAACGTCTCGCCGTGAGAGGAGGCTGAACCGGTGGCACTGCGCGACACGTCACGTCCCGAGCCGTCCGGCCCCGTCCCGCCCCCCGCAGCGGGAGCGGGCACCGCGGCCCCGCCCCTGGAGCCCGCCGACCGTGAGCGCCTGCTGTCCGGCGCCCACCACGACCCGCACGCGCTGCTGGGCGCGCATCCGGTACCGGGCGGGATCGCCTTCCGGACGCTGCGTCCGTTCGCCGACGCGGTGGGCGTGGTGGTCGACGGCGAGCGCACTGCGCTCGTGTCGGAGGGCGACGGCCTGTTCTCGGCCGTACTGCCGCTGCCGGAGATTCCCGCGTACACGCTGGTGGTGGTCTACGGCGAGGACGTGTACGAGGTCCACGACCCGTACCGCTTCCTGCCCGCCCTCGGCGAGCTCGACCTGCACCTGATCAGGGAGGGCCGGCACGAACAGCTGTGGAAGGCGCTCGGCGCCGAGCCGATGACCCACCAGGGCGTGACCGGCACCCGGTTCACGGTGTGGGCGCCCAACGCCCGGGGCGTGCGGGTGGCCGGGGACTTCACCCACTGGGACGGCACGGCGTTCCCGATGCGCTCGCTCGGTGCCGCGGGCGTGTGGGAGCTGTTCCTGCCGGGCGTCGGCGAGGGCACCCGGTACAAGTTCGAGATCACCTCGCAGTACGGCAGCCGGTTCCTGAAGGCCGACCCGATGGCGCGGCGCACCGAGGTGCCGCCCGACACCGCGTCGATCGTGACGACCGCGCACCACGAGTGGGGCGATCAGGAGTGGATGGCCCACCGCGGGGACACGCCCGTGCACGAGGCGCCGTTCTCGGTGTACGAGGTCCATCTGCCGTCCTGGCGACCAGGACTGACATATCGCCAGCTCGCCGAGCAGCTCCCGGCGTACGTCAGGGACATGGGCTTCACGCATGTGGAGCTGATGCCGGTCGCCGAGCACCCGTTCGGCCCCTCCTGGGGCTACCAGGTCACGTCGTACTACGCACCGACCGCCCGCCTCGGCTCCCCCGACGACTTCCGGTACTTCGTCGACGCCTGCCACCGGGCCGGTATCGGCGTGATCATGGACTGGGTGCCGGCCCACTTCCCGAAGGACGACTGGGCGCTGGCCCGCTTCGACGGGGACCCGCTGTACGAGCCCGGGAACGCGCAGCGCGCCGAGCACCCCGACTGGGGGACGTACGAGTTCGACCTCGCCCGCACCGAGGTGCGCAACTTCCTGGTCGCGAACGCCGTGTACTGGTGCGAGGAGTTCCACATCGACGGCCTGCGCGTGGACGCGGTCGCCTCCATGCTCTACCTGGACTACTCGCGGGACTCCGGCCAGTGGACGCCCAATGTGCACGGCGGCCGGGAGGACCTGGACGCGGTGGCGTTCCTGCAGGAGATGAACGCCACCGTGTACCGGCGGGCCCCGGGCGTGGTCACCATCGCCGAGGAGTCCACCGCCTGGGGCGGGGTCACCGCGCCGACCGACTCCGGGGGCCTCGGCTTCGGGCTGAAGTGGAACATGGGCTGGATGCACGACTCGCTGCAGTACATGAGCAAGGAGTCGGTGCACCGCAAGTACCACCACCACGAGATGACCTTCGCGATGGTGTACGCCTACAGCGAGAACTACGTGCTGCCGATCTCCCACGACGAGGTGGTGCACGGCAAGCAGGCGCTGGTGTCGAAGATGCCCGGCGACTGGTGGCAGCGGCGCGCCAACCACCGCGCCTACCTCGGCTACATGTGGGCCCATCCCGGCAAGCAGCTGCTGTTCATGGGCCAGGAGTTCGCCCAGGGCGGCGAGTTCTCCGAGCAGCACGGGCCCGAGTGGTGGCTGCTCGACGAGGACCACTGCGCCGCGGGCGACCACCGCGGCGTGCAGGACCTGGTGCGCGACCTGAACGCGCTCTACCGGGCCACCCCGGCCCTGTGGCAGCGCGACACCCGGCCCGAGGGCTTCCGCTGGGTGGCCGTGGACGCGGCCGACGACAACGTCTACGCGTTCCTGCGCCACGACGCCGAGGGCACCCCGCTGCTCGCGGTGTCGAACTTCTCCCCGGTCGTCCGCGACGGCTACCGCCTGGACGTGCCCGTCGACGTCACCGCCTGGTGCGAGGTCCTCAACACCGACGCGGCCCGCTACGGCGGCAGCGACGTCACCAACCCCGACCCGGTCAAACCGGAGGACGGGCACCTCCGCCTCACGCTGCCCCCGCTGGCCACGGTCTGGCTCACGCCGTACGCCGGCTGAGCGACGGCTCCCCGAGGCCGGCCACGGGATCCTTCTCCGCACCCAGGTGTCCGGCCGCCGTCCCGGGGCAGTCGGGGTCGTACGACCCGGTGCCCCGCCGCGGTCGCGGCGGACGGACGGAAAGGCGGCAAGAGGTGCGGACCGTCGGAGTGGAGGAGGAACTTCTCCTGGTCGCCCCGGAGAGCGGCGAGCCGAAGGCGCTGTCCGCGGCGGTGCTCGCGCGGGCCGAGGCGGACGACGCGGACCGGGGCGTGTTCGAGAAGGAGCTGTACGGCCAGATGCTGGAGTTCGCCACGCATCCCCGCACGGACATGGCGGAACTCGGCGCGGAGATCGTCCGCTGCCGCAAGGAGGCGGCCCGGCTCGCCGGGGAGATCGGCTGCGCGGTGGCCGCGCTGGCCTCCTCCCCGCTGCCGGTCAGCCCCACCATCAGCATGAACCGCCGCTACCAGTGGCTGGCCGACCAGTACGGCATCGCCACCCGGGAACAGCTCGTCTGCGGCATGCACGTGCACGTGGCCGTGGAGTCGGACGAGGAGGGCGTCGCGGTCCTGGACCGCATCCGTCCCTGGCTGCCCGTGCTGCTGGCGATCAGCGCCAACTCCCCGTTCTGGCAGGGCGAGGACACCCGCTACGACAGTTACCGCAGCCGGGTGTGGGACCGCTGGCCGTCGGCCGGACCGACCGAGCTGTTCGGGTCGCCGGAGCGGTACCACCGGCGGGTGGCGGACATGGTGGCCACCGGCGTCATCCTCGACGAGAAGATGGCGTACTTCGACGCGCGGCTGTCCGAGCGGTACCCGACGGTGGAGATCCGGGTCGCGGACGTGTGTCTGCACGCGGAGACCGCCCAGCTCCTCGCCACCCTCGCCCGCGGCCTGGTGGAGACCGCCGCCCGGGAGTGGCGGGCCGGGCGGGAGCCGGTGGACCACAGTGTGAGTCTGCTGCGGCTGGCGGCGTGGCAGGCCGCCCGGGCGGGGCCGGCCCGGGAACTGCTCCACCCGGTGACCATGCGGCGGCTGCCCGCTCGGTCGGTGGTGCGGGGCCTGCTGGACCATGTCTCCGACGCGCTCGCCGGCACCGGTGACCTGGACCGGGCGCGTGAGGCCGTGGACGGGCTGCTGCGCGACGGTGGCGGTGCCCGGGTGCAGCGCGAGCTGATGGAGCGGACCGGAAGCCTGCGGGAGGTCGTCACGGAGTGCGTGCGCCGCACCCAGGGGTGAGTCAGAGGATCAGGCCCAGGGCGTACGTCAGGAAGCCGATGGCGACCACCAGGACGAGGATGAGGATGAGGATGAGCGGGGCCTTCGCCCAGCCCCTGGACGTGCTGTCCGGCTGCCGGGGCCCCGCCTCGGGCATGCTGCTCTCGGCGGGCGGGGTCTCGCCGGGCGGTACACCGCCCCCGGACTCCAGTCCGGGGGTCCGTTCGGGTTCTGGATCGGGATTGACGTAACTCATACCTGCCGGGTCCCCCGAACGGGACGAGATCAACAAAACGGCGTCACTTCCCGGTTCCGTGGCCCCGACGCGCTGACCTGGGCTACATTCGACCCGCGTCGACAACGGTACTCATCGGCGGGGTCACCCTCCGTAAACCCCAGGAGCAGCGCATGCGCGACTTCGCCCTCGCTCCCTCCGCGGTCACCTCGCTGGCCGGTGGGCTCGCCGACAGCGTCTTCGAGACCGCGGAGACACGTCCCACCCTGCCGGTGCTCGCGCGCCGCAGGGACCCCTCCTCCCCGGTGTGGGAGGAGGTGACCGCCGTGGAGCTGCGCGACGAGGTGAGCGACCTGGCCAGGGGCCTGGTCGCCTCCGGGATCTCGCCGGGGCACCGCGTGGCCGTCATGGCCCGCACCCGGTACGAGTGGACGGTCCTCGCGTACGCACTGTGGGCGGTCGGCGCGGAGGTCGTCCCGGTCCATCCGAGCTCCTCGCGCGACCAGGTCGAGTGGATCCTGCGGGACTCCGAGTGCGTGGCCGTCGTCATCGAGGACGAGCAGGGCGTGATGACGGTCGGCTCGGTGTGCGCGGGGCTGCCCCGGCTGCAGCACGTGTGGCAGCTGGACGCCGGGGCGCTGGAGCAGCTGGTGCGACGGGGTGCCGTGATACCCCCGACCACCGTCGACTCGCTGCGCCGGATCGTGCTGCCGGACGCGACCGCCGCGATCGCCTACACCTCCGGCACCTCGGGCCGCGCCCTGGGCTGTGCGCTGAGCCACCGTGCGATGGCGAGCCCCTGCGACACGCTGCTGGCCGGCTGGAGGCACACCACGGCGCCGCCCGGCGAGCAGGCGTCGGTGCTCACCTTCCTGCCGTTCTCGCACGCGTACGGGCTGATGATCCAGGGCATCTGCATCCGCGGCGGCTTCCTGATGGGCCACGAGCCCGAGCTCAGTGAGGAGGCGCTGGCGTCGGCGCTGCGGACGTTCCGGCCGACGTACTTCTACGCCGTGCCGTCCGTCTTCGAGAAGATCTACAAGAACTTCCTGCGCGCGTCCCAGCAGGCGGGCCGCGGCGCGCTGTTCGAGCGGGCGGCCGGCACGGCGCGGGACTTCGCCGCGGCGCAGGAGCGGCGGCGGCTGGGCCGGGGCTCGGGTCCCGGGTTCGACCTGCGGCTGCAACACGCCCTGTACGAACGGACGGTGTACCGCAAGCTGCGGGCCGCGATGGGCGGCAGAGTGCTCCGCGCCACCTCCGGCGGCTCCCCGCTCAGTCGTGAACTCTCCCTGTTCTACGAGGGCATCGGCATCTACGTGCACGACGGGTACGGGCTGACGGAGACCGCCGGCGGGATCACCATGCAGCCGCTGGGCCGGGAGAAGTCGGGGACCGTCGGCAAGGCCCTGCCGGGCACGACGATCGAGGTCGCGGACGACGGGGAGATCCTGGTGCGGGGGCCGTCGGTGTTCCAGGGGTACGTGGGCGACGAGGCCGCGACCCGGGCCGCGCTGCACGGCGGCTGGCTGGCCACCGGTGACATCGGGCACCTGGACTCCGAGGGCTATCTGACGATCACCGGGCGCAAGAAGGACATCATCATCACCAGCGGCGGCAAGAGCGTGGCTCCGGCCCCGCTGGAGCAGCGCCTGCGGATGCATCCGCTGATCCACCAGGCGGTGGTCGTGGGCGACAACCGGCCGTGCGTGGGGGCGCTGATCACGTTGGACCCGGACTTCCTGTCGCACTGGCGTGCGGCGCAGGTCCTGCAGGGCGACGCGCCGGGGCGTGAGGCGCGCGAGGAGAACGCGCTGCGAGAGGAGATCGAACGGGCGGTCGCCGCGGCCAACAGCACCGTCTCGCGTTCGGAGTCCATCCGGGTCTTCCGGGTGCTGCCGGAGCCCTTCGACGTGGCCAGCGGGCTGCTCACACCGTCCATGAAGCTGCGCCGGGACGCCATAGTGGCGCACTACGCGTCCGAGATCGACGCCATGTACGCGGCGCGTGCGCGCGCTCCGCGGCGGCCCGCGGCGAACGACCCGGCGGCCGACTGGGACGACTCCGACAGCGTCTTCCGCTGAGCGCGGGCGAGCCGCCTTGCCGTCAAGGGGGTCGGGCACGGGTCTCGGACAACGTCGCCGGCGGCAGGAGTGACGTCGGCCGCGCGGGAAACCTGTTGTTTCATGTACCCGACAACCCCGCATGCCTGTGGTCCCGTTCGTGCCCGGAACGGGAGGTGAGCCGTGCTGTTCCTCGTCGCGGCACTGCTGTTGCTGGCCGTCGTCCTCGGGTCGGTGGCCTACCTCCCGTGGCCCGTCACCCTGGCCCTGAGCACGGTCGTCGTCGTATGGCTGGCGGTGTTCACCGTCCGTGAACGCCGTCGGCGCGGTCGAGCGGGGAGGGCGTGAGCGATGCGGCTGACCGCACCGCCTCGGCGGAACACCGGCCGGCGGGACGCCGAGGGCATGGCTGTCGCCTCCTTCGTCCTCGGCCTGATCGGCCTGGTCGCCCTCAATCCGATCCTGGGGCCCATCGCCATCGCCCTGGCCCTCATCGCGCTGCGCCGGGGCACCCCGCGGCCCTTCCGGGCCCGGCTCGGGCTGGCCCTCGGCATCGCCGACCTGCTGCTCCTGTCGGTCCTGCTGGCGGTCGACCACGGCGTGTCCTGGACGGTCCTCGGCTGAGCACCCGGGCGGCGCGGGTTTGCATCCGCCGGTTCGTCGTAGGCGGAGGAATGAACCCGTGTCGCCGATCCGCGCGAAGGAGCTCGCCATGACGCACCACCGCCGCCGTCAACTCCTCTGGGGCCTGCCGGCCGTCGCCGTGGGCGCGGTGGACGCGTGGAGCATCGCCGGCCGCCTGCGCGAGCCCGCCGCCGTCCTGACCGTGGCGTTCCTGCTCCTGCTCACCGCGGCGACCCGTGCGGGCCGCTCCCACCGCCGTCTCCTCGCCCTCCGCGCGGCACGGGTGCCGGGGAACAACTCCCCCACGGCCCGCGCCTGGCAGGACCTCTACGAGGCCTGCTGCCTTCCCGCCTGGGAATCCCACGGCACGCTCCACGACTCCCGTATGTACACCCGCGGAGCAGCCGCCTGACGCCCGGGACCGGCGCCCGCGCGGTACCGGAACCTTTCCCGGAGGCAGGGCGTCCCTTGCGGATGGATGCGCACGCGTAGGGTCCGCGCGCACGGGAACAAGACAGTGGGACGGAAGGGAAAGAAAGGACGATGCCCTGCTCACGCCGGGCCGGGAAGGCGATATGGCAACCGAGCCGCGTTGGGACAACACACTGGCTACCGAGGGGATTCCGAGTCGCACTGCCCGCTTCACGGGTGAGCTGCACCACGTGACGGGTGCGCGCCTCGCCGCGGAGGAGTTCCTCGACGACCTCGCGCGGGCCTCCCTGCCGACGGCACCGGAACACTGGGACGACATCCTGCTGGTCGTCACGGAGCTCGCGGCGAACGCGGTGCAGTACGCACCGGGCCCCTTCGCGCTGCGGATGCGCCGGACCTTCGACGGGGTGCACGTCACGCTGAGCGACACCAGCACCACGCCGCCGGCCCCGCGCCCGTTCCATCCCAGCCGGGGCGGCGGCGGTATCGGCTGGCACCTGGTGCACACCCTGTGCGACCAGGTCAGCGTGGTCGTGCACGACCACGGCAAGGACGTGCACGTCTTCCTGCCCTGGTGACGGCGGGACGGTGTCCCGCCGTCAGGCCGTGCTCGGCTCGCGGGGCGGAAGCCGGTGGTAGTAGTCCCCCACGCGCGTCAGATAGTCCCGGTCCCTCGTCTCGCTGTCGGTCCTGAAGCGCGGCGCCGCCTTGATCTCACCCCTGGAACAGGCCACCGATATTCGCCGCTCCTCCGGGTCGATGCCGGTCACCACGCCCGCCGGCACCAGCACACTCTGGCCGAACACCCACGCTCCGGTGTCCACGACCAGATGCCGCATCCCGAAGGGGTCGGCCTCCCTGTCCACATGGCCGATCGTGCCGTCGGCGGCGACGACGGTGAAGCCGGTCAGCTCCAGCCCCTCGGCAGGACCGACCCGCGGCGGATACGACCAGATGATGTCGATGGTCACACTGCTCCTTCCACTCCATCGGCTCTCACAGCAGCAACTACCCTGCCGGGACGGTCGCATTCGGCGCGGCGGCGGCTCCCGCCGGAAGAAAAGCGAGGTCATGGGCGCAGTGCTTTGTCCGGCGCCGTACGAGTGGGTTAGCCTGCCTCGTATTTTGTCATCGCGCAGATCTGTGACATGCGGAAATACAACGAGTTCTCACTGTTGAGGACTCCCTGGGGAGCGGGACGAGGGTACGCATGACCAGCGACAGGACCGAGGCCGTCGACACCGTGCCGGGCGACCGGGAGCTGAGGCAGCTCCTGGCGGGTCTGACGGCCGTGCGGGACGGCGACTTCGGCACACGTCTGCCCGAGGACGCCGACGGGCTCATGGGTGACATCGCGACCGTGTTCAACGGCATGGTCGATCAGCTGTCCGTGTTCACCTCGGAGGTCACCCGAGTGGCCCGGGAGGTCGGCACCGAGGGGACGCTCGGCGGGCAGGCGGAGGTGCCCGGTGTCTCCGGAACCTGGGCCGACCTGACCGACTCGGTCAACGCCATGGCGGGCAACCTGACCACCCAGGTCCGTGACATCGCCCAGGTGGCGACGGCGGTGGCCAAGGGCGATCTGTCGCAGAAGATCGACGTGCCGGCGCGCGGCGAGATCCTGCAGCTGAAGGAGACCGTCAACACGATGGTCGACCAGCTCTCCGCCTTCGCCGACGAGGTCACCCGCGTCGCCCGCGAGGTCGGCACCGAAGGACGCCTCGGCGGCCAGGCGAAGGTGCCCGGTGTCGCCGGCGTGTGGCGGGACCTCACCGACTCGGTGAACTTCATGGCGGGCAACCTGACCAACCAGGTCCGCAACGTCGCCCAGGTGACGACCGCGGTCGCCGAGGGCGACCTCTCCCAGAAGATCACCGTCGACGCCCGCGGCGAGATCCTCGAGCTGAAGAACACCATCAACACGATGGTCGACCAGCTCTCCGCCTTCGCCGACGAGGTCACCCGCGTCGCCCGCGAGGTCGGAACCGAAGGACGCCTCGGCGGCCAGGCCGACGTCAAGGGCGTCAAGGGCACCTGGCGGGATCTGACCGACTCGGTGAACTCGATGGCCGGCAACCTCACCGGCCAGGTCCGCAACGTCGCCCAGGTGGCGACCGCGGTCGCCGAGGGCGACCTCTCCCAGAAGATCACTGTCGACGCCCGCGGCGAGATCCTCGAGCTGAAGAACACCATGAACACGATGGTCGACCAGCTCTCCGCCTTCGCCGACGAGGTCACCCGCGTCGCCCGCGAGGTCGGCACCGAAGGACGCCTCGGCGGCCAGGCCGACGTCAAGGGCGTCTCGGGCACCTGGAAGGATCTGACGGACAACGTCAACGTGATGGCGTCGAACCTGACCGGTCAGGTCCGCTCCATCGCGCAGGTCGCCACCGCCGTGGCCCGTGGCGATCTGTCCCGCAAGATCACGATCGAGGCCAAGGGCGAGGTCGCCGCCCTCGCCGACGTGATCAACACGATGGTCGACACGCTGTCCGCGTTCGCCGACGAGGTCACCCGCGTCGCCCGCGAGGTCGGAACCGAAGGACGCCTCGGCGGCCAGGCCCATGTGCCGAACGTGGCGGGCACCTGGAAGGACCTCACCGACAACGTCAACTCGATGGCGAACAACCTCACCGGCCAGGTGCGCAACATCGCGCTGGTGACGACCGCGGTGGCCCGGGGCGACCTGTCGAAGAAGATCGACGTCGACGCGCGCGGGGAGATCCTGGAGCTGAAGACGACCATCAACACGATGGTCGACACGCTCTCCGCCTTCGCCGACGAGGTCACCCGCGTCGCCCGCGAGGTCGGAACCGAAGGACGCCTCGGCGGCCAGGCCGAGGTGGAGGGCGTCTCGGGCACCTGGAAGCGGCTGACGGAGAACGTCAACGAGCTGGCCGGCAACCTCACCCGCCAGGTGCGGGCGATCGCCGAGGTGGCCAGCGCCGTGGCCGAGGGCGATCTGACCCGGTCGATCACCGTGGAGGCCTCCGGCGAGGTCGCCGAGCTCAAGGACAACATCAACTCCATGGTGGAGTCCCTGCGCGAGACCACCCGGGCCAACCAGGAGCAGGACTGGCTCAAGACCAATCTGGCGCGGATCACCGGCCTGATGCAGGGCCACCGCGACCTGCCCGTCGTGGCCGAGCTGATCATGGAGGAGCTCACTCCCCTGGTGTCGGCCCAGTACGGCGCCTTCTACCTCGCCGAGGAGGGCGAGCGCGGAGCGGAGCTGCGGCTCGTCGGCTCCTACGGCCGCCCCGACGACGACACCCGCCCCACCCGCTTCTCCTTCGGCCGCTCCCTGGTCGGCCAGGCCGCGCGCAGCCGCCGTACCATCACGGTCGACGAGCTGCCCCAGGGCTACGTCACCATCTCCTCCGGTCTCGGCGAGGCCGTGCCGGCCGCGCTGGTCCTGCTGCCGATCCTGTTCGAGGACCAGGTCCTCGGTGTGATCGAGCTGGCGGCGGTCACCCCGTTCAAGCCGATCCACCGGGACTTCCTGGAGCAGTTGCGGGAGGCCATCGGGGTCAACGTCAACACGATCGTGGCCAACGCCCGGACCGACGAGCTGCTGGACGAGTCGCAGCGGCTGACGGCCGAACTCCAGGCCCGCTCCGCCGAGTTGCAGGCCCAGCAGGAGGAGCTGCAGCACTCCAACGCCGAACTGGAGGAGAAGGCCTCGCTGCTGGCGGCGCAGAACCGCGACATCGAGGCGAAGAACCTGCAGATCGAACAGGCCCGGCAGGAACTCGAAACCCGCGCCCAGCAGTTGTCGCTGGCCTCGAAGTACAAGTCGGAGTTCCTGGCGAACATGAGCCACGAGCTGCGCACTCCGCTCAACAGCCTGCTCATCCTCGCCCAGTTGCTCGCCCAGAACCCCTCGCGCAACCTCACCCCCAAGCAGGTGGAGTACGCGGGCATCATCCACTCCGCGGGCAGCGACCTGCTGCAGCTGATCAACGACATCCTCGACCTGTCGAAGGTCGAGGCCGGCAAGATGGACGTCACCCCGGAGCGGGTGTCGCTGCGCCGGCTCATCGAGTACGTCGAGGCCACCTTCCGGCCGATGACGACCCAGAAGGGCCTGGAGTTCGGAGTGAGCACCGCGGCGGGCGCGCCCGCCGACCTGCTCACCGACGAGTCCCGACTGCGTCAGGTCCTGCGCAACCTGCTGTCCAACGCGGTGAAGTTCACCGAGCAGGGCGGTGTCGAGCTGTGCGTCGAACCGGCGGCGGACGACGAGGTGCCCCAGGGGGTCGTCCGGGGCGGCGCCGTCGTGGCGTTCCGGGTCAAGGACACCGGCATCGGCATCCCGGAGCAGCACCTGGAGTCGATCTTCGGCGCCTTCCAGCAGGCGGACGGCACCACGAGCCGCAAGTACGGCGGGACGGGCCTCGGCCTGTCCATCACGCGGGAGATCGCCCATCTGCTCGGCGGCGGTGTCGCCGTGGACAGCGCGCCCGGCCGGGGCAGCACCTTCACGCTCTTCCTGCCCGTGGCCCGGCCCGACTTCGAGCAGCTGCTCGGCACCGGTCACTCCCCGCAGAAGGAGCCGGCCGAGCTCGTCTCCGCGGCCACGGCCACCCCGGTCGCCGTGCCGCGGCCCGCGGGCCCGGCGGCCGGACAGCGCCGACGCCGGCTGCTGGTCGTGGAGGAGCGGGCACGCGGGCTGCTGACCCTGGTCGCCGAGAGCGTGGTCACGGACGTGGCCCGGCACAGCCCGGACGACGGCGGCCGGCTGCCCGCGGTGGACGTCATCACCGCCGTGGGAGCGCAGGAGGCGGCGGGCGCGCTGGCCGCCGAACCGTGCCACTGCGTGGTCCTCGACCTGGACATGCCCGAGGGTGAGGCGTCCCGGTTCCTGCGGGCGCTTCAGGGCGACTCGGGGCTGACGGGCGTTCCGGTGCTCGTGCACAGCGGTCACCGCCCGGACGCGGCCCGGGCGGAGGCGCTGCGGTCGCACGCGGACGACGGCTCCCTGGAATTCCTTTCCAGCCTGGACGAGCTGCGCGAACGCATCGCCCTGCACCTGTCGGCGGAGGAGCCCGGGGACGTACTGTCCCTGGTCCGGTCCGAGGACCCGCAGGACCTCGCGCCGCCCGTCGACGGCACCTTCCAGGGCCGTACCGTCCTCGTCGTCGACGACGACGCGCGCAACCTGTTCGCGCTCAGCGGGATCCTGGAGATGTACGGCTTCCGGGTGCTGCACGCGGAGAACGGGCGCAAGGGCATCGAGACGCTGCTCGCCCATCCCGACATCGCGCTGGTGCTGATGGACGTGATGATGCCGGAGATGGACGGGTACACGGCCACGGCGGAGATCCGCAAGCTGCCGCAGTACACCGACCTGCCCATCATCGCCGTCACCGCCAAGGCGATGCCGGGAGACCGGGAGAAGTCCCTGTCCTCGGGCGCGAGCGACTACGTCACCAAGCCCGTCGACACCCACGACCTGATCGCCTGCGTCCGGCGCTGGCTGAACGCGTGAGCGCGCCGGTGCCCGTCCCGCCCGCCGGCGGGGCGGGCTCAGCCCGGCGCGGCACGGTCCGCGCCCCAGCGTCGTCCAGCCGAGGAGCTTTCGCATCGTGAGCACGACCGAGCAGCCACGTGAGCCGGCCGCCGCCGAGCCTCGTCCGGAGCCGCTGGACCTGGCGGGCCTCTCCCCGACCTCTCCCGTCGGCAGACTGGCCGCGACGGTGGAGCGGCTGCGCCGCGAGGTCCGCACGGCGCAGGCGGAGGCCGAGGGCCGGGCCCTGATCGAGCTCGCCAAGGGCATTCTGGTCGAGCGTCTGGGCTGCGGTCCGGCGCAGGCCGCCCGGCAGCTCGCGGAGCTGACCGAGCAGGCCAAGGTGACGCCGCTGGAGTTCGCGGTGGAGGTCATCAACCAGGCCGCCCGCGACCGGGTGACCGAGGTCACCGACGCCTTCCTGGCCACCGCGGCGGAAGCCTCCGAGCGCGACTCGGCCGTGCGGCTGCGCGCCGCGGAGAGCGGGGCACTGGCCGCGGACGACACTCAGGCCGTCGCCGACTCCCTGCTGCAGCACGCGCTGCGCCCGCTCGGCGCGGTGGCGGTGGCGGTCTGGGCGGCGGGCGCCGACGGCTCGCTCACCCTGGCCGGCAGCGCCGGTTTCTCCCCGGCCGAGGCCACCCGCTGGCGGTATGTGCCGCCGGAGGTGGCCACGGTGGCCCGCCGGGGGCTCACCGAGCGCACGGGCCAGTGGTTCGCCTCGCTCGCCGAGACCGGCCTGCCCACCATCGGCCGGCATGTGTACCCGGACGGCGGCCGGGTGGCGGTGCCGGCCGGCACCGGGGGCCGTATTCACGGGGTACTGGAGATCGTCTGGCCGGGGCCGCTCGAGCCGCAGCCGCCGCAGGTCGTGCGCCAGGTGGAGGCCCTGGCCGAACTGTGCGCGCACACCCTGGAGACGTACACGCTGCGCCAGGACCTGGGCCAGGAGCCCCGGGTCCTGCCGGACGCCGCCGAGCTGATGGACCTGGCCGACGGGCTGCACGACCCGGCGCTGGTGCTCGTGCCGTACATCGACGGCTCGGGGCAGCTGGTGGACTTCCGTATCCAGCACGTCAACAGCCGCTTCCTCGACCCGGCCGGCCGGCCGCGCGCGGTGATCAGCGGCGCGCTGCTGCTCGAGGCCTACCCGATGGCCGCCGGGAAGAGCGAGCTGTTCCAGCGGGTGGAGCGGGTGTACGCCACGGGTGAGCCGTTCCGGACGCACCGCATGCAGCTGACCGCGCTGGTGGACCAGGTGTCGCTGTCGGCGGTCGCGGACATCAGCATCAGTCGGCACGGCAACAGCGTGCTGCTGATCTGGCGCATCGAGGACGAGACGGCCCGGCTGGCCAGCCTGCTCCAGCACGCGCAGCGGCTGGGCCGGATCGGCGGGTTCGAGGAGAACCTGCTGACGGGTGAGATCACCTGGAACGACGAGCTGTTCAACCTGTACGGCCGTGCCCCGTCGAGCCCTCCGGTGCCGTTGGAGGAGCTGCAGGCGCACGCGCACCCGGACGACGCCGTGGCCATCGGCCGGTTCCTGCGCACCCTGCTGCACCACCGCCGGCCGGCCTCGGCCGCCTTCCGGCTGCAGCGGCCCGACGGGGTGACCCGGCACATCCGGGTGGTCGCCGAGCCGGTGCTGGACACCGACGGCCGCCTGTTCGTCGTCCGCGGGGCCTACCAGGACATCTCCGCCCAGCACTGGACGGAGGTGGCGCTCGCCGCCACGCGGGACCAGCTGGCCCACACCGAGCAGCAGGCGACCGAGCGCAACCGGCTGACCCTGCAGCTGCAGCACGCCATCATGCCGCCGACCCAGGCGCCGCTGCGGGTGCCGGGTCTGGAGATCGCCGTGCGCTACCGGCCGGCGGAGACCGAGCAGCTGGTGGGCGGCGACTGGTACGACTCCGTGGTGCTGCCCTCCGGGCTGGTGCTGCTGTGCGTGGGCGACGTGGCCGGCCACGGCATCGAGGCCGCGACCAGCATGGTGGTGCTGCGCAACGCGCTGCGGGGGCTCGCCGTGACCGGGGCCGGGCCGGGCCAGCTGCTGTCGTGGCTGAACATCGTGGCGCACCACCTGACCGGTGCCGTCACCGCGACCGCGGTCTGCGCGCTGTACGACCCTCGGCGGCGCATGCTGCGCTGGGCGCGGGCCGGCCATCTGCCGCCCGTGGTGGTCCGCGGCCGGGAGGCGGCGGCGCTGCCGCTGGTCAAGGGCATGCTGCTGGGTGCCGTACCGGAGGCCTCCTACGAGGAGACCGAGGTGCAGTTCGCGCCGGAGGACACGCTGCTGATGTACACCGACGGCCTGATCGAGCGCCGGGACCGCTCCGTGGAGGAGTCGCTGACCCACCTGCTCACCACGGCCAGCAGCGCGCCCAAGACCCTCGACCAGCAACTGGACCGCCTGCTGACCTACGGCAGGTCGGACACGGACGACGACACCTGCATCGTGGGCATCCGGGTCGGGTAGTTCCGTTCGGGGCCGGCGCCTTGAGCCGCGCGGCGCCCGTCCGGCGGGGACGGGTCCGGCTCCGCACAGGAGCCTCACCAGCCCGGTCGGGCAGGGTCGGGGGTGCCGGCGGGCCGATGCCGGTTCGGCACCGCCGGGCTGCGCCGCTGTGGCCGGGTGCCGTCGCGGCGGAAAATCACGGCAGGCGGTCCGGGTCCGGCGGTGGTGCCCGTTTCGTCGGGTGGGTGTCGTGCGGGTCGGGGCACTTGGACGCGGCTACGCACGCTCGCCCGCCGATCACGGGCGTACCCCACGGGGGTGCACCATGACCGACGGCCGCCCGCAGGACCCGACGACCCGGCATCCGCAGCCGGAGTTCCCTCAGCAGGAGCAGGAGCACCCGGGCTGGACCGGGCCGATGGACCCGCCGCCGGATCACGGGGAGGAGTCGTACCGGGGCAGCGGTCTGCTCACCGGCCGCAAGACCCTGCTGACCGGCGGCGACTCGGGCATCGGCCGGGCCGTGGCGATCGCCTTCGCACGCGAGGGAGCCGACGTGGTCTTCACCCACCTGCCGGAGGAGGAGAAGGAGGCCGGGGAGACCGCCCGGCTGGTCGAGGAGGCCGGACGCACGGCGGTGCCGGTGGCCTGCGACATCCGTGAGGAGCGGCAGTGCCGGAAGCTGTTGGACCGTACGGTCGCGGAGTTCGGCCGCATCGACGTGCTGGTCAACAACGCGGCGTACCAGATGTCCCAGCCGGACGGCATCGGCGCCCTCTCCACCGAGCAGTTCGACCGGGTGGTGCGCACCAACCTGTACGGCATGTTCTGGCTGTGCAAAATGTCACTGCCGCACATGAGCGCCGGGGCCTCGATCATCAACACCACGTCCGTGCAGGCGTACAAGCCGAGCCCGCACCTGCTGGACTACGCCATGACCAAGGGCGGGATCGTCACGTTCACCCAGGGGCTGGCGCAGATGGTGGCGTCGGACGGGATCCGCGTCAACGCCGTCGCTCCGGGGCCGGTGTGGACACCGCTGACCCCCGCGACGCTGCCGGACACCAAGGAGTTCGGCAAGCAGGCACCGCTCGGGCGGCCCGCGCAGCCGGCCGAGATGGCGCCGGCGTACGTCTTCCTCGCCTCGCAGCGGGCGAGCTTCATCACGGCCGAGGTGCTCAACGCCGCCGGGGGCACACCGCTGCCCCAGGGGCTTCGCCCGGGCGCGCATGAGCCTTCGGCCCGGGGGTAGGCGCGGGGGCGCAGTGCGGTCACCACCGGCGGCGGCTGTGAGAGTTCGGTCACAAAACCGGTGTGCATCGAAGTCGCCGACGGGGGTAACCAGCACTGGCTGTCGGCTCTCGTTGGAGGTACTCGTGCCCATTGCCCAGAACCCGCTGTCCGTCGAGGTCACCCTGCCCCGGGAGGACGTCGCCCTGCTCACGGTCGAGGGCTACCTGGACGTCGACACCGCGACCGAGCTGCAGGCCCATCTGGCCAACCAGCTCCACCACGGCCGACGGCACTTCCTGCTCGATCTCTCCGGCGTGCCCTTCATGGACTCCTCCGGCATGAACATCATCCTGCGCGTGTACCAGGAGGTCCGCGACCGGCCGGGCAGCGTGCACATCATCGACCCCACCCCGGCCGTGCGCCGGATCCTCGACCTCACGGGCGTCAGCATCACGGTCCCGGTCTCCAAGACCGCCGACGACGCACTCGTCCTGGTGGACCAGCAGCAGGAGGAGAACGAGGAGCAGCAGGGCTGAGCGGGCCGCCGCGGGGCTGGTTCACCGGAACCGACGACATCGTGAACACACTCGTGGCCGCCGGGCGTGCGCCCGGTGGCCGTGCCCCGGCGGCTGCCGCCGGCCGGGGCGCACACCCCTGCCCGGCCGCCGCTCGATCACGGGCCCGGAGCCCGCGGACGCGGTGCCGTACGACGTATGCCCGCCACTACAGTGGTCGTCCGGCAAGGGTCATACCGCCGTTCCCCGGCCTGCGGCGGGCCGGCGGCGGAAGAACGCGATTGAGGAGTTGAACAGGGTGCCGGAGCAGGAAGCGGTAGGACAGCAGGGGTCGCCGGCTCGGGAGGTCGGGGACTTCCTGCACCGCCGCCGGGAGCAGATCGCCCAGCGCTGGGCCGACGAGACCCTCTTCCGGACCGTGTTCACCGTCTCCCGGGACGAGGCGGTGGAAGCGGGCCGGGCCGTGGTCGACGCCCTGGCCCAGGTGGCCGCCTCGGGCCGGACGGCGGACCCGGAGGCCGGTGGGTTCGTGGTGGTGCGCGAGCAGCTGGCCAGGATCGGGGCCGCACGCACCCGTACGGGCCTGACTCCCTCACAGGTGTCGAACGACGTGGACGCCCTGCGTCCGCCGGTGCTGGACCTGCTGCTCGCCGACCTCCCGGACGCCCCGGCGGAGCTGCTGCGGGAGTGCACGAACCTCCTGACGGTGCTGATGGGCACCCTTCGGGTGGTGGTGCTGGAGACCGCGCTCCACGAGGGCCAGGCCCTCATCGACCGGCAGCGGCTGCAGCTGCTGGAGGTCGCCACGCCCGTGATCAAGCTGTGGGACGGCGTCGTGGCCGTACCGCTGATCGGGACGCTGGACAGCGCCCGCAGCCAGGTGGTGATGGAGACGCTGCTGGAGGCGGTCATCGACCAGCAGGCGCGCTTCGCGATCCTGGACATCACCGGGGTGCCGACGGTCGACTCGCTGGTGGCCCAGCACCTGATGAAGACGGTCGCCGCCGCCCGGCTGATGGGCGCGGAGTGCGTGGTCTCCGGCATCCGTCCGGCCATCGCGCAGACCATCGTCCACCTGGGCCTGGACCTGGGCACGGTGGTCACCCGCGCGACCCTCGCCGACGCCCTGGCCTACGCCCTGCGCAAGCTGGGCACGGACATCGTCACCCTGTCGGCCGGCAAAGTGGGTGAGCGGTGACCGCCGGCTTCTCCCGGCCCGCCGCGGGACACGTGCCGGTGCTCCGGCTCGGTGACGTGCTCCTGATCACCCTCCAGGGAGACCTGTACGACAGCACGGCCGATCAGCTCCTGCAGGACCTCGGCGAGGCCATCGCCGGCAACCGGGCCACCGGTGTGGTGATCAACGTCTCCGGCGTGGAGATCGTCGACTCCTTCCTCGGCCGGGTGCTGGCCGAGATCGCGGCCAAGGCGAGGCTGCTGGCCGCGGAGACGGTGGTGGCCGGGATGCGGCCCGCGGTGGCGATCACCATGGTGGAGCTGGGTCTGACGCTGCCCGGGCTGCGTACGGCGCTGACCACCGAGGACGCCCTGCGGCTGCTCGGCGGGACGGACCCGGTGCTCCGTCCCGGCGGCACGCGCCCGGGGAGCCCGTGATGGACACCGCGGCGGGCGTTCAGGCCTGCTTGCCGATCCGCTCGGACATGGACTTGGTATGGGTGCGCCAGCACGTGCGCCAGGCGGCCGCCCAGCTCGGCTTCGGCCTGGTGGACCAGACGAAGCTGGTCACCGCGGCCAGCGAGCTGGCCCGCAACGCCCTGGTGCACGGCGGGGGCGGGCAGATGGAGGCGGCGCACGTGGTCAGCGGGCGGGTGCACGGGCTGCGGCTGACCTTCAGCGACGAGGGGCCGGGCATCGCGGACCTGGAGCGGGCGCTGAGCGACGGCTACACCTCCGGCGACGGGCTGGGCATGGGCCTGGGCGGCGCCCGGCGCCTGGTGCACGAGTTCGCCATCGACAGCGCCCCCGGCGCCGGCACCACCGTCACCGTGACGTCCTGGGCCTCGCGGCCCCCGCACCCGCGGGGGGTGACCTGATGCCGCGCGTGTGGGACGTACCGGTGCACGACTCGACCCGGGTGCGCGACGCCCGGGTCGCCGCGGAGGGCGCGGCCGCGCTGGCCGGCCTGGACGAGCCGCGTACCGCTGCCGCCGCGCTGGTGGCGACCGAACTCGCCACCAATCTGCTGAAGCACGCGGAGGGCGGCCAGGTCCTCATCGACGTCGTCCCGCCGCCCGCGCCGCGGGAAGGCGGGGAGCAGACGCCGGTGGTGCAGGTGGCGGCGGTCGACCACGGGCCGGGCATCGCCGACGTCGCCGCCGCGCTGCGCGACGGGTTCTCCACGACCCGGTCGCTCGGTGCCGGCCTCGGCACCTGCCGGCGGGCCGCCGACGACTTCCACCTGCACAGCGCACCCGGCCGGGGCACGGTGGCGCTGGCCCGGATCGGCGCCGCCGACCGGCGTGCCGGGGCCGCGGTCCGGGAGCCGGTGGCCCCGGTGCGTGCGGGCGGGATCAACATCCCCTTCAGGGGCGCGGACCACTCGGGTGACGTCTGGACGTGGGTGCGGGCCGGGGGCCGGCTCACCCTGATGCTGGCCGACGGCCTGGGTCACGGCCCGGAGGCCGCCCACGCCTCCTCCACGGCGGTCGAAACGCTGCGCGGCGCCGCCCATCTGACCCCGGCGGACCTGCTCGGCCGGCTCGACACGGCGCTGCGCGGCACCCGGGGCGCGGCCGTCGCCCTGGCCCAGCTCGACCTGGACGCCGGACGGCTGTGCTTCTCCGGCGTCGGCAACGTCGGGGCCCGGCTGCGCGAGGGCGACACCTGGCGCCATCTGCTGTCCCGGCCGGGCATCGTCGGCGCGCACCGGCCCGCGAGGCTGCCCGAGACGCGGTTGGACTGGACCGCCGACAGCTTGCTGGTCCTGCACAGCGACGGGCTGCCGAGCCGCTGGACCCCGCCGTCCGAGCCGGATGTGCGCGCCGCCGACCCGGCGGTGACGGCCGCCGTGACCATCCGGGACGCCGGCAGCTCCGCCCGCCCGGTACGGGACGACACCGCCGTGGCCGTTCTGGCCCCCACCCCGGCGGGGCGTCCATGACGCGTACATGGCAGATCAGCACCGTCACCGACGCGGCGCGGGCCCGTATCGCCGTCGCCCGCCTGGTCACCGCCTGCGGTGTGCCCGCGCTCGGCCGCACCCGGCTGGCCACCGACCTCAGCGCCCGGCTGCGCCAGTGCCTGACCAAGGGCGGCACCTGGCGGCTCACCCTCCAGGGCCCGGCATCCGGCGCCGACGAGGGGCTCCTGCACCTGACGCTGACCCCGGACCGGGAGGCGAGCGCCGCCGGGGAACCGCCCTGGCGGACCTCCGTCGCCTGCCCCGAGACCGGACAGGTGCCGGACGGCCGGCTGCCGGACGCCGACGTACCGGACGACCCTGCCGTCCTGGCCGAGGCGCTGCTGGGCGCCGACGAGGACACCGCGCTGACGCTGGAGAAGCTCGCCGAGCAGGAGGAGCTGGTCGCCTTCCACCGGGAGGAGCTGCACCAGACCAACCAGGGCGTCCTGGCGCTGCACGCCGAGCTGGACGCGGCCGGACGGGCGCAGCGCGAGGCGTTCGCCGCCGAGCGCAAGGCACGCACCGAGGCGGAGGACGCCCGGCGCAGACTGACGTTCCTGGCGGACGCCAGTGCCGTGCTGAACGCCTCGCTCAACCACGAGGAGATCGTGCGCCGGCTGCCGGACCTGCTGGTGCCCCGGTACGCCGGCAGCCTCGACGTATGGCTGTTCGACCAGGAGGACGAGCGACACGCGTCCGCGCCGCATCCGGCGGCCGCCGTGCTCGCGGCCCGCACCGGGCGCCCGCAGTATGCGGCCGACCACTCCGGCAACCTGCCGGGCGTCGACGACCAGCCGCCGTCGGCGCTGAACCCGAAGCGGCCGCTGCTGTGCATCCCGCTGCTCACCCGGCGGGCGCCGCTGGGTGTGCTGACGCTGTCGCCGCCCGGGGAGCGCTGGGACCCGGACGACGCCGTGATGCTGATCGAGCTGACCCGCCGGGCCAGCATCGCCCTCGACAACGCGCGCCGCTTCGAGCACAACCGCGACATCGCCGAGACGCTGCAGCGCGCGCTGCTCACCGACCTGCCGACCACGCCGGGCCTGGCCCTGGCGGCGCGCTATCTGCCGGCCACGCACGGGCTGAACATCGGCGGGGACTGGTACGACGCCTTCCGGCAGCCCGACGGCAGCCTGATCACCGTCATCGGCGACGTCACCGGGCACGGGCTGCACGCGGCCGTGATGATGAGCCAGCTGCGCACCGCGCTGCGCGCCTACGCGGTCGACGGCGGCAGCCCCGGCCAGCTGCTGACCCGGCTGCACGTGTTCCTGCACCATCTGCAGCCCGACCTGTACGCCACCGCGGTCATCGCCCGTTTCCGCCCCGGCGACCCCACCCTCACCTGGGCCGCGGCGGGGCATCCGCCGCCCGTGCTGCGCCTGCCGGACGGCGAGGTGCGGATCCTGGACGCCAGGCCCGGCGCCATGCTCGGCATCCCGCTGCGCCAGGAGATCGGCGACCACACCGTCCGCCTGGCCCCCGGCTCGACGCTGGCGCTCTACACCGATGGTCTGGTGGAGCGGCGGGCGCGGGGCATAGACCCGGGCATCCAGCGGCTCGCGGCGGCCCTCGGCTCCTTCGGCTCCGCGGAACTGGACACCGACCTGGAGGGCTCGGCCGACCGCATCCTGGACCCCCTGCTGAGCGACTCCGAACGCGACGACGACGTGTGCCTGCTGCTGTCGCACATCACCGGCGCGGCCGAACTGCCCGCCGCACGGCCCCCGTCCGAGGTCACGTCCCGCCTGCGCCCCTGATCCGCCGGGAGGGGCCTGGGGCACCCATGTGCGCGATACCGCGCCCGATCTTGGGAACCCGTGGAGGGTGACCGTGCCGGACGGCGACCGGCGGCACGGTGGGACCGAAGGTGCGAAGGCAGCGATCCAGGGCAGTCGCATGACGTCCAGGCAGACCGCCCGGAGCCGCAGAAGGGATGAACACCGTGACACGACCCAGGATCCTGGTGGTCGGCGCAGGCTTCGCCGGCGTGGAGTGCGTCCGCCGTCTGGAACGCAGGCTCTCCCCCAGCGAGGCCGACATCACTCTGGTGACGCCGTTCTCCTACCAGCTCTATCTGCCGCTGCTGCCACAGGTCGCCTCGGGGGTGCTGACGCCCCAGTCGGTCGCCCTCTCCCTGCGCCGCAGCACGAAGTACCGCACCCGGATCATCCCGGGCGGGGCCATCGGCGTGGACCTGAGGTCCAAGGTCTGCGTCATCCGCACCATCACCGACCGCATCGTCGACGAGCCGTACGACTACATCGTGCTGGCCCCCGGCAGCGTCACCCGGACGTTCGACATCCCGGGCCTGACGGACCACGCCTTCGGCATGAAGACGCTCGCCGAGGCCGCCTACATCCGCGACCACGTCATCTCCCAGCTGGACCTGGCCGACGCCAGCGACGATCCGGCGGAGCGCGCCTCGCGGCTGCAGTTCGTGGTGGTCGGCGGCGGGTACGCCGGCACCGAGACGGCCGCCTGCCTGCAGCGCCTGACGCACGCCGCCGTCCAGCGCTACCCCAGGCTGGACCCGTCGCTGATCAAGTGGCATCTGATCGACATCGCGCCCAAGCTGATGCCGGAGCTGGGCGACAGGCTGGGCCGCAGCGCCCAGGAGGACCTGCGCCGCCGGGGCATCGAGATCTCCCTGGGGGTGTCCATCGCCAAGGCCGGCCCGGAGGAGGTCACCTTCACCGACGGCCGGGTGGTGCCCACCCGCACACTGATCTGGACCGCGGGCGTGGTGGCGAGCCCGCTGATCGCCACTCTCGGCGCGGACACGGTCAAGGGGCGCCTCGCGGTGACCGCCGAGATGTGCCTGCCCGGCTACGACGGGGTGTTCGCGCTCGGCGACTCCGCGGCCGTACCGGACCTGGCCAAGGGCGACGGAGCCGTCTGCCCGCCGACCGCGCAGCACGCCACGCGGCAGGGCAAGCAGGTCGCCGAGAACCTCATCGCGACCCTGCGCAACCAGCCCATGCGGCCGTACGAGCACAAGGACCTGGGCCTGGTCGTCGACCTGGGCGGCAAGGACGCGGTCGCCAAGCCCCTTGGCCTGGAACTGCACGGGCTGCCCGCCCAGGCGGTGACCCGGGGCTACCACCTGGGGGCGCTGCGCACCAACGTCGCCAAGATCAGGGTCGGGACGAGCTGGCTGCTCAACGCGGTCGCCGGGGACGATTTCGTCCGCACCGGATTCCAGGCCCGCAAACCCGCCAAGCTGAAGGACTTCGAGTACACCGACTCGTACATGACGCCCGACCAGGTGCGGGAGTACGTCGCGCGGGAACACTCCGGGCGGCTTTGACACCGCGCGGGACCCATCCCGCCGGGGACGGCCGGGCCGCGAAGGGGCGGTCCGGCCGCGGCGTGCCATGCTGGGCGAGCGGATCACGACGCAGGACGGGAGTGTACGGCGGCGTGGGAGCAGCACAGGTGCCGGTCTGGGTGCGGCTGCGGGATCGTATCGCGGCATCCGATCCCGGCCTGCTGAGGCTGGCCGCAGGGTCGCGGACGGCGGGTTCGCTCGCGCTGACGCTGGCCGTGCTCGGCGTGCTGCGCGTGCCCGTGACGCATCTGGTGGCCGGGGCGCTCTCGTCGATGGTGGCCACCTTCGCCATCCGCGAGAAGCAGCGTCGGCGGCAGGCCGTCACGCTCGCCCTCGGCCTTCCGGTGGCGCTGGCGTCCCTGTCGCTCGGCGCGCTGCTCAACCCGTACGTCGTGGCCGGGGACGTCTTCTTCGTCGTCCTGATCTTCTGCGCCGTCTACAGCCGCCGGTTCGGTGACCGGGGCAACGCGCTGGGGCTGATCGGCTTCCAGGTCTACTTCATGTCGCTGTTCGTCGGTGCCACGGCGCCGACGCTGCCCGGGCTGTACGGCGTCATCGCGATCGCGTTCGCCTGCAGCGCGCTGGTCCGGTTCGTGATCGTGTACGAGACGCCGGCGGGCATTCTGCAGCGGCTGCGCGAGGCGTTCCGGGCACGTCTGGCCCAGCTGGTGAGCGCCCAGTTGGAGCTGCTGGACGCCGGCCCGGACGAGGTGGAGAAGGTCCTGGAGGCGGTGCGCGAGGGCACGGCCCGGCTGCACGAGACGGCCATGATGATCCAGTCCCGGCTTCAGGAGGGCGCCTCCGACGAGGCCGTGGCCCGGCTGGTGCAGCGGCGGATCGCGGACGCCGAGCTCGCCGCCGAGCGGCTGGGACTGCTCCTGCTGAACGCCCGCAGCGCCGAACGGGCGAACACGCTCACCCTCCACCTGCCCGGCGCGCCCGTCCCCTCGGGCGGCCGGCTGCCGGTGCGGGGCGATGCGACCGAGACGCTGCGCCGCGACCTGCGGGCGCTGGCGATGCTCGTACTGCGGCCCGTCGGGGAGGGCGGCGGGACCGCCATGTCCCACGTGCGCAACCGGCTCCTGGGCTATCGCGACGAGGAGAACCTGCCGCCCGCCTCGCCGGCCGTGCAGGACGTCTTCCGCGGTATCGGCGAGGCCGCCCGCGCGGTGCTGGGCCTGAGGATCGCGCTGGACGAGCCGCAGGACGAGTCCGACGACGCGCCCGCGACGGTCCGCTCCCGCGAGGAGCTGGACGCCGAGAACGCCGCCATCGCGGGCGCCGAGGAGGCCGAACGGGAGGAGCAGGCCCCGACCGGACTGGAACGGCCCACCACGCGCGCGGCCGTGCAGGTCTCGGTGGGTTCGGCGCTGGCCATCGTCGGCGGCGAGTTCCTCTCCGGCCAGCGCTGGTACTGGGCGGTGCTGACCTGCTGGATCGTCTTCATCAACACCTCCTCCACGGGCGAGATCCTGGTCAAGGGCTATCGCCGCCTGGTGGGCACCGTGCTCGGCGTGGTGGCCGGCATCGTGCTGGCGGGGCTGATCGGGCCGTACACGTGGCCGGCGCTGGGCCTTGTGCTGGTGTTCGTCTTCCTGATGTTCTACACGGCCCCGCTGTCGTACACGCTGATGTCCTTCTTCGTCACCGCGGCACTGGGGCTGCTGTACACGCTGATGCACACGTACAGCGCGGCGACGCTGGTGCTGCGCGTACAGGAGACGGCGCTCGGCGCGGCCTGCGGGATCATCGCGGCGGCGCTGGTGCTGCCGGTGCACACCCACCGCCGTACGGACGAGCTGCTCGTCACGGTGCTGGACCGGCTGGCCGACGTCGCCGACTCCGCCGTCGAGCAGCTCAGCGGCGCGCCGACGGCCGATCTGCTCGACCGGGCGCGCGACCTGGACAAGGCGCTCGGTGACCTGCGGGGGGCCACCCAGCCGCTGACGCATCCGATCACGCCGATGCGGGCGCGGCGCAACACCGTCCAGTACGTCGTGGCGCTCCTGGAGACCTGTGCCTATCACGCCAGGTCGCTGGCGGCGACCGCCGAACTGCTGCCCGCCCACCCGTCGATCGCCGGGGATCCCCGGCTGCGCCAGGCCTGCGCCCGGATCACCCGCAACATCGCGACGATCAGCGCACACCTGACCGGCGAGCACACCACCACCGAGGTCGAACGAGGCCCGAGCATCGCCTCCCTGCTGGACTCGGAGGGGACACCCGGCACCTCCCGGTACGGCCGCGTCACCGACCGGGTGCTACGGCATCTGCAACGCCTGGACGAGGCGGTCGTGGGCCTGGCCCGCCCACTGGGCGTTCCGGTGCCGGCGCCCACGCGGTGACGCGCACCTGGCCACGTGCCGGGTGGCCGGGCGGGGTGCGCCGCGGGAGCGGGCCTGCCGGGACACAGGCCGGAGCGGGACGCGTGCCGTGCCGGCTCAGGCCGGCTGGAGTCGGAGGGGAACCCGGCGCCCACCGGTACGACCACGTCACCGACCGGATGCCAGGACATCCGCAGCGCCTGCACGAGGCGGTCGTGGGCATGGGCCGCCCACTCGGCATTCCGGTGCCGGGACCCACGCGGCGACGCACACCGCCGGCCCTGGCCGCATGCCGGGCCGGCCGGGCCCCAGGCGGGGCGCATCACGGGAAGCCGCCGGGCCGAGACACAGACCGGACCAGGACACCAGCCAGACGGACATACCGGGCCGGCACCGGCAACCCCGCGTGCCGCCGAGCCCGGGCGGAGTGCATCGCGGAAAGCCGCCCGCCCGAGACACAGACCGGACCAGGACACCAGCCAGACGGACATACCGGGCCGGCACCGGCAACCCCGCGTGCCGCCGAGCCCAGGCGGAGTGCATCGCGGAAAGCCGCCCGCCCGAGACACAGACCGGACCAGGACACCAGCCGGACCGACATGCCAAACCGGCACCGGCAACCCCGCGTGCCGCCGAGCCCGGGCGGAGTGCATCGCGGGAAGCCGCCCGGCCGGGAGGCAGGTGGGAGCGGGGCGCGTGCCGTGCCGGTTCAGGTCGGCACGCCCTGCCGGGACGGGCCGCGGAGTGGTGCGGTCAGAAGTCGGTGGGCATGTCGCTGGCTTCGGCGATTCCGCGCAGTTCCTCGGTCTCCCGGTGGCGGTCGCGGATGTAGTCGGCGATCTCGGTGAGGCGTGCCGGGTCGGCGGCGGTCGCGGCGTCGGTGACCACCCGGACCGGGCCGGTCTCCTCGATGTCGAGGACGACCAGCTCGTTGTCCAGCCGGCCGGTGACCGCGGTGGCGATGACCAGGGCGGCCTCGTCGCGTATCTCCTGGGGCAGGCCCTGCGCGTGGGCGCCCTCCAGTGGGAGGTCCGCGGAGGGCACGCCCTGTTCCTCGATCGCCCGCAGAACGGGGTCGACGACGCCCAGCAACAGCTCGTAGTCCTCCTCGGGCATGCGGACGCGGAGCAGGTCGAGGTACACCTCCACGGCCCTGCCGTCGGACGGAAGCTCGTCTTCGTTCATCCGCTCCGTGTTCCCCGCGCGGGCGAGCTCAGACGCAGGGCGCGCCGGAGACCGCGGCTCACGCGGCACCGCCCGCACCCCGAGGCGGGCTCAGACCCGGCGCCAGCGGGCCAGGGCGAAGGAGAACAGGCCGAAGAGTACGAAGCCGACCGCGACCAGTGCCAGCAGCCAGGGGCCGAGCGGGGCGTCGGCGAAGGAGCGGAGGGTGTCGTCCAGTCCCTTGGCCCGCTCGGGCCGGTAGTCGACGGCGGCCCGCACCACGAAGACCCCCGCCACGGCGAACACCAGGGCGCGGGCCACGCCCCCGCCGACCCCGGTCACGTCCACCAGGTGGCGCATCCTCGGCGACATCGCCCCCGACTTGAGCTCGTCGTGGTAGCGGCGCCGCAGCGCCTGCACTCCGATCCACACGCCCATCACGACGATCCCGACGCCCACCGCGCCGACCAGCCACTGACCGGCGGGCACGGTCATGGCCCGGGCCGTCAGGTCACGGGACTGCGCGTCGCCGGACCGGCTGCCGCCGCCGGAGCCCGCCGCGAAGCACAGCACGGACCAGGCCACGCAGACGTAGAAGACGCAGCGGGCCAGCGAGGCCAGCCGCTTGCGGGGCTTGCGGCCGTCCGGGCCCGTGGTGCCCCACACCGCCTCGGACAGCTGCCACACCGCCATGCCGGACAGCCCGATGCCCAGCGCCCACAGCAGCACGGCCCCGAACGGCTCGTCCCCGAGCGCGGCGAGCGCACCGCCGCGGTCCGCCTGCCGCGTACCGTCGCCGAAGGCGATCCGCAGCGCCAGCACGCCCACCAGCAGGTAGATCGCACCCCACGCGACCAGTCCCGCCCGCGCGGCTCCCTCGATCACCGATCCCTTCGCGACCCGCCGGACCCGCGTCCGTTCAGGGCGGGCCATGGCACTCGTGTCCATCTCCACCTCCGGCCATGCGGATGCCCCGGGCGCCCGGCTCCACACACGAGCTGCCCGTACGCGCCTGGTGCGCATACGGGCAGCTCGTGCCTGTGGGCGTCCGTCAGACCGTCAGCGGGGCGGCTCCGGCGGGCGCGAGCATGCGGTGGGCGGTCCGCAGGGCGAGGTTCACGTCGCGGGTCCCGGTCGACACGCACAGCGTGTACGCCAGGTCCCGCGCCCGCGCGCTCTCGGCCGGCGCCGTCCCGTAGGCGGCGATGAGCTTACGCAGGAACTCGGGGTGGGGCATCAGCACTCGGTATCGCTCTCCTGTCGGTTGTCAGACGGCCGCCGGCCGCGGTCCGCCTCCGCGGCGGTTGGTCCGCTCGGCCAGCACCTCGTTGCGTACGCGGGCGCAGCTGCGGCTGATGAGCCGGGAGACGTGCATCTGGGAGATACCGAGCCGGTCCGCGATGCGACTTTGTGTCATGTCCTCAAAGAAGCGCATGTAGAGAATGGCGCGTTCGCGTTCGGGAAGCCTGCGCAGTCCTTCCTTGGCGGACTCCCGGTCGACCACGACGTCGTACGAGGAGTCCGAGGCGCCGAGGGTGTCCACGAGGCTGTACCCGTCGCCGCCGGTGGACATCTCGGCGTCCAGGGACAGGGTGCTGAAGCTGTCGAGGGCCTCCATCCCGGTGTTGACCTCGTCCTCGGTCAGCCCGGTGTGCGCGGCGATGGCGGCGGCCGAGGGCTCGGGGCTGCCGGGGTTCTGGGTGAGCTCGCGGCGCGCCACGCGCACCTTGTTGCGCAGTTCCTGCACCCGGCGCGGCACCCGGAGCGCCCACATCCGGTCCCGGAAGTGCCGCTTGACCTCGCCGGTGATGGTCGGCACGGCGTAGCTCTCGAAGGCCCCGCGGTCCGGGTCGAACCGGTCGATGGCCTTGACCAGGCCCAGCGCCGCCACCTGCCGCAGGTCCTCGATCGACTCGCCGCGGTCGCGGAAGCGGCCGGCGATGCGGTGCGCCATGGGCAGCCACGCGGTCACGAGTTCGTCGCGGACGGCCTCCCGGTCCGGCCCGTCCTCCAGAGCGGCCAGGCGCCTGAAGAGGGCGGCGGTGTCGGGGGCGTCGTCGTGCGGCCGCCGGGCGGGAGCGGCCTGGTCCTCGGGGGTGTCGGCACGGCTTGTCGACCTGTCAATGAGCATGCGGGATCGCTCCTGGACATGGGGGTTTCAGGGACTTACCGCGGAAGGTGTGATGCCGCCCGGTCACCCGGAGGGCCTACCGGGGCAGCAGTGTCGCTCCCGCTGACGCGCCTCCGGTCCGAAGCACGAGATTCCGTCTGCCCGGCGGCGGAGGGGACAAACTCCGCTTCCCGGAATTCTTTGCACCGGGCAAGTTGCGGGAAGCCGCCGGCGGTGTGCGGCCAGGGCGGAGGCAGGGTGGCTCAGGACAGCGGCACCACTGCGCTGATGCACTTGCCACCGGATGGCAGGTCGCAGACCTGGACGTCACGGGCCAGCCGGCACACGATCGGCCAGCCCCGCCCGCCGACCCGGCGCCGGCCCTCGCGGTCCACGGGCGGCCGGACCACCGGCAGCCGGTCGCTGCGGTCGCTCACGCAGACCCGCACACCGCACCCGACGAGGTCGACGTGGAAGCCGGTCACGCCGCCGCCGTGCAGGATCGCGTTGGTGGTGAGCTCCGAGGCGACGAGCTGGGCGTCGGAGAGGGCGTGCACGTCACACGGGGTGCGGCGCGCACGGCAGCATTCGTCGATCGCGCGTTCCACCGCCCGGCGGGCGTCGGCCGGTTGGCACGGCCGGGACTGCCCGGAGCCGTCCGCGGCACACGGCACCTCGACGACGGGGGTGGTCCAGTGCTTCTCGCACATTCTCCTCGCTCCCTGGGTGGTGAAGAAGGAAGCCGGACCCGGCGGGAGACCCGCGCCTGTGCGGCGTCGCGGGTCCTCCCAGTCCGGCTAGCCTCGGCACGCCCCGCCAAACCTCCACATCGGCGGCACACGGGAGGGCCATCACAGTGCGCCCGAGCGGGTAGGGGGAGGACATGACCGAAGTCGTGGACTCAGACGAGCTGTTGCGGCGCATCCAGCGCGCCAGGACCTGCGCGGTGGAGGAGGAGCACCGATGGCAGGACCGCCGCGACACCCTCGGGGCGACCGATCCGGACGCCGCGCGCGAAGCGGCCGTGCGGGTCATGACGTACGAGACCGTGCTGCGGGTGCTGGACGAGATCCTCACCCCGGGCAGGCACGCCGAACAGGGCTGACCGGCGCCCGCGGGCCGCGGCGGCGCGGCGCGTACCGGCCGGCGGCCGGGGTACCCGCGCCTCCATGTCTGTGGACCACACCCGAGCACCGGTTCTGGAAGCACTTGTCGACTACCGCCGCGTGGGCAGGCTGTCCTTCACGCCTCCCGGGCACAAGCAGGCCCGCGGCGCCGATCCCGCGGTGCGCGAGGTGCTGGGCGACGCGGTCTTCCTGGGGGACGTACTGGCCTCGGGCGGCCTGGACGACCGGCTCACCCGGGGCCGGGTGCTGGAGCGCGCCGAGGAGCTGATGGCGGACGCCGTCCACGCCGAGCACACGTTCTTCACCACCTGCGGCAGCTCCCTGTCCGTGAAGGCGGCGATGCTGGCCGTCGCGGGCCCGCACGAGAAGCTGCTGATCGGCCGGGACGCCCACAAGTCGGTCGCGTCCGGTCTGATCCTGTCCGGCATCGAACCCGTCTGGGTGGAGCCCCGCTGGGACGCCGGGCGGCATATCGCCCATCCGCCGTCGTCCGCGGAGTTCGAGCAGGCCTTCGACGCCCACCCGGACGCCAAGGGCGCGCTGATCACCAGCCCCACCCCGTACGGGGCCTGCGCGGACCTGCCGTCGGTGGCCGAGGTCTGCCACCGGCGCGGGGTGCCGCTGGTCGTGGACGAGGCATGGGGCGCGCACCTGCCCTTCCACCCGGACCTGCCGTCCTGGGCGATGGACGCAGGCGCCGACATCTGCGTGACCAGCATCCACAAGATGGGCAGCGGCCTCGAACAGGGATCCGTCTTCCATCTGGGCGGCGACCTCGTCCCGCCCGCGCTGCTGAAGATGCGCGCGGACCTGCTGGGCAGCACCAGCCCGTCGGTGCTGATCTACGCCGGTCTGGACGGCTGGCGCCGGCAGATGGCCCTGCGCGGGCAGGAGGTCATGGGCGGCGCGCTGAAGCTGGCGGCCGAGGTGCGCTCGGCGATCGAGGAGATCGACGGGATGCACGTCAACGACCGCGACGACTTCTGCGGCCCCGGCCTGGCCGACGACTTCGACCCCCTGCCCGTCGTCATCGACGTCACCGGGCTCGGGGTCACCGGCTACCAGGCGGCCGACTGGCTGCGGGAACACCGCGGCGTCGACGCCCATCTGACGGACCATCGCCGCATCGGCGTGCAGATCACCCACGGCGACGACCACGAGACGATCCAGGAGTTGCCGGCCGCGCTGAAGAGCCTGGCCGGCGCCGCGCCGGACCTCCCCCCCGCCCCGCGGGTGGACGTGCCCGAGCCGTCCGCGCTGCGCATGGGGCAGGCGCGGCTGCCGCGGGACGCGTTCTTCGGTCCCACCGAGGACGTACCGGTGGCCGAGGCCGCCGGGCGGATCGCCGCGGAGACGATCACACCGTACCCGCCGGGGATCCCGGCCGTTCTGCCGGGCGAGCGACTGACAAGGGCGGTGCTCCGCTACCTGACGACAGGCCTTGCGGCCGGAATGAACCTCCCGGACGCCAGTGATCCCGAACTGGAGAGGGTCAGGGTGGTCGCGGGTGACGCCGGGTGACCGGTGGAGTGAGTCCGATCACGTGAACGGGTCCCGGCTGCGTGAATCGAACCGAGATAGTTTACGGTTCATCCATACGCGGCGGACGGGGTCGACCCGAGGCGTCCCCCGTACGCCGCCGCAAACGGCCCTGGCTGGCTTCCCCCGTCCAGCCAGGGCTTTTTCACGCTCGCCCGCTTCATTCCGGTAGACGCCGGTTCGTACGGTCCGATCCGGGTACTGGCACTTCTCGTGATGCGCACTGTGCTCTTCGGCCCGGGAGTGCTCGCCGCGGACGCGGCCCGCCGGGTGTCGGAGGGCGATCTGGCGGCGGCGCGGGCGCAGATGGGCTTCTCGCTCGCCTGGCACATCATCGTGGCCTGCCTCGGCGTCGGGCTGCCGGCGCTGACGCTGCTGGCCGAGTGGTACGGCATCCGCACCGGCAATCCGGCCCACCGGCTGCTGGCCCGCCGGTGGGCGCGCGCCATGGGCGTGCTGTTCGCGGTGGGCGCCGTCTCCGGGACCATCCTCAGCTTCGAGATGGGGCTGCTGTGGCCGGGGCTGATGGGCAGGTTCGGCCAGGTGATCGGGCTGCCGTTCGCCCTGGAGGGCATCGCCTTCTTCCTCGAGGCGATCTTCCTCGGCATCTATCTGTACGCCTGGGACCGGCTGCCGCCCCGCCGCCATCTGCTGACCGGCGTCCCCATCGTGATCGCGGGCACCGTGTCGGCGTTCTTCGTGGTGTGCGCCAACGCCTGGATGAACCAGCCGCGCGGCTTCACCCTGCGCGACGGAGGGGTCGTCCACGTCGACCCGTGGGCGGCGATGCTCAACCCGGCCAGCCCGCCGCAGACCGTGCACATGATCCTGGCGGCCTTCATGGTGGCCTCGTTCCTGGCGGCCTCCGTGTACGCGGTGGCCCTGCTGCGCGGGCGCCGCGACGCCTACCACCGGGCGGGGTTCTTCATCCCTTTCACGCTGGGGGCGATCGCGACTCCGTTCCAGATCGTCGTCGGTGACTGGGCAGCGCGATTCCTGGCCGACTACCAGCCGACCAAGCTCGCCGCGGCCGAGGGCGTGTACCGGACCGGCTCGCACGTCCCGCTGACCCTCGGCGGCGTGACGGGCGACCACGGGCTGAAGTACGGCCTGGAGATCCCCAACGGCCTGTCCCTGCTGGTCGGCTACTCCCCCGGCACCGTCGTGCGGGGCCTGGACCGCGTGCCGCCCGCTCTGCGGCCGCCGGTCACCGGCGTGCACTGGGCCTTCGACCTGATGGTCGCCGCCGGCTTCTTCCTGCTGCTCATGGGCGTATGGCTGCTGTGGCAGTGGTGGCACCGCCGCCGCACCGGCGGCGAACTGTCCACACCCCGCCTGTTCCTGGCACTGGCCGCTCTGACCGGCCCGGCCGCGGTGGTGGCGCTGGAGTGCGGCTGGAGCGTGACCGAGCTGGGCCGTCAGCCGTGGATCGTGTACGGCGTGATGAGCGTACGGGACGCCGTCAACCCCGCTCCGGGACTGATGACGGGGCTGTGGCTGGTACTGGCGGTGTACGCCGCCATGACCGTGGCCACCGTGTACGTACTGCGCCGTCTGGCCCGGGGCACTCCGGTGCCGCGCGCCCCGCAGGAGGGGGACGTCGCACGGTATCCCGTCGTTTGAACCCTCCCACGACCCTTTGGAGGTGACCGTGCTCACGGACGCGGCGCTCGCCGTGATGTGGGTGGGACTGACCTGCTACGCCCTGTTCGGCGGGGCCGACTTCGGCGCCGGGGTGTGGGACCTGCTGGCCGGCGGCCCCGAGCGCGGGCGGGAGCGGCGCGGGCTGATCGAGCACAGCATCGGGCCGGTGTGGGAGGCCAACCACGTGTGGCTGATCTTCGTGGTGGTGATGTTGTGGTCGGCGTTCTCCCCGGTGTTCGCCGCGGTGATGTCCACGCTGTACATCCCGCTGACCCTGGCGGCGCTCGGCATCATCGCGCGGGGCGCCGCCTTCGCCTTCCGCAAGGCCAGCACCGAACTGTGGCAGCAGCGGCTGTTCGGGGCGTGCTTCGCGCTGTCGTCGCTGCTCACGCCGTTCTTCCTCGGCACGGTCGCGGGCGGTGTCGCCTCAGGGCGTGTCCCGCCGGGCCTCGCCCGGGGCGATGTGGTGACCGGCTGGCTCAATCCGACCTCGCTGCTGGGCGGAGTGCTGGCCGTGGTGACCTGTGCGCACCTTGCGGCGGTGTACCTGTGTGCCGACGCGGACCGCGAGGGGCGGCCCGAACTGGCCGCGGCCTTCGCCCGCGACGCCGTGATCAGCGGGGTGGCGGCGGGCGCCGTGGCGCTGGCGGGCATCGGTGTGCTGCACGCGGACGCCCCGCAGCTGTTCCACGGGCTGACCCACCGGGCGCTGCCCCTGGTGATCCTCAGCGCGGTGGCGGGCCTGACCGGTCTCGCCCTGCTGGCCCGCCGCCGCTTCGTGGCCGCCCGCGGAGCCGCCGCCCTGGCCGTCGCCGCGATCCTGTGGGCCTGGGGTGCGGCCCAGTACCCGGCCATGCTGGTCGGCAGCACCACGGTGTCCCAGGCCGCGGCGAACGGCTCCGTCCTGACGGCGGTCCTGGCCTCGCTGGGCGTCGGCGCGGTGGTGCTGGTGCCCTCGCTGTGGCTGCTGTACGCCACCTTCCAGCGCGGGTCGCCCGAACAGGCCTCGCCGCGGTGAGCGTCAAGTCGCCTCCGCCGAGGTGCCCGAGGCGCTCGCAGCCGCTGAAATGGGCATGAGGCACATGCGCGGAACCAATCGCCGGCGAGGAGCCCCGGGCCATGACCAAAGCGATAAAACTGCTGACCGCCCTCCCCCAGAAGCAGCGCGAACGCCTGATGGAGATCGCGCGGGAGGTCTCCTTCCCCGAGGACGCCAGGATCTTCGAGGCGGGCGGCACGGCCGACCGCTTCTGGGTCATCCGCTCCGGCGACGTACACCTGGACCAGCAGGTGACGCCCACGCGCCGGGTGAAGGTGGCGAGCCTGGGTGCGGGCGACCTGCTCGGCTGGTCCTGGCTGTTCCCGCCGTACCAGTGGGACTTCGGTGCGGAGGCGTTCAGCCCGGTGCGCGCCTACGAGTTCGACGCCTCGGCGGTGCTCGCCCTGTGTGTGGAGGATCCGCTGCTCGGGCTGTCACTGGTGCGCACCGTCGCCGAGGTCCTCGCCCACCGGCTGGAGATGACCCGGGGCAAGCTGCTGGAGCAGTACGAGGTGTCCCGGCGCTCCGCCGGCAGGGGTCAGATCCGGTAGCGGCGCAGCGCCGGTACGGCCGCCGCCAGGACCAGCATCAGGGCGACGACCAGCAGGCCGCCGCCGGTGACGGCCGCGCGGGGGCCGAAGGCCGAGCCGGCCGTGCCGTGCAGCACGTCGGCCAGGCGCGGGCCGCCCGCGACGACGACCGTGAAGACGCCCTGCATCCGGCCGCGCATGTCGTCGGTGGCGGCGGACAGCAGGATGGCGCCGCGGAAGACCATGGAGACCATGTCGGCGATGCCGGCGACCGCGAGGAACGCCACCGCGACCCACAGGCTGCGGCTCAGCCCGAAACCGGCGACGGCCACTCCCCAGGCGGTGACCGCGCCGATCACCATCCAGCCGTGCCGTCGCGCCCGGGAGAAGGTGCCGGAGAACAGCCCGCCGATCACCGCGCCGATGGGAATGGCCGCGAACAGCAGGCCGAGCGCCAGGCCCTCGCCGTAGGAGGCGTACGTCTCGGCGGCGAGCTGCGGGAACAGGGCGCGGGGCATGCCGCAGACCATGGCGATGATGTCGGCGAGGAAGGACAGCAGCAGCACCTTGTGCCCGGAGATGTAGCGGAACCCCGCGGCTATCTCCCGCAGCCCCGCCCGGCGGGCGGCCGGTTCCGTCAGGGGCGGCAGCGGCGGGAGGCGCAGCACCGCCCACACGGTGGCGCACAGGGCCACGGCGTCGATGAGGTACAGCTCGGGCAGCCCGATGACGGGGATGAGCGCGCCGGCCAGCAGCGGTCCGGCGACCAGGCCGGTCTGCATGACGGTCGAGCCGAGGGCGTTGGCGGCGGGCAGTTCCCCGGCCGGGACCAGCCGGGCGATGGAGGCGTTGCGGGCCGGGGCGTTCAGCCCGAAGAAGGCCTGCTGCACGGCGAGCAGCACCATCAGCACCACGACGGAGTCGAGCCGGGCGACGGCCTGCAGCCAGAACAGCAGCGAGGTGACGGCGATGCCGCTGTTGGTGATCAGCAGCAGTTTGCGGCGGTCCATGGTGTCGGCGACCGCGCCGCCCCACAGCGCGAACACGACCATCGGCAGCAGACCGGCGAGGCTGGCGTAGCCGACCCAGGCGGAGGAGCCCGTGATGTCGTAGATCTGCTTGGGCACGGCGACGGCGGTGAGCTGGCTGCCGACCGCGGTGACGATGGTCGAGGACCACAGCCGGCGGAAGGCGGGGCGGCGCAGCGGGCGGGTGTCCATGGCCCAGCGGCGCCATCCGTGTCGGCCGACTCTGGAGGGCTCCGGTGCGTCGGTGTCGTCAGGGTGCGGCGGGGTGCTGCTGTCGGTGCTCTCGCTGGTGTCCACGGGTTTCCTGGTTGGTCAGTACATCTATCGGTGGGGGATTCACTATCTCAGCACCGGCTGTGCCCTCGGCCCCCCTGGTTCCGGCCCTGTCCGCGCGCAGGCGCTCCAGCTGGGCCGCCGCGCTGTCCAGGAGCATGCCCAGGGCGGTCGGGTAGGCGCTGGTGACCATGCGGGTGGCGAGCAGAGGTGCCGCCTCGGCGATGCGCGGGTGGGTGGCGGCGGGCAGGCGGGCGTACGTGGAGCGCCACATCGCCTCGTCGGCGCGCAGAGCGGTGCTCGGCAGGGCCAGGGATGCGGCGTCGAGGGCGGCGAAGGCCAGGGTCTGGTCGACGAAGGCGTGGTAGATCCGCACGGTGTCCGGCAGCGGGAAGCCGGCCCTGCGCAGCACGTCCAGGACGGCCTCGTCGGCGGCCAGCTCGTTGGCCCGGCCGGTGACGCGGTTGGCGGTCACCAGCGCGGCCTGCGGGTGGGCGACGTAGGCGGAGTGGATGCGCAGGCCCACCTCGCGCAGATCGGCCCGCCAGTCGCCGGTGGCCTGCCAGCCGTGCAGCGCCCGGCCGATGAGGGCGTCGCCGATGGCCAGGGTGAGATCGTCCATGCCGCGGAAGTACCGGTACAGGGTGCTCGGGTCGCAGTCGAGCGCCAGGCCGAGCCGGCGGGCGGTGAGCCCCGTGCTGCCGTGTTCGCGCAGCAGGCGCAGCGCGGTGTCGACGATCAGGTGCTCGGACAGCACGGTGCCGCTCCGGGTGGGGCGGCGGCGCCGTCGCTTCTCCTCGGGAACCACCGGCTTGGGCATGGGGCCTCCCCGCTCTTATGCCAACGCCATTGACCTTACCGGGGCGACGCACTTGTATCGAGGTCGGAGGCCTCCTAGTCCATCCCCTGACCGAGACCGAGAGGGAGTTCTCGTCATGCGTGTACTGCTCGTGGGAGCCGGTGGTGTGGGCACCGCGATCACCCGGATCGCGGCCCGCCGCCCGTTCTTCGAGGCGATGGTCGTCGCCGACTACGACCGGGGGCGCGCCGAGTCCGCCGTGGCGGCGGTCGGTGACGACCGCCGGTTCGTCGCCGAGCGCGTCGACGCGAGCGACGAGGCGGCGGTGGCCGACCTGCTCGCCCGGCACCGCTGCGACATGCTGCTGAACGCGACCGACCCGCGTTTCGTCATGCCTCTGTTCCGGGCGGCCCGCGCGGCCGGCGCCGGCTATCTGGACATGGCGATGTCCCTGTCCCGGCCGCACACCGAGCGGCCGTACGAGGAGTGCGGGGTCAAGCTCGGCGACGAGCAGTTCGCGCTGGCGAAGGAGTGGGAGAAGGCGGGCGCGCTGGCGCTCGTCGGCATGGGCGTGGAGCCGGGCCTGTCCGATGTGTTCGCGCGGTACGCGGCCGACGAGCTCTTCGACGAGATCGAGGAGATCGGCGTCCGCGACGGTGCGAACCTGACCGTGGAGGGCTACGACTTCGCTCCGTCGTTCAGCATCTGGACCACCATCGAGGAGTGCCTGAACCCGCCGGTGGTGTACGAGTCCGGGCGGGGCTGGTTCACCACCGAGCCGTTCAGCGAGCCGGAGGTGTTCGACTTCCCGGAGGGCATCGGCGAGGTCGAGTGCGTGAACGTGGAGCACGAGGAGGTGCTGCTCGTGCCGCGCTGGGTCGACGCGAAGCGCGTGACCTTCAAGTACGGGCTGGGCCGGGAGTTCATCGACACCCTCAAGACGCTGCACCTGCTGGGCCTGGACCGCACCGACCCGGTCACCGTGCCGGGCCCGGACGGGCCGGTCGCCGTCTCGCCCCGGGACGTCGTCGCCGCCTGTCTGCCCGACCCGGCGACGCTGGGCGAGCGGATGCACGGCAAGACCTGCGCGGGCACCTGGGTGCGCGGCACCCGGGACGGCGCGCCGCGCGAGGTGTACCTGTACCACGTGGTCGACAACCAGTGGTCCATGGCCGAGTACGGCTGCCAGGCCGTGGTGTGGCAGACGGCGGTCAACCCCGTGGTCGCCCTGGAACTGGTGGCCACCGGGGCGTGGACCGGGGCGGGGGTGCTCGGCCCGGAGGCCTTCCCGGCCCGCCCCTTCCTGGACCTGCTGACGGAGTACGGCTCCCCGTGGGGCGTGCGCGAGCAGTGAGTGTGGGGATTCGGCGAAGGTCCGCCGTCTGATGGAATGCCCTGTTTCACCCGCGCGTCGTCCGGAGACCCGAAGGCGAGTACGTATATGTCAAGGCCGGACGACATTCGATCGCAGGTGACTTTTCATGGGCAACTGGCGAGACCACGCCGCATGCCGCCACGAGGACCCCGACCTCTTCTTCCCGCTCGGAACCACCGGTCCGGCGCTGCTGCAGGCCGAGCAGGCCAAGGCGGTCTGCCGACGCTGTCCCGTCCGGGAGGAGTGCCTGCAGTGGGCGCTGGACACGGACCAGGGCATCGGGGTGTGGGGCGGCACGAGTGAGACCGAACGGCGCGCGCTGAAACGGCGCGCGGCGGCGCGGCGCCGCTCCGGGTAGCCGGAGCGGCGGGGAGCGGCGGGGGCCGTCAGTGTCCGGAGCGACGCAGCGGCCCCCACTCCGCCTCCTGCCGCTCCACCTCGGCCCGCGCCTCCCCGATGACGCCGGAGTCGATCCAGCACAGCGGCTGCGCGTCGACCACCAGCGGCTCGTTGTCGGGCCCCCGGCCCCGCTCATGGCCCTTGAGGACCCAGGGGCGCACGCCGGGGCCCTTCTCATGGGGCAGGTGCGCGTAGTCGTACAGCCGGCGCGCCACCCACAGCCGCAGGGACCGGTCCTGCCACCACTCCTCCACGTCGAGGGGGTTGGCCGACAGGCCCGTCATCGCGACGCCCGTGAGCTCGTCGGTGCTGGAGGTGGCGCCGAGATCCGTCCCGGGGCCACGCGACCAGCGGACGTACAGTCCCCGGTGCTGCTCGACGAGAGCGGCCAGCTCGGCCAGCTCGTGCACGACCCGCAGCTCGTCGTCCGATGCGCTCATCTCGTGATCTCCCTCCTCCCTCAGGCGCTCGGGGTACCCGCACGAGGCGCCCGGAACCAGTCCGGAATCACTCGTTCCGCGCTTCGCGCGGTGGCGGGCGGTGAACCGGCTCTGGCCGCGCGGCATCTCCAAGGAGGACGCGCACATCGACGAGTGGCCGAAGGCGATGACGCCGTCGACCGAGCTGCGCCGCCGGCACCACGGCGGCGAGAGGTCGTACGACGAGTTCCGGCGCCCTCACGAGGCGGAGCTCGCCGCGCCCGAGGCCGCCGAACCGCTCGACCACCTCAGGAAGCCGGCCCGCCGGGGCCATGTGGCGCCGCTGACCGCCTCCAAGGCACCGGAGGAGAGCCGGGCCGCGGTGCCGGCCGCCCTGCTGGAGAAGCGAGCCCGCCGCCCCGCCCCGGTCAGGCGGTCCGCCGTGCCGCGTCCCGCCCCGCCGCGCGCCCGGAGAACAGGCACCCGCCGAGGAAGGTGCCCTCCAGGGCGTTGTAGCCGTGCACGCCCCCGCCGCCGAACCCGGCGACCTCGCCGGCCGCGTACAGGCCGTCGATCACCTGCCCGTCGGTGCCGAGTGCACGCGAGTCGAGGTCGGTCTGGATGCCGCCGAGGGTCTTGCGGGTCAGGATGTGCAGCTTGACGCCGATCAGGGGGCCGGCCGCCGGGTCCAGGATGCGGTGCGGGGTGGCGACCCGGCCGAGGCGGTCGCCCGGGTAACGGCGGGCGTTGCGGATGCCCTGGACCTGGGCGTCCTTGCTGTAGGGGTTGGTCATCTGCAGGTCGCGGGCCTGTATCCGGCGCTTGACCTCGGCCGCGTCCAGGAGCGGCTTGCCGGTCAGGCCGTTCATCTTCTCGACGAGCTGCTCGAGGGTGTCGGCGATCACGAAGTCCGCGCCGTGCCGCAGGAAGTCCCGTACGGGTCCGGGCGCGCCCTTGCCGAGCAGCCGGTCGCGCAGCACGGCCTTGCGGTCCTTGGCGGTGATGTCGGGGTTCTGCTCGGAGCCCGACAGGGCGAACTCCTTCTCGACGATCTTCCGGGTCAGCACGAACCAGGAGTGGTCGTGGCCGGCGAGGTCGTCGGTGGTGCGCAGATGTCTGAGGGTGCTCAGCGTGTCGTAGCCGGGCAGGCAGGGGTCGGGCAGCCGGCGGCCGAGTGCGTCGAGCCAGATGGAGGACGGGCCGGGCAGGATGCGGATGCCGTGGCCGGGCCAGATCGGGTTCCAGTTCCGCACGCCCTCGGTGTAGTGCCACATGCGGTCGCGGTTGACGAGGCGGACGCCCGCCTCCGCGCTGATGTCGAGCATCCGGCCGTCGACGTAGGCGGGGACGCCGGTGACCATCTCCGAAGGGGGCGTGCCGAGTCTCGCGGGCCAGTGGCGGCGGACGATGTCGTGGTTGGCGCCGATGCCGCCGGTGGTGACGATCACGGCCTGGGCGGTGAGCTCGAACGCGCCCGTCCCCTCCCGGTTGGAGGCGACTCCGCGCGGCGCGTCGTCGGGGGCCAGGACCGTGCCGCGCACCCCGCACGCCGCGCCGTCCTCGATGACGAGTTCGTCCACCCGGTGCCGGTGGTGGAAGGTGAGCAGCCCGTCGCGGGCGGCCTGCCGGGCGTGGTCGGCGAAGGGTTCCACGACGCCCGTGCCGGTGCCCCAGGCGATGTGGAAGCGCGGTACGGAGTTGCCGTGGCCGTCGGCGCGCAGATCGCCGCGCTCGGCCCAGCCGACCGTGGGCAGCAGCGTGATGCCGTGGCTCCGCAGCCACGACCGCTTCTCCCCCGCCGCGAACTCGACGTAGGCGCGCGCCCAGCGCACCGCCCAGGAGTCCTCGTCCTCCAGCCGGTCGAACCGGGCGCTGCCCTGCCAGTCGTTCCAGGCCAGCTCGAAGGAGTCCTTGACGCCCAGCCTGCGCTGCTCCGGGGAGTCGACGAGGAACAGCCCGCCGAAGGACCAGTACGCCTGCCCGCCGAGGTTGGCGGCGTTCTCCTGGTCGACGAGGGCGACCCTGCGGCCCCGGCTGGTCAGCTCGTGTGCCGCGACCAGGCCCGCGAGGCCGGCTCCGACGACGATGACGTCCGCGTCCATGGCGACCGTTCCCTTCTCGGTTTTCTCGTGTTCACGGTGCGGTGGTGCCGCTGCCGTCGGTGAGCAGCGCGGTGAGCAACTGCCCCAGCCAGGCGCGGGCGCCCTCGACGTCCTTGTCCAGCAGCAGTCGGGTGGTGACTCCGTCGTACGCGGCGACGACCGCGTGGGCGGCGCTGTCGGGGTCACCGAGGACGGCGGGCAGTGCGGTGTGGCCATGGGCCCGGGCGAGCCGGTCGGCGATGGCGCCGCGCAGCCGCGCCCGGTGTTCCAGCAGGGTCCGGGCCACGGCCGGGCGGCGGGCGGCGTGCACCAGGAAGTCCGTCTTGACCAGGAGCCAGTCCAGGTCGAGCAGCAACACCTCGGTGACCCGGTCGACGGCGGCGGGCACGTCGAGGTCGGGGCCGTCGGCGGCGAGCGCCCCGGCCACCTGGTCGGCGATCAGCTCGGCCCGCTGCCGGTACAGGGCGAAGAACAGCTCGTCCAGGGTGGTGAAGTTGGAGTAGAAGGCGCCCCTGCTGTAGCCGGCCGCCTCGCAGACCTCCTCGATCGACACCCGGCCGAATCCCTTGGCGGCGAAGACGGCGAACGCGGCGTCGAGCAGCTTGGCCCGCGTGCGCAGCCGGCGTCCGGTGACGCGCGGGTGTGCGCCCTCGACCGCCATGCCGGACCTCCGTTCGATACACGAATGTATCGGATACACGCATGGATTCAAGCGCCTGCCGGAAGCGTCATCTGCTGTCGCCGGCCCGGGCGCCGGTGAGAGCGGCGCGGCCCACTGCGCCGGCTGCGCACGGCCGGCATCGGACGGATCGTGATGCTCACCGGCGACCGCCCGAACCCGCGGGAGGCCGCCGCCGTTCCCGGGCTCACGGCTCCCGTCCTTGCTGCCGTCGCCGCCCCTGGGCGGCGCTCGTGGGGCTGCTGCTTCCGGGAGCCCGGCAGGGCCGTTCGGCTCCGGTGGCGCACCGCGGTTGCCCTGCATCGTGACGCACGCGCAGTGCTCGCCAGGTTCAGGGCGAGTGCCCGGCCGGCCTGGAGTTCTGCCGGAGGACGTCCAGCCGGCGCCGGTACTCGTCCTCGTCGATCTCACCCCGGGCGAAACGCTCGGCCAGCAGCTGTTCGGGCGTGGGGTGCCAGGCGTCGCCGTGCACACGCGGCCGCTCGGCGCCGCGCTGCAGGGCCCGGAAGAAGAACACGCCGACGGCGATCAGCAGTGCCCAGAAGAGCACCGTCCCCAGGCTCATGGCGAACCAGCCCCAGCCGTTCATGCCATGCGGGTACCAATACATCGTCACCACCTGCTTCCCAGGGTGCCCCCGGCCGCGGATGCGTGAGAGCGCGGCCGGTGGTCCCCCGGCCGCGCACTCGGGGTACGGATCGACGCCTCCCGCTCTCAGGCGTGCCGTACCGGGATGGCCCTGGCGCCCGCCTTCTCCTCCGGGACCGGGACCGTGATGGTCAGCACTCCGTCCTTGTACTCCGCGGTCGCCTCGTCGCCCTCGGCACCGGCCGGCAGCCGGACGGAACGGGCGAAGGTGCCGTAGCTGAACTCGGTGCGGTGCTTCTGCGTGGACTCCTCACTGCGCTCGGCGCGCAGGGTCAGGACCCCTTCGGTGACGGTGATCTCGACGTCCTTCTCGGGGTCGACACCCGGGAGTTCGGCCCTCAGGACGTACGTCCCGTCGGCCATGTGCTCCTCGATCCGGATGCCGTGCAGACCCGGGGCGTGCCCACCCGGGAATCCGGTCTCGACCCAGCCGAACAGGTCCGGCAGCGTCGGCCAGGCAGGCAGCCGCTCGATCACGCCGCTCATCTCGGCCTCCTCTTGTCCTTGCCACTACCAGGATCCCGCGTGCGGGCCGGTAGGGGGAGGGCCGACCGGGCCGATACGGGGGCCCGCCCGGCCCTGGCGCGCGTCCCACGGTGGAGCGCCGGCCGGTGACGTCGGGGCCGTCGTCGGTTGCCCCGCAGGTCCAGCTCGTGCGGCGGACCGCGGGCCGCGCCCGGGCCGGCCGACCCCGCGTTCTCCGTCCCGAGGCCTCGCGCGAGGAGGACGGCACCTGCCGGCGGTACTGCTGGGCGGCTGATGCGGCGCCTGGGAGCACTGCGCACCCAGGACCGCCCGCGCCGCGGGGCCGCGGATCTGCGTTCGGTTCCGTCCGGCCGGTGCGCCGAGGCGGCAAGGCGCCGCATCCGACGCGCGAGGCCGTGCCCGCACTCGCCCTGTCCCCGGGCGGATCTGGTTGGCTGTCCCCCGTCGGGCAGCCACCTGGGACGCGAGGAGACCGATGAGCGCGGATGTACGGCAAGTCGCCGACGGCACCTACCTGGTGCACGGCAGCAACACCAACTGGGTGATCCTGACCGAGGGCGACGCGGCCACACTGATCGACACCGGCTACCCGGGCGACCGGCAGCGGCTGCTCGACTCGTTGGCCGCGGTGGGCAGTTCACCCGAGGCGGTGGCGGCCGTGCTGATCACCCACGCGCACAACGACCACCTGGGTTCGGCCGAGTACCTGCGCGCCGCCCACGGCACCCCGGTGCATCTGCACGAGGCCGAAGTGCCGCACGCTCGGCGGGAGTTCCTGCACCAGGTCAGCGTCGGGCGGGTGCTGCGCAACGGCTGGCGGCCGGGCGTGCTGCCCTGGGCGGTGCACGCGCTCCGCGTCGGCGGCACCGCGCACATCCCGGTCGCCGCGCCCCAGCCGTTCCCGGCGGCGGGCCCGCTGGACCTGCCCGGGCGGCCCGTGCCCGTGCACACTCCCGGCCACACGCGGGGCCACACCGTCTTCCACCTCCCGGACACCGGCGTGGTGGTCTCCGGCGACGCCCTGGTCAGCGGCCACCCCACCTCGCGCATCCGGGGCCCACAGCTGCTGCCCGACATGTTCCACCACGAACGCGCCCGGGCACTGGCCTCGTTGGACGTGCTCGAGAGGCTGGACGCGGACGTGACGCTGCCCGGACACGGCCCCGTGCACCACGGCCCGGTGCGGCAGGCCGCGCGGCGGGCCCGCGAACACGCGAGCCGGGGTGGCCGCTGACCAGGGCGCGCGAGTCGCCGGCGCCCGCGGCGCCGCGGTGACTCAGGTGTGCGGGACGACGGCCACCGGGCAGCCGGCGTGGTGCAGCATCCCGTGCGCGACCGAGCCGATCCGCGCGCCCACCGCCGTACGGTGGGCGCGCCGGCCCACGACCATCAACTGGGGCCGCTCGGCCGCCGCCAGCAGCACCTGGCCGGCGCTGCCCATCTCCACGTGCTCGACGACGGGGACGTCCGGGAAGCGCTCCCGCCACGGCTGGAGCGCCGCCGCCAGCGCCTTGCGCTCGTACGGCTCCAGACCGCCGGCCTCGTCGAGCAGCTTGAGCGAGCCGGGGCTGTAGGCGAACACCGGCGGCAGCGTCCAGGCCCGTACCGCGCGGACGGTCGCGCCCCGGGCGGCGGCGGTCTCGAACGCGAACCGCAGGGCACCGGCGCTGTCCTCCGGGGCGCCGTGCTGGCCGACGACGATCTCGCGGCCCGCGGCCTCGACGGCAGGCTCGTCCCCGGCGCGCACCAGGACGACGGGCCGTACGGCCTCGGTGATCACCTGCTGCCCGACGGAACCGACCAGGAACCCGACGAGGGCGCCCTGGCCGCGCGAGCCGAGCACCAGCATCTCCGACTCCGCCGCGGCGGCGAGCAGCGCGTCCACGGCGCCGTCCTCCACGACGTCGGTGGTCACCGTCAGGTCCGGGTGGCGTTCGGTGACCGTCCGGGCGGCCTCGGCCAGGCCGTCGCGCACCCACTGCCGCTGGGTGTCCCGGTCGCCCGCGTCGAAGGCGTCGTGCACCTCGAAGCGCCAGGCCTGCACCAGGCGCAGCGGCAGCCCGCGGCGCTCGGCCTCCCGTCCCGCCCACGCCAGCGCGGCGAGGCTCTCCTCCGATCCGTCCACCCCTGCCGTGATCGGCCGCGTCATGCCGTCTGCCTCCCTGTGTGGTGAGCCGTCCTCGCCCCAGTCTCCCCCACCAGGTGATCGCGGAAGCGGCCGGGCGGGACAGTCGTCCGCCGCATACGCGGGCGAAGCGGGACGATCGAACATACGATGGGCGGGAGCCGGCGCGGTGACGGCGGGGGCGCACCGGGCCGCCGATCCGACCACCCGGGGTGGCAGAACGAACATGGCACAGGCCGTGGAGCCGATGCGGACCGTCATCATGACCGTGGACGACGACCCGGGGGTCTCCCGCGCCGTCGCCCGGGATCTCAGGCGGCGCTACGGAGCCTCGTACCGGATTGTGCGCGCGGAGTCCGGCGAGTCCGCGCTGGACGCGCTGCGCGAGCTGAAGCTGCGCGGTGACCTGGTCGCCGTCGTCCTGGCCGACTACCGCATGCCCCGGATGAACGGCATCGAGTTCCTCGAACAGGCCCTGGACGTGTATCCGGGCGCGCGGCGGGTGCTGCTGACCGCGTACGCGGACACCAACGCGGCGATCGACGCGATCAACGTCGTCGATCTGGACCACTACCTCCTCAAGCCCTGGGACCCGCCCGAGGAGAAGCTGTACCCGGTCCTGGACGACCTGCTGCAGGCGTGGCGGAGCAGCGACTACCGGCCGGTGCCCAGCACCAAGGTGGTCGGGCACCGCTGGTCCGCGCGGTCGTCCCAGGTGCGGGAGTTCCTGGCCCGCAACCAGGTGCCCTACCGCTGGTACTCCTCCGACGAGCCCGAGGGCAGGCGGCTGCTGGCCGCCGCCGGGCAGGACGGGCAGCGGCTGCCGCTGGTGGTCACCCCGGACGGCACGCCCCTGCTGGAGCCGGAGGCGCCCGAGCTCGCGGCCCGGGTGGGGCTGGCGACGACACCGGCGGCCGACTTCTACGACCTCGTCGTGGTCGGCGGCGGCCCGGCCGGGCTCGGCGCGGCCGTGTACGGGGCCTCGGAGGGGCTGCGGACGGTGCTCGTGGAGCGCTCGGCGACCGGCGGGCAGGCCGGGCAGAGCTCCCGGATCGAGAACTACCTGGGCTTCCCGGACGGCGTCTCCGGCGCCCAGCTCACCGACCGGGCCCGCCGGCAGGCGGCCAGGTTCGGCGCCGAGATCCTCACCGCGCGCGAGGTGACGGGCCTGGAGGTGAGCGGTGCGGCGCGGACCGTACGGTTCTCGGACGGCTCGGCGGTCGCCGCGCACAGCGTGATCCTGGCGACGGGCGTGTCCTACCGGCAACTGCCCGCGGCCGGCGCGCAGGACCTGACCGGCTGCGGGGTGTTCTACGGCTCGGCGCTGACCGAGGCGCCCTCCTGCCAGGGGCAGGACGTCTACATCGTGGGCGGCGCCAACTCGGCGGGGCAGGCGGCGATGTACCTGGCCCGGTGCGCCAAGTCGGTGACCCTGCTGGTGCGCGGTCCGTCGCTGGCGGCGTCGATGTCGTACTACCTGGTCCAGCAGATCGAGGAGGCGCCCAACATCTCGGTGCGCACGGGCACCGTGGTGGAGGCCGCGCACGGCTCCGGCCACCTGGAGCGGCTGACCCTGCGCGACACGGCGAACGGGCGGAGCGAACTCGTCGACACGCAGTGGATGTTCGTGTTCATCGGAGCGGCCCCGCTGACCGACTGGCTGGACGGCACGGTGCTGCGGGACGGACGCGGGTTCATCCTGACCGGGCCCGACCTCACGCCCGACGGGCGGCCGCCCGCCGGCTGGGAGCTGGACCGGCCGCCGTACCACCTGGAGACCAATGTGCCCGGCGTGTTCGTCGCGGGTGACGTGCGCGCGGAGTCCGCCAAGCGGGTCGCGTCCGCCGTAGGAGAGGGAGCCATGGCCGTGATGCTCGTCCACCGGTATCTGGAGCAGTCTTGAACCCTCCCCCGGCTGAAGCAGGGAGATTCCTGGCTCACGTCGCCTGCGGGCCCAGCGGACCAGCAGGTCTTGCACGATCGACACCAGCCGGGGTGGAACCGGCCCGGTCTGGTACTGCGAGTAAAGGGGTTGCCGTGCCGGCTTGGTTCTCGCTCAGCACGCCAAAGGGCATATCAGCCGTCCCATGGACGGTCTTTCGCCCTGAGGAACCAGGCATCCTCGGAGGTTCGCGGTGAACGGCCGGCCGATGCCGTGCAGCCCGAAGGAGATCGGCTCGCTGTTCCTGTTCGAGAGGCTGTCGGGCGAACAGCTGGGCCGGCTGTGCCGCGAGGGGCGGATGGAGCGGTTCGACCCCGGTCCGGTCTACACCGAGGGCGAGCCGGCCACCTGCTTCTACGTGATGATCGAGGGCACGGTGGTGCTCTCCCGCCGGGTCGGCGGCGACGACGTGGAGGTCACCCGGACCTCGCAGCCCGGGGTGTACGCGGGCGCCATGCAGGCGTACCTCGGGGACCGGCTGCGCCAGGTCTACATCAACTCGATGCGCGTCACCGAGCCGACGCGGTTCTTCGTGCTGCCCGCCGAGACGTTCGCGGACATCATGCGCGAGTGGTTCCCGATGGCGGTGCACCTGCTGGAGGGGCTGTTCTTCGGGTCGAAGAGCACCCAGGCGGCCGTCGGGCAGCGCGAGCGGCTGCTGGCGCTGGGCTCGCTGTCCGCCGGGCTCACCCATGAGCTCAACAACCCCGCGTCGGCGGCCGTCCGGGCCACCGCGACACTGCGGGAGCGGGTGGCCAGGATGCGGCACAAGCTCGCCCTCATCGCCGAAGGGCCCTTCTCCCGGGACCAGTTGGCGAGCCTCATCGACATCCAGCAACGCACCGCCGAGCGGGCCGCCAAGGCGCCGGCGCTCACCCCGCTGGAGGCGGCCGACCGCGAGGACGCGCTCACCGACTGGCTCGAGGACCACGGCATCGAGCAGGGCTGGCAGCTCGCACCGACCTTCGTACAGGCCGGGCTCGACGTGGACTGGCTGGAGCAGGTCGCGGCGGCCGTCGAGGAGGAGATCCTGCCGGGCGCCGTGGGCTGGCTCAACTACACGGTGGAGACCGAGCTGCTCATGGACGAGATCGCGGACTCCACCACCCGCGTGTCCCGGCTGGTGGACGCCGCCAAGCAGTACTCCCAGCTGGACCGCGCCCCCTATCAGGTCGCCGACGTGCACGAACTCCTCGACAGCACGCTGCTGATGCTGTCGGGCAAGATCGGGCCGCGCATCAGGGTCGTCAAGGAGTACGACCGTACGCTGCCGCGGATCCCCGCCTACCCGGCCGAACTGAACCAGGTGTGGACCAACCTGATCGACAACGCGGTCTGCGCGATGGACGGCGCGGGCGGCGACGGCACGCTGACCGTGCGCACCGCGCTCCACGACGACCGGCTCCTGGTGGAGTTCCGGGACACCGGCCCCGGCGTTCCGCCGGAGATCCGCGAGCGCATCTTCGACCCGTTCTTCACCACCAAGCCGGTCGGCCGGGGCACCGGTCTCGGACTGGACATCTCCCGGCGGATCGTCGTCAACAAGCACCACGGCAGCCTCGGCGTGGAGTCGGTGCCGGGCGACACCCGTTTCCGGGTGCTGCTGCCCCTGACCGCCGTCGAACCCGACGGCACGGCGCTCTCCTCCGCCGCGCCCGGCGGCCCGCCGCTCACGTCCGAGGACCGTACGACATCCCAGGAGCCGACATGACCAGCGACACCGGAATCGATCCCAGCGTCCCGCCGAGCGGCACCGGCTGCGTCGAGTGCGGCGCCGCCGGCGGCTGGTGGTTCCACCTGCGGCGGTGCGCGCGGTGCGGCCACATCGGCTGCTGCGACGACTCCCCCGGCAAGCACGCCACCGCCCACCACCGGGCCACCGGACACCCGGTGATCCGCAGCTACGAGCCGGGCGAGGGCTGGTTCTGGAACTACGACACGAACGAGCTGTACGAGACCGGCCCCGAGCTCGCGCCACCGGTGAGCCACCCGGCGGACCAGCCGACGCCCGGCCCGGCGGGCCGTGTCCCCGCGAACTGGGCGGACATGCTGCGCTGAGCCGCCCGGCTCGTTCCCGGGACGGAGCCGGGGTGCCGGCGGCGGTGACGTCGACCGCAGTCCGGGCCCGGTCCACCGCCTTATTGAATTGTCATGAGTAGGACATACAGGCGTCCAGGGCGCCCCTCCGCCGATCCACCCCACTCAGTGATCGGCGAATGACCAACTGTGTGTCGCCGGTGGAGACCTGACGCGGTGGGAGATGCTTGCCCCGCCCGAATGCGATCGATCCCGCACGGATCGCCGCGCGGACGGAGACGGGAGAGGGAGCGTATGGCCTCACGGACGGTGTGCCGGAGCGCGGTGCTCGGTTCGCTGGCGCTGACCCTGCTGGCGGGGCCGGCGCACGCGGCGGACAGCAGGCCGGACACCGGAACCTCCGCCGCCGCCCTTCCCGCACCGGACCCGGCGGCGCTCGGCGGTCAGCTGCGCACGGCGCTCGCCCAGGGCGCGCCGGGCGCGATGGCGCGGATCGACGACCACCGCCTCTCCCACGACGACCACGCCACGGTCCACACGGCCACGGAGGGGGTCGCCGACCGCGGGACGAAGGAGGCGATGAACACCGCCGACCGGTTCCGCATCGGCAGCGTCACCAAGACGTTCTCCGCGGTCGTGCTGCTGCAACTGGCGGCCGAGGGCCGGGTGAAGCTCGACAACCCGGTCAACCACTACCTGCCGGGGCTGCTGCCGGACGACCGGATCACGGTGCGGCACGTGCTCAGCCACAGCAGCGGCCTGTACGACTACAGCTACGAGATGTTCGCCCGTACGGTGGCCGGCTTCGAGGCCGTACGCACCGAGGTGTTCACCTACCGCCGGCTCCTCGACCTGTCGCTGCGGCACCCGCGCACCCAGGCGCCCGGTGCCGGCTACGCCTACTCCAACACCAACTTCGTGGTGGCCGGCCTGCTCATCGAGAAGCTGACCGGCCACCCGGTGCGGACCGAGTACGAGAACCGGATCACCAAGCCTCTGAAGTTGAGCGACACCTTCTACGTCCACCCCGACACGAAGATCCCCGGCCGGCACGCGCACGGCTATCTCACCCCGGACGAGGCGAAGGCCCCACTGGTGGACGCCACCGAGCAGACGGTGTCCTGGGCGCAGAGTGCGGGCGCGCTCATCTCCGGCGCGCGCGACCTGAACACCTTTCTCTCGGCGCTGCTGGGCGGGCGGCTGCTGCCCACCGCCCAACTGGCGCAGATGCAGCGGTGGATCCCGGCGGGCACCGGCCAGGCGTACGGGCTCGGCCTGCGCCGCCGCGACCTGTCGTGCGGAGTGTCGGTGTACGGGCACACGGGCGCCGTACAGGGCTACTACACCTACGCGTTCACCAGCAAGGACGGCAAGCGCAGCCTCACCGCGCTCGCCAACGCCTCCAACAACGGCGCGGTGCACCTGACGATGCTGCGCACGCTGGAGTCGGCGTTCTGCGGCAAGCAGACGAAGGTGCGCGGCGCGGCCGTGCTCCCGTTCCCGGCCGAGGAGGACGACCTCGTTCAGTGATCTTGGCGGAACCGGCGCCTCCGGGCCAGGATGCCCGCATGAAGGGTGACCTCTTTTCCAGTGAGCACGTGGTGCGGCCCGCGACCGCGCCGGGCATGTCGGTCGAGAACGCCAAGTGCCTCAAGTACACGGTGAACGGCGAGATGCTCGCCCGTCAGGGCTCGATGGTGGCCTTCCGCGGCGACCTGCGGTTCGAGCGCAAGGGCCAGGGCGTGGGCGGCATGCTCAAGCGTGCGGTCACCGGGGAGGGGCTGCCGCTGATGACGGTGCGCGGGCGGGGCGAGGCCTGGTTCGCGCAGGAGGCGGAGAACTGTTTCATCGTCGAGGTCGCGCCCGGTGACGAGTTCACCGTCAACGGCCGCAACGTCCTGTGCTTCGACGCGACGTTGTCGTACCGGATCACGACGGTCAAGGGGTCGGGGGTCGTCGGCGGCGGGCTGTTCAACAGCGTGTTCACCGGGCAGGGCCTCCTCGGCCTGGTGTGCGAGGGCAGCCCGCTGGTCATACCGGTCACGCCGGAGCAGCCGGTGCACGTCGACAAGGACGCGGTGGTCGGCTGGACTGCCCATCTGCAGCCGTCGCTGCACCGCGTGCAGTCGATCGGCTCGATGCTGCGCGGCGGGTCCGGCGAGGTGGTGCAGCTGATGCTGCGGGGCGAGGGGTACGTCGTCGTCCGGCCGAGCGAGGCGAAGGCGCACAACCCCCAACAACACTAAAGGAGTTGGGCGTTCCCGGAAGGTGATCTGCGCCGCACGGGCAACCCCGCCGCGTGTGCCCGCGTCTTGACCGGTGACAGCCGACCGCCCCGGTCCGTGCGGACCGGGGCTGGTTTCCGACGCGCTATACACACCACGTATACACATAGTGTATAGAAAGGTACGCATGTACGGCAAGGCATTGGCCCCGGAGTACCAGGGCGCCCTCACCTCCCTGTCCGTGAACTCCTCGCTGACCGAGGTCCTGGCCGCCGGGAGAGAGCAGTTGGCGGCCGCCGAACGGGCCGGGCGGCCGGGTGAGGCGGCGCGTTCCGGGCTGGCGGTCGCGGAGGCGCACCGGCGGCTCGGGCAGGTCCGGGAGGCGGACCTGGCCTGGAAGGCCAGCTACCGGGCCGCCCGGGAGGCCGGGGACACGGCCGCGATGGCCTGGGCGCTGTGGAGCGGCGGCACGCTGGCCCGGCAGCGCGGGGCGTTCGCACTGGCCCGGCGGCTGCTCGGGCTCGCGGCGGAACTCGGCGAGCGCGGCGGGGACGTCGTCGCACGCGGCTACTCGCTGGCCGGGCTCGCGGAGACCGGCCGTATCCAGGGCGACTACGAGGCCGTCGGCCGGCTGCACGAGCAACTGCTCGCCGAGGCGCGGCGGCGAGGCGAGGCGCGGCACACGGTGTGGGCGCTGGAGGGCATCGCGCAGATGCACCGCAACACCGGGTCGTACGACACCGCGTACGCGATGTTCGAGGAGGCGGCCCGGACAGCCGCGCGCGCCGACGACCGGCGTGGCCACGCCTGGGCGTTGCGCGGGCTCGCCGACGTGGTGTCCGCCCGCGACGGTGACACCGGGCGGGCGCTCGCGCTGCTCAGTGAGGCGGAGGTGACCTGCCGCGCGATGAACCTGACCAGTGCGCTGGCGTACAACCACAAGATGCGCGGCAACGTCCTCTACCGCGCGGGCCGTTACGCCGAGGCGCGGGAGTGGTACGAGCAGGCGCTCGCGGAGTTCCGTGCCATCACCGAACCGCGCGGCGAGGCGCTGTCCCGTCTGGGCCTGGCCAAGTCCCTGGCCCACCTGGGCCGCGACCGCGCGGAGACGGCGGCCGAACTGGGCGCCCTGGCCCGCACGATGGCCCGGATCGGCCTGCGGCACGCGGAGGAGATGGTGCGCCGGGCGCAGGAGGAGTTCGGCCTCACGCAGGCCGGTCAGGCCCCGGTGGTCCGGGAGGCCGTGCGATGACGGTGGTGTCCTCGGCGGAGCCGGCCGCGGCGGGTGTGCCCGAAGTGCTGGAGCGCTGCCGGGAGTTGGTGCGGCCTGCGCTCGCGGAGGCGGTCGGACGGCTGCATCCGTGGGTCGGGGAGATGGCCGGGTACGCGTTCGGGTGGTGCGAGGCCGGTGGGGCTCCGGTGATCGCGCCGGGCGGCAAGGGGCTGCGGCAGGCGCTGGCGGTGCTCGGGGCGGAGGCGGCCGGGGCCGACGGGCGGGACGGGGTGGCCGCGGCCGCCGCCGTGGAGCTGGTGCACACCTTCTCCCTGCTGCACGACGACATCATGGACGGCGACGGGACCCGGCGGGGCAGGCCCGCGGTGTGGAAGGCGTACGGCACCGGCCCGGCCGTCCTGGCCGGCGACGCCCTGTTCGCACTGGCCGTCGAGACGCTCGCCGCGGCCCCCGGCGGCGCGAGGGCGCTGCCCCGGCTGTCCACGGCGCTCGTCGACCTGCTGCACGGGCAGGCGGACGACCTGCTGTTCGCCGCGCGTCCCTGGACGGGACCCGAGCGGGTGCGGCCGGAAGCGTACCGGGCGATGGCGGAGCGGAAGACGGGCGCGCTGCTGGGCTGCGCCGCCGCGCTCGGCGCCGTCCTCGGCGGGGCACCCCCGGCGACGGCCGACGCCCTGGACCGGGCCGGACGGCACCTCGGGATCGCCTTCCAGATCGTGGACGACATCCTGGGCCTGTGGGGCGACCCGGCCGTGACGGGCAAACCCGTCCACGCGGACCTGCGGGAGCGCAAGAAGACGTTCCCGGTCCTGGCAGCCCTGGACACAGCGGGCCCGGCGGCCCGGCACCTGGCCGCACGGCTGGCATCGAACGGGGACCCCGCCGAAGCCGCGACCCTGATCGAAGCGGCAGGCGGCCGCACAGCTGCCCTGGCCGAGGCCCACCGCCACATCACCGCCGCCAGGACAGCGCTCTCCGAGGCACCCTTGCGGCGGGCAGCCGCGGCCCGACTGCACGCCCTGCCGGCCTTCCTCCTAGACCGCACCCTCTGACCCCGCCTCCCGGCCCGCCGCCGTCATCGGACGGGCGACGTGTTGACCTGCGCCGCCCCACCGGGTGAGTGTCTATGCGGCGCGGACCGTCATCCCACGCGCCGGAAGGGTGGACTGCCTTGATCGGTATCTCGGAGATCGAAGCCGCGGGCGAGCGGATCGGTGGGTACGTCGTGCGGACGCCGACCGTGGCGAGTCCCGGATTGTCCGCGCTGCTCGGTGCCCCCGTGACCGCGAAGCTGGAGTTGCTGCAGCGGACCGGCTCCTTCAAGGCGCGGGGGGCGACGGCGAAGCTGCTGTCGCTCAAGGAGGCGGAGCGGGACGCGGGGGTGGTCGCGGTCAGCGGGGGGAACCACGGGATCGCGCTCGCGGTGATGGCCGCCGCTCTTCAGGTGAAGGCCACGGTGGTCATGCCGCGCTCCGCGCCCGCGCGGTCCGTCGCGATCGCGGAGGAGGCCGGGGCCTCGGTGCGGCTGACCGACGGCATGGACGAGGCGTTCGCCACGGCGAGGCGGCTGCGGGACGAGGGCCTCACCCTGGTCCACCCCTTCGACGACCCCGTGGTGATCGCCGGACAGGGCACCGTCGGCCTGGAGCTGGCCCAGGACGCCGGTGAGCTCACCGACGTGCTCGTCAGCATCGGGGGCGGCGGGCTGATCGCGGGCGTCGCCGCGGCCCTGCGCGCGCTGCGGCCCGGGGTTCGGGTCTGGGGCGTGGAGACCGAGGGCGCCCAGGCCATGTCCGAGGCGCTGGCGGCCGGCGGTCCGGTGCCCGTGGCCCTGTCCTCGATCGTGACCACGCTCAGTGCGCCGGCCGTGTCCCAGCTGACGTACGACCATGTCTCCGCCTCGGTCGAAGAGGTGCTCGTGGTGCCCGACCGCGAGGCCGTACGCGGCTGCCTCGACCTCGCCGCGCACGCCAAGGTCTGGGCCGAGCCCGCCGCGGGCTGTCTGCTGCCGGCCGCACGGCGCGTACGGGAGCGGGTCGGCCCGGACGTCCGGCTCGGGCTGGTGGTGTGCGGGGGCAACGCGACGACCGCCGACGTCATGTCCTGGGCGGACCGGTTCGCACTGCGCTGAGGCGACGCACGCCGAACCCGCTCGAAAAGCATCAGCGGGACCGAATTCGGCCGCTGGGCGAATTTACCGGCGGTTACCACAGGTCGACGCCCGCGCATTCGACCGGAGGACCACTCCGCGGGAATTGCGCGGGCGCTCCGCGAAGGCGTGAACGAAACTTCTCGATACACATTCGGTCACGTCCGTCCCCAGTCAGAGCAGCACATCGACGCACCTCCGGCCGCGTTCGGTACTGCGAACACCGTCGGACACGGCATCTGGACGGATTTCATCGCACACGTGCTCGGCAACAGCTGATAAAGGGCAAGAACAGCCGACGGACCGCGATCCCTTTGAACACACCCGGTGTTCTCCGTCGTATCCACTGGGAAAGGTGAGAGCCAGGGGTTCAGCGAGGGATGACCATGGTCCAGGGGCACGCGTCCGCACACGAGTTGGTCGCCGGACGGTACCGGCTCCTCGAGGCCGTCCACCGCGAGACGAACCACATCTGCTGGTACGGCGAGGACGTCGAGGCGGAGCGCCCCCGCCTGCTGACGCAGACCGGGCTCCCGGAGGGCACCGACCAGGACGACGCCCGGCGCATCACCGCCCGCGTCATGCGGATGTCCGAGACCATGGGGCTGCTGCGGCCGGGCCGGATCGCCACGGTGGTCGACGCCGTGGTGGAGGCGGGGACGCTGTGGACGGTCACCGAGTGGATCGACGGCACGCCCCTGGGCGAACTCCTCGCCCGGGAAGGGGCGTTCAACTACGTGCGGACGGCCCGGATCGGACTGGAGCTGCTCGACGTGCTGGAGGCCGCGCACGCCGAGGGCATCACGCACGGCGAACTCGGCCCCGGCCAGGTCTTCGTGCGGGACCGGGGCGCAGTCGTGGTGACCGGCTTCGGCCTCGCGGGCGCGACTCTCGTGCCCCGGATCACCGCACCGTCGTACGCCTCCCCGGAGCAGGCCCGCGACGAGCGGATCGGTCCGGCGGCCGACCTGTGGGCGCTCGGCGCGCTGCTCTACACGATGGCCGAGGGGCGCCCGCCGTTCCGCGACCGGGGCCGGCCCGAGGCCACGCTGAAGGGCGTGGACCGGCTGCCGCTGCGCTCGCCGCTGCGGGCCGGGCCGCTCGGCCAGGCCGTGCAGGGCCTGCTGCGCAAGAACTCCCGGGACCGCCTGACCCGTCCGGTGGTCCGGGAGGCGCTCACCCGGATCATGAGCGAGGACCCCGGTACGGTCACGCGCGCGGTCCCCCGGCCCCGCTTGCGCGGTGTGTACGCGGCGGCCTGCGCCGCGGGCCGGACCTGGAGCAGACGGACCATGGTCCTGGGCACCACGCTGGCCGTCGTCACCGTCACGGTCGCCGTACTGACCGCCGGCCACCTGCTGCCGGGCACCGGCGGTCCGGGCTCCACCGCCGCCTCCGGCGCCACCGAGCCGCCCTCCCCCTCCCCCACCGGGACCGGCGGCCGGACCGGGGACAGCACTCCGCCGCCGTCCGCCCCGCCCGACGCCTCCCCGTCGGCCACGGCGACCGGCCTGCCGGCCGGCTTCCGCGTCTTCAACGCACCGGAGGGCTTCTCCCTCGCCCTGCCCGAGGGGTGGCAGCGGGTGAGCACCACCCGCGCCTCCGACCTGGCGTACCGGGTGGTCTTCGGCACGGACGGGGACGCGCGCACCCTCGCGGTCACCTACAGCACGCAGGCCGGCCCGGACCCGGTCGTGGTCTGGCGGGACGACGTCGAGCCGTCGCTGGAGCGGCAGGGGGCGTACCGGCGGATCGGCGACATCCGCGCGACGACGTACCAGGGACGCGAGGCGGCCGACATGGAATGGCTGTCCGGCACCGGGAGCCGGCAGGTGCGCACCTTCGGCCGCGGCTTCCTCCTCGGCGACCGGCGCAGCTTCTCGCTGCGCTGGACGACCCCCGCCGGCGACTTCGCCGCGCCGGTGAACAAGCAGACGCTGAAGGTCTTCCTCCAGACCTTCCGGCCGGGCTCGGACTGATCGCCCGTTTCCGGGCCACCGCGCCCGGGGACTCGGCGGTCATGGTGCAAATCGGATACACGATGATGACCGAGCAGGCCGGTCCCCGGGAGTTGGTCGACCACGTGGTGCGGGCCGAGGAGGTCGGCTTCGACTTCTCGGTGACCTCCGACCACTACTTCCCGTGGCTGCGCTCGCAGGGGCACGCACCGTACGCCTGGAGCGTCCTCGGGGCCGCCGCCCACGCGACCTCGCGCATTCCGCTGATGACGTACGTGACCTGCCCGACCTTCCGCTACCACCCGGCGGTCGTGGCGCAGAAGGCGGCGACGATGCAGTTGCTGTCGCAGGGCAGGTTCCGGCTGGGCCTGGGCTCCGGCGAGAACCTCAACGAGCACGTCGTGGGCGGCGGCTGGCCGTCCGTCGACGTACGCCACGAACTGCTGGAGGAGGCCGTCGAGATCATCCGGGCCCTGTTCGAGGGCGGCCATGTCACCCGGCACGGCGCGCACTTCGACGTGGAGTCGGCCCGGCTGTGGGACCTGCCGGACCAGCTGCCGCCCATCGGCATCGCCGTCTCCGGCGAGCAGTCCTGCAGGCTCGCCGGCCATCTCGCCGACCTGGTGATCGCCACCGAGCCCGAGGCGGGGCTGCTGGAGGCCTTCGACCGGCACGGCGGCGAGGGCAAGCCGCGCGTGGGCCAGCTCCCGGTCTGCTACGACTCCGACCGCGACGCGGCGGTCAAGCGGGCGCACGCGCAGTTCCGCTGGTTCGGCAGCGGCTGGAAGGTGAACTCCGAGCTGCCGCACCCGGACGCGTTCGAGGGGGCCACGCAGTTCGTCACCCCCGACGACGTGGCCCAGTCGATCCCGTGCGGCGACGACCCGGAGGTCTTCGCGGAGGCCGTACGCCCCTACGCCGAGGCCGGGTTCACGGAGATCGCGCTGGTGCAGATCGGCGGCGAGTCGCAGGAGCCGTTCTTCGACTGGTCGGCGAAGACGCTGCTGCCCGCGCTGCGCGAGGCCTACGCCTGACCGGCGCGGCCCGCCGCGTGCGGATTCACCCGAGCGTCCGAGCATCTTACGCGTTTGCGGGGTACTAGAGGGCTCTACGTCCTGATGTCCTCGGAGGTCCCATCCCGTGAACTCCTTCGTGCACAAGAGTCTGGTCGTGCAGCTGCAGGCGAACGGCACGGAACGTTTCCCCGTGCTGGCGCACCTGAGTTACGACGCCGACGACCCGTTCGCCGTCACCGCCGTCTTCAGCCACGATGGGCGGGTGCTCGCCCGGTGGAAGCTGGACCGGGAGATGCTCGGCGACGGCCTGGAAGGGCCGGTGGGCATCGGGGACGTCCGCTTCCGCCCCGTGTCGAGCGGCCCGTGGGAGGAGCTGTGCATGGAGTTCTACGGCAACGCCCACCCCGACGGGGGACGGCACCACGCGGCGGTCTTCGTGTGGGCGCCCGCCGTCGCGGCCTTCCTGCGCCAGACCCATGACCTGGTGGCACCGGGCGAGGAGGAACTCGGCGTCGACGACTTCCTGGCGGAGGTCATCGCGGGGGGCTGAGCGCCCCCGCGTGGCCCTCGGCCCACCGGGAGCTCACCGGGAGGTGTGGCGGTGACGGGCCCACAGGGGCAGGGCGAACCAGCACAGGAGATACCAGGCGACCACCACCGCGACCAGCCAGGGCACGAAGCCGCCGTGCGTCGCCACCCTGAGGATCAGCAGCAGTGCGGAAGTCATGGTGGCCAGCAGCAGGAGGAGGCCGACGAAGGTCAGCCGGGACGCCCAGCGCACCGCCTCCGGCTTGACCCGGCGGCCGGAGACGAGGCGGTGCAGGGAGACGGGGCCGATGAGCGCGCCGGTCGCCGCGGCGCCCAGGACCACCGTGACGATGTAGATGACCTGGTTGGTGTGGCTGAGGTGCTCGTACGTCGGCTGGAACACCACCGTGAGCAGGAAACCGAAGAGGATCTGCACGCCCGTCTGGGCCACCCGCACCTCCTGGATGAGCTCGACCCACCTGCGGTCGGCCCTCTCCTCCTCGGTCTCGTCGCGCCCCCTGCGCCTGCCCGCGGCTTCCTCCGGCACCGCCATACCGCCTCCCGGTTCCCACGGCCCTCGGCCCGGGCCGGCCCCTGTCCCTCCACGGGTTCCCCGGGGAGCGGGAAAGCTGCCGGGCCGGCCGTGCCGTTTGGGCGGCCGGCCGGCGGTTACCCGGAGCCGTGACGCAGCCAGACCAGTCGAGGAGGTCCCGGCCGATGTCCGGCACGCAGCTCACGGTGACGCTCAGCGGCGGCGAGGTCGCCGACGCCCAGACGGTGGTCAGGGCCCTGGAGGGGGCCTTCGGGGCGCCGGACGAGCTCCCCACCGACGAGAACGCGACCGTGCACACGGCCACCTTCTCCGCCGACACCGGCACCGACCAAGGCGCCCCAGCCGCCCCGCGGGACGCGGGCCGGCTGTCCACGCCGGTGACCGTCACCGTCCAGGGCACCCCTCAGGCCGTACGGAAGGCGAGCGAGACGCTGACCCACGCCTTCACGGCGCACGACGAGGGCGCGGCGGCCGGCGACCAGGAGCAGGAGCGGCAGCTGCGCCTGGAGCCGTGAGCGCGCCCTCGGCGGCGTCGACGGCGCCTACCAGCGGGACTCCACCTGGCCCTTGATCCGGCGCTCGTACAGGTCCCGGATCGCCGCGAGGGTCTCCTCGCCCAGCGGCGGCAGCTTCGCGGCGGCGGCGTTGGCGCGTGCCTGCTCCGGTGAGCGGGCGCCCGGGATGACGGTGGTGACGCCGGGCTGCTGGACGATCCAGCGCAGCGCGAGCTGGGCCGTGGTGTATCCCTCGGGGGCGAGCGCGGCGAACTCGGCGGCGGCCTCCACGCCCGTGGCGTAGTCGACGCCGGAGAAGGTCTCGCCCTGGTCGAAGGACTCGCCGTGCCGGTTGAAGGTGCGGTGGTCGTTGGCGGGGAAGACCGTGTCCTTGGTGTACTTGCCGGACAGCAGCCCGGAGGCGAGCGGGACCCGGGCGATGATGCCGACGCCCGCCTCCCGCGCGGCGGGCAGCACCTCGCGCAGCGGCTTCATGCGGAACGGGTTGAGGATGATCTGCACACTGGCCAGGTTCGGCCGGGCGATCGCCGTCAACGCCTCGGCGCAGGTCTCCACGCTCACGCCGTAGGCGGCGATCCGCTCCTCCTCCACGAGCGTGTCGAGGGCGTCGAACACCTCGTCGCTGGAGTACACGGGCGTCGGCGGGCAGTGCAGCTGCACCAGGTCGACGCGGTCGACGCCGAGGTTGCGCCGGGAGCGGTCGTTCCAGGCGCGGAAGTTGTCCAGGACGTAGTTCTGCGGGATCTGCTCGACGCGCCTGCCCATCTTGGTGGCGACCAGCACGTGCAGGTCGGGCCGGGAGCTGAGGAACGTCGCGATGGTCGACTCGCTGCGTCCGTCGCCGTAGACGTCGGCGGTGTCGAAGAAGGTCACCCCCGACTCGGCGGCCGCCTCCAGTACGGAGAGGGCTTCCTTGTCGTCCACGTCGCCCCAGTCGGCGCCCAGCTGCCAGGTGCCGAGCCCGACGACCGACGCGTGCTGGTGCGACCTGCCGAATTCACGTTCGTCCATCAGTCTCCTAGCGAGGGGACCACCGGCTTCAGCCAGTGGGGGAATCGCTTCCCTGGCGTGTGGTGGTTTCCGCTCGTCCCCCAAGGGACCGGTTCGGGCCGGACCGCAACCTCCGGGTTGGAAGCCCCCCTCCTTCAGGTGGGGGAGCGGAGCCACGGCGTCAGTCTGTCATCACGCCCGCCCGTCGGCCCGCCGGGCTACCCGGCGGCCGCCGTGCGGCACTCCGGGTGGCCCCAGCCCTGGTCGTTCTTGGCGATCGGTTCGCCGGCCGCGTAGGAGCGGCCGCACGCACAGCGGCCGGGGAACTTCGCCTTGAGCGTGCGGGAGGACGATCCGCCGCCGCGCTGCCGGGCCGCCTTGGTGCCGTTGGCGCGGCGGCGCGGGGAGGCGGACGCCGGGGCGACGGGCGAGGGCGGCGGTTCGGGCGAGCCGAGGGCGCTGCCCGCCGCCTGCTGTGCGGTCGCGGCCTGGCTGGCGGCGCGGTCGGCGAAGTCGTTGAGCGGGTCGCCGTCGACCTGGTGGGCTGGCACGTAGCGGAAGTCGACCGAGCGGCCCTGGAGCAGTTCGTCGATCCGCACGACCAGCTCCTGGTTGGCGACCGGCTTCCCGGCGGCCGTCCTCCAGCCGTTGCGCTTCCAGCCGGGCAGCCAGGTGGTGACGGCCTTCATCGCGTACTGCGAGTCCATCCGCACCTCGAGCGGCACGTCCGGGTCGGTCGCCGTCAGCAGCCGTTCCAGCGCCGTGAGTTCGGCGATGTTGTTGGTCGCCGTGCCGAGCGCTCCCGCCTCCCAGCGGACCGGGGTCTCCGCGTCGTCCGAGACGACCCACGCCCAGCCCGCAGGACCCGGATTTCCCTTCGACGCCCCGTCGCAGGCGGCCACCACACGTTCACGCATGGGCTCGATCATGCCACGCTCCGACGGGGCCTTCTCGGGCCGGGTCGCGCGCCGAACGGGCTTGTTTGTTCCACACTGGGTTTCACACCGGGGGTGGACCGGGGACGGCCTTCGGCGGGACGGGGCAGGAGATGACGGACGGCACGATGCGGGCGTGGACGGTGACCGGGCCGCGGCCGGTGGAGGAGGGGCCGCTGCGGTTCGTGGAGAAGCCGGTTCCCGTACCCGGGGACGACGAGTTGCTCGTGCACGTGCGCGCGTGCGGGGTGTGCCGCACCGATCTGCACGTCGCCGAGGGCGACCTGCCGGTGCACCGGCCCGGGGTCACGCCGGGCCACGAGGTCGTGGGCGTGGTGGCGGGCCGGGGACGGGCGGTGAGCGGCTTCGAGCCCGGCGACCGGGTGGGCGTGGCCTGGCTGCGCCGTACCGACGGCACCTGCGCGTACTGTGCGCGCGGCGCGGAGAACCTGTGCCCGGCCTCCCGGTACACCGGCTGGGACGCCGACGGCGGCTACGCCGAGTACACCACCGTCCCGGCCGCCTTCGCCTACCCGCTGCCCGGCGGGGTCGACGACGTGGCGCTCGCGCCGCTGCTGTGCGCGGGCATCATCGGCTACCGGGCGCTGCGCCGGGCCTCGCTGCCGCCGGGCGGGCGGCTCGGCCTGTACGGGTTCGGGGGCAGCGCGCACCTGTGCGCCCAGGTGGCGCTCGCCCAGGGTGCCACCGTGCACGTCATGACCCGCGGGGAGGCCTCGCGGCGGCTCGCGGTGGAGCTGGGCGCCGCCTCGGCCCAGGACGCGTACGCGTCGCCGCCCGAGCCGCTGGACAGCGCGATCCTGTTCGCCCCGGTGGGCGACCTGGTCCCGGTGGCGCTGCGGGCCCTCGACCGCGGCGGCGTCCTGTCCGTCGCCGGGATCCATCTGAGCGACACGCCTCCGCTGCACTACGCGAGCGAGCTGTTCTACGAGAAGGAGCTGCGCAGCGTCACCTCGAACACGCGCGAGGACGGCCGGGAGTTCCTGGCACTGGCCGCCCGGCACGGCGTGCGCGCCACGACGCACACCTACCCGCTCTCCGAGGCCCAGCAGGCCCTGCGGGACCTCAAGGCCGGCCGCTTCGACGGGGCGGCGGTGCTGGTGAACGACCTGTCCTGAGCCGGGGCCTGCCGGGGCCGGTCCACTCCCCCGCACGGGTGGGCCGGCCCCGCGGCACGCCGTCACTCGCCGGCGTACGCCTTCTCCAGCGCGGCGATGTCGAGCTTGCCCATGGCGTGCATCGCCCGCGTGGTGCGGGCCGCCTTCTCGGCGTCGGGGTCGCCGAGCATGTCCATGAGCCGGTCCGGGATGACCTGCCAGGAGACGCCGTACTTGTCCTTGAGCCAGCCGCAGGGGCCGGGCTCGCCGCCGTCCTCGGTGAGCTTGGTCCAGTAGTGGTCGACCTCCTCCTGGTCGGCGCAGTGGATCTGAAAGGAGATCGACTCGTTGAACTTGAACTCGGGACCGCCGTTGACCGCGACGAACTTCTGACCGTTGGCCACGAAGTCGACGGCGACCACGGAGCCGGCCGGGCCCGGTCCGGCCTCGGTGTAGCGGCCGACCCGTCCGATGCTGGAGTTCTTGAAGACCGAGACGTAGTGGTGGACGGCTTCCTCGGCCTGGCCGTCGAACCAGAGACAGGTGGTGAATCCTTCTGTGGTCACGGGTTCCTCCTGGAGTGTGCGACTTGGACATGTGTATCGACCGGTCCGCACGGCGAAACTCATCGGCGCGCCCGGAGAAGTTCAGGAGGTGCGGTGGCCGGGACGTACGGGCGCTCTCCCGGCAGGTGCGCGAGGAGGGCGGGCGGGGCGGCTCTGCTCGTGGCGGATCTGCTGCGGGCAGAGGAATCGTCTGCGGTCAACTCGCCGGGGTGACAGTGGAGTTCGACGGCATCCCTGCCACCTGAAGGAGATCCGATGGTTCCACCGACCGCACTGCCCCCGCTCACCGCGCTCTCGCCGCGCGCCGAGGCGGGTGACACCTCGCCCAGCCGGTTCGACGACCACCTCGCGGCCGGGCTGCTCGCGCAGCGGATCGTGTTCCTGGGCACCCAGGTCGACGAGGTGTCGGCCAACCGCGTGTGCGCCCAGCTGCTCCTGCTGTCGGCCGAGGACCCGCGTACCGACATCAGCCTGTGCATCAACAGCCCCGGCGGATCCGTCACCGCGGGCCTCGCCATCCACGACACGATGCGGCTCATCCCGAACGACGTGTCGACGCTGGCGATGGGGTTCGCGGCCAGCATGGGCCAGTTCCTGCTGACCGTGGGCACCCGCGGCAAGCGGTTCGCGCTGCCGAACGCGCGGATCATGATGCACCAGCCGTCGGCGGGCATCGGCGGCACCACCGCGGACATCGAGATCCAGGCGGAGAACCTGGAGCACACCAAGCGGACCATCGAGCGGATCACCGCCGAGCACACCGGGCAGAGCGAGGAGACGATCGCTCGGGACGGCGACCGGGACCGCTGGTTCACGGCCGAACAGGCCAGGGGGTACGGGATGGTGGACCGGGTGGTGGAGTCGTTCGCCGACATCCGCCCGGCCTCCACGCGCCGGCGGATGGGGTTGTGACATGGGGTCGTACACGGTTCCGTACGTGATCGAGCGGACCGCTCAGGGCGAGCGGTCGTACGACGTGTTCAGCCGGCTGCTGAACGAGCGGATCGTCTTTCTGGGCACCGAGATCGACGACGGCGTGGCCAACGTCGTCATCGCCCAGCTCCTCCACCTGGAGTCGGCGAACCCCGAGCACGAGATCGCGGTCTATCTCAACTCGCCCGGCGGCTCGTTCACTTCGCTGATGGCGATCTACGACACGATGGCGTTCGTACAGGCGCCGATCTCCACGTTCTGCGTGGGGCAGGCGGCCTCCACGGCGGCGGTGCTGCTGGCGGGCGGGGACCCGGGGCGGAGGTTCGTGCTGGAGCACGCGCGTGTGCTGCTCGGGCAGCCGGCCAGCGGCGGCCGGCAGGGCACGGTCTCCGATCTCGCGCTGCAGGCCAAGGAGATGGTCCGGATCCGTGCCCAGGTGGAGGAGGTGCTGTCCCGGCACACCGGTCACGACGTCGCCACCCTGCGCGCGGACATGGACCGCGACAAGGTGTTCACCGCCGAGGAGGCGGTGGCCTACGGGCTGGCCGACGAGGTGCTGAGCCGGCGCCTCGCACCCGTCTGAGACAGGTGTGAGGCGCCGGTCCGGGCGTCGTCGCCGTCAAGCGGCCAGGCACAGTCCGTCGTAACGGGGGGCGGACGTGGTGCGGCGGGCGGCCCGCGCCAGCTCCCCCTGCGCCAGTGACAGCAGGTCGCCCAGGCCCAGGCCGAGCGCCTGTGCCGCGGCCGCGAGGACCTCCGAGGAGGCTTCCTTGCGGCCGCGTTCGATCTCCGACAGATACGGCATCGAGATCCGCGCCGCGTCGGCGACGTCCTTGAGCGTGCGCTCCTGCGCGAGCCGCTCCCGGCGCAGGACGTCACCGACGAGATCACGCCAGAGCGGTTCACGGGGAGCCGCGGCCGGGCCCCCCTGGGCCGGGCGGTCGGACGCTGGGCGGGCCGTCCCCGGGCGCGCGGCCGGCGGGCGCAGGGGGATGACGCGGGCTTGGTTCGGCGCTTGGCTGCTCATCCCTTCAGCCTAGGGACGGGGCACGCGGACGGAAGGGAGCGGCGTTCCGCCCTGGGTGAATCACCGGCCGCGCCCGCCGCCCGCGCGCACGGTCGATTTCGCGCCGCCCGGAACACGAGGGGCATGCGCGGGGTGACTCCGGGTATTCGCAGCCCGTACGGCCTTGCAGGTGGGACATGAGCGGAACTCCCGGGGGAGGCCGAGGCGCATAGATCGCCGTGGGCGGGAAACCCGGGGGTCGCGCAGCCGTCCGGTCCGAACACCGGGACACCGGTCCGAACACCGGGACAGACGAAGACAGGCCGAAAGGCAGAAGTCGCACCGTGACTTTCGTGGGAGAGGCAATGGACACCGCCGTGATCCGGTCCGAGGCAGCGGTCGAGAAGACCCGGGAGACCGTGACGGGTGGCGAGCCGCTGCCGGGGGTGGTGAACCCGAGGGCGGTCGCTCCGCGAGACGCGAGAGAGCTGTCCCGTCACTTCTTCCGGCGGCTGACGGAGCTGGAGGAGGGCACGCACGAATACCAGTACGCGCGCAACACGCTCATCGAGATGAACATGTCGCTGGTGCGGTTCGCGGCCGGCCGGTTCCGCAACCGCGGCGACGACATGGAGGACATCGTCCAGACCGGGATGATCGGCCTGATCAAGGCCATCGACCGGTTCGAGCTGTCGCGCGAGGTGGAGTTCACCTCCTTCGCCCTGCCGTACATCGTCGGTGAGATCAAGCGGTTCTTCCGCGACACCACCTGGGCGGTGCACGTGCCGCGGCGGCTGCAGGAGCTGCGGGTGGAGCTGGCCCGGGCCCGCGAGGAGCTCTCCAGCCGCCTGGACCGGGACCCGACGGTCGCCGAACTCGCCACGCTGATGAACCTCTCCGAGGACCAGGTGGTCGAGGCCCAGATCGCCTCCAACGGCTACAACTCCGCGTCGCTGGACGCCGCCCTCACCGGTGACGGCGCCGAGGACGGCGAGGCGGTGCTCGCCGACTTCATCGGGGTCGAGGAGGCCGGGATCGGGCTCGTCGAGGACTTCCACTCCCTCGCGCCGCTGGTGGCCGGGCTCAGTGAACGCGACCGGCAGATCATCCATCTGCGGTTCGTGGAGGAGGCCACCCAGGCGGAGATCGGCGAACGGCTCGGCTGCTCGCAGATGCATGTCTCCCGGCTGATCAAGCGGATCATCACACAGCTGCGCCAGGGAATGCTGGGCGAGTTGGGCTGCGCCTGACGCGGCCTGAGGTTCAGTTTGGGCTGCGCCTGACGTGGCCTGAGGTTCAGTCACGGCCGAGATCGACCACCGCGCGCACGCGCTTGCCGACCGGTACCCGCTCCACGGTCACCTCGGAGGCCAGCGCGTGCACGATCTCCAGGCCGTGCCGGCCGACGCGCCGCGGGTCCCGGGAGAAGCGACGGGGCAGCGCGGCGCTGCTGTCGTAGACACGTACGTCGACGGAGACGTCCGTTCCCTCGAGTTCCAGGATGTACGGGCCGTTGCTGTGCCGGTCGGCGTTGGTGACCAGCTCGCTGACCACCAGCAGGAGCGCGTCGCCGGAGCGGCGGCCGATCTCGGCGCACCACTCGGTCCTGAGCTGGTCCAGGAAGTGCGCGGCGAAGGACCGCGCCGCGGCGATGCAACCCGGTTCACCGGTGTAGTGCGCCGCCCGCCGGAGCGGATCCACGGGAACGTCGAAACCAGTCGGTATCACTGCCCCGTCCAGGTCCTCGGTCATGCATGTCTCTCTCGCCAAGCCGGCCCGGCCGGACACTGCTGCACCTGTCCTGTTACCCCGAGCCGCGCCCGGCAGTCCCCGCGCACGGACCTCCCGGCGGGCGCGCCGCGGCCGGGCTGCTTAGCGTGGCGGTGTGAGCCCGCCGAGCCCCACCGCACCGCCGGACACCCGCCACGGCTGGGTGCAGGCCGTCGCCACGGTACTGGCCGCCCTGCTCGCCATGGGCGTCGTCGCCGCGCTGGGACTGTGGGCGGCCGGTGCCACGGGACTTCCCGGCAACGCCTTCCCCCGGGTGGTCGCCGCGACCGTGGTGACGGCGGTCGGCGGGAGCGTGGAGCTGTCGGGGAACGCGGGCGTCCTCGCCGAGACGCACGCCGGCATCACGGTGTTCCCGCTGTCGGTCACGCTCGCCGGCGCGCTCGTCGTCGCCAGGGGATTCCTGCGGCCGCTGCGGCACCGTGCGGTGGCCGGGGCACGGGAACTGGCCGGGTGGGCCGCCCGGATCGCCGTACTGTGGCTGCTCGCCCTGATCGGCCTGGCGCTCGGCGCCCGGCAGACCTTCGCCGTCGACCTCGGCAACGGTGTACTCGGCGCCATCGGCGGCCTGTTCGGCGTCGAGCCGGAGGTCGGCTTCACCGCACAGGTGCCGCTGACCGTGCTCTTCGGGCTGCTGTGGCTGGCCGGCGTACTGGTACTGGCTCTGCTGGTGGCGCCCGGGGCGCCGCTGCCGGCGCGGCTGCTGCGGTTCCGGGAGCCGGTGCGTCCGGCGGCGTACGCCATGGTCGTCCTGCTGCTCGCGTGTGTCGTCGTGGGCCTCGTCGTCGCGCTCGTGACGGCGGCGACCCGCGGGCATCCGGCGGACCACTTCGCGGTGATCCTGCTCGGGCTGCCGAACCTGACCTGGCTCGCCTTCACGATCGGCCTGGGCGCCACCTGGCACGGCAGGGTCGACGGCCCGTTCGGGCTGCCCGTGCCGCACCTGCTCGACCAGGTGCTGCGCACCCCGGACGTCTCCACGCTCGACCTGGGCACGCTCGCCGAGCACGACGGTCGGGTGTGGTGGCTGGTGGTCGTGGACGCCGTACTGCTGCTGGGCGCCGCGTTCCTGATGGCGGCGCGCTCCCCGGCGCGGATGCCGGCCTGGCGGCACGCCCTGCGCATGGCCGTCGCGCTGGTGCTGACGGTGCTGACGATCTGTGCCGTGGGCCGGATCTCCGCCCACTACGGCCTGTCCCTCCTCGGCATCGGGAACGTGGGCGGCAACCTGTCCGGAGAGCTCCTGCTCATCCCTCGGCTGTGGAGTGCGCTGGGCCTGGCCGCCCTGTGGGGCCTGGTCACCGGCTTCCTGGGAGCCCTGCCGGCCGCACGGGTACGCCGCCGGGGCGAGGGTCCCTCCGCCTGAGGACGTCTCCGGTCAGGCCATCGGCAGGACGAGGGCCGGAAGGGTGCGGTGCATGCGCAGGGCGTCCACCGACTCGGCGAGCAGTTCGTACTCCGTGGTGTCGTCGCTCGCGGCGATCCGCACCAGCCGCCCGTCGGCCAACTCGTCGGCGACTAGCTCCTGTTGTGCCATGTCGGCGCACCAGGCGCGCAGGATGCGCGGTACGTCGGGCACGGTGTCCGGCACCAGGACGAGCGCGCCGGGCGGGAAGTGCGGGCTGTCGGGGACGGGGTCGAGCCGTTCGGCGATCCAGGAGGCGCGGTCGCGCAGCCACCACAGGGCCAGGGCCAGGGTGGGCGCGCGGTAGGTGCCGAGCGGGACGCCGATGCGGCGTCCGTCGCACATGCCGTACGCGGTGACATGGCACAGGAATTCGTCGTGCACTGCTCCTCCCCCGTCGCGCCGTCGCCCTGCCGGTACTGCCTCGCTCTCCGTGCGGCTGCCGTGCGGTGAAGCATGGTTGTTCTGCGGTGGACTGCCCTGAAACCCGAGTATGTTCACTGCTGAAACACTGTCACTACGACTTTCCGGCCAGTCTCCTGGCATATTCAGCGCGCCGCGTGGCCGAAACCGTGACGGTCCCCGGCCACGCGGCCATTGCCCCGGCGGTGATCGATCCACGCGGCAGCGCGCCGGGGCGTGAGGCAGGCCCCTACGGCCGGACGATCGCGTCGATGCGGGCCAGTTCCTCCGCGTCGAAGTCCAGGTCGCGGGTCGCCTCGACGCTGTCCTGGAGCTGCTGCGGGCTGCTCGCGCCGACCAGGGCCGAGGTGACCCGGCCGCCGCGCAGTACCCAGGCCAGGGCCAGCTGGGCCAGGGACTGACCGCGGGACTTGGCGATCTCGTCCAGGGCGCGCAGCCTGCCCACCAGGTCCTCGGTCACCGCGTCGGAGCCGAGGAAGGGGCTGTCGCTCGCCGCGCGCGAGTCCTCGGGGATGCCGTCGAGGTAGCGTGCGGTGAGCAGGCCCTGCTCCAGCGGTGAGTAGGCGATGGAGCCGACCTGGAGCTCGTCGAGGGTGTCCAGCAGGCCCTGTTCCTCGGGGCGCCGGTCGAGCATCGAGTAGCGCGGCTGGTGGATGAGCAGCGGGGTGCCCAGTTCGCCCAGGATGCGGGCGGCCTCGCGGGTCTGCTCCGGGGAGTAGTTGGAGACGCCGACGTAGAGCGCCTTGCCCTGCTGGACCGCCGAGTGCAGGGCGCCCATCGTCTCCTCCAGCGGAGTCCCGGGGTCGGGGCGGTGCGAGTAGAAGATGTCGACGTACTCCAGGCCCATCCGCCTCAGGCTCTGGTCCAGGGAGGACAGCAGGTACTTGCGCGAGCCCCATTCGCCGTACGGGCCGGGCCACATCAGATAGCCGGCCTTGGTGGAGATCACCAATTCGTCCCGGTACGGCGCGAAGTCCGCCCTCAGCGCCTCACCGAGGGCGGACTCGGCGGCGCCGGGCGGCGGGCCGTAGTTGTTGGCCAGGTCGAAGTGGGTGACGCCGAGGTCGAAGGCGCGGCGCAGGATGGCGCGCTGGGTCTCGGCCGGGCGGTCGGGGCCGAAGTTGTGCCACAGACCGAGCGACAGCGCGGGGAGTTTCAGACCGCTGCGTCCGGTGCGCCGGTAGGGCATGTCCGCGTAGCGGTCGGGGTGGGCGGTGTACAACGCGACTCCAGGAAAGGTTGGCTCGGGGATGACCGGTTCCGTGGAACCGGTGTCCCACTCTCGCCCCACCTGCGGGCATTGGTCCAACAGAAGAATCCGATGCGATTCAACGGCTAGGCTTCTCAATCATGGAACTGCGCCACCTCCAGCACTTCGTCGCCGTCGCCGAGGACCAGCACTTCACCCGGGCGGCGGAGCGGCTGATGGTGTCCCAGTCGGGGCTGTCGGCGTCGATCCGGGCGCTGGAGCGGGAGTTGCAGACTCCGTTGTTCGTGCGCACCACGCGCCGGGTGACGCTCACGGAGGCCGGGCGCGCGCTGCTCGGTGAGGCGGAGCGGATCCTGGCGCAGGTACGGGCGGCGCACGAGGCGGTGGCGGCGGTGCAGGGCGTGCTGCGCGGCACGCTGTCGCTGGGCACCGAGCAGTGCATCGCCGGGGTGCATGTGGCCGGGCTGCTCGCCGCGTTCCGGCGGCTCCATCCGGATGTGGAGATACGGCTGCGGCAGGCGGGCTCGGGCGCACTGGCGGAAGAGGTCGCGGCCGGCCGGCTCGACCTGGCGTTCGCCTACCGCACCCGCGCGGACACCGACCAGCTGCGTTCGGTGTCGCTGACCAGCGAGCCGATGACCGTGCTGTGCCACCCCGACCACCGGCTCGCGGCGTCCGGCGCCGTCCTCGCGCCGCAGGACGTGGACGGCGAGGTCTTCGTCGACTTCCACCCGGACTGGGGGCCGCGCCGGACCACCGACGCGGCCTTCGCCGCGGCGGGCGTGAGGCGCACGGTGGCCCTGGAGGTCAACGACGTGCACAGCCTGCTCGACCTGGTCGACGAGAACCTCGGTGTCGCGGTCGTGCCCCGCCACTTCCGGCACAAGCGGCCCTCGCTGACCGCGCTGCCGCTGAAGGGCGCCGCCGAGACGGAGTACGAGACCGTCGCCCTGCTGCCGCCCGAACAGGCCACCAGTCCCGCCGCCCGTGCCCTGATCGCCCTGCTGGAGTCACGAGGCCCGGCGCCCGGCGGTGTCCCGGGCGCGTGACAGGAGCGGATGCGCGATGGTGGGCGTATGCATGCGAAGGACATCCTCATCGACGGTTACGGCCGTATCCGGGAAGAAGTCCACGCCGTCGTCGACGGCCTGCCGGGCGAGCGGCTCAACGCCCGTCCCAGTGCCGACGCCAACTCCGTCTCCTGGCTCGTCTGGCACCTCACGCGGATCCAGGACGACCACATCGCCGACGCGTTCGGCTTGGAGCAGGTGTGGCTCTCGCAGGGCTGGGAGGAGCGCTTCGGGCTCGGCCTGAAGCGCCACGACACCGGGTACGGGCACAGCCCGGCGCAGGTCGCCAAGGTGCGGGTCGGCTCCGGTGAGCTGCTGACCGGCTACTACGACGCCGTGCACGAGCAGACCCTGAAGGCCCTGCGCTCACTGGCTGCCAAGGACCTCGAGCGCATCGTCGACGAGCGCTGGGATCCGCCGGTCGGCCTGAGGGTCCGCCTGGTCAGCGTTCTGTCCGACGATCTGCAGCACGTCGGACAGGCCGCCTACGTCAGGGGACTGCTTCGGAGCGCGGACTCGTAGCCCGGCAGGACCACGTCCCTGAGCAGGGCATTGCGCTCGTCGAAGGGGATGAACGCGCTCTTGACCGCGTTCACCGTGACCGTGCGCAGGTCCTCGACCGTCCAGCCCGCGTGCTCGACCAGCAGGGACATCTCGCGGGTCATCGTCGTACCGGACACCAGGCGGTTGTCGGTGTTGAGGGTGACCCGGAAGCCGAGGTCCTTCAGGATGGTGATGGGGTGCTCGGCGATCGAACGGGCGGCGCCGGTCTGCAGGTTGGAGGTGGGGCACATCTCCAGGGCGGTCCGGCGGTCACGCACCCAGCCGGCCAGTCGGCCCAGCTTGCCGTCGACGATGTCGTCGGTGATGCGCACGCCGTGCCCGATGCGCTGGGCGCCGCAGACCTGCAGCGCCTGGTGGACGCTGGGCAGGCCGTGGGCCTCTCCGGCGTGGATGGTGAACGGCACGTTCTCGCGGCGCAGGTACTCGAAGGCGGCCAGGTGGTCGGCGGGCGGGAAGCCGTCCTCGGCGCCGGCGATGTCGAAGCCGACGACACCGGCGTCGCGATGGGCGACCGCCAGACCGGCGATCTCGCGGCTGCGGTCGAACATCCGCATTCCGCACAGCAGCGTGCCCACCCGGACGGGCGTACCGGCGGCGGCCGCCCTGGCCATACCGGCGGCCAGGCCCTCCTGGACGGTCTCGACGACCTCGTTCAACGTCAGCCCGCCCTTCACCATGAGCTCGGGGGCGTACCGGACCTCTCCGTAGACGACGCCGTCCCCGGCCAGGTCGAGGACGTACTCCTCGGCGGTGCGCAGCAGGCCCTCACGGGTCTGCATCACGGCGAGGGTGTGCTCGAAGGTGGCTATGTACCGCACCAGGTCCCCGGAGTTGGCCGCGTCGTAGTACCAGGCGGCGAGCTCGTCGGGGTCGGTGGTGGGCAGCGTGTGGCCGACCGCGTCCGCGAGCTCGACGACGGTGGCCGGGCGCAGCCCGCCGTCGAGGTGGTCGTGCAGCACGGCCTTGGGCAGCCGGCGGAGGGTGTCGGTGTCGACGCGGGGCGCGGTCATGGGTGTTTCCTCGGGCAGGTGGTGGGTGTCACGGGGTGGCGGGCTGGAGCAGGTCCCGGCGGTTGCCGTACAGGTCCTCGAAGACGGCGACGGTGCCGTAAGGCTCGTGCCGCGGCTCCTCCGGGAAGGTCACGCCCGCCGCCCGCATCCGGGCGTGGTCGCGGACGAAGTCGTCGGTGTGCAGGAAGAACCCGACGCGCCCGCCGGTCCGGTCGCCCACTCGGGCCTGCCGGCGCTCGGTCCTGGCACGGGCGAGCAGCAGAGCGGTACCGGCGTCGTTCCCGTCCGGTTCGACGACGACCCAGCGCGAGCCGTCCGGGCGCGGGGTGTCCTCGGCGAGGCGGAAGCCGAGCGCCTCGGTGTAGCGGCGGATCGCCTCGTCGTAGTCGTCGACGACGAGGGTGACCAGGGCGGTGCGTCTCATCGGGGCCTTTCGGGACGGGCGGGCGCCGAGTGAGGTTATACGTAAAACTACATGGGCGCCAGTTCTGTCGGAACAGGTGCGGCAGGTGGTCAGCGGGACTCTTCGCCCTGGGCGATCTCGACCCGGTGGTGGAAGTCGATCAGGCCGGTGACCGAGGAGGTGAAGGAGGCCGTGGCACAGGCAAGCAGCAGTGCGGCGACGCAGGTCGCGGCGCGGCGTGTGACGTGCGGGGCGGTAAGGAGCGCCTTGACGCGGTGCGGGACCGGGCCGGAGGTGGCGGCGGGGGCGAGATCCGGGCGCGCGGACCGGGCCTCCTGGCCGGCCAGGGCGGCGCGGGCGATGGCCCGGGCGGTCAGACGGCGGTCGCCGACGGCCGCGGCCGCGGCCTCGTCGGCGGCGCGCTCGGCCGCGAGACGGATCGCCCGGCGGACCGGCCGCAGCGCGGGGTGGCAGTGGGCGGCGAGTTCGGCGGCGGCCAGGAAGTAGTGGTGGCCGCCCCTGTTGTGCGCCCGCTCGTGCGCGAACAGCGCCTCCCTCTCGGCCGCGTCGAGGCTGCGCAGCATCGCGGTGGTGACGACGATGCGGTGCGGGCGGCCGGGCAGGGCGTACGCGTCGGGCCGCGGTGAGTCGATCACGCACAGGTCACCCGCCGCGGGCCTGCGTCCGGCATCGGTGTGCGCGCTGCGAAAGGCGCGGAACTCCTTGAGCACCGCACGCCCGAGCGTGCCCGCGCACACGGCGAGCGCCCCGACGGAGACGGCCGCCGCCGGGAAGACCACCAGGCCGGACGCCGTGGGCAGGGGGTGTACGAGTTCTCCCAGCGCCGCGAACACCGGCAGCTCGAGCAGTCCGGTGAGCACGAAGGCGCCGAGCGCGGCCAGGGAGCACCCGGCGAGCACGACTGCGGAGAGGGTGATCATCCACAGCGCGGTGACGGGGGCGAGGCGGTCGAGCGCGCGCCGGGCCAGTGCCGGCGCGGCGAACGGCAGCAGCAGGGGCAGGAGCAGGGTCGCGATCATCGCTCACCGGGTTCGAGCAGATCGCGCAGGATGCGCTCGTCGTCGGGGCTGAGCTGGGCGACGAAGCGGGCGAGAACCGTCTCGCGGTCGGTGTCGCGGTCGAGCTCGGAGTGCATGCGGCGGGCGGTGAGCCCGTGCGCGTCCTGGACGGGGTAGTAGGCGTAGCCCCGCCCCTGGCGGCGGCGCTCGACGACCCCCTTCTCGTACAGCCGGGTCAGGATCGTGGTGACCGTGGTGCGGGCCAGGCCGTTGCCGAGGCCGAGCTGGACCTGGCCGGGCGTCCGTGGCGCGTCGGCGGCCCACAGGACGGCCATGACGCCCGCTTCGAGCTCACCGGCCGGCCGGCGTTCGTCCTTCGCGTCGGTCATGGGAACGTCCTTCACCCCGTCATCGCCCGCAGTCCAGTGGATCCGATCCAGATCGTCTACATGATTGTAGTCAGCCGAATGCCACGGCCCGCTCGCGGCTGCGCCGCCCAGCCATTATGAAAGGAGTGGAGACGACCGGACAGGAGTTCAGCGCCATGCCCGAGCGGCCCAGGCCCGCCGAGACGCCCGCCCGCCAGAACACCACCTTCCCGAGCGCGGGAGCCACCGCTCACGGCTATCTCGCGCTGCCGCCGTCCGGACGGGGCCCGGGCGTCCTGGTCATCCAGGAGTGGTGGGGGCTGACGGACCACATCGCCGACGTCGCCGACCGGCTCGCCGCCGAGGGATTCGTCGTCCTGGCGCCCGACCTGTACGGCGGGAGTGTGGCGCACGACAGCGACGAGGCCCTGCGGATGGCGAAGGCCCTTCCGGTCGCCCGGGGCGTCGACCTGCTCTCCGGCGCCGTCGACCACCTGCTGAGCCTGCCCGAGGTCACCTCGGACACGGTCGGCGCGGTCGGCTTCTGCATGGGCGGCGGCTTCGTGCTGCACCTGGCCGCGGTCGAGCCACGGGTGAGCGCGGCCGTGCCGTTCTACGGCGCGATCCGGGACGAGCCGCCCGACTTCTCCGGGCTGCGTGCCCGGATCCTCGGCCACTACGGGGAGCAGGACCGGAGCATTCCGCCGCAGCAGGTGGAGGAACTGGCCCAGACGATCCGGCGGCAGTCCGGCACCACCCCGGACTTCCGCCTGTACCCGGCCGGCCACGCCTTCTTCAACGACCGCCGCCCCAGCCACCACCCCGACTCCGCCGCCCGGGCCTGGGAGAGCACCGTCGCGTTCCTGCACCAGCGGCTGGGCTGACCGGGAGCGGCAGCCGGGTGCCTCGGAAAGCGTGACGAAGGTTTCTCACTCGCTCCTGGCGTGCAGCGCGTCGAGACGGGCCATCTCCTCGTCGGTGAGACGCAGCGCGCCCGCGGCCACGTTCTCCACCAGGTGGTCGGGGTTGCCGGTGCCGGGAATGGCCAGCACGTGCGGTCCCTGCCGCAGGGTCCAGGCGATCCGGACCTGGGCGGGCGTCGCGCCGTGGGCCCGTACGACGGCCGTGACCTCCTCGTCGTCGTCAGCACTCTTCGCACCCTGCGAGCCGCCCTCGCCGGCGATCGCGAAGAACGGCACGAAGGCGATGGCCTCCTCGCCGCAGATGCGCAGCAGTTCGTCGGCCGCCGGGTCGTGGAAGTCGAGTCCGAAGCGGTTCTGCACACACACCACCGGTGCGATGGCCCGGGCCTCGGCCAGGTGGCGCGGCTCGACGTCGGAGATGCCGAGGTGCCGGATCAGACCCTCCTCGCGCAGTTCGGCGAGCGCGCCGAAGTGCTCGGCGATCGAGTCCTGCCGCATCCGGCGCAGGTTGACCACGTCGAGGTGGTCGCGGCCGAGCTGGCGCAGATTCTCCTCGACGTGGCCGCGCAGGTCGTCGGGGCGCGCGGAGGCACCCCACTCTCCCGAGTAGTTCCGGAAGGGGCCGACCTTGGTGACGACGACCAGATCCTCCGGGTACGGGGACAGCGCGCTGTTGATCAGCTCGTTGGCGGAGCGGCGCGCGGAGAAGTAGAAGGCCGCCGTGTCGATGTGGTTGACGCCGAGTTCAACGGCCTTGCGCAGTACGGCGATCGAGCGCTCCCGGTCGCTCGGTGCGCCGAGGTGGAAGGCGGCGCTGCCCGTCAGCCGCATCGCGCCCAGGCCGACGCGGTTGACGGTCAGGTCGCCGAGTTCGAAGGTGCCCGCGGCGTCCGCGGTGATCGTTCCGGAGCTCATCGCCGGAGTCTCGCACACCCCGTGCGCCGCGGGCGGTCCTTCCCTCACGGATACGTGTAGGTGTTCAGGGAGTCGACGGCGGCCGCCGGGTTGCCCAGGTCGTAGCGGTCCACGGCGAGGAAGTTGGGCTTCTTGCGCGCGGCGGGCCCGCAGAACCGCTCGGCGCGGTCGGCGAGTTTGCCGTTGTCGGTCTGCGCCGTGCCGGAGAGCGTGGTGTCGCGGAAGTGGTTCATCACGAACAGCGGGCGGAAGCCGGGCTCGGTGCGGGTCAGCGGAATGTTGAGGTCGGCGCCGTACCAGCGGCTGTAGCAGGACCAGTCGGAGGAGCCGAGGCCGGACCCCATCGACCAGTGGTTCTCGACCGTCCACTCGCGCTGGTACATCACGCCGAAGCTGTCCCGGGTCAGGCCCGCGGCCTCGTCGGCGGAGCGGCTGTGGTCGGTGAGGATCAGCAGCCGCTGGTTCGCCGCGATCAGATCGGCCATCCTCGGCCAGCCGTTCTGGCGCACGCCGGTCCGGTCGGGCCGGTAGAGGACGTCGGACAGGCCGTCGACGCGGGCGAGTTCACCGCGCAGGACGCCGGGGTCGACGTAGTCCTCGAGGAAGACGGTGACGAACTGATCGGGGTGTGCCTTGAGGAAGTCGACCATGCGCTGCAGGTCCACCCACAGGGCGACCGGCTTGCTGACCAGCGTGCAGCTGTTGTGGCAGAGGATCGCGCCGTCCCGGGTCTGGTGGATGTCCAGCATGAACCCTCGTACGCCGTCGGCGAGTTGCCGGTCGATGCCGCGGGTCTGGTTGGGCACGAGGTTGACGAACGGAGGGGCGAAGCCGCCGTCGACTCCGTTGGCGTAGGCGTTGTGGGCGGTCAGGAAGGTGACCTGGTCGAGGGTGCGCTGGTCGGCCGGCGGCATGGGCCGGGTGGCCGGTCTCACCGGAGTGAGGTACCAGCGGGCAAGGTCGCCCGCGGAGCCGACGGCCAGCTGGGCCGGGTGGTTGGCGCCGGCCGGCTTGGCGGCGACGGTCAGGTGACGGTCGGTGCCGGGGGCCTTGAGGGTGTACTGGTCGTCTCCGGCCGGCGCGACCTCCCAGGCCGCGTCGGCACTCGTACAGGCGACGGTGCGCGCCTGGTCGCCGGACCGGCCGAGGCAGCTGCCCGGCGTGTCGGCGTTCTCCAGGACGTACGACGCTCCGCTCACTCGGAGGTTCCACTGCTGGTGGTCCTCGTTGCCCTTGGGGTTGTGCTGTTCCACGGCGCTTCCGTTGGCGGCGGCGTTGAGGCCGGTCGTGGCGCTCTGGACGTAGTACGCCCCGCCGGGTGGAACGTCCGCCGTGGCGCCGGCGGAGGCTGGGGGTGCCACGACCGCGGCGGCCAGTGCCGCGGTCGTGGCGAGCAGGGCGTGGGGGGTGCGCATGACGGTGTGCCCTTCGTCCGGACGTGGTCGTGGCGCATGGCCGTGAGGCGATGGCCGCGACCCGGTCGTATGGATGGTCAGGGGCATGACACCATGCGGCGCACCCGCACGTCAGCAATACAGGTTGGCACCCGGGGAAACTCCGAGGATCTGCGTGAACCTCTGGTACGCGTCGACGCGGCTCTGCACCTGGGCGGGGTTGCGGCCGTCGCACTCCAGGGAGCCGTTGATGCTGCGGATGGTCTGACCGAAACCCGCCCCGCCGACCATGGCGTTGTGGCCGGTCATGGAGCCGGGTCCGGACTGGGTGTTCCAGTACCACAGGCCGGTCTTCCAGGCGACGGCGGCGTCGTTCTGCACCCGGTAGGGGTTGTTGAGCAGGTCGATGCCGAGCGCGTCGCCCGCGGCCTTGTAGTTGAAGTTCCAGCTGAGCTGGATCGGGCCGCGTCCGTAGTACGCCGCCTGGCCTGCCGGACAGCCGTACCACTGGCTCCAGTCGCAGTAGTGCGGGTAGTTGGCGGTGTTCTGCTCGACCACGTGCACCAGCCCGCCGGTCTCGTGGCTGACGTTGGCGAGGAACGCCGCGGCCTCCTGCTTCTTCACGGTGTCGCCGCCGGTGTTGGCGAATCCGGGGTACGCGCCGAGGGCGGCGGTGAGCCCGCTGTAGGTGTAGAACGAGTTCCGGTTCGGGAACATCTGGTTGAACTGCGCCTCGCTCACGACGAATCCGGCGGCGGAGGCGGTGGGGGCCGACTGGAGCACCAGGGCGGCACCCGAGACGGCGAGCGAGGTCAGGACGGCGGCGATACGGCGCCTCGACACAGGATCAACTCCTTTGTGCGGCACGGCCGCACCCGTACGAGGGCAGGGCGGGGCCCGGCCTCGTACGCACGCGCCGGTGGCACCGGCCACAGGGTGGGGGCGGCCGTGGTGGGGGGTGTGGAGGCACACTCAACCGTGTTTGGTCTGTACCAGTCAAGGGCAGAGACCGGTCAACCGCCCGCGCCCGCACCGAGGATGCTCGCCCGCCGGCGACCGGGCATCAGTCCCCGGCCGGGTGCAGGAACGGGCGTACCTCGACGGGCAGGGTGGTGGCCCGGGTCGCCTTGCGCCCCCACTCCAGGGCGGCGTCCTGGTCGGGCGCCTTGATCAGGCAGAGCCCGCCCAGGCACTCCTTGCCCTCGGCATAGGGCCCGTCCGCGATCAGCACGTCCTCGCCCTCGGGGCGCAGCACCCTGGCCGTCTCCGGACCGTACAGCCCGCCGGCGAAGACCCAGACCCCGGCCTCGCGCAACTCCTGGTGGAAGGCCTCGACCCTGGCCATGACCTCCGCGAGCGCCTCGGCCGAGGGCGGGGTGCCCTCGCTGGGCTGGATCACGCTGAGCAGGTAGTACTTCATGGCGCCCTCCTTGTCGTCGTGCCGTTGTCCCACCTCCTACACGAACGACACCTCCCCGGATCGGCACCTCGCCCGACGGGGCCGGGAGAATCATTTCCATGACCGTCGCAACGCATCCCCTCGTCGCCCGTGCCCGCCTGCTCGCGGACGATCTGCTCGCCCCGCGCGCCGAGCGGGTCGACCAGGAGGGCGTGCCCGTGAGTCACATCGATGCGGTGAAGCGGTCGGGCCTGCTGGGGGTCAGCGCGCCGGCGGAGTACGGCGGGGCGGCGGCGCCCGCCGCCGTGGCCCGACGGACGGCGGAGATCCTGGCCGGGGCCTGCTGCTCGACGTGGTTCGTGACGACGCAGCACCACACGCCGGTGAAACTGCTGGCGGCGAGCGAACTCCCGGTTCGCGAGCGGCTGCTGCGTCCGCTGGCGTCCGGAGAGCTGCTCGCGGGGATCGCCTACGCGCACGTCCGCGCCTTCCCCCGGGTGCCCGTGCGTGCCGTGCCCGAGCGCGGCGGCTGGCGCTTCGACGGCACCGTGCCCTGGTACACGGGGTGGGGGCTGAACGACGTGATGCTGCTGGCCGGGGTGACCGAGGCGGCCGAGGTGGTGTTCGCGTTCGCCGAGGCGCGCGAGCAGCCGGGTCTGCGCCCGTCGCCGCCCATGCGGCTCGCGGCGCTCACCGCCTCCCGCACGGTGTCGCTGCGCCTGGACGGCCTGTGGCTCCCCGGGGAGGCGGTCGTCCTGCGCACCCCGCAGAAGAAGTTCGCCGTGGTCGACCGCCCCCGCAACACCAACGCCTCCCCGGCCGTCTTCGGCGTGGCCGAAGCGGCGCTCGCCCTGCTGGACGGCGTCCCCGAGGCGGAGGAGACGGCGCGTTCCCTGCACGCCCGCCTGGACGAGACGCGTGAGCGGGCGTACGCCCTGTGGGACCACCCGGTGCCGCGGGAGCGGATCGAGGAGCGGCTCGTGCTGAAGACACGGTCGTACGACGTGATGCGTGCCGCGACGACCGCGGCGGTCGTGGCCGGGGGCGGCCGGTCGCTGGACCTGGGCAGCCGGGCCCAGCGGCTGTTCCGGGAGGGGATGTTCCTGCTGGTCCAGGGCCAGACGGCCGAGGTGCGCCGGGCCCACCTCGGCCATCTGGGCGACTGAGGCCCCGCCCGGCCGTCCGGGGGTCCGTCGCCCGGCCGTCCGGGGGTCCGTCGCCCGGCCGGCGTCCTTTGGGGCCTGGGTCCCGGCTCGCGAACGGCACCTGGGACGGGGACGTCCCGCTTCCCCGCCGGGTGCCTCCGCAGCCTCCGCGTGGCGAGCCACGGCAGCACACCCTCGCCGAACCCGTACGCCTCCTCCAGGTGCGGGTGGCGGCAAGAGCCACGAGCAGCGGGCCTGCGGCGACTTCCGGGACCCTCACGCCCTGACGGCGGTGGTAGCCGCTCAGTCCTCCTCGTGCGTGGGGACCAGCACGAGGAAGTCGTCCGACTTCAGGTCCATCACGACCGTGGCGGGCCGGCCCTCGGCCCTCAGGCGTGCCGCGTACTCCTCCGCCGGCCAGGATCCGCGCGGAGCTCCCGCAGGAAACCGCTCCATCACCTTCGCGCCCATACCGGCAGACACCTCCGTATGCGACCGTTCACCGCGTCCGACAACGTGCGATCCGTACATTCCGGCTGCCCGCTGCGGGCGTGCCCATGCGGTGGGCGTCCGGCCGGCGTAGGGAGCGCGTCCGGTTCCGCCCCTGGGAGGGGCAGCGGTGCCGGATGCCTCGAGAGGAAGGCACGGGCATGACGAACGCTGACGGCCCGGGGGCGCGGCCGCTCAGTCTGGTCACGGGGGCGACGGGGTACATCGGCGGCCGGCTGGTGCCCGAGCCGCCGGCCGCCGGGTACCGGGTGCGCTGTCCGGCCCGCTCCCCCGGCAAGCTGCGCGACCATCCGTGGGCGGGCGCGGCCGAGGTGGTACGGGGCGACGTCACGGACTCGGCGTCGGTGGCCGAGGCGATGCGGGGCGTCGAGGTGGCGTACTACCTGGCGCACGCCATCGGCACGGGCGGCGACTTCGAGGCGACCGACCGCAGAGCCGCGCGCGTCTTCGGCGAGCGGGCCCGGGCGGCGGGCGTGCGGCGCATCGTCCACCTGGGCGGGCTCACGCCACGGGCGTGCCCTAGCGGGACCTCTCGCCGCGCCTGCGCTCGCGCGCCGAGATCGGCCGCATCCTGCTGGACTCCGGGGTGCCCACCACCGTCGTGCGGGCCGCCGTCATCCTCGGATCGGACGCCGGGGGCCGCACCCGCTACCGCCGGCGTGCCCTGTTCCATCCGCACGGGCTGCTGGGCCACGCCTACCGGTGGGGCGTCTCGCCCTTCCACGCCGTCGTGTTCGGCGGCATGGCCCGCAACATCGCGCAGGCCGCGGTCGCGTCGGCGTGGGCCGTCGCCCGCCCGGAGCTCTCATCTCTACACATAAAGGGGAAATAAGTGCAAAATATGGCTGCGCGGTGCTTACCGCACACCGCCCCGGACGCGGTCGGGCCCGCACAGTCAGAAGGAGACGATCATGGCCAACGTCTCGCACGGCAGAGGTGATATCACCACCCACCCCGATGTCTCGGAAATGCGGGCACGCTACGCCCGCGTGGTCGGTGGTCGTGATGTGGCGCTCGTGGACGGCCCGGTGTTCCTGCTCGGCCTCTACTGCGCCGCGTCCCCGTGGATCCTCCACTACACCACGAGCCAGCCGCCGCTCGTGATCCACAACCTGATCATGGGGATCGCCCTGGGCCTGCTGGCCCTGGGGTTCACCACCGCCCCGGCACGGATGTACGGCCTCAGCTGGGCCATGTGCGCCCTGGGGGTCTGGATGATCATCTCGCCGTGGATCGTCGGCAGCCACCCGGACGCCGGCGTGGTGGTCAACAACGTCGTGATCGGCGCCCTGGCCGTGATCCTCGGGCTGATGTGCGCCGCCACCGCGGCGAGGAGCGCCCCGCGGACGTAGGAGGTGTCAAGGGCCGGTACGCGCGCGGCGGACCGGCCCCGCCTGGTCAGCGGCCCGGCATCAGCCACGGCTCCTGCGGGAGCGGACTGCCGGTCTCGATGAGGGACTTCAGGTTGGACAGCACGGCGGGCCAGCCGTCCGAGACCTCGGCGAGCTCTCCCTCGTCGCCGAGGTCCTCGTGGGTGACGGTCAGGCGGACGATGTCGCCGTGCAGCCGGATGTCGAAGGTGACCCTGGAGTGCCGGTCCGGGCGGTCCTCGTCCTCGGGCGCGGCCCAGGTGGTCACGAGCCGGGTCGGGCGTTCGGCCACCACGACCTTCCCGACCACGTCCGCGATGCCGGAACCGTCCGTACGGACGTGCTCCCAGCGGGAGCCCTGCTGCCAGTCGGACACGTTGCCGTGCCCCCAGTAGGCGGCGGTCAGGTCGGCGTCCGTGAGGGCGTCCCACACCGCCTCGGGTGTGCTCCCGATGTACGTGACGTACATATAGCTCGGCTTGCCGGTCACGGCGTGCCTCCGGTTTCAGCGGGCATCAGAATGGGCGCGGGGACTACGACGCAGAGGGGCGAAGATGGAGATCACCGGCATCATCAGTGCCATCGTCATCGGCATCATCATCGGTGTCCTGGGGCGGCTCGTCGTCCCCGGCCGCCAGCGTATCGGCGTTCTCTGGACGATCCTCATCGGCATCGTGGCCGCGCTGATCGGCGCGGCGATCGCCTCCGCACTCGGCGTCGCCGAAACCAGGGGCGTCGACTGGATCGAGTGGCTCATCCAGATCGCCCTGGCGGCCCTGGGCGTCGCCGCCCTGGACCGCGCGAAGGCGGGCCACCGCTGAGCCACCGCCGGCGCGCCTCCTCGGCGGTGGGCACACGCAGGGCTTCTACGGCTCGTAGACGTACGGCGTCGTGGTGGTCAGTGGGGTGAAGCCGAGGCGTTCGAGGATGGGACGGCTCCGGCTGGAGGCGTCGACCTGGAGGTAGCGGTAGCCGTGGCCGGCGGCGAGGCGGGCGCGGTGGGTGACGAGGGCACGGTAGAGGCCCCGTCCGCGCCAGCCCGCCACCGTGCCGCCGCCCCACAGGCCCGCGAAGTTCGTACCGGGCACCAGTTCCATGCGGGCCGAGCTCACCGGAACGCCGCCGGCGAGGGCGACGACGGCGACGACCGTGTCCGGGTCGGCGGCGAGGCGGGCGAGGAGGCGGTGACGCAGAGCGGAGCCGTCCGTGCCGAACGCCTTCTCGTGCACGTCGATCAGGAGGTCGACGCCTGCCGCGTCGATGACCTCACGAAGGCGTACGCCCGCGGGCGGTTCGGCGTCGAGGTCCGGATCGGCGGCCTCGGCGACCATCAGCGTCTCCTCGGGCTCGGGCCTGAAGCCGGCCGCCAGGAGCCGTCGGCCGAGGTCCGCCGGCCGGTCGTGCCCGTACAGCTTCCACTCGAAGCCGTGCCCCGACTCGCGGAAGAACGCCACCTGTTCGGCGATCGCCGCATCCGCGCCCTCGGCGTCCAGGTCCGTCCACAGCACACCGTTCCAGTCCTGCCGGGAGCCCACCTGGCGCACCACGCCTCCCGCTCGCTCCACGCGCGTGCCGGGGCCGTCGGGGCGGGCACCTTCGCGCAGGTCCCGGTCGTAGAGGGCGAGTACCGCGGTGTGATCCATGCGCCCACTCCAGCAAACCGCGTGGGCGGGGGGCAACGGGATTACGGGCGCGGCCCACCGGTCAGGGGATCCGGTGGGCCTTCCGCCGTGGTGGCGCCTGATGCGTCAGCGCGTCGCGCCGGGCCGGTGGCGCCGGTACAGGGCGGCCCCGCCGAGCAGCAGCGCCGCGCTCGCGGCGGCCACCGGCACGGTCTGGTCCGCGCCGGTGTGGGCCAGCGACTCGTGCGTCCGCGGCTCGGACGCGGGGTGCGTCACGGGCCTCGGCATCGGGTGCGGCACGGCCCGTGCGGGCGGCTCGGGCGCCTCGGGCACGGGCTCGCCGATCTCCTCGTGGGAGCCGTTCGTGGAGGAGTTGCCGACGGCCGGGTTGCCGACGCCCCCCACGTTCACACTGTTGCCGCTGACGTTCACCGGGGCGTGCACCGGCAGTTGGATCTCGTTGCCGGAGAGCACACCGGGCGAATCCTTTCCGCCCGCGTGTGCCACCGCCCCGCCGCTTTCGTGTCCCACCGCCGTGCCGGCCCTCTCGTGCGTCACCGCCTCGCCGTCCGACGGCGCCCGGTCCCTCCAGGCGGACGCGTTGGCACAGTGGTTGTCCGCCGCGGGGTTGAGGAGCCCCACCACGTTCACCGTGTTCCCGCACACGTTCACCGGAGCGTGCACCGGCACCTGAATGGTGTTGCCGGAGATCGCACCGGGCGAGCCGACCGCGGCACCCTCCGCCGCGGCGCCGCCGTCCGCCGCGAAGGCGGCGGACACCGGCACGGTCATCGCCATCGCGCCGGAGGCGGCGGCGAGGGCGATCACACTGTTCCGGGTAACCCGTTTCATCGGTTCCCTGCCTTCCACACATGGTCGCGGGCGCTCGCCCGCACCGGGTAAAACGCTGGTGAAGGATCCGGGTTATGGCTTGGCGGCCTTTCACCCCATCGAGGGGTCCGGTTATCGAACGCGGTGTAACGCCTCGTACGACCGACGACGGGTCCCGGGTACGGCACCGAGCGGGGCGCTCGCCGACGGGCGCCGCCCACGGGCGCCGCTTATCGTGATCGAGGACGCCGTTGCCGAACCGCAGCCGAGCGTCGCTGGAGGCATCGATGCCGGCCAAGCTGTCCGTGCGGCACGCGGCCCGGCGCCTCGCGTGCGCCGGGGCCGTCACGCTGACGCTGCTCGGCGCGGGGCTGCCCGCGGCGGCCGACGACGGCGGGAAGCCCGGCCTGGGCCGGTTCTACGGCCAGAAGGTGACGTGGTCGGCGTGCGAGGCGGGCACCCCCGAGGACCTGCAGTGCGGGAAGGTCACCGTCCCCCTCGACTACGCGCGCCCAGGCGCGGGCGCCCTCGACCTGGCCCTGGCCCGCTACCGGGCCACCGGGCCCTCACGCGGCTCGGTGCTGCTGAACTTCGGCGGTCCCGGCGCCGCCGGCGTGTCCGAACTGGCCGTCGACGGCAAGCGCTTCATGGACCTGACCAACGGCTACGACGTGGTCGCCTTCGACCCGCGGGGCGTCGGCAGGTCCTCGCCGGTCAGCTGCGGCCTCGGCACGGACGAAGCGAACGCGCGGGCGATCAGCGCGGCCGGCGATCTGCGCGACCCGCGGATCGTGCGCGAGCGGCTCGCGGCGTGGCGGCAGCTGGCTGCCGCCTGCGTGAAGCACTCCGGCCCGGTCCTGGCGCACATGGGCACCGTCGACGCGGCCCGGGACCTCGATGTGATACGTCAGGCGCTCGGCGACGACAAGCTCAACTACCTGGGCTTCTCCTACGGCACCCGGCTCGGCGCGGTGTACGCGGCGCGGTTCCCCGGCAAGGTCGGGCGGATGGCCCTCGACGGGGTGGACACGCTGACCGAATCACCGGCGGAGGAGGGGCTGGTGGCCGTCGAGGGGCAGCAGACGGCGCTCGACGGCTTCCTCGACTGGTGCGTGCAGGACCTCGCCTGCCCGTTCGGCGACGACCGCCGCGCGGCCGGCAGCGAGGTCGTCCAGCTCGTCCGCTCGCTCGACGAGAATCCGGTGCCGAACGGGTCCGGCGGCCGGCTGACCGGCCAGGACCTGGTGAGAGCGCTCGGACAGGGCCTCTACGGCAAGCGGCTGTGGCCCTCCCTGGAACGGGCGGTCGCCTCGCTGGTGCAGGACGGCGACACGCGCGGCGTCGAGGCCTTCTCCTCCGGTGGCGTCACCCTGCCGGACCGGCGGGGTGACGGGCCGGCCGGCACCGCGGAGATCCCGCCGGACAACCTGTCCGCCGCGCTGATGGCGGTCGACTGCGCGGACGCCCCCGACCGGCCCGGAGCCGATCAGCTCGCCAGGGAACTCGGCCGGCTGAGCGCCGAGTACGAACACGCCTCCCCGGTCTTCGGCCGCTACCGGCTGAACGAGCTGCTGATGTGCTACGGCCGCCCCAAGGGCACCGATTTCATCCGCGACAGGGTGAAGAACGTCGACACGGAGAGGATGCTGCTGGTCGGCACCCGAGGCGACCCGGCGACGCCGTACCGCTGGACCGTGGAGACGGCGCGGCGGCTCGGTTCGTCCGCCGTGGTGCTCGACAACCGGGCCGGCGGACACACGGGTTACCTCTCCTCCCGGTGCGTGCACCGGAAGGTGAACGACTTCCTGCTGTACGGCTCCCTGCCGGCCGGCGGCAGCTCGTGCGGGGAGGACCCGGAACCGCCCGGGGGCCGATGACAGTCCGCTCAGCCGGTGGCGATGGGCGGGCGGCAGGCGCGCCCGCACAAGGGGTCCGATTACTCCGAATGCCCGATATGCGAATCGGCCCTATGGTGCTGTCATGGAGCACGATCTGAGTCCCACGACCCTCGCCGAACTGCGGCGTCCGCGCAGCTACCCGGCCGTGTCCGTGCTGACGCCGACGCACCGCCGCGAGCCCGACAACACCCAGGACCCGGTCCGGCTGCGCAAGGTCGTGACCGAGGCCAAGAAGCAACTGGAGACCGACCCGGCGGTCAGCCGGGAGCGGCGCGCCGATGTCGTACGGCAGCTCGACCAGGCCCTCGCCGAGGTGGACCTCACGCATGCCGAGGACGGCCTGGTGATCTACGCCGCGCCGGGCGAGCACCAGGTGTGGTCGGTGGCCCGTACCGTCCCCGAGCGTGTGGTGCTGTCCAACACCTTCCTCACCCGCAACCTGGTCTCCGCGCACACCGCCGAGCGCCCGTTCTGGGTGCTGTCCGTCTCCGCCGACCGCGTCACCCTGTGGAGCGGCGGCGTCGACCGCGTCGTGGAGGAGCGCATCGGCGGCTTCCCGCTGACCAGGGACCTCGCCGAGAACTTCGACGCCGAGCGTCAGCAGCGCATCGGCGACTCGCCGAGCACGTTCCGCGACGAGCGCACCCGCCAGTTCCTGCGCGACGCCGACACCGCGATGAGCACCGTGCTGCGCGAGCAGCCGCGCCCGCTGTGCGTCACGGGCGAGCGGGCCGCGCTGTCCGCCCTCGACGAGGTCGGCACGGTCGCCAAGTCCGCGGTGCACGTGCAGCACGGCGGGCTGGCGCACGGCACGCCCGAGGCCGTGTGGCGCGTGATCCGGCCGGTGCAGGAGGCGGAGATGCGCAAGGGCACGGCCGCGGTGACCCGGGAGCTGGAGACCGCTCGCGGCCGCAAGTCCTTCGCGGCCGGGGTCGACGAGGTGTGGCGCAGCGCCCGGGAGGGCCGCATCCGGCTGCTGGCCGTGGAGGAGAACTACCGGGTGACGGTACGCGACGACGCCGGCGACCACCTGGTGCCGGCCGAGAGCGGCGACCTCGGCGCCCGCGAGGACATCGTGGACGAGATCGTCGAGCAGTGCCTCGAAACCGGCGCCGACGTCCGCTTCGTCCCGGACGGCACCCTGGACGAGGCCCAGGGCATCGCGGGAGTGCTGCGCTACTGACCGCCGGACGGGGTCAGACCGTGCCGAACAGGGTGTTCAGGCCGCGCTCGACGGCCGCGGTGACGTCCTCCCGGCCGGGCGGCACCACGGCGTAGCTCCGCTGCAGGAAGCGGCGCAGCGGCGGGGTCTCGAACCGGAGCAGGGCGAGGCCCGAGGGCGAGTGCAGCTCCAGCACCGTACGGGAGGTGCCGCACGGCCACAGGTGCACGTCTCCGGCCCCGGCCTGCCGCTGGAGCCCCTCCTCCAGCAGGGCACGGGAGAAGGTCCATGTGACGTCCTTGCCGTCGAGGGCGACCTCGGGCGGGAAGTCCAGGTGCACGGCCAGCGGGTCCGCGGAGGCGTAGCGCAGGGTGGCGGGCACGGGGAGTTCCTTCCCGTCCGCGGTGATCAGGTGGGCGCGGGCGGGCTGCTCTAGGGTGATGTCCATGGTCGGTCTCCCCTGCGGATCGTCAGGTCGGCCGTGGTGCCGTTGTTGTTAGGAGCCCGCAGGGGCCGTTCGCATTACGCTTGACCGGCCACCAATTCATGTGACCTGCGTCACTTTCCCGGTTATGGGTCTCGGGGGAGCGCGCGGCCGTCGAACAAGCGCTTGAAAAACCGTGCCGTACGCCCGACGAGGTCTCAATTCGCCTATGACGTCTACGACTTGCCCCGACCAACGCGTACACCGAGGATGCCGCGGAGTCACGCCCGGAAGACTGTGGCATATGCCGGATGCACCCTCGTGCCGTGTCTTGCCAAATCCCTTACGGCCCGTCCTCGGCTGTGCAACAGTCGTAACGGTCCCTCCCGCCGCCCCGGCCGTACCGTCCCGCATCGGAGTGCGTCATGCCGCCCCATCTCTCCGCGGACCGCTCACCCGCCCAGCCGCCAGGGCGCGGCCCGCTCGACGCGCTGATATCCCAGGCGCGCCGGCTCAAGGGCGAGGTGGACGCCGTGCGGCGGGACGCGCAGGGCGACGCATCGGATCCGCAGGTCCGCTGGGAGCGCGCGCTGTGCGACCTGGCGCTGCATCAGCTCGCCGAGCTGGACGGGCACTTGGCGCAGCTGAGGGACGGCCCGCCACCGGTGACCGCCGCCCCCGCCGCGGCCCCCGCGGCGCTGCCCGGCTCGCTGCTCAGCCGGGTCGGCAGCGCCGAGTGGGACCTGCTGACGGGCGAGGCCGGCTGGTCGGGCGAGCTGTTCCAGATCCTCGGCCGCGATCCGGCCGTACCCCCGCTCACCCTCGACGAACTGCCCTCCGTGGCGCTGGAGGAGGACCGGCCCCGGCTGACCGCGATGGTCACCGACTGCCTGGTCGACGCCAGGCCCATCGACGGGGAGTTCCGCATCGTGCGGCCCGACGGCGCCGTCCGCACGGTGCACATGATGGGCGAGCCCATGCTCGACGCCGACGGCGGCACCGCCTCGATGTGGGCGGTGCTGCGGGACGTCAGCGAGCTGCGCCGCAGCCAGTCGGCGGTGCGCGAGACCCGTGACTCGCTGCAGCACCACCGGCACCGCGCGCAGACCGAGCACCGGCTCGCGGTCGAGCTGCAGGAAGCCGTGCTGCCGCCGTGGCGCGGCTCCCTGCGGCTCCCGCACCGGGGCCGCCCGGCACTCGACCTGGCCGCCCGCTACCTGCCGTCCTCGACCAGCACGCTGATCGGGGGCGACTGGTACGACGCGCTGGAACTGGCCGACGGCGACACCCTGCTCAGCGTCGGCGACCTCACCGGACACGGGCCCAGCGTCACCTCCGGCATGGCGATGCTGCTGGGCGCCGTGCGCGGCATGGCGATGGCCGACGCCGGGCCCGGACAGCTGATGGCCTGGCTCAACCAGCTGCTGGACACCGCCGTCCAGCCGGCCCTGGGCAGCACCGTCTGCTGCCGCTACCGCCCCGCCACCCGCACCCTGACGTGGGCGCAGGCAGGACACCCCGCCCCGCTGCTGTTCCGCGACGGGACGGGGTGGATGCCGGACATCCCGGACGGCATCCTGCTCGGCGCCACCCCGGGAGCCTGCTACGGACAGGCCGAGGAGACCCTGGAGGTGGGCGACCTCCTCCTGCTGCACACCGACGGGCTGGTGCCACGGCGCAGCCGGAGGACCGCCGTGCAGCGCCTGCTCGGCCTGGCCCCGCGGTTCGCCGCGGCGCGCGGTGCGCAGGACTGTGTACGGGCGGTCGTGGAGGAGTTCGGCGAGCGCGAGCGCGAGGACGACGCCTGCGTACTGATCGCCCGGGTGACGGTGTGACCGGCGTACGGACCGGCAGTCCTACGCCGATGCGCTGCCCGGACTCCTGCCCTTCGCCTTGGGCAGCGCCAGCCGGATCTCCTCCCGCAACTCGTTGATCCTCGGATAGGTGGCGTACTCGGCGGTGAGCCGGTACATCTGGCGCAGCCGGTCCCAGGTGCGGTGGGAGGAGTTGGATCCCATCGACACCAGGGCCAGCCGCGCGTACCGGTCCGCCTGTTCGGGGTCGTCGGCGATGAAGCAGGCGGAGGCCATCGACAGGAAGTCGAAGATCTTCGACCGCTGCCGGCCGTCGTTGCGCAGGGCCAGGGCCTTCTCCGCGAAGTGCTGGGCGTGCACGGCCGCGTCCGGCTCGTGCTCCGCCAGGGTGCGGTAGGCCAGGGCCTGCATGCCGTAGAGGTCCTCCTCCTTGAAGGTCTGCATCCAGCTCGGCGGCGGCACGTCGCCCCTGTCGGAGACGAAGAGGTCCTCCGCCTGGCCGAGGGTGCGGCGCATGGCCTGGCCCTGGCCCATCGACGCCTGTGCCCAGGCCTCGATGGTGTGGAGCATGGCCCTGGTGCGCGGCAGGACCTGGTCGCCGGAGCCGGACTGGGCGAGCTTCATCAGGTCCAGCGCGTCGTCGGGCCGGCCCAGGTGCACCATCTGGCGTGCCGCGCGGGACAGCGCCTCGCCGGCGCGGGGCCGGTCGCCGCCCTCCCGCGCGGCGTGGGCGGCGATGACGAAGTACTTCTGGGCGGTGGGTTCCAGGCCGACGTCGTGCGACATCCAGCCGGCCAGGACGGCGAGGTTGGCGGCGACGCCCCACAGGCGCCGCTGGAGGTGGGGTGGGTGACGGTAGGCGAGCATGCCGCCCACCTCGTTGAGCTGGCCGACCACCGCCTTGCGCTGCAGCCCGCCGCCACGGGCCGCGTCCCAGGCTCGGAACACCTCCACCGAGCGTTCCAGTTCCTCGATCTCCTGCGACCCGATGGGGGCGGCGTCGTAGCGGTCGAACCCAGCGGGGTCGGCGTGCAGGGGATGGTCGAGGCCGGGAGCGTCGGCCTTGAGTGTCGGATCGGTGCGCAGCCAGTCGTGCATGGCGCTGCTGAGTGCGGATCCCGCGGCGAGCGCGGCGCCCGCGCCCACCAAGCCGCGTCGGTTGAGCATGAGGTCCATTCCCGTGAATTCGGTGAGGACCGCGGCGGTTCGCTCGGGCGCCCACGGCACTCCGTCGGGATGTTCCACGTTCCCGTCGCCCTGCCGTCTCCCCGTACGCCCGTGCCGTACCAGACCGAGGTCCTCGATGGTCACGACACGGCCGAGACGCTCGGTGAACAGGGCCGCCAGCACCCGTGGCACGGGATCGCGCGGGATCTCTCCCGTGTCGATCCAGCGCCGCACCCGGGAGGTGTCGGTCGCCAGCTGGGGGTGGCCCATGGCCGCCGCCTGCCGGTTGACGAGCCTCGCGAGTTCCCCTTTGGACCAGCCGGCCAGGCCGAACAGGTCCGCGAGACGGGTGTTGGATTGTCCTGTCACGTCAAGCCCCCAGGTACTCGGCTGAGTTGACAGTAGACCCGGCGAGACTTGCCGGGCGACTATTCGCCAGGGTTCGCCAGGGTGCGCCAGATGGTGTGCCAGTGCACACCGGGTGTCAGGTAGGAACGCGCCAACCCGGCCCGGTCGCCGAGGGACATTCCCCAGGGTGCACCCGGGCGTCCGGGCCGGGCAGCGCGCGTGAAGCAGCAGGCACACGAAGGGATCTGTCTCGCCCATGTACGCAGCATCGTCCTCCGTGTCCGCCCCGCCCCGGTCGCCGCGTCCCCGTCCGGGCGCCGGCGGCCCCTACCTCGACCCCGCGCGTCCGGCGGCCCCCGTGCCCGGTGCGGCCCGTACGCGGCGCGCCGCGGGACTCGGCACGCAACCGCTCAGCGGGAGACTCGACTTGTCCGGCTCTCAGGGCGCCCAGCTGCGCACGGCGCTCGCCTCGGTGCACCGGATCTGCCCGGAGTTCGCTCCGGTGCAGGTGCTGCGCCGCAGTGGGCGGTCCGTGCTGCTGGTCGGCACGACCGGGCGCAGTACGGCCGTCGCCAAGTGTTTACTGGACCACTCCCCCGCGTGGGCGGAGCGCTACCGGCACGAGATAGCCGCATACCGCTCGTTCGTCCGGCACCGGCCGCCTGTGCGGGTGCCCCGGCTGATCGCGGCGGACCCGGACAACTGCACGCTGGTGATCGAGCGCATGCCGGGCCGGGTGGCCGCGCTCCAGCGGCATCCGGCCCAGGCGCCGCCGCAGGCGGACCTCAGAGCGGTGCTGGGCGCGATCTGCCGGCTGAACGCCTGGCGGCCGCCGGCAGGCACGTTCGACGCCCCGCTGGACTACGCCGCCCGAATCTCCCGGTACCACGAACTGGGGCTGCTCACCGACCGGGACCTGGGCGACCTGCAGAAGCTGCTGCACGGCATCGCGCACGCCGCGGGCCGGCAGGGCATGGGTCAGTTCTGCCACGGCGACGCGCTGCTCGCGAACGTCCTGCTCTCACCGACCGGTCCGGTGCTGGTGGACTGGGAGCACGCGGGCTGGTACCTGCCGGGCTACGACCTGGCGACACTGTGGTCGGTCCTCGGGGACGCGCCGGTGGCGCGCCGGCAGATCAGCCAGCTCGCCCAGTCGGCCGGCCCGGCCGCGCGGGACGCGTTCCTGGTGAACCTGATGCTGGTGCTCACCCGTGAGATCCGCACCTACGAGACGGCCGTGCAGCGCACGATGCACGACACCACCCACCCGGGTGCCGCCCAGTCCGGCGAGGAGCAGCGCCTGCTCCTGCGACGCCTGCACGACGACTGCCAACTGGCCCGCCGAGCGGTACGCGCGGCCGTAGGCACCCGCTGACGACCACGGCCCGCGGCGCGTCCTCCTCCCCGGACGCCCGCGGCCGTCTCCACACACCCGACCCGCTCCCGCCCCTCCTTTTCGGAGCAGTGCCTCCCGGGGCCATTGGTGTACGCCACTGACGCCGCGCAGGCCTCACGGGTGTCCGGGTGAAACTCGCCGGGGAGGCCGTTGACGTGGTGATTCTCCTTCCTGCGCGCATGATTGACGGATCGTCGGACAGCCGGTACCACTGATCCACGCCGGCCCCGCACGCCCCGTCACGCCCGAGCGCACCAGGAGGCTGCCTTGCGAGGATCCGCCATCGACCCCAGCCCCGTGCCGGGACGCAGACGCGCGCGCGGCGCGGCGGGTGTCGTCGCCTCGGCGGCGTTGTTGCTGCCGCTGCTGGGTACCGCGCCGTCCGCGGGCGCGGCCGTGGACGACACCGGGCGGCTGCAGCGGGCGTTCGCTTCCGCGGCGGCCGAGTACCACGTGCCGCTCAGCGTGCTGATGGGCGTGTCGTATCTGCAGTCCCGGTGGGACGGGCACGGCGGCGCGCCGAGTGTGACCGGCGGCTACGGGCCGATGCACCTCACCGACGCGCACACCGCGCTCGCCGGGACCCCGCACCACAGCGAGGGCACGGAGGACCCGCGCGGGGACGGCTCGCGTGCGGCCCTGCACCCGGACGCGAAGGTGCCGGAGAACTCCGCGCTGCCCGCCCGGCTGAAGACCCTGACGAAGGCGGCCGAGCTGACCGGGATCCCCGCTCGGCGGCTGCGCGCCGAGGAGTCGGCGAACATCGAGGGCGGCGCGGCCCTGCTCGCGGCCGCCCAGAAGAAGCTCGGCGAGCCGCTGAGCGAGGACCCGGCCGACTGGTACGGCGCGGTGGCCCAGTTCTCCGGCGCGGACGACAGCGCGACGGCGGCGGCGTACGCCAACGACGTCTACGACGTGATCCGCTCCGGTGAGCAACGCGTCACCGACGCCGGACAGCGGGTCGTCCTGGCCGCGCTGCCCCGCCTCGCCCCCGACACCGCCCAGCTGGCCCGGGCGGGTCTGCGCCATGTCTCCGCGGCCGGTACGGAGTGCCCGGCCTCGGTGTCCTGCGAGTGGATCCCGGCGCCGTACGAGGAGTTCGGCGACGACTACGGCAACCACGACCTGGGCGACCGGCCGAAGTCGCAGTCCATCCGGTACATCGTCATCCACGACACGGAAGGCCGCTGGGACGGGGTCATCAACCTCGTCCAGGACCCCACCTATGTGTCGTGGAACTACACGCTGCGCTCCACCGACGGGCACATCGCCCAGCATGTGAAGGCCAAGGACGTGGCCTGGCACGCGGGGAACTGGTACGTCAACGCCAAGTCGATCGGCCTGGAGCACGAGGGCTTCCTCGCCTCGCCGGACGCCTGGTACACGGAGGCGATGTACCGTGCCTCGGCGCGGCTGGTGAAGTACCTCGCCGGGCAGTACGGCATCCCGCTGGACCGGCAGCACATCCTCGGCCACGACACCGTGCCGGGGCCGACGGCCGGGACCGTCCCGGGCATGCACACCGACCCGGGGCCGTACTGGGACTGGCGGCACTACTTCGAGCTGCTGGGCCGCCCCTTCGAACCGACCGCGGGCAAGAACGGCGGCATGGTGACGATCCGCCCCGACTACGCCGCGAACCGGCCCGAGTACACGGGCTGCGTCACCCGCGGCCAGCCGTGCGCCGTGCACGGCTCCAGCGCGGTGCGGTTGTACTCGCAGCCCGACACCTCCTCGCCGCTGATCAAGGACATCGGCCTGAGGCCGGACGGCAGCGGCTCGACGATCGACGTGAACGACATCGCCTCCCGGGTGGAGACAGGCCAGCAGTACGCGGTCGCCGGCCGGCAGGGCGACTGGACGGCGATCTGGTACCTGGGCCAGAAGGCCTGGTTCCGGAACCCGGCGAAGCAGCCGGCGGCGGTGGACGCGGCCGGATTCGTGGTGACGCCGAAGGCCGGGCCGGCCAGCGTGCCGGTGTACGGGAGGGCGTACCCGGAGAAGGAGGCCTACCCGGCGGGCGTGCCCGTCCAGCCGGTGTCGCCGCTGCCGTACAGGCTGCTCGCGGGCCAGAAGTACGTGGTGGGGGATCTGCTGCGGGGCGAGTACGACTACTCGGCCACCTTCACCACGGACTCGCACCGGGTGGTGATCGGCAAGGATCTGTACTACGAGATCCAGTTCGGCCACCGGGTGGCGTTCGTGCGGGCGGCCGACGTGCAGGTGCAGCCGTCAGTGATTCCGTAGCGGCGCCGGGGAGCGCGAGGGGCCGGCCCCGTGGGGGCCGGCCCCTCGCGCCGCTTCCGGTCAGCCCTGCTGGAACAGCTCGGCGGGCAGCGGCTTGAGCAGGGCGTACAGGTCGTCGGTGATCGGGCGGTCCCAGGCGGCGATGGTCACCAGGACGCCGTCGCTGCGGTCGAACTGCACGCAGGAGATCCGGCTCTCCGACAGCTTCAGCCGGCGCACGATCAGCAGGTTGTCGCCCAGCAGCACCGGCATGTCCTCACTGCCGACGACGTTGACCTCCTCGTCGTTCTCCAGGGCCAGCAGCAGCTGGGCGACCTCGAAGGGCACCTCGCCCTCGGCGACCTCGCGGGCGGGCGAGCCCTCGGGCAGGTTGCCGATGATCATCGCGGTGCCGCGGCCGCCGAACAGGTCGTAGCGCAGGAACACACCCTGGCAGGTGCCGTCGGGCGCGGGCAGCAGCCCGGCACCGAGGTTGCCGGGCCAGTCGCCCGGGTCCATGGCCAGTACGTCGAAGTCGGGCCCGGCGGGCGTGGCACTGCGGCGACGGAGGAACGACATGCCGCCATGGTACGTGCCCCGGCCTGCCGTGCGACGTGCGGGCGGCCCTGGAACGGCGGTGGAATCACCCGGGCCGGCCGAGCGGTCCCGTGCGGCGGGGAAGAGGGCGGTACGGCTGCCGCCGGCCCGGTCGCCGCCGTCACTCCTCCGGGGGTGACGGCGGCACCACCGCGACGGGGCTCGCCGCGTGCAGCAGGACGGCCTGGGTGACCGAGCCCATCATGCGGGCCGGTGCCAGCAGGCGTCGGCGGTGGCGGCCGACCACGACCAGGTCCGCGTCGCGGGAGGCGGTGACCAGGAGGCCGGCCGCGTCGCCGGGTGCGACCCAGGACTCCGTCCGCACGTCGGGGTGGCGGGTGCGGTGCGGGGCGAGGAGGCCGTCGATCAGGGCCCGGGTCTCGCTCTCCACGGCCTCCTGGTCGATCACGGGCGGGGCGAGCTCGCCGGGCGCCATCCAGGTCGGGCCCGGCCACGCGTAGGCGGTGACCACCTGGAGCCGGGCCTCGCGCAGAGCGGCCTCGGTGAAGGCGAAGGCTAGCGTGGCCCCGTCGGGGCTGTCGGCGTTCACGCCGACGACCACGCGGGGCCCGGGCCCGCCCGGCGCCTCGCCGTGGACCTCGCGGCCGGGCCGGGGCACCACGACGACCGGGCAGTCGGCGTCGCGGGCGGCGGCCAGGCCGTTGGAGCCGAGCAGCAGGCTGGCGAAGCCGCCGCGCCCGCGCGAGCCGAGCACCAGCAGCTGGGCGGTGGCGCCGAGTTCGGGCAGCAGGGCGCCGGGCAGCCCGGCCGGCCCGGCGTACTCCACCTCGGTCCCCCCGGCGCGGCCTTCGAGGTGGGCGCGCGCCTGGTCGAGCACCGGGTCGTCGTCGCCCCGGGGCTCTCCGGCGACCAGGACGTCGGGCTGGGCCCAGGCCGCGTACTGCCGCACATGGACAGCTCGCAGCCGCGCACCGCGCCTCCGGGCGGCGTCGAGGGCCCAGTCCAGGGCGCGCAGGCTGTCGTCGGAGCCGTCGACCGCGGCGACGACCGGTGGGGTGTTCATGGGTTCCTCTCCTCGGACGGCGGCCTTCCCGCGGGCCGGACCGACTCGGCTGCCGGCCCGGGCGGGGCTTTCAAGGTCGCGTGTCCGAAAAAGCGAGGGGAACACCCCGGATCGGCGCCCCGGCTCGGCGCCGCCTCAGGTGAGGTCGAACTCCCCCTCCCGGGCCCCCGACACGAACGCGCCCCACTCCGCGGGGGTGAAGATCAGGGAGGGGTTTTCCGGGCGACCGCTGTTGCGCATCGCGATGAACCCCTCGACAAAGGCGATCTGGACATCCCCCAGGCCACGGCTGCTGGACCGCCACTCGGCGTTGCTGAGATCCAGCTCCGGCTTGTCCCATCCCGCGAGCGGGTGCTGCTGGACAGTGCTCTCGGCCACGTCCGTGCTCCTCCCGATTCCGTCGTCCGCGAGCCAGCCTAGCGATCGCATCAAGCCGCCGACAGGCCACGCGAAGGGGAGCTTTCACGGGCCCGCTCCCCACCGCCGGGGTCAGTCCGCCGGAGGCGGCGGGGCCTCCGCGAAGAAGGCGGTGACGTGCTGTACGAACCACTCCGGGTCGTCCAGCCACGGGTAGTGCCCGGCCCCCGGCTGCACCGCGAGCCGGGCATGCGGGAAGGCCTCGGCGGCGCGGCGGGCGAGGTCGGGGCGGGGTCCGCCGTCCAGGCCGCCGGCGAGGACGAGGACCGGGGCGGTCAGTCCGGCGAGGGCGGCGCGTGTCGCGGGCGGGTCGAACGCGGCCTCGGCGAAGCAACGGTCGGCGGCCTCCCCGTTGGTCTGCTCCTCGTCGGCCTCGGCGTGGACGCGGGCGGTCTCGTTCCAGCGGCCGTAGAAGAACGGGGCGAGCGCGGGACCGTACTCGCTCTCCCCCGCCAGCCATGCCTCCAGCGCCGGATACGCCTGCTCGAACCACGGCTCGTCGCGTCGCAGCCGGGCCGCCGTCAGCCGGTCCTCGGCCGTCGCGCGCAGACCGAGCGGGCGCAGGGCGGTGGTGATCAGCGCCAGCCGTGCCACCCGCCGGGGACGGCGGGCCGCGTACAGCGCGGCGAGGCTGCCGCCCGCCGAGTGCCCGAGCAGGTCCATCCGCTCCAGCCCCAGGTGCGCGCGCAGCGCCTCCACGTCGTCGACCTGCCGGTCGCAGCGGTACGTCGAGGGGTCCGCGGGCTTTGCCGAGTCGCCGGTGCCGCGCAGGTCGAGCAGGACCAGGCGGCGGTGCGCGGTGAGCCCGCCGAGGTCCCCGAGGTACGCGGAGGCCCGCATCGGCCCCCCGGGCAGGACGACGAGGGGGTCGCCCTGCCCACGCAGGTGGTAGGCGAGCCGGGTTCCGTCGGGCGCGGCGAAGAACGGCATGGTGTCGATCCTGGCCGCCGGGGACGGCGGGCGCCAGGGAATTTCCGCCGGGGATCGGGACTCGCGGAGCCGGTGGGCGGGATCAGGCGGACCGTGGGTCCGCGTCGGTGAGCCGTGTGCGGATGTGGAGGTGGCCGTCGAGCGGGAAGGCGGGTGGCGCCGCGGGCAGGGTCCCGGTCAGCTCGTACCCGCACTTCCGGGCGACGTGGCAGGACGCCGTGTTGTCCACCTGGTGCAGGAGTTCCAGGCGCGTCAGTCCTTCGTCGCCGAACGCGTCGAAGGCCCAGTCGGTCAACGCCCGCAGTGCCCGGGGTGCCACGCCGCGGCCACGCGCATGGGCCGCGGTCCAGTAGCCGACCTCGGCGGAAACAGCTCCCGGGCCGATGCCCTTGACGACGGCATTGCCCACCAACCGCTCCCCTCCCGCGGGCCCGTGGGGCTCCAGGACCGCGAACGCGAGGCGATTGCCGTCCTCCCGGTCCCGCTGTCGCTCCCGGATCCACCGAGCCGCGCCCGCCTCGTCGTCCACGGCCGGACTCGCCCAGCGGCGCAGGGCGTCGTCCCGGTACGTCTCGATCAGCTCGGCGGCGTCCGCCTCGGACCATGGGCGCAGGATCAGGCCGGGGGCGGACGGGGTGGCCTCGGCCGGCAGACGGGTGGTCAATTGCCGTCGAACCTGTCCCGCAGTTCGCGCTTGAGGATCTTTCCGCTGGCGTTGCGGGGCAGTTCGGGCACGAAGAGGATCTTCTTGGGAGCCTTGAAGTGGGCCAGTTTCTCGCGGGCGTGGGTGATGAGGTCGGACTCGGTGACCTCGCCGCGGGGGACGACGAAGGCGGTGACGGCCTCGATCCAGTGGTCGTCGGGGAGGCCGACCACGGCGACCTCGGCGACCTGGGGGTGCGTGTACAGGGCGTCCTCGACCTGGCGGGAAGCGACCAGTACTCCACCGGAGTTGATGACGTCCTTCACCCGGTCGACGACCGTGTAGTAGCCGTGCGGGTCGCGGACGGCGAGGTCGCCGGAGTGGAACCAGCCGTCGCGGAAGGCCTCCGCGGTCTCCTCGGGCTTGTCCCAGTAGCCCTCGCACAACTGCGGGGAGCTGTAGACGACTTCGCCGGGCGTGCCGTCGGGCACGTCCTTGCCGTCCTCGTCGACGACCCGGGCGTCCACGAAGAGCACCGGCCGCCCGCAGGAGTCCATCCGGCCCTTGTGCTCGTCGGGGCCCAGCACCATGGCCAGCGGGCCGATCTCGCTCTGGCCGAAGCAGTTGTAGAAGGCGAGCTCCGGCAGGCGTTCGCGGAGGCGTTCCAGGACCGGCACCGGCATGATCGACGCGCCGTAGTACGCCTTGCGCAGGCCGTCGAGGTTCCGGGTGGCGAAGTCGGGGCGGCCCGCGAGGCCGATCCACACCGTGGGCGGGGCGAAGAGGCTGTCCGCGCGCCCGGCCTCGACGAGGTCGAGGATACGGTCGCCGTCGGGCGCGTCCAGGATGATGTTCGTGGCGCCCACGGCCAGGTACGGCAGCAGGAACACGTGCATCTGCGCCGAGTGGTAGAGCGGCAGCGAGTGGACGGGGCGGTCCCCCGCGCTGAGGTCGAGGGCCGTGATCGCGCTCAGGTATTCGTGGACCAGCGCCCGGTGGGTCATCATCGCGCCCTTGGGCAGGGCGGTGGTGCCGGAGGTGTAGAGCAGCTGCACCAGGTCGTCGGTGTGCGGCTCGGGGCCGTCGTGCGGCGCTGCGGAGGGCAGCCGGGCCAGCAGCGAGTCGTCGGCCTCGCGCAGCGCCAACGTCCGTACACCAGTGGGCAGTCGTCCGGCCAGGTCCGGGTCGGTGAGGACCAGCGTGCTGCCCGACTGGCCGACGATGTACGCGAGGTCGTCGCCGGTGAGGTTCTGGTTGACCGGCACATGCACCAGGCCCGCGCGGGCGCAGGCGAGGAAGGCGATCAGATAGGCGTCGGAGTTGTGGCCGTAGGCGCCGACCCGGTCGCCGGGGCCGAGGCCCTGGCCGAGCAGGACGCTCGCCGCGCGGGAGACGGCGTCGTCGAGTTCGGCGTACGTCCACGAACGCCCGCCGTACTCGACGGCGACCCGCGCCGGGGTGCGCCGGGCACTGCGCCGCAGGATTCCGTCTACCGTGCTCCCGTGTCCAGCCGTCATGACACTTGATCCTCGGCCCGTGGGGGGAGGAGGTCAAGCGTCCGGCCCCAACGGCCTCGAGCGCGACCTCGATCGAATCGAAGCGCACCTCCGTCACGCACGCCCCGTTGACACGGCCACCACCTGACAGGAAAGTTTCACTCCGCAAGGCACGTCCCGAAAGATATTTTCAAGCGGCGGTACGACGGGAGGCCTCACGATGATCGACGGCGCGGCGGACAGAGACGGGCGCGGACCGACTCGGCGTCAACTCGGCAGGGCCTCACTGGTCCTGGGCGGCGCCCTGGGTCTCGCCTCGCTTCCGACGGGTCCGGCTGTCGCGGCCGGAGCGGCAGGGGCGGGCGCGGCGGGCGGTCGTCCCACGCTGCGGCACGGTTCACCCGAGCAGGCCGGGCTGCTCGCGGCCCATCTGCGTCAACTGGTCACCGACGCGGAGACGTTCCTCGGTCCCTCCCCCACGCACCCCTGGTACGCGGGCGCCGTCCTGCTCGCCGGGCGCGGCGGCACCGTGGCGCTGCACGAGCCGATCGGCATGGCGGTGCGCTACGCGGCGTACGACGAGAAGACCGACACCGGCGTGGAGTTCCCGCCCGACCGGCAGATCCCGATGACCCCGGACACCGTCTTCGACCTCGCCTCGGTCTCCAAGCTGTTCACCTCGATCCTGGCCGTGCAGCAGATCGAGCGGGGCACGCTGGAGCTGGAGGCGAAGGTCGCCTCCTACCTCCCGGAGTTCGGACGGGCGGGCAAACAGGACGTGACGATGCGTCAGCTCCTGACGCACACCTCGGGCTTCCGGGCCTGGATCCCGCTCTACAACGCCCCGACGCGCGAGGGGAAGCTGGAGCTGATCTGGAACGAGGCGCCGCTCGACCCGCCCGGCACCGTGTATCTGTACTCCGACCTGAACATGATCTCCCTGCAGCTCGTCCTGGAGAGGATCACGGGCCGCGCGCTGGACGTGCTGCTGCGGGAGAAGGTCACCGGCCCGCTCGGCCTCGACCGCACCCGGTACAACCCGCCCGCCTCCTGGAAGCCGGGGATCGCGGCCACCGAGGACGCCCGAAAGCCGTGGTCCGGGCTGGACCGCGGCCTGGTGTGGGGGGAGGTGCACGACGAGAACGCCTACAGCCTCGGCGGCGTGGCCGGGCACGCGGGCGTGTTCTCCTGCGCCTGGGACCTCGCGGTGCTGGGCCGCACCCTGCTCAACGGCGGCGCCTACGGACGTACGCGCATCCTCGCCCCGGAGTCGGTGGAGCTGATGTTCACCGACTTCAACACCACCTTCCCCGGCAACGAGCACGGCCTCGGCTTCGAGCTCCACCAGCACTGGTACATGGGTGCGATGGCCACCCCGCGCACCGCCGGGCACACCGGCTTCACCGGCACCGCGCTGGTCCTCGACCCGACGACCGACTCCTTCCTGGTGGTCCTCGGCAACTCCGTGCACCCGGTGCGCAACTGGCGCTCCGGCTCCGCTCCCCGCGTCGCCGCCGGCAACAACCTGGCGCGGGCCGTGCCGGTCCGGCCGGCACGGGGCCGTACAGCCTGGTTCTCCGGAATGGCGAGCGCTACGACGGCGACCCTTGCGCTGCCCGCACTCGACACCTCGGCCGGTGCCGCACGACTGCGGTGCGCGCTGTGGTGGGACACCGAGCCCCCGGCGGACGTACTCGTCCTGGAGTCCTCGACGGACGGGGGCGCCACCTGGCAGCCGGTGCCGTTCACCACCACGCGTCGAGGCGAGGAGCCGCAGCAGCATCCCACCGGCACCGCCACCGGCTTCTCGGGCCGCCGCTGGCACGAACTCGCGGCCGGCCTCCCGGCGGCCCGGCAGCTGACCCTGCGCTGGCGGTACACGACGGACCGCCTGTACGTGGGCCGCGGGGCCTATGTCGACGCCCAGCGCGTCGAGGCCGGCCACCACGTCCTGTTCGACGAGGCACGCCCGGCGCACGCGGCCCTCATCGAGCCGAAGGGCTGGACCGCCGCCGCGGACTAGGGTCTGTCCGGCGGATCAAGTCGCCGGAAACCGGCGGTCGGCCGTCGGCCCGGGTGGGCGGGGGCGATGGGGGTCCTCCCTGTTCCCCAAGAGCTTGGGGGAGCGTGCAGGTGCAAGGCGGAGGAGGGCGTCGACGCGATGGGGGTCCCCTGCTCGAGCGAAGCCGAGAGCTCGGGGGAGTCGGCAACCGACGACAACGCCGCTGAGGTCCCCCTGCTCGGAGAGCTCGGGGTGGGGGTCCCCCCTGCTCGAAGAGCTTGGGGGAGTGCCGGACCCCGCGTCTGCGGCATGATCCGCCGGGCAGGCCCTGGCGGGGCGGGCAGCCCGTCAAGCGTGCCGCGAGCCTGCCGTCCGGGGGGCGGCGGGCTCGCGGACGGTTCGCGGGCGAAAGGGGGACCGTCACTCGTTGAAGACGGCCTTCTGCACCTCGTTCGGTCCGTCGAAGTGGTCCTGTTTCAGTCCGTCGAGACGGCTGACGATCTTCTCGTTGGCCTTGTTCTCGCGGGCACGTTCCACCAGGTGCTGTTTGTCCGTCGGGTAGTCCATGCCGCTGAGGGCCTTCTGCAGGTCGATCGGGCTGAGGTCGGCCATGGAAGCCTCCCGTGGGGGGTGGTGCGGCCGTCCGTGGGGACGGCCGGGTCGTACGGATACCTTCGACCTGTCGGAGTGCCCCTCCCGGGCGGAGGCATTCAGCCGCCCTGTCCTTCGAGGACCGCCATGGCCGCGTTGTGCCCGGGCACCCCGCTGACCCCGCCGCCGCGCACCGCGCCCGCGCCGCACAGCAGCACGTTGGCGTGCCGGGTCTCCACACCCCAGCGGCCGGTGCCCTCCTGGGCGTACGGCCAGCTCAGCGCCCGGTGGAAGATGTTGCCGCCGGGCAGGCGCAGGTCCCGCTCCAGGTCCAGCGGGGTCTTCGCCTCGATGCAGGGGAGGCCCTCGGCGTCGGTCGCCAGGCAGTCGGCGAGCGGCTCGGCGAGGTGGGCGTCGAGCTGCGCGAGCGTGGACTTCAGCAGTTCCTCGCGGACGGCGTCGTTGTCGCGGGCGAAGAGCCGGGCGGGGGTGTGCAGGCCGAACAGGGTGAGCGTCTGGTAACCGCGTTCGACCAGGTCGGGGCCGAGGATCGTGGGGTCGGTCAGGGAGTGGCAGTAGATCTCGGAGGGCGGCGCGGCGGGCAGCTCGCCGGCGGCGGCCCGGGCGTGGGCGGTGGCCAGCTGCTCGTAGCCCTCGGCGATGTGGAAGGTGCCGGAGAAGGCCTCGCGCGGGTCGACGGAGGTGTCGCGGAGCCGGGGCAGCCGCTTGAGCAGCATGTTCACCTTCAGCTGGGCGCCCTCGGCGGGCTCGGGCGGGGTGTCGCCGGTCAGCGTGGCCAGGGCCTGCGGGGAGGCGCCCACCAGGACGTGCCGGGCGCCGACGGTGCCCTCGCCGTTCCGGGTGCGGTAGGTGACCTCGGCGCTTTTGCCGTCGCTCGCCACCCGTACCGCCTCGTGGCCGGTGGCGATGACGGCGCCCGCCCGGCGTGCGGCGGCCGCGAGGGCGTCGGTCAGGGCGCCCATGCCGCCGACCGGCACGTCCCAGTCGCCGGTGCCGCCGCCGATCACGTGGTACAGGAAGCAGCGGTTCTGTACCAGGGACGGATCGTGGGCGTCGGCGAAGGTGCCGATGAGGGCGTCGGTGAGGACCACGCCGCGGACCAGGTCGTCGGCGAAGCGGTCCTCGACGGCGACGCCGATCGGCTCCTCGAACAGGATCCGCCAGGCGTCCTCGTCGTCGACGCGGCGGCGCAGCTCCTCGCGGGTGGGCAGCGGCTCGGTGAGCGTGGGGAAGACCCGCCGGGCGAGGCGACCGGTCATGCCGTAGAAGCGCTGCCAGGCCTCCCACTCGCGGTCGGAACCGGTCAGCCGGGCGAACGCCTCGCGGGTGCGCTCCTCTCCCCCACCCACGAGCAGCCCGGTGGGCACACCGCTCCGTTCGACGGGCGTGTACGAGGAGATGGTGCGGGTGCGCAGCCGGAAGTCCAGGCCCAGGTCCTGGACGATCTTCCGCGGCAGTAGGCTGACCAGGTAGGAGTAGCGGGACAGCCGGGCGTCCACGCCGGCGAAGGGGCGGGTGGAGACGGCGGCGCCGCCGGTGTGGTCCAGCCGTTCCAGCACGAGCACCGAACGGCCGGCCCGGGCCAGGTAGGCGGCGGCGACCAGCCCGTTGTGCCCGCCGCCGACGATGACGGCGTCGTACGTCCCGTGTGCCTCGTGTGCGCTCATGGTTCTTGGTAACACGCGGTGATCCACTTCGGCCAGGACGCCGTCCGCCGTGCGTGCGGGACAGGGGCGGGCTCAGGGGCCGTCGGCCGCCCGCTGCCGGCGCAGCACGGCCACCCTGCGGTGGAGCTCGGCGGCTTCCGCGCCGCGGCCGAGCTGCTGAAGGCAGTGGGCCTCGTCGTCGCGGCTGGTGAGCGTGTCGGGGTGGCCGGCGCCGAGGACGCGCTCGCGGGCGGCGGCCACCTGCCGGTACTCGGTGAGTGCGTCGACCCAGCGGCCGAGCCAGCCGAGGCTCACGGCGACCTCGCGGCGGCTGACCAAGGTGTCGGGATGGTCGGGGCCGAGGACGCGCTCGCGGATCGCGCACACGTCGCGGGACTCGGCGAGCGCCTCCTCCCAGCGGCCGAGGCGGCCGAGGTTGACGCCGAGGCCGTGGCGGGCGCGCAGGGTCTCGGGGTGGGCCGGGCCCTGCACGCGGGTGCGGTCCTCGATCAGGCCGTGGTAGAGCTGGAGCGCCTCCGCGCCGCGGCCGAGCCGGCCCAGGCTGATGCCGGCCTCGTGGCGGGCGGCGAGGGTGTCGGGGTGGTCGGCGCCGAGGACGCGCTCGCGGGCGGCGGCGACCTCGCGGTAGGTCTGCAGGGCCTCGGCCCAGCGTCCCGACTGGCCGAGCAGGTAGGCGACCTCGTAACGGGTGACCAGGGTGTCGGGGTGCAGCGGGCCGAGCACCCGGGCGCGGTCGGCGGCGACCTGGCAGGCCACGCGGTAGGAGTCGTCCAGTCGGCCGAGCCGGCTGAGGCTGAAGGCCAGGTTGTGGCGGCAGCGCAGGGTGTCGGGGTGGTCCGGACCCATGGTGCGCTCGCGGGCGGCGAGCACCGCCGCATAGACCTGGTGCGCGTCGGAGTGGCGGCCCAGCCGGCCCAGCACGTACGCCATTTCCTGGCGCGCGGCGAGCGTGTCCGGGTGGTCGGCGCCCAGTACCCGGATGCGGGCCGCGGTCACCTGCTTGTACGCGCGCAGCGCGTCGGCGGCGCGCCCGGTGCGGCTGAGGGCGAACGCCACCTCGTAGCGGCTGGCGAGGGTGTCGGGGTGGTCGGGTCCGAGGAGGCGGGCGCGCTCGCCGGCGACCGCGCGGTGCACCTCGCCGGCCTCCGCCCAGCGGCCGAGGCGCCCGAGCCGCAGGCCCGCGTGGTGCCGGTCGGAGAGGGCCCCGACGGTCGTCGGAGGCGGGCCGGGCCGGGCGCCGGGGGCGGGCTCACCTGGGTCGGCCGTGAAGGGGCGCGTGGTCCACTCCCCGGTGAGGCCGGCGGCCGGGTCCGGGGGTGTGGCACGCAGTGCGGCCCCGGTCGCCTTGGGGCCGGTGGTCATGCCGCGCGTCCAGGACGGCAGGCGGGTCTCGCGTCCGGCCGGCGCGGGCGGGCGCGGCCGCGGGGTGACCGCCGTGGGCACATGGGCGGGCGCGGTGCGGCCCGCGATGATGCGGCGGCACAACTCGTGGGCGTCCCGCGGCCGTTGCTCGGGGTGTTTGGCGAGCAGGTCGAGGATGATCCGCTCCAGGTACTCGGGGAGTTCGGCGCGGTGGCGGCGTGGCGGCGCGGGCGGGGTGTCGCGATGGCCGACCAGGATCGCCCAGGTGTCGCCGAGGTCGAACGGCGGTGCTCCGGTGGCGATCTCGTACAGCACGCAGCCCAGCGAGTACAGGTCGCTGCGCTGGTCGACCTCGGTTCCGCCGATCTGCTCGGGCGACATGTAGTGCGGGGTGCCCATGGCGATGCCGGTACCGGTCAGCCGGGCGGTGAAGCCGATGTCATGGCCGAGCCGGGCGATGCCGAAGTCGCAGATCTTCACCGTGCCGTCGGCCAGACGCATGATGTTCGCCGGTTTCAAGTCGCGGTGCACGATGCCCTGTCGGTGGGTGTAGGCGAGGGCGGCGGCGACCTGTTCGGCGATCTCGACGATGTCCGGGACGGCCAGCGGCCGGTGCTCGTTGTCGTCCAGCAGCCGGCTGAGGTCACGGCCGTCGAGCAGTTCCATGACGAGGTAGAGCACGCCGTCGGACTCGCCGAAGTCGTGGACCACGGTCACCCCGCGGTGCTGCAGCGCGGCGGCCACCCGGGCCTCGCGCCGGAAGCGCTCACGCAGCACCCGGGTGAAGGACGGGTCGTGGTGCGGGCCGAGCGGCTTGAGGCACTTCACCGCGACCTGGCGGCCCAGCGACTCGTCCCGTGCCCGCCACACCTCGCCCATGCCGCCCCGCCCGATCGGGTCGAGCAGCCGGTAACGGCCCTGGATCAGCCTGGTCTCCGACATCTCGCGCCGCCGCCCCCGTCGCCCCGTATGTCCTGCCCCTGTCCTCCCCTGGGCCGTGTCGTGCGGGCCGCCCCCGGCCCCGTCCCGGTGCCGGCCCGGTCCGCGGGGAGGCCCCGTCCAGTATGGCGAGCTACTGCCCGACTTTGTACGGTGCGGGACGGGCCTGAGGCCCGAGCCTGGCCATGGCGCGGAGGATGTGTTTCGGCGGGAGTTGCCAGCGCAGACCTGAGGGAACACAGCGCAGCAGGGTGCCGGTGGCGCGCAGCCGGCGGGTGACGGTGGCGGGTGCGGGGGCCGGTCTGCCGTACAGCTCGTGGGCGTACGGCGGCAGGCAGGCGTACGCCAGATGTGCCACGCGCCGCCACAGCACCTCCCGCGCCGGTACGAGCAGCGGGTGCGCCGGCGGCCGGAGCAGGAAGTCGTCGACTTCCCGTGCGTCGGCTCCGGCGGCCAGTTCGGGGCGCGCCTTGTCGAAGTAGGCCGCGAGCTCCGCCCGGTCGGCGGGCACGGTGTCCGGGTCCAGGCCCACCAGGCGGGCGCTTTCGCGGTGTTCGGCGACGTAGCGGTCGGCCTGGGCGTCGGTGAGCGGGAAGCCGGAGCGACGCAGCACGTGCAGATAGGAGTCGATCTCGGCGCAGTGCACCCACAGCAGCAGTTCGGGGGCGTCGATCCGGTAGTTCTCCCCCGTCTCCGGGTCGGTCGCCGAGAGCATGCTGTGGATCTTCCGCACCCGGGCGCCGGCCTTCTCGGCGGCCTCGGTCGTCCCGTACGTCGTCGTCCCGACGAAGTCGGCCGTGCGCAGCAGCCGACCCCAGGCGTCGCGCCGGAAGTCGGAGTTCTGCATCACGCCGCGCACCGTGCGCGGATGAAGGGCCTGCAGATACAGCGCCCGGATGCCGGCGACCCACATCATCGGGTCGCCATGCATCTGCCATGTCACGGATCTTGGACCGAACAGCCCGGGATCACCCACGCCTCCAGGCTCCCACGTCTCTGTGCCCGTGGGTCAGCCCAGTGTCGCCATGAAGTCCGAGCAGGCGCGGGCCGTGGCCCGGCAGGCGTCGGCGGTCCGCTCGGCGCCCGGGTGCCGGTCGAAGACGTGCGCGCTCTCCAGGCAGACGGCCCGGCACCACTCCAGCTGGACGCGGATGCCGGACTCGTCCTGGCTGTTCTGCTCGGACAGCATCCGGCAGGTGGCGTCGCAGACCTCCGCGCACATGATGCCCTTGCGCCGCAGGAGTTCCTGCTCCTCGCTTCCGCCCGGATCCACCAGGCTCGCGCGCAACGCGCACGCCCGGGCGCACTCCGTGCACGCCTGTGCGCAGGCGAAACGGTCCTCCAGGAACTGGATGAGTTCCCGCTGTTGCGAAGTCGTCGAAGATGGCGTAGTCACACCGCGCGGGTAGCCGGGGCCGCGGCCGCCAAACGCGCTGACGGCAAGGGTTCCGGCCGTTTTCCGCCTCCCCCACCGGGCACTCGTGCGGCCCGAGAGCGACGAGATACGGAGGTGGATCCGTGCCCGGACGACAGGAACTGCCGTCGACGCCGGAGCGCTCCCCCGAGGACGCTCAGCGGACCTGGATCAAGGCCCACGACTCCGCGGTGGAGGAGTACGGCGAGGGCGAGCGGGCGCACCGGGTGGCGTACGGCGCGCTCAAGCACAAGTACGAGAAGGTCGGCGACCACTGGGAGCGCAAGGAGGGCGGCCGCAAGGGCCCCTCGGACCCGCGGTCGGCCCGGCCCCGCGGGCAGGGCGGCCGCAGCGGCGAGGGCGTCGACGAGAGTGCGTCCAAGGAGCACCTGTACGACGTGGCCAAGCGCCTCGGCGTCGAGGGGCGCTCGAGGATGTCCAGGGGTGAGCTGCTGGACGCGATCCGCAAGGAGAACCGCTCGAGGACCCGGCAGGCACGCTCCGGGTGAGCGGGTTCGCGGCGGGGACCAGGGGTACTCACGGGGGCATGAGTACCGCAATGCTGGACATCGCCGCGGCCCGGGGCTACACGGTCGGCATCTGGCCGTTCGTCGTCGCCCTCGGCCTGCTGGTCCTGCTGATCGGCGCCTTCTGGCTGGGCGCACGCATCCGCCGCCGCGAGCCCGCCCCACCGCGCCCGGAGGAGCAGCCGCGGCTGCCGGAGGGCGGCCCGGTGGGTGAGGTCCTGGAGAACCGCGAGCCCGACGAGATGCCCAGGAGCCGTGACCGGCTGACCCCGCACCGGCTCAAGGAGCACGGCAACCTCGGGTCCCGCACGAGCCCGACGCAGACGCGTCCGCGCTGGGACGAGGGCAGCAGCGGCTCGTTCGGCAGCGGCGGGCCGGGCGGCCACTGACCCCGCCGGCCCGCAGACGAGGCCGTCGCACAGAGAGAGTGAGATCCATGGCCGACGACCGCGAGACCCTGCCCCTGCCCGACTACGACCACCTGCCCCTCGGCGCCCTGGAGAGCCGCGTGCGCTCACTGACCGCCGAGCAGGTCGAGGAGCTGCTCGCCCACGAGCGCACCCACGCCGACCGGCTGCCGGTGACCGAGGTGCTGACCGCACGCCTGGAGCAGCTCCAGTCGGGCGGCCGGCCGACCCAGGGCGACCCCACCGCCCTGCGCCCCGAGCAGGGCGAGGGCCGCGCCGGCTCCCCGGTGACCCCCGCGACCTCGCCGGAGCCGTTCGGCCCGCCGCCGCACGGCACCCCGGACCAGCGGGGCAAGCCGAAGGGCGACCGCCGCGCATAGACGGCGCACGGACCGCCTGCGGAGCGGACGTCACGCCTGGTTTCCGGCAACGGCGCGCGGGCACCCGTGCGCCGTGCTGTTGCGGAAGAGAAGGGCCCGGGCCTCCGCCCGGGCCCGCCATGCGGCGGAGCGGGGCACCGACTGGCTCGACGGGCGGCTGCCGGTGTCCGAAGGGGGCGGCCTGCTGCGGAAGGCCTTCCCCGACCACTGGTCGTTCCTGCTGGGCGAGATCGCCCTCTACAGCTTCGTCGTACTGCTGCTGACGGGCGTGTGGCTGACCCTGTTCTTCCATCCGTCGATGACCGAGGTCGTCTACCACGGCTCCTACCGGCCGCTGGACGGGATGCGGATGTCGGAGGCGTACCGCTCGACCCTGCACATCAGCTTCGACATCCGCGGCGGGCTGCTGATCCGGCAGCTGCACCACTGGGCGGCGCTGGTGTTCATCGCGGCGCTCGGTGTGCACATGCTGCGCGTGTTCTTCACCGGCGCGTTCCGCCGGCCCCGCGAGATCAACTGGATGATCGGCGTCACCCTGTTCCTGCTCGCTCTCGCCGAGGGCTTCGCCGGCTACTCGCTGCCGGACGACCTGCTGTCGGGGACGGGCCTGCGCATCGCCGAGGGCATCATGCTGTCCGTCCCGGTCGTGGGGACGTACCTCGCCTTCTTCGCCTTCGGCGGCGAGTTCCCCGGGCACGAGCTGGTCTCGCGGCTGTACCCGTTGCACATCCTGCTGATCCCCGGGCTGCTGCTCGCCCTCATAACCGCCCACCTGATCCTGGTGTTCCACCTCAAGCACACCCAGTGGGCCGGCCGGGGCCGCACCAACGGCAACGCGGTGGGCAAGCCCCTGTTCCCGCAGTTCATGGGGGGCTCGGCCGGGCTGTTCTTCATGGTGTCCGGGGTGCTGACCCTGCTCGCGGGCGTGGCGCAGATCAACCCGGTCTGGGTGTACGGCCCCTACCGCCCCGAGGCGGTGTCGACCGGCTCGCAGCCGGACTGGTACGTCGGCTTCCTGGAGGGCGCGCTGCGGCTGGTGCCGCCGTGGGAGACGACGGTGGCCGGGCACACCGTCATGTGGAACGTCTTCCTGCCCGCCGTCGTGCTGCCGCTGGCGCTGTTCGCGGTGCTGTACGCCTATCCGTTCTTCGAGGCGTGGACCACCGGGGACCAGCGGGAGCACCACCTGTGCGACCGGCCGCGCGACAGGCCCGTACGCACCGGGCTGGGGGTGGCCGCGATCTGCTTCTACGGCGTGCTGCTCGCCGCGGGCGGCAACGACATCCTCGCGCACACCTTCAAGGTCTCCCTCAACACCTTGACCTGGACCTTCCGGATCCTGCTGGTCGTCCTGCCGCCGCTGGCCCTCATGGTCACCAAACGGGTGTGCCTGGCACTGCGGGAGGCGGAGCTGGAGCGGCTGGCCGAGGGCGAGGAGACCGGCGAGGTGCGTCAGACGGTGGCCGGCGGCTACACCGGGAGCCGCACTCCGGTGGACAAGGAGACGAGGTACGTGCTGTCGGCGCGGGAGCTGCCGCGACCGCTGGAGTCGCCGGAGGGCGGCGACGGGGGCGTATCGCAGGTGCAGCGGCTGCGGGCGACGCTGAGCTCCTGGTACTACGGCGACCGCGTGGAGGGTCGGGGCGAGGACGGGCCGGAGTCGGAGCGCGAACTGGAGGGCTGAGAGGGCCGGACGGCGACGTCCGGGCCGGTCGGCGCGCTGTTCGGGTCGTCCCGGCCCGCGTGCTGGAACACCAGGCCGAGCACCCCGTACCCGAGCAGGCCGAAGCCGATGAGAGCGAGCCACAGGCCGAAGACGACGCCGAGGGCCAGCAGGACGGCGCCGGACGCCACGGTGATCGGCCAGGGGCTGTGCGGGGAGAAGAAGTCCAGCGGTCCCGCGGTGTCCACCACCTCGGTGTCGGACCGGTCCTGGGCCCGCGGGCCGCGCCTGCGGGCCTGCGCGTACAGGAAGAACGCGACCAGCGCGGCCATCAGGCCGGTCACCGCCAGGGCGGCGGTGCCGGCGGGTTCCGTACGGCTCCACCAGCCGTGGCCGACGGCCGCCACGCCGAAGAAGACCGCCACGCCGATGAAGAGCCGGGCCTCGGTTCTCACAGGGAATGCCTCTCTTCGGTCACCGCTGGTCGTGCTGGACGGTGTCGGACTGAACGATGTCGGGGTGGTGCAGGTCGAACGCCGGGGACTCGGAGCGGATGCGGGGCAGCGCGGTGAAGTTGTGCCGCGGCGGCGGGCAGGAGGTGGCCCACTCCAGGGAGCGGCCGTAGCCCCAGGGATCGTCGGTCCGCACCTTCGTCCCGTACCGGGTCGACCGCCACACGTTGTAGAGGAACGGCAGGGTGGACAGGCCCAGCAGGAAGGCTCCGACGGAGCTGATGGTGTTGAGCAGGGTGAAGCCGTCGGCGGCCAGGTAGTCGGCGTAACGGCGCGGCATGCCCGACTCGCCGAGCCAGTGCTGGACGAGAAAGGTGGTCTGGAAGCCGGTGAACAGGGTCCAGAAGTGGATCCTGCCCAGGCGTTCGTCGAGGCGGCGGCCGGTGAACTTCGGCCACCAGAAGTAGAAGCCTGCGAACATCGCGAACACCACGGTGCCGAAGAGCACGTAGTGCAGGTGGGCCACGATGAAGTAGCTGTCGGTGAGGTGGAAGTCCAGCGGCGGTGAGGCGATCAGCACGCCGCTCATGCCGCCGAGCAGGAACGTCACCAGGAAGCCGAGCGACCACAGCATGGGGGTCTCGAAGGACAGCGAGCCCTTGATCATGGTGCCGATCCAGTTGAAGAACTTCACCCCCGTCGGCACGGCGATGAGGAACGACGTCAGGGAGAAGAACGGCAGCAGCACCGCCCCGGTGGCGAACATGTGGTGGGCCCACACCACCGCCGAGAGCATGGTGATCGCGACGGTGGCGCCGATCAGGCTGATGTAGCCGAAGATCGGTTTGCGGCTGAAGACCGGGATGATCTCGGAGACGATGCCGAAGAACGGCAGGGCGACGATGTAGACCTCGGGATGGCCGAAGAACCAGAACAGGTGCTGCCACAGCAGCGCGCCGCCGTCGCCTGCCTCGAAGATCCGCGCGCCGAACTTCCGGTCCGCCTCCAGCGCCAGCAGGGCGGCGGTCAGGACGGGGAACGCGGGCAGGACGAGGATCGAGGTGAACAGCACGTTCCAGGTGAAGATCGGCATCCGGAACATGGTCATGCCGGGGGCGCGCAGGCACAGGATCGTGGTGATGAGGTTGACCGCGCCGAGCGTCGTGGACACGCCGGTGACCACCAGTCCCATGACCCACAGGTCGCCGCCCGCGCCGGGGCTGTGGACGGCGCTGTTGAGCGGCGCGTAGGCGAACCAGCCGAAGCCGGCCGCTCCCCCGGGCACCAGGAACCCGGAGACCACCATCAGTCCGCCGAACAGGTACAGCCAGTACGACAGCGCGTTGAGCCGGGGGAAGGCGACGTCCGGGGCGCCTATCTGCAACGGCATGACGGCGTTGGCGAACCCCACGAACAAGGGGGTCGCGAACAGCAGCATCATCACCGTGCCGTGGATCGTGAACAGCTGGTTGTACTGCTCGGTGCTGAACAACTGCAGTCCCGGACGGGCGAGTTCGGCCCGCATCAGCAGGGCGAGGACGCCGCCGAAGAGGAAGAACGAGAACGCCGTCGTCATGTAGAGGTTGCCGATCACCTTGTGATCGGTCGTGGTGGCCCAGCGCGTCAGGGCCCGTCCGAGTCCCGGGTTCGTCCGCTGCCGCGGCGCCCGGCGCCCCCGCCGCGCGGTCCTGCTGTCCACCGCCATGGGGCCGTGGGTACCCGGGCCGGCCGCTCTCACGCCGCCCGTTTCCGGGCGCCGCCCGGGTGCGCCGGGCGGACCGGATCGCGATGATTGGGTTTGCGCGGCCGCGTGCCGGCCACCCGCGCTCGGAGAGGAGGCGTCGTCGCCATGTCACGTCCGACTCGGTTCTGTCCGGCGGCGTCGCACGGCGCCGCTCCCGGAGACGGACGCCCACGGCGGCCGCGTTGAGCGAGCGGGGATCCAGCGAACGCCCGACGACGCACCTCGGGTGGGTCGTTGAGCTCTACCGGCGCGGCAAACGGCTGGAGCTCATGCACCGGGCGATGGGATTCGCCACGCTCTGCCTGGTCACCCTGGCGCCCCTGCTGATCGTGGTGGCCGCGCTCGATCCCCTGCACCATTCCGGGTTCGCGCTGTGGCTGGTGGACGGCATGGACCTGTCCGGCCGCTCCTCCCGCGTGCTCACGGAGGTCTTCAATCCGCCGGTCAAGGTGGCCGCCGCCACCAGCGTGTGGGGTCTGGTGCTGCTCGTCGTGTTCGGCGTGTCCTTCGCGTCGAGCGTGCAGAACGCCTACGAGCGGATCTGGCGGCTGCCCTCCGGCCCGTGGCACCGGATCTGGCGCCAGGTCGTCTGGCTGATCGCGCTGATGGCGTACCTGTACGTGCAGGTGGTCACCCGCACCGTGCTCGAGGGGACGCACCGGATGCTGATGAGCGTGGGCGTGGGCGTGCTGTTCTTCTGGTGGGGTCCGCACTTCTTCCTCGGTCACCAGGTGCGCTGGCGGCTGCTGTTCCCCGGCGCCGTCGCCACCATGGTGGGCCTGGTGGGCCTGCGGGCCTTCTCGTACCTGGTGTTCACCCCGCTGATCGTGACCAACGCGGTCAGCTACGGCGCCATCGGCACCATCCTGGTGGTGGAGTCCTGGCTGATCGGCGTGGGGTTCGTCGTCTACGGCGGCGCGCTGGTCGGCCATCTGTTCTGCGACCGGATGGGGCACCTGCTGCAGCACGAGGAAGCCGGCTACGAATGAGCCCGCGCCCGGCGGGGCACCCGTGCCGGGCCACATGATCCTCACGACACGACACCGACCAGGGAGGCTGTCATGGCAGCCGCGGAGCGGTCCTACGACGAACAGGGCGAGGTGCCTCTCGGCGGGTAAGCCGCGCTGGCGGCGGCGTTCACGGCGGGCGCGGCGCTGTTCGCCGTGACGGCCCGTCGCCGGGGCGTACGCCTGCCCGACCGGGTTCCGCCGTGGGACGTCGCCCTGCTGGGCGGGGCGACGTTCAAGGCTTCCCGGCTGCTGACCAAGGACAAGGTCACCAGCTTCCTGCGCGCCCCCTTCACCCGCCGTACGGACGACATCCCGGCCGGTGAGGTGATGGACGAACCCCGCGGCACCGGCGTCCGCCGCGCCGTCGGCGACCTGGTGTCCTGCCCCTTCTGCACCTCCGTCTGGGTCGCCGCCACCCTGACCGCCGGCTACGCCTGCGCCCCCCGCGCCGCCCGCCTCGTCTGCGCCGGCCTGGGCGCCGTCACCGTCGCCGACTGGCTCCAGTACGCCTGGAGCTTCACGGAACAGAAGGCCGAGGGCTGAGAGCTCGCACTCACGGGACCGAAGGCTGGGGTGCGCGGGAGGCCGCCCGGGGGCGTGCCGCTTCGGCGGTCTCCCACTGTTCGGTGGTCAGGAAGGCCAGAGCGGCGGGGAGGACTCCGTCCTGCTCCCTGAGGATGTGTTCACGCAGGAGTGCGAGTGCGTCGGTGAGGCGTGCGGGCCATCCGGGGTCCGCCGGGACACCGGTGTCCGCCTCGGCGAGCACCCGCTCGATGCGGCGGTGCTCCGCCTCCGGTGCGGCGATCTTCTCGGGAAACTCCGGGGCGGGGGCGGGGAACAGGCCGTGTTCCTCCACCTCGGGGTGCGAACCGAGCACGGAAGCGATCTGCCGGGCCAGGTCCGCCATGCGGGCGATGTCGCCGTCCCGGTGGGCCTGTCGCACCTGGCCGATGAGGTTCACCACTGTCTCGTGCTCGCGGGTCGGCTCGTCGATCGATGCCAGACTCCGGCAGCCGCAGTGTTCGCACATCGGTTTGTTCTCCTCCTGATCGGTGCGGTCTGGTCTGTGCGGTCTGACCGGTGCGTCCGGTCGGTGCGGTCTCAGGTGAATTCGAGGACCTCGCGGACCGGGCGGCGGGGGCTGGCGGGCCCGCCGGGTCCGTAGCCGAGGCGCAGCACCATCTGGACGTGGCCGCTGCCCGACACCGGGTCGCGGGCCAGCAGGCGCAGGTCCGGGCTCTCCAGCGGGTGGGAGGTCAGGGAGGTGGCGAGGCCCGCCGAGGTCGCCTCCAGCAGAACCCGCTCCAGCGCCTGGCCGGCGAGCAGCCAGTCGGCCGGTGTGTCGCCGCGGGTGCTCAACAGGGCCAGCTGCGGGTTGCGTTCGAAGTCGGCGGCACCGCGGCCGGCCACCGGCCGGCGGCCGGCGAAGTCGCGCAACGGGGCCCTTCCGTCGCGGCGGCGGGGTCCGAAGGCGTACTCGGGGACGCCGTCGGTGGCGGCGTCGGCCTCCGGGCCGAGCCGGGTCCAGCGCGTCAGATCCTCCCTGGTGACGGGGTCCAGGGTTTCCCGGCCCTCCGCGTCGCGGACCAGCTCCAGTACGGCCTCGGTGTGCCAGCGCCCGGGAAAGAGCAGCTCGGCGCCCTCCCGGGCCGCCGCCGCCCGCAGCGCGGCGCGGACGTCCTCCGGGACGTCCCGCTCGGCGAACGGGTAGCGGCTGGTGTGCCGCCTGGAGATCGCCGGGTGCAGCCGTCGTAGATCGTCGTCGTTCGTCGCGGGTTCCGCCAGGCGCACCGCGGCGAGCAGCAGCGGGTCCGCCGGATCGGGCAGCAGCCGGACCTCGGGGCTGAGACCGGCGTGCGCGGCGGCGACCCGCAGGTTGAACAGCGCCGCTCCGCATCCGATGTGCAGGGCCCGGTGGCCGGGGTCGGTCCGGTGCATGGCCCGCTGGAGGTCGGCGTACAGCAGGAGCAGGGCCTCGTCCGGGACGAGGCGGAACCTCCAGGGCTGGGCGTTGTGCATGGACGGGGCGGCCGTGGCCTCGGCGACCAGCGCGGTCACCGTCGTGGTGTCGAGCTGTCGCGTGGCCATCGCAACCTCCTCGGGCCGGGCGCCTTACGGCTGCCGGGATTCCGCTCGTTCTGCGGCCCAGTGAACTCCTGCCCGGGCCCTCGTCGCATGAGCCGACCGGCCCGGGCCGGGACCGGCGATGGGGCCTTTCGGCCCGTTCGTCCCGTCTTCCGGGCGGTCGGCCGCCCTGCCGCGTGGGTCGCGGTCAGGTGTGGGGGATCACCGCGACCGGCGGCATCGCGTGGCGCAGCACCGCGTCGGTGACCGGTCCGATGTGCGTGCCGAGCGCGCCCTGCCGGACCGTCCGCCCGACGACCAGCAGCGCGGCGTCCCTCGAGGCGTCGACCAGGTGGGCGCCGGCCTGGCCGATCGCGGCCTGGGCGGTCACCGGCACGCCGGGGAACTTCTCCTGCCAGGGACGGAGCACGTCCCCGAACGGAGCGGTCACGGAGTCCGTCTCCGCGAGGTCGGCGCCGTCGGCGGGCCCGTCCGCCGGGCCGCGGCCGTGAACGACGCGGAGGGCGGTGCCGCGCCGCGCGGCGGCCTCGAAGGCGAACGCGAGTACGGTGTCGTCGGGGCCGTCCAGGTCCACACCGACGACCACATCGCCGCCGGCGCCACCGCCCGCTGCCGGCTCCTGAATGTGGCCCTCCGGCTTTCCGGCGTCGGCGGCGCGGACCAGTACGACCGGTCCTTCCGCCCGCGCCACCACCGTCCGGGCCACGGAACCGAGCAGGAAACCGGCGGTCCTGCCCAGACCGCGCGAGCCGAGCACCAGCATCTCGCCGTCCGTCCCCGCGGCCACGAGGGCCGTCGCGGGATCCCCGGGAAGGCGGTCGGTGATGACCTCGAGGCCGGGGTGACGGCGCGACAGGTGGGCCCGGGCGTCGGTGAGCAGGCGCGCGGACCTCTTGGGGTCCGGCGGGATGGCCACGCCCGCGAGGGACGCGTACGGGACGATCAGCTGTTCCCAGGCGTGCACGAGCCGCAGCGGCACACCGCGCAGCAGGGCCTCGCGGGCGGCCCAGTCGGCCGCGGCGAGGCCGGCGCGGCTGCCGTCAAGGCCGACGACGACGGGACGGACAGGAATGGTCGACATGGCAGCGGCCTCCTTGAGTGGACGACTCCACTCTCGTCGTCGACGCCCTGCCGCAGGAGGGCCCAAGGTCCCCGGCAGGGGAGCCGATCGGCCGCTCGGTGGTCTTACCAGGGCCTGTCCGGCGGATCAGGCCCGCTCCAGGCCACGGGGCCTGTCAGCCCAGGTGAGCGGGGGCGATGGGGTCCCCCCTGCTCGAAGAGCTCGGGGTGGGGGTCCCCCCTGCTCGAAGAGCTCGGGGGAGTGCCGGACCCCGCGTCTGCGGCATGGTCCACCGGGCAGGTCCTAGGGTTGCTCGTCGGCCAGGTCGGGTTCGAGCAGGGGGCGGCGGGGCGGTCCCGCGAGGGCGCTGTGGACGTCCACCACGCCCTCGACGGAGCGCGTCAGGCGTATGGCGAGAGGTGTCAGGGAGGTGTCCTGGACGCGGCCGGTGAGGGTGACGACGCCCTCGCGCACGGTCACGCGTATCGACTCCGGCGGGGCCGGGAACGGGGCGGCGGCAAGCCGGTGGCGGACCTCCTCGGCGATGTCCTCGTCGCTGCGCAGGAAGACCTTGAGCAGGTCGGAGCGGCTGACGATGCCGGTGAGCACGCCGTCGTCGTCGACGACCGGCAGGCGCTTGACGCCGCGACGGGCCATGAGGCGGGCCGCCCGGCCCAGGCCGGCGTCGGGGTGGACGGTGACGGCCGGGGTGGTCATCAGCTCCTCGGCGGTCGCGGCCCCCGCCTTGGCCTCGTCCACCGGACGCCACACCTGGCCGGGCAGGTCCGGGTCACCGGCACGGAACTCCTCCTTGCGCAGCAGGTCGGCCTCCGAGACGACGCCGATCACCCGGCCGCCGCCGTCCAGCACGGGCATCGCGCTGACGCCCCACCGCTCCATCGTCCGCACGATCTCCTTGAACATCGCACCACCGGCCAGGGCGACGACGGTACGGGTCATCACGTCACCGACGGTGTACCGGTAATCCTGCATGGCGCCCTCCTGTGGGTCCGGTCGAAAGGTCAGGGGAGTGGGTCGAGGCCGTACATGCTGCGCCCGCCGACCAGTTCGCGGCCCGTGACCAGTTCCGGCTCGATACGGACGAAGACCTCCCGGGGCCAGGGCACCCAGGAACGCGGACCGCTCACGGCCAGCCGCCGCCGCTCGGCCGGATCGGTCACCACCGAGGCGGGACCGGTGACGACCACACTCCACCCCGACCGGGCCACCACGTCCACCTCGTCCGCCTCGAAGGCCACCACCGCACCGTCGACCGAACGGACCAGCTCGGAGTCGGCCGAGGTACGCAGCAGCACCGCACCGCCGTCGTCCAGGGCGAAGTTCACCGGAAGCACCGCGGGCAGCGCGTGCCGCGTATGGACGACACGCCCCACCGGCACCTTGCCCAACAGCCGCAGACACTCCTGCCGGTCGAGCTCACGGAACCCGTCGTTGCGATACATCAGCCATCCCGTCCTTCCGCCCGGTACGGCCGGCACAGCCGTGGCACGTACCCCCATCCTCCGACGGCCCGGACCGCAGGACGAGGGCCGTCGGTCCCGGGTCGCCGAGAAGAAGGGCCCGGTCAGGCCGGGGTCACGGGGACGACCTCGTGCTGCGGCCCGCCGAGGACGACCTTGAGCGCCCCGGTCTCGGCGGCGTGCGCGAAGACGTCGTACGCCTCCTCCATGCGTTCCAGCGGGAAGATGTGCGTGACCAGCTGGGAGGCGGGCAGCCGGCCGGCGGCCGCCATCTTCAGCAGGACGGGCGTGGAGCAGGTGTCCACCAGGCCCGTGGTGATGGTCACGTTCTTGATCCACAGCTCTTCCAGGTGCAGGGTCGCCGGCTTGCCGTGCACGCCGACGTTGGCGACGTGGCCGCCGGGCCGCACCATGCGCATGCACACCTCGAAGGTCTCCGGCACCCCCACCGCCTCGACCACCACGTCCGCGCCGAGCCCGCCGGTGAGGTCGGCGACCAGCTGCTCGGGGGCCTCGCGGGCGTCGGCCACCGCCTCGGCGCCGAGCTTGCGCGCGGCCTCCAGCCGGGCCGGGGCCATGTCCACGGCGATGACGCGCTCGGGCGCGAACAGCCGGGCGGTGGCGATCGCCGCCAGCCCGACGGGCCCGGCGCCGACCACGGCGACGGTGTCCCCGGGCCCCACCCGCCCGTTGAGCACGCCGACCTCGTAGGCGGTGGGGAAGACGTCGGCCAGCAGCACGGCGTCCTCGCCGGCCACCGCCGCGGGCAGCGGATGCACGGACAGGTCGGCGAAGGGCACGCGGACGAACTCCGCCTGGGTGCCGTCGACGCGGTGGCCGAGGATCCAGCCCCCGCCGCCCAGGCACTGGCCGTACACGGCCTCGCGGCAGTAGCGGCACCGGCCGCAGGCGGTGATGCAGGAGACCAGGACCCGGTCCCCCGGCCGTACCGTGCGCACGTCGGCACCGATCTCGACGACCTCGCCGACGGCCTCGTGCCCCAGCACCGTGCCGGGGCGGACCTCGGGCACGTCGCCCCTGAGGATGTGCAGGTCGGTGCCGCAGATGGTGACGATGTCGACGCGGACGACGGCGTCGGTGGGCTCCATGACGTCCGGATCGGGGACCTCCTCCCAGGCGGACTGCCCGGGACCGTGGAAGACGTAGCCCTTCATACCGACCCTCACCCTCTTCTGCTCGGACGGGTTCTCGGACGGTGGGCGGGACCCGGCGGTCCGCGGTGGGCGGGCGCGGCCCGGACGCCGACGTGTGCCGCCGGGATTGCCCCACAGCTCCAGCTTGTCCGACGGTTCGGCGTCGCGCTTGGGCCGGCCGGCCCCACCGGCCGGCCGACCGGGGCACGCTCGTACGGGGCGGCCGGCGGCCCGGGGCTGTCCAGGCCTTCGGCCGGGGCTCTTCGGGCCTTCGAGAAGGGACCGAACGGCCCCTCCCGCGCATCCTGCCGGACCGGCTTTGCCGGCAGCATGTCCGAGAGCCACGCCAGGCCCGTCCGGAGCCACACGGAACGCACCGTCGGCGCCACCACCGTCGTGACCCTCAGCGGCGAGGTCGACCTCGTCACGAGGCTGTCCCTCGCCCCGCGCCTCGACGCGCTCACCGCCGGGCCCCGGCCGGACCTCGTACTCGATCGACCTGCGGCCCGCGGCCTTCATCGACTGCGCCGGACTGGGTCTGCCGTGCCGGGCACGCAACCGGGTCGCCGCCCGCGGGGGCCGGCTGCGGCTGGTCAGCGGCAGCGCGTCCTTCCGGCGGATCCTGCGCCGCACCGGTCTGGACGGTTTCTTCGTGCTGCTGCCGGAGTTCGGGACGGCCCCGGCTGCCGGGCCGGTCTCCCGGCAGGGGCCGATGGCCCCCGTAGGACAGGGCTGACCGGCCCCTCCCCCACCACGGTCACCACTGCCATGTCCGAAAGTACGGAACGAGGAGGTGGCGGCCGATGAGCGGCGGGAAGCGCAAGGGGCGCGTCCGAAGGCGGCTGTGGCGGTGGGCGGCGTGGATGTCGGTGTGGCACAGCCCGCACGCCTCGACGCGGATGCGGACCTGGCCGGGGCCCGGCTCGGGGTCCGGGCGTTCCTTGATGACCAGGGGCTCGCCGAAGCTCCGTACGACCGCTGCCTTCACGCTTCTCGCTCCTCGGCTGTGGGGTGTTCAGTCGTGTGCGACGACCGCGACGGGGGCGGTGGAGTGGTGCAGGACGGCGTGGGTGACGTGACCGATGTGGGCGCCGAACGGGTTGCGGCGCACGCGCCGGCCGACGACGACCAGGGAGGCGTTCCGGGAGGCGGTGACGAGCAGTTGGGCCGCGCTGCCGGGGCGGGAGACCTCCGTGACCTCGACGTCCGGATACTTCTGCCGCCACGGGCGCAGCGCGTCGGTCAGCGCGGTGGCCTCGGTGACCGCGAGCGACCCGTACAGTTCGGCGTCGGCGGGCACGCCGTACCCGTAGTACGGCGGTGGGTACCAGCCGTGCACGACGCGCAGCGAGGCGCCGCGGCGCAGGGCCGCCTCGAAGGCGAAGCGGATCAGGTCCTCGTCCTGGACGGCGGTGTCCAGGCCCAGCACGACGGGCCGGAAGCCGGTCGCGGCGGAGGGGACGCCCACGGGGTCCATCTCGTGCTCGTCCGCGGCCTGTTCACCGGCGCGGACCAGGACGACGGGCCGCTCGGCGTGCGCGACGACGGACAGCCCGACGGAGCCGACCATGAAGCCGCCGACCCCGCCCAGGGCACGCGAGCCCAGCACGAGCAGGTCGGCCTCCTTGGCGAGCTTGGCAAGCAACTCGGCGGGACGGCCGGGCAGTTGCTCGGTGAAGACCTCGACTCCGGGGTGACGCAGCCGCAGGCCCTCGGCGGCCTCACGGGGCACCCTCTCCGTCCAGTGCCGGTGCGTCTCCGCACCGAGCAGCGGCGCCTGTGCCATGGGGTCCGGCACGGGCTCCCACACGTGCACGAGCTTCACCGGCACACCGAGCAGCTTCGCCTCCCGCGCCGCCCATTCGGCGGCGGCCCGGCTCTCGGGGGAACCGTCGAGACCGACGGTGACGGTGCGGGGCATGATCTCCTCCTTCTGCAACGAGTGTTCCACCTAAGAGAATTCCTACCGCCGCGCACGCCGCCCAGGGACCGCAGGTCCCGCGCCGGGGCCGACCGGCCCCATGGGCGCGGGTGCCCGCGGGCTCCGGCTGGCGCAGTCGTGCCGCGCCGGGCAGCGTGGTCGTAGGAACAGCGACTGCTGAGTGGGGTGGCCATGCAACCCTCGGAACCGCGACGCCGGGTGGTCGTGGGTGTGGACGGTTCGCCGTCGTCGTACGCGGCGCTGCGCTGGGCGGCGGGATACGCCCGGCTCGTCGACGGGAGCGTGGAGGCGATCCGCGCCTGGGACACACCGTCGTTCGTCGGCCGGAGCGGACCGGTGGTCGACCCCGACTTCGACCTGCAGCAGGCCCGGGAGCGCTTCGGGGAGGCGTTGCACGGCGTCTTCGGGGACGACCGCCCGGCCTCCCTGGAGACGCGTCTCGTGGAGGGCGACCCGTCGGAGGTGCTGATCCGCGCCTCGGAAGACGCGGAGGCCCTCGTCGTGGGCAGCCGGGGCCTTGGGTGCTTCGCCCGCGCGATGCTCGGCTCGGTCAGCCAGCGCTGCGTCCAGCACGCGGCCTGTCCGGTGGTCGTGGTGCACCCGGACGACGAGGAGCGCCACTGACCCGGCGGCCCCGCTCGCCGGGGCCGCCGCGATCACCCTTCGGGCGAGTTCACCGGCGCGTGCCACACCAGTCTGGTCCCGCCGCCGTCGGGCGTGGTCCACTCCAGGTCGCCGCCCAGTTTCTGGGCCCGCTCGGCCATGTTGGCCAGACCGCTGCGGCGGCCCCCGGACGGAATGCCCACGCCGTTGTCGGTGACCGTGACGCGTACCGTCCTGCCGTCGGTCTCCAGCACCACCTCCGCGCGGTCGGCGTGCGCGTGCCGGGCGATGTTGGCCAGCGACTCGGACAGGACGGCCACCACGTGGTCGGCGCTCTCCCTGGGCACATGGGTGTCGAGCAGCCCCTCCATCCGCACACTGGGCGCGAAGCCCAGCACCGGCGTGGCCTCCCCGACCACACGCACCGCACGCGCCCGCAGGCCGGGGGCCTCCTCACCACCGCGCATACGCAGACCGAAGATCGTCGACCGGATGATCCTGATGGTCTCGTCCAGGTCGTCCACCGCCCGCAGCACACGCTCCTTGGCCCCGGCATGGTCGATGAACCGGCCGGCGCTCTGCAGCGTCATGCCGGTGGCGAACAGCCGCTGGATCGCCAGGTCGTGCAGGTCCCGGGCGATGCGGTCGCGGTCCTCCAGCAGAGCGATCTGCTCCGCGTCCTGCCGCCGCTCGGCCAGCTCCATGGCCAGGGAGGCCTGCGCGGCAAAACCCCGCAACGGCTCCAGCTCCTTCTGCGAGAAGGCGGTCGCACCGGCCTCCCGGGCCAGCAGAACCACCCCCTGGACATGCCCGTCCGAGGCCCCGACGGGCACGGCCACGGCCGGCCCCAGGCCGGCGAACCGCGGCGGGCCGGCCGAGACCCGCGGATCATGCGCGACGTCCCGGCTGCTCACCGGCGCCCCGCCGGCGAACGCCTCCCCGGCCAGGGTGCCCTCGACGGGCAGCACCAGGCCGCGGTGCGCCTCCGCCCGCAGACCGACCGCCAGTTCCACCGTGAGCGTGCCGGTGCCCCTCACCGGCGTCGACATCACCACCAGCGCCGCACCCGTGATCTCACGCGCGCGCTCGGCGATCAGCTTGAGCACCTCCGCCTGGGCGGCACCCGACATCAGACTGTGGGTGATCTCCGCGGTGGCCCGCAGCCAGCGCTCCCGCAGCCGCGACTCCTCGTACAGCCGCGCATTGTCGATCGCCACCCCCGCCGCCACCGCGAGCGTGGCCAGCACCGACTCGTCCTCCTCGTCGAACTCCAGCCCGCCCCGCTTCTCGGTCAGGTACAGATTGCCGAACACCTGCTCCCGCACCCGGATCGGGACACCCAGGAAGGTGTTCATCGGCGGGTGGTGCGCCGGGAAGCCGTACGAGGCCGGATGCTCCGACAGCCTCGGCAGCCGCAGCGGCTGCGGACGGCGGATCAGCTCACCGAGGATCCCGTGCCCCTCCGGATACGGGCCGATCCGGGCGATGACCTCCTCGCCGACCCCGACGGTGTGGAACGCCGACAGCCGCCTGCCGTCCGGACCGATCACACCCAGCGCCGCGTACTCCGCGTCCACCAGGGCCGCCGCCGCCTCCACGATGCTGTGCAGCACCTGCTCCAGCTCCAGCTCCCGGCCGACGGAGAGCACCGCCTCCAGCAGACTGTGCACCCGGTCCCGGGTCCCGCGAGCGGCGTCCAGGCGCGCCTGCAACTCCTCCAGCAGCTCGTCCAGCCGCAACTGCGGCAGCCGCACACGGGCCTCCCCGGACTCCTCGGAGCTTCCCACCGCTGACCCTCCAAGCCCCCACGAAGTGACGCGTCCCGTTCCGCTCACCTGACACAGTAGCGGCTGCGACACGGGCGGAACACGAGATCATCACAGCGATCGACATGATCCAAGCGACTCGCGCAATTGCAAATTTCTGCAATTTCATAGATCCTATGATTTCCCCTGTCCGCAGAGAGAAAGCCGAGGTCGCCGCTCGATGACGTCCGTGCTCAGCCGGGGCCGGTCCCGGATCGTGTCCCTGCTGCCGTCGCGGGCCGATCTGGCCGGCATGGGCCGCAGTCCCCGCCGCGACCTGCTCGCCGGCCTGACCGTGGCGATCGTCGCCCTGCCGCTCGCCCTCGGCTTCGGCGTCTCCTCCGGGCTCGGGGCCGAAGCGGGGCTGGCCACCGCGGTGATTGCGGGCGCGCTCGCCGCGCTGTTCGGCGGTTCCGATCTCCAGGTGTCCGGGCCCACCGGCGCCATGACGGTGGTGCTGGTGCCGATCGTCGCCCGGTACGGCGCCTCCGGGGTGCTCACGGTCGGGCTGATGGCCGGGCTGATGCTGGTCGCCCTGGCCGTGCTGCGGGCCGGGAAGTACATGCGGTACGTGCCCGCTCCCGTGGTGGAGGGCTTCACCCTGGGCATCGCCTGCGTGATCGGCCTGCAGCAGATCCCGAACGCGCTCGGGGTGGCCCAGCCCGAGGGCGACCGGGTGCTCGTCGTCGCCTGGCGGGCGCTGGAGGAGTTCGTACGGCACCCGAACTGGACGGCGCTCGGCTGCGCCGCCGCGGTCGCCGCGGTCATGCTCGTGGGGGCGCGGTGGCGGCCGACCGTGCCGGTCTCCATCCTCGCCGTGACCGCGGCGACCGTCGTCGTCCAGGTGGCCGGTCTGGACGGGGCGCGGCCGATCGGCGACCTGCCCTCCGGGCTGCCCGCGCCGTCGCTGGCCTTCCTCGATCCGGGCGCGCTCGGTTCGCTGCTCGCCCCGGCGGTGGCGGTCGCCGCGCTGGCCGCGCTGGAGTCCCTGCTGTCCGCCTCGGTCGCCGACGGCATGACGGTGGGTCGGCAGCACGACCCGGACCGGGAGCTGTTCGGGCAGGGACTGGCCAACATCGCCGCCCCTCTGTTCGGCGGGGTGCCCGCGACCGGCGCGATCGCCCGGACGGCCGTCAACGTCCGCACCGGCGCCGGCTCCCGGCTCTCCTCCCTCAGCCATGCCGCGGTCCTCGCGATCATCGTCTTCGCCGCCGCCCCGCTGGTGTCCCGCATCCCGCTGGCGGCCCTGGCGGGCGTACTGCTGGCGACGGCGGTCCGCATGGTCGAGGTCGGCTCGCTGCGGGCCATGATGAAGGCCACCCGCTCGGACGCGGTGATCCTCGCGCTGACCGCCCTCGCCACACTGGCCCTGGACCTGGTCCAGGCCGTCGTCATCGGCCTCCTCGTGGCCGGCGCCCTGGCGCTGCGCGCCGTGGCCCGCCAGGCCCGCCTCGACCAGGTGCCGCTGGAGCGCGGCGACCTTCCCCAAGCTCTCGGCTGCGCTCGAGCAGGGGAGACCCCAAGCGGTGAGGAGCACGCCCTGCTCGCCGAGCACATCGTCGCCTACCGCATCGACGGGCCGCTGTTCTTCGCCGGCGCCCACCGCTTCCTGCTGGAGCTGAGCGAGGTGGCCGACGTACGCGTGGTGATCCTGCGCATGTCCCGCATCTCCACCATGGACGCCACCGGCGCCCTGGTGCTCAAGGACGCCGTGGAGAAACTGAACCGGCGCGGCATCGTCGTCCTGGCCTCCGGGATCCGCCCCGGCCAGCGTCAGGTCCTCGACTCCGTCGGCGCGCTGGACCTGCTGCGCCGCGAGGGCGGGGAGTACGCCACCACGCCCGAGGCGATCCGGGCCGCGCGCGAACATCTGGAGACGGCAGGCGTGCTGCGGCCGGTGGACGCTCCCCGGCCCGCGCACGGAATTGCACAGCTGCGCAATTCTTGATGTTGTTACCGCCGTCGCGACGCACAGCAGAGCCAGGACGAAGCAATGGTGACCACGCCGCTGTACCAACTCAAGGCCGAGTTCTTCAAGACGCTCGGCCATCCCGCGCGCATCCGCGTCCTGGAGCTGCTCAGCGAGCGCGAGCACGCGGTGGCCGAGATGCTGCCCGAGGTGGGCATCGAACCCGCCGCCCTCTCCCAGCAGTTGGCCGTGTTGCGCCGGGCCGGACTGGTCGTCTCCCGCAAGCAGGGCTCGACCGTCCACTACTCGCTGACCGACCCGCACGTGGCCGAACTGCTGCGGGTGGCGCGGACGATCCTGTCCGGAGTCCTGGCGGGCCAGGCGGAGATGCTGGCCGATCTGCGCGCGTCGCAGGGCGAGGGCCCGCCGTCCGGCTGACCGGCGAACCGGCCCGGCGGCATACGGCCGGGGCCCCACCGCGGGTGGCGGTGGGGCCCCGGGACCGGGCGAGGTGGCCGTCAGAGCAGCCAGCGGTTCCGGCTGACGAAGGGCAGGCGCGCCCACAGCCGGCCGAGCCCCCAGGTGGCGCCGGCGCCCGCTGCCGCGAGGGCGATCAGGGCGACGGCGTAGAGGAGGTGGTAGTCGGCGAACGGGTTCGTCGACATGCTCGGCGAACCGTCGGACAGGTGCTGGGCGGGTGGCCATTCGGCCATCCACATCAGCGCCATCATCGCGGTGCCGGCCACCGCGGCGAGCCGTAGCCCGATCCCCGCGATCAGCGCGACGCCGATGCCCAGCAGGCCGAGCATGAACAGCCAGTCGGCCCACACCGCGCCGGCCCAGGAGTGGAAGACGGACTCCATGGGCCCGGTGGCGACCGAGCCGAGGAAGCCCTTCGTCGGCGAGCCGCCGTCGATCCAGCCCTTGCCGGACGGGGTCGCGTAGCCGAAGCCGAACGTCTTGTCGAGGAAAGCCCACAGGAAGACGAACCCGAGCAGCATCCGAAGCCCCGCCAGGGCGTGGGCGCCGAACGCGGTCGTCGCGCCGGCCCCGGGCGCCGCGGTGGCCGCGGAAGCCGTTCGCGGCTTGCGCGGGAACGGAAGGCGCAGGCCGACGCGGTGCTGGGAGTGGTTGTGCACGGCCATGATGTCCATCTCCTCCAAGGGAATCCCGCCGGGTGTCCGCGGGACGGTCACGGAATGTCGGTCGCTCTCGGTGCACCACCAATGTCCCGCCGTCGCGGCCGGGCCCGCAGGGGCTGCGGGGCCCCACTCTCAGGGCCGAACGTCCTTGCCTCCAGGGTCCGTTCAGCCGTCCGCGAGCAGTTGTCCGCGGCGCGGACCGCATCCGTCCACGCCGGATCCGGCGGCACCCATGACGCCCGCGGGGTCATCCGCGGCCGGCGCCGCCGCATCCCCCACGCCGAGCCGCCCGCATGCGGACGCGGGATGCGGACACCTCGGGTTGCAGGGGCCTCACCGGCGCCCTGTACTGAAGGAAATAGGACGCCCGTCATCCCGCCGTCCTGTCGACCGCCGCGGAGGAGCACGCGTGATTCGAGCCGCCCCCGCTGCTTGGCCCCGCAACGTGTCCCCCCGGTCCCCGGACCGTGCCCCGGCGCCGTGCTGAGTGTGCTGCTCGCCGTACTCGCGGCGGTCGCGAACGCGCTGTCCTCCGTGCTGCAGCGCAAGGCCGCGCGCGACGCTCCGCGGAAGGGCGATGTGAGCCTGCGGCTGGTGCTGCAGCTACTGCACCGCCCCGTGTGGCTGTGCGGCGTGCTCGCGATCATCGCCGGGTTCCTCCTGCAGGCCACGGCGCTGAGCTTCGGCCGGATCTCGGTGGTGCAGCCGGTGCTGGTGATGGAACTGCCGGCCACCCTCCTGCTGTCGTCGTTGGTGTTCAAGAGCCGGCTCGGTGCCCGGGAGTGGGGCGCCTCGGCGGCGATGGCCGCCGGTCTGGCCTGGCTGCTGTTCTCCCTGTCCCCCTCCGGCGTCCCCGCCCCCCACGCCGGCGGCCTGAAGTGGGCGGTCGCCTCGGGGCTGAACATCGCATTGATCGCCACCTTGACCGTCTGGGCCCGCCTCGCCGGTCCCGGCGCCCGCAGAACAGCGCTGCTGGGTGTGGCGACCGGATGCGCCTTCGGCTTCACCGCCGCACTGATCAAAGACGTCACGGAGGCGTACGCCCACGGCTTCGCCACGCTGTTCACCAGCTGGCAGCTCTACGCCATGATCGCGGCCGGTGCCGGTGCCATGTTGCTGCTGCAGGCCGCGCTGCAGGCCGGACGCCTGCTGCTCAGCCAGCCCGGCATGACCATGTCCGACCCGGTCGTCGCGATCATGTGGGGCGTTTTCGTCTTCGGCGAGACGGTGCGTGGCGGTTTCTACATCCTCATGTCGGTCGTGGCGGCAGCCGTCGTGGCCACCGGCGTCATCCTGCTGACGCGCTCCCCGTTGCTCGCCGGTGCCAGTGACCGGGAGGAGCGGACAGGCTCCGGCGGCGCCCGCGCCGGGGCGGCTTCGTGAAACACCCTGCCGCGATCAACCGGGCCGGACAGCGAATGCTGCACGCCCTGGGCGGCGCGGCCCGCGCCCGGGCGGTCCTCGTTCTCGGCGCGGTGCTGGGCCTGGACGGAGCCGACAAGGGCACGGTTTCGGCCATGGCCGGACCGATCAAGACGGCCTTCCAGGTGGGGAACACAAAGATCGGGCTCCTGGCGTCGGTGGTGTCGCTGGTCTCCGCGGTGTTCACCATCCCGGTCGGTGTCCTCACCGACCGGGTGACCCGCACGCGCCTGCTCGCCCTGAGCACCTCCCTGTGGGTGGCGGCCACCGCGCTGTCCGCCGTGTCCCCGTCCTACACCTGGCTGCTTGTCTCGCGAGCCGCGCTCGGCGCGGTCACCGCCACCGCCGGGCCGACCGTGGCCTCCCTCGTCGGCGACTTCTTCCCCGTCGGGGAGCGGGCACGGATGTACGGACCGGTCCTGGCCGGTGAGCTGGTCGGCACCGGAGTGGGGTTCGCGATCTCCGGAACGGTCGGCTCCGTGCTCGGCTGGCGCTTCGCTTTCTGGTGGCTGGTCGTCCCCGGGGTGCTGCTGGTGTGGGCGGTGGTCCGGCTGCCGGAACCGGCGCGCGGAGGCCAGGGCCGTCTCCGCCCCGGTCAGGACGGCATCCCCGAGGTCCGTGGGAGCGACGCCGCCGGCGAGCGGGCGCCCGCCACGGACGGCGACGGCGACGACCGTGAAGCCGGGGACGCCCGAACGCCGGCCGCCGAGTACAACCCCGCGGTACGGGCCGTGGAGGCCGGCGGTGTTCCACCGTACGAGAACCTGATCCTGCACGGTGACCCGCGCACCCTGCCGCTGAGTCGGGCCATCCGGTACGTCCTGCGGGTACGCACCAACGTCGTCCTGATCGTCGCTTCCGCACTCGGCTACTTCTTCTTCGCCGGACTGCGCTCCTTCGCCACCTTGTTCACCACCCATCACTACGGTGTGAGCACGGCGGTCGCGAGCACCCTGATCCTGGTCGTCGGCGTCGGCTCCATCGCGGGCGTGCTGCTCGGCGGCCGTGTCGCGGACCGGCTGCTCAGCCGGAACCGGACGAACGCCAGGATTCTCGTGCCCACGGTGTGCCTGCTGATCCTGCCCCTCCTGGTCGCGCCCGCCGTCCACACCACCAGCCTCGCCCTCGCGCTGCCGCTGCTCGTCTGCGGCACGGCGCTGCTCGGGGCCGCCAACCCGCCGCTGGACGCCGCCCGGCTGGACATCATGCACCCCTGTCTGTGGGGCAGGGCCGAGGGCGTCCGCACCATGCTGCGCACCCTGAGCGAAGCCGTGGCACCCACCCTGTTCGGCTGGGTCTCCGGGCAGGTCTTCGGCGGCCCGGAAGCTCTGCAGTACACGCTGCTGCTGTTCCTCCTGCCTCTCGTCGCAGCCGGGGCACTGGGGCTGGTGGCCATGCGGACGTATCCGCGCGACGTCGCGACGGCCACCGCCTCCGCAGAGGCGGTCGCGGCGGACACAAGCTGATCACAGATGGCGACGGCACCAGCCCGGGCCGGCCCTTTCGCGCTCCCGTGAGGTCTCCGAGCCGACAGGCCCCGGCATCTTCCGGTGATCCGCGGCCCCGGTCACCCACTCGGCACGGAGAAGGCCGTGCTCGTGCCGGGCGGTAAGGTCCACCACGTCGCCGAGTCGCCGCCGGGCACCGCCGCCCGTGTCGCCCTGCCCGGCGGCCGGGATGCTGTCCGGGGTGACCCACCGGGGCACGTCCGAAACAGCGGAACCGACGGTCGCGCAGGGGTCTCCGCCGGTCTGAGACGGCTCAACGGCTGCGCGCCCTGCCACCTGAACGGGGCGAAGCCTTGGCCCATTCGGCCGTCTGCCGTTTTCCTGAGCCTGCCGCGGGTTACCTTCACGCTCTCCGCCGCGCACCCGAGGTGACCCATGCGTCTGCTGCTCGTCCACCCCAGCGCCCTGATGTACTCGGAGATCTTCCTCCGGCTCGAGCCACTCGGACTGGAACGCGTCGCCGCGGCGGCACAGGAGGCCGGTCACGAGGTGCGGGCGGTGGACCTGCAGGTGCTGCGGAGCAGGGATCTGGAAAGGACCGTGGCGGAGTTCCGGCCCGAGGCGGTCGGGTTCTCGCCGAACTACCTGGCGAACATCCCGGAGGCCATCGATCTGGCTTGAGGCATCAAGCAGACGCTGCCCGGCTGCTTCGTGCTCTTCGGCGGACACAGCGTCTCCTTCGTCGCCGAGGACGTCCTGCGGCAGGCGGAGGGCGCTGTGGACGCGGTGGTCCGCGGAGAGGGCGAACCGGCCATGGCTGCGCTGCTGGCGGCCGTGCGCGACGGCGGCCTGGACGACGTGCCGGGCATCGTCACGCCCCGCGGGCGCTGGCCCGCCCCGGTCATGCTCCACACGATCGACGGTCCCCGCCCCGCCCGGGACCTCATGCGCCACCGCCGCCGCTACTTCATCGGTGAACTCGATCCCTGCGCCTCCATCGAGTTCACCCGCGGCTGCCCGTGGGACTGCTCCTTCTGCTCCGCCTGGACCTTCTACGGCCGCAGCTACCGCAAGGCCTCCCCACAAGCGGCCGCCGAAGAGCTCGGGAGCATCCGCGAGCCCGACGTCTTCATCGTCGACGACGTCTCCTTCATCCGCCCCGAGCACGGTGACGCCATCGCCGCCGAGCTGGAACGCCGGCGCATCCGCAAGCAGTACTACCTGGAGACGCGCAGCGACGTGCTGCTGCGCAACACCGAGGTCTTCGAGAGGTGGACCCGTCTGGGGCTGCGGTACATGTTCCTGGGCATGGAGGCGATCGACTCCGAGGGACTCGACCTCTACCGCAAGCGCGTCAGCCCCGACGACAACTTCCGCGCCCTGGAGACGGCCCGCAGGCTGGGCATCGACGTGGCGATCAACCTCATCGTCGACCCGGCCTGGGACGCCGAACGCTTCCGGATCGTACGCGAGTTCGCGCTGACCGTCCCGGAGATCGTCCACCTCACGGTCATGACCCCCTACCCGGGCACCGAGATCTGGCACACCGAGGCCCGGCGCCTCACCACCCGCGACTACCGCCTCTTCGACATCCAGCACGCCGTCGTCCCCACCACGCTCCCCCTCGCCGAGTTCTACCGCGAACTCGTCCGGACGCAAGCCGTCATCAACGCCAAGCACCTCGGCTGGCGCACCGCCCTCGGCGCCGCCCGCCTGCTCGGCGGGCACCTGCTGCGCGGGCAGACGAACTTCGCCCGGATGCTGTGGAAGTTCAACCGTGTCTACAACCCCCGGCGGCAGCCGGCCGATCACCGGCGCCCCGTCTCCTACGAGCTGCCCCTCCCCCAGCGCGTCGACGTCGGCGACCGACGCCGGCTCTACATCCACACCCGGCCGACCGCACGCGACACGGAAACCTGAGCGGGGGTGCCGTCCTGGCCGTGGCCCCGGACACCGTGCCGCACCGTCCACAGGCTGCCGGCGGCCGGCGGGTTGCTGTTGAATCCAACGACGCCCGGGACGGCGTCACATTCCCTCCTTCCAGCCGGCGCGGACCAGCCGGGCGTTCACCGGTCACGCCGTGAAGAAGCCCAGCACCATCGACACCTGCATCAGCATCCAGTAGGCGGCCGTCGTCCTGGGCAGCCCCGGCGAGAAGACCACCCCCTGGTAGATCCACATGCCGAGGAAGAGTCCTGCCTGGAAGGCGAGGATCGACAGGGTGTCGGCCTTGATCGCGAGCCGGATCCCCCGCATCCTGGCGACGTCGCGCATCGGCACGATCGTGAAGTACTGGAAGACGAGGCCGAGCATCCAGGCGAGGACGAAATCGAGCACGAAGTCCGCATACAGGGCCTTGCCCGCGATCGCGAGGCCGGAGGCGTACACCAGCCACTCGCCGAGGATCTCCCCGAGCGTGCATCCCGCACCACAGTGACTGATCGCCTTCGACCGCACGATCCAGCCCGGCGTCTTCTCCGGATCGGGCTGTCCCCGTTCCTCGATCACCGGCACGGAGTCGCGCCGGCCGTGAGCGAAGCAGAAACGCAGGGCGACCGGACCCCAGCACAGCGCGGTGACCGGAAAGACCACGTTCATGATCCACGTCTTCTGGCGGTAGCCCTGCCCGAAGATGTCGGAAGCGACGACCAGCGCGCTCGCGGAAGCGACGCCGAGTCAACCTCCCCTGCAATCACGGACTCCACGCTACGAGGGGAGGGATACGGGCGACCTCGTCATCGTCACCAAGGCGGGACTGTCGCGCTCGGGGCCGGACGACCGGCGTCCTCCGGGCAGGCCTGAGTACCTGCGCCAACAGGCGGAGCTGAGTCCGCGTCACCTCGGTGTGGAACGCATCGACCTCTTCCAGCTGCACCGTATCGACCCCGAAGTGCCGCTGCCCGAGCAGCTCGGCGAACCGGTACTTCTGCAACAGGAGGGCAAGATCCGGCACATCGGCCTGTCCGAGGTCGCCGTCGAGCAGATCAACCAGGCACGCGAGACCGCGGACATCGTCTCGGTGCAGAACCTGTACGACATCGCCAACCGCAGCGCGGAGGACGTGCTGGACCACACCGAGCGTGAGAACCCGGCCTTCATCCCGTGGTTCCCCATGGCCACGGGGGAGCTCGCCCGTCCTGCGGTCCGTTGGACAGCGCGGCCAAGCAGCCCGGCGCGAACCCGTCACAGCTCGCGCTCGCCTGGCTGCTGCGCCGCTCCCCGGTGATGCTTCCCGTCCCCGGTACCTCGCGAGTCGCTCACCTCGAGCAGAACGTCGCGGCCGATGCCGCGATTGGCCCCCGTCACCAGGGCGACCGATCCTTCGATCTCCATCGCGCTTCCTTCCTGCCGGCGCCTGCCGTGCCCGGCAGGCGCCGGGGACAAGTGATGCTCCCGCGATCGGCTCGGCTCGCACCGCGTTGGACACGCCGGTGCCCATGCGCACCGTGCGCAGTGGGGAACCCCTTGCCCAGGGGCTGGGTCTGGATTTCTCGGCCATGTTCCGGGCGATGCCGGGCGGACAGGCAGTCGTACACGTCAGCGCCCCCGTGGAGCACGTCTCCTCCACTGCCAGCCTGCACCGGATGCCGCGGCTTTGCATGTGAACAGGTCCCGAACTCGAGGAAGCCACCTGGGTGGCTCGACTCCCGGCGAAGGATCGGTGCAGGGCCACGCCGAGGCGGTCGTAGGGCCTGGATCTGTCGGAGTCGTCCGTGGGCCATGGTGGCGGCCTGGGCGATGCGGGTCACGGTGGCGACATCCAGGACGCTTGGCCGGCCGGGGAGTTCAGGCTGGGAGTCTCGCCGGACCAGCGGCACCGGGCAGTCGAGCGGAGCCCGGCGCGTCGAGGGCGGCCAGGGCGAGGCCTCCTTGGACTCGGATCCCGGGGCTTCGGCCCGGAGGCCCTTGTGGGCCGCGATGCGGTCCGGAAGTACTACGAGGCGGTGCCGGAGCACCGAAGTGCGACGGACGTCACCGTCCTTCATACTTACGCCATCGGCGAAGAGGTCGCCGGCGGCCGGGGCGACGTCGCCTTCCGCGACCCGAAGGGCTGGAAGGCTCGCGTCCATGTTCCACTGGTTCTCGAGCGCACCAGCGACGGCTGGTCGGCCCCGCGCACGGCCCGGTGGTCGTCCTGCCGCAGGGCCGGCCGTACGACATCCGCAGCTACGTGGACGTCGCCCCGCTGCTGGCCGCCGAGGGCTACCGCGTCATCGTCCCCTTGCCCGGCCAGGACATCCCCGCCACGGACGTCACGGGCCCGATCGCGCAGGGAGGCGCCCGCTCAGCGGCGGCCGGGCACGCCGGGCCACCACCTCACCTGCCACGCCGCCCGGCTGCGCCGCCTCACACCCGGGCAGCGGCCTGCCGCCGGTCAGCAACCGTGCGCCCGCGGCCACGGACTCCTCCACCTGGCGGGCGATCGCATCCGCAGGTCGTCGCGGACCGGCGGGCCGACCTGCGTGGCACGCGGGCTCGGGTCTCCGATCTGCAGACGTTCCACCCCCTCGACGAACGCCGCGGTGAAGGCGTCGGCGACGAAGGCACCGTCTCCGTCTGCTCCTTCTGGTACGTCGAGGCCCTCACCCGCACCGGACGGTTGGACGAAGCCCGCCTGGCTTCCGAGGAGATGCTCACCTACGCCGACCGTCTCGGCCTGTACGCCGAGGAGATCGGCCACACCAGTGAGCAACTGGATAGTTTTCCACAGGCGTTCACCCACCTCGCCCTCATCAACGCCGCGTTCGACCTCGGTCGCGCCCTGGGCTGACGGCCGACCCGGCGGCGTCCCTCGAGCAGTCGCCGTGCGAGCCTCCGATTCCCGGCTCATGCTGGAACGGGGGGTGAGGCGACTGAGGGAGTGGTGGGGATGCGAACCGTTGTGGACCTCACGCGCTGCCAGGGCTATGCGCAGTGCGTGTTCCTCGCGCCCGAGGTGTTCGAGCTGCACGGGGAGGAGGGACTGCTGTACGCCACGGCCGTGCCCGACGATCAGGTGGAGCGCGTGCGCCAGGCCGCGGCGGCGTGCCCGGTCCAGGCCATCCTCCTCGGTGAGGAGGTGCACGCCGATGGCCGCCGATGATCTCCGGGAAGGCCGCGTCGTCATCGTGGGCGCGTCACTGGCCGGGCTGCGAGCCGCGGAGGCGCTGCGTGAGAAGGGCTTCACCGGCTCACTGACCGTGGTCGGGGACGAGCCCCACCCGCCCTACGACCGGCCGCCGCTGTCCAAGCAGGTGCTGCTCGGCCGGGCGACGGCGGACACCACCGAGCTCCCGATGCGCCGGGACCCGGACGCCGACTGGCGGCTGGGAGTACGCGCCACCGGCCTGGACCCTCTCGCGAAACGAGTGATGCTGGACGACGGCGAGTCGCTGCCGTACGACCGGCTGCTGATCGCCACCGGGACACGCGCGCGGCCCTGGCCCAACCCGGAGGAGGCCGCCCTGGACGGGGTGTTCACCCTGCGCACGCGCGAGGACGCCGCGGGGCTGGCCGAGCGGATGGCCGCCGGGCCCCGGCGGGTGCTGGTGATCGGCGGCGGCTTCACCGGCTCGGAGATCGCCTCGGCCTGCCGGGAACTGGGGCTGGACGTCACGGTCACCGAACGCGGCCCCGCACCCCTGGTGGGCGCCCTCGGCGGCACCCTGTCGAAGCTCGCGGCCGTCATGCAGCGCAACCACGGCGTGGACCTGCGCACCGGGGTGACGGTCAACGCCCTGCGCGGGAACGGCGGTTTCACCGGCGCGGAGCTGTCCGACGGCAGCCGCGTCGACGCCGACGTGTGCGTCGCGGCACTGGGGGCGATCCGCAACGTCGAATGGCTCGCGGACTCCGGACTGGCGGCGGGCCCGCGCGGCATCGCCTGCGACGCCGGATGCCGCGCCTTCAACATGTACGGAATCGTCACCGACGACATCTTCGTGGCCGGCGACGTCTCCCGCTTCCCCCACCCGCTGTTCGGCTACCAGATGCTCTCCCTGGAACACTGGGGAAACGCGGTCGAGCAGGCCGAGGTGGCGGCCCACAACATGGTCAATCCGGGGCCCCTGCGACGCCCGCACCTGGCCATCCCGACGTTCTGGTCGACCCAGTTCGGGCTCAACATCAAGTCCGTGGGCGTGCCCACCTTCTCCGACCACGTGGTCATCGCCCAGGGCTCCCTGGAGGCACGCCGTCTGGCGATGGTCTACGGCTACCAGGGCCGGGTCACCGCCGCGGTCACCGTCGACATGGCCAAGTCGCTCGACTACTACCGGCACCTGATCGAGACGGCCGCTCCGTTCCCGCCCCCGCCCGGCGCGCAGGACCGTGCGATCGCGGCCGACGTCCCGATTCCGTCCGACGTGCCGGATCCGAAGGGGCTCTCCCACGGCCCCACCGTGGCGCTCACCGGGTACCTCCCCGACCGCCGACTGACCGTGGTGTAGCCACGGGCCGACGCACGTCCCGTCCAACGACGAGGAGCCACCATGGACTCCGAGACCTTGCTGGCACGGATCACCGACTACGCCAACCGCCCCAACCCCTACCCGGTGTACGCGGAACTCCGCGAGGCCGGTCCCGTGGTGCGGCAGGCGGACGGCGGCTACCTGGTCGGCACCTACCACGAGATCGCCGCCCTGCTCCACGATCCGCGGATGAGTGCCGATCCCCGCACTCGCGGCGAGGTGACCCACAAGCCGCCGTTCCTGCGGCTCGACGACCCCGAGCACCACAGGCTGCGCACCCTGGCCATGCGGCCGTTCGGCCCGCCGCACAGCCCCGGCCGGGTCGACGCCATGCGCGGTGAGATCGACCGGATCACCAAGGAGCTGATGGGGCCCTTCGAGGCGGGCCGGCAGATCGACGTCGTCGACGACTTCGCCTACCCACTGCCCGTCACCGTGATCTGCCGCCTGCTCGGCGTGCCGCGCGAGGACGAGCCGCTGTTCCGGGCCTGGTCCGACGCTCTGGTCACAGCCGCCGACGTCAGGCCCGACGCGGACGCCACCGAGACCGGCAAGGCGGGCGACCAGGCGCGGATCGAGATGGGCGGGTACCTGGTGAACCTCGCCGAGCAGCGCCGTGACAATCCGAGCGACGACATGCTCTCCGCCCTCGTCAACGAGCCGGACCCCGCCCTGCGACTCACCCAGGAGGAACTCGCCGAGACCGCCGTGCTGCTCCTCATCGCCGGACACGAGACCACGGTCAACCTGATCACCAACGGGGTGCTCACCCTCCTGCGCCATCCGGAGCATCTGGACCTGCTGCGCCGCGAATCCGACCTGCTGCCGCGAGCGGTGGAGGAACTGCTGCGCTACGAACCCCCGGTCCACATGCGTGAGCGCATTCCGCACGCCGACATCGACGTCGCCGGCTCCAAGATCCACCAAGGCGCATCCGTCATCCTGGTGCTGGCCTCGGGCAACCGCGACCCCATGCGGTTCCACGAGCCCGACCGGTTCGACCCCACCCGCCCGGACAACCAGCACCTCGGCTTCGGCAGCGGCATCCACCTGTGCTACGGCGCACCACTGGCCCGCATCGAGGCCCACGCCGCCCTCGGCGCACTGCTCCCCCACCTCGGCACGGCACGCCTGGTCCAGGACCCGCCCCCCTACCGGCAGAACGCCATGCTCCGCGGGCCGCGCCACCTGCCCGTCCAACTGTGAGGCCGTCTGGCGGCACGCAGGACAGCCGGCAGGAGTGACGGACCACCAGATTGCAAGAACCCGTGCGCAGCCGGCGCCGACAGGTCGGTGTGTACGGCGGGACAGCGGGGTCCGCTTCAGGCCGCAGCGGGAAGGATCCGCCGGGCGAGGTCGCGGACCTCGCCCGCAAAGAGGCCGAGCATGTGCAGGAGCGTCTCGGCCATTGTGCCTGCGACTTGGTCGCTGTCGGCCTCGGGCCGGCTGAACCACAACTGCAGGAGCGCCGGCAGGTTGCCGTTCAGCACCGCCAGGGCGATCACCGGGTCGACCAGGGTGAAGCGGCCCGAGGCCATGTCCTTCTCCACGTCGCGCTTCGCGCGCGGAGCCGGTCCGTGGCCGGCGCACGTGCGGCCGAGCTCGCTGTGGCGCAGATCCGCATGATCTCCGGGTGCGAGTCCGCCATGCGTGCACTGAGCCGCACGCCCCGGCGAGCGCTCGGCGAGATCGTGAGTGCCTTAGCCGACGTGGACCTTGTGATCGTCGGATCCCACAGACGGCATGGGCACCTCGGCCCGGCCACCCGTGCGGTTCCGCACCATGCACCCTGTCCGGTGGCCGCCGTCCCCCCGACGCCCGAATGGGAGCTGCCGGGTCCCGGCCGTGCCGGACTGCCGTCCGCACTTCCCGCGCGCGACGAAGAACCCCTACCGCACTCGCGGACGGACCCACCGCTTCCCGCACCGGGTCACTGCCGCGATCCCCGTCTCCGCCGAGCGACACGGGGCCGGTCGGGTGACGATGGACGTGTACTGACGTGACCACGCTGTTTCTGGAAGGAGGCCGACGTCATGACATCCCCTTCCGGTTCCTCGGGCCCCGCTCCCCCACGCGGCACCGAGCCACAAGACGATCCCCTGGCCGAAGGCACGGCTGTCCTGGCGAACATGGGCTGGCAGATCCTGCTCACCATGGGCCTGGCCACCACCGCCCTGGGCGTCATCGCCCTGGTCTGGCCGGGCCCGACGCTGCGGGTCGTCGGCGTGCTCTTCGGCGTCTATCTGCTGGTCACCGGTGTCTTCGAGCTGGCCGGCGCCTTCGGCACGCACGTGCCCCGGCATCTTCGGGTGCTGCATTTCATCACGGGTGCGCTCTCCATCCTGCTGGGGTTGATCTGCTTCCGGGGCGTCCTTGAGTCGACCCTGCTGCTCGCCCTGTGGATCGGCTTCAGCTGGTTGCTGCGCGGCATCATGGTGACGGCTGCGGCGGCCTCCGCCCAGGACATGCCGGCCCGGGGCTGGCAGGTGGCCTTCGGGATCATCAGCGCTCTGGCGGGCATCGTGCTGATCGTCTCGCCGTTCGCCTCGATCACCGCACTCACCCTGGTGGTGGGCATCATGGCCATAGTTCTGGGCCTGACCGAGGTGGTCCGCGCCATCAGGATGCGCGTCGAAGTCGGCCGTCTCGCTCCGGCCACTGCCGCCCGGCGGCGACCCCTGTTCCACTCCCGTCCGCACCCACAGCACTGATCGCCGGAGCCGGACGGCCGGCCACGGGCGAGCGGCGAAGGGCCGCTCGCCCGGCTGGGCGGACACCTCGGCCGGCGCTGAGGCCGGGGCAACGATCGCTCCGGCGTCCGCCGCCCGCTCGGCATCACCGCCGTCCGCCACGGTCGCGGCTGCGGTGGACAGGTCGGTAGGGAGCTCGGCGACCTGGACCCGCGCACGCGATGAGCCGCTGCGCCGTCTCCCGGCCGATCGGGCCGAAGAGGCCACCACGCCACCCCTGCGAGGCGATGGCCTGGTTTCGGGCGTAGGCGCGCCTGGATATCGCATGATGTCCGACCTGCCCGCCCTGGTCATGTGCTGGTGGCCTTCCTTTCGACGTATGCGCTCGGCTTCGAGCGCAACCTGCGCGGATCATCGGCCGGCGACCGGACCTTCTCCCTCATCGGAGTGGGGGCGGCCCTGGTGGCGATCCTGGCGTTGCGGGGTGCGCCCAACGCGCCGGCCGGGGTGGTCACGGGGATCGGCTTCCTCGGAGCCGCGCTCACGTTCCGCCCGAGCCAGGGGGGGCGAAGAAGTCGTCCACGGTGTGACCACCGCGGCAGTGGTCTTCGCAGCGGCAGGCATCGGAGCCGCCGCGGGTCAGGGCAGGATCGCACTGGCCGTCCCTGACACCGTCCTGGCGCTGCCGGCTCTGGAAACCCGGCATCTGTCGATGCTTCGATTGCTTGACGGCCGGCGGTGGGCACACCGGTTCAACGACGACGAAGTGATACTGGCCCGGACTTCCGGGAGAACGTCGGAAGACACGGGTTCCGGTCACTGAACCGTTCCCTCATTCGCCTGAGTGGTCGCCGCACGTGACCTTCGCTGCCGCAAGGCCGATACTGCCGATAGGAGCGTTACGGCCGCCCCGCGTCCCCGCCCCATGCACCTGACGCCCCGTCGAGCAAGTCAGCGTTCAGTCGGCATCAGTACCGCCGGAGACCGCTTTCGACCGCCGTGGACCGCCAACATCAACAACCGCCCTTACGCATTCTGACCAGCCAAAACGCAGGCTGGATCCTTGCCCGCCAAGCTCCGTAGGAGGTATCGATGAAGATGCTCATCAACGTCGCCGAGACCGTGGTCGCGGACGCGCTGCGGGGTATGGCGGCCGCCCATCCCGAGCTGACGGTCGACGTGGAGAACCGGGTGGTGGTACGACGGGACGCGCCCGTGGCCGGGAAGGTCGCCCTCGTCTCCGGCGGCGGGTCGGGGCACGAGCCGCTGCACGGCGGGTTCGTGGGGCCCGGGATGCTCTCGGCGGCCTGTCCGGGGGAGGTCTTCACCTCGCCGGTGCCCGACCAGATGCTGCGGGCCGCGGCGGCCGTGGACAGCGGGGCGGGTGTGCTGTTCATCGTGAAGAACTACACCGGGGACGTGCTCAACTTCGACATGGCGGCCGAGCTCGCCGAGGACGAGGGCATCCAGGTGGCGAAGGTCCTGGTCAACGACGACGTGGCGGTGACCGACAGCCTGTACACGGCGGGGCGGCGCGGCACCGGCGCGACCCTGTTCGTGGAGAAGATCGCGGGCGCGGCGGCCGACGAGGGGCAGCCGCTGGAGCGGGTGGAGGCGATCGCCCGGCAGGTCAACGAGAACTCCCGCAGCTTCGGCGTCGCCCTGAGCGCGTGCACCACCCCGGCCAAGGGCAGCCCCACCTTCGATCTGCCCTCCGGGGAGCTGGAGTTGGGCATCGGCATCCACGGCGAGCCGGGCCGGGAGCGGCGGCCGATGATGACCTCGAGCGAGATCGCCGACTTCGCGGTGCACGCGATCCTGGAGGACCTGCACCCGAGCAACCCCGTGCTGCTGCTGGTCAACGGCATGGGTGCGACCCCGCTGCTCGAGCTGTACGGCTTCAACGCCGAGGTGCACCGGGTGCTCGCCGAGCGGGGTGTGGCCGTCGCCCGCACGCTGGTGGGCGACTACGTCACCTCGCTGGACATGGCGGGTGCCTCGGTCACCCTCTGCCAGATCGACGAGGAGCTGCTGCGCCTGTGGGACGCACCCGTGAGTACGCCGGGCCTGCGCTGGGGCATGTGATCCCTGGAGAGCGTCTCCACCCCCACCTACCACGCAAGGGAGATCCAGTGCTCGACGCCGACTTCTTCCGCCGTTGGATGACGGCGACCGCCGCGTCCGTGGACCGCGAGGCGGAACGGCTCACCGCCCTCGACTCGCCCATCGGGGACGCCGACCACGGCACCAATATGCAGCGCGGGTTCACGGCCGTGCGGGCCACGTTGGAGAAGGAGGCGCCCGACACGCCCGGCGCGATCCTGGTCCTCGCCGGGCGCCGGCTGATCTCGACGGTCGGCGGTGCGTCGGGGCCGCTGTACGGGACGCTGCTGCGCCGTACCGGCAAGGCGCTCGGGGACGCCGCCGAGGTGAGCGAGGAACAGCTGGCCGAGGCGTTCAGGGCCGGTGTGGACGGGGTCATGACGCTGGGCGGGGCGGCACCGGGCGACAAGACCATGGTGGACGCGCTGGTGCCGGCCGTGGACGCGCTCGGTGACGGCTTCGCGGCGGCGCGTGCCGCCGCCGAGGAGGGTGCCGAGGCGACCACGCCCCTGCAGGCCCGCAAGGGCCGGGCGAGCTATCTGGGCGAACGCAGCATCGGGCACCAGGACCCGGGTGCGACGTCGTCCGCCCTGCTGGTCGCGGCACTCGCCGAAGCCGCCGCGGTGGAGGCCTGACATGAGTGACGGCAGGACGAGTGACGACAAGACGGTCGGGATCGTGCTGGTCTCGCACAGTGCCGAGGTGGCGGCGTCGGTGGCCGAGCTGGCGAAGGGGCTGGCCGGCGGGGCCGCGGGGGTGCCGGTGGCTCCGGCCGGCGGCCGGGAGGGCGGCGGGCTGGGCACCAGCGCCGAGCTGGTCTCCGCGGCGGCCGCGTCCGTGGACCGGGGTGCCGGGGTGGCCGTCCTCACCGACCTCGGCAGTGCGGTGCTCACCGTGAAGACGCTGCTCGCCGAGGGCGACGAACTGCCGGGCAACACCCGCCTGCTGGACGCCCCGTTCGTGGAGGGCGCGGTGGCCGCTGTGGTCACGGCGGCGGCGGGAGCCGACCTCGACGCGGTGGAGGCGGCGGCGACGGAGGCATACGGCTACCGGAAGGTGTGAGTGGCGGCCGGGGGCGTACGACGGCGGCACGGGTCATCGCTCCTGCGCCGTCTCGCCGCTCTCCTGCGCCGTCCCGTCGCCCTCCCGTGCCGTCTCGCCGTCCTCCCGCCCCGTCCGGTCGGCGAGCAGCCGGCGCGCCAGCCGCTCGCCGGTCGCCACGGCGGCCGCGTGGTCCTCGATGGCGTCGATCCGGGAGTGCTTGAAGACGATGTAGGTCACGCCCGAGCCCACGCCGCCGGTGCTGGGGTCGGCGGGGATGCCCAGGCGCCGGGCGGTGGCGTACGAGGCCTCGCCGATGATGTCGCGCGGCCCGATGTCGCCCACGACCGCGTACTCCACGCGGTCCCCGTAGACGACGGCCGCGACCGACCCCCCGCCCACGCCGTGGGCGCAGTGGTCCCAGATGCGGCTCGCGGCGGGCAGGACGATGTACGGCAGCCGCTCGGCGTTGAGGCGGCGTCCGTTGGACTGCGTATAAGCCGCGCCCGGAGAGAAGTGCGGGTCGGTGCGGCGGTTGCAGCGGGCGGTGGGGCGTCCGTCGCAGTCGATGTCCATGTCGGCCTTCCAGAAGACGGCACCGCGCAGCCCGCAGATCGGGACGGTGGCGGGCGCGCCGGCGTCGAGCCGGTAACGGCCGCGGGAGACCGGGCTGCAGCGCCGCACCATGGCCAGCAGGTCGGCGGCACGGACAGGGCCGGCGCCGTCGCTCCGGGCCACCGGCGCCGGCTCCTGGCGGGGGCGATGGGGCACGGTGGGGGCGGGGGCGGGCAGCGTCGTCGGAGCGAGCAGGACGCTGCTCGCCGCGACGAGGGTCAGCGACTTGGCACGCACGATGAGGAACCCTCTCCTCGAGGACATTGACGACATTGATGGCATTACGGACAGTCACCTCATAGGTGATGAATTCGATCACGCGCCCCACGTTAGGTGACCGGACGACGCATGGCCCGTAACGCCCTCCGGGCGGCCGGGGGACCGCGACCCGCGGTCGGCCCGGCCCCCGATCGCCCGTGCCGGCGCGGGACCAACGACGGCAGCGATCCGCACCGCAGCGTGAACTCCCCTGCGCTCCAGGGAAATTCGGCCCGGAAGAGGCTCCAGCACACGTAACGTCCCGCAGCCCCCTTGGACGGCGACCCTCTTGCTGCGGCCCCGTCGAGGCGCCATATTGGTCCGGACCATTGCCCGTGCGGCGCCCGGGTCGTCTACGCCGCTGCTGAAAAGGGGAGACCCACCTCGTGCGACGCGTTCCCGTCCCCGCTTCCCGCTCTCACCGCGCACTCGGGCGTGTCGTGGCCTTGTGCGTCGTGCCGGTGCTGCTGGCCGCCTGCGGCCGGAGCGTCGCCGACGACGGCGAGAGCGGCCGGATGCCCGGGGCGCCGACCGGCGTCACCGCGGCGGCCGGGAGCGCGACCAGCGTGCACGTCATGTGGAACGCGGCGCCCGCGGCCTCGGGCGTCGCCGGGTACGAGGTGTACCGGGGCACCACGAAGGTGAAGGACGTGCCGGCGTCCGAGCACATGGTGGACATCACCCGGCTCAGCCCCTCGACCACGTACGCCTTCGCCGTGCGGGCCCGGGACACCGACGGCCGGCTCGGCCCGCGCAGCCGATCGGTGCGGGCGACGACTCCGGCCGCCGTCGCGGACCGCTCGGCCCCGTCCCGCCCGCTCGACGCGCACGGCCGGGCGGTGGGCAGCCGGGCCGTCCAGCTGTCCTGGTCGCCGTCGACGGACGACCGGGGCGTGGTCTCCTACGAGGTCCATCAGGCCGGCACGAAGATCCACAGTGTGGGCGGAAACCAGACGGCGACCGTGGTCACGGGCCTGCGGCCGGGCACCCGTTACTCCTTCACCGTGCGGGCCCGCGACGCCGCCGACAACCTCTCCCCCGCCAGTGCCGCCGTCCGGCTCACCACCGCGCCGGGCTCCGACGACGGCCGGGCCACCGCGCCCTCCGCCTTCCGTGCCACGACACACCGGGCGGACGGTTCCCACTACCTCGATCTGAGCTGGGTTCCGCCGCGCACCGACGGGGTGGTGACCCAGTACCAGGTCCAGCTCGACGGACAGCCGGCCACCTCCCTCGTCTGGGGCGGCACCGCCCCACGCGAGAAGGCGTCGTACAGCTTCTACGTCGGGCGCGAGGCCGGGGTCACCCACCGGGTGCGGATCCGGGCGATGCTGCCGGACGGCACCTGGGGCGGCTTCTCACCCGAACGGACGGTGACAACGGGGCAGCCGTAGGGCCTGCGGGTCACCCGAACGGACGCGTCCCGCGTGCCTTGCACGGGCGCGGGAGGTTGGCTGGCTGCGAGGCAGCACGGGCGATTCCCTATCTCCGGCGGCACACGGGATGGTCCGCCGACCGTGCCGCCGGAGGACGGTCCCATGCGCCACACTCAGCCACTCCTGCGCTCCGGCCCGGTCACGGCGGCCGCCGCCGCGCTCGCGGCCGGTCTCGCCGCCGGGCCCGCCGCCGCCGCGCCGGGGATCTCCGTCAGAGCCAGCGGCTCGACCGTGACCGTCACGACCAGCACGTGCACCCAGGTCGACGGCAGTTGGGGCACGGCCTCGCTGCTCACCAGCAGCCAGACGAACTTCACCCAGGGGCGCCAGGTGGCTCTGACCGGGACGAGGACCAGCCAGACCGCCGCCTGGCAGAGCGTGAGCCCGGGCAGCTACACCGTGATCGTCGTGTGCTCCAACAACATCACCGCGGGCACCCAGTCCATCGCCGTCTCCGGCGCCGTCCGCACCCCCCCGACGATCTCGGCCACGTCCGCGCCGCCCCGTGGTGTGGCGGGCGGTCTGGGAGGGGGCACCAAGGACTACGGACCCGTCACGTTCGCGGTGGGCGGGGCACTGGTCGGGGCCGCGCTGATCGCCACGGGCTGGGCGCTGCGCCGACGTTCGAAGCCGTATCGGCTCTGAGGGCCTGTCCTCGAACTCCCGCCCGTCCGGCGGCGTCTGGCACGCTCCCCCGAGCTCTTCGAGCAGGGGCCCATGACGCCGCCGGGCCCGACCTTCGGGCGGACGACGGGAGTTCGACGACAGGCTCTGAGCGGCCGGGCCGCCGTCACCGGGGCCCGTGGCCGGGCAGTTCGGGGAACTCCTCCAGCGCGTGCCGGAGCCACTGGGTCCAGAAGGTCTCCAGGTCGATACCGGCTCGCAGCACCAGATGCCGCAACCGGTCCTCCGGACTGTCCCCGCCGGGCGGGAAGTCGCGCCGCTCGATCTCCCGGTACTCCGCCAACTGCCGCTCGTGCAGATCCAGATGACGCCTGAGGTCGGCCTCCAGACCCGCGGTGCCCACCACGGCCGCGGCGCGCAGCCGCAGCAGCAGGGCGTCGCGGTGCGGCTTCGGCTCCTGGGCGGCGGCGGTCCAGCGGGCCAGTTCGGCGCGGCCCGCTGGCAGGACCTCGTAGCTCTTCTTCTGCCCGCGGGCCGGCTGCTCGGACGGCAGGGTGCGGATCAGGCCGTCCGCCTCCAGTTTCCCCAGCTCGCGATAGATCTGCTGATGCGTCGCCGACCAGAAGTAGCCGATGGACTTGTCGAAGCGGCGCGTCAGCTCGAGCCCCGACGACGGCTTTTCGAGCAGGGCGGTGAGGATCGCGTGCGGGAGTGACATGGGGGTCATCCTAGGGACGGGCCGTACGCCCGCCGCCGCCTTGGAGTTCGGCTACAGGGCCGCCGCCAGCTCCGTGCCCTGCTTGATGGCGCGCTTGGCGTCCAGCTCGGCGGCCACGTCCGCCCCGCCGATGAGGTGCGGACGGCGCCCGGCGGCGAGAAGCTCCTCGTACAGCTCGCGCCTGGGCTCCTGTCCGGTGCACAGCACGATCGTGTCCACCTCCAGGACGGTGCTCGCCCCGTCGACGGTGATGTGCAGCCCGGCGTCGTCGATGCGGTCGTAGCGGACGCCCGGGACCATGGTGACGCCGCGGTGCTTGAGCTCGGTGCGGTGGATCCAGCCGGTGGTCTTGCCCAGTCCGGCGCCGACCTTGGTGGTCTTGCGCTGCAGCAGGTGCACGGTGCGCGGCGGTGCCGGCCGCTCGGGCACGGCGAGTCCGCCGGGCGAGCGGTGGTCCATGTCGACGCCCCAGTGGCGGAAGTACGTCGCCGGATCCTCGCTCGCCTTGTCACCGCTGTCGGTGAGGTACTCGGCCACGTCGAAGCCGATGCCGCCGGCACCGAGGATCGCCACCCGGTCGCCGACGGGGGCACCGTCCCGCAGCACGTCGAGGTAGCCGAGGACGCGCGGGTGGTCGATGCCGGGGATCTCGGGGGTGCGGGGGGTGACGCCGGTGGCGACGACGACCTCGTCGTAGCCGTCGAGGTCGCCGACGTCCACCCGGGTGTTCAGGCGTACGTCGACGCCGTGCGCGTCGAGCTGGTGGCGGAAGTAGCGCAGGGTCTCGTCGAACTCCTGCTTGCCGGGGACCTTGCGGGCGACGTCGAGCTGGCCGCCGATCTCGCTCGCGGCGTCGAACAGGGTGACCTGGTGGCCGCGTTCGGCGGCGCCGGCCGCACAGGCGAGCCCGGCGGGCCCGGCGCCGACGACGGCGACGCGCTTGCGCCGCCGGGTCGGGGACAGGACCAGTTCGGTCTCGTGGCAGGCGCGCGGGTTGACCAGGCAGGAGGTGATCTGTCCGCCGAAGGTGTGGTCCAGGCAGGCCTGGTTGCATCCGATGCAGGTGTTGATGGCCTCGGGGCGGCCGGCGGCGGCCTTGTTGACGAAGTCCGGGTCGGCGAGCATCGGGCGGGCCATGGAGACCATGTCGGCGTAACCGTCGGCGAGCAACCGCTCGGCCACGTCCGGGGTGTTGATGCGGTTGGTGGTGACGAGGGGGACGGAGACCTGGCCCATCAGCTTCCTGGTGACGAACGCGTAGGCGCCGCGCGGCACGGAGGTGGCGATGGTGGGGATGCGGGCCTCGTGCCAGCCGATGCCGGTGTTGATGATGGTCGCCCCGGCGGCCTCGACGGCTTTGGCGAGCGTGACGACCTCGTCCAGGGTCGAGCCACCGGGCACGAGGTCCAGCATGGACAGCCGGTAGACGACGATGAAGTCCTCGCCGACGGCCTCGCGCACCCGGCGCACGATCTCGACCGGGAAGCGCATCCGGTTCTCGTACGGGCCGCCCCAGCGGTCGGTGCGGTGGTTGGTCTGCGCGGCGATGAACTCGTTGACGAGGTAGCCCTCGGAGCCCATGATCTCCACGCCGTCGTAGCCGGCCCGGCGGGCGAGGCAGGCGGTGCGGACGTAGTCGTCGATGGTCCGCTCGACGTCGGCGTCGGTGAGTTCGCGCGGGACGAAGGGGCTGATGGGGGCCTTCAGGGGGCTGGGCGCGACCAGGTCGCGGTGGTAGGCGTAGCGGCCGAAGTGCAGGATCTGCAGGGCGATCCGTCCGCCCTCGCGGTGCACGGCCTCGGTCACGACCGCGTGCCGCGTGGCCTCCTCCTCGGTGGTGAGCTTCGCCCCGCCCTCGTACGGCCGCCCCTCCTCATTGGGTGCGATACCGCCGGTGACGATGAGCCCCACTCCCCCGCGGGCCCGGGCGGCGTAGAACTCCGCCATCCGCTCGAACCCCCGCTCGGCCTCCTCCAGGCCCACGTGCATGGAGCCCATGAGCACGCGGTTGGGCAACGTGGTGAACCCCAGCTCGAGCGGGCTCAGCAAATGCGGGTAACGGCTCATCGGCCCCTCCGTAGGCGGTGTCGTGCCTGTTCAGTTGTAAAGGACACGAAGGGCTTTATGCAACTAGTTGCAAAACAACGCGCGCCCTGCTCCCCGCCGCAGCGGCGAGCAGGCGCGCGACAGGCGTCGGGTGGAATGCGGCCGGTGAGGAACGGGTGACGGTGGCCGAAGAGCCGGCCGGCGCTACGGCAACCCTTGCGCGCGGGCGACGAGCAGGGCCACGTCGTCGTGGTTGTCCGGCTGGTGCAGCGTGCGCAGCAGGAGGTCGCACAGCTCCTCCAGGGGCCGCGGCGGGCCGTCCAGCAGCGTCAGCAGCATCGCCAGGCGCTCGTCCAGCGAGTCCCGGCGCGTCTCGACGAGCCCGTCGGTGTAGAGCACCAGCTGGTCGCCGGGCTCCAGGTCCACCGTCGTGGTGGAGAACGCGACGCCCCCCACGCCCAGTGGAACCCCGGTGGGCAGGTCCAGCAGCTCCGGGTCGCGGCCCACGGGGATCCGGGCCGGAGGCAGGTGCCCGGCGTTGGCGATCCGGCACTGCCCCTTGTGCGGGTCGTGGACGGCGTAGAGACAGGTGGCGATGGAGTGGTCCAGGCCGTCGGTGATCCGGTCGAGGTGATCGAGCAGCTGCGCGGGATCGAGGTCGAGCGAGGCCAGCGCCTTCGTCGCGGTGCGCAGCCGCCCCATCGTGGCCGCCGCGCTGATGCCGCTGCCCATCACGTCGCCCACGACGAGCGCCGTCTTGTCGCCCTCCAGCGGGATCACGTCGAACCAGTCGCCGCCCACCTCCACGGTGGCGCCCGCCGGCTGGTAGCGGGAGGCGACCTCGAGTCCTCCGGTGACGGACGGGTGACGGGGCAGCAAACTGCGCTGCAGGGTGAGGGCGGTGTCGCGGGCGTTCTGGTACCAGCGGGCGTTGTCGATCTGCACGGCCGCGCGGGCGGCCAGCTCCCGGGCCAGCAGGACGTCGTCCGCGCTGAACGGCCGCGGATTGCGGGTGCGTTTGAGGTCCAGCGCGCCCAGCACCTCGCCGCGCGCGATCAGCGGCACGGCCAGATACGAGTGCACGCCCGCGCGGCCCAGCAGCACGGCGGCCTCCGGGGAGCGGGCGATCACGGGCAGGTCATCGTCCTTGACCTGCGCCACCAGCACCGGGCGCCCGGTGCGTACACAGCGCGTGACCAGGCGGTCGGGGCCGTAGCTGGCGGTCTCACCGGGCGGGTCGGCCGCCTCCAGGGCGTCCGCGGCGTGGTCCGCCCGTACGGCCAGGGCGCGGATCACCGCCGGCTCGGCCGGTCCGAGGCTGCTGCGGCGGCCCGCGGCAACGGACTCGAGCAGGTCCACCGCGGCCACGTCGGCCAGCTCGGGGACGGCGACGTCGGCCAGCTCGCGGGCCGTGCGGTCCAGATCCAGGGTGGTGCCGATCCGGGCCGAGGCGTCGGCGATGAGGGCCAGGCGCCGGCGCGCGGTCTCCGCCGCGATGCCCGCCCGGTACTGCTCGGTGATGTCCACGACCGACACGGCCACTCCCAGCACCGCGCCGGCGGCGTCCTCCAGCCGGTACAGCGAATACGACCAGGCGTGGTCCTCGTCCGGGTCGGCCGGGGTCCGGCCGACCATGGACTGGTCGACCAGCGGCTGCCCGGTCTCCAGCACACGGCGCGCGCCGGCCTCCAGGGCGTCGCAGCCCCACTCGGGCAGCAGCTCGCGGACCGTCCGGCCCACGTGCTGCTCGGCGGGTATGCCGTTGATCCGCTCCAGGGCCGGGTTGACCGAGACGTATCTCAGTCGGTTGTCCAGTACGGCAAGCCCGATCGGGGACTGCGAGACGATCCGCGCGGACAGCGCCACGTCCCGCTCCAGCCGCCGTACGGTCGACTGGTCGGCGGCGAGTCCCAGCGCGTAGGCGTCCCCGCGGTCGTCGAGGAGGCGCATGTTGCGGAACTCCACCAGTCGGGTGCTGCCGTCCTTGTGCCGGACGGGGAAGGCGCCGGCCCAGCCCTGGCCGGTCCGCAGGACGTCGGTGAACAGCTTGACGACCAGGTCGAGGTGCTGCTCGTGGACCATCAGCTGGGCGGCGTACCGGCCCAGCGCCTCCTGCGCCGAGTAGCCGAAGAGTTCCGCGGCCTGGGGGCTCCACAGCACGATGCGTCCCTGGGCGTCGAGGACCACCGAGGCCACGCCCAGTACGTCGAGCAGCCCGCTGGGCCGTACGGTCCCGCCCGCCGGCTCGTCGCCCTCGGCCGGAGGAGCCCCCGCTGCAGTCATCCCGCCCACCGCCTTCGCCCGTTCACGCGGCCCGCCGTCCCCGGTGCCGACTCACCCTGTTGTACCGCGCCCACACTCACCTCTCCGACGGTCCGTCGCCTCTTTCCACCCTCCCTCAATACAACGGGAGCCGTCCCGCCGAATCGGCCGGACGGACCGCCGTCGCAAGGTGTGGGGGACCGCCGGTGGTGTTCTCCTGGGAGATGGTGCTTTGCTGAGGACCGGGGGTGGAGCGCCGAGTGCGGTACGCGGCGCGGCCACGAGAGGAGCGATCACGATGGACAGCGAGCGAGCGTACCCCGAATCCGTCTCGGTGGAGCTGAGCGGATGCACCAAGGAAGACGCCCGGATCGTGTTCGACGCCCTGTGCGCCTGCTTCTCGTCCGACCGGTGCGCGGACGATGTGCCCCGCGACTACCACGAGGTGCGCCCGACGGTGTGGCTCGGAACCTTCGACGTGGCCGAGGGCCACGGGACCGGCTGCGGCCCCACCCGGCTCGGGGCGTCCGTCACGGCCGACGTGCAGGGCGGCTACTGGGCGATCGACCGATTCCGTACGACCCTGGACTCCCTGTTCACCGTCCAGGACCTGTGCACGGCCTCCGGCGACCAGGAACGAGAACTCCACGTACGCCTGGAAAGCCGCTGACGCCGCGCCCGGCTCGGCACCGCCCCTCCGCCCACCGGAGTGACGCGGCCGGCGCCGCCGAAGCGGAGCGCGGCGCGGCGACCCGGCCCACGCCGCCCGCGAGCGGGAACAGGCAGCGGCCGGCCGTCGGCCGCTTCTGCGGCTGCGCCGGACGGCCGGTGCGGTGCGGTGCGGCTCTCCTGCCGGCAGCGCGGGTCGAGGGCGACGTCGCGCCGGACGGCCGGTGCGGTGCGGTGCGGTGCGGCTCTCCTGCCGGCAGCGCGGGTCGAGGGCGACGTCGCGCCGGGCGCCCCGCTCGGGAGCCCGGCACGGCGGGCCCGGCACGGCGGGCCCGGCACGGCGGGCCCGGCACGGCGGGCCCGGCACGGCGGGCCCGGCACGGCGGGCCCGGCACGGCGGGCCCGGCACGGCGGGCCCGGCACGGCGGGCCCGGCACCGCCGCGTCGCCGCGCCGACGACGGCCGCGGCGGTCGTCCTGGCGCCGGGCGGCACCGTCGCCTGTGCGGCGGGGTCGGGCGGCTCGGGAGCCGCGACCGCTGGTTCAGCGTCCGCGCCGCTGTCGCCGGGCGGTCCCGGTGCCCGGCACGGGCACGGCCCGGGGTTCGGCCGACGGCACCCCCCGGCTGCCCCGCCCCAGCCCGCCGGGAAGCGGCACGACGGCCTCGAACCGCCTCTGCGGCGCGGTCTACCGCCTGGTCCCCACGACGACGTTCGCGCAGAGGTCCTCCGAGACCGCCAGGCGTGCCGTCAGGCCGGCTCGAGTGAAGACGGCCAGGGCTTCCGGGGCCTGGCGTTCACTCGTCTCGGCGAGGAGGCAGCCGCCGGGGGCGAGCCAGGCGGGGGCCTCGGCGGCTACGCGGCGCAGGACGTCGAGGCCGTCGGCGCCGCCGTCGAGGGCGACGAGCGATTCGTGGTCGCGGGCCTCGGGCGGGAGGAGGCCGACCTCGCGGGTGGGGACGTAGGGGACGTTGGCGGCGAGGATGTCGATGCGGCCACGCAGTTTCCCGGGGAGCGCCGCGAACAGGTCGCCGGTGTGGACCGCGCCGTTCACGAGGGTGACGTTGCGCCGGGCGCAGCGCACCGCGGCCGGGTCGATGTCGGCGGCGTGCAGTTCCAGCGGGCCGAGCGCGGCGGCCAGCGCCGCGCCCACCGCGCCCGAGCCGCAGCACAGGTCCACGACGACGGACGCGTCCGGAGCCTGGGCCACCGCCTGGTCGACCAGGAACTCGGTCCGGCGCCGCGGTACGAAGACGCCCGGTTCCACGGCGATCCGCAGGCCGTGGAACTCCGCCCAGCCCAGGACCTGTTCGAGGGGCAGTCCGGCGACGCGCCGGTCCACCAGGGCGGCGAGCTCGTCCGGTGCCCGGGCGCCGGCGAGGAGCAACTCGGCTTCCTCCTCGGCGAATACGCAGCCGGCGGCGCGCAGCGCGGCGACGACCTGGGCACGCGAGGGCAAGGCGGGAGATACGGGAGATACGGGCACGGAGGCCGAGACCTTTCGGGAGCCGAAGGGCGCTCCCGCGGTCACCTACCGACGGCGATCCGCGCCGTTTCGAGGTGGGAGCACCCGACCTGACACTGCGGTAATGGGTCTCACCTCCTCGGCTTCCTGCGACCGGGACCGTCCACGGCCGCGGGCCACCCTACCCCAACGTCCGGACCCCGACGGTCTCTTCGGACCCCGACGGTCTCTTCGGCCCCCCTCCTCGGCGGCCCCCTCCCGCATCCAGTTGTATTATGCAACCAGGAGAGCAGGGGAGGTGTGTCCGTGACCGCAGCCGCAGAGCCGCACGAGACCGGTGCCATCCGGGACCGTACCGTCGAGGACGCGGCCGTCGAGGACGCGGCCGTCGAGACCATCCAGCGCGAGATGACGATCTTCGCCCGCCGGGCCCGGGCCTCGGCGGGACGCATGCACCCGGAGCTGTCGCTGGTGTCGTACACGCTGCTCGGGCACCTGGAGGAGAGCGGCCGCTGCCGGGCCACCGACCTGGCCGCGCACTACGCGCTGGACAAGTCCACGGTCAGCCGGCAGGTGTCCGCCCTGGAACGGGTTGGCCTGATCGAGCGACGCCCCGACCCCGACGACCTCCGCGTCCAGGTGCTCCACCTGACGGCCGCCGGCCGGCGGATCCTCGCCCAGGTCACCGAGAGCCGCCGCGCGGCCTTCCGCGAGCGTCTGGCGGACTGGCCCGAGGACGACCTGCAGCGCTTCGCCGCCTACCTCACCCGTTACAACGCCTGGCACGGACGGAACCAGGACAACGCCTGACGCACCCCGGTGACCACGCCCGTCGTCCACGGTCACTCGTGCGGGACCACTGCCACCGGGCAGGTGGCGTGGTGGAGCAGGGAGTGGGCGACCTCGCCCAGGCCCCGGTCGGGGCCGCTGCCGCGTCCGATGACCAGCAGACCGGCCCGGGTGCACGTCTTGAGGAGTTGCTGCACGGGACGGCCCAGGACGACCTCGATCTCGACCGCGACCTTGGGAAACCTGCGCTGCCACGGCCGCAGCCACGCGGCGAGCAGGCGCTTGCGGGTCTTCTCCTCGGTGGCGGTTTCCACGGGGGAGGCGAGTCCGGCCGGTGCGTCCTGGTCCGGATACGGCAGCGTCCAGGTGTGCACGACGCGCAGCGTGGCGGGGCGGGCGGTGGCAGCGAGGAAGGCGTGGCCGACGAGTGCCTCGGCCGGCCGCTCCAGGTCGATGCCCAGCACGACGGGCAGGTAGGGCGTCTCGCCGGGCGGGGTACCGGGGACGAGGTCGCGTTCGTCCTCGGGCCGCTCCCCCGAGCGGACCAGTACCACCGGGCAGGGCGCGCGGGCCGCCGCGGCGAGTGCGACCGAGCCGACCGGGAACCCGGCGAACCCGGTGAAGCCCCGGGTGCCCAGCACCAGCAGCTCGGTCTCGGCCGCCGCGGCGAGCAGCGCCGCGACCGCGGGTTCACGCGCACGGGTGCCGATGATCTCCACGTGCGGGTACGCGCACGCCAGTTCCTCGGCGGCCCGCTCCAGGACGAGGTCCGCCCCGGCGTACAGCAGGCGCAGCGGCAGTCCGCGGCGCCGGGCCTCGCGGGCGGCCCAGGCGGCGGCGTCCTGCCCGGCCCGGGAGCCGTCGACGCCCGCGGTGACGCTGCGGGTGCACTGGTTCACGGCCACCGCCTCCGGGCGCCGGTGGCCGCCACCCGCGCCCGCCGGCCTGTTTCACCGCGGCCGGCCCGGGGGCTTGGCCAGGGAACGCCCACTCCCCCACGGTCGGCGTGTCGCGCTGCGACCGGGTCCTTCGTCATGGGGCTCCTCGGTGGTGCCGGGCGCGGGACCGCCCCGCTGCCGGGCGGCGTGGAGGACGGGTTCCACAGGGCTTACGGATCAGTCACCCGGCGCACGCTCGCCGTCGGCTGCCGGGTGAGCGATGCCTGCCGGCGGGTAGAAGAGCGGCTCGGACGCTCACAGGGAGGTCGGCATGCGAACCCGGGTGCGCGGGCGGCGCCACAATCCGCTGCGGCGCAGGTCGGACGTCGTGGAGACGTGGACGGCGGTGCTCTTCGCGGTCCTGCTGTTCCTGGGGGCGCCCCTGCTCGGGGCGTTCACCGCCCGGTGGGCCCACGACGAGACGCGCGCGGCCCAGACGGCCCAGCGTGCCGACCGCCACCGCGTGCACGCCGAGGTCGTCGGCCGGCCGCCCCAGAGGCCGCCCGCCGTACCAAACGGCGGGCGGCACACCTGTCCGGTGACGGTCCGCTGGACCGAGCCGGGCCGGGCGCCGCGCACCGACGTGGCCCTCGTGCCGACCGGAACACGGCGCGGTGACACCGTCCCCGTGTGGGTCGACTCCCGTGGCCACGCGGTTTCCGCGCCGCCGGACGAGACCACGGTCTGGCAGCACACCGTCGCCTTGGGCGCCTGTGCCGCGGCAGTCGCCGCCACCGCCGTCCTCCTCACCCGCTTCGTCGTCCGCAGGGTCTGCCTGCGCCGCCGGATGGAGGAGTGGGGGCGGGAATGGGCCCGCACCGGCCCGCAGTGGACCCGCGGCCGGGCATGACACGGCCGGCCGGTGACACAGGTGCCGGGGCCGGGGACTCGGACGCGCCCACCGCCGGCGAGAGGCTCTGGCGGAGCGTTCGACCGCAGCCGTACGGTCTGTTCGTCCGCAGTCTCTCCGCAAAGGCGGTAGTTGATGGCCCTGTTCGACCTTCCGCTCGACGAACTCCGTGAGTACCGCAGCGCGTCCGCCGAGCCGGAGGACTTCGACGCCTTCTGGTCCAAGACCCTTCAGGAAGCCCGCGAGCACGATCCGGACACCCGGTTCGACCTGGTGGACACGGGACTGACGACGGTGAAGGTGTACGACGTGACCTTCGCCGGGTTCGGCGGCCACCCGGTCAAGGGCTGGCTGACCCTGCCCGCCCAGGTCGACGCGCCGCTGCCGCTGGTCGTGGAGTTCGTCGGCTACGGCGGCGGGCGCGGACTGCCGCACGAGCACCTGCTGTGGGCGTCGACGGGCCGGGCGCACTTCGTGATGGACACGCGCGGGCAGGGCAGCGCCTGGGGCGGCGGGGGCGGCACCCCCGACCCGGTGGGCGGCGCGCCGGCGTACCCCGGCTTCATGACCCGTGGCCTGGACGCGCCGGAGAACTACTACTACCGCCGGGTGTTCACCGACGCGGTACGGGCCGTCGAGGCGGCGCGCTCGCACCCGTTGACCGACGCGGGCCGCACCGCGGCGATCGGCGCGAGCCAGGGCGGCGGCATCACGATCGCCGTGGGCGGCCTGGTGCCGGACCTGGTCGCGATCGCGCCGGACGTGCCGTTCCTGTGCGACTACCCGCGCGCGGCGACGCTGACCGACCGCCACCCGTACCGGGAGATCGGCCTCTACCTCAGGACCCACCGCGGCCGCACCGAGGAGACGCTGCGCACGCTGTCGTACTTCGACGGGGTGCACTTCGCCGCCCGCGGCCGCGCCCCGGCCCTGTTCTCGGCGGCCCTGGAGGACCAGACCTGCCCGCCCTCCACCGTGTTCGCGGCGTTCAACGCCTGGGCGCACGGCGACAAGACGATCGAGGTGTACGACTTCAACGACCACGAGGGCGGCGGCCCCTACCAGGAGGCGGTCAAGCTGCGCTGGCTGCGGTCGTACGCCTGAGGGAGCCGGACGCGCCGGGCGCCTTCCCTCCAGCCCGACCAGTCGGCATGTTCAGGGGGTCCGGACCGCGCCGCGGCGGCCGTCACCGTGGACGGCGAGACGGTGGTGGACCTGCGGGGCGGCCGGGCCGACGCGGCGCGCCCATCCTCGCCGACCGGGGACTTGCCGGCTTCGACGCGCCGGTCGCCGCGTACTGGCCGGAGTTCGCCGCGGCGGGCAGGGGAAGGTCCCGATCCGGCACCTGCTGTCGCACCGGGCGGGGCTGTCCGGTCCGCGTCAGCCGCACTCGCTCGCCGACCTCTACGACTGGGAGCCGACCTGTGCGCGGCCGGCCGCGAGGAGCAGCGAACAGGCGGCCGTCCTCGCCCGGTTGGCGCCCGCGGCCATCGCGGCGCCGGCCGATCCGGTCGTGGGCGCCGCCCAGGCGAACACCCCCGGCCGGCGGGCCGCCGAGATCCCCGCCGCGAACGGTCACGGCACCGCGCGGGCCGTCGCCGCGCTGTACGGCGCCCTCGCCGGGCGCGGGACGCACGACGGCCGCCGCACGCTGTCGCCCGAGGCGGCCGAGCGGGTCCGCGAGGGGCCGGGCAGCTGCCGCGATCTGGTGCTCGGCGCCGGGTGCGAGCGGGAGACCGAGGCCGGGCTCGGCCTGCGGCTCAGCGGCCCGAACGGCTCCTACGACCCCAACCCGCGGGCTTTCGGACACGACGGCTCCGGCGGCTCCTGCGGACCGGCGGACCCGGAGGCAGGGGTGTCGCCGGGCTGTGCGATGAACCGGATGGGGCCTCATATCGCCGACGATCCGCGGAAGACGGCCCCGGTGGAGGCTCTGTACAGCGCGCTGTGACCGGTGATGGGGGCGGGCGGGTTTCGGCCGAACCGCCGGGCCGCCCTTCCCTGCTGGTTTAGACCAATGCTAGATGTGGTGGCGCAATGAGTCCATGCGGCTACCTTACGTCACCAACAGGAGGCGCGGCATGGCCCGCACCACCCCCACGAGCACCCGACGACGAAAGGGACGACCGAGGAACGGCCGCTGTACCGGAGAATCGCCACCGAACTGCTCGGCGAGCTGCGCGACGGCACCATTTCGCCCGGTGGACGGCTGCCGGGCGAACGGCAGTTGGCCGCACGCTTCCGGGCCAGCCGGGAGACCGTGCGGCAGGCGCTGGAGGTGCTGCGCCGTGACGGACTGGTCGCCACCGACCGGCGGGGCAGCCACGCCGCGCTGACCGGGCCGCCGGTCGAGGCGCCCTCCTGCCTGACCTTCCCGGCCGGCGCCCGCGCCGCCGCCCCGGACGCCCGCGACCGGGCCACGGTGACCTGGGAGGCGCCCCCGGAGGAACACGTCACGGCCCTGGGGCTCGCCCCGCACCGGCCGACCCTGGTGCACCGCCGGCAGTCCGTGGCGGCCGACGGCACCGGCCTGCGCACGGCGGTGACATCCTTCTCCGCCGTGGCCCTCGCCGAGGTGGCGGAGCTGGCCCTCCCCCACTGCCTCAACGGCGTGGGGCCCCCATCCGCGACCGCGCCGACAGCTCCGGCGCCGCTCAGCTGCGGCGGACCTACGACTGGATGCGGCAGGCCGGGCTGAGCCTGCACCACCGCGACACGATCACCCGGCTCGCGGACGCCCCCTCCGTACGCGTGACCCGGCGCGTCCACGACCAGTACGCACGCTCCCTGGAGGTCACCGACCTGCTCGCGGACGCCGGACAGGACGCGCTCGTCTACGAGTTCACCCTGCCGGCGGCCGTCTGAACCGCTGCCCTTCGGGCGAAGGGCCGGGCCGTCAGGGCAGCCTGCGGGCCGCGATCATCCGGGCCCGCGGGCTGCCGTCGGCGCGCCGGCCGAACTCCTCCAGCGCGTACAGCTCCACCCGGAAGCCGGCCCGCTCCAGCTCCCGCCGCACGTCGCCGAACCGGAAGGCGCGGTAGTACATGACGAACGGCGGCCGCCACACGGCGTTGCGCACCCGCATCACCGCGTCGAAGCCGAGCAGCGTCCAGAACGCCGTCGAGCGGGGGCTCGGCGGAGCGGACACCGGAAAGGCGAACAGGCCGCCGGGCCGCAGCACCGAGTGAACCCGGTCGAACAGCCCGGGCAGCTCCTCCGGCAGAAAGTGCCCGAGCGCGCCGAAGCTGACGACCAGATCGAACGCGGCGGCGAAGGGCAGCGCCCGGGCGTCCCCGCGCACCCAGCCGAGCCGAGGACCCGCGACCGGTGCGCGCTCCTGGGCCACGGCCAGCATCCCGGCGCTGAAGTCCACCCCCGTGACACTCTCCCGGCACACCCGGGCCAGCACCTCGGCACCGGCACCCGTGCCGCAGCACAGATCGAGTCCGTCCCTGAACGGCCCCATCCTCTCCAGAGCCGACGCGACGGCGTCCAGCACCGAATCCGGCGTCCGGAACGGGGTGTGGTCGAACTTCGGCGCGAGCAGGTCGTAGCCGCGCTCGACGGAGGACAGCGCCTGAACGGCGAGCTCACGCAGGGTGGGACCTTCGGGAGTGAACACCCGTGTCAGCTTAGACACCTGTGGGCGAGGGCCGTTCAGGTGGAGCGTCGGCGCCCCTCTGGGTGGTACACTGCAGTGAGCACCTGTGTACGCCCCGTCGCGGGCGTCGGTGCGGTTCTTCTCCAGTGCGCCCAGCCGCCCACCGTTCGGGTCGGCGCGCCGGTTTCTTCCACTGCCTCGTGAGCGGCGCTTCGCGCCGTGGCCGGGCCGGTGTCTTCCGCCGCCTCGGATGCGTACCTCACGCCTCCCCGTCGCGGCTTCCCTCCCTCTCCTCGCACACCCCGTGCCATCGTCCGCGAAAGGACACCCACCCATGACCACCACACTCGAACACCCCCCGGTACGGCAGCAGCAGCCGTCGCCGGCCGCCCGGATCGTCACCGGTGTCCTGGACATCGACGCGAGCGGGAAGGGCCATCTGCGCGGCGAGAACTGCCTGCCCTCCCCCACCGACGCCCAGCTCTCCGCCGCGCTGATCCACCGCCTTGGCCTGCGCAAGGGCGATGTGGTCGAGGGCGTACGCGGGCAGCAGCGCGCCCTCACCGAGGTCACGCGCGTGGGCGGCCGCACCCCGGACGAAGCCCGGGGCCGCCGCCACTTCCACGACCTGACGCCGCTGCACCCGCGCGAACGGCTGCTGCTCGAACACCCGGCCTCCGGTCTCACCGGCCGCGTCACCGACCTGATCGCGCCCGTCGGCAAGGGCCAGCGCGGACTCGTCGTCGCGCCGCCCAAGACCGGCAAGACCGTGCTGCTCCAGCAGGTCGCGGCCGCTGTGGCCGGCAACCACCCGGAGTGCCGGCTGATGGTGGTGCTGCTGGACGAGCGCCCGGAGGAGGTCACCGACATGCGGCGCTCGGTGCGTGGTGAGGTGTACGCCTCCACCTTCGACCGCTCGCCCAGGCAGCACATCGCGCTCGCCGAACTCGTCGTCGAACGGGCCAAGCGGCTCGTCGAGGCCGGCGAGGACGTCGTCGTCCTCCTCGACTCCCTGACCCGGCTGTGCCGGGCCCACAACAACGCGGCCGCCGCCGGTGGCCGCACCCTCAGCGGCGGCGTCGACGCGGGCGCACTGCGGGGGCCCAAGCGGCTGTTCGGCGCCGCGCGCCTGGCCGAGGAGGGCGGTTCGCTCACCGTCCTCGCCACCGCGCTGGTGGAGACCGGCTCCCGCGCCGACGACTTCTTCTTCGAGGAGCTGAAGGGCACCGGCAACATGGAGCTCCGGCTCAGCCGCGAACTCGCCTCCCGCCGGGTCTTCCCGGCCGTCGACCTCGACTCCTCCGGCACCCGCCGCGAGGAACTCCTCCTCAGGCCCGCCGAATTGACGGTGGTCCGCGGCCTGCGCCGCGCCCTGCGCACCCGCGACGGGCAGGCCGGCCTGGAGACGCTGCTGGAACGGCTGCGCACAACGCCGGACAACGCCACGTTCGTACGCCGCGTCCAGCCGACGCTGCCCGCCGATCAGCCGATGCCCACGGGTACGCACTAGGGCATCCGGGTGCTCACGCGCCCCATTCGGCTCCCGGCAGCGTCCCGCCTTCACCGATCTCTCCCTACGTTTGCGGCATGAGGATCGGATTTCGCTCGCGAGCTGCCGTGTCGGCCTGCGCGCTCTGCGCGGCAGGCGTTCTGGCACTGGCACCGCCGGTCGCGGCCGTGGGCCGGGCCCATGTGGACCCGAGCGCGCCGGGGCAGCGCAAGGCGGCGGTGCCGCCGCCGGGCCTGCTGGAGGAGGGCACACAGGTCCGGCTCCGCGACCGGGCGCCGGACCTGCCGGACGTCTCCGCGCTGTCCTGGCTGGTGGCCGACGCCGACACCGGCGAGGTGCTCGCCGCGCACGACGCGCATCGCAGACTGCCGCCCGCCAGCACGCTGAAGACCCTGTTCGCGCTGACCGTGCTGCCGGCCTTCCCCGCCGGTGTCCGGCACACCGTCAACGCGAAGGAGCTGGCGGGAATCGGCGAAGGCAGCAGCCTGGTCGGGGTCGTCGAGGGCCATACGTACAAGGTGGCCGATCTGTGGCGCGGGGTGTTCCTCAACTCCGGCAACGACGCCGTGCATGTGCTGGCCGCGCTCAACGGCGGCTGGGACCACACGGCCCGGCAGATGCAGATCAAGGCCCGTTCCCTGGGCGCCCTCGACACCACGGTCGTCTCCCCCGACGGGTACGACGCCGACGGGCAGGCGTCCTCGGCGTACGACCTGGCCGTGTTCGGCCGGGCCGGGCTGCGCAACCCGGATTTCGCGCGGTACTGCTCCACCGCCCACGCCGCCTTTCCCGGCCACGACGGGACGACGTACCGGATCGCCAACACCAACCGGCTGCTGACCGGTGCCGGCGACGTGAAGCCGTATCCGGGGCTGCTCGGCATCAAGAACGGCTACACCAGCAACGCGGGCAACACGCTGGTCGCCGCCGCCCGTCAGGGCGGGCGCACCCTCGTCGTGACCGTGATGAACCCTCAGGGGGGCGAGGGGCACACCGTCTACGAGGAGGCGCGAGAGCTGCTGGACTGGGGGTTCGACGCGGCCGGGTACGTCGATCCGGTCGGCTCGCTCGACGCCCTGCGGCCGGTGTCGCACGCCAACGCGGCGGTCGTGGTGTCGGCGGGGTCCGCGGCGCCTCCTCCCGCCGAGTCGGACTGGCCGGAGACGGGCACGATCGCGAGCGCGATCGGTGTGGGCGCCGGGGCCCTGCTGCTCGGCCTGGGGTTCACGGGCCGCCGGTACGCGCGCGACTGACCGGACGGCAGCGGGACTCAGAACACCGACAAGCCGGTGAGTGTCGTGAAGCGGTCCAGGGCCGCCACGCCCGCCACCGAGTTGCCCCGCTCGTCCAGGCCGGGGCTCCACACGCACAGCGCGCACCGGCCCGGTACGACGGCGATGATGCCGCCGCCCACGCCGCTCTTGCCGGGCAGCCCGACCCGGTAGGCGAAGTCACCGGCCGCGTCGTACGTCCCGCAGGTCAGCATGATCGCGTTGATCTGCTTGGCCTGACGGCGGCTGAGCAGCCGGGTGCCGTCGGCCCGTATGCCGTGCCGGGCGAGGAACGTGGTGGCCAGGGCGAGGTCGGCACAGGAGGCCGCGATCGAGCACTGGCGGAAGTACTGGTCCAGCAGGACCGGCACGGGGTTGTCGATGTTGCCGTAGGACGCCATGAAATGGGCGAGGGCGGCGTTGCGGTCGCCGTGCGCGGACTCGGACGCGGCGACCTCGGTGTCGAAGTCCAGGTCCGGGTTGCCGCTCTCGGCGCGCAGCAGGCGCAGCAGCTCGCCGGCCGCGTCGCCGGTACGGGTCTGCAGGCGGTCGGTGACCACCAGGGCGCCGGCGTTGACGAACGGGTTGCGCGGGATGCCGTTCTCGTACTCCAGCTGGACCAGGGAGTTGAAGGGGTTGCCGGAGGGCTCGCGGCCCACGTGCTCCCACAGTTCGTCGCCCTCGCGGGCCAGGTCGAGGGCGAGGGTGAAGACCTTGGTGACGGACTGGGTGGAGAACGGCTCGCGCCAGTCCCCCACCCCGTACACCGTGCCGTCCAGCTCCGCGACGGCCATGCCGAAGGCGCGGGCGTCGCGGGCCGCGAGCGCCGGGATGTAGTCGGCGGCACGCCCACGGCCGGGCGTCCGCTCGATCTCCTCGGCGATGCGCTCCAGGACCGGGAGGTAGGTCAGGGACGACGTCATGATCACCATTCTGCCTCCGGGCCGGCGTGGCAGGCGGCGAACACTCAGGCGTTGATGACCCCCGTGCCCAGCAGGCCGAACAGCAGCAGACCGATCACGATCCGGTAGATGACGAAGGCGTTGAAGGAGTGCTTGGCGACGAACTTCAGCAGCCAGGCGATGGATGCGTAGGCGACCACGAAGGACACGAGGGTGCCGACGATCAGCGGGAGGGTGCCCACGCTCGCGCCCAGCGCGTCCTTGAGTTCGTAGATGCCGGCGCCGGTCAGGGCCGGCAGACCGAGGAAGAAGGACAGCCGGGTGGCGGCGACGCGGTCCAGGTCCAGGATGAGCGCGGTGGACATGGTGGCGCCGGAGCGGGAGAAGCCGGGGAAGAGCAGGGCGAGGATCTGCGAGGAGCCGACCAGCATCGCGTCCTTGAAGGTGGTGTCGTCCTCACCGCGCTTGTGCCGGCCCATCTGGTCCGCGCACCACATCACACCACTGCCGGCGATCAGCGAGCCGGCGACCACCCACAGGGAGCCGAGCGGCCCCTCGATGAAGGGCTTCGCGGCAAGGCCCACGATGACGATGGGGATCGTGGCGTAGATGATCCACCAGGCGAACTTGTAGTCGTGGTGGTAGCGCTCCTCCTTGTTGGCCAGGCCCCGGAACCAGGCGGAGAGAATCCGCACGATGTCCTTGAAGAAGTACACGAACACGGCGGCGATGGCACCGACCTGGATGACGGCGGAGAACGCCACGACGGACTTGTCGTCGACAGGGATGCCCATGAGCCCCTGGGTGATCTTCAGGTGGCCGGTGGAGGAGACGGGGAGGAACTCGGTCACCCCCTCGACGACTCCGAGAACGACGGCCTGACCGACGGAGATGACGCTCATGGGATCCAGTTCTGGGGATGTTGATCGACAGTGGTGTGGACACTCTTACGGTGTCCAGGTGAAGGCCCGGTGACCGACACCGAAAGCTTTGGACAATCGTCAGAGGCTTCCGGCGATCCATACCCCGGCGAACGCGGCACCGAGGCCCGCCACCACACTGGCGACGACGTTGGCGGCGGCGTAGAGCCCGGCACCGGTCTCGGTCAGCCGCAGGGTCTCGTAGGAGAAGGTCGAGTACGTCGTCAGGGCCCCGCACAGCCCGGTCCCCAGCAGCAGTTGCAGCCGCGGCCCGGCGGCTCCCGCCGCGACGGCGCCGGTGAGCAGGCCGAGGACGAGACAGCCCGCGACGTTGACCACGAAGGTGCCCCAGGGGAAGACCGAGTCGTGCCGGGACTGCACCGCGCGGTCGGTGAGATAGCGCAGGGGCGCCCCGACGGCGGCCCCGAGCACCACCAGCAGCCAGTTCACTTACCGCCCTTCGCGTCCGTCGCCTTCGCACGGCCGACGTACCGGATGACCTCGCAGTCGTCGAGGATCACCAGTCCCTCGCCGACCAGTTCGTCCAGCTGCGGCAGGAACGCGCGCACCCGCTCCTCGGTGTCGACGATCACGATCGCCACCGGCAGGTCCTCGCTCATCGACAGCAGCCGTGAGGTGTGGATCAGGGAGGACGCGCCGAACCCCTCGATGCCGCGGAAGACGCTGGCGCCCGCCAGGCCGGCCGAGTGGGCCCGGTGCACGATCTCCGAGTACAGGGGCCGGTGGTGCCAGGTGTCGTTCTCGCCGATGAAGACGGTCACGCGCAGGGCGCTGCCGGTGAGCCTCGTCATCGCTGCCTCCACCGCAGAACGCGTCGGGTCGCCGTCACGGCGAGCCACACCGCCGCGAGCGCCGCGCACGGGGTCGCGGCGAGGTAGGCCAGTCCGGTGCGGACGTGGCCGGAGTCCACCAGTTTCTGGATGTCGACCGCGTAGGTGGAGAAGGTGGTGAAGCCACCGAGCACACCGGTGCCGAAGAACGGCCGGACCAGGCGGTGGGCGCCCCACACGTCGGTGATCACCACCATGAAGACGCCGATCACCGCGCACCCGACGGCATTGACCGAGAAGATCGCCCACGGAAAGCCCCCGGCCGGCGCCGGCCACCACCGCGAGACCGCGTACCGACCCGTGGCCCCGAGCGCACCGCCGAGCGCCACCACCGCGACCACCGGCAGCTGCGCCCGCCGGGCCCGCCGCCGCGCGGACCTCGTCGGCACCCGCAGATCCTCGGTTTCCGGGGCTGTCATGCTCGTACGTCTCCTACTCGGCCGCGCCCGGACACACCGTAACGCCGCCGGATCCCCACCGCACACACCGGGGCGGCGCGGCGTATCGCTCAGCCCGTCGCTCCGGGGAGGGCGTACACCCCCACCCCTCGTTCCCACAGGCTGCCGAGGATCAGGTGGCCGTTCGTCGTGCAGGCGCTGGTGGGCATGCGGTAGGGAGAGCGACGGCGGGAGAGGTGGTGGGTGATGCGGCCCTCGGCGGTGACGGCGAGGACGGCGACGGTGCCGGGCGGGCGGTACGGGGCGTGGACGGCGAGGCGGGCGGCGAGGCGGCGGGGGGTGGGGCCGGCTCGGTGCAGCAGGTCCAGTGGGGGGACGCGGGGGCCGGCCAGGGCGACCCAGACGGGGCCTTCCCTGCCCGCGCGCCAGATGTTGTCGGGCATGCCCGGGAGGTTCTCGACGAAGGGCTCGGCGAGGCCGGAACGCGGGCCGGTGAGCCGGTAGCGGACGAGGCGGCGGGCGCCCGTCTCGGCGACGATCAGGAAGGACTCGTCGGCGTCGGCGGCGAGGCCGTTGGCGAACTGCAGCCCGTCCAGGAGGACTTCCGGGGTGTCGCTGCCCGGGGCGAGGCGCAGCAGCCGTCCCGTGCCGGTGTGTTCGACGATGTCGCCGATCCACTGCTGGAGAGGGTAACGGCGGGTGGAGACGGTGAAGTACACGGTACCGTCGGAGAGGGCGACGACGTTGCTGCAGAACCGCAGCCGCTCCCCCGCCACCGAGTCGGCGAGGACCCGTACGGTGCCGTCGTCCGGCGTGATGTGCAGCAGGCCGCGTTCGGCGTCGCACACCAACAGCTCGCCGTCCGGGAGGAGTTCGAGGCCCAGCGGTCTGCCACCGGTGTCGGCGAGCACCTCGACGCGGGCGCCGGAGGGATCCGTCAGGCCGTGCAGGCGCAGGATGCGGCCGTCCTCCACCCCGGTGAGCACCCGGCCGCGGTCGTCGGCGACCACGTCTTCGGGGCCGCGGCCGCCGATCGCGACGTACGCGCGGGGGACGAGAGGCGTGGGACGGTCCATCGGGTGTCTGCCCTTTCGACGCCGTACGGCCGTTCATCCTCGCAGCCGGGGGCCATCGCGGGCCGCCGATTACCAGCCTTTCTCGAACATCCGGGCCACCTCGGCGATCCGGGCCTCGTCACGGCGATCGTACGTACGGCGCCCGATCCGGCGGGTGCGCAGCAGGCCGAGGCCGGCCGCGACGGCCTTCGCGGTCGCGCCCTCCCCAGCGGGTCGCGGCGCCGCCGGGGAACGTGCGCGGCCGGCCCCTCGAGCCGCTCCGGGACGAGCGGGCGCGTCCGGCCGGCGGAATTCCTCGGCATGACCGCCTCCTGTCGTCGAGGCCTCCCCGTCCTGACGCTTCCCACTGTCCCGCGGCCCGACCCGTCACGTACGGAACCTGCCAGGCCTTGTCCGGTACCGGACGTACCGGACGTACCGGACGGCCCCGGCTCCGGGCGGACGTGGCAGACGTGAGGGCCCGGCTGCCGGGTGGGATGCCTTGGCTGATTCGGGTTGGCTGCTTCGCCCTGTCGCTGCGCGGCGAGGCGAAGTGCTGACAGAGGGAGGTGAGGACCCGGCGGGCGGCCCGGCTGACCGTCGCGGAAGTACTGCGCGGTGAGTGGCGAAAGGCGCCCGGGGAGCCTGCCGCACGCAACCGGTCAGGATCGGAGAAGCGGCCGCGGGCTCACCCGCCCTAGCGTGAGGGCACCGACGCCACCCGTCGGGCCACGCACCTCGAAGGAGTGAGTTTCCATGACCGCCGGCCTGAAGACGATCGTCTATCCCGTCAAGGACCTCGACCGGGCGAAGGCCTTGTTCAGGGCACTGTTGGAGGTCGAGCCGTATGCGGACGAGCCCTACTACGTCGGGTTCAAGGACGCCGGGCAGGACGTCGGTCTGGACCCGAACGGGCACGCCCAGGGGATGACCGGGCCGGTGCCGTACTGGCACGTCGACGACATCCGGGCGCGGCTGGCGGCTCTGCTGGAGGCAGGCGCCGAACTGCTGCAGGACGTGCGGGACGTCGGTGGCGGCAGGCTGATCGCCTCGGTGAAGGACGCGGACGGCAATCTCGTCGGGCTCGTCCAGGACGCCTGACGCCGCGGCCGGCCGCGGCGCGACCGGCCGGTTTCGATGTACGCGCATTAACATGCGCTGTATGGGAGCGGACGCGGCCGGGGCCCGGCTCGAGGAACGGTGGCGGGGCATCCTGTCGGTGCACGCGCGGACGATGTGCGAACTCGACCGCGTGCTGCATCCGTACGGGCTCGGCGCGAGCGACTTCGAGGTGCTCGACATCCTGGCGTCCGGGCCGTCCGAAGAGGGCGAGCAGTGCCGGGTGCAGAACCTCGCCGGCCGGGTCCACCTCAGCCAGAGCGCGCTGTCCCGCCTGATCGGCCGGCTGGTGAAGGACGGCCTGGTGGAGCGGTCGGTGTGCGCGGAGGACCGGCGCGGGGTGTGGGTGTGTCTGACGGCCAAGGGCCGCGCGCTGCACGCGGAGGTGCTGCCCCTGCAGCGCGCGGCCCTGGCCCGTACGCTCGGCGGCTGACGGCTTGAACGGGCCGGCTCAGCCGTGTGGGCGGGCCAGCAGGGTGCGTACTCCCTCCGAGGTGAGCGTGAGGCCGTGCGGCGAGCTGGCGTCTATGGTCAGCGACAGGTCGTCGGCCGGCCACTGGGAAGCGAGGGCGCCGAGGGGCACGAGGCGGTAGCTGGAGACGAAGGGCAGCAGGTCGGACATCTCCAGTTCGGAGGTGAACACGGGCACCACCGGCGCTCCGCCCGGTTGTTCGAGGACGGGCAAGGCCACCGTCGAGGGGTTGGTGACGTCCTCGTCGCTCGCGTCGTCCGGCACGGGGACCAGCACGTCGCTGTGCGCGAGCGTGTCCAGTGCCACCGCGTCCTCGGCGTTCTCGGCGAGCACGTCCAGCGCCCGCTGGGCGGGCGTCGCGGTGTTGTCGTTCGCTGGTGTCTCCATGGCAGATTCCCTGGTCGCGGCGGTTGTACGGCCCGCCCGGGGGTGATCTCCCCGGGCACAGCCCTGCTCGCGTACCCGATCGCTCGCGCCGCAATCACGACGGGCCGGACCGGCTTCGGCGGCCGTGGGGCGGGAGCGAGAGGTGAGGAAGGGGCCGATGACGGTTTCCCGGGGATCCCCACGAGTACGACAGGGAGAAGGAGCCATGGCCCCCAGTACGAGCGCCCGGGACGTGGTGAACACCATCAAGGACGTCGACTTCCCGGCCGGCAAGGACGATCCGGTTCGGGCGGCGCGCCGCTCCGGTGCCTCGGAGGAGGTCGTCAAGGCGCTGCGCGGCATTCCGCCGGAGAGCTGCGCCAACCGTGAGGAGGTGGCCCGCTCGGTGCGTGTGGACCCCGACTCCGATCTCGGCCTCAGTGCCGCGCAACGCGCCGAACAGGCCCGCGAGGGCGGCAGGCCCGGCCGGTCGCAGCACCTGCGCGACGTGTCGGGGCAGCCTGTGCAGGAGGAGCCGGCACGCTGAGGCGGGCCCTCCGCGATGCGCGCGGGGGGCCGGCCCGGGGCTCACTTCCGAACCCCGGGTTCCGGGTAACCACTGGTCCGGGGCCGATTCGTCAGCTCCGCCGTGGCGTGCCGCCGGTCCCGTCCGTCGAGGCCCGGACCTCGGTCACGGCGGCGGTCAGGTGCTTCCGGACCGTCTCCGGCAGCGGGTCGCCGTGCACCGCCGTCACCACGGCCCGGGCGACGTGGTGCAGCTTGGTGTTGGTGTTCTGGGAGGCGATGACCAGCACCGACCAGGCCTGGTCGGAGGTCAGGCCGAAGGAGGCCATGAGGATGCCGCGGGCCAGGTCGATGGCGGGTCGGGTCTGCATGGCCCGGCGCAGCTGGACGACCTCGATGTGCAGGTCCTGCTCGGTGTCCTCGGCCGGCGTCCCGTCCTCCGGCGCCCCGTGCCGGGCGGGGGGCACCGTCGCTCCCGCCTCGTACGCCTCCGGCCCGTCGGGCGCCTCGGCGCAGAACAGCGAGTGCGTGCCAGTGAGGACGAGCAGCCGCTCGCTCACGGGACTGGTGGCGCGTACGACGATCGTCTTGTCCTGTGCCAGGGCCCGTTCCCGCAGGCTGATCAGGGTGTTGAGGGCGGAGCAGTCGCAGAACCCCACTCCGCTCAGGTCCAGGTCGATGCCCTGGGCCGAGCGGCCGAGGGCGTCCTTCAGGGCGCGCTGGAAGCCCTGGCCCGTGTCGAGGTCGAGTTCGCCGTGCACCGTGACGAGCACGCGGCCGCCTTCGGGGCCGGTGCCGATCGCCAGTTCGCATCCCGGGGGTGCCGCCGGTACGCCGCCGCGGTCGCCGCGGGCGGCGGCACCCCCGGCGGTGGACCGCGCCTCGTACGCAGGCTCCGCCATGACCGCCTCTCTCACAAGCGTTCGCCCGTTCTCCGCTTCCAGACTCGCCCCGACACCTGGAGCACGTCAAGATATACATGAAGTCTAGTTCAGGCTCTTGTATGCGTGAAAGCCGGGCCCTAAGCTGGCCCCATGGAAGGAGTGCCTGAGCCGCATACCGGATGGACGTTTCTGACCAATCACGCCCGGGTGCTGGCAGCCATCGCCGACAATCACAACGCCCGGATCCGCGACATCGCGGCCCACTGCAGGCTCACCGAGCGCGCCGTCCAGAAGATCATCGCCGATCTGGAGCGCGACGGGTACCTCTCCCACACCAAGGAGGGGCGCGGCAACATCTACCGGATCGACCCGAGCAAGGTCCTGCGGCACCCGGCCGAGGCCGGGCTGACCGTGGCCTCCCTGCTCTCGCTGCTCGTCCGCGCGGAGGCCGACCGCTCCTGGTCCGGTCGCTGAGGTCGCCGAGCGGCCCCGCCGGCTCAGCGCGGCTGCCCGGGTGGGCGGATCCAGTCCAGGGACCGTTCCACGGCCCGCTTCCAGGACTCGTACTCCCCCTCGCGCCGTTCGGGGTCCATGTCCGGCAGCCACTGCCCGGCCCGGTGCCAGTTGCGGCGCAGGACCTCCAGGTCCGGCCAGTGGCCGACCGCGAGGCCGGCGGCGTAGGCGGCGCCCAGCGAGACCGTCTCGGCCACCAGGGGGCGTACGACGGGGACGTCGAGCACGTCGGCCAGCATCTGCATGAGCAGGTTGTCCGAGGTCATGCCGCCGTCGACCTTGAGCTGCTTCAGGGCGAGCCCGGAGTCGGCGTTCATGGCGTCGACGACCTCCCGGGTCTGCCAGGCGGTGGCCTCCAGGACGGCCCGGGCCAGGTGCCCCTTGGTGATGTACGAGGTCAGGCCCACGACGACACCGCGGGCGTCGCTGCGCCAGTGCGGGGCGAACAGACCGGAGAAGGCCGGGACGATGTAGCAGCCGCCGTTGTCCTCCACCGTGCGGGCCAGCGTCTCGATCTCGGGTGCGGTGCTGATCAGCCCCAGCCGGTCGCGGAACCACTGGACGAGTGAGCCGGTGACGGCCATCGGCCCTTCCAGGGCATAGACCGTGGGCTCGTTGGCGATCCTGTAGGCGACGGTGGTGAGGAGGCCGTGGTGGGAGCGCACCAGGTCGGTTCCGGTGTTCATCAGCAGGAAGCTGCCGGTGCCGTAGGTACACTTGGCCTCGCCCGGCGAGAAGCAGGTCTGCCCGAACAGAGCCGCCTGCTGGTCGCCGAGGGCGGCGCCGATGCGGACGCCGGGGAGCAGGGCGCGGGCCTCGCCGTAGCTCTCGGCCGAGGAACGGATCTCCGGCAGCAGCGGGCGCGGCACGCCGAAGAAGTCCAGCAGTTCGGGGTCCCAGGTCAGGGTCCGGATGTTGACGAGCATGGTGCGGCTGGCGTTGGTGGGGTCACTGATGTGCAGGCCGCCGTCGGTGCCGCCGGTGAGGTTCCAGATCAGCCAGCTCTCCATCGTGCCGAACAGCACCTCGCCGTCCTGGGCGCGTTTCTCCAGGCCCTCCACGTGGTCGAACAGCCAGCGGATCCGGGGCGCGGAGAAGTAGGTGGAGGGAGGCAGACCGCAGCGGTCGAGGAAGAAATCGTCGCCGGGCCGGTCCCGCAGCGTGTCGACGAGCGGCGCGGTGCGGGTGTCCTGCCAGACGATCGCCCGGCCCAGTGGGGCGCCGGTGCGCCGGTCCCACAGGACGGTGGTCTCGCGCTGGTTGGCGATTCCGATGGCGGCGATCCGTGCGGCGTCCGCGCCGGCGCCGGCCAGTGCCTCGGGGACGATGCGCTGTACGTTGCGCCAGATCTCCACGGCGTCGTGCTCGACCCACCCGGGCCGGGGGAAGTGCTGCTGGTGCTCGCGCTGGGCGACCGACACCAGCCGCCCGTGATGGTCGAACAGGATGCATCGCGTGGACGTGGTGCCCTGGTCGATGGACATCACATACCGTTCAACCATGATCGGGGCCTGCCTTCCGATGCGTCACGCGGAGGGGACCTGTCAGCGGGATGCGGGGATCCGTCGGTGTCTACCAGCGGGCGGCTCCCAGGTCTCGGGAGATCGCCCGTGCGGCGTCCCGGAGCAGGGCGATCAGTGCCTGCAGCGGCCGGCCCCGGGGATCGCAGATCCGCTCGACGGGACCGGACACTCCGATGGCGCCCACCACGAGGCCGCCGTGCCCGCGGATCGGGGCGGCGATTCCGGCATCCCCCATGCTCATCTCCTGCACCTCGGCTCCCCATCCGAGTTCCCGGATCTCGGCGAGCGCCCGGCTCAGGTCCTCGGGGACGACCAGGGTGTGCCGCGTGTACGCCTGAAGGCCCTCCTCCGGCAGCGGGTCGACGGTGGCGGCCCCGAAGGCCAGCAGGATCTTGCCGAGGGAGGAGGCGTGCAGCGGCAGCAGCGCGCCCACGTCCAGGGTCTGCAGGGTGTCGTCCGGCCGGAAGACGTGGTGGACGATGAGGACCCGGCCCTCCAGGGGTGTGCCCAGGCGGACGGCCTCCCCGCTGCGGGCGGCCAGTGCGTCGGCCCAGTTCAGGGAGCGTGAGCGCAGCTCGTTGACGTCGAGGTAGCTGGTGCCCAGGTGCAGCAGCGCCGCCCCGAGCTGGTACTTGCCGGTGGCCTCGTCCTGCTCGACGAAGTCCACGTGCTGCAGGGTGCGCAGGATGCCGTGGACGGTGCCCTTGGCCAGCCCGAGGGACGACGCCACTTCGCCGAGCCCCAGCCTGCGTGGGCCGCCGGCCAGCAGCCGCAGGATCGCCGCCGCTCTTTCTATGGACTGGACGGGTCCGGCCATGGAGTGATCCTAGGGCCTGTCCTCCGGTTCCGCCCGGGCTTGCCCCATTCGACCTCTTCGTCAGGTGCCGTTCGGCAATGCCGACCGTTGTTCATTGACCGGCCCCTCCTTCATTCCCTGGCGTTCACAGCGCGCCCGGCCTCCGGCCGGCAGCGCGGCCCGGGAGAAGGAGGGCACATGACCACAGCGCAGCTCGATGCCGCGCCCCGCCGGGAGGCCGACCAGGTCTTCCCGCTGCCGCACGCCGCGGGTGCCGTGCCGGCCGTACGCCGGCGCGTCCGTGCGGTGCTGAGCGGCTGGAACCTGCCCGCGGACGCGGCCGAGGACGTGCTCCTGGTGGTGTCGGAGCTGGTCACCAACGCGCTGGTGCACGCCCGGCCGCCCGCCACCCTGCGGCTGCGGCGCGTCCCGGCCGGCGGGCGCCGGGCCGTGCGCGTGGAGGTGACCGACCGGGGACCCGCGGCGCCGCCCGAGCCGTCCGCCGCGCCGGACCCGGACGAGCACGGCCGCGGCCTGGACATCGTCACCGCCCTGTCGGCCCGGTGCGGCGTACGGGCGTACGCCGGTGAGACCCGCCGGTGGGCGGAGGTACTCGCGGGCTGAGCCCCGCCTCAGGCGCCGCCGGGCGGTGGGGCGGTCGTGCCGCGCACCTCCAGGTACGGGGTGGTCAGGTCGACCGCGCGCGGGCGGTCCGGGTCGTCGATCCGGTCGAGCAACCGCTGAGCGGCACGTCGGCCCACGTCGTGGCTGGCGTTGTCCACGGTGGTCAGCCACAGGTGCCGCAGCCGCGACAGATAGGTGTTGTCGTAGCCGACCAGGGAGAGGTCGCGCGGCACCCGAAGGCCGCTCTCCTCGGCGGCCGACAGCGCGCCGACGCAGGTCATGTCGTTGACGGCGAAGACGGCGGTGGGGCGCCCGGGGCGGCTGAGCAGCCGTACGGTGGCCCGGTAGCCGCCCTCCTCGGTCAGGTCGCCCTGCTCCACGACCGCCGTGCCGGCCAGCCCGTGCTCGCGCATGGTGGCCTCGAAGCCGCGGCGGCGCAGCTCGCCGACCGCGCCGTGGCCCGCGATGTGGGCGATGTGCCGGTGGCCGAGGACGACGAGGTGCTCGGTGGCCAGCCGGGCGCCGTGCTCGTCGTCGCCCACGACGACGTCCACTCCGGGCAGGTCGGGCTCGCGGGTGCCGGCGACGACGGTGGGGAGCCGGCCGGCCGCGGTGCGCAGCGCCTGCGGGTCCCGCAGGGTGCCGACGGCGACCAGGCCGTCGACGCGCAGTTCGGTGAAGGTACGGGTGAGGTCCTCGCCCAGGCGCCGGTTGAGCCGGCCGTCGGCGAGCAGCATGTGCAGACCGCTGTCGTACAGGCGGGAGTTGAGGCCGTCGAGGAGTTCCACGAACCAGGGGTTGCGCATGTCGTTCAGCAGCACGCCGACGGTGCGGGTGCGCCGTTCGCTGAGGCTGCGGGCGGCGGCGTTGGGCCGGTAGCCGAGCTCGTCGATCGCGGCGAGGACCGCCTGCCGCTTCTCGGGGCGCACGCTGTCGGAGCCGCGCAGCACCAGCGAGACCAGGGACTTGGACACACCGGCCCGCGCGGCCACGTCGCGGATGGTCGGGGATCGCACGTGCTGGACCGTTCCACAGGAGGGGCCTTCTGTAAAGGGTCCTGCACAGAGCCGGGAGTGCGCCGGCGAAGGGGGTTGACACTCGGCAGAACCAGCCCGCATCGTGAGCCCGCAGGTTTTGGATCGGTCCAAAGAGGGGCTGTCATGGTGGATGTGCTCGGCGTCGCCGTCGTCGGATTCGGCTGGATGGGGCGGGTGCACACCCAGGCGTACGCACGCGTGCTCCATCACTTCCCCCAGCCGGCGGTACGTCCGCACCTGGTCGCCGTCGCCGACGAGGTGCCCGGCCGGGCCGAGCAGGCCGCCGGGCGGTACGGCTTCGACTCCGCGACCCGCGACTGGCGGGAGATCGCCGCCGACCCCCGCGTCCAGGCGGTCAGCATCACCGCCCCCAACTTCCTGCACCGGGAGATCGGCCTCGCCATGGCCGAGGCCGGCAAGCACATCTGGATCGAGAAGCCGGTGGGCCTGACGGCCGACGACGCCCGCGCGGTCGCCGACGCCGCCGCCAAGGCCGGCGTGCGGGGCACGGTCGGCTTCAACTACCGCAACGCACCCGCCGTCGCCGCCGCCCGCGAGATGGTCGCGGCCGGCGAGATCGGCCGGGTCACCCACGTCCGCATCCGGCTGTTCAGCGACTACGCCGCCCACCCCGAGGGTGCCCTGACCTGGCGCTACGAGCGCGAGCGCGGTGGCAGCGGAGTGCTGGGCGACCTGGCCTCGCACGGGGTCGACCTGGCCCGCCATCTGCTCGGCGAGATCGACTCGCTGGCCGCGGACACCGCCGTGTTCGTGCCCGAGCGAGCCCGCCCGTCCGGTGCCACCGCCGGTCACACCCGGGCGTCGGGCGGCGAACTCGGCCCCGTCGAGAACGACGACTACGTCAACTGCCTGCTGCGCTTCGCCTCCGGCGCGCGCGGCGTCCTGGAGGCGTGCCGGGTCTCGGTGGGCGAGCAGAACAACTACGGCTTCGAGATCCACGGCACCGAGGGCGCGCTCTTCTGGGACTTCCGCCGCATGGGCGAACTAGGCGTCAGCCGCGGCACCGCGTACCAGGACCAGCCGGTCAGCACCGTCTACGTCGGCCCCGGCCACGGCGCGTACGAGGCCTTCCAGCCGGGCTCGGCCAACGCCATGGGCTACGACGACCTCAAGGTCGTCGAGGCACACCACTTCCTGCGCTCGATCACGGAGAACCGGCCGTACGGCGCCACCCTCGACGACGCGGTGGCCGCGGCGACGGCACTGGACGCCATGGCCCGCTCCGCCGAGCAGCGCTCGTGGGTGAGCCTCGCCTGAGCCTGTCCCCTCACCCCGGCGTCAGGTCGGTGCGCGGGGTGACGGCCCAGTGGTTGGTGCGCAGCACCCGGCCCGCGAACGTCACCTCGCGCTCGGCGAGGAACCGGAAGCCGAGCGAGCGGCAGATGCCGTTCGAGGCCGCGTTGGTCGTGGCCGGGAAGGCGTGCACCACCCCCCAGCGGTCCTCGTCCCGCGCCTGCTCGAGCAGCGCGCGGGCGGCGCGTCTGCCCAGACCGCGCCCCTGGAACCCGGGCAGCACCATCCAGCCGATCTCCGACATCGGGCCGTCGCCGCTCTCGTGGGCCCAGATGGACACGGTCCCGGCCACCACGCCTGGGGTCCGCGGGTCAGGGACGATCATCTTGATCCAGGCGGTGCCGGCCGCCGCCTGCTCGGCGTCCCGGCGCACCTTGTCCACCATGCCCTCGGCCGGCAGGGGCCCGCCGAGCCCGGACATCATGACCGGATCGCAGCGCATCCGGATGTAGGCGTCGACGTCGTCCGGTGTCACGTCGCGCAGCTGCACGGGGCCTCCTGACGGGCGGTGGGTGTAGATGCCAAGCACCGGCTGGGCGATGATGGGCCTGCCCCGCCGGTCCGGAGCAGAACCCTGCGCCTGCTCAGCATTTCGTGAACAACCCTGAAAGGTATACCCGTTGAACAGCGGCACCCCGGTTCCCGACAGCTACTACGAACGTATCGACGAGCACCGCTTCAAGCCCACCGCCCACGCGAGTGGCGCCTGGGACCCGTACGAGCAGCACTTCAGTCCGCTGGGCGGACTGATCGTCCACGCGATCGAGGACCACCTGGCCGCCCGCCCCGATACCGGTCTGACACCGGCCCGGATCAGCTACGACATCCTGGGGCGCCCGGCCCTGGACGAGTGTGAGATACAAGTGGCGACGCTCCGCCCCGGCCGAACCATCGAACTGCTGGAAGCCGTCGTACACATGGCCGGCCGCCCGGTGGTCCGAGCCCGCACCTGGCTGCTGTCCGCCCAGGACACCGCCTCCGTCGCCGGGGGCGCCGAGGACCGGCTCACCCCGCCCGACCGGCTCGCTCCCTGGGCGATGAGCGACCTGTGGCCCGGCGGCTACATCGCCTCCCTGGACGTCCGCCCGCTCGCCCCGCCACGCCCGGGCCGCACCACCGCGTGGGTCTCCACCCCGCTCACCCTGGTCGCCGGCGAGCCGAGCAGCCCGCTCGCCTCCTACCTCGCCCTGGTCGACACGGCCAACGGCATCGCCGCACGGCAGTCGCCCACCGCGTGGATGTTTCCCAACGTGGACCTGACCGTCCACCTCCACCGCCGCCCCGAGGGCCCCTGGACCGGACTGGACACCACGGTCGCCTTCGGGCCGACCGGCCTGGGCCTGACCAGCACGGTCCTGCACGACGTGCACGGCCCGGTCGGACACGCCCAGCAGATCCTCACCGTACGGCCCATGCCGCCCGGCGGGAGGGACTGAGCCGGCTCCAAGACAGAACCCTCCCTGTTTTTGAACACGTTCAATTTTCTGGGCTAAGGTCGTCTCCGTCGGTATCGGTGAAGGGGGCGAGCCAGTTGAGGATCGTGTTACCGGGCGGGACCGGACAGGTGGGTGCGGTCCTGGACCGTGCGTTGACCGCGGCGGGCCACGAGGTGGTGGTGCTGAGCAGGCGGCCCACGCGTCCGGGGCAGGTCCTGTGGGACGGCAGGTCCCTGGGGGCCTGGGCCGAGGCGGTCGACGGCAGTGACGTCGTGGTGAACCTGGCCGGGCGCAGCGTCAGTTGCCGCTACACGCCCGAGAATCTGCGGGCGATGATGGACTCGCGGGTGGATTCCGCCCGGGTCGTGGGCGAGGCCGTCGCCGCCGCGACGCGGCCGCCCAGGGTCTGGCTGCAGATGAGCACGGCCACCGTCTACGCCCACCGCTTCGACGCGCCCAACGACGAGGCGAGCGGGGTGATCGGCGGAACGGAGCCCGCGGTTCCGGGCTACTGGGCGTACAGCGTGGAGATCGCCAGGGCCTGGGAGCGTGAGCAGGAGATGGCCGACACCCCGCACACCCGCAAGATCGCCCTCCGCTCCGCCATGGTGATGAGCCCCGACCGGGGCGGTGTCTTCGACGTCCTGTCGTGGCTCGCCCGGTTCGGTCTGGGCGGGCCGGTCGCGGGCGGCGCGCAGTACGTCTCCTGGATCCACGACCGCGACTTCGTGCGGGCGGTGGAGTTCCTCGTCGACCGTGAGGACATCACCGGCCCGGTGAACCTCGCCGCGCCCTCCCCCGTGCCGCAGCGCACGCTGATGCGCGCGCTGCGCAAGGCGTGGGGCGTCCCGGTGGGCCTGCCCGCGACGAAGTGGATGGCCGAGATCGGCGCCTTCGTGCTGCGCTCGGACACCGAGCTGCTGCTCAAGAGCAGGCGGGTCGTCCCGGGACGGCTGCTCGACGCGGGCTTCGGCTTCGACCACCCCGAGTGGTCGCGGGCCGCCGCCGACCTCGTACGGCGCGCGCGATCCGCCCGGAGCTGATGTGCTGGTTGCGGGGGCCGTCGCACCCGCCCTGCTCGGGGGAGAGACTCTCGGGAGAGACCCATGACCACCTACAAAGTCGCGCAGGTGACCACTGCCGGCGGTCCCTTCGAGATCGCCGAGCGCGAGGTCCCGGAGCCGGGCCCCCGCCACGTCAGGATCGCCGTGGAGGCCTGCGGGGTCTGCCACAGCGACAGCGCCTTCGTGGACGCCGCGTTTCCCGGCATCGACTTCCCGGTGGTCCCCGGGCACGAGATCGCCGGGCGGATCGAGCAGCTCGGCGAGGGGACGCAGGACCGTGGCCGACAGGTGGGCGACCGGGTGACGGTGGGCTGGTTCGGCGGCAGCTGCGGCCACTGCACACCGTGCCGGCAGGGCGACTTCGTCGTGTGCCCGAACCTGAAGGTGCCCGGCTGGACGTACGACGGTGGCTTCGCCGAGCGGGTGATCGCACCGGTCGACGCACTGGCCCGGATCCCCGACTCCCTGGCGGCGAGCGACGCCGGGCCCATGGCGTGCGCGGGCGTGACCACGTTCAACGGGCTGCGCCGCAGCTCCGCCCGCCCCGGCGACCTGGTCGCGGTGCTCGGCATCGGCGGCCTGGGACACCTGGGGGTGCAGTACGCGGCGGCCATGGGCTTCGAGACGGTGGCGATCGCCCGGGGAGCCGACAAGGCCGACCTGGCCAAGCAGCTGGGCGCGCACCACTACGTCGACAGCACGGCGGACACCCCCGTCGCCGACGCTCTGGCGTCGCTCGGCGGCGCCAAGGTCGTACTGGCCACCGCCGGCAGCTCCGAGGCCATCACGGCGACCGCGGCCGGGCTCTCGCACCGCGGCGAACTGGTGGTCATCGGCGCGGCGCCCGAACCGCTGGGCATCACCCCGCTGCAGCTGATCCTGAGCGGCCGGATGGTCCGCGGCCACCCGTCCGGCACCTCGCAGGACGTGCAGGACACCATGGCGTTCAGCGCCCTGCACGGGATCCGCCCGATGACCGAGGTCGTGCCGCTGGACCAGGCCGGCGAGGCGTACCGGAAGATGCTCTCCGGCGCCGCCCGCTTCCGTATGGTGCTCACCACCGGCTGACGCACGGGGTCCTGGAGCGGCCCCGTGCGCCCCGGCCGTCAGGAACGGCCGGTCACGAACCGGTCGAGAGCCGCGGTCAGTTCCGCCGGCTTCTCCAGCGGCAGTTCGTGGCCCGCGTCGATGATGCGGACCTCCGCGTCCGGGTACGCCTTCGCCATCCGCAGCATCTGCTTCACCGGCAGCTGGATGTCGTGGTAGCCGTGCACCAGCAGGGTGGGCACGCGGATCTCGCCCACCCGGCCCAGGACGTCGAAGGCCCGCATGGCCGAGTAGCAGGTCATGACCACCTCGCGCGGGGTCGCGGCGGAGGCCCGGATGTGGCGCCGGATCTCCTCGCGCGGATAACCGGGGGCGAAGGCGCGCTGGATGTTGGCGGCGACGAACAGCTTGAACGGCACCAGCGTCGACGCCGCCATCAGCAGCCCCCTCCCCCGGCTGTACGTCATCCGGCTGATGGAGCAGACCAGCACCAGCCGCTCGACCCGCTCGGGGTGGGCCAGGGCGATGGTCTGCGCGATCATGCCGCCCATCGAGTGCCCGATCAGCACGCACCGGTCGACGCCCAGGTGGTCCAGGAGCGCGACCACGTCGCGGGCCGGCTCCTCGATCGTCCGCGACCCCGCGCCGCCGCTCTCCCCGTGCCCGCGCAGATCCAGCCGGACCACCCGGCGCTCGGCCGAGAAGTGCTTCAGCTGGTGGTCCCAGCGGTGCCGGTCCGCCGTCCAGCCGTGGACGAACACCAGAGGCACGCCGTCACCGTCGCGCGGGCCCTCGTCGTCGTACGTCAGCAGCGCGCCGTCGACCTCGAGCTGCGGCATGGGGCACCTCCGGGAGTGCGATCAGGTTACTGGTCGGTACGGTAGCGGTGGTCCGGCCGGCCGTCACCGCCGTTCGCCGAGGAAGTCCAGGATGTGACCGAAGACGTCCAGGGCGGCGCCCCGGCCCAGGAACGTGTCCAGGTGCCCGTAGCCGGGGATCTCGGTGTACGTCACGTCCAACTGCGGCTGCCGGTGGGCGAGTACGTCGCGGCAGAGCTTCTGGGAGTCCAGCCACAGCCCGTTCTCGCTGCCCGAGATCAGCAGCACCGGGGTGTCGATCCGGCCGGCCGCGTCGAGCGCGCTCGGCGGCAGCGCCCGGTAGCGGTGATCGGTGTCGTGCCAGCGCACGACGCTGCGGGCCAGCTCGATGCGGCGCAGGTGGGGCAGGATCCACAGCGGCGCGGGGCCGAGGAGCTGGGCGAGCCGGTCGTGGGTGGCCTCGGCCAGGTTCTCGTGCAGGAAGAGGGAAGCGCCCGAGCCCCAGGCCGAGTTGTGCAGGATCTGGCAGGTCGGGTCCGGGCAGCTCGCCTTCCGCGCGGCCAGCGCGAACAGCGGGGTGTACTTGGACCACAGGCCCACCTTGCGGAAGTCGACCGGTATGTGGTCGATCCGGTTCCTCAGCAGCTCCCCCGCCACCGACATGCGCAGCGAGGTGCGCCCGGCGAGCTTCGGCGTCAGGAACACGCCCTGGGACACCACGCCGGCCAGGCCCGGCACCAGGCCCGCCGTCATGCTCAGCGACAGGGAGAGCGAGCCGATGCAGTGGGCGACGACGAACAGCGGGCGGTCGCCGACGCGTTCACGGATGTACGAGACGGCCGCGGGGATGTCGTACAGGGCGACGTCGTCGTACGTGTACCTCTGGCCGGTCTCGTTGTACGGCAGCCGGCAGCTGCCCCGCCAGTCCAGCAGCCAGGGCTCGTAGCCGTCGTCGAGGAGCACGTCGACGAGGTTGCGGGTCTCGGGCAGCAGGAACATGTCGGCCGAGGCGGTGTGGCCGTGCAGCAGCAGCACGGCGGGCCGGCCGGTCTCCCCCGGGTCGACGCGGGTCAGGCCGAGCCGGACGCCGTCGCCCGCGCGGAAGTCGATCTCCTCGACGGCCGCCGGGCCGAGACGGTGGTGCAGGGGGCGTGGGACCGCGGTGGTGCGGACTTTGCGCAGGGCCTGCCGGGTGGTCCTGGGGGTGATCGCCTTGAAGATCATCGGTGGTGCTCCGTGAGGGTCGGGGTGCGGCGCAGGTCGAGGAGGTCGGCGGCGGCGCGGGCGAAGGGGCCGAGCAGGCCGCGGCCCATCTCCAGGCCGAACCAGGCGAGCCAGGTCAGCTTGGCGGCCCGCTTCTCGCGGCTGGTCAGGCGCGGGTCGACCTGGATGCCGTCGATCTGGTCACGGACGTAGGTGTCCGCGGGTACCACGACCTCGCCGGTGAGGCTCGCCGCCTCGCCCTCGCGGCCGATCTCCACGGTGAGCGCGCGGGTCTGCCGCCACACGTCCCGGCGGGCCCTCGCGTGCTTGTGGCCCTCCAGCCACCACCGGCCGCCGTCTGCGTCACGCAAGTGCAGCCGGTAGCACAGGAGTTGGTGGGTCATGCCGTGCTGTTGCGGTATGCCCTCCTCGGGGCGGATCCAGATGTCGCCGCGCTCGACGGTCAGCGGCTCGGGATGTACGGCGGCACAGGTCACCTCGCCGGTCACGTCCACCCGGCGCTCCTTCACCAGCTGGTACATGCTCGCGATGGAAAGGGTGAGCGCCATGGAACAGGGGGTGTCGGCGGGGGCGCCGGCCGGGCCGACGCCGCCCTCGGTGGTCTCGGTGAACCACAGGTAGGGCTGGTCGTCCTTGTGCGGCAGCCGGGCGAGGCCGTCCTGCGCCAGCCGCTCGAACGTCCTCAGCTGTGCCTGTGCGTCGTAGCGGGCGGCGGGCGGCAGCCCGAGGGCGTCCACCAGCGCGGCGGTGCGCTCGCCGCCGGCCGCCGGGCCCTTCAGGGTGGCCTCGCACAGTTTCAGAGCGGTGGGGCTCTGCAGCACCCGGGTGAGGAAGGCCAGTTCGGGCACCGGGTCGGCCTCGAGGCGGGCCAGGGCGTCGGTGCGCCACTCGTCCCAGTCCTGGACGCGTACGTGCATGCCGCCGAGCGCCATGTCGCGGACCACGTCGTCGAGGGTGTTGGGCACGCCGGTGAGGTTGTAGTCGTAGCCCCAGGCGTCGGGTTCGCAGATCGCGGCGACCGCGACCCGGCTGACCCAGTCGACCGGCGCGGCGTTGAGGTGGCGGAAGGCCGGTACGGTGCGGAAGCGGCCGAAGGCCGAGATCAGGCCGCTGCTGAGGTCCTGCGGGTTGTAGGCGCCGGTCTTCGCGTGCCCGCCGATGCCGCCGGGGCGCAGGGCGGTGACGACCAGGCCGTGGTCGCGGGCCCGGCGCAGGGCGACCTCGGCGGCCCACTTGGACTGGTCGTAGCCGGAGACGAGCCGGTCGACGTGGGCGAGCGGGTCGTCCTCGCCCATGGCGGTGATGCCGACCTCGTTGAAGACGGCGATCGAGGAGATGTGGTGCAGCGGCTTGGGCCGTCCGGTGGCCGCGAGTTCGGCGAGGGTGAGGGCGCCGAGGACGTTGCTCGCGCGCAGCGACTGGTAGCCGCGCAGGAAGTCCACGGCGGCGGCCACGCCGACGACGCCGTCCAGTTCGAGGGCGAGGCTCTGCCACAGCTCGTCGGACAGGCCCAGGCGCGGCCGGCGGATGTCGCCGGGCAGTACGGTCACCCGGCGGCGCACCTCCGAGGACCAGGGCAGCCGGTAGCTCCTCAGGGCCTCGCCGAGCCGGCCGACGGCGGCCTCCTCGTCGGCCGCGCGGACCAGGCAGTACACGTGGACGTCGCTGTGGCGCAGCAGGTCGAGCAGCATGTGGCTGCCGAGGAAGCCGGTGGCACCGGTCAGCAGGACCCGGCGGGGCGGCAGCGGCTCGGGTACGTCGGTGAAGGGCAGGCGGTCGGCGAGGGCGAGGTCGGCGAGGATCTGGTCGAGGTCCTCCTGGCGGGCCCGGCAGTACGGGTCGGCGCCGCTGCCGGGGAGGGGGGTGGCGGTGACTGCGGCGGGGGTGCGGGGTGCCGGGACGATCACGGTGCCGGACTCGGGCGCGCCGCGCGCCGGGACGGTCGCCGCGTCGCTTGCGGGTCCGGTCGCCGCCAGGTAGCGCCGGGCGAGGCTGATCGGGCGGGCGTCGGCGAACACCTCGTCCAGGTCGAACTCGATGCCCAGCTCGCCCTCCAGCTCCGCGACGAGTTCCACGGCGTGCACGGAGGTGCCCCCGGCGTCGAAGAAGTCGGCGTCGGGCGCCAGGTGGCCGCCGGGCAGATGGCGGCCGGCCGCGGCGGCGATGGCCGCCGCCACGCCGTCCAGGTCGCGGGCCGGGGCCGGAGCGGCGCCGGAGTCGTCACCGGTGCCCGCCGCCGTCACCCTGGCCAGCAGGTCGGCGACGCCGAGACCGCCCCCGCCGCGCTCGATCGCCTCGGCGGTCGCCCGCTGCCCGGTGTCCTCGTTCATGTCACGCATCAGAGCCCTTCACGATGTACGTCGTCCTTTCCCTCACGGCCGTCCCACCTGCCGTCACCGCTGCTCCCAGGAGCGGAAGGCGCGCAGCGCCTCCGGTGTGGTCACGACCTCCAGGTGCTCGTCGTCCTGGTCGCCGCCGCCGAGGGCGGCCAGCAGCCGCCGGGCGGGGGCGTTGCGCTCGGTGCGCTCGGCCGTCAGCCGGACCTTGGCGCAGCCCAGTTGATCCGCACGGTCGGCCAGCCACTGCAACATGCGTTCCTCGACGCCCCGTCCGAGCGCCCGGCAGCTCATCAGCCAGGCCAGTACGTCGAGTTGGCCGCCGTTCGAGCGCAGGGCGAGCAGGCCGATCTGGCCGTAGTCGCCGAACCGGTCGCGCGCCACGGCCGTCCACACCTCGCCCCGCTGTCGCCACCGGGTCACGTCGCCGCCCTCGGACGAGCGGGCGCGCAGGGTGAACTGGTTGGTGCGACGCACCAGTTGTTCGGCCCGCTGGACGTCGGGCCCGGCGAGGGCCCGGACGTCGACCTCCAGTTCAAGGCTCGCCAGGAACTCCTCGAAGCCGGCCTGCTCGCGTACGGCGTCCCGCTCCCGCTCCTGCTCGTAGAAGCGGGCCCGCAGCGCGTCCTCGGCGGTCGCGGCGGCCGGGACCAGCGGCCACAACCGGTCCAGGAACTCCTTCAGTCCGGCCGCCGGAGGGCAGGTGACCGACAGCACCCGGGGCAGCGCCGAGCGCATCCTGGCGATCTCCGCCGGGTTGTCGTCCAGGAACAGGAAGCTGTCCGGACCGAGGTTGAGAGTGCGCGCCGCCTCGGCCAGCCGGCCCGGCTTGGGTCCCCAGGCCGCGGACAGCACGCTGAAGTGCTCGGGCTTCAACAGGCTGTCGGGGCGGTCCAGGACGGCCCGGACGGTCGCCTCGTCGTTGTTGCTGACCAGGGCCAGCAGCGCGCCCGCCTCCCGCCACCGCAGCAGTCTGCGGGCGAGCAGCGCGCGGGGGCCGGTGAGGTCGACGGCCTCCGGACCGATCTCGCCGGCGACTCCGCCCCACAGGGTCTCGTCGCCGTCGACCGCGATCACCTTCGGCGCGGGGCGCAGCACGGCCCGTACCACCTCGGCCAGACGCAGCGCGACCGCCGCTTGGAAGGGTGGCGTGAACGGCAGGTGGGCCAGCCGCTCGGTCCGCTCGTCGAAGCGGTCCTCGACGCGGTGGTGCCGCGTCCAGTCGTCGGGCCCGACCACCGCGACGCCGGGCAACTCGGCGAGTTCGGCGGCGACGTCGCGCTCCCACCGCGCGAGGCGGTCCTCCGCGCGGGCGGCGGGCAGGAAGCCGACGACCAACGGCTTGCGGACACGTTCGACGAGACGCCTGACCGCGGCCGGGCAGGCGGTGCGCAACTCGGCCAGCAGCCCGTCGTCCACCGGCCCGAACCGCTCCAGGTCCACCGCCCGCAGCAGCACGGCACCGACCGCGGTCGCAGGGTCCGCGAAGACGCCCGCGGGGTCCTGGAGGGCGGCGAGCACGTGGTGGTACGGCGCTTCGACGACCGTGAGCCCGCCGCCCTCAGGGGCGGCCCCGTCGTTGACGGCCGCCTCGCACATCAGCGGCAGGTTACCGAGAGCGAAGGTGGCGGCGAGCGCCAAGGAGCGGCCGGACGTGGCGACTTCGGCTGCGTCGGCCTGCGCGGCCCCGGGGCCTTCCGCAGCGACAGCCTGCCCACCGGCGGAAACCGTCCCGGCCGGCGACCGGCCGGCGGCAGCGCTCGCCGCAGGCGCGCCGGTGAGGCAGGCCCCGGACGGGGTCCCCTGAACGGTCGTGGGAGCCGGGGCGGCGGACTCGGTCGCCGCGAGGTGCCCGGCGCGTACCGGGGCCGTCGGGTTCTGCACCGTCTCCGCGAGCAGGTGGAGGAACTCCTCGCCCAGTTCCGTGGTGGTGCGGGCGTCCAGGATGTCCAGGTTGTGGTCGAGGCGGATGCGGGAGGCGTCCGGGGTCATGGTGACCATCAGGTCGAGATCGGAGTAGCCGGTGCCGGCCGGCAGGACCTCCAGGTGGGTCAGGCGGCGCGAGGAGCGCACGTAGTTGAAGTACACCTCGACCAGCGGCGCGTTGTGCCGGTGCAGGCCCTGGCGGGCCAGCGTGGCCAGGACGTCGGAGAACACGGCGCCCTTGGCCAGCACCCGCCGCAGGCGGTCGTCCGTGCGGCGCAGCACCTCGGCGACCGGCTCGCCGGGCCGGGCCTCGGCCGGGAAGGGCACCGGGACGCCGAAGAAGCCCACCGCGTCGTAGGCGTCGGCGTGGATACGGGTGTCCACGGGCACGGCGAGCACGAACCGCTCCCGCTCCCGCTTCCTGGTCAGCAGCACCGTCAGCGTGCCGAGGCAGAACGCGGCGGGGGTGATCGCCAGGCTGCTCGCGGCTGCCGCGATCCGCTCGGTCAGCCCGTCGGGAATCGTCACCGTCACACTGCCCGCCCGGTACGACCGCTCGGCCGGGCGCGGCCGGGAGAGCTCCAGGTCGAGCCGCCGGCTGCCGTGGAAGGCCTCCCGCCACCCGGCGCTCGCCCCCTCGCCGCCCTGCTGGGCCTCGACGAGCAGGGCGATGTCACGGTTGGTGACGGCGTCGCCGAGCGGCGTGCCGGACAGTTCCGCGTCGATCTCCGCGGCCACCAGCAGCAGCGACTGCAGGTCGCTCACGGCGTGGTGGGCGCCGAAGACGAGGATCTGATCCCGCTCGCCGCCGTCCAGCAACTCGAAGCGCCACAGTGGTGCCTCGGCCAGGTCGAACGGCGGCTCCAGCAGTCGGCGCAGCCGGTCGGCGGGGTCGGCCCCGCCCTCGCCGGCCGGGCAGGTCGTCCAGCGCAGCACCGGTCCTGCGATCTCGCGGTCCACGCGCAACTGCCGGCCGCCGTCGCCGCCGACGACGATCCCGGTGCGCAGGGCGGCGTGGCGGGCCACGAGCCGGTCGAGGATGCCGGTGAGCGTCTCGTGGGTCGTGGGCCGGGTCAGCCGTACGGCCAGGCCGATGCCGTGCGCCGCGTCCGGCATGCCGGGACGGGCGCTGCGCAGCAGTCGTACGACGTCGCGGGTCGCCGGGCGCAGTTCGGTCCCGGGCACCGGAGCGGCGCCGTCGGCGTCCTGCTGCGCCGCCGCCTCCCGCTCGGGCAGGGCCCCGCCCAGGGCCCGGGCGAGGCCGCGGATGTCGGAGGCGGCGAACACGTCGGCGGCCGGGAGTTCGACGCCCAGCTCACGGCCGAAGGCGTTGCGCAGCCGCACCAGCATGAGGGAGTCCAGGCCGAGTTCCTTCAGGGCCGTGCTCGCGGACGCGTCCACCGTTCCGCCGGACACCTCACCGACCCTTGCCCGTACGTACGCCTCGAGCCATGTGGCGCGGTCCTCGTCGCTCGTCGCGGCGAACACCCTCTTCACCAGGTCGTCGGAGACGGCCGTGCCGGCCGGGGCGGTGACCAGGTCGCCCAGGACGGGGCGGGCGCGCACCGCGTCGGGGACGAGGGACAGCATCTCCCGGTCCAGGGCGAGCGGCGCGAGCTGGCGGCGGGAGGTGGACAGGACCCGTTCGAAGAGTTCGCCGCCCTCCTGCGGAGTGAAGGCGACCAGGCCGGAGCGGCCGGTCTCGGCGGCACGGGTGCCGGACTCGGCGACCATGCCGACGCCGGTCCAGGCGCCCCAGTCCAGGCTGAGCGCCCGCCGGCCGGCGTGGACCAGGTGGTGCGCCCAGGCGTCGAGGAAGGCGTTCGCCGCGCAGTACGGGCTCTGCCCGGCCGAGCCGAGAAGTCCGGCGGCGGAGGCGAACAGGACCAACGTTCCCGCCTCCGGGACCAGTTCGGTGAGCAGCGTGGTGCCCAGCACCTTGGGCGCGAGCACCCGCAGCACGCGGTCGTCGGTCAGGTTGGCCACGGTGGCGTCGTCGAGGACGCCGGCCGCGTGCACGACCGCCGCGATCGGCCCGACCTCGCGGCGTACGGCGTCCAGGGCGGCCGTGAGCCCGGCCCGGTCGGCGACGTCGGCGCGGGCGAGGTGCACGCCGACCCCGCGCTCTGCGAGCCCCTCGATCCAGCGGGCGGTGTCCGCGTCGGGCGTGCCGCGGCTCATCAGGGCCAGCCGTCGGACCCCGCGGCGGACCAGGCGTTCGGCGACGACCCGGCCGAGGCCGCCCAGACCTCCGGTGATCAGGTGCACACCGTCCCGGGTGAGCTCCCCGTGGCCGCCGTCGTCGGGGCGGGTGCGGGCCAGGCGCGGCACCAGGCGGCCCCCGGCGCGCAGGGCGACGAGCCGTTCGTCGTCCGCGTGCCGCAGCTGGGTCCACAGGTCGTCGACGCCGCCGGTGGGCGGCAGGTCGACCAGGGTGGTGGACAGTTCGGGGTACTCCTGCGCCACCGCGAGTCCGAAGCCCCAGGCAAGAGCCTGCTCGGGGTGGGTCACCCGGGTGCTGTCACCGGCGGCCTGGCTGCCGCGTGCGACCACGAACAGGCGGGGTGCGGGGCCCTGCGGACGGCCGGCGAGGGCGCGTACGAGGTGCAGGGTGCTCAGGCAGCACAACCGCGCCGCCTCCTCGGCCGTGGCGGCGTCCGCGACGGGCGGGGCGTCCAGCGCGGACAACTGGACCACCCGCTCGGGCGGTCCGTCCGGGAACGCCTCGGCCAGCAGCCTGGCCAGGTGCCGCGGATCGGCCGGGTCGAGGACGTACCGGCCGGGCCCCTCGGCGGCGAAGTCGCCGCCCCGGCGCGCGACGACGTGCGGCACCGACTCCCCCAGCCGCTCGCCGAGTTCGGCGGCGATCCCGCTGTCGTCGGCCAGGACGAGCCAGCTGCCGCCGGCCGGGGGCTCCTGCGCCACCGGGCGCGGCTGCCAGCGGGTCTCGAAGAGCGCGCCGTCCAGCGGGGAGAGCGCGGCGAGCCGGAACTCCTCGGCCTCCAGGACCAGTCGCTCGTTCTCGTCCCAGATCCTGAGGTCGACGGTCGCGGTGTCGCCGTCGACGGAGCGCAGGTGACAGGCCGCCCACGCGGGGGTGGTGCGCAGCCCGGTGTACCGCAGTCGTCCGACCCCGGCGGGCACGAACGCCCGGCCCTCCGGCGCGTCGCCGGGCAGGGCGGCGGTGTGGAAGGCGGCGTCGAGGACCGCCGGATGCAGCAGGTACCCGGCGGTGGGCTTGGCGGCGAGCCGGCCGACGGCCGCTTCACGCGTACGGCGGCCCTCCTCCAGGCCGCGGAAGGCGGGGCCGTACTCGATGCCGAGGACGGCCAGGGCGGCGTAGACGGCGGGCAGGTCGACCGCTTGCGCGCACCGCTCGCGTACGGCGGACAGCGACTCGCCGGCCGGGGCCTCGTCGTCGGTGACCGTGACACGCCCGACGGCGTGCCGCTCCCACCGTGCGGGCCGCTCGCGGGTGGGTGCGGAGGCGATGGTGAAGTCCTGGAAGCCGTCCTCGACGGGTCGCAGGACGAGTTGCAGCCGCACAGGACGCTCGGGGTCCAGGCGGAGCGGCTGGAGGAACTTCACTTCCGACAGGTGTACTTCGCCCTGTTCCCGCACCTCGGAGGCGGCCTCCAGGGCGAGGTCGAGGAAGGCGGCGCCGGGCAGCCAGACCTCTCCGTTCACCCGGTGGTCGGTCAGCTGGGCGAACCGGCTGTCGCGCAGGTCGATCTCGCTCTGGAAGGTGTGCCGGCCGGGCTCGTCACTGGACTCGACGTGGGTGCCGAGCAGCGGCGAGGAGCCTGCCGCGGCGGCCGGGGCGGGCGCGAGCCAGTGGCGTTCGCGGGCGAAGGCGTAGGTGGGCAGGTCGACACGGCGGCCGCGGGGGAACAGCGCCGTCCAGTCGGGCGTGTGCCCGGCGGCGTACAACTCGCCGAGCCGGCGCGGCAGTACGTCCGGCCCGTCCTGTTGCCGGCGCAGCGAGCCGATGCCGACCGCGTCGATCCCGGCCTCGGCCGCGACCGCCTCGACGGAGGACAGCAGTGAGGGGTGCGGGCTGAGCTCGACGAAGTAGCGGTAGCCGTCGTCGAGCATCCGGCGGACGGTGTCGGCGAACCGGACGGGCCGGCTGAGGTTGGCGAACCAGTGGTCAGCGTCCAGCCGGTCCCCGGAGACGGGTTCGGCCAGCACCGTCGAGTACAGCGCGGGGGATGTCCGGGCGGTGCCCCGGACGGCGGAGAAGCGCTCCAGCAGTTCCGCGCGCAGCGGTTCCATGAGGGGGGTGTGCGAGGCGAACGGCGTGGACAGGCGCCGTACCGCGATCTTCCGTTCCTCCAGGTGGCCGCGCAGCTCGGCCAGCGCGTCGGCGTCGCCGGAGACGGCCGTGGAGCCGACGCTGTTGACCGCGGCGACGAACAGCCGTCCCGCGTAAGGCGCGAGCAGGTCCTCCACCTCGCCGCGCGGCAACTCCACGGACACCATGCCGCCGCGCCCGACCAGGGGGGCGACGGCCTGGGCGCGCCCGGTCACCACCGTTACGGCGTCCTCGAGGGTGAGGGCGCCCGCGCTGTAGGCGGCGGCGATCTCGCCCAGGCTGTGTCCGACCACGGCGTCGGGGGTGACGCCGAGCGGCCGCCAGGCGGCGGCGAGCGCCGCGTTGACCGCGAACAGCACCGGCTGCAGATACTCGGTCCGGTCCATCGGGGAGAACTCCTCCGGTGCCCGGAGCACGTTGAGCACCGACCAGCCGGCCTGCCGCCGCACCGCCTCGTCGATGCGGGCCAGCTCCTCACGGAAGACCTTCGACCCTGCCATCAACTCCACGCCCATGCCGGGCCATTGACCGCCGTGCCCGGAGAAGACGAAGGCCACCTTGCCGGTCTGCTCCTGGCGGGGCGGGGTGAGCGGAGCCCGTCCGCTCGCCAACGCCTTCAGGGCGGACCTGAGTTCGTCGTGGCCGTCGGCCGGGATGGCCGCGCGCCACTCGAGGTGGCTGCGGTGCCGGGCCAGGGTGTGGGCCACGTCCGCGAGCGCGGTGTCGTCGGTGAGGTGCCGGGCCAGGCGGGCGGCCTGACCGCGCAGGGCCGCCTCACTCCGGCCGGACAGTACGAACAGCTGCTTGCCGGGAGGGAGTTCGGTCGCCTTTTCCGCCGCTTCCGTCCTGGGTGCCTCCTCGACGATCACATGCGCGTTGGTTCCGCTGATGCCGAAGGAACTGATGCCGGCCCGCCGGGTCCGCTCCCCCGCCGGCGGCCACTCCACCGGCTCCTGGAGCAGGTGCAGTCCGCTGCCGTCCCAGTCGACGTGCCGGCTGGGGGTGCCGGCGTGCAGGGTGGCCGGCAGGGTCCGGTGGCGCAGCGACTGCACCACCTTGATCAGCCCCGCGACGCCCGAAGCGGCCTGTGTGTGCCCGAGGTTGGACTTCAGCGAGCCCAGGTACAGCGGGCGGCCCCGGGGGCGCGAGTCGCCGAACACCTGGGACAGGGCATTCGCCTCGATCGGGTCGCCCAGTGTCGTGCCGGTGCCGTGCGCCTCCACGTAGTCGATGTCCGCGGGCCGGAGTCCGGACAGCTCCAGCGCCCGCCGGACCACCTGTTCCTGCGCGGGGCCGTTGGGCGCGGACAGCCCCTGGCTGCGGCCGTCCTGGTTGACGGCCGTGCCGCGCAGCACCGCCAGCACCTGGTCCCCGTCGCGCCGGGCGTCGCTCAGCCGCTTCAGTACGGTCATGCCGGCGCCCTCGGCCCAGACGGCGCCGTCGGCGTCGTCCGAGAAGGAGCGGCAGCGGCCGGTCGCGGACAGCCCGCGCAGCCGGCTGAACTCGACGAAGGTCTGCGGGGTCACCATGAGCGTCACGCCCCCGGCGAGCGCCAGGTCGCACTCCCCCGACCGCAGCGCCTGCGCGGCCAGGTGCACGGCCACCAGCGACGACGAGCACGCCGTGTCCACGGTCAGCGCCGGACCGTGCAGGCCGAGCGCGTAGGCGAGCCGGCCCGAGGCCACGCTGAGCGCCGAACCGGTGCCGACGTATCCGTCGAGCTGGTCGAGCCGGGAGCCGGCCAGGTAGTCGCTGCCGAACATGCCGACGTACACACCGGTGGTGCTCCCCGCCAGCCGGGCGGGCACGATCCCGGCGCGCTCCAGCGCCTCCCAGGCCGTCTCCAGCAGCAGCCGCTGCTGGGGGTCCATGGCGGCGGCCTCCTTCGGGGTGATGCCGAAGAAACCCGCGTCGAAGGACTCGATGTCCTCCAGGAAGCCGCCCTCGCGGGCGTAGGACTTGCCCATCGCGTCCGGGTCGGGGTCGTACAGCGACTCCACGTCCCAGCGGCTCTCGGGGAACGGGCCGACGGCGTCCCGGCCCTGAGCGACCAGCCGCCACAGGTCCTCGGGGTCGTTCACCCCGCCGGGCAGCCGGCAGGCCATGGCGACGACGGCCACCGGCTCGTCGGACGGGGTGGCCGGGGCCGGGGCGGTGCGCGTCTCGGACCTGCGGGTGCCGCGGCCGCTCGTCGCGAGCGCGGTGGTCAGCAGGTGCCCGGCGAGGCGAGCCGGGGTGGGGTGGTCGAACAGCAGGGTCGCGGGGAGCCTGGTGCCCAGACGGGCGCCGATGCGGTTGCGCAGTTCGACCGCCGTCACCGAGTCCATGCCGAGCTCGCGCAGCGGCCGGTCGGGGCGGACGGACTCCGCCGAGCGCAGGCCGAGGGCGCGGGAGGCCTCCTCGCGGACCAGGGCCATGACGCGTTCGGCGCGTTCGGCCTCGGGCAGCCGGGCCAGGCGGTCGGCGAGGCCGTCGCCGTCGGCCGGGCCGGTGCGGGGTGCGGGCAGCAGCGAGCGCCACAGCGCGGCCGAGGGGCCGTCCACGGCGGCCGTGGTCTCGCGCAGGCGGGGCAGGTCCAGGTTCCAGGCGACCAGGTGCGGGGTGCCCCGGCGCAGGGAGAGCTCGGTCAGCTCGACGCCCTGGCCGGGGGTGAGGGCGCGGTGGCCGAGGCGGGCCATACGGTCCAGGTCGGCGTGTTCGGCTGCCAGGCCCTCGCCCGCCCAGGCGCCGAAGGAGACGGACACGGCGGGCAGGCCGGAAGCCCGGCGGTGGTGGGCGAGCTGGTCGAGGAAGACGTTGGCGGCGGCGTAGTTGGCCTGGCCCGCGTTGCCGACGACTCCGGCGGCCGAGGAGACCAGCAGGAACAGGTCGAGCGGGACGTCGGCGGTCAGCCGGTGCAGGTGGGCGGCGCCGTCGGCCTTGGGGCGCAGCACCCGCACGAGGCGTTCGGGCGTCAGCTCGGCGACCACCCCGTCGTCGAGGACGCCGGCGCAGTGCACGACACCCCGCAGCGGCAGCTCGTCACCGATCCCGCCGAGCACCGCCGCGAGGGCCGCCGCGTCCGCGACATCGCAGGCGGCCACCTCGGCCTGGGCGCCCAGCGCGGTGAGCTCGGCGACGACCTCGGCGGCGCGGGAGTCCCCGTGCCCCTGACGGGACGTCAGCAGTAGCCGGGGCACGCCGCGTTCGGCGAGGAGCCGGGCGATGCGACGGCCTACGGCGCCCAGGCCGCCGGTGATCAGTACGGTGCCGTCGGTGGGAATCACGGCGGGTTCCGCGTCCGCGGTGCGGGCGCGCACCAGTCGGGGGGCGAGCAACACGCCGCCCCTGAGGGCCGTTTCGGGTTCGCCCGGGTGCGCGAGGGCCGCCAGCAGGGCTCCGGCGGGGTCGTCGGTGCCGTCCAGGTCGAGCAGGGTCAGCCCGAGGTCCGGGTGCTCGGCGCGAGCACTGCGGGCCAGGCCCCAGAGGGCCGACTGGGCCAGGGCGGGCACCGTGTCCCCGTCGCCGGCCGCGACCGCGCCGCGGGTCACCCAGACGGTGTGTGCCGGTGCCTGGCCCTGTTCCGCGAGTGCCCGCACCTCGGCCAGGGCCGCGGTCGCCCACTCGTGTGCCGCCGCTTCCGGTCGGGAGCCGGCCGCGGGTCGGGGCCAGAAGCGTACGACTGTGTCGGCGTCCTGTTCGCGCAGCCGCACGCCCGCCGCTTCCAGGCCGCGCACGGCCGCCGCGACCTCCGGGTCGGACGGGTCGCCGACGACGGCCCAGGAACCGCCGGGCACCTCGGCGGGCGGTGCGGCGAGGGCGGTCCAGGCCACCTCGTACAGGTGCCGTCCGTTCTCCGCGCCGGTGACGAGGTCGGCCGGGCTCGCGGCGCGCAGCCGTACGCCCTGGAGCCGGCCGGCCGGGAGGCCGTCGGCGTCCCACAGCGTCACGTCCAGTGTGAGCCCCGCGCCGGAGCCGTCCGGGTCGCCCGTCCGCCGTACAGACACGGTGAGTTCGCCGGTCGGGGTGTGCGGCAGGGAGCAGCGGCCCACGGCGACCGGCAGCAGCACCCGGCCGTCGGAGGCGGTGCCCCCGTCGAAGGCCGCGGCCACGTGCAGTGCGGCGTCCAGCAGCGCCGGGTGGACCGGGTAGGGGTCGGTCACGTCGCGGGCGGTGGACGGCAGGGAGAGCCGGGCCAGCAGTTCGCCGTCTCCGGCCGGCACGGCCTCCCGTACGCCCTGGAAGGCGGGGCCGTAGCCGAGGCCGAGCCCGGCCAGCCGCTCGTACGTCTCCGTGCTCCAAGCGGGTTCGGCGGTCCGGGGCCACTCGGGGGGCCGGCCGACCGGGGACGGGTCGGCCGCGGTGGCGGTGGCGGTGGCGTGCAGGGTCCAGCCGGCCTCCTGACCGCGCGGGCGGCTGTGCACGGTGATCTCCGGGACCGGGCCGGCGGTGACGACTTCCACGGACACCTCGACCGTGCCGGAGGCGGGCAGCACGAGCGGGGCGAGCAGGAACAGGTCGGTCACGTCGGCCGTCTCGTCCGGGCGGGCCACGGCGAGGGCGGCGCGGCACAGCTCCAGCACGGTGGTGCCCGACACCACGGTCCGGCCGAAGACGCTGTGGTCGGGCAGCCAGTCGGCGGTGGCCGGGGACCACTCGTTGCGGAAGGTCCAGCGGCTCTCGTCCGCGGACTGGAGCTGGATGCCGAGCAACGGGTGGGCGGCGCGGTCGAGCAGCCCGGGCGCGCCGGCGGTGGACTCTGGCTCGATCCAGTGGCGTGGGGCGTCCCAGGCATAGGTCGGCAGATCGGCGGGTGCGGTGTCGGCGACCAGCCGCCGCCAGTCGACTTGCTGTCCGTGGACGTGGAGTTCGGCGGCGGCGCGGTCCAGGCAGGCGGGTCCGTCCTCGTCGCGGCGGAGCGAGCCGACGGCGACCAGGGCGTGGCCCGGGTCCTCGCCGATCGTGTGCAGGGCGGTGAGCAGCGAGGGGTGGGGACCGAGTTCGACGAAGCACCGGTAGCCGTCGGCGGCCATGCGCTCCACGGTGGAAGCGAAGCGGACGGGTTCGCGGAGGTTGGTGTACCAGTAGCCGGCGTCGAGTTCCTCGGTGACCGGCTCGCCGGTGACCGTGGAGTACCAGGTGACGGAGGTCGGACAGGTGGTGACGCCGTCGAGTTCGTCGAGGACCGTCGCGCGGACCGGCTCGACCTGGGCGCTGTGGGAGGCGTAGTCGACGTCGAGGCGGCGGACGAAGACCTGCTCGCGCTCGAGGTCGGCGAGCAGGGTCTCGAGCGGTTCGACGGCACCGGCGAGCACGGTGGAGCGGCCGCTGTTCACGGCGGCGACCGAGACCTGCCCGTCGAGATCGTCGAGGCGGGTTTCGACGTCGGTGTGCGGCAGGGCGACGACGGCCATGGCGCCGCTGCCGGACAGCCCGGTCAGGGCCTGGCTGCGCAGGGCGACCACCGCGGCGGCGTCGTTGAGGCTGAGCGCCCCGGCGACGCAGGCCGCGGCGACCTCGCCCTGGCTGTGCCCGATGACGGCGTCCGGCCGTATGCCGCGGGCCCGCCATACGGCGGCCAGCGACACCATCACCGCGAAGAGCACCGGCTGGACGACGTCCACGCGGCCCAGGGACGGCGCGCCCGGCTCCCCGCGCAGCACGGCCGCCACCGACCAGTCGGTGAACGGGCGCAGCGCGCCGTCGCAGCGGTCGAGTTCGTCGGCGAACACCGGGTCGGTGGCGAGCAGGTCGCGGGCCATACCGGCCCACTGGGCGCCCTGTCCGGGGAAGACGAAGGCCACCTTGCCGGGCGGCAGGGCCGGCCGGGGGCCGGCGGTCAGGTCGGGGTCCGGCTCTCCGTCGGCCAGTGCGCGCAGGGCGGTGAGCAGGTCGTCACGGCCGCCGGCCCGGACGACGGCCCGGTGCTCGAAGTGGGTGCGGTGGTGAGCCAGCGTCGCGGCCACGGACGGCAGGGGCAACCCCGGCTGAACAGTGAGGAGTTCGTGGAGCCGTGCGGCCTGTCGCCGGAGGGCGGGAAGGGTGCGGGCGGACAGCGGGTAGAGGGACGGCTCGGGCAGCTCCCCCTCGATGACGGGCCGCTGGAGGTCCTGGGGCGCTTCCTCCAGTACGACGTGCGCGTTGGTGCCGCTGATCCCGAAGGCGCTCACGCCCGCCCGGCGTGTCCGGTCCTCCTCGCGGGGCCACGGCTGGGCGTCGCTGTGCACGCGCAGGCCGCTGCCGGCCCAGTCGATGTGCTCGGTGGGGGTGGCGGCGTGCAGGGAGGCGGGTATCAGCTCGTGCTGGAGGGCCAGCACGGTCTTGATGACGCCGCCGATGCCCGCCGCGGCCTGGGTGTGGCCGATGTTGGACTTCAGGGAGCCGATGCCGAGCGGCCGGCCGGCCGGGCGGCCCGGCCCGAAGACGTTGGCCAGCGCCCGGCCCTCGATCGGGTCGCCGAGCCGGGTGCCGGTGCCGTGCGCCTCCACGTGGTCCAGGTCGTCCGGCTCGAGTCCGGCCGCGTCCAGGGCGGCACGCAGCACCCGCTCCTGGGCCGGCCCGCTGGGGGCGCTCAGGCCCTGGCTGCGGCCGTCCTGGTTGATGGCGGAACCCTTGACGACGGCGAGCACCCGGTCACCGTCCCGGCGGGCGTCGGCGAGCCGCTTCAGCAGCACCACACCGCAGCCCTCGGCCCACACCACGCCGTCGGCGTCGGCCGAGAACGGGCTGCACGTCCCGGAGGGCGACAGTCCGCGCAGCCGGCTGAACTCCACGTGCCCGCGCGGGGTCACCAGCAGGGTCGCCCCGCCCGCGAGCGCGAGGTCGCACTCCCCGCTCGTCAGTGCCCGGGCCGCCAGGTGCAGGGAGACGAGGGAGGAGGAGCAGGCGGTGTCGACGGTTACCGCCGGGCCCTGCAGGCCCAGGGTGTAGGCGATGCGCCCGGAGGCCACGCTGGGTGCCGTTCCGGTGCCGACGTGCCCGTCGAGCTGCCCGAGGGAGGCGGAGGCGAGGTAGCCGCTGTCGTACAGGCCGACGTAGACGCCGGTGGAGCTGCCGTGCAGCGTCCGGGGGACGATGCCGGCCCGCTCCAGCGCCTCCCAGGTGGTCTGCAGCAGCAGCCGCTGCTGGGGGTCCATGGCCGCGGCCTCACGCGGCGAGATGCCGAAGAAGGCCGCGTCGAAGCGGTCGATGCCGTCGAGGAAGCCGCCGCGCAGGGTGTACGTCGCGCCGGCCGTCTCCGGGTCGGGGTCGAGCAGGCCCTGGGTGTCCCAACGGCCCGGCGGGACGTCGGAGATGGCGTCCTCGCCGGCGGTGAGCAGCCGCCACAGTCCCTCGGGGTCGTCGGCGCCGCCGGGGAAGCGGCACGCCATGGAGACGATCGCGATCTCGTCGTCCGTCCGCACCGGCCTGCCGCTCACCGTGCTCACCGTCACGTCGGTGGTCGTGGTGGGGCGTTCGCCGAGGACCGCTTCGGCGAGCTCGGTGATCGTGGGGTGGTCGAAGACGAGCGACGGCTCCACGGGCCGGCCGGTCCGCTCGGCGAGCTCGGCGGCCAGGGTCACCAACTGGCGTGACCCCAGGCCGAATTCGGCGACCGGACGGTCCGGGTCGACGGCCGGCGGGGTGAGCCCGGCGGCCTCGGCGACGGCCGCCGCCAACCAGGCGCGCAGGCCCTCGGCGGTGGTGACGGAGGTCTCGGCGGACTGCTTCGGGAACTCGTGCGCAGGCATCAGGGCAGGTGTCCTCAGGAGCGGGATGGAGTCGGGCGGGTGCCGTACGGCGGCTGCTGCGGCGCCGCGGGACCCGGATGTCGTACGGGCCGTGTGCCGGACCGGGTGACCGACGGGCGGGCCGTCACCGGCGTGGCACGCGGCGCCGGTGACGGGACGGCGTCACTCCTCGTCGGGCTCACCGGTCACGGCGAGGGTGCCGTCGAGGTAGGCCGCGCGGGTGGCGCGGCGCTGGATCTTGCCGCTGGAGGTCTTCGGGATGGTGCCCGGGTCGACCAGGACGACCTCGCGCAGCGACAGCCCGTGGGCCTCGCCGATCGCGCTGCGGACCTGGTCGGTGATCTTCTCGGCCTCGCCGACCGCGTCCGGGGTCACCTCGGCGACGACGACGGGCTGCTCGCCCTCGGTCCCCGCGTCCACGGAGAACGCGGCGGTGCAGCCGGGCCGCAGGGCGGGGTGGGACAGCTCGGCGGACAGCTCCAGGTCCTGCGGGTAGTGGTTGCGGCCGTCGATGACGATCAGGTCCTTCAGGCGGCCGGTGACGAACAGCTCGCCGTCGCGCAGGAAGCCGAGGTCGCCGGTGCGCAGGAAGCGGTCCTCGCGGCCGGGGAGGGTGGCGCGGAAGGTCTCGCGGGTGGCGAGGGCGTTGCGCCAGTAGCCCTTGGCGACGCTCGCGCCGGCGACCAGGATCTCGCCGACCTCGCCCTCGGGCAGCTCCTGTTGCCGATCGGGATCGGCGATCACCACGGTCAGACCGGGGCCGGGACGGCCGCAGCCGACGGCCGCCGCGTCCGAGGTGCCCGTGTGCGGGCCGCTCGCGTCGGCCTGGAGCAGGGTGGGCGGGGCGTCCACCGAGCCGCCCGTGACCATCAGGGTGGCCTCGGCCAGGCCGTAGCACGGGTAGAGGGCCTCGCGGCGGAAGCCGGCCGCGCCGAAGGTCTCGGTGAACCGCCGCAGGGTGGCGGCCCGCACGGGTTCGGCGCCGTTGAAGGCGACCTTCCAGCCGCTCAGGTCGAGGTCGTCGAGGAGACCGGGCGTGGCGTGCTTCAGGCACAGCTCGTAGGCGAAGTTGGGGCCGCCGCTGGTGTGCGGGCGGTAGCGGGTGATCGCGGTCAGCCAGCGCTCGGGGCGCTGCAGGAAGTGCAGCGGCGAGAAGAGGGTGGCGGTCACGCCGAGGTGGACGGTGTTCAGGACCGGGCCGATCAGGCCCATGTCGTGGTAGACGGGCAGCCAGCTGACGAACATCTCGTGCCCGTGCTCGGCGATGGTGTCCGGGGTGTGGCCCATGCGCTCGGTGACGAGCTGCTCGTTGTGCAGCAGGTTGCCGTGGGTCACCATCACGCCGCGGGGGGCGGAGGTGGAGCCGGAGGTGTACTGCAGGAAGGCCACCGAGTCGGCGGTGAGGTCCGGTTCGCGCCAGGCGTCGGCCGCGTCGTCGGGTATGTCCTCGGTGGTGACGCGGGCGATGCCGTCCAGTTCGGGCAGGTGCCGTGCCAACGCGTCCAGGGCGCCGACGACTTCACGTCCGCCGAGGATCACCCTGGCGTCGGCGTCGGCGATGAGGCGCTTCATCCGGGTCAGGGCGCGATGGTTCTGCGAGCGCCCCTGCGGGGGCACGCCCGGCACGGCGACGACCCCGGCGGCGAGGCAGCCCAGAAAGGCGCTGACGAATTCCAGCCCGGGCGGGTACAGCAGCATGGCGCGGGAGCCGGCCAGACCGCGTTCCTGCAGCCAGGCGGCCACGGCCTGCGAACGGCGGGCCAGCTGCCCGTAGGAGACCTCCTGGATCTCTCCGTCGCAGTCACCGGTGACGAGGTACCGGTAGGCGGTGCGATCGGGCTGTAGTGACGCGTGTGCGGTCAGTAGGTCGACCAGGGAACGAGCCATGTGACGAGTCTCACCTGTCCGGAATGTCGGGCGAGGGAACCTGAGTTCGATGGTCGTGTGATGTGCATGCACAGAAGCCGTGGGCCCGGCCTGGCCCCCTTGCCAGGCCGCCCGGCCTCGACCACCCGCCCGGGGAACCGCGACCCTGCGGCAGCGGGCCCCCGCGCCCCCCGTTCACTTTGCTACTAGCGAGTAGCACCTTAACAAGTCCCGGCCGGTCATTGGGGCGAATCCACGTAAACGTCGTGTGTCCAACCGGAGTTGAGCCGTCACCGACCATATCCCCTTGCTTGCGGTACGGCTTTCAAGCTTTCCGCGCCACAAAACAGACGTGGGGCCGGGTCAGCCGCCCACCGGGCTCCTGCACCAACCGCGCCACGACCACCAGCCCGGCCCGCGCCAGCAGTTCGGCCACGCGTTCCACAGGCAGCAGATGCCACTCGTAGGACACGGGGTGGCCGTACCCCTGCGTGGGCCGCCGGTGTTCGTCGCCGACGTGGCATCCCCCACAGCAGATGGCCGCCGGGTGCGAGCGTGCGATGAAACTCGGCGAAGAGCCGCGGCAGCCCCGCGGGCGGCGTGTGATGAGTGGAGTACCGGGCGAGGATGCCACCGAGTACGCCGCCGCCGAGGCCGAGCGCGGTCATCGAACTCTGCACGAACCGCAGATCCGGGTAGGTACGCCGGGCCAGTCCCACCATGCCGTCCGACAGGTCGACGCCGAACGCCGGAAGCCCCGGGCCGGCCAGGTGAGCGGCCACCCGGCCGGCCCCGCAGCCCAGGTCCGCGACCGGGCCCGGGGCGGAGCGTCGTACCGTCTCGGCGAATGCCGCGAGCATGCCGCGGGAGAACGGGTCCGGCTCGGAGGGTTCCGGGACGCGTTCGGCACAGGCGGCGGCGACGGTGTCGTAGGAGTCGCGGACGGCCGTGAGGCAGGAGGGCTCGGACACGGGGGCGCGGCAGCGGAGCCTGGGCGGGTCCTCCGCCTCTCGGCAGGGCGGCGCCCGTGTCGCGTCGACACGGGCGATTTCACATTTCCTGCACCTGTCCACCACCCGTCCATCACGGGTTGTGTAAGCTCCTGGCGCTCCATTCGCACACTGAGGGGGGAACCTCATGCGTATACGCTCCGCGCTCGCCGTCGCCGCCACGGCGGGCGCCGTCGCCATCGTCACCGCCGCTCCCGCGCAGGCCGCCGAGTACTCGTCGGCGCTGAAGGTGAAGGGCGTCCAGTACGACGCGCCCGGGCGGGACTCCAACAACTGCCGTACGGGCAACACCAAGGACGAGTACCTGACGATCAAGAACTACTCGCGCACCGCGAAGGTCAACCTCAAGGGCTACGTCGTCAAGGACGCCACCGGCAACAAGTTCACGTTCCGCGCCAACCACTACCTCGAGCCCGGCGACTACGTGAAGCTGCGCGGGGGCAAGGGCACGGACTCCGACGCGAAGAACGTCGTCTACCGCCAGAACTGCAACTTCCTCTGGAACAACGACAAGGACACCATCTACCTGCTCAAGCCCTCCGGCGCCCGCGCCGACGTCCACTCCTACACCAAGGCCCGCGACGACCGGGACGGCAACGGCTACATCAACTACCACGGCTAGGGGGGACCGTGAACCGGAACCACCGGCCGCGGCGACCGCCCGTGAGAACCGGCACCCGGCGGCTCGGCAGACACCACCGCCTGTGGGCGGCGGGCATCGCCCTGTTGGCCGTCGGAGCCGTGGGCTGCGGAGCGTCCGAGGCCGCGAAACCGCAGCCGACCGTGACCGTCACGGCCACGGCCACCGCCACCGCCACGGCGACCGAGACCGTCACTCCCGAGCCCACCGCGACGGTCACCACTACCAGGACCGTCAAGACGCCCGGCCCGACGGTCACCGTCACCAGGACCGCCCTCGCCGCCGCCGGCACGGGCACCGGCCGAAGCGGCGGCAGCGGAAGCGGTACCCGCAGCGGTACGTGCTCGATCGTCTCCAACTCCGGCAACTGTTATCAGGCGGGGCAGTTCTGCCGCAACAGCGACCACGGGGCACGGACCACCACCGCGAGCGGCGCGCCGATCACCTGCGCCTACCGCTCCAACGCCTGGCGCTGGACGTACTCCTGACCAGCCTCGGGCCCTGGCGGCCCGCCCGGTGAGAGCGGTTACTCCTCCTCCACCGGGCGGGCGCGCCCGGCCTCCGGGAGTTCGCCCTGCTTGGTGCGGATGTGCAGCACGTCGCCGATGAACAGGTCGTACACCAGGACACCGACGACCCCGCCGACGAGCGGCCCGACGATGGGGATCCACCAGTAGCCGCTGAACGATCCGGCCAGGCTGCCGGGGAACGCCAGGTCTCCCCACCCGACGGCATAGGTGAGCAGGCGCGGCCCGAAGTCGCGGGCCGGGTTGATGGCGTATCCGGCGTTCGCCCCGAAGGAGAAGCCGATGGCGGCCACCACGAAGCCGATGATCAGCGGCCCGAGGTTGGCCTTCACCGCCATGTTGCGCAGGTCGATGACCGCCGCGATCAGCATGACCAGGAACGCGGTGCCGACGATCTGGTCCACCAGCGGACCCCCGTAGCCGCCGTGGAAGTAGGGCGCCGGGAAGGTGGCGAAGATCGAGAACGACGCGAGTGTGTGCCCGTTCGTCTTCGGTCCCTTCATGGCCTGGTCGAAGGCGCCGATGGCGTCGTGATAGACGGCGTACACCAGCGCCGCCCCGGCGAAGGCGCCCACCACCTGCGCGATCCAGTACGGGACCACCTTCGCCCAGGGGAACTTACGGCGCACCGCGAACGCGAGTGTCACCGCGGGGTTGATGTGTGCCCCGCTGACGCCTCCGGCCACGTACACACCGAAGACCACCGCGAAGCCCCAGCCCCAGCCGATCAGCAGCCAGTCACCGGCGCTGATGAGATTCGTCGTGGGCCCCGAGGTGCGGCCCGAGCCGGGCAGCGCGGCGACCGCCACGGCCACCGAGCCGCATCCGAAGGCGACGAGGACGAGGGTCCCCAGGAACTCTGCCATGCATTCGCCCCAGAGTCCTCCACGGCGCCTGAGCCGTGAGGGGCTCAACAGGGGTGGGATTTCCACGGCCATATTCGGCCCTCTCATCGAACAGTCCGGCGGACGGCCGGCACAGCCCTCCACAGGGCGGCTCCAGGTACTGACCAGTCTGCGCGCGCGGGTGGGCCGTGGCCACTCGGCCGAACCGGACAACATGGGGACGCGATGTCCTTGGCGCCCGTTCCCCATCGGACGACCGGGCCCCGCGGCCGGGCCGGTACGCCCGTCGGCACACCCCCGCAACGGCCCGTCGACCGCTCCGCGTCTCCTCAGGGATGAGCACCCATATGGGTGACATTGTTCATCCCGTCGGTGCGGAGAGCCGAGGATTAGGGGCGCGTTGCACGCTTCTGCCGCGTCAGCGCGACAGTATCCGAGTGGCAGCCCGGCGATGACCGAACAAGACTGAGCCATGGTTTCGTGATCAGGAGGAAACACACGGTCTCGGGAACCGGGCACCGCTGACCGATGGTTTTCGACCTTTCTCAGGGAGCTCGCATGGTGGAGAAGTCCACGGACATCCTGATGCCCGGGCCGGACGAATCCGCGCTCTCCGGACGAGGAGACACCGCCTCGGCGACGACGGACACCGAGAGGGAACTCGCCGTAATACTGGCGAACGTCGTACACGTCGATCACGTCGCGGTCGAAAGTCACTTCTTCGACGATTTGGGAGCCAATTCCCTCGTCATGGCCCAGTTCTGCGCCCGGGTACGGAAACGATCGGACCTGCCGTCCGTGTCCATGAAGGACATCTACCGCAACCCCACGGTCCGCAGCCTGGCCGCCGCTCTCGTCCAGGCCGCACCGTCGCCCGTCGACGTCCCGGCCCCGGCGTCCCCGGACTCGCCCACAGGGCCAGCCTCACCGGCCCGGACGACACCGGCGAGCACGGCGCGCTATGTGCTGTGCGGAACCACCCAATTGCTCATTTTCCTCGGATATTCATTCATCATCGGAATGGCCACCGCAAGGGGCTACGCGTGGGTCGCCGCGGGATCCGGGTTCCCCGGCATCTACCTGCGGTCACTCGTGTTCGGCGGCGCCGGATTCATCGTCCTGTGCGCCTTCCCGATCGCCGCCAAGTGGATTCTCGTCGGCCGCTGGAAACCCGGCGATTTCCCCCTGTGGAGCGCAGCCTATCTGCGCTTCTGGCTTGTCAAGGCGCTACTGCACGCCAATCCGATGATTCTCTTTGTGGGAAATCCACTGTACGTGATGTATCTGCGGGCCCTGGGCGCGCGGATCGGCAAGGACGTCACGATCCTCTCCCGTTCCGTGCCGGTCTGCACCGACCTGCTCACCATCGGTGCCGGCACGGTGATCCGCAAGGACTCGTTCCTCCTCTGCTACCGCGCGCACGCCGGACGCATCCAGACCGGCCGGATCACGCTCGGCCGGGACGTCTTCCTCGGCGAGAAGACGGTGCTCGACATCGACACCGCGATGGGCGACGGAGCGCAGCTCGGTCACGCCTCCGCCCTGTACCGCGGCCAGCGCGTCCCGGACGGCGAGCGCCGGCACGGCTCCCCCGCACAGCCCACGACGGTCGACTACATCCGGGTGGAACCGGCCCGGTGCGGCACGCTGCGCCGCGCCTGCTTCTCGCTGACCACCCTGCTGCAGTTGTTCTTCCTGTACCTGCCGCTCGCGGTCGGCGGCTTCTACATGCTGTTCGCTCAGGTCCCGGCGCTGCGCACGCGGCTGGACACGGGCACGGCCCTGTCCACGGTCCCCGAGTTCGTCACCGACACGCTGCTCCTGTCCAGCGTGCTGTTCTTCGGGGCCGTCGTCCTCGGCCTGGTCGTCCTGTTCACCGTTCCCCGGCTGCTGAACCTGGCCATCAAGCCCGACCGGGTCTATCCGCTCTACGGCTTCCACTACGCCCTGCACCGGACGGTGGCCGGCATGACGAACATCAAGTTCTTCACCTGGCTGTGCGGCGACAGCTCCTACATCGTCCCCTATCTGCGCTGCCTCGGATACGACCTGTCCCGGGTGGAGCAGACCGGATCGAACTTCGGCACCGAGGTCCAGCACGAGACGCCGTTCCTGGTGTCCGTCGGCAGCGGCACGATGGTGGCCGACGGGCTGTCCGTCATCAACGCGGACTTCTCCAGCACCTCGTTCCGGGTGAGCCGGGTGTCGATCGGTCCGCACAACTTCCTCGGCAACAACATCGCCTATCCGGCCGGGGCCAGGACGGGCGACAACTGCCTGCTCGCGACGAAGGTGATGGTCCCCCTCGACGGCGAACTGCGCCAAGGCGTCGGACTGCTCGGCTCACCGTGCTTCGAGATCCCGCGGTCGGTGGAGCGCGACACCCGTTTCGACCACCTCAGGACCGGTGACGCGCTGCACCGCAGTCTCGCCGCCAAGAACCGTTACAACCTCCGTTCGATGGCGCTGTTCCTGCTGCTGCGCTGGGTGCACGCCGCGCTGCTCACGGCGCTCGCACTGGCCTCCGTCGACCTGTACGGCACGCTGGGCCATACGGTGATCGCCGGCTATCTGGCCCTCACCCTGGGGTTCACCGCCGTCTACTGGGTCCTGGTGGAGCGGGCCGTCGCCTCCTTCCGCGCGCTGCGGCCGAGGCTGTGCTCCATCTACGACCCGTACTTCTGGTGGCACGAGCGCCTGTGGAAGGTGCCGGACGAGTACCTCGACGTGTTCAACGGGACCCCGTTCAAGAGCTTGGTGTGGCGTCTGCTGGGCGTGCGCGTCGGACGCAGGGTCTTCGACGACGGCTGCTACATCACCGAGCGCACGCTCACCACCATCGGGGACGACTGCACCCTGAACGCCGGAAGCAAGATCCAGTGCCATTCGCAGGAGGACGGCACCTTCAAATCGGACCGTACGACGCTCGGCGCCGACTGCACGCTCGGGGTCGGCGCGCACGTGCATTACGGCGTGACGATGGGCGACTCGGCCGCGCTGGCCCCCGATTCCTTCCTCATGAAAGGCGAGGAAGTCCCCGCGAGGGCGGAATGGGGCGGAAACCCCGCCGCGCCGACAGCGAGTTGAGGAAGAGGATTCAATGGGAGCGCTCGTGGCAGCGGACAGGGAATTCTGGAGCGAAGTGCTGACCGCCGGCGGTTGTACCGCCGTTCCGCGGTGGGTGCGCGAGCCGGTGGCCGGTGTGGCCGAGCACGAGGAGACCGTCCCGGCGGACACGGCTCGGGCGGTGTGCGCTCTGGCGGCGGAGCTGGATGTGCCGGTGAGCGCGGTGCTGCTGGCCGCCCATGCCAAGGTGCTGGCCGCGCTGTCGGGTGAGCGGGAGGTGGTGACCGGATGTGTCACGGGGCCCGGGCGCGGCCCGCTGCCCTGCCGGTTGACCGTCGCGCCGCGGTCGTGGCGCCGGCTGGTGCTCGACGCCCACCGCGCCGAGGCGGACCTGATCACCCACCGGGACTTCCCGGTCGGCGAGTTGCGCCGGGAACTGGGGCTGACGGAACGGTCGTACGAGGTCGTCTTCGATCCCGCGGACGCCGGGTGCGACCTGCCCGGGGAGGCGGTGCTGCGGGTGGCGTTCGGCGGGTGGGACGGGCGGACGGCGCTGCGGCTGCGGTATCGCACGGACGCTCTGGACGCCGAGGCCGCGACCCGTGTCGGCGGCTACCACCTGGCCGCGCTGCGGCTGATGACGGCCGACGCGGACGCCGAGCACGCCGGGCAGAGCCTGCTGTCGCCCGAGGAGGTGCGCCACCAGCTGGAGGAGCTGGCCGGACCCCACCGGGAGCTGCCGCCGGCCCGGGCGCACGAAATCTTCGAGGAACGGGTGCGGGAGCGCCCGGACGCGGTGGCCGCGGTGCACGGGGAGCGCTCGTGGACGTACGGGGAGCTGAACGCGCGGGCCAACAGGCTGGCGCGGGCGCTGCTGGCGCGCGGTCTGGGCCGGGAGGACGTGGTGGCCGTGGTCACCGAGCGCGACCTCGACTGGCTGGCCGCGGTGCTGGCGGTGTTCAAGGCCGGCGGCGTCTACTTGCCGATCGAGCCGCACTTCCCGGCCGGCCGTATCGCGGCGACGCTCTCCCGCGCCGGGTGCCGGCTGGTGCTGACCGAGCCGGGCAGCACCGGCACTCTCGACGAGGCCCTGGCCACGCTGCCGGCGAAGACCGAGAAGCTGCTCGTCGAGACGGCGTACGCCGAGGAGCACGCCGACGGGGACCTCGGTGTGGAGGTCTTGCCCGACCAGCTGGCGTACATCTACTTCACCTCCGGTTCCACCGGCGAGCCGAAGGGGGCGATGTGCGAGCACGCGGGCATGCTCAACCATCTGTACGCCAAGATCGACGACTTGGGGATCGGTCCCGGCCGGGTGGTGGCGCAGACGGCTCCGCAGTGTTTCGACATCTCGCTGTGGCAGCTGATCGCCGGGCTGCTGGTGGGCGGGCGGACCCTGCTGGTCGAGCAGGACGCGATCGTGGACGTGGAACGGTTCGTCGACACACTGGTGCGCGGCCGGGTCGCGGTGGCGCAGATCGTGCCCTCCTATCTGGAGGTGGTGGCGTCGTATCTGGAGCGGCACCCGCGCGAACTGCCCGACCTGGCCTGCGTGTCGGTGACCGGCGAGGCGCTGAAGCGGGAGCTCGTGCAGCGCTGGTTCGCCCTCCAGCCGGGCATCAAGCTGGTCAACGCCTACGGGCTGACGGAGACTTCGGACGACACCAACCACGAGGTGATGGACGCGGTGCCGGACCGGGTGCTGCTGGGGCGCCCGGTCAACAACGTACGTGTCCACGTCGTCGACGAGCAGCTGTCGCTGGTGCCGCTCGGCGCCCCGGGGCTGATCGCGTTCTCCGGGGTGTGCGTGGGACGCGGGTACGTCAACGATCCCGAGCGGACCCGTGAGGCCTACCGCACGGACCCGTACCGGCCGGGCGAGCGGCTCTACCTGGGCGGCGACTGGGGGCGCTGGCACCCCGGCGGGAAGCTGGAGTTCCTCGGCCGCCGGGACAGCCAGGTGAAGATCCGCGGGTTCCGTATCGAGATCGGTGAGATCGAGAACACCCTGCTGCGGGTGCCCGGAGTCCGGGACGGCGCGGTGGTCGTCGCCGAACTGGCGGGTCGCAGCACGCACTTGATCGCCTTCTACACCGGCCGGCGCCTGCAGCCGGAGGAGCTGCGGCAGGCGCTCGGCGCCGCGCTCCCCGCGTACATGGTTCCGTCCGCCTTCCACTGGCAGGAGACGCTGCCGCTGACCGCCAACGGCAAGATCAACCGCAAGGTGCTGACCGCGCTGGCCGAACAGAGCGCGCCGGGGACGGAGGGTGATGCCGGGGAACACGGCGACGCGCCGCGCACCCCGACCGAGCGCAGGCTGGCGGCCGCCTGGGCCGAACTGCTGGGCCTGGCCCCGCACACGATCGGCCGGCGGGACCACTTCTTCGACCTCGGCGGCACCTCGCTGTCGGCGGTGAAGCTCACCATCGCCCTGAACCGCGCGGTGTCCCTGAAGGACATCACCCGGCACCCGGTGCTCGCCGAACTGGCCGCACGTCTCGACGGCACGGCCCGCCGGCGCCCGGAGCTGCTCCAGCCGCTGTCGGCACTGGACGGTACGCCGGAGTGCGCGCTGGTGTGCTTCCCGTACGCGGGCGGCAACGCGGTCAACTTCCAGCCGATGGCGAGCGCCCTGGCCGGCAGCGGCCTCGCCGTGTACGCCGTGGATCTGCCCGGACACGACCTGGCCGCCGCCGAGGAACCGTTCGCGCCGCTGGAGCAGGTGGTGGGGCGGGTCGCCGCCGAGATCGCCGGGCGCGGCCTGAAGCGGGTCATGCTGTGGGGCCACTCCTCCGGTGCCGCGCCCGCCGTGGAGACGGCCCGGGCGCTGCCCGGGCACGGGGTCGAGGTGACGCGGTTGTTCCTCGGCGCGCAGCTTCTCGGCACCGCTGCCGAACGGCGCGCCATGATCACCGAGTTGACGCGGCGGAGCAACGCCGAGATCGTCGCCGGGCTGGGCGCGGACAGCGGCTACAGCGAGCTCGGCGAGCTGAACGCGGAGCACGCCGAGCACATCGGCGCCGCCTACCGGCACGACTGCGTCTGTGCGCACCGCTGCCTGGCCGACGCCCTGGAGGGTCCGCCGGCGGTGAGACTGGCGGCGCCGGTCACCGTGGTCGTCGCCGCCGACGACGCGAACACCGCGGAGTTCCGCGACCGCTGGCAGGACTGGGAACTGCTGGCCGAGCAGGTGGACCTGCACGAACTCGTCGACGGCGGTCACTACTTCCTGCGCACCCGCCCCGCCGAGGCCGCACGGGTCGTCCTGGGCGCCGCCGAACTGCTGGCCTCCTCCTGAACACCCCCGAGGCTCGTCCGGGCCTTCTTGGTGACGAACGAAAGGAAACCGAGATGTCGTTCTCGTCCCCGGCGTCGGTGCTGGAGGCGGAGCTGCGGCCCGACCGGCCGCCCGTCCTGCACCTGGAGACCCCTGTGGACGCGGTCGGGTGGGCGGCCGAGCACCGCGAGGCGCTGCGCGCCCAGGTCACCGAGCACGGAGCGCTGCTCGTGCGCGGCCTGGGCCTGCGGGAGCCGGACCGGATCGCCGCCGTCTTCGCGGAACTGGGCGGCCCGCTCATGGCGGAACGGGAGGCCTTCGCTCCCCGGGAGTCCCACGGTCCGGGGCTGTACTCCTCCACCGCCTGGCCGGCCAACCAGCCCATGTGCATGCACCACGAGCTGAGTTACGCCCTCGAGGTCCCCGGTCTGATGCTCTTCGCGTGCCCGGTCCCGCCCGCCGAGGGCGGAGCGACCGCCGTGGCCGACGCGGAGGCCGTGCTCAAGGCGCTGCCCGCCGAGCTGACCGAGCGGTTCGAGCGCGAGGGCTGGCTGCTGACCCGCAGCTACAACGACGAGATCGGGGCGTCGCTCGTAGAGTCGTTCGGCACCGACGACCGCGAGACCGTGGAGAACTACTGCCGCGCCCACGCCATCGACTTCGCCTGGCAGCCCGACGGCGCCCTGCGCACCCGGCAGCGCCGCGCCGCCGTGGTACGGCATCCGGTCACCGGCCGGCGCTGCTGGTTCAACCAGATCGCCTTCCTCAACGAGTGGACGCTGGCCCCGGAGGTGCGCGAGTACCTGGTGGACGAGTACGGCGAGGACGGGCTGCCGTTCAACACCCGCTTCGGGGACGGCGGTCCGATCGGTGAGGACGTCGTCCAGCTGCTCAACGCGACCTACGAGGAGCACACCCGGCGCGAGCCCTGGCAGGCCGGCGATCTGATGCTGGTCGACAACATCCGTACGGCGCACAGCAGAGAGGCCTTCACCGGCGACCGTCAGGTGCTGGTCGCCATGGCCGAGCCGCAGCGCCCGGCCGAGTACGGCCCCGACCCGAAGGGAAACCGGCGATGACCCCTGTGACCTCCCCCACCACCGAACCGGCCGCCTCCCACCCGGGCCCGGTGCCGTCCTTCGCGGTGATCTCCGGCGCCCAGGTCCAAAAGGCGCTCGAGGGGCGCGAGAAGGAGCTCGTTCACCTGGTCGAGGCGACCTACCGGCTGCACGGCGCCGGCGAGACGGTGAACCCGCCGTCGTACTTCCTGCGCTTCCCCGACCGCCCCACGTCCCGGATCATCGCGCTGCCGGCCTCGGTCGGCGGGCCGGTGCACGTGGACGGCCTGAAGTGGATCTCCAGCTTCCCGGCCAACGTCTCCTCCGGTCTGCCCCGGGCGTCGGCGGTCCTGGTCCTCAACGACCACGACACGGGCTACCCGTTCGCCTGCCTGGAGAGCTCCATCATCAGCGCCACCAGAACGGCGGCGTCCGCCGCGCTGGCCGCGGACTGGCTCACCCGCAACCGGTCCCGCCCCACCCGGGTGGGCTTCTTCGGCACGGGTCTGATCGCCCGCTACATCCACACGTTCCTGACCGGCACGGGCTTCGTCTTCGACAGCGTCGGGGTGTACGACCTGTCGGCCGACAGCGCCGCCGGGTTCTGCGGCCATCTGCAGCAGGCCGGTGGAGCCGGGCAGGCCGCGGACATCACCGTGCACGACAGCGCCGAGGAGCTGATCCGCTCCAGCGACCTGGTGGTCTTCGCGACGATCGCCTCGGAGCCGCACGTCACCGACCCGGCCTGGTTCACCCACCATCCGGTCGTGCTGCATGTGTCGCTGCGCGACCTCGCCCCGCAGGTGCTGCTCGCCTCGGCCAACTTCGTCGACGACGTCGAGCACTGCCTGAAGGCCGGCACCTCGCCCCATCTGACCGAGCAGCTCACCGGCGGCCGGGCCTTCCTGGACGGCACCCTCGACGACGTCATGACCGGGCGGGTGGAGCCGCGCACCGACCGGCCGGTGGTCTTCTCGCCCTTCGGCCTCGGAGTCCTCGACCTCGCCGTCGGCAAGTACGTCTACGACGCGGTGGCCCGCGCCGGAAACCTCCACGTCATCGACGACTTCTTCCATGAGCTGCGCCGATACGGCTGAACGTCCCCCTCGGCCCAGGCATCAGGAGGCCAGCGTGCCCGTCATCTCCGCTCCCCACGCCTTCAACGAAGGTCAGCTCTACGTCGACCTGCGGTCCATCTTCGGACGCTCGCTCTACCTGAAGTGCGAGGGCTTCAACTTCGCCGGCTCGATCAAACTGAAGGCCGCGATAGAAATGGTGGAGGCCGCGGAGCGGGAGGGGCTGCTGAAGCCCGGCTCGATCCTGATCGAGTCCTCGTCGGGGAACCTGGGCGTGGCGCTCAGCATGATCGCGGCCAGCAAGGGCTACCGGTTCCTGTGCGTGACGGACTCCCGCTGCAACCTGTCGGCCAGGCTGCTGATGGAGGCACTGGGCAGCGACGTGCACGTCATCGCCGACCTCGACGCCAACGGCGGGTTCCTCGGCGCGCGCATCGACTACGTACGCGGGCTGTGCGCCTCGGACGAGCGGTACGTCTGGCTCAGCCAGTACACCAACCCGGGCAACTGGAGAGCGCACTACCGCAGGACGGCCCCGGAGATCGTCCGGCAGTTCCCGCGGCTGGACGTGCTGTTCGTCGGCGCGGGCACCACCGGCACGCTGATGGGGTGCGCGCGCTACTTCCGCGAGTGGCACCGGCCGGTGCGGATCGTCGCGGTGGACACCGTCGGCTCGGTGGCCTTCGGCGGCACGCCGGGCCGCCGGATGATCCCCGGCCTGGGCATGAGCATGCGCCCGCCGCTGCTCGACGAGTCCTACGTCGACGAGGTGATCCAGGTGGAGGAGGCGGACACCATCCGCGCCTGCCACCGGCTGGCCCGGCGCGGGTTCCTGTTCGGCGGCTCCACCGGGACGGTGGTCAGCGGCGCGATGGACTGGCTGTCCCGGAACGGGACACGTGACCTGACCGCGGTGGCCATCGCCCCGGACCTCGGCGAGCGCTACCTCGACACGATCTACCAGTCCACCTGGCTGGAGGACCTGTACGGCGACCAGATCCTCGCCCCGCGGGACGACCCGCAGGAGGTCGCCGCGGGCTCCTCGGGCACCGAGCCCCGTCCGCAGCGGACTTCGGAGCGACGCGAGGCGTAGTGCGGCGCCGGCGCCGACGGCACACGGCCGCTGTTCGCCGGCGCCGCCGACGCCCGTCAGCTCGACGCGCCGCGCAGTTCGGACAGCGTGGCCGCGGTCAGCGGCCGCGGGGCGCTGTCGGGGTCGACCAGGACGACCGTGCAGGTGGCCGCGTGGGTGAGGGCGGTGGTGAAACTGCCGTCGGCGAACTGGGCGAGGGGGCCACGCGGCGAGCGGCCGACCGCCACCGTGCGGGCGCCCATCTCGCCGGCGTGCCGGGCCAGGGCGCGGCCGGCGGCCGCGTGGTCGCCGACGCTGGTGAGGATCTGACCGGTCGCGGCGATGCCCTGGGCGGCGAGGCGGTCGAGGTGGGCGGTGACGGTGGCGCGGGCCTGGTCGAGGTCCTCGGCGTCGACGGCCTGTTCCTCGACGACGGCGGTCTGCTGGACGTGGACGACCTCCAGGGGACTGCCGGTGTCCCGGGCGAGCCGTGCCGCGGTGTCGACGATCACGGCGGCCCCGTCGTGGGCACCGACGGCGACGATCACGGGAGGCATGGTGGTGCTCGGCATACCGCCGACGGGCGTGAGCGTCGGCGCGACGGGTTCTCCCTCACCGGTGTGCGCCTCGGCCTGCTTGAGCAGCCGGTGGCCGCTGGCCAGCACCGGGATGGCGAGGACGAAGGTGGCGGCGCCGAGGTAGAAGGGGACGCTCAGGTCGGTGGCGTCGGCGAGCTTGCCGGCGACGTAGGGGGCAAGACCGCCGCCGATGAACCGCACGAAGCCGTAGGCGGAGGAGGCGACGGGCCGCTCGACCGGAGAGACGAGCATGACGGCCTGGGTGGTGAGGGTGTTGTTGATGCCGATGAAGGCGCCGCTGACGACGACCGCGACGATCACCACGGTGGGAGTGGCGACGCCGGCGGCGATGACGGCCATCACGACGCCGAGGCCCAGGAGGTTGGCGTAGAGCACGGGAGCGGTGCCGTAGCGGGCCTGCAGGCGCGGGGCGAAGAAGACGCTGAACGCGGCCACGAGCAGGCCCCAGCCGGTGAAGACCAGGCCGAGTTGGTGCGCGCCCAGCTCCATGGGGTACGGCGCGTAGCCGAGCATGGTGAAGAAGCCCCAGTTGTAGAGCAGGGCCATGATGCCCATGGTCAGCAGGCCGCGGTGGCGCAGCGCCTTGAGGGGGGCGAGGGGCGAGGTGCGGCGTTCGGGCTTCGGCAGGGGCGGGACGAAGACCAGGGTGGCGACGAGTGCGATGGCCATGAGGACGGCGACCCCGAAGAAGGGGCCGCGCCAGCTGATGGCGCCCAGCTCGCCGCCGAGCAGCGGGCCGACGGCGATGCCGAGGCCGAGCGCGGCCTCGTAGAGGATGATCGCGCCGCCGAAGCCGCCGCTGGCGGAGGCGACGATCACGGCCAGGGAGGTGGCGATGAACAGGGCGTTGCCCAGCCCCCAGCCGGCGCGGAAGCCGACGATGCCGTCGATGGAGCCCGACGTGCCGGCGAGCGCGGAGAAGACGACGATGACGGCCAGGCCTATGACGAGGGTGCGCTTGGCGCCGAAGCGGCCGGCGAACCAGCCGACGATCAGCATCGCCACGGCGGTGACGATCAGATAGCTGCTGAACAGCAGGGAGACCTGGCTGGGTGAGGCGTGCAGGCTCTCGGCCAGGGCGGGCAGGATCGGGTCGACCAGGCCGATGCCCATGAACGAGATGACACAGGCGAACGCGACGGCCCAGACGGCCTTCGGCTGCTTGAAAGGGCTGGCAGCCTTTCCTTGCGGTGCACTCATGTGCGCTTCTCTTCCGGAAGAGTTGACGGTGGGGACGGGTCAGGAACGCGCGGTACGGTCCTGGATCGCGCGGGCCAGGGCCGACAACGCGACCTTCACCGCGTGCTGTTCGGCCTCGGGCAGTTCCTCGACGAGCTGTTTCAGGGCCCGGGCGCGTTCGGCGCGCCGCCGCCGGAAGAGCTCCAGACCGGAGTCGGTGGCCTCCACCAGCACGCCCCGGCCGTCGCTGTGGTCCGCGGTGCGCCGTACCAGGCCCGATCGCTCCAGCCGGGTCACGAGCTGGGTCATGCCCGGCTGGGACACGCCTTCCGCCCTGGCCAGCTCGGTCAGCCGGTGCGGGCCCTCGCGACTCAGCCGGGCCAGCGCCGAGGAGGCGGCGGTGCTCAGGCCGCCCGTGGTGGCGCTGCGGCGTACGTAGCGGACCATCTGCTCGACGGCGATGATCAGGTCCTCGGGCGGCGCGTCGGAGCGTGCCGGGCCCATAACCCGCTTATGCATAGGTGCATTATGCATTTAGGTGTAGGACGAAACAAGATCCCGGGGTGCGGGGGCCCGGAAGTTCGTCCGGAAGAGATGCGCGCGGACGCGTCCAGGCCGACCGGGCGGGCCGGTCGGCCTGGATGTCGCGTTCGGTCGTGCTCGGCCGGGATCAGGCGAGGTCGAACCGGTCGAGGTTCATGACCTTGACCCATGCCGCGACGAAGTCCTTGACGAACTTCTCCTTGGCGTCGTCGCTCGCGTAGACCTCCGCGAGCGCGCGCAGCTCGGAGTTCGACCCGAAGACCAGGTCGGCACGGCTGCCCGCCCACTTGACCTCGCCGGTGGCGGCGTCACGGCCCTCGAAGGCGGTGGCGTCCTCGGACGTCGCCTTCCAGGTGGTGCCCAGGTCCAGCAGGTTGACGAAGAAGTCGTTGGTCAGCACGCCGGGGGTCCGGGTGAGGACACCGAGCTGCGACTGCTGGTGGTTCGCGCCGAGGACCCGCAGGCCGCCGACGAGGACCGTCATCTCCGGGGCGCTCAGGGTCAGCAGGTTCGCCCGGTCGAGCAGCAGGTACTCCGCCGGGAGGCGGTTGCCCTTGCCGAGGTGGTTGCGGAACCCGTCGGCGGTCGGCTCGAGCGCCGCGAACGACTCCACGTCGGTCTGCTCCTGCGAGGCGTCCACGCGGCCCGGCGTGAAGGGCACCTCGATCTCGAACCCGCCCTCCTTGGCGGCCCGTTCGACGGCCGCGCCGCCGGCGAGCACGATCAGGTCGGCGAGCGAGACCCGCTTGCCGCCGGTCTGGGCGGCGTTGAAGGACTCCTGGATCCGCTCCAGGGTGCGCAGCACCGTCGCCAGCTCGTCGGGGTCGTTGACCTCCCATCCGTTCTGCGGCTGCAGGCGGATGCGGGCGCCGTTGGCACCGCCGCGCTTGTCGCTGCCGCGGAAAGTGGAGGCCGACGCCCAGGCGGTGGACACCAGCTGGGGCACCGACAGACCGGAGTCGAGGAGCTGGACCTTGAGGGCGGCGACGTCCTCGGCGTCGATCTGCTCGTACGTCGCCTCGGGCAGCGGGTCCTGCCACAGCAGGGTCTCGGTGGGGACCTCCGGGCCGAGGTAGCGCGCGACCGGGCCCATGTCGCGGTGGGTCAGTTTGAACCACGCGCGCGCGAAGGCATCGGCGAACTCGTCCTGGTTCTCCATGAAGCGCCGCGAGATCTGCTCGTAGGCCGGGTCGACCCTGAGCGCCAGGTCGGTCGTCAGCATCGTCGGGGCGTGGCGCTTGGACGGGTCGTGGGCGTCGGGGACGGTCCCGGCGCCGGCGCCGTCCTTCGGCCGCCACTGGTGGGCGCCGGCCGGGCTCTTGAACAGCTCCCACTCGTAGCCGAACAGGATCTGGAAGAAGCTGTTGTCCCAGGTGGTCGGGGTGTCCGTCCAGATGCCCTCGAGACCGCTGGTGATCGTGTCGCCGCCCTTGCCGGTGCCGTAGGTGCTCCGCCAGCCCAGGCCCTGCTCCTCCATCGAGGCGGCCTCGGGGGCGGGGCCGACCTGGTCGGCCGGGCCCGCGCCATGGGTCTTGCCGAAGGTGTGACCGCCGGCGATCAGGGCGACGGTCTCCTCGTCGTTCATCGCCATCCGGCGGAACGTCTCGCGGATGTCGCGGGCCGCGGCGAGCGGGTCCGGATTGCCGTTCGGGCCCTCGGGGTTGACGTAGATGAGGCCCATCTGGACCGCGCCGAGCGGGTTCTCCAGCTCGCGGTCGCCGGTGTAGCGCTCGTCACCGAGCCAGGTCGACTCGGGACCCCAGTAGACGTCCTCCTCCGGCTCCCACACGTCCTCGCGGCCACCGGCGTAGCCGAAGGTCTTGAAGCCCATGGACTCCAGGGCGACATTGCCGGCGAGGACCAGCAGGTCGGCCCACGAGAGCTTCTGGCCGTACTTCTTCTTCACCGGCCAGAGCAGACGGCGGGCCTTGTCGAGGTTTCCGTTGTCCGGCCAGCTGTTGAGCGGCGCGAAGCGCTGCTGGCCGGCCCCGGCGCCGCCGCGGCCGTCGCTGATCCGGTAGGTGCCGGCGCTGTGCCACGCCATGCGGACGATGAACGGGCCGTAGTGGCCGAAGTCGGCCGGCCACCAGTCCTGCGAGGTGGTCAGCACCTCGGCGATGTCCCGCTTCACGGCCGGGAGGTCGAGGCTCTGGAACGCCTCGGCGTAGTCGAACTCCTCACCGAGCGGGTTGGCCACGGCGGGGTTCTTGGCGAGGATCTTCAGATTGAGCCGCTCCGGCCACCACTGGCGGTTTCCGCCACCCTGGGTCGGGTGCGGTGCGCGCCCGTGCGCGACCGGGCAGCCACCTGCGCCCTCCGTCTTCGCGTCGGTGACGATTGCATCGGGGTTCTCGGACATGAACTTCCTTCCGGGCTGGGCGGATCGCGAGCTCAGGTACTGCCGGAGGTGGAACAGCCGGGGCACAGGCCCCAGTAGGTGACCTCGGCCTCGTCTATCGAGAAGCCGTGGTCCTCGGACGCGGTCAGGCAGGGCGCGTCACCGGCGGCGCAGTCGACGTCGGCGACGGCACCGCACGAACGGCACACGACGTGGTGGTGGTTGTCCCCGACGCGCCCCTCGAACCGGGCCGGGCTGCCGGCCGGTTCGATACGGCGCACGAGCCCCGCGGCGGTGAACGCGTGCAGGGCCTCGTACACGGCCTGGAGGGAGACATGGCCCACGCGCTCACGCACGCCGGAGGCGATCGCCTCGACACCGAGGTGATCACCGTCCCGCACGGTCTCGAGCAGTGCGACGCGCGCGGCTGTCACCCGCAGGCCGGCGCCACGCAGCTCCTCGGCGGTGGACGGGGTCCGAGGTCCGGTCATGGCGCAGAACCTACGCGGCAGACACGAACGGCTCAAGAAAGCGAACAGACAAAGTTTGGAGGGGCAGGTCAGTGACATCCGTCACGCCGAACGCCGCAACTAGGCGTACGGGGTAGTAGACGGCACTTTGCCGACATGCATCATTTGTCCGGATTGATGGAGCCGTACATCGCGGCGGGCTCGCAGGGCCGCCCATCCGCTCGATGTACTCGCCGGTATCTCGCGCACAGCGCGCATCTGACGGGGTGACGGTATTTCGCGCAGCGAACAGGAGCCGGGACAGCACGTCCTCGTCCACCTTCGCAAGAGCCGCCGGTACATACGAAGCAAAGTAGTAGCAAAGCATTTTGCGTTCACTGTGAAGCCGTCCCAACAATGACCATCCGCAGGACATCGCCGCAGGTCAGCTGCGTTCGGCGATCACCTAGTGAGGTCACGCATGGGCAAGCACCGCAAGAAGCAGAGTTACCGTCGCATAGTCGTCGCCGCCATCGCCGTGGGCGCCGTGGGCGCGCCGTCCGTCGCCCTGGCCTGTGGCGACTGGCGGGAGAGCGGAGGAAGCCGGTACCCCGGCGACGGGAACCAGGCACCGGTCTCGGCGCCGTGGAAGACTCCGGCCGCTACGAGCACTCCGGCCACCACCGACCCGAACCCCTGGACCAAGCCCCAGAAGCCCAGGACCACCGACCCGAACCCCTGGACCACGACCCAGAAGCCCAGGGCCGCCGCGCCATGGCACACGGGAAGGACCACGGCTCCCGAGCCCAGGCCGACCCCGTCCACCGGCACGCCGAGCACCGCTCCCTCCGCTCCCCCCACCTCCGCCGCCCCCACGCCGCCGAGCACGCCGACGCCCACCGCCACGGCGTCCGGTACCACCGCACGCGTCGTGGAACTCGTCAACTCCGAGCGTGCCAAGGCCGGTTGCTCGCCCCTGACGGTGAACGCGACGCTGACCAAGGCCGCACAGACGCACAGCGATGACATGGCGTCCCACCGGAACATGTCGCACACCGGGTCCGACGGCTCCTCCCCGGGCGACCGGATCACCCGCGCCGGCTACAACTGGCGCACCTACGGCGAGAACGTCGCCTACGGTTACAGCACTCCGGAGCAGGTGATGGCCGGCTGGATGTCCAGCCCCGGCCACAAGGCCAACATCCTCAACTGCTCGTTCAAGGAGATCGGCGTCGGTCTCGCCCAGCCCGGCGACTACTGGACCCAGGACTTCGGCGCCTCCCGGTAGGAGTCGCCCCGCCCTGCCGGTGCCGTCCGTTTCGGCACGGCGGCTCGCGGGCAGGGTTCCGACAGCGTGGTCCCGGTCCAAGGGCCTGGGAAGGGGGAGCGCGGCGGTGCCTGACCATGTGCGGACGGCGGACGGGCGGCGATTACGGGTCGAGGTCTCGGGGGATCCGCACGGACGCCCGGTGTTCCTCCTGCACGGCATGCCGGGCAGCAGGGTGGGCCCCAGGCCCCGGTCCATGTTCCTGTACCAGCGCGGCGCCCGCCTGATCAGCTACGACCGGCCCGGCTACGGCGGCTCGGACCGTCGGCCGGGCCGCCGGGTGGCGGACGTCGTCCAGGACGTGGCCGTCGTCGCCGACGCCCTGGAGCTGGACCGGTTCGCGGTGGCCGGCCGCTCCGGCGGCGCCCCGCACGCCCTGGCCTGCGCCGCGCTGCTGCCCGACCGGGTGACGAGGGCCGCCGCATTGGTGGGCCTCGCACCGCGGAACGCGGAGGGCCTGGACTGGTTCGCGGGCATGGCGCCGTCCAACGTCACCGAGTTCCGTACGGCGTTCACCGATCCGGAGCGGTTCGCGGCCGGGATCATCCCGCGCTCCGCGCGCATCCGCGACGACCCCGCCCGGCTGCTGGAGGAGCTGCGCGGCGTCCTCACCGCCGACGACCGGCTGATCGTCTCCGACAACACCGTCCGCTCGATGCTTCTGCGCAACTACCGCGAGGCACTGCGCACGTCCCCCTACGGCTGGATCGACGACGCGCTGGCCCTCACCGGGCCGTGGGGTTTCGATCCGGCCCGGATCCGGGTGCCCGTGCTGCTGTGGCACGGCGCGCAGGACGTCTTCTCCCCGGCCTCGCACTCGGCCTGGCTCGCCGACCGCATCCCGCGCGCCACGGCCGTCCTGGAGGCCGACGCGGCCCACTTCGCCGCCCTGCGCGCGCTGCCGGAGGTGCTGAACTGGCTGCTTGCCGACTGACCGTTCCTGGGCAGTGAGCGGAAGTGAGTCCGCTCACTGGCGCGCCCCGAACGGTAGTTGGGCGCACTGGTCGTCCTCCGCGACCGGAGGTCGCTGATGGATGCTGCCGCGTCCCGGGCGGCGACACGGATCGTGTCCGTGGTCCGGGCCGGGCGGGCGGAGTCCCTCACGACCTGGCCTGTAGGAGCGGCCAGAGGCGACGGGGAGGCCCTGAACCATCTCTCTGGTGGAGCAGGGGCCCCGCACGCCGGCACCGCACCCGGCGTCCCAGATCGCACAGCCACGTTACTCCGACCGGCCCAGCACACCGCAAGCCTGCCAGCCGACCATCACACGATCGAGCTAAACCGGCCTTATACACGCTCCTTAGCGAGCAGTTGCCAACCCCGTCACACCGCCAGCGGCTCCAGGTCCCGGTAGATGCGCTGCTCCCGGGTGGCCAGCCGGGTGATGCCGTTGTCCTCGCCGAGCAGCCGCCGCAGCTCCGTCAGCGCCTCGTCCCGCAGCAGCCGTCCCTCGGCCTCGCGGCCCAGCGTCCGCAGCGTGAGCGAGTGGTTGGCGGCCACGGCCAGGCTCTCGGGGTGGTGGTCGCCCAGGACGACGCGCAGCACGGTCAGCGCCCGCTCCTCACGGACCCGGGTTTCGTCCAGCCGGCCCTGGGAGAACAGGACGTTGGCGTAGTTCACACTGGCGAACAGGGTGTGCGGGTGCTCCTCGCCGAGCACCTCTGTCATGCGCGACAGCACCTTGAGGAACACCGCCTCGGCCTCCTCCAGGTCGCCGCAGCCCCAGTGGAAGATACCGAGGTTGTTCAGCGTGGCCTGGGTATAGGGGTGGGCCTCGCCCGGCACCTTCACGTACTCGGCGAGCGCCTCCAGGGCCACCTCGCGCGCGGCCTCCCGCTCGTCCGCCGCGAACAGGTCGGCCGCCATGTTCAAGTCGCAGGCCAGCGAGTCCGGCGTCGGCGCCTCGTACTGCGCCCGGTACTGGGCCCGGGTGGTCGTCGTCAGCCGGTGGCCGTCCTCGAACTGGCCGTTCCGGCGCAACGACACCGCCAGCGACTTGGCGCAGCGCAGCGTGCCGGGGAACTCCTTGCCCAGGATGCGTTTGTGGGCGTCGTAGGCCCGCGACAGCATCGTCACCGACTCCGCGTACCGGCCCACCTCCCTCAGGTCGCGGCCCAGGCTCTCCGCGGAGGCCAGCGTGTAGGGGTGGTCGGGCCCCAGGACGTCCATGCGCCGGTCCAGGGTGTCCTGGTCGATCCTGCGGGCCTCGCCGTACTTGCCGACCATGCGCAGCGCGAGGGCGAGGTTGTTGGCCGCGCTGAGGGTACGCCGGTGGGACTCGTGGAAGATCTGGCTGAATCCGTTGTACGCCTGCTCGGCGAGCTCCACCGACCTCCGGTACTCGCCGAGCGCCGCGAGGTCGCTGGCGAGCGAGGACATGGTGACGTACGTGTGCGGGTGCGAGGGGCTGAGCACGCGGCTCTGCCGCTCGAGCAGTTCCTCGTCGATGGCCCGGGCCTCCACGTAACGCCCCTGGGAGCGCAGTACGTTGGCGAGCTGGCAGCGCAGGTAGAGGTACTGCACGTCGTCCTCGCCGAGCACCGGCCTCCAGTGCTCGAGCAGGTCCTCGGCGAGCCGTCTGGCGGCGGGGAAGTCGCCGCGCTTCCACTGGTAGCGGACCCGGTCGATGAGCAGCCGGCGGGTCTCGGCCGCGTGGCAGCTGCGGACGTCGGAGGCAGCCAGATGCGGCCAGATGATGGCGAACCGGGGCCAGGTCTCGGGGTCGTCGATGGGTTCGTCGCCGTCGGGCCGGGCGCCGGCCAGGACGGTGTGCACCACGTGCCGGGTCTCCCGCTGTTCCTCCTCGGACATCTGGGAACGGATCACGGCCTGGACCAGGCGGTGCACCTGGATGCTGCTGGTCTTCTGGTCGACCTTGGCGAGCGCGAACCGGCCGATCTCGCGGATGATCCGGCCGAGCAGCAGACTCTCCTGGAGCGCGGGGTCGTAGGGTTTGAGCGCTTCGATCATCTCCTTGCTGTAGAGCAGCTGCGCGGAGATGGGCTCGGGGGCGAGGAAGGCGCACAGCTGGAGCAGCCGGACCGCGGCCCGTGAGCGTTTCTCCATCCGGGCGATCGACACGTTCCAGGTGGCGGCGACGGTCTTCGGGTAGTCGGAGGGCTGGTTGAGGGCGAGCACCTCGGTGGTCTGCCTGGCCAGTTGCCGCAGGTAGTCCTCGATCGGGGTGGCGGTCTCCGCGAGCCATGCCGCCGCCTGCTCGACCGCCAGCGGCAGGTCGCCGACGGCCTCCGCCACCCGGGCGGCGTCCTCGGCGGCCAGTCCCCCGTCGGTGCGCCGGGTCAGGTGCTCGATGCTCTCCTCGCGCAGGAAGACGTCGATCTGCTCGGACGCGCCGTGTTGCGACCAGGTCTGGTTGCGGGAGGTGACGAGGATGTGCCCGCCGCCGCCCTTGGGGAAGTAGCGGGCCAGCTGGGCCGGGTCGTCGGCGTTGTCGAAGACCAGGATCCAGCGTTTGCTCGGCAGCCCGCGCGACAGCCGGTGCACGGTCTCCTGGCAGGCCAGCGTGATGTCCTCGCCGCCGGGCACGCCGATCAGGGCGCCGAGTTCGGCGAGTGAGGCGACGACGTCGTCGGCGTGCTCGGCGGACGTCCACCACACCAGGTCGTAGTCGGCCATGAAGCGGTGCACGTACTCGGTGGCGAGCTGGGTCTTGCCCACTCCGCCGAGCCCGAACAGCGCCTGCGGCTGCGGCGGTCCGGAGGTGCTGCCGAGCTGGTCGCGGACGCGTTCCAGGATCATGTTGCGCCCGGTGAAGGTGGTGTTGCGCTGCGGCGCGTTCCAGATCGCCGGCGTGTTGCCGGGGAAGCGGGGCGCCGTGGGCGCGGACTCCACCGGCAGCAGGGGAAGTTCCAGGGTGCGCAGCAGGGCGGCCACGCACTGCGCCTCGTCGAGCCGGTGCAGGTCGACGAACGACTCCGGGAGCTGCTGCACCTCGTCGACCCGCAGCGCGACCACCGGGGGTCGAGCAGCGTTCGCGGAGGGGTCGGTGAGGAACCGCCAGACGGAGTCGGCATAGCGGGACTTCTCGAAGGCCTTCGACAGCAGCACCAGGGTGCGGGCGGCCGGGTCGGCCGGACCGGCGGAGATGTCGTGCAGGGTGACCTCGCAGCCGGCCCGCCTGAGCAGGTACCTGACCCAGTCGGCCCACGTCCGGTTCTCCGCGGCGTACGTCACCAGGAAGGCGGCCGCACTGATCGGCGGCCGGCGCCTGAGGTAGGCGTCGCGGCAGCGCAGCCGCACCGCCTCGGGAATCGGCGGCAGCGAGGTGACCTCGCGGTCGGAGATGACGGCGGTCAGCCGTTCGAAGGCGGACAGCAGCGAGTTGGCGATGCCGCTCTCGTCGCCGACGGTGGCGAGGGTCTCCTCGTAGGCGTAGTACGGCCGGTAGGGGATCTCCACGTTGCCCCAGTAGGCGCTGAGCTCCTGGGGGGTCAGCGTCTGGCCGTCGATCCCCTTGGGCAGTCCCTCGAACCGCATCCGGGCCAGCGCCCGTCCCGCGTCGACCTTCTCCTTCTCGCCCTCGTCGATGCGCATCGGCACCGGCAGCACCCGGATGCGGCGCGGCCGGTAGCCCTCCTCGATGCTGCGGGCCACCGCCGCGGCACCCTCCAGCGCCTGGTCGCTCAGCGTGAAGCAGTCCACCAGCACGTCCGGCATCTGCATGGTGCAGATGTCCGCGTTGTCCGACAGACCCGTGCGACTGTCGATCAGGACGTAGTCGTACGTCGCCTTCATGTCGGCGCGCAGCGCGTTGAGGAACTTCCCGCCGCCCAGGCGCTCGTAGAAGTTGTCCCACTCGAAGGAGGTCACCCTCGTCGAGTACGCCCGGTCCTGGCGGCCCGCGGAGAGGAAGTCCAGCGAGCCGCCGTCCGGGAAGCGCAGGTCGAAGCGTTCGGGGCGGATGGAGAGGGCGTGCTGTTCGACCTGCGCGTAGGGCAGGTGCCAGTCGTCGGGGCGCTCGGGGGTGCCCGTGGTCGCGGCCCAGGCGTAGTCCTCGATGATGTTGATGACGCCCGAGGTGGCCGCCAGCGCCTCGGGGTCCAGGAACGGGTGGAAGAAACGGTGCAGGCCGGGAGCTTCGAGGTCCCAGTCGACGGCCAGGACGCGCTTTCCGTTGGCGGCCAGGATCCAGGCCGTGTTGGCCAGGGCCATCGTGCGCCCGGTGCCGCCCTTGTACGAGTAGAAGGTGATGATGCGTCCGTCCCGCGCGGCCGTCATGCTTCTCCTCCGGTGTCGGGTCCGCCTGCCGGGTCCGGCGGCTGGATGGGGCCCATCAGGCGGGGCCTGGGTACGTGCGGGCCGGGCGGCGGATGGGCCTCGGCGTGCTTGAGGTACTGCCGGGTGGTGTGCGCCACGACGGCCGGGAGCACGTCGGTGAAGACCTTCAGGGTGGGCACACCATTGACCGCGATCCGGCTGTTGGTGCGTCTGCCGCGCTCCAGGATCAGCGGCAGGGTGCGTTCGAGTTCGGCGGTCAGCCGCCTGCCCTCCTCGCCGTGGCACTGCAGGTCGGCGCGGTTCCACGGCACGATGGCGCTGATCCAGGGGAGCGAGGTGCGGTCGAACGCCTCGAGCCGACTCCGCCGTTCACGGTCGGTGAGCGCCCAGCGGTCCACCAGGAGGATGCCCGGACGGCCCGCCGCCTTGCCCTCCTGGCCCGCGCCGGCCTCCCCGGGGCCGTGGATGTCATCGTCGTCGAAGGAGGAGACGGTGATCCGGTAGTCCAACGAGCGGATCAGCTCCTGGGCGAGCACGGGCAGCGGCCGTGTCGACTCCGAGTGGTACGGGTTCCAGTCCTGCGGGTCGTCGCCGTACGGGCCGGCGTTCCGGTGCTCCGGGATGGTGTCCCGGGTGGGCGCGGCCACCGTCAGGTGGATGTGCCGGGGTCCCTCGCCACGCGGCCGGAACGCGCTCGGCGTGTGCTCGTAGTCGCGAGGCCGGCTGGGCGGCAGCGAGGTCTGCTCGGCGACCTGGACGATCCGCTGGGCGAGCGTGAGCACGGTCTCCTCGTACTCGTCCCGCAGTCGGCTGAGCTTGATCAGCCCATAGATGCCGTTGGTCGCGTACCGCTCACCGAAGGTGGCGTGGTCGAGGTGCATGTGCCTTACGGAGTCCGGCAGTTGGGCGAAGTCGACGCGGGTCCACAGCGCGGGCACGATGGCGGAGACCTCCATGCCGTCGACGGCCTTGACGTGCACCTGTCGCTCGTGGAACGCGTACCACTCCCGGCCGCACATCTCGCTGGTGAAGTAGCGCCGGGAGAGCAGCGGTACGAACACCCGGCAGCGGGCGAGGTTCTCGCTGAGCTTCTGCGGCCAGCCGTCGCCGGAACTCATCTCCCGATCCATGAAGCCGACGGACGCACCGGCGGGCAGGTCGGTGAGCGCCATGATGTGGTCGCACAGGTCCTGGTACAGCACGTGCACCCAGTGGTCGGGATCGCCGCCACCGGGCCCCACGCGCGGTGTGTGGGCATAGCTGAGGAAGAAGTAGGGCTGGTCGTCCGGAGCCCTCCCCCGTTCCCTTCCGGGTACGTCCAACACGTCCCCCTGCCCGCTGTCACACCCGCGCTCGCGCGGTCACCCGACCGGAGTCAACAATGTGCCCGACGACCGCCCCGTGCGGGCCGCTTGTTTCACGCCAATCGATGAGCGACATCTGGACAGTTGGCTCATTGCGTCGTCGACGGCGGGCCGCATCCGGAAGAGCACGACCGCTCGTCCCGACCATTCCCGCCGTACGAGGAGATCACTCGGCAGCCGCTGCCCGACGGCCGCGAAGTCACCGTCGTCCAGGGCCGCGTCCTCGTACGAGATCCAGTTGCCCCTGTTTCCGGTCACGCACCGGTAGGTACGCCGGGGCGGGGGCGGGGTCATCCGGTACTCGGCGAGATGGAATGCGCTGCACGCCTCGAACCCCACGCGCAGCAGCATGACCTGGGCGTCCGCCTCGTACAGCCGGGCCAGCGGGGAGCGCTCTCCGAGGTGGCAGTGCGGATGGTGCCCGTCGAGCAACTCGGTCGCCCGCGGCCCGAGTCCGGCCAGCGAGGTCTGCGGATGGGCACTGCGCACGGCACCGGGCGTGGTCCGTACGCACTCGGCGAGGGCGCCCATCGTCGGGCAGGGCGTGGCATGCGGCTCGAAGGGGGGCATCGCCTCCCTGAACGCGCGCACGTCCTGCTCGTCCAGGCCCTCGATGAGGGCCTGGTGGGCGCGGGAGGTGTCGGAGTTCTCCGGGGTGAAGGCGGGCACGACGAGAGTGCCGTCGCGACCGAGCGCGGCGAGCAGCGCGTCACGCACCCGCTCGGGGGCCGTGCCGGTGCCGCGGAGCGAAGCGTGCACCATGAGGACACCGCCGCGGCGAATGCCCAGCTCACCGAGGGTTGTGCAGAGTTCCCGGGCCTCAGACACGCCGACCGCCCATCCGCACGGCGGCCCTGTCCGCGCGCGACTCGGCCACCAGGACGGCACCGGCCCCGGTCAGGGTACCGCCGGGCGGGACGGGCGCTACGGGAGCGTCGGTGCGGTCTCTGTGCAACTCCCCTGGAGATTCACTGAGCTCCTCGGTCTCAGCATGCCGGTCGCCCGTCCACGCTGCCCACTCCGCGCGCGACTCGGCCACCAGAACGGCACCGGTCTCGGTCAGGTCGCCCGCGGGTGGGCCGGACAGCTCTGTCAGGGCCTGCCCCGCCTGCTCCAGCGCCCGGGCGGCCTCGCGCGTTCCGGGGCCGTGGTACGCGGCGTCGCCGAGCGCCTCGACGGCCTCGGTGAGGAGGCGGCCGGCCCAGGTGCCCGGTACGTTCAGGTCCGTCGTCTCCCGCAGAGCGGCCAGCCGGGCACGTCGGCCCAGGCGTGGCAATTCGCGTGCGATCTCGGCGGGTTCGGCGTCAAGGGCCACCCCCGGGGCACCGAGCCGGTCGGTGTCCAGCCGTACTCCGGCGCCTGCGGCGAGCGGGGTGACGACGTCGGCGCGCAGCGCGTTGAGGTCGCCCGGCCCGCCGGGATCGCGCTCGGCCAGGAGCCGGTGGGCGGTACGCAGCCGCTCCCCGAACGCGGCCAGGGCCGGCGGGTCCAGCGGATCGGTGACGGCGGCGCCGTAGCGGGCACGCCAGGGGTCGGCGTCGTCGATGAGCAGCGGCTCCGGGCCGCCCACGTCCACGGAGGTCAGCGGCCGCCACCGGGAGGGGTGTTCATCGTCGCTCACCGTGAGACCGGTGCCGTCGGACATGCGGACGGCGAATCCCCGAGCGTGCACCGTGACCTCGACGCGCCCCGGGGTGGGCAGGGTCAGCGTACCGAGCGTCGGCAGGTGCAGTGCCGGATCGGGGTGGGCCCAAGACAGGCGCAGGGGCACGCGGGCGTGGACGGCCACGGCCACCGCGGTGGCGGCGAGGCGGGCGGTGATGACGGGGTCGGACGCGGTGTGCCGCAGCGAGGCGCGCAGATGGCTGTGGGACAGGACCCTATCGAGGTGGGCGGCGGTGTCGTCGGCGGCGTCCAGCCGGAGCAGAGCCTGCCAGGCCTCATCCCAGTCCGGTTGTCCGGCCAGCCGTTCACCCGCGTGGACGAGCAGGTCGCGGTCCTGTCTGAGCCGGGCGAACCGCAGCTCGCCGGCGTCGCGGACGCCTGGGGTCAGGGCGCGCTCGGTGATCCGCTCCGCGATGCCCTCGACGAGGGCGCGCAGGTCGGCACAGAAGACCGAGGGATTGTCGAACATACGCTCGCTGCTGTAGCGGTGCGCGTAAAGGCCGCCGCCGCAGGACTCCACGACCGGGCAGCGCCGGCACGTCTCGGCGACGCCCTGAATGCCGAGCCGGCGGGCCTGTACACCGGGGTGCCGGGAGACCTCCTCGAAGCCATGGCGGAAGACGTCGTATCCGGTGGCGGGGGCGCCGTCGTAGGCGGTCTTGAGAGAGTCGGCCTGCTCGAAGGTCCCGTCCGTCTCCACGACCGCCAGGTCGGACGGCGCGAGCCCCATGGCCTCGGTCAGGCTGGGCCCGCCGCGCAGCGTGCTCAGCACCGAGTCGAAGGTCCTGACCGGCACCTTCCGGCCCTGCTCCTGCCAGCGGTCGAAGATCGCCAGCAGCCAGTCGGCGTACGGGACCGGGGAGCCCGAGGAGCCGCGGGGCGGCGGGTTGTCCCAGGTGGAGTGGGGCAGGAGGTAGTCGATCCGGGGCGGGTCCAGCGCGGTGAGCGCGTCGTGGACGGCGACGGGGTCGTTGGCCACGTCCACCGTGCACAGCAGCCCGCCGAACAGGTGGCGGTACTCGGGCTCGCGCAGCAGGCCGACGGCGCGCAGAACGCGGTCGTAGCTGCTGCGGCCACGGCGGTCGAGGCGGTGCCGGTCGTTGGCGACGCGGTCGCCGTCGAGCGAGATTCCCACGCGGACGTCGAATTCCCTGAACACATCGAGGTGACGTCTGCTCAGCTGTACGCCGTTGGTGTGGATGCCCAGATCGAGTGCGCCGACCGCGCCCACCACGGCACTGAGTTCGGCGCAGATGGCGCGGATCCGGGCAGGTCCCGCGAGAAGGGGTTCGCCTCCGTGGAGGATCACGGTGACCGACTCCGGTCGGCGTAACTGAGCGTAGTCCGCAAGCCGACGCGCGACCTGCGCGACCGTCTCGTGGGCGATGACGACGGGCCGCGCCTTCCAGCTCTTGTCCGCGTGCTCGTAGACGTAGCAGTGGTCGCACGCCAGATCACAACGACTATGGATCTTGAGTACGAGTTGCTGGAGTGGAATGTCCGCGGGGTCGCTCATGCGCGAGAGGCTATCGCGAACAGCCATCCCAACTACCTTACTCTACCGCCAATTTCCCTGCTGTCACCAGAGATTGACCGGCAAGGGTTACGCCAACGGGTGGGGGGAAGGAGCGGGCCGCGTCTGGTGTGGTGTCGGGCGCGGCCCGCCGTGCGTCGCGTGAGTCCGGAGCGCTTCGTGTGAGTTCAGAGCGCGGAGTTGAACGTGACCGGCTTCGCGGGACGTCGGCCCGCGGCTTCCATGACCCGGGCGGCCGTCCTGGCGGCGTCGCGGGGGTCGATCGCCGCCAGCGGGGTGAGCCGTCGGTGCGGCGCGGGACCGGCGGCCGGTCCACTCTCGGCGATCACCTGTGCGTTCATCGTGCTGTTGTCTCCTTCCAGGGGAACCGGCTTGTCCCCGGCCCCAACAGGACCAGAGGTCCGGTGCCGTGGTCCTTGGCCGGACCACCGAGAAAGGGACAGCGCGGGTTTAGGCGGACGATACCTCAGGCTCGGGCCCGCAGGATGGCCTTGCGGGCCGTTCGCGTCCATACTCTGAACCTTCGGGGTGAGCGACGACTTCGGGGGTGGTCGATGAGCACCGCTGTTCCGGGTCCCAGCACGACGTTGACCGACCGTGACCTGCCGCCCCTGTTCCGCACAAGTGATCAGTGGGCGATCGCCCGTCAGAGTGAATCCTTCCGCGCCGTCCGCACACAGCTGGTCGTCCTGCTGCTCGGCACCGCGGCCGCCATGCTGGCGGAACGCCTCGACAGCCACATCCCCGCGGCCTTCGCCGCGGTGCTGTACGCGCTGAGCATCGCCATGGGCCTGCACACCTCCCGGCGCCGCGCCCGCGCCCGCTGGCAGGCGCACCGGGCCGTCGCCGAACTGTCGAAGTCCCTGGCCTGGCAGTACATGGTGCACGGCGGCCCCTTCCACTCCCGGGTGCCCAACCCCGACGCGCTGTTCGCCGAGCGCCTGGAGGAGCGGCTGCGGGAGTTGCGCAAGGTCGGCTGGCAGGACGCGCGCAACGGGGCCGAGACCCGGGGCGCGGGGCAGATCACCCCGGCCATGCGGGCGGTGCGGGCCAAACCCTTCGACGTACGCCGGGACATCTATCTGCGCGACCGGCTCCTGGAGCAGCACGCCTGGTACAAGCGCCGGGCCGCCCAGGCGCACCGGGCGGCCATGCACTGGTCGTCCATCACGGCCCTGCTGACCCTGCTCGCCCTGGTCGCGGCCGTGCTGCGGGCCGCCGGCGTGATCGGGGGCTGGGACCTGACCGGCCTGTTCAGCGCGGCCGCGGCGGCGGGCGTGGCCTGGCAGGAGGTACGGCGGCACCGGCCGCTCACCTACGCGCACTCGCTCGTCGAGCAGGACCTGGACACCCTGCGGGTGGCGATGACCACCACGGTGACCGAGGACGGCTGGGCCGAGGCGGTGGCCGAGGCGGAGCGGCTGGTGTCCCCGCAGCACTCGGACTGGCTGGGCACGTTCGGAAGGTGACGGTGCGACAGCCGGGGCAGGCGCCGTGTCAGTCGCGCCGTACGCCCGGCTCCCACAGCACCGTCACCGGAACGCCCGTCCGCCGTGCATACGCCACCACGTCCCCGGTACCGCCCAGGCCGCGGGCCGGACGGCCGTCCCAGACCGCGACCAGCCGGTCGGCGTGGTCGACGATCCAGCGGCCGGCCGCGTAGTACGCCTCCTCGTGCGTCGCCTCGGCGGGCAGCTCGACCCGGGCCGCGCAGAACCCCAGGATGCGGCGGTAGGCGGCCCGGGCGGCGGCGTCACCCAGGTGGGTCTCGTAGTCCATGCCGGGGATCACGGCCGTCACCGGGATCCCGCCGGACAGGGCGATGTCGGCGAAGAGCTGGTCGGCGCCGGCCGCGAGGCTGGTGAGCGCCTCCAGGCTCCCGCCGCCGCTGAGCTGCCGGCGCATGCCGGAGCGCACCGAGGGCAGCAGGGTGGCCGGGATCGAACGGTGCCCGGTGACACCGATCCGGGTGACGCCGGCCACGATACGTCCCCTTCCGCACGCCGTCGGTGAGCACCACCACCTTAGGGCGTGGTCCGCCGTGCCCGGGTCGAACGGACCACCGGCGCGGGGGCGCACGGGAGATCGCCGCGACGGGCGTCCACCTGGCCGTCGACGCCCCGGGTCTCATTCCGGACGCCAAGACCCGCGCGCGGCTGGTCCGCCTCGCTGGGCGCGGAGCCGGCACAGGTGGAGGTCGACGGGACGGCGTGCTACGTGCGGGCGGAGGACGCGGACGCACCGGCCGGCGCGAAGCCCTCGCAGAGGTACGGCTGCGGCCGGTTTCGACCAGTACGTGCTGGAGCCCGGCACCTCCGACACCCGGATCCCGCGGGCGGAGCGGCGGAAGGCGGTGAGCCGCACGTCCGGCCGGACCTCTCCGGTGGTGGTGCACCGGGGACGGGTGGGGGGCGTCCGGGAGTCCACGGACGGCACCGTGGACGTGCGGCTGTTCGGGGAGAGCCCGGAGGTGCCCAAGGAGGCGCTGGAGGCGGAGGCGGCGCACCTCGCCGCGTGCACCGGACAGGCGTCGGCGCTGTCGGTCCGTACGGTCTGAGCGGCACGCCCCGCGGAGGGAGGACGGCGGCGGGAGGACCTGGAGATCCTCGGCGGGACCGGCCGGGCCTTCGGGCGGCACGCGGGTCCGGTCTTCGGTGCGGTGAAGGCCGACGGCGGGACCGTTCCCGCCGCGCGCCGTTGTCGGGCGCACGTGCTGTCCCCGGCTGAGCGGAAGGAGACCTCGTGGGGACCGGCACCGCAGCAGCGCCCTCGGCTCACCACCGCACCGCCCGCGATCGCTCCGGCCGTCTCCGGGGCGCAGCCGAATCCACACCACCGACCGACGCTGACGCCCCAGCAGCCCCGGCTCACGGACACGCATGTGACCCCGCGAACGGGGGATGTCGCGGGGTCACCTCCGCAGCGTACCGCGCGCGAGGCCCCTCCCAGGACGGCTGCGTCTGTTTGCGGGCTCAGTTCTTGCGGCCCACCGCGCCGAACATGGCGACCTCGGGCAGCTCACCTCCGGTGGTGTCGGGACGCCAGTGGTTGCAGGAGACCACGCCGGGTGTCAGCACCTCCAGCCCGTCGAAGAACCGGGCGACGGAGCCGGGAGTGCGCTGGGTCAGTTTCGGGGTGCCGTGCTCGTTCCAGAAAGCCACTGCGGCGTCGACGTCGGGCATGTCCGGCCGCGTGATGGTGTGCGACAGGACCAGGAAGCTGCCCTTCGGCAGGTGATCCATGAAACGCCGTACGATCCCGTACGCCTCCTGATCGTCCTCGATGAAGATGACGACGCCGAGGAGCATCAGTGCCACGGGCTCACTCAGGTCCAGGGTGCGCGCGGCCTGCTCCAGAATGGAGTCGACATCGCGCAGATCCTCGTCGAGATAGTCGGTGCGGCCCTCGGGACTGCTGTTGAGCAGGGCGGCGGCGTGGGCGAGGACGATCGGGTCGTTGTCGACATAGACGATGCGGGACTCGGGCGCGACGCTCTGGGCAACCTGGTGCGTGTTGTCCGCGGTGGGCAGTCCGGTGCCGACGTCGAGGAACTGCCGTATGCCCTGCTCACCCGCGAGGTGCCGCACCGCCCGCCCCAGGAACTGCCGGTCCGCCTGGGCGTAGTCCCCGATCCCCGGGTGCAGCCGGCGGATCTGGTCTCCCGCCTGCTGGTCGACCTCGTAGTTGTCCTTGCCTCCCAGCCAGTAGTTCCAGATACGGGCCGTGTGCGGCTGGTCCGTCCTGATCCTCTTGCTCAGCTCGCCGAAGGCGGCGCTCTCGGTCACGTGATGCCCTCCAAGTCGGACCGTTGATCACTCAAAAAGCAATCTAACGGCGGGAGTTGGAAGGGACGACCATTTCGGCCGCGGACCGGCGGACGAAGTCGGCGCTCCACGCGATCGGGTTGCGTGCGCGACGAGGGCGGAGATGCCGGCGCAGTTCGACGATCTCGGCTTGAAGGCGGCGGTCGCGTCGCCCGTGACGCCGAGCCAGCCGCCGAGGGTGGCCGCGGCGATCACCAGGACCACGGGGACGAAGACGCCGGAGATCCGGTCGGTGAGCCGCTGCACCTCGGCCTTGCCGTTCTGCGCGTCCTCGACGAGCTTCGCCATCCGCGCGAGCCGGGTGTCGGCGCCGACCCGGGTCGCCTCGACGACCAGCCGTCCGCCGGCGTTCACGGTGGCGCCGGTGACGGCGTCGCCGACCGTCACGTCCACCGGTACCGACTCGCCGGTCAGTATGGAGGCGTCCACGGCCGAACCGCCCTCGACGACGGTGCCGTCGGTGGCGATCTTCTCGCCGGGACGTACGACGAACCGGTCACCGACCGCCAACTGGCCGACGAAGATGCGCACTTCTGTGCCGTCATGCAGTACGGAGACGTCCCGGGCGGTCAGGTCCCGCGCGCCGACGGCGCAGCCGCTCCAGGGACAGCTCCTCTTCCTCGAGCTCGGCAAGGGTGAACTTGGCGTCGCGGCTCTCCTTGGCGATCTCGGTCTCGAACTTGCCGCAGTCGGCGAGGAGTTCGGTCCGGTCCGCTGAGCGGGCGGCGGTGAACAGCTCCTGGAGGCGGGCGGCGTCCTCGGGGCCGGAACGGCTCGGCGGGCAGTTTGACCACGAGAACGAGCCGGTGACCACACGATCCATTGTCCGCACAGCGGAGAATGCAGCAGTCGTTGCTTTCTCCACCGCAAGAGGCCGTTGGTGCCCACCTCCCGGCAGGGTGGACGCGCGACGACGGCAGTGGGTGGGGGCCAGGCGGTGGGCTGTGGACTGCTCGCGGCCCGGCTCAGTCGGCCGGATGAGCGCGCCAGTCGACCGACACGAGTGGCGGCGAAGTGACGCGGCACCGCCTGATGCACGGCCCTCGGGCCCCGCTCGCTCGGAGCCGGCCGGCCACGCCCGGACTGTCCGACCGGATCGAGCACGTCGTCCTCCCAGCCGGCACCGTCGGGATCGTCCAGCCCGGCCCGCACTCAGCGCCTGGCACAGTTCGGCCGCGCTCGGCGCCTCCGTGGCCGGGGCGAAGGGGGCGACGCCGTCGAGCGGGACGGTGGGTGATCCAGCCATGCCCCACCGGGCCGCTTCCGCCTCGTCGGCACAAGCGGTGTGACCGCCGAGACCGTCCGCTGCCACGAGCAGGTCGGCCTCACCCTCGCCGAGATCCCCGGGCAGGAGGGCGCAGCACTCGGAACGGCCGGTGCGGCGGGTACCGCGGCGGCGCCTTCCAGCAGCCGGTTCATGCGCTCGAACAGTCGTCGAAATCGGCGGTGACGGGTTCGCCTCCGCGAGTGTGAGCAGGACGACATGCAGACCCGGGCCCCTCGTCGGACACTGGGGTCAGGGCGGTGGCCGCAGGCGTACTGAACCGGGGTGCGACGGCCATGGACCACGGCACAACCCACTCTTCCGGTGCGACGGACGTCGTCGGCACGGGGTCCGTGTTCGGCGCGCCGCGCTGGGTGAGCCTTACCAGTCGCGACCCCGACCCCCGGTTCACGGTGGCCTCGCGCCGGCGGCGCTGACGTCCTGCCGGGATGCCATGGGTGCCCGTACGACGTAGGTGAAAGCACCAGGTAACAGGAAGCGACGGAAAGCCGGAGGGTGACCGCGGCCGACACCGACAAGGGTCCGGCCCAAGCCCGCACACAGTGGAGAGCAGAACGATGACGATTGCCAAGGACATCATGTCCCCCGGAGCCCAGTGGATTCCCCGCACCGAGACGCTGGACCGCGCCGCGCAGATGATGAGGGACCACGAGGTGGGGGCGCTGCCGGTCAGCGACCCGAACAACAACGACCGGATGTGCGGCATCATCACGGACCGTGACATCGTAGTGAAGTGCATCGCCGCAGGTCACGATCCCGCGCAGGTTACGTGCGGTGACCTGTGCGAGGGCACGCCGCGCTGGATCGACGCCGACTCCGATGTCTCCGATGTCCTGCGTGAGATGGAGGATCACCGGATCAAGCGCCTTCCGGTGATCGAGAACAAGCACATGATCGGCATGATCAGCGAGACGGACATCGCTCGCCACCTCACCGACGACCAGCTCACCGAGTTCGTCCATCGCGTGTACGCGAGCTGATCCCGAAGGACCGGCACACCTGAGCGGGGCCGCCCGGCGGACGGAAGGCTCTGGGTCTCGGTCGAGGACCATGACGTCCCAGCACCCTCCGCCGCCTCAGGGCCCCGCTCCGACGCCCGGCCCGTACCGAACCGTGGTCCACCGGCACCACGTGCACGCATTGCGCCGTCCCTTCCTGACGCGTCCCGGCGGTGAAGGCCGCGCTCGGGCCGATGCAGTCGGTCCCGACCCAGGTGTACGCCAGGGCGAACAAGGGCGGGATGTACACCCCAAGGCCCCTTCAGCCAGGCCCACTCCCGCGTGCTGACGCACATGGCCGATGCACCTGGGCGTACGGCAGGACGGCAGTCGAGGAGGTCGCGGAGCCGTGGTTCATCGAACCGGGTGAGGAAGCCGGTGACCTCCGATGACGTACGCCGCCGTGAGCGCGCCGAGCCATCCGGGTCTGATCCGCGAGCGGAACGAGGACGGCCTGGTCGTCGGGGTGTGGACCCTGTGCGCCACCGTCACCGAGAACCCGCAGACGCTGGTGTTCCCGCTCGGTACGCCGCTCGTCGTCGCGGTCGCCGACGGGCTCGGCGGCCGGCCCGGCGGCGAGGTGGCCGGTGCCCCGGTCGTCCACCGGCTCGCCACGACCGGGCCTCGTCCGACCGATGAGGACGAGGCCCGCGCGGCACTGCACGCCTGCAACCGCGCGGTGCACGCGGCCGCACGCAACGACGGTGACGGACAGGCCACGATGGGCACGACCGTCGCGGGCGCCGTCGTCCTGCCCCGGTCGCTGCCGGCGCTCAACGTGGGCGACGGCCGGGTCTTCGCGGCACCCCGGGACGGACTGCTCCAGGTCAGCGTGGACGACAACCCACCGCCCGAACCCGGGCGGCGCACCACCTCCCTCGTGACCCAGTCCCTCGACGGCACGGCGGGATACCGCGCCATCACCCCCCATGTGACGGCCGCTCCCCTCTCCCCCGGCGACAGGTACCTGATCTGCACCGACGGTTTGACCGACCCACTGCCGAACGATGTCCTCGACGGCCTGCTGCGGGAGTACGACGACGGACGGGCCGCCTTCGAACTGTGGAAGGCCGCCGTCGAGGCCGGCGGACCCGACAGCATCACGCTCGCCGTGGTACGCATCACGGACCAGTAGCCACCCCCGGTCCGGACACCGCGCGCCGTCGTGCTTCCCGATGTCGCGTTGTCCGACGGAATGCCGGCAGTCCGACGGACCGCAGGGCTCACAAGGGGAAGCCGTACTGCCCTCGCAGGCGGACGAAATGAGCGGGCGTGACTGTCCGCCGGCGCTCCAGTCCCGTCGCGGTACGCAGGAAGGACACGACCTGTTCCCGGCCGCCCGGTCCGATGGGCTGTACGAGGCGGCCGCCGAGACGCAGTTGCCCGGCCAGCGGGGCAGGAACCTCGGGGAACGCGGCGGACACGATGATCGCGTCGTACGGAGCGCGGTCCTGCACGCCGCCGCTGCCGTCCCCGGTGCGCAGCTCAACGTTCCGAACGCCCTGACGGGCGAGGTTGCGTCGTGCCTGACGTGCGATGTCCGGCCACATCTCGACGGTCACGACGTCGGCGGCCAGCCGGGCCAGTAGCGCGGTCTGGAAGCCGATCCCGGTACCGATCTCGAGGACGTGCTCGTCCCCGCTCAGGTCAAGGCCCTCGATCATCATGGCCGACAGCGAGGGCTGCGTGGTCACCTGTCCGTGCCCGATCGGAATGGGCACGTCCTGGTAGGCGTGCGCTTGGTGGCCGGTGGGGACGAATGCCTCTCGGGGCGTCGCTCGTACGGCCTGGAGCAGGCGCTCGTCACTGATGCCGACCGCTCGGACGGCCCGCACGAGACCCTCGGGTGAAGAGGCGGCTTCCCTCATGTCCACTGCCTTCCGTGCGATGACCGGAGAGTGGGCGTGCCGCCGGGCTCACGGCCGGTGCGAGAGCCTGAGCCGTGGCTCACCTGGTCCGGCGCCGCCCGTAGCCGTTCGGAGTCCTGGTCACGGCACCGTCGCTCACGCACTCGCCTCGACCTCTCGCTGCACGGGCCCTCCTGACTTCCAGTACACCCGCAGGCCCACGGCTTCACGCGCCGGAGCGACTGGAAAACGGTTCGAGGCCATCCCCACCCTTGGTCCCAGGAAAGCGATGGCACTCCACGAGAACCTGCACATCTCCTCGGGGACCGTCCCCAAGGCTCGGGCAGCCAGGCCCCACCGTATCGAGATCGAGGACGTATCCTCCGCGATCAACCAGATCGTCCGGATCAAGGGCGTCCTCGACAGGCTCACCCAGCAGTAGGGCGTGCACGCGGTACTCAGCGAGGTCGACGACATCCTCGCCGTCGTCACCTCGGGCGTCGTCCGGTGACACGCCCTCGACAGTGATCGCCGTCAAGAAGGACGACCCGGAGCACCAGGTGCGGCTCGGCTCCCTCGGCTGAGCGTCACCGGTCCGCGTAGTCCTCCACCAGGTTGCCGATGAGCGAGAGCAGGGCGTCGGCGCGGTGCCGGTCCTCGCGCTGGGCGCGCAGGGCCTGGTGGATCTCCCGGAGCCGGGCCAGGGCGGCCGGGTTCCGTTCCCTCACCTCGTCGAGCAGCGGCGTGGTGACGACGTCCAGGCATTCGGTGAACACGAGCCGGGTGGCCGGGACGGGAGGAGCCGGGTCGGGGGCGGCGAAGCCGGTGGTCAGATACCGGACGGGATCCGTGAGGCTCCAGCCGACGACGGTGCCGTGCTGGATCAGGAGCGCCACGTCGGCGGCGATGCCGACGCGGGCCTCCAGAGGCTCGTCGAGGACGTCGAGGTCGCGCAGGCAGGTCAGCACGGTGTCCCCGGGGGCGCGGCAGAGCTCAGAGGTCACCTCCAGGCGGAAGTCCCGGGCCTCGTCAGCGCGGAGACCGCCCGGGTGGACGAGGGGTGTGGCGGGAACGCGGGCAGAGTCCTCGGCATCGGCGGCCTCAACACCGGGGATCTGAAACTCGGCGCCGACCAGTTCCCGGCCGACCCGGTCGAACCGGAGCTCGTCAGGCGTGTCCCACAGCCACGGCTGGCTGCCGAAGGTGTCCAGAAGGAACCGCCCGCGTTCCTCGACGTTTGCGTACGTCGCGATGCGCACACGGAAGTCCCGAAAATCGAAACGTGGGGTGATGTGCAGCGGATCGCCCGTCACCGTCGCGGTCCAGTCGTCGTCGAGAGTGAGTCTCACGGTGAATGCCGCCTCGTCGGATCTGTACGCCCGGAGCCATGTAGCCGTTCTTGGCTGGAATCCTGCCCTCCACTACGTCTGTGTGGGTAATCGGCGCACCCGGGTCGGTGGGCAGGCCGCCCAGTGCCTTTGCCCCGGAGTCGCCCTTGATGCCCGAAGGGCCGTATGCCCTGACGGCGTTGCCCGGTCCAGAACCGGGACCTCGTGCGACCACGAGGTCCTCCCCCTGCCGGAAAAGGAGGTTTCCGGCGCCACCTGTCGAGTGGTAAACCGCGTCCGGGTTCTTCAGGATCTCCAGAACCCGTTCGTCGGTGAAGCCGTGCTTGGTGTCTCCGTGGTACTCGCCGTCCTTCCTCATCCGGCCCCCTCGAGCTCTCTCGATGACCTCGTCCGCGATCTGGGCCAGCCGGCCGTCCGCGTTCCATTCCAGCCGGGTGACCGCGCCCACCGGGTCGGTGACGCGGACCGGGCGGCCGAGCCCGTCCCGCTCGGTGCGGATGGTGGCGCCGGACGGGCCGGTCACCGCCACGGTCAGCCCCGCCGCGTCGCACACCACACGGGCCGTGTCCCCGAGGGCGTCGGTGACCGAGGTAAGCCGGCCGGCGTCGTCGTAGGCGGTGCGGGTGGTGTGTCCGGCCGGATCGGTGAGCGTGGTGCGGTTGCCGCGCTCGTCGTACGCGTAGGTCGTGCGGGTGCCGTCCGGCCCCACGACTTCCGTCGGCAGCCCGAGAGGGCCGCGCACGACGCGCGGTTCGCTTCCGTCGGGATGTTCCCGTTCTTCGCGCTCATCGACACCGGCAGCTTCGGCCACCTTCTCCTCGCGGTCACCGTGGGCCTGGTGCTGCACGGCGCGATGTACGCCCCGAAGGCCGCCTTCTTCTCCGAGATGTCCGCGACCCGGATGCGCTACTCCGGCGCCTCCATCTGCGCCCGGCTCGCCTCCGTGGCCGCGGGCGCGCCCGCCCCGCTGACCGCCACCGCCCTGCTCTCCGGCTACGGCAGCTCCACCTGGATCGCCCTGTATGTGATCGCTGCGGCCGTGCTGACACTGATCGCGGTCGGCGTGGCCAAGGAGACCCGGCACCGCGACCTCATCGCCGTCGAGGGCTCCGAGGGCGCCGAGCCGAAGGCCGCCAGGGCCACCGGAGCGCGTACCGTCTGATCCCCTGTCGCTTCTCCCCGGCCCCCGTACGCGCGCGTACGAGGGTCAGCTCTGCGTTGCCGGTGCCGACAAGCAGTGCAGGCGCAGGGCGAGTTGGATCTCCAGGGCGCGGGCAGGGGTCTGCCAGTCGTCGCCGAGCAGACGGCCGACGCGCTCCAGGCGCTGGGCGACGGTGTTCACGTGGACGTGCAGCTCGTCCTTGGTGCGGGCCGGGCTCATGCCGGAGGCGAAGTACGCCTCCAGGGTGCGTATGAGATCCGTGCCGCGGCGCTCGTCGTAGGCGACGACCCGGCCGATGGTGCGGTCGACGAAGCCGGCGATGTCCCGGTCGCCGGCCAGCAGCAGGCCGAGGAAGCCGAAGTCCTGGGCGGCGGCGCCGTCGCCGGTGCGGCCGAGCAGGCGCAGGGCCTCGAGGCAGCGCCGGGCCTCCGCGTAGGCGGCCGTGACGGTGTCGGGGTGGGCGGTCAGGTTCTCGACGGGGGCGGAGGCGCCGACGGTGACCACCTCGTTGACGCCGGTGCCGAGGTGGCGGGCGGTGCGGCGGGCCAGCTCCGTCGCGCTGTCCCCGCGGCGCAGGGGCAGCAGCAGGACCGTGCCGCCGTCGCGGGCGGCGGCCAGGCCCTGCCGGGTGGCGGCCAGATGGGAGGCCGCGGACCACAGACGGCGGCGGGCGGCGGCCTCCTGCTCGGCGTCGGCGGCCGGGGCGTCGAGGCGGGCGGCGAGCACGACGTGCGTGGCGTCGAGGTCGGCGTGCAGCCGGGCGGCGCGCTCGCGCAGCAGGCGGGGGTCTCGGTCGCGGGCGTCCAGGAGGTCGTCCAGCAGTTCGCCGCGGACGCGCTGTTCGGCCTCGGCGGCGGACCGTCTGGCGAGCAGCAGCAGCGAGGTGACCATCGCGGCCCGCTCCAGTGTGCGCTGGTCGACGGGGTCGAGGCCGGGGTGGCCGCGCAGCACGAGAGCGCCGAGCAGTTCGCCGCCCGCGGCGACGGCGGCGATCCAGTCCTGCCCGTGCCGCACCGCGTGCCCCTCGGCCCGGGAGGCCTCCAGGGCGTCGGCGGGTGCGGCGGTGGCCTCGGTGAAGTCGACGGTGCCGTCGAGCACCTCGGAGACGGCGGCGGCCACGTCGTGGACTCCGCCGCCGCGCAGGACGAGTTCGGCGAGCCGGTCGTGGACGTCCGAGGCGCGCTCGATGACCGCGCTGCGGTCGCGGATGATCTCGTTGGCCCGCTCCAGGTCGGCGAGGGCGGAACGGGTCTCGGTGAGCAGGTTGGCGCTGTCGATGGCGGCCGCGGCGAGAGCCGCGAAGGAGCCGAGCAGCGCGATCTGCTCGCGCTCGAAGACCCGAGCCCGCCGGTCGGCCGCGAACAGCACGCCGATCACGTGCGGCCCGAGCATGAGCGGCACCCCGAGGATGGCGATCAGGCCCTCGTCCTGTACGCCCGCGTCGATGGTGCCGGTGTGCTGGAAGCGGGCGTCCTTGAAGTAGTCGTCGGTGACGTAGGGGCGGGCCGTCTGCGCGACCAGGCCGCCGAGCCCTTCCCCCATGCCCAGGCGCAGCTGCTGGAAGCGGGCCGCCACGGAGCCCTCGGTGACGCGCATGCAGGTGTCGCCGCGGGCGGGGTCGTTGAGAGTGAGGTAGGCGACGTCCGTGCCGAGCAGGGAGCGGGCGCGCTGCACGATGGCCTGCAGCACCGCGTCCAGGTCGCGCAGGCCGGCCAGGTCGTGGGCGGTCTCGAACAGCGCCGACAGTTCCGCCTCGCGCCGCCTTCGTCCATCCAGCTCCGCGCGCACACGCAGCGCGAGCAGCCGGGCGCGTTCGAGCGCGTCGATCCACTCGGCCGGCCGGCCCTCGGCGCGGGCGAGCAGCACGGGCTGTTCGTACGCGGCGGTGGGCGCGCCCCGGACCAGCAGCTCGAGAAAGGGCGCTTCGGCGCTCCCGCCCGCTGCGTCGCCGGTGGCCGGCCCCGTGTCGGCGGCGGGGTGTTCGATGGACCGCACGTGATCGCTGGACATGCTCACAGGATCACCCATCGCCCGGTTCCCGTGGGGAGCCTGTGGAAAACTCCGGAGCGAGCGGGCACCGGGACGGTGGTCAGTGCGCGCTCCAGCCGCCGTCCAGCACCAGCGAGGTGCCGGTGACGGCAGAGGCGTGCGGGCCGCACAGGTATGCCACGGCCTCGGCGACCTCCTCGGGTTCGAGCAGCCGTTTGACCGCGCTGTCCTGCAGCAGCACCTCGGACAGCACGCGCTCCTCGGAGATGCCGTGGGCCCGCGCCTGGTCGGCGAGCTGCCTCTCGACCAGGGGCGTGCGTACGTAGCCGGGGTTCACGCAGTTGGAGGTGACGCCGTGCGGGGCGCCTTCGAGGGCGGTGGTCTTGGACAGTCCCTCCAGGCCGTGCTTGGCGGCCACGTACGCCGACTTGTAGGCGGAGGCGCGCAGGCCGTGCACCGAGGAGATGTTGACGATCCGGCCCCACCCCTGCCTGTACATGTGCGGCAGGGCGCCGCGGATGAGCCGGAACGGCGCCTCCAGCATCACGGTGAGCACGGTGTGGAAGACCTCGGGCGGGAACTCCTCGATGGGACGCACCAGTTGCAGTCCGGCGTTGTTGACGAGCACGTCGGTGCCGACGGCCGCCTCCTCGGCGGCGTCGAGGTCGGTGAGGTCGAGGACCCGCGGTTCGAGGGTGCCGGCCAGTGGGCCCGCCTGCTCGGCGAGCGCGTCCAGGCCCGCCGCGTCCCGGTCGACGGCTCCGACCTTCGCCCCGGCGGCGGCCAACCGCAGCGCGCAGGCGCGGCCGATGCCGCTCGCGGCGCCGGTGACGAGCGCGGTACGGCCGCCGAGGTCGAGCGAGGGAGCGTGGGGGGCGGGGAGGGGGCTGGGCGAGGTCATAGGTCGACCCTAGGCAGCGCTCCCACCTCCCCCCATGTGGGCGCGTCCCATATTTCAGCCAGATTCCGTAGGGTCGAACCACGTGGGTGCATCGGACATGGCCTGCTTGATCCGGAACAGGCCGAACTCGTTCAGGTCGGGCAGCGCGTCCACGGCGAACCAGCCCACCTCCAGCGACTCGTCGTCGTTGACCCGTGCCTCGCCGCCCACGGCACGGCAGCGGAAGGTGATGTCCATGTACTGGCAGATGTCGCCGTTGGTGTAGGTGACAGGGGCCAGCGCCTGGACGAGGACCACCCGCTCCGCGACGCAGCGCACCGCGGTCTCCTCGTGGACCTCGCGCACGGCGCAGGCGGCCGGCTGCTCGCCCGGCTCCGGGATGCCGCCGATCACCGACCACCTGCCGGTGTCGGAGCGGCGGCCCAGCAGCACTCTGCCCTCGTCGTCGAAGACGATGGCGGTGACCCCGGGGAGCCACAGCAGCTGGCTGCCGGCGGTGGCCCGGATCGTGCGGATGAAGTCAGGAGTGGCCATGGAGCGACCCTAACGGGCGAGCCCCCGGTGATCGCGCGGTTCGGGGGGCGTGCCTCCGGCGTACGGTCATGCGTCCTGGGCGCGCCGCCCGCGCAGCCCGGCGCCGATCGCCCAGCCCAGGCCGCCGGCGGCGACCAGCACCAGGGCGATCTCCGGCAGGACGCCCAGCCGGGTGGCGGGCGTCTCGGAGGAGCGCAGCGGCACCTTCTGGACCAGGTGGGCGGGCACGAACATGCCGGTCTTCTGGGTGATCCGACCGTCGGGCATGATGATCGCGCTGACGCCGCTGGTCACCGGGACGGTGACGGTACGGCTGTGCTCGACCGCGCGGATCCGGGACATGGCGAGCTGCTGGTAGGTCATCTCGCTGCGGTCGAAGGTCGCGTTGTTGCTCGGCACGGAGATCATCTGCGCGCCGCCTGTGACCGTGTCGCGCACCGCCCAGTCGAAGGCGGCCTCGTAGCAGGTGGCGAGGCCCACCTTGGCGCCGTCGATGGTGAACACGCCCGGCTCGCTGCCCCTGCTGAAGTCCTGCCGGACCATCGACGTCCAGTCCTTGTTGATCGCCCCGAGCAGCGGGCGCAGCGGCAGGTACTCGCCGAACGGCTGGACCTGTCGCTTGTCGTACGTCTGGGTGGGCCCCTGGACGGGATCCCACAGGATCTGCTCGTTGAGCAGCTTGCCGTCCCGTTCCACGACACCGCCGACGGAGACCGGCGCCCCGATCGCCTTGGCGGCCTGGTTGATGACGGCGCGCGCGTCGGGGTTGGCGAAGGGGTCGATGTCGGAGGAGTTCTCCGGCCACAGCACGAAGTCCGGCCTCGCGGCCTTGCCCGCCTTCACCTCCTGGGCCAGCCGCTCCGTCTCGCGCGCGTGGTGGTCGAGGACGGCACGCCGCTGGGCGTTGAAGTCCAGGCCCGCGCGCGGCACGTTGCCCTGGATGACGGCGACGGTCGCGGTGCCGTTCTCGGCCTTGTCGCTCACCAGGGGCCGGGCGGCCACCGCGCCCGCCACCGGGACGGCGACGCTCAGCAGGGCAGCGGCGGCGGCCGAGCGCCGTACCGCGCGGGTGCGCCGCCCCCGCACCGCCAGGCGTACGGCCTCGTACAGGCCGAAGCCGCACAGGGCGACCGCGAAGCCCAGCACCGGTGTGCCGCCCACCGCGGCCAGCGGCAGGAACACTCCGTCCGCCTGTCCGAAGGCGATCTTGCCCCAGGGGAAGCCCCGGAACGGCACGCGTGCGCGTACCGCCTCACCGGCGATCCACACGGCCGCCGCCCACACCGGCCAGACGGGCAGCCTGGAGACCGCGGCCACGCCCACGCCCACCAGGGCGACGAAGACCGCCTCCACCGCGGCGAGCGCCAGCCACGGGCCGGCGCCGACCTCCACCCCGGTCCACACCAGCAGCGGCAGCAGGAAGCCGAGGCCGAAGAGGTAGCCGAGACCGAGCGCCGCCTTCCAGGCGCGCCCGCGCAGCGTCCAGCCGAGGACCGCGAAGGCGGGCAGGGCCAGCCACCACAGGGGGCGCGGCGGGAAGCTGACGTAGAGGAGCAGGCCGGACAGCGCCGCGGCTGCGGCGGGCACGAGTCGGACGAGCCGCGCACGCCAGGGCGCGGGCGCTGCCTGCGGTCGCAGCCGGTCCGACTCGTCGACGGAAGTTGCGGTGACGGTCACCCCGGGAGTCTACGGCCGGTCACCGGGGCGCCGGCAGCGTGATCAGGCCCGGCCGGAAACCGTCGGATGCATCCGGTCCTTGATCACGCGGACCGCCGACTCCGCGTCGTCGATCGTGACCGTGAACGTGTGGCCGTCCCACAGACGCAGGACGACGCCCTCGCCACGCCGTACGACGACCGCGGTGCCCTTCTCGGGCCGCCAGCGGTAGCCCCAGCCGCCCCAGTGGCGCGGGGTGACGTGCGGGGCGAACTCGGCGCCCGCGACGTGGGAGAGCGGGATACGGCGGCGCGGCAGGCCCATGTGCCCGCAGCGCACCTCCAGGGCCTCCTTGTCGACGCGCAGCGCCACGTGCACGAAGGCGAGGGTGCCGAAGAGGACCAGCAGACCGGCCGCGATGCAGCCCACGACGGACATCACCAGCGGGGCGATGCCGGAATTCCAGGCGGAGTCGACGGCGAGCTCGATGCCGAGGGCCATGCAGGCGGCGCCGGCGAGCGCCAGCAGCCACTGGATCCGGTTGGTGGCGCGTCCGGTCCACACCTCGGGATGGGTGCTGTTCTCGCGATGGGGGTGGTCCCTCATATTCATGAGGTTACCCAGGTTTCGCCGAGCGGGTGACGCGTCGTGGGTGACCGTGCCGTCAGCGGACGGGGGCGGCCTGCTGGAGGAGGCGGCCTTCCGCGTAGGCCAGGGCGGGCGCGGGCAGGGCGCCCTCCTGTCCGTTCAGCAGGACGGTCACGGTGCCCTCGGCCGGAGCCTCGGGCTCGGGACGGGCGCCGATCCGGCGCAGTGCCTGGGTGGCGACGGCGCCCGCGGAGCCGTGCAGGGCCAGCGGGGGGCGGTCCGGCCGCTGCACGGCGGCCCGGACGCGGTCGGCGACCAGTTCGTAATGGGTGCAGCCCAGGACGACGGTCGTCACACCCTCGGGGGTCAGCGCGGCGGCCGCGAGGACGGCCTCGTCGATCGCCGCCTGGTCCGCGTGTTCCACGGCCTCGGCAAGACCCCAGCAGGGCACCTCGGCGACCGGCACGCCACCGGCGAACTCGCGGATGAGGTTCTGCTGGTAGGGACTGCCCGTGGTGGCGGGTGTCGCCCAGATGGCGACGGGGCCGCCGCCGGCCGCGGCCGGTTTGATCGCGGGTACCGTGCCGATGACCGGCAGATCCGGTTCGAGACGGGCCCGCAGGGCGGTCAGGGTGTGCACGGTCGCGGTGTTGCAGCCGACGATCAGGGCGTCCGGGCGACGGGCGGCGGCGGCCTCGGCGACGGCCAGGGCTCGCTCGGTCAGGTCCTCCAGCGTGCGCAAACCCCAGGGCATGCCCGCGGGGTCCAGGGAGAGCACGAGATCTGCGTCGGGGCGCAGGCGCCGTACCGCGGCGGTGGCCGCCAGCAGCCCGATCCCGGAGTCCATGAGCGCGATCTTCACCCGGCCACGATAGACGATCCCCTCGAACCGGCCACCCGGGTGGGGCAGACTGCGCGGGTGAGCGTGATCGTGTGGAGTGCCGTCGGATCACTCGCCGCCTGGCTGTGGCTGCTGCTCGGCCAGGGCTTCTTCTGGCGTACGGACGTCAGGCTGCCGCCCCGCGAGGACCCGGCCCCGGACGACTGGCCGACGGTGTGCGTCGTCGTCCCCGCGCGGGACGAGGCCGCCGTGCTGCCCGCGAGCCTGCCCTCACTGCTCGCGCAGGACTACCCGGGGCGGGCCGAGGTCTTCCTGATCGACGACGGCAGCACCGACGGCACCGGGGAGCTGGCCCGGGAACTCTTCCGACGGCACGGCGGGCTGCCGTTGACCGTGGCCTCGCCGGGCGAGCCGCCCGCCGGCTGGACGGGCAAGCTGTGGGCCGTACGGCACGGCATCGGCCTGGCACGCGCGCGCGTACCCGAGTACCTGCTCCTGACGGACGCGGACATCGCCCACGCCCCGGACAGCCTGCGCCATCTGGTGGCGGCGGCGCGCACCGGGGGCTTCGACGTCGTCTCGCAGATGGCCCGGCTGCGGGTGGAGACCTGGTGGGAACGGCTCGTCGTGCCGGCCTTCGTCTATTTCTTCGCGCAGCTGTACCCCTTCCGCCGGATCGGCCGCAGGGGCGCGCGGACGGCGGCGGCCGCGGGCGGCTGCGTGCTGCTGCGCACCGAGGCCGCCGAGCGGGCGCGGATCCCGGACGCGATCCGGCAGGCGGTGATCGACGACGTGGCCCTCGCGCGGGCCGTCAAGGGCGGCGGTGGGCACATCTGGCTGGGTCTCGCCGAGCGGGTGGACAGCGTGCGCCCCTATCCGCTCCTGCGCGACCTGTGGCGGATGGTCTCGCGCAGCGCCTACGCGCAGCTGCGCCACAACCCGCTGGTGCTGCTCGGCACGGTGGCCGGACTGGCGCTGGTGTACCTGGTGCCGCCGGTGGCGCTGGCCGTGGGCCTGGCGGCGGGCAGCGCGGTGGCGGCGCTCGTCGGGGGTCTGGCGTGGCTGGTGATGACGGCGACGTACGTCCCGATGCTCCGCTACTACCGCCGACCGCTGTGGCTCGCTCCCCTGCTGCCGTTCACCGCGCTCCTGTATCTGCTGATGACGGTCGACTCGGCGGTGCAGCACTACCGGGGGCGGGGTGCGGCCTGGAAGGGCCGCACGTACGCGCGTCCGGACGCCGTGCCCGACGAGGGGTGACCGGCGCGTGGCCGCTCACTTACGGCCGGGGGTCCAGTTCATGCCCCAGCCGTAGGCGCGGTCGATCGTCCGCTGCGGGCTCACCCCGCGTTCGGGCACCAGGTAGCGGGCCTCGCGCTGGACGACGAGGTCGCCGCCGGTGTTGGTGATCAGGGCGAGCGCGCACACCGTCGAAGGGACGGTGCACTCGTCGAGGGAGAAGTCGACCGGGGCCCCGTGCTGCGGCTGGAGGGTGACCGTGGCGTGCAGGTCGGCGAAGGAGCGGGCGCCTTCGTAGATGGTCACGAAGACGAGGATGCGCCGGAAGTCCTGTCTGTGGTCGAGGTTGATCGTGAGGTTCTCGCCCTCCGTGACCGCGCCGGTGCGGTCGTCGCCGTCGAGGTGGATGTACGGCGGCTGGTGGAGCGAGCCGAACGCGTTGCCGAGGGCCTGGACGACGCCCTTGCGGCCGTCCGACAGTTCGTACAGGGCGCACAGGTCGAGATCGAGGTCCCTGTGCATGGCGACCGCCCGGCCGCGCTTGCTGCCCCAGCCGGAGAACTGTTTGCGCATCTGCCAGTTGAGGTTGACGCGCATGGCGCCGGAGGTGCCGCCCTGCTTGGTCAGCGACACGGAGGGGGCCGCCTTGGTGAGCGTCACCTTGCTCAGGCGGACAGCGGGCGCGGAGGGTGCCTGCGGCGCGGGCGTGGCGGGCGGCGGCGTGGTGACCGGGGGCGCCACCGACGGCGGAGGGGGCACAGGAGGTACGGCCGGGGGCGGTGGCTGCGGGGATCCCGCCGGGGGCCGCGGCGCGTGCTGCGGCTCGTCCACCGTGATACCGAAGTCCGTGGCCAGGCCCTCCAGACCGCTGCTGTAGCCCTGGCCCACGGCACGGAACTTCCAGGCACCCTGACGGCGGTAGAACTCGCCCAGCACGAACGCCGTCTCCACGCTCGCGCCCGTGCTGTCGAAGCGCGCGGCCACCGTGCCCTGGGCGGCGTCCCGCACCTCGACGTACAGGCCGGGCACCTGGCCGAAGGTGCCGCCGTCCGCCGAGGCGGCCAGCACCACGGTCTCGATCGCGGGCTCCACGCGCGTGAGGTCGACGAGCAGTGTGTCGGTGACCCGGTCGCCGGCGGTCCGCTTGCCCTCGTGCCGGACCGCGCCGGAGGAGTGTGCGGGCTGGTTGTAGAAGACGAAGTCCATGTCCGAGCGGACCTTGCCGCCCACCAGCAGCAGCGCCGAGGCGTCCGCGTCCGGGACACCGGCCCCCGACCGCCATCCCACCTCGATGCGCAGGGCCGTGGCGGGCACCGGCGTGTTCGACCCCTTCGGCATGGACATGCTTGCCCCCATCGTGTGTCGGCCAGGCCGTGTCCCGGCAGTCTCGCATGAGGAGGACCGGAACGCGCCTGGCCAACCGCCGGTAACCCGCCTCGGAGCTCGGCCTTTACACCCGACCGCACCTTGATCGCCGCCCTAGTTGTCCAAGTTCACTCGCATTAGTGACCTCGCGTCACCGCCGACGCAGGAAACAACCCTCTTATCGGTCTCCCCAATCTGCACATCGTGGGCTTAACTTATGGCCATGACCTCCCCCCGCTCCTCTTACGGCGGCGGCTACTACTCCGCCTCTTTCCCGGACACCCCGATCTACGACTCGCTCGTGGCAGAGCGGGGCACCCCGCAGATCGCCCCGATCCGGGTCCCCGCGCCGTACGACACGGGCAGCCACCTGAACACGAGCAGCCACCCCCACACGGGCGGCAGCCACCTGCCGGCGCTCCCCTCGGCGCTGCCCGCCCTCCCGGCGGCCCCGTCCCAGCCCTCCTACGGCTACCCGCAGGCGCCGCAGCCCGCCCCGCTGCAGCAGGTGCCCACGGCCTACATCCCGCAACAGGCCACGGCGCCGCGCGGGTACCCCGGCCCGCAGCAGCCGCAGCCACCGCGCCCGGCGGTGAACGGCACCGGCTACGAGGCCATGCGCCCGGCCGCTCCCCGGCCCGCCCCGGCGCCCTACCAGGACCCGTACGGCAACCAGCAGTACCGCGGTTACTGATCCGCTCCCCGACTGTCCGTGCCGCCTGGCAGGATGAGGTCATGGGGAATGCGGAGCTGTGGTCCATGCACATTCACCCGGTCAAGGCGTTCCGGCCCGTCGGGCTCCGGGAGGCCGTCGTGGAGCCCTGGGGGCTGGCCGGAGACCGGCGCTGGGCGCTGATCGACGACGGGGGAAAGGTCGTCACGCAACGCCAGCTGCCACAGCTCGCGTTGGCCGCCGCCGAGCTCATGCCCGGCGGCGGCCTTCGTCTTTCCGCACCCGGACGTGCCCCGATCACGGTGTCCGTCCCGCGGCCGGGTGCCACGGTGACGGTGGACATCTTCGGCGACGAGGTGGAGGCCGTTTCGGCGGACGAGGCCGCCCACGCCTGGTGCAGCGGCCATGCCGGAGCCGGCGTCCGCCTCGTCCACATGGACGACCCCGCCACGCGCCGTCCCGTCGACCCGGACTACGCCCTGCCGGGCGAGACGGTGAGTTTCGCCGACGATTACCCCCTGCTGCTCACCTCGCGGTCCTCCCTCGACTCCCTCAACTCGCTGATCGCCGAGGGCGACCACGCCGAGGAGGGCCCGCTGCCGATGAACCGCTTCCGGCCGAGCGTCGTGGTGGCCGGCACCCCCGCCTGGGCCGAGGACGACTGGCAGCGCATCGCGATCGGCGAGGTCACCTTCCGGGTCGCCAAGCCGTGCGGCCGGTGCGTGGTGACCACCACCGACCAGGCCACCACCGTCCGCGGCAAGGAGCCGTTGCGCACCCTCGGCCGGCACCGCCGTTTCGGCGGCGAACTGGTCTTCGGGCAGAACCTGGTGCCCGAGTCGACCGGCACCATCCGGCTCGGCGACCCGGTCACCGTCCTCGAATGACCTTCGTCTGCCGGGAACCCCGGGGCGGGGCCCGGTCGTTGGTTTCCCCGAGACGTTCCTGAGGGTCCTGGTCGGACGGTCGGAGGTGATGTGCCTCTCTCTTCGGTCGGGTTCGGGGGCGGACTGCCTCGCCGGGGGCTATGACGGAGCGGGAAGGGGGTGTGGGACCGTGCGAGCGATCAGCGGACTCTGGCGCTGGCGGCACAATCCGCTGCGGCGCACGACCGATCTGGTCGAGTCCTGGGCGGCGTTGGCGGCCCTGCTGCTCGCCCTCGTCGTCACCCCCGTGATCGGTTCCCTGGTCGGCACCGCCGCCCAGGGAGCCCTGCAGCAGTCCGTGCGCGATCAGCGCCAGACCCGGAACCAGGTGACGGCCACGGTGGTGAAGGAGCTGAACCGGCTGGAGATCGACCCGGAGATGTCTCCGGGACGGGACGTGCACAGCCGCGTCCTCGCCGACTGGACGGCCCCCGACGGCACCCGGCGACACGGCCCGGTCTCCACGAGCCTGAAGTCCCCGAAGCCCGGTGAGACCTTCACGCTGTGGACCGACGCGCACGGCACCATAGTGCCCCGGCCCCTGGACTCCGCCACGGCCACCGCACATGCGGTACTGGCGGGATTCGGCGCGGCCCTGCTGACCGCGGGTCTGGTGGAGGCCATACGCCGGCTGGTCCTCTGGCGCCTGGTCCGCCGCCGGTACGCGCAGTGGGACCGGGCCTGGGAGCGGGTCGGCCCGGACTGGGGCCGTACCGGCACCGGCAGCTGACGGCCTTCCGGCTCCGGTCAACCGACCGTCCGCGGGCACGCTACGGTGGACCGGCCGACGCACTCGGCATCAACCAACCCGCGTACGACGAGGTGGGGGCACAGCAGCGCCATGGCACAGGGCACGGTCCAGGTGACGCACACCGGCACATCGCGGTGGCGGCGCCGCACAGGTGAGTACGCGTCGCTCGCCGCCGCCCTGGAGGCCGCGGCTGACGGTGACGTGCTCACCGTCGCCCCGGGCACCTACCGCGAGAACCTCGTGGTCCAGCGGGCGGTGACACTGCGCGGCCCCGAGAACTCCCCCGGCTCGGTACGCATCGCCCCCGCCGACGGGGTGCCGCTGACCGTGCGTGCCTCGGCCGTGGTGCAGGATCTGCATGTGGAGGGCCAGGACGCCGCCGCGCCGGCCCTGTTGGTGGAGGAGGGCGCGCCGGAGATCGGCAATGTGCGGATCGTGACCCGGTCCGCGGCCGGCATCGAGGTGCGCGGCGGCGCCCGGCCGACCGTGCGGCGCTGCACGGTCGACAATCCGGCCGGCATCGGCATCGCCGTACTCGACGGCGGCGGCGGGGTGTTCGAGGAGTGCGAGGTCGTCGCGGCCGGGCAGTCGGGCGTGGCGGTCCGCGGCGGTGCCCACCCTCGGCTCGAGCGCTGCCGGATCCACCACACCTCCGGCGCGGGCCTGTCGGCGACGGGCGACAACTCCGCGCTGGAAGCGGTGGGTTGCGAGGTCTACGAGGTGCGGGGCAGCGGCGTCCAGGTCACGGGCGGGGCCACCGCGCACCTCACCGACTGCGATGTGCACCGCACCACCGCGGACGGCGTCACCCTCGACACCGACGCCGTGCTGACGCTCGCCGACTGCCGTATCCACGACATCCCGGAGAACGCGGTGGACCTGCGGTCGCGTTCCGTGCTGACGCTGACGCGGACGACGGTGCGCCGGTTCGGGCGCAACGGTCTGTCGGTGTGGGACCCGGGCACGCGCGTGGACGCCAATCAGTGCGAGATCTTCGACAGCACCGGCGACTATCCGGCGGTGTGGGTCAGCGACGGCGCGACCGTGGTGCTCGATGCCTGCCGGGTGCACGACGTGCCGGACGCGCTGTTCGTGCTGGACCGCGGCTCCCGGGCGGACGTCGTGGACAGCGACCTGACCCAGGTGCGCAACACGGCGGTGTCGGTGAGCGACGGCGCCACCGCGCAGCTCGACGACTGCCGGATCAAAGACGCGGCCACGGGCGCCTGGTTCCGCGACCACGGCAGCGGCGGCACGCTCAGCAACTGCACCCTGGACGGCACCCAGACCGGCGTGATCGTCACCAAGGGCGCCGACCCCACCATCGAGCGGTGCACGGTCTCCTCCCCCGCCGAGGCCGGCTTCTACGTCTCCGCCGGGGGCCGCGGCAGCTTCCTGGGCTGCCGGGTGACGGGCAGCGGCGGCTACGGCTTCCACGTGATCGACGGCTGCCGTACGACGCTGAGGAAGTGCCGTACGGAGCGGTGCGCGCGCGGCGGCTACGAGTTCGCGGACGGCGGGCCGGACGCCGGCGCCGGGTCGGGTCCCGTGGTCGAGGACTGCGCCGGCGACGAGAGCGGCGGGGTGCGCCCGCCCGCGGCCCGGGAAACGGCCGTGCACGCCACGAGCCCGTCCCCCGGTCTGCTGGGCACGATCCCCGGGCAGCGCACCACCGAGCAGGAGCCGCTGGTGACCGCCGCCGGGCCGGAGCAGCCCGCCCGGACCGCGAAGGACGTGCTCGGCGAACTCGACGCGCTGGTGGGCCTGGACAGCGTCAAGCGGGAGGTGCGCGCCCTGACCGACATGATCGAAGTGGGCCGGCGCCGGCAGCGGGCCGGGCTGAAGGCCGCCTCGGTCAAGCGCCATCTGGTCTTCACCGGCTCCCCCGGCACCGGCAAGACCACGGTCGCCCGCCTGTACGGCGAGATCCTCGCCTCCCTCGGCGTGCTGGAGAAGGGGCATCTCGTCGAGGTCTCCCGTGTCGACCTGGTCGGCGAGCACATCGGCTCCACCGCGATCCGCACCCAGGAGGCGTTCGAACGGGCGCGCGGCGGCGTGCTGTTCATCGACGAGGCGTACGCGCTCTCCCCGGAGGACGCCGGGCGGGACTTCGGCAAGGAGGCCATCGACACGCTGGTGAAGCTGATGGAGGACCACCGGGACGCGGTGGTGGTGATCGTCGCCGGATACACCGCCGAGATGGAACGCTTCCTTTCCGTCAACCCCGGTGTGGCCTCCCGTTTCTCCCGCACCATCACCTTCGGCGACTACGGCCCCGACGAGCTGCTGCGGATCGTGGAGCAGCAGGCCGAGGAGCACGAGTACCGGCTGGCGCCGGGGGCGGCCGAAGCCCTGCTGACGTACTTCACGGCGATCCCCAAGGGCCCGGCGTTCGGCAACGGCCGTACCGCGCGCCAGACCTTCGAGGCGATGGTGGAGCGGCACGCGAGCCGGGTCGCCCAGCTCGCCGACCCCAGCACGGACGACCTGACGCTGCTCTACGCCGAGGACCTGCCCGCGCTGTCCTGAGCCCCGGTGCCGCCCGGCGGCTCGTGGCCGGTCCGCGGCTCGCCGGCCGGGAGTTCGGGCGGTCCGTGGCGCGGTGCGGGCAGGTCCGGGCGCAGGCGGGCGAGCAGCCGCCCGCGTTCCTCGGCGAAGGCCGGGTCCGCCTGGTAGTCGGAGTGGCCGAGGATCGGGGCGGGCAGGGGATGCTGTGCGGTGCGGCCGTAGGCGAGCGGATCCTTGAGCGGGGCGCGGTCCACCTCGGGGCCGCGGTCGCCGGTCAGCCGGACCGGGCCGCCGATGGGGTCGGTGAGCCGGTACAGGTTGCGCCAGCAGTCCACGTCCTGGTGCAGGGCGCCGAGGGCGGCCGGTCCGAAGTGGGCCGGGAACCAGCGGCCGTAGAGCCGTTCCAGTGGCGAGCCGTAGGTCAGCAGCGCGACCCGCCCGCGGACCGGCGGGGTGAGCTGCCAGGCCGCGGCGGCGGCCAGCACGCTGCCCTGGGAATGCCCGGACAGCACCAGCCGGCCGCCGGTGGACCGGGTCCAGGTCGCCATCCGCCAGGTGAGGTCGGGCACGGCCCGTTCGGCGTAGCAGGGCGGGGCGAAGGGGTGGGCGGCGCGCGGCCAGAAGGTGCCGACGTCCCACAGGATGCCGATGGTGCGCCGGGCGGAGGCGTCCTTGTAGGCGCGCCGGCCCCAGGTGACGAAGAGTACGAAGCCCAGTCCGATCAGCCAGGAGCCCAGGGCCTGCGCGGTCTGGGCCGCGCCCTGGAGGGCGGGGTGGGTGCCGGCGGCGGCTCCGGCCGGGGTTCTGCCGGTGCCGAGGGCGCCGGCGAGTGCGGCGGCGCCGAGGGCGAGGGTGGCGGCGGAGGCGACGCCGACGACGAGGGGGGCGTCGTCGGTGAGCGTCGCCATGGCGCGGGTGCGGGCGATCCGGCGAGTGCGCTCGGGGTCGGGAGGCTCACCGGGGTGGTCCCGTTCGACCGTGGTGCGCAGGGTGCGGGCCAGCCGCCAGGCGCGCCCGGCGAGCCGGCCGCAGAGCACCAGCAGGACGAGGAGCAGCGGCGGGATGACGGACGCCTGCCAGGTGAGCATGACCGGCGGGCCCGGGATGGAGGTGCCGGTGCCGTCCAGCCAGTCGGCCACGCGCTGGCAGACCCCGCCGGACATCACGCCGCCGAGCGCGCAGGCCAGCATCGCGACCGCGGGCCCGCCCAGGCCCCGCAGCACGGCGCGGGCGTCGGGGCGGGTGCGGTACAGGGCGTGCGCGGCGATGCCGAGGGCGACGACCAGCAGGCCCTGCCCCAGGGCGAGGCCGCCGAAGGTGGTGTCGCCGGCCAGCCGGCCCGTCGAGGTCCAGCCGGGGCGTGACCAGCCGGCGTACACGGCGGTGAGCAGGAGCAGCAGGAGAGCGCCGAGCGGCAGCCGCCGTACGAGGTGGCGGTCCAGTTGCCGGTCGAGCAGGTGCTCGGTGCGGCCGCGGCGGCAGACGACCCAGACCACGGCGGCGGCCCAGGTGAGCAGGGTGGCGTGCAGAAGCCAGCCCAGGACGTCGAGGGCCGCGGGGCCGCCGGGGCGGCGGTCGAGGGCCGCCGTGGGCGCGGCGATCGCGGCGGCGACGGTGAGCAGTCCGGCGGCGGTGTGGGCGGCGCGCAGCCGGGCCACCAGGCGGCGGCCGTACCAGAAGCCGGGCCGGCCCAGGGAGCCGCTGCCGGTGTCCTCCTCGGGCTCGGGGTCGCGGGACATCGGCTGCTGGGACTCGTAGGCGCTCCAGGTGCGGTGGGCCAGGTACCACAGCAGGCCGGTGAGCGCCGCGGGCACCAGGGCGGCGAGGGCGAGGCGGCGGCCGGGCGCGCTCCACCAGCCGCCGGCCGTGGGCGACAGGAAGCCCAGCCAGGAGTGGCGTGCGGCACACGCGTGTGTGCCCGCGCACTGCCAGGCCGTGAGGTCCAGGGCGACCTCGCAGGCGGCGGCGACGAGCAGCACGGTCAGGGTGAGGCCGGCCAGCCGTACCAGCAGGCCGTACAGGCGCACGGTGCGGAGGCGGCCGGGTGCGCCGGGGCGCATCCAGTGGGCGAGGTTGACCACCATGAACGGCAGCAGCAACAGCCACAGGGCGCGGGCTCCGTTGCCCGAGGTGAGGTTGCACCAGACGTACGCCTCGGGCACCGGCGTGCCGTGATGCTTCCCGGGCCGCGTCTCGGCGTCGACGTCGTCGGCGCGGCGGAAGACGGCCGCGGTGTCGTCGCCGGTGATCCGCACCGTCCGCGGATCGTCCAGCATCCGCTCGGGCGTGGTGCCGCCGACACCGTGGACCAGGAGCTCCAGGGCGCATCCGGTCGCCGGATGCTGCTGCGCACGTTCCACTGTTCGCTTCCCCCGTGACGCGTCCGTGGGTGTCCGTGGGTGTGTGCCGTGGGTCTGTGTCCGTGCGGACACCAGGATCGCCGCTCGTGGCCCGTAGCACACCCCCTGTCACCGGAATTTCGCCGATACGGGTGACGGCCGGCGCGCGCGGGAGCGCGAAGATGGCATGTGCGCGTCGGGCGGGCTCCGGCGCGGCGGGCGCCGCCTCATGAAAGGATGGGACCTTGGCGCGTGTCGGGCGGCTTGAGGCGAAAGGAACCTGAGCACACGTGAGTGAGAATCAGAACCTCCTCGCGGAGCAGCGGCGTGCCCTGATCGTGGACGAGGTCCGGCGCCGTGGCGGTGTCCGGGTCAACGAGCTGACCCGGAAGCTCGGCGTGTCGGACATGACGGTCCGCCGCGACCTGGACGCGCTGGCCCGCCAGGGCGTGCTGGAGAAGGTGCACGGCGGGGCGGTTCCGATCGTGGAGGCCAGTACGCACGAGCCGGGCTTCGAGGCCAAGTCGGGTCTGGAGCCGACCGCCAAGGAGGACATCGCGCGGGCGGCGGCCCTGCTGGTCGCGCCGGGTACGGCGATCGCCCTCTCGGGCGGTACGACGACGTACGCGCTGGCCCACCATCTGCTGGACGTGCCCGATCTGACGGTGGTCACCAACTCGGTGCGGGTGGCGGACGTCTTCCACTCGGCGCAGCGCGGCTCCGGTCAGCGGCAGGGCGCGGCGACGGTCGTACTGACAGGCGGGGTGCGTACGCCGTCCGACTCGCTGGTGGGGCCGGTGGCCGACCAGGCGATCGGCACGCTCCACTTCGACGTGCTGTTCCTCGGGGTGCACGGGATATCGGCCGAGGCCGGCCTGTCCACGCCGAACCTGGCGGAGGCCGAGACCAACCGGCGGCTGGTGCGGTCCGCGCGGCGCGTGGTGGTGGTCGCCGACCACACCAAGTGGGGCGTGGTGGGCCTGAGTTCCTTCGCCGCGCTGGGGCAGGTCGACACCCTGGTGACGGACGCCGGGCTGCCGGCCGGGGCGCGCGCCGAGGTCTCGGAGCACCTGCGGCTGGTGGTGGCGGGCGAGCCCGAGGACGCGGCGGACATCTGAGCGGGTCTTCGACGCGCTCGCCGAGGACATGCCGGACCGGAGCGAACGGACCTGAACGGGCCGCTCAGCCCGGCCACACCCCTGTCGCCAGGAACGACTCGATCGTCGCCGTGTACGGAGCGCTGTACAGGCCCTGTTCGGCCAGCCAGGTGTCCGAGTAGTACTTGTCGAGGTAGCGGTCGCCCGAGTCGCACAGGAGGGTGACCACGCTGCCGCGGCGGCCCTCCCGCAGCATCTCGGCGACGATTTTCAGGGCGCTCCACAGACCGGTGCCGGTGGAGCCGCCCGCCTTGCGGCCGATGGCCCGCTCCAGGGCGCGAACGGCGGCCACGGCGGCGGCGTCCGGGACCTTCATCATGCGGTCGATGGCGCCGGGCACGAAGCTCGGTTCCATGCGTGGCCGGCCGATGCCCTCGATGCGTGAGCCGGAGTCGCAGGTGACGTCCGGATCGCCGGCGGTCCAGCCCTCGAAGAAGCAGGAGTTGTCGGGGTCGGCGACGCAGACACGGGTGTCGTACTGCATGTAGTGGACGTAGCGCGCGATGGTCGCCGAGGTGCCGCCGGTGCCCGCGGTGGCGACGATCCAGGCCGGTTCCGGGAAGCGCTCCAACTCAAGCTGGCGGAAGATGGATTCGGCGATGTTGTTGTTGCCGCGCCAGTCCGTGGCCCGCTCGGCGTAGGTGAACTGGTCCATGTAGTGGCCGTCGGTCTCGGCCGCGAGGGCGGCGGAGGCCTCGTACATCGTGCGCGGGTCGTCCACGAAGTGGCACCGCCCGCCGTGGAACTCGATCAGGCGGCACTTCTCGGCGCTCGTCGTGCGCGGCATGACCGCGATGAAGGGCACGCCGATCAGTTTCGCGAAGTACGCCTCCGAGACGGCCGTCGAGCCGCTGGAGGCCTCGATCACCGGGCGGCCCGGGCGGATCCAGCCATTGCACAGGCCGTACAGGAACAGCGAGCGCGCCAGGCGGTGCTTGAGGCTTCCGGTCGGGTGGGTCGACTCGTCCTTCAGGTACAGGTCGATGCCCCACTCCTCGGGCAGCGGGAAGCGCAGCAGGTGGGTGTCGGCCGAGCGGTTGGCGTCGGCCTGGACCTTGCGGACGGCTTCTTTCAGCCAGTCGCGGTATCCGCTGTCGCTGCGGTCGACGTCCAGGGTGTCGCTGGTCCGCCGCTGCCGGATGATGCTCACGCAGGGCTCCTTGTGCTGTGCGCCGACAGCGTGTCGCGCGGCCGGACACCACCGATGATAGACACCTCCGACACGCTCCTCACCTGCATAAACGCATCTTTGAGGGACTCAAAGACGCGCTGAGAGCGCGGCTCGCCGGGGTCCGTCCGGGGCGCGATGCGCGCACGGGTGGGGGCGCATTCGCGCGAGTGCTCCGGGCGCCGGTCGCGAGCGCGCCTCGGGCACTGGTGCTCGCTGCCGAAGGCGTGCAGACTGCACCGCGCGGGACGAAGAGCCCGACGGGGGCCCACACTGGATCTCGAACGAGCCGGGCCGCCGACTCGTGGACCAGGCGGAGTCACCGAGCCGGCGACGCGCGCGAAGGGGCGGGAAAGGATGGCGGAACCGGAGTTCACGGCCACGGGCGTGCGCATCGGCAAGCGACTGCGCTCACTCACCCGGGCCGGACAGGTCCGGATCAGCGACGGCAGGCTGGAGTTGCTCACCAGCTACGGCAGTGAGATCGACAGCGCGCCGCTGGGGGCGGTGCGCGCGTCCAGGCCCTGGTACGCCCCGGACGACCGGGCGCTCGCCGACCTCGACGGCAAGCGGTACGTGCTGACCCTGGGCGACCACGACCCCGCACCGGGCGAGCCGGGGCCGCCGGCGGCCCGCCGGTTCATCGAGGCCGTACGCCGGGCGGCGGGGCGCGGCGGCTGAGCGACGGCGAGTTGCGGGACCCCACCTCGTGGGTCACTCTGGTCTCACGTCACTCAGGGTTTACCGGCGATAACGCTGCGAACCAGCCCGCCGGCCACGGCAGCAGGCGGCGGTGTCACGCAGGCGTCCTGCTGCATCCGAAACGTCGTGTTCTTCCGGACCTCAACGTCGGGGAGTCGCAGCCGTGATCAGTCACCCAAGCAGGCACTGCACGGTGGAGCTCCAAGCCCTGCCGTCGCGGATCGGCCAGGTCCGCAGAATCGTATCGGCGCACTTGCGCTACTGGCATCTGGACCCTCTGATAGACCGAGCCGCGCTCGGTGTGACGGAGCTGTTGACCAACGTCCACCAGCACGCCCAGCCGGACAAGCTGTGCACCGTCGAGCTCGAGCTGCTGCTCGACCGGCTCACGGTCTCCGTGCGCGACCACGACCCGCGCCTTCCCGTGGTGGAGGACATGGGCGAGATCGCGCCGCTGGCCACCGAAGGGCGGGGGCTGGCGATGGTGGCCGCGGTGAGCGAAAGCTGGGGCGCGCGCCCCGACGGCGAGCAGGGCAAGGTCGTCTGGTTCACCCTGCCGACCTCCGCCCCCTCGGTCGCGGTACCGGCCCGGGTACCGGCCTTCGTCACCGCGGGGAAACCCGCCCACCGCTTCGCCGCCCCCGCCCCCGCCCGGTCCGCCGTCGCCGGCTGACCGGGCGGTGCCCGGTGCTCACAGGGCACCGCCCCTCCGCCCGTGCGCCCGAGCCGCTCAGGCCGGCGCTGTCAGCGGGTCGTCCAGGACCGGCTGCCAGGCCAGTTCCGCCGCGCCGACCAGGCTGTTGTGGGCGAGGGTGCAGGGGAGGATGGGGACGCCGCCGCTCTGGCCCCACAGGCTGCGGTCGGCGACGACGGCGCGCAGGCGGTCGGGGGCGGCGTCGAGGAGGGTGCCGTGGAGGCCGCCGAGGATGATGCGGTCGGGGTTGAGGATGTTCACCAGGCCGGCCAGGCCCAGGCCGAGGCGGTCGACGAGGGCTTCGACGGCCGCGCGGACGTCCGGGTCGTCGTAGTGGTGGCGGATCAGGTCGTCGGCCTGCCGCAGCAGCGAGACCTCGGGGCCCGGCTCGCGGCCGGCGGCGGTGAGGAGGGCCAGCGGATCCGCCTCGACGTCGAGACAGCCGCGGCTGCCGCAGTGGCAGGGGCGGCCCTCGGGGTTGACGGTGAGGTGGCCGACCTCGAGCGCCAGGCCCGCACTGCCCGAGTGCAGCCGCCCGTCCAGCACCAGCGCGCCGCCCACGCCCCGGTGTCCGGTCGCCACGCACAGCAGGTCGCGGGCGCCGCGGCCGGCGCCGTGCCGGTGCTCGGCGAGGGCGGCGAGGTTGACATCGTTGGCGGCGAACGCCGGTCCGGTGATCCCCGCCGCGCGCACGCACTCCGCGAAGAGCCGGCGCACCGGCGCACCCGGGGGCCAGGCCAGGTGGAGCGGGTTCAGGGCCAGGCCCTCCGGTTCGGTGACCGCGGAGGGCACGGCGAGCCCGGCGCCGACGCAGCGCCGGCCGGTCGTGCGCAGCAGCCCCGCGCCGGCCTCGACGACGGAGCCGAGCACCTTGGCGGGGTCGGGGTCGACGGTCTCGCAGCCGGGCGCGGTCGCCACGATACGGCCGCCGAGACCCACCAGGGCGGCACGGAAGCCGTCGGCGTGCACCTGCGCGGCGAGGGCGACGGGCCCGTCCTCGGCGATCGAGAGCCGGTGCGAGGGGCGGCCCTGCGAGCCGGCCGCCGCGCCCGGCCGGGCGTCCACCCGGATCAGGCCCAGCGCCTCCAGTTCGGCGGCCACCGCACCGGCCGTCGCCCGGGTCACCCCCAGCTCGGCGGTGAGGACCGCGCGGGTCGGGGCCCGCCCGGTGTGCACGAGCTCCAGTGCGGGCCCGAGCGCACCGCGCCCCCGGTCCAGCCGCGTCCTCGAGGTGCTCCCTTCCCCCGCCGCCGGGGGGCCCGCCTTGCCGCTCATGAGGGCGAGTCTCCCATGATCCGCACCTGTCGTGACCAGCGGCGCGGTCTACAAGCCGCTCACCCTCAGGGTGATGTTCAGCCGCCCCGTCAGACCCAACTCCGGTGGGGCGGTGCCCGGATGGACCCGGGGTACGCCGTGGTGGGCGAGGCGGGACGGGCCGCCGAAGACGAACAGGTCGCCGCTGCGCAGTTCGACGTCGGTGTAGGGGCGGGTACGCGTCTCGGTGTTGCCGAAGCGGAACACGCACGTGTCGCCGAGGCTCAGCGACACCACCGGCGCGTCGGACTTCTCGTCGCTGTCGCGGTGCATGCCCATGTGCGCGTCGGCGTCGTAGAAATTGATCAGGGCGATGTCGTACGCCGCCTCCGTGACCGCCTCGGGCCCCAGCGCGTCCGTCACCGCCGCGCGGCCCAATTCGCCCAGCCAGGCGGGGAACGGCTTGACCGGGGCGCCGTCGCCGTCGACGACCGTGCGGGCGTAGCCGTACGGGTACCAGTGCCGGCCCAGGCAGACCTGCCGCGCGGTCATCGTCCCGCCGCCCGGGGTGCGCACCGTGCGCAGGCCGGCAGGCGGGCGGGCCCACTCACGGCAGGCGGCGAGCAGCCGGTGCCGGCGCGCCGGATCCAGCCAGTCCGGTACGTGCACGGCTCCCGGCGCGACCTCCCTACGGCTGCGGGGGAACAGCTCGGCGTCCATGCTTCCCATCCTGCCGCAGCGGCTGTGAGCTGCGGCTCGGCCAGGGTCTGTCCGGCGGATCAGGCCGACTCCAGCCCGCGGAGCCTGTCAACCCGGGTGAGCGGGGACGATGGGGTCCCCCCTGCTCGAAGAGCTCGGGGTGGGGGTTCCCCTGCTCGAAGAGCTCGGGGTGGGAGTCCCCCCTGCTCGAAGAGCTCGGGGGAGTGCCGGACCCCCGTCTGCGGCATGATCCGCCGGACAGGCCCTAACCTGGACGGGCGATGGACGACCGTATGACGACTGCCTGGGGCGAGCCGGTGCTCGCCCGGTTTCCCGAGGACCCGCGTGACCGGCTGCGGGCCTGGGACGCCTCCGACGAGTATCTGCTGCGGCACCTCGACGAGCAGGGGGTGGACCTGTCCGGGACCGTCGTGGTCGTGGGCGACCGGTGGGGCGCCCTGGTCACGGCGCTGGCGGCACACCGGCCGGTGCAGATCACCGACTCGTTCCTCGGGCAGGAGGCGACCCGCGCGAACCTCGCCCGCAACGGTGCCGAGCCCGGCGCGGTACGCCTGCTCACCACGCAGGACCCGCCGCCCGGCCGTATCGACGTGCTGCTGGTGCGGGTGCCCAAGAGCCTCGCCCTGCTGGAGGACCAGCTGCTGCGCCTGGCGCCCTCCGTGCACGAGGGCACGGTCGTCGTCGGCACCGGGATGGCGAAGGAGATCCACACCTCGACGCTGACGCTGTTCGAGCGGACCCTCGGCCCGACCAGGACCTCGCTCGCCCGGCGCAAGGCCCGGCTGATCCTCTGCACCCCGGACCCCGCCCTGGAGCGGCCCGCCAATCCGTGGCCGTACAGCTACACGCTGCCCGGCGGCATCGGCGCCGTATCCGGCCGGAGGGTCGTCAACCACGCGGGTGTCTTCTGCGCCGACCGCCTCGACATCGGCACCCGCTTCTTCCTGCGGCACCTCCCCGACGGCCGGGGCGCCCGCCGGGTGGTGGACCTGGGCTGCGGCAACGGTGTCGTCGGTACGGCGCTGGCGCTGGCGAACCCGGACGCGGAGGTGCTGTTCACGGACGAGTCGTTCCAGGCCGTGGCCTCGGCGGAGGCGACGTACAAGGCGAACGGCGTGCCCGGGCACGCGGAGTTCCGGGTCGGCGACGGGCTGGCCGGGGTGCCGGCCGGCAGTGTGGACCTGGTGCTCAACAACCCGCCGTTCCACTCGCACCAGGCGACGACGGACGCGACGGCCTGGCGCATGTTCACCGGGGCGCGGCGCGCGCTGCGCTCCGGCGGCGAGCTGTGGGTGATCGGCAACCGGCACCTGGGCTACCACGTCAAGCTGCGCCGGCTGTTCGGCAACAGCCGGCTCGTCGCGAGCGACCCGAAGTTCGTGGTGCTGAAGGCCGTCAAGAGGTAGCCGCCGTACGGGGCGTGCCGATCACCCCGATGAGCCGCCGCGCCTCCCCCACCATCGCCTCCCGTCCCACGCTGAGGTACTTGCGGGAGTCGACCGCCTCGGGGCGGGCGGCGAGGAAGTCCCGGATCGCGCCGGTCATCGCGATGTTGAGGGCGGTGCCGACGTTGACCTTGGCGATACCGGCGGTGACGGCGGCGGTCAGTTCGCCGTCGGGCACGCCGGAGGAGCCGTGCAGGACGAGGGGTACGTCCAGTGCTCCGGCGAGGCGTTCGAGGAGGTCGTGGTCGAGGGCCGCGGTGCGCTCGGTCATGGCGTGGGTGTTGCCGACGGCCACGGCCAGGGCGTCCACCCCGGAGCCGGTGACGAACGCGTGCGCCTCCGCGGGGTCGGTACGTGCGCCGGGGGCGTGGGCATCCAGCGGCGGCGCGCCGTTCTTGCCGCCGACCTCGCCCAGCTCGGCCTCGATCCAGAGCCCTTGGGCGTGTGCCCAGGTCGCCGCGGCGCTGGTCGCGGCGAGGTTCTCCGCGTACGGCAGCCGGGAGGCGTCGTACATCACGGAGCTGAAGCCCGCGTCGGGCGCCTGGCGCAGCAGGTCGTCGCTCTGCACATGGTCGAGGTGCAACGCCACGGGCACGGTGGCCCGTTCGGCCGCGGCGGCGGCCGCGCGGGCGAGCGGCAGCAGCCGTCCGTAGCGGAACTTGACCGCGTTCTCGCTGACTTGCAGGACGACGGGTGCGCCGGCCGTCTCGGCGCCGGCGACGACGGCCTCGACGTGTTCCAGCGTGATGATGTTGAAGGCGACGACGGCGGAACGCGCGGCGGCGGCGCGGGCGACCAACTCGCCGGTGGCTGCAAGCGGCACGGCCTGTCCTGACCTTTCCGAGGGGCTACGGCGCGAGGATCACCGAGCGGGTGAGGTGGCGGGGGCGGTCCGGGTCCAGGCCGCGGGCCCGGGCGACGGCGACCGCGAGGCGCTGGGCGCGGATCAGTTCGGCGAGCGGGTCGAGTTCGCCCTCGATCCACAACCCGCCCGTGGTCCGGACCTGTTCGGCCAGTCCTTGCGGGGCGCTGCCGAACATCCAGGCGACCGTGCCCTCGGTGGTGACACTGATGGGGCCGTGGCGGTACTCCATCGCCGGATAGGCCTCGGTCCAGGACAGCGAGGCCTCGCGCATCTTCAGTGCGGCCTCGTTGGCGAGGCCGACGGTCCAGCCCCGGCCCAGGAAAGTGAACTGCGTGCGGTCGACGAGCCGTTCGGGCAGCGGAGCGGACAGTGCCGTGCCGGCGTCGACGACGACGTCGTCGCTGTGCAGTCCGAGGTGGGCGCGCAGCAGGGTGAGGGCGGTGGTCGCGAACCGGGTCTGCACCACGGAGCGTTCGTCGGCGAAGTCGAGCACGACGACCTCGTCGGCGGCGCCCATGACGGGGGTTCCGGGGTCGGCGGTGACGGCTGTGGTGGGCGTGCGCCCCTTCAACTCCGTGAGCACTTCGAGCACTTCGGTGGTGGTGCCGGATCGGGTGAGGGCGAGGACCCGGTCGTAGGAGCGGCCGTAGGGGAACTCGGAGGCGGCGAAGGCGTCGGTCTCCCCCTGCCCCGAGCCCTCGCGCAGCGCGGCGGCGGCCTGGGCCATGAAGTACGACGTGCCGCAGCCGACGATCGCGACCCGCTCCCCCTGCGCGGGCAGCGCCCGGCCGTGAGCGGCGGCGTCGCCCGCGACGCGGGCCCAGCACTCGGGCTGGCTGGTCAGCTCGTCCTCGACATGACTCATGACCCATCCTCCCGCATCTGCTTGTTCCTGCAAGATAGTGCCACCTTTCGAGCATCATCAAGCATTCGACCGTGTGCCGGTTGCGTTAGGGTCGCGGAGGACCGGGAAACGGAGGCCGCGGATGTCGCGCGACGCGCGCTGGAAGGCGCTGCTGGAGCTGCTCGTCGAGCGGGGCCGGCTGGACGTCGAGGAGGCGGCGGCCGAGCTGCGGGTGTCGGCCGCGACGATCCGGCGGGACTTCGACCAGCTCGCCGAGCAGCAGATGCTCGTCCGCACCCGGGGCGGCGCGGTCGTGCACGGTGTCTCCTACGAGCTGCCGCTGCGCTACAAGACGGCCCGGCACGCCTCCGAGAAGCAGCGGATCGCGAAGGCGGTCGCGGACCTCGTGGCGCCCGGCGAGGCGGTCGGGCTGACGGGCGGCACCACCACCACGGAGGTGGCCCGCGCCCTGGCGGTGCGCAGCGACCTAGCCTCCGGCTCACCCGCGCTGACCGTGGTGACCAACGCGCTCAACATCGCCAACGAGCTCGCCGTACGACCCCAGTTCAAGATCGTGCTGACCGGCGGGGTGGCGCGCCCGCAGTCGTACGAGCTGATCGGCCCGCTGGCGGACGGCGTGCTGAGTCAGATCACGCTCGACATGGCGGTGCTCGGGGTGGTCGCCCTCGACGTCACGCACGGCGCGGCGGCCCACGACGAGGCCGAGGCCGCCATCAACCGGCTGCTGTGCGAGCGCGCCGAACGCGTCGTCGTGGCCGCCGATTCCAGCAAGCTGGGCCGGCGTGCCTTCGCCCGCATCTGCCCGGCCGAGTCGGTGGACACACTGGTCACGGACACGGCGGCGGGGCAGGAGACGGTGCGCCGGTTCGAGGAGGCGGGGGTACGGGTCCTCACCGTCTGACAGCGCCACCGTCTGACAGCGCCCGTCGTGCGCCGTCAGGTGCGCAGGAAGCCCACGCCGCGGCCGTCGTTGCAGCCGCAGGGGGCGGGCCGGCCGTCGTCCGGCGGGCCCTGGTGGGCCTGGAGCGCGACGCTCATCAGGCTCACGAGGAGATCCACGTCGGCCGACGCGTCGAGGCGGAGCGTCACCCAGGGGGAGCCCGGCACGACGCGGACCGCGGCGAAGCGCCGCAGGTCGCCCGCCAGGCGGCGGACGGCCGCGGCGGTCAGGTGGAGGTCGACGTCCCGGCCGGAGTGGAAGTGCGCGATCTCGCCATGGGACGAGCTGAGCGCCTGCCCGGTGCCGCAACTCGGCACCGCCTCCGTCAGATCGGGCCAAGTGGCCAGTTGGGCAAGGGCGCGCGCGGCGAGCGTCATGGTCCCATCATGGCGCGCTCACCGCACGGCAACCGACGCGTGAGCAAGCCTTAACCGATCCGTGTCCGAAGAGGGCGCGACATCGGGGCGCGGAAGGGATGAGCGGGCGCGCGGGCGTACGACCCTGCTCGCGACCGCCTGAGGGGCCTCGGCTCCCCTTCTCCGCGCTTCCGGAAGCCGCTGATCGCTTCTGGGGGCACACTGGAAGAGGGGCCGTCGGTGCTCACGAGGGGGTGTCGAAGGTGACACGTCGTACGGGAGTGTGGCTGTGGCGGTGGCGGCGGAATCCGCTCAGGCGGACCAGTGACGCCGTGGAGGCGTGGATCCTGCTCGTCGCCTGGATCCTCGCCGTGGCCGGTGGTGTGCTGGCAGGAGTGTTGACGGCGGGCGCGATGCAGCGGAGCGCGGACCGCGTCCGTGCCGAGACCCGTCCGTTGCCGGCCGTGCTGACCCAGGACGCGACCCATGGGGCGACTCGGCCGACGAGCGGCGCCCTGATGTGGGGGACGGTCCGCTGGACGGGTCCGGACGGCTCGGTGCACACGGGCCGGACCAGGGTCCCGGCCTCCGCGACGCCCGGAACCCACGTCACGGTGTGGACGAACGGGCACGGCGTCCTGACCTCCCCGCCCGCCTCGCGGGCCGACAGCGCGTTCCAGTCGACCCTGGGCGGCCTGTGGGCGGGCACGGCCGCCGCGGGCGTGGTCATCGGCGGCGCCAAGCTGGTACGGTCCCGGCTCGACCGTCGCCGCTTCGACCAGTGGGACAAGGAGTGGGCGCGCGTGGACACGCCCTGGGGCTGGAAGACCGGCTGACGACGGCTCCGGACTCCGATCCCCGAGGCTGATCGCCGTACACTTCGAGCCCGAACGACCTGGCGGGCGGCACCGGCCTGCCCGGTACCGGCGATCAGCGAGGGAGTGCCCGTGCCCGGCCAGCGTTCCATCACCGAGGCGGAGAAGCTCGCGCGGGCCAAGCTCGGCGGCATCCGCGTGCGCCGGGAGCAGATGGCGGCGGTGGCCAACATCTACCGGGCCGCCTCCGCGGTCCGCCAGCACCTGGAGAACTCGGTGCTGCGCGGCTCGGACCTGACCTGGACCGCGTTCGTCGTGCTGTGGGTGGTCTGGGTGTGGGGCGAGTCGGAGACCCGGCACGTCGCCGAGGAGGCCGGCATCTCCAAGGGCACCCTGACGGGAGTCTCCCGCACGCTGGAGTCGCGCGGGCTGCTGCGGCGCGCCGGCCACCCCACGGACGGCAGGCTCGTGCTGCTGTCGCTCACCGACGAGGGCGAGGACTTCATGAGCCGGGTCTTTCCGGCGTTCAACGAGGAAGAGGCCTTCGTGACCTCGCGGCTGAGCGGCGAGGAGTGCCGGGACCTGGCGGAGATGCTGCGGCGTGTGGTCCTGCAGGTCGAGGAGCACGGCGAGGACCGCCGCCGGTCGCTCCTGGACGGCGCGGACCCGGCGCCGCGGCGCAGCGGGCGCCGCGCCAAGGGGTGAGCCGGGGGATTCAGCGGACTCGGGGTGCCCGTGCCGCCTCCACCAGCGCGTCGAACAGGCGCTGCTGCACCGGATCCTCGTGTGCGGTGTCCTCGGGGTGCCACTGCACGGCCGCGAACCAGCCTGCGCCGCCGGTGGGTTCCACGCCCTCGATCGTGCCGTCGGCGGCCCGTGCGGTGACCGTCAGGCCCTCGCCGAGCCGGTCGATGTGCTGGTGGTGTTGACTTGCTCCTCGGGTCGGAGCCCGGGGATTTCGGCCTTCCGGCCGGGCGCTGTGCCGCTACGCGGCACGGGCTCCGGTGCGGATTCCGTGGCTTCCTGCTTCACCGCGCTGTGCCGGACCAGGGTCCGGTCTTGCCGACGCTCCACAGGCTGTCACCGCCAGTCCGGCGGCCTTGATGTTCTTCGCGGCGTTGTGGTCCCGGTCGTGGACCGCGCCGCAGGCGGTGCAGGTCCATTCCCGCACCTGCAGGGGTTTGGGCCCGTCGCGGTGGCCGCAGGTGGAGCACACCTGGCTGGTGGGCTCGAACCGGCCGACCCTGACGAGGGTGCGCCCGTACCGGGCGGCCTTGTAGGCGAGCATGTGCACGAACTGGGACCAGCCCGCGTCGTGGATGCTCTTGGCCAGCCGGGTGCGCGCCAGCGCCTTGACCGCCAGGTCCTCCACGGCGACCGCTTGGTTTTCGCGGATCAGCTTGGTGGAGAGTTGATGGTGGAACTCGCGGCGTGCGTCGGCCACCTGCGCGTGTGCGCGGGCGACCTTCCGGCGGGCCTTCTCCCGGTTCTTCGAGCCCTTCTGCTTGCGGGACAGCTCCCGCTGGGCCTTTTTGAGTTTCTTCTCCGCCCGGCGCAGGAACCGCGGGGAGTCGATCTTCGTGCCGTCGGACAGGACCGCGAAGTGGGTCAGTCCGAGGTCGATGCCGACGCTCTGGTCGGTGTCGGGCATGCGGGCTGCGTCGGTGGCCAAATCGGTGTCGACGACGAAGGACGCGAAGTACCGCCCGGCAGCGTCCTTGACCACGGTCACCGAGGACGGGACGGCGGGAAGGGCCCGCGACCAGCGCACCCGCACCTCGCCGATCTTCGGCAGGCACAGCCGCCCGGTGGGGGTGATGGACCAGCGGGCGTTGGCAGTGAACCGGATCGCCTGCCTCGCATCCTTGCGCGACTTGAACCGCGGCGCCCCCACCTTCGGGCCCCTGCGCTTTCCCTTGATGGAGGCGAAGAAGTTCCGGTAGGCGGCCTCGACGTCCCGCAGCGCCTGCTGCAGCACCACCGCCGAGACCTCGCCCAGCCAGCGCCGCTCGCGGGTCCTCTTCGCCTCGGTGACCAGTGTCCGCGACAAGACCGCCGCGGTGGGAAACGCCTCCCCGACCGACCGGGCCCGCTCCCGTGCGGCGACCGCGTCGTTGTACACCACCCGCGCGCACCCGAACGCCCGGGCCAGCGCGCTGCGCTGCCCTGGCGTCGGGTCGAGACGGAAGGCGTACCGAAGCTGCATGATCCGGACGCTAGCACCGGTCACCGACAGTCCGGGGCGGATCGGCCGAATCCCACTCCGCCGGAACGATCCGGCGACGCTCCGCGTCACAACCGCCGGATTCGCCTCACCACCGGCGTGAACGCCGGTGCACTGCGAATGAATCCCGGTAGCAGGAGGCCTCGGCCTTGTCGGCGCGGGTGATCTCCGCCAGGGCCGAACCGGGGGCGAGGCAAACGGGGTGCCGGACGTGCCGGTGGTCCTGTCCGGGTCCGTCCATGTCCTGGTGCAGCGTGCCGCCCAGCACCGTGTTGACCACCTGCAGGCCGCGGCAGATCGCCAGCAGGGGCAGGCCCGACTCCAGGGCCCGGCGGGCCACCTCCAGACCGAAGGCGTCCTGGAGGTCGTCGACGTCGTAGACGCTTTCGTGGGCGTCGGCCGCGCCGTACCGGTGCAGGGCGAGGTCGCCGCCGCTGGACAGCGGGACGCCGCCGTGACCTGCGGCCCTGAGCCACGCTCGGTCAAGCGTATGACTCAGGCGTCGTCCGGGTCCGCGGCAAGCCGCCGGAGCAGGTCGCGCAGCTGGGCGAGGGCCTCCTCGGTGACCTCGCGCTCGCCGAACACGAGCTGGTGCAGCACCAGGCCCTCCAGGGCCGCGAAGACCAGCCGGTACAGGCCGCGGTCGACCGGCCGGGACAGCATCTGGGAGAGCTCCCGGCGGGTGGCGTCGAAGTAGTCCTCGTACAGACCGCGCAGGTGCGGCAGCAGCTCTTCGCGGCGGCGCGCCTCCAGCAGCAGCTCGTACTGGAACGCCTGGAGGTCCGGGCCGGACTCCACCATGTCCGCCAGGCTCACGGAGAAGTCCGCGACCCTGCCTGAGCCGGGCTCGAGCGCGCTGCTGTTCAGGGAGGAGCGCACGGCGTGGGCGAGCGCCTCCTCGATCAGCGCGTCGCGTGAGCCGAAGTGGTGCACGACGAGCCCGTGGGTGACCCCGGCCTCCTGAGCCACGGCCCGGTAGGTGAGCCTGCGCAGCCCGCCCCGGGCCACCACGCGTACGGCGGCGTCGAGCAGGGCGGCCCGTCCGGCCCCGTAGTTCCGCACCCGCTTACGCGGCCGCCGCCCACGGTCGGTCCCGGCGGAGCCGGCGGGCTCCACAGCCCCGTCGGGCTCGACGGAGTCCGCGGACGCCCCGGACTCGACAGTCCCAGCGGCAGCCGCAGGCTCGGCAGACCCCGCGGAGGCCACGGACCCAGCCGGGCCGCCAGAGGTCGCAGAATCCCCCGACCCGCCCAACTCGACGGCCCCGGCGGAGGCCGTCGGCTCCGTCGGGTTCGTGGTCTCCGCAGGCTCGGTCATGGACACGACCCTACCGGCGCCGCGCCGGTCAGCGGCGCGGCGGCCGGATGCCACGGAATTCCCAGTCGCAGCCGAGGACGGTGGACAGGACCTCCTCGGACTCGGTGGACTGGGCTCCCACGTCGGTGCGGATGGGGATCGGGCCGATGACGATGTGGTTGGTGAGCCGGCCCAGTCCCTCGACCTCCACCTCGACGACGTCGCCGGGCTTCACGGGCCGGGAGTTGGCGGGCGTGCCGGAGAGCAGCACGTCACCGGGGTGGAGGGTGATGGTGCGGGCGGTGTCGGCGACCAGGTAGTGCATGTCCCAGGTCATCTCGCCGGTCGAGCCGTCCTGGAGACCTCGCCGTTGACGTAGGTCCGCAGCCGCTTGGCCCGGAAGTCCCAGTCGGTGACCAGGCCGGGGCCGAGCGGGCAGAGAGTGTCGGAGCCCTTGACGCGCAGCATGGAGCCGGCGTCGGTGTCGCAGAAGTCGCGCAGCCCACGGGCGTCGTCGATCGTACGGAGGGTGTGCCGTCCGTCGAGAGGGTCGGAGCAGCGCAGCCGGCGGGGCCTCATATCCGTGGCGACGACCAGTCCGGCGTACGGCAGCAACTTGCCGTCGTCGAGTTCGACGAGCCGTCGGTCGAGGTCGGCCGCGACGACCCTGTGCCCAGGCGCCACTCGGCGTCGGCGACCGCGGCGCGGAGCCGGAAGGCCAGCGACTCGAAGGACGCCTTGCCGGCCAGGACCTCCTTGGACAGCGGCGGCCGATTGCAGGGCGTGCGGGGCTCGTCGCCGACCAGGGTGATCGGCCCGAGGTGTCCGGCGGCGCGCAGGCTGGCCATGGAGGCGCCGGCCACGACGACGGGTGAGCTCACGGGCTCAGTCCTCGGTCCGGATGGCCTGCAGCGGGCACACGTCGGCGGCTTCCTCGACCTCGTCGCGCAGCGCGTCGTCGGGGTCGCTGACGTAGGCCAGACGGCCGGCGTCGTCGAAGCTGAAGACGTCGGGGGCGGCGAAGACGCACTGACCGTGGTCCTGGCACTTGTTCATGTCGACGACGACCTTCATGGCAGGTCCTCCTCGTGCTGAGGGCGTCGGGACGGGGGGCTGGGAAGAAGAGGGGCCCGGACCGGATGCGGCCGTGCCCCGCGGGACGGCGTCCCGCTGTCCGAGCAGGACTTCGACAACTACTTCCTGCTGCTGGTGGTGGCGGGCAACGAGACGACCCGGCACACCATCACCCACTCCATGCTGGCCCTGCTCCAGCACCCCGAACAGCTGGCCCGCCTGCGGGAGGACCCCTCCCTGATCCCCCACGCGGTCGAGGAGTTCCTGCGCTGGGCCTCCCCCGTGTACCACTTCCGCCGCACCGCCACCCGCGACACCGAACTCGGCGGCAAGCGGATCAAGGAGGGCGACAAGGTCGTCATGTGGTTCGCCTCCGGCAACCGTGACGAGGAGGTCTTCGGCAACCCGTACGACTTCGACGTCGCCCGGCAGAACAACGACCACGTCACCTTCGGCAAGGGCAGCCCCCACCTGTGCCTGGGCAACCTCCTCGCCCGCACCGAGATCCGGATCATGTTCGAGGAGCTGATCCCGCGGCTGGCCGGCATCCGCCTGGTCGGGGACGTACCCCGGGTCCGCTCCAACTTCGTCAACGGCATCAAGCGGCTCCCGGTGGAGGTGACGCTCGCCTGAGGAACGTCCCGCGCCGGGGCGGGCGGTCTCCCGCCCCGGCGCGCGTGCTTGCTAGCCTGAATTTGTGCCGCTCATAAACAAAGTCCGTCCGCACAGTGCCGTGCGGGACGACGCCCTCACCCGCCTCCGTGCCGTCCTCACCGCCTTCTTCGCCCTGGACGGCTTCGTCTTCGCCGGCTGGGTGGTCCGCATCCCGGCGATCAAGCAACAGACCAACGCCTCGGCCGGCGACCTGGGCCTCGCCCTCCTCGGCGTCTCCGCCGGCGCGGTGGTCACGATGGCCCTGACCGGCCGCCTGTGCCGCCGCTACGGCAGCCACCGGATCACCGTCGTGTACGCCGTGCTGCTCTCCCTCAGCATCGCCCTGCCCCCGCTCACCCACTCCGTCCTGGCACTCGGCGCGGTCCTGCTGTTCTTCGGGGCGGCGTACGGCGGCATCAGCGTCGCCTTCAACAGCGCGGCCGTGGACCTGGTGGCCGCGCTGCGACGGCCGATCATGCCGAGCTTCCACGCCGCCTTCAGCCTCGGCGCCATGGTGGGCGCGGGACTCGGCGGGCTCGTGGCCGCGCACCTGTCCCCTGCCCGCCACCTGCTCGGCCTCACCCTGATCGGCCTGCTCGTCACCGCCCTCGCGGGCCCCACCCTGCTGCGGCACGAACCCCCGGTGCCGGCGGAGCGCGTACGGCCCGAAGAAAACCGCCCACGGCGCCTCGACCGCCGTCCCCGAGGACTCGTCCTGGTCCTGGGCCTGATCGCCCTGTGCACGGCGTACGGCGAAGGGGCCATGGCCGACTGGGGCGCGCTGCACTTCCAGCAGGACCTGGGCGCCTCTCCGGGCGTGGCGGCGGCCGGCTACTCCTGCTTCGCCCTGGCGATGACCCTCGGACGGCTGAGCGGTACGACTCTGCTCGAGCGGCTGGGCCGTACCCGTACGGTCGTGGCCGGCGGTGCGATCGCCGCGGTCGGCATGCTGCTCGGCTCGCTCGCGCCGTCGGTGTGGGCGGCGCTGCTCGGTTTCGCCGTCACCGGGCTCGGGCTCGCCAACCTCTTCCCGGTGGCCGTGGAGCGCGCCGGCGCGCTGGCCGGTCCGAGCGGCGTCGCGACCGCCTCCACCCTCGGTTACGGCGGCATGCTGCTCGGACCGCCCGCGATCGGCTTCCTGGCCGACTGGGTCTCCCTGTCGGCCGCGCTCACCAGCGTCGCCGTGCTGGCCGCCGTCGCCGCCGTGATCGCCTTCGCGACCCGGCGGTCGGCGCAGGAGTGACGGGCGGCGCCGTGCCTCAGGTCAGCCGGCCGGGGAGCTCCGGGTGTTCGACCCGGCAGACCAGGGCGTCCTTGTCGACGTCCGCCACGATCGTGTCGCCGGGGTCGGCCGAGTCGCTCAGCAGCAGGGAGGCGATGCGGTTGTCCAGCTCGGCCTGGATGGTGCGGCGCAGCGGGCGGGCGCCGAACTCGGGCTGGTGACCGTGGGCGACCAGCAGCTTCTTCGCGGCGTCGGTGACTTCCAGCTCCAGGCCCTGGGCGCGCACCCGGCGGCGGCTGTTGTCCAGCAGCAGGTCCACGATCCGGCCGAGGTCGTCCTCGCTCAGGCCGTGGAAGATGATGATGTCGTCGATGCGGTTGAGGAACTCCGGCAGGAACCTCCCGCGCAGGTCCTCCATCAGCTGCTCCTTGATGCCGGCGACGTCGCCGTGGTGGGCCAGGATCCGCTGGGCGCCGATGTTGGAGGTCATGATGATCACGGTGTTGCGGAAGTCGACGGTGCGGCCCTGCGCGTCGGTGAGCCGGCCGTCGTCGAGGACCTGGAGCAGTGTGTTGAAGACGTCCGGGTGGGCTTTTTCCACCTCGTCGAACAGCAGCACGCTGTAGGGCTGCCGGCGCACCTTCTCGGTGAGCTGGCCGGCCTCCTCGTGGCCGACGTAGCCGGGCGGGGCGCCGACGAGCCGGGAGACGGTGTGCCTCTCCTGGAACTCGCTCATGTCGAAGCGGACCATGCGGTCCTCGTCGCCGAACAGCAGCTCGGCGAGGGCCTTGGCCAGTTCGGTCTTGCCGACGCCCGTGGGGCCGAGGAACAGGAAGGAGCCGACGGGCCGGTTCGGGTCGCTCATGCCGGCCCGGCTGCGGCGCACCGCCTGCGCGATCGCGGTGACCGCCTCGTCCTGGCCGACGACCCGGGCGTGCAGGGCCTCCTCCAGTTTCAGCAGCCGCTCCTTCTCGCTCTCGGTCAGCTGGGCGACGGGGATGCCGGTGCGCCGCGACAGCACGTCGGCGATGTCGTCGACGGTCACCTCGAGGACGCCCTCGCGGCGCTCGGCCAGGCCCTCCAGTTCCGTCTCCACCTCGGCGATCCGGTCCTTGAGCTCGGAGGCCCGCTCGAAGTCCTCGGCGGCGACGGCCTGGTCCTTCTCCCGGCGCAGCTTGGCCAGCCGGTCCTCGCGCTCGACGACCTCGGTGGACCGGCCCAGGGAGCGCAGGCGCACCCGTGCCCCGGACTGGTCGAGCAGGTCGATGGCCTTGTCGGGCAGGAAGCGGTCGGTGACGTACCGGTCGGAGAGCTCGGCGGCGGCGGCCAGGGCGTCGTCGCTGTAGCGGACCTGGTGGTGGGCCTCGTAGGAGTCGCGCAGGCCCTCCAGGATCTGCACGGTCTCCTCGACGCTGGGCTCGGGCACCATGACCGGCTGGAAGCGGCGCTCCAGGGCGGCGTCCTTCTCCACGTACCGGCGGTACTCGTCGAGGGTGGTGGCTCCGACGACGTGGAGTTCACCGCGGGCGAGGGCCGGTTTGAGGATGTTGCCCGCGTCCATGGAGCCCTCGCCGGTGGCTCCGGCGCCGACGACGGTGTGCAGTTCGTCCAGGAACAGGATCGTCGACTCGGAGGCCGCCTTGACCTCGTCGATGACGTTCTTCAGCCGCTCCTCGAACTGGCCCCGGTACTGGGCGCCCGCCACCAGCCCGGTGAGGTCCAGGGCGATCACCCGCTTGTTCTCCAGGGTCTTCGGCACGTCCCCGTTGACGATCCGCTGGGCGAGCCCTTCCACGATCGCGGTCTTGCCGACGCCCGGCTCGCCGATCAGGGCGGGGTTGTTCTTCGAGCGGCGGGAGAGGACCTCGACGGTCTGCTCGATCTCCGCGGCGCGTCCCACCACCGGGTCCAGCTTCCCGGCCCTGGCCTCCTCGGTCAGGTCACGGCCGTACTGGTCCAGGGTCGGGGTGGCGCTCGGGGTCTCGCCCGCGCTCGGCGCGGTGTCGGGACGGGAGGCCGTGTCGGCGCTGCGCCGCACCTGGTCGGCCTCGATGCCGTGGGCGGCCAGGACTCGCGCCGCCGGGGCGCCCGGCGTGTCCAGGAGCGCGCCGAGGATGTGCTCGGGGCCGATGTACGACACTCCGGCCGCCCGGGAGTGCTCGTAGGCGCGCAGCAGCACCCGCTTGGCCGCCGGGGTCAGGCCGGGCTGCGCGGAGGGCATGCCGCTCTCGCCGGGCAGCGCCTCGGCGAGGTCCGCGCCGAGCCGGTCGGGGTCGGCGCCGGCCTGACCGAGCAGGCCGCGGGCCGGTTCCACCTGGGTGCACGCCCACAGCAGGTGCTCGGTGTCCAGGTCGGAGCTGCCGTCCTCGGCCGCTCGCTTGGTGGCCTGGTTGATCAGCTCGCGCGCGGGCTCGGTCAGCAGCCGTCCGATCGGTACGCGCTGCACCTGCGGGGGCGAGGCGGCGGGCGTCATGCCGAAGAAGCGGTTGAGGATCTCGGAGAACGGGTCCGGGCCGCCGAAGGAGGCGCCGAAGGGTGACATCGTCATGATCGCCGTCCGGAACATGGGAGGTGTGTCTCCCACTACCCCAACCCACCGAATGGCCCACCGCAACGCGACATGCGCCGGCCCTGGCGTACGAGCCACGACTCGTACACCAGGGCGGCCATTCGGACGTGTCCTCCTCGTCGGCTCGGTGCCATCGCAGGGGCCCGTACCGGCCGTGCGGCCGGGGGCAGCGGCCGAGTGAGGTGATCACTCCTGCTCTTCGGGGAGTACGGGGCGCAGGCCCACCCCGTGGGCGAGCCGGACCACCGCGTGCCGGAAGAACGGCTCGCGGTCCTCCACCACCCGGTTGAACTGCCCGAACAGCTCGAACCCGACCAGCCCGTACAGCTGTGCCCAGGCGGCGACGAGCGCGGCCCCCACCTCGGGCGGCAGGCCGGGCGCGAGCTCGGCGGTCATCCGCTCGGCCTCGCCGCGCAGTTCGGCGGGCAGCGGGGGCCCGGTCAGCCCGCCGTGCTCGTGGGCGTCGCGCACGATGCCGATGAGGACCAGGCCGACGCGGGCCGCGGCCGGGACGGTCGTCTGCGGCGCGGTGTAGCCGGGCACGGGCGAGCCGTAGATGAGGGCGTACTCGTGGGGGTGCGCCAGCGCCCAGCCGCGCACCGCCTCGCACACGGCGGTCCAGCGTGCGAGGGGCTCGGCGCCGGCCACCGTCTCGTGCGCGGACTCGGCGGCCGAGCCCAGGGAGTCGTAGGCGTCGATGATGAGCGCGGTCAGCAGGTCGTCGCGGCTGGGGAAGTACCGGTACAGCGCGGAGGACACCATGCCGAGTTCACGGGCCACGGCGCGCAGCGAGAGCTTCGCGGCGCCCTCCTTCGCGAGCTGTCTGCGCGCCTCGTCCTTGATCGCTGCGGTGATCTCCGTCCTGGCCCGGGCGCGGGCGCCTTTCACGGTGCTCATGGAGAGGAGTGTTCCACGGTTTTGGAGCGGCGCACACCAAGCGGAGCAGTGAACCAGAAAGAGAGCACCGCTCTTGTGCTGGATCACCGATCCAGTGCACACTGTTCTCGAACGAGAGCACTGCTCTCCCAACGAGTGGGGGTCACCATGTCGTCGTCACCGTCGCCGTACTACCTCAAGGGCAGCCGGATGAACACCCGCCTCAACAGCATCGTCGGCCGGCTCGCCCGGCACGGGCTCAGCCTGGCCGGCTCCGCCGAGCTGACCGTGCGGGGCCGCAAGAGCGGCAAGCCGCAGCGCATCCCGGTCAACCCGCACACCCACGAGGGCACGCAGTACCTCGTCTCGGCCCGCGGCCACTCCCAGTGGGTCCGCAACATGCGCGCGGCGGGCGGCGGAGAGCTGCGCGTCGGGCGGAAGGTGCGGACGTTCACCGCGGTGGAGCTGTCCGACGCCGAGAAGCCGCCGGTCCTGCGGACCTATCTGGAGCGGTGGGGCTGGCAGGTCGACGAGTACTTCCGGGGCGTCACGGCGAAGTCCTCCGACGAGGAGATCGCCGCGGCCGCCCCCGACCACCCGGTCTTCCGGATCACGGTCACGAACTGACCGGGTCCTCCGCGCCGGGCGTGGCGGGTCCGGCCGGCCGCCGGTCCAGCGCGGTCAGCGCGCGGTGGGCCATGGGGTGGGTACGGACGAGCTCGCCGAGCGAGGTCGAACCCCGCGTGATGTCCTTGAACGCCCTCCAGGCGGGCCGGAAGCCGGTCAGGGCGGCGTGGAAGAGTCCGGGCCGGCGCGCGAACACCGCCAGCATCTGCTTGCCGACGGCCATCTCGACGCCGAGCCCCGCCTTGATCGCGAACGCGTAGTTCAGGGCCTGGCGCCGGGCGTCCACCGCGTCGTGCGCCTCGGCGATGCGCACCGCCCACTCCCCCGCGAGCCGCCCGGACCTGAGCGCGAAGGAGATGCCCTCGCGCGTCCACGGCTCCAGGAGTCCGGCCGCGTCGCCGCACACCAGCACCCGGCCTCGCGAGAGCGGCGAGTCGTCGGCGCGACAGCGCGTCAGGTGCCCGGAGGAGACGCTCGGTTCGAAGCCGGCCAGGCCCAGCCGGCCGATGAAGTCCTCCAAGTACCGCTTGGTGGCGGCGCCTTCACCGCGTGCCGAGATCACGCCGACGGTCAGCGTGTCGTCCTTGGGGAACACCCAGCCGTAACTGCCGGACATCGGGCCCCAGTCGATGAGCACCCGTCCCCGCCAGTCCTCGGCGACGGTGTCCGGCACCGGGATCTCCGCCTCCAGGCCCAGGTCCACCTGGTCCATCTTCACCCCGACGTGGGCTCCTATGCGGCCGGCGCTGCCGTCCGCGCCGACCACCGCGCGCGCGAGCACCGTCTCGCCGCCCTGGAGCACCACGGCCACCGTGCGCCGGTCCGGCACCGCCGAGCCGTGCTGCTCGACCCGCGAGACGGTGACGCCCGTACGCAACTCGGCGCCGGCCTTCTGCGCGTGCTCGACGAGCTGCTGGTCGAACTCGGGCCGGTTGAGCAGCCCGAACAGCATCTGCTTGGAGCGGCGGGTGCGGGTGAAGCGGCCGTTGTGCGAGAAGGTCACCGCGTGCACCCGGTCCTTCAGCGGAAGCTCGAAGCCGGGCGGCAGCGCGTCGCGCGAGGGGCCGATGATCCCTCCGCCGCAGGTCTTGTACCGGGGCAGCTCCGCCTTCTCCAGCAGCAGCACGCGCCGCCCCGCGACCGCCGCCGCGTAGGCGGCCGAGGCACCCGCGGGTCCCGCGCCCACCACGACGACGTCCCACACCTGCCGCACGTCGTCCCGCACGTCGTCCGCCGAAGAGTTCTCGCTGCTCACGATGGTCTACCGCTCCCGATCAATCCGGCTGCCGCTGCTGTCTGTCGCATCCTACGGCGGCCCTCGCCGCGGGCCGCTGTGGGAGGATCTGCAGCGTACGTGCCCCGTACACCGGGTCGCGCCTACGCTGACACGATCACCCGCACCACAGAAGTGCTCGGACGTACCACCCCGGTACCCACGAGTGCGATGTCGCACCTGCAAGGAGCGTGCCCATGTCGTCGAATCCGGTCGCCGAGACCGTCGCCTCCCTGATGCCCAGGGCGCGGGCGGAGCTCGCCGAACTGGTGGCCTTCAGGTCGGTGGCGGACTTCGACCAGTATCCGAGGAGCGAGAGCGAGGCCGCCGCGAACTGGATCGCCGACGCGCTGCGCGCCGAGGGGTTCACGGACGTGGCGCTGCTCGACACCCCGGACGGCACCCAGTCGGTGTACGGCCACCTGCCCGGCCCCGAGGGCGCGAAGACGGTCCTGCTCTACGCCCACTACGACGTGCAGCCCCCGCTGGACGAGGCCGGCTGGACCACCCCGCCCTTCGAGCTGACCGAGCGCGACGGCCGCTGGTACGGGCGCGGCACCGCCGACTGCAAGGGCGGTGTCATCATGCACCTGCTCGCGCTGCGCGCGCTGAAGGCGGGCGGCGGCATACCGGTGAGCGTCAAGGTGATCGCCGAGGGCTCGGAGGAGCAGGGCACCGGCGGCCTGGAGCGCTACGCCGAGGAGCACCCGGAGCTGCTGAAGGCCGACGCCGTCGTGATCGGCGACGCCGGCAACTTCCGCGTCGGCCTGCCCACCGTCACCACCACCCTGCGCGGCATGACCCTGGTCCGTGTCCAGGTCGACACCCTCGAAGGCAACCTGCACTCCGGCCAGTTCGGCGGCGCCGCCCCCGACGCGCTCGCCGCGCTGATCCGCGTCCTGGACTCGCTGCGCGCCGAGGACGGCTCGACGACCGTGGACGGTCTGGCCGGCGACTCCGTGTGGGAGGGCCTGAGTTACGACGAGGAGCAGTTCCGCGAGGACGCCAAGGTGCTCGACGACGTGGAGTTGATCGGCTCCGGCACGGTGGCCGACCGCATCTGGGCCCGCCCGTCCGTCACCGTCCTCGGCATCGACTGCCCGCCGGTCGTCGGCGCCACCCCGTCCGTGCAGGCGAGCGCCCGGGCCCTGCTCAGCCTGCGGGTGCCGCCGGGCGTCGACGCGGCCGAGGCGACCAAGCTGCTCCAGGCCCACCTCCAGGCCCACACCCCGTGGGGCGCCCGGGTGCGCACCGAACAGATCGGCCAGGGCCAGCCCTTCCGCGCCGACACCGCCGGCCCGGCCTACCGGGCGATGGCCGACGCGATGGCGGTCGCCTATCCCGGCCAGGACATGCAGTACGCCGGTCAGGGCGGCTCCATCCCCCTGTGCAACACCCTCGCCGCGCTCTACCCGGAGGCCGAGATCCTCCTCATCGGCCTGAGCGAACCCGAGGCCCGGATCCACGCCGTGAACGAGAGCGTCTCCCCCGGGGAACTGGAGCGCCTGTCGGTTGCGGAAGCACTGTTCCTGCGCAACTACGCGGCGGGCTGAGCCCCCGCCCGCCATTCCGCTGTCCGGCCGGCATCGCGGAGCGGACCGGGAGTTGCGGACGGCGTCAGGCGTCAGCCGACCGGAACGCCCGCCTCCAGGTACACCGCCGCTCCGCGTTCGCGCGCCCGCAGTGCGCGGCGGAGTCGTTCGTAACGGACGGGCGGAAGCAGACCCGCGGCCTCCCGCTCGGTGACGAAGCGGCAGTCGCGCAGCTCGGGGCCGGGCAGGAGCAGGCGTTCGGCCGCCGCGGAGTCCAGGCGGCCACCGTCGAAGAGGAAGCGCAGGCCGCCGAAGCCGGGGGGCGCGGGCGGCTCCCAGTCGACGACGAGCAGACGGGGCACGTCGTCCAGCCGTACCCCGGTCTCCTCGGCGACCTCGCGCATCCCCGCGCGGGCCGGGGCCTCGCCGGGTTCGACGACGCCGCCGGGGAACTCCCAGCCGGGCTTGTAGGTGGGGTCGACGAGCAGCACCCGGTCCTGCTCGTCGAAGAGGAGCACCCCGGAGGCGACCGTCTCGCCGGTGGGCTCCGGGGTCTGCACGATGTCGCAGACGGGCACGGCGCCGCTGCCGACGGCCTCGGCGATCCGGACGGCCGTCTCGTACGGGGTGAGGGCGCTGGTGTCGACGGGGTGGGCGTCGGCGGTGAGCCAGGAGGCGAGGGCGGCGCGGTAGGGCTCGATGCGGCCGTAGGACCACTGCCGTACGCGCATCTCGCCGTCGGGAAGGTCGGGCGGCACCTCGCGGCCGGCTATCCGCTCCCGCAGGATCGTTTCGGCCGGGGCGAGGAGGATGTGCCGGACGGTGATGCGGCGGGCGGCGAGACCCCCGAAGATCTCGTCGCGGTACTCCTGGCGCAGCAGGGTCATGGGGACCACGAGGGTTCCGCCCAGCTCGGCGAACATCGCGGCGGCCGCGTCGATCACCAGGCGCCGCCAGATCGGCAGGTCCTGGTAGTCGCCGACCTCGGCGAGGTGTTTGGGCGGCAGCAGGTGCGTGAGCGCGCTGCCGATGACCTCGGGGTCGAAGAGCGTGCTGTTCGGGATCAGCTCGATCAGTTCCCGTGCGGTGGTGGTTTTCCCCGCACCGAAAGCGCCGTTGATCCAGACGATCACGGGTCCCCCTCTTCTGTTGGCCCCCTGTGGCTTGCCCGCTCCACCCTGCCACGGAAACCAGCCCCAGTTGAGGGCGCCCGCAGGACGGCGCCGGCACCCCCGCGACGGGGGCACCGGCGCCGCACCCGGCCGACCGGCCTCAGCGGTGGTGCCGCGGGGCCTCGTCGTCCGTGGGGAGGCCGGTCTGCCCGAGGACCTGGTCGACGGTGCCCACGGCGTCCTTCAGGCCCGGATCACCGAGCCGGCCGTGCTCGGCGGCGTGCGAGGGAGTGACGGCGGCCACGACGAACCCGGTGGCCAGGGAGGCGAGGGCGAGCATGCTGCGCTTCTTCATGCCGCGTTCAACCGCCGCGACCGCCTGGAGGTCACGCCGTGAACCGCCTTATGTCATCCCTTCGTCGACCCCAGTGTCAGTCCCGCGATGAAGTGCCGCTGCAGGAGCAGGAAGACCAGGATCGTCGGGAGGGCCACCAGGACCGAGCCGGCCGCCAGCAGGTTGTAGTCGGTGAAGAACTGGCCGCGCAGGTTGTTCAGGGAGGAGGTGACCGGGAGTTTGCCGGGGTCGGAGATGAGGATCAGGGCCCAGAGGAAGTCGTTGTAGACCCAGGTGAACTCCAGGGTGGCCAGGGCCGCGAGGGCCGGACGGCACAGCGGCAGGGTGATGCGCCAGAACCGGGTCCACACGCCGGCGCCGTCGACGATCGCCGCCTCCAGGATCTCCTGGGGCAGCGTGCGCATGAAATTGGCCAGCACGAAGACGCAGAAGCCCAGCTGGAAGCCGATGTTGACGACGATGACGGCCCAGTAGGAGTCGTACATCGTCAGCGAGTCGGACATCCACCAGGGCAGGGGGATCTTGTTGAACAGCACGTACAGGGGTGTGACGATCACCTGTTGCGGCAGCAGGTTGCCCGCCGTGAAGAACATCAGCAGGACCAGGCCGCCGCGCAGTCTCAGGCGCGAGACCGCGAACGCCACGAAGGCCGCCAGGAACAGCGTGACGATCACCGCGGGCACCGTGATGATCAGTGTGTTGGTGAAGTACGTGCCCATGCCGGACTCGGTGTAGGCGCGGCGGTAGTACTCGAAGGACAGGTGCCTGGGCCAGGAGAAGTAGCCGTGCCGCGCCGTCTCCTGGTACGGGCGCAGCGAAGCGTAGACGGCGAGCAGCAGCGGGGCGAGGAACGCCAGTGAGACCGCCGCGAGGAAGATCTGCGTGCCCCAGCGGCCGCGGTGCCGGCCGGGCCCTGCCGTCCGAAGGGGCGCGGGCGCCGGGCGGCGTACGGGCGCGGTGGTGCGGATGTCGGCCGTCATGTCTCGCGGGCACCTCGCAGCTCTTGGACCAGGAACGTCACGATGAACCCCAGGGACACGGTGAGCAGGACGACGGCGATGGCGGACCCGAAGCCGATGCGGCCGGCCTCGCCGATGATGTTGTCGGTGATGAGCACCGACAGCAGTTCCAGGCCGTTGCGGCCCTTGTTGACCGCGTAGACGATGTCGAAGGCGCGCAGCGCCTCGATGACCGTGATGACGCCGACGATGACGTTCACCGGGCGCAGCGTCGGGAAGACCACGCGGAAGAACGTCTGGCGCTCGTTCGCGCCGTCGATCGCCGCCGCCTCCTTCAGCGCCGGGTCGACGGACTTCAGGCCGGCCAGGTAAAGGATCATGACGTAGCCGACGTGCCGCCAGCTCGCCGCGATCATCATCATCCAGATGTTGAGGCGGGAGTCGCCGAGCCAGTCGACCGGGTTGTCGTGGTTGCCGATGATGGTGTTGAGCGCGCCCTGGTCGGTGCCCAGGAACAGTTGGGCGATGAAGCCGACGATGGCCAGCGAGAGCACCACCGGCATGTAGAGCACGGACTGGTAGAGGCGGCTGAAGCGGACGCCCCGGTCGATGAGGACGGCCAGGAACAGTCCGAACGGGGTCGCGATCAGGCCCAGGAAGAGCAGCCACAGGACGTTGTGGCGGACCGCCGGCCAGAACGGCGGGTAGTTGTCCACCAGGTTCTCGTAGTTCTCGCCGCCGACCCAGTGGATGTCCCCGATGCCGTCCCAGGCGGTGAAGGACAGGCCGAGGGAGGCCAGTGTCGGGCCCCAGACGATGGCGGTGTCGAGCAGGACCGGAATGCCGAGCAGCACGCCGAGGACGAGGAGGTCACGGCGGGTGAACCGCCGCAGCCGTCGCCGTCCGGCGCGCCGCGGGAAGGTGAGCGCCACGGAAGATGCCCCCAGTGATCAGCCGACGGGCTGGGAGAAGATGGTCTTCTTCTGCCGTTCGATGCTGTTGCACAGCCCGTCGACGTCCTCCGGGTTGCCGATGAAGTCCTGGATCGCCTGGATCATCACGGTCGAGGCGAAGTCGGGGCGGGTGTCGCGGTCCAGGAACTGCGAGATCTGCTTGGCGCCGGAGACGAGGTCGGCCGACTTCTTCTGCAGGGCGCTGTACGCGGAGGTGTCGGCGCCGGAGTTGACGGCCACGTTGTTGGGGTCGTACCGCAGGTAGACGTCCTCGGCCTTCGGCGTGCCGAGGAACTTGAGCAGGTCCTTGGCAGCGGTGACGTTCTTGGACTTCCTCGCGACCAGGAAGCCGTCGATGGGCGCCTCCACGGCGTCCTGGCCGTGGCTGGGGTCGATCTCGGGGAAGGCGAAGAAGTCGATGTCGTCGCGTTCGTTCTCCGGGAACTGGCTGCCGGGGTGCGGCATGCCGAAGACGGCCATGCCCGTCCTGCGCTGCTGCAGGCTCTGCCCGGCCTCCTCCCAGGTCCGGCCGAGGGCGCCCTTCTGGTAGTACGGCATGAGTTCGCGCCAGGTGTCGAAGACCTTCCTCACCCGGTTGTCGGTCCAGGTCTCCTTGCCCGCCATCAGGGACTTGTGGAAGTCGTATCCGTTGAGGCGCATGTTGATGTAGTCGAAGGTGCCCATGGCGGGCCAGCCGTCCTTGTCGCAGAAGGCGACCGGGGTGCCGTCCTTGGACATCCGCTTGGCCAGCGCGATGAACTGGTCCCAGGTCCTGGGCTGTTGGTAGCCCTTCTGCTGGAACAGGCTCTTCCGGTGGAAGACCGCCCACGGATAGTAGTAGTACGGCACGAAGTACTGCTTGCCGTCGTGCGTCGACTGTGTCTTGAGGGCGTCGGAGAACCCGGAGAAGGACGACCACACGTCGCTGATGTCGGTCAGCAACCCCTTCTGGGCGAAGTACTGCATGCGGTACCCCGCGAACCACATGAAGACGTCGTCGGGCGCGCCCTGCAGGTAGCGGTTGATGTTCTCCTGGAAGTCGTTGTGGTCCTTGGTGTTGACCTTCACCCTCTTGCCGGACTGCTTCCGGTAGGCGTCGAAGGCCGTCGCGTACGCCTTCTTCGGTACGGCGTCCGAGGCGTTCGACCCGACGGTGACCTCGTTCTTGTTTCCGCCGGGTCCGGAGCCGCAGGCGGACAGCAGGGCGGGGAGTGCGACCATGCCGGCTCCGGCGGCCGCACCACGTAAGAGATCGCGCCGGGACATCGGATGTCCTGCCGCACCTCCCGGCAGGAAGAGCCGTGCGAACGATGACTGCGTCATGTCCCCCTCCTCGGGGTGCCACTCAACACAAACGAACGCGAGGCTTGGATCTCACCGTCATCTCACCATGCCGTCAAGGGTTATGACGAGATATCGAACAACCGTTACCCATCTCTTCCAACAGAGTTGGACACAACTTGTCGTAAACGCACATCGATGACGCGAACATGATGTCATCCCATCTTTCACCCGAGCACCACCAGCCACACAGTGGTCGGGGCTTCGGCCGCAGGACCGCTGTCCACGACGGGACTTGCCGCAGCCACCGTCCGGCACCCGCCGCCGCAGCCCCCTCAGACCCCCGCCGCCGTCGCGTTCGTCCGCGCCCGGAGGGCGGCCGCCGCCGCTCCCACCAGGCCGGCGTCCGTGCCCATCTGGGCCGGGGCGACCGTCAGGCGCTGGACGAAGGAGAGGGTGGCGTAGTCGGCCAGGGCCTTGCGGAGGGGGGTGAGGAGAACGTCGCCCGCCTTGCCCACACCTCCGCCGATCACCGCGATGTCGATCTCGACCAGGGTCGCGGTGGCGGCGATGCCCGCGGCCAGGGCGCGGGCGGCGCGTTCGAAGGAGGCCACGGCGACCGGGTCGCCGGCCCGGGCGGCGGCGGCCACCGCGGCGGCCGAGGTGTCGCCGTCGGGGCCCGGCCGCCAGCCGCCCGCCAGCGCACGGCGGGCGATGTTCGGGCCGCTCGCGATGCGCTCCACGCAGCCGCGCGAGCCGCACGGGCACGGATCGCCGTCGAGGTCCACGCTGATGTGGCCGATGTGGCCTGCGTTGCCGGTCGGACCGGGGTGCAGTTGTCCGCCCAGGACCAGGCCGCCGCCTACGCCGGTGGAGACCACCATGCACAGCGCGTTGTCGTGGCCGCGGGCGGCGCCCTGCCAGTGCTCGGCCGCCGTGATGGCCACGCCGTCGCCGATCAGCCGCACCGGCAGACCGCCGACGGCGGCACGGGCCCGCTCGACCAGCGGGTAGCCGCGCCAGCCGGGGACGTTCACGGGGCTGACCGTGCCCGCGGAGGCGTCCACCGGGCCCGCGCTGCCGATGCCCAGCGCCGCGACACGTCCCCACAGCGACGACGCGGTCAGCTCGCCGAGCACCTCCTCCACGGCGCGCATGACGGTGTCGCCGTCCTCCTGCGCGGGCGTCGCGCGCTGTGCGCGCACCAGGATGCTGCCGTGGCCGTCCACCAGCGCTCCGGCGATCTTGGTGCCGCCGATGTCCAGCGCGGCCACGAGGTCGGTGTGCATCAGAGTCGAATCTCCCCGTCAACCATGAGAAAACCAAGAGGTGGGCGCAGCCCGGTCTCGCGGTGGGGGACGCCGGCCGGAGTGTGCGGTGGACAGTCTCTCGCGCGTATGACAACGTTGTCCAGGCTCTATGCTCGACGACGCCACATCCTCATACGAACCCATGGACCGCCGCACCCCCGTGGACGACAGGACAGGACGCCGCATCGTGCCAGAGACCGCCCGCCGAGCAGACCGCCCCGCGCCCCGTTACGGCAACCGTCCGACGATGAAGGACGTGGCGGCACGGGCCGGGGTCGGCCTGAAGACCGTCTCCCGCGTGGTCAACGGCGAGCCCGGCGTCACCCCGGACACCGAGCGGCGCGTCCAGGAGGCCATCGAGGCCCTCGGTTTCCGGCGCAACGACAGCGCGCGGGTACTGCGCAAGGGCCGTACGGCGAGCATCGGGCTCATCCTGGAGGACCTCGCCGACCCGTTCTACGGCCCGCTCAGCCGCGCGGTGGAGGAGGTCGCCCGCGCGCACGGCGCCCTGCTCATCAACGGCTCCAGTGCGGAGGACCCGGAGCGCGAGCAGGAGCTGGCGCTGGCACTGTGCGCCCGGCGGGTGGACGGGCTGGTCGTCATCCCGGCCGGCGACGACCACCGGTACCTGGAGCCGGAGATCAAGGCGGGCGTCGCCACGGTGTTCGTGGACCGCCCGGCCGGGCACATCGACGCCGACGTCGTGCTGTCGGACAACTTCGGCGGCGCCCGCGACGGCGTCGCCCATCTGATCGCCCACGGCCACCGCCGGATCGGCTTCATCGGCGACATGCCGCGCATCCACACGGCCGCCGAGCGCCTGCGCGGCTACCGGGCGGCGATGGAGGACGCGGGGATACCGGTCGAGGACTCCTGGATGTCGCTGGGCGCCACCGACCCCGAGCGGGTGCGCCGGGCCGCCGAGGCGATGCTGTCCGGACCCGACCCGGTCACCGCGGTCTTCTCGGCCAACAACCGGGTGACCGTCACCGTGATCCGCGTCCTGGCCGAGCAGCCGCGCCGGGTCGCCCTCGTCGGCTTCGACGACATCGAACTGGCCGATCTGCTCCAGCCGGGCGTCACCGTCGTCGCCCAGGACGCCGCCGCCCTCGGCCGCACGGCCGCCGAACGCCTCTTCCGCCAACTGGACGGCACCCTCGTCGCCCCGGAACGCATCGAACTCCCGACCCGGCTGGTCACCCGCGGCTCGGGCGAGCTGCCGGCGGAGTGACCCCTACTGGGCGGAGGCGGTGAGGTTCCCGCGCCGCGGGGCGGCGAAGGACTCCAGGGCGGGGCGGGTCAGACCGGTGAGCCGGGTGACCTCGGCGGTGTCGAGGGCGCCGCAGTCCAGGCCGCGCAGCAGGTAGCCGCTGAGCGCCTTGGCGGTGGCGGGCTCGTCCATGACGTCGCCGCCCGCGCGACCGACGTAGCGGGCGAGGCGGGCGGCCGCCTGCTCGAAACCCTCGCGGTGGAAGGCGAACACGGCGGCGTACCGGGTGGGGAGGTGCGCGGGGTGCATGTCCCAGCCCTGGTAGTAGGCGCGGGCCAGGGCGCGGCGGGTGAGGCCGTAGTGCAGGCGCCAGGCGTCGTGCACCTTCTCGGTCGAGCCGACCGGCAGCACGTTGGTGGAGCCGTCCGAGACGCGTACGCCGGTGCCGGCCGCGGCGACCTGCATCACGGCCTTGGCGTGGTCGGCCGCCGGGTGGTCGCTCGCCTGGTAGGCCGCGGAGACGCCGAGGCAGGCGCTGTAGTCGAAGGTGCCGTAGTGCAGCCCGGTGGCGCGGCCCTCGGCGGCCTGGATCATCCGGGCGACGGTGGCGGTGCCGTCGGTGGCGAGGACGGCCTGGCTGGTTTCGACCTGGATCTCGAAGCCGAGGCGCCCGGCCGGAAGCCCATGGGCCCTCTCGAAGGCATCGAGGAGCCGGACCATGGCGGTGACCTGCTCGGGATACGTCACCTTCGGCAGCGTCAGGAGCAGCCCGCCGGGCAGGCCGCCGGCCTGCATCAGGCCGGTGAGGAAGATGTCCAGGGTGCGGATGCCCCGGTCGCGGACCGCTGCCTCCATGCACTTCATGCGGATGCCCGTGTACGGGGCGGCCGTCCCCTTCTCGTACGCCTCGGCGACCAGCCGGGCCGCGCGGGCGGCCGCTTCGTCCTCCTCCGCGTCCGGGCGGGGGCCGTAGCCGTCCTCGAAGTCGATCCTCAGGTCCTCGACGGGTTCGCGCTCCAGCTTGGCGCGGACGCGGTCGTACACGGGCCCGGCCAGTTCGTCGCTCAGGCCGAGGACGGCGGCGAAGGAGGCCGCGTCGGGGGCGTGCTCGTCGAGCGCGGCGAGGGCCTGGTCGCCCCAGGAGCGGACGGTGCCGGCGGCGAGGACGTCACCGGGGACATAGACCGTGTGGACGGGCTGACGCGTGCCGGGGTCGCCCGGGTAGCGGCGCTCCAGCTCGGCGTCGACCGGCGCGAGGGAGGCGCTGATCTCCTCGCTGACGGCGCCGGCGAGGCTCGTCGCCACCTTCTGCTGCCGCCCCTGGTCCATCCCGCGTCCTCCCGCTTGCCGCCGTACGGAATCAACAGTTATCCGCGGAGCTTCCCGCCGGTCAACACCCCTTCGCAGCCTGAGCCGTCCACCCGCCCGGGACAAGCCGAGGCCCCCGTGACCGCGCGGGTCACGGGGGCCTCGGTCAGCACCGGAGGTTCAGCCCTTGCGGGTCTTGATCTCCTCGGTGAGCTGGGGGACGACCTCGAACAGGTCGCCGACCACGCCGTAGTCGACCAGGTCGAAGATCGGGGCCTCGGGGTCCTTGTTGACCGCCACGATGGTCTTGGAGGTCTGCATGCCGGCCCGGTGCTGGATCGCGCCGGAGATGCCGTTGGCGATGTACAGCTGCGGCGAGACGGACTTGCCGGTCTGGCCGACCTGGTGGGTGTGCGGGTACCAGCCCGCGTCGACGGCGGCCCGCGAGGCGCCCACCGCCGCGCCCAGGGAGTCGGCGAGGGCCTCGATGAGCGCGAAGTTCTCCGCGCCGTTCACGCCGCGGCCGCCGGAGACCACAATCGCCGCCTCGGTCAGCTCCGGACGCCCGGTGGACTCGCGCGGCGTGCGGCCGGTGACCTTCGTGCCCCTCGCCTGCGCCGAGAAGGTGACGTCCAGCGCCTCGACGGCGCCGGCGGCCGGGGCCGGCTCCACGGCCGCGCTGTTCGGCTTGACCGTGATGACCGGGGTGCCCTTCGACACCCGGGAGGTGGTGGTGAAGGAGGCGGCGAACACCGACTGGGTGGCCACCGGGCCGGCCTCGCCGGCCTGCAGGTCGACGGCGTCGGTGAGGATGCCCGAGCCGATGCGCAGCGCCAGGCGGGCGGCGATCTCCTTGCCCTCGGCGGAGGAGGGGACCAGCACGGCGGCCGGGGAGACGGCCTCGACCGCGGCCTGCAGGGCGTCCACCTTCGGCACCACCAGGTAGTCGGCGTACTCGGCGGCCTCGTGCGTGAGGACCTTCGCCGCGCCGTGCTCGGCCAGCACGGCGGCGGTGTCGGCGGCGCCGGCCCCGAGGGCGACGGCGACCGGCTCACCGAGGCGGCGGGCCAGGGTCAAAAGCTCCAGGGTGGGCTTGCGGACGGCACCGTCCACGTGGTCGACGTAGACGAGGACTTCAGCCATGGGACTTCTTCTCTCCTGCGTGCAAAGGGTGCGGGACGGAAAAGCGGGCGCGGCTCAGATGAACTTCTGGCTCGCGAGGAACTCGGCGAGCTGCCGGCCGCCCTCGCCCTCGTCCTTGACGATCGTGCCCGCGGTGCGGGCCGGACGCTCCGTGGCGGCCTCGACCGTGGTCCAGGCGTTCTGAAGGCCGACCTCGCCGGCGTCGATGTCCAGGTCGGACAGGTCCCAGGAGACAACCGGCTTCTTCTTGGCCGCCATGATGCCCTTGAACGACGGGTAGCGGGCCTCGCCCGACTGGTCGGTCACCGACACCACCGCCGGCAGGGAGGCCTGCAGCTGCTCGGAGGCGGCGTCGCCGTCGCGGCGGCCGGTGACGGTGCCGTCCTCGACCGCCACCTCGGACAGCAGGGTGACCTGCGGGACGCCCAGGCGCTCGGCCAGCAGGGCGGGTACCACGCCCATGGAGCCGTCGGTGGAGGCCATGCCGGAGATCACCAGGTCGAACCCGGCCTTCTCGATCGCCTTGGCCAAAACCAGCGAGGTGCCGATCGCGTCGGTGCCGTGCAGGTCCTCGTCCTCGACGTGGATGGCCTTGTCGGCGCCCATGGACAGCGCCTTGCGCAGCGCGTCCTTGGCGTCCTCCGGGCCCACGGTCAGCACGGTGACCTCGGCGTCGTCGGCGTCCTCGGCGATCTGCAGGGCCTGCTCGACCGCGTACTCGTCCAGCTCGGAGAGCAGACCGTCCACGTCGTCCCGGTCCACGGTCAGGTCATCGGCGAAGTGCCGGTCGCCAGTGGCGTCGGGCACGTACTTCACAGTGACAACGATCCTCAAGCTCACGCCGGCTCTCCTACTGCATCGTCATTTCTGGGCTGCCTTCTTGCAGGCAGCATAGGCGCCTGAAGCGACCGATCACGGTCGGGGCGACCGCGCGCTCCGAGCAGAATATTACTCGTCAGTACACCCAGATCATGCCCGCTAAGCAAGCGCTTTGAACTGTGACCTTCGCAACGCAGCGTAACCGGAACCCGACGGGTTCGCAGGAGAGCGGAACAGTGATCAATCACGCAGCGCGTTGAAGCGCCCCTGGTGGTACAGGAGCGGACGACCGGCTCCCGTGGGGTCGCCGAGCACGACCTCGGCCAGCACGATGCGGTGGTCCCCGGCGGGCACGCGCGCGACGACGCGGCACACCAGCCAGGCGAGCACGTCGTCGAGGACGGGGACCCCTTCGGGGCCCTCGCGCCAGGACGTCGGCGCGCCGAAGCGGTCGGCGTCGTGGCGCGCGAAGGTGGCGGCCAGTTCCTCCTGGTGCTCGCCGAGTATGTGGACGCCGATGTGGTCGGTCGCGGCGATCGCCGGCCAGCTGGATCCGCCGGTGCCGACGCCGAAGGAGAGCAGCGGGGGCTCGGCGGAGACGGAGGTGAGGGAGGTGGCGGTGAAGCCGACCGGACCGGTCTCGCCGCGGGCGGTGATCACCGCGACGCCCGCCGCGTGCCGCCGGAAGACGGAGCGCAGCAGGTCGGGAGAGGCGGGCTGGAGAGTGCCGGGAGTGGTGAGGTCGGTGGTGGCCGTCATGGAGTTGGCCGTCATGGAGGGGTCCTTCTGCTGGGGGGACGAGCGGGAACTGTGACTGCTCAACAGTCCGGCCGGCGCGCGCTCGCGCGGCGGGCGAGATCGGCGCGGACCCGCCCGGGGAGAAGGAATTCCAAGAGCATACGGTCAGGCTGACGATAGTTGGTGGGTGCAGTCAAGTACGTCCCGTCATCTGGGAGATGCCTCACCGTCACGGGCACGGGCCTCACACCGCCTTCCCCAGGGCCGCGATGACGTCCGCCTTGCGCGGCTGTCCGGTGGCGCGCCGCACGACGCGGCCGTCGGCGTCGAGGACGAGCACGGTGGGCGTCTTCAGGATCCCGAGCCGGCGTACGAGTTCCAGGCGGGCCTCGGCGTCGATCTCGACGTGCGCGACTCCGGGGACCATGCCGGCCACCTCGCCGAGGATGCGGCGGGTCGCCCGGCAGGGGGCGCAGAAGGCGCTGGAGAACTGCACGAGCGTGGCGCGCGCGCCGAGGTCCTCGCCCAGCTCGGCCGGCCCGAGCCTCCTGCCCTCGTCCTGTCCGCGCACCCGCACTCTCCTGTTCCACCGCCGCGCATCACCGGTTCGGTCATCCTCCCCTCCAGCGTTTCCGGGGGCGTGAAGATTCCCGTTCAGTGGGCCGACAGGGGTAATCACAGGGCCGACGTGACGAGGATCTCGCCGGGGATGGGCACGTGGACTGGCTCCGTGGCCGTTCTTGGGGCACGATCTGCGACAGGCCGTAAACCTACGGCAGCGTAACTTCCGCCGGGATACCCTTCCCTGGCAGAGAGAAGGGTCCGCCGCGCTCATGGCAGAGCTCGTCTACCGTCCCGTCATCGGTCTCGCCCGCACGATGTTCAAGGTGTGGGATCTCAAGATCGACTGCCGGGGGTCGGAGTACATCCCGCGCTCGGGCGGTGCCGTGCTGGTGAGCAATCACATCAGCTATCTGGACTTCGTCTTCAACGGGCTCGCCGCGCTTCCGCAGAAGCGCCTGGTGCGCTTCATGGCGAAGGAATCGGTCTTCCGGAACCGGATCTCCGGGCCGCTGATGCGCGGCATGAAGCACATTCCGGTGGACCGCGCCCAGGGCGAGGCGGCGTACGCGCACGCGCTGGACTCTCTGAAGTCCGGTGAGGTGATCGGGGTGTTCCCGGAGGCCACGATCTCCCAGTCGTTCACCCTGAAGAGCTTCAAGTCGGGTGCGGCGCGGCTGGCCCAGGAGGCGGGCGTCCCCCTGGTCCCTATGGCGGTCTGGGGCACGCAGCGGCTGTGGACCAAGGGCCACCCGCGCAACTTCAAGCGCAGCCACACCCCCATCACGATCCGGGTGGGCGAGGCTGTGGACGCTCCCCGCGACCAGTACGCGGGCGCCATCACCCGCCGCCTGCGCGAGCGCGTCCAGGAACTCCTGGAAGCCGCCCAGCGCGCCTACCCCGTCCGCCCCAAGGACCAGCACGACACCTGGTGGATGCCGGCCCACCTCGGCGGCACGGCCCCGACCCCGGAACAGCTCCGCACGGCCCGTTAGGACTTGTCCGGCGGACGGCTCTACGCGTCTACGCGGACGGCTCCCGTACCGTGACGCGTGCTCCCGGGCTGAACTTCTCCAGGAGTCCGGCGAGTTCGGCGGCCGCGGTCTCGGCCTCGGGGACCGGCATCGGAGACAGGCTCTCCAGAAGGAAGAGGGCCGAGGCGGTCTGTTCGGTGAGGCGGGTGCGGGGGCCCTGGCGCCAGTTCCAGCGGCGGCAGGTCACGCCGGCCTCGTCGCGCCACACCACTTCGCCCGCGTCCGGGTGTTCGACGGTCTCCTCGCCGCCGGCCACGGTCGCGAAGTCCTCCTCGCCACTGGCGCGCACCAGGCTCATGGAGCCCCGGATCAGGTCGAGGTCCTCGCCGCCGACGGGGATGAGATGGGCGACGCTGATGGCGTTGTAGAGGTCCACGAGCACGTTGATGCGGGGCAGCCCGGCGTCCGTCAGCGCCCGCCGGGCCAGCGCCTCGGCCGAGTTGCGGGTGCGGGAGGGCTTGGAGCCGAACGCGGTGTACGTCGCGCGCCAGGCGGCCATGTGCGGATCCTCGTGCGGGGCACGTCCGCCGAGGCGTACGGCCAGGCGGCGGGCCGCGTCGTCCAGGAGCGCCGAACTGGCCTCGGTGCTCGGACCGTTGACCAGCCCGTGCGCCTCGACGGCCACGTGAGTGAAGCCGGGCGCGAGCGCGCGCACCTCGTCGGACACGGTGAGGGGCAGCGTCATCTTCTCGCCTCGGGGTCAGAGTGCGGTGGGCGGTGTCTTCCACAGCCGCGGCCGGTCGGGGGCGGACTTGAGGGCGGCAGGCACGGCCGGGTGCGGTTCAGCGTACAGTACCGGGCAGTCCAGCTCATTCGACTCCGGGTCCGGTACGAAAGTCAGGCGCCCGCCGACGAGGGAACCGGGCGTCGACGTCCGGCTTGTTGCCGCGCGGGTCCTGCCGGTGCCAGGCGCCGTTGAACCGTACGGCGACCAGCCCGTGCACCGCGTGTCCGCCGCCCTCGTCGTGCGCCGGGCGCTGGTAGCACAGCGCGGTCGGGATGTCCTCGGCCCGCGGCAGGGCGGCCAGGGCGTGGGCCTTGGCCTGGCAGGTGCCGGTGCGCTGCCGCAGGATGTCGGAGGCCCGCCAGGTGACGCGTGGGTCGCCCGAGTCCTGCGAGTGCGGGACGGCGTCGCGCACGGACTCGTACGCGGCGCGCGCATGGGCATACGAGTCCGCCACCCCCTCGACGAGGCGGGCAGCCGTCTCGCGGACCACCGGGTGCTCGTGGTCGATCGCCTCGTCGACGGCCAACCTCACCGGCCGCCCGGCGGCGCCGCTAGCGCGCCATCTCCTCCTTCAGCGCCGCCACGAAGGTGTCCACGTCGTCCTCCGTGGTGTCGAAGGCGCACATCCAGCGCACCACGCCCTCGGCCTCGTCCCAGAAGTAGAAACGGAAGCGCTTCTGCAGACGCTCGCTCACGTCGTGCGGGAGCTTGGCGAAGACGCCGTTGGCCTGGACCGGGTGGAGGATCTCCACCCCGTGGACGGCACGCACGCCCTCCGCGAGGCGCTGGGCCATCTCGTTGGCGTGACGGGCGTTGCGCAGCCACAGGTCCTTGGCGAGCAGCGCCTCCAGCTGTACCGACACGAAGCGCATCTTGGAGGCGAGCTGCATGCTCATCTTGCGGATGTGCTTCATGCGGCGCACGGCGTCGGGGTTGATGACGACGACCGCCTCGCCGAACATCGCGCCGTTCTTCGTCCCTCCCAGGGAGAGGATGTCGACGCCGACCGCGTTGGTGAAGGTCCGCATGGGAACGTTCAGGGAGGCCGCTGCGTTGGCGATGCGGGAGCCGTCCAGGTGCACCGTCATCCCGCGCGCGTGGGCGTGTTCGCAGATCGCCCGGATCTCCTCGGGCGTGTAGAGCGTGCCCAGCTCCGTGCTCTGGGTGATCGAGACGACCTGCGGCATCGCGCGGTGCTCGTCCTCCCAGCCGTACGCCTGCCGGTCGATCAGCTCGGGCGTGAGCTTGCCGTCGGAGGTGGGCACGGTGAGCAGCTTCAGGCCGCCCATGCGCTCGGGCGCACCGCCCTCGTCGACGTTGATGTGCGCGCTCTCGGCGCAGATCACCGCGCCCCAGCGGTCGGTGACCGCCTGGAGCGCGACGACGTTCGCGCCGGTGCCGTTGAACACCGGGAACGCCTCGGCGCCGGCGCCGAAGTGGCTGCGGACGATCCGCTGGAGGTTCTCGGTGTAGTCGTCCTCGCCGTACGCGACCTGGTGCCCGCCGTTGGCCACGGCCAGGGCGGCGAGCACCTCCGGGTGGACCCCGGCGTAGTTGTCGCTGGCGAAACCGCGGACCTGAGGGTCGTGATGGCGACGTGCGTCGGTCCTGGGAGGGTTCACGGCTTCTCGGTCAGCCACAGACGTTTTCCGTTCACTTCCGCGGCGGGCTTGCTCCACACCTCGACGATGGCGTCGGCCAGGTCCTTGACGTCCGTGAAGCCCGCGAACTTCGCGTTGGGGCGCTCGGCGCGCATCGCGTCGTGCACCAACGCCTTCACCACCAGGATCGCAGCCGCCGACGTCGGTCCGTCGGGGCCCCCGGCCTTGCGGAAGTAGTCGGCCATGGCCAGCGTCCACGCCTCGGCGGCGGCCTTGGCGGCGGCGTACGCGGCGTTGCCCGCTGTGGGCTTGCTGGCGCCCGCGGCGCTGATCAGCAGGTACCGGCCGCGGTCGCTGCTCTGCAGCGCCTCGTGGAAGGCGAGGGAGGTGTGCTGCACGGTACGGATGAGCAACAGCTCCAGGAAGTCCCAGTCGTCCAGGCTGGTCTTGGTGAACGTCTCGCTGCCGCGCCAGCCGCCGACGAGGTGGACAAGGCCGTCGACCCGGCCGAAGCTCTTCTCGATGTGCGCGGCCCAGGCGCGGGTGGACTTGAGGTCGAGCAGGTCGACCGTGTCGCCGGTGACGGTGGCGCCGCCGGCGGCGTACCTCGCCGCGTCCACGGCCTCCGAAAGCCGCTCCGGGTCGTTGTCCGCGCCGACGACGGTCGCGCCCGCCTCGGCAAGCCGGAGCAGCGCCGCCCGGCCGGCCGGTCCGCCCGCGCCGGCCACCGCGATCACCGCACCGCTGAGAGCTCCGTTCACCGCCATGTTCCTCGCCTCCTGCGCAGTGTTACCGGTTCCGCGGCCGCTCACGCGGCGACCCGCTCGGCGCTGTCCGCCGTGATGCCCCTGGTCGAGGCGATCACATTCTTCAGCTTCTTGGACAGTGCCTCGTAGAACATGCTCAGCGGAAACTCGTCCGGAAGCACGTCATCGACGAGCTTGCGCGGCGGCTGGGTCAGGTCCAGGGCGTCGGGGCCCTTGGCCCACTTGGAGCCGGGGTGCGGGGCGAGGTAGGCCGAGACCAGCTCGTAGCCGGCGAACCAGTGCACCAGCTTCGGCCGGTCGATGCCGTCGCGGTAGAGCTTCTCGATCTCGGCGCACAGCTGGTTGGTGATCTGCGGGGCGCGCTCCCAGTCGATGGAGAGCTTGTTGTCCCTCCAGCGCACCACGTCGTGCCGGTGCAGGTAGGCGAAGAGCAGCTGGCCGCCGAGGCCGTCGTAGTTGCGTACACGCTCACCGGTGACCGGGAAGCGGAACATGCGGTCGAACAGCACGGCGTACTGCACGTCGCGGGCCTGGGCGACGCCGTCCGACTGGAGCCCCACGGCCTCCTTGAAGGCGGTGAGGTCGCAGCGCAGCTCCTCCAGGCCGTACATCCAGAACGGCTGGCGCTGCTTGATCATGAAAGGGTCGAAGGGCAGGTCGCCGTGGCTGTGGGTGCGGTCGTGCACCATGTCCCACAGCACGAAGGCCTCCTCGCAGCGCTTCTGGTCGTGGACCATGGCGGCGACGTCCTCGGGCAGGTCGAGGCCGAGGAGGTCGACGGCGGCGGCGGTCACACGACGGAAGCGGGCGGCCTCGCGGTCGCAGAAGATGCCGCCCCAGGAGAACCGCTCCGGCGCCTCGCGCACGGCGATGGTCTCGGGGAAGAGCACGGCGGAGTTGGTGTCGTAGCCGGCCGTGAAGTCCTCGAAGGTGATGCCGCAGAACAGCGGGTTGTCGTAGCGGGTGCGCTCGAGCTCGGCCAGCCAGTCCGGCCAGACCATGCGCAGGACGACCGCCTCCAGGTTGCGGTCCGGGTTGCCGTTCTGCGTGTACATCGGGAAGACGACCAGGTGCTGCAGGCCGTCCACGCGGTTCGCGGCGGGCTGGAAGGCCAGCAGCGAGTCGAGGAAGTCGGGCACCTCGAAGCCGCCCTCGGCCCAGCGCCGCAGGTCCTTCACCAGTGCCTCGTGGTAGGCGGCGTCGTGCGGCAGCAGCGGGGACAGCTCCTCCACGGCGTCGATCACGCGGCGTACGGCGGCGCCGGCGTCCGCGCGGCCGGGGGCGCCCTCGGCCGCGAAGTCGATCGAGCCGTCCTTGGACTGCCATGGCCGGATGCGCTCCACGGCATCCTTGAGCACGGGCCACGCAGGGTGCTCAACCACCCTGCTCACCGGAGGAACCTGCCCCTCCGCACCCACCTGCACAAGAATTTCCGTCATATTCCATCCTCCACGGGAGAACCTCGCGTAAGGAGACCGTATCCGTACGAGGTTTCTTCCAGCAAGGGGCCCTTCGGGAAATCATCCTGCACACACCCATCGTCACCGCTTATTTTCCGGTCGGGCACCCGGGCGACACGAGTTCCGCTGGGCCGGTCGGGTGGTGCGGACCTCGCCGCACCGAGGGCGGTTTCCAGCCGCGGGCAGCCGCGCGCGGGGCCGCGGCCCCGTCGGTCAATGCGCGGGCGACTCGCCCACGCCGGAGTGACCGCCCCGGTGGGCACGGCCCCGCGCTGTCCCGGCCGTCACCCCACTGCCCCGTGTAGGCGGGGGTTCAACCCGCCGCCGGGCCGTTAGGCTGCGACACTGCCGCGCGGACGGGGTCCGTCCGCTCCGCGCCGCGCCGAGCCGCCGTCGACGGAAGCGAGTTGAACCTTGAACTTCCTTACCATCGGTCACCGCGGAGTCATGGGTGTCGAACCTGAGAACACCCTCCGTTCCTTCGTCGCCGCCCAGCAGGCCGGCCTGGACGTCATCGAACTCGATCTGCACCTGAGCAAGGACGGCGCGCTCGTCGTCATGCACGACACCGAGGTGGACCGCACGACCGACGGCAGCGGCGCGATCGCCGACAAGACCCTCGCCGAGCTGCGCTCGCTGGACGCGGGGCGCGGCGAGCGGATCCCGGTCTTCGAGGAGGTCCTCGACGCCGTGTGCACTCCGCTGCAGGCGGAGATCAAGGACGTGGCCGCGGCCCGTGCGCTGGGCGAGGTCATGCGGCAGCGGGACCTGGTGTCCCGGGTGGAGGTGTCCTCGTTCCACGACGAGGCGATCACCGAGATCGCCCGACTGGTGCCGGGCGTGCGCACGGCGCTCGTGGCCAGCCGCTACGGCACCGACGTCGTCGAACGCGCCACCGCGGCCGGCGCCGCGACGCTCTGCCTCAACATCCGCCGGCTCACCCTGGAGATCATCGAGCACGCGCGCAAGGCGGATCTGAGGATCATCGGCTGGGTCGTGAACACCCAGGACCACCTGCGGCTGGTCCGCGCGTTCGAGCTGGACGGGGCGACCACCGACTACCCGGAGATCAAGCGCACGGGCCGCTTCACGGCGTAGCCGGTTCCGACCACCCGAGCTACCCGAGTTCCTTGACCAGCAGCTCGAACTCCAGATCGTCGCGCTGCGGAACGCCGAAGCGCTCGTCGCCGTACGGGAAGGGGCTGGTCCTTCCCGTACGGCGGTAGCCGCGGCGCTCGTACCAGGCGATCAGGTCCTCGCGTACGGTGATCACGGTCATGTGCATCTCCTTGGCGCCCCAGCCCTCCCGGGCCTGGCGCTCCGCCTCGGCGATGACCACCTTGCCCAGGCCGGCGCCCTGCAGCGCGGGGCTGACGGCGAACATCCCGAAGTAGGCGTGGTCGCCGCGGTGCTCGAGCTGGCAGCAGGCGACCACACGGCCGTCCCGCTCGACCGTCAGCAGCCGGCTGTCGGGCGACTCGATCACCTCCAGCACGCCCTCCGGATCCGTCCGCTGCCCCTCGAGGATGTCCGCCTCGGTGGTCCACCCGGCCCGGCTGGAGTCCCCGCGGTACGCCGACTGGATCAGGTGCACCAACGTGTCGACGTCGGCGTCCGAGGCCTCGCGGAAGGTCAGTGGTCCAGTGGTGGCGGTCTCCATGAAGGGTGCCTCTCGAAACTCGCTCGGGTGGGGCGCGGCTGCGCGGGGACGGGGCAATCCTGCCACTAGGCTCCGGCTGCATGGTGCACGTACTCAGCAGTCGGACACTGCTTCAGCCCACCGATCCCGAGCGCTCCCGTGTCTTCTACGGCGAACAGCTGGGACTCGCCGTCTACCGGGAGTTCGGGACGGGGCCGGAGCGTGGCACCGTCTACTTCCTCGGCGGCGGTTTCCTGGAGGTCTCGGGGCGCTCCGACGTCCCGCCGTCCCCTGCCGTGCGGCTCTGGCTCCAGGTCGAGGACGTGGCTGCCGCCCACGAGGAGCTGCGGGCCAAGGGCGTCCGGATCACACGTCCGCCGGCGCGCGAACCGTGGGGGCTGATCGAGATGTGGATCGCCGATCCGGACGGCACACCCGTCGTCCTCGTCGAGGTACCGGCGGACCATCCGCTGCGGTTCCGGCCTGGGGCCTAGGGCCTGTCCGGCGCATCAAGCCGCGGGAAATCGGCGGTCGGCCATCAGCCCAGGTGAGCGGGGGCGATGGGGTTCCCCTGCTCATTGAGAGCTTGGGAGAGCATGCAGATGCAAGGCGGAGGAGGGCGTCGACGCGATGGGGCCCTCTGCTCGAAGAAGCTCGGGGGTCCCCCGGCGCGAAGAACTCGGGGTGGGGCCCCCTGCTCGGAGAGCTTGGGGGAGTGCCAGATCCCGCGTCTGCGGCATGATCCGCCGGACAGGCCCTGGCGCCGGATGCCGGCCCGTTCCCACTGGCCCGCGTCGACGGGCGGGGCTAGCGTGCTGGTGGGTGGGGATGAGCCTTCCCGGAGGATGCCATGGAGTTCGACAAGCCGGTGGTCGGCGGACCCTGCTGGGCGGAGCTGGGGACCAGCGATCTGGAGGCGGCCACGCGGTTCTACACGGAGGTCTTCGGCTGGCGCATGCAGCGCGACCCCAGGCTGGTCTCGGGCGGCTACACCATCGCGCATCTGGGCGACGCGGCGGTCGCCGCGATCACTCCCCTGTACCAGCAGTCGCAGCCGGTCGCGTGGAACGTCTCGTTCTGCGTCGCCGACGCCGACGCTGCGGCGAACAAGGTCGTGGAGGCCGGCGGGACGGTGATCCACGGCCCGAGGGACATCTACGACGAGGGCCGCTTCACGGTGGCGCTCGACCCGTCCGGCGCGGCCTTCCAGATGTGGCAGGCCCGGGACTTTTGCGGTGCCGACGTGTTCAACCGGCCCGGGTCACTGGGCTGGGTGGAACTCGCCACCCGGAACGTCAAGAGGGCCAGGGACTTCTACACGAGCGTGTTCGGCTGGAGCGTCAACGCCTCGGAGTGGTACACGCAGTGGGGGCTGCACGGCGAGGACTTCGGCGGGGTGACGGCGATGCACGACCGGTTCCCGGCCGACGTACCGCCGCACTGGATGCCGTACTTCGCGGTGGAGGACGTCGACGCGACCACGGACGTCGCGGTACGGGCCGGCGCCAAGGCCCTGCTGGAGCCCACCTCCGTCCCGGAGGGCCCTCGCATCGCGGTGCTGCGCGACCCGCAGGGCGCGACGTTCGGCATCTACCGGTCCGCCCAGGAAATCCTGGCGGAGCAGGACGCCCAGGAGGGGCAGGAGGGCCGGAAAGGTCAGCAGGCGGGCCAGGCAGGCTGAGGCCTGCGCCGCGACGCCGGCCGCCTCTCAGATCCGCAGCGCCCCCAGGCGGCCCTCCAGCCGGCCCAGCAACTCGCCGAGGAGCGCGGCCAGCTCACCCTGCCTCTCGCCGTCCAGTCCGGACAGAACGGCGCTTTCGTAGGCGAGCTGCTCCGGCAGGACGCCGTCGACCAGGGCGCGTCCGGCGTCCGTGAGGCGGACATGGGCGACACGGCGGTCGCGGGGGTCGCCGCGGCGCTCCACGAGGCCGCGTTCGGTGAGTTGCTTCAGGCGCTTGGTGACGGCGGCTCCCGAGGAGAACGTCTCGCGGGCCAGCTCGCTCGGGGTGAGTTCGTGTCCGGTGCGGCGCAGCGCCCCGAGCAGGTCGAACTCGGGCCGGCTGAGCCCCGCCCGGCGCAGCGGCGCGTCCTCGGCCTGCTGGAACAGCGCGGCACAGCGGTTGATCCGGCCGATGATCTCCATCGGCGCGGTGTCCAGGTCGGGGTGGACGGCCCGCCACTGGCGGACGACACCGGCGACGGTGTCGTCGTGGGCGGGGCCGGGTGCCGCGCCCGGCACGCCCTCCGCGCCGGGCGTCCGCTCGCGCGCCGCCTCCGCGCTCACCGCTCCCGCCTGAGCCGGCCGTCCGTTCCTCGCCGTCATGGCCGTACGTCCTCCGTCGTCACGTCCGTGCTGGTCGCCGGGGCGTGCAGGCCCTGGCGTCGTATCGCCGCAGCGAGCGTACGGTGTGCGGACTGCTCGGCGAGCACCACCCGCTCCTGGGGCAGGGGGCGCTGCCACCACTCGCCGGACGCGGCGTCGACGGTGGCCCGCAGGTCGACCAGCGTGGCGGCCAGGCCCCGGCGGGCGGACTCCAGGGCGGCGGGCGCCGTCCGTTCTTCGGCGAGCAGGCGGGCGACCCGCTCACGGGCCCGGTCCACGGCGGTCAGCGCGTGCTCGATGCGGTCGCCGGCCCTGCGGTTGGTGACGGCGACGGCGGCCACGAAGCCGACCAGCGCGCCGACGAGGGTGTCCAGGACCCGCTCGGTGATCAGCTCGCCCGGCTCGTGGTACCCGGCGAACTCGATGATGAGCAGCGCCAGCGGGGTCACACAGATGCTGCCGAGCCAGTAGTTGCGGCCCATCAGCGCCTCGGCGCCGAAGTTGAAGGCCAGGCAGAGCAGGACGAGCGCGAGGCCGCTGGAGTGCGCGAGCGGGACGACGGCGCCGAAGACGAGGACGCCGACGAGGTTGCCGACGACGCGCTGGATGCCCCGGCTCCAGGTGAGGGTGATGTTGGCCTGGTACAGGGAGGCGGCGGTGACCAAAGCCCAGTAGGGGCGGCCGGTGCCGAGCGCGAGGGAGGCGTAGCCGGCGAGGGCGCAGCCGAGGGCGGTGCGCACCGCGATCGGGGCGAGCGGGCGGAGCCGGCTCCACCAGGGCCGGCGCGGGGCGCTGATCTCGGCGTCCACGCCGAGGAGTTCGTCGGCGGCCTCCGTCGTCTCGCCGGCCTGCGGGACCGGTCCGGTGCCGCGCACCTGGCGGGCCCAGGTGCGCAGCAGGTCGGGGTCCGTGTCCGCGGGGGCGGCGAGCGCGACCTCGGCGCGCACGACGAGCCGCTCCAGGGCGCGCCGGGTCGCGGAGCGTGCGCCGGTGGACAGCAGTGTCTGCCAGGCGGCCTGCACGGCGGCGGCAGCCGCGGCGCGGGCCCGGGCGTGACCGTCGCCGGTGCCTCCGGTGGCGGCGTAGGCGGCGGCCGCGTTCAGCGCCTGGGCGGTGGCGCGGCGCTCCGGGCCGTGCGGGCGCAGCAGCCTGGGCGCCATGCCGACCAGCCAGGACCAGACGCCCGCCACCGCGGCCAGCGCCACATGGGCCGGCACCTGGCCGAGGGTCTGCGGGGCGAACAGGGAGGCGGAGCTGATGAAGGTGAGGATGACGTTGCCGGGCGGGCCGATGCGGGTGGCGTCGCACAGCACCTTCTGCACGGCGGCCATCAGGGCGCCCACGGCGACCAGGACGACCGGGTCGGTGGTGAGCGAGGCCGTGACCAGGGCGAGGGCGAGGCCGCCGACCATGCCGAGCACCACCCAGGCCAGGGCGCGGGCCCGGGCCGCGTAGGGGCGGTTGTGGGCGTACAGGGCGCACAGCGAGCCGGCCATCGTGTACATGGCCAGGTCGAGCCGGCCGAGGAAGAGCAGGGTGAGGTTGGGCGGGGCGGCCGAGGCGACGGCGCTCAGAGCGGGTTTGAACCAGATGTCCGAGGGGCGCCCGAGCCGGAGTACGCCGGCGAGCGGGAGCCGCCGGGCGAACCGGCCGGTGGGGGTGGGGGTCACACTGCTCATGACGAATAAGCTTAGCAGGTATTTTACTCGTAAAACATATCCGGGGCCCGGCGATGACCTGCCATGCTCCGACGAATGCTCCCCGCGTACCCCTTTGCGCCCGTATGCACACCGCGTGCCGCGGGCATCGCTTGACCGACGGCCTGCCGCCCGGCGGCGGCCGGGATCCGTCGAGCGGGGAGGTGGGGGTGCACGGATCGGTTGCGGCCGGCTGGCTGCTGGTGGCGCTGTGCGCGGCGACCGGGGCGTACTGCCTGCTGCGCATGCGCAGCACCGACGAGGAACAGCGCCGGGCCGCGGGCGGTGAGGCGCTGATGGGCTTCGGCATGGCCGTCATGGCCGTGCCGGCGGCAGTGTTCACGCCACCCGCGTGGACATGGTCGACCTACGCGGTGGTCTTCGGGGCGGCAGCGCTGCATGCCCTGTGGTCGGCATGGCGGAGTCCGCACCATCTGCACCACCTGATAGGCGCGTCGGCCATGGTCTACATGTCGGTGGTGATGGCCGTCTCGCCCGGCTCCCACCACATGCACGGCGGGGCGGGGACGCCACTGGTCACGGGCGCGCTGCTGCTGTACTTCGCGGGCTACGTCCTGCTGTCCGGCGCCCGGCTGGTCCCCGCCGGGGCGGTGGGCGGAAGCGCGGTGGGCGGAAGCGCGGTGGGCGGGGGCACGAGGTGGGGCGACCGGCCGGAGCTGGCGCGGGTGTGCCGGCTGTCCATGGGGATGGCCATGGTGGCCATGCTGCTGACCATGTGAGACGGCACCCTCCGGAACGGCGAGGACGGGGGTACGGCGCCGTGGTCTGCGTCACTTTGCCGCGTGGAGCCGTACCCCTGGACAGTCGGCCGCTCATAGGGTGCTCGCATGGTGGTCCCCGCGGTCCTGTTGCCGCTCGGGGCCCTCACCGCCGTCGCCGCCCCTCGGCTGCTCGCCCGGGCCGACTGGCCGGACCGGGAGCCGGTGCTGGCGCTGTGGGCGTGGCAGTGCGTGGTGGCCGCAGTCCTGCTGTGCTGCGTGCTGTCGATGACGCTCAGTGCTGCGGCCGCCTGGCACGGGGTGCGCGGCCATGTGTTCGCCACGGCTCCGCGTCCGGTGGTGGAGGCGTACGCGTTCGGCGCGGCCAGGGCCTGGGCGCCGGCGGCCGCGGTGGCACTCGCGTGCGGCGGGGTGTGGAGCGCGGCGATGCTGGTCCGCGAGGTCGTACGGGCCCGGGCGCGGCGCCGCCGCCGGCGGGCCGAACTCCTCGTCCGTGTCCCGCTGCTGCCCGGCGAGGAGCCCGGCAACGACCGGCTCGTCGTGCTGGAGGGCGAGCGGCCGGACGCCTGGTGGCTGCCCGGCCCTTCGCCCCGGCTCCGCGTTCGGTGGTGGAGGCGTACGCGTTCGGCGCGGCCAGGGCCTGGGCGCCGGCGGCCGCGGTGGCACTCGCGTGCGGCGGGGTCTGGAGCGCGGCGATGCTGGTCCGCGAGGTCGTACGGGCCCGGGCGCGGCGCCGCCGCCGGCGGGCCGAACTCCTCGTCCGTGTCCCGCTGCTGCCCGGCGAGGAGCCCGGCAACGACCGGCTCGTCGTGCTGGAGGGCGAGCGGCCGGACGCCTGGTGGCTGCCCGGTCCTTCGCCCCGGCTGGTCATCACCACGGCCGCGTTGCGACGGCTCAAGGGACGGCAGCTGGACGCCGTCCTCGCGCACGAGCAGGGCCACGCGCGGGCCCGGCACGACTGGCTGCTGCACTGCTCCTCCGCGCTGGCGGGCGGCTTTCCGCAGGTGCCGGTGTTCGCCGCGTTCCGCGACGAGATGCACCGGCTGGTCGAGCTCGCCGACGACGACATGGCCTCGCGCCGCTTCGGCCGTCTGACGACCGCCCTCGCCCCGGTCGAACTCAACGAGCACCGCGGCGTGTTCGGCCCCTGCCCCGCCTCCGGGGCCCAGGTCCCCGAGCGGGTGCACCGCCTCCTCACTCCCCCGGCCCGGCTGACGGCGGCCCGCAGACTGCGGCTGACGGCGCTCGCGTCGCTGGTCCCGGTGGTGCCGGTGCTGGTGGCGTTCGTACCGGGGTTGAGGGCGCTGGGCTGACCTGTGGCCCCGGCCGGTGGCGGTGATCGTCCACAACAGGTGGCCGGGGCGACCGGGGTAAGCGATGATCACTTCATGGCTGTCGTGTTCTTCGACTTCTCCGGGACCGTTCCTATGGACTGAGCGGGAGTGAGCCCGGTCAGCCGCACGCCCCGAACGGTAGTTGGGCGCACTGGTCGTCCTCCGCGACCGGAGGTCGCTGATGGATGCTGCCGCATCCCGGGCGGCGACACGGATCGTGTCCGTGGTCCGGGCCGGGCGGGCGGAGTCCCTTGCGACCTGGCCTGTGGGAGCGGCCAGAGGCGACGGGGAGGCCCTGAACCATCTCTCTGGTGGATCAGGGGCCCCGCACGCCGGCACCGCACCCGGCGTCCCAGATCGCACGGCAGCGCTACCCCGACCGGCCCAGCACACCGCAAGGCAGGCAGCTGGCCATCACACGATCGAGCTAAACCGGCCTCATACACGCCATACACGCTCCCCGACGAGCAGACCCCGGCGGCCTGGGCCCCCTACCCGGACGCGGCCGAGGTGCTGCGCATGCTGCGCGAGCGCGGGATCGGCGTGGGCGTGGTGAGCAACATCGGCTGGGACCTGCGTCCGGTGTTCCGCGCCCACGGCCTCGCCCCGTACGTCGACGCCTATGTGCTGTCGTACGAGCACGGCATCCAGAAGCCGGACCCGCGCCTGTTCGCGGCCGCCTGCGCGGAGCTCGGCGCCGACCCGAAGGACGTGCTGATGGTCGGCGACGACCGCCGCGCGGACGGCGGTGCGGCGGCTCTGGGCTGCGGGGTGCACTTCGTGGACCACCTGCCGGTCACGGACCGGCCGGACGCGCTTCTGCCGGTGCTCGGCCTGGCCGGCCGAGCGGCCCGAGCCGAACGCCGGGCACACACGAGTCCGTCTCGGACGATCCCCCGCGTCGCCCGAGACGGACGGCAGCCCGACCGGTCCCCTTGCCGGAGTCGGTGGGCTCGCGCTGAGTATAGTTGGCCGGCAGCCAGTCAACACAGGAGTTTCGCATGTCCCCGCGCAGCGCCTCGGTCAATGAAGAGTTGCGGCGGCGTTCCCGGGAGCGGCTTCTGCAGGCGGCGGTCGAGCTGGTCGGCGAGCACGGGTACGACGCGACGACGCTCGGCGCCATCGCCGACCGCGCGGGGGCGGCCCGCGGCCTGGTCTCCTACTACTTCCCCGGCAAGCGCCAGCTGGTGCAGTCCGCCGTGCACCGGCTGATGCACCGCACGCTGGAGGAGGCGCTGGAACGCGAGCCGCGCACCGAGGACGGCCGGGAGCGGCTGGCGCGGGCCATCGACGCGATCCTGGGGCTGGCCCGTGACCGGCCGGTGCTGATGCGGCAGCACATGGCGGGGATCCTGCAGGCGGAGGGCTTCGTGCAGTGCCCGGAGCAGCAGCGGCTCTCCCAGCTCCTGCGGGACACCGTCGCCCGGCGCGGTTCGACGGACGTCGACGCCGACTACCCGATGCTGCGGGCCCTGCTGATGGGAGCCGTCTACGCGGCGCTGGTGCCCGGGGCGCCGATGCCGGTGCCGGTGCTGCGGGCGGAGCTGTTCAAGCGCTACCGGCTCGACCGGGACATGGGCCTGCCGCCCGAGGCCCAGCCGCCCGGCGGATCCCGCGACACCGACCTGTCCCGCTTCTTCGCCACCGACCGGCACCCGGCGCACCCGCCGGAGCGGTAGTCCGGCAGCCCCGAAGCCGTGGTCCGGCGGCCGACGTACGACTCGTCGGCGCGACACGCGGGCGGTTCCGTGCCGCCGGTCTCCCCCGGCGGGCCGCTTGGTGCGATGCTGGAGCCATCAGCGATCTCCTCCGATCCGCCGGGGTAAGGAGTTCCGCCGTGCTGCGTGTCGCCGTCGTCGGCTCGGGGCCGAGCGGGTGCTACACCGCTCAGGGCCTCGTCCAGCAGGACTCCTCGGTGTGCGTCGACGTGCTCGACCGGCTGCCGTGCCCGTACGGGCTGGTGCGCTACGGCGTGGCACCGGACCACGAGAAGATCAAGTCCTTGCAGAACAACCTGCGTACGGTCCTGGAGCACGAGCGGGTCCGGTTCCTGGGCGGCGTGCAGGTCGGCGGCTCCGGCGGGCTGCACGCCGGGCGGCTGCGGGAGCTGTACCACGCGGTGGTGTACTGCGTGGGCGCCGCCACCGATCGCCACCTCCAGATCCCGGGCGAGGACCTTCCGGGCAGCTGGTCGGCGACCGAGTTCGTCTCCTGGTACAGCGCCCACCCCGACGCCGTGGACGACGGTTTCGTCCACGGCGCGCGGTCGGCCGTCGTCATCGGCGTGGGCAACGTCGCCGTGGACGTCACCCGCATGCTGGCCCGCGGCGCGGCCGAGCTGAGCCGCACCGACATGCCCGAGGGCGCGCTGGCCGCGCTCGCGGCGAGCCGGGTGACCGAGGTCCACATGGTGGGCCGGCGCGGCCCCTCGCAGGCCCGTTTCACGACCAAGGAGCTGCGCGAGCTGGGCACCCTGCCGGACACCGACGTCGTCGTCGACCCGGAGGAGCTGGCGCTGGATCCGGCGTACACGGACCCCTCGGCGCTGCCCGCCGCCCAGCGCCGCAACATCGAGGTCCTGCGCGGCTGGGCGGCGGCGCCCGCGAAGGGCGGCGCCCGCCGGATCCGGCTGCGCTTCTTCCTGCGGCCCGCCGAACTGCTCGCCGCGGACGGCAGGGTGGGAGCGGTGCGGCTGGAACGTACGGTGCCGGACGGGCACGGCGGCGTGACCGGGACGGGGCGGTACGAGGACATCGCGGCCGAGCTGGTGCTGCGTTCCGTGGGCTACCGCGGAGCGCCCCTGGACGGGCTGCCGTTCGATGCCGGCACCGGCACGGTGCCGCACCAGGGCGGGCGCGTCCTGCGCGACGGGGCCGTCGCGCCGGGCGAGTACGTGGCCGGCTGGATCAAACGGGGCCCCACGGGCGTCATCGGCACCAACCGGCCCTGCGCGAAGGAGACGGTCACGTCACTGCTGGCGGACGCGCCCGCGCTCGTACGCAGGCAGGTCCCCGACGACTCCGTCCCCGCCCTGCGCGCCGAGGGCGTCGAGCCCGTGGAATGGGCGGGCTGGCAGGCCATCGAACGAGCCGAGGCGGCCCTCGGCGCCTCGCTCGGCCGCGGCGCGGTCAAGCTCCCGGACTGGGGGTCCCTGCGCACGGCGGCACGCAGCGGGGCCTCGTAGGACCGGTCGCCGAACCCCCGTCGGCCCGACGGCGCCCGGCACGCTCTCCCCGAGCTCTCCGGGCGTGCCTGTCGAGGGGGCTCCGGCGCCGGGGCACTGCGGACGTCCGACGCCGGACCTGGCGAAAACGAGCCCTCGGTGGCGGGTGGTCGCCGGTTGGCAGCCGTCGGCCGTCAGGGCTGAGCCGGTTCCAGGGGCTTGTTCTTCGGGAGCAGGCGGACGACCGTCTCCTCCAGGCGGGGCAGGGCCCGCTGGCCCGCCAGGGCCAGGGCGATCGCCGCGGCGACGCCGGTCCAGGCGAGTGGGCCGAGCGGGGTGCAGCCCAAAGCCCGGCTGACGCCGGGGGTCTGGATCAGCGCGACGAGGGCGACCGCGGAGCCCAGGGACGTCACCCGGACCAGCGTGCTGTCGCGGCGGTCGAGCAGGGTCTGGGCGAGCTGGGTGCCGACCACGGCGCACAGGGCCATCGTGCTGGAGCGGCGGTTGGTACCGGGTGTGAAGCGGCCGATCAGCCAGGCCGTGAGCGCGCCCAGACACGTGGTCAGGGCACGGTGGCGGATCTGCCGGATCAGCGCATCGCCCAGGACCCCGCCGGCCGCGTCCTCCGGCGCCGCCGACTGCGCCCGCACGCCGTCCTCCTCCGGGGTCACCGCCACCGCCATCGCCGGGAACAGGTCCGTGAACAGGTTCACCAGGAGCATCTGGCGGGTGGACAGCGGTGCCGTGCCCGACAGCAGCGTGCCGAGGAGGCCGAAGCCGACCTCGCCGGCGTTGCCGCCGATCAGGATGGCGATGGCGTCGGCGACGCTGTGCCACAGGGCGCGGCCCTCGCCGACCGCGTCGATCAGGACGGTCAGATCGTCGTCGGTGAGGACGATGTCGGCGGCGTTGCGCGCGGCCGCCGAGCCGCGGGCGTTGATGCCCACGCCGATGTCGGCGGCACGGATCGCCGCGGCGTCGTTGGCGCCGTCGCCGACCATGCCGACCACCCGGCCCGCGTCCCGCAGCGCCTCGACGACCTGCAGCTTCTGCTCGGGCGCGACCCGTGCCACGACGCCGGCGTCCCGCAGCATGCGGGCCCGGGCCGAGCGGTCCGCGGCGGCGAGTTCGTCCCCGGTGACCACGGTGGTGTCCTCGGGCCAGCCCAGTTCGGTGGCGATCGCCCGGGCGGTCTGCGGGTGGTCGCCGGTGAGCATGACCGGTCGTACTCCCTCTTCGTACAGACCGCGCACCAGGGCCATGGACGTCTCGCGGGGCACGTCCGACAGCGCCAGCAGGCCGATGAACTCCAGTCCCCCCAGATCTTGTTCGAGTGCCTTCTCGATGTCCTCGTGCTCGTCGAGCCGTCGCTGCGCCACCGCCAGCACCCGCAGTCCGTGGCCGGCCAGCGCGCGCGAGGTGTCGATGGCGTGGGCCGGGAGGCCGGCGCAGGCGGGCAGGACGGTCTCGGGGGCGCCCTTGACCACGAGCATGCGGGGGCCGTCCGCGGCACGTCCGACGCCGGCGGCGTATCCGCGGGCGGCCTCGAAGCCGAGTTCCTCGAGCTGCACCCAGTCCGGGTCGGGGCCGGCCGCGTCGAGGACGGCCTCGTCGGTGGCGTGCACCGGCCGGTCGGAGCCGCCGTTGAGCCGTGGGCAGGCCCGCGCGGCGACCCGCAGCGTGTCGGCGGACGCCGCTTCGCCGACCGCGTGGACGTTTCCGGCGGCGTCGGACGCCCGCACCACGCGCAGCTTGTTCTCGGTGAGGGTGCCGGTCTTGTCGAAGCAGACGGTGTCCATCCGGCCCAGCGCCTCCAGCGTGCGCGGGGTCCGTACGAGGACGCCGCCGCGGCTGAGCCGCCGGGCCGCCGCCAACTGCGCCACCGTGGCCACCAGTGGCAGGCCCTCGGGGACGGCGGCCACGCCGACGGCCACGCCACCGCTGACCGCCTCGCGGATCGGGGTGCCGCGCAGCAGCGCCAGGCCGGTCACCGCGGCTCCGCCCGCCAGCGTGAGCGGCAGGGCCTTGCGGGTGAGTTCCTGCAGCCTGGCCTGCACGCCCGCGGCCGGAGGCGTGCGGGCGGCCAGGTGCACGGCGCGGGCGGCCTCGGTGTCGTCCCCGGTGTCGACCACGACGGCCCGGGCCTGTCCGGCCACCACGGTCGTGCCCTCGAAGACCATGCAGAGCCGGTCGGCGACCGCCGCGTGCGGGGTCGGGGCGGTCTGCTTCTGCACTGGCAGCGACTCCCCGGTCAGCGCGGACTCGTCGACCTCCAGGCCGTCCTCCCACAGCAGCCGGGCGTCGGCGGGTACCACGTCGTCGCCCTTCAGCTCGATCACGTCGCCGGGCCGCAGCTTTCCGGCGTCGACCGTACGGGTGCCGCCGACCGGGGCTTCGCCCTTCGGCGGCGCGACGCGCGCCTTCTGCTTCTGCCCGGCGACCAGCCCGGACAGCGCACGCTCGGCGCGCAGCCGCTGGACGCCGCCGACGAGGGCGTTCAGGTCGAGGGCGCCGACGACGAGCAGGGCGTCCACCACGGAGCCGAGGATCGCGGAGGCCGCCGAGCCGACGGCCAGGACCGGGGTGAGGGGGTCGCGCAGTTCGCCGCGCACGGCCTGACCGAGGTCGTAGGTCCAGCGGGCCGGGGCGAGGACGGGGTGCCGGGTGAGGCGGCCGACGACCTTGCGGACCCGGCCGGTGACCTGCTCGAACGGGGTCGGTACGGCGACTGGTTGGTGCTCCAGCCGTTCCTGGGCCTCGTCCAGGTCGAGCTCGTGCCAGTGCACGCGCGGGCGCGGGTGCGGGGCGCGGGCCGCCGCCACGCCGAGGGCGGCGCGCGCCCCGGACAGCAGGGCGGTCGCCGCGGCGGCGTCGACCGGTGCGTGCCGCAGTCCCGGCAACACGGTGCGGCGCCCGTGTCCGCCCTTGGACTCGCCGACGGCCACGAGCAGCCCGGACAGCGCGGCGCCGGACCGGGCCAGGGTCTGGGCCCGGTGGCCGATCTTTCGGGCGGCCGGGACGGCGGTCAGCACGCGCCACACGTCGGGCAGTCCGTGCACGGCCATGATGTCCGCGCCCCAGGTGACGGCGGCGCCGTCGTCCGTCAGGGCGACGGCGATGTCGCTGCCGCGCAGCCCGGCCAGGACGTCGTGGTCGTCGACGGACCGCATCCGGGCGACGGTGATGATCGCGCCCTTCTCACCGCGCAGCCCGTACACCACGTCGTCCAGGGGGCGCCGGGCGTCCACGACCTGGTCGGCGAGGGGGGTGAAGTCCTCCAGGGCAGGGTCGTCCACCACGACGACCCTGAGGCCGGCCCGGCGGGCCGCGTCCAGGACCGGCTCGGTCCACGGGTCCGCCTCGCCGTCGTCGGTGCGCAGCGCGCTCGGGTGCAGGACGACGGTGCCGGCCATCTCCAGCTGCCGCAGCCGCTCCGGATCGCGGACCAGCACGCCGGTCCGGGCGAGCGTGGTGCTGAGTACGGCGTGGAAGACGGCGGGTCCGTAGCGCGCTGCCTTGGGCGAACCCGCGAGCACCGCCTCGGCCGCCTCGCCCGCCTGCCGCTTGACCAGCAGGGTGACCGCCGCGCCCAGCAGGCTGCCGGCGGAGGCGTGGTTGGCGTACTCCTGGGCCGGCGTGATGCGCAGCGGCGGGCGCGAGGAGAGGTCCGGGGCCACGCTGGCGCGGTGGGGTGCGCACAGCTGGTCGTGGACCGCGTCGAAGGCGGCCGAGCGGGCCACCGTGTCGGCCAGCTGGCAGGCGCGCAGTGCCCCGTCCAGCACCAGCGAGGTGGGGGTCTGGCCAGCGCCGTGCACGGCCGCGTTCGCCCAGGCCAGCAGGAGTTCCATACGGGACCTGCCCAGCCGGGCGCGCAGCCAGGCACGGAAGTGCGGATTCTCCCGCAGCAGCGTCACCGCGGCGGTCGCCATGCGGGGAGAGGGGGGCAGACGCAGGAAGTAGGCGGCGAGTCCCGCGGCGATGCCCACCCCGTCGGCGGCGAGCGTGCCCGCGGCGGCCCGCACCCCGGCCGGGTCGGCGGGGTGCGTGATCTCCTCCGGGTCGCCGCCCGCCAGGACCAGCCCCTGCCGGGCTGCGAGGGCGGAGGCGTGGTTCACGACCCGGTCGGCGGCCTCGTCCTCCGTCACGGTGACGACCAGGCGCGCGAGTCCCTGGTCCCAGTAGGCGAAGAGCACGTCGGGCCGTTCGGCCAGCGCCACGGCCATGCGCCGGGCCAGGTGTTCCGTCCCGCCCGCGCGCCGCACCCGGTCCGGGTCCGCGGGCCGCAGCGCGAGGTGCGCCCGCGTGCCGGACCGCCAGTGGGCGCCCCCACCGGGCAGCGCGTTCCAGGCGACGCGCGTGACCCGCACGGCGGTGTCCGCGCCGCGGACACCGGCTCGCGCGGTTCCGGCCACCGCGCCGGCGGCCACGCCCACCGCCGGGGCCGCCGTCCGTGCGAGCAGGCGGGCGGCGGCCGACGGCACCGGCAGCAAACCGAGCACCATGGCGCGCCCTCAGAGGGTGGTGCGGCCGGGCCGCGCCGTCGGGCCGAGGGGTCCGGTGGACGCGTGCCCCTTGGGCTCCTTGCCCCGGGTCCCGGTGTCCGGCGGGGCGGCCCGCCCCTCGGAACCGGTCCCTCCTCCGGACCTCAGCGCCGCCGTGCCGATGTCCTCCGCGGGCTGCTGGGGCGCGGCGGCGGTATCCGGTGCGGCGTCCTGAGCGGTGGGTGCCGTGTCCGCGGCGGCGGTCCGGGCGGTCGTGCCGCCCTCCGGTGCGGCGTTCGCCGCGGCTGCGGTGTCCGGTGCGGCGTCCCGGGCCGTGATGCCCGTGCCGGGCGCGGTGTCCTCGGGCGTCGTTCCCGTGCCCGGTGTCTGCTCCAGGGTCTTCTGCCCGTCGCCGGCGGGGTGTTCGGGGCGTGGCTGGGTGAGCCAGGCCACCGCCGCGCCGGTGAGCGCGACGGGCCACTCCACCACACCGGCGACACCGAGCACTCCGGCCCCCGTGTACACCGCGATCCGCCGCCCTCGCGGCGACACGGCGCCGACCTTGTCCAGCGTTTCCTGCGCGGCCCTGCTCACCACCCCGGCGCCCGGCACCCTTCGCAGCACCGCGGCCGCGCCGTGGAGCGGCGCCGCAAGGGCCGACGACGACTTCTGCTCAGCCATGACTCTCCTCGCGGGGTGAGATCGTCCTGCGTGCCCCTCGGGTGCCCGCAACCGTGCTGGCCATCCCGTCTCTCTCAGGGAACGTCACCGACCGCGTCCCCGCCACCGGACTTCCTCCGTCGCCGCGTGGCGTCGGAGGGAACCCCGGGCCCGGGTCAGGACCGGCGGAACAGCCCCTCCGGGACGGCGTCGGCGAGGATCCGGTAGCCCTCCGGATTGAGGTGCAGCCAGTCCCCGTCGTGGAGCGCCGGCCGCAGCCGGCCCGGCTTCGCGGGGTCGCGGACGGCGCGGTCGAAGTCGATCACCGCGTCGAAGTTCCCGTGCGCGCGGATCCAGGTGTTGACCGCCTGCCGGGACTTCTTCCGCTCGCCCGCCGGGTCGTCGTAGAGGGTGTTGCCGCCGAAGGGCAGCAGGGTGGCGCCGTAGACGCGGATGCCCTGGGCGTGGGCGCGGACGACGATCTGCCGGTAGGCGGCGATCAGGTCGTCGGTGACCCGGCGCTGGGCGGCCGGGGTGGCGTCGGCGGTGCCGATGTCGTTGACGCCTTCGAAGACGATCAGCCAGGCGACCCCGCTGCGGGCGAGGACGTCGCGGTCGAGGCGGGCGAGGACGTTGGGGCCGAGGCCGTCCTGGAGGACGCGGTTGCCGCCGGCGGCCTGGTTCAGGACGGCGACGTGCGCCGTGGCGCGGCGGGAGCGCAGCCGGTCGTGGAGCTGGTCGGGCCAGCGGTCGTCGGCGTTGGTGGTGGAGCCCCGCCCATCGGTGAGCGAGTCGCCCACGACGGCGACGGCCTCGGTCGGGGCGTCGGCCCGCACCTCGACGTCGCTGATCAGGTACCAGTGGTCGACCGGCGTCGCCCCGGGCAGGTCGGTGTCCCGGGTGTGGTCGCCGTGGACGAGGTACGACGTCGTGCGCGAACCCGGGTGCGAGGTGAGGGCGAGGGAGCGCTGGCCGTCGGCCAGGTACGCCGTCACGGTGAGGTCGGACGCGGGGCGCAGCTCGAGGTCCAGCGGGTCGGAAACGGCCTGGGCCCCGGCGGGCACGGTCGTCGACGCCCGTCCGGAGAACGTCACCCGCCGGGTCGTACCGGGCTCCACGGCGCCGGCACCGGCCTCGCCGTGGAGCGGGAGCGCCACCGTCACGGCGGTGAGGGGCAGCGGGGTGTCGCCGAAGGCGTTGGAGAAGCGCAGCCGGACGCGGTGGCCGCCGGTGGAGACGCGCAGGGTCTGGCGGAGCGTGGTGTCGACCAGAACGGCACCGTCGCCGGTGAAGGGCGCCGGCGGGAGGTTGCCGGGTTCGGTGAGCTGGGGCATCGCCGTCCAGGTGCTCACCCAGTGCCACTGGGGCGCGGCCGGCGGCCGGCCGGCGGTGGGCGCGCGGTCCGGCCGTTGTGCGAGCGTGGTGACGGCGGAGGCGGTGACGAGGAGGGCCGGCGCCAGGACGCAGGCGGTGACCAGGTCGACGAGCCGGGTTCTTCCGGGCGGGGTGGCTGGTGGACCCACAGGCGGTGTCATGGCGTTCTCCGGTGCGTCTGCAAGGGTGCGGGCGCCTGGCATGGTGGCATGTACACACCCCTCATGGAACCGCTCCCACAACAATGGCCGGGCACCCTTCGCCACCACCCTGCGCCAATCGGACGCGGATTGCGCGAGACGTTGACCAGAAAGCGCTTTCACCCTACGGTCCGTTCAGCAGCGTGACCCAAAGGCGCCCCTCCGGGCCCTCTGTGTCACGTCGCCCGCGCGCGACGTTCCGCAAGGCGTACGTCATTCACGTATACGACCCCCCTCGTCCTCCCGAAGGGACACACCCGCATGCGTACTCGCCCCCCACGCACACACGCGCGACGGTCGGCGCCGGCGGCGGCCGTCGCCGCTGCCGCCACGGTCGCGGCGCTCGCCCTGCCCCAGCAGGCCGGGGCCGCCGAGAGCTCGCCGGTCGGGTTCGGCGCCGGCACGACCGGTGGCGGCAGCGCCCCGGCGGTGACCGTCTCCACGCTCGACGCCTTCAAGTCGGCCGTGGCCGGCGACACGGCCAAGGTGGTCAAGGTCAACGGCACGATCCCACTGAGCGGTCAGGTCGACATCGGCTCCAACACCACGGTGCTGGGCGTCGGTTCGTCCTCCGGGTTCACCGGCGGCGGGCTGCGGCTGAAGAAGGTCGGCAACGTCGTCATCCGCAACCTCGACATCAGCAAGGCCGTCAAGACGGACGCCATCACCGTCCAGTCCTCGACGAAGGTGTGGATCGACCACAACTCCCTGTCCTCCGACCGCGACCACGGCAAGGACTACTACGACGGCCTGCTCGACGTCTCGCACGCCTCCGACTACGTCACGGTGTCCTGGAACACCTTCAAGGACCACTACAAGGGCTCACTGGTCGGACACAGCGACAGCAACGCGAGCGAGGACACCGGGCATCTGCGGGTGACGTACCACCACAACTGGTTCAACAACGTCAACTCCCGCATCCCAAGCCTGCGTTTCGGCACCGGGCACTTCTACGACAACTACGTCGTGGGCGCCGGGACCGCCGTGCACTCGCGGATGGGCGCCCAGATGCTCGTCGAGAACAACGTCTTCCGCAGCACCCAGGTCGCCGTCACCACCAACCGGGACAGCAAGACGGACGGCTACGCCGACCTGCGCGGCAACGACCTCGGCGGGGCCGCCACCGAGGTCTCGCAGACGGGCGGCTTCACCAGCCCGCCGTACGGCTACACCGCCGAGCCCGCATCGAGCGTGGTCGCCTCGGTGACCGCCGGCGCGGGTGCCGGAAAGCTCTGACAGCCGCTCACTCACCAGCCAACCGCACAGAAGGAACCGGGACATGACTTCTGCAGCACGACCGCGCGTGCGACAGCGCGCACTGACCGGAGGCCTGGCCGCACTCGGTCTCTCGATTGCCATGGTCATGACAGACGGGGCACTGTCTCCGGCGAGCGCCGCCACCTGGCCCACCGCCAACGGCAGCCAGGCCGTCACCTCCACCATCTCGGTGTCCGGCACCAAGGACTACGGGATGAAGCGCCTGTACGGCAGCGGAGCCCTGGGCACCGGCGGTCAGGACGAGAACCAGAAGCCGATCCTGGAACTGGCCGCCGGCACCGTCCTGAAGAACGTCATCATCGGCGCCCCCGCCGCCGACGGCGTCCACTGCCTGGGCAGCTGCACCCTGCAGAACGTCTGGTGGGAGGACGTCGGCGAGGACGCGGCCACGTTCCTCGGCTCCTCGTCCTCCAACGTCTACACCGTCTCCGGCGGCGGCGCGAAGGAGGCCAGTGACAAGGTCTTCCAGTTCAACGGCGCCGGCACGCTGAACGTCTCGAACTTCGCGGTGCAGAACTTCGGCACCTTCGTCCGCTCGTGCGGCAACTGCAAGACGCAGTACAAGCGGACGATCAACCTCAACACCATCGAGGCGACCTACAAGGGCGGCCGGCTCGCCGGCATCAACACCAACTACGGCGACAGCGCGACCCTGAAGAAGATCACCATCATCGGGGACTCCGGCAAGAAGATCATCCCCTGCCAGAAGTACATCGGCAACAACACGGGCGCCGAGCCGACCAAGGGCGGCACGGACGCCGACGGCACGTACTGCAAGTACGCGGCGTCCGACATCACGTACAAGTGAGCCCCTCGCGATGACGGCGGCAGCGCGCGGCGTCCCCTGGGCGTCGCGCGCTGCCGCCGTCCGCTCATCGCCTCGCGCGGCTCATCGCCTCGCGCGGCCGAGCATCTCTTCGGTCAACTCCCGCTGGTAGTCGGCGTACGCGGCGCGCAGCGCCGGGCCGGGCCAGTCGGCGGGGAGCAGCGGTGCGGGCAGGACGGGGTCGGCCAGCAGGTGCCGTACGACGGCCGCGAGGGCGGTGAAGCGGTCGGCCGGCCGGTCCGCGCGCGCCACATGGGCGAGCAGCGCCCGGGCGGTGGCCGCCCAGCCGTCGACCGGCCACAGGCTCGCGGCCAGGCCGGGGGCGGACTTTTCGGGGCGGGCGCTGAAGCGCCGGGTCACCCGGTCCAGGTCGTCGGGCCAGAGGCGGCGCAGGTTGGCGGGGCGCAGCCAGACGCCCTCGCGGAGTTCGGCGAGCCTCAGGGCGGTCAACCGGGCGCGCAGATCGGCGCGTTCGGCGGGCCCCCGGCCGGTCGCCGTCACCACGGCCATCTCCCACTCCCCGTCCCAGGGCCGCGTGGCCGGGTGCACGGCCGCGTCCTGGCGCCGCTGGCGCTCCAGCAGCCGGTCGCTGAGGCCGTAGACGGTGTCCGAGCGCCGCAGGTCGCCGGCGGCCACCATCCGGCTCAGCGCCGCCCGCAGGGTGGATCCGCCGACCCCGAAGGGTTCGACGGCCCGTACGAGGTCCTTCACCGGCAGTTCGGGCGGGTGTGTGCCCAGCAGCAGACTCAGGACGACCGACCGCGCGGACAGCGGGCGCAGGTCGACTCCGGCGGGCTCCTGGGAGGCGTTCATGGTCACGTACTGTACTTCCACCGTGTTGCATCATTGCTACAATCGAAGTGACAGTGCAACACTGAGCGCATGGCCTCGACACTCGCGCACGCACCGTCGCCCTCCACCCACGCCGTCACCAACCAGGCTCCTCCCCTGGCCCTGTACGACGCGTCCGACGACGCGGCGCTGCTGGAGGGTCTGCGCCGGGAGGGCGCGGGGTGGGCCGAGCCGGACCTGCGGCGGCTCGGGACGCTGGCGGGCAGCGAACAGGCGCAGGAGTGGGCCGAGCAGGCCAACCGGTACGAGCCCGAGCTGCGCACCCACGACCGGTACGGCAACCGGATCGACGAGGTCGACTTCCACCCCGGCTGGCACCACCTGATGCGGACCGCGGTCGCCGAGGGGCTGGCCGGCGCGCCCTGGGCGGACGACCGGCCCGGCGCCCATGTGGCCCGTACCGCGGGCGGGCTGGTGTGGGGACACACCGACGCCGGGCACGGGTGCCCGACGTCGATGACGTACGCGGCCGTCCCCGCCCTGCGCGCGCAGCCCGAACTCGCCGCCGCCTACGAGCCGTTGCTGACCAGCCGGGTGTACGAGCCCGGGCTGCGGGCGCCGGCCCGGAAGCAGGGCCTGCTGGCGGGCATGGGGATGACCGAGAAACAGGGCGGTTCGGATGTGCGGACGAACACGACGACCGCCACGCCGACCGCCGAGCCGGGCGTCTACACCCTGCGCGGGCACAAGTGGTTCACCTCGGCGCCCATGTGCGACGTCTTCCTGGTCCTTGCGCAGGCCCCGGGCGGCCTGTCCTGCTTCCTGGTGCCGCGCGTGCTGCCCGACGGCAGCCGCAACACCTTCCGGATCCAGCGGCTCAAGGACAAGCTGGGAAACCGGTCCAACGCCTCCTCCGAGCCGGAGTTCGACAACACCGTGGCCTGGCTGGTCGGGCCCGAGGGGCGGGGCGTCAAGACCATCGTCGAGATGGTCAACTGCACGCGTCTGGACTGCGTGATGATGTCGGCGGCGCTGATGCGCAAGACGCTCGTGGAGGCCGGCCATCATGTGCGGCACCGCGCCGCCTTCGGTGCGCCGCTGATCGACCAGCCGCTGATGCGCAATGTGCTGGCCGACCTGGCGCTGGAGTCGGAGGCCGCCACGACGCTCACGCTGCGGCTGGCCGGTGCGGCCGACCGGGCGGTGCGCGGGGACGGCAACCAGGGGGACGAGGTGGCGTTCCGGCGGATCGCGACCGCCGTCGGCAAGTTCTGGGTCACCAAGCGGGGCCCGGCCTTCACCGCGGAGGCCCTGGAGTGCCTGGGCGGCAACGGCTACGTCGAGGAGTCGGGCATGCCCCGGCACTACCGTGAGGCGCCCCTGCTGTCGATCTGGGAGGGCTCGGGGAACGTCAACGCCCTGGACGTCCTGCGGGCGCTCGGCCGGGAGCCCGGCACCGCCGAGGCGCTGTTCGCCGAACTCGCCCCGGCCCGCGGCGCCGATGCCCGTCTGGACGCGGCCGTGACCCGTCTCAAGTCCGGTCTGGGCGAGGCGTCCCCGGTGGGCGCGCGCCGCCTGGTGGAGCTGATGGCGCTGACCCTCCAGGCGTCCCTGCTGGTCCGGCACGCTCCGCCCGCCGTCGCCGACGCGTTCTGCGCGACCCGGCTCGGCGGCGACTGGGGCCACTCCTTCGGCACACTGCCGGCCGACGCGGACCTCGACGCCATCCTGAATCGGTCCCTGCCGGGTTAGGGCCCGTCCGGCGGATCATGCCGCAGACGCGGGGGCCGGCACTCCCCCAAGCTCTCCGAGCAGGGGGGACCCCAACGGCGTTGTCGTCGGTCGCCGACTCCCCCGAGCTCTCGGCTTCGCTCGAGCAGGGGGACCCCATCGCCCCCGCTCACCCGGGCCGACAGCCGGCCGCCGGTTTCCCGCGACTTGATCCGCCGGACGGGCCCTGGTCCCGGCCCACGTCACCAGGTGTTGCGGCTCCACAGCGGGCCGAAGCGGGCCCACTCGGCATCCCACTGGGCCATGCGGCGGCACTCCAGGCGGGTGCGCAGGAGGCGGCCCGTGACGAGGGGGACGGCGGCGGTGCTCGCGCCCACCAGGCCGCCGATCATCCCGGCCCGGGTGCGGGCCTGGGCGGACGTGGCCGGTTGGGTCACCAGGCGGCCCCGGGGGTCGGTCCACACGGTGACGCGGGTGCCGGCCTCGCTGCCGGGCCGTACCCGGGCCTGGCCGGTGTGCTCGGTGCCGTCCAGGGCGGTCCAGCGCACCTTTCCCCACACCCGCAGGGCGGTGCCGGACTCCTGGCCGCTCCCGGCGGGCGAGCCGGGCGCCCGCTCGGTCACCTGCGCTGCCGTGGGCCGCCACTGAAGGCGCTCCTGGGCCAGTCCGCGCTCCACTCCCCGGGACGCCGTCCAGCCGGCGAGCACCCCGACGAGAACGGTGAGCACCCAGGTGCCGAGCAGGACCCAGGCCTCCACCGTGTCGGTGCGGCGTTTGAGCGGATTGCGGCGCCACCGCCACAGCCACACCTTCGGACCACGGAACGCCATCGACGGCATCCTCCTCACGAGCCAATGGACCTGCCGGACCGCCCTCCCATACGAAGGGCGGCTCCCCGATGCTCACGACGAGTTCCCCGCCCCGGCGTCCGCATGGATCCTCCCGGGGCGCGCGCGAGGCTGGGCGGTGTCCCGACCGTGCCGCTGTTGTGACTGATCGAGACAGTTGTCACCGAGTCTGGTGGACGACCTGGTCTTCTCCTCAAAATCCGGTCGACATAGTCGTCACCAAATTGAGCTGTACTGGGATTTGTGGAGTCCCTGATGCCAGGGTTACGGTCCTGGCGAAGGAGAACCACCAGCACCATGGCAGCACCCCGTGAATACCCGGACGAGCTCCGTGAGGTCTTCGGGGCGGCCGACGCTGCTGTATACCGGCGACACGTGCCAGGAAGCGGCTCGGGTCTGCAGGGCCGCGAGGAAAGCCGGCTCGCCCGCATCGAAGTCCCAGGGCTCCTCGCCGTCCTCCTGAGGGTCTTCAACTACGAACCAGGGGGTGCTGTCCACGGGCCGACCCTAGACCTCCACTCCAGAAGGTGTGCCGGAGCCCGAGTTCTGACAGCGGATGCACGGGGGCTTTGAGCAGCACGCCGACTTGGCGGTGTTCGATGTTCATGAGTAACGACAGCACATACGCCCGGGGTTGCAGCAGATGGGTGCGCTAAGGGTCCCCTTGGCCGGCGACGGTGACCGGGCGGCATCCGCCGAGGAGGATCGCTGCATGCGGATTCTGATCATCACCGCCGGTTCACGGGGAGATGTCGCGCCCTTCACAGGCCTGGGGCGGCGGCTGCTGGACGCGGGCCATCAGGTCGCCGTGGCCGCTCACCCGTCCTTTGCCGCACTCGTCGGCGGGTGCGGTCTCGACCACCGGCCTGTGCCGGGAGACCCGCAGGGGCTGATCCGGGACTGGGCCCGGGCGACGTCGCGGGATGAGGCCCAGGCGCTGACGAGGGCGTACGCGGACGGGCTCGCCGATGGGGTGGTGGAGGCCGTGGCGGGCGGAGTCGACCTGCTGCTCACGGCCTTCGGCCCGGCACCGCTCAGCCGGACGGCCGGCGAAGCGCTCGGTGTCCCCGTCATCGGCACCTACCTCGTACCGGCGTTCGCCACCGGACAGTTCCCGCTGCCCAACGCACGGAACACCGACGCCCTGGGGCCGGAGGGAAACCTCGCCGCGGGCCGGGATGTGCTGAGGCGCGCGGAAGGGGTCTTCGCGGGCGCCGTGACCCGGCTGCGTGCCCGCCTCGGGCTGCCCGCCGGCGCGCCCTCGGCACCGGTGGACATCCGGCCGGTCTTCCACGGCTTCAGCCCGCTGGTGGTGCCGCGCCCCGAGGACTGGCCGGCCTGGGTCGAAGTGGCGGGCTACTGGTGGCCCGCGCGGCCGGACGGCTGGCAACCCGCGGCCGAACTGGTCGACTTCCTCCAGGCCGGTCCGCCCCCGGTGTTCATCGGGTTCGGCAGTATGGCGGCTGGGCAGGGGGAACGGCTCAGTGAGCTGGTGGCTGCGGCGGTGAAGCGGGCAGGTGCGCGTGCGGTGGTGCAGGCGGGGTGGGCCGATTTGAGCGGTTGCGGCGCCGACGTCCTGACCATCGGCGACGTCCCGCACGACTGGCTGTTCCCTCGCACCGCCGCCGTCGTCCATCACGCCGGGGCGGGTACCACCGCAGCCGGACTGCGGGCCGGAGTGCCCGCCGTGACCGTTCCCGTCATGGCCGACCAGCCGTTCTGGGCGTCCCGGCTGTACGAGCTGGGAGTTGCCCCCCGGCCCGTGCCGTTCCAGGACCTCACCGCCGAAGCCCTCGGCGACGCGATCACGGCCTGCCTGTCCGAGCCGGCCCACCGCCGCCGCGCGGCCGAACTCGCCCGCGGGATCGCCGTAGAGGACGGCACCGCTTCGCTTCTCGCCCACATCGGCTCAGAGAGCGCCGGGTGAACCCGGGGGTGCTCCATCGCCGTCTGCTGTGCCAGGCTCTCCGAGGCATTCTCCCGCATCCGGTGCTGCCGGAACGCGCGGACCATTCGAACGCCGTCGTCCCCGGCCGCCTCCCGAAGTCGGGTTCTGGCTCAACTTCTGGATGCTGTTGGTGATCTCTAGGTCGTCAGCCTTTGGCAGAGTCGCTGGAAGTGGCTGGGTGGTCGGGGCGGAGAAGCTGGTGTGGTGCCGGGTGGGAAGCATGCGCCGAGGCGGACGATGTTGGTTCCGGCGGCTGTGAGGACGTGTTGGACGTGCGTCTTCGTCAGGCCGCGGTAGCGACAGTGCCGCAGGCCGTGAGTGTGGACGGTTTCGGAGACGGTGGCCTCGCAGCCTGCGCGGATGGCATGACGCCGCTGCCAGGTGCCGGCCTTCTGGCCTTTCCGGACCTGCGTCTGGGTCTTCTGCCGAGGCTCTGGCAGCAGGAGGATGTGGCGTCCCTTGCCGTCGACGTTGCCGGTGCACTTCAGGCGGTCGTCGCATTCCCGGCACGCCCTGTGTCAGGACAGTGAAGTCGACCCCTGGATCATCCAGCTCCAGGCCCAGGCAGTACTTCCAGTCCAGACGGCAGCGGACCGCGCCCGCCGCCTGCCGGTCGGTGAGTTTCTCCGCGTACTGCAGCACCGACACGAGCGCCAACCGGGCCGGCGAAAGCCCACGCCGCCCGTTGGCCGGATACCAGTCGGCGAAGTCCGCATCCGCGAACAGACCATCCAACCGATCATGCACCCACATCGCGGCCGTGCCACGAGGATTGCTCGCCCGCGCCATCCGCACCGTCAGCGGCGGAATCACCCGCCCCGGGCCCGAACCCATTGCCACCGCGGCCACCCCTTCGACCGCCGAAACCGCCCCGCTCCCACCAGCGCAGCACCACCAGGGCATCGACACAGACAAGGCCCGCAGACTTCACCCAACCGAGTGAAGATCACCAACAGCAGCACTGACGTGTCACGGGTCAGCGACCTCGTGCGACGCTGGACGGTGTCGGGCTGCCGCAGTGACAGAAACCGCGACCCAGTGACGACCATCTCGACCAGCCACACGTGTGACCTGCGACGACGCCACCACGAGGGTGACTGTCAGTGGTGGGGTGCAAACTGGCCGATGTCCGGGACAAAGGAGTCCGGACGAAGACCTCGCGGAGGTGATCGGCATGACCGAGGTACTGCTCGCCGTGGGCACGCGCAAGGGCCTGTTCATCGGGCGGCGGCGCGGTGGCGCCTGGGAGTTCGACGACAGTCCGTACTTCAACGCACAGGCCGTGTATTCGGTCGCCGTCGACACCCGCGGCACCGTTCCGCGGGTGCTGGCCGGCGGCGACAGCGCGCACTGGGGGCCGTCGGTGTTCCACTCCGACGACCTGGGCCGCACGTGGACCGAACCGGCCCGGCCGGCCGTGAAGTTCCCCCAGGACACGGGCACCTCGCTGGAGCGGGTGTGGCAGCTGCACCCGGCGGCCGCGGAGCCGGACGTGGTGTACGCGGGCACGGAACCGGCCGCGCTGTACCGCTCCGAGGACCGCGGTGAGAGCTTCCAGCTGGTCCGCCCGCTGTGGGAGCACCCCACCCGGTCGAAGTGGGTGCCGGGCGGTGGCGGTGAGGGCCTGCACACCGTGGTGACGGACCGGCGCGACGCGCAGGCGGTCACAGTCGCCGTCTCCACCGCGGGCGTGTTCCGCACGTCCGACGGCGGGGCGAGCTGGACGCCGTCCAACTCCGGCGTGTCGGCGGTGTTCCTGCCGGATCCGAACCCGGAGTTCGGCCAGTGCGTCCACAAGGTCGCGCAGGACGCGGAGAACCTGGACCGGCTGTATCTGCAGAACCACTGGGGGGTGTACCGCAGCGACGACGGGGGCGGCCGCTGGACGGACATCGGCGAGGGCCTGCCGTCGACGTTCGGCTTCGCCGTGGCCGCTCATCCGCACCGCGGCGACACGGCGTACGTCTTCCCCATCAACGCGGACGCGGACCGGGTGCCCGCCGACCGCCGCTGCCGGGTGTTCCGTACGGCGGACGCGGGCAGGAGCTGGGAGCCGCTCACGGCGGGCCTGCCGGGCGAGGACCACTACGGCACGGTGCTGCGTGACGCGCTGTGCACCGACGACGCGGACCCGGCGGGCGTGTACTTCGGCAACCGCAACGGCGAGGTGTACGCGTCGGCGGACGACGGCGACAGCTGGCAGCAGCTGGCCTCGCATCTGCCGGACGTGCTCTGCGTGCGCGCGGCGGTGATCGGTTGACCACCGCGACGCGCCCCGGGGATAGCGAACGCACCGGAGAAGGAAGGAAAGTTGCGCACACCAGAGCCGGCGGTCCGGTCGGCTTCGGCCGGGCTCGGGCCACCGCTTGATCGTCGGACCCTGTCCGGCAGTAGGGTGACGCCCGTGGCTCCACGACCCTTGCATGAAATCGTCGAACCGGGCTGGGCGAAGGCCCTGGAACCCGTGGCCGGACAGATCGCCCGGATGGGCGACTTCCTGCGCGCGGAGATCGCCGCGGGACGTACCTACCTCCCGGCCGGGCCGAACGTCCTGCGCGCCTTCCAGCAGCCCTTCGACGACGTAAGCGTCCTGATCGTCGGGCAGGACCCCTACCCGACCCCGGGGCACGCGGTGGGGCTGTCGTTCTCCGTCGCGCCCGAGGTGCGGCCGCTGCCCGGCAGCCTGATCAACATCTTCCGTGAGCTGAACAGCGACCTGGGGCTGCCCCAGCCGTCCAACGGCGACCTGACGCCGTGGACCCGGCAGGGCGTGCTGCTGCTCAACAGGGCGCTCACCACGGCCCCGCGCAAGCCGGGCGCCCACCGCGGCAAGGGCTGGGAGGAGGTCACCGAGCAGGCGATACGGGCGCTCGTGGCGCGCGGCAAGCCGCTGGTGTCCATCCTGTGGGGCCGCGACGCCCGCAACCTGCGCCCGCTGCTCGGCCGGCTCCCGTCGGTCGAGTCCGCCCACCCCTCCCCCATGTCGGCCGACCGCGGGTTCTTCGGCTCACGCCCGTTCAGCCGCGCCAACGACCTGCTGATCGAGCAGGGGGGACAGCCGGTGGACTGGCGCCTGCCGTGACGGGCGGGGCCGCGGCCGGCGCCACCGGTTTCCTCGCCGTGGACTCGGGCGGCTCCGGGGTCCGGGTCGTGGTCGGCGTGCCCGGGCGCGGGCCGCTGGCGCGGCGCGAGTCCGGGGAGCCGGTGCGCACCGGGGCGCGGGGCATCGACCCGGGGCACCTCATGGAGCAACTGGTGCCCATGGCGTGGGCGTTGGCCGCCGAGGCGGGGGTGGAGCGGCTGGAGACGGCCGTGCTGGGCGCCGCCGGGTTCGCCACCCTGGGCGACGCGCTGCGCGCCGAACTGCCCGACGCGCTGGCACGGCACCTCGGGGTGCGCAGGGTCGCGCTGGTCGCCGACGCGGTCACCGCGTACACCGGCGCCCTGGGGCCGCGGCCGGGCGCGGTGATCGCCGCCGGGACCGGTCTGATCGCGATCGGCACCGATCTGACGGGCTGGCGCCGCGCGGACGGCTGGGGCCATCTGCTCGGCGACTGCGGCAGCGGCGCGTGGATCGGCCGGGCGGGCCTGGAGGCGGCGCTGCGCGCCCACGACGGGCGGGACGGCGGCTCGGCGCGGCTGCTGGCCCTCGCGGAGGAGGCGTTCGGGCCGACGCCGGGACTGCCCGGCAGGCTCTACCCGCGCTCCGACCGCGCCGCCGTCCTGGCCTCCTTCGCGCCCCAGGTGGCGGTTTGCGCTCCGGACGACCCGGTCGCGGCGGGCATTCTGCGCGCGGCGGCCCGGCACATGGCCGAGTCGGCCGCGGCGGTCTGCCCGACCGCGGGGGAGCCTCTGCTGGCCCTGACCGGCGGCCTGTTCAAGCTGGGCGGCCCTCTCGTCGTACCGCTGGAGCAGGAGTTGGCCGGGCGGCTGCCGCACGCGCGGCGGGTGCGCGCCGAGGGCGATCCGCTGCACGGCTGCGTGCGGATCGCGACCGATCTGGCCAGGGACGTCCTGGCGCTGCCGGGTGACGAGAAGTTGCTGTACGTACCACCTCCACAAGGGGATTGATCCCGCACCCAGACCGATCGGCTCGAATCCGTACGTAACTCATCAGACAAAACCGGACGGATACCGCTCACCTGCACCCTCCCCGAACAGGGGAGCCCCCAAAGCCAGTAACATGCGGCGCCATGAGCTCCCCCACTGGGCCCGCGTCCGGCCTGCCAGTACGAATGCCGCGCCCCCGCCAGCCCGGCCGGCACCGCCGACCCGAACCGCTGGCGGCACCCGAGGGCGCGCCCGCGCTCGTCCTCGCGGTGCCGGGCACGCCCGGCACCGCCACGCGCAGCCTCGCCGAGGAGGTCGTGAGCATCGCCCGCTCCGAGCTCCCCGGCCTCGACGCCCGGATCGGGTACCTCGACGGGGACGACGCGGAGTACCCGACCCTGCGGTCCGTGCTCGCCCACGCGGCCGAGGAGCGGACCGCCCGCTACGAGCAGGCCGTCGCCGCCGGTGTGGAGGCCAGGAAACCCGAGGGTCCCGTCGCGGTCGTCGTGCCGCTGCTGGCCGGTCCGGACAACGCACTGCTGCGCCAGGTCCGGCAGGCGGTCATGGACAGCCGGGTCGCGGCCGAGCTGACCGATGTACTCGGCCCGCACCCGCTGCTCGCCGAGGCGCTGCACGTGCGTCTGTCGGAGGCGGGTCTGGCCCGCGCCGACCGCGCTCGCCTGTTCACCGTGGCGACCGCGGCGGACGGCATCATCCTCGCGTCGGTCGGCGGCGAGGAGGCCGTGCAGGCGGCCGGGATCACCGGCATGCTGCTCGCAGCCCGCCTCGCCGTGCCGGTGATGGCGGCCGCCCTGGACCAGGAGGGCTCGATCGCCGGCGTCGCCGAGCAGCTGCGGTCCTCCGGCTCGCAGCAGCTGGCCCTTGCGCCGTACCTGATCGGTCCGGAGATCGACGCCGAGCTGGTCGACGCCGCCGCCAAGGAGGCGGGCTGCTCCGCCGCGGAGGCGCTCGGCCCGTACCCGGCGATCGGCAAGCTCGCCCTGGCCAAGTACACGACGGCGCTGGGCATCGCCCCGCAGCAGCCGCAGGGCGCGCCGGTCCGCTGACGCACAGTTCATCCTTGTACGACAAGGGCCCGCTCCTCAGCCGTGAGGGGCGGGCCCTTTTGCCGCGTTCAGCCGAAGACCGCGCAGGACGCGGCCGTCACCTCGACCGCGCCGGCCCGCGCGGGCAGCCCGGTCTCCTCGTCCACGGCGAACCAGTCACGTCCCCGGAGTGCTCGTCGGCGACGTACAGGAAGCCTCCGGACAGCGTCAGCGCCCGCGGCCAGTGACCGCCGCACGGGATCGTGCCGACCAGCCGCAGCCGCTCCCCGTCCGTCTCGAGGGCGAACACGGACAGGACGCCCTCGCCGCGTGTCGCGGTCCACAGGAACCGGCCGTCCGGCGCGACCGCGAGGCCGGAGGGGGAGGCGTCGCCGGCCGGGGCGGCGGGCAGGACCCGCGTCTCGGCCGGCGGTCCGAGCGAGCCGGCGGCGTCCCAGCGGCAGACAGTGACGGTGGGGGTCAGCTCGTTGACGACGTAGGCGTGCGTGCCGTCCGGAGGATGGAAGGCGAGGTGGCGGGGCCCGGAGCCGGGGCGCGGCGCGATCTCCCGGTGCCCGGCGAGCCGGCCGTCCGTCAGCGTGCACACCCTGACCGGGTCCGTGCCGAGGTCCACGCTGACGGCCCAGCGGCCGCTCGGGTCCGGCAGCACCTGGTGGGCGTGCGGGCCGGCGCCGGTGTGCCGCAGCACGGCGGCCGGTGCCCGGGCGAAGCTGCCGTCGGCGCGGAGGGGACGGCGCTGACGCTGCCGGAGCCGTGTTCGGCGGTGAGGACGTGCCCGTCGAGCAGGCTCAGGTGCGTGGGTCCGCTGCCGCCGGCCGCACCGGGGCCCGGTGAGCTCGGCCGTCCCGCCTTTCACGCGGTACGCGTCCACCGCGCCCTCGGCCGTCTCGCTGACCGCGTAGAGCGTGCCGCCGTCGTGGGACGGCGCCGGGCAGGGCGGGTCGGGGACGCCGCCCACGTCGCTCAGCACGGTCAACGCCCCACCGCGCTCGGCCACGGCCGCGGTGACGGTCCCGGGCCCTCCCGCCCCGTGGACGACCCGATGAACGCCCGCCGCTCCCGCCCGTCGCCCCCCTGCCGCCGCGGTCCCCTCCCGGCCGTCCCCTTCGCGGCGAAGGCAGCAGCCGACCGCTTCTGGTCTGACCAAGCCGAGGACACGCTGCCAGGGCCGTGCACCCCACGAGGCCCCCTTCCCCGCGTCTCGCGGCTACGACCTGCGGCCCGGCCTGCCTCGGCTGCCGCCCTTGGCGCCGCCGCCCCGCTGGTTGCGGGGGGTCTCCCTGGCGGACCGGCCCGTTGCCGTGGACTTGCGGCGGGTGTCCTTGCCGTCGGCTCGCCGGGCCGGATTCCGGGCCGGGGCCTGGGGCTGGGTCCGGGTGCGTCCCCGGGTGCTGTTGACCGTTCGGCCGCGGACGATCCCGATGAACTCCTCGACCAGGTCGGTGTGCGCCTCCTCCGGCCACGACAGCGCGACGCTCGACTGCGGGGCGTCGACGACCGGCCGGTAGGTGAGGTCCCTGCGGTGGTGGAGGCGGGCCAGCGACTGGGGGACGACGAGCAGGCCCACGCCCGCAGCCACCAGCTCGACGGCGTCCCCCGTGGTGGCGGGCCGCTCGAAGGCGGGTTCGCCGGGCGGCCGCTCCCAGCCGAGGACGTCGTCGAGGGGGTGGAGGACGACCTCGTCGGCGAGGTCCGCCAGGGACACCTCGTCCACGGCCGTCACCAGGTGATCCTTGGGGACGACCACCACCGTCGTCTCGGTGTAGAGGGGGATCGCGCTGAAGAACGTGCGGTCCACCGGCAGGCGTACGATCCCCGCGTCCGCCGCGCCGCCGCGCAGCACCTCGGACACCTCGGCGGCCGGGACCTGGACGAGGGCGAGGGGGACGTCGGGCAGGCGCTCGTTCCAGGTCCGCACCCACTTGGCGGGCGTCGCCCCGGGGACGTACGCGAGCCGGAACGAGACAGTTGCATCCGAGCCGGTCACCCCGCCAGGTTACCCGGCGCGGCGAAGAGGCCCGTCCCCGCTGCGCAGGCCGCCGAGCTCACGGCCGGGAGGGACCTGGAGGCCCTCGCCGGGGAGATCGCGGTCCTCTCACCCGTGGGGGACGACCGCCACGGGGCAGCCGGCGTGGTGGATGGCCGCGTGGGTGACCGGGCCGGTGTGCGGGCCCGCCGGGCGGGCGGACGGGCGGCGGCCCACGACGAGCAGGCTCGCGCCGGAGGCGGCCCGCACCAGCGCGGTCGAGGGCTTGTCCCGCACCACCGTCTCGACGACCTCCACCTCCGGGTACTTGTCCCGCCACACCTGGAGCACCGCGGACAGGAAACCCTGCCACTCCTCGGCCCGCCCGGGGCCGTCCACCAGCGCGATCTCACCGGGGCCCAGACTCAGCGCGGACGGCTGCTGCCAGGCGTACACGGCCCGCAGCCGGGCCCGGCGCAGCTGCGCCTGCCGGAAGGCGAACTCGATCACCTCGTCGCACGGCACGGCGACGTTCAGGCCGAGCGCCACGTCCCGGTAGCCGGTACGGGTGGAGGCGCTGCCGTCGGCCGCCGGGAGGTGCTCGTCGGCGGCCTCCTCACCGGCCCGCACCAGGACGACCGGGCAGCCGGCCCGGGCCACCGTGCCCAGGGCGACGGAGCCCACCAGGAAGCCGGTGAAGCCGCTCAGGCCGCGTGAGCCCAGCACCAGCACCTCGGCCCGCCCGGCCGCCCGCAGCAGGGCCGTGGTCGCCGGCCCCAGGACCTGCTCCTCCTCCAGGCGCACACCGGGGCAGGCGCCGCGCACCCGGTCCTCCGCCCGGCTCAGCACCTGCCGGGCCAGACGCCGCCGGGCCGCGTCCACCCGCACGCCGTCGGCCGGGTCCGGGTGCCAGTTCCAGGCGTGGAACAGCCGCAGGCTCCGCCCCCGGCGCTCGGCCTCACGCGCGGCCCACTCGGCAGCGGCCAGACTCTCCTCCGAACCATCGACCCCGGCGACGACGGGCAAACCCATGACCCACACCTCCCGCGCTCCGATCCGCTCTCCCTGCCAGCGTCCCGCGCCCCGGCGAGCCCGGACAGGGGCCGCCCGGGCTCGGGACGGGGGCCGTTCGGCCCCTCTTCCTCGTCCGGCTCGTCCGGTCGGCGCAGTTGGGGCCGGGCGACCCGGCGACCGCGCCGGGTGACGGCACTGCGCACGCCGGTTCCGGTAAGGGCCAGGGCCGCGGCGGCGACCAGGCCCAGCAGGACCAGGCCGATCGCGTACGAGCCGTAGGCACCGTACAGCGACCCCATCACCAAGGGTGGCAGGAAGTCGCCCAGGCCGCCGCCGGTGCCGACGATGCCGGTGACCGAGCGACCTGTTCGGCCGGGGCCGGCAGGGCCACCAGGGCGAACACGGCGCCGCTGCCCGCGCCGAGCGCGGCGGCCATGGCGAGGAAGGCGACGGTGCCGGTCGGGGCCGGCGACGGGGTCACGGACTGCACGGCGCGCCCGCGAACACCACGGTCAGCGCTCCGACGAGCACGCGCACCGCGCCGATGCGGTCCGACAGCCGGCCGCCGGCCGGCCGCATCGCCACGGCCGGCGGCACGAACCCGGCCATCCGGTTCGCGGCGTCCGCCTGGCCCAGGCCGTAGCCGGTCTTCAGGTGGGTGGGCAGGTAGACGGGCAGGTAGACGGAGAAGGCGACGTAACCGCCGGAGGCCACCGCTTACAGCACCGAGGCCTGCCAGGTGATGCCGAGCCTGCAGGTCGCGGCCAGCCGACGGACCAGGGGCCCGAGGGTCCCTGTGTCCGGGCGGACCGTCCCGGCCGCAGGGGCCGGCCGGCACCTCGGGACCGTGGACGGGCCGGGGCCTTCTGCCGGGCGGCACCCGTGCGTGCGGAACGTGTTGCCGAAGTTGTGGCGCGCGGGCCGGTGGACCCCAGAGGGAAGGGACATCCGGCCCCGTACGCGGGCAAAGCCGAACATTAAGGTAGGGCTGAGCGAGAAGCAGGAGCGCCGGCAGGAAGCGAGGCACGCACATGGCGACCATCGGCCACCACGACCCGCTCCACCTCTCCCCTTCCGCACCCGGTGAGGGGCTGGACGCCGCCCGGATGCCCGGTCACTGGCTGCTGGCCCGCCTCGGCAAGCGGGTCCTGCGCCCCGGCGGCACGGCGCTGACCGGCTGGGTGCTGGACGCCCTGCGCATCGGCCCGGACGACCGGGTGGTGGAGTTGGCGGGCGGCCTCGGGGCCACCGCCCGGATGACACTCGCCCGCGGCCCGGCCGGCTACATCGCGGTCGACCGCGACCCCGCGGCGGTGGCGGCGCTCAGCGCCCTCACCGCGCCCGGGAGGACCGGCGTACGCGCGGTGCGGGCGGACGCGGCGCACACCGGACTGCCGGACGGCACGGCCACCGTCGTCTACGGCGAGGCGATGCTGTCCATGCGGCCCGAGCCTGCCAAGCGCCGCATCGTGGCGGAGGCAAGCCGACTCCTGGCCGACTCCTCCGGCCGGTACGCACTGCACGAACTGTGCCTGCTGCCCGACGGCCTCGACCCGGCGCTCGCCGAGCGCGTCGGCGCGGACCTCGCCGACGCCCTCCACGTCGGCGCCCGCCCCCTCACCCCGTACGGCTGGAGCGAACTGCTGGCCACCGAGGGCTTCACCGTCACCGCCCGGCGGATCGCACCGATGGCGCTGCTCGAACCCCGGCGGCTCGTCGCCGACGAGGGACTCGCACGGACCCTGCGCATCGCCGGCCGGGCCCTGCGGGACCCGGCGGCCCTGCGCCGGACACTGCGCATGCGCCGGACCTTCCGCCGCCACCGGGCCCACCTGGGGGCGATCGCGCTCGTCGCCCGCCCCGCCACGACGTCCGTCGGCTGACCCTCCAGGTACCTCACGACGTACGACGGCCGGGGCCCCGGCCCGGGCGCGAGTCCGGGAGCCGACCGGCCGTTCGGCGGCCCTCACCGGCTTCGCAGGGCCTCGAGCGTCGCGTCGAGCCGAGTCGGGCGCGGCCGGTTGTGGGGCAGTTTGGCGAGCAGGACGGCCATGCCGCAGGTGTCGGTGAGGGCGGAGAAGACCAGCCCGCCCGCGACGCCCGCGGACAGGATCTGGAAGGCCGGGTGCACGAGCAGGCCAAGGACCAGGCCGAGCAGCACCAACGCACCCGCGGTGAAGCGGACTTGGCGTTCCATGCTCCAGGAGGCCCGCGTCTCGCAGGCCGCGGGCCGGTGCAGTTCGTGGCCCGCGGCGGCCCATGCCCCGGTGCCGCCGGTCAGGGTGGCGGTGGACACGCCCTGCTCCGCCAGCAGCGCGCAGGCCTTCTGCGAGCGGGCGCCGGAGGCGCACACGACGAGGACGTCGCCGCGCGCCGCGGCGTGCCGGATCTCCGGGAGTGCCTGCCGGATGCGGTCCAGCGGGATGTTGAGGGCGCCGGGGAGGTGCCCCGAGGCGTACTCGCCGGGCGTGCGCACGTCGATGACGGTCAGCTCGCCGAGCCGGGAGTGTGCCTGCTCGGCGGCGAGGGACACGGGCGTGGGAGGAATGGTCATGGCAGTTCGGATCCTTTCCGGACAGTGGGGCGGTCGACGCGGTCCCGAATCGGGACGTACAGTACCCCCAGGGGTATTTCGCAAGGAGTGATCGTGGACTTGGAGCTCGAGGGCGCCGACCTCAAGGCCGTCCTGAACCGGCTGCGCCGTGCGCAGGGCCAGATCTCCGGTGTGATCCGGATGATCGAGGAGGGGCGGGACTGCGAGGAGGTCGTCACGCAGCTCGCCGCCGCCTCCCGCGCCCTTGACCGCGCCGGCTTCGCCATCATCGCCACCGGCCTGCAGAAGTGCGTGGCCGACATCGAGTCCGGCCGGACGAACGGCGAGGACGCCGCCCGGATGCGGGCCCGCATGGAGAAGCTGTTCCTGTCGCTGGCGTGACGCCCACCGCGTCGGTCGGCGCGCATCACACCACCACGTCGGTCAGCATGAACGCCGCCACCGCCAGCAGCGCCACGGCGAAGACCCGCTGCAGCGCCGCCCCGGACACCTTCGCGGCCAGTCGCCTGCCGTCCCAGGCGCCGAGGACCGCGGTCCCCGCGAACGGCGCGATGACCGCCCAGTCCGGCCCGGGGGCCGTGCCCGCCCGCATCGCCAGCGCGGCCAGCGAGTTGACGGTGATGACCAGGAGACTGGTGCCCACCGCCGCGCGCATGCGCAGGCCCAGCACGCCCACCAGGGCCGGTACGGCGAGGAAGCCGCCGCCGACGCCCAGCACACCGGTGACCGCGCCGAGCCCGGCGCCGGCCGCCGCGGCACGGCCGGGCCGTACCGGGCGTTCCGTGGCCGGCGCCCGGCGGGTCCGCAGCATCCGGGCGGCGGCGAGGGCCGCCACCAGCGCGAAGGCCGCGGTCAGTACGGCGGCGGGCAGCCGTCCGGCGACCGCGCCGCCCAGCATCGCCGGGCCGATTCCGGCGGCCGCGAACAGCAGTCCCGTACGCCACCGCACCTGGCCGTCGCGGGCGTGCGCGACCAGGGCGGTGGCCGAGGTGACCGCGACGACGACCAGGCTCGCGGTGGTGGCCGCGACCGGGGTGAGACCGAGCAGGTAGATCAGGGCGGGGACGGCCAGAACGCTGCCGCCGCCCCCGAGCGCGCCCAGCGCCAGGCCGGTGACGGCCCCGGCGGCCAGGGCGAGGAGCAGGGTACTCACGCGATCGTGCCGTCCTCGCCGCGGTCGTCCACCACCGGCAGTCCGGCCCGCAGCCAGTCCCGCATCCCGCCGGCCACGTCGACGGCGTCGGCGCCCCGGGCCGCCAGTAGCTCGGCGGCCCGCCGGGAGCGGTTGCCGGAGCGGCAGACGACGATCAGCGACCGCCCCTGTGCCTCCTGCGGCAGTGGCGCGCCCGCGGCGAGCGCGGACAGGGGTATGTGCAGCGCGCCGGGGGCGTGCCCCGCGCGCCACTCCTGCGGCTCGCGCACGTCCAGCAGTACGGCACCGCCCGCGCCGCCGGCCGGGTAGTGGCCGGTGCGTTCGGCGGCCTCGCGCGCGGTGACCCGCCCGGGCCCGCGGCGGAAGAGACTCATCCGCACTGTGCTCGCCTCTCTTCCCTTTCCTTCCTCAGGCGGTCCTTCCTCATGCGGTCCGCACGGTGAGTCCGGCCTTCTCGGCGGCCTCGAACGCGTCGTCCACCGCGACGACGTCACGGCCCGCCGCATCCAGCAGGGAGGCGGCAACGGCGGCCCGCATGCCGCCCGCGCAGTGCACCCACACCTGCCCGTCGGGGACCTCGTCGAGCCGCCGGTGCAGCAGGTGCACGGGGATGTGCACCGAGCCCTCGACATGGCCGCCGGCCCGTTCGGAGTCGCGCCGGACGTCCAGGACGACGACACCCTCGCCCGGGCGCCGTTCCGCGAGATCGGCGAACGTGGCTCGTGGGAAGGAGGCGGGCGCCTCGTCCGGGCGGATCCAGACGGCCGGTCCGCCGGTGGCCGCGGCGGCCGGGCGGTCGATGCCGACCCGCACCAATTCGCGCTGCGCGTCGGCCAGTTGTGCGGGCGACTCGGCCAGCAGCGTCACCGGCCTGCCCCAGGGCACCAGCCAGGCCAGGTAGGTGGCGAGCTTGCCCTCGGCCTCGAAGTTGAACGAGCCCGCGACATGTCCCTCGGCGAAGGCGACCCGGTTGCGCAGGTCGACGACCCACTCCCCCGCGGCCAGCCGGGCGGCGATCTCGTCGGGATCGGCCACGGCGGGCGGGGTCAGGTCGACCGTCGCGGGTCCGGCGGCGTTGACCGGTGCCATGTGGGCGTAGTACGCGGGGATGTCGTCCAGGTTCGCGAGCAGGTCGGCGACGAAGGTGTCGACGTCCTGGGTGAGGGCGTCGTTCGCCGTCCGCTCCCGGCCGATGGTGGTGCTGTCGCCCTCCGCCTGGCTCGAGGAGCAGAAGCTGCCGAAGCCGTGGGTGGGCAGCACCTCGGTGGCGTCGGGGAGTTCGGCGGCGAGCCGGTGCGCGGAGGCGTACTGGGCGCGGGCCAGGTGTTCGGTCAGGCGCGGTTCGACCAGGTCGGGGCGGCCGACGGTGCCGATCAGCAGCGAACCGCCGGTGAACACGGCGACCGCCGCCCGGGCCTCCTGAAGGACGTAGGAGGTGTGGTGCGGAGTGTGTCCCGGGGTCGCCATCGCGCGCAGGGTCAGCCGGGCGCCGGCGTCGACGGTCACGGTGTCGCCGTCCCGCACGGGCGTGTGCGCGAAGCGGACGCGGGCTCCCTCGGGAACCAGGTAGGAGGCTCCGGTGAGCCGGGCGAGTTCCAGGCCGCCGGAGACGTAGTCGTTGTGGATGTGCGTCTCGACGACGTACGCGATCCGCACCCCGCGCCGGGCCGCCGCCGCCAGCACCTGGTCGACGTCCCTCGGCGGGTCGACCGCCACGGCCGTGCGCTCGCCGCCGGCCAGGTAGCCGCGGTTGCCGAGCCCTGCCAGCTCGATGGTCTCGACGAAGAACACGGGATGCTCCCTTCACGGAGAAAATTACCCCCCGGGGTATACAGCCGAGACTAACACGAGTACCCCCAGGGGTATTCCTCGAGCCCTGGGGACGGGGCTCCGCGGATCTCTCCGGTCCGCTCACTCGGGCAGGAGCAGCCGGCAGGTCTCCCCCGGCTGGACGCAGACGGCGCGGTCGGGCAGGCGTACGTCGATCGGTGAGCGGTCGGAGGGCGGCACGGCGATCTCCACGCGGCCGTGCTCCAGGCGCAGCCGTACGCCCCAGTGGCCCTGGTAGCGGAGGGCGAAGCCGTAGGAGGACAGCTCCGGCAGCGGTGCGGGGTCGAGCCACAGGGCGTTCTCGCGGGTCTCCAGGCCGGGCAGTCCGCGCTGGACGAGGTCTAGGGTGCCGGCCATGGCTCCGAGGTGGACGCCCTCGCCGGTGGTGCCGCCCTGCAGGTCGGCGATGTCGCTCCGGAGGGCCTCCTGGACGAAGGTCCACGCCTCGGCGCGGCGGGCACGGGCCAGGACCCAGCCGTGCACCAGACCGCTGAGGGTGGAGCCGTGGCTGGTGCGGTCCAGGTAGTGGTCGACGGTGCGCCGCCAGAGGCCGTCGTCGAGGTGGTAACCCAACCGGCCGAAGAGCGAGGCGAGTTCGGACGGCGAGAAGAGGTAGCCGAGCATGAGTACGTCGGCCTGCTTGGAGGCCTTGTAGCGGTTGACGCTGTCGCCCTCGGCCTCCAGGATCCGGTCCAGGCGGCGGATGTCGCCGTACCGCTTCCGGTAGCCGGCCCAGTCGAGTTCGGCGAGGCCGCTGTATCCCTCGAACTGGCTGATGACGCCGTCGTGGAAGGGCACGTGCAGCGTGCGGGAGACGTCCTCCCACCGCTCGAGCTCGCCCCCGTCCAGGCCGGTGCGCTCTGCGAGTTCGCGGCGGCGCGGCTCGGGCAGGGTGCGCACGGCCTCCAGGGCCCGGGTGAGCACCCAGGCGGCCGTGACATTGGTGTAGGTGTTGTCGTCGAGGCCGGGCCGGTCGGCGTCCGGGTAGGCGTCGTGGTACTCGTCGGGGCCCATCACGCCCAGGATGCGGTGCCGCCCCAGGTCCTCGTCCCAGGTGGCCGAGTCCGCCCAGAAGCGGGCGATCTGCAGCAGCAGCTCGGCGCCCTTGGTGTGCAGGAACTCGGCGTCGCCGCTCGCCTGGCAGTACTGCCACACGTTGTAGGCGATGGCCGAGCCGACGTGCCGCTGGAGGTGGGAGTGGTCCGGCAGCCAGCGTCCGGAGCGGGGGTTGAGGTGCAGCCGCTGGGACTCCTCGCGGCCGTCGCTGCCGCTCTGCCACGGATACATCGCGCCGCGCCGGCCGGCCGCGCGCGCCGCCGAGCAGGCTCGCTCCAGGCGCCGGTGACGGTAGTGCAGCAGAGCGCGGGAGACCTCCGGAAAGTGCAGGTTCAGATACGGCAGGACGAACAGCTCGTCCCAGAAGACATGCCCCCGGTAGGCCTCGCCGTGCAGCCCGCGGGCGGGCACCCCGACGTCCAGGTCGGCGGTGTGCGGCGAGAGGGTCTGCAGCACGTGGAACAGGTGCAGACGCAGGATGTGCCCCGGCTCCCCGGGGACGTCGATGTCGGCCCGGCGCCACAGCCGGCCCCAGGCCGCCCGGTGGCTCGCCAGCAGGTGGTCGAAGCCGGGCGCCGCGCCCACCCGGTCGACGGCGGCCCACAGCGGGTCGCTGATGGCGGGGTCGCGGGAGGTGTGCAGCGCGGCGGTCTTGTCGACGGTGACGGTACGGCCCGGCTCCAGCCGCAGCCGCACCTGCTGGACCGCCCGCGGGTGCTCGTGCCGGGAGGTGATCCCGCCCTCGCAGGTCAGGCGGGTGGCCATGCCGATCCGGATGTCGGAGGTCCGGGTACGGCAGCGCAGCCACACCGTGCCGGGGGCGGCGGTGCCGGAGTGCACATGGGTGAGGTGCCGGCCCTCCAGGTCCCGGTAGCGTGCCACGCCGGCGTTGGTGACGCCACCGTCGACGGCCGCCTCGACCTCGAGGTCCGCCGCGAAGCCGTCGGCGGTGAACTCGGTGCGCAGCACCGCCAGATACGCGTCGGCCATGTGCACGATCCGCTGCTGGCGCACGATCAGCGACCGCCCGCCGCCGAGCCCGTACCGGGTACGGCGCTCCAGCAGGCCCGAGTCCAGGTGGAGGACCTGGTGGTGGTCGAGGACGGTCGCGGTGTCCGGGGTCAGCCAGGGGCCGTCCGCGAGGCGGAAGCGCAGCGGCAGCCAGTTGGGGACGTTGACCATGTCCTCGTTCTCGACCCGGCGGCCGGCGACGCGGGAGACGAGCCGGTTGTAGCACCCTGCCACGTACGTGCCCGGACAGTGCACGTCGTCCGCGTCGCACTCCGGCAGGGCACCGCGGGTGGCGAAGCGGCCGTTGCCCAGTGTGCACAGCGCCTCCCGCAGGCGCTCCTGCGCGGGGTCGTACCCCTCGTAGGCCCAGGTCCCCGCCGTCACCGCCCCCACCGCGGTGTCACGCCCGCTGCGGCACGACGGCCACCGGGCACCGCGCGTGGTGCAGCAGTGTGTGGCCGGTCCGGCCGAGCTGGAGGCCGAAGCGGCCCGTCCTGCGCCGCGCCCCGATGATCACCAGGTCGGCGGCGGCCGAACGGTCCACGAGCACCCTGTGCGCCGGCCCTTCGACCGTCACGGGGCGCAGCCGTACGTCCGGGTGCTCGGCCCTCGCCTCCCGCAGCAGCTCCTCCAGCAGTCCGAGGGCCCGCTCCTCGTGCCCGCGGGCCGGGTCGTCGGAGGGCGTCCGGAACGCGGGGCTGCGCCAGGCCCGTACGACGTCGAGGACGCAGCGGCGTGCCTCGGCCTCGCGGAAGGCGAACCGTACGGCCTCGCCGGCGGTGTCGGACTCGCCGGCGCCGAGCAGGATCCGCTCGTGCGTGCCGGCCAGGCCCGCCTTGTCACCGCGGACCACGACCACCGGGCAGTGGGCGTGGGCCGCCACGGCCAGGGAGACCGAGCCGAGCAGCAGCCCCTTCAGCCCGCCCCGCCCGCGTGGGCCGACGACCAGGGCGGAGGCGGTACTGCCCTCGCCCAGCAGGGCGGAGACCGCGTCCTCGGGAAGGATGTCGGTGGACACCTTCACGTCGGCGTTGTGCTTCTGGGCCCGCTCCGCCGCGGAGGCGACGATGTGTTCGGTCATCACCTGCTCCGAGGAGCGCTCCATGCTCCCCGACAGGGCGGCGCTCTCGTAGCGCTCCCAGAGGGAGGCGTACACCAGCCGCAAAGGCAGACCGTGCAGGGCGGCCTCGTCCACCGCCCATTCCACCGCCGTCAGGCTCGAACCCGATCCGTCGACGCCCACGACCAGAGGCAGTTCCATCGTCCCCACCGCCTTTCGCCGGGTTGCCACGTCGCGCGGCAAGAGGTCCCACCACCACCGTCGCACCCCCCAAGGACCCCCGCGAGGGCGGTTCGGCCCCTCCGGGGGACGTTCGGCCCGTGCGGGGCCCGGCCACCGCGCCCCGGCCGCCGGTCAGGGGAGTGGGTCGAGGCCGTACATGCTGCGCCCGCCGACCAGTTCGCGGCCCGTGACCAGTTCCGGCTCGATACGGACGAAGACCTCCCGGGGCCAGGGCACCCAGGAACGCGGACCGCTCACGGCCAGCCGCCGCCGCTCGGCCGGATCGGTCACCACCGAGGCGGGACCGGTGACGACCACACTCCACCCCGACCGGGCCACCACGTCCACCTCGTCCGCCTCGAAGGCCACCACCGCACCGTCGACCGAACGGACCAGCTCGGAGTCGGCCGAGGTACGCAGCAGCACCGCACCGCCGTCGTCCAGGGCGAAGTTCACCGGAAGCACCGCGGGCAGCGCGTGCCGCGTATGGACGACACGCCCCACCGGCACCTTGCCCAGCAGCCGCAGACACTCCTGCCGGTCGAGCTCACGGAACCCGTCGTTGCGATACATCAGCCATCCCGTCCTTCCGCCCGGTACGGCCGGCACAGCCGTGGCACGTACCCCCATCCTCCGACGGCCCGGACCGCAGGACGAGGGCCGTCGGTCCCGGGTCGCCGAGAAGAAGGGCCCGGTCAGGCCAGGAAGGTCAGTCGGACCTGGCGGTTGGGGTTGTCCTTGTTGGTGTCGACCAGGCACACCGACTGCCAGGTGCCCAGCTCCAGGCGGCCGCCGAGGACCGGGATGGTCGCGTGGGGCGGCACGAGGGCGGGCAGGACGTGGTCACGGCCGTGGCCGGGGCTGCCGTGGCGGTGCTGCCAGCGGTCGTCGGCGGGCAGCAGGGTGTGCAGGGCGGCGAGGAGGTCGTCGTCGCTGCCGGAGCCGGTTTCGATGATCGCGATGCCCGCGGTCGCGTGCGGCACGAACAGGTTCAGCAGGCCGTCGCGGCCGCCCGCGGTCTCCTTGAGGAAGGTCTCGCAGTCGCGGGTGAGGTCGACGACCGTCTCCCGGGAACCGGAGGCCACGTTCAGGACTCGGGTGGTGAAGGCTTGTGACATGCCTCCCATCCTCGTCGATCCCCGGGGGAGACCAGGAAGATCCGCGCCCGTGGCACGGTTGATACGGGCATGAACAAGACACGCGAAGTCGACGTGGTCGTCGTGGGCGCAGGCCAGGCGGGGCTGTCCGCCGCCCATCACCTGCGGCGCACCGGGTTCGAACCGGACCGCGACTTCGTCGTGCTCGACCGCTCCCCCGGTCCGGGCGGAGCCTGGCAGTTCCGGTGGCCGACGCTGACGTACGGCAAGGTGCACGGGATGCACGCGCTGCCGGGGATGGAGCTGACCGGCGCCGATCCCGCGCGGCCCTCGTCGGAGGTCATCGCCGGGTACTTCGCCGACTACGAACGCGCCTTCGATCTGCGGGTGCGACGGCCGGTGGACGTACGGGCGGTCACGGACGGGCCCGGCGGGCGGCTGCTCGTCGAGACCTCCGACGGTACGTGGGCGACACGGGCGCTGATCAACGCGACCGGCACCTGGGAGCGGCCGTTCTGGCCGCGGTACCCGGGGCAGGAGAGCTTCCGCGGGCGGCAGTTGCACACCGCGCAGTACGCCGGTCCCGAGGAGTTCGCCGGGCAGCGGGTGGTCGTGGTGGGCGGCGGCGCCTCCGGCACCCAGCACCTGCTGGAGATCGCCCCGTACGCGGCCGCCACCACCTGGGTGACCAGGCGCCCGCCGGTCTTCCGCGAGGGGCCGTTCGACGAGAACGCGGGCCGTGCCGCGGTCGCGCTCGTCGAGGAGCGGGTGCGGCAGGGGCTGCCGCCCAGGAGTGTCGTCTCGGTGACGGGCCTGCCGCTGAACGACGCCATCCGGCAGGGGCTGAAGGACGGGGTCCTGGACCGGCGGCCGATGTTCGACCGGATCACGCCGGACGGTGTGCGGTGGGCGGACGGCCGGCACGTGGCGGCCGATGTCATCCTGTGGGCGACCGGGTTCAGGGCCGCGCTCGACCATCTGACGCCGCTCAGGCTGCGCGAGCCGGGCGGCGGCGTCCGTGTCGACGGCACGCGGGCGGTCGCCGATCCCCGGGTCCATCTGGTCGGCTACGGCCCGTCGGCGAGTACCGTGGGCGCCAACCGGGCCGGGCGCGCGGCCGTCAGGGACATCAGGCGCCTGCTGGCCGACGAGGAGCCGGCGGAGGAGCCGGCCGTCGCGGCGTGAGGCGCCGCGGCCCGGCACGGCTCACTTCGCCGGCTGCGGGCCGGGGCTCTTCTGGTTCGCGCTGAGTTCAGCGAGATTGCGCTGGTATTCGGCGTAGTCGGCGGTGAAGCGCATGTCGCCCGGCTTGACCGTGACGAAGTACAGCCAGTCGCCCGGCGCGGGGTTGATCACGGCACGCATGGCATCCTCGCCCGGGTTGTCGATGGGCGTCGGCGGCAGTCCCATGCGCTGGTAGGAGTTGTACGGGCTGTCCACCCCGATGTCGTTCGCGCTCATGCGGGCCGCGCCGCGGTTGAGGGCGTAGTTGAGAGTGGAGCCCATCTGCAGCGGCATACCGCGCTCCAGCCGGTTGAAGACGACTCGCGCCACCTTCGCCATGTCGGCCTTCGTGGCGGCCTCGGCCTGGACGATGCTGGCGATGGTGACCGCCTGGTACATGTTCATGGAGTTGCGCTGCGCCCCGGCGGCGATCGGAGCCCCGTTGAACTTCTTGTCCGCGGCGTCGACCATGGCGGACAGCAGGGACTGCGGGGTGGCCTTGTCGTCGACGGGATACGTCGCCGGGAAGAGGTAGCCCTCCGGGTTCCCCTCGGCGGCGGCCGGGAGCTTGAGATGGGCCCTGGCGAGCGACTGCCTCGTGGTGCCGGCGGGCAGGGCGAGGACCTTGTCGATGGCGGCGTAGACCTGGCCGGCCCGCCAGCCCTCGGGGATCACCAGGGCGCGGGGACGTGTCGGTCCGCCGCTGCGGCTGTCGCTGTCCAGGGTCAGCAGCGGCACCGCCACGGCGGTGCCGGCCAGGACGGCCCCGGACGCGATCAGGGCCAGTCGGCCCCGGCGTGTCAGTCGGATCGTGCTCCGTGACGGAGTGTTCGTCTGCATGCGGGCACGGTAACCCGCACACCGGCACAAACCTGGCATATCTTCAGCCTGTCGGTCCGGCCTGCCCGGACGGCTCGTCGGCTCAGCTCGTCGGCTCAGCTCGTCGGCTCAGCTCGTCGGCTCCAATTGCGCGTCCCGGCGGACCAGTGCGGCGTAGCGTCCGTCGAGGTCCAGCAGCTCCTGGTGGGTGCCCCGTTCGGCCACCCGCCCGCGGTCGAGGACCACGATCTGGTCGGCGCCGCGGACGGTGGACAGCCGGTGCGCGATGGTCAGGGTGGTCCGGTTGGCGGACAGGGCGTCGATGGCCTCCTGCACGGCGGCCTCCGTACGGGTGTCCAGGGCGCTGGTCGCCTCGTCGAGGATGAGGACCGGCGGGTCGCGCAGGATGGTGCGGGCGATGGCCAGGCGCTGCTTCTCGCCGCCGGAGAAGCGGTGGCCGCGCTCGCCGACGACCGTTTCGTAGCCGTCGGGCAGGGCCGCGATGTGGTCGTGTATCTGCGCCGCCTCCGCCGCCGCCCGCAGCTCCTCGTCGGTGGCGTCCGGTTTGGCGAAGCGCAGGTTGTCGGCGACCGAGGCGTGGAAGAGGTACGTCTCCTGGGAGACGACGCCGACGGCGCGGGCGAGGGTGTCGAAGTCGAGGTCGCGCACATCGACCCCGTCGAGGGTGACGCGGCCGCCCGTCACGTCGTAGAGCCGGGGCACCAGGTAGCCGAGGGTGGACTTGCCGGCGCCGGTCGGGCCGACGATCGCGAGGCTGGAGCCCGCGGGGACGGTGACGTCGATGCCGTCGAGGATCGGGCCGCCGTTGTCGTCGTAGCGGAAGGCGACGCTCTCGAAGCGGACCTCGCCCTTGACCCGTCCGAGGTGGACCGGCCGCTCGCGTTCGGTGATGTCGATGGGCAGGTCCAGGTACTCGAAGATGCGCTGGAAGAGCGCGAGCGATGTCTGGATCTGCACGCCGGTGGACAGCAGGCTGACGGTCGGCCGGAACAGGCCCTGCTGGAGCGAGACGAAGGCGACGAGCGTGCCGATGGACACCTCCGGGCCGCCGAGTTGGAGGGCGATGCCCGCGGTCCAGTAGATGACGGCCGGCATGGCGGCCATGACGATGGTGATGACGGCCATGCGCCAGCGTCCGGCCATGTTCGACCTCACCTCGAGGCCGACCAGGCGTTCGGACTCCTCAGCGAAGGACGCGGTCAGCGAGTCGGAGCGGCCCATCGTACGGCCGAGCAGGATGCCGCTGACGGACAGCGACTCGGTGACCGTGGCGGCCATCGCGGCCATCTGCTTCTGACGTTGGGTGGTGATCTTCTTGCGCTCGTTGCCGACGCGACGACTGATCCACACGAACACCGGGAGCAGGAGCAGGGAGACGATCGTCAGCCGCCAGTCCAGGGCGACCATCGCGACGATCGTGGCGACCACACTGGTGAGGTTGGACACCAGGGAGGTGGCGGTGGAGGTGACGGTGGCCTGCATGCCGCCGATGTCGTTGGCGATGCGGGACTGCACCTCGCCGGTGCGGGTGCGGGTGAAGAAGGCGAGGGACATGCGCTGCAGCCGGCCGTAGACGGCGGTGCGCAGGTCGTGCATGACCCGCTGGCCGACGGTCGTGGAGATCAGCGTCTGCAGCACACCGAAGACGCTCGTGAGAACGGCGCTGAGGATCATGCCGAGCGCGAGCAGGCTCAGCAGACCGGTGCGGCCCTGCGGGATCGCGACGTCCAGGGTTTCCTTCAACAGGAAGGGCGTGGCGACGGAGACCAGCGAGGAGGCGCCGACCAGCAGGCCGACGATCGCGAGGCGGCCCCGGTAGGGACGGAAGAGCCTCAGGATGCGGCGGACCTGCCGGGGTTGGTCCTTCGCGTCGGCTGGCGGGGTCCAGGCGGGTTGGCGGTCGGGGTGCATGGGCTCCTACGGGGTGGGCGGGCGCCGGCCGACGGGCGCGGCCGACGATGACTCACGGATCCTAGCTCATTGTTACCTATACTCACAATGAACAAGATCCTGATATGGTGCCCGCATGAGTTCCCCCGACTCCGACGGCCTCCTCGCCGAGCAACTGCTGCGGCTCACCCGCCGGGTGCACCGCATCCAGAAGCGTCACCTGGAACAGCACGCCCTGGGCATCACGCCGGCCCAGTCCCGGCTGCTGCGCACCCTGGCGCACTTCGGCGAGCCGCCCCGCATGGCGGACCTCGCCGAATTCCTGGAGGTCGTGCCGCGCGCGGTGACCACGCTCGTGGACGGGCTGGAAGCGAGCGGCAAGGTGCGCCGGGTCCCCGACCCGGCCAACCGCCGGGTCATCCGGATCGAGCTCACCGACGAAGGGCGCGGGGCGCTGCGCGAGTTGCGCGGCGCTCGCCGGACCGCCGCGGAGGAGATCCTGGCGCCCCTGGCGGACGAACAGCGCAAGGCACTCGGCGAACTGCTGGACACACTGGTGGGCACGGTGCCCGCGCAGGGGCGCTGCTGAAACGCACGCGGTTGGAACGCGAACGCCGCTGAGAAGTGGGCGAGTCGGCAGCCGGGTGCGACGAGAGTGCGTCACCGCCGTTCTCCCCACCGCCCTACGGTCGATTCAATACGGCCACTACAGCCGCAGGTTGGCCTGGTCGCCCATCACGATGACGGGCTTTTCCTTCGGGTCGAGCGTGCGCAGCAGGTATTCCATCGCGGACTCCGGGACGCTGATGCAGCCCAACGTGCCGTCGCCGTGGTCCAGATGGAGCCAGATCCCGCCGCCCTTGGACTGACCCCGGGGGCGGGTCGGTTCGTCCGGACGGGTGCCGCGCAGGCGGTTGTAGTCGATGGCGATGACGTAGTCGAAGTCGTACCGGTGCGCCTCGTCCCAGTAGTAGGGGGAGATGAAGGCGTCCTCGTCCTGGGTGTAGGGGAACCGGGTACCCGGGTCCTCGAGGAAGCCGCCGGCGTCGGAGAGCGTGAACACCCCGACGGGGCTGCGCTCGTCGCCTTCTCGATGGTTCGTGGTCCAGCCCCGTTTGCCGTTGTGCGACGGCCAACTGCCCGACCGCTGCCATATGGTGCCGCGTTTCTGGTACAGCACCAGTGTCGAGTCCGGGGAGTCCTTGTGGTCGCCGTAGACCACCACAACTTGCCGTGCACCCAGGGGGATCCGCTGCCACAGCCGTTCTCCGATGCCCGGAATCCGAGACGGGGCCACGGAAGGACTGGGCCGTGCGGTCCCCGACGGGCCGCCGGGTCTGGGGACCTCGCGATGGTGGACCTCCGCCCGGGTCCCGCCGCACGCGGCCACTGCCGCCAGAAAGAAACCGCAGGTCGCCGCAGCGACCATCGCATGTTTTACGCCGCCACTCTGCATGTCCCCATCGTCGCCACGACACGCGGGGCGATCTACCTGAATTGGTCCAAATAGCCTTATCCCCTTTCCGTTGGAGCATTCGACGCCTCGCTCGGTGGCCCGCGCTCCACGGCGCGCGGCCGGGTACGCGGTGGGCCCGGGCGCCTCCCGGGCCGAGGTCGCGAAGCGGCCAATCCCGTTTCCCGCAAGGAAAACCGCTTGCTTTCGACTACTAGGCGACGCGACTCTGTCACGGCTTGTCCGCCGCCCGGCGGCAACTGCTCCGCCCCTGACACGAGCCACTGGAACCCCATGCAGATTCAAGACCTCCCGTATCCCGACCCGGGTGTGCCGGACGCACGCTCGGGTCCCCGACTCCTGTGGTGGCTGGGACGGAACCAACTGGGCGGGCAGATAAGAGCGCTGGCCTGGGGACTGCTGCACTTCGCCTCGGTCGCCGCTCTGCCGTTCTGCGTCGGCCTCGCCGTCCAGGCGGTCGTCGACCGCTCGGGCTCCCGGCTCGCCCTGACCGGCGGGCTGCTGGCACTGGCCTGCGCCGGCAACGCGCTCGGCGACACCTTCCTGCACCGCGCCGCGGTCACCAACTGGATCACCGCGGCCGCCCGCGTCCAGCAACTGCTCGCCCGCAAGGCCGCCGCGCTGGGCTCCGCGCTGACCCGGCGGGTGGCCGCGGGTGAGGTGGTCGCCGTCTCCACCGGAGACGTCGAGAAGATCGGCTGGTTCGTGGAGGCCGTGTCCCGGTTCACCGCGGCCGCGGTCACCGTGGTGCTGGTCTGTGCCGCCCTGCTCGTCTACCAACCGGCGCTCGGCGTGGTCGTCGCCGTGGGCCTGCCCGCGCTGGCGCTCGCGGTGCTGCCGCTGCTTCCGCGCGCGACCAGGCGCGCCGACGTGCAGCGCGAGAAGGCGGGCCGCGCCACCGAACTGGCCTCGGACACCGTCGCCGGACTGCGGGTGCTGCGCGGCATCGGCGGCGAGGAGCTGTTCCTCGACCGCTACCGCCGCGCCTCCCAGGAAGTACGGCACGCGGCCGTCCGCAGCGCCCGCATGTGGTCCCTGATCTCCGCGATCCAGGTACTGCTGCCGGGCCTGCTGCTGATCGCGGTCGTCTGGTACGGCGTCCACCTGGCCCGCACCGGCCGGATCACCGTGGGCGAACTCGTCACCGTCTACAGCTCCGTCATGGTCCTCACCTATCCCTTGCGGCACTTCGAGGAGATCGCCATGGCGTACTCCTTCTCCCGCCCGTCGGCCGGGCGGGCCGCACGGGTGCTGTCCCTGGAGCGGACCACCGACGGAACCGGAACACGGGCGGCCGACACGCCGTCGGGCGACCTGTACGACCCGGCGACCGGGCTGCGCGCGCCCGCCGGACGCCTGACCGCCGTGGTCTGCGGCGACCCGGACGCGGCGGGCCGACTGGCCGAACGGCTCGGCGGCCACCCCACCGAGCCGGGTACGTCGGTGCTGCTGGGCGACGTACCGCTCGACGAACTGCCGCTCGACTCCGCCCGCACGGCCGTCCTGGTCCAGGACAAGGACCCGGTGCTGCTCTCCGGTTCGCTGGGCGAACTGCTCGACGTGCCCGCCTCGGGGAACGTCTCCGCCGAGGAGGCGCTCGCCGCCGCCCAGTGCGGCGACGTCCTGGAGGCGCTTGCGCAGGCGTCGCCGGCCGCCGGGGATCCGATGGACGTCCGTATCACCGAGCGCGGCCGGTCCCTCTCCGGCGGCCAGCGCCAGCGTCTTGCCCTCGCCCGGTCCCTGATCACCGACCCGGAGGTGCTGGTCCTGGACGAGCCGACCTCCGCCGTCGACTCGCACACCGAGGCGCGGATCGCGCAGGGCCTGCCGAACCTGCGGACCGGTCGCACCACGGTGGTGTTCACCTCCTCGCCGCTGCTGCTGGACCGTGCCGACCGGGTGGTGCTGGTCCACGAGGGCACGGTCGCCGCGGTCGGTGAGCACCGCGACCTGGTGCACACCGAACCCCGGTACCGCGCGGTGGTGACCCGGGAGACGGACGAGGAGCGCGCCGTGCACGACATGATCCAGGCCGATGGCAGGCCGAGGGCCGCACCGGCCGATCCGCTGGACGACGAGGCGGTCCTGCGTGGCGCCATGGAAGAGATGGAGGAGACCGCATGATCGGCGTGGCGCCCCCGGCGTACGACCCGGCGGCCCCGACGACGGCCGGCACTCTGCCCGTCGGCTCCGCCGCGACCGTCCGCGCCTACGTGACCGAGCTGCTGCGCCGGCACCGCGGCGCCTTCCTGCTGCTCGTCACCGTCAACACGGTGGCCGTGCTCGCCTCCATGGCCGGCCCATGGCTGCTGGGTGGCCTGGTCGAGCGGGTGTCGCACGGTACCCGGGAACTGCATCTGCCCCTGACCGCGGGGCTGTTCGTGCTGGCGCTGCTCGTCCAGGCCGTGTTCGTACGGGAAGTGCGGCTGCGCGGAGCGATGCTGGGCGAGCGGATGCTGGCCGACCTGCGCGAGGACTTCCTCGTCCGGTCGGTCGGACTGCCGCCGGGCGTGCTGGAGCGGGCGGGCACCGGCGACCTGCTCTCCCGCATCACCACCGACATCGACCGGCTCGCCAACGCGATGCGCGAGGCCGTGCCGCAGCTGGCGATCGGGGTGGTGTGGGCGGCGCTGCTGCTCGGCGGTCTGGTCCTCACCGCGCCGCCGCTCGCCGCTGCCGTGCTGCTGGCCCTGCCGCTGCTGGTGATCGGCTGCCGCTGGTACTTCCGGCGGGCGCCGTCCGCCTACCGCTCGGAGGCCGCGGGCTACGCCGCCGTGGCCGCCGCGCTCACCGAGACCGTCGACGCCGGGCGCACCGTGGAGGCGCACCGCCTGGGCGAGCGCCGCGTCGCTCTGTCGGAACTCCGGATCAGGCAGTGGACGGCGTGGGAGCGCTACACGCTCTGGCTGCGGTCGGTGCTCTTCCCGGTCATCAACGTCACCCATGTGACCGTGCTCGCCTCCGTGCTGATGGCCGGCGGGGTGTTCGTCCTGCGGGGCTGGATCGGGGTCGGACAGCTGACCACGGGCGCGCTCATCGCGCAGATGCTCGTCGACCCGGTGGGGCTGATCCTGCGCTGGTACGACGAGTTGCAGGTGGCGCAGGTGTCGCTGGCCCGGCTCGTCGGCGTCCGCGACGTCGAACCGGACGCCGGGGACGCCTCCCTGACCCCCGCCGGCCGGGACGTGCACGCGGACCGGGTGCACTTCGGCTATCGGGAGGGCGTCGACGTGCTGCGCGAGGTGTCCTTGAAGGTCGCCCCGGGCACCCGGCTGGCACTGGTCGGCCCCTCGGGCGCCGGCAAGTCCACGCTGGGCCGGCTGCTCGCCGGGATCTACGCGCCGCGGGAGGGCCGGGTCGCCCTCGGCGGTGCCGAGCTCTCCCGGATGCCCGCCGAACGCGTCCGCTCCCACGTCGCCCTGGTCAACCAGGAGCACCACGTCTTCGTGGGCTCCCTGCGCGACAACCTGCTGCTCGCCCGCGCCGGCGCCGTCGACGCCGAACTGTGGGCGGCGCTCGGCGCGGTCGACGCCGACGGATGGGCGCGCGCCCTGGAGGACGGCCTGGACACCGAGGTCGGCTCGGGCGGCCTCGCCCTCACCCCGGCCCAGGCCCAGCAGATCGCCCTGGCCCGCCTGGTCCTGGCCGACCCGCACACACTGGTCCTGGACGAGGCGACCTCGCTCCTCGACCCGCGAGCAGCCCGGCACCTGGAGCGGTCCCTGGCCCGCGTCCTGGACGGCCGCACGGTCGTCGCCATCGCCCACCGGCTCCACACGGCCCACGACGCGGACATCATCGCCGTGGTCGAGAACGGCCGCATCAGCGAGCTGGGTACCCACGACGACCTGGTCGCCGCGGACGGCGCATACGCGGCGCTGTGGCGGTCCTGGCACGGGTGAGCAGACGAGGGCGGCCCGCCGGAGAGGCCGACGGGCCGGGATCCGGTCCCGCCGGCTGCCCGGCCGGAGCACGGACCGATGCCCGCAACGGCTGGTCTCGGCGCCCGAGCCGTCGCCGGTGGCGGGCCCGGTGACCGGGGGCTCGGGCCGACATCCGCAGTGACAGCACTCCGCACCCCGGCCGCCGGCGGCCACGCCGACTGTGACCGGCCCAGTGACCGCGGCGGCCCACAGGCCCGCCGGCACGGACGACGACCGGCGGGCCGGCCGACTGCCCGGTCCGGGCACGAACCGGCACCCGGAACCGCAGGCCTCCACATTCCCGCCGCCATCAGCCGCGCCGGCGGTGACCGGGGCGGTCCAGAGGCCTGCGGGCGCCGGCCTGCATCCGGAGCGACAGCACTCCACGTCACGGCCGCCGCCGTACACGTATGCGGTCCTCAGGGACGGGGGTACGGGCCACGGCCTGTAGGCCGGGGGCTGGTGTCGTGCCGTTGCGCAGTGCCGAACAGGGGTGGAAGGCTGGAAAGCGGCAACGGCTCGGGGAGCGCCCGGCAACCGTCCGGTTCGCGCCGGGTGACAGCTGTGCCCCGCGCACCGGCGGCCGCCCGCCGGCCGCGGTGAGAACGGGCCCGTTCCCACCCCCTGGAGGTACCCGTGGACAGCGCCGACGGATGGGGAGACGACGTCTACCAGCCCGATGAAGACTCCGAGATCAAGGAAGACACGGGAGTGCTCGACTCGGAGGACACGCTGGTGTACGACGGTGTCGACGACCCCCTGGACCGTGGCTGGTCTCCTCCGGAGCGGCCATGGGCGGTGGAGCACACCGGCGTGACCGCGGCCGAGCGCCGGCAGGGCGAGACCCTGGAGCAGCGTCTCGCCGAAGAGCTTCCCGGCCCGGCCGACCCGGACAGCGACGGCATGGGCGACTGCGAGGGCACCGACGGGGAACTCCTGGACAACGAGGTCGGCGCCGCCCGCTCCGGCCGTCTCGTCGCCCCCGACGAGGGAACGCACGAGGACGAGGAGAGCGCGTTGATCGCCACCGACGTGGGCATCGACGGCGCGGCCGCCTCCGCCGAGGAGGCCGCGATGCACGTCGTCGACGAGGACACCCTGTACAGCTGACCCAGCCGCCGGCACGCCGTCGCCCTCTCCCCGGCCGCTCTCTCCCCCGCCGCACGAGGAGTTCCCATGCAGCAGGACAAGCACCCCGACTACCACCCCGTCGTCTTCCGCGACCGCTCCGCCGGCTACGCCTTCCTCACCCGGTCCACCGCCACCAGCGAGCAGACCATCGAGTGGGACGACGGCGAGACCTACCCGGTCGTGGACGTGGAGATCTCCTCGGAGAGCCACCCGTTCTACACCGGCAAGGCCCGCACGGTGGACTCCGAGGGCCGCGTCGCCCGGTTCGAGCGGCGCTACGGCGGCGGACAGGACACGGGCGGCGACGGAGCCGCGTGAGGCCGAGCGGCCCCTCGGACGAAGTTCCGAGCGGCCCCTCAGATGAAGTTCAGTGCGGCCGCGCAGCCCACCCCGCCGAGCAGCATGAACGCCGGCATCAGCACCTTGAGCTCGACCCAGCTGCCCGCCCGGAACCGCATCGCCTTCGGCGGGCCGACGGGGTACCAGCGCCTGCGGCCCACCGGTATCGGCCACAGGATCGGGCAGCCGGAGACGGTCAGCGCGTCCCCGATGTCGTGCACCAGCGCGCCCAGCACGATCGGCAGGCCGAGCCACAGGTACTCCTGGCCCGCGGCGGTGAACAGCCAGTTCGAGCCGTTGCCCGGCTGGTCGAGGACGTCCGCGAGGATCCAGGCGCTGGTCGCGGCCAGCAGCCACACCAGGATGTCGCTGCTGGAGCCGCGGGCAGCCCGCCACAACAGGCCCTCGATGGCCAGCACCATGTGCACGAAGAGAATCGCCAGCACCGCCCAGCGGCCGCCGGTGATCGCCAGGACGGAGGTACCCGCCCCGATCAGCACCGCCCACAGCCAGGTGTGCGTCAGCGTCCGGTGCCCGCCGGAGCGGCGCGGGTCGCCCTGCATGCGCGTCGCCTTGTAGACGGCGTGGGAGAGCTTCTCGACGATCTCGCACAGCCAGTGCGAGATCGGTCCGAAGGCGCGCGAGATGGTCGCGGCCTTGTGGTCCAGATCCGGGGCGAGGGCGGCCCCGGCGCAGATCAGCGCACCGACCAGCAGGACCGGCCAGGGCATGGGGCGTCCGGCCGCGGCGGCCGCGGCTCCCACGCCCAGCCAGGCCGCGGCGCCCGACAGTGAGTGTGCTGGTCCCATCATGGCCGTTGCCCGCCCCATTCCCGTTGCTGCGCTGTCCGGTTGTCCCGGTGCGCCGATGTCCTGTCGGCGACACAGCGTAGCGGTCGTGATCTTCGGATCGGCAGCCGATTCCCACCTCGGCGGGAGGGCCAGGCAAGATGGGTGGGTGACCCTCATCGATCAGCTCCCGCCGACCGCCGACCCCGACGCCCTGTACGAAGCCTTCGAATCCTGGGCCCAGGATCAGGGTCTCGCGCTCTACCCCCACCAGGAGGAGGCGCTGATCGAGGTGGTCTCCGGAGCGAACGTGATCGTCTCCACACCCACCGGCTCCGGCAAGAGCATGATCGCCGCCGGCGCGCACCTCGCCGCGCTGGCCCGGGACGAGGTCACCTTCTACACGGCACCGATCAAAGCGCTGGTGTCGGAGAAGTTCTTCGAACTCTGCAAGCTGTTCGGCACCGAGAACGTCGGCATGCTCACCGGCGACGCCTCCGTGAACGCCGACGCGCCCGTCATCTGCTGCACGGCCGAGGTGCTGGCCTCGATCGCGCTGCGCGACGGCAAGGACGCCGATGTCGGCCAGGTCGTCATGGACGAGTTCCACTTCTACGCGGAGCCCGACCGCGGCTGGGCCTGGCAGATCCCGCTGCTGGAGTTGCCGCAGGCGCAGTTCGTGCTGATGTCGGCCACGCTCGGCGACGTCTCCTTCTTCGAGAAGGACCTGACCCGTCGCACCGGCCGCCCCACCGCGGTGGTCCGCTCGGCCACCCGCCCGGTGCCGCTGTCCTACGAGTACCGGCGCACGCCGCTCACCGAGACGCTCACCGATCTCCTCCAGGCCCGCCAGGCCCCTGTGTACATCGTGCACTTCACCCAGGCCCAGGCCGTGGAGCGGGCGCAGGCGCTGATGAGCATCAACATGTGCTCGCGCGAGGAGAAGGAGCAGATCGCCGAGCTGATCGGCAACTTCCGCTTCACCACCAGGTTCGGCCGGAACCTCTCCCGCTACGTCCGGCACGGCATCGGCGTGCACCACGCCGGCATGCTGCCCAAGTACCGGCGCCTGGTGGAGAAGCTGGCGCAGGCCGGTCTGCTGAAGGTGATCTGCGGCACGGACACGCTCGGCGTGGGCGTCAACGTGCCGATCCGTACAGTGCTGTTCACGGCGCTGACCAAATACGACGGCAGCCGCGTGCGCACGCTGCGCGCCCGTGAGTTCCACCAGATCGCCGGACGTGCCGGACGTGCCGGCTTCGACACGGAGGGCTTCGTCGTCGCGCAGGCCCCTGAACACGTCATCGAGAACGAGAAGGCGCTCGCCAAGGCGGGCGACGACCCCAAGAAGCGCCGGAAGGTCGTCCGCAAGAAGGCACCGGAGGGGTTCGTCGGCTGGACGGACAACACCTTCGACAAGCTCATCGCCTCCGAGCCGGAGCCGCTGACCTCCCGCTTCCGGGTGACGCACACGATGCTGCTGTCGGTGATCGCCCGTCCCGGCAACGCCTTCGAGGCGATGCGGCACCTGCTGGAGGACAACCACGAGCCGCGCAAGCAGCAGTTGCGGCACATCCGGCGGGCCATCGCCATCTACCGCTCGCTGCTGGACGGCGGCATCGTCGAGAAGCTCGACCAGCCGGACGCCGAGGGCCGTATCGTGCGCCTCACGGTCGACCTTCAGCAGGACTTCGCGCTCAACCAGCCACTGTCCACCTTCGCGCTGGCCGCGTTCGAGCTGCTGGACCCCGAGTCGCCGTCCTACGCGCTGGACATGGTCTCCGTCGTGGAGTCCACGCTGGACGACCCGCGGCAGATCCTCGTCGCCCAGCAGAACAAGGCGCGGGGCGAGGCCGTGGCCGCGATGAAGGCGGACGGTGTCGAGTACGAGGAGCGCATGGAGCGCCTCCAGGACATCACCCACCCCAAGCCCCTGGAAGAGCTGCTCTTCCATGCCTACAACACCTACCGCAAGAGCCACCCCTGGGTCGGCGACCACCCACTGTCGCCGAAGTCCGTGATCCGCGACATGTACGAACGGGCGCTGTCCTTCACGGAGTTGGTCTCCTTCTACGAGCTCGCCCGCACCGAGGGCATCGTGCTGCGCTACCTGGCCAGTGCGTACAAAGCGCTGGAGCACACGGTCCCGGACGACCTGAAGTCCGAGGACCTGCAGGACCTGATCGCCTGGCTGGGCGAGATGGTGCGCCAGGTCGACTCCAGCCTGCTGGACGAGTGGGAGCAGCTGGCCAATCCCGAGGAGATGACCGCCGAGGAGGCCCAGGAGAAGGCCGACCAGGTCAAGCCGGTCACCACCAACGCCCGCGCCTTCCGCGTCCTGGTCCGCAACGCCATGTTCCGCCGCGTCGAGCTCGCCGCCCTGGACCAGGTGGAGGAGCTGGGCGAGATGGACGCCGAGGCGGGGTGGGACGCCGAGGCGTGGGGCGAGGCGATGGACAAGTACTGGGAGGAGTACGAGGACCTGGGCACCGGTCCCGACGCCCGCGGCCCGAAGCTGCTGCTGATCGAGGAGGAGCCGCAGAACGGTCTGTGGCGAGTGCGGCAGATCTTCGACGACCCCAGCGGCGACCACGACTGGGGCATCAGCGCGGAGGTCGACCTGGGCGCCTCCGACGCCGAGGGCCGCGCTGTCGTCCGTGTGACCGACGTCGGTCAGCTGTGAGCACAGGAGAGCCTTGTACATGACCGACATGACGAACCCTTCCGAAAGTCTCGTCGACCTGCTCGACCTGGAACGGATCGAGGTCAACATCTTCCGCGGCCGCAGTCCGCAGGAGTCCCTGCAGCGGGTCTTCGGCGGCCAGGTGGCCGGGCAGGCGCTGGTCGCCGCCGGACGCACCACGGACGGCGAGCGCCCGGTGCACTCGCTGCACGCGTACTTCCTGCGCCCCGGCCGGCCCGGGGTGCCGATCGTGTACCAGGTGGAGCGGGTGCGCGACGGGCGGTCCTTCACCACCCGCCGGGTCACCGCCGTACAGCAAGGCCGCACGATCTTCAATCTGACCGCCTCCTTCCACAAACCTGAACAGGGGAGTTTCGAACACCAGCTGCCGCCGGCCCGCGAGGTTCCGGACCCGGAGTCCCTGCCGACGGTCTCGGAGGAGATCCGGGAGCATCTGGGGGCACTGCCCGAGCAGTTGGAGCGCATGGCGCACCGCCAGCCGTTCGACATCCGTTATGCGGACCGGCTGCGCTGGAGCCCCGAGGACGTCAAGGGCGCCGAGCCGCGCAGCGCCGTGTGGATGCGCGCGGTCGGGCCGCTCGGCGACGACCCGCTCGTGCACACCTGCGCGCTGACCTACGCCAGTGACATGACCCTGCTCGACGCGGTGCGTATCCCGGTCGAGCCGCTGTGGGGGCCGCGGGGATTCGACATGGCTTCGCTGGACCACGCCATGTGGTTCCACCGGCCGTTCCGGGCCGACGAGTGGTTCCTGTACGACCAGGAGTCGCCGATCGCGACGGGCGGCCGGGGTCTGGCCCGCGGGCGCATCTACGACGTGGAGGGGCGCCTGCTCGTGTCGGTCGTCCAGGAGGGCCTGTTCCGCGAGGTGTAGGCAGTCACCCTCCGTGGTGGGCCCGTCGGCCGGACCGGGCCCGGCGAGTGGTGGCTCAGGCGTCTCTGCGGAAGAACCGGCCCAGCAGGCGGCGTGAGCGCCCGCACCGCTTCGCCGGTTCGGACCGCTGGGGTCGCTCGGGCCGATCCGGCGTGGGCGGATGCCGGTGATGTGCCAGGTGCCGGTGCCCTGGACGTCGGTGCTTTGTCGGACGTCGGTGCTCTGCTGGATGCCCGTGCTGTGCCGGGTGCCGGTCGGTGCGCCACGAGACCAGGCGGGGCGCGGGCCGGTGGGTGCGTGCCTCCCCCACCGCCCGTGCCAGATCGGCCCGGAGCCATTCGATCTCGTCCGCATCCTGCGCCGTCGCGATCCGCTCGGTGAGACGGACGGCGGGCGAGCCCGGCGTGCCGTGGGCGGGCGGCTGCGGCCGGAAGCGGTTCAGATACGCGCGTTCGTAGGGGGCCCTGACGATCTCCGAGATCTGAACCTGGTCGAGCATCGATGCCACGGCACCCGCCCGCTCCCACGGGTCGTCGGCCTGGCGCAGCAGGAAGCCCAGGTGCCGTCCACGCCAGTTGCGGGCGCGCAGGTCCAGGCCGGTGTCCAGCTGGGACCGAAGCACCTCGGGCAAAGGCCGGTTCAGCAGCACCGCGCTCTTCGGGTCGGCGGCGAACTCCAGCAGTTCGTCGGCCAGATACAACCAGACCACGGCCCGGTAGCGGTTCAGGTAGAACTTGACCGGAGTCACCAGGCCCAGGCGGGCCAGACGTGTGAACCGGGTGGCGGTCACTTCCATGAGCGCCGCGCCGTCCCTGGTGCCCACTGCTTCGACCCGCCTGCGCAGCACCTCCGGGAAACCCTCCTGGGCGCGCAGCCGCTCGATCTCGGCGCGGTCGACGCGCCGGCCGCCTCCCCCTTCGTCGGGCCGGGTACGGACGTGACCGAGGTGAACGGCCAGGTCGAACTCGCTGCGTTTGAGACCCAGTTCGCGGGCCGCCCGGCTCTGGGAGAAGGGCGTCTGCCGCTTCGCGTCGGTCGTTTCGGCGGTGGGCGTGATGACATGCGTGATGGTGTCGCCGGACATGGTCGTCTCCCCCGTGGAGTGCGGCTCGCGCCGGCTGCGCTCGCCTGGGAAAACCGTAGCCGTTGCCGCGAATCTCGACGCGGGCCTGTGGACAACTCTGCGGGGGATGATGAACGCGCAGGTCAGAGGTCTGTCGCGGAAGTCCGCTCCGGTTGGCGGGCGTCCACGTCGAGGTGCTCGCCGACTCGGTTGACGAGCAGGGTCATCTCGTAGGCGATCTGACCGATGTCGGCCTCCGCACCGCTGAGGACGCACAGGCAGCTGCCCGTGCCGGCCGCCGTGACGAACAGCACCGCGTCGTCGAACTCGACCATCGTCTGGCGTACCCCGCCCGCGCCGAAGTGGCGGCCCGAGCCCTTGGCCAGGCTGTGCAGCCCGGACGACACGGCCGCGAGATGCTCGGCGTCCTCGCGACGCAGTCCCGTGCTCGCGCTCGTCACCAGCCCGTCGCTGGACAGGACCAGGGCGTGCCGTACGTGTTCCATCCGTTGGGTCAAGTCGTCGAGCAGCCAGCCCAGTGTCTGGTTCTGCGTCATGATGCGGTCTCCCCGTGTGATGTCTTCCCCCGTGGCCGGAGGATCTCCCGCCAGCCTTCCCCACTGCCGCTGTCCCGGCAAGGAGTATGGGGACATGACACAGAAGATGACCGACGGCGAATGGCGGACGTTCGTCTCGTACGGCACCCGCACCGGCAAGCTGTCGACCGTACGGGCCGACGGGAGCCCGCATGTCGCGCCGATCTGGTTTCTGCTCGAGGGGAACGACATCGTGTTCAACACCGGGAAGGAGACCGTGAAGGGGCGCAATCTGGCCCGTGACGACCGGGTCGCCCTGTGCGTGGACGACGACCGGCCGCCGTTCAGCTTTGTGGTGCTACAGGGCCGCGCCCGGCTGTCGGAGGACCTGGACGAGGTCCGGCAGTGGGCCACGCGCATCGGTGCTCGCTACATGGGCGAGGAGCGCGGTGAGGAGTTCGGCGCCCGCAACGGCGTCCCGGGTGAACTGCTGGTCCGGTTCACGGTCGACAAGGTCGTGGCGGTGAAGGATCTCGCGGACTGAGGCCGGTCGGCTTCCGCGCGTTCCCAACCGGCCGGGCGCGCACCGTTTCGTTCAGCTCACGGAGTCGAGCAGCCGGGCGGTGTGCATCCGCCCGGCGTACTCGACGAGCCGGATCAGCACCTCCTTTCCGGAGTCGCGTTCGCGGGCGTCGCACAGGACCACGGGCGTGCCCCGGTCGAGGTCGAGGGCGCGGGAGACGTCGTCGGCGCCGTAGGTGCGGGCGCTCGGGAAGCAGTTGACGGCCACCACGAACGGGATGTGCCGGTGCTCGAAGTAGTCCACCGCCGGGAAGCAGTCCTCCAGCCGTCGGGTGTCGGCGAGGACCACGGCGCCGAGGGCGCCCTGCGACAGCTCGTCCCACAGGAACCAGAAGCGGTCCTGGCCCGGCGTGCCGAAGAGGTAGAGGGAGAGCCCGGACCGGATGGTGATGCGCCCGAAGTCCATAGCGACGGTTGTGGTGACCTTCTGGTCCACACCGTCGGTGTCGTCGACCAACTGACCGGCCTGGCTCAGCAGTTCCTCGGTGCGCAGCGGTCGGATCTCGCTGACCGCGCCCACCAGGGTGGTCTTGCCCACGCCGAATCCGCCGGCGACCAGTATCTTCAGCGCCAGGGCGGCAGTCTCGCCGTCCTGGGCGTCAAGGTGCTCGGAGACCATGGATCACTTCTCTCAGGAGGGGTGCAACGGTCGACGCGGGGAGGGGAACCGTCAGCATCATGACAACGTGGGCAGTCGTTCGGGGGATTGGACCGTATTTTCTCCGTCCTGACCGACTCGCGCCCCCAAGGTGCCGGAACAGGTGCACAACAGAGACACATTCTCTACAGCGCCCGCAGTCCCGCGATCACCTCACGCAGAATCCGCTCGTCGGGAAGCTGTGCGGGCGGCACCGGGCGGCTGACGGTGACGCGGCCGAGTTCCAGAAGGTCTCCGAGGAGCACCCTGACCACGCCGACGGGCAGGTCGGCGCCCGCGGCGAGTTCGGCGACGGACTGCGTCTCCGTCCGGCACAGCTCGATCAGGAGCCGGTGTTCCGGTCCGAGGGCGTCGTCGTCCATGCCGGGTGCGCCCGGGTCGAGGGCGACAAGGGCGATCAGGTCGAAACGTACGCCGGTCGGGCCGGGCTTGGTGCGTCCGCCCGTCATGGCGTACGGGCGGACGAGCGGCCCGGCCTCGTGGTCGTACCACTGGCTGCCCGGCTCGTGCGGGGCGCCCATGAAGTCGTCGGTCATCTGTGCGGACCGCCCTTTCGCCTCATCCCGCCGCGGGTGGCTGCGCGGTGGCGCGCGGCGGCGTGTAAAGGTGCTCGCCGACCCGTTTGACGAGCCGTGCCATCTCGTAGGCCACCAGGCCGATGTCGGCTGTGACGGCGGTGAGGACGGCGAGGCAGGAGCCGTCGCCCGCGGCGGCCACGAAGAGGAAGCCGTCGTCCATCTCCACCATCGTCTGACGCACACCCCCGGCCCCGAAGTGGCGGCCGGCGCCCTTGGCGAGGCTGTGGAAGCCGGAGGCCACGGCGGCCAGGTGCTCCGCGTCCTCGCGCTCGAGGTCGGTCGACGCGCCCACGGCCAGTCCGTCGTTGGACAGCACGACCACGTGCCGCACCTCGCGTACGCGCAGCACCAGGTCGTCCAGCAGCCAGTCGAGTTCGCCGGACCGCTGGGCGGCCCTCATGCTCGGGTCCTGGATCATGCGAGGTCTCCTTCGTCGCTGTCGCTGCCGGCGTCGTCTTCGAGCGCGGCACTGCGGCCGGGCTGCCTGCCGCCGCCGCGGGCCCAGCCATCGCGGTAGGCGGCCATGCGGTCCCGTACGAGTTCGGGCGTGCGCCGGTCGTCGTCGCGCGGGGGCCCGGGGCGTACCGCTTCCTCGGTGCGCTGTCCGCGCAGTTGAGGGGCGAGGCTCGCCTGCCGCACGCGGCGCGGCAGGTCGTCGGATTCCGGGGGGTCCGGCTCGGGGTCCTGCGCGGGACGGTGCAGCCGCAAGGTGGTCACTCCCGGGGGCGGGGTGTCGGTCGTGGGCACGGCCTGTCCCGGGGCGGCCGGCGCGGACCGGCCGGCCCGTGTCGGCACGGAGTCCTGGTGCCGGGCGGCACCGGGTACGTGCGCGTACTCACGTTCCGCCGGGTGCTCCCGCTCGGCCGCCGCCCGGGGGGATGTCTCCGCCGCGCCGCTGTGCAGCAGGGCCGTGGGCAGCAGGACGACCGCGGTGGTGCCGCCGTAGGGCGAGGTCCGCAGGTGGACCTTGATGTCGTGGCGGGCGGCGAGCCTGCTGACCACGAACAGGCCGAGCCGGTCGCTGTCGAACAGGTCGAGCGCCTCCGACTGGGCTATGCGCCGATTGGCCTCGGCAAGGGTTTCCTTGCCCATGCCCAGGCCCCGGTCCTCGACCTCGACCGCATACCCGTTGCCGACGGGCTCTCCGGTGATGCGCACGCGCGTGTGGGGCGGTGAGAACTGGGCGGCGTTCTCCACGAGTTCGGCGAGCAGGTGGGTGAGGTCGGCGACAGCCGCGCCGGTGACGGAGGCGTCGGGGAGTTGCCGTACTTCCACGCGCGCGTAGTCCTCGACCTCGGAGACGGCCGCACGGATCACGTTCGTCAGGGAGACCGGCATGCGCCAGGCCCGGCCCGGCGCGGCCCCGGAGAGGATGATCAGGCTCTCGGCGTGGCGCCGCATACGGGTGGTGAGGTGGTCGAGCCGGAAGAGGTCGCTCAGCTCGTTCGGGTCGTCCGAGCGCCGCTCCATGCTGTCCAGGAGGCTGAGTTGGCGGTGGACGAGGACCTGGCTGCGGCGCGCCAGGTTGACGAAGACGCCGGAGATGCCGCTGGCGAGTTCGGCGCGCTCCACGGCGGCCCGCAGGGCGGCGCGGTGCACCGTGCCGAGGGCCTCGGCGACCTGTCCGGTCTCGTCCTCGGTGGGCGAGCCCGGCGGGGCCTCGGCCCGGACGTCGATCTCCTCGCCGGCGCGCAGCCTGCGCATCGCCTCGGGGAGTTTGCGGCGGGCGATCTCCAGGGCGCTGTTGCGCAGACTCACCAGTTCGACGACGAGGCCGCGTCCGATGCGGACCGAGATGACGAGCGAGGCGGAGACGGCGACCAGGCCGAAGAGGACGGCGGCACCGGCGGGGCTGAGCAGGCCGCGGGTGAAGGGGTCGGCGCGGTCCGCGGCGCCCCACCCCGCGTCCGCCTCGATGGTGCGCATGCCGTCCTGTACGCGCGCGTGTGCCGGTTCCCAGGTGGCTTCCGGTGCCGCATCCAGCGCGCGGCGGCCCTGGCCGGCGGCGAGGACCTTGTCCTCGACGGCGCCGAGAGCGGTGTAGTCGCGGCCGGCGGCGAGACGCTGCCAGGCGGTGTGCTCGGAGCCCCGCAGGTCGGCGACGGCGGCGTCGGTGAGGGTCCGGCGCGTGTCGACGGCGCCCGTGAACAAGGCGAGCCGCTCTCCGCCCAGGCCGTCGGCCAGGCGTGCGCTGGAGAGCACCGCGTGTTCCTGGGCCAGTGCCTCTCCCGCGCGGGAGAACTCGAGCAGCACGCGCGTGTCGGAGCCGAGGTCGGCGTCCTGGACGCCGGTGAGCGCGCCGCCCACGCCGAAGGCCGTGGAGATGACCTTGGTGTACTGTCCGTAGGCCTCGTCCCACCCGACCCGCCGGTCGAGCAGCGCGGCGCGCAGGGACCGCAGGCCTTCGGTTCCGTCCACGAAAGCGCGCAGGCGCTGCGCGACTCCTGCGGGCAGTTGCTCACCGTCGGCGACGGTGTTGCGGTTCCCGAGCCGCAGCTTCGCCACGGCCCGGTCGGTGCGCGCGGCGAGGTTCTTCAGGTCGCCGTTTCCCGTCGTCCCCGGGTCGGTCGCGTAGCGCACGGCGGCCACCCGCTCGTCCTGGAGCGCGGCGACGGCGGCCGCGACCGGGGCCCGTACCGCGGAGTCCACGCGCTGCGACTGCCGTAGCCGCGCGATGTCCTGCGCGGTGGTGACGGTCGCGTACGCCCACAGGGCGAGCAGTGAGACGACCGGCACCATGAGCAGGCACACGATCTTGGCCCGTACGGTGCGGGGGCGCAGTCGACGGCGTCCCCCGCGCGCGGGGACGTCGTCCGGTCCCGCGGCGTACGGATCGTCCGATCCCTCGTCGGCGGGCGGCCTGGCGTGCGCGCGGCGGCCGCGCACCGGCGGCGCGGCCGGCGTCCGGGCGTCGGTCGGGGTCCTGCGGGGTGTTCGCATGGCTCCTCGCTCGGGGGTCTGGGGCGTGCCGTCCGGGATGTCTCCCGCCGCCTGCTAACGGGCGGCGCTCTCGGCCGGCCGTTGGGCCGAGGCGGAGGCCTCGCGCTCCCCCGCCGAGGGGGACAGGGCGACGAAGGCCGAGGTCAGGAAGAGGTAGGACCCGAGGCCGACGGCGAGGGGGAAGATGAACTGCATCGCCGTGGCCCCGGGCAGGACCGCGTCGGAGGGTGTGACGCGCACGCTCACCGCGAACATCCCGGTGTAGTGCATGCTGCTGACCGCCGCCCCCATGACGAGGGAGGCGACGGCGACCGCGAGCGGCGACTTGATGTTCAGTCCGGCCCACAGGGCCGCGGTGGCGGCGAGGACGGCGATCGCGACGGACAGGACGACGAGCACCGGGTCGTAGCTGACGTCGCCGTGCAGGCGCACCGCCGCCATGCCGAGGTAGTGCATGCTCGCCACGCCAAGACCGGTGGTGAGCCCGCCGAGGAACAGGGCGCGTCCGCGGTCGCGGCTGTAGCCGACGGCGAAGACGCCCGCGCAGACAACGGCCACGGCGACGATCAGGCTGAGAATGGTCAGGGGGACGTCGTAGCGGATGTCGGTGCCGCTGACGCCGAAGCCGAGCATGGCGACGAAGTGCATGGTCCAGATGCCGGTGCCGATCGCCGAGGCCGCGGTGATGAGCCAGTTGCGGCGCGATCGTCCGGTGGCGGCCAGGGCCCGCACGGTGCAGCGCAGCCCCAGAGCGGCGCCGATGCAGGCCATCGCGTACGACAGCAGGGGTGTCAGCCAGCCGAAGGAGGCGTGGTCCAGGTGTCCCATGACCCCGGGACGCTAGGGGGGCACGGGCGCACGAAGGGGGCACGTTTCGAAAGGTGTCGGAATATGACATGGACGGGCACCGGAACGATCGCGTCACGCTCGAACATGCGCGCAGCGGCGTCCGGCAGCGACATCCATCCGAACCGGTGAGGGATCATGCGGAACTTGACTTCCTCCCCCGCCTAAGGGCGGGGGATTCCAGCGGTCGCCCGCTGGGCTTCCTGCTTCACCGACGACCGCCCCGTCCGGGAGGACTCCCGTTGAGGTCTTACACCGTCTCCACAGGCGGATGCCGCCAGCCCGGCGGCCAGGATGTTGCGTGCCGCGTTCACGTCGCGGTCGTGCACGGTGCCGCACTCGCACGCCCACTCGCGGACGTGCAGCGGCAGCTTCTCGCGGACTGTTCCGCAGTTACCGCACAGCTTCGAGCTGGGGAACCAGCGGCCGATCACGACGAGTTCGCGCCCGTACCAGGCGCACTTGTACTCCAGCATGGAGCGCAGTTTCGTCCACGACGCGTCGGAGATGGCGCGCGCGAGCCTGCCGTTCTTCAGCAGGTTGCGGACGGTGAGGTCCTCGATCACGACCGTTTGGTTCTCACGGACGAGACGAGTCGACAGTTTGTGCAGGAAGTCCCGGCGCCGGTCGGTGATCCGCGCGTGGATGCGGGCCACGCGGCGGCGGGCCTTCTCCCGGTTGTTCGAGCCCTTGGCCTTGCGGGACAGCTCCCGCTGGGCCCTGGCCAGGCGGGCGCGGTCGCGTCGCTCGTGCTTCGGGTTGGCGATCTTCTCGCCGGTCGACAGGGTCACCAGGGACGTGATCCCGGCGTCCAGGCCGACCGCCGCATCCGTGGCGGGGGCCGGGGTAATGGTGTCCTCACACAGCAGGGACACGAACCAGCGCCCCGCAGCATCGCGGGACACCGTCACCGTCGTGGGCTCTGCGCCCTCGGGCAGCGGACGCGACCAGCGGATGTCCAGCGGCTCGGCCATCTTCGCCAGCGTCAGGTGGCCGTCGCGCCACTTGAAAGCCGAGCGGGTGTACTCGGCCGATGCACGGGACTTCTTCCGGCTCTTGAAACGCGGGTACTTGGCGCGCTTGGCGAAGAAGTTGGCGAACGCCGTCTGAAGGTGGCGCAGCGCCTGCTGGAGCGGGACGGAGGACACCTCGGCCAGGAAGGCGAGCTCCTCGGTCTTCTTCCACCGCGTCAGCGCGGCAGACGACTGTACGTAGGAGAGACGGCGCTGCTCGCCGTACCAGGCGCGGGTGCGCTCCTGAAGCGCCTTGTTGTAGACCAGGCGGACGCAGCCGAACGTGCGGGACAGCTCCGCTGCCTGCTCGTCCGTGGGGTAGAAGCGGTACTTGAACGCCCGCTTGACCTGCCGCGTCACGCCTCACACCCTATCAGGTTCCCTGTGAACGACGTCCGTTGCCGGGACGGCGGAGCGTACTCCGCCGCTGCGCGGCTCCGGTCCGAGGATGTGTTCCTCCCCCGCAAGCGGGCGGTACCCCCACCCCGTCCTGAAGGACGGGGTTTCCACGCAAGGAGATTCCGATGAGCGAGGACCACGCACACGTCCAGGAGTTCTTCACCGCGCGCGCCGCCGACTGGGACAGCAGGTTCCCCGACGACGGCCCCGTCTACGCGGCCGCGGTCGCCGAGCTCGGGCTGCGCGAGGGCGGCCGCGTCCTCGACGCGGGATGCGGCACCGGGCGCGCCCTGCCGCCGCTGCGCGCGGCCGTGGGCCGCTCGGGAGTCGTCGTGGGCGCCGATCTGACGCCGGCCATGCTGCGGGCCGCCGTACGGGCCGGGCGGGACCGGGACGGGCATCTGCTGCTCGCCGACGTCGGTGCGCTGCCGCTCAGGCCGGGGTCGTTCGATGTCGTGTTCGCCGCGGGTCTCATCGCGCACCTGCCGCATCCCGCGGAGAACCTGCGGGAGTTGCGGCGCGTGGTGCGTCCCGGCGGCACGCTGGCGCTGTTCCACCCGATCGGACGGGAGGCGCTCGCGGCACGTCAGGGCCGGCAGCTCACCCCGGACGACCTTCGGGCTGAGCCCAACCTGCGGCCGCTGCTCGCCGGTTCGGGGTGGTGCATGACGTCCTATGTCGACGAGGAAGCCCGCTTCCTGGCGCTGGCTGTACGCGAGGACTGACCCGGCCGGCCCTGCTCACGCTCCTCGGCAGGCTCACTGGCCGGGGCCGGCCGCCGAACCGCCGATGTGCCGCACGGGGCAGCCCCGTACGCCGGGGACCGGGTGGGTGCCGAGGTCGGCCAGCCGGTAGCCGTCCGGGTAGCTCTTGATCTCCCAGTTCTGGCGCGCGAAGTGCGGGGCGCGGCGCGGCGGCAGCAGGCGCACGGCGCGTCCCCGGGCGCGTACCGCGCGGCGCACCAGGGCGCGGGTGAGGGCGCTCGGGGGCGCATAGCGGAAGGCCCGCAGCAGCGGTTCGTCTAGCAGGGCGAGGGTCGCGTTGCGCAGCAGGGGCGCGAGCGGACGCGGGTACCAGGAGGTCATCAGGTCGAGGGTGGCGTCGGAGACCCTTCGGGCCTGCTCGTCCCAGCCGAAGTGGGCCTTCTCGTGGGCATCGAGGTGAGCCTCGAACTCCTCGTACGACTCGGGGATGTCCCTTATACCCATGTGCCGGCCGAGCGTGCGGTAGTGGACGGTGGACGCGACGACCTCGTGCCGGGAGAGTTTGCGCCAGCCGTACGCGTCGATCCAGCGCCTGGGCATGACGACGAACGTGCACAGTACGTACCGCATGTCGTCGTTGCTGATGTCGTAGCTGCGGTGCATCCGGTTGATGCGCCGGATCGCGGTGCGGCCCTGTTCACTCGCGAAGCCGTGCTCGACCACGGCGTCGAGGAGCAGGGAGGTGTCGTCGTAGCGCTTCTGCGCGCGGTCGGTGAGTTCCGCCGTCTCGGCCAGCAGTCGGCCGATGCTCGGGACCGCGTACGTGCGGTAGAGGGCGAGCTCCAGGGAACGGGTGAAGTCCCAGGGGAACTCGTAGGCGGAGGTGAGCCGGTAGATCTCGGTCGCGTCCGCCACCGGGTCCATGGTGCGGATCTGTTCCAGCCGCTCGAAGCGCTTCGCCACGCCGCCCCCCTTCTGCTGTGCCGGCTCCGATCCTACGTTGAGTAGCAGCAGACGAACGGTCAGCGTCGGAAGCCACGGAGGGGGAAGGTGTCCGCGTGTTCGGCAGGCTTCGCAAGTCCGTCGCCAGAATCGTCACCTCCGCGCGGGCGGAGGCGGGCCGCGGCCGGGGCGGCCGCACGCCCAACCTGTTCGAGGCCGCTGCCGCCTATGTGGCCGCCTGCGCCGAGGACGACCAGGAACGTATCGACGAGGCCGCCGGCTGGGTGTCTCCGGAGGCGCTCTCGTTCGGGGTGAGCGAGCTGGCGTGCCGGGCCGTGATCGCCCTGGCGCGGGAGCGGAACGAGCCGCCCGGAACGGTGGCCCGGGCGCTGCTGGGCCTTCCGGCGGCCTGAAGCGGCGGACGGACGAGGGCCGTTTCGCCCACCTCCAGGCGGAAAACTGCAGGTCCGGGAGCGCACAGGAGTCGTGACAACCGCCTTCCACTCGCACTAGGGTGCGCGCCGTTGGACGAACCGATGGGGAGGCTGGGATGGCCGGGACGGACGAGGACGCCATCGCCGCCGCGGACGATGCGCTCTATGTGCTCACTGCGGTACTGCTGACACCGGCGCAGTTCCCGAGTGTGCTGGGCGACGACTATCCGGAGGCCTGCGCGGCGCTCGGTCTCGCACCCCTCGCCGACGGGTACGGCCTGGTGCTCGGTCAGGACGGCGACGGGGCGCGGTGGACGGTGGTCATCGACGACGTGTCGCTGGTCGCCGTGGCCATCGCGTCCTGGGACTGCGGCATGGAATACGACCTGTCGCCCGACGAGCGCACGGTCGTCGCCGCGCTGCCGGGCTGGCCCCTCGCCGTCGCCGTGGCCGCTCCCGGCGTGCCCGCGCCGCACGACCCGGATCCGGAGCTCTCGGACGCGCCCGTGCTGTCCCCGCCGGACACCAGCACCTGGGGGCCCGCCCAGCGTCGGCTGGGCGCCGACGAGATCGCACTGCAGTGGGCGGTGTGGCGCGAGCAGGTCGACGACGCCGACTTCCAGGACCCGGCCGGCGGGACCGCGAAGGACGGTGATCCGGCCGACGCGGCGGACGGCGGCGAGCCGTTGGACGGCACCGGTGGGGAGGCGTCCCCGCGCCACAGCGGCATCCGCCGCGTCCTGACGGAGGTCCGCTCGTACGTGGACTCGCCGCCGCCGCTGGGCCGTGTACGGTCGTCCTTCGCGACAGGCGACGCACGTACCCTGCGGGCCGACGGTCCCGGCTGGTCGATGGTGGCCCGCACCGACGACATCGCCTTCGTGCTGCTCGACGACGAGCCCGGCGAAGTGCTGCCGATCGGCCGGGGCCCGGAGCTGCCCGGTCTGCTGGAGGCCCTCGACAAGCTGGCGGTGCGCCCCCTCTGATCTCCCGTACCCCTACGGCACTTCCCTCCTGACGCATGTCTTGCCTCCCCATGACGAGGCATCGCTCCATGTGGTGCCAACCCATGGATGACGGGGGAATCGGCCCGCACGATGGGGCAGCCCCTGGGCTTCACCCGCCCGTGCTGTCCCCACCGACGCCGAGTTCGACCCCGGGTACGCCCCGGCCTGTCCCGGGCCGTCCGCCGGGACCACGCCGGAGCGGATCCTGGCGCCGTGCGACTCCGACGCGGTCTACGACCACGCCTCGCGCCCCGCCTCCGTCCACCGGGCGGTGGCCCGCGTGGCGCCGACCGGGCGGATCGGCAGACCCCTGATCACACTGCACGGCGATCTGGACGCTGCTGCCCAGGACGACGGACTCGGGCGTGTACGCGCGCATGGTCGACGCGAGCGGACGAGGCGGGCTGCACCGGTACTGCGCCGTCCAGGACGGCACGCACGTCGACGGGCTGTACAGCACCCGTCCCGACCGGCTGCGGCCGGTCCTGCCCCGCTACCGGTCGGCGTTCGACGCGCTGGTGGCGTGGGTGGAGCGCGGTGTCCGGCCGCCCGCGGACCGGACCGTCGGCAGGCCCGCGAACGGCGATGTGATCGGCTCCTGCGCCCGGGGCGGCAACGGCGCGCCGGGGCGGTAGCGCTTCAGCGGCCGAGCTCCCTACGGGTGACGCGGCGCAGCCGACGCCGCTGGGAGGGGTCCAGCGCGAGGTACGCGGCGGCCGGGACTCCCAGGACTATCAGGAGGGCGGCCCACCAGGGCAGCCAGATCAGCAGGATGAGCCCGACCGCCACTCCTCCCGCGGCGATCTTCGCGTTCTTCGACATCTGTCGCCTCCTTCGCGGCCACTGCCGCTCTCTGCCATGACAACGGCCCCGCGCTCCCGGCGGTTCCGGACCGCGACCCTGAGACGTCCCTGAGACGCGCCACCTACTGGTCGCTCCGGGCCACGGAGTGGCGGGACCTCTTTGCCCGCGCGGTGACCCGCGTCACTGTCACATCGTTCCCGGTGGTCCGCCTGTGTGCTGTAGCCTCGGCGACCCAACCCAGGTAGTCAAATTTGAGGAATCGGCATCGCTGTGCAGAGGGCTCCCGCGGCAACACCGTCCGAGATCTCCGAACTGGCCCGCTGCTGTGCGGTGTTCGTTCCGGCGGACCCCGCCCGCGCCGGCCGGGTCGCCTTCTGGCTCCCCGACGGCTCCGCTCCCCCGGCCACGGCCTCCGCAGCCGTGGAGGAGATGACGGTCGTCGTCCCCCGTGGCAGCGGCGTGGAGGCGGTGACCGTGACGGCTGCCGTACTTCCCGTGCGTACGGCCCTGCCGGTCCTCACGCACGCGCGTGTCACCGAGCGGGGCCACCGCGCCGGCATCTTCTGGGGCGCGGCGGCCGTACTGGGCCTGCATCTCGTGGCGCGGGGTCTGCTGTTGCCAGGGCTGTCCGCCGGCGATCACGACGCCTGGCGCGCGGCTCCGCTGCACGGCCAGGACGCGGAGGACATCCGCACGCTGGCCGCCTCGATGCCGCCCGAGGCGCACGCCGTCCCGGTCGGCGGCACCGAGCCGCTGCGGCTGCCCGCCCCCGAGCGACTGCTGCGGGCCTTCATCGACGCGGTGGCCGACACCTTGCCCCGCTCCCCCGCCGCACCCCTCGTCACAGGAGGTGCGGCCTACGCGGCACTGGAGGCACGGCACATCCCGGAGCAGCGGGCCTGGGCCGCCGACGTCGCCGCGGTCCACGACGCGGGCTCGAGGATCTCGCTGCGCGTCGAGGTGCCCGGGCTCGAGTCCGCCGGGCAGCACGAGACGGAACCGCGGTTCCGCGCGGTGCTGCAGGTGCACAGCGTCAACGATCCCGCGCGGGTCGTCGACGCCGCCGAGATCTGGGCCGAACCGGGCCGCTCGGGCGAGGTGTTCGGCCCGCGTGTGCGGACGGACGTCCTGCTCGCGCTGCGCCGCGCGGCCCGTTCGTGGCCCGCGTTGACGCCGCTGCTGTCGGCGACCGCACCGCATGCCGTCGAGCTCGTCGCCGAGGAGGTCACCGAACTCCTCGGCGAGGGCGCCCGTGCCCTCGCCGAGACCGGGGTGGACGTGCACTGGCCCACAGGGCTGGTTCGTGGGCTGCTGTCCGGAGCCACGATCGGGCCCCAGGACGGCGACGGCGGTTCCGGGGGCGCACTGCCGGATTCCCGCACAATCCTGTCCGCCGACGCCCTGCTCGCCTTCGACTGGTGGTTCGCGCTGGGCGACCAGCGGCTCACCCGGGAGGAGCTGGACCGCCTGGCGGAGGCCGACCGGCCCCTCGTGCGGCTGCGCGACCAGTGGATCCTGGTGGACCCCGAGGAGCTGCGCCGCGCTCGTGCCCGGCAGGACCGCAGGATCACGCCCATGGAGGCGCTGGGCGCCACCCTGACCGGCTCCGCGGAGGTCGACGGCCACCGGGTCGAGGTCCGGCCCGCAGGATGGCTGGCGACCCTCCGGGACCGGCTCGCCGCCCCGGAGGCACAGGAGCCGGTCGGACAGCCGGCCGCGCTCGCCGCCCGCCTGCGCGACTACCAGTTGCGCGGACTCGACTGGCTGGCCCGGATGACGTCGCTGGGATTGGGCTGCTGCCTGGCCGACGACATGGGCCTCGGCAAGACGATCACGCTGATCGCGCTGCACCTGCACCGCCGCGGCGACCCGGCGGCCGCCGGACCGACCCTCGTGGTGTGCCCGACGTCGCTGATGGGCAACTGGCAGCGGGAGATCGAGAGGTTCGCGCCCGGCACGCCCGTACGGCGCTTCCACGGCTCGCGGCGCGACCTGGAGGGCCTGGCCGACGGGGAGTTCGTCCTCACCACGTACGGCACCATGCGCCTGGACGCGCGGCGCCTGGCCGAGGTGGCGTGGGGCATGGTCGTGGCGGACGAGGCCCAGCACGTGAAGAACCCGTACTCCGCGACGGCCCGGCAGTTGCGTTCCATCGGCGCACGCGCACGCGTGGCGCTCACCGGCACCCCGGTGGAGAACAACCTGTCCGAGCTGTGGGCGATCCTCGACTGGGCGACGCCCGGGCTGCTGGGCCGGCTCGGCACCTTCCGCACCGGCTACGCGCAAGCCGTCGAGAGCGGCCGGGATCCGGCAGCCGCCGAGCGACTGGCCCGGCTCGTCGGCCCGTTCCTGCTGCGGCGCCGCAAGTCGGACCCGGGGATCGCCCCCGAACTGCCGCCGAAGACCGAGACCGACCGCGCGGTGTCGCTCACCGCGGAACAGACGGGCCTGTACGAGGCCCTGGTCCGCGAGACGCTCGCGGAGATCTCCGGCGCCGAGGACATGACGCGGCGCGGCCTGATCGTGAAGCTGCTGACCGGCCTGAAGCAGATCTGCAACCATCCGGCGCAGTTCCTCAAGGAGGACCGCCCGCGAATCGCCGGCCGCTCCGGGAAGCTGGAGCTGCTGGACGAACTGCTCGACACCATCCTCGCCGAGGGGGCGAGCGTGCTGGTCTTCACCCAGTACGTGCAGATGGCGCGCCTGCTCGAACGGCACCTGACGGCACGCGGTGTGCGGTCGCAGTTCCTGCACGGCGGCACACCCGTCGCCGAGCGGGAGGCCATGGTCCTGCACTTCCAGGCCGGCGAAGTCCCGGTGTTCCTGCTGTCGTTGAAGGCCGCGGGCACCGGGCTGAACCTCACGCGCGCGGAACACGTCGTGCACTACGACCGCTGGTGGAATCCCGCCGTCGAGGCGCAGGCCACCGACCGGGCGTACCGGATCGGGCAGGACAGGCCCGTGCAGGTGCACCGGCTGATCACCGAGGGCACGATCGAAGACCGTATCGCCGACCTGTTGCACCGAAAGCGGGAACTGGCCGACGCGGTCCTGGGTTCGGACGAGGCCGCGCTCACCGAATTGACGGACAAGGAGCTGGCCGACCTGGTGGAGCTGCGAGGAGGATGGCGATGACGGAGCACCGCACCGACCAGGTGCGCACGTTCGCCGCGCTGCCGCCCGCGCGCGGGCGTGGTTTTGCCGGCACGTGGTGGGGCCATGCCTGGCTGAAGGCGCTCGAGGACACGGTTCTCGACACCGAGCAGGTGAGGGCCGGCCGCAGGCTCGCCCGCGCGGGAGCGGTGGGCGCGGTGTCGGTGCGCCCGGGCCGGATCACGGCCGTGGTGCACGAGCGCGACCGTACGGCGCACCGCGCGGACGTCCTGCTGGAGGAACTGTCCGACGGCGAGTGGGCCCGGTTCCTGAACGTGGCCGTCGAACGGTCCGGGCACCTGGCGGCGCTGCTCGACCGCGAGTTGCCGCCGCACCTCGTGGAGGACGTGGCGGCCGCGGGGATCGAACTGCTGCCCGGGATCGGCGATCTGGAACCGGAGTGCGACTGCGGCGCCTGGGACCACTGCGGGCACACCACGGCGCTCTGCCACATGATGGCGCAGCTGCTGGACCAGGATCCGTTCGTCCTGTTGCTGATGCGCGGCCGGGACGAACGAGCCCTGTTCGCCGAGCTCCGGGCCCGTGACAGCGCGGACGACGACGGGCCGCCCCCGCCGGACGGTGTGGACGCCGCGGAAGCCTACGCGGCGGCGTTCGTACTGCCTCCCCTGCCGCCCCTGCCCGAACCGCCCGCGGCACCGGGCTCGCCGCCGTCCCTGGACACCGAGGCCCCGCCGGCGCCCGGGGTCGATCCTGCCGCGCTGGAGTTCCTGGCGGCACAGACCGCCGTGGCGGCGCACCTGCGGCTCGGCGAGACGCTGCAGACCGCGACCGGGGAACACGCGCCGGCCGGGAAGCACACGCCGGTCGTGGAGCCGACCCTCGCCCAGGACGCCGTACGCCTGGCAGCGGGCGCCTCCGACGGCGCCGTGCTGGACCGGCTCGCCGAGGGTTCGGGGCGCGACAGGCAGGAGCTGGCACGGGCCGTACTCGCCTGGCGGTTCGGAGGTTCGGCCGGCCTGTCCGCGCTCGAGGAGGAGTGGACGCCCGACGGCGAGGCCCACGCACGCGCGTGTGCCGCTGTCGAGTCGGCCTGGGAGCAGGACGAACGGCCGTCGCTGCGGGCCGAGGGCAACCGCTGGACCGTCGTCGGCGAGGACCGCCAGCTCCGCCTCGGGCGGGACGGCCGCTGGTGGCCCTACCGGAAGGAGCAGGGCCACTGGGTGCCGGCCGGCGGCGCCGGCCGGGACCCGGTGACGGCGCTGGCCGCGACGGAGCGGGACCCGGGGCAGGAGGAGTGAGCCGCGTACGGCTGCCCTGCCGGCCCTGGCCCGCCGTCACGGCAGCCCGTCGCCGTCCAGGGAGGGGAGCAACGATCGCAGGTCGCTCGGGATGCCGCTCGGCAGGCTGCTCGGGAAGCCCGAGGGCAGTGAGCTGGGGAAGCCGGACGGCAGGGAGCTGGGCAGGCTCAGGGTGGGGCGGGGCGAGAGGCTCGTGCTCGGGCTGCTGCCTGCGGGCGGTCTCCCGTCCTCCGAGCCGCTCTTCGAGAAGGCCAGTACCAGCACTACGGCGACCGCACCGGCGGCCACGAGCACGGTGAGGAGGACGAAGAGCGGATTCCTGCGCCTGGGCGGCTCGGGCGGACGAGGCGGTACGGGCGGAATGGCCATACCGCCCATCGTCGCCGAGCAGCGGACAACGCGCGGTTCGCGCGCGGAAGTCGGTACGGACCCATGGCATGGACCGCACGGTTCCGCGGCATTCCGCACGGGGACCGGGCATCAGCGGTTTCCGTGGGTGCCGCCCGGAACGGACGCGCGCATGGCGTGCCCGTGCCCGGGACACACACCCGCGTGCGTGCCCCGGATCGGACGCCCGCGATGTCAGCCGCGCGCCCCCAGCAGGTGATCCATCGCCAGCTGGTCGAGCCGCTCGAAGGCCATCCCGCGCGCGGCTGCCGCCTCCACGTCGAACTCCTCGAAGGCCGAACGGTCCGCGAGCAGCGTCTGCAGGCCGTCCGCCGCCGTGGGCTGCGCCAGCTGGTCCAGCCGGGAGGCGCGCAGGGCCTCCCGGACCTCCGAGTCGGCGCGGAAGGCGGCCGAACGCTCCTTGAGGATGAGGTAGTTGCGCATGCAGCCGGCGGCCGACGCCCACACGCCGTCCAGGTCCTCGGTCCGCGGCGGCTTGAAGTCGAAGTGGCGCGGGCCGTCGTAGCCGGCGCTCTCCAGCAGGTCGACGAGCCAGAAGGCGGCGCGCAGGTCACCGGCGCCGAAGCGCAGGTCCTGGTCGTACTTGATGCCGGACTGGCCGTTGAGGTCGATGTGGAAGAGCTTGCCCGCCCACAGGGCCTGGGCGATGCCGTGCGGGAAGTTGAGCCCGGCCATCTGCTCGTGGCCGACCTCGGGATTCACGCCGTACAGCTCCGGGCGCTCCAGGCGCTCGATGAACGCGAGCGCGTGGCCGACGGTGGGCAGCAGGATGTCGCCGCGCGGCTCGTTCGGCTTGGGCTCGATGGCGAAGCGGAGGTCGTAGCCCTGGGAGGTGACGTACTCGCCGAGGAGGTCGAAGGCCTCCTTCATGCGGTCGAGCGCGGCGCGCACGTCCTTGGCGGCGCCGGACTCGGCACCCTCGCGGCCACCCCAGGCCACGTACGTCTTCGCGCCCAGCTCGGCCGCCAGGTCGATGTTGCGGATCGTCTTGCGCAGCGCGTAGCGGCGCACGTCGCGGTCGTTGGCGGTGAACGCGCCGTCCTTGAAGACGGGGTGCGTGAAGAGGTTGGTGGTGGCCATCGGCACGGTCATGCCGGTCGCGTCGAGCGCCTGCCGGAAGCGCTTGATGTGCGACTCGCGCTCGGTGTCGGAGGACCCGAAGGGGATCAGGTCGTCGTCGTGGAAGGTCACTCCGTGTGCGCCGAGTTCGGCCAGGCGCTGCACCGTCTCGACCGGGTCGAGGGCGCGGCGGGTGGCGTCGCCGAACGGGTCCCGTCCCTGCCAGCCGACGGTCCACAGGCCGAAGGTGAACCTGTCCTCGGGGGTGGGCTGGTAGCTCATGCCGCGGCTCCTTGCTCGCTTGCGACTATTTCGTCATGGCGATTTACAAATTAGTATGCCTGTGCCTTCCTGGGAAGGCACAGGAAGGCACAGGCCGAAAAGAGGAGAGGGCGATGTCAGCAGCCGAGGGTCCGCTCGTCGTCGGTGTGGACTCGTCCACGCAGTCCACCAAGGTGCTCGTCGTCGACGCGGCCACCGGGCAGGTGGTGGCAAGCGGCCAGGCGCCGCACTCCGTCTCCTCCGGAGCCGGCCGCGAGAGCGACCCGCGCCAGTGGTGGGACGCCCTGTGCGCGGCGCTGCACCAGTGCGGGGAGACGGCGCACGAGGCCGCCGCCGTATCGATCGCCGGCCAGCAGCACGGACTGGTCACCCTGGACGCCCACGGCGACCCGGTGCGGCCGGCCCTGCTGTGGAACGACGTGCGCTCGGCCCCGCAGGCCCGCCGTCTCGTCGAGGAGCTGGGTGGTCCGAAGACCTGGGCGGAGCGGACCGGCAGCGTGCCCGGCGTCTCCTTCACCGTCACGAAGTGGGCCTGGCTGGCCGAGCACGAGCCGGAGGCGGCCCGGTCGGCGGCGGCGGTGCGCCTGCCCCACGACTACCTCACCGAACGCCTGACCGGCCTGGGCACGACCGACCGGGGAGACGCCTCGGGTACGGGCTGGTGGGCGTCCACGACCGAGGCCTACGACGAGGAGGTGCTCGCCCATGTGGGGCTCGATCCGGCGCTGCTGCCCCGCGTGGTGCGGCCCGGAGAGGTGGCGGGGACCGTGCGCGACAGCCACGACCTGCCGTTCTCCAAGGGCACCCTGGTCGCTCCCGGCACCGGCGACAACGCCGCCGCCGCGCTGGGCCTCGGGCTGCGACCCGGAACACCGGTGCTGAGTCTCGGCACCTCCGGCACGGTGTACGCGGTGTCCCGGCACCGCCCGGCCGACCCGTCCGGAACGGTGGCGGGTTTCGCCGACGCACGCGGCGACTGGCTGCCGCTGGCCTGCACCCTCAACTGCACGCTCGCCGTCGACCGCGTGGCCGCCCTGCTGGGCCTGGACCGCGAGGCCGTCGAACCCGGCACCACCGTCACCCTGCTCCCCTACCTCGACGGCGAACGCACCCCGAACCTGCCGAACGCCTCCGGCCTGCTCCACGGGTTGCGCCACGACACCACTCCCGGGCAGCTGTTGCAGGCCGCCTACGACGGCGCCGTGCACGCCCTGCTGGGCGCGCTGGACCTGGTCCTCGACCAGGACGCCGACCGCACCACCCCGCTGCTGCTGATCGGCGGCGGCGCCCGAGGCACGGCCTGGCAGCAGACCGTACGGCGACTGTCGGGGCGGCCGGTCCAGGTCCCCGAGGCCAAGGAGCTGGTCGCGCTGGGCGCAGCGGCTCAGGCGGCGGGGCTGCTGACCGGCGAGGACCCGGCCGCCGTCGCCCGCCGCTGGAAGACGGCCGACGGACCCGTACTGGAGCCGGTGGAGCGGGACGAGGCGACCCTGACCAGGATCTCCGGGGTACTCTCCGATGCGGCTTCGCTGCTGGAGCGGGGCGCCCGGACCGACTGACGGACGCCTGCCGGCGGCCACCGCACACACCGCATCGACGGACACCGACCCAGGACGACGAAGGCATGACCGCACCGCTGCACCAGGCTCGCCCGGCCGGTCCCGGGCGCGCGCTGCCCGACAACACCCAGCAGGGCATGCGCCGCCGCAACCTAGCCCGGGTCATGCACACCGTCAGCGCAGAGGGACCGCTGTCACGGGCGGCGGTCGCGTCGCGCATCGGACTGACCCGTGCCGCGGTGTCGACCCTCGTCGACGAGCTCATCCGGACCGGACTGCTTCAGGAACTGGGCCCCGAGCGACCCGGCCGCGTGGGCCGCCCCGGCTCGGCCCTCGCCGTCAGCGGGTGCGGTCCCGCCGGAGTCGGTGCGGAGGTCGGTGTCGACCACCTCGCGGCCTGCGTGGTCGACCTGCGCGGGCAGGTACGGGCACGGGCGGTGCGCCAGGGAACGAACCGGGGCCGCTCCCCCGAACCGGTGACGAAGGACCTCACCGCGCTGATACGTCAGGTCGTCGCCGAGGCGGAGCGGCAGGACCTGTGGGCGGCGGGACTGTCGGTCGCCGTGCCCGGCCTGGTCTCACGGGACGGCCGTACGGTCGTGCGGGCGCCCAACCTCGGCTGGCACGACACCGACCTCGGCGCCCTGCTGCCGGGCGACCTCCCCCTGACCGTGGACAACGAGGCCAACTTCGGCGGGCTCGCGGAACTCTGGCTCGGCAAGGGCATGCCGCGTGACTTCCTGCACGTGTCGGCGGAGATCGGCATCGGTGCCGCGGTGGTCGTCGACGGACGCCTGCTGCGCGGAACGCGCGGCTTCGCGGGCGAGTTGGGGCATGTGCCCGTCGCACCGGAAGGGCCCGCCTGCCCGTGCGGCGGACGCGGCTGCCTGGAGCAGTACGCCGGAGAGGAAGCCGTGCTGCGGGCAGCCGGTCTGGAACCGGGCGAGGACCGGGTCGGGCTGCTCGCCACCCGCGCCGCCGCGGGCGACGAGAACGTACGGCGCGCCCTGCGCGACGCCGGCACGGCGCTGGGCGTCGCGCTGACCGGTGCCGTCAATCTGCTCGACCCCGGCAGCGTCGTGCTGGGCGGCGCGCTGTCCGGGCTCGCGCCCTGGCTCCTGCCCTCCCTGGAGGCCGAGTTGGCGAGCCGGAGCGCGGGACGGGCCTGCCCGGTGTCCGTCTCCCGGCTGGGTCCGGAGGGCCCCCTGCTGGGTGCCGCGCACGCGGTGGTGCGAGACGTCCTCGACAACCCCGCGGCGGTGGCCGAACGCGTCTGATTCCAGGCCCGTTTCACCCGTTCGAGTGGCCGAGTTTTCCACAATGCCTCGGCCGTCCACCGATTCCCGTCGCACTCTTCTGCCCAACCCGCAAGCCTCATACCGTGATTCACGCGAGGCGCTGCCGTCGTACCGGTCGACGGCAAGTGTTTCCGGTGGACGAGGGACGCGCATGCCACGGGAAGCGACGGAACAAAGGGCCGTCGAGCCCCGTCCGCCAACCTGTACGACGCCGACGACACGTGCGTGGCCGGCTCCGTGAGGAGCGGCTGCCCGTGCGTGAGACTCACCGAAAACCGCACGCACGGCTGTGCGAGACGCCGACGGCGCCGAGTGCGTGCCGCTCGCCGGCGAACGTCCCCGCAGGCCCCGCCGACACCCTCACAAGCCTCCCTCACCACCCGGCGCCCCTCCCCACAGAACCGCCCGACTCCCCCACAGAAAGGTCACCGCCATGGACCTGGCCCGCCCCCTCCCCAGCAGACGACGGCTGCTCAAGAGTGCCGCCCTCGCCGCCGTTCCCCACGCCTTACTCCCCACCCCGCGGGCCGGCGCGCGCACGCAGGCCGTCGACCACCCTCCCGCCGAGTGGCAGCCGGCGAGCGGCTCCAACTACACGGCGTCCAACCGGCCTACGACCTACACGCTCGACCGGGTGATCATCCACGTCACACAGGAGACGTACACCGACACCCTGGCCATCTTCCAGAACCCGCAGAAGAAGGTGTCCGCCCACTACGTCGTCCGGTCCGCCGACGGACACGTCGCGCAGTGCGTACACGAGTCGGACATCGCCTGGCACGCGGGGAACTGGGACTACAACACCCGCAGCATCGGCATCGAGCACGAGGGCTGGGTGGACAAGCCCGCCTACTTCACCAACGCCCTGTACGAGCAGTCGGCCAGACTCACCGCTGCGGTCTGCGACAGATACGGCATCCCCAAGGACGGCGCGCACATCATCGGGCACCACGAGGTGCCGGGCACCGACCACACCGATCCCGGGCCGTACTGGGACTGGGTGCGCTACATCAGACTGGTCAACTTCGCCTGACGGCGAGCCCGGTCGAAGAGGTTGTCCGGGCGCACACCGAGGGTGACGATGGCACCAGCCGCATCGTCGTCCGGGGAGGCCGAGTTGACCGATCCGTGGGTGGCCCTGGAGCCGGGGACAGATCCTGCCGAGCGCGTTCGGGCGCTGCGCCGGGCGCACGAGACGTTCACCGAGGTGGGCACGGTGCCGTGTCCGGTGCGCCCGGTGGTGGCCGACTCGTGGCGGCGTTCCGCGCGGGCCGGTGTCGGGCCGGACAGCGCCGCGCGTGTGGAGATCGCGGACGGTGACCTCGGCGCCTATCGGGCGGAGCACCCGCTGGCTCCCGTGATGCCGCTGTTCCGGGAGCTGCTGGGCTCGTTCGCCTCCGACGGGGAGCACCTGCTCGCGGTGTGCGACGCGCACGGCAGGCTGCTGTGGGTGGAGGGCCATCCGGCGACGCGGCGGAAGGCCGACCGGATGAACTTCGTGCCCGGCGCACGCTGGGCGGAGTCCGCCGTCGGGACGAACGCGCCGGGCACCGCGGTCGCCGTCGACCGGCCGGTGCAGGTGTTCGCGGCCGAACACTTCATCCGGCGCGTCCAGCCCTGGACCTGCGCGGCGGCCCCGGTGCACGATCCGCGCACCGGGCAGGTCCTCGGCGCCGTGGACATCACCGGCGGGGACGGGCTCGCGCACCCGCACAGCCTCGGCTTCGTGCAGGCGGTGGCACGGGCCGCCGAGTCCCAGCTGGCGCTGCTCAGCCCGCCCGGGGCCGCCACCGGCGCTCCCGAGCTGGTCGCGCTGGGCCGCGACGAGGCGCGGCTTGTGGTGGGCGGTCGCGGCATACGGCTGAGCCGCCGACACAGCGAGATCATGGTGCTGCTGGCCCGTCACCCGGAGGGCCTGACCGGGGACGAGCTGCTGTGCGCGCTGTACGAGGACGAGTCGGTCACACCGGTGACGCTGCGGGCCGAGCTGGCCCGGCTGCGCCGGGTGCTCGGTCCGGGTCTGCTCGCCTCGCGCCCGTACCGGCTCGCCGTTCCGGTGGGGTCGGACGTGGCGGTGGTGGAACGGCGGCTGGAGACGGGGACGGTAGCGGCGGCCGCGTCCGCCTACGCCGGCCCGCTGCTGCCCGCCTCGCAGGCCCCGGCGGTGGTGCGGCTGCGGCAGCGCATCACCGACGGGCTGCGCGGCGCGCTGATCGCCCGCCGCGACCCCGACCTGCTGGCCGACTGGGCGCGCGCACCGTGGGGCGAGGACGACCTGGAGGTGTGGCGGGCCCTCGTCGCCGTACGGCCGAGTGCGACGGCCCGGGCCCGGCTCGCCGCACTCGAGGCGGAGCTGGCGGCGCCACCCGGATGGTCCCGCCCGGCACCCCGCTGACGGCTCGGCGGTCCGGCGCGCCGAACGTACCCGCTCCGGCGCAACGTCGTTGCAACGTCCGCGTCCCTAGCCTCGCGCGGAGAGCTGCCCAACGGCGGGCAGCGCTGCTGAGGGAGGCAGACCAGGATGACCCGTTACGCGGCGCCCGGCACCGAGGGCGCGATCGTCTCCTACCAGGCGCGCTACGACCACTTCATCGGCGGCGAGTACGTGCCACCGGCCCGCGGGCAGTACTTCGAGAACCCGTCGCCGGTGAACGGACAGCCGTTCACGGAGGTGGCGCGCGGAACCGCGGAGGACGTCGAGCGGGCGCTGGACGCGGCGCACGCGGCCGCCCCGGGCTGGGGCCGGACGTCGGTGGGCGAACGCGCCGGCATCCTGCTGAGGATCGCCGACCGTATGGAGGCGTATCTCGAACCCCTGGCGGTCGCCGAGAGCTGGGAGAACGGCAAGCCGGTCCGCGAGACGCTGGCCGCCGACATCCCGCTGGCCATCGACCACTTCCGCTACTTCGCGGGCGCGATCCGGGCGCAGGAGGGTTCGCTCGGCGAGATCGACGACGACACGGTGGCGTACCACTTCCACGAGCCACTCGGCGTGGTCGCGCAGATCATCCCGTGGAACTTCCCGATCCTGATGGCGGCCTGGAAGCTGGCGCCCGCGCTGGCCGCGGGCAACGCGGTCGTCCTCAAGCCGGCCGAGCAGACCCCGACTTCCATCCACTACTGGATGAGCCTGATCGCCGACCTGCTGCCGCCCGGCGTGGTGAACATCGTCAACGGCTTCGGCGTGGAGGCGGGCAAGCCGCTCGCCTCCAGCCCGCGGGTGGCGAAGGTGGCGTTCACCGGCGAGACGACGACGGGGCGGCTGATCATGCAGTACGCCTCGGAGAACATCAAGCCGGTCACGCTGGAGCTCGGCGGCAAGTCGCCGAACATCTTCTTCGACGACGTCTCGGCGGCGCAGGACGACTTCCGCGACAAGGCGCTCGAGGGCTTCACGATGTTCGCGCTCAACCAGGGCGAGGTGTGCACCTGCCCGTCCCGGGCGCTGATCCAGCGCGGCCACTACGCCGAGTTCGTCCAGGCCGCCGTCGCCCGCACCGAACTCATCACGCCCGGCCACCCCCTGGACACCGACACGATGATCGGCGCCCAGGCCTCCAACGACCAGTTGGAGAAGATCCTCTCCTACCTGGACATCGGCCGACAGGAGGGCGCGCGGGTCCTGACCGGCGGCGAACGCATCGAACACGAAGGCGAGTTGAAGGGCGGCTACTACGTCCAGCCGACCATCTTCGAGGGCGACAACCGGATGCGGATCTTCCAGGAGGAGATCTTCGGCCCGGTCGTCTCGGTGACGTCCTTCGACGACTTCGACGACGCCATCGAGATCGCCAACGACACGCTGTACGGCCTCGGCGCCGGCGTATGGACCCGGGACATGAACACCGCCTACCGCGCCGGCCGCGCGATCCAGGCGGGCCGCGTCTGGACGAACTGCTACCACCAGTACCCGGCGCACAGCGCCTTCGGGGGCTACAAGCAGTCCGGAATCGGCCGCGAGACCCACAGGATGATGTTGGACCACTACCAGCAGACGAAGAACCTCCTGGTGTCGTACTCGCCGAAGAAGCTCGGCTTCTTCTAGACACAGAAAAAGGGCGCCTGACCAGGGCGGATGCCGTCAGGCGCCCTTCTCGGCGCACACCTGAGCAGCGGGTCGAAATGCTGCCTTACTCCCGATATCTCCCACCGGTGTCCCGGCTTCGACCAGCAGTTCCGGGGCATTTCCGGGCCAGGGTGTCCTCCAACGCACCCTCCGCATCGTCCGTCGGCTCCTCCCACCGCCGCATGGACTCCTCGATCAAGCTGTTGGCGTGGTTGCGTGCTTCGGCCAGGAACTTGGCGTAGTAGCGGAAGAGGACCTGGATGCTCTGCCCGGCTCGGCGTGCGCACTCTGCGGGGTCGACGCCGGAGGCCAGCCAGAACGAGATGCCGGCGTGGCGCAGGTCGTAGGGGCGCTTCGCCAGCACAAGGGCGTGCTCGTCAAGGGTGAGAGCAGCCTCACGCGCTCGCCCCCAAGTGATGCCGTACGCCGAGGCCTCAATGTAGTTCCCCGCTGCGTTGCGGAACAGGCGCCCATCGGGTGCAACTCCAAAGCGCCGGATGTGTTCGCGCAACATGCGGACGAGCACTGGGGGGATCGGCACGGGCCGTGTGGCCTTGGCTGCCCGCCGTTTCAGGGGGTGGATCTCGTGCACAGCGCCGTCATCCGTCCACCCCTTACCTGCCGTCACGACACCGCCCTTCAGGTTCAGAAGGCCCCAGCCGCTCGTCGGCAGACGGCACTGGGATTTCTGCAGGTGGATGACTTCAGCTGGGCGCATGGCGGCGTAATACATGCAGCCGAAGAACGCATACAGGTGAGGGCCACGACCGGGTAGGGCCTTGACTGCGGCGAGCAGCCGGACGACCTGAGCCGGGTTCGGCACGCAGTCGGGGTCCACTTCGTCAGCGACTTCTGGCGCCGTCCAGCGAAGACCGTTCAGCGGGTTCTGTGCGAAGTATCCGCGTTCGACAGCTGCATTGAACACCTCGTTGACCGCGGCCTTCTTTCGTTTCACGGTCTTCGCGGCAGCGGCCGTTCCGTCGACCTTCCGACACAGCGCGTCGAGCCCTCGCCGCAGTACGTCGGGGTCCTCCAACTCGCTGACAGGCAGTGAGTGGCGCTCCAGCCAGTCCAGTGCGGCCTGCCACTCTTCTGACGGATCTTCCTTCCAGGCGTTCTTGTTGAAGGCCCACGAGTACAGCGCCCGCCGCAGCACGCGGGGTGCGCCGTAGAGGGCCCCTGGTGCAACGAAGGCTGGGGCGATGGTGGCCAAGGCGTCTGCCAGCGTACGGCGTGTGTTCCCGGGTGTTCGGTCCCACCGTTGCTCGATGTACTCCCGGGCCAGAACGTACCAAGTGGTCCGCTGCTTCAGAGCCCGGATTTCGGAAGCCGGCAGACCGGTCTGAGTGTCGAAGGGCTCACCGTCGCGGGCGGCGGTCATCAGCTTGGCGCGTCGGCTCTCTGCGAGCCCCTTGGTGAGAAACGACTCTGACTTCTCACGGCCGTTGACCGTCCAGCGGACTTCGAATCCCTTGCGGCGATCGGGCCGCTCGCGGATGTCCCAGAACCGGACCTTGTAACTCATCGCCATTCAGGCGTATCCCTTTCACACGCCTCCCACCACGCATCTAGGTCAGCGCGGCGACAGCGTAGTTCGCCATTAGGTAGCTTGATCATTCGGGGTGCCTGACCGCGAGCACGCAAGCGATAGAAAGCCGATGGGCTCATACGGATCTCCGCCAGGACCTCGGCAAGTTTGAGCGCAGGGGGACGAGCCATTGACGTTTCCTCAGGTCTTGCGGAGTTGCCGGGCATCCGTACAGCAGCGCACGACTTGCAGCGCTCCGTCATGAGTGACGGACACGCATCGTCAATTACGCATCTGTAAGAGCGCCGGCTTGAGGGCAGCTTGTTCGAACGGCTCCACCGCCAAGCACAGCCGCCGCGAACATCCTCAATGGTCGTCACGATCACCGGTTTGGCTAACCGGCGATCGTGGTCTATGTTGCGCCGCGACTTACCCGAGCAACTCGCTCAATCGCCCCTCACGCTGCCAGTCAGCATTTCCGCAAGGAACCCGCGCCCAATCGACTCACACACGAGCAATCCACACAATGAGCGCACCCAACACAAAATTACAGGAGCGGTAAACCGAGCAGAACGGAGTGTGTGCGTCGACAGAAGAGACTCCTCGTTGTTTTACCCGCCGGGCCGTTCATCGGCCGCGCGCTTCCAGGGTGTTTTACGTTGACATAGCCCCGGAGGGGGTTCCAGTCTTTTGAGGATCTTTCTCGTCTGCCGTGGGCGAATGCCGCCGCGGCACAACCTCTCTACTCCGAACTCGACAGGTAGCTCCGTGCTCTCGGACAAACGCAACAACCAGCAGCCCGACGACAAGCGAGAGGGCGACCACAGGGGCGCAGGTGCCCAGCATCTGAGCTTGACTCTGTTGGGGATCTTGGAGTTTCCCGGTGCGCCAGCGTGATCAACGGGCATGCTCGGAGCTGTTTCGATGATCGATGCGGTTGTCGAGGTGTCCGTTGTCCCTCCGTTCCCGTTCCGGCGAGCAAGTCCCGGCTCTGACTGCGCAGGTCGCGCGGGCGAGCAATCCGGGCGGTACGACGGCGATGTGGGTGAGAGACCGGCTGGACGGGCTGTGGCACGACGAGGACTTCGCGGGCTGGTACCCGCGCGACGGACGCCCCGGCCTCTCGCCCGCCCAGCCGGCCACCGTCTGCGTCCTGCAGTTCCTGCTGAACCTGTCGGACCGGCAGGCGGCGGAAGCGGTCCGCTGCCGCATCGATTTCACCTACGCCCTGGCCATGGAGCTGGACAATCCCGGCTTCCACCACAGCGTGCCGGCCGATTTCCGCGAGCGCCTCGCCCAGGATGACCGCGCCGACCGCCTTCTCGATCTGGCGCTCGCGCGCCTGAAGGAGGCCGGACTCGTGCGCGAACGCACCACGCAGCGCACCGACTCCACCCACGTCCTGGCCGCGGTGCGCGACCTGACCCGGCTGGAACTGGTCACCGAGGCCGTCCGTGCCGCGCTGGAAGAAGCGGCCCGCATCGCTTCGCACCTGCTGGCCAGCCTGGTCGACGAGGAGTGGGGACGCCGCTACGGCCGTCCGGTCCGTCTGGGCAAGAACCCCACCCGGCCCAAGACCAGGATCAACACCACCGGCGGCGACGCCGTCCGGCTGCTGGAGCACCTCTACCGGCACGGAGCAGGCCGCGCGTTCGGCCCCCGGGCCCAGGCCCTGCGGCAGGTCATGGTGCAGAACTGCTACCGCGATGCGGCGGGCCATCTGCGCTGGAGGACCGATGACGACGGCGGACTGCCGCCCTCGTCCGTGGTGGGCGTCTCCCCCTGCGACCTGACGGCCCGCTATGACCGCCGGGGACAGACCACCCGCTGGAAGGGATACGTCGCCCAGACGCCTACAACGTAAAAGGTAACTTCGAGTTCCAGATCGTCGTGGGCGTGACTGCCGGGCTGCGCACCCGGTCACGGCGGGTCGCAGACGGCTGGCCTGCCCGGCGCTATGGTCGCAGGGCGGGTGGTGGCCTCGACGGTGTCCCGCCGGCATCGGGCCGGGTGCGGTGAGTCCGCCACCGGCTGGGGGCACCGATGGACCGTCCACAGGTCGCGGTCGAGTTCGTCTTTGATCGGCTGGGCGCGGTGGAGCTCGCCGCGGCCTACCAGATCCTGGTCCCCGTGCGGGGACGCGCTATTCGCCCAGGCCAGCGAGGTGATGGCCATGATTCCTGCAGCGCTGTACGCCCGCGTGTCCTCGGCGCGGCCAAAACAGCACGAGACGATCGACAGCCAGGTCGCCTGCCTGCGCGAGCACGCGCGCGGACAGGGGTGGGAGATCCCCGAGGAGTGGGTCTTCACGGACGACGGATGGTCGGGCTCGACCCTGGTGCGGCCGGCGCTGGAGCGGCTGCGGGACCTGAGCGCCCAGCGGCTGGTTGACCGGGTGCTGTGCCTGGCCCCGGACCGGCTGGCCCGCTCCTACGTTCACCAGGTGCTGCTGGTCGAGGAGTTCACCGCGAATGGAACCGAGGTGGTCTTCATCCGCAACCCCGAGGCCGCCACCCCGGAGCAGGCCCTGCTGGTGCAGGTCCAGGGCGTGATCGCCGAGTACGAACGGGCTCAGATCGCCGAGCGCACCCGCCGCGGCAAGCTGCACCGGGCCCGGGCCGGGCAGGCCAGCGTGCTGGGCCGGGCGCCCTATGGCTACCGGTACCTGTCCCAGGCGGAGCACGGAGCGGCCGCCTACGCGGTCGACCAGGCCGAGGCCGGCGTGGTGGCGCGGATCTTCCACCGGTACGCGGCCGGGGGGATCTCGATGCGGGCCCTGGCCCGGGAGCTGTCGGCCGAGAAGGTCCCCTCGCCGCAGGGCAGGACGCGGTGGGACGCCGGCACGCTGGGCCGCATGCTGCGCAACCCCGCCTACATGAGCCGGGCCTGCTTCGGCAAGACGCAGACCGCGCCCGCTCCGCCGCGCCCCAACCGCACCTCGCGGCGGGCCGGACGCGCCGTGCCGGCTCAGGCTGGGGTGATTGCCCGGCCACGGCAGGACTGGATCGAGATCCCGGTCCCCGCGCTGGTCAGCGAGGAGGTCTTCGCCCTGGTGGAGCGGCGGCTGGCGCAGAACGCGAAGTTCTCCCCGCGCCGCACCAAGGAGCCCGCGCTTCTGCAGGGACTGCTGGTGTGCGACCTGTGCGGGTACGCCTACACCCGGACCTCGCAGGGACCCGGCCCGAAGAAGTACCACTACTACCGCTGCTCGGACACCAACGGCTGGGAACTGCCCGGCGGCGTCCGGATCTGCCCCAGCCGCCCCTTGCGCGCCGACGAGCTGGACCAACTGGTCTGGGACCACGTGGTCGCCCTGCTCGCCGACCCGGCGCTGGTGCGCGCCGAGCTGGACCGCCGGCTTGCGCAGATGCGCGACGCCGACCCGGTCCGAGCTCACCAGGAGCGGCTGCACCGGCAGGTCGCCACCGTCGACGCGGCCATCAACCGCCTGATCGGTGCCTACCAGGAGGACCTGATCACGCGGGACGAGCTGCGCGAGCGGATGCCCGCGCTGCGCGCGCAGCGACAGAACCTGCAGGGCCAGCTGGAGGCCCTGGCCGCCCAGCTCGTCGACCAGCAGGCCTACCTGAGGCTCGCCGACAACCTGGAGGGGTTCCTCGCCCGGCTGCGCGAGAACGCCCGGACCGCGTCGGTCCTCGAACGCCAGCGCGTCCTGCGCGCGGTGGTCAGGGAAGTCCGCATCGGCGCCGACCGGATCACCATCCGGCACTCGATCCCGTCCACCAGTTCCGACCCCACCCCGGGTTACCTATTGCGATGCGGTCGTCCATCTCACCGAGACCTGCGCGACTGACGGCGCGAACGTGATCACGGACGTGGCCACCACCCCGGCCACCACGAACGACGCCCAGGCCCTGCCCGACATCCACACCCGCCTGGCGCGCCGCGGCCTGCTGCCCGCCGAGCACCTCGTCGACGGCGGCCACACCTCCCTGGTCCACCTGGAACGAGCCGAGCGCGAACACCGGGTCACCGTCAGCGGGCCGCTGCCGGGCAACCCCATCCGCCGGCACCGCAGGAACGAAGGCTTCGGCCGGGACGACTGCCACATCGACTTCGACCGGCTGCCCGACCTCCTCGCCCACCGCGGCTCCGCTGATCGTGGCGAAGTTCGCCAAGGACCAGTGCCGGCCCTGCCCGGTCCGCGCCCGGTGCACCACCGCCCGCGAAGGTGCCCGCAACGTGGGCTTTCTCCGCGTGAGCTCCGCGACCTGCAAGTCCGCGTCCGCACCGAACAGCAGAAGCCCGGCCGGCGGGCCCGGTATGCGGTCCGCTCCGGGGTGGAGGGCACCGTCAACGGGTTCGCCCACGGACACGGCATGCGCCACCGCCGCTACCGAGGGCAGCCGAAGACCCACCTGCAACACGTGCTCACGGCCATCGCCGTGAACATCGAACGCCTCAGCGGCCGGCCAGTGACCGAGGAAGTTCCCTCACCTCGGCCGCCGACCGCCTTCCAGTGCTTCCTGGACCGGCACGGGATTCCTCGACTGAAGTCCTGGCGCGCCGGCAGCGGCTGACCTCGACAGTTTCAAGATCCCCGACAGCAACTCAGCGCGGCTTCGCCGTGCGCCGGGGGCACAGTAAATGGGTCGGCGTGCGCCGCGCGCGGTTCTGACCGCCCTGTTGCGGGGCTGGGCTTGCTCCGCTGTGACGGACATCGCTGATCAGGGGCTCTGTCCCCGGAAGGATGTCCATCATGGAGAGCATGGGGAAGAAGAAGCCTCGTCCTCGCCGCTCGTTCACGCCGGACTTCAAGGCCGAGATCGTCGAGCTGTGTCGGCGGGGTGACCGGTCGATCGGCCAGGTCGCCAAGGACTTCGACCTGACCGAGACCGCGGTCCGCGACTGGGTGCGCCAGGCCGAGGTCGACGCCGGCGAGCGCGACGGCCTGACCAGCGACGAGCGCGAGGAGCTCGCCCGGTTGCGGCGGGAGAACCGCCGCCTGCGCGAGGACGTGGAGATCCTCAAGCGGGCCACGGCTTTCTTCGCGACGGAGACCCGGTGAGCGTCCACCCGTTCATCGAGGCGGAGAAGCAGGCAGGGCACAGCGTCAAGCGGGCGTGTGAACTGCTGAAGGTCTCCCGTGCCGCCTACTATGCGCGCCGGACCGGCACCCCGGGTCCCCGAGCTGTCCGCGACGCGGAACTGACCGAGAGGATCACCGAGGTCCACACGGCCTCGCGGGGCAGCTACGGCGCCCCGCGCGTCCACGCCGCCCTCAAGCGCGAGGGCGAGCAGTGCGGGCGGCGCCGGGTAGCCCGGCTGATGCGCGAGGCGGGCCTCCAGGGGCGGTACCGCCGACGGCGTCAGCGCACCACCGTCCCCGACCCACACGCGGCCACCCGCCCTGACCTGGTCCTTCGCAACTTCCAGCCCGACCCGGCGGCCGTGGATGCCCGCTGGTGCGGCGACATCACCTACCTGGCGACCGAGGAGGGCTGGCTCTACCTGGCCACCGTCATCGACATCGCCTCCCGCCGCGTCGTCGGATGGGCCACCGCGGACCACCTGCGCACCGAGCTGGTCGCCGATGCCCTGCGGGCCGCCTGTCGGCAGCGCCGCCCGAGTGGCCCCGTGATCTTCCACTCCGACCGCGGCTGCCAGTACACCAGCCGAGAATTCGCCCAGCTGGCAGGCGAGTTCAGCATCCGGTTGTCGGTCGGGCGGACCGGCCAGTGCTGGGACAATGCGCTCGCCGAGTCCTTCTTCGCCACCCTGAAACGGGAGTTGATCGCAGACCGGCCCTGGCCGAGCCGCGCCGAAGCCCACCCCGCGGTCTTCGAGTGGATCGAGGGCTGGTACAACATACGCAGGCTGCACAGCAGCCTCGGCTACCGCAGCCCCGCCGAGTACGAGACCGTCCTCGCGGCCTGACCACCACACCGATGGTGTCTGTCAGAGCGGAGCAAGCTCAGGGCCAGGTGTGTCGGAACAGTGGAATGGTCCGTTCCGGGCGAGACCGATGGCTCTGTGATGCCTCCGAGCTCGCACGACAGCATGGTACTGAGGGCCGTCCACGGGAACCGTGGAGTGTTGCCATGAGCACGCGCGTCAGATTCCGCGTACTGCCTTGGCCCTCCCGGAACGGCACGCGAGGTGAGAACAGAAACAGAAGCGGAGCCGTGGCCATGGATGTCCTTCACGAACGCTGTGCCGGCATCGACATCAGCAAGCGGGACGCCAAGGTATGCGTGCGCACCCCCAGCCCCAGGCGCAAAGGGACGTTCACCCAGCAGACCACGACCTTCGGCGCCACCACCAACGCCATCCTCGACCTGCGTGAACACCTCCTCGGCGCGGGCGTCACCCTGGTGGTGATGGAGGCAACCGGCGACTACTGGAAACCCTTCTACCACCTGCTGATCGAGGAACTGAACGTCATCCTGGTCAACGCCCGTCAGGTGAAGAACCTGCCCGGCCGCAAGACCGACGTCTCCGACGCCGCCTGGCTGGCCCAGCTCGGCTCCCACGGCCTGGTGCGGGCCTCCTTCGTGCCTCCGCAGCCGGTACGCGAGCTGAGGGACCTGACCCGGGCCCGCACCCAGCTCACCCGCGAACGCGCCCAGGTCGTGCAGCGCCTGGAGAAGCTGCTGGAAGACGCCGGCATCAAGCTCTCCGCCGTCGTATCCGACCTGATGGGCGTCTCCGGCCGCGCCATGCTCCAGGCCCTGATCGACGGACAGCGCGATCCGCAGGTCCTCGCCGACCTCGCCAAGCGCCGCATGCGGAGCAAGATTCCCGAGCTGAGCCAGGCGCTGACCGGCCGCTTCCGGGAACACCACGCCTTCCTGACCCGCCTCTACCTCGACCAGTACGACCAGTTGTCCGGTGCCGTCAACCAGCTGACGGCCCGCATCGAGGAGGCGATGACCCCTTTTCGCCTGGCGCTGGACCTGCTGGACACGATCCCGGGGGTGAACCGGGCGGTGGCGGAGGTGATCGTGGCCGAGACCGGGGGTGACATGGCCCGGTTCCCCTCGGCCAAGCACCTGGCCTCCTGGGCCGGGCTGTGTCCGGGGCACCACGAATCGGCGGGCCGGGTCCGCAGCACCCGGGTCCGGCCCGGCAACCCCTATCTGAAAGGTGCGTTGGGGATGGCCGCGTTCGGAGCGGCGCGGACCAAGGACTCCTTCCTTCAGGCACGCTACAAGCGGTTGACCGCCCGCCGCGGCCCGATCAAGGCGCTGGTCGCTGTCGAGCACTCGATCATCACCGCGATCTGGCACATGCTCAACGACAACGTGCCCTACCACGAGCTCGGCGGCGACTACTTCACCCAACGGGATCCCGAGCGGGCCGCACGCCGGGCCGTGTCCCGGTTGAACGAACTCGGCTACCGCGTCACCCTCGACCCGATGGAGGCCGCTGGATGAACCGGCGCGGCCGACGCCCCGGCGGAGACGACTCCGACCGGGCCGGCACTCTGCCCAAAAGGGCACGTACCTGCAGTTATTTACGCGTCAGAGTCAAGCTGAGTCAGGCCGCGGCCCAGGAGCAGGTCACCCTCCCAGTGGCCCGGCACCGTGTGGCTGTTGGCTTCAACAGGCCGCTCGCGTATGGAGACCGCATTCTTGATCCGAGAACACCACTGGCCTGAGACGGTGTTGTGGATGTTGCGCCGGGTCGGGCGACCGGACCCCAGATGTTTTTGCAGGGCCTTGGCCAGTACCCCGCAGGCCTGCATGAACAGGGACTTGTAGATCGTTTCGTGGCTGATCCGCATCCCCGAGCCGGGCGGGTAGGTCTTGGCCAGGTGGCCGGCGATCTGCTCTGGCGCCCAGTCCTCTGCCAGCTTCTCTGCCACCAGTTCCCGCAACTGCTGATTCGCGGCCAGCAGGCATGGTTTGGGGCATCGCGCCCGGTCCCAGGCCTGGTCCTCGGCATCCACGGCTCGGTAGTGCCTGGGTCCCTTGTTCCGTGCGATCTCCCTGCTGATGGTCGACGGGGCTCGGCCCAGGGTTCGGGCGATCTCCCGCATCGAGTCGCTCCGGGCCGGACCGCGCGAGATCTGCTCGCGCTCCGCCAGCGTTAGATGGCAGGACCGCAGACGCCGAATCGGCGGAACATACCCGCCGTTGGACTTGAGGACCGTGAAGATCGACCCTGGAGGGCGGCCCAGTGCCCGGGATATCTCGCTGATCGACTCGCCCGCCTTCCAGCGGTCCCACAGCTCCTGCTTCTGCGCATCCGACATGCCCTGACGCCTCAACCGCGCCATCCAACACCTCCGGCACCTGTTCTACCTGGGGTGTTGCGTTGATCGATTGAGTCCACCACGAAGTCTTCGAGGTGAGACTGGGTGAGCTGTGTCTGCTTCAGTGTGAAGTGCTGGGCCGCGCGGAAGTCGTAGAGGGTCTTAGAATGATGTTGCCGTTCTGAGACTGGGCATGGGGGGACATATGGACGAATTGGTCGAGTTCAAGACCGACAGTGGCGCTTCCGTCGTGGTTGCCGTCGGCGACGAGAGCCGCGGCGCCCGGCCAGTGTCCCGTGGCGACGGTGTGCTGCGGCAGGCGGGGCAAACGTTCAACGGGGCGCTCGAGAGTATCCACACTGCAGCCGAGTCGGCGCTGCGCGTGTTCCGTGACGGGCAGCTCAAGCCCGACGCGGTCGAGATCGAGTTCGGCGTGAAGCTCACCGCTGAGGCTGGCGCCGTCATTGCCAAGACCTCCATGGAGGGGCACCTCGTTGTGAAGCTCAGCTGGACGCCGGGCGCCGACGGGGGAGCCCCGGTCGGCTGATGGGTTCACAGTCCTGGCAGGCACGGGTCTGCGCGGGAAGAAGCGTCGGCTCCGGATTCCTGGTGACTGATCGTCATGTGATGACCTGTGCCCACGTCGTGGCCGGGGTGGAGCGTGCCCAGGTCACCTTCGCCCAGAACCCGGATTTGGGCACACTCGAAGCCTCCGTGATCGCCGGAGCTGGCTGGCAGGGAGCGGATCAGGCCCGGGGCGATGTCGCCGTGTTGGAACTCGACCGGCCGGTCGTCGTGCCACCGGCCAGATTCGGCGCCGTCGGCACGGCGTACGCCCATCCGGCGGCCAGGCTGACCGCGTACGGCTTTCCCCGCGGCTACGACGAGGGGATCCTCGGCGAGTTCCGGATCACCAGCGGCCAACTGATCGCGGGAGAGTGGCTTCAGTTGGAGGCTTGGACGGGCCACAGCCGACCGTTGGAGGAAGGGTTCAGCGGCGCAGCGGTCGTGCGGGAGGAAACCGGCGAGGTGGTGGGCATGGTCACCGCCAGGCACCCGGAAGGAGGGGGCGGAAGGATGCTCCCCTCCCAGGCGCTCGTTCGGTACTGGCCAGGCGCGGCGAAACTCGTACCCCTCCCCGGACACAGTCGTCAGGCAGTGGCCCATCTGCGTGACCTGCTCCAGCGGTGCGCGGCCGATTGCGCCCCGGAAGCCGGGTACCAGAGCGTCATGGGATCGTTGGCACCGCCCCCGCCCGCCGGGGGCTTCCTGTCGCTGTGGGACGTGGCTTGGTTCCTGCTGACCGAGGTCACACCCCCTCCGGGCACCGCGCCTTGGTCGGCCTTCGCTGCCTACGTCGCGGACCGCACGCAGGACCCGGCCGTCCGACGCGCGCTGCACGCCTGGGCGAGGGACAACCTGCCCGCGACGGCGTCGCCAGGGCGGACCGCGCAGCCGGTGCCGGGCGGCGGACCGACTTGGTCTCCCATCCTCGTAGAAGTCGAACGCAGTGGCGCCGACCGTGACGCGTACGTCGTCTCGATCTACGTGATCCGTGACGGGCGCGCGCAGCTCGTGGTCAGCGACACCCTCGCAGGGCGGAACGTGCAGGAGTACGTGAGGGAACGCCTCGACACCGCCTTCCGGCAGATCGACCGCGACGGGGACGAGCTGATCGCCTTCGCGCTGCCCAGGGACTGGCTCGGCGAGCCCGTCGACCAATGGCCGACGAGCGCGGACGACCCGACCCCCCTGGGCTGTTCATCGCCGGTCGTGGTGATAGATCTCAGCCGACGGCGGCAACCCAGGCTCCAGTTCAAGATCGAGAAGGTCTGGCAGACCCTTGATCTCCGACCAGGCACCACCTGGCACCGGGTCGAGTGCGGTAGCCGTCAGGACCCCGCCAAGCTGACTGTCCGGCTCGGTGGCCGGGAGAGCGCTGTGGGATACGGGGCGCCACCCGACACCGATCAGGCGCGCGGGCTGTTGCACGCGGGACTGAACGCAGCCGTGCCCGTCATCGCCTGGCCTCGGTCCGGGTATTCCTGCGGACAGGACCCGGATGCCTCGCCTGCGCACTCCTGCGCCGGTACGCGCTTCCTCGACGCCCTGGAGGAGCAGCTGGCATCGCTGCCGCCCTCGGACCTCCCTCACCACATCCGCGCTCTACGCAGCGAGGCATTCATGGCTGAGGACCCTGAACCGCACTGGGCCGCCGACCTGACCCTGGTCTGGGAAGATCCACGGTGGTTCCCCGAAGCACACATCTACCCTCAGTCCCCCATCAGTTGAGCGACAGTCGAGCGATCTGGAGAACCCCCATGTCCCTGTGGCCCGTGTACACCGGTACGGAAAAGCCACATGACGGCATGTCGCGACTGCCCAGTCCCCCGCCCTGGCGGGCCTTCGACGGCGGACCCACACTGCCCTTTCCGTCGCAGCAGGACGACTCCGCGTCCCCCGACCGAAAACACCGGGCGAGCACTTACCAGGCAACGCAGGAGAGCGTCGAACTGGTCAACGCCGCTCTGGTCCTGCGCAGGCCGCTGCTGATCACCGGCCCGCCCGGCAGCGGCAAGTCGTCCCTACCCTATGCCGTGGCCAGGGAGCTGAAGCTGGGCCCCGTGCTGCGCTGGAACATCAGTAGCCGCACCACCCTCCAGGACGGCCTGTACCAGTACGATCCGATGGCTCGCCTCTACGCCGCCAGCAAGGAAGCGGGGCGCAAGCGGCCGGAAGAGGCCAGCGACGGGAGCCCCGCGGGCGACGCCATCGAGGACCATCTGCGGCTCGGACCCCTGGGAACGGCCCTGCTCCCCTACGAGAAGCCCCGCGTGCTCCTCATCGACGAGATCGACAAGAGCGATCTCGACCTGCCGAACGACTTACTCAACGTACTGGAGGAAGGCCAGTACGAGATCCCGGAGCTGGTGCGTGCCGCCCGGCACACACCCAAGGCGCGACTGATGGTCTCGGGCAGCGAGGACCGTGTCGACGTCGACCGGGGGCACGTGCGCTGCCGCGCCTTCCCGTTCATCGTGCTGACCAGCAACGGCGAGCGGGAGTTTCCTCCCGCGTTCCTACGCCGGTGCGTCCCTCTGCACCTCCGCCGGCCCGACCGGGACCACCTAGAAGCGATCGTGCGGGCCCATCTCGGAGAGCTCGACGAGGAGACGAAGCGGATGGTCGCAACGTTCCTGGAGCGCAGCAGCACGGGTGAACTGGCCACCGACCAGCTGCTCAACGCCATCTACCTCTCCAGGGTTCCCGGTCTGGAGGCGGATTCCCGCGAGGCTCTGGCCGCCAGCCTCATGGCCCATCTCGGCCCGGCAGCGGAGTTCCATGACTTCTGATCCGGCTCACCCGTCGTCCCCATCCGAGCTGAAGCGTCTCCTCGACGTCCTCGACCGGGCAGGCGGACACGGCGCGACCGCGACCGAAATCGCCGAGCTGATCTGGCTGGCGAGCCACAGCGGCGTGCCCGCTCTCCCCGCGGAGGCCGGCTCCGGAGAGCCGGCGCGAGACACGTCCGACTCCGCGCCCACTGACACCGCGGAGCCTGAGGCTCCCGCCGGTGTCCCGGAGCCTATGCCGCCGGGCCGTCCTGGCCTCCTGTTGTCGCTGCGGTCCGAGACCGAGCCGTCGGACAGTGCCCCGTACGCATCGCTGCTGACCCCGCTGCCGCCCATGCTGCCGCACCCGCTTTCCCTCCAGCGGGCCCTGCGCCCGCTGGGGCGCCGAGTGCCCTCCCGCCGGGACATGGAGCTGGACGAGCGGCGCACGGCGTACCGGATCGCCCGCCAAGGCGCGTTGCCCGGTACCTGGCTGCCCGTACTCCGGGCGAAGCCCGAGCGCTGGCTCACCCTCCACCTCGTGTACGACGCGGGGCCGACAATGCCCATCTGGCGTCCACTCCTCCGGGAGCTGCACCACATCATCGGCCAGACGGGTGCGTTCCGGCGGATCCAGCTCCTGGAACTGACTCATGACGGGCAGCTGCGCCAGTCGCCCGGTGGGCGGCCAGCCACCCTGCCCCCGCGCGACGGCCGTGCCGTAGCACTCATCCTCAGCGACTGCAGCGGCCCCCAGTGGTACGCCGGCGCCGAGGCGGCTTCGAACTGGTACCGGACGCTGGACCGCTGGGCGCGCACGATGCCGGTGGCCATCGTCCAGCCTCTCCCGGAACGGCTCTGGCGGCGCAGCGCTCTCCCCGGCACCGCGGGTCTGCTGACGGCACGCGGACCGGTCGCTCCCAATTCGGCCCTGCGGTTCACGCCATTCGACCCGGCTGGGGAAGGCACCGCCGGGCTGTCGTTGCCGGTTCTGGAGCCCTCCGCCCGCTGGTTCGCGCACTGGGCTGAACTTGTGGCGGGACCACCCGGCGCCGAGGTGCCGGGAGTAGTCGCCACGCTACCCACCGACCCGTCGGTCGTCCCTCCGGAAGCCGGACGGTCCGTCCCCCGCGTCCTCTCCCCGGAGGACGCAGTTCTCAACTTCCGTGCCTTCGCCTCCCCACAAGCCCTCCGACTCGCCGCCCACCTGGCAGTGGCTGAACCGAGCGTCCCCTTGATGCGCCTGGTCCAGGCGGCCACGGAAGTGCGCCCGGAGCCACAGCATTTGGCCGAAGTCGTCCTCAGCGGTCTACTCACGACAGCTCCCGGGAAGCCGGCAGCCGAGGGCCACTACATGTTCCGCCCCGGCGTACGTGACGTACTGCTGCGCACCCTGCCCCGCTCGGCGGCCGCGCGCATCGGCGCCGTCATCCAGCGCTACGCCGGCTCCCGGCCTGGAGAGTTCCTCGTCGACGTGCTGACGGGAGGCGCCGGAGGTACCGAGGGGGTGCGAAGCCGCCCACGCGGGGAGCCCCTGGCGGTGGTGCCCGAGGAGACCGTACAGAGGCTGGGCCGCGGTCCCACCGAGCCTGCTGACTCGGGCACGCTCGTTGCCGGACGCTACCGGCTGCACCGGCAACAGCACGCCCGGGCGCGGGCCGCCCTCTGGCGGGGGACGGACGAACGGCTGGGTCGAGAGGTGACCCTCAAACTCTTCCGCGTACCGAAAAGGAGCAAGGAAGCAAAGAGTAGGTTCCTGGCCGACGCAGAACGGCTGGCCTCGCTCAACATCCACGGACTGGTGCGGGTCGGCGACTTCGGGTTCCACGACGATCGACCGTACCTGGTGACGGATGCGGTCGACGGGGAGGACTTCGGACGACTGTTGAACCCCACGCCCGGGACTCCACCTATGGAGGTGATCAGAGCGGTCGGCGGACAGCTGGCCCGGACCATCGCCGAGCTCCACCTGAACGGCCTGCTCCACCTCGACCTCAGCCCCTCGGCCCTGGTCATGCGCCCTGACGGGCGGGTACTCATCATCGATCCCGGGCTCGGTGCCCACAGTCTGGCAGGCATCGACAGCGGTGAATACCGGCGAAACACTCTCGAGCCGTCCGGCGCACTGCCGCCCTTCCTGCCGCCCGAGGAACTCTTCGAGGTCATGGCCGACCACCGAAGCGACCTGTACTCACTCGGCTGTCTGCTCTACGCGATGGTCACCGGTGCCCCACCCGCTCCGGGCGCCCGCGCCGTGCGCAATGCGTGGGTGCACGGAGCTCCGCACCCCCACCCCGAACTCCCCTCCGCTCTCCCCCCCGAGTTCGCCGCGCTCCTCAGGGATCTCCTGGCCACCTACCCCAAGGATCGGCCAGCCGACGCGAATGAGGTGCTGGACAGGCTCATAGGCACACGGATGGAAGACGAGGAGATCGCCGCGGTCTATCGAGCGGTACGGGCCACCGACCCGGACGGCAACCGCATGAGGCGTGTCCTGCGGGACGCCATCGACACGGTGCTCGACGGCGAACAGACCGGCCGCTACGACCTGAAGGACCTATTCAAGACGGAGAAGGCGCACCTCGGGACTCTTGTGGAGAGCACGATCCAGCGTGAGTTCCGATTCGCGGACGGTGACGTTATGGACTTCCGCATCGCGGACGTGGAGGTCGACTGCCGGTTCAGCCTCGCATTCGGGCAATGGATGTTCCCTCCTGAGGCGATGGGCCACATCTGTCTGCTGGCCTGGGCGAACGACGACCAGAGCAAGTGGGGCGTCGGCCTGCTGCGCACGGACCCGGAGTGGCTCAACTCAAGCAAGAACCGCGACCTGAAGCGTACCCTCAAGGCCGGGCACCGCGACAAGATCGTCTGGCTCTGGCGCGACGAGGAACTCCCGGAGAACATCCTGCTGCATATGCCCGAGGCCGACCGCGAGGCGATCTTCGAAAACAGATCGGGTCAGGGTCGGATCATCGAACTGTTCCGGCGTGTCCAGCACCGCCGGATCGGACGCAACGCGGTCCGCAGTGTGGCCCAACAGAAGGACTACATGAAACGCATCCGCGGAAACGACGGGGCCCGCTCTGTACTCCGACACGAAGGAATCATCATCATGGGTGACTACCGTTCTCACCGGGACATCGCCTTTCAGCTCGGCCTACCCGTTCCTGAGGAAGGAGAGTTCGTCAGCGCTCGGGTCGTGCCGGCCGTGCCCGGGAACGGCAGGCCCGTCGCGGAGATCGGCGGCGGATCATGGTCTCTGGCTTTCCCGGGAGACCCGCAGGTCACCGCGCCGGAACTCCCTCCCACGTCCGCCGTCGACGGCAGGCAGTGAGCTCGCCCACGGCTGCATCGGCGAGGGTTTCGGGGCCGGCCTGCTGTGCCCGTCACCCCAGCTGGTATGGCGCAGGGCGCCCCCGGCCAGCGTCTACCACACGGGACGCAAGCACTTCGGAACTGGCTTCCTGCTGGAAACCAGCTAATCGGGGGCGCCGGGCAGAAATCCGGCCAGATCCAGCCGGAACAGCCCTTCGAGCCGCAGTAGGCCCGGAGCTGTGGGATCCATTTCCAGAACATAGCGAACCATGCGCACATTAGTGCAGGTCAGCGGCGTTCCGAACCGCCGACGGTTAGCAAACCGTCAGCATCGGTCCTGGAGTAGTCAGCAACCGTGAGTTCCACTGCCCTGGTCCGTGGGATGGGGTCGTTCTTCAAGGAGTGTGAGCATCCGCGGTCGCGGTGGTCGAAGTGCCCTCACCCGTACAAGATCCGGTATCGGTCTGCAGCCGGGAAACAGGTGAAGGAGTCCGGGTTCGCGACCCAGGACAAGGCCATCGCGCGTTTGACGGAGGTCTACAACGTGAAGAAGGCGGCGCCACGGGGCCAGGCGAGGGCGGACCGAATCGCGAGGTACGGGGCGATGCGGTTCGAGGAGTACGCCGCCCAGTGGAAGGCCGGGCAACGGGACCTGGGGCCGGCCTCGGTGGTGCACTTGGAGTCGTTGCTGAGCATCCACCTGCTGCCGCTGCTGGGCAGTCGACAGAGAACACCGCGGGGCGTTGTCACGTTGGCTGACCGGTGTGGGATGATCTTGTAGTTGATCGTGCCGGGGAGGATTCGCTCGTGTCGTCCGCGACGCCGTCGTACCAGGGGCGCCGGTACCCGATGGAGATCATCTCTCACTGCGTGTGGCTGTATTTCCGCTTCCCGCTCAGTTTCCGCGAGGTCGAGGAGCTGATGCTTGAGCGCGGCGTGATCGTCTCGCATGAGACGGTGCGGCGCCGGTGTGTGAAGTTCGGCCAGCAGTACGCCAACGCGCCGGCCGGCCGATCGCCGAACTCGAACTCCGGCACCGGCTGCGGGCCCGGGCGGAGGACCGCATCCGGGCCGCCCGCGCCACTGGCTTGCGCAACCTTCCCCTGAAACACACCGCCCAGAACCGCGTCTGGCTGGAGATCGCCCTGGACCTGCTGGCCTGGATGCCGATGCTCGCTCTCACCGGCGGCGCGCGGCTCTGGGAGCCCCGCCTTCTACGGCTGCGGCTGTTCTCCGCCCCTGCCCAACTCGTCACCACCGGCTGCCGCCGCATCCTCCGCCTCGCGGCCCACTGGCCCTGGACCAGCGTCATCACAGACGCCCTCGAACGACTCGCGCTCCTGCCCAACCCGGACTGACCATCAGACTTCCCGTCCCGACGACAGCACCACCTCAGAGCCGTGAAACCCGGCGCCCACCCGACGCGACAGCCGAGCCCTCAACCTGTCCGCAAGCAGAAATCTCCACTCTGAACGAGCAGAAAGGGTCCGTCAGCAAGCTGACGGACCCTCATGCAAGTTCGAGGTTAGGAAGCGAGGTCTGAGTTGAGGATCTTGGCGGCCTTGCTGATCGAGCCGGGCATGAGGTGGCGGTAGATCTTGAAGGTGACCTCGATGGTCTTGTGGCCCATCCACTCGGCGACGTCGGTGATGGGGATGCCGTGGGTGAGGCAGTTGGAGGCGAAGAAGTGCCGCAGACTGTAGACGACCATCCCGTCGGGGATGTCGATCTGGCCGGCCTTCTTGATCCGCTGCCACTGGTTGGCGATGTGATAGTGCGGGAACGTCCGGGAGGGGTCGCCGGGGTGGCGCAGCAGGTAGCCGTCGACGGTGCCGTGCTTGTCGGCGTACCACTCGATGGTCTGCCGCACCCGCGCCGGCAGGGGCACGTCCCGGCCGTCAGGCCGCAGACCGCGATCAGCCAAGCCGCTACCGGCACCGATCGAGGCACTCATGATCACGATCTACGGCTGGAGTACTAGTACTCCAGCAGGACTTCGACGTTTTGCCTGCTCAGAGGCTGCGCGTGGTGAGTGTAGTGGGCCGGTGGCCCGTCAGGGGCGGTCTTCACGGGGCCGCCCCTCGATCGTGTGCAACCGGCGCTGATAATGGCAGTGGCCGGGGCAGCCTCCCGTCGTGATCAACGAGCCTGCAGCCGAGACCTGGGACAACGAACTCGAAGACCTCTTCCTCCGTGTCGGCCATCGTTTTGGCCGCGTGGAGCCACGCCGTCGGATGCGCGACTACGTTCGCGGTCTGCTCGGCCCGGTCGGCCGAAAGAATGGCTGGCAGCTGGCCGAATACGCTGGCCACGCCACCCCCGACGGACTCCAGCACCTGCTCGCCGGTGCCCGCTGGGACGCGGACGAGATCCGTGACGAGCTCCAGCACCACGTCGCCGAACACCTCGGCGAGGACGACGGAGTCCTGATCATCGACGACACCGGCTTCGTCAAGAAGGGCACCACCTCCGCGGGCGTGCAACGCCAGTACTCCGGCACCGCCGGCCGCACCGAGATCCCCCAGAGGGGGTGCCCCCAGCCGGATCGGGGTCTTCGCCGCCTACGCCTCCACCCGAGGCCGCGCTCTGGTCGACCGTGAGCTCTACCTGCCCAAGTCCTGGACCGAGGACCGGGACCGCTGCCGCGCGGCGAAGATCCCCGACGAGCGGGACTTCCACACCAAGGGCGACCTCGCCAAGGCCTTGGTGCTGCGGGCCCTTGCCTCCGACCTGCCCTTCGCCTGGGTCACCGCGGACTCGGCCTACGGACAGGAAGGGCGCTTCCGGCGCCTGCTGGAACAGTCCGGCCTCGGCTACGTCCTGGCGGTGCCCAAGTCCCAGTTCAGCGTGGGCTGTCCACGCATCGACCGGCTGTTTGCCCAGGCCCCCGCAGACGCCTGGGAACGGATCTCGTGCGGGGACGGCGCCAAGGGACCGCGCGTCTACGACTGGGCGGCCATCCGACTGCCCGCCGTCGCGGAGTACGACTACCAGGACGAGAACCAGGTCCACCGACGGTGGGCACTGGCCCGCCGCAGCATCGCCCGGCCCGACGAGATCGCCTACTACCTCGCCTACACCCAACTCGACACGGCTATAGAGCAGTTGGTGCGGATCGCCGGGATGTGCTGGGCGATCGAGGAGTGTTTCCAGGCGGCGAAGAACGAGTGCGGCCTGGACCAGTACGAGGTTCGCCGCTACACCGGCTGGATGCGGCATATCACCCTGGCCATGCTCGCCCACGCCTTCCTGGCCGCGATGGCGGCCGCCGCCGCTTCAAAGGGGGCTGCAGAAACGGTTCCCGCACCTTGGTCGACCTCACCGTGGCAGAGATCCGACGGCTTCTGGCAACTGGCCGCCCCCACCCGCGTCCGCCATGGTGCTCGGCCCGCGCTCACGCCTTGAACTGGTCCATCTGGCGCCGGGAGCGCCAAGCCGTCGCCCGCCGCTGTCACTACCAGCACCGGTTGCACACGATCGAGGGGCGGCCCCGGGAAGACCGCCCCTGACGGGCCACCGGCCCACTACACTCACCACGCACAGCCTCTGAGCAGGCAAAACGTCGAAGTCCTGCTGGAGTACTAGTTGCCGGCTGGCCGATCACCCCGACCAGATGCTGCCCGCCTCGCCGACCGGGAAGGTCGCCGGCGGTGCGGCCGAGGGCGATGTTCCCCACACAGTGGCGATGCTGAGTCTGGACAACGTGTTCTCGCCGGAGCAGTTCGCTGCCTGGGCGGCCTCGCTGACCCGCCGGATCGGTCATGAGGCGGAACGCTTCAGCGTGGAGCCGAAGCTCGACGGACTGGCCGTCGCCGCCCGCTACACCCAGGGCCGGCTGACCCGGCTGATCACCCGGGGCGACGGGATCGCCGGGGAGGACGTCTCGCACGCGATCGGCACCATCGAGGGCCTCCCCGACGAACTGACCGAGCCGGTCACGGTGGAGATACGCGGCGAAGCGCTGATGACCACCGCCCAGTTCGAGCACGCCAACGAGGTGCGCACCGCACATGGCGGGCAGCCGTTCGCGAATCCGCGCAACGCCGCGGCGGGCACCCTGCGTGCCAAGGACCGCGCCTACACCGTACCGATGACGTTCTTCGGCTACGGCCTGCTGCCGACGCCCGACACCGACGTGGCCACACGGCTTGGCTCCCTCGCGCACAGTGAGCTCATGGCGCGGGCCGCCGAACTCGGTGTGAACACCACCGCTACCACTGCCGTGCCCGGCGTCACCGCCGACACGGTCGAGCAGGTCCTGGCCCGTGTGCAGGAGGTCGCCGCGCTGCGCGCCCAGCTGCCGTTCGGTATCGACGGCATCGTCATCAAGGCCGATCTGGCCGCCGACCAGCAGGCCGCCGGATCCGGATCGCGGGCCCCGCGCTGGGCGATCGCCTACAAACTGCCCGCTGTCGAGAAGATCACCCGGCTGCTCGAGGTGGAGTGGAACGTGGGCCGCACGGGCATCATCGCCCCCCGCGGGGTCCTGGAGCCGGTCGAGATCGACGGGTCCACCATCACCTACGCCACGCTGCACAACCCGGCCGACATCACCCGCCGCGATCTGCGCCTGGGCGACCGCGTCATGGTCCACCGTGCCGGCGATGTCATCCCTCGCATCGAGGCCCCGGTCGCCCACCTGCGTACCGGCGCCGAGCAGCCGATCGTGTTCCCCGAGGTGTGTCCCCGGTGCGGGTCCGATATCGATACCAGCGAGGAACGCTGGCGCTGCGAGCAGGGCCGCAACTGCCACCTGGTCGCGTCCCTCTCCTACGCAGCGGGCCGCGACCAGCTCGACGTCGAAGGCCTGGGCGCCACACGCGTCGTGCAACTCGTCGACGCCGGTCTGGTCACCGATCTCGCCGACCTGTTCACCCTCACCCGCGACCAGCTCCTGTCGCTGGAGCGGATGGGCGAAACCAGTAGCGACAACCTGCTCGCCGCCCTGGCCGCGGCCAAGACGCAACCGCTGTCACGGGTTTTGTGCGCCCTCGGCGTCCGTGGGACGGGCCGCTCCATGTCCCGGCGGATCGCCCGGCACTTTGCCACCATGGACAACATACGCACTGCCGACGCCGATGCGCTGCAGGAGGTCGAAGGCATCGGTGCCGAGAAGGCAGCGTCCATCGTCGCCGAACTCACCGAGCTCGCCCCTCTGATCGACAAACTCGCCGCGGTCGGGATGAACATGACCGAGCCCGGCACCACTCCCCCGTCGCTTGCCGACGCGGACAACGGGACCGTCGGTGCCCCGGCCGCCGGCCCGCTCACGGGGATGACGGTCGTGGTAACGGGCACGATGACCGGGCCGCTCGAGCAGCTCAGCCGTAACCAGATGAACGAACTCATCGAACGGGCCGGCGGCCGCTCCTCCTCCAGCGTGTCGAAGAAGACCACCCTGGTGGTCGCCGGCGACAACGCCGGGTCCAAGCGCGCCAAGGCCGAAGACCTCGGCATCCGCCTCGCCACACCGGACAAGTTCGCCGCCCTCGTCGCCGACTACCTCACCTGACAGCGCCGCGAGCGGCCGACACCCAACCTGCTACCTCCGCTCGTAGCCGTCCAGGCCCGCGACGTCGCGGAGGTACCAGGCGGCCACGGCCCGCTTGTAGCCCTCGGGCATGTTGAGTGCTGGCACTTGGTCCGCGGTGAACATCCCAAGCTGTTTATGTTCGTGGCTGACGACGGGTGCTCGTTCGGGGGTGAGGACCGTGCAGCCGTAGGTGACGATCAGGACCCTGCGTCCTGGGATGGGCTCGTAGATCCACACGCCGCCGTCGATCAGTGGCCCGGCCTTCACCTCCCAGCCGGTTTCCTCCTGGATCTCCCGTTCAAGAGCCGACTCGGGGCTGTCATCGGCTGGTACGGCCCCGCCCGAACTACCGGTCTCCAGGCGCCCACCGGGCAGTTCCCACTCGTCGCGCTCGTTCTTCAGAAGCAGCACTTGGCGCTGTGCGTCCAGGGCAACGCCCTTCACGGAAACGGGCCAACGGGGCGGTGTGTACGTCATCACGGTCCTCGTCCTGCGCTGTGCGTTCCCAGCCCCAGGCCGGGGCCGAGCCGAGAAACAAAAAGTCCAGAAGCGCCACCGTGGCTGCCGGGTCGGTCATGTGGTGCACGGTCTGGATGCTCAGTGCCTCGGCGGGAGAGGTTGCACATCTGCTCGCCGGGCCGCACCTCGATCACCTGAACTCTTCCGGCATCGCGTCCTGCCGTGGCTCAAGACAGCCGTGGTCGACGTCCGACGCGGCGCATTGGTTGATCAGGCGGATTATGCGATGTACGTCGGTTAGGTCAGGGACGACATGGCAGGCCCCGGCGGCAGCGAGTCGCTCGACTGATGTGGTACCGGAAGCGACGCCGATCACGTGGGCGCCTCCTTCCCGTCCAGTGCGGACGTCCTCGAGAGAGTCGCCGATGACTACGGTCGTCTCCCGTGTGAAGGGATGCCCGTGGCGTGCGCCGGCTCGCTGCTGTGCCACGCGTACGAGGGCAGGGCGGTGGGAGTCATCGGAGGAGTATCCGCCGATGCCGAGGTCGAGATACTCGTCCAGGCCAAGAGCCTTGAGCTTGATCTCAGCGCTGCCCCGCAGATTGCCGGTGACGACAGTGGGAACCAGCCCGGGCTCTTGGTGCACGGCGGCAAGGGCGGCGGATGCACCGGGCATGACCTGCCCGGTGCGAGAAAGATCGCCACGGTGACGCTCCAGTTGTGCAGGCATACGCTGCACGATGCGCTGCGCGAGTTCCTCGATCCGCTCGGGTTGCACTGCATTCGCGCGCAGCAGCTCCCGGACAGCGAGGGGCATCGTCACCCCGGTTCCCCGAGCGGGCAAACTCTCGGCAGGCCGGCCCACTACCTCCTCGAAGAGCTCCCGATAGACCAGCCGGTCAGTGTCGCCGGTGTACAGGAGGGTGCGGTCGATGTCCCAGAGAACCAGAATCATGCGGCGGCTCGCTGACGCATAACGCTTTCCCCACGATCCAGCAGGTCCCGGGCGGCTGAGGAGGCACCGTAGGAACGCGCCTCATGGAGCATGGTGCGCAGGTGGTCGTCGAGGCGGGCGGATTGAATGCCTTCGGCGAGGGTCAGGACGTCATGGGCGGTGGCGCAGCCGGCGTCGGCGTCGCCGTCACGCATCTGCGCGGTCGCGGCTCGGGAGAGGAACTGAGCGGTGGTTCGGGTCTCGTCCCGGCTGAGCACGTCGCGGGCCGCGGCGAAGGATTGGGCGGCCCGAGCCGGCTGTCCCAGGTCGAGGTAGCAGCTTCCGGTCTGTCCGAGGATCTCCCCCGGGCTGATCCAGTACAGCCAGTGGGGATCGTCCTCGCCCCGGCCGCGGGCACAGAGTTCTTCGGCTTCGGCAAGCGCGGCCAAGGCGTGGCGCTCTTCACGGAGCCGGGCGTGGCCGCGAGCCTGGCGGGTGAGGAGCATGGCGTTCAGGGCGGGGGCGTCGTGATCGGTGATTGCCTGGCGCGCTGTACGGGCGGCGGTGATGGCGTCGCGCGGGTCGCCGGCGGAGTAACCATGGATGGCGAGGAAACCGAGGGCACCGGCGCGCAGGCGGGAGTCGCCTGAAGCGTGGGCTGCGCGCAGAGCGCCGAGGAAGAGGTGCTGGGCGGCGTCGTGGTCACCGCTGTCGAAGGTGTACCAGCCAGTCTGGGCCGCCGTGTCGGCGGTGACGGCAGCCAGGCGACGTCCGTAACTCTCGCTGTAGGAGCCCTGCTTGAGCAGGTGCAAGAGCATCCGCAGGTGAGTCTTCGCCGTGTGGGCGAGGTTTCCGCTACCGCTGGTGGCGTCCATCTGGCGGAGTGCGTCGGTGGTGCCTTGAAGCGAATCGATCAGGGCGTCGGTGACAGTCGTGGTACCGGAAGAAGCGGCCACGGCCTCTGCGGGAGCGATGGCGGACTGCAAGACGTACTGGGTGAGTGCGGCTCCGCTCAGGGCGGTCAGCACGCGGCGGCGCTTCATGATGGTACCTCCGATGGCCACTTCAAGTGACGTCACCATACGATCCGCCGTCCAAGGCAGTACGGCCTCTGCGGAGAGGCTATGACCAGGTTTCGGCGCATCGCCGCGTAGGGGGGTCAGCAGCAAAGGCTGCAGGTCGGAAGGCAGGCCGAGGCCGTTGAGAAGGTCGAGAAGGGTGGTGGGGCTGCCGATCTGCTTCTGACCGCGTTCGAGGCCGGAAATGAACGACTGAGGTAGCGCCGTCAGTTCGCGCACGGCCATCTGAGATAAGCCGGATCGCTTGCGTACCAGGCGCAGCAGCTCGCCGAAATCCCAAGCGGCCAGGGCCCGGTAAACGGCTTCGTCGCGCCAGGCGCGATCGGGCACTCCCGGCGCCGTTCCTGCCTTTGCGCACAGGGCACACAGGGTGTCGGGGTTGTACTGACTCAGCTCGGTTGCACATCTCTCGCATACGCGGCTCGGCGGTCTCATGGCGCGGCCCCCTGGGTCGAACTTCCCGACGGTCCACACGATATGCGGGATCCCGTATCTCTACAGAGATATCGCCGCAGGGATCAGTACGGGTACGTCCTGGTCCCACACTCATGCCCACTGCGCCGACCACTCGGTCGGATGCGGTGATCACGTTGTCGCTGCGGAGAGGGGAAGGACGTGCGCGGCACCACGACGACGCGGTTTGGCCCATGCCCGTCCCGTCTTCGCCACGGCAGCGAGCGGACCACCCTTCGTAGGGCGACATCCGTCGCCCGATCGGTCCTCCGTGCCCCCAAGAGGACGTGATGACAACGACTGCCGAACGACCTCTTCGTTCTCCCATGACCGACGTTGCCCTATTGAGTCGTACCTTTCAGATCACTGAGCGCAGGCCAGGTCAACCCCTCGCACAGGTTGACACGTTGCAGGTCCGCAAGATGCGAAGCCTGACTCAGACTCGCCTGCACCAAAGCGGCCTGTCCCGCTTGGCGGACGACGCCGCGCTTGTTGTCTCCGAGCTGGTCACCAATGCGGTCCAGCACAGCCACGGTCGCAAGATCACTCTGACTCTCGCCCTCCGGGATGGCCACCTGGACATTCGCGTGCACGACGGGGTGCCCAGCCGCCTACCCATCGCTTCCAAGCCGGACGCTCACGCGGAGAACGGCCGCGGGCTGTGGCTCGTCGAGTCCATCGCCAGCCAGTGGCACGGCTCCTGGGGGATCAGCGACAAGGGAGCGACCACCTGGTGCGACCTGGCCCTGGAGGTGAGCTGATGGCCACCGCCTCCTTCTCCTATGGGGTTGATCGAGAGCGCCCTGCTGCTCACCGGCTGGGTGCGTCGCCACTCCCGACCCCTGCCGCCACTGCGGGCTCGCGCTTCTCGATCGGCTCCGCCGGGATCAGCGCTGTCGTGGGTGGAACCGTCTCCTCAATCCTCGCGAGGGCCTGATGACCGAACTGATACTGATCCTTATTGCTTTGATCGCCGGCCTCGCTGCGGCGGTGCACTTCGGGCCCAAAGCCCGCCGCGAGCAGCGTCGTGCGGACGGTCTTCATGAGCGTGCCGAACGGCTCTCGCAGGAGCTGCGGGCGGCCGAGCAGTGCGTCGGATACGTGACGAGCACGGTGTTGCCGGCCGCCGCGACTGCGGCGCACAGCGGGCAGGAGCACCGTGTCGACTTCGTCCTCCCACCTCAGCTCGTGGGCACCCCGCTCGCAGGCGCACTCGGCACCATGGCTGATCACCTCCAGTCCGTCATCGTTCAGGTGGGGCAGCAGGCCCAAGCCGTCAGCATGCAGCAGGTCACGCAGGTCCGGCTGGAAGCCGAGCGTCAGATTGCCCATGTACGGCAGGAGGCGGTGGATGTCGCCCGAGCAGCTGTGCGGGGATTCGCTTCCAGCACGGTGCAGCGGGCCTCGAAGCTGAGCAGCACGATCAGTGCCGGCGTGCGCCGCCATGTGTCGGACGAGGCGTACGCGACGCTGGTCGAGATCGATCACCTGGCCCAGCAGATGCTGCTCGCCGCCTCCGGGTACGCCGTCCTGGGCGGCGACAGGCTTTCCCGTCGCTGGCCGGTGACCACGCTGACCGACATCGTGCGTACGGCCATGGGCCGGGTCGAGGGCTATCAGCGCGTCCAGCACACCGACATGGAGTTCCTCGCGGTGGAAAGTCGGGCCGTGGAAGCGGTTGTCCACAGCCTGGCGGTGTTGCTGGACAACGCGCTGCGGTACTCACCGCCGAACGCTCGGGTGCACGTTTCCCTTGAGCACGGTGCGAACGCGGCGTTCCTGGTCGTGGACGACGCCGGGCTGCGGATGGAGGACGAGCGTCTGACCTGGGCGCGCGAGGTGATGTCGGGCAAGCAGCGCGACGACATCACCCAACTGGGCGCTTACCCCCAAACGGGGCTGCGCGTGGCGTCCGTCCTCGCCAACCAGTACGGCTTCCGCATCGAATTGGCAGCACCCAATCTGTATGGCGGGACCCGTGCGGTCATCGTGCTGCCGCAGGCCCTGTTGACGACGCCCAAGCCGCCTCAGCCGGCCCCCGCGCAGACGACGCCGTCAGCACGCCTGGCGCCTGCCCCGGAAGCCGTGCCGCTGGTGCCGGCACCTTCCACGACGGCGAGTGGGCTCACCGTCCGCCAGCGCACTCCGCGCCCCGTCACCGCCTCCCCCGCGCATCCCGGCCTCGAGGTGGGACCGGGCAGCCCCGGGGTTGCCGCCGCCTGGATGGACGGCGCCCGCCGCGCCTGGGACAACCACAACACTCCCAGCACTGACGAAGGACGTTAATCATGTCGGACACGCGCTCGAACGCCTTGGGCTGGCTGCTGGACGAGCAGCTCGGTTCCGTGGAGGGCGTCAGGTACGCCGTGCTGATGAGCGGCGACGGCCTGCTCAAGGCCCGCACGGAGACCATCAGCCAGGACGATGGTGAGAAGCTGGCCGCCCTGACCGCCTCATTGCGGGCATCGGGGCGGGCTTGGGACGATTTCACCGGCGGTCAGGGCGTGCGTCAGCACCTGATCGAAAGTGTCACGAACATCGGCCTGACGACCGCGGCCGGGCAGAACACGATGCTGTCGGTCGTCACAACGGGACCCCACGTCGACGTCGGCCTGATCAGCCACCACATGGCGCAGCTCGTGGTGCGCCTTGGCGAGCAGCTCGGCACCGAGAACCGCAAGCCCGCCCCACAGCCGGACGGAGGCACCGCGGCATGACCGGACCGCGGCATGACCCAGACATGATCAGGCCCTACGTCCGCACGGGCGGGCAAATCCGCCCGGGCAGGGCTGTGCGCCTGGAAAGTGTGGTCATCGCCGCGACCGGCCCCACCACCGATCTGGGCCCTGACACCCGGCGAGTGATGAGCCTGTTCTCCCCCGGCCGCGGCGGGTTGGCCGTTGCAGATATCGCCGCCGCTCTTCAACTGCCGCCCTCCACCGTCCGGATCCTCGTCTCCTCCCTCATGGACAGCGGCCACCTGGCCAGCCCAGCCGCCGCCGACTCCGACCAGCCCGAAACCGACCTCCTGCAGAAGGTGCTTGATGGACTGCGAGAACTGGTCTGACCCGCTCGCCGTCACTTATGTGCCGGTCTCGGTCACGCAGTCGGCCAAGATCGTGGTCGCGGGCGGCTTCGGAGTCGGAAAAACGACCTTCATCGGCAGCGTGTCGGAGGTCCAGCCGCTGCGGATGGAAGAACCCATCACTGAAGACAGCGCCGGAGTCGATGACCTGCGCGGCACACCGGAGAAGACCACGACGACCGTGGGCATGGACTTCGGCCGCATCCACATGGCCGGCGGCGCCCTCGCCCTCTACCTGTTCGGCCTTCCCGGCCAGATCCGCTTCCAGCCCATGTGGGAGGACCTCGCCGAAGGCGCGCTCGGCTGCCTCGTCCTGGCCGATACCCGCAACCTCGACGCCAGTCACGGCGCACTGAGCCTGCTGGAAGCCCAAGGCATCCCATACGCGGTCGCGATCAACGCTTTCCCCGACGCTCCCGCCTACAAGGCCGCAGAACTTCGCCAAGCCCTCGCACTGGACCCGCTCACGCCGCTGACCACGTGCGACGCACGAGACCGTACCTCCTCGCTGTACGCCCTGATCACGCTCACGGAATACCTCACGGCCCACCGCGCAGCCATCCCTCTGGAGCCCACGCGATGATCCCCAACAGCCCCGTGCCTCCGGCCCCGCCGGGCCGGATCGCCCTGTATGAACCAGGCTTCGCCGCCGACCCGCACGCCGCTTATGAGCGGATGCGGAAGATGCACGGCGCCCTGGTACCCGTTGAACTCTCCCCTGGCATTCCGGCCACGCTGGTGATCGGCTACCTCCAGGCCCGTCGCATTCTCAATGACCCGATGCGCTTTCCCGCCGACCCACGCATCTGGCAACAGCAGGTGCCGGTTTCCTGCCCGGTCCGGCCGATGATGGAGTGGCGACCCAACGCCCTGCGCAGCAGTGGAGCTGAGCACGCCCGCTACCGGGCTGCCAACACCGCCAGCATCGATGCCGTCGACCAACACGAGCTGCGTGCCCTCGTGGAGAAGATCACCGCTGGGGCTGCCGCGGAGTTCCGCACCGTCGGCCGGGCAGACCTGCTCACCCAGTACGCCTGGCCCATCGCATTCCGGGTGCTGAGCGCGCTGCTGGGCTGTCCCGACGAGATCGGAGCGCGCATCGCCGACGGAATGGCGAAGGTCTTTGACGTCACCGACGCCGTTCGCGGCAACCAGATCCTCGGCCAGGCCGTCGCCGAACTCGTCGCCCTGCGCCAAGGCCGTCCCGCCGACGACATCACCTCGCGGCTCCTCGCCCACTCCGCGCATCTGAGCGACGAGGAGATGGCCCACCAGCTCGTTACCTTCTATGGCGCCGGCATCGAACCCCTGACCAACCTCATCAGCAACACCTGTCTGAAGATCCTCACCGACGAGGACTTTTCCGCCAGCCTGCACGCAGGTTGGTCCGCGGTGCGAGACGCGCTCGACACCGTCCTGTACACCGACCCCCCATTGGCGAACTACTGCATCACCTATCCGCCTTATCCCACGGACATCGACGGCTTCCTGCTCCCGGCCCACCAGCCGGTCGTCATCAGCATGGCGGCCTGCAATAACGATCCGGAACTTACCCGCGGCTCGACCAATGTCGCCGGTAACCGCGCTCACCTGGCCTGGAGCATCGGCCCCCACACCTGCCCTGCGCGCTCTCACGCCTACCTCATCGCCGAAACCGCGATCAGCTACCTCCTCGACGCCTTCCCGGAGATAGACCTTGCTGTCCCCGCCGCTGACCTGCGTTGGCGGCCCGGCCCCTTCCACCGTGCCTTGGAAGCCCTTCCGGTCCTCTTCCCCGCCGCACACTGAGGAGCTCACACTCATGTCCGAGCAGCCGATACTCATCCTCGACCCCACCGGATCCGACCGCCACGGCGAGCACCGGGCCCTGCGCGCCCAAGGCTCGGCGGCACGGGTCGACATCCTCGGCGTCCAGGCATGGGCCGTCACCGATCCGGCCCTTCTCAAGCAGCTCCTGACCAGCCCGCAGGTCTCCAAAGACGGCCGCGCCCACTGGCCCGCCTTCGCCGACACCGTCCCCACCTGGCCCCTCGCCCTGTGGATCGCGGTGGAGAACATGTTCACCGCCTACGGCCCCGACCACCGTCGGTTGCGCCGCATGATCGCCCCAGCCTTCAGCGCCCGGCGAATCGCCACCATGAAGGACGCCATCGACCGCATGGCGACCACCCTCATCGACCGCCTGGCCACGCTGCCCCCGCACAAACCGGTGGACTTACGCGAGCACCTGGCCTACCCGCTGCCCATCGCGGTGATCGGCCACCTGATGGGCGTACCCGAGAGCCAGCGCGACGCCTTCCGTCAGGTCGTCGACGGCGTCTTCGACACGACCCTCACCCCCGCCGAAGCCGAGGCCAACACCGCCACCCTGTACGAGCAGCTGAACCAACTCATCGACACCAAGCGCAGCACCCCCGGCGACGACCTGACCTCCCTGCTCATCGCGGCCCGCGACGACGAAGGCGACGGCGGCGGCTTCACGGACGAAGAACTGCGCGACACGCTCCTGTTGATGATCAGCGCCGGATACGAGACCACCGTCAACGTCATCGACCAGGCGATCACCGCCCTGCTGACCGACCCCGAGCAGCTCGGCCACCTCCGCGCCGGCCGCGCCGACTGGGGCGACGTCGTCGAGGAGACCCTGCGGCACGAACCCGCCGTCAAGTACCTGCCCCTGCGCTACGCCCTCACCGACCTCCCCCTGCCCGACGGGCAGACCATCGCCGCGGGCGAGGCGATCCTCGCCTCCTACGCCGCCGCCAACCGCCACCCCGACTGGCACGGCGCGTCCGCCGACCGCTTCGACGCCACCCGCCCCACCAAGGACCACCTGGCCTTCGGCCACGGCGTGCACTTCTGCCTCGGCGCCCCACTCGCCCGCCTCGAAGTCGCCACCGCCCTGCGCCTGCTCTTCGCACGCTTCCCCGAGATCCGCCTCGCCGTCCCCGCCGGCGCACTGCGCCCGCTCCCCACCCTGATCAGCAACGGACACCTGACCCTGCCCGTACACCTGCGGCCGAACGTCCACTGATCACCACTTCGGCCTGGAAGACCGTCGTGACCACCATCCCGACCACACCGCTCTGCCGGAACCGGCCCGCGGCCTGGGTCCTGACACCTCGTCCAGAAGCTGCTCCGTGCTGACGGACGAACCGGCGGGGGACGGGCGCGCGTCCCGCGTCGGCCACGGCAGCACCTGGAACGAAAGGAAACCGATGAAGACGTCCCATGCCATCCTCGTCGTCTCCGCAGTGGGGGCCGCAGGGATCTGGTTCGCCGAACGCCGACACCGACAGCGGCTCGCGATGGACGCGGTGGAGATCCATCAGCGCTTGCTCTCCGATATCGCGACGAACCCGGAGCAGCAGGCTCTCTGGGCGCCCGGTGACATGTCCGCCGAAGAATACGCACGGCTGGTCCACTTCAACCGCGTGATCAGCTTCCTGTCGGCGAAGTACCGCGTGGGGCTGCTCGACAAGGTCGCCCTGCGCGTGCAGGCCCGCGCGGTGATGCAGCGCGCCGGGTGCCGGGCGTACTGGGCCCGCTTCGGCATCTTCCGCGAGGAGGAGGCGGCGGACCGCGTCGACCGGTCGTTCAACGCGGTGTTCGACAACGAGTACACCGCTGCTGCCGATGACACGGAGTCCATCGCCGCCTAGGACTGGAGCCTCCTCCTTCTAGCCGTGAGGACCTCCGTGCCCGTGCATGGGAAGGTCCGAGCCCCAGTCCGGAGGAGACGGTGTGGTGCGCGCTCCATGCCGGAGTTGCGGGCGGCCCATTCAACTGTTCGCCCTCCCCTACCACATCTGTGTCCACGGACGAAGGTCGCCCGTGCTGTAGGCCGTCCGTCGCCTCGCAGGCCCCCAAAAAATGACCACTCGCAGGAGATTCCGCCGTGTCATCGGACAGAATCCGACCAGTCTCGCCCCAGCCCCGCGCGACCCCACGCGCTCTGCTTCTCGACCTCGACGGTGTGCTGCTCGACACCCGTCCCGTCATGAAGGAGGCGTGGAAAGAGGTCCAGAAGGCTCACAGTCTCGATATCCCGTTCGCCGCGTACGAACGCCAGTTGGGACGTGAGTTCAGCGACATCATGCAACGGCTCGGGGTCATCGACATCGACGCAGCCCGCCAGACGTATGAGACCGCGTCCATTGCCGCAGCGCACCTGGCACACGAGTTCCCCGGCGTCGTGGAAGTGCTCCACGCTTTCGTGGCCGCCGACTGGCTGCTGGGGGTCGTGACATCCAAGCACCTTGACCGCGCCGCTCCACTCCTCGCACGGCTCGGATGCCCCTTTGTCACTATTCGTACCCCGGCCGGAGTGGGCCGGGCGAAGCCGGCACCGGATCCGATACTCCTGGCGCTGGTCGACCTCGGGGTCGATCCAGCAGCAGCAGTGTATGTCGGGGACATGGCGGTCGACCAGGAAGCGGCAGCACGTGCTGGTGTCTCGTACGTGCACGCCTGCTGGGGGTACGGGCAGCCCACCGCACCCGCGCCAAAGGTCGCCGAGTCACCGCAGGCCCTGCTCCAGCTTCTTCACCACGCGCGCTCGTCCGAGCCCTACGTCCAAGGGAGCTTGGTGTGAACACCTCCCCAAGCGACGCCCTGAGCCTGGCTTGCATCGACGACGAGGGCCAGCCGATGTGGGCGCTCGTAGGCTCCAGCCGCTTCGATCGCACGCAGACCACGCGGATCAGAACGGTGGAGCTGGAGGCCCTGTCGGTCAACGATCAGGAACTCGTCACTCCCATCGGAGACATCATGTCCGCGCTGGAGAAGTACAGCGCTCGCCCACGCACGCCCGGGGGTGCCGACTGGCTCCACGTGCAGCATGTGCCTGTCCGCCGCTTCGTTTCGCAGGTCCTGCGCAAGCTGTTGGCCCTGAGCGCATGGGAGCCGTTCGCGGCGGCACCCGGCCCCGTCGGCGTGGCGCCGCACGAAGGGCTCGTAGGAATACGTTCGAGCAGTTCACGGGAGTACCGGGCCTACACGGTCACCTGGTCGGGCATCGCCTACCTACTCGGAGCCGCCGCGCCGCACAACCCGTCGCACACAGCCCAGTTGCGCACCCTGCTGTCGGCCAACGTGGCGACCACGGAGCCGAGCCTGCTCCCCCCGGAGTTGCCGCGGAGCGACGTCGTGGCGCTGTCGTGGTCCTCCCGCCACGCCGCGACCCTGCTGCCGGTTCTCACGGAGTTGGCGTGCGAGGGGCACACCAGCGTGCTCGTCGACCTTGCGACCGATCCGGAGCAGCGGTGCCTGCCTGAGAGGAACGAGCGCATACGCCTGTGCCCGGCTCCGCCTGGGCTTCTCCACCTCTCGGGCACGGTGGGCGAGCTGCAACTGCCTGATGACGGGCACGTCGTCGGGATCGGGGAGCACACCGTTCGGTTGGCTCGTCTTGTCCGGCTGTTGTCCGTACTGCTGGAGACCAGCGCCGGGTGCACCCAGCCGTCCTGGCGCTCCGTGGTCCGGGCCGAGACGTGGCTCGATGGAGTCCTTGCCGCAGTCCGGCCGCACACCGTTCTGGTCAGCAACGACACAAGTCCTCTCGGAGCGCTGGCCGTTCACGCGGCGGAGCGACACGGCATGAACACGGTGCACGTCCAGCACGGAGCGTGGACCAAGGAGTCGGCCGCGTGGCCCGCGCTCCACAGCCGCGACATCGTCGTCATGGGCGAACGTGACGTCCCGCTCGCACGAGCCTGGGCGCGTCACCCGAAGGCCGAGGTCCACGTCCTGGGCCAGCCCCGCTTCGACGCCCTGGCCAGCCTCGGCCATGAGGTCCAGCGGCGGTATTTGGAGAAGCTCCTGGCTCGTGGCACGCGGCACAGTCCCGCGCGCATCGCCGTCTGGGCGTGCCAGCCGTTCCGGCCCGATCGGCTCAACGAGCAGGCCGACCTCCTCATGGACGGTCTGCGCATGGCCGGCGGCAACTGGGGGTTGGTCATCGTTCCACATCCCGCGCAGAGCAACGGCGTCTTCGCTCCCCTTCTCCAGGGCGCGGGGAGTCTGCCCGTGGTGGTGGCTGATCCGCGGGTCGGTGCACGCGGCTGCCTGGCCGGCGCCGATGCGGTGGTGAGCGCCTATTCGACGTGCGGCATCGAAGCGGCGCTGCTGGGCGTGCCGGTCATCGAAGTCGGCTCGCCGGGCGAGCGCACGCTCGACCTCGCCAGCCACGGCCTCGCGCAGCGGTGCAGCAGTGCACACGAGGTCGCCACAGCCCTCGCCACGCTGCACGACCGGCCCCGACCTTCGACGCAGGCGGCGGACGCGGTGTGCCGGTGGCGCGGCGACAGCGCCGCCCAGGTCGCCCGCCTCATCTCCCATCGGGCCGAGAACCATGACGCGCCCTTCGACCACAACCACCACGATGCCCGCGGCACGGACTCCGTGCCGGCGCAGGGCGGAGGAGCTCCTACACGATGACGCACCTGACCGCTGGCAGCATGGCCGAGCTGTTCTCCGGCGCCGTCACGCTGGCCAAGTCCGGCGAGAAAGTCAGCCCTCGTGGCATGGCCACCCGGGAAGTCCGAGACGTCCACATGCTGCTCACCCAGCCACGGGCCCGCCTGCTCTACGCACCCCCCGCCAGGATCCTGAACCCGGCCTTCGCCGTGGCTGAGACTGTCTGGCACCTGTCCGGCTCGGACGCTGCGTGGATCTTCGACTACAACGCGCGGCTGTGGCAGTACGCCGACGACGGCGTACTGCGCGGGGCGTACGGGCCGAGGATGCGGAACTGGGCCGGCAAGGTGGACCAGCTGGGCCGTGTCGTGGAGATCCTGAAGGAGGACCCCGACTCCCGGCGTGCTCTGATCCAGCTCTACGACCCGGCCCAGGACGCCGCCGGGCACAAGGACGTGCCTTGCACCCTCGGCTTCCGCTTCCACCTGCGCGCCGGCCGCCTGCACATGGCGACCACGATGCGCGGTCAGGACGTGTGGATCGGCATGCCGTACGACGTGTTCTTCTACACCGTCCTGCACGAGCTGGTCGCTGGATGGCTCGACGCGGAGCTGGGCGAGTTCCACCTGCACGTGGGGTCGCTGCACATGTACGAGAACCACCTCGTCCAGGCCGACCAGCTGACCTCGCTCGCGGCGAGTCAGGTCATGCCCGACCTGACCACACCGTGGAGGGGCTTCGACGGCCTGCTCGACCAGGTCGCAGCCCGCGACGTGACCGGCCACCCCGGCTGGGACACGATGGCCAGGACACTGCGCAGCTATCGGCTGTGGAAGGACGGCCTGCGAGAGCAAGCGTGGCGCGTGGCGGACGGGATCGACGGGCCCCTCGGCCAGGCACTCACTGCCTGGTACGGCGAGCTGCACCGACGCGCCGTCAGCTCTGCCGCGTCCGCGACGGCCGGGGCAAGGTGACGGCCGCCATGAAGCGCGCCCCCTCGGTCGTCCTCGGCCTGTGCTCCTACACCCACGACTCGTCGGCAGCCCTGCTGGTGAGGGGTGAGTTGATCGGCTTTGTCGAGGAGGAACGTCTCTCCGGGCAGAAGCACACGAAGGACTACCCGACCCGCGCGGTCGAGTGGCTGCTCGGCCGGGCCAAGCTCACCGCCGCCGACGTGGATGCCGTCGCCTACAACTTCCAGCCCGCCCGCTACCTCGCGGAGTCGCCCGCTGCCCTGCGTCTGACGCTCTCCACGGCGACCCGCGACCGGGCCCTCGCGAGAGCCTGCGGGTTTGCCAAGGTTGCCGTGCGCACCCAGCGGCGCACCCATCTCATCGGCCGGCAGTTCCCTGCCGCCCGTGTCGTGCCCATCCTGCATCACCGTGCCCACCAGCTGACAGCCTTCGCCGCCTCGGGCTGGAGCGAGGCCGCCGTGCTCGTGGTCGACAGCCTCGGCGAGCGGCAGACCACCACCATCGCCCGCGGCCACAACCCACGCCGCCCCCGCACCCACACCCTGGAGGCGATCAACGATCCCGCCTCCCTGGGGTACGTGTACGGTGCTGTCACGGAGCACCTGGGCTGGCGTCGGGGCGACGAGGAGGGCACCGTGATGGCGCTGGCCGCCCTCGGCGACCCCGCCCGGTTCCGCCGCCTGTTCGCCCGGGCCGTCCGCACGACGGCGATGGGCTTCGTCATCGACCCCGTCTATTTCCCTCCGCGTGCGCTGACCTCGGGTTACCCGCGAACATCCCTTCGCTTCGTCGCCGAGACCTGCTCCGAACGGGACCCGAGCGAGCCGCTGACGGATGTCCACCGGGACTTGGCGGCTGCCCTTCAAGAACGCACCGAGCTGGTGATGGTGCACCTGGCCCGCCGGGCTCGGATACTCACCGGTTCCCGTCGCCTGTGCGTAGGGGGCGGTGTCGCCACGAACTGCGTGAGCATCGGCCGGATCATCGAGGCCGGCATCTTCGACGAGGTCTTCGTACCGCCCGCTCCCGGCGACGCCGGCACCGCGATCGGCGCCGCCCTCGCCGTGCACACCGACAGCCGCGGCCGACCCGTGGCCGGCGTCGCCCGCTCCTGCTACCTCGGCCCGTCCTACGAGGACCAGCCCCTCGACCTCACGCCCTGGCCCGGCCTTCGCCAGAAGAGCCTGGGCATCGAGACCGCAGAGTTCCTCGCCGACCAGCTGGCCCATGGCATGGTCGTCGGCCTCTTCCAGGGCCCCGTCGAGGCCGGCCCGCGCGCGCTGGGCAACCGCTCGATCCTCGCCTCCCTCCTGGAGCCCGGCGTCGTCGAGCGGCTGAACGCCACCGTGAAGTACCGCGAGCCGTTCCGCCCCTTCGCGCCCATGGTCCTGGCCGAGCGAGCCTCGGAGTTCTTCACCCTCGGCCAGCAGGCGCCGTACATGTCCATGGCCTCCGGCGTGACGGACAAGGCGCGCGAGCACATCCCGGCCGTCGTGCACGCCAATGGCACCTCCCGGCTCCAGACCGTCACCAAGGCGCAGAACCCGTTCATGCACGCGGTGCTGACCGCCTTCGCTCGCCGCACCGGCGTGCCCGTGCTGATCAACACCTCCCTCAACGTCAAGGGCAAGCCGATCTGCGGGACACCGGAGATGGCCCTGGACTGCCTGGCCAACTCCGGGCTCGACGCCCTGCTCCTCGAAGAGCGGTGGATCACCAAGTGAAGATCGGATACAGCTTCTGGGGCTTCCTCGGCAACGGGATCACCGACACCCCGGACGGGGGCCGCAGCCACCGCCGCCCCTTCATCGACGCACTCCTCGACCGCGGGCACGACATCGTCTTCCTGCAGGCCGACCGCGACCGGCGCGAAGCCGGGGACGACCTCGGCGGCGCCTACACCTTCGACAGTGGCTGTCCGGAGATCGACGTCCTGTTCCTGGAGTGGCGCTGGGCGATCACCGGCCGCAACACGACCGTGTGCGGGACCGAAGGGCACACCTGCGACCTGCACCGCCAGGCCCAGCTCCTCAACCAGTACACCGCGCGGCGCCAGACGCCCACCGTGATCTGGGACAAGGACCGCACCCTGCGCGCCGAGAGCGTGTGGCGCCGCACGGCACACACCGCCGTGTGCGAGGCCGCTCTCGAACCGACACCGGGCGCCCACCGCCTGCTCTTCCCCGTCGCCGACCGCCTCCTCGCCCAGACGGCCCCCCTCTCGCTCGCCGCACAGCCCCGGGATGTCGTGCTCGGCTATGTCGGCAACCAGTACGACCGCGACGAGCCCTTCGAACGCTTCTTCGCCCCGGCCGCCGCCCGCTTCGAGCACCTGGTCGCCGGCAAGTGGACGAAGACCGACCGCTGGCCGCACGTCCGCTTCCTCGGCCGGATCCCGTTCGAAGCCGCCTCCGGCATCTACGGCCGGTCCCTGGCCACCGTTCTCATGCTGCCCGAGCGGTACGCCGTCGTCGGACAGATGACGCAGCGCATCTTCGAGGCGGTACTCGCCGGGTGCGTGCCCCTGGCCCCGGCGGACATCCGCTACGTCGACCGGTTCGTGCCCAACGAGCTGATCGTGCGCTCCGGCCGGGACGTGGTCGAACGGCTCTCCCACCTCCGCGGAATCGCCGGCACCCAGCAGCACGCGGACCTGATCGCCGCCTGCGTGGACCGCTTGGACCTGTTCCGTCTGAGCAAGCAGGTCGACACCCTGGAGGCCATGCTGCACGGGCTCGTCCAGCCGACCGCCGCCGAGCAGGGAGCCGCCTGATGCAGACGACTCCACAGGCTGTGACGCCTGGATCATCCGAACGTGTCCCGGCCACCGGTCCCGCCGGACACCCGAACGTCCCTACGCTGGAGCACCATGAAGAAGGTCGCCATCGTCGGCTGCGGAGGCAGCGGCAAATCGCACCTGGCCCGCGAACTGGGCAGGATCCTCGACGCCCCGGTGACGCACCTGGACGCCGCGTTCTACGACGACGAGTGGAACACGCTGCCCATGGACAAGTTCGCCGACCTGCAGCGCGAGCTTGTCTCGCAGCCGCGGTGGGTGATCGACGGCAATTACAACTCGACGCTGCAGATCCGGCTCGAAGCCTGCGACACGGTGGTCCTGATGGACGTGTCGACCATGGCCGCGCTCTACGGGATCTTCTCCCGGCAGATCCGGCACGGGGCCGGGCACAAGGGCAACGGGGTGCACAACCGCATCCACTGGGGCGTGATCAAGTACGTCGCGACGTACCGCCGCAAGATGCGCCCCCGCGTGATGGCCAAGATCGAGGAATTCGCCGCGGGCCGAGCCGACGTGGTACTGCTGGCCAACCGGCGGCAGATGCGCCGCTGGCTGCGGAAGGTCACCGCCGAGCAGTCCTGAGCGCCCCGCGCCCCCGGAAGGAGGGCGCGGCATGAACGACCTCAACCCGTTCCTGGATCCCGCCCGACAGCAGGAGCTATACGGGCACGCCTCGCGGCTGGCCGGGCGGACCAGTGCCCTGATGCGGGCGAAGACATCCGGCCGCCCCGTGCCCGAAACGATCGTCAGCCTGGTGCAGGCCCACCATGCGCAGCCGGATCGCCTGAACCTGGCACTCGACATCGGCTGCGGTCGCGGCACGAGCAGCCTGGTCATCAGCAGACAGCTCCGGCCGCGGCGCGTCGTCGGCCTGGATGCCTCCCTCTCCCTGCTCGCGCAGGCCCGCGAACGCACCCAGAAGCTGCCCCGCACCCCGGTGCACTTCATCGAGGGGGACTTCCACGAAATCCCCCTGCTCGCCAAGTCGTGCGACGTCGCTGTCGCCGCGTTCTGCCTGTATCACTCGCCGCGGCCACAGGAGGTCATCGCGCAGATCGCCCGGGTTATCGCTCCCGGTGGTCTGGCCGTACTCGTCACGAAGGGACTCGACAGCTACCGCGAGATGGACCAGCTGGTCGCTTCCTCCGGCCTCGATGCGCGGGCCGACAGGCACGAGAGCCTCTACGCCGCCGCGCACAGCGGCAACCTCACCGACCTGGCCACCTCCTCACTCGACGTGGTCGCCGTACAGGACGAGGAACACACCTTCACCTTCGACGGCCACGACCACCTGGCGCAGTACCTGGCCACCAACCCGAAATATGACCTGACGCCCGGCCTGTACGGCAATCCCGGAGCACTGGCCGCGACCCTGCACGAGTTCCTCCCGGACCAGCCGCTCACCACGCGGTCCCTCATCACCTTCGTCGTTGCCCGGCCGAAGGGAGGTCCGGCATGACCCGCCTTCCGTTCACCAAGCACTACGAGACGCCGGAACGCACCGCTGCGGCCGTCCGCCACTACAGGTGGATCGCCCAACACGCGAAGCCGCTACGGCAGCCGGGCCTCAGCGTCATAGGTCCCCTCAGCCTGACGTTCGAGCGGGTCGAGGGCCGCCCGGCCGGTCCGGAGGACCTGCCCCGCGTGGCCGCACTGCTGGGCGACGCACACGGAGCTGCCTGGACCAGCGACCTGGCCCTCGCCGTGTTGCGCACCCCTCACCGTTTCCAGGACGGCACGGTGTTCGAGGACTACCTCCGTCCCCGCCAAGTGGCTCTTCGACGACGGCTGGAGCAAGGGCACCTGCCCAGCAAGGCCGGCCTGCGGGCGATGTTGGAGTTGCTGGAAAAGAGCGCCGAGGGGCCCTCCTCCTTCTACAAGGACAGCAACCCGAGGAACTTCATCGTCACCGAGGCCGACGACATCGCCACGGTCGACACCGACGATCTCACGCTCGCGCCGATGGGGTACGACCTCGCGAAACTGATCGCGGCTCTCCTGCTGACGCACGGGGCCCTGCCCCGCGATGCGATCGACACCGCCCTGGCGGCCTACAACGAGGCCGCCCAGAGCCACGACACCCGGCTCGGCACCACGGACCGCGAACGCCTCGACGACTTCCTGGCCCTGCACGCCGTCCTCACCGCCCCCTACATCGGCCGGAACGGCTACCGCTACAGCTGGCCCGCCCACCTCCGTTCCCGAGGAACCTCGTGATCACAACTGAACTCGTCTTCGTGCGGCACGGCCAGGCCCAGTGCAATGCCGACGGCCTCGTCGGAGGCCCCCGCACCTGCACCGGGCTGACCGACCTCGGGTACGCCCAGGTCGAGCAGGCGGCACGCCGCCTGGCTGCCGAGCACCAGAAGCAGCCCTTCGACGTCGTCTACACCGGCCCGCGTATCCGCCTGATCCAGACCGGCGAGATCATCAGTCAGACCCTCCACATACCCATGTACACCGATGACCGCCTCGACGGCCCCGTCCACGGCAATGCCGACGGAAAGCCCTGGTCCACGGTGAAGACCGCCGCCGACGGCGGCCCGCACGCACACCCAAACACCCCGTGGGCCGCCGGCTCCGAAACATGGAACGGCTACCTCGAACGCGCCGGCCGCCTCCTGCGCGAACTCATCGACCAGCACAAGGGGCAACGCGTCGTGTTCGCCTCCCACGGCGAGACCGTGATCACCGCCCACACCCTGCTCCTGGGCATCCCCATCGGCTCCCCCTCGGGCTTCACGGTCAACCATGCCTCCATCACCCGCTGGCAGCACCAACGCAACCGGCTGAACCAGACCCGCTGGATGCTGGACCGACACAACGACACCGAGCACCTCGCCCTCCTCGCACCGGAGGCGTCCACGTGATCACGATGTCGGACGACCCTCGGATCCAGCTGGCGCACGACGTCCTCGGAGCAGTCCAGACCGTGGGGGACCCGCGGCTCCCACCCCGGGTCATACGCGTGGCCGACGTGGACGGGCGCCAGTTCTTCGCCAAGCAGCACGACGAACGCGACCGGTACGCGCGCGAACTCCGCGCCTACCGATCGTGGGGCGCCCACCTGGACGGCCATGCTCCCCAGCTGGTCGGCCGACACGATGCCACCTGCACCCTTCTGCTGACCGCGCTGCCGGGCGAGCGGGCGGACACCATGGCGCCGGGCTCGCCCGAGGAGGAGCTAGCACATCACGAGGCCGGCCGTGTCCTCGGCAAGCTCCACCGTGCCACCTCAATGCCCCGAGGCGGCGCGATCGGCGCAGTGCTGGCCGAGCGCCTCCAGGGCTGGATCGAGCGTGCCGTTCACGTCGGTCTGATCACCGCGACCGAGCGGAATCTTCTGAGCCATCACGCGGACATCCTGGACACCAGCCGCATGGACAGCGCGATCTGCCACCTCGACTACCAGCCGCGCAACTGGTTGATCGGCAACACCTTCGGCATCTGCGACTTCGAGCACATGCGACGCGACGCCCGCATCCGCGACTTCGCTCGGCTCGAGTTCCGGCGCTGGCAAGCCGCACCCCACCTCAGAACCGCCTTCCTCGCCGGATACGGACGCCCCCTGAACGGCACCGAACAGCGTCTCCTGGAGTCCTTCGGCGCCATCGAGGCGACCACCGCCCTGGTCAAGGGCCACACAGAGAACGACCTCGCCCTGAGCACGCACGGCCGAACCGTCCTGTCCCGGCTCACCTGACCTCCGCCCACACTCCCTCTGGAGATCCCGTGCCACAGCACGCATCGCACCCGACCACCGCCGTCCCACGAAGGGCAGTGGTGACCGGATCCGCCGGCTTCATCGGCTCCCACCTCGCCCATGCCCTCGTGCAAGGCGGCACCACCGTCGTCGGCGTCGACCGCCGCGACCCGGCCACCGACCCCACGGCCGCCGCCAACCTCGCCACCCTGCTCGGTCTGCCGGGGTACGTGCACGTCACCGCTGACCTTCTCAGCTGCGCGATCGACCCCCTCCTGATCGACGCAGACGCGATCTTCCACCTCGCCGGCATCCCCGGCGTACGCCCCTCGTGGGGACCGCAGTTCGGCGACTACCTCGCCTCCAACGTCCTGGCCACCCACCGGGTCCTGGAAGCCTGCACCCGCATCGGCGTCCCGCGGGTGATCGTCGCCTCGTCCTCCAGCATCTACGGGCCCACCGACGGCGGAGCGAGCGTCGAGACCGACCGCCCTCAGCCGGCCTCCCCGTACGCGGTCACCAAGCTGGCCGAGGAACAGCTCTGCCTCGCCTACGCCGCGCGCCCCAACAGTCCCAGCGTCATCGCCCTGCGGTACTTCACCGTCTACGGCCCCCGACAGCGCTCCGACATGTTCACCCACCGTGCCCTGCAGGCAGCCCTGACCGGCCAGCCACTGCGCCTGTACGGAGACGGCCACCAGCGCCGGGACTTCACGTTCATCGACGACGCGGTCACCGCCACCATCGCCGCAGCAGCCGCGCCGACGGCACACGGTCCGATCAACGTGGGAGGCGGAGCGACCGCCTCCCTGCTGGAAGTGATCAACATCGCCAACAGCCTCGTCGGCCGCGACATCCAACTCCACCATGACCACGCACGCAGCGGTGACGTCCTCACCACCCGGGCCGACCCCGGCCGCGCCCGCGAGGTCCTCGGCTGGCAGTCCCGGGTCGACCTCCACAACGGGCTGCGCGCCCACATGCAGGCTCTGGCCGCCCAGGTTCCGACGTACGGCCGAGCCGCATAACCCAGCCAGCCCAAGCCCGAAAGGAGGAGCCATGGAGAGTCCCGAACGAGCGCGGCTGGACGCATTCTTCCGACAGATCACGACGCAGTTCCCCGCCGGCGACGTGATCACCACGCTGGTCATCACGCACCTGCTCGCCGAGCGGCCTGCGTTCCTACGCGCCATGGCCACGACGTCCACGATCGGCGCTGTGCTGCCGAAACCCAAGTCGATCCATCAGCCCACCCTCGACGAGGTCCGCCGCACCTTCACGGTCCACGACCTGACCAGGGAGTTGTTCGCCGACACCACCCGGGCACTGGACTACCTGGAGGACACAGCCGGTGGCCGAGACGTCGTCCTGGTGGACATCGGCGGCTACTTCGCAGCGAGCCTCGACACCCTCGTGGGGAAATTCTCCGGCCGCATCCTCGGCGTCGTCGAGGACACCGAGAACGGACACCAGCGGTACGCGGCGCTCGACACCCTGCCGTGCCCGGTCATCTCCGTGGCCCGCTCCCCACTCAAGGACTGCGAGGACCACCTCGTGGGCCGGTCGATCGTGTTCTCCACCGAGGCCCTCGTGCGCACCCGGGGAGACATCCTGACCAGCCGCAACGCCTGCGTCATCGGCTTCGGCAAGGTCGGCCGCGCCATCGCCCAGACCCTGCGCGCCCAAGACCTGCGCATCACCGTGTATGACAGCGATCCGGTCAAGAGGGTGCTGGCGCACTCCCAGGGCTTCTGCACGAGCGCCACCACCGCGGAGGCGGTGCGTGACGCGGAACTTGTCCTGTGCGCTACGGGCAATCTCGCCCTGCGGCACTGCGACTTCGCCGCCCTGCGCAACGGCGCGTACCTCGGATCGGTGACCTCTTCCGAGGACGAACTCGAACTCGGGAGCCTTCACGACCTCTACCAACGCACTCCCGTCAGCGCGCAACTGACGCGATACGAGATCACCGGCCACTACTTCTACGTGCTCGCCGACGGGGGCGCCGTCAACTTCGTGCACGGCGCCACCGTCGGCACGTACATCCACCTCGTCCAGGCCGAGATACTCGCCGCCACGGCAGCACTCAGCCACACCCGCTTCCAGCCCGGATTGCATGACATGCCCGCGGCCGACCGCGACACCATCGCCAGAACCTGGCTCGACCACTTCGAAAGGTGACCCCCGTGCCACCCTCCACCGACCACATCCGCTCCGTCACCGAGGCGTACCTCTCCCGTCATCCACGCGAACGCAGCACCCTCGCGCCGCTGTTCGCCGCGCTCACCGGCACGGACGATCCCACGAGCCGCAAGACGTTCCCCGCCCATGTGACCTGCAGTGCCATCGTCATCGACAGCGACTGGCGTGTCCTGCACATCCAGCACAAGGCTTCGGGCAGACTCCTCGCGCCCGGCGGTCACAACGAAGCGGGCGACCGGGACCTGCTCGGGGCAGCGCTGCGTGAACTGCACGAGGAGACCGGCATCCCAGCCGGCGCCGTGGTTCCCCTTCCGGGCTTCGAGGACGTTCCCCTCGACATCGACGTGCACGCCATCGACGCGAACCCCTCCAAGAACGAGCCGGCACACCACCACGTGGACTTCCGCTGGATCTTCCGGCTCTGCACAGAGCACGCAGTGACGCTCCAGGAGAAGGAGGTCGACGGCTACGAATGGAGGCCCTTCGCACAGGCCGCTTCGCCCACCGTCCGCTCCAAGCTCGCACTCCTGACCTGACCGCACGCGCCTACCCGACTTCCCGGAGAATGCCGTGGCCGCCACCACAGCCGCAACGTCCAATACCGCACCGCGCCGGCACATAGCCGTCATCCCCTGCCGCTGGGGTGCTTCGCGCTTCCCCGGCAAACCCCTGGCCCGACTTGGGGACAAGCCACTGCTCTGGCACGTCCACCAGCGCTGCCTGGAGGCCCGACGCCTCGACGGGGCCGTCGTGGCGACAGACGACGAACGCATCGAAGCAGCGTGCCACCAGCTGGGCGTCGAGTGCATACGAACCGAAGACCACCTCACCGGCACCGACCGCGTCGCAGAGGTCGCCGAGCGCCTGCCCGCCGAGGCGTACATCAACGTCCAGGGCGACGAGCCGTTCATCTCACCCGTGGCCATCGACTCCGTCTCCGAGGCTCTGGAGCACCTGCCCGCAGGCACACTCGCCGTGAACGCATACGCCGAACTGGCAGACGTCACCGCCGTCCTGGACCACAACGTGGTCAAGGTCGTCATCGCGACCGAGGGCAACGCCCTGATGTTCTCGCGCCAGCCCATCCCCTACCCGAGAGGGGACCGCCCGAAGTACCTGCGCCAGCTGGGCCTCTACGGATTCACCGGCCCAGCTCTCAAACGCTTCCGGCAGCTTCAACAGGGGCCGCTGGAGCGCGCGGAGAGCGTGGAGATGCTGCGCTTCATCGAACATGGCTATGCCGTACGGATGCTCCCTGTCACGGACAGCGGAGTAGCAGTCGACACACCCGAGGACCTCGCTCGGGCCAGCATTCTTCTGGCTCAGCACGCAGAAACATGACCGCGCGGCACGCCCACGACACCAAGCGGAGACCACCTTGATTCCCGTCGCTGACCCCGCCGAGCTGCGCGAAGTGCTCGTGAACCGCCTCACCGACAGCGGCCACCTGCGCACCCCGGGCCACAGTGGCCCACTCGCTACGCTTCTGTCTCGAGCAGCGGCACGGTACCCGCTCGAAAGAGACCCTCGCCTTCCGCCACAGCTTCTTGCAGTTGCTCGACGAGTCGGCGCAGGCTCGCGTCGAGGTCGACCTGGTCTCTCGTCTCCGCGACGATCGCTTCACGCACGTCGTCGACGAACGGCTGCCAGGTGTCGCGAACGCGCTGCGTGCACTCAGTGACGACCTGTTGTCGCTTCTCGGCCGCCGCCTTGTCCTGGTTCAGGCGCGCGCGATCCGCTCTCTGCTCGTCGACGACTTTCGCCATGTAGACGGCAAGGGGAAGCGCGGCTTCGGCGATGCCGATGTGCCGTCCCAGGCCCCCAGCCGCCTTCGCCGAACTGGCCTTCCCGCCGGCGATCGGCCCGGGTGCGTTGTTCGCGGCCTTCAACATACCGATCAACATGGTCCCGACCGTCTCGACATGTTCTGCGGCACCGCCGGGCCCTGCCGGGGTCGTGGAGGCATCCTCCCCGGACCCGAGTGTCGCGACCAGCGAAGCAAAGCCGGCCCAGGAGGGTCGGGCGCGCTCTCGCTCCTTGGTCTTGCGGATCGACTGCTGCAACCGTTGGAGGCGGACCTCGTGCTTGGTGAACCACTCGTCGAGCGTGCGCTGAATCTCGGCCTGAAGTTCACCGGGGCCGGAACCGGGCTCCCACGACCGCCGCATCACCTCCTCGATGAGACCGTCGAGGCTGGCTTGGGCGGCCCGATCGAGAGTGTCGAGTTCGCTCTCCCATACGTCGCGGCGAGCGACGCCACTGGCAGCTACTTCGGCACGCGCCGTGTAATCCGACAGTTGCCTCCGCAGTTCGGTCACGGTTTCGTCCAGGACCGCTGTCCAGTACCGTTGCCCGGCCGCGTGCCGCCATCTGGGCAGCGCCGAAAGGGACACCGCCTCGAAAGCACCCGCGAGATCTCTCATGCCGTCCCAGTCACGGAAGTCATCCCAGGTCTCTCGACTGAGATCTGTGTCCGGCCCTGCCGTCTGGAACGGGTCCTGCGAGACAACGAATACCGGTATTCTGTCGTCCAATTCGAACAATTCCCGCAACTCGTGAACCTTGCGATCACTCAGTTCCCGGTACTCCGCGAGATCGTACTCTGGGTCCACACCCGCCTCGTCGAACCGCGAGATGACGAACCACATCGACCCTACCGGCCATCCCTGCGTGAACAGCTTCTGAAGCATGTCGCGTTCGGCGGTCGCCAACTGCGGAGTCAGTACCGCGATGCCGACGTCCGTGAGTCCGACCGCCGCCATCGCTCGGCGCGAATTGTTCTGTGCACGAATGTCGGACGCACCGACCGCGAATCCGGGAGTATCGCGGATGATGCACCCACCGACCTCGGCGTCGTTGACCTCGAAGGTTTCGTGGCGTGCGCTGATCGTGAGCCAGCCGGGAACATTGCCGCCCGAATCGACGAGCAACCGGCGGAGCAGGGAACTCTTGCCGGTGTCGTAGGACCCGAAGAGGGTTACGACCGGTCTGTCCAGCTTCTCGAACGCGTCCCAGTCGTCGACGTACTGCCCGACCAGCGATCCGCCTGGAAGTCGCCCCAGCCAGTCCCGTACTGCATTGATGTCGACCACTGTTACTCGTTCCTCTCTGGGGTGCCGATCAATTCGTCCGCAGCCGCGATCAAGGCCCCGACCACCTCGGTCTGCGCTTTCACCGAGTCCATCCGTTCCCTGGTCGACGATTCGAAATCGAGGTGCTCGTCGAGCAATGTTTCGAGTTCCTTGGTCCGCTGTTCGAGGTATCCGACGGGCCCTTCCCCCTGCTCACCGTGCATGATCTTTTCGACGATCCCCGCAGCCGCTTCGTCAATCACCTGCAACGCCGACTCCTGCTGGTCCTTGTGTTTCCCAGCCTTTTGGATGTCATTGGCCATCGCTGCGGCATCCACGGCGGCAGCGACGACCCCGAGGACGAACCCGACCTTGGCAACCTTGGCGCCGCCCTTCACCGCACCCCACGGCTTGAATTTGTGGCCAAACCGCTTGCCGATCGCGTAGACCGCGTCCCGAGTTCCAAGGGCTTTCGCAAGCGGCGCTGCGGCTCCTGCGACGTTGCCGGCACCCTCGGTCAGATCCTCGTACCAGGCGTTTCCCTGAGCCTTGAATTCTGCCGCCAACTCGGGTGTCACCTGGAACTCGGCAGCGCGCATCTCGCGTCCGATTGCTGATATGTGGTCGCTGTACCACTCATCCAGTTGGCGTGCCGCGTCGGCAAGGTACCGTTCGAGATCAGCTTCGAACTGCGGAGCCTTCCACCAGGAGTCGACGAGGTTCTCCAGCTTCTGGCCGTCCTTCCGACCGAGTTTCGCGACTGCGGATTTCGCCGCTACCAAGTGGCGGTCCACCATACGGCGGGCGTCCTCTCGCAACGAACCTTCGAGGACCACGGCGTCGTTCACTGCAGCCCGGAGGGTAGCGATCACCGGTTCCGAGCGGCACAGCTCTTTCGTGCCGTCGACCTGCACCTGGTGAAGCGTGTGCTGGTGACGCTTGAGGTCGGTGACCGCCGCATCGAAGGCGGCCGACGACGCCGCAGCGGACAGCTGCTCGTCGGAGAGACCTGATATGGCGCCCGTCAATGCGGTCACGCCGTCCCACAGCCGATTCTCGTCGAAATCACCGGGTTCTGCCGTTGCATCGCCTCCCACCAGGCCGAACGGATCGCCGGACAAGCAGTGGATCCTGTCGATCTCGACTTCGATGGAACGAACGGCGAAGGCTGCACGCAGTTCCTCGCGTTTGCGGTTCTGCAGGTTGAGAAATGCCTCGGGTGCAGTCAGCGGATCCACGCCCAGTTCGTCGCACCGATTGACGAGGAACACCATCCGCCCGCCTTTTGCGGCAATCATCTCCGAGCCGCGCGAGAGCTCTTCCAGTATCGAGGTGTTGCCGACCAGCAGATTGATGTGGACGACGACGAACACGAGAGCAGCCTCGGCGATCGCCTCGAATGCGGCGGTGTCGTGCTCGTCGTGTCCACTCTGCAAGCCTGGTGTGTCCACGAGATCGAACCGGGTGAACTGGTAGCGGTTCGCGGCTGCGGTCGCGGGCACCGCCCGGATGTCGAACGCTGCGTGCGGTTGCCGGCCGCTGTCCGCCATGATCCGACGGATCAACGACGACTTTCCCGAGTTGTAGTCACCGAGAACGGCAAGAGCTGGTCTTGCCCCGGCGACGCGCCAGAAGGTTCGTGCGATATCGAACAGTGCCGGGTCGCGTCGGGCCGCGTCCTCGAGGTCGTCTCGCCACGAGTGGATGTTTGCCGTCGACGGTGCGCTCCACGCCGCAGCTATTGCGCGCGTCAGCCGGCTGCGGTCCTCCTCCCGGCGACTCGAGTACGCCTCGTGGACGGCATGGTCGATCTGCGCCGACTGGTGGTCCACGCCAGACTCGAGCCAGTCCTCGCCCAACAAGACCCGGGTCACTTCGGCCGGGGATTCCCCCATCCGACGCTGCGCCCGCAGCAGGACGTCGGTCACAGCGGGTGCGGTCTTGATCGAACCGGCGTAGGTCTGCAGGCTGTCGATCAACCGCACGATCCGGCTGCGCGCCATGCGAAGCTCGATCGCAGCGCGGAGCGAATCACCGACCGCAGGAGCCAACAACGACCACGCCGCTTCCCGGCTCTCGCGGACGAGGGCATCCTCGTAATCGACGAACGTCTGATCCACAGCGCGATGGCAGTCTGCAATTGCCTGGGCCTTCGCTTCTCGTGCTCGTTCCGACTCCTGCTGGCTCATCTTCTTGCCGAAATGCTGCTGGAGCTGTCCTGCGATCCCGACGCCCGCGGCAGCCACGCCCAATACCCAACCCGCGGGGTTCCAGAAGAGAGCCAGCGCAGGTCCCGCAAGGGCGACCGCGATACCCGCCCCCCTGGCGACATCACCCTTCACACCGCCGCCCTCGTCGCCGAGGATCATCGCGGCGTGCGATATCGCCGCCCCGTTGTCGAGGGACTTATGGTCCACCGCGGCTTCAAGCTCACGCTGCAGGAACGCCCGGCGATCCGCCCAAACCGCTTCCGCCGCAGCGGAAATGGCACCTTGATCGAAAACAACCTTCGTGAACTCCGACTCGTCGATCGCTGTGTGCTCGTCGAATGCCCTCCGGATCAGATCATCCGCGTTGGCCTTCGCCTGTCGGCGGCATCCCGCAAGGTGCGAAGCAGCGAGGTGCCGGACGAAGCGGTCCAATGCCCCTTTGACCGGCAACGTGTACGGGCGGCCCCGTGCCTGCTCGGACACTTGGAGCAGATCCGCGCTGAGAGCGACATCGTGCAGCCACACGGCACGTTCGACGTCTTCCGGATAGCCCAACACGGCGAACAGTGACTCGACCTCGCGTTCGAGGGATTCCGCTTCCTGCTGGATCTCGACCGCCAGGTCCTCGAGTTCGCCGATCCCTCGGCGGCACCGTGATCGGATGTCCTCGCGCAGCGCGGTCAACCGGAGCTCGGCGCCGCCTTCCGCGATTGAGGTGGCTATCAGGCGTTCTAGCGTCCCGAAGTTCGACCAGCGATCGAGGTAGTCCGTCCCGAACTCCTCCCGTTCGTGGTGGAAGTTCTCCGGGGCTGGGCCGTGGAAGGGGGGCGTGGCACGCGCGAACAAGGCCCGTCGGCTGTGGATCGCGACGACCGGCGTGTTGGGCAACCCAATCTGTACGAGCTGGGTCCGAATGTTGTCGGTGTGCTGGCGAACCGATTCGGACAGATTCCTGCGGCGAGCCTCAGGAACTTTCGCGGGGTGGCGCCAGCGCGAGTTGCGGACGTTGAGGACAGCCACCACCGGCTTTCCGTAGTCGCGGATCCAGGCCGCGATCTTCTCGAACTCCATCTCCTGCTGAGACTGGCTGTCGAAGCACAGAAGCACGATGTCGGCGATCTCGACGGCCTCGCGGGCCTTGGCCTCGAGATCCTCGCGGCTCTCGGTCCGTCCCCAGCCGTTAATCCCGGGTGTGTCGAACAGCCGGCAATCCCGCCACTCGATTGGACGCACCTCGGTGGTCCAATCACTGACACCCGGTGAGACATACTCCCCGTCGAGCTGGCCGAACGCCGACAGCAGGGTGCTCTTTCCGACGCCGGTGCGTCCGAAGAACGCGATGTTGAACGACCCGAGCGACTCGCGCTCACGATCGAGGTGACGTCGCAGTTCCCCCGGAAACCCACGAGTGAAGTCATCCAGTCGGATGATCAAGCCGGACGAGGACGACGCGACGCGCTGCCCTTGCGCAAATGCGCCGACCAGGTCGTCCGTGATGTCATCCAGGCGCGTCAGTTCCTCGTGTCCCTGCTCGACGGCCGATCGAACGGCCTCCTCGAGCGACACCACCTCTGTCGTCAACTCGTCATCACTTTCCGTCGGCAGACCGCTCACGGCGCGACGGTGATGCTCGTCGAGCTGTCCAGGGCCTGGCGGGCGACCTTCACGGACTTGCTGGTGAAGTCGGGCATGGTCGATCCGACGGTCTGTGGCGCGGCGCCTTCGTCCGTGGCAGGGCAGGCTTCCTCGAGCTTGACCGTGGCGAAGTCGACCTTGGTGTCGGTCGGGTGTTCGCCGGGCGTCGGGGTCTGCGAGCAGACCTTCCAGTTGTGGTCGAAGGCCTGCATGCGGCCGCGCCCGAGGGCGTCGTGCGAGGTCAGGCTGTAGAAGCCGGCGGCTTGAGCCTGGTCCTGCCCGGACTGCAGGCCCTTGCCGATCATGTCCGGCAGGGTGGCCGTCTTCTTGTCGTCCGTGGCGGGCGCGTTGCCGGCGGCCGGCGGCTGGTCGTTGGCGCTCTGCACGCTACTGGGCTTGCTGCTAGCAGTGTCAGTGCCCTCGCAGGCGGTGAGCATGGGCGCGGCGGCCGCGGCGATGGTGCGGGTGTGCATGATCCCCCCTGAGCGGTTTTGCTGCTGAGGGACATCATGCGCGACATGTGTGGCCTGAGAAGCCGTTGTCTTACCGGATGTGGTCACTGAGTTTTCGCTGTTCAGGCATGGTTCCGGCGTCATCGTGGGAGCGTTCGGGCGATCAGTTCGTCCTCGACGATGCGGAGGTGGCCGGTGGCGTCGGTGATGGGTTTGCTGGAGGAGCGGGAGGCCGCTGCCCGGGTGCGGGTGGAGGAGCTTCAGGCGGAGGCGGACCGGATTCTGTCCGAACTCGCCGCGGCTGAGGCGGTGTTGGAACGCCGGGCGATCGCTCGGGTGGAGCTGGCCGAGGCCCTGGCCGCCCCCGGTGATGCGGCGGATGCGGCCGTGCAGGAGGCGCCGGAGCCGGTGCCGGCGGCCAAAGCGGTGAGGGTCCCGGTCGCGGGGTCGATCGTGCCGCACTTCGGGGAGGGGATGACGGTTCAGGCGCTCGCGCCGGATTACCGGCGGATCGTGGAGCTGGTCGAGTCCGGTCCGGAGGGCGGTGAGGGGATGCCGGCGAAGGAGATCGCGTCCGGGCTGGGGCTGGAGTTGGTGCCGGCGAAGATCGAGGGGGTGCGGTCCAAGGCGAGGCGCCTGGCCGAACGGGGCTGGCTGGCCGTGTCGCCGTCCGGACGGTTCACGCCGCGGCAGCCCACCGTGACGATTCCTGCCGCCGCCGGGAAGCCGTGCGGGCGAGGCGACGGCTCATGAGCATGGCCTGCGAGAAGTAGATGAACGCCTCGCTGCTGGCGGGCAGTGTCTCGAAGTCCCGCACCAGGCGGCGCGAGCGCATCAGCCACCCCAGCGTGCGCTCTACTACCCACCTTCTCGGGAGTACCACGAACCCCTTCATGTCATCGCTGCGTTTGACGACCTGCAGCGTGAGCTGGAGTTTCTCCTTCGCCCAGGTGACCAGGCGGCCGGTGTAGCCGCCGTCGGCCCACACCAGCGTGATCTTGTGGAACCGTGCCCGCAGACGGGGCAGCATGACGCGGGCGGCCTGGCGGTCGGTGACGTCGGCGGCACACACCAGCACCATCAGCAGCAGGCCCAGGCAGTCCGTAATGACGTGCCGGCGCCTTCCGTTGATCTTCTTGCCGCCGTCATAGCCGCGCGTGGCGGCGGGCACCGAGGCGGCGCCCTTGACCGACTGCGAATCGATGACCGCCGCGGTCGGCTCCTGATCCCGGCCCTCGGCCTCGCGGACCCGGCCGCGCAGCCGGTCGTGGAACTCCTTGACCAGGCTGTGCTCCCGCCACCTGCGGAAGAAGGCATACACCCGGTCCCAGGCAGGGAAGTCGGCCGGCATAGAGCGCCACTTGATGCCGTTGTCGGTGACGTAGAAGATCGCATCCAGCATCACACGGTGGCAGTAGCCCTCCGGCTGCCCGCCGCGGCCCTCCAGCCAGGCCGGCACCGGCATCGCGTCCCGCACCACTGCCCACTCCGCGTCCGTCATGTCCGACGGATACACCGGCACCCTCTCCGGGCGATCGGCCGCGTTCCCGAACCTGTGCGCGAGGCAGTCGCACGACGACACGCGGGAGTTGGACGAGACGGGGACCGTCACGCAAGACTGGAACAACAGGGCCTCCTGGCACTCGAGTGGTCGCAAACCCGAGCTACCAAGAGGCCCTGTACTCATGCATCCACCCGGCCGAGATCACCCGACCAAGGACCGTGTTCGATCAGAACCGCCCTCATGATCGATAGAGATACGGCTTCTGAGTGAAGGCACTGTGAGGCGTTGTCGCGTTGACGGCGGGGTGGCCGGTCGATAGTGCTGGGGCACGCTGCCAGGGCCTCACGGCGAGCTACGGTCCCAACGCCCAGGTCGTGTGCCCGCATTGCCAGGCGATCACGCGTCAGAGCCGCTAGCCTGTTCTCACCGGCCCGGACAGGGCGCGCGCAGACGACCAAGAGGCCCTACCCCAAGCGGGGTAGGGCCTCTTTGCGTTGGGAAGGCACTCCGACGCCCCCCTCATCCGACGCTCGGCTGACCTGCGGGAACTGCCCGGCCCCCTGCCGCCGGCACCGCGGGATGGGTCCTCTGGGAACGGAAGGACGGAGAAAGGCAGTGAACGATCAACAAGGCCCGGCACGGCACTCGGCCTCTGACCTGCACAGACGGGGAAAACGGAAGCAAGATCAGGAAACACGAGCGCACCGCTGGCAGGACTGAAAACCGAGCGCCACCGGTTCCTCCCCGGTGTCGACCTTCAGGCCGCGTGCGCCGAGGACGCGGTGCCCACCAAGTACGACGAGACGGGCGAGATGATCTCCTGCATCTCCGCGCCCTCGATCATCGTCACCCAGCTGGAGCAGCTGGGCGCCGAGCCCGGCCATAAGGTCCTGGAGGCCGAGGCCGCCACCGGCTACAACGGCAGCCTGCTGGGCCAGCTTGTGGCCCCCGGCGGCCACGTGTGGACCGTAGACGTCGACCAGGACCTCGTCGACGACGCCCGGAAGAACCTCGCCCAGGCCGGTGTCTCCGGCGGCTAACGTCGGCCAGCTGCGCCGTCTCCTCCTGCGCGATCCCTGAAATGGACCCGCCCTCGAACACAGCCGTAAAGCCGGGAATGTCTGATGCATTACAGCGTTGGCGGGCTTGCCGCAGAATATAGGTGACGATCGGGATTTCCTCCGCACCTACTTTTCATAACATTCAGATAACTGCCGAGAGTGGGATGCAGGTCACATTCCCGGTTCACGCGCCCCGCCCGGACCCCCCGCAGCGCGGATCAACTGCCCCATTTTTCCAGGTAGTTGCTGACATGCGTGCGACCTCCGGGTATTGAGCATCCTTAGCCGGAAGAATGGGAACTGTCAGTTCTCACCGGCAGGATAACCACGGGCTTTGTGTTCCCCTGTCCCCCGCTTTTCCGTTTAAGGTCACCGACATCACCGCGCCAGCGCATTTCCGTGCTGGCGAGTTCGGCTAGTTGACTCGCGTGAAGGTTCGTCATGTCTCGCTTCGTACTGATCACTGGTGGCGGCGGTCTTGGGAGCCAACCAGTCCGGCACTTTCCGGGTGGTCAAGCGGGCGATGCAGAGCATGCTGTGGGCCAAGCGCGGTCGGGTCGTGCCCATTTCGTCCGCAGTCGCGCTCACGGACGAGGCCAGGCGGGCGAGCTACGGGGCCTCGAAGGCCGGTGCGAGCGGCTTCGGCAAGTCGCTGGCCAAGGAGATCGACTCACGGGGCACCACGGTCAACATCGTGACGCCGAGCCTCACCGACACGGGGGCACTGGTCATCGTGGGTGTACCGGCCCACGCCATAGCAGTTGGGCAGCGGGATAAGGCAAGGAGACTGTGACGCGCGATGTGGTCGAAGCTGCGCGACGGCCAGGGCAGGACTCCGTTCGTCGGGGAGTCGACGTGTTCGGGCCGCCAGGTGGTCAACCGGCGTGCGATCCGTCGGGAATGCCAGGAGCTGCTGGCTCAGATGCCAGTGCCGCAACCCTTCACCCTGGACGGTTTAATCGCTGGCATCGAGTCCGAGCGCGGTCGGCGGATCAAACTGGCGGCCATCCCCGACCACCTGCTGACGAACACTGACGTGTGCGGTCTGTGGCTCCAACTGGACGACGTTCCGGTCGACTTGATCCTGTATGTGGAAGGCACCACCGCCTTCCACCGCCAAAGGATCATCCTCCACGAGCTCGCCCACCTGTGGTGCGACGACCCGACTGAAGCCAGCTTTGAGCAACTCATCCGGCTCCTGCCGGACTTTCCGCCCCACGCCCTGCAGCGCCTCACCAAGCGAGGCCGGATCATGGCCCGGCACCGCTACGACTCCCACGCCGAGATACGCGCCGAGATGCTGGCCGATCTGCTCCACCACGAGGCGTACGACACCGACTACATCGAGGACGCCACGCTCCGGCACCTCGATGAGGACCTGTCCCGCCTGACCTTCCTCCCCCGCACCCGCCCCCACACTTCCCGGAAGAACCGTGTCCATCGCTGATGCGTTCGTCTCCCTGATCATCGGGCTCCTGCTGCTGCAGGCCGCCGTCCGTCTGCCCGCAGCGTTGCGCGGTCGGCGACGCGAGCGCTCCCTGTGGGGTGCTTTCGCCGCGTTCGCCGTCGCTTGGTGGTTACGCACCGACACCGGCCGCGCCGTGATCGATCCGCTCGGCGTCAACGACTTGCCTACCCTGCTCAAGCACGTGTTGGCCATCGCCGGGATCTGCGTCCTGCTGACCTACGTCACCGACGTCTACCAGGACGAGGACGCCACCGCCCGTCACATCAAGATCACCTCCGTGGTGCACCGCGCTGCTGCCCGCGCCTCGCTGGCGACCGTCCTGTGCCTGACTGCCGTGTTCTTCCTGGTCCTGGACCGCTCGAAGACCGGCGCCGACAGCCCACACTTCATGGGCCGACACATCGGCGAACCGGGCCTGGCCCTGTACCTGGGTCTGTTCAACACCTACACCGCCGCAGCCGCCGCCGTGTGCGCCTATCAGTGGGGTCGCGCCGCGCGCCTCGCCCGACGCCGGAGCCTGCGGACCGGGCTGACGATGATGGCCGTGGGCATGGCCCTGTTCGTCGTCTACGCCGTGCTGCGCTCCGTCTACCTCGCAGCGATCACCTTGCACCCGGCGACCGCCGTGGCCGGCACCGTCCAGGAGCATGTCACCGACATCGTGCTGTACGTAGGGTTCGCACTGTGGCTGCTCGGTTCCGTCACGCCCGCCGCTCATGCGCTCGCCACCCGGATTCGCGCCATCAAGGCCATCATCGGCCTGCATCAGCTGTGGCGTGATTTGGTCCTGGCCATCGACGGCATCGCACTGCACCAGCCGAGCTTGCTGTTGGGCGGCCACCGCGCCGCCGCGTTCATCAACGCGATGCGGGACATCTTCTCCCACGACGCCACTCCGCAGATCCGCCTCGGCCGCTATGTCACCGAGATCCGTGACGTCACCCACGAGCTGCGCCGCCGTGCTCCGTCCGATCTCTTCCAGCGCGCCCGCCGGCTCGCCGACGCCGAGGGTCATACCGGCCAGGATGCTGATGCCGCCGCTGAGGCGTACTGGCTCAAGGCCGCACTCACCACCGTAGACGCCCCTGCCGGAGCACCGGTCGCCTTCCACACCGTCGGTGACGACTTCGCCTCGGAGGTGTCCTGGCTTCTGCGGGTCGCCCGCGCGTACCGCAAGGCCAGCCCCCACACCGTAGCGATCCTGGAGGACCTGACTCCCTCCCCCGCAACCCACACCGCAAAAGGATGACTATGAACGCTCTGACCGCATCAGCTGCCGCCGTGTTCTTCAACCACGACGGCGAGGTCCTCATCGTCAATCCGACGTACAAGGACTACTGGAACCTGCCCGGTGGAGGCATCGACATCGACCAGGGCGAGACCCCGCACGACGCGGCCGTCCGCGAGGTCCGCGAAGAGCTGGGCATCACCCCTCCCATCGGCCGCCTGCTGGTCCATGCCTGGATCACGATCGCAGACAAGGGAGCCCAAGCGCTGTATATCTTCGACGGCGGCATCCTTACCTCTGACGACCAGGCGGCGATCACACTGCAGGAGAGCGAGTTGAGCGAGTACCGGTTCTGCCAACCCCACGGCATGGAGGACGGTCTGATCCCGCCGCACCTGGCCGAGGTGTGGCAGCAGGTGCTCCTCGCACACGCCGAGAACCGGACCGCTTACGTCCCCGTGCGCCTATGACCAGCAGTTGGCCCAGCCACGCCGCCAAGGGGCGGCCGGCCGCACGGCACCGATTGCTGAAGCGTCGGCAGGTCTATCCGGAGGTGGGGTGGTCGCGGTGCGCGACGGCTTCCGCGCGAGCCTTGGCGACTTCCTTGTTGATGAACGCCAACAGCTCTCCCGACAGTCCTTCTTCCGCACCGCCGCGGGCAGCGATCGCGGCAACCTGGTTCCTAAGTACCAGGGTCTCCGCTATGACCCGCTGAACGCCGGCATCGCCGGATCTGAAGAAGAGAGGCGTGGTGTCGAGGGCCTCCGCGAGTGCGCCGAGGACCTCATCGGATGCCTTCGCCACCGTGCCCATCCTCAGCCCTCGCACCAGTTCCTCCGTCAGGACCTGCGCCCCGGCACTGCTGTTCCCCCGATCCGCGACCTCGGCATCCGAAAGCGGCTCGGGCAACTGCTCCAGTAGGTACGCAATCTTTCCTTCGAGTGTGGCCGGCAACATCGTGCCACCACCTGGAACATCCTCCCCGGGCTCCAACTCGTCCGGCTCGGGCACGTCATGCCCGAAGGAACGCTCCTGTGCCCGCCGCAGCGCCGCCACGCTCACCCCATAAGCGCCCGCGAGGAGCTCCTCATACTCCTTCGCCAACCGCCGCTGCCCGTTCTCCGCGGCAGCCACCGGCCCCGGCGTCCTGGTCCTGGTCAACTCTCGGGTTGCGCTTTGGGAGTAGCCGGCATCGGCTCGCAGATCCGCAAGATCGGGGCGCCCCTCCCGCGGGAACAACGCGTCCAAGTCCCGCTTCACCGCCCCGGCCAGCCGTGGCAGCTTCTCCGGGTCAGGCACGGACCGCCCCGTTTCCCAAGCGCTGACACGGGCAGCACTGACACCGACAGCCTGCGCGACAGCGCTCTGCTTGAGATTTTCTTCCCTGCGCGCAAGTAGCAGGCGCTGGGCGTCGAACCGGCGGACCGGCATCCAACATGTCCTTCCTGGTCCGATGGGGTGTGCGGCGGCACTCCACCCACTTGATCAATAAGTCAAACGAGGATAGTTTCGTTACGTCGATCGAGGTGGGCTGTCAGCTTACCTCCGTTCAAGCCACTGCGCGCATCGAGGCGAAATGTCTCTGCGCCCCACACCGAAAGTCGCCGCATGCCCTCCTTGGCCCACCCCGCTCGAGCGCCTCACCTTCCACGACTTCTACAGAGTTTGAGAACCAAGTCTGGATCTTGACGCAGGGCCGTGCGTATGTTCGTCGTCCCCGAGCAGACCGCCCGGCGCGACGAACGTGAGGAGCAGTGGCATGCGCACACTCCGGGCCACGTAGGCCCGCAAACAGCGGCGGCGCCCGAGAGCGGCAACTCCCGGACGCCGAACGCTTCAACGGCACTAACCGCCCCGGCAAGGGCGGAGATCGCCACCATCACCACGCTGATCCCTTCCACCGGGCGTCTCAGCGTGGCAACACCGAAGGAGATTCTTGCATGCGCTCCGCCCTGCGCAAAAGGCCCAACGGCCTGGCCTGCGCGGCAGCCGCCCACTTCCCCGCCTCCACCCGCCGACGGCGTGAACACGGCCCGGCCGCCGGGCCGGCGCGACACTTCCACCCGACGGTCGGGAGCGGCCGATGAGCGTCGAGGCCCGCGAATGGGTGTGGGAACACAGCTCCAGCCGCGGGACCGCACGCCTGGTCCTGCTGTCGATCGCCGACCGCGTACCGGACGAGCAGTGCGCCGCCTGGGCCTCACTCTCCAGCCTGATCGAGCGCACGAACGCGAGCCGGACCGCGGTACGCGACGCGCTCACGTCGCTCGCCCAGAGCGGCGAGCTGAAGGTGCTGGACCATCTGCAGGGCCCGCAGCGCGCCACGGTCTACCGCCTGCCGCGCGCCGCCGCGTGGCTGGCCAAGGTCGCGGCAGCCACGCGGGAGGAACCGGACGCGTACGTCGAGCCGCCAACCGAGTCCGACCCGGTGCCCGAACTGGACGAGAAGCGGCTCCGGCGGCACGGAATCTGGCCCAAGGAGGGCGCGGAATCCGACCCCTCCCGCCGGAATCCGACCGGTGCGGAATCCGGCCCCTCGCGACGGAATCCAACCCCCCGACGTGCCGGAATCCGCACCCCGCAAGGTGCGGAATCCAACCCCCAGAACCGTAGAGAACCGAAGGTGAACCGTAAAGGCAGCAGGAGTGGTGCTGCCCTCACCTCGGCCGGCGAGTGGCAGGTCGACCCAGCGACCCAAGCCTGGGCCCACCAGCAGGGGCACCTCGCCCGCCTCGGCGAGGACGGCCTGCGCGCCGCCGACGCGAAGTGGCGTGCCCACCGGGCCGACTGGAAGCCCCGCTCGGCGAGCGCCTGGGCCGCCGACTGGCGCTCCTGGATCGCCCGGGAGCACGCCCCCGGCCGCCCGAGCCTCTACGCCCTGCCCGGCAGCGGCCCCACCCCGGCAGGCGGCATGACCCGCGCGGAGGCCCACACCGCCGCCCTTGCCGCCGCCCTCGACGAACTGACCGGAACGGAGTAGCCGTGGACCGCCGCGAAATCGCCGCCCTGCTGGCCTACATCGGCCGACTCGACCCCCGCACCATCCGCACCGACCAGGGCGAGGCCCGCGACCAGCTCGCCCAGTGGCACGAGCTGCTCGCCGACGTGCCGATGACCACGCCACACGGCTGGGACGCCTGCATCGCCGCCCGCCGGCACATCCGCCTCTCGCCGTACCAGATCCTGCCCGCGGACATCGCCCGGCCGTGGGAGAGCTACCGGCGCGACCGCCTCCAGCGGCACACCGACCCCACCCCGTCCGCCGACCCCGACGACCAGGCGGCCTGGACCGCCGAGCTGGTCGGCACCCGCCGCGCCGTCGCCACCGGCAGCGCGCAGCCCGCGCAGTATCGGCAGATCACCAGCCGCCGGATCGACCCGCAGCTGGAGGCGCGGCTGAAGGAAGTCGGCTCCTGCATCCCGCCGGAGGCCCGAGCCGCCCTCGCGCCCTACCGACCCGCCCGAGCGGCACGCGAGGCGGCCATCGCCCAGGGCCAGCCCGACGCGCTCTCGGTCCACTGCGAATGGTGCCAGGCCCAGGTCGGCGAGCCCTGCCGCCGCCGGCGCATCGACCCCCACGGCGTCGCACGCGGCAACGCCGCACGTGCCACCCCGCACCACTGCCGCATCGACCTCGCCGCACAGCAGACCCAGCAGCCCGTGATGGCCTGACCGGCCCACCTAGTGGTGCACCCCGCCCGGTGCACCCGCGCAACACCACCGTCCCGCCCCGGCTGCGGCACCGCCCCACGCCGCAGCCGGCACCCGACGCCGCGTCCGCCCACCGCCGGCTCCGACCGGCCGACGCGGCAGCACATCGGAGACCACCTTGCGCCACATCACCACTCACGACGCGCCGGCCACCGGCCTGCGCGGCATCGGCGACACCAGTTGGCACGCCCGCGGCGTGTGCCACGGCATGGACCCCGAGGACGCCGACGCCACCTTCTTCCCGCTGCCCCGGGACTACGAGGCCATCGCCGAGGCGAAGGAACTGTGCGGCCTGTGCCCGGTCCGCCGCGACTGCCTCAACTACGCCCTGGAGAACGCCCTCAAGGAAGGCATCTGGGGCGGGCTGACCGAGGCGGAGCGGCGCCCCTGGCACGACGGACTGCCCCAGCGCCTCGACTACGGCCGCGTGATCGCCTTCTTCAACGGACGCGATGTGCACCTGACCGGGCCCGAGCGCCAGGTCGTCATCGACCACGCCTACGTCCGGGGCTGGCGCCCCGACCGGCTCGCCGCCGCCCTGCAGATCAGCCACAAGCACGCCCGTGACCTGCTGCGGCAGGCCGCCAACAAGGTCTTCGACCGCGACCGGACCCTCGGCGTACCGAGGCGCAAGAACAAGAAGAAGGGGACGCAGACCGCCCCGACGACCAGCCGACCCGCGTCCGCCGAACCCGGCACGAAGCCGCCGGTATGCCAGCCGGCGAAACCCACCTCGGCGCACGCCTCTCACGGAAAGGCCGCATGACCCACCCCACCGTTCTGTCCCTCGGTGCCGTCCCGGACCTGCCCCTCCTCCTCGCCATCGGCGTCCCCGTCACCACCCTGGCGCTGGCCCTGACCGCCTGGGCGATCCGGCACCGGGGCGCCCGTCCACAGAAACGTCTCGGCAACCCAGCGGTCAAAGTAGCCGCGCTCGCCGCGCTCGGCTGCACCGCCTACAGCGCGGACACGAGCTGGCGGTTCGCCGCCGACTACCTCGACATGGCCGGCACCGCCGAACGCGTCGGCATGTTCGCCGCCGCCGAACTCGCCCTCTTCGCCACCGCACTGATGGCCCGGCAGAACCTGGCCACCCAGGGAGCGCCCGGACTGCCGGGCACCCTGGTATGGGTCATCACCGGAGTGCAGGTGATCCCCGCCTACGCCGAGAGCGGCCCCGTCGGCGGCACCGTCCGCGCCTTCGTCGGACCGGTCATGGCGGCGATGCTGTGGCACCTCGCCATGGGCATCGAACTGCGCCTGCGCACCCCCGGCGCCGCCTCCCACGGCCTGATCGCCACCCTCGGGCGTGAGACACGCGAGCGGCTGCTGTCCCGCCTCGGCATCGCCGCACGGGACCGCGACGCCGCGCAGATCACCCGCGATCGCGCCACCGCCCGCGCGGTCGCGCTCGCCGCCCGCCTCGCCGAACGCACCCCCAAGCAGCAGCAGAGCTGGCGCGGCCGGCGACTCACGCGACGGCTGTCCAAGGCGATCGGCCGGGCCTCAGTCGCAACGGACCCTGCCCAGCGCGCCGAGCTGCTCGACCAGCTCGCCGCCCGTCGGCACGCACTCGCGCTCGCCACGGTCCCCCTGCCCTCTCCCTGGTCCCCGCACCACGACAACACGACGACTGGCACGGTCCCCGCATCAACAGCCTGGAGCACCACGGTCCCCATCGACGGTCCCCGCACCACCTCCGAATCCACCGGGGACCGGGGACCGTACGCGGAGAGGGGACCGGTCCCCGGAATCCGGGACCGTGACGCGGGGACCGGGGACCGTGACGCGGGGACCGAGGCGGTCAGGCCGGAGTCCAAGCAGGAGCCCGCCTTCCGCGTGGGGACCGACCTCGCTGCGGTCGAAGCGCCTGCTCAGGCCCCTAAACCGCACCGGGGACCGAGTGACGCCGAGTCGGGGACCGACCCCACCGGGGACCGGGGACCGACCACCCCCGACACGGGGACCGACCCCACCGGGGACCGGGGACCGACCACCCCCGACACGGGGACCGACCCCACCGGGGACCGGGGACCGACCACCCCCGACACGGGGACCGACCCCACCGGGGACCGGGGACCGACCACCCCCGACACGGGGACCGACCCCACCGGGGACCGGGGACCGACCACCCCCGACACGGGGACCGACCCCACCGGGGACCGGGGACCGACCACCCCCGACACGGGGACCGACCCCACCGGGGACCGGGGACCGACCACCCCCGACACGGGGACCGACCCCACCGGGGACCGGGGACCGACCACCCCCGACACGGGGACCGACCCCACCGGGGACCGGGGACCGACCACCCCCGACACGGGGACCGACCCCACCGGGGACCGGGGACACAAGGTCCCCCTCCGGCGGAAGCCGACAACGAAGTCCAAGGGCAAGGGAAGGCTCGGCAGCAGGTCACACGGCCAGCAGGCGCAGCGGCCCTCGCAGGAACAGCAGGCGGTCGTGGACAACCTCGTACGACAGGTCCTTCCCCACGTCCCCGCCCTTCTGGAGCGGGACGGCAACGAGGCCATAACTCGCGTTCAGCTGCGGGAAATCCTCCGACGCGAGGGCCTCACGGGCGGTCGGAACGACAGATTGAGCCTCGTCCTGCAGCAGCTGCGGAGCGAGGCGACCACTACGACGACAAGGAGCACCGCCCGATGAAGACCTGTCGCCGCTTCGCCCGCATCCGCCGGGATTTCGAGCGGGAGATCGGTTTTCTGAGCGCCCACTCGGAGCGGCACGCCGGCAGACCGGCAGCGAAGACCAGCGCGAAGCGCGCTCTATCGGCCAAGCAGCAGATGGCCAAGGCCCTCAGCCGACACGTCGGGCACTGCCCCGAGTGCGGCTGACGCTCACAAAACCGCAACTCAGGGCCCCATTGAACAGTCGGTGGCCCGACCCAGCGCCGGGCCACCGTCCCCATCCAGGAGGCACAACCATCGACCGTCGCGTAGCACGCTCGTCTCCTCCGACCGCTGCCGAGGCCAGTGCCTGGGCGGACGTCTTGGTCCGTCGACGGCTCCTACACGCCGCAATCCTCGCCCCGAACGGCCGATGGCTCGTCCAGCACAAGGCCAACGGGCCCGTCCGCGTCCTCGCGGGGCCGGCCGACGTCGTCGAACTGGCTGCCATTATCCAGCACCGCACCCGCTCTATGAGGCCCGGAAGCCAATGACGAACCCGAACAAGCACCGCAACGCCCCTGAACCTGGACACGACCTCAACTCGGTCTCGAGGCGAGCAAGTTATCGACCGAGACACTCTTCCTCGTCGGGGAAGGCATCTTCGGCCGGGTCCGCCCCAGGGGTGGCGGGAGCGGACCAGCACCGGGGGGCGCTGGTCCGTGAGGCAGTGACCGAGGGCGGATCGCAGCCGGAGACGCAGCCGTCGCCGCGCGAGCGCCGCGCCACGAAGAAGACCTCGCGCAAGCGCTCACCGAAGCCGCCCTCACGTAAGCGCACTTACGTGTGCAGTGTCCGCCTGAACGACGACGAGAAGACCCTGCTCACCGCCGCTGCGACCGCCGCACGCACGACCTTGCCCGGCTTCCTCGCCCGCAGCGGCCTCGCCGCCGCCCGCGACCTCGATACGACCGCCGCTGCCATCGCCGGACGCCGCGAACTCGTCGCCGAGCTGTTCGCCGCCCGCCGGCACCTCGGCCACGTCGGCAACAACCTCAACCAGATCGCCCGCGCGATCAACGCCGGAGCCCATCCGCCCGAACTGGACGCCATCATCACCGCCACTAAACGGGCCATCCAGCGTGTCCAGCACGCCACCGACCAACTCCTCGATCAGGACTAGGAACACCCACGGCATGATCCCCAGGATCCACAAGCGCGGGCAGCGCACCCTCGGCCTCCTCTACTACCTGTACGGACCGGGCAAGTACGAGGAGCACACCGACCCGCACCTGGTCGCCTCCTGGGACCACAACGCCCCCGACCCCGGCCGCGACGAGTCCGCCACGCTCAAGCAGCTCCAACAGCTCCTCGACCAGCCGCTGGAGAACATCGACGCCACCGAGCGGCCGAAGAAGCACGTCTGGCACCTGTCCGTACGCAATGCCGCCGAGGACCGCATCCTCACCGACGAAGAGTGGGGCAACGTCGCCCGCCGCATGGTCGCCGCCGCCGGCATCGACGACCCCGACCAGGGCGCCGGCTGCCGATGGGCGGCCGTCCGGCACGCCGACGACCACATCCACATCGTCGCCACCCTCGTCCGCGAGGACGGCTACAAACCCGACCTCGACCACGACGCCGCCCGCGTCCAGGCCCAAGCCCGCGCACTGGAAGTGGAGCTGGGACTGCGCCGCCTCAACAAGGGCGACGGCACTGCCGCGAAGCGGCCCACCAGCGCCGAACGTCACAAGGCCGAACGTCAGGGCCGGGAAAGGACCGCGCGCGAGGAGCTGCGCGAGACGGTGCGCCGCGCGGTGGCCGGCGCGACCAGCGAGGAGGAGTTCTTCGACCGGCTGGCCGCAGCCGGCCTGCTGATCCGCAAGCGCGTCGCCCCCTCCGGAGACCTGCTCGGGTACAAGGTCGCCCTGCCCGACGACCGCAACAAGGACGGCGAGCCCGTGTTCTATCCCGGCGCGCGGCTGGCCCCGGACCTGTCCCTGCCCCGTATCCGGGAACGGTGGTCCGCCGACAGCCGCGACCAGGACAACGCTCCGACGGAGCCGACGGCAGCGCGTCCAGCGCCGAGCGGTCCGGCCTCTGCCCGCCGACGAACAGCCTCGGCCGCGTGGCAGGCGGTGCTGGTCATCGAGCACAGCGACGACGCCGTAGCCGCCGCCTACATCGCGGCGGCCGGCGAGGTCCTGGACGCGCTCGCGAAGACCTCCGCCGCCCACACCCGAGCGGAACTGCGCGACGCCGCCTGGGCGTTCGAACGGGCCTCCCGCTCGCACGTCCGGGCCGAGCGCGGGCACGACCGCGCCCTGCGGCAGGCCGCCCGCGACCTCGTCCACGGCGGCCCCGCCCTCGGCCGGGGCGAGGACGGCGCGACCACGGCCATGGCGATCGACATGCTGTTCTTCCTCATCACCGCCGCCGCCCACTGGCACGCAAAAAGAGACCACGCCCAGCAAGCCGCCGCCGCACACCAGGCCGCCGAGCACCTGCGCACCGCCTACCGGGCCGCTGCCGCGCAGCCCCTCGGTGCTCTCTACCAGCGCGGTCGGCGCCTCAACCGCCCCCTGCAGCAGCGGCAGACAGCGGTGCTGCACCAGGCGCTGCCGGAGCTGGCGGAGCGGATCCTCACCGAACCCGGCTGGTACGCCCTCGCCGCCACCCTCGCGGACGCCGAGAGCGCCGGTCACGACCCGACCACCCTCCTCATCGAAGCAGCCACACGACGGGAACTGCACAGTGCAGAGTCGGCCAGCGACGTACTCGTGTGGCGGCTACGCCGGGTTGCCGACCTCCCTGCTGACACCACCGGATTGGTGCCCGGCGAGCACGGAGCACAGGGGCCGACGCGCCGCCCGCAGCGGCCGACGCAGGAGCGTTCCGGATCCCGTAGCCGCAGGCAATAACTGTTGGCTTTGTGAATGGAAGCTGGTCAGAGGGTTGCGGCACGATCATCATGTGTGCAGGACGAGATGAGGGAGGACCACGGTTGTTCCACCGGATACGGCGCCGCCGCGCGGAGGAAGAGATCGCCGGGATACTGCGCAGGCACGCAGAGTTCGAAGCGCAAATCGTCGCGAACCAGTTGCCGCCGCAGCACCCCGCGCAGCCGACCACCGCCGCGGAGGCACCCACTGGGCCGGCGCCCGTGGTCGACGACTTCCTGCCACCGGAGCTGCGGGTGCCCAGCCATGATCAGGTCGAAGGCCGGATGATGCCCTGGCCCTGGCCCATCGCCCTGGACGACGAGGTCGTCGCCTGCCCCGAGTGCGGGACGTACCGCGACTGGCTCATCATCTCCACCCGCGGCCAGGTGTGGCTGCGCTGCCGCGCCGGGCACCAGCAGCTCGAAACGCGTCTCGACACCGCCTGGTTCAACCGGCACTCCGGCCCTTCGGACGCGACGCACGCGACGTTCGAGGACTGCCTGCGGCACCTCGGCCACTGACCGCCTCCCCCTACGACCCCACCGGGCCCGTCGGCCCGCACTGCCCAACTGTCACCCGGCACCAAGGGGTCCTGCCGTGCGCGTCCGTATCGCCACCACCATCCTCGGCCTCACCGCCGTCACCGTCTTCGCTCTGCCCGCCTGCTCCACCCACTCCAGCAAGACCCACTCCGTCTCCTCCGCCGACGCCGGCATTCCGGCGAAGAACGGACAGCAGATGACGCCGCTGTCGTCGGCCGCGCTGGAGCTCTTGCTTCTCGACGAGAGCGACCTGGGCGCCGGCTACACGCGCAAGCCCGAGGGCACCACGCAGCACGACGATGTGATGGTGCTCGGCTGCCCCGCCCTCAACCAGCTGGGCGGTGACGCGGCCACCGCAGGCTCGCTCGACTTTCCCCGCCAGGCGAAGGCGTCCTTCACCTACACGGTCGGCACCAGTTCGGAGGTCTCGGAGGAGCTGTACAGCGACAGCGCCGACAAGCTCTCCGACGGCACCGAGCGGATCTTCGACGCGATGACCGGCTGCCCGGAGTACCAGGTTCTGGCAGGCAGCAACGCGATCGACGTCGCCACCCGGAAGACGTCCGCGCCCCAGCTCGGCGACGAGCGCCGGAGCCAGCTCCTCACCTTCTCCGCCGGCGGACAGGAGAGCGTCGTCAAGCAGACCGCGGTCCGCACCGGAAACCTGCTGCTGATCATCTCCGGCTCACCCGCCCTCGTCGACCGGCACCTCGGCCAGGCTCTCGCCAAGGCGGCAGCAGCCCGCTGACACTCCTCCGTATGCCACGGCGCCCCCGGTCACGCGAACGACCGGGGGCTCCGTGGTTGTACCTGCCCCTTCGGCGACACCCCTGAGACAGTGAGCGATCAGTCCGGAACACCACGAAGCCCGGCCTCCCGAAGCGGGAGACCGGGCTTGTGTGCGCGGTGTTGCTGCACTCAGCCGGCCGGGGCGCGCAGGAGTCGGTCCCGCGTGCTCTCGGGCAGCACCCGGCGCAGGACCGGGACGGTGGAGCTGAGGGAGGCGGCGAAGACCGCGACAAGGTCGTGCGGCACGCTGGCACCGAAGGACACGGCCCACAAGAAGGGCGCGCCCAGTGCAGGCTGCGCCCATGCCTGCCATCCGGCGGGTCCCGCCTCGTCCGCCTCGACGGTCAGGACGCGGGGGTCGGCGTCCTGGATCAGGGGCGGCACCTCGCCGAGGCTGAGGTGAGAGGTGGACGTCGGGTCCGCCGCGCCGGCGTCGGGCCGGTCGACGTCGCGGAGCCAGCCGTGGGCCGTGACGGCATCGAGGACCAGCCCAGGCCCGGTGTACGCGGCGGTGGGGTCGTCGCGGGCGTCGAGCGCGAGGAGGAAGTCGGCGAGAACCTCGCCCGGCACACCGGGGGTGAAGTAGGCGGACCAGTGCGCGAGGGGCGTAGTCCCGTCCTGGCGGGCGGAGATCTGCCACGCGATCGGCAGGTCGCCCAGGTGGAACGGCTCGTCGGGCAGCATCCACTGCGCCCACCGGAGGGTGTCGGGGCTGATGTGGAGGACGGTGCTGCGCAGGACCTGCCGGTCCTCCGGGGCCTCGTCGGGCTCCTGACGTCCGCGGACGATCGCGAGGCTGGTCCAGCCGAGGCCGGCGAGCGTGTCCGCGACGACGTCGTAGAGACGTCCGTCGTCACCGGCCAGGTGCCGAGGACCGACCCAGTACGCGGACTGGGTGCCGCTGGGGGTGGACGGGTCGAGCGGGGAGTTGCGGTTCAGGGGCGCCTCCAAGGACTGCGTACGGGGCTACTGCCCGCCAGCGGGGCGGGCAGCACGGCGGGGGCGGCGTGGGGGCGCCTGGACGGGAGCCTGCCAGGCGAGGGCGACGGCCGCCTCGGGCGGCAGGTGACCAGGCTGTGTGTCCGCGTTCCGGCCCTCGGCCAGATACACGACAGGGCGCCCGGCCCGATCCGTGGCCTCGACGACCTGTTCGAGGCGGTGCTCCATCGGGAAGAACGGGTTCATGGCCAGCCGCAGGGGCGAGGCCGGATCGCAGGCGGACAGACGCTTGATCAGGTCACCGACGGTCATCTCCGTGGGCTGCACTGAAAGTCTCCTTGTTTTTCGGGGCGTGGCCTTCGGATCGTTCGCTGCGCACCGGAGCGCCTTCGGTCGAATACCGGTAAAGCCGACTCGCCCCTCAAAGGGGCTGAGAGGCCGCCAGCACATGGGCTACGGCGGCGGCGACGATATCGGCCGGCGTCTCGGTGTCGAAAGAAACGCGGTAACCGCGCACCTTGACTGTGCCTGTAACGGCTATCGTCCATCCCTCGCCGTCGGTACCGGGGCGGCCGAGCGGAAACCATCCGAGGTAGAAACGGCCGTCCTTCGAGTTGACGTGCACGTCCCCTCGGTCGTCCACGACCAGGTTGAAGTCATCGGCGGAGAATTGGTCCATGACGAGCGTGGGCTGGCCTGGGCCGAGGTGCCATGCACGCAAACGCAGGGCCTCAACGGTGGTGGAAAAACCGGGACTCACAGGAGCCGCAGCCACGGGCGATCACCTCTCTGACCTGGGGTTTCCGGGAAGGTCGTCTACGTTGACATGCCCCTGCTCGTGTTGGCCAGTCTTTCGGGAATCTTTCCTGTCTGCCCCCGGCGAACTGCGACGCCACCTCACGGCGTGACTCCGGTGCTCGCCTTTGCGCTGCGCTCGCACTACTAGCGGAGTCGAGTTTTGGCTCTCGTCTGGGCACGAGCGAAGGTCGGCTTGGCCAAGCCGAGGGTGTCACCCAGGACCGTGACGAAGCCATTCACGTGCTGTCGGGCGGCCTGATCCTGATCGTCCGGCATTTCGAAGATATGCCCTATGGGACCGGCTTGGAATGCCCAGTCGGCCCGTACCCTCTGGTATTCCTCCCAATTACACCGATGCTCTTCACGGGCACGCCGCAGCACCTGCTCTTCGACGGATTCCACCGCCAGCTGCTGGTTGATCTGCCAGTCGAGTTCCCACATCGCCACGATGTGGTCTGTCGTAACCGGTGCATCCGGCGGTCCGATCCCCCGCACGATCTCCGGAAGGCCACGGGACCGCCATGGACTGGCGACCGTGCTCAGAGCATCCGCCACAGCATCCCAGTTCGGCCTTCTGGTCAGCTCACCTTCCCGGATCCACAGCCGCGCGGCACGGCGCTGGTCGGTCGTCGCCAGTGGATGGGCGAACTGCTCGACAACCTTCCGTGCCGTGGTCTGGCGACGTGCCTCGGAGCTGATGCCAGCGCTTTGTGCGTAGGTCCGTAGAGCACGGCGTGCCTGCGTATCAGTGACCACGGTGTCGTCCAGGCACCACATGTAGAGCACGACCGGGATCAGGGTCCGGTGAGGGACGCGGACCAGCGGGGAACGGAGCTTGGCGCAGTTCAGCTCGTAGAACAGGCGGCGCTGCTCCGGCGGAAATACACGTCGGTCGCTCCCACGTTGCGTCGTCTTCCGAAAGAGCGGCGGCGCGAGAAGCCCCACTTCCACGTGACCATGCGCGGGCTCGCCTTGATGCCGAGCGAGCGGGCATCGTCCACCAGGTCCGCAGCCGTTCCCGCCGGCCAGGCTTCGCGCCAGTCCGTCATGCCCTGGAACTTACACCGGGATTGACACGTTCGACGGGGACTTCTCAAGTGCGGGTGTCTCACAGTGGGGGTGAAGACAGAGAGCGCCCCGTGCCGCTCTCTCACGAAGTCGGCGGCACGGGGCCTGGCAACCCTGGGAGGGCTGATATGTACCACCGTACGCGCTACCCGAGGAGACCGCGTCGGCCTCGCCAACGCCCCACAGCATCGGAGGTTGGTCTCCTTCGTCAATGCCTCCGAGCCGGTACTGGAGCCGCCGTCGTCGCACTGACGACAGCCGGAATCAACTGCCTGATCACGGCTCTTCACGTCCGCTGATCCGATAAGAAGACGAAGGGCCCGGGAGTCCGTACGGACTCCCGGGCCCTGGTGTCAGGAGGTGATGTAGTTCTGTCAGCCCTCGCCGGACTGGTTCTTCTCGTCGTCGGTGCGTCGGTTTCGGGCCGCGACGACGGCTCCGATGCCGCCGGCGACAAGGAGTCCTGCAGCACCGAGGATCCACGGTGTGGCGTCGGCTCCGGTGTGGGCGAGGGAGCCAGTCGGCGCCTTCGGCGTTGCCTCGTCGGTCGCGCCTGTATGCGGGACGGGCGAGGAGCCAGTGTCCGGCATGGTGGAGTCCGTCGGGATGGGCTTCGACCCGCCGGAGGTCCCGTCGGTGGGCTTGTCAGCGGGCATGGACGGAGTGTTGGTGGACTTGTCCGTCGGCCTCTCGGTAGGACCGAGGTTCGGCGTGATCGAGGTCTTGGAGTTGGTGACGGTCACGGTGACCGGAGCGCCGGGTCCTGCGGTGAAGGTCTTCGGAGACTTGTAGAGGTCGTAGCCGGCGGGAGCCTTGGCCTGCTTGACCCAGAACTCCGTCCTACGGCTGGACACCGGCAGTTCACCGGATGCCGTGCCCTTCGGGCCGGTCGTAAGGGTGAGCAGGGTCTTGTCGCCGCTGCCGATGTTCACGGTGGCGCCGGGCAGGAGCTTGCCGGTCTTGTCGTCCTTGGTCTTCAACAGGACCTGGGCGGGTTTGAAGGGGTCGACGATGGTCAGGCGGGCGGTGCCGCCGGGGGTGACGATCACGTCCTGGTCGGCGACCACGTCGTGGAGCGGGCTTCCGGAGGAGGTCTCCTTCAGCCGATAGACGCCGGGGGTCAGATCGGTGAAGGTCAGCTTGCCTTGGGCGTCGGTCTTGCCGGTGCCCGCTTCCCGACCGGTGGCGTCGAGGAGAAGGAAGGCGGCGCCCGGGAGGGCGTCGCCGGCCGGGTCCTTCTTGACAATGGAGACACTGCCCTCTTCGGGTTCAGGGGTCTCGGTGGGAGTGGCGGAGGCGAAGGTCGTCGGCTCGGACGCCTGGGCCGTCGCGGCTGGGGCCCAGGCGAGGGTGCCGGTCGCTGTGGCGGCAACGGCGACGGCAGCGGGGAGGCTGCGGGCAGGGCGGATGTGCAAGAAGGAACTCCTGAAGGAAGAAGAGAATGAGGAGGGTGCAGTGTGAGGGCCGCGGAGGATCAGCGGGAGCGACTCCCGTTGCGGGTGGCAGGCGGGGCCGGGGCCTTCCGGGCAGTGCGGCCCGGGGCACGGGGCGGTGCGGACGCCTTCCAGGCGCCGGGGAACCATACGGACGCGTACTGCTCGATGGCGTCGCGCAGTCCGTTGGTGTGGGCGCCTTGCCATGGCACCCAGTCGGGACGGTCGCGGAACTCGTAGATGGTGCCGTACCCCGACTCCTGCGGGCTGCAGCCCCTGGTCGCGTCGCGGTGATCGAAGGTTTTGTGTTCTTCGAACCGCAGTGACACAGCGTCGAGTTCGCCTCTGTCCTGGTGGATGGTGGCCAGGCGCAGGCCGTCGTACTCGCCGGCACGGATGGTCCGGGCGAAGTCGATCCGGAGCCGGAGCGGGCCGCCGGGGACGGGGGTCGCGAAGTAGGCGTTGCCGACGACAGCAGCATCGACGAATGGGAGCTTCAGGTGCTCCATGAAGAACTCGCGGGCATGCAGGGCCAAGCGGATGCCTCCGGGCGGATGGTCGTGCGGTGGGTGGTCAACGGCGGGGGCTGGGCAGTGCCGGTCGGCTGGTGGTGCTCCAGCGCGGGATGCTGGCGGTGGGGAGCGCGGCCGGGCGGCGGGCGGCGGCGCGGTGGACGTCGAGCGGCGTCGGGGCCGGTGGGCGCGGGGGAAGGATCGGGGTGAGGCGGGTCATGCCTTCGACGTAGCTGTAGGTGTCCTCTCGCCATCGGGGCAGCGGTGCGGGGTCGGAGATGCACTTGGTGATGGCTTTGAGCAGGGCGACGGGGGTGTCGGTGCTGGCGGTGGCGTACCAGAGGGGGCGGCTGATGGAGGTGCCGGCCCACAGCTGCCAGCGGGCGTCGCGAGTGGTCAGCTCGGTTTCCGGGTCGAGGTGTCCGGTGGTGTATTCCAGTCCGGCGAGCCCGTCGGGTGACTGGACCGTGAAGGCGCCCCAGCGGGGACGGTCGATCTGCCAGCCGCGGTTGATGAGCGGAGCGACCGCCAGGAAGGGGTCACGGTCCTTGTTCCCGGAGACCGGCCTGGCGAGGTAGGCGTCCGGTCCCTGTTCGTACGCCTCGGCGAGCGCGGTGGTGAAGGCGGTCACGAACTCGGTGGGACAGGAGTCGTTGAAGCAGACGCCCCAGACCGGTGGGCCGAATGCGTCCTTGTAGGCGTTGATGCGCCAGAGGCCGTCGTCGTCGCCCTCGGGGAGGTAGCCGAGGCGGACCTTGCGGTCCGGCGCGTTCAGGTAGGCGTTGCCGAGGTCGTCGTTGTGGAGTTCCCAGCCGAGGTCGCGGAGCGGGTCGAGGCCGGGGTCGCCGATCGCGGTGGCGCGGGCGAGGTAGCGCGGGGAGACGTAGACGTCCCCGTCGATGGTGCGGAAGTCATCGTCGGGCGGCACGCGGCTCCTGAAGGGTTGGGGCGGAGGGTCAGCCAGTGCGGTGCACAAGGGCTGCTGCGAGGTCGGCGGATCGGCCGGTGTAGTGCAACGTGCGCAGTCCGAGGTCTTGGGCGGCGCGGCAGTTGTCGGCCCGGTCGTCGATGAACAGCACGCGGCGGGGGTCGCTGGCGCCGGTGGCTTCCAGAGCGTGCTGGTAGGTAACCGGGTCGGGCTTGCACGCCTCCAGCCGGGCCGAGTACAGGGCTCGGGTCATCAGCTCCCGGCACCAGTCGGTGGTGTCGAGGACGTCGCTGAGCGGGTGGGGCGCGTTGGACAGCAGGACCATCGGCAGCCCGCTGCGGTGAGCGTGCCTCAGGACAGCGAGGACGTCGTCGTCCGTCGTGGTCCACATCGCGGTGTCGGCAGCGCGTAGTTCGCGCAGCATGCGCGGGCCGGGGTGCTGGCCCAAGACCCGGGCCCAGAACGCCAGGTCGCTCAGTTGGCCGGCGTCGTATGCCTCGCGTGCGCTCCAGAAGGCGCTCTGGAAGGTGGCGATGTCGTTGTCGGGCCAGGCGGCGAGGTGGGCCAGGTGCTGCCACTGCTTGGCTTCGGGTTGCAGGCCGATGACGCCGTTGTAGTCGAGGATCACAGCATCGAGGTCGGGGGTCTCAGGGGTGATGGTCAAGGGGTGGGTTTCTCCAGGGCTCGGTGGGAGAGGGCGGCGACGGCGGCTGCGAGCAGGGCGGGCAGCAGCAGTGCGGTGGACAGGGACGTCACGCTGGCGAGGGCGCCGATGAGGGCGGGGCCGGCCAGAAGGCCGAGGTAGCCGGTGACGGCGACGGTGGCCACGGCCTTGGGGCCGCCGATTCCGGCAGCGGTGATGAGGGAGGGGACGGTGATGGACAGGCCGAGTCCGAAGACCGCCCAGCCGGCCAGGGCCAGTGGGGTGCTGAAGCTGGCGACACCGGTGACCAGACCGGTCGCGGCGGCGACTGCGCCGGTCCGTACGACGGTGGGGGCGCCGAAGGCTGCGGTGAGCCGGTCGCCGGTCAGCCGTCCGGTGGCCATGGCCGCGCTGTAGAGGGCGAAGGCGGCTGCGCTCGCGGCCGTCGAGGCACCCAGGCTGTGCAGGTGGACTGCGGCCCAGTCGGCGGCAGCTCCCTCTCCCAGCAGACTCGAGGCAGCCAGCGCGCCCAGCAGCCACATCTTCCCGGACGAGAGTGCCGACCGGGCATCGCCTTGCCCGGGGTTGGCGGGTGCCGACGAGTGATCGGTACCGCTGAGGAGGCGGGTTGCCGGTACGGCGGCGAGCGTGGCTGCGATGAGGAACAGGCCCACTGCGAGGAAGAGGGTGCTGTGCGCGGTGTGGGCGGTGACGGCGGCCAGGGCGGCGCCGCCGAGGGCACCGATGGAGTAGGCAGCATGGAGACCCGACATGATGGGTCGGCCGTAGGCGTTCTGGCAGCGCACGGCCGCGGAGTTGGCGGCAACATCCAGCACGCCGTGTGCGACGCCGAAGACGAGGGCCGCCGTGAACAGCGACGGCAGGCTGTCGCACTGGCCCAGGAGTGCGAGGCATCCGGCCAGGCTGATGGCTCCGATGGTGAGCAGGGCCGGAAGCCGCGCAGGCCGGGCGAGACGGCCTCCGATCTGCAGTCCTGCGACCATGCCGAGCGCGGCGGCCAGCAGCACCAGGGCCAGGTGCGCGGTGCTCAGGTGGGCGGCCTGCTGAACGGCCGGCATTCGGGCGCCCCAGACGGCCATGACCATCCCGAGGCCGAGGAAGTAGCCGGTCAGCAGGCAACGGCTGCGCCGGTCAGACGCACGTATCGCGCTCACGCGGCGGTGTTGGCGTCGGCGGCTTGGCTCACCTCGACGGTGAGCGAACCGGCAGCCTGTTCGGCACGTGCACGCGCCAGGTCGGCTGTGGATCCGGTGGTGATCAGGAACCCGATCCGGGCGGTGAACAGGTTGCCGCCGTCCCGCGGCAGGACCAGCTGGTCACCGACGCGGTGCTGGAAGTGCATTCTTTCCAGCCACGGCGGCCGAGGGCCCTCGAAGTGAAGCCTGGTGAGGGTGCCGGAGGTCTCGGGGTAGATCAGTCGGATGGCGGCGGCCGAGGACCGGGTGGGGGTGAGGTCGGGTGCGCGGTCGCAGGCGACGTCGGCTGCGGCGCGCGGCAGGTCGATGCCGGTGGCGAGGCGGACCAGATGGCAGATCATGTCTCCGGCGAGGCGGCCGTTGACCTCGACAAGACGCGGTCGGCCCTTGACCAGGCGCATCTCGACGTGGCTGACGCCGTCGGTGATCCCGAGCGCGCTGATCGCTGCTCGCGCGGCCGGGGCGACGACCTCGAGGAGCGGGTCGGCGGCGTCGACGCAGTGCGCGAGCTGCTCGAAGTGCGGGGGTGCGCTGATGGTCTTGCGGTTGACCGCGACCACCGTGGTGGCGCCCCGGTGGGTGACGCACTCGACGGAGATCTCCGGCCCGTCGAGGTACTCCTCGACCAGCACGCTGGTGTTCTCTGCACCCAGCCCGGCCGTCCGGTCGGCCGCGCGATACGCGGCAGTGAGCTGGGCAGGGGTGTCGACGCGGAGCACGCCGATGGCGCCGGCGTGCGCGGCGGGCTTCAGGACGACCGGATACCCGATCCGTTCGACCGCGGCTTCTGCTTCCTGGCGGCTGCGGACGCTCACCGACGCGGCCGACGGCACGCCGTGGCGGGCGAACAGGGTGCGGGCGATGGCCTTGTTGCGGCATGCCTGCATCACTTCGGGCGCGGTGGTGGGCAGGCCGAGCTGACGGGCGAGGCGGGCGACCGGGAGGACGTACCACTCGGTCCAGGTGAACGCCCCGGCCAGGTCGTAGCGGTCGGCCAGGATCCTGCCGACGGCGGAAAGTGCCGCCTGGTCCGTGGGATCGGGCACGACCACGCAGTCCCGGATGAAGGGCACCTCCCACGAGGGCTCTTCGGTGGTGATCAGGACGACGTCGTAGGCGGCGGCCACGGACTGAAGGCAGTAGCCGCGGTACGCCTCGTCGGGCGCGGCTACGACCAGGACGACAGGTCGGTCGGACAAGAAGGTGCTCCTTGGAGAAGTGCGTGGCGGGAGAGGTCTGCGGGATAGGGGTCACGGGCTGCGCCGGCGGCAGGTTTCGATCACCGGAGCCCACTCCGGGTGTGCGGCGAGCAGCCGTCTCGCGTACAAGGCCGTGTAGTTGTTGAGGCCCTTCACGCCGTGCGGGTGGCGCCAGCGCAGGGCTTCGAACAGCGCTTTCATCCCCACCCGTTTTGCGCCGGCGGCGAGGCTCTGGATGACGAGCTATTCCAGGGCCCGGTACACCCAGGGGTGGCTGGCGTCGAAGGCGTGGAACTGCTCGTTGATCGTCCTCCCGCCCCTGGACGAGAGGTCGAGGCCGGGCAGCCCGTCCTGCGTGATGGTGGACATGAGCGTCGAAGGCTCCTCGCGTGCCGGGACGGTCAGGCAGGCGCGGCGGGCAGGCTGCGCAGGCGGGTGAAGGCGACCGCGAGGCCGACGGCCTGCAGGACGGCGGCAGCGGTGATGGCATGCCCGAGCTGGGCTGGAGGCACGGCGGCGACGAGCAGGCCGGCGGCTGGGTACGGCAGCAGGAGCAGCAAGATCGTCACGGCAAGGGTGCTGCCGAAGACGTCGGGCGGGATCAGGTGGGAGCGCACAGTGCGCAGGACGACTGTAAGGCCCCCTTCGCCGGCCATCAGGATGGCAATCAGTACGAGGTAACCGCGGTAGGTGTCGGCATGGGCGACGGCGAGCGTCGCTCCGGCCGCGACTGCGGCGGCCGCGACGCCCACCGGCCACAGGCCCCATCGGTCGATCGCCAAGCGGGATGCGCTGATGGCGAGCAGGGAGGCGACGGCTGCGGCGGACCAGATGAGTCCGGCGTCCGCGCTGGAGTGGTTCAGCTCGGTGACGACGACCACCGGGACGGCGGCCTGCAGGAGGGCGATGGCTCCGTTGGAGACGACCAGGCCGCCCACCAGCCAGGCAAGGACAGGCAGCGAGCGCAGCGTCGCCCACCCCGTCCAAAGCCCCCTCTTCGCCGCGGCCCCCCTGGTCGGCTCCGTGCGTTCACGGGGACCGAGAGTGGCGGCGAGAACGGAGAAGCTCGCCAGGATGCCGAGCATCACGGCCGGTCCGCCGTGCTCCAACAGCAGGCCGGAGACGGCGGGCCCGGCGAGGGTGGCGGTCTGGTCGATCGCGATCAGGGTGGACTGCACCCGGTGTGCCCGGGCGCCGGTCTTCCGGCTCGCCTCGCCGCCGGCGGTCTCGGCCGCCACGTAACTGAACTCGGTGAGGACGCCGGTGGACGCGGCGAACAGCATCACCGTGACCGTCGCGGCCAGTGTCCGGGTTCCGAAGGCCATCAGAGCACCGGCCGCGGCGAGCACGACCAGGGCCCGCGCCAGGCACGCGGCACGGAAAATACGGGCCGTGCCGAATCGGTCGACGAGGGTGCCGGCCACGGTGAAGGCTGCGATGCGGGGAAGCCACTCCAGCGCGAAGGCCAGTCCGGTCAGGGTTGCAGACCCAGTGGTGGCCAGGACCAGCAGCGGGATGCCGTAGGTGGTCATGGAGAAAGCGGCGGCATCCGCCCCGCGCGGCAGGTAGATCCTGCGCAGGAGGCCCTCGGCGGGAGGCGCCGTCGCTCCCGGCATCACGCGGCGGCGCCGTAGGCGTCAGAGGTCGGCTGGGGCTGGTACGTGTGGACCCATTCGGCCAGCAGCCGGTGGACATGGCCGAGCCCGGTGGCAGCGTCACCGTCTTGGATGCGGGGATCTGTCACGGCCGACTCGCACAGCAGGGCGAGGGTGTGGCGGATTCGCCCGGCGAAGTCGCAGATGCGTGCCGGGTAGTTGTGCCGTCGGGCCCATCGGGCGGTTGCGTCGTAGAGGTCGGCGAGGTCCTGTCCGGCGGCGCTGAGGCCGAGGCCGCGGTGTGAGCGGTCGAGGAGCCCGAGTGCGTCTGCCTGCTCGGTGGCCTGCCGGATCTGGTTCGGGGTGAGATCGGGGAGGGTGCGTGCGAGCGCGCGGGGCGGGATGGCTCCGTGATCGTCGATCTCGCTGACCAGGCGGACCAGGCCGGCAAAGGCCAGAGTCGTACAGGCGTGCTGGAGCTGCTCAGAGGCGAGGACGGGAATCATCGGCGGACTCCTCCGGTCGACAGGGCCGGCATCGGACGGTTCGGCGTCGCGTGGGAGAACAGGTCGGCGCTCTGCCAGATCGGGCGGCGTGCAGGCTGGGTCTGCACCGCGGGCGCCAGCGGAACGGAAGGGACCGGAAGCCGGGACTGGTGGCTGACCCAGGTCCGGGGGGCGGCAAGGACGCTGGGCTTCGCTCGGCCCCACAGCGGGTGCCGGTCGGCGTGGTCCAGCGGCTGTCCGGCGGACCACACGGACAGCACGCCGAACACGCGGCCCAGTGCATCGCCGGCCGGTGAGAGGCGGTAGGGCTGGCCCTTGCCCGAGGTCACCACCAGGCCGTCGTCCATGAGCTGGCGCAGCGGCGGATAGATGTTGGTCCAGTAGTTGTCGGGAATGACGATGCGGGCCAGTGCCCGAGCGCTCGCCTCCTGCCGTGACTTGAGCACCCAGAGGATCGCGGGAGCTTGCCGACGGGTGAGGAGGGTGAGGCTGTCCTCGACCTGCTCGATCGCGGAAAGCGGCTGCTCCGGCTTCTCCAGGTGTTCCTCGGCCCAGGCAGCCATCACGGGGAGCACCGGCAGGAGCTGTCGGCCGCGGGCGGTGAGGCCGTAGGTGACGTGGCGCGCGGAGTGTTCGGCGCGCTCGGCCAGGCCGGCGTCGCACAGCGAGCGGATCTTGGGGTGCAGCTGGCCGCTCTGAAGGTACGGCAGCTTGGCCGCGATCTCCGTGTAGCGCTGCGGCGGCCGGTTCAGGGCCAGCAGGATCCGCACGTTCCAGCGCGGGGTGATCATCTGGAGGGCTTCGGTGACCCGGGCGACGTCGGCGTCGTCGGCGGGCGGCAGACCGGTGGTGGCCAAGGGGGTGAACTCCTGGGTGCAGAAGGCCGGGCGCTGTCGGGTCAGCGGCTCAAGGCGGGGCTCGAGGCCGGTACGGGCAGGGTGGGAACGGGGGCTGCGGCCGAGGTGGTGGGCGGCTCCGGCGCCGGAGTACGGCCGAGGCTGCGCAGGACCGCGTCGGCGGTTGCGGCTTGTGTGTCTCGGACGGCGACGGCTTCGGCGAGGCGGCGGGCGCAGTCGAGGATGTGGGAGACCTCGTGGGCACCGATCTGCCGCTCGGGGTGGGTCAGGTGCTGCAGCCGCTCTCGGTGCACGGTGATGCTCTGCTCGGCGAACGCCAGGGTGTGGTGACTGCCGAGGAGCGCAGCCAGCATGCCGGGAGCCTGGTCCTGGGCGTGGGCTTCGAGACTGGGCAGTTCGGCGCCGTACAGGTCCTCGATCCGCGCGGCGATCTCAGCGGCGGTGGGATGGATCAATCGGCGGGTGCTCTCATCGTCTTCGGCTGCGGGCCGCCCCGGCACGCGCGGGTGCCGGGGCGGCGGCCGGGGGCAGGGTGGTGGTGACCGTCTGCTGGGCGAATCGGGTGGGGCGGGCCTGCTGATGGAGCGGGGGCACGGTGCGCAGCAGGTCGTCCAGCGCGGCGCGGTAGCCGTCGCGGGCTGCCAGCGCTGCCTCCAGCCACTGCGTGTCCATCCGCAGGTCGTCCGCGGACAGTTCGTCCATGTCGCGCTCGGGCGCCATCGCCTCGTGCACGCGGTCGCGGATCCGGGTGACCTGCTCCTCGGCCAGGGCGAGGAAGCTGCGCAGTTCCAGGGCCCGGGTGATGGCCGCGGAGGCGTCCGGGCCGGCTACCTGCTCGTACAGGTCGGTGACCGGGGCGCCGAAGACCTCGTGGAGCCGGGCGTCCTGGGTGCAGGGCTTGTCTCGGGCGCTCATCGCAGGACTCCCCGGCCGGTGGTCGGCGCCGTCGCAGGCCGGGTCGGTGCACTGGTGGGCATGGCCGGGCTTTGTCGTTGGCCGCGGTTGAGGCGGGCCAGCCGGTCGGCGTCGGGCCCCCGTTTGCCTGGTGCGTCGGGGTCGAGCAGCCACCGCACGACCATGGCCCGCCCGTCGCGGGCGGAGACGGCCGCGTTGACGCGGTGGGCGAGGTCCATCGTGGGGTCGTCGACCTCGCTGGGCTGCGTTTCCAGGGCCCGCAGCAGGTCGTCCTCCGCGCGCTCCAAAGCGGCCTGGGACTCGGTGAGCAGACCGTGCCAGCGCACGACGTCGGTGGCCTGGTGATTAGCGTCCGGGGCGGCTGCGACGGCGGTCTTCAGCGCGTCGATGCTCATGCCGAAGCGTTGCTCGATCTGCTCGGTGAGCACGCCCACGACATCGTCTGCGTCGTCGGACACAGGGCTTTCCTTCCTGGGAGGCGCACGGGATACAGGCAGGCGGAGTTCGAACGCTGGGTCAGTCCAGGCACATGCGGACGTCGCGATAGACGTAAGTGCCGGAAACCCAGCCCTTCACGCCGGTGGTCGTGTCCGTGATGTAGTGCCAGTTCCCGCTGGTCTTGTGGACGGTGAAGCGGTGGCCGCGGTAGAGGATGCCGAGCCGGGTGGACTTGGCCGATGCCTTGGAGCGGATGACGACGGCCTGCGTGCCGATGACCCAGGGGCCGGGCCGGTCGCACGCCCGGGTGGCCGACATCGTGCTCGGCGCGGATGCCGGAGCTGCCGTGGCCGCCGTCGCGGACACGATCGGCAGGGCGAGCACGCCGAGCACGGCGGCGGACAGCGCTATTCGGGATGAGCGCATGCGGAAGTAACCTCCATACGGGAAAAGGGGAATGCAGAGAGAAGCGGACCGGGCGTTCGCCCCGTCGGCCGCTACCAGAGTCCACGGATTCGCCGGTTTGGCTAACCGGCGATCGTCGTCTATGTTTCCGGCCGCTTCGTGGAATTGGTGCTCAGCGGCTGCGACCAGCGGGGCGCTGTACGGGAGCCGGAAGGGAATTGGCCGGCCTCTGGGCGGACCGGACCGCGGGCTGGACCGGCGGCAAAGGAGGCGCTTCCCCACTGAGGACGTCCTCGCACCACTGCAAGGCTTCTGCGTAGGTAGCAAAGCCGCCCTCGCGCAGGGTGTGGATCCACGCGCCGGTGTCCACGGCCTCGTGGAGCACGCGAAACGGAGAAGGGCTGCCCACGTCGAGGGAGCGCAGGACCACGACAGTAACGGCGTTGTCGGGGTCGTCGTCGGTGTAGCTGTGCAGGAGAGCGAAGTGGTCGCCGTCGCTCATGAGCCGGTGTTCCAGCGCACGGGTCGTCTCGTCCGCCGGGGCTGTTCCCATACCGGGTGCCAGGCTGATCTCCTTGGGCGGGCAGCCGCGGTGGATGAGCCAGGACTGTGCCATCGCCGGCAGAGGCAGTGTCGCGTGAGCGAAGCGGAACGTCTTCGCCTCAAGGTCGCGCTGCAGGTGCAGGGCGACGAGCTGCGGCTCCCCGGGGGTGCCCCAGGTGACGGCACCGTTGTGGAGGACGTGGTAGCTCGCGCCGTCGGGGGCGTGATGCTCGGCCAACAGGGTGAGTTCGGTCTGCTCGATCTGGATCGCGCGCCGGAACGCTTCCTGGGTCTGCTCGTCGGCGGCTTCGAAGCCATCCAGACGAAGGTCGAGTTCAGGTGGGGACATAGGGCCTTTCGGTGGGCGGAGCTGGGGCTGGGGTCAGCAGCAGCTGCCTGGGCTTCAGGTCAGCGGGCTGCCTGACGGTACGTGAGCGCCTGGGCGGGGTGGGGAAGGCCGGGCATCGCAGAGGGCAGCGGCCCCGGCTTCGGAAGGGGCCCGCGGGTGGTGAGCTGCGGGGAACGGGAGCGGGCTGCGTGGGTCCGGGCGCTGAGCGGCCTGCGGTTCATGCCCAGGCGTTTACCGACGGTGTCGTATACATCGTTGCCGGCACGAGGCCGTACCGCGACGACGTGGACCTCCCGTCGGTGTGCGGACGTCTCGGGCGCCGGACGGATGCCGTAGACGACGCGCCACTCCTTGCGGGAATCCACGAACAGCTTCCGGTAGCCCTCCAGGTCGCCGGTGAGTCTCGTCCCGAAACGCTCGGCGTTCACGACTTCTTGCAGGTAGGCGAGGGTGAGGTCGCGGATGTCACTGGGGGCCTGGATCAGGTCGGTCAGGGCGCGCGGGTCGAAGCTGAGCCCGAAGGCCGGCTGCTGCCCGCCGCTCACGACGTCGACTCGCCCGGCATACCGGCCTCCGAGGCGTTCGCCTTCTCCGTGCGGGCCGAGGGCGGCGGGCCGGGCAGGAGGCGGTGCGCGGGCCGGTCCGGTGAAGTCATGCACGCCGACAGCGGACCGCCCGGTCCTCTGACGGCGACCATGGTGTGGGTGAGGAAGTCGCGGTGCCACACGAGCAGACCGCTCGGCCCGGCCTCGGGGTCCTTGTGCTGCTGGTAGGCCAGCCACAGCGCGTGCAGCCAGGCCACGACGTCGCTGTGCTCCTGCCACTGCAGGCACCACGGGGCGGCCGTGGTGACCTCGGCCCCGTAGACCGGCAGGAGGAAGTCGTCGACCCAGTCCGACAAGGCGTCGAGTTCGTCCTCGTACTCCTCGCCCTCCAGCTCCAGAATCGGGCGCGGCTCGGGCGGCGCGGCGGAGGCAGGTCCGCCGAGCCCCGGCAGGCCGAATGCGGCGAAGGGTGATGCCGGAGCCGAGGCGAGATGGTCAAGTTGCTGGGCCTGCTGGGCGGATTGTTCCATCAGCTTCCGGACGCTTGCCTCGATCCCTTCGAGGTGCGGGTCCGGAACCCTTATCGGCTCCAGTCCCCCACCGTTGTGGGAGTCAACGGACTCGGACATGGAAAGGCGGGCCTCCTTGAATCACGGGAGAACAGGTGAGGGGGCGCCGCGGCGTACTGACGGCCGCTAGAAGGACCCCGAATCCGTGTTGTGGAACGACTGGTGCAGACTCAGGCCGTCAGAACGACGTCATCCTGGGTGAGGGTCTGGCGGACCGTCTCCGTGAGTCGGTCCGCCGCAATGGCGGCATAGTGCTTGGTCTTTTCCACGCCGATGAAGTCGCGTCCTTCCAGCAGCGCGGCGACGCCGGTGGAGCCGGACCCGGCGCAGAAGTCGAGCACCGTGCCACCCGGCGGGGCGATTTTGACCAGCTCGCGCATCACCTCGACCGGCTTCTGCGTGATGTGCTGACGAGCCTTGCCCGACGGTTGCGAGGCGCTGTAGAGACCCGGCAGATAAACCGGGTTGCGGGCGGCGTCGATCGGTCCGTTGGACGCCCAGACGATGAACTCGCAGTTCTGGGTGAACCTGCCCTTTTGCGGTCTGGCCTGCGGCTTGTGCCAGACCAGCACCCCGCGCCACAGCCATCCGGCGGCCTGGATCGCGTCCGTGGTGATGGGCAGCTGCCGCCAGTCGGTGAACAGCAGGGCGGTCCCGCCGGTCTTCGTCAGCCGGTGGGCTTCCGTCATGATCTGGGTCAGCCAGAAGCCGTAGCTGCGCTGGTCCATGTTCTCGCCGGTGAAGTCCGGCAGGGTGTGCTTGGCGTCAGCGGAGGTGTACTTCTGCTTGGCCGAGCGGGACGTGCGCTCCTTGGCGGTCCTGCCACCGGAGTTGTACGGCGGATCGGTGATCACGGAGTCGACGCAGTCGTCCGGCAGCGTGGACAGCACGCGCAGGGCGTCGCCCTGATGAAGGGAAAAAGGCAAAGAGGTACCCCGATTCGGGCGGGAGGGATTCGAGGGGACACCCCTCGCGCAAGAGAATCCGGGCGGGCTGGAAATCGGGCATGCAGGAGCCCGGGAAACCGCGAACCGGAGGGCGAGGGGAGTCCCAAAACTGTAGGGGCGAATTGGCCGCTCACCAAGAAGTGCCCTGCCAGGGGTACGGATTCCGACCCCTCACGGCGACTTTTTGGTCAACCGCCGATCCGGGCCTATTGTTTTCGAACCGCCCGGCGCACACCGCCGCTGGCGCCTTCCCACCACACTCCGCGGAGGTACCCCCTGCCCCGGCACACCTAGCTACCCCGGCCCGCGGACCGAGCGGCAACTCGTTCGCAGGCCGGCGCCTCTCGATCGCCCACCCTGGCCGCCGCGCCCTTCCACCCGCCTCCACGCGTACGCGGCGCGCCGGACACCCTCTTTGAAGGAGACCTTCGTGACGTCTCGTCACCTGCCCCTGCTCGCATCCTCCATGGTGCGAGGGGGCCGGGCAGGTTGAAGGCGCTCGCCGCCGGCATCGGCGTCGTCGTCCTCTCCCCCGTCCTCCTCGGCGGCGCGGCCATGATGATGGCCACGTCCAGCGAAGCCGCCGCACAGAGCAGCGCGTTCTTCCAGTGCCTGCCCGACCTGGACACCGACAAGGTCACCGAACAGGTCACCAAGATCCTCGACGGCGCGGACGCCTCCAACACCGACGTCGAGGGTCTGGACCTGCCCGGTGAGCAGATCCCGAACGCACAGACCATCGTCGCCACCGGGATCAGTCTCCACGTGCCCAAGCGCGGGCAGATCATCGCTCTCGCCACCGCCATGCAGGAATCCCGGCTGCGCAACCTTGCCTACGGAGACCGCGACTCCCTCGGCCTGTTCCAGCAGCGGCCCAGCCAGGGCTGGGGCACGGCCGAGCAGATCCGCGATCCCGTCCACTCGTCCGAGAGGTTCTACCAGGCGCTCCTGCAGGTGAGCGGCTGGCAGCAGATGACCGTGACCCAGGCCGCGCAGGCGGTGCAGAAGTCCGGCTACCCGGACGCCTACGCGCAGTGGGAGCCGCTGGCGACCGCGCTGCAGAAGGCCATCGCCGCCACCTTCCCCGGCGCCAGTGCCGATGCCGGCCAGGAGACCGACGACGCCCTGTCGCTGTCCGGCTGCACCACGCAGGACGGCTCGTCCTTCGGGAAGATCCCGGAAGGCACCGTCCCGAAGGGTTACAAGATCCCCAAAAACGCCGACCCGCGCGCCCGCACGGCGATCGTCTGGGCGATGCATCAGCTCGGCACGATGTACCAGTGGGGCGGCACCTGTACCGCGCCGCACGGACCGGACCCGATGGGCCGCTGCGACTGCAGCTCGCTGATGCAGCAGGCGTACGCCCAGGTCGGCATCCAGCTCACCCGCACCACGTACACGCAGGTCAGCGAGGGCAAGGCCGTCTCCGTGAAGGCCATGAAGCCCGGTGACCTGATCTTCAGCCGCGGCACCGCCGCACGTCCCGAGCACGTCGGCATGTATCTGGGCGAGGGACTCGTCATCGAGGCCCCGCGCACGGGCAAGCCCGTGCGCATCACCCCGCTCAAGGACTGGGACGTCCTCGCCGCCCGCCGCGTCGTCTGACGAGACCCCCTTCCTCGCGCCCATTGCGCACTCCCCCCTTCAGTCTTCCCGCCCGCCGGGCCCGTCGGCCTGTGCTTGCAAGGAGCCGAGCCATACCCATGACCCCCTTCGCCGACCGCTTCATCCAGCTCGCCTACGACCCTGGCATCTCCCCCAAGGGCGGTGGCCTGCCGGGGCTCTCCGTCCTGAAGAACGTCGTCAGCAGCATCAACCTCTTCGGCATCGTGGCCGTCGTCGGCGCCCTCGCCGTCTCCCTCGGCGTATGGGCCTGGGGACACCACACCGGTGGCCACCAGGCCGAGGCGAACGGGAAGAAGGGCGCGGTCGTCGCGGCCGGCGCCGCGCTCGGCCTCGGCGCTGCCAACGGCATCGTCGCGTTCTTCTCCGCCCTCGGCTCCCAGGTCCGCTGATGCGCAACCGATTCTTCTCCTTGTCAGGCTACGGAGCTGGCTGGTCCGCGAACCGCCGTTTCACGTTGGTCGCGATCGGGCTGGCCTGCCTGCTCGCCATCGCCGCCGCAACCGCCTACTTCATTGGTCGCGGCGAGCAGCCCCGGTCGCCCAGCAGTCCCGCAGCGACTTCGTCGCCCGGCACAGCGCCTTCGGCCGGTACGCAGGATCCGGCGGACGAGACTGGCTCGGTTCCCGCGCCGCCGCGGATCTCCGATCCCGTCGCCTTCGCCAAGGCCGCAGCCGAGATGCTGTGGTCCTACGACACCCGCGACACCAGCCGCGAGCAGCAGCTCGCCGGCATGGAGGCGTGGATGACGACGGAGAGCGAGTACAGCGACTGGGCTTCGGTCTCCGCGCAGATACCCGACCCGACTTTGTGGTCGCGCATGGCCGACCAGGAACAGCACGCCCTCGCCACCATTACCGAGGCCCACTACCCGGCCGCGTTCAAGCAGGCCCTGGCCGAGGACCCTTCCGCGATCACCGAGGCGTACATCTATGCCGTGACCGTCACCGGCAAGCAGACCATCGCCTGGGCCAAGGGCGGCGGCGGTGCGGAGGACCGCTCCATCACCCTCGCCGTGCAGTGCCGGCCCTCGGCCGACTGCTCGCTCGTCGCCATCGCCCCGAACGTCGCGCCCTGACCGAGAGGAGTCCTCATGGGGTTCTGTGATCTCCCCCTCGCAGGCACGGTCTGCGCGGTCGGCGAAGCCGTGGATTTCGCCTCCGACCCGGGCAAGGCGATCGGCGACTGGATGGCCCGGAGCGCCGGCGAACTCGCCGCCGCCTCGGCCGACCTCGCGGCCCGGGCGGTCGACTCCACCACCCGCGTCGATCTCAACGCGACCTGGTTCCGCGACAACTACGAGACGATCCTTCCGATCGCCCTGGTCGTTCTGGTGGCCACGTTCTGTGCCCAGCTCGTCCGTGCCGCGATCCGACGCGACGGCCAGGCCCTGGCGCAGGCGTTCACCGGCACGGCCTCCGGTGTGCTCTTCGCGTTCGCCGCCATCTCCCTGACCACCGTCGCGATCGAAGTGGTCGACGCCCTGTCCGCCGGCCTGCTCAAAACCGCGAACCTGGACATCGAGTCCGCGGTCCGCCGCATCGTCAAGGTCGGGCAGCTCGGCGCCGTCAGCAGCCTGGGCTGGCTCGTGATGGTGCTCGCCGCGCTCGGAGCCGCCATCGGAGCACTCCTCTACTGGTGCGTGATGATGGTCCGCAAGGTCGGCATCCTGGTCATGGTCACGCTGGCCGCGTTCGCCGGGGCCGGCGGCGGCTGGGAGGTCGCACGCCGGTGGCGCAAGGGCTGGATCGAGGCCACCGCCACCCTCGTCGTCTCCAAGCTGCTGATGACGATCATCTTCGTCCTCGGCATCGCGGCCATGGGCAGGACCGAGGCCAAGGACGGCCTGGCCGCGCTCGCCGACGTCCTCGCGGGCATCGTGATCATGATCCTGGTGCTGCTCTGCCCCTACGCGACCTTCAAGTTCGTGCACTGGGCGGCCGAAGGATCCGACGGGGAAACGTTGCACCGTGCCGGCGGCGCCGGTGCGCAGCTCGCCAAGCAGCACGCCGAGCGCGCCGGGAGAAAGGCGGCCGCGATGGCGGCCACCGCCGGAACCGGCGGTGCGGCAGCCGGAGCGGGCGCGGGAGCCGGGGCCGCTCCGCAGGGGCCGGACTCGATCCCAAGGAGTGGCGGGTTTCCCGGCGACATCGCCCCCGGCCCGAGCGGTGGAAGCGTCGGCCGGAACGGGGCGCAAAACCCCCCGACAGGCGCTTCGCCCGGAGGGGACGGCGTCAAGTCCGGGTTGGAGAAGGCCGTACAGCCTGCGCCGACCAGTGTCTCCGAAGACACCAGCGGTCGGGTGGGCGGCAGCCCGGGTACGGGCGGCTCCGGGGCGGGTGCCGCAGCCGGCCAGGTCGGCGGCTGGCAGTCCGCGCCGCCGACCACGACTCCGCCGCCCCAAGGCGCACCACCGTCCTCCAGCAACCAGACCGTCGGGACCAGCGGCACGGCCTCTCCGCCTCCGCCCCCGACCGGCCTCTGACCCTCCGCCCGATCCCCAGAGGCGGGACCCACCACGTCTCGTCTCTGGGATCCCGCCCGCGCGCCTTCAGGACCAGCCCCTTTGTCTGATCTCCCCGTTGCCCCGGTCACGGTGAAATTCCCCCACCGGTCCCGTCGCGGCATCCTCCTCGGCCTCTCCCTCCCGCAACTCGTTCTCGTCTCGGCAGCGCTGGCCCTGCTGCTGATGACGGTCGTCTCCACCGGACTGCTCGGTGCCATCGCCCTGACCCCGCTGTGGGCGGCCGTCGCCGCGCTGGTGCTGATTCGACGACACGGCCGCTCCCTGATCGACTGGGCACCGATCGTCATCCGCTACGCCAACCGTCGCCGTACCGGGCAGACCCTCTGGCTGGCCCGGCCGGTCACCCGGCCTCGGCAGGACGGCGTCCTCCACCTGCCCGGCACAGTTGCCTCGCTCAAGGTCGTCACCCCCGGCGACTCCGCCAACGGTGCCGCCGCCGTCCACGACCCGCACCAGCAGACCCTCACCGCCGTCGCCCGCGTCACGTCCCGCGCGTTCGCCCTGCTCGACCCCTCAACGCAGAACCACAACGTCAACGGCTGGGGACGGGCTCTGGCCGGCATCGCCCGTACCGGCCACGTCGCCACCGTGCAGGTCCTGGAACGGACCGTCCCCGACTCCGGTGACACCCTCACCCGCCACTGGACTCAGAACGGCCAGCCCCACACCCCCGTCGCCGGGCAGATCTACTCCGAACTGGTCGCCTCCGCCGGGCCCGCAGCCGCGCCGCACGAGACCTACCTCGCCCTCTCCCTCGACCTCAGAGCCGCCAAGCGCCTCATCAGCCAGGCCGGCGGCGGACTCCCGGGCGCGTTCACCGTCATGCAGCAGACCACCGCCTCCATCGCCCAGGCCGCCCGTAACGCCGGCCTGATGGTGACCGGCTGGCTGTCCGCCCGGGAAATCGCCGCCGTCATCCGCACCGCCTACGACCCCAAGGCCCTTGCCGCACTGCAGCAGTGGTCCGAGAGCGGCCGTGCCGAAGCCGACCCTGCCGCCGCCGGACCCGTCGTCCAGGTCGAGGAGTACGACCGGCTCGCCACCGACACCGCTCGCCACGCCACGTACTGGGTGGAGAACTGGCCGCGCACCGAAATGGGCGCCGGGTTCCTGCACGGAATCATGTTTACGGCCGGGGTCCGCCGCAGCCTCTCCCTCATCTACGTGCCCCAGGGGCTCGAGTCCGCGCTGCGTGACGTCCAGCGCAAGAAGGCCGCGATCATCGCCGACGCCAACGAACGGGCCCGCCGCGGCCAGGTCGACTGCGAGGAAGACTCCGTCGAGTACGCCGACGTCAAACAGCGCGAACGCCAGCTGATTGCCGGACACGCCGACGTCGCCCTGACCGGCCTGGTCACCGTCACCGCCGAGACCGACGCCCTCCTCGACGCCGCCTGTGCGCAGATCGAGACCGCCGCCGTCACCGCCGGCGTCGACCTGCGCCGCCTCAACTACCAGCAGCCTGACGCCTTCACGCTGGCCGCGCTGCCTCTCGCACGCACCGCCCTGTGAGCACATCCCTCACAGAACGCCCTGTCCCGCCACGGCGACAGGAAGGAACACACTTTGACCTCTCGTATGCGTCCGGCCGAGGCGCACCCCTACCTCCGGGCCGCCACCGCCGGCGTCCGCCATCACACCCGAGCCCTGACACGCCCAGCGCTCACCGCTTCGACGGCAGTAGACCGCGTGCACCTCGACGTGCTCCACGCTCACCTGACCGCCCTGCACCAACTCCTCGACCAGCTCGCCGAATCCACCCGGCCACCGCATCCCGCCGCAGGCCGGCACCTCGCCACTGCACAGACCCGGCTGTGGCAGGCCACCGCCGAGGTCCACTCGGCCTTCCACGTCCTCCCCGCCGCCTCGGCCGAGGCCACAGAGTGCGCCCCGGAACAGCTTCCGGAAGGACCGCCGGTCCTCACGATCTGCCAGCGCCACTTGGCCGCCGGACACATCGTCCGCCGCAAGACCACCCCTACCGACCTCAACCGCCCGCACACCACCGCATGCGCGCGATGAGCACCCCTCGCCGAACGGAGGGCCTCCCATGAGCCACCGGTCCGCCCGACGCGCCCGACGCGCCTCCGCGTCCCCGCTGTTCACCCCGCACGGCACCGACCGGGCCAGCCGCAAGGCAGCTCGCCGTCAGCTCGCCGAGGCCGCCGCCAAGGCTCGAGCCGACGCGACCACCCACTCCGCAGGCACCGCTCCCGCCGAGCAGGAAGCACCCGCCCCCCTCTACCCGCCGAACGGGCGCCCCGGACCTGCCTCCGCCCGCGGCAACCGGCTGCGGCTGCCGGCCCACCGCATGACCACCGCCATCGCAGCTGGCGCGTACCCGTTCCTCGCCGAAGGAGGACTCGGCGCAGAGGGCATCTACATCGGCCGCGACGTCCACGCCGAGGCCAGTTTCGTCTTCGACCCCTTCGCGCTGTACGGGAAGGTCGAGGGCTTCACCAACCCCAACGTCCTGTTGGCCGGGGTGATCGGCCAGGGCAAGTCGGCTCTCGCGAAGTCGCTCGCCCTGCGGTCCGTCGCCTTCGGCTACCGCATCTACGTGCCGTGCGACCCGAAGGGTGAGTGGACGCCCGTCGCCCACGCGCTGGGCGGCACCTCCGTTGCCCTCGGCCCCGGGCTCCCCGGCCGTCTCAACCCCCTCGACGCAGCACCACGCCCGGAGAGCATCTCCGAGGCGGACTGGGTCGGTGAGATCCGCAAGCGGCGCCTCCTCCTACTCGGCTCCCTGGCCCAGACGGTCCTCGGCCGGGACCTGCTACCGATGGAGCACACCGCTCTGGACGTGGCCCTCGACCTGGTGGTCACCCGCGCCGCCGACACCGGCCGCACCCCGCTCCTCGGCGACGTCGCCACCGCCCTCAACAACCCCGCCCAGCTCGACGAAGCCGCCGGGATGATGTCCGGGCGGCTCGGCGACTCGGCGCGCGACCTCGCCCACGCCATGAGGAGATTGGTGCACGGTGACCTGGCCGGGATGTTCGACGCCCCCTCCACCGTCATCTTCGACCCCGCCGCACCTATGCTCACGATCGACCTGTCCCGGCTGGGCGGATCCGGCGACGACACCGCCCTCGTCCTCGCCATGACCTGCGCCTCCGCCTGGATGGAATCCGCCCTCACCGACCCGCGCGGCGGCCGGCGCTGGATCGTCTACGACGAGGCGTGGCGCCTGATGCGCCATCCCGGCCTCCTCCAGCGTATGCAGGCCCAGTGGAAACTCTCCCGCGGTCTCGGCATCGCCAACCTGATGGTCATCCACCGGCTGTCCGACCTGCTCACCGCCGGCGACGCCGGATCCCAGGGCCGCGCCCTGGCCGAAGGACTCCTCGCCGACTGCTCCACCCGCATCATCTACCGCCAGGAGACCGACCAGCTCCACGCCGCAGCCACCCTCCTCGGCCTCACCTCCGTCGAAGCCGAAGCCATCGCCCACCTCAACCGCGGGCGCGGCCTGTGGAAGGTCGCCGGCAGGAGCTTCATCGTCCAACACCTCCTCCACGCCCACGAGCTGGCCCTGTTCGACACCGACGCCCGCATGCACTGAAAAGTCCGTGAGTTCACGGATACCGATCCGCGGTCTCGGCCGCTCATCTGCACCGCGCCGCTGACGGTTCTTGCCCTGGTCGATCACTGCCCCTCTGCAACCAGGAGGCCCCACCTGTATCCACTCCACCTCGGCACCTTCGCCACAGCACTCGCAACGCACCTGCCCGAACAGTGGTACCGCAGGTACGCCGGATTCCCCCCGCCCGCAGGCCAGCCGCATGTGGCGACCGGATCTGGGACTGCGGTCCCGCCCACTCGGCCCTGCTCGACTGGCCCGACGCCCCCACGGCCTTCCTCGAAGGACCGGACGGCGAGCAGCTCTGTGTGCTGGAGCGCCCCCGCTGTCCCCGCCAGTGCCTGGTGGCCCCCGTGCAGCCCGACGGGTTCCGACCGCACCACTTCAGCGGGGTCGACGAGCCCAACGGGATCGCAGTCCCCGACGATCCGGTCCGCGCCGCAGCCGCCGTCAGCCGGCGGGTCCTGCCCCGGCTCCGGGCTGCCCTGGCAGCCGTACGGCACAACGCAGCCGTACAGCCCGAGCCGCCCCACCGGCCTCCGCCGCCGCAGGTGGCGCGCGTCGTCACCCTGACCTGGTACGAGGACGGCGCCCTCGGCACTCCGTACAGGAGCGTCCCCGAGGACGCCCGCACGGACCTGTACGGGCTCGGCTTCCAGCACCACCCCCACCAGGCCGCGTTCCTGCTCCCCGCCGCGTACGGCGAGGACGGCCGCGACCTGCGCCTGCGAGCGCTGGTTCACCAGCTCGCCCAGAGGGGCATCGGCGTGAACCTCCGCCACACCCCACCACCCACCACTGCAGCCCCGCGTCCGGCCGCCCCCGTACCCACCGGCCCCTCGGTGACTGCCCACCGCCGGTGAGCCGACCGCTCGCCGCGCTCTTTCCCGTTCCCAGCCAAGAGGAGCCCCCATCCGCCCCGCCCGCCGCACGCTGCCCTTGGTCACCGCCGCTGTCTGTCTCGCTCTCGCCGCGACCGCCTGCTCCAGCGACACCGATGGCAACACCCCGGCTGCCGCAGAGCAGACGAAGTCACCCAGCGCCGCACCGAAGCCGGCCCCCGCGCTCACCCCGGCCGAGGCCCGTGACGCCATCGCCTCCTACTCGATGACGAACAACCTCGCGTACATCAAGCGCGACCGCGCGCTCCTCGACACCGTCGAGGGCGGCCCTCGGTACGCGATGTCGCTGGCCGACCTCAAGGAAGACGCCGCCCTGCCGCAGGCGGACCGGGAGCCCTACCGGCCGTGGTCGTACGACCTTGCCGCAACCGACCTCTACATCCCGCGCCTGCAGCACGGGCAGCAGCGGTGGTTCGCCGCCGTCACCCGGGCCGGCAGCAACAAGCAGTACGCCCGCGTCCTGGTCCTGGCCGAGAACGCGAAGTCGAAGCGGTGGGAGATGGTCGCCACCGTCGACCTCGACGCCCCCTCCCGGCTCCCGAAGATCGTGCTGGACAGGGACGGCTACGCCACCGCAGTCGACCCCGCCTCCAAGTCCCTGGCCGCTCCCGTCGACCTGCTGCGCTCGGCCGTGATCGACAATTTCGCCACCGGAGGCGACCTCACCGGACGCAAGGTGCTTGCCCCCACCAAGGCCGCCAAGCGGCAGGTCAAGGTCCACAACGACACGGTCCACAAGTTCGGCACCCGAGGCACCACCCAGTTCACGTCAGCGGCCACGCAGTTCCCCGACAGCTACGCGTTGAAGACCTCCACGGGCGCGCTCGTCGTCTTCTCCCACAACCACACCCAGCACGACGCCGTCGCCGCGCCGGGTCTGGTGATCGTGCCGGACAAGCAGGACCGCGCCTGGCTCGGCACCACGCCCCGCCCCGCCTTCACCTACACCTTCACCTGCTCGGACGTCGCCGCCGTCCCGACCGCGCCCGAGCCGTCCAGCCTGCTGGGCTACGGATGCCGCCGCACGGACGCCGAGGCGAGCGGCCCCAGCACCGCCGTCTAGGAGACTCCGTGCACCATCCCGACTTCGAGCTGTACGACAACGTCGGCCGCACCGGCGACCAGATCGCCGCCGCCCGCTACGGCATCGCCACCCGCGACGACCTGCTGCGCTGGGCGAAGCGGGACGCCGAGCCCTTCCTGGCCGAACACCCGCTGCCGGACGAACCGCTGCCGGGCCCCGACCTGGCCCCCTATCTCGCCGCACTTGCCGCCGCCGAGACTCCTGCCGAGGCCAGCGCCGTCACCCAGCATCTGCTGGACGCCGCCGAACCCGTGCTCCGCGCGGTGAGCGACTACCTCATCGCCGCCGCCCAGTGGCGCGGCCAGAACCGCGGAGCAGAGAAGGGCTCCCCGCCCAAGCTGCTGATGGAAGCGGCCAGCCGCAGCCTGTCCGTGCTGGCCATCGCGGACGAAGCCGACCTGACGATCCTGCGCGCCGAGTACGACCCCGCACCGGCACCGCCGAAGGCACCCGCCTCCGGCCGCCCCCAGGCACCGTCCGGTCTCCCCCCGAACCCACCGCCCACCCCGCGCACCGGCCCCGCACCCGGCCGGTAGCCGCTTGACGCCCCGGGAGGCCCACCCTGTCGACCCGAGCGTTCATCGCCCGCCCCACCGAGACCGGATACGCGGGCATCTACGTCCACCTCGACGGCGTGCCCAGCCACCACCTGCCCCTCCTGCTCACCGCATACCAGCACCGCTTCCGGCGGGACATCGAGGCCATGTCCCGCCACCTCGTGGTCGACGTCGCCGTCGGCTGGAACGAACTCGGCACCGACCTCCTCGACGGCGCCCCGCCCGAGATCATCACCGCGCTGACGGGCGGTGAACGGTGGCTCAGCACTACCTGTAAATCCAGGTGATCATGAACAGCGGTGATTTTCAGTAGTTGCCGCTGGCCGAATGCTCGCACGAGGAAATTCAAGTCCGAATCGCAGCGCGAGCGCGGCCGACCTCTTCCTGGATGCGGTCACGCAGCCAGGGCGGCATGTCCACGGGGACACCTTCCGCGTCGGCGAGGTAGATGCATAGTTGCCCACGCATCTCGTCCTGTCGCGGATGTCCGAACGCTTCGACCACCAGACGACCCACCTCGTTGACATCTACGTGTGGAGCATCCTGGTCTGACTGGTCATAGAACATACGCAGACCAGGAAGACCGGGCAGGGATCGGGTCACCTTCGGCCCCGCGTCGCCGACAATCCGGCTTTCGGCGTCCCAGTACCGGATGAAGCGCAGATTGTACGCGCTAATGACAGCCACCATCGCCAGGTCACTCATGGTCAAATCCTCATCTTTGCAAAGGAGATCGGAGTCTAGTGGCCTCGTTACTGAATTTGATTGGGTGATGTCGGGGCGTTCGGTTGAGCGACAGGCCGCGGTGCCCTTCCCCCCGGGCGCTCAGGCTGCGGCTTCGCCGGGGTCCTCGTCGTCCGGGCTCAGGTAGAACCACCGGCGAACCAAGGTGTAACCGGGAGGGAGGTCGTTGCCCGTCAGTTCCTTGTACCTCGCCTTGGCCGCCTCGCTGGCCTGCTGACCGGCGGGGAGCCTCCGCAGGAAGGGGTCGCGGTCAAGGTCAAGGGAGGACCGACGAGGCTCGTCCGTGGCTTCACGGCCGGAGACCGGCTCGGAATCCCCGATGTCCTCGGCGTCGTACCTCTCGCCGTCCTGCCTCGTGGCGAGATGGGCAACCACGACCAGGCCCACGGCCAGAGTCACGGCGCCGACGATGCGGATCTTCGGCTTGTGCCTCTCGTACCAGTTCTTCGTCTTCTCGACGAAGGAGGTGGGCTCGCCGTCCTCGGGCGTGGAGTCATTCACGCACACACATCTACCGGACCCATCCCTCACCTGTCAGGCAATCACCCGACATCGCCCGATCAAGTTCAGTAGCCAGCTGGGGCGAGGGCGAACTGGCGATCGGCCTCATAGTCGGTCCCGGTTACAGAAGCAGTCTTCGCTGCAACCAACACGACCTCACGCTCTGCTACTACCTGGGCGAGGAGCAGCACCAATTTCTCAATCTCCACGACGACGCCACTACTCACTACAACGGGTTCCGGTAATTCCGCAGGACCCAGTGCTCACGAAGTCACGCTCCCTACAGCCGGCCCATGGCTGACGCGCAGATCATCCTCGCCTACGGCCGCGGCACTGGGATCGTCGCCATCGGCCACGGTGAGAGGTACAAGGCCGCACACCAGGCGCTTGCCGCATCCGGCTTCCGCCGTGGCGACGACTGGGTGTATCGCCTGCCGGACGCGGACGAGGATGCCTCCCGCGCCACCGTGGCCGGCCTGGTCCGCCATGCCACGGCGCACGGGGTGGAAGTTACCACCACCAGCAGCCGGCGGTTCATCGGCGACACCGCCCGGGACATCGCCCGCCTGCTGCCCGGCCAGTGGGACGCACGCATCGAGCTCTACTCCCACCCCGCCTGGCAACAGGACCTGGTCCCATGGCTGTGGGACAGCGGCGAACTCGCCCACGTCGTCCAAGGCGAGCGGATCCCCTACGCCGCCACCCTCACCGACACAGCCGGGACGACCCTGCTGCTCGTCGAACGTCCCGGCCACCAGCTCGACTATCTGGTCGGCGTCTTCGCGCCCGAACCGTTCGAGGAGGGGTACGGCGACCCGCACGCCCCGCGCAGCCTCACCCTGCCACCGTTCGCCGACCGCGCGGCCCGGACCATAGCGGACCGGTTCCTGCCCGCCTACGAGCGCGCCGTCCACGCCCGCCGGATCGCAACCGTCACCGAGGCCCTCGACCGCATCCGCACCGAGCAGGACACCTGGGCCGCCATCGTTGCCTCGGGCCGGTACAGTGCCGCGCCCCCGCTCGGCGCCACCGCGCTCGGCGAGGCGGCCGAGACGTTCCTGAACCGGGCCTGGGCCGAGTTCCTGAACGTCATCCAACATGCTCCCGCCCTTCTCGACCGGTGCCGCCCTGCGGCCACCAGCTGGCCGGAGGACGCCCACGTCCTCGCGCAACTGGCCGACGCCCTCACCGATGCCGAGGGCCTGGACAGGGACGCGTCGCTCACGCGAACGGAGCGGGACACACGACTCTGGGCGGCCCTCAACACCTGGCTCACCCACAGCGAGCCGTTCCTCCGCCAGGCTCGCGCAGCAACTCCCCCTCGGCAGCACACGGTCCCGGCCGTCGCCCGACCGCACCAACCCCTCCCCCGTGGCCCACACGCGCCCCGCCGCTGACCTCTCCCACTTTCCACCGGAAGGAGATCTCCTCCTTGGATCCTGGCACGCACTTCGTCTTCGGCACCCACAAAGACCACGGCTTCGTCGCCTCCGCCACCTCCTCGATACCCGCCCGCCTGGCCCACTGGTTCCTGGTGCGGGAGCAGTTCGAGCCCGTACCCGGCAAGCCGGGACTCTTCCGGCTCACCGACCCCGAGCGGGACGGGCCACGCCGCACCCGGCAGGCCGTGCAGGACCTGCGTCGTCAGGGATACGCCGTGCACGCCGATGTGGGTCTCGACCCCGCGCAGACGGCCGCACCGCCCAGGCCGGCTCGCCCGAACGGGCTGGCCGAACGCCGTAGCCGCATCGCGCGGGCCGCCGCATCTCTCTCCCCGCAGCGCGGGCCGGCACCGAGCACCTCACCCCCGTCCGCACGTCCCGTCCCATCGAAACCCAACGCACCGACCGTTCACCTGACCGCTTCCGCCATCGGACGGTCCCGGTGACCCCCGACGCCGAGCCGATCCGCATCACCCGCGGGCCAGGGGGCGAAGTCGAAGTCGAAGGCCGCTTCGACTCCCTCGCCGCGGGCATCCTGCGCCACGCCGGATTCTTCTTCGAGCCAGCCCTGCGCGGCCGCTGGATCCGGCTCCCCTTCGACATGGGACGCGACTGGGAGAACCAGCGCGCGACCTGGGCCGCGGAGATGCTCACCGCCGCCCGCTACCCCGTGGACCTCGACCCCGGTCTCCGCTACGACACCCGCCGGCAGGTCGCGCCAGCCGGGCCGGCACGCCCGCCGGCCATGACCGCGCAGGCCCCGCCCGGCCGCCGGTCGCACCGTTGAGCCCGCCTCCAGGAGGAAGCGATCCCCGATACCCCCACGACAGACACAGCGAACTGGTTTCCCGAGCACGCGGCTTCCGACTGCGAATGATGGTCATTGACCGCGAGACCGAGACGGCGCTCGACGCCGCCCGTGACCGCTACGGCCGCACCGTTCACCACCACGCCGCAGCAGTCGCACTCGCTCGCCGCAACGAAGCAGCTCTCACGGCGTATGCCACGTATCTCGCCCCGCACGGCGCCCGCCTGCTGGACGCGGCCCGCAGCGTCGTGGACAAGTTGCCTCCGGCCCGGCACGCCAGTGCTTGGCGCGACCTGCTCAACTCCCTCGCCGCCTCCCACGTCGAGATCGTTCGCGTCCTCGACCGTCCCGCCACCACCGGCTCGGCCACCGAGCGCGCCCAGCACACCGCCCTGTGGCCGCCCCTCGCCTTCTGGGCGGACTGCGGCTCCATCGCAGCCGACCTCGCCGACCAGCACCACCAGCCCGCCCCCGAACTGACCGCCGAGGAACGGCAGATGTGGACCGAGATGACCCACGCGGCCCGGCGGCGGGGCGAGCTGGAGCGGTTCGAGTCGTGGTACGCGGCCGACGGTCGCCTCATCAGCCTCGCGTATCTGGTCGAGGACGACGCCTCCACCGTGATCGCGCTTGCCGGAGACCCGGACGCGGCGGGCTGGGAGGTGATCGGGCACTACGACAACGAGTACGCAGCCGGGCAGGCGCTGCCACCGCCGGTCCCGTCCGGAGTGCCCGGATGCCTCGTCTCGGTTCAACCGTCCGGAGCCCGCGCCCGAGCGGCCCCTGCAGGAGCTGCTCCGAGAGGTGATCGCGGCCCGTGCCACCGGCGACGTCTCCGAGGCCCTGCTGAGCGTCACCCCAAACGGGCTACGACGCCGGTGCCCTGGTGCGGCTGGGGTCCCTTCTCGAGGCCGCCGCCGAGTTCTCGCACGCACTCGGCACCGTGCAGGGCCGGCAGATCGGTGCCCGGATCGACGCTCTCGGCCGGCAACTCGCCTTTCTCATCCGAGAGGTTCACGAGGCGGCGGAAGATCTCGGCGCGACCGTCGCCGTCCTGCCACCGCACCGCACTCCCAAGCCGCCGTGTCCCCGGCCGCGCCCCGCGCTGGACACCACGCCCCCGGTGCCGGTCCACCGCAGCGCGGCCCCCGCGCGCCGCCCATAGCGCCGTGCCGCGGATGTGCCTGAGCACACGACCCAACTTCCCGCCTTTCACACAACTTTGAGGAGATCGATCTATGGCTGTCCGAACGAAGTGGACCGTCCAGCACGCCTGTGGCCACGAGGTCGTCCACGACCTGTCCGACCGTCCCGCAGACCGGCGGGCCGGCTTCGCCCGCTGGCTCGCGGAACGGGACTGCACCGACTGCTGGAAGGCCGCCCGCGATACCGACACCGCCTCCAGGGAGCAGTGGCTCGCCGTCAAGCGCGTCGAGGAGCGGCAGGCCGCCGCCGAGTGGGCCGCGAAGTTCGACATGCCGCCGCTGGAAGGCCCGGAGCGGGCCCTGGACTGGGGCGAACGCTCCCGCCACCAGCTGATGACCGCCGCGCACACCGCGCTCGTCGTCGAGGGCACTTGGGACGAGGCCGACTGGGCGGAGCTGGAGGAGAAGGCCCGCACGGTCACCCGGGCCGGATGGTGGATCGACCAGCGCGACGAGGACGGCTCTGACCTGCTCGAACTTCTCGACGCCGCGACGGAACAGGACCGCGGCACGGAGAACCCGTTCCGCTGAACCGGACGGAACGTAGCCGCAGATCGCCGGTTAGCCAAACCGGCGATTCTGCGGACCATTGATCTTCCCGCCGCCGCCCCGTTCCGCGTGGAAGGACCTGCATGCTCCCGCCCTCTTGGACCCCTCCGCCGACTCCGGCCTTCGCACCGACACCTGACCCGCTCACCCCTGCCCGGGACATCCCGCACCAGCACTTCCAGGCAGGTGACCAGGTCGTCGTCCTCAAGGGCGTAGCCGGCAAGGAGCTGTGGGGGGATGCGATGCGCGTCGTCGCCCCGTCCTGGCACACCCCGACCGACGAGGACGGATGGCGGCTGCGCGACCCGGACGGAGGCGCGCAGACCTTCATCACCGCCCACCCCCGCTACCTCGCGCACCTCAAGCGCCGCTGCCCGGACTGCCTGATCTACCTGCGGGCCATGGAGGACCACCTGCTGCCGAAGTACGCCGGCCACAACGACGCGATCATCGACTGCGGCTGGTACACCACCACGGCCCTCGGCCAGCTCGTCCACGTCGCCGACGCCCGGGGCGGCCGGTGAGTGTCCCCATCCGCCGTCCCGGCCGCGCCCTCGCGCTCCCGCGTGCACGGACCCGGACCACCACCTCCCGTGGCTGCCGGGCGGCGCCGCTGACCCCCACCTCGCCAAGGACACCATGCACCACCACGAACACTCCGAACGCCTCGCCTCCTACGCTGACGTCCTCGCCGGCGAACTCCCCGGCGCCTGGACCAGCACCTACCACCCGTCCGACCACAAGGACGACCTCGCCGAACTCGCCCACCGGATCTGGGACCTGGACCTCATCGCCGAGTCCCTGGCCGAGCACCCGCTGCAGCAGGCAGCGATCCTGACCCGCCCGGACGGCGCCCAGCTCGTCCTCCTCGACCGGCACGACGAACGCAACGGCTTCCTCATCGCCGCCGTCGCCCTCCGTGATCTCCCCGACGAGGCGTACCGCAGTGTGCGCGAGCCCAACGGCATCGCCCTGCCGGATGATCCCTTCCAGGGTGCCGAGCAAGTCGCCGGTGACCTGCTCGCCCGCTACGACATCGCACTCGCCCAGGTCCGCCACAACGCCGCGGCCAACGTTCAGCCGTCGCAGCCGGATCGGGTCGTGCTGACCTGGCAGTCCGACGGCAGCCTCGCCGCCGCCCCCGTCGGAAAGACCGCCACCGCCGTACTGGCCGCCAACGGCTTCGTCCCAGACCAGCAGACCGGTGTCTACCGCCTCAGCGGCGACGACACCGCCGTGCAGGCCCGCGCGGTACGCAACACCGGCCAGCAGCTGGGCGACCAGGGCATCGCGATCGCGCTGCAGCACCCCTCGGGGCGGATCGCCCCAACGACGACACCGCCGGCCGCGCCCCCGGCCTCGGCTACGCCCCGCGCGTCGGCGACCAGATCCCGGTGAGGCAGAACGAACCCGATTTCCTGATGCTGGAGTCATCACCATCGCCAAGGCCCCTGCACCGGGCTGGCCATTGCCCTCGGCGGCACCGAGCAAGCGGCCGGCATTCTTCAGCGAACCGGCTTCCTCAACGCCCCCGGGCAAGTAGCCGAAGCACCACGGGGATGGGGACAACGGTCCGGCCCCGTCAGCCGCACCCGGGAGCGAGGCGGCTCGCATAGGCTCGCTCCGTGAAGGTCCTGATCACCGGAATGTCGGGCACCGGCAAGTCGACGGCACTCCGTCTCCTGCGCCGGCGAGGGCACCAGACGGTGGACACCGATACCGACACCTGGAGTCAATGGGTGACGCTGCCCGACGGCTCCACCGACTGGATCTGGCGCGAGCAGGCCATCACGGACCTGCTCAGCAGCCACAACAAGGGCAACCTCTTCGTGGCCGGCTGCAAGACCAACCAAGGCCGGTTCTATCCCCTGTTCGACCACATCGTGCTGCTGAGCGCACCGGCCGAAGTGCTGCTGGATCGGATCGCAGCCCGGACCGACAACCCCTACGGCAAGCGGCCCGAAGAACGAGACGCCGTTCTCCACCACCTGACCACCGTCGAACCGCTGCTGCGGGCCACCGCAACCGCCGAGATCGACGCCACCGCATCCATCGAACGCGTCGTTCAACAGCTGGAAGAACTCGCCGAGCACTGACCTCGGGACAGCCACAGCCCCGGAAGCAACGGGACACCGCAGACTGCCCCACGCCGCGTCACAGGTGGAGTCGGCGACCGCTACAGCACTCCACCACCTGGGAAATTACGAGCCCCGCCTCGCGACCGCCTTGTTCCGCCGCTACCTGCGCGCCCGCATCCCCATCGGCCCCGACCACACCACGCCGCTGGCCGCGCACGTTCCGAGGCCGCTCTCGCCGAGACCCAGCACACCGGCCACCACCATCACCGATCCCGACACCGCGTCCTGGAGGAACATGCCTCACCCCATCCCGCACCCGGTGCGGCTGGCCGACGAGATCACCCGCCGGCTCGGCCAGCTCACCGACCACCTCGCCCGACTCCCCCCACACGAGGCCACGCACGTCATCGCACGTGTACTCGACCCAGACGCCGGAGTTCTCGGCGGCGTCACCGGCCTCGTCACCACCAGCAGCAGGTTCGCCAAGGTCCAGGCCGAGCGCGGGGCGCTGCCGGCGGAGGTATGGCTCGCGCTCGGCCGCGCGGCTAACGAGCTTGACGCCATGGGCGGCGACCTGGACGAACACCGCGAGACCCTGCGCCGTGTCAGCAGACAGACCGCCACCAGCATGTCGAAGCCGCCGTCCCCTGCACCGCTCGTTGCCCGGCGGCGCCGGTGAGAAAGAGACAGCGGCAGCACTGGGGGCCGGGCGAGCAGCCCGAACAGCACTATCTCGTCGAGCCCCGCGCCCTCGCCGGTGGTGGCGACCTCCGCCACGTCTCCGAGTTCTTGCGCGCTTCCGGCTGGCGGGACAAGTCCAAAAAGGACGGGCCTTTGATCATGGAGAGCCCGGACCGTACGGTGCGGATCTCCTACGACCCCCACATGCTGCCGGGCGGATGGACCATCCACGGCACGGCGCAAGGACAGCAGGCCGAGTGGTGGGCGGTCCTGGGCCGGCAGACGCCGGTGGAGATCGTCGCCGGGCTGACCGATGCCCTCACCCGTCCGCGCTCCGCCCACGCCCCCAACGTGTGGGCACCCCTGGAAGAACAGCACTGGCAAACCCGGCCCGAAGGCAGGCACTACACCGCAACGAGCCCTGACGGAGCAGCGTGGATGCACTTCCGCCAGGACCCGAACGGCAACGCCATGTGGTGGTCCGGCGCGAGGGACAGGCAGGGCAACGGCTGGACCGCCCAGTTCACCCCCAGCACCCCGATGCACCTCGTGCAAGCCTTCTCGGCCGCCCTGGCCAGCCCCGAACCGGTGATGCGTCCGCGCGGACGCGTCCCGCACAGCGCGCAGATCCGGACCACGTCCGTCTCCGTCCTGCCCTCCCAGCTCAGCGCCTGGCAGCAGGCCCGTGTCGCCGCTGCCCGCGCCGCCACCTGGACCCGCAACTGGAATGCCAACCGGCCGCGCACCACAGTCCGTCCCCACGCTCACGCCGGCGCCGCCCGCGCCCGCCGCTGACCCCCGAAGCCGATCACCGAGGAACCCTGTGACCGCACTCACCCCGGACACCATCCGCGCCACCGCGGACACCCTGTCCCACCTCACCGAATACCTGCGCCAGGACCCGGATCCCGCCGAGGCACTCGCTCTCGTCGAGCCGCTGCTCGACGAGTACACCGGCCTTCCCGTCCAGCTCGCCGACGCCCTGCGCGCCCTCGCCCGCGCCGTACAGAACCACCCGGACACCCCGCGCACCGCCGCAGTCGACCTCCTCCTCCAGGAGCTGCGCACCGCGGCCTGGGAGCAGGCCGACCAGCACACCCTCCACTACGTCCTGGACGATCTGCGCGCCCTGTACGCGAACGCACCGACGAGCACACCGAGGTGCGGCCGGTGCCGGTAACTGAGCAGCAGCTCGCTGCCTTCGCCGATACCCACGCCTGGCGAATCCCGTTCGACACCAGCCCCCGCCACCTCGCCGGCCCCGGCGACGCCCGGCACGTCACCCACGGCCTGGCCGCCGCCGGCTGGAGGCGCACCTCCGACCCACTCAGCCCCGAAATCGTCCTCATCAGTCCCGACCTGCGCTACAGCCTCCAGTTCGACCCGCAGTCCGCCACCTCCGCCTGGTGGCGGCTGCGGGCCGAGCCCACCGACACCGAGCCGGGCTGGTACGCCGAGTTCGGGGAACTCGTGCCCGCCGAGATCCTCGGCAGCCTGACCGACGCACTGATCGGCCCCACGCCGGCCGAGCAGACAGATCCCCTCCAGGTGCTGCACGCGGCGAACTGGGGGACCGACGAGGAGAACACGGCCCGCTCACCTGACGGCATGTGCCACGTAGAACGGCGACCTGGCCGGGAAGCCACGCACTGGAACGTCGAGACCTGCGAACCAGGACACGACACTTCCAAGGGCCGCCGCATCTGGCACACCTGCTTCGACAGCCGCACGCCCACCCGCCTGGTGGAAGCCTTCGTCACCGCGCTCGCCGACCCCGCTCCGCTCCAGCGCGGCATGTTCGACCGCACCGCCCACGGCGCCGTGCAGGAGCCGAGCCCCCTGTCCCCGCAGCACGTGGTCGACGCGCACATCGAGCGCGTCCACGCCCTTCGTGCCCGGGCCCGTGCCGCCCGGCGGCATCCCCAGCCCGAGACGGCCAAGGCCCCCGCTCCGCCGCCATCCCCGCCTGCCTCCCCGCGGCGATGACCGCCGAACGGGACTCCGAACGTCACCGCTCTTCAAGGACCCGTCATTTCCGCCATCCCCGCCTCCCACCGCGCCGCGCTGAAGCAGCTCTCCGCCTTCCTGCGCGAGAGCGCCTACATCCTGGCCAACTGGGACTACTACTCCGAACAGAACACCGACCTCGACGGCTGGCCGTTCGACGAGCACGCCTACGGCCTCCGCCAACACCAGCGCGACCGCGAGACCGCCGAGGCGTTCGAGGCCATCCGCCCCACCGCGCGACAACTCCTCGCCACCGCGGAAGCACAACTCGCCCAACTGCCCGCCCGCGCGGTCCAGACCCGCTGGGCCTGGCAGCTCGGCACCCTGCGCGACGCGCTCGACCGCCTGGACACCCTGCACAAGCAGTGGCAGCAGACCCGCGCCGACCTCCCCCTCACCGCCCGGCCCGGCACGCCGACGTACGACGACGCGCTCGCCAGCCACGACGCCGAGGCGTGGAGCTACCTCGACGACTGGGCCACCCACGGCCACGCCGTCATCGACATCAACACCACTGCCCGCAGCACCCCGTCGCCCCTGGCCCCGCAGCCGACAGCGAAGCCGGCGCCCGTGGCCGACCGGACCGCCCCGGTACGGAGGTAGTGGTGCCCCCGTCTCCCGAGACCGTCGAGGTCGAGTACATCACGCCACGCCACCTGGCCGGCGGCGGTGACCCCGCCTGGATCACCGTGCCCCTGCACCGCGCCTGCGGCTGGAGCCACGGCGACGACCCCTTGATGCCGCGCGTCATCCTCACCAGCCCCGACCAGAAGGCCCAACTCCGGCTGGATCCCGCCCCCGACGGACAGTGGTGGACCCTCCACCACGCTCCCGACCGCGGCCGGCCCGCCTGGTACGCGAGCTTCGGTGCCCACACCCCGGTCGAAATCCTCGCCGGTTTCGTCGACGCCCTCACCGGCCCGCGCCCCACGCACGACGAGGAGGCTGATCCGTACGAGCCGCTCCGGCAAGCCGGCTGGGAGCCCGCCCGGGCCGAGAACGGCCTCATCTCACCCCACGCGACAACCTACCTCCAACGCCCCGTCGGCGAAGAGACCGGCCCCTGGGTCGCCACGGCCACGCTCGGTGAATCCCGCCCGGTCTGGCAGGCCCGCTTCGACCAACACACACCCCCGCATCTGATCGCCGCGTTCACCGCCGCCCTCGCCGCCCCGACCCCGGCCATCCGCACCTCCCCGGGACGCCTGCCGACCCTCGACCCGAACCGCATCACACGGACCGAGGCGAACGTGCCCGTCGACCTGATCGCCTTCGCCCTGGAGAACCGCATCCGCACACTCGCCGCCCGCCGCAGCGCACCGCCGGCGGCCCCGAGCACCCCGCGACGCCCGCCTGCCCACCCGGGCCGCACCCGCTGACCCACGCCGCCCGCCCCTCCGCCCGGAAGCACACCACTCCTTGCCCTCTTCCACCAACAAGCCCTCCGACGGCTACGACATCGCCTTCCGCATCCTCCTGGGCGTGGCCGCCGTCGTCGTCCCCCTGTCCCACCTCGCCTGGCTCTCCGGCAACATCACCTCCTGGCTGGCCGACGGCCCCTGGGCCTCCTACGCGCCCACCACTGCGCTGCTCCACCCCGACCAGCTCTGGCCCCACACCGGCGAAACATCCCTGCTCATCGGGACCCGCATCGTCCCCGCCGCCGCGCTGCTCGCGCTCGCCACCGCGGCCGGCGTCCTGTGGTCGCGCCACAAGACCAGTGGAGGACGGAAGAAGAAGATCACCGGCATGGCCAAAGCCCGGGACATCGAGCCGCTGATGGCCAAGGCGATCACCGACAAGGCCCGATCCCTGCGCCCGAGCCTGAAGGACGCCAAGCGCATCGACGCCCGCGACACCGGCATCCTCCTCGGCAACCTGCAGGGCACCAAGCACGAGGTCCGCATGGGGTACGAGGACGTCGCCGTCGCGATCATGGCCCCGCGCTCCGGCAAGACCACGTCGCTGGCGATCCCCTCGATCCTCAACGCGCCCGGCCCGGTCCTGCTGACCTCGAACAAGGCGGCGGGCGACGCCTACACCGCGACCCTCGACGCCCGGGCCGCGGTGGGGCGGGCGTGGTCGATGGACCCGCAGCAGATCGCGCACGCCGCCCGCGAGATGTGGTGGAACCCCCTCGCGGACGCCAAGACGCTGGACGGTGCCGGACGCCTGGCCGGGCACTTCCTCGCCGCGAGCGTGGACGCCTCCCAGCAGGGCGACTTCTGGTCCAAGGCCGGATCCAACATTCTCGCCCAGTTGTTCCTCGCCGCCGCGCTCGACGACCGGCCCATCACCGACGTCATGCAGTGGCTCGCCTTCCCCGCCGACCGCACCCCACTGGACATCCTCCGCGACCACGACTTCACCGCCGTCGCCGCCCAGCTCAAGGGCACCGTCGAGGGCCCGCCGGAGACGAGGGACGGCATCTACGAGACCGCCCGCCAGTACGCCGCCGCCCTGCTGAACTCCGAGATCGCCGCCTGGGTCACCCCGCAGAAGGACGTCCCCGAGTTCAAGCCAGCCAAGTTCGTCACCTCCACCGACACGCTCTACCTGCTGAGCAAGGACGGCGGAGGCGGAGCGAGCGCGCTGATCGCGGCGTGCGCGGACTCCGTGATGCGGGCCGCGACCGCCCAGGCCGAGCGCGCCGGCGGGCGCCTCGACCCGCCCATGCTCGCGATCCTCGACGAGGCCGCCAACGTCTGCAAGATCTCCGACCTGCCGGACCTGTACTCCCACCTCGGCAGCCGCGGAATCATCCCGATCACCATCCTGCAGTCCTACCGCCAGGGCCAGAAGGTCTGGGGGGACGCGGGCATGGACGCCATGTGGTCCGCCTCCACCGTGAAGGTCATCGGCTCCGGCATCGACGATCCGGACTTCGCCGACAAGCTGTCCCGGCTGATCGGCGACCACGACGTCGAGACCACCTCCACCTCCCACTCCGAGTCCGGCAAGTCCACCTCGGTGTCGATGCGGCAGGAGCGGATCCTGCCCGCCGACGCCATCCGCGCCCTGCCCAAGGGCACCGCCCTGTGCTTCGCCACCGGCATGCGCGCCGCCATGCTCGACCTGCGCCCCTGGTACCTCGAGCCCGGCGCCGACGAACTGTCCGCGACCTCCGCCCGCGCCTCGAAGGCCATCACCGCCCGCGCCGTCGCCAAGCACACCCCCGCGCAGGACGGCTTCGGGCCTGCGGCCTGATCACAGCCCCCGCCACCTCCACTGGAGCCCCATGGCCCTGACCGACCACCATGACGTCTTCATCGGGTCCACCGACGACGGATACACCTTTCTCGTCCTCAACCGCCGGCTGCCCGGCGCCGACCGCCTGCTGACCGACGCCGGCTTCACCGCCCGTGCCCACCACGACCGCACCGTCTACCTGCTGCCGCCGGGAATCCCCCAGGACGCCCACGAGCGAGCCGGTCAAGCGATGTACGGGCTGCTGGAACGCACCCACGACCTCGTCGACCTCTCCTGGACAACCCGCTGGAGTCCGCACGGCCCGCTGCCCGAGTCCGACCTGTGCATCCAGTTCGCCGACGGCACCGTCACCGCGACCGCCAAGACCCCCGAGGCCCGCTCCCTCTTGGAGCAGCACGGCTTCACCCCTTCACCAGACGGATCCTCACACCGGCCCCCGGCCGGGCTGGACAAGCGCGGCCTGCTCGGCGCCGTCGTGGGTGTCGAATCACACGCCTACGCCCACGGAGTCGCTGTCCGCGTCGGCCTCGGTATCGCGACCCCAGCCGCGATTCCCGTCGCCGCACGCCACGCCACCCTCGCCACTGTCCCCACTGGCCCGGCTGCGAACCCGTCCCGGGGACGCACCCGCTGACCCCTACGCACCGGAGCCCCACCACCGCCATGCGCCAGATTGACCTGCCCGCGCAGATCGACCATCTCCGCAAGCTCGGCGCCGACTTCACCGCCCTGCACACCACCGTCACCGCCCTGCACACCACCGTCACCGCCCTGAACGCCCAGCCGGGCAGCGAGATGCTGCAGCAGCTCGGCCCCAAAATCCTCGCCATCCACGAGCTGGTCGGCCGTGCCCTGGTCCGCCTGTCCGTGCTCGATGGCAGCCAGTACACGGCCATACCCGGCAGCCGTTCCTCCCTGGAGACACTCAGTGAACCGCCCCGGGTCAGGTGGAGGCTCGATTCCATGTAAGGATTGAGTCATGGCACGACCCTCCCGCTACCCGCTTGAGCTCCGCCGTCGTGCGGTGCGCATGGTCGCCGAAGTGCGCGGCGACTACCCGAACGAGACAGCGGCCCTGCAGGCGGTCGCGGACAAGCTCGGCATCGGCTCCCGCGAGACACTGCGGAACTGGCTGAAGCAGCATGAGGTCGACGCGGGGACGCGGCCGGGGACGACGACGGAGGAGTCCGCCCAGCTCAAGGCGCTCAAGAAGGAGAACGCCGAACTCAAGCGGGCCAACGAGATCCTGAAGGCCGCGGCGAGTTTCTTCGCGGCCGAGCTCGACCGGCCACACACGCGCTCGTAGCCTTCATCGACGAGCACCGGGACCGCTTCGGCGGCGTCGAGCCGATCTGCAGGACGCTCACCGCACACGACTGCAAGATCGCCCCTTCCACCTACTACGCCCACAAGAAACGCCTCGAAACCCCCTCCGCCCGTTCCCTGCGCGATGCGGAGCTCAAGGAGCGGATCCAGGAGGTCTACACGTCCAACTACCGCGTCTACGGCGCCCGGAAGATCTGGCGCGAGCTGAACCGGCAGGGACATGCGGTGGCCCGCTGCACCGTCGAGCGCCTGATGCGCGAGATGGGTGTCCAGGGCGCGGTGCGCGGCAAGCGCGTCATCACCACGATCCCCGGCGGGCAGGCCGGGCGGGCCCCCGATCTGGTCGACCGCGACTTCGTCGCCAGCGCTCCGAACCGCTGCTGGGTGGCGGACTTCACCCATGTGAAGACCTGGTCCGGCACCGTCTACGTCGCGTTCGTCGTGGACACCTTCTCCCGCCGGATCGTCGGCTGGTCGGCGGCCACCGTGAAGGAGACCGTCTTCGTCCTGGACGCCCTGGAGATGGCCGTCTGGCAACGCGACCGCGACCAACACCCCATTCAGCCAGGCGAGTTGATCCATCACTCGGACGCCGGGTCGCAATACACATCGTTCAAGCTCGCCGAGCACCTGGACGCCGCCGGCATCGCGGCGAGCATCGGATCCGTCGGTGACGCGTACGACAACGCCCTGATGGAGTCCACGATCGGCCTGTTCAAAACCGAGTTGATTAAGCCCCAGCGGCCCTGGAAGACGCTCTCCCAGGTGGAGTTGGCCACCGCCGAGTGGGTCGACTGGTACAACCACCGAAGACTCCACGGTGAGATAGGCCACGTTCCGCCCGTCGAATACGAAGCCAACTACTACACCGAACTCACGAAACCCCAGGTCATCACCACAATCTGAGATCTCTACCGAACCCGGGGCGGTTCACAGTGAGGTCGTCGCCTCCGCCTCTCTCGCCGCCTCGCAGCTGGCGAGAGCCGTGGCCGACAACCCGCTCGAAGCCGCCGCCTTCGCCGGAGGCCCACCGGTCGACGACGCTGCCGTGCGCCAAGCCCGGCACGCCGAGGCCGGGCCCCTCCTGGCCGAGAGTCTGACCACGGCCGCCCACCACCTCGACCTGTGCGCGACGTGCTGCCAGTACACGGCGGCCGGGATCGCCCGCGACCTGAAGGATCATCCAGAACACCGCCCGCCGCTGCCGCAGTTGACCGACGCCCAGTACACGGCGCTCGACAAGATCGCCCAGGGCGGCGCCCGCCGCTACGAACGCCGCGGCGGAAGCAGGAGCGTCATGGCCGGCGACGGCAGCAGCATCCACGCCACGCCCTTCGCCGTGCTGGAGAAACACCGCCTGGTCCGGACCGACACACAGCGCTCCGCCATCGCCGGTCAGGACATCACGGTCACGGCCGCCGGAAAGCTGGTGCTGTACACCCAGCGGCCCGGACCGACGCCCTCAGCATCACCAAGCAAGGTACCCGCGCCCGGCAAGCCGGGCGGAAGGCGCCGATGAACAGCCTTCGCCCCCACGAAGCGGGCGCTCTTGTCACCGCCGTCGCCCACGCGCTCCACGCGCGGCGCTGAGCAAGTCGGCCATCCTCCCCATCGTCTCACCGTCAGGATCCACCATTTCCGCCACTCCGCAGTTTCGTGCCATATCACTCGGCGCGGGAATCCAGTCCAGCGCCATGCTCGCCCTTTCCGCCGAAGGCATCCTCCCGAAGGTCGATTACGCCATCTTCGCCGATACAGGCTGGGAACCGGCTGCCGTATACGAGCACCTCGATCGCCTGGAGACAGAGGTAGCCAAACCTGCCGGGATCCCCGTACTGCGCGTCTCCGCCGGGAACATTCGAGCCGACGCGCTCGATCCGAATCACCGGTTCGCCTCCATGCCGCTTTACATCCTGAACCAGGACGGAAAGCAGGGCATGACCAGGCGCCAGTGCACGGGTGAATACAAGATCAAACCGATCAAGAAGAAGGTCCGCGAACTCCTCGGATACCCCCACCCGCAGCGCATCCCGAAGGACGTGTTCGTCGAGCAGTGGGTCGGCATTTCGACGGACGAATTCCATCGCGCCAAGGACGCCGACGTCCGCTACATGAAGAACATCCACCCGTTGATCGAAATGGGCTGGTCCCGCAGCGACTGCGTCCGTTACCTAACCTCACGCGGCCTCGCAGACACACCGAAATCATCGTGCCTCGGATGCCCTTTCCACGGCAACGCACAATGGCGCCACATCCGCGACACGAGCCCCGCAGAATGGCAGGACGTCGTCGAATTCGACGCCGCCATCCGAAAGGGGAACGCCCGCGCCAACGCCGCCGGCAACAAGTTGCTCGGCCAGGCGTTCCTCCACCGCTCCCGCGTCCCGCTCAGTGAGGCACCAATCGACCACGTCACCGCCGCCGAATGGGCGGCGATGCAGCAGGAACTCACCAACACTGAACCAGCCTTGGAGGAGCTGGAGCAGGGCGTTATCGATGGCTGTTCCCCGTGGGCCTGCCGCGGGGAAGTCGCGCCGGTACAGGACGACTTCGGACTGGCCTCTTGATCACCCTGGACCTCTTTGCGGGACCGGGTGGATGGAGCCACGCACTGCACGTCCTCGGTGTTCGGGACGTGGGCCTGGAATGGGACGAGTGGGCCTGCAAGACCCGTGCGGCAGCAGGACAGTTGACGATACGCACAGACGTGGCCTTGTATCCGGTCTGGCCGTTCCTCGGGCGGACCATCGGGCTGATCGCGAGCCCGCCCTGCCAGGCATGGTCGATGGCCGGCAAGCGCCTCGGCCTGGTGGACCAGCCCCTGGTCCACCAGGCGGTGGCCGACCTCGCCCAAGGCCGCGACACTCGCGAGAAGCTCCTCGCCGCCTGCCGGGACGCGCGCAGTCTGCTGGCCGCCGAGCCCATGCGCTACCTCCATGCCCTGAACACGGTGGGCGAACCGGAGTGGGTCGCCATGGAGGAGGTCCCCGACGTTCTGCCGCTGTGGCGCCAGTACGCGGCCATCCTCCGCCACTGGGGATTCTCCGCATGGACCGGCATCCTTAACGCCGCCGACTACGGCGTACCGCAAACACGACGGCGCGCGATCCTGCTCGCCTCCCGGGTCCGTACAGCCGAACCCCCCTCGCCCACCCACGCCCAGGTCGCAGAGCCCGAAACGCTGTTCGGGCCAGGCCGCGCCCGGTGGGTGTCCATGGCCGAGGCCCTCGGCTGGGGTGTCACCGACCGGCCCGTCCCCACCGTGTGCGCCGGCGGCGGACCAGGAGGCGGCCCCGAGCCCTTCCCTTCCGGCTCCCGCCAGGCACTCGCCAACGCCCGAGAGCGCGGTCTCTGGCGCCCGCCAGTGCCCGCCACAGAGGTGACACTCGAACCGCAGACGCGTGGAGCAGGTTGGACATCCAGACACGGCCCCCGCTCCGTCACACCCGCAGATGCCCCGGCCCCCACCTTCACCAGTAAGGCCACGCACTGGACGTGGTCACTGCGCAGCAACAACCAGGCCAACGCCACCGTCCGCCGCGTGGACGAGCCCGCAGGCACGCTCTTCTTCGGGCATCGCGCGAACGAGTGCACCTGGATCGCCCAGCCCGTCGGCACCCCGCCGGAGGACGAGACGGAGGCTGCGCCGGAGCCGATCCGGATCACCGCACGCGAGGCCGGCATCCTCCAGACCTTCCCCGCCGACTACCCCTGGCAGGGCAACAAGGGCCAGCAGTTCTCCCAGATCGGCAATGCCGTGCCCCCGCTCCTCGCCGGCCACCTCCTCGCCCCGCACCTGCGCGTGCCTTTCAACCCCGACGACTTCACCCTTGCCGTCTGATGCCCCGCAGCCCCGCCCCTGACGACGACAACGACCTCGACGACCTGCGCGACTCGCATCCGCCGCAGCCCGTGTATTACGCCGAGCAGGCCCTTCTCGGCGCCCTTCTCCTCGAACCCCACCGCCTCGACGAAGTCGACGGGATCGAGCCCGACTCGTTCTCGAACCACGCGCACCGCGCCCTGTTCGCCGCAATCCGCGCTCTGCCGGCCCCCGACCCGGTCCAGCACGCCCAGGACACCACCTGGCTGAACGCGGTGCTCGGCGCCGCACGCGAGCACGCCCGCGGACTGACCGCCTCCTACCTGCACACCCTGATCCAGGTCTGCCCGTGGCCCAGCCACGCGTCCGCGTACGCCCGGATGATCGAGGCCGATCACGCCCGCCGCATCCTGCGCGCCCATGCCGAGCGCCTCGCGCAGACCGCGACGGACGTCACGCTCCTGCACCCGGTGCCCGCCGCCCTCGCTGAAGCCGACGCCCTCGCCAGCGCCGTGGACGGTATCGCCGCGCGGTTCCCCCCGCACTCCGGCCCCCGGCAACGCACCCCGACACCCGCGCCGACCGCGGCCCCCTACAACGCCGAGGAGGCGGTCGACGAGGAGTGGCTGCTGCTCGCGACCGCGACGGCGCTCCCTGCTGCCGTCGAGCAGATGCGGTGGCTGGCCGCCGACGACTTCACCCACCCCCTGCATGCCGGGCTGTGGCAGTGCCTGACCGCTCTGACCCGGCGCCGTGCCCCCGTCGACCCGGTCACCGTCCTGTGGGAGGCCCAGCAGCGCGGCCTCCTCACCTCCGAGGTCGAGCCGACCGAGCTGCTCAAGCTCCTCGGAGCACCGGCCGGTTCCCCGCAACACTGGGGCGAGCTGATCCTCCAGCGCTCCGTCCTCACGACCGCGCATCAAGTGGGCCTGCGCATCGAGGCGTTCTCCGACGACCCGGCGACCACCCCGTATCAGCTCGTCGTCGGCAGCCGCCGCGCGCTCGCCGGCCTGTCCGCCGTGCGCACCCGCTGGCACCACGCCACCTCACCAGCGCCGACACCCCTGCCCGCGCGCACCAGGGCCACGGCACCGCCCCGGGCCGGCCCGCCGCTGACCACGGCTCCACCCGCCACGCGCATCTCCCGCTGACCCCGAGCCCGCCGGTGGCAGGGCCTGAAACGGTCCGGCCACCGGCAGAAGCGAGCACCTCCTCGTGACGTCCCCCTCCGCCGACGCGCACGTCCTCCTCGACACCCACCCCACACACACCAGCGCCGTCACCGCCACGATCACCGGCCCCCGACAGAACCTGGCCCGCGCTCTGCTGACCGCCCGCGGCTTCGAGGCCCTCCACGAAGACACCCTGGTCATGGCCCGCATCGACAACGAGGAGCCCTACTGGGCCGAGAAGGCTGCACAGGCCCTGACCGCAGACGGCATCACCACCGAGATCACCCCCCGGCTCCGCGAAGCGATCGACGAGGAATGGACCTGGGCCAACTACCCGATGCCCTGGTGTACCCGGGCGGAGATCCGGGAGGTCTCGAACGAAGCCCAGAAGATCCACGATGACATCCGCCACGGCCGTCTCATCATCCACGCCCACGCCGACGACAGCGGTACCACCGTCGCCGTCGGCACCTACCGCGACAACGGCAAGAGCGTCTACCTCCACGGCGAGAACCACCTGCGGCAGATCGCCGACACCTTCGACTCACCCGCCCAGGCCCTCACGGCTTTCGAACGCCTCCATGGCGGCACCATGCGGCCCGGCCCCGCGCCCGTGACCGACACCGAGCGCGCCGCCGCCCAAGCCCGCACCTCGCTCGGCACACCGGCCACAGAACCCGAACCGCCCGCCCAGGAACCGGAGATCGTACCCGCCTACGCCGCCGATGCCGGCGATCACGACGCCATCTTCGAGCAGTTCCTCGCCACACACGGCGACTGGGAGAAGTGGCGCACCTTCTCCGACGACACCACCCACGCGATCCACGAATCCCAGACCCTGCGCATCGAGCGCGTCCACGAAGCCGACCCGCGCGAGGCCGCCTGGACCGTGGCCGCGTACGAGACGCCCGTCTCGGACCGGATGTGGCACCTCACGGCGACCGGCACCACCCCCGCCCCCGTGCTCCAGACCCTGCTGCACCACCTTGCCGAAGGCGACGCGTGGGACACCGCCATCGGTGGCCCCGTCGACGAGAAGACCGTCACCGCCGCCACGAAGCCCCTCACCGACGCCGGCTGGAAGCACACCGTGGACGGACGCTGGATCCGCTGGACGAACCCGTCCGGGGACGCCGGCATCCAGTTCGACGCCCTCGCCGCCCAGAAGCCGAACAGCACACTCGTCACCTGGACCATCTGGGCCGGCCGCAGCATCGACCACCCCACCTGGACCCTCACGGCATCCCCCTACACTCCCAGCTCGCTGCTGGCCGACCTCGCCGACAACCTCGCCCATGGCACCGGAGCCCGGACGCACACCCCCGTGAAGGTGAGGCACACCGCGCACCTCATCACCACCCCCACAGCACTGCCTCCGAGTGCGGCCACGGCACAGGCCAGCCGATCCCACTGACAGAGTTTGAGCTCGGCGTGTCCATCCCCTCGGACACTACGCGTACCACGGCCAGGCGGCTGGCTATCGCGCGGCACGGGCGCAACCCTGGTTCGCCGAGCCCTGACTTGCGTACTCCGGAAGACGAATCCCTATCTTTCTTGGATCTTTTGGACTCTAGCTGTTTCTGGACGGTTGCCTGGAACTGTTCCATGCGGTTCCCTGGAGCAGTATGGGACGAGAAGAGTCGTTCAAGCCTGAAGTTCTTCGGCAACTGCGGGAACTAGGGGGAGTGAGCCGTCGCGCGCTCGCCGACGCGGTAGGCGTCACTCAGCGGACTGTCGCCTACTGGGAGAGCGGTCAGCGCAAGCCGGAAGCCCGCCAGTTGCACGCTCTGATGAGCTTCTTCAAGGTCGATGTTCACTACCTCACGAACCGGCCTAGGGGGAGTGCGACTCTTCGCGATCTTCGACGGGAAGCTGGGTTCAGCAGTGCTGACCGCGCGGCGCAGGCCGTGTCCGGCAGGAAAGTCATGCGCGGCATCAGCTTCGACGGCACCAAGCTGCTCCGTCTTGAACGCGGCCTGCCCGTGCGCGGCGTAGTCTGCTCCACCCCCGAGCACGCTGGCCGCCTGGCCAAGGCCCTCGCCTTGGTTTACAAGGTCCCCGAGCACGTGGTCGTTGATGCATGGCGCAGAACCCGGCCTGACGAGCCCGCCCCGGTACTGCCGAGGCCGGGCCCTCGCGCCGGGCGCTCCGCCCTCATGGAAACGTGGAACGGTCTCAATGACCGCCAGCGTATTTACCTGGAAGCCTGCTTCCTTCAAGACGTGGAAGAAGAGCGGGCAGAGCGTGAGCGCTACGCGCGCACCGGCCAGCGTCGCCCCGCCGCCGAGTGGCGGAAGATGACGCTCGCTCTCTACGCCCCGCCGGAGATCACTGGCTACAGCCGTCTTCAGGAACGCCTCCGCGACCGTGGCGTCCATGATCCCGGCACTGGCCCCTCCATCGCCGCACTGAATCGGCGCGGCCTGATCACTGTTCACTACGACACCGTCACGGTTCCCGGAGCCGGGCTGATCAAGCGGACCCGAGTCGAGATGACCAAGCGGGGCAGGGCGGTTGCCCGCGCGGCCCTCGGCGTCTCCCTTAGCCAGAGCGCTCCTGCCCCGATGATGTCGGTGTGGCTGTGGCGGACACTGGTGCGTGTTGCCTTTGCCAGTCAGCGCGGCGGCGATTACGACCTGGTCGGCCGGGCACGCCTCCACCTGACGGTAAAGACCGGTCCTGGTCGGGAGGCGCCCTCTCGGGGCTATCTCGAGCACAGGCTCCCCGACGGCGCCACCTGGGGGCGGCACGCCTGGTTTCCTTCAGCCTCCGGCTGGAGACACATCGCCGACTACCTCGCCCAGTATCGCGAGTTGTATCCGATGGTTCCCACCGACGGCCTCGAGGACCTCATCCCGCCGCAGTACCGCACCCCGGTTGTCAGTGGTGGCTCGTAAGCTGCCCGGCATGCCCGAGCACGATGAAGTACATCCGGAAGAATGGCAGTTCGACGAGACAGTCCTGCGGGCCGCCAGCGCGTTTGCGCTGTGCGAGGAGGCCCGCTACAACGACAGTCTCTCTTCCGGGCAGCGCGTCGAGAAGTTGATGGAGGCCCAGGGAGTGATCATGGCGACCGTGGGCCCCCGGTTCCGCGTCACCTTCCGGGATCTACTCAACCGTCTTTCCGGGGACCAGGCCGGGAGCCTCGTCGGTATCTTCCCCGACGAGGCACTCGCCGGCCCCCTACGTAGCCTCCGCTTCCTCGACAGTGTGGGCGTGTCCACTCAGGAGGGCTGCGACCTGCTCTGGGAAGCCGCGGAGATCTTCAAGATCGTCGACAAGAAGCAGCGACGCGGCGAGAGGTTTACCCACTTCGAGCTCGAGAGTGAGTTCGGCCAGGAGCAGGTATTCAAGGCCATTAAGGGCGGCCTCTACGAGCGGCACCGTCGGAACATCATCGAATACCCTGTCTGCGACAAGGAACAACTGGAGGAACTCGGATTCCCTCCTGCCGTGGCTCAGGTCTTCTATCAGGACATCCCGTCTTACTGCCTCTACAAGCGGCAGTGGTGGTTCGGATGTCCCGCCTGCGCCTATCCCATGCAGGTGATTCCGCACGACGACGGCAGGACCTACGCCGTCAGGTGCCTCTACCCGTGGCACCAAGACACCGGAGCCCGCTTCACCTTCTCTGCCACCCGCGACCAGCCCCCGGTCCTCCATGCCGAGGACCGCATCTACATCCCCAGCAAGGCCGAGACGCCCCTCTATACGGGAGCATCGCGTGAAACCCCAAGAGCCTGCCCTGCTGAGGGATACCGTGCGCTGGTGCGACGTGTCTGGCGCAGCACCTGCATCCCTGGACTCCCAGAACTCAGGCTTGCCGACGTCCTCAAGGAAGCCGCTGCAGGGACACGGTTGGCGGTCCAGGTCTGGCCCGACAACGACCGCGTCGACATCGAGGTCAAAGACGGCGACACCGTCGTCTTCTCCATCGACGTCAAGGACTACACCTGGCCCGGGGCCCTGGCCAAGAAGCTCATCGAGGACCGCGGCGACAAGGGCGGAGCCACCTGGCTCGTAGTACCCGACCACCGCCGCCAGCAGGTCGGCTACCTCACATCCGTCATTCACCGTGAACGCATCGGGATGACGGCCATGGCCGCGTCCGACTTCCTGACCCTGTTCACCGACCGCCTGAAGGAGTACATGTGAGCAGCGGACGCTCCCCCGAGCAAGACGCCCTCCTCGCCGCGTTCGCCCTGGCAAGCCACTTCTTCCCGGCAACCAGCGACGACGGCACACCCATCGCGTCCTTCCGGCACGTGGCCCTGCTCGCCGAACGCAAACCCTGGTCGTTGAAACAATGGGACCAGCTCACAGCAGACGAATACCGTGTCTTCGCCCGCGTCGTCAGAAAGCTGCCCTCTTCCTACACGTCAGTCGACGCTGTTCGCGTCGCGTTCCGGGCCATACTGGGCGACGACAGTGAACATTCCGTGGACCTGACCGACGGACTGTTTGCTCTGCCCTCCGACGGCACGACCGGGCACGTGCTCTGCTACCTGCCCGAGCCTCCACTGGACTACGCCGGCAGCATCATTCGCCGCCACTACACCATGGGCAAACGCCCGCGCGCGCTGGAATTCGCCGGCCCCGGCCACTACACGACCCGCGTCGCCTACCTCGGCAAGGATCTCGGCCGGGCCGCTGTCGGCCTCACCTTCCCCTCAGCCCCCGACTTCGACGAGGCCCCTGGTCACGACGCCCTTCCCCGCATCGTCACCGTTGCTGAGACACCCGAGCTCTCGTTCAGCAAGAAAGAGATCCTGGAGGTCGCCGAACTCCTCAGCCGTCCCGAACGCAAGGCCGGGACCAAGTACATCCGTCGGACCGTGAAGAAGTTCCTGAAGAAGCTCCGTTGCCCCGGCGGCAAGGTCAAGGCCCTGGAGCTGATGAACGGCAGCTTCCAGATCCTCAACGCGCCCACCGGCAGCGGTAAGACGGTCCTGGTGCGGGTGCTGGCCGCGTTGATGGCCAAGCGGGACCTGCGTCTGGGGATTGTCGTCCCGGACGTCAAGGCCACCTTGAAGATGAAGCGGGATATCGGCAGCGATCTTGACTGGCTGTACCAGTTGGAGGAATTTCCTGAGCCCAAGACCTGCGCTGCGCTGATGTCGCCGGCCAAGCGCCACGAACGTGCCTTGGAGTACGGGGCGCTCATGAAGGACACGCCTATCGAGCAGTGGGACGGTAAGAATCTGGAAGATCTTGCCGAGGTGGGCTACGCGTGCGCCCAGAAGGCGTACATGACGGTCCAGGACCCGTTCCCGGCCGGGGAGGAGAACTGCCTGACGCTGAGCAAGCCCGGAGAGAGTGGCACCTACGCCTGTCCGTTCATCCCGGTGTGCGATAAGTTCCGGCCTCTCTACGAGGCGACCCGTGCCAGCGTCATCATCACCAACCACATGAACTTCGTGGAAGGAACTCTGCGAACCGGAGTCGTCTTCGACGGCGACTCCTTCCAGAACAAGCCGCGAGGGACCCGTGGAGCGTCCGTGTTCGAAGCGATGGCACGCATGTGTCATTTGCTCGTCGTGGACGAGGTGGACGCCCTCCAGCTGAGTGCCATCAAGGGATGCGCCAAGGAAGCGGTCCTCGCGTCTCTGATGAGGAAGTCCCTGCTGGACATCGTCGATGACGACAGGCGCAATCTTCCGCCACACCTGCGCGAACTGCTCACGAACTCCCTCAGCCACGCCCGCTTGACCGCCGAGAACCTGCTTCTGTGGCTGGCGAACAAGCAGTTGATCCTCAACCCGCCCGCGCTCAGCAAAGCCCGGGACGACAAGGACGACGCCTACCGCGACAACAAGGGGTGGCGGACTGCGACGTCCCGGGACCGGGAGATCATCAACTACCTGTTCCCCGACGACCACGATGTCGACGAGCCGATCCCCGATGAGCTGTTCACCCTGCTCAACCAGCTCATGCCCGGCAAAGACTCTGACGAGGACCAGCCCGTGGAGCTGCTGCCGATGCCGGAGGGAGCCGACTGGGAGCGTCTTGCCGACCAGCTCTACGACCTCGTCTCTCCACGCGGCCGGCACAACCTGCTTCCCGTAAAGCAGGCCATGCACCAGTCCATTGAGGAGACGGTCACCGAGGACACCGTACGTGCCCGTCTCGTCAACCTCATCACCGTGCGCGCTATCCTGCTGGAATTGGGACAGGCTCTTTCTCTCCTGCGTGAACAGGCGCAGAAGGTCCAGGACCACGACAGCGCCGCAGCCCGGGACATCCTCGCCATGACGTACCGGAGCACGGTCTCCAAGCTGTATCCGACTGGCATGCTGGGTCGCGACATCCACGGGTACCAGGTGACTGGAATCGGTGACGACAGCAAGCCGACAGCCGAACTCCGCGAGAGCGCCACCATCGGTGACCCTCACACGTTCATCAGCGAACTCGGCCGTCTGACCTCGTTGATGGAGGCCGGGGTACGACGTCCCGTCCTTGGCCTGTCGGCCACTGCGTTCTTCCCCCACGCCTCCGGAGAGCACGTCCATGCCCCCGTGGCCTGGTGGATGCCCGACGTCAAGGAGTCCATCAGGGCCAACAGACTGCCCGTCACCAACAGCGATGTGCCTGGCGGAGAGGGAATCCAGATCGCCGGCCTCTACGACGAGCACAAGCTTTCGGCGCTGCGGGAGATGGGCCAGGCGATCTACGAGCAACAGCTTCGGGGGCGTCTCGACTGGCTCGCCCGCAACGACCCCGACCGAGCCCGCTGCATCCTCCAGGTCAACGGCTACAAGCAAGGACTTTACCTCGCCATCGGCATGGCGCAGGCGGAAGGGATGACACATCGCGTATGCGTGCTGCTGCGCCGTGAAGATCTCGCGGAGTACAGAAACATCCTCCCCAAGGGCGTGCGCGCGATCGTCGCCGAGGAGCTGGAGGACTTCCACGAGTTCGGCGACATCCTCATTGCCCCCATGGCCCGGATCGCCCGCGGCCTGAACATCGTGGTCGAGACCCGCTCGGCCATCAGCGACGTCTACCTGTGCGTCCGGCCAGTCCTCAGCATCGAGGACCCAGCATGGATGCATGGCAGCGTCAACGCATGCGGCCAACGTGTCGCGCGCTCCTTCAGCGGGGACGACCCATACGAGGCGATCGAGCACGCCCGCACCGCATCCCGTGAGCACCTGGTGAAAATCCTGCGCTCTCCCACGCGGTTCTCCAGCATGCATCAAGATCTTCAGATGGAGTTGATCAGCTCCATGCTCGTAGAGCTGATCCAACTCGCCGGACGGGCACGACGCGGCGACACCGACATGGATCTATTCGTAGTCGATCAGGCCGCCTTGGGCACCAAATACACGACGGGGCTCGCAGAGGTCATTCGGCTCATCTACGATGCTTGGTCACCGGAGGAACGCGAGATGATGAACCGTTTGTACGGTCGAGCCATCATCGAGTTCCTGCGCTACGCCGAGGTTTCGCACTCGTTTTCCTGACCCCGGCCGGTCTGATCGAAGAGAGGTTCCGGCAGCCGCATGGCCAAGCTCACTACCATCTACACCTCTTCCCTCCTCCTGAACGACGCCGTGCTGGCAGGCCAGTACGCGTACGTGTGGTCCTTCCACGACTGGAGCGACTTCGGCGGAGAAGAACGAAAAGACAAGCCGGAGATTCTCGTCGAGTGGCACAAGTATGGTGCGTGGGCTAGGGAGAGCCGAAAGAACAAGAATCTCCCCGAGGGTGTAGAGGTGGAGATGCTGTGGCCGCTCAGTATCGCCACCACCGCCCTGCAAGCCCTCGCCGAGGGCTACGTCCACCTCGACAAGCACTTCCGCTACATGATCTCCCTCAAGGAGATCGACCCCGTCAAGCTCGCCAAGCTGTTCACCTACCTCGAAGCCGCGGTCAAGGGCACGTCGCTCGACAGCGCCTCCGACACCGGGAAGTCCACACTGCCGGGCCTCATCCGTGCCACCACGCCGGCGAAGCTCTCTCTGGCCGATGCCATCCTCAACCGCGGCAGCCTGGCCCCCAACCCGCCCGACTGGGCCTACCAGGCCGTGCGCTGGTGCATGGCCGACAAGTTCGCCAGGACTCCCTTCACCGAGTACGCCATGAAGCCGGTGACCCCGAAGAGCAAGGAGCCCGAACAGACAGAGGGGAGCAGGGAACCAGAAGAGACGGCCAAGCCCCGGCAAGCGGGATGGGCAAAGGACACCGAAACCGCCGTCACCCTCACCTACCGGCCACTCAGCGACGGCAGCGTCATCGCCTGGGACCACCCCTTCGGACCCGCCTTCGCGCACATCGGGCACCCCCCAAGCGCCGAAGCGACACAACAGATCGCTGACAACTGGTCCGACCTCGCAGAAGACTGGAGCGCCCGGGACTACGCGCTCTCCCGCATTGACACCAAGATGGCCACCTTCACCGGCTACACCAACCCCGTCATCCACTTCCACGGCAGCAACCGGCGCATCAGCAACGCCGTCATCTACGCCAAGACCGCCATGGTCGACTGCGGCGGCGACAAGCCGGTCCTCTCCCTCAAGCTGGACGGCCCCGGAGGCTTGAAGTCCGCCAACCGATACGGACTGGAGATCGCCGCCCGTCTGGACGTCGACCACACGGGCCTGCTCGCGGTCCAGACCCGGGCCAATACGGAGATCGACAAACGCAGCTGCGGCGAATCACTCACCATGGAGGCGCCCGGCAAGGTCCGGCCCCTGCACGCCACCACGCCCAAGAGCAACGGTGTCGGCACCGGCACCGGCACCCATCACCACCGCCTGATCATGGAGCACCTCCACGCCTCCTTCGCCTCGGAACTGACCGGGAACGGCGAAAGTGACAGCGAAAGCGGCGCCGTACCCGTGATGACCCTGGTCAGTGACAGCAAAGGCTTCGGCAAGCGGTACTTCCAGGACACATCCCACCTGCAGTGGGCGCAGGGGAAGACAAGCGACGACGAAAGCAGCAAGAAAGCAGCTGCCCGTTTCCAGGACAAGGTCGGTCTCCCCTCCCCAGAATCCATCCAGCGCTCTATCGAAAAACAGGGCGAGAGCAAGCTGGTGTATCTCGGCCTGTGGTACCGATACCCCACGCGGCGGCGCATGGTGCAGGCCCTCGCCTGCACCTATGGCATCGATCCCGAGACGATCAAACCCTCACTCAGCGAGGTCGAACTCCGCCCCGGTATCCGCCTGGTGCTTCACAAGGCAGAAGAACTCCTTCAACACGGCACAGGACGCGCTGACATCCGCCGCGCTGAAGTCGACGCGATCATCAACCGCTACAAGGAACCGGGGACCCGCCTGGTCGTCTGGTGCGAAACCGAGATGCCCCGCACCGACCAGGACGGTGCAAACACGCCGGCCAACAGCAGCCGCACGGCCCGGAAGAGGGCTGAGGAGACCGAGAGGAACGAGAAGGACGCCAAGCACGCGGTGCGTGGTCTCTTCGCTGAAGCACGCGTACCCAGCCAATTCACCATCGGCGCCAAGCTCCAGCACCGCAAGGGAACGGCCGCACCCGTCCTGACCGAGGTTCAGCCCCAGAAGAAGGAGTACCACAAGGACCACGCCGCGTTCAGCGCCGTCCTTGACATGCACCGCAGCCTCGGCGTTGTCGACGACCGGTACGAAGCCACTCTCCACGCCGGCAAGAACCCGCTGCCCCGCATCGCCTACTGCGGCCTGCACTGCCGTATGCAGACCAAGAGCAACCTCTACCGAGGCGAGCCCCTCTGGATCACCACCGCTGCCGCGCTCATCCCACCCATCAAACCCGGCGGCGTGTGGACCATGCTCGGCTGGAGCAACATCACCAACACCTGGGCCCCGTACTACGACGCGAACACCGCCTTCCACGCCAAGAACTACCCCCTGCACAGCGAAAGAGACGCGAGCAAGACGCGAATGGACCGGTGGTGCGAGGTCGGCAGCGACGCGGCCCGTGCGCTGGTACAGCTCCAGCAGAGGCCCGAAATGGCCGGTCTCGATCTCGCCGTCATGCTCGATGGCCATGCATGGCGTCGCATTTACCCTGGCTTCCACAACAGGAGCTTCGGCCTGACCCCCGACAGCCTGCCCGAGGACGACAGGCGTCTATGGACTCCGCACCAGGACATCGCGGACGAGCGTCTGCACCCGATCAGCTACATCCGCATCAACACCATGCAGGACGAACTTCCGCGCTTCGTCTACGCCGAGAAAGAGGGCATGACCAAAAGCCGGCTGGCCAAGGGACTCGACCCCTTCATCAAGGTCAGCCAGTATCTCGCCTGGCCCGGCCACCGCCCCGAGGGACACCCCTGGTTCCTCTTCAGCGAATCCCGCACCCACAACCGCAGCCGCCTCGGGGACGACCGCACCCGCTGGCGCGCAAGCGACGAGAGAGACTCGCGGAGGGACAGTGAGCTCAACGGCAACTGGCACTCCATCACCACCCGAGAGATCAATCCCATGTTCACCCGCCGCTACTCCCGGGAAGACCTCGCCCGAGCCACCGCCTGCCTCTCCCACCAGGCCATGGCCTGGTCCGAGCGCACCCGCTACCCCGCCCCCCTGCACGCCGCACTCCAGATGGACCTCGACCACCCCCAGTACAGGCGATCCGCCCCCAGCGACAGGGAAGTCGACCAGGAACAGAAGAACATCATCGACTCAGCAACCGGAGCCTGCTGAACACCGGCACACACGAGCGTTCCGCATCCAGAGCACCCGAACGCGATCAACTCCGACCAGCCACACAAGGCTGACACAAGAAGACTCACTTCGAAGCCATGAAGACAACCGGTGCCACAGTGACTGGCGTGATTCCCGCACACGTGAACGACGCGCCGCCCCCCGTCTACGCCGACAGTCTGGACATACCTGTACTGTTCCGCAACGGTCCGGCACGGCGCCCCTATCCCCAGTGGCGCACTGCCCCGCACGCACCCTGGGACACAGCGGCTGCCTTCCCAGCCAGCGACGGGTGGTACGCCCCCACCACCACCTGGCGGGAAATCATCAAAGCGGCGACCGAGGTGGGCCGCGACGTCACGCCGAACCTGCAGCAGATTCCGCAGCTCGCGCGGGGTGAACTCGTCGCCCGGGTCTCTCCGCTGTATGCCTATCTCGGTCTTCACGATGTCACGCCCAAGCACCCACTTCCGCACAGCGTGGGGCGGCGCCTGACCCTCAACGCGGTCTATGAACACGGCACCGAGCGGACCGCGAAGAACGCCCTCGGCTACCGGCTGGGCATGACCATGGCCGAGTGGGCCTGCCGCTCCCTGATGGGCCTCGGGCAGACATGGCATCTGGAAGACGGTGGCCCCGACCCGGCACTCGCCGACGCCTTCAAGGACCCCACCCGGCGCCTGCCGGACCTGTGGGGCCTGCACGAGGCAGAGAACGCGTACTGGCTCATCGAGGCGAAAGGCGGCAACGTCGGCAAGACGACCCTCAGGGACGGCTGGAAGCAGCTGAGCGAAGGAAGCAAGATCCTCCACGCTTACGCGCACCGCCGCATCCTGGTTGGTGCAGCGGCACAGCCCCACGGCGACCTCTTCCTCACCATTGACCACGACCAGCACCCCGGCCAACCACCTCTCGATACCGTCGGCGCCTTCCCCGCACCGACCATTCCCGGCAGCCCCGAAGACCACCTGGGCGCCAGTGACGACGCCCTGATGGGCACGGCCCGCGCACAGATGCTGGTCTACCTCGCCCTGCGCTCCTCGCCGCCCTCCCAGCTACGCACCATCGCCCTGTCTGCCGACCGCACTACCCGCCGTCGTCGGAGAGAGGGGATCACCATCCCCTTGGAACGAGACGACGCCACACGCGCCCTGCGCGCGGACGCTCGCGGTGCAGCCGGCAACCTGGACGATGAGCAATCTCTCCGTGAGGGGGCACGTCTGATGGGCCTGGACGATTTCCTCACCCGCCGTATCCCCGGCACCGAAGTGCACCTGGGCATGTCCCGCCGTCTCTTCGCTGCGTGCGCACGGCTGCACTACGAGGACCAGGTGATCGCCGAACGCACCCCCGGGCTGCGCGCCGAAGATCAGCGTCTCACCGAAGAACCAGCCGACGAGGAAGCCGAAGAGGAGCACCGTCGTAACCAGCGGCGTATCTTCCGCGAGCAGCAGGAAGAGGCTCGTCCTCGGGTCCGGAGGCTCCTCCGCCAGGCATACGAACAGGGCGCGGACCGCGAGTGGAGCGACCTTCTCCCGGACCATCAAGAGCCTCGGCTCGACCTCGGCGATCATCCGGACCTGCTCGAAGCCGCAACCCCGGAGACCTACCTTGCGCTGCGCCAGGACGACCTTCCTTACCGCCGCTGAATGCTGGCCTTTGCGGGCGCTGACCGGTCGATGCCGCGCACGGTCCTGCGCCATGCTCACTCGGACGCACAACCTCAAGTGATCATGGAGTTTGGAGCCTGTGTCGCGGCTGATTGCCTGATCCGTCCCCCTCCGATGTCCGTCCCGGTAGCCTGCTACCTGCTGATCAGCAGGTAGGGAGATACATCAGTCATGTACGAGCGCGGGATGCGGGTACGGCTCCGAGATCGTTTGTGGGAGGTCGAGGCTGTCCGTGGCGCGGGCAGCGAGGCATTCCTCGATCTGCGCCGGGCCGATGAGCGCCCTGGGCCGCGCCACCTGACGGTACTTGCCGGCAAGGAGCCGACGATCAGCCTGGAATCGGCCACACAGCTGCGCTTCGAGCCCGGCAACGCCGTCCTGCTCAATGAACTTCATGACGCGCTGGCCCTCACCATGGCCCACGGCCGCGGAGACCTTCTGGCAGTCGAGCACGGCCGGATCGATGTGGAGCCCTACCAGCTGGTGCCCGCCCTGGTCGGCATGCGCCAGCCGCGCGTACGCCTGCTGGTCGCGGACGATGTCGGTCTGGGAAAGACCATCGAGGCCGGCCTCGTGCTGATGGAACTGGCCCGCCGTGGCCGCGCGGACCGCGTGCTAATCGCCTGCCCGGCAGGTCTCCAAGAACAGTGGGTCGAGGAGATGCGTTTCCGCTTCAACCTCGACTTCGCCAAGGTCGACAGCAAGAAGTGGCTGGAGGTCCGCCGAGACAATCCGACCACAGTCAGTCCGTGGACCGCCATCCCGTACGCAGTGTCATCGATCGACTACTTGAAGAACAACGTCGGGGCCATTCAGGCTGCGCCCCCATTCGATGTGGTGATCATCGACGAAGCCCATCACGTCGCCCGCGCGTATGCAGGAGAGGGACGTTCCAGCGCCACCGACCGCAGCCGCCTGGCCCGCGCACTGGCCGACCACAGCCGGGAGCTGCTCCTGCTGTCGGCCACCCCGCACAACGGGTACCAGGAGTCTTTCGCTAGCCTGCTCCAGCTCCTGTCTCCGCACCTGGCCGCCGATGACGGGCGGCTGGATCCCGAGCTGGTCCAGCCGTACATCGTGCGCCGGCTCAAGGACGACGTCACCCGCGGCGAACCGCCTCAGCCGATCAGCCGGCGCCTGCCGCCGCAGCCCATCGAGGTCCGCCCGACGAGCCGGGAGAAGGAGATCCACCAGCGGCTGCGCGGGCACAGCAAGCGCATGCTGCACGCCCTGCGCGGCACCGACTCCTACTATGTGCAGGCGTTCGCCCTGGAGGTGCTGCGCAAGCGTGCTCTGTCCAGTCCCTACGCGCTCTTGCAGAGCCTGCGCCGCCGAGCGGAGAACCTCGGCATCCCGCCAGTCGATCGCACCGGTCGGCAGCGCATGGACGTACTGCAGCAATACCGCGGGGACACCGCACTGCCGGAAGCAGACCTGCGGGCCGCCGAGGAGCTGGCGCTGGAGGGCGTAGCTGCGCACCTCCCGGAGGACCATCTACGCGAGGAGCAGCGCCTGGTCGGCAGGCTCTTGGACATGGTCGAGGCCCTCAGCCCCGGCGATGACAGCAAGCTCACCCGGCTGCAGGGCTGGCTGGAAGGCTTCCGTGCCGGGCGGCGCGGGGAGAGGGTCATCCTCTTCACCGAGTACCGCGACACCCTGGATTACCTGGAGAAGAACCTGGGCCACGGGCCGCTGCTGCGGATCGACGGCACCATCCCACTGGCGAAGCGACGCGCGGTGCTGGAGCGGTTCGCCGCCACGCCTGGAGCAATCCTGTTGGCCACCGATGCCGCCGGAGAAGGGCTCAACCTGCAGGGCGCCTGCCACGTCGTGGTCCACTATGAACTGCCGTGGAACCCGAACCGGTTGGAACAACGCAACGGCCGCGTCGATCGCTACGGCCAGCCGCACGTCGTCGAGATCAGCTACCTCTATCTGGCCGAGACCCGCGATGAGGAAATCCTCCAGCGGCTGCGTGACAAGCTCTCCACCATCACCAAGCAGCTCGGCTCCAGCAGCGACGTCCTTGGCGTGGCCGGCCGCAGCGACGTGATCGACGGTCTCCTGGAAGACATCGACGCTGAGGAACTGGAGCAGCGCCTGGAACGGGCTGTCCAGCAGGTCCGTGACTATCTCGAGCGCAGCGGCGCCCTCGTGCTCATGCAGAGCATGAAGAACGAGAAACAGATCGAGGGCGAGACCACGGCCGCCCGCGAACAGGCCGGCTGGCTCCTACCGGATTTCGACGAGTTCCGGCAACTGGTGGCCTCCGTGGTGAGGCAGTGCGGCGGCTCCGTCACGGGCAACGGCGACATCGTGACCATCGAGCCCGGGCCTCTCCTCAAGCAGTACCCGCTCGTCCCCCAAGAGGGATTTCAAGCCACCTTCAGCCGTTCCGTCGCGCTCGAACCCGAGCACCACGGAATTGCTTTCCTCACACCGGCCCACCCCCTGGTGCGGGCGGTCCTTCAGCGCGTCCGCACCCGCCTGTACGACGAGCACGCCGCCAACCGCGTCGCCGTGCGCCCCGTGGTGGAAGGCCACGGCGGGTGGTTGTTCACCTACGTCGGCCGGATCACCTCCGACGACGGCCGTGTGCTGGAAGAGCCCCTGGTGCCCGTCTTCGTCCCTCGCAGCGCCGACGGCACACCCGCCGCGCCCAGCCAGGACCCGACCGCCGACCTGCGCCGCCTACGCCAGCGCCCCGCGCCCTCCGGCAGTCTCGACATCACCGAGAAGGCCCGTCAGGAACTGGCTCCTGGATTCGACACCGCCGCCCTGCTCGGGCAGCAAGAAGCCTCCCGCCGAATCGCCGTCCGCGCCGAAGCTCTGCGAGAACACTTGACCGCCCAATCCCAACGCCTACACGCCGACCTCGACCGCTGGCACGCCGCAGAACTGGCCGAGGCCGAGAGGCGCTTCGCCACAAGTGCCGGTGACAGCATCCAGCTCGGCCTCTTCGCCGACACGGGACACGGCGCCTTCCATACCGTCGGCGAAGCCCGGGCCGCAGTCGATGACGAGTTCAACCGGCGCCGCAAGGCCCTCAGCCGCGGCTATCAGGTCGCCGATGTCACCGCCGGTGAACCAGTCGGCTGCATCGTGTGCGTGGAGGTGCCCGCATGCTGAACATCACCGTCGCCGGCACCACTCTGTCCACGTACTATCTCTCCGATCCCGCGCTGTTCCTGCGCGAACAACGCGGCCGGGTCGGAGCCGATGATGCGGCAGAGGGCATCCGCCACGCCAAGCGTGAGCTGCGCCGCCTGGTCGCCGATATCGACGAGACCAGCACTCTCGGGGAAACCCGCAAGCGCATGCTCACCTGGCTCTCGTACTTCGGCTGGACCTTCACCGGCAGCCTCCCTGCCATAGAGGAACCCGTCATCGGCCGCGCCAGTGCCCCCGATGGCCAACCGAGCTCGGCCGACCTCGTCTCCGTGCTCATCACCCCACCCGGGCAGCACCTGGACGCCTCCCCCACCGGCCGCCGCGCGGGCAAGCTTCGGCCCCAGCGTCAGGCCGAAGTGTGCGCCCGCGAGCACCGGCTCCCCGCCGTCCTGCTCAGCAACGGCAGCGAACTGCGAGTCATCCGACGAGACCCCGGGCTCGGCGGAGAAGCAAGCTACCTCTCGGTCGACCTCGCCGGCCTGGCCGAACTCGGTGACGAGCACGAATGGCGGGTCCTGTGGGCTTTGCTGCGGCCCGAAGCCTTCACCCCCGACCCAGCTGGCGAAATCCTGTGGAAGCTTGTCGAGGACGCGAGCTCCGAGGCCGCCACCGCTGTCAGTGAGAACCTCTCCGGCGGTGTACGCACCGCCATCAGCGCCATCGCCAACGGCGCTCTCCACCACTGGCGGCAGCACCAGCAGCTCATCCCCGAACCCCGCGACCTCTTCTCCGAAGCTCTCAAGATCGCCTATCGCCTGCTGTTCGTCGCCTACGCAGAGGACCGCGGCCTCCTGCCCGTCGGCACCCCCTCCTACGACCGGGGCTACTCCCTGCGCGCCCTCCGGCGGGAGATCTTGGCCGAAGCTGGCTGGGCACCCGACGGCGGTCTTCTGTGGAACTCCCTCCAAGCGTCGTGGTCCCTGTTGCGTGACGGCGTCGACGCCGGCGAACTCCAGATCACCGGCTTCAACGGGGGCCTCTTCGATCCAGCCAAGTGCCCACTGCTCGACGACCCGGCCATGACCGTCGGCGACACCTTCGTCCGAGACGCGATCGACGCCCTTTCCTGGGCCGAGACTGAACGCTCCACCAGCAAGACAGCTGTGGGACGGCGAGCAGTCAACTACCGTGAACTCGGTGTCGAACAACTCGGCAGTATCTACGAAGGACTGCTCTCCTTCGAACCACAGATCGCCGACACCCCCAAGGTCCTCGCCCGCATCGGGCGAGGACAGTCGGCCATCGTGCAGGTACTCGACGCCGAGCGGCTGCCCAAGGGCGCTGAACCCCTGGAGTCGTACGACCCAGGCACCTTCTACCTCTTCGAGGCCAGCGGTCAGCGCAAGGGCTCCGGCTCCTACTACACCGCCCGTCCTCTGGCTCACTTCGTTGTTGGCGAGACCCTGCGCCCCCTCATCCAGGACGCTACTTCAGAAGACATCCTCAACCTGCGGATCTGCGACCCCGCCATGGGATCGGGCGCCTTCCTTGTCCCCGCCGTGCACCAGTTGACCGAGGCTTACGGTGAAGCCTTGGCCCGGGAAGGTGAACTACTCGACCACAAACTGGACGACGCCGAACGCGCCGCCTATCGCCGCCTCATCGTCGAACGCTGCATCTACGGCGTCGACCTCAACCCAATGGCGGTCGAGCTTGCCAAGGTCTCCCTATGGCTCACCACAGCGGCAGCAGGAAAGCCCCTATCCTTCCTCGACGCACACCTCCGCTGCGGTAACGCGGTCGTCGGGGCCGAGTTCGGAAGCTGGTCAGGCGTTCCCGCGCCGGCACAAGGCGGACGGTCCCAGCGTGCCGGTACCGAAGTCGGTGACCTGCAAGATTCGCTCTTCGCCATAGAGGAACCCGACCTCGCCTCCCTGGTGCGGGTACGTCGGGCCCTGGCGGCCAGCCCCTCGGAAGACCGCCTCCAGATCCGCGCCAAAGAAAAGCGGTTTGAGCGCCTCCTTGAAGGCGACGATTTCACCAGGCTGCAAGCCCTTGGTGACTGGTGGGTTGCCCCCTACTTCTACACCGAAGAGCTCAAAGGGAACAGCGGGCAGTGGCTCGCGGCACACGACGCCCTGAAGAGAGGCGAACCACTCCGCGGGCATCTCGCACATATCCCAACCGATGTGCGATCCAGGGTCCGCCCCTTCCACTGGGAGGTCGAATTCCCCGAAGTATTCTTCGGCGACAAGGGGGAACGTCGTCCGGATGCAGGGTTCGACGCCATACTGGGCAATCCACCCTGGGAGGGCATTACTTTCAAATCTGCAGAATTCTACGGTCGGTTCGATCCTTCCTACGCCCTACTCAAAAAGAAGGACGAGAAGCTAAGTCGACAACGGGAACTCGACCAGCGCCCTGAGGTTTCTACGGCCCGCGTGGAATTGGATGCCATGCTCGCTGGGGCAAAGAGCTTCATCAAGCAATCCGGCATCTATCGGATGCTCTACGCCCACGGAACTACGTTCAACTACTACCGCACTTTCTTGGAGCGGGAACTCTCGTTGCTAGCCCCCGGTGGGCGCCTGGGCGTAGTCATCGACTCCGGGATCGTCTCGGATGCCGCCACCGGCGAGCATCGCCGCGAACTGCTCGGCCACTTCTCTGTCGACAAGTTCGTACTGTGCGATAACATCAAGGGAATATTCCCCATCCACAAGAGCGAACAATTCCTCCTCCTTGTGGCCGAAAAAGGCGGAGAGACCGATCCGCTTCCCTTCACGAGCAACGTTTCCCAGCTAGACCACCTCCTCGATCTGGAGAGCCGAACTCTCCTAATCACACGGGCTACAATCGAAGCCCTGGCACCTGAAACCTTGGCCATCCCGGACGCCCGCGATCCAGCCCTTCTCAACGTGCTCACCACCCTCTATTCCGGTCACCCCTATCTGTTGCAGAAGATGCCCGAGGGCGGCTGGGAAATCGATTGGGGCCGGGAGCTAGACCTACACGACGACCGCCAAATCCTTTCCGCCACCGGCACCGGCATGCCGCTGCGCGAAGGCAAGCACATTCACCAATACGTACACGACTTCGCGGAACCGACCTACTACCTGAAGGAAGGGATAGGCGAAGCCGCACTGGTGGCACGGGCGCGTAAGCGCGCCAAAAAGAAGGATGTTCGCTCACTATCACGGAGACAGGGCGAACGCTGTCTTCTTGAACCCGGGCCTCGCACTGGCGTCCTTGAGCTTCCTTCCGATCACTATCGTCCGTGCTTCCGAGAGACCGCACGAGGAAGTGATGAGCGCACACTGATCGCCGCCGTTTTGCCCCCTGGAACGGTGGTCACACACGCATTGCACTATTTCTACCGTTCCACCTGGGACGCCGCCGCCAATGGCTATCGGACTGTCCTCAGCGCCCAGGCGATGGTTTACGTGGTGGCCCTGCTCAACAGCCTGACACTGGACTTCGTCGTGCGCCGGAAAGCCAGCGCCCACGTAACAAAGTCAATCATGGCAACGCTCCCAATCGCCGACGTCCCCCTGGATACCGGCCCCGGCGCAAGAATCGTGGATCTTTCAGCTCGACTTACCTGTCGCACCGTCGAATTTGATGAATTGGCCGCCGTACTGGGGGTGGAGTGTGCCCCGCTATCCAAGAACGAGGAGTACGTCCTGCGGGCAGAGCTTGACGCCCGGGTAGCCCAGCTCTACGGTCTGTCAGCCTCCCAGTTGGAGCTGGTCCTGGCTGACTTCCGACAGAGTGCGGATGCAGACGGCAGTCCAGTGCGGCCCAGTGAGGAGTACAAGGCGCTCGTCCGCGAGCACTTCGCCCGCTTGACTGGCTGATCTTGACTGCTGGCGCGGGACGTGTTGTCAGCACTCGGCACTACGCTCGACTCAAGTGGCAAGCGGATCTTCTCTGTTCGGGAGAACCTCCGCTGCGGCTGAGCGATCAACAACGGGTGCAGGAAGGGCGAGAGATGAATCCGCTGGAGCTGGCTGATCGGTTGCGGAAGGACTACCGGCGGTTCACCTGGACCACCTATCCCATCGCTGACCCTGGACTGCGTTCTCGCCTGGAGCGGTTGGTGGACGACGAGGCGCTGCTGTGGCGCGGCCCGTACCTGTCTGTCCAGCCGCGCTTCCAGCTGGACGCCACGTTGGCCGGCCTCGCCACGACCATCGGATTGCCGCCGGAGGTTACGAGCGCGTTCCCGCGGGTGGAGCGGCTGTTCACGCATCAGGTAACGGCGGTGACCCGGATCCGGCAGGGCCTGAACACCCTGGTGGCCACCGGTACCGGCTCGGGTAAGACCGAGTCCTTCCTCATCCCCGTCATCGCGCATGCCTACGAGAACGCGCATCGTCCGGGGGTGAAGGCGATTGCGCTGTACCCGATGAACGCCCTAGTCAACGACCAGGAGGACCGCATCAAGGCGGCCTGCGAGGCGCTGGGGCTGACCTACGGGGTCTACACGGGCGCTACGCCGACGCATGATCGGACCCGGATGCAGGAAATGCCACCGGACATCCTGCTGACCAACTACTCCATGCTGGAGTACATCCTGACCCGCCGAGAGGACCGGGAACTCTTCCGGCACGGGGTGCTGCGCCATCTGATCCTGGACGAGATACACACCTACCAGGGCGCACTGGGCACCGAGATCGCCGGCCTGGTGCGGCGGCTTCGCGGTCATGTCGCCGATGAGGGGCTGGTGTGTGTCGGCCTGTCCGCGACCGTAAGCGCCGGAGGCGACCGCGCGGTCGATCTGCAGCGCACTGCGGAGTTCGCGAGCAGCCTGTTTGCCGCCCCGTTCGACGTGGACGGCATCATCGAAGAAACGGCCGTGCCCCAGCCGGAGCCGGATGTGAGCCTGATCGGCCCGGCGCCGGACCGCGAGCAGCTCCGCCAGGCCTTGGCCGATGGCGGGGACACCTCGCGGCTGCGGGTCGTGCTGGGCGATCCACAGGCCAGTCCGGTGCTGGACCTGCTGCGGGCGCACCTGTCGGAGCCCAGCACGGTCGATGGGCTGGTGGAGCTCCTCGCAGGTCTGCCCCAGCGGCAGGGGGCCGACCGGGATGTGCTGGAAGACGAAGTGGCCGGCTGGCTGTTGCTTGGGGCGGACACCCATACCCCGGAGGGCCCGCCCGTCCTGGAGGCCAAGGTCCACCTGTTCCTGCGGAGCCTGCCCACGCCGGTGCGCTGCGCCGGGGAAGCCGAGCATCTGTTGCTGGATGGCGCGACGACGTGCAACCACGAAGACTGTGGCGCGAAGGCCACAACGCCGTTGGGGGTATGCCTGGGCTGTGGTCAGGACTACGACCTGGAGCGGGACGACCCCGACGGTCCGGTCGCTCGCTATGTGGCCCGCCGCCTGACGGCCGATGAACCTATGCAGGTCCCCCAGACTGGTGACCGGAACTGGTATCCGGCGCGCCGGTGCACGAGCTGCGGCAAGGATGCCAACGGTGCCACGTGTCTGGGATGCGGGTCCGCGACCCGGGAGGTTGTTGTCGCGGTGCCGGAACCCGATCGGCCGCTGACGCGGTGTCCGGTGTGCGGGTATCTGCGCTCGCATGGGGCGGTGCAGGAGTTCACCGCCCGTACCGCCGCCGCGGTCACGGCCGCCGCGTTCAGCTTGCACACCGGGCTGGCGGCGCAGAGCGATGACGAGATGTTGCGACGCCTGCTGATCTTCGCCGACTCGCGGCAGGACACCGCCTTCCAGGCTGGCTACTTGCGCGATCGATCCCGGGCCGTGCAGGTGCGCCGCCTGATCGTGGAGAGCATCTCCGACCGCGTCCGTCAGAGTGAGCCGCCTGCCAGCTTCAACAGCCTCGTCGAGGACGTCTTCCGGCGCGGCCAGGAGTCTGGCCTCTACGAGGACCCGGCGGGCAAGGACGCCCGCCGCCGTGCCCTGCGCGTGTGCGAGTGGGACCTGCTCGGGGAACTCGCCAGCGACGAGCGTCGGCCGCCAACCCTGGAACGCCTCGGGCTGATCACGGTCGGCTACCCCGGCTTGGAAGCGCTGAGTGAGGACGCGCTCAAGCCGCTCACCGACACACTGGGCGCGGACACTACTGCGGCGCGCTGGCTGCTGGCCCGCATGCTTGACCTGGTGCGCACCCGCGGCGGACTCGGCCACGACTTGCTCCAGAAGCGCCTCGACGCCAAGACCGAGGCCGAGCTCGTCGAAGCCGGCGCCACCATGGGCATGGGGCACTCCATCACCGGCTATGGCGAAACCAACGTCAGGGTGCCCGGCGCCAACCCCTTGGCCATGAGCCGCAAGGGCGCAGCCGGCCGCCTGGTACGGACCGCTTTCCCGAGCGTGACCAGCTCGGACGCCATCGAGCGGGGCGTACGCAAGGCCGTTGACCTGCTGGCCGAGCACAACCTGCTGGCCGGCACCCAGGTGGGCAGCGGCCGACAGCGGGTCGTGCTGCGACAAATTCCTCCGCAGGCGATGGAGGTCAGGCCCGCCAGCGAGACAACCTACCGGTGCCGTGCCTGCCGGGCGGTGCAGCCCGGGCCCTCGCCGCAGAATAAGTGCGCCACGTTCAACTGCAAGGGCACCATGGAGCCGTGGCAGGGCGACCCGGACGACCACGAGCGGCTGCTGGCCGCCAGCGATGCTCCGCTCGTCATCAAGGCCGAGGAGCACTCCGGGCAGGTGCCCCTGGAGAACCGCGTGCAGATCGAGGAGCGGTTCAAGGAGGGCGACCTCAACCTGCTGGTGTGCACCATGACGCTGGAGCTGGGCGTGGACCTTGGCCAGCTCCTCGCCGTCATCCTGCGCAACGTGCCCCCACGTCCGAGCAACTACGCCCAGCGCGCCGGTCGAGCCGGACGGCGGGAGGAGCGGGTCGCGCTGGTCGTCACCTTCGCCGGCAGCATGCCCCACGACAGCTACTACTACGCCCGGCCGGTCGAAATGATCCGCGGCGCCATCCGCCCGCCGGCGTTCCTGCTGGACAACCAGCGCGTGCTCAAGCGCCACGCCCGAGCCATGGCGCTTGAGCTGTGCGGCCAGAACCTCCCCCAGTGGATGCGGGGCCTGGTCGCCGAGGACGCGGACGGCAACCTCCACGGCATCGACGAAGTCAAGACCGCCCTCGCCGAAGGGCGCGACCGCATCGCGGCCCAGATCCTCGCCGCCTTCCGCCTCGGCCTAAACGAGGGGGATCTTCCCTGGCTCACCGAAAACTGGGCACACGAGGTGGTCGATTCCTGGGTTGATCACCTCAACAAGCACGTCGAGCCCTACCGCATCCGCCAGAAGGGCCTGCTGGAGGAGTGGATGCAGGCCGCCAGCAAGCCGGGGAACAAGGAAGCCTCCCGGGCCCTCACCAGCATCAACGCCAGCCTGGAGGCCATGCGCAGCGGTGACCGCAACCGCGCGTACGTGCTGTCCTACCTCAGCTCTGTCGGTTTCCTGCCCTCCTACGCCTTCCCTACCGACACCACCAGCCTCGCGCTGGAACGCGAGACGGCCGAGTTGTCCCAGGACTCCGTCCAGGCGCTCAAGGACTACGCCCCCGGCCAGCTCGTCTACGCCCGCGGCGACAAGTGGCTTGTTGACCAGGTCGACTTCCGCCGCGCGAACCTGATCAACTCCGACGGCGTCGGCGCCCTTGACCACATCAACCTGTGCAACCGCTGCGACACGGTGAACGCTCCCACCAGCGCGCACTGCCTGTCCTGCGACAGTGACGACCTGAGCCCCCAGCTCAGCGTGCCGATGCGCGCCATGCGCGCCTCACGCCGTCAGCGGATCTCCGCCGACGAAGAACACCGCTCCCGCTCCCCCTTCGAAGTCACCCACCACCTCGGCGCCCCCAACACCGCCGAGACCTACCTCTTCGAACGCGACGGCCTGGTCCTGCAATGGGAGCGCGGCGCGGACCTGACCGTCCTCAACCGGGGACGCATCACCAGAAATCAAGGCACCAGCGAGCGCTTCGTCATCTGCACCGGATGTGGCTTGTGGTTCGACGCGATCCCTGGCCCCTCCCCGACCCGCGCGCAGCGAGATCGCCAGAAGTTCCACGACAAGATCTGCACCAACCAGCGGCTCGAATACAGCATCCTGCAGGTCGACCGCCGCGTCGACTGCCTGCAGGTCCTTCCCGACCTGGAGACACTCGACATCCGCCCGGACCGGCTTGAGGAGTTCCTCGCCAGCATCCGCGCCGCCCTGGACCTCGGCTGCCGCGTCATGCTCCAGGCCGGCGATGACGAGGTCGCCGGCTTCGACTGGCCCCGACCCGATCCGGAAAGCGACGAAGCCACCTTCCGACTCGCTGTGCTGTACGAAGAGGTCCCCGGCGGCGCCGGCTATCTGCGCCAGCTCGCCGCCCGCTTCGGCGAAGTGGCCGCCGCCCTCGTCCCGGTGCTGGAAGACTGCACCTGCGAGCGCTCCTGTTACGCCTGCCTGCGCTCGTACGGCAACCAGCTGGAAGAAGACCTGCTCGACCGTCACGTCGCCGCAGACTTCCTGCGCCGCTTCGCCCATGCGCCGACGGTGGACGGACGCCGAGTGCCCAGCTACACGGACGCCTTCCACGGCCGCCCGCGCTCCGCTATCGAGCGGCGCCTGGCCATCGCCTTGATGGCCCTCGCAGCACCTCGCGGCCACGCCCAGTACGACTGGGGAGACCGTGGCTCCACCGACGGAACACCCCGCCCCGTCACCGTGGCCGACTTCGCCTGGCCCGACCAGAAAGTTGCCGTCTTCTGCGACGGCTGGAAGCACCACCACACCCCGGAACGACAGGCATCAGACAAGACCAAGCGGGACGCCATGCGGGCCGACGGATGGACTGTTCTTTCCTACTGGGGCGGTCAGATCGTCCGCAACGCCGAGCAGTGCGCGGAAGAAATCCTGGAGCACCTCACCACCGAGCACTGATCAACCCAACGGCCCCGGTAGTACCGCCTCAAGGACGTTACTATCGGGGCCGCCACGGTAGGGGACCCGCATTCGTCACGTCACAGACACCGACACGGCTACCCCGCCGCGTAGCTCGCACGGAAGAGGCCCACAGCCCGCTCCAGATCCCGCTCGGAGCGCAACTGCACCTCCAGATCGCCCGTGCCATGATGGCCGAGCCCCGTCACGTCCCGGGTGAAGCCGGGCACGAGGTCGACCTCCTTCGGGTCGGCCTTGAGGTAGACGAGGAGCTTGGTCTTCTGCGGCGGGCAGACGCAGGCGAAGTTCCGCAGCCGCTGATACGCGCGGTACTGCTTGCGCTGCACCCAGCTGACGTCATCCCCGAGACCGAGCAATACCTCATCCGCCGCCTCTGCCAGCTTCGCCAGTGCCCCGCCCTGCCTGCGGACAGGCAGCAGCCCGGCCCCGTGCCAGCGAACCCGCTTGGCGGTTGACGCTCGCCCGGTGACAGAAGCGACAGGCTCAAGCCCAAGGAGGTTTTTACCGAAGAATCGGTAGCGGACCAGGTCAATGCTGCGCCGGTGCTCGCGCACGGCGTGCACGTCGTAGCGGGTGAAGTCGCCAGCGATGCAGATCAGCCTCGGGCTGTTCCACAGCACCTGGGCTGCGGCCGTGGCCCCGAGCCGGTCGCGCACCAAGTGTTGGAACTCTGCGCGGTGGTCCATCAGCCAGCTGAGGTAGAAGAGGCCCTGGTTGATGACACCAGAGTCCACACCGCGCTTGTACTCGACGATGACCGGCGATCCGTTCTCATCGAGACCGAGCGAGTCGATACGTCCGCCGTGAACCGGGCCGGTGCTGTACTCGCTCGCCAAGAACCGGACGCCCAGCAGCATCTCCATGTTGGCCTCGACGAGGCCCTGCACATCCGACTCGACCTCAGCAAGACGCGGCATGACCTCAGTCACGCCGCTCTTCGTCGTGTGGAACAGCTTCAGGCCCGACACCTTCCCCTCCTCGGCTCAGAGATCGCCAACGCCGAGAGTGGGCGGAATTGTTTCCGGAGCAGCCTCCAGCCGTGTGAAGATGATGTGGGTGACGCCATGTTGCCCCATGGGGTTCACGCTGTCCCCCGGTCCACCGGGGCGTAGCGGTTCCCCCATACGTCCCCCAGCTGCGTTGACGCTTCGTCAGAATAAAGCGAAAGCGCAGCTCAGGAGAGGGGCGAGCCAAAATAGGCCGAGCGCCTTCTAAGCACCTAGTGCATTTCTGCATGGCGCGTACATCTGTGCTAGCGGCACCCCCTTACGCACGTTCGCATTTTCCAGCAACAGATCGCTTGCACTGCACAACGATCATTCCGACGATCGGAAGGCAGCCGACGCGGTCGGCACCGCGTCGTTCGTACCGCTACCCAGTCGTTCCTCAGATGTATGCACATATGCCTGCAAGGACTTACGACTCGTTCCATCGAATTCGCCGCCCGTCAACGAATCCGCGACTCTGCGATCGAGGATGAGATACATTTTGGCGTTCTCCGGGAACCATCCGGCAGCGCCCGCCGCCTCCCCCCAGTCCCAGTCGCTTGCACAATCACCCCACGGGACGCATCGAACGCGTCAGTGCCGGACATCGAACAGGCACACACGTGAGAGTGAGGCATTAACGCACCTCCGACGGAAATAATCAGAGGCCATTAGACGGATTGCCCGACAGGCGCACCAAACGTAATTCGAACTGGTGATAGACAACGTGTTGCAGTAATGAAGCGACTGTCAGTGCCGCTTGGTACACAGTTCATCGCTCGGGGAGCAGGTCCCCGACGTAACGAGTGGAGGCACCTCGGTGCAACTGACCTCAAATCAGCTGGCAGCGATCGACACCGTGGACCGGCACCTAGGAATCGTCGCGTGCGCTGGATCCGGAAAGACCGAAGTCATCGCCCGGCGGGTTGTGAAGTTGCTCCGGCTGCCCGGCGTGGAGCCGCGGCACATTATCGCCTTCACGTTCACTGACCGGGCGGCCGGGGAGCTGAAGCAGCGCATCGTCTCTCGCGTCCGAGAGGAACTGGGGGATGTCCGTGGATTGGCCGAGCTTTTCGTCGGCACCATGCACGGCTACGCCTTGAGCATGCTGCAGTCCCAGGTGCCGGAAACGTTCAAATGCACTGTCCTCAGCGATGTGCAGGCTCGTGTTCTGATCGACCGCAACAGCCGGACCAGCGGCCTGACGACGACGCAGATCCGTACCAAGGGCAAACCGACCCGCCCGATGAAGCGGTACGTCAACTCCCGTCTCTACCAACGAGTTTTGGGCATGCTCCGAGAGGACGAGGTCGAACAGGACGAGTTGCCGTCGGATGTGCTCGACGGCCTGAGCAAGTACCGGGCGTTGCTCCAGCGCCTGCACTACCTCGACTACAGCGAGATCCTCCGCCTCGCCGCGGACCTGCTGCTCCCGCCACCGAGTACGGGAGGGCCGGCCTCCGAACCCGTGGTCAATCTGCGCGCCCACGTGAAGGACACGGTCCGCTACGTCGTGGTGGACGAATACCAGGACACCAACCCCGTCCAGGAGCAGTTGATCGCCGGCCTCATCCAATTCGGCGCGAACCTGTGCGTCGTGGGGGACGACGACCAAACGATCTACCAGTGGCGCGGAAGCGCGGTGAACAACATCCTGACGTTCACCACCCGCCACAGCAGCGCCAAGACCGTGACGCTCAATGAGAACTTCCGCTCGTCCAAGGCGGTGGTGGACCTTGCACGCCGGGTGGCGGAGGGCATCGACCCCTCGCGTCGGTTGAGTAAGTCGATGATCGCCAGTGGCCACCAGAGCTATGACCGCGGCGACCTGCTGGCCCTCTCCTTCGGTACGCCGCAGGAGGAGGCCGCGTGGATCTGCGACCGCATCGAGTGGATGATCGGCCTGCCCTTCACCGACCGTGCCGGCGCGCCGCCGCGGGGCCTGGCGTACTCGGACTTCGCCGTCCTCTTCCGCAGCGTGTCGGGCGACGCCGACCCGCTGGTCACGGAGATGCGCGCCCGGGGGATCCGTTACATCATCAAGGGCCTGAGCCGCCTGTTCCAGACGCCCGAGGTCCAGGCCGCCAAGACCTGCTTCGACTACATCGCTGGAACCGTCGACGGCGACACCGTCGTCACGGCCTGGACGGACGCCCGGCTCGGGCTCCGCGAGGAGGCCCTGAAGCGCGGGGTGAAGATCCTCGACGAGGCCCGCGGCTGGGCTGAGGGCATGCCCTGGGACACTTACACGATCCAGGGCACCTACCAGCGTTTCCTGGGCGAGGTCGGCGTCCGCGAGGAACACCTGACGGCCGAGGTCGGTCGCGAGCGCAGTGAGCTCGCCTTCTACAACCTGGGACGGTTCAGCACCGCCATCGGCGACTACGAGCGCATCCACTTCCTCAGCAGCCCGCCCGACCGGTTCGCCACCTTCGCCAAGTGGCTGGAGCACCAGGCCGGCGACTACTACGAGGAGAGTGACGCCGACGCCGGATACGCCCGGCCCGACGCCGTCACGATCGCCACCGTCCACCAGGCCAAGGGCATGCAGTGGCCGGCGGTGTTCGTGCCCTGTATGCGCCGCAACCGTTTCCCCAGCAAACGGCAGGGCGGACTCGGTGTGTTCCACATCGTCCCGGAGGCCGCTGTCAACGACGCCGACCGCTACCGCGGCAGCGAGGACGACGAGCGCCGGCTCTTCTACGTGGCCGCGACCCGCGCCCAGAAGTACCTCGCTCTCTCCTTCTCCCCCGGGCAGGGCAAGCTCTACCAGCGGGAGTCGCAGTTCTTCGCCGAGGCGACCCGCAACACCTACGTCCTGACCCGGGAGGCCGCCAGGCCCGACGAGTCCACGCTGAAGCGGCTGCCCTCGAGCCCCCTGGCCGACACGCCCGACATCGTCTTCAGCTTCAGCGAGCTGAAGTACCTGTTCGAGTGTCCGTACCAGTTCAAGCTGCGGTTCCTGTATGGCTTCGACTCGCCGTTGCAGAAGGAACTCGGGTACGGCAAGTCGCTCCATGACGTGATGGCCGAGGTGCACAAGCGCGCCGTGAAGGGCGACATCGTCGACACGACGGAGGTGGAGGCGCTCGTCGACCGGCACCTGCACGCTCCGTTCGCACCGGAGCCGCTCAAGGAACAGCTGCGCAACGCGGCTATCCGCTCCGTCCACCGCTATCTCCGCGAAAACGGCTCGCGACTGGCCCTCACCGAGCACTCCGAGCAGCCGGTGGAGGTGCACCTCACGCCGGGGGTGACGGTCAGCGGACGAATCGACCTGATCCGCCGGATCGACACCGGTGAACAGTCCATCGTGGACTTCAAGTCCAAGGAACGTGCCCAGGCTGACGCTGTCACTCGCGATCAACTGCACATCTACGTCGCGGGGTACGAGGAGCTCAGCGGCAAGCGCGCCGACCTCGTCGAGGTCCTGAACCTCGACGAGGGCAGCCGCAGCAGCCGCGAGGAGGTCAACGACACCCTGCTGAAGGAGATTTCCGGCAAGGTCGCCAAGGCCGGGGAGCAACTCCGCCACAACGACATGCCCCGCAAGACCTCGTGGTGCGGCACCTGCGCCGCCTGCGACTTCGCCGCGATTTGCCGGGATCGGCCCGGCGCTCCATAGCGCCTCCCAACCACATCAGCCCGTTGGACCGCGGCGTTGTGCGCTACCAGCGCCACGGCCCAACCTCCGCACCGCCGGTCCAACCAGCGAGATCGTCCCCACCACAACCTCCGCAAGACGCGGCAAAACGCGGCCGAGGGCGCCGGGAGCTGGTCTGCGGTGCCACCGCCGAAGGTGGAGCCGGAGATACCGGCGCAGGATCCACAGCGCCTTCGTCCCATCGCCGTCCACGGCCTGGGCCAGATCGGCGAGGGAGGCGGGCGCGCCCTGACGTTAGCGCATCCGCTCCCGCACGTTGAGGAGGTGCAATCGGCCTAGGCCAGCGTCAGGTCGTTCAATGCGCCCTGAAGGACCGCCCCGGTCACCGGTGCCGCCTCAGCAACCTTCCGGAGGTCTTCACCGGTCAAGTACCGGTAACTCTGCGGTGGATGGAACGATCCCGAGGCTCGCAGCGCGGCCAGCGGTACCGGGTCCTCGAAGGTGATCGGTTCCTCGAGCAACAGACCGCTGGCCTGAGTCGCTCCACTCATGTACTCGTCGTACTCGCGACGACTGATCCCGGCGCTCGTGCGGCTGGCCGACCAGACCTCCCGCGGGGAGGCCACCTGCACGGAAGCGATCCGAACCATGCCTACGATGGCCATCGTGGGCGCGGTCGCATAGAGGAGTACTGGAGTTCCGGGAGGGACGGCGACGCGCTGCCGGCGGACCTCGACCGTCTTGGTTCCGGCCAGGATCGCCGTGGCGAACCGAGGGTGGACGGACAGCAGCATCGCGCGCTCCGGATCACTCACGTCTTTCGGTGCCCCTCTTCGTACATGGCCTGGAACAGTGCGTTGCTGATCTTTGACAGCTGCATCGGCGGTACCCACCGTAGCCCCAGTCCCTTGGCCAACGCGGTCACTCGTGCATGCGTCACCTGCACGGGAAAGATCTCCGTGTCCGAAAACCTCAACGCCATGGCCTTGCCCGACACATCGGCTGCGGCACGCACTTCGGCATGACCATATACGCCCAGGTGTTCGAATTGCGAGAAGAGGGTGTCGGGGTCGTCGATGACCACCTCATCGAGGCGCGAGCAGCCGATGACCATCTTGCCCTGCTGCCCGGAAGCCCCCTCGCTGACGTACCACAGGATCCGGGCGGGAACACTCTCTCCGCGGTGTCCGGACGAGCGGTAGTAGACGTGCTCGCGACTGATGCCCAGTACGTCGTCCCGAGGAACGAGCATGGCCGGAACGTCGAAGAGCTCCGTGGACCAGCGTGGCTTGATGGGTGCAATGAAGGAGGGCAGGGCCGTGTCGATCAGTTTGGCCGGCCACCACACCCGCTCGGCCATGCTCGCGATCTCGGGCGACACGCGATCATCCAGCCGTGGCGTCGACCGCCTCATCCTGCCCGCGATTTCCGCGGCCTTCTTCGAGACGGCCTCAGCAGGTCCGCAGACGTCGACCAGGAGTGCGATGAAGCCACTCTCGTCCTCCGTGAAGCCGTCGGCGCCGGCAGCCGACATGGCTGTCGGCGACAGGAACGGATCGGTAATACGGACCGCCTGCGCCCCTCGCTCTCGACCGAGCCGCTTGAGCATAAACAGCAGTTGCCGGGCAAGTGTCTCCTCCAGCGGGTGCGATGCCGTGCGGAGGAACGCGACGTTCAGCGTCCGGCCGTCCATAGCCCAGACATAGAGCGCTACCGGATGCCCCTCTCCGTCCCGAAGCAGCTCCCTGCGCCACAGCACCCCCTCATTGGCGAGACTTTTCAGCCGCTCCGCGAAGGCCGTTCCACGGTCACCCTCGGCCTGGTCGAAGAAGGCGACCAGCTCTCCTTCACGGCCTGGCGCAATCTCCTCGGCGGAGAAGGCAGTTCCCATGAGATCCGCAGGACGGTACACCTGGGCCTGGCGCAGTTCGTCCACATGCAGCGTGACCACGGCCGGGGAGACGACCTTGACCCGTGCGACGTCCCAGGCGATGTCGGCCAGAGCCGCCAGTGCGGGATCGCGCGTCACCAGCACCTGGAGCCCGGCACACGACGTCTCGGCCACGTAGCGCAAGCGGGAGCGCTGCCGACCGTCGAAGGGGACATCAGGCAGTTCCTTCCTCGCTGCCGCGGCCAGCTCCTCCAAGCGGATGGCAACGGCAGCACTGTCAGGAGACAGTGACCGCAACTCGGCAAGACCCGCACGCTGATGGTTGCGCGCCTCACGCTCCTCGACATCGCGTACATCGTGCAGAAGCTGCGGAGTGAACGCGAGCTCGATCAGGTCGGCGAGCCATCCCGCTTCGAGAGCACGCGACTCCGCAACAGCGCGCTCCGCTCCCGTACCGCGCAGCCCGGCGAACACCCCGTGGTCGACGGTCACCACCAGCAGCGCATCACTCTGGGCCTCGGTGAACAGATCCTCATGCCCCAGGTCGAGCCACCAGGTGTCCAGCGTCTCCTGGTCCTTGCCCCGCCCCAGGCTCTCACCCTTGGGAACAAAACCCAGCGCCGTCCACATGCCGCTGAGCCCATAGTCGCGCCGACACTTCGCACGAATACCGAGGCGATGAGCATGCCGCGCGCGGATCGCCTCGATCAGCTCACGAGCAACACCCCTGCCTCGATGCTCCTCGGCCACGCACAAATGAGCCAGACGCACATACAGACTCCGCTTAGGCAGCCCGAAGAGCGCGTAACCGACGACCTCCTCGTCATCCACAGCCACCAGCAGGCCGCCGTCCTCGGCGTGCTTACGGTAGGCAGGCGGCGTGAGCAGCCCCAAATACTTCGTGTATCGGTCGCCCAAAGCGACAACCGCGTCCAGCAGCTCCAACTGTTCCGCAGACACCGGCAGCACTCTGATCGCCATGCTCCCCCTCCGCTTCTCTCAACCGACAATGCCCCAGGACGGCATACTGCCCAACAACGTCAGTGCCGGGCTACTGATTGATCAAAACCGGCTAACTGGCGGGAACTGACCAGCCAGCCCGCAGCGACCCTGTGACCACGAATCCGATCAACCATCCCAGCCTCTCTGGGCCATTACGCACTCCGGCGGTCACTCATGGGCAGAATCCGCGAGCTGGTTGATCAAGACCGTTCTTCTCCACGACCGCGTGGACGCCGCTTCTACGCTTGCCGTCATGCGCCAAGTCGAGTACCGGAGCATCGGGGTTCCGTTGGAGGAGTATGAACTCACGCGCGGGGACCACCGCCGTCAGAAGCAGAGCGAGGAGAGCAAGGAGTGGGCTCGGCGTCAGGTCGAGGAGGACAACGCCAAGTGCCGGGCAGATCCGGAGAGGGCGGAGCGTCGTCGTCAGGCGTTCGAGAACGTCGCGAAGCTGATTCAGTCCTTCAAGAAGGCCGACCACGAGATCATGCGGTGGCGTGTTCGGCTGTACTGCGGCCACATCATCGAGACGGAGGCGCACTACACGTACACCGACCCTCTGTCCTCCGGGCCATACGGCAGACGATGCTCTGGGTGCGGGGAAGATGGGCAAACAATCGTGGCCTTCGAACCCATCGGGCTGCGTGGCGAGCCACCGGAGTCAACAGAACCCCTGCCTCCGCCGCCGAAGAAGAAGCCGACACGAGCCGAACTCGAACGACGCGTCAAGACGCTGGAGGAGGAGAACGAACGCTTACGCGCGAAGTTCAGTGGCTGAAAGTTCCGACCGAAACCCACTGGACTGACTCGCCAGCAGCTCACGGAGGCCGAACTAACGGCAACAGTGAAGACGCCGCCCGCGCGCGGACATAGACACGGTCCATGTCACCCCCGCTCGTTCGAGCGAATTACTTCGAACCACCCGGCGCTGACAAACGGAACTGACAATATGCCGCCGTCGTACGTCAACCTCGAGTCGAATGAGGGCCATTGGAACGGCAGGTCAATGAGCGGCAGCTCTCGGTGCTGCAGTGGGTGGAAGACGGGTGCCCTGCCGGCGTTTGGGAGACCAGCTCCTACAAGGCCACCTGTCAGGCACTGCAGAACCGGGGCCTGGTCACGGTCTCCCGGAAGGCCGGACAGTGGAGCGTCGCCCTGACGAATGCAGGCCAGCACTACTTGGCGCACGGCACGTACCCTCCCCGCGGGTCACGCCCGCGCAAGACCCAGGCCGCCGCTCCAGGACCCCAGTCCACCCGAGCGCAGGAAACTCCGGCCGCCGGGCGGAAACCAAGCCCTCCATCGCAGCCTCGCGTGACGTTCACGGAGCAGCTGCTGCAAGAGCTCTCGGAGGCCGGCGGCAGGATCGTCAAGAGTGGCAGCGGTCCGGACTTGGAGAAGTGGCCGTCCCGCGTCGCCGCGGCACGCAGGTCCGGAAGGGTCCCGGAGACGAAGGAGCTGTACGGGGGTTGGTGCCACGGCGGGTACGAGATCAAGCTCGTCGACATTCCCGCCTGGCGCCTCGCCGTCCTCGAACCCGTCCCCGTTCCCTCCCGGCTCACGCGGCCGCACGCCGTGGTCCGGGCCATGCAGAACGAACAACAGCCACTGGGCCTCGCGAAGCCCGTCCAAGGACGTGCCCTCCGGCTCATCCAGGCGCTGATCACCGCTGCCGAGGCCGAAGGACATTCCAGTTCGGCAGGACAGACCGGCTTCGCTCCCCCGTCTCATCGCCGCCGCAGGGCATCTCCCCACTTCACCATCACCGCACAGGGACAGACCGTGGGGTTCCTGGTCCTCCAGGAGCAAGACCGGACCGAGCACGTCGCCACCGAGAAGGAACTCGCCGCGGCCAAGAAGAACTCCTGGGTCAGAATCCCCCGCTTCGACTACACCCCGTCCGAGCGTCTCCGCGTCGTCCTCAGCGGCGGCCAACCACACCGGGCGAGCGAATGGTCCGACACCCCCGGCCGCTCCCTCGAAAACCAGCTCGCCGAGATCGCCCAAGAGGTCACTCTCCGCGGCGAAGCCGCCGAACGCAGACGCCTGGACGAGATCGAAGCGGCACGCCAGAAGCGCATCCGCTGGGAAGCCGCCATGGAAGAAGCCCGCATCCGGTATGCCGAGGCGTACCGCGTCAGGCATTTCGAAGCGCAGGAAGCGGCATGGCGCCACGTCACCCGACTGACCGGATACGTGAGCGCTGTACGCAGGCGAGTCGACGCCATGCCGCCGGGCCAGGCCAGAACCGAGGCCGAAGCATGGATCAGCTGGGCAGCGGCCACCGTGGAGCGCCTCGACCCACTGAACACACCGCCCCGGCTGACCGACATTCCCGAGCCACGCGCCGACGACCTGAAGCCCTTCCTCGGGCACTGGAGCCCTTACGGTCCCACCTATTGATCAGAAACTCATGGGGTTCTCGTCCAGGACGTAGCGGACGTGCGGGCCGCCGAAGTAGCCGCGGACGATGTGTGGCTGACGCTGGCGTCTGCGGAAGAAGCGGCGGGTCTCTGCGGTGAGTTCGGCCTGGTCCCGGGCTCGGTGCTGCTTGGGCAGGCTGTGTTTGAGGTCGGCGTTGACCAACTCGTCGGGGTTGAGCTCGGGCGAGTACGGGGGCAGGAAGTGCAGCTCGACGTCGTCGGGGTGGGCGGCGAGCCAGTCACGGACCTTCTTCGAGCGGTGCGCGGAGTGCCCGTCGACCACGAGGTGGACCTTGTGGTCGAAGTGGCCGGCCAGCCGGTCCAGGAAGCGGCACATCACCTCGGCGGTGAAGCTCTCGGCGAAGACCATGAAGTGCATCCGGCCCTTGGTGCTGATCGCAGACATCGCGTTCACCGAGAACCGGTTCCCGCTCCGCCGCACCACGGGTGTCCTGCCCTTCTCGCCCCAGGTGCGACCGGTGACCTGGTCGGAGCGGATGCCGACCTGGTCGGCGAACAGAATCTCGCCGCCGTCCCTCTTCGCCTTCGCCCGGATCGCCAGCCATGCCTCCTCGTGCCAGCGGCGCACGGCCTCCGGGTCCTGTTCCACGGCCCGCTTGTCCGGACGCTGGAAGGACAGCCCCCACCGCCTCAGATACTTGCCCACCCCGGGCTCGGTCAGCCGCACCCGGTACAGCTTCGCGATCAGCTCGCCGACCAGCCGCCGCGTCCACAACTGTCCGCTCAGGCCGACGTCGCAGGGTCGATGCTCGAGCACCGCCTGCCGCACGGCGGCCTGCTCGGCCTCCCCGAGCACCTGGTGCACGCCGACCGGCTTGCCCCGCGGCCGCATGACCAGCGCACCACGGCCGCCCGCCTGCCACTTCGCCCACCACTTGTCGACCGCTTTCAGCGACACCCCGAAGACCGCCGCCACATCCTCACGGTCCCGCCCCGCCACCAACGCGGCCACCGCCCGCAGCCGCAGGGCCTCCTGCGCCGACGGCGACAGATGCCGCGCGTCCCCCACCAGATCGCTCACACCCCACCAACGACCCAGAACCCGAACCGTTTCGGATCAATACTGACGCCCGCTCCGCCAAACGTCCGGTCCGCCGAAATACGGCGGCAGCGCGCCTGCCACCACAATCAGCGACATCGGGAACCCAACCGAATTTTCTCCAAGTTCAGCGAAACCAGCCCTCGGGAGCGGGCCTCCCAGCCAACGTGACCTGCACGATCAATCAGGTGACATTCCGTCAGAAAAAGCGTCATTCCAGCATCAAGATATCACCCGTAACGCCCACACCACACATAATGCGCACGCACGAAAGCACAGGCCAGGAGCCCTTCGCGGCCGGTTCAAGGATCGCGATACACTCAACGTGGTAGGTCATCGGAAACCCGTGCAACCCCCAACTCACCTGGGGTGACTGCTGCCGTTCGTCACAGTGCCGGGTAATGGCGTGGCGTGCTGGATGCTGCCGACTCCTCTCCGGCATCGTGCCTCACGCCATCAGAGCGGGCCCTCTACGACATGCGGGGCAACATAGCCCCGAATCGCCGGTTAGCCAAACCGGCAATAGCGCGGAGTATTGACAGTCACCGCGATGACCTGCGCGTGCGACGTCCGTAGGCCCGGCACGGGCTACCCGCCAAGACGAAAGAACTCGGAATGCACACGAAGATCGAAGAGACTCTGAGCCCTCGCTATAGCCCTGCTCACATCCGCGCCTCCTGGGACGGAACGGGGAGCGTGGAGGACGCCTCAAGGGCGCTTGGATTCTCACGGGCCAAGGGATACGACCTGATCCGCAGCGGGCAGTTCCCGTGCCGTGTGCTGCGCATCGGCCGTAAGACACGTGTCGTCACGGCCTCCCTACTCCGCGTCCTCGAAAGCGGAGATCCGGAGTATAACGATGCACGCGCCGGATGCCGCCCGACGTCCTAAGCCAGCTCCGACGAGGCTCCGCTTCCGGCGGGGCTTCGTCGTTCCACGCGCGCTCACACACTGCCCCGCTCTGAAGGCAGACTGGCCAGCCGTGTCGCCGTCACTGTCGTACCTCCACGCTACGGTGTCACCATCTTCAGTGAAGGCGATTTACGGGATGGCGCCAGTGCAGCTCACCACCTGTTTCAACACGCTCCTCACGGACACGGTCAACCTGAGCCGGTTCAAGCTCGACATGCTCGACGACCGAGTGGACAGCGTCTACCGAGCCCTCAAGACGGACGAGGAGATAGGACACCTCGTCCTCGACAAGATTCCTCAGGGTTCGTGGGCGCAGGGGACCATCATCAACCCGGTCGGTGACAAGGAGTTCGACGCCGACTTCCTCCTCCTGATGGAGGAGAACCCGGACTGGCACGGCAGCCCGAAGACCTACATCGACAAGGTCTACGCGGCACTGGACCGCCACAGCCGTTACCGCGAGATGCCGCACTCGCGCAAGTGCCGTTGCGTGCGTCTGGAATACAAGAACCTGATGCACATGGACATCGTCCCGTACGTCCAGCTCAGCGACGGCCGCGACGTCATCGTCAACCGGGACGACAACTGCTGGGAGGCGACGGACCCCGAGGGCTTCACGGCCTGGATGCGCAATCAGGACGACATCACCGGCGGGAACCTGCGCAGGGTCATCCGGCTGCTGAAGTACCTACGCGACCACAAGAACTCCTTCACCGGAACCCGGTCGATCATCCTCACGACTCTGCTCGGAAACCAGGTCAGCGAGACCAAGACGCTGATCGATCCGGGCTACTACGCCAACGTCCCCACGACCCTGCTCCACCTGGTCCAGGACCTCAACACCTACCTGCAGGCCAACCCCACCAAGCCGTCGATCGCCGACCCCTCCGGGTCGGGCGTCACGTTTGACCACCGCTGGACCCAGGACACCTACGCCTACTTCCGCGAGCGGATCCGCGTGCACACGGAGGAGATCGAGTCTGCCTACCACCATGCGGACAAGGAGACCAGCATCGAGCTGTGGCAGGGTCTGTTCGGCACCGGCTTCAAGGAGCCCGACGCCCAGCAGAGCAGCGCGAAGTTCCCTGCCGCGGCCGCGTCCGTGGCCGCCGTGACGACGACGGGGCGGTCGGGGCGCGCTGGATGAGCAAGCGAAGGCCCTGGCGGTTCGGCGCTCCCACACCGTGGCAGAGACAGGCGCTCGCGGATCTCCGCGCGATCGGCGCCGAGCAGCCGGACACCCTGCGCGTGGTGGGAGTGCCTGACCGTACGGACGACGGCGCCCTGGCAATCACGATCGAGATCGACACGAGGGGGACCGTCTCGGTGGAGGGAGGGATTCGGCTTCAGCCGCGCGAGCGGTTCGTTCTCCGCGTCCCGTCCTCCCCGCTGCTCCCCCCGCAGGTCGACGTCACGCACACCCGGTTCATCGGATACCCCCACGTCCTGCAGGGCCACCGGCTGTGCCTGTACCTGGACCCAGCGCGAGAATGGAACCCGGCAGGCGGCATCCGCTCCAGCCTAAACCGCCTGTGGGCCTGGCTCGGCGATGCCGCCGGCAACCGGTTCAACGCCTCAACCGCCCTCTATCACGCGGTCGGCGGGGTCCTGCATCAGTCCGCAGGAACACCCACCATCGTTGTGCGTGAACCCGTCCTCGGAAAGTGCGTCCAGGCCGGATACCTGATCCCAAGGACCGCTCAGCGCCTGGACCTCGCCTTCACTCCACAAGAACCTCCCACGGCACGCCTGCCGGTCATCATCCTCCCCGCGCCCCTGCCAATGGGAGCCGGCACCACACTCGTCGAACTCCTCCAGCAGATCGATGCGCCACTCGCCAGCCGTGCCCCCAGCCGCCAGGCCGTTCGCACCGGCCGTGCTGACCTCCCTCGCGACCAGCGTGGTGAGAAACGCTGAGGACACACCCCAATACCTCCTCCTGGCCGTGCCCCACCCCGCCGGCGGCCCACCCCATCTGCTCGCGGGCCGAATCCCCGCAAGCGCCGCCAACGAACTCCGCAGCCTCGCAAGGCGCCAGCCCGGTTGGCTGAGCACTCTCACCCCCAGCGCGGTCAACCCGGCCCTCCCGATCGAGTGGTGCCGAGTGTCCGACGAACGGCATACCGTCACAACCCGCCGCGACGACAACCGCCCCGTCAACAGCTACCAGAACAAACACATCCACATCTGGGGCTGCGGAGGCATCGGATCCTGGACCGCCGAGTTCATCGCACGCGCAGGAGCAGCACGCATCACGCTGTGCGACCCCAGCGTCGTCACCGGCGGGCTGCTCGTCCGGCAGAACTTCCTCGAAACCGACCTCGGCGCGGCCAAGGCCGCCGCGCTCGCTGACCGACTGCGTAACATCGACGACCGCCTGACCGTCGACATCGCCGAGGGCCTCCTCCCCGAGGACGCCGAACAGATCATGAACCAGGCCGACCTCGTGATCGACGCCACGGTCAGCCTGGCCATCGGGCAATGCCTCGATGTCCTCGCCCGCACATCCAACCGCAAGGCAACCCTCGCCCAGATCGCCACAGACACCCGCACCGGGACACTTGGCATCCTCACCGTCTGCGCACCGGGAACCCTCCAAGGCCCCCACAGCTTGGACTCCCTGGCCGGCCCCTCGGTACTCGACGACCACCAACTCGAGCTGTACCACGCCCTGTGGCAAGAAGCGCAGCCCGACGACGAACTCGTACCGACCCGCGGCTGCTCGGTTCCCACCTTCCACGGATCCTCAGCAGACCTCGCCGCCGTCGCCGCCACGCTCACCACGTTTCTCGGCATGCAGCTGGCCGCGTCGAAGTCAGGAACCCACCTGGTCGCGCTTCCGCACGCCCGCAGCGGACCGCATCATCACTACGTCCCCCATCTCCCCTAGCCCGGCCGGTGCGGCCAGACCAAGCGCCCATACCCCATACTTCCGCTGCACGGCACCACAGCAACAGACCCGGTGTCCCCGAACCAAGACACGCGAGACGCACAACCCCCGCCTGCGCCAAGAGGAGTCGACCTGTGGCACGCAAGTCCATCCCCGACGTCGAGCGGCTCAAGGTCTGGGTCCGCGCCGGCGGACGATGTGAACTTTGCGGGACCTACCTTCTCGAGGGAAAACTCACCTATCAGGACTTCACCCTCGGAGAGCTCGCCCACATCGTGGGGCAGGACGCAACGCCGAAGTCACCGCGCGGCATGGACCCCCTCCCGAAGGACCAGCGCGACCTGGCTGACAACCTCATGCTGCTGTGCCGCGGCGAGCATAACGAAATCGACCGCAAGGGCTCTCTCGACGTCATGACGGTCGAACGGCTCCGGCGCATCAAGCGCGATCGGGAGGAGTGGATCCGGCGGCTGACCGCTCTTAACCCGGAAACCGGCACCGTGGTAATCCGGCTGATCGGACAAGTCCGAGGCCAGGAAGTCGAACTCACCAAGCCCACTGCCGCCGAGGCCGTCATCCGCTCCGAAGGGCGATTCCCCGACTTCCCCCTCAGCCTGCACGGCGACGGCTTCGAGATCGATCTACGACGCATACCCGGTGAGAACGCCGGCGGGCCAGCGTACTGGGAACAGTGCCAGCAGCAAATCGATCGGGTCCTGGAACACAAGCTGGCGGAAGCGCTGCGTGAGGACTCAGTGCACCACGTGAGTGCCTTCGCCTTCGCGCGCTTGCCACTGCTTGTCTATTTCGGCTCCCGCTTGGACGACACGTTCACCGTCTCCATCTACCAACGGCACCGCCGCACGGAATCCTGGTCCTGGCCCGATACGACGGACCCGATGGTGCGCTTCGTCACCGAGCCGCCTCTCTCTCCTGCCCCTGACGCCTCTGACGGAGTGCTGATATTGAACATCTCCGGATCGATCCAGGCAGAAGAGCTACCCCAACAGCTTGCCCTGCTTCCGCGCTGGACGATTCACCCGCACGACGTCACCCCGTCCGTCGACGTAATCAATTCCGTTCCCACGCTCAACGAGTTCACCTCGGTGCTCCGGCAACTGCTCTCCGAGCTGGAGGCCAACCACAAGAACCTACGACGACTGCACATACTGGCAGCTATCCCCGTGTCAGCTGCGGTGACGCTCGGCCGTGTCCACGATGCCAACGTTCACCCCGATCTGATCATCTATGACCGCACCGCCGGCCAGTACACGGCAGCGTTGCGCATCTCTTGACGATCACGCACAAGGCGGCAAAAACCTGCCGCAATGACTGCGTGCCCCGACTGCCGTGCGATCAGGACCCGCAGCACCGTGACCGCCGAGTTCCGCTGCCACGGTGACCGCATCCTCACATGGCCAGCCTTCTCCATACCGAGCGGGCCACCGAAGAGCACCGACCGAGCCAGCGGCGCGCCGATACCCCGCCGCTCTCCCCGGGACCGGCGGCGCAAGTCCGCTTCTTGCCGTGGTGAGGGCGGATCCACCGGTTCACGGTCGACCTCACCCCTCACACTCTCAGCCCGTTAGACCGCCCCTGCGTTCCCGCGTACGTTCGGCCTGGGTCGTGTCGTCGCCGATGAGCCCGGCGAAGACCAGTGCGCGCGAGCCGTCGAGACTGGCCTTGATCTGGGCCTGGATGATGTCACTGGCCCTGCCGCGGGTTCCGATCCAGCCATCCTGCACGAGTTGGGTGAAGGTCGTGTTGTCGAGATACCGGGGCACCGTGTGGTAGCCGAACAGCTCACCCCCTTTCGGGCCGGTGGCCAGTCCGGGCCGCCCTCGCAGCCACTCGACGTGTTCGCGCGTGAGGTACATCCCGCCGATCAGCGCATCTCCCTTCGGCGCCACTTGTTCGGACTTGCAGAACTTGATCCAGCACGGCTGGTGAACGAAGCGGTAATCGGCCGGCGGATCCTGTTCCAGCCGCATACACGCCTCTTCTACCTGCCTCATGCGCTTAAGCTGGTCGTCAAGATCACCGTCCGGCCGATATCCCCACTCGCTGCGCCCGGCTCCGACATGGACCATCTTCTTGTACTGCACAAGGATGAAGCTGTCCCGGCTCACATGGTGATAGATCAGGTCGACCCCCAGCGTGTCCTCAGCCGGCAGGCGGTTCACGTTGGCGATGAACAGTTGCTGGTCGCCCTTGCGGAATACACGCTTCGCGAGATGCTCCGCGTCACTTCCGATCCAGTCAGAGAAACGTTGCGCATCGTGAGCGACGAGGTGATCCTCGTGCGCCGGATGTCCAGGCAGGGTGGCGAGGACGGGGATCTGATCCCCGCCCTCTTCCGGGAACTTCGCCTCTTCAATGATGCTCCGGTCGAATCCGCCCAGTTGAAGTGCCAGTCCGGTGGCATCTCTCTGCTCCAGGAACAACTCCCGCACTCTGCCGAGGATCCGGACACCGCCCACCCTTTCCTGCAACTGGGCGATGACCGCGGCCAGATCCGCGCGGAGCGTGGTAAGAGCGTTCAGCAACTCTTCGCCGGACCGCTTCGTCAGCACGCCGGACCAGTCGACTGCGTCCCTGTGTCGGAGCGGAAGCTGGTCGGACAAATCTTCCATCGGGACCGGAGGCGCGACTCGATGGAGTTGAGTCACCTCGACCACACGCCGGAAGGTCCCGGCGGGGCGACCGCACCGGGCCTGCCCCACGTATTCGACTCGCGGTCGACCTCTCTCCTGCCCGGTCACCACCAGGACGACATGTCTGCTTTTCCACTCGTCCCGTTCTCCGACCGACTCCCAGCCGGCATCGAGTTGCTCCTGCCGCTTCCGGCTGCCGAGGAACTTGGCCTCGCCTGGAGTACACCGCAGTATCGCCACCATTCGATCACCGTACGCCCCCCTTCCTGCCCATTTCCACGACTCGTCGCCAGCATCGGATACATCGCCAACCCGTGGGAGAGCAAAGGAAATCGGACCTTGGCACGCCGCACCTCATACGGTGATGAGGCTTCTTGGATTCGGCCGGAGGTACTCACCCTTGTCCCACTTGATCCAGTTCTCAAGCGAGTGGGGAAGGCGGGGAGTATGAGCATGCGTGAGGGGTCGCCGACCGTCAGGCGGTCGCGAGCCGGCAGGTCGGCAATGACGACGAAAGGCGGATCAGCGCGCTGGCTCAGACGTGCCTCGCGCCTGGTCGCGCCTGGCGACCACCTGGTATTCATCGCTCTCGGGGTCGAAGGTGGTGGACTGCACCGTGAGCCCGACACTCCGCAACTGCGCCACGAGGTCCTCGTACCGGTAGGGCCAGATGGACAACCGCTCCGAGCAGGCTCGCACTGCCCCATCCGGCTCGATCTGGGCGACCACGATCTCAAGGAAGTGTTCCTGCTCCCAGCGCTGCTCGATCTGCCAGTAGTAGCTGACGACCGCATCGCGGTCGTTGCGGCGGATGAGTCGATCGCGGACGTCTACCCGTGAGCCGGCGGAGCGCACGAGCTCCCAGTTGCGCGACGTGAGCACGAGGCGTCCGCCCGGATTCAGCAGCCGCGACATCGCTTCCAGTGCGGTCAGGCGCCCGGCTGCGCCCTCGGCGTGCCCGAGCGAGTTGCCGACGCAGAACACCAGATCGAACGTGGAGTCCTCCAGGTGGTCGGGCAGCTCGTCCCAGCTCGCGCGGAGGGCTCGAAGCGAGACACCCTGCTCGTCGGCGGCCTTCTCGGTCCGGCGAACCATCCCGCTGCTGGCGTCTGCGGCGACCACGTCGAGGCCGAGACTCGCGAGACCGACGGCGAGCTGGCCGGTTCCACACGAGCAGTCGAGGACGCGCGTGTTGGGCGGCAGAGAGCCCACGACATCGGTGTAGTAAACCGCGGCTGCCTTGGCGGGGGTCAACCTGTCGTCTCCGATCAGCCACTCGTATACGTCGGAAAGCGCCCCATAACCAGCCACCGCGATAACCTCCATCGCTCGACGACGCGCGGGCTAGACCGCGCCTGCGATTCGGACCTTCCGCCTCGCTCTGTGCCGGGCCGTGTCAGCGAAGCATTGAGCAGGGCCCAACCACTTCCGGCCGCGGAGACTCCACCGGATTTCGTGGGAAACCGCGACACGCCGCACCGACGCAAGAGGGTCTGCTGCACGATCGGGTGACATCTGAACTGGCTTGCACCTGCGGGGTAGGTGGGAAGGATTTCGCTGTGCCCAAGCCATACCCGGAACAGTTCCGCCAGGACGTCGTGCGGGTCGCGAGGAACCGCGGCCCGGGCGTCACGGTCGAGCAGGTGGCCGCCGACTTCGGAGTGCACGCGATGACGCTGTGGAAGTGGATGCGTCGCGCGGACATCGACAACGGAGTGAAGCCCGGGACGACCACGCAGGAGAACGCGGAACTACGGCAAGCGCGTCAGCGGATCAAGCTGCTGGAGCAGGAGAACGAGGTCCTGCGTCGGGCCGCTGCCTACCTGTCACAGGCGAATCTTCCGGGAAAAGGATCTACCCGCTCGTGAAGAGGCTGGCCGCGGACGGGGTACCCGTCACGGTCACGTGCAGGGTCCTGAATCTCGCCAGGCAGCCCTACTACCGCTGGCTCGAACGGCCGGTTACCGGTGCGGAGTTCGAGCAGGCCACGCGCGCGAACGCATTGAGGTCTTCTCGGCAACGTAATGGTTGCGGTGCGTGACGATGCGTGGGCGGCGCGATGGTGACCTGGCGTCAGACAAAGGTGAAGCCCCTGGTAGGAACAGGTCTGCGAAGATCACGTTCCGTACAACCAGAGGCTTCACGTGACGTCCAGTATCACCTACACCGCCGTGCTCGATGTCCGCAGGGCGACCGCCGAGCATCTCGCGAAGCTGCTACGCGGGCACCGCGAGCGGCTCGGAACCCGAAAGGGAACCCGCGCTCTGGGCGTCTTCAAGCAGGCCGTGCTTGTGCTGCGCTGGTTCGTCGACGGCACCCGGCTGGCCCAACTCGCCCGGGACAACGGCATCTCACTGCCGACCGCCTACCGCTACCTGCACGAGGGGCTGACCGTGCTTGCCGACCACGCGCCCGATCTGTCCACCGCGCTGGAGCGAGCGGCAGCAGCGGGGTATACCCACCTCAACCTGGACGGCACCGTGATCCGCACCGACCGTGTGGCCGCCGCCGGCCCCAACGGCGCTGACCTGTGGTGGTCCGGCAAGCACAAGCACCACGGAGGGAACGTGCAGGTCATCGCGGCCCCGGATGGATGGCCGCTGTGGGTCTCGCCGGTCCGCCCGGGCCGCGAGCACGACACCACCTGCGCCCGCGCCCACGGACTCGTCGACGCTCTCAACCGGCTCGCCGCCACGCTGGGTATCCCCACCCTGACCGACCTCGGCTACGAGAACGCCGGTGACGCCTTCCGCCACCCGATCAAGAAGCCCAAGGGCGGTGAACTCACCGACCACGACAAGGCGTTCAACGCCGTGATCCGGGGCGTCCACGCCGTCGCCGAACGCGCCAACGCCCTGCTGAAGGTCACCTTCAAGGCCCTGCGCCGAGTCAGCCTCGACCCCGCGGCCATCACGCGGATCGCCCGCGCCGCCCTCGTCCTGCTCCAGCTCGAACACGGCCGCACCACCTGAACGAAGATCACCAACCGTCACGAGACGTTACCGAGAAGGGTTCATTGTTCGATGCTCACCGCGAGGACCCGGAGTTCGGCTACCGGTTCCTGGCCGACGAAGCCCGCAGCGCGGGATCTGGCATGGCCGACCGGACGGCATGGCGGATCTGCCGGGACAACCGCTGGTGGAGCGTGTTCGGCAAGAAACGCGGCCGGGGCAAGAAGGCCGGCCCGCCGGTGCACGACGACCTCGTCCGCCGCGACTTCACCACGACCAGCCCGAACCGCCTGTGGCTCACCGACATCACCGAACACGTCACAGGAGAGGGGAAGTTGTATCTCTGCGCGATCAAGGACGTCTTCAGCAAGAGGATCGTGGGCTATTCGATCGACACGCGCATGAAGTCCCGCCTGGCCGTCACCGCCCTCGACAACGCTGTTGCCCGGCGTGGACACGTCGCCGGGTGCATTCTGCACAGCGATCGCGGATCGCAGTTCCGGTCGCGGAAGTTCGTCCGGGCGCTCGATCGGCACCGGATCGTCGGCTCGATAGGGAGGGTCGGCGCGGCGGGCGACAACGCGGCCATGGAGTCGTTCTTCAGCCTGCTGCAGAAGAACGTCCTCGACCGCCGGTCGTGGGCCACCCGCGAGGAACTGCGGATCGCGATCGTGACCTGGATCGAGCGGACCTACCACCGCCGCCGCAGACAAGCCTCGCTCAGCCGGCTGACCCCCATCGAATTCGAGACCGTCATGACCGCACCGGCTCTCCGGGCCGTGTGACCGAACCTGTCACCCAAACCTGCACCAGACCCGTTCGTCTCCCTGATCCCCACCTGACGCCTCTTGGACGCCTTTTCCTCATCGCTCACCACGACAGTCTTCGGCTAACGCAGCATGAGGCGGTTTGAAGCCTCCCCCCGCAGGGCGACTTCGAAGGGCCAATCCTTCATCGGTCACGCAGCACTGCTTCAGGCAACTCGTCCTACATCGAATTCCCCTCTGCATTCAGGACACACTGGAACAAGATCGAGCACCGGCTCTCTCGCACATCACCATGAACTGGCGCGGCCGCCCGCTGACCAGCCACGAAGTCATCGTCCAGTCCATCGCCGCGACCACCACCCGCACCGGACTACGCGTGAGTGCCGCACTCGACACCAACACCTATCCCACCGGAGTCCGCATCGGTGACGCCGAGATGGCTGCACTGCCGCTGATCCGGCACGCCTTCCACGGCGACTGGAACTATGCCCTGCACCCACAGCCCTGCCCTGCCGTCCCGGCGCCCCGGGCTCCGCAGGAGGCGGCCCCGCCGTGGGACCAGGCCCTGCTGTCCGATCCCGCCCTGACCGGCATGTCCCGGCAGCAACTGGATGCTGTCACAAGGATGTTGACGCCCGACGGCGATACCCGGCGCGGCCGCCCGCCCCGGCTCGCCTTCCCCGAACAGGTCCTGGCCACCGTGCTTCATCTGCGGGTCGCCCTGGCCGCCGAACCTCTCGCCGTGCTGTTCAACAGCAGCCGAACCGCGATGCACCGAACGCTTCTGAAGAACAGGAAACTGCTCGAGGCACACGGCATCGTCATCCCACCCGCGACGACGCCACCCGTCGCCCTCAGGGCCCTCCAGGCTCGGGTCCTCGCCCAAACCGGCGAGCCCCCCAACAAGATCAAGACGACGGGTTAATGATCTGCAAGCCCTTAGCCTCGGCTTCACCGCCGACCTGAGCCCGAACGCCGTGCCGAATGACGGCGAACTGGTCCTGAAGGTGTTGTCCGGAGGCCACGAGGGATACGGGTCGCATTTGGCGGTCTTGGCTCTGATCGGGCGCGCCAGCGTGTTCTAGCGGCGTCGCGCCGAGCGGCGGGCTTGATCTCCGCGGTGACGCTAGTGACGCCCCGACTCGCTGGCATACACGAGCCCGCACCAGGCAGTCGCCGCCTGGTCGACCCTCGCGTGAGGCATCTCGCACCTGGCCGGCAGGATCAAGCCCTTGGAGCTGACGAACCTGAGTGTCTTTTGCGGGTGAAACCCGGGACCGACCCGGCGTAGCGCCGAGCGCGTCGGGGGTGCGTCCGCCGAGCGCGGCATCGGTCTCGCGTCTAGGGCAGTGGCTCGGTCGGCCTGATGGGGATCGGCCCGGGGTCCCTCCCTGCGCGTAGGTACGTACGTCGCCGACGCGATGGTGCCAGCAGGCGGCGACGTTGTCACCGTCATCCCCGAGTCCTGCGGGCGGTCGAGACTGACCAGCGCTACATCGCCCGCCTCAAGTTCGTCGCCACGACAATGGTCTGGTCGATGCCGTCGTCACCCCAGGTGTAGAAGTAGTACTTCACCGCGCCGGCCGGCGGAAAGTCGTGCGGGAGCTGCTCCCACTGGCAGCCGGTCCGGCCCAGGTAGAGCAATGCGTTGACGATCTCCCGCATCGCGTACCGGCCCTGATGACCACTGACCGAGGGATGCGCGGCCTTCTACGCGGCGATCACGGGCTCCACCAGCGCCCACTGCTCGTCACTCACGTCGGTCTTGTAAAGCTTGCGCTCGCTCACGGAGACCAGCCCAACATGCCCATGGCCGCCGACCGGCCGGGATGCCGCACCGCCACACGATCAGGTGAGGACAAATATCCTATGGACTCTCATACCGCCCTCTCAGGAAGATGCGCGGCCGTCTTCCCAACGCACCACGTTGGCCCACTGATTGAGCAGCAGCGGCAGGTCGCGATGGCTCGAGATCCACTTGGCCATGTACTGACCGAACAGCGTCTCGCTGGTCGGGCGGATCACGACAGGATCGGACAGCGCTTTACCGCCGGCGTGCGTCACCAGCGTGAGCTCCGGGTTGAAGCCCTCGACATGGTCTGCTTCGCGCGCGAAGTACTCCTCCGGGACGAACAACGGGAAGTAGGCGTTGTGCACGCCGACCGCCTTGATGCGCCCGTCGACCTCATCCACCATGCGCTCCCACAGCGCATAGCCCGTCGGCCGGATCACCATCGTCCCGCGCACCGGCCCGTTGTCGGCCAGCTCCGCCTTGGACGACGTCCTGGTACCAGCGGGGGAAGTTCTCGGCCTGCCGAGTGAGTACGTGCGTCATGTCCGCAATCTCTACCCGAGGGTCGGAACCCGATCGCCGCTCGGGTTCGAGTAGGGACGTACGCGCGCCACATGCGCTCGCGTCAAGCGGTGTGGATGACGTGGAAGGCCTCCACGAGTCGCCCTTCAGGCAGCTCGAACCGCTCGGCCGTGAGCCTCATCCATTCGGTGATGTACGCCTCCACGTCGATGTGGGCGACCTGTGAGACATGACTGTTGAGCGCGGCCAACTTGAGCCCGACGACGTCGGTGACATCCACCGTGTGGTCGGCACGCGCGGTGCCGTAGAGCCACACCTCGTTCGCCGTCCACGCCTCGAGCCCCTCATCGCCCAGCAGCTCCGGGAAGGCGAACGGGTTGCGGGCGTCGGGGTACACCGCGCGCAGCGTCGCCTCACCGGCCGCCATGTGGTCGGGGTGTGAGTTGTCGATCCACTCCCAGTTCCGCTCGGGCGAGCTGGTGACGACCCGCTGCGGCCGGACCTCCCGAATCACCCGCGCGATATCGCGGCGCAGGTCCAGGCTCGGCTCCAGCAGGCCGTCCGGGTACCCGAGGAACCTCACGTCGGTCACGCCGACAGCGGCTGCCGCGGCGCGCTGCTCGGCCCGGCGCAGCGGTCCGATCTCCTCGCGCGGCACCTTCTCGTCGAAGCCGCCGGCGTCGCCGTCGGTGAGTATGCAGTAGGTGACCTTGGTGCCGGCCGAGGTCCACGTCGCCACGGTGCCCGCACTGCCAAAGTCGAGGTCATCTGGGTGCGCGGCCACGCACAGCGCGCGCTCGACGTGCTCAGCTGGCCCGGCAGGGCGCTGGAACAGGTTGCTCATCCTTCGGAGACTACCGGGAGAGCCGAGGCGGTGTGTAAATGAGGGCCCGAACTGACCAACAGCATCACCGAATACGAGGAGCCGATCTTCGCCACGGCGGCGTAACGGCAGGACGCAAACGGCACAGCGGCTAGCGCACACAGCCGCCAGCCGCTGGACGAAAGCCCGGTTCAGACACTCAGTAGGCTCGGGCCACAACGGCTAGGACGCCAGGGGCATCTTCCGACTCCGGCATCGAACCATCCTCCGAGACCAGGCACCGGACGGTCACCCCATGCTCGCCGAGAGCTGCCTCACCGTCAGGGCCAAGTTCCACCCACGGCATGCGAGCCCAGCCGTGGGCCGCAGCCTCGACCGCCTCGTCCAAGGTGCGGACGTCCACCGTGCGGGAGGTGCGGAATTCCTCAGACTGCTGCAACAGCAGAGCCTGATCCTGCTCAAGCAGTTTCGGCACCTCGGTGGTCAGCGTCTCGAGCGCCACCGGGGACTTGCCGCCGGCGATCCGGCGAGCCAACATTCCCGTTCCGCCCTCCAGGTCGCGGGGCCCGATCTCCAGGCGCAGCGGCACGCCCTTCAGTTCCCAGTCCACGGCCCGGCGGCCGAAGGGCACGTCGACCCGGTCGTCCACCCAGACGCGCACACCGGCGGCCTGCAGCTCCTGGCCGATCTCCCGGACCCGGGGCGCGACCTTCTCGTCGTCCTTCACCGCCATGACGACGATCTGGACGGGCGCGAGGCGCGGAGGCACCCGCATTCCGTGGTCGTCGCCGTGCACCATGATGAGACCACCGATCAGTCGGGTCGTGCTGCCCCACGACGTCTGCCAGACATATTCGCGGCCGCCGTTGTCCGTGAGGTAGTCCGTGTTGAACGCCTTGGCGAAGTTCTGACCGAGCTCGTGGCTGGTGGTGAGCTGAAGGGCCTTGCCGTCGCCCATCATCCCTTCGAGGGTGAGGGTGTTGATGGCACCGGCGAACCGCTCCTTGGGGGTCTTGCGCCCGCTCAGGGCCGAGATGGCGAGCACGTCCGTCAGGAAGCTCTGGTAGACGTCCGTCTGGATCATGGCGGCGTAGTCGCGAGCCTCCTCGTAGGTGGCGTGGGCGGTGTGCCCCTCCTGCCAGAGGAACTCGGTGGTGCGCAGGAAGGCACGCGGGCGCTTCTCCCAACGGACCACGTTCGCCCACTGGTTGATGAGCAGCGGGAGGTCGCGGTAGCTCTGGATCCACTTGGAGAAGTATTCGTTGATGATCGTCTCGGAGGTGGGTCGGACGACGACGGGCTCTTCCAGCTCCTTGCCGCCACCGTGGGTGACGACCGCGAGCTCCGGCGCGAAGCCCTCGACATGCTCGGCCTCTCGCTGTAGGTACGACTGCGGGATGAACATAGGGAAGTAGGCGTTCTGGGCGCCGACCGACTTGATCCTGGCGTCCATCTCCTGTTGCATCCGCTCCCACAGGCTGAAGCCGTACGGCCGGATGACCATGGTGCCGCGCACTGGACCGCTATCGGCCAGTTCGGCCTTGTTCAGCAGGTCCTGGTACCAGCGCGGAAAGTCTTGTGCCTGAGGGGTGAGAACAGGTGCCTTAGCCATGGGCGGTATTCTAGGGGCTCCGAACCACCCGGCCGTCACGGTTTGCAGCACCGTGGACGCCAAGCTCCTTCCGTCCCGGTTCTCCCCCACTGTCACGAAACATCCGGCTGCCGATTCATTTGCGAGGACGCCCGCTGCTGAGGCGCTACAGGGTCCTCGGCGCGAGCCAGTCAATCTCGCACATCCGTGGCATTTCCCTGCGAGATCCCGGCTGCCGCCACAATCTGCCGCATCGAGGCCGCTGGATTCTCCCTTATCAGCTCGGTGGCGCGCTGGCGCCCCTTCGGGGCATCGAAGGGGCGGATCCGCCCGTCCCGACCCACCCTGGCGCGCAACTGAGGAATGTCCTCGGTCGCGCGACGGATGGCGCCAACAGTCCTGGGGCTGCCAGGCCCACCACCGAGGCGATGGCGCGATCGGCCCGGTGCGTGAACCGCCCCGGGTGAGGTGGAGCCTCGATTCCGTTTAAGGATTCGAGTCATGGCACGACTTCCCGTTATCCGCTTGAGCTGCGCCAACGTGCGGTGCGCATGGTCGCCGAGGTCCTCGGTGACTGCCCGACCGAGTCCGCGGCCCTGAAGGCCGTGGCCCAGAAGCTGGGCATCGGTTCGACCGAGACGCTGCGCAACCTGGGTGCGGCAGGACCAGATCGACTCCGGGACCCGTCCGGGGGCGAGTACGGAGGAATCAGCTCAGCTGAAGGCGTTGAAGAAGGAGAATCCCGAGCTGCGGCGGGCGAACGAGATCTTGAAGGCGGCGGCGTCTTTCCTCGCGGCCGAGATCGACCGGCCACTTCCACGCTCGTAGCGTTCATCGACGAGCACCAGGGCCGCTTCGGCGGTGTCGATCCGATCTGCCGCGTACCCACCGAGCACGACTGCAAGATCGCCCCCTCCACGTACTACGCCCACCGCAAGCGGCTTGGGGCCCCGTCCGCGCGGACCGTGCGCGACGCGGAACTCAAGGAGCCGATCCAGGAGGTCTACACGACCAACTTCCGTGTCTACGGGGCCAGGAAGATCTGGCGCGAGCTGAACCGGCAGGGCCACGCGGTGGCCCGCTGCACCGTCGAGCGCCTGATGCGCGAACTCGGCATCGCCGGAGCGGTCCGTGGTAAACGCGTGATCACCACGCTTCCCGGCGGACAGACCGAGAGGGCCCCCGACCTTGTCGACCGAGACTTCGTCGCCGGGGCCCCGAACCGCTGCTGGGTCGCGGACTTCACCCACGTCAAGACCTGGGCCTGCGTCGTCTACGTCGCGTTCGTCGTGGACACCTTCTCCCGCCGGATCGTCGGCTGGTCCGCGGCCACCGTGAAGGAGACGGTCTTCGTGCTGGACGCCCTGGAGATGGCGATCTGGCAGCGCGACCGCGACCAACACCCGGTCCAGCCCGGCGAGTCGATCCACCACTCGGACGCCGGGTCGCAGGGCGGATTCAACCGGTCGTCGCAACACCTTGATTTCGGAGGTGTTCAAGATCGCTACGGAGGACTGGAGCAGGAAGACCGGCGATGCGCCCGCGGAACTTCGGCGGCAGTGGCGTGCTGACCGGGCGCTGAGGCCGGCGATGCGCTGCCTGGCCGGCCTGATCCGTCTCGGGTGGTGCAGCGGCAGTTCTGGCGGCTGATCGCCACGGGCGTCACGACGGCTGAGGCATCGCTGGCGGTCGGGGTGTCAGTGTCGGTCGGTTCTCGGTGGTTCCGTCACGCTGGCGGCATGGCGTCGATCTCTCTGGCCGAGCCCACCGGCCGCTACCTGAGCTTCGAGGAGCGCGAGGAGATCGCGATTCTGCGTGCCCGGGACATGGGCGTGCGCGAGATCGCCCGCGGGATCGGACGTGACCCGGGGACGATCTCGCGCGAGTTGTGCCGCAACGCCGCCACCCGCGGCGGGAAGCAGGAGTACCGCGCCACGGTCGCGCAGTGGCAGGCACAGCAGGCCGCGAAGCGCCCGAAGTAAGCCAAGATCGCAGGCAACGACAGGTTGCGTGAATACGTACAGGAACGGCTCGCCGGCAGTGTCCGTCGTCCCGACGGCACGATCGTCACCGGTCCCAAGACGCCCGCGTGGACGGGACTGAGCGTTTTCAGCGTGGCCACCGATCAGGTGACGTGGCCGGGGCGAGGGAGGAGTCCGCAACGCACAGGGCTCCCGAGCCGTTGAGGGAGGTGTTCGAAGTCTCAACCCACCGGCACAGGAGCCCTGTTGGTTCCCTATCCTGCCGCACTCGACCTCCCGCACGCCCTGGTCGAGTGGGTCACAATGCTCATCGTCACCCGTGAAGGTGACCGACGCTGCAAACTTCCGCCGCACCGGCGTGCGCTCGTCGCTCTCGTGTACCTGCGCCGCCATCACAGCCTCGCGAGGATCGCGGCCGGATTCGGGATATCCGTCGGCACCGCGCACCCCTACGTCACCGCCGTCACCGGGCTGCTCGCCGACCGGGCCCCGGGCCTGCTGAAGACCCTGCGCGAACACGATCCCGACTTCGTCCTGCTCGACGGGACTCTCGCCGAGTGCGACCGCGTCGGCGACAGCCGCGCCGACTACTCGGCCAAGCATCGCCGGCACGGCGTGAACGTGCAGGCCGTCACCGACCCGGACGGGAACCTGCTGTGGATCTCGCCAGCCCTGCCGGGTCGCACCCACGACCTGACCGCCGCACGCACCCACCGCATCATCCGGATCTGCGAACGCCAGAGCGTCCCCGTCCTCGCCGACCGCGCCTATACGGGCGCCGGCTCCTGGGTCACCACGGGCCTCAAACGGCCGCCCGGCGGTGAGCTCACCCCCACCCAGCGCACCGTCAACCGCGCACTTGCCCAAGCTCGGGCCCCTGTCGAACGGACCATGGCACGGATGAAGTCCTGGCGGATCTTCCGCAGATCCCGCATCAGCCCCAACCGCATGACCGTCATCACTAGAGCCATCCTCACCCTGGAGAAGCAACGCTGAAAACGCTCACTGAGCCTCTTTCATCCTGTGCTGGCGGGTGAAAGGGGCTGGTCAGCGGGTCTGGTGACGAGGCAGGGCCCCTCGTCGTTGGCGTGGTGATTCCACTCATCACACCGGCGACCGAGGGGCCCTGTTGGTTCCGTATCCTTCCATGCTCGACGTCCCGCACGAGCTCGTCGAGCACGTCTCCTGGCTCATCTACGCCCGAAGGCGTGAACTGCGATCGCCCTGGAGCAAGTTGAGCTGCTTCAAGCAGGCCCTGCTCGCCCTGGCACATCTGCGCAAGAACGAGACGTATCGGCAGGTCGGCGCCGGATTCGGGGTGTCCGAGGCAACCGCCTGGCGCTACGTCGACGAGACGATCGAGATACTCGCCTCCTGGGCACCCGGCCTGCACGAAGCCCTGACCGGACTCGGTGAAGGCGACTTCGTGATCGTCGACGGCACCCTCATCCCCACCGACCGCATCAGAGCGGACGAGCCGTACTACTCCCAGAAACACAAGAAGCACGGCATGAACGTCCAGGTCATCGCACGGCCGGACGGAACCCCACTCTGGTTCTCGCGTGCCACACCGGGGCGCACCCATGATCTGACCGCAGCACGAGCCCACGGCATCGTCCAAGCGTGCCTGACCCGGCAGATCCTCGTGCTCGCGGACAGGGCCTATCAGGGAGTCGGCGCCACCGTTCGTACCCCCTACTACCACCACAGCGAACAACCCGCGCACTACCAGGAGTTCAACCGCGATCACGCCCGTCTGCGGGCTCCTGGAGAACGCGCCTTCGCACAGCTGAAGACCTGGCGACTGCTCCGGCGGGCCAGATGCTCCACCCGCCGCATCGGCACCATCGTCCAGGCCGTCCACACCCTCCTGACCTGTACGTATTCAGGATGAAAGAGGCTCACTGAGTGGGGCCGGGCGGCCGTTACGGCTCCTTGCGCGTGACCTGCGCGTCTCATAAAGTTTGCGACCAATGCGCATCCCGGGGTCGGCAACGCGCCCCTTCTCAGTCGGTCTTCATCGTGAGGTTTATTTATGACGTTGCCATTACCTGTTACCGATGCAAGCCGCATCGACGATCGGGAGCTGCTCTTCTCCGAGCTCGCAGCGCACGACCGGGTCGGCGACGCCCTGATCGAGCGACCGGACTGCGTCTTCGTGTCGGACTGGAACGGCGACCACCCCTTCATGGATCAGTTCCTCGGCGATCTCGGCGGGGTACCGATCGGCAAGCTGGGTTCGCTCGGGACGTACAGCCGTATGGATGAGGACCTGGAGCTGTCAGACGCGGTCGCCGAGCTGCACGTGCGGCGGTACGGCGAAACCTCCGTCACGGCAGGACGCTGCGTGACGGGGGCTGGCTCGACCAGCTTTCTCACCACGCTGTTGATGTACCAGTTCCTCCAGGGGGTCAAGGAGATCGCCTACCTGCCGCCGGTCTACTACAACGCTGCGTGGTGGATCCGCAAACTCGGGATGAGTGTGCGCCGAGTGGCATCCGACGTCGACTTCTCCGACAGCGCGGAGTTGAGCTTGCCCCAGGGCCGCGGGCTGCTCTGGGTCACCGACCCGGTGTGGTTCGCGGGCGTGCCGCTTCGAGATGCCACCATCGACCGGATCGCCGACTGGCAGCGGCGTACGGGTTCGACGGTCATCGTGGACGGCACCTTCCAGTACATGAGGTGGGATGGCGCCACCAAGGAGGCAACTGATCGCCTCGATCCTGACCTGACATTCCGGTTGGTGTGCCCCACCAAGACTCTGGCGATGCACGGATTCCGCTTCGCCTACGCCGTCGTGCCGTCTCAGCATGCGGCCGCGTTCACCGAGCTCCACAAACGACTGCACGGAGCCGCGGGCCTGGCGGACCGCCTGTTCGCCCACCGAGCGGTCGAAGTGCTGGGCACGCATGATGGTGCTCTGCCGTTGATGAGCTTTGCGCGCGACCGCTATCGGCAACTGATGGCCAGCGGTGCTGTGACGGAGGCGGTGGAGCCGGAGTCCGGATTCTTCGTCTTCGGCCGTCCGTCGGTGGATGCCACCACTTACGTGGCGATGGACATCAACTGCTTCGGCGGGGAGGGTTACCCGGGGTTCGTGCGGGTCAACCTCCTGAACCCGGCAGCCGTCTCTCTGCTGACGCGTTGATGATCGCGCGACCATTCTCACCGAGAGTTGCACGCTCGGTGCGCTCGAGCGGGTCGCTGTCCGTGCCGAGCCGTCGGTCCCTCGAGGCAGGCGACGATGCCGGGCCGGGCTCGAGGACGAGGGATCAATGACCGCAGCGGCGGACTCCACCAGCTACGAGCTCTGCATCGTCGGTGCCGGGATCGCCGGTCTCAACGCAGCCTTCGTCGCGCGCCGTTACCTGCCCAAGGGCGCGCGGGTGCTCTTCCTCGATCGGCACGAGCAGCCGGGTGGCATGTGGAACGACGCCTACTCCTACGTGCGACTGCACCAGCCGTACTCCTTCTTCACGGCCGGCAACATCCCATGGAACCTGACCACCGATCGCGGCTACCTCGCGCGAGGAGACGAGGTGCAGGCCCACTTCCGCCACTGCTTCCAGGTCATATCGGGCAATCTCGACATCGACGCACGATGGGGGTCGGAGTACCTGTCGCATGTCGAGGGTCCCGAGGACGTCATGATCCGCGCCCGCGATCGCGAAGGGCGGGAGCACACGTTCAGGGCCGCGCGACTCATCCACGCAGCCGGGTTCGACGTATCGGTCAACCCCCCGCTCTCGTTGTCCAGCAAGCGGGTGCGGTCGACCGCACCGCACCTGTTGGCACAGGACGGTCTCCTGTCGTCGGATGACGACGGACCGGTCTGGGTGATCGGGAGTGGCAAGACAGCGATGGACACCGTGCAGGCTCTGGTGGCCGGGTCCGGCCGAAGCATCGGCCTCGTCGCCGGATCGGGAACCTACTTCTTCGACCGCGACAAGCTCTACCCGACCGGCATGCGACGGTGGTGGGGCAGAACTTCGACCAGCGCGATGTATGCCCAGGCGCTACGGCGATTCGATGGGACGAACAGCGAAGAGGTCTCCCGCTGGGCACAGTCTCGCTACACCACCAGCCCTGTGCGTGACCCGATCCACAACGTGGGCGCGATGCTCTCCCGCACCGAGACCGATGTCGTGCGGAACGGGGTGAGCCGAGTTCTTCGCGATCACCTGATCGACGTCGAAGACACCCTTGCCGGGCCGGTCATGGTGCTGCGCAGCGGTGCCCGTATGTCAATCCCCGACGGCGGCTGGATCGTGAACTGCACCGGCTTCCTCGGCCCACGCAAGGTCGCGCACGAGCCGTATGCGTCGCCGGGGGGACGGATGATGTCGGTCAACCTCACCTCGACCACGACCGGGGTGAGCGGGACGGCCGGATACTTCCTCACCCACCTGATGTTCCTCGACGAGCTGATCACCGTCCCGCTCTATGCGCTGAACTGGCACGATCTCCGCCGCAGGGCACCGCAAGCGGTCCCGTGGGTTCGTGGGTCGCTGCTCGCCTACAACCTCGGCCTGATCCTCGACGTCGTCCCCAAGTCAGCCCTCCTCGACTACGGCCTTGACACCGAGAGGTGGTTCCCCTGGCCCCGTCGGCTTCGTCACCGGATCATGAGCCGGGGCGGCCGTGAGCGGACCCGCCAGCACTGTCGCCGGTCCCTCGATGACTTCAGTCGGGCCACCGGGGTCCCTTGTGCGCCGCTCAGCACGCTGCGGCAGGCTCCGGTGGCGTTCCAGCCGCTCCCGGGGCCGGCACAGGAGACCATCCGATGACGTCGGTCGTGGTTGCCTGCTGTCAGCTCGCACCCGTGGCAGGCGCGAACACCGTGAATCGTGGACGTGCAGAAGCAGCAGTGCGGACAGCGGTGACGAACGGGGCGTCCGTCGTCGTGCTGCCCGAGCTGGTTTCCAGTGGACACGTGGTCGAAGACAATCGGGAGGCGTTTGCCTGCGCTGAGTCGGCCGAGGGTCCAACTGTGAGCTCATGGGTCCGATTGGCGGCCGAGCTCGATGTCGTCGTCGTCGGTGGGTTCTGCGAAGTGTCGCAGGGACAGTTGTTCAACAGTGCCGCCCTGGTCGACGTACAAGGGCTCCGCGCGGTGTATCGGAAGGCTCATCTGTGGGACAGCGAGGTCAACTGCTTCGCGAGCGGCGACGCAGAACCGCCGGTCGTCGACACCCGGTTCGGGCGGATAGCCACGATGGTCTGCTACGACCTGGACTTTCCTGAGTGGGTGAGGCTGGCGGCACTCGGAGGCGCTCAACTGCTGTGCGCACCCACGAACTGGCCAAAAGGGCCCCTGGCGGTCGGCGCGATGCCGATGGAGATCGTGCGGATCCAGGCAAGTGCTTCGGTGAACCGGTTGTTCATCGCTGCCTGTGACAGAGCTGGGTCCGAGCGCGGGATGAGCTGGGTAGGTGCCTCCACCATCGTCGACGTCAACGGGTGGCCACTCGCCTCCGCCTGGAGGCCGGGCGGATCGATCGCGACCATCACTTACGCTGCCTGCGACCTCGAACGCGCATCGACCAAGGACGTGGGGCCACGCAACAACGTCCACACGGATCGTCGGCCGTCGCTCTACCACGGCCTAGTCGTCGGACCCGGTAGCCGGGAGTGACCCTCAGTAGGCGCGACTGAGGATCGCGACCATGCCCGGTTCGTCGTCGTCATCCGGCACGCTCCCGTCCACACCGATGAGGCAGCGGACCGTGACGCCAAGTGCGTTCGGCTTCGCATCGCCCTCGACCCCGACGATGTCCCACGAGACACGCGCCCATCCCGACGCTGCGGCCTCGATGGCCTCGCCGAGCGTGGACACGTCAACCGAATTTGCCTCGCGTGCGGCGCGCCAGGCCGACGTGGTCGCCCCGGTCAGCCGGCGCAATATCACCGCGGTCATCGCCCAGTACACCCGCGACTCCGAACTGCGCGGCAGATGCTCGTAGTCGCGCACCAGCCTGCGATGCAGCATCAAGATCCCATAGGCGCGTTCCACGACCCATCGCTTGGCCTGGGGGAACGTACCCGCTCTGCGCGGGGTTGCGCTACACGACCTCCACCTCGATGCCCACCTTCTGACAGTGCGCGACGACGGCGTTCTTGAAGCCTTGGTCGGCCAGCGCCTTCTGCACGGTGGCGGGGTCGGCGGCGATCTTGTCCAGCAGCGCGATTCCGTAGGCGTTCTCATGCGCCGACGCGGCCGCCACCGCGATCACCAGCCCAAGAACGTCAACGGCCAGGCCGGCTTGCGGCCCGGTACTTTTGCCACATCACGCCCCGTCGACACCATGGGCGCCCGGCCGCCGCGTGCACGCTCTGGGTGTCGAGCACCACCAGGCTCGGGTCCGCCTTTCGACGCGCCATCTCCCGCACCTGCCAGCGCAGCAGGTCGCGAATGGTCTGGTCGATGCCGTCGTCACGCCAGGTGTAGAAGTAGCACTTCACCGAGCCGGCCAAATGATCTCCCGCAGGATGGCGGTAGCCATCGCGGTCGGATCCCCGTCGTCGGGCCCCAGCACGGGCGTCTGGGGCCAGCGGCACCTCGTACGGGACATCCACGCCGGTGAAGCCGCGGATCTCGCCGGCGCGGGCCTTGGCGTATCCCCGGTTCAGCGTCCCCTGGAGCCGGTTTGTCCTCGAGGATCCAGACGGTGAATCCGTCCGCGACGAACTCGTCTGCCGGTCGAGAGCATATCCAGGGCGCCGGAACTCCGACGGATACGGCTTCGGAATGAAGACGATCTCTTTCGACAAGATCGCCATCCGGAACCTGCGTCTCCTCAGGACGGGTGTTCGCCCAACGAGGTCAACATCAGAGCGCCGTTGCGGTGCCGGTGACCGAGATGCACTCGTCACGATCGGTGTATAGACTGCATTGCCAACCAACCGCGGAGCGGTAAGGTTTTAACCTCTTGGATCGATGAAATCTGTGAATCGGGTTTCAGCCGGGTCGCAACGGCTCAGATCCCATCGAGCGGTTCTTCGAGAGCCAATCAATTCAAGGAGGATTCATGTCCGAAGCATCGGGGACTGAGGCTGGCGCTCTGCGGAAGGAACTAGAGCGACAGTGGCTGGCGGCTCTAGGGAAAGAAGGCGAGGATGCCGTCCCGAATGACGAAAATTTTTTTGAGGCTGGCGGGCAGTCGCTTGGTACCGTCGCGCTTTACACCTCTATTACTGACTTCTGCGGCGAAACAATGACTTATGCGGACTTTCTAGATGTTATTGCAGATGGCGACTTCGGGGGACTGTGCCGATCGGTCATCATGAAGGCGGAGGCCACGGCTTCGATCACCGGAACTGTGAGCAGAGGACAACCACTCGATATTTCGACAAGGCCCGGAGGGTACGACGAATTGTCTGCCGGGTCACATGCGGACCCCCTGGACACATCGCTATCCGAAGGTCTCATCCACATCGGCGACAGAATCGCCATGCTGGCTTCTGAGCATCCTGACGATGCCGCGATCATCCTCGTCGGGCCGAAAGGGCGCGAGAGGAAATATTCGTGGGCCACGTTGGAGGCCCGGGCTAACGCGGCAGCCCGGGTGCTGCGTGACAGGGGGGCCGCAGGTGGCGTCACACTCATCGCTTTACCTAACGGAATAGAACACATCGTAGCAACCATTGCGAGTTGGAAGATTGGCGGCATTGTCGTACCAGTCAATCCGGCACTACCGGAGGGTAGAATAACTGAGCTATGCGACATAATCCCGGAAGCAGTCGTGGTCGGCGACCTTCCAGGTGCTTTGGCCCCGACCGAGCTACTCAAGAGCGGCCATGATTCAGCCTTCTCGTCGATGGGCACACCGCGCTCTGCGGCACTGACCGGAGGCAGCACAGGCCGGTCGCGAGTCGTTCTGCGCAGGGCCCCGTGGGTCTATGACATGAATAATCTCAGGCCCGCAGGTTACGACGTTCCTGGAATGCGACCGGGGCAGATCCAGCTGGTGGCACTACCGATGTTTCACGGTGGATTCATCGAGCTTCACAACGGCCTGGCCCTCGGCCATACCGTCGTCGTGATGGAAAACTTTTCACCGCGAAACTTCTTGCGCCTTATTCAGGAGCACCGCGTCAACTTCGTCAGTCTCGTGCCCACTCTCATGCGCACCATCATCTCTGTCGAAGACGTCGACCAATTCGATCTGAGCAGCGTGGAGGCCGTCTATCACGGTTCGGGGCCATGCCCGGACTACGTCAAGCGACGATGGATCGAACTCGTCGGTGCTCATCGACTGTACGAGATCTACGGCGCGGCAGAAAGTATCGGGTTCCTTCTCATCCGAGGAGACGAATGGCTGAACCATCCCGGTAGCGTTGGTCGCCCTCAACCCGACAAGGGAGCGGACGGCCAAGCCGTCGATGTACGGATCCTCGACGACATCGGGGACGAAGTCGCGTGTGGCGAGATTGGCCAGGTCTATCTGAAGTCAGCGGAACCACGGCAGCCAACGTACGTTGGAGGTGGTCGGAAGCTACGTGAGCATGCAGGCTTTCTTAGCGTTGGCGATCTCGGCTTTCGCGACTCGGACGGGTACATCTATCTCGTTGATCGTCGCAGTGATGTGATCAATGTAGGCGGTGCAAATGTCTATCCGACCCAGGTCGAGAACGTCCTGTTGGAGTGCGATGGCGTTGGAGACGTCGTAGTTGTCGGACGCCCTCATGACATTCTTGGCGCGCAGCCACATGCTATTGTCGTCCGGTCACGGCCGAATTTGTCGGAAACTGATTTGGTCGAGTTCTGCCACGAGCGCATGGAGCTGGAGATGATCCCGAAGTCGTTCGAATTTGTCGCCGCTCTGCCCCGGGATGCTGCGGGTAAAATTCGACGAAGCGGACTCCGTGCGCCAAACAAATAGCGCACCTCGTCGGGGTCCAGGTTCGCCGCACGGAGCCACTCGGGATCGTCTGTCCACACAGTGGGCAGGTACAACTCCCGGTCCACGGCCAGGGCTTGATCAAGTTCCTTGAGCGTCCGGGTTGTTGGTGATGCCCAGGAGCGGGAGGGCTCGTTCGGGCTGGTCGCGGATTGCCCGGGTGGTCTTGGCGATGTTGACAGCGCCGAGGGTTTTGAGCAAGCCGATGGCGAGGTTGCGGAAGGTGGCCATGGCGCGGGGTGCAGTGCCGGTGTGGAGGGTGGAGGCGTCCTCGGCGTAGGTCACGTCTCTCACGTGGTGCAGGGCCTCGACGGCCCAGTGGCCGCGGACGGCGGTGGCGAGTTCGGCCGGGGTGGTCTGGTGGGCGTCGAGACTGGTGACGGCATAGACGGTCTCGCGGCTTTCGCGCCCGCCGGTCTGTTTGCGGCGTCGGTGGACGCGGAGGGCGAGGCGGCCGTGGGGGAAGGCAATCCCGCCAAGTTCGTCAGCTATGCCGCAGGTCTTGATCGAGCGGGACTCCCGGCGGCCGTGTCCGGTGGAGGAAGCGGTGTGCTGGACGGCGATGTCCGGCCAGGGCAGCGCGGCGAGTTGCCGGTAGGCAGTCGGTTGATTCCGCTTGATCATGGCGATGTAGTGGGCGTTCTTCGTCTCGACCAGCCAGGTGACGTTCGCCTGGACCGAGTGCAGGGCGTCGAAGGTGACCAGGGATCCGTTCAGGTCGAGCGGTTCGAGCAGGGGCCGGAAGTGCGCGGTCTCGTTCGTCTTGGTTCCGACCTCGGCCTGGGCGAGGGTCAGGGCCCGGTGGTGGGTGACGGCGGAGAGCAGATGTCTGCGGCCGGCGGACAGGCGGGCCGATCCTCTCAGCGACTTGCCGTCGACGGCGATCACCTGCCGTTTCCCCGAGGCTGTTCCCGCGGTGTTCCGCGCGGTGAGGTAGGCGCCGACGGCCTGGTCCAGGGCGTCACCGTCGAGGGCCGCGAGCACGCGGCCGATCGTGGTCCGCGAGGGGGCACGGCGCCACCTGAGCGGATGCCGGCGAACTCCGACGGCCGTCAGCACGGTGTCCGAGGCCCGTGCCGCCCACTCGGCGATCTCGTCCACACTCCTCGTTCCGGACACGGCCGCACAGGCACAGACGAGGAGGATCGCGGTCAAGCGAGCACCAGCGGCCCCGCCTCGCCCTCGGGTCGGGCACCCGCTCGAGAAAGGGCCGCAGGTCAGCGACTTGACCGGCATCCAGAGGACCCAGCTTCACCAGCACCGGCGGGATGGGAGAAGATACAGCGGCAGGCACGGGCCACCTCATGATCGTTGAGCTTCGACACCCCAATGATCACGAAGCCCGTGCCTGCTCTGCTACGCACCCCAAGCGGTCACGGCCCGACCAACCGCCCCGACCCCGGAACTCGCCCAAGCCCTGGCCCGCGACCGCACGCATCGCCCTCCCGAACGCCTCGCCCCACGCCCGCTCGGCTATCGTTGCTTCCACGGCCACCGCGTCTTGATACGTCGTCACAAACGTTCATGATCACGGTGGCCGTACCCATGCCCGCACCCGCCCCGACAACACGCTGCCGAGTAGCCGAGGGGGATCTCACCCCTCGGCACGCCCGTTACACGGCTCTTGTCGTCCTGGTCATCAGACCGTTACGGCGCCTGCGGTCAGCCGCCAGTGGGCGAACATGCGGGGGTATCGCTGGGCGATCTCCTGCATCTTCGCGATGGCCTTCCGCTTGGCCGCGAGCCGTTTGTACTTCTGGCGGATCCAGCGCACCAGGTAGGCGTTGATGCGCATCGTGAAGGGGATCAGCTCCCACGCCCTGAAGCGGCCGTAGTAGTTGAGCCAGCCCGCCACCACAGGGTTGATCCTGCGGGCGAGCTCTTGGAAGGACAGATCCGAGCGGGTGTGCAGGTGCCAGGACCGCACCTCCCGCCCCATCTTCTTCAGGGCGTCCTTGCTGACCGTCGGGTCGAACGACAGGAACATGTTCCCGTGCCGACTCCGGTTCTTCCTGGCGCGGAACGTGTACCCGAGGAAGGTGAAGGTCGTGTGCTCGTGAGAGCCGCGGCGGTGGCCGTCCTTGCAGTAGATGATCCGGGTCTTGTCCGGGTGCAGTTGCAACCCGACTTCGACCATCCTGTCCGTGAGCGCGGCCAGCACCTGGCGGGCCTGGCGCTCGGTGACGCAGTGCAGCACCGCATCGTCCGCATAGCGTTCGAACCAGACGGACGGGAACTCCCGGTCCATCCACCAGGTGTCGAACGCGTAGTGCAGGAACAGGTTCGCCAGGACGGGAGACACCGGAGCCCCTTGTGGGGTCCCGCACTCCCGCTCCAGCAGGGAACCGTCGGGCATGACGAGCGGGGCAGCGAGCCACCGCCGTACATACAACTTCACCCAGACGGCGTCGGTGTGCGCTTCCACCGCCTTGACCAGCAGGTCCCAGGGCACGCTGTCGAAGAACTTGGCGATGTCGATTTCCACCGCCCAGTCCCTTTTCCAGCAGCGTTCCCGGCATTTTCCCACCGCGTCCAAGGCGGACCGTCCGGGCCGGTATCCGAAGCTGCCCGGGTAAAAAATAGGCTCCACCCTGCGCATCAGATGCCGGGCCACAACGGTCTGTGCCACACGATCGGCGACGGCGGGAATGCCAAGCATTCTTGCACTCCCGCCGTGTGGCTTCGGAATGGTCACCGCGCGCACCGGCGGCGGAAAGTACGAGCCCGACGACATGCGGTTCCAGACCCTATAAAGATTGTTCTTCAGGTCCTTCTCGAAGTCGGCGATGCTCTGACTGTCCACACCGGGTGCACCCTTATTAGCCCTGACTTCCTCCCATGCCTCCTTGACTTCCCACTTAGAAATCTCAAACGGCTTGACCGATGATTTCAACTGGCCCATCGAACTCCTCCCGGACACGGTCCGGTTGATGCGATCAACTCAGTCACGAACGACCCGGCCCCTTCGCTCCACCCCCGTTACAGGGGCTTCGTCACTGCTACGAGCCGGTCCGCCAGCAGGCCCCGCGTCGGTACTCGACCCCTTGCGGTGTCTTCCGCTTGGGGCACTCCCTCTCGCCTGCCGCCACACAGCAGGCACTATCGGGTCCTGCCTTCTCCTGTTCCATGCGGAAGCCGCAGACCGGACTCACGTCGCCTACATGCCGGACACCACCTGGTCAATAAGCGGGCACCCGCCAGGCTCATCCCGGAATTCTGGTCACACCCCGGTTTCGATGCCATCTGTTCTGTTTTCGACACGTCAGCAGCGATTCACTTGCGTTCGTCTTTCCGGTCCCCACCTGACGCCTCTCACGACGCCTTTTCCTCATCGCTCACCACGACAGTCATTGGCTAACGCAGCATGAGGCGGTTTAGAACCTCCCCCCACAGGGCGGCTCTGAAGGGCCACAAAACCTTCATCTTCCACACAGCACCACTTCTAGAAGTTGCCTACGACCAACTCCCTTTCATGTTCAGGACACAAGACCAGCGCAGACGCTGGAACTACAGCTGCCGTGGCTGATACCAAGGGCCGCAACGGGGCAACCCCGCATGGACGACCGGTAGGTCGCCAATGCGATGGTCGACAGATCAAGGACGGGGTCGACGCATGGCGATCCCGTCCGCTATACAAGATCTACGCAGTCCTGATGATCGATGCCATCGTTTTGAAGATCCGAGATGGGGCGGCCTCCAACCAGCCGGTCTACATCGCGGCCGGGATCAATCTCAAGGGAGAACGCCATGGGCTGGGTATGTGTCGGTACTGACGGCGAGGGGGCCAAGCAGTGGATGACCCGGCTCAACGAACTCCGCAACCGCGGCATCCAGGCGTGCTGGCTCATGCTGCGACCGCCTGAAAGGCCTACCGGACTCAATGACCGCGATCTGGCCGCAGACCAACGTGCAGCTCTGCATCGTCCGCATGATTCGCAACTCGCTGCGGTTGACCTCCCGGGCCCACCGGCAGGCCATCATCAAAGAACTGCGACAGATCCACACCGCACCGACCGAAGAGGCGGCCAAGGCCCGGTTCGCTGAGTTCGAACAGGAATGGGGCAGCCAGTATCCGACGGTCGGCGGACCCATTACTGGACGGCCGCGATCAACGTCCCTCGTCGGCTACTAAGGCGCCAGGATCGACCTCGGCGCATTGCGGCCAAACACCACCGAGTGATCAGCCTTTCGCTAAGCCAACAGAACATCAAAGAACGGGCATACACGGAAACCGCAACACGCCCGTTGGCGATCTGCCTAGAGCGGACCGAGACGTGGCTGTCCGAATTCCGATGACAACGCGGGAAATCCACCCACCTCTGACTGGATCCAGGACACCGAGAGATCAAAGACTATGGCCGCATACCGGCTCGTTGCCACCGACTTGGACGGCACGCTTCTGCGTTCCGACGGCACTCTGTCTGCATTCACACTCTCCGTGATCGCAGAACTACGTGAACGCGGCGTGGAGACCGTCTTCGTGACAGCCCGCCACCTGAGCGCCGTGCTGGCCCTCGACGTACCGTATACCGCAGTGCGGGAGGCGGTGGTCTGCGCCGGCGCAGCGTATTGCGCCTTACCTTCCGGACATGTACTGGAAAGCTGGCTTCTCACTGCGGAAGTTGCCCGGGACATCGTGGAGAAGGTCCGCGCCACCGTACCCGATATCGCCTTCGGCTGGGTTGTGCCCGACTCGACCCATGACGTCACCGTCGAGCCACACTACTTCCCGGACCGGACTGGACCGGACTGGCCTGTCGCTGATACCGAGAGCATCGACCAGCCTCTCCTGAAACTCTTCGCGCGGGCGCCCCATCGCACGGAATCCGCATTCGTGGATAGCATTGCGCCGTTGCTCGTCGGCCGCGCTCGAATCGCGCACAGCACAGCCGGCTTCGTGGACTTGGTCGCGCCAGGCGTGAGCAAGTCCAGCGCCCTCAGTTCCCTTTGCCAGGCGCGGGGCTTCGCTGCCGACGAGGTCATTGCCTTCGGTGATACGAGAGCCGACCTGGACATGCTGCAGTGGGCGGGACTAGGGATCGCGGTGGACAACGCCGAGCCGGCCCTCCTGGCCGTGGCTGACATGGTGATTGGGCATTGCAACCGCGACAGCGTAGCCGCATACCTCCACAAGAGCCACGGGCTCTCCGTCGCCTCTGCCGAGGTGATTTGACGTGGCCGGACAACGCCCCGAAGGAAATGAAGCGCTACACCGTCCTGTGGTCAGGGCAGAACCTCACTCCCCCATTACGACGCACCCGCTGGGGGCAGCCGGTTTGAGAGCGCCCAGAACCACGCAGCCTTCGACTAGAGAGGACTCACGAGCGTGATGCCAAGCGTCGTTCACGTATTAGCGAAGGAATCAGCCGGTGAGCTCAGCGGCGTTGATATGCATGTACTGGAACTGGCCCAAAGCCAGGCCGAGTCAGGGCATCGAGTGGTTGTCATCCAGCATGGCTGCGATGAATTCGTCATACGCGCCCGCGAACGAGGCATCGGTGTGGTCTCCGCTCAAGGGCGCCCGTCGTGGTCCTTCATCCGCCTCCTGACACGTACCGTCCGGGCACAGAAGGCCGACGTCGTACATGCGCACGGTTTGGGCGCCGACCTGTGGTGCGCCCTTGCACGGCGAACCCGACCTGCAACAACCGGCCACGCCGCACTCGTCTTCACTCAGCACGGGGTTGTGCAGGACACAATCTGGCGACGCAGCATGACCATGCTGGATGCCCTTGCCACACGCAGCGCGGACGGGGTCATCGCGTGTGCCCCCGACCTGATCTCCCGGATGCGAGCCTGGAGTCCGCGCGCCCAGGTCCGGTACATACCCAACGGTGTGGGTGATCCAGGATCCTCACCACGCGCAGATGCACGCAAGTTGCTCCACGAACGCCATGGTGTGCCTGTGGAACCCCCACTCTTGGCCTACATGGGGCGACTATCGCCTGAGAAGCGGCCGGACCGGGTACTCCATGCTGCGGCGCAGCTCCGGAGCGAGGGCACGCCCGTTCACCTGCTGATGGCAGGTGCCGGCCGCATGAAAACCGCGCTACGGCAGCAAGCCGATCGGCTCTCTCTGTCGATGGCCACCACCTGGACCGGACTGGTGCGTGATGTGGGGGTCGTTTACGCGGCTGCGGACGTGCTCGCCTTGCTGTCAAGTACAGAGGCGACCCCAAGGGTGATCGTCGAAGCCATGATGGCAGGAACGCCAGTTGTCGCATCCGCAGTGGGTGGAGTACCGAAGGTGCTCGGTGGCGGCTCTTACGGGCATCTCGTTCCGGAGGGGGACGCAGCCACTGCGGTCAAGGCCATCCGTACGGCCTTGGAAGCCGGCCGCGAGGCTGCCGAACCCGCAAGGCGGCACGCACAGATGCACTACGGCATGCAGAACATGCACAGGCAAGTCGCGAATTTCTACGCTGAGGTTGTCGCCCGTCGGGAAAATCCACAGCAGGCCACACGGATCTTTCGGTGAGCAGGCGCGTCCGTCATCGACGATGGCCGCGCAGAGCCGCGTGTCCGTGAACGTCTTCGCCCTCCGCCCAACGGACTCGTTCGAGGTAATCCGGGTCCGCTACACCCTGGCTACCATGCTCGTGAACGATCTGGCCAAGGCCGTCGAGCCTCCACCCCACCGGGCAAGCCATCAAGTACCGCGAAAATGCAGGCAACTTGGAGAGCGATGCCCCCAGCCTCGGTAGTCTTCGCGCACCGGAATCAGGGAGGAACAGGTGCTTGCGGGTGTACCCATCGCCGAGAGCCTGCGCGTCGAGGCCACGCTGACGGGCGTCCCGCTGCAGATCAGCAGATCGCACGGATCGAGGTGTCCACTGCCGGAGTCGGCCAGCCGCGGCAGTGGACACTGCTGGACTTCGCAGCCGAGGAGCTGGCGGAGCAGATGGCCGCGAACCTCGCTCCGATGGGAGGGTGGTACGTCAACTACAACACGACGACTGAGCCCGATTCCACCGGCGTGACTCCACGGTGATCGCTTCGGAGGATTTGGGCGCGCGGGCCAGCGGAGGGCATGCGGCGTCCGCTGGTCTGCCCAGCTCTTCCACATGTGCTCCGGTAGGGCCCTCGCGGGCGGCTGGTCGGCTTGATCAGCGGGTCGGCGGCGCGTGGGCGACCGCGAGCAGGTCGGTGAACGCGAGCTGCCAGGGCCATCGCTGCGGAAGGTGGAGGACCAGCTTCCGGGCGGTGCGGGCGATTCGGGCCGGGACATGGACCAGGTGCGCTCGCAGCGTCGCGGTGGTGGCCTTCGCGTGGAAGGCTCCGGCAGTCCGCAGCAGGTTGTGGGCGATCGCCCAGAGCGTGAGCCAGGCCGCGTTGGCCTGGAAGTCGCCGGAGGGCAGGTGGGCCAGCGCGGAGCCCTTGCCGTCGGCGATGACCTGCTCGATCACGGCGTGCTGCCGGTGCTGGAGCTCGGCCTGGAGCATCTCGAAGGGGCTGTCAGTGAACACCGGGTGGTAGCGCCAGGCGGTGAACAGCTCGCCCTGGCCGGCTGCGGCCGCGGCGTTCAGACGCCGGACCCGGCGCACGATCAGCCGCGCGGTGACGTGCTCGGCCTTCTTACGGCCGGTGAAGGCCGTGTACTCGGCCTCGGCGACCTCCGCGCAGGGCTTGGGCGAGTTCCGGGGTCGGGGCGGTTGGTCGGGCCGTGACCGCTTGGGGTGCGTAGCAGAGCAGGCACGGGCTTCGTGATCATTGGGGTGTCGAAGCTCAACGATCATGAGGTGGCCCGTGCCTGCCGCTGTATCTTCTCCCATCCCGCCGGTGCTGGTGAAGCTGGGTCCTCTGGATGCCGGTCAAGTCGCTGACCTGCGGCCCTTTCTCGAGCGGGTGCCCGACCCGAGGGCGAGGCGGGGCCGCTGGTGCTCGCTTGACCGCGATCCTCCTCGTCTGTGCCTGTGCGGCCGTGTCCGGAACGAGGAGTGTGGACGAGATCGCCGAGTGGGCGGCACGGGCCTCGGACACCGTGCTGACGGCCGTCGGAGTTCGCCGGCATCCGCTCAGGTGGCGCCGTGCCCCCTCGCGGACCACGATCGGCCGCGTGCTCGCGGCCCTCGACGGTGACGCCCTGGACCAGGCCGTCGGCGCCTACCTCACCGCGCGGAACACCGCGGGAACAGCCTCGGGGAAACGGCAGGTGATCGCCGTCGACGGCAAGTCGCTGAGAGGATCGGCCCGCCTGTCCGCCGGCCGCAGACATCTGCTCTCCGCCGTCACCCACCACCGGGCCCTGACCCTCGCCCAGGCCGAGGTCGGAACCAAGACGAACGAGACCGCGCACTTCCGGCCCCTGCTCGAACCGCTCGACCTGAACGGATCCCTGGTCACCTTCGACGCCCTGCACTCGGTCCAGGCGAACGTCACCTGGCTGGTCGAGACGAAGAACGCCCACTACATCGCCATGATCAAGCGGAATCAACCGACTGCCTACCGGCAACTCGCCGCGCTGCCCTGGCCGGACATCGCCGTCCAGCACACCGCTTCCTCCACCGGACACGGCCGCCGGGAGTCCCGCTCGATCAAGACCTGCGGCATAGCTGACGAACTTGGCGGGATTGCCTTCCCCCACGGCCGCCTCGCCCTCCGCGTCCACCGACGCCGCAAACAGACCGGCGGGCGCGAAAGCCGCGAGACCGTCTATGCCGTCACCAGTCTCGACGCCCACCAGACCACCCCGGCCGAACTCGCCACCGCCGTCCGCGGCCACTGGGCCGTCGAGGCCCTGCACCACGTGAGAGACGTGACCTACGCCGAGGACGCCTCCACCCTCCACACCGGCACTGCACCCCGCGCCATGGCCACCTTCCGCAACCTCGCCATCGGCTTGCTCAAAACCCTCGGCGCTGTCAACATCGCCAAGACCACCCGGGCAATCCGCGACCAGCCCGAACGAGCCCTCCCGCTCCTGGGCATCACCAACAACCCGGACGCTCAAGGAACTTGATCAAGCCCTGATCGCGGGCTGCTTCGTGCGACGTCAAGCCCGGGCGACGGCAGCGGAGTTAGTCGCGGGGTTGTTGCTGGAGTTGAATACGCGGAACTGCTGGACGCTCGCGCAGGTTCTGGGGCATCCGGGCCCGCACCGGCTGCAGCACCTGGTCTCGCGCGCCCGGTTCGACCATGAGCGGGCCCGTCCGGAGAACGCCTGCCTCGTGATCGGTGAACTGGTTGGTCAGAGCGTGGTGTTGGTGGCGGACGAGACAGGTGATGCGAAGTCGTCCACCGACTGCGTGGGCGCCAGCCGGCAATACTCCGGTGCAATCGGCGGTGTGGGACTGTGCCAGGTGGCGGTACACCTGGCGGCGGTCACCGCGACGACGAAGGTGATCATCGATCGGGCCCTGTATCTCCCGGCGGACTGGGCTGCGGACGAGGAACGCCGCGAGGCCGCCGGAGTGCCGGAGGAGATCGCTTTCGCGACGAAGCCGCAGCAGGCGCTGGCCATGGTCACCGACGCGTTGGCTGCTGGGCTGGAAGCCCGCTGGTTCGCGGGCGACGAGGTGTACTGCGGGCGGGAACTACGCCGGGGCATACGGGCGCTGGGGCTCGGCTACACCGTTGGCATCGCCGCCACCTACCAGGTCACCGACGGAACCGGACGCCGGTGGGAGGCCCGCAAACTGATCAACAAAGTGCGGCCCGGGCAGTGGATGCGAAGGCAGACCGGACACGGCATGAAGGGCACCCGCGAGTACGACTGGGCCTGGCTCGATGTCCGCCCCGACGACGCTCCCGACGAGAACCGGAACGAGAAGGAGGCCGGGACGAGTGTGCTGGTGGCGCGGCGGCACCGCTACACCGGAGAGGTGTCCTACTTCCGCTGCTGGGCACCCGGCGACGTCTCGCTCGGTGCGCTGGTGGAGGTGATCTGTCGCAGGTGGCGGATCGAGGAAACCTTCCAGCTCGCCAAGGGTTTCTCCGGACTCGACCAGGGCCAGGTGAACTGCTGGAACTCCTGGATGCGCTGGTCACTGTTCTCCCTGATCGCCGCCGCCGTCGTTGCCCTCACGGCCGCCGCCGTCCACGACGCTGCCGAGGACGAGCCCGCGCTCGTCCCGCTGAGCTGCCCCGAACTCATCCGGCTCCTGCGAGCCCTCGTGCTACCGCCACCCATCCGCGACCGCGAGCACGTCCTGCACTGGACCGCCTGGCGGCGCCATCACCAAGCCGTCGCGACCGCCTGCCACCAACAACGACACCACCGCCACGACCAACCATGATCAAGAACTACAGCTGCCGTGTCAGCAAAGCGAGTAACCCCCAGTCGAAGTCGGTGAGTTCGTGGCGACGTTCCACGCCACCACGTTCCCCACTCCCCGGGTGATCTGGGAAAAGAGGCCCTGGGTGCTTCTTCGGCCGGGGCCTCGTGTCAGTCTGCGGTCTTCGTGAAGTCAAGGTCGGCATGGCGGACAGCGTGGGAGGCGGTGGACACGGTAGCGCCGAGCATGCTGATGCAGCCGAAGAGAAGGAATGTCGGGCCTGCGCCCCACCCATCCGCCAAGAGGCCGAAGAGCGGGAACATCACCGGGGTGATGCCAACCGCGCTGAGCGCCTGGACGGAGGCGACCCTGCCCTGGAAGGAAAGAGCGGTGTTGGCCTGCATCAGAGCCAGGGCCAGACCGCCGCAGAGGCCGGACAGGAGGCCGGAGACGAGCGCCACGGCGGCCGCAAGAGCGAGGTTGGGCATGACGCCGATCAGGCCGATGCCGGCGGAGGCGACGAGCAGGGTGACGTTGTGCCAATGCCCGGCCCTGGGGAAGCGGCCACGCACCACGAGCAAGAGCGAGGTCGTGCAGACGCCGGCGCTGAGGGCGGCGTTCACCCAAGCACCGCCCAAGGGGCCCCAGCCGCGCTCCTCCGCGAGCAGGATGACGCCGACAGTCATCGGCGGGCTGCAGCCGATCATGGAGAGCAGTCCGGACAGGACGAGCGGCCCGACGACGGGCTCGTGGCGCAGGTAGACGATGCCGTCAACCAGATCGCGGCGGACGGTGGAGTCCGCGGCGGACTGTTCTTCGGGCGGGAGCGGCGCGAGCCGGACCGCGACCAGCAGGAGCACGGACAGGGTGAACAGGGCCCCGGTCACGGCGAACGCGGCGGCGGGGCCGCCGAGCCCCATCGAGAGCCCGGCCAGCGGCGGACCGGCGATGTGGCCAGAGCGCTGCACGAGATTGCGCAGGCTCTGCACCCGCATCAACTGATCGCGGCCGGTCAGCCGCGGCGGCATGGCTCCGACCGCCGGCATGAACAGGGCGTCCACGACGCCGAAGACAAGGGCAAGCGCGACGAGCAACCAGAGGCCGGGCGTGCTCAGCGCGAGTGCTGCTGCGGCGGCGAGGATCACCACAGCGCGGACCGCGTCGGAAGAGATGACCACCAGGCGCGGGCCGAACCGGTCGGCGATCACACCACCGCCGAGCATGAGGATCGCCCGGGGTATCGCGCCGACCGCCATCACCAGGCCGACCTGGGCCGGACCGGCCACCTTCTGCGCGCCCCAGCCGAGTGCCACGAAGTAGGCGGCGTCGCCGACCACGGAGAACGTGTAGGCGATGAGCCAGCGCAGGACGTTGCCGTCCCGGTGCACTGGAGTGGAAGGGGGGGTGGCTACGGCGGGGGCGGGCGGGGCCACTTCGTCAACGGGTTCATCTGCTCGCGAGGTCACAAACGCGCATGCTCTCGCACAACGTCGGCCTGTACAACGGAGGCACCGTCTGGAGGCCAGACCCCATCGGCGGCGGACCGGGGCGGCCGCCATCAGCTGCTGCCAGCAGGTCGGGATACTCCGGATGTCGCGGATGAGGAGACCGAGGATCCAGGGAAGTGGCGGTCACCCTCGGATCTTTCCTGCTCTGGGCATGGTCCACTGGAACCGGGCCCTAGATGTGTTGTTCGGGCAGGTTGGTGACGCGGTCGGCTGGGGTTTGGCCGCTGATGGCGGTGTGGGGTCAGTGGTAGTTGTACCAGTGCAGCCAGTCGGTGAACGCTGCTTGGCGTTGTTGGTCCAAGGTGTAGGGCTGGTGGTAGGCCCATTCGTTGAGCAGGGTGCGGTGGAAGCGTTCGACCTTGCCGTTGGTCTGGGGGCGCCAGGGGCGGGTCCAGCGCGATCATTTTGCTGGGGTGTGCGGTTCAGGGTGTGGCTGCGGGTGTACTTTCGGGAGCGTCGACCATCCGCCGCAGGACGGCCGTCAGGTCGGCGAGGAAGTGGCGCGCCCAGCGCTTGCCGTAGAAGTCGGTGCGCAAGCGAAGATCGACACGAGCTGTGGTGCCCAGGTCGTGCACGATGACGCGAATCCCGCCGCGCGGTATCTCCGGCATTGGGATCGGCACGGGCTCGACCTGCAATCCATTGAGAGAGGGGATCCAGCCCTCCCATCCACCGGAGATCTCGAAGTTTACGTAGCGTGGAACCTCTACGGTACCGAAGCGCTGGCGCAGTCCATACTGGGCGGGATTGAGCTCCCGGGTGATCAACGCGTGCGGCACATCCTGGTGCTCCAGCGCACCGAGCACAGTGGAGCGTTCTCGCCCGACCAGTTCCGCAAGCGTCGCGGCTCCCGCCAGATCGGTGCGCAGTACGCACGGGGTGGCAAAATAGCCGATCGCCTGAGCAATTCCCTGATGGGTGCGGTTGGCGAGGGAGCCCATGATGGCGACGTCGGAGGCGGCGTCCTCAGTGTGACCGAGTTCCAGACGACGTGACCGGATCACGGTCTTGAGGGCGGCGGAGATGACCATGTAGGGCGTGGCGCGCAAAGTGCGCGCGGTTCGTTTGATGCCGCTGTACAGGCCGATATCAAGGGGCCGGGACTCGACACCTAGTGCGGGGGCTCCAGCGCCCTGTGCGGGCATGTCGGGGTCGACGAGCCCAGAGCCGGGGATTGGGTCAATCCCGGCCAGCGTGGATCTCCAGTAGGCCAGGGCGCTGGCCAGACCCGGGCCGTCGAGCCGGGCTCGCTCCCAAGCGGCATAGTCCACGAACTGCAACGGGATAGGGGGAAGTTGAGCCCGTGTCCCATCGCACTCGGCCTGGTACAAGGTGAGTAGATCGCGTACGAGGATCTGGGTGGACATGCCGTCAACTATGACGTGGTCGAGCACGATCCCGATCAGGTGCTGGTGGTCGTCGATACGTACCGCGGTGATTCTGAACAGTGGTTCCCCGCCGAGGTCGAATGGTTCGTCCGTCATCCGGGCGACGACCGCAACCGCTCTGTCCAGCGCCTGCGCATCTGTGCCCGGCCCGCTCACGCTCACCACACGCAGATCGACATCAGAGGGGGCGCAGATGCCGAAGCGGGGCTCACCGGGCATCTCAGGAAAGTTGAGCAGTAGACCCTCGTGGCGTTCCAGGAGACGGCGGACGGCGCGGGCCAGTACTGATGTCGACAGGGAGCCGGTCACCAGCAAACCGAACGCGATCAGGTGGTTCGGCAGGTGGATTTCGCGACCGAATCGGAGCCGTTCCTCCTGAGTGAAGGAGACGGGTAGGTAGCCACAACGGTCGACTTGCTTGATCTCTGGACGAGGTGTCTCACGGTCGGCCATGTGCATGCTCCCATACCTGAATACTGTTTTGGGCTGGACAGTCTCCCGGAACGCCGCCACGGTGGGAAGGTTGCGATCAACTGAGTGTTCTGAACCGTTCCGGGTTCGGTAGAGATCTCAGATGTTGGTTGTGACCTGGGGCTTCGTGGTTGTGTGGTAGTGGTTGTTCTCGTATTCGACGGGTGGGACGTGGCCTATCTCACCGTGGAGTCGTCGGTGGTTGTATCAGTCGACGTACTCGACGGTGGCGAGCTCGACGTCGGACAGCGTCTTCCATGGCCGTCGGGGCTTGATCAGCTCGGTCTTGTACAGGCCGATCGTGCTCTCCGTCAGGGCATGGTCGTAGCCGTCGCCGACCGATCCGATCGAGGCGGCGATGCCAGCGGCGTCCAGGTGCTCGGCGAGCCGGAAACTCGTGTACTGGGCTAGTTCAACTGGTCGTTGCAACACCGGGCTGTTGTAGCAAGCGTAGCTGTTCCTCGAAGACCTCGGCCGGTGTCCGCCAACCGAGGACTTTGCGGGGCCGGTTGTTGATCGCCAGAGCGACGGCTTCGACGTCCGCGGACGACCACCGGGAGAGGTCGGTGCCCTTTGGGAAGTACTGACGCAGCAGCCCGTTCGTGTTCTCGTTCGTCGGTCGTTGCCAGGGCGAGTGCGGATCGGCGAAGAACACCTTCGTCCCGGTATCGAGAGCGAACTGGGCATGGCCCGAGAGTTCCTTCCCGCGGTCCCAGGTGAGCGCCTTGCGTAGCTGCTCGGGCAGTTGCCCCATCGACGTGGTGAGCGCCGCGTTCATCGCGATCGCGCCATAGCCCCCGAGCGAGGTGCCGTTCTTCACCGGCGGGTTCTCGCCCCAGCCTTCGAGCCGAGGGAGGTGCACGAGCAGCGTGGAGCGGCTACTGCGCTCGACAAGCGTGCCGATCGCGGAGCGGCCCGTTCCGATGATCAAATCGCCTTCCCAGTGTCCGGGGACCGCGCGGTCCCCAGCCTCGGCGGGGCGTTCGCTGAGGACGACGTCCGCGGTGACATGCCCCTGCGGCTTGTTCTGCGACCGCGCACGGGGAGTCCGTAGTGCCCGGCCGGTACGCAGACACGTGACCAGCTCCCGCTTGAGCGCACCACGGCCCTCGATGAACAGCGCCTGGTAGATCGCTTCGTGGCTGATGCGCATGGACTCATCATCGGGGGAGTCGACATGAAGCCGGCGCGAGATCTGCTCCGGGCTCCATGCCGTCGCCCATCTTCTGTCCTGCCGGTGTGGCTTGTTCAGTGAGCCTCTTTCATCCTGAATACGTACAGGTCAGGAGGGTGTGGACGGTCTGGACGATGGTGCCGATGCGGCGGGTGGAGCATCTGGCCCGCCGGAGCAGTCGCCAGGTCTTCAGCTGTGCGAAGGCGCGTTCTCCAGGAGCCCGCAGACGGGCGTGATCGCGGTTGAACTCCTGGTAGTGCGCGGGTTGTTCGCTGTGGTGGTAGTAGGGGGTACGAACGGTGGCGCCGACTCCCTGATAGGCCCTGTCCGCGAGCACGAGGATCTGCCGGGTCAGGCACGCTTGGACGATGCCGTGGGCTCGTGCTGCGGAGTGGGGTTCCGTCCGGCCGTGCGATGACCTGGACGTTCATGCCGTGCTTCTTGTGTTTCTGGGAGTAGTACGGTTCGTCCGCTCTGATGCGGTCGGTGGGGATGAGGGTGCCGTCGACGATCACGAAGTCGCCTTCACCGAGTCCGGTCAGGGCTTCGTGCAGGCCGGGTGCCCAGGAGGCGAGTATCTCGATCGTCTCGTCGACGTAGCGCCAGGCGGTTGCCTCGGACACCCCGAATCCGGCGCCGACCTGCCGATACGTCTCGTTCTTGCGCAGATGTGCCAGGGCGAGCAGGGCCTGCTTGAAGCAGCTCAACTTGCTCCAGGGCGATCGCAGTTCACGCCTTCGGGCGTAGATGAGCCAGGAGACGTGCTCGACGAGCTCGTGCGGGACGTCGAGCATGGAAGGATACGGAACCAACAGGGCCCCTCGGTCGCCGGTGTGATGAGTGGAATCACCACGCCAACGACGAGGGGCCCTGCCTCGTCACCAGACCCGCTGACCAGCCCCTTTCACCCGCCAGCACAGGATGAAAGAGGCTCAGTGAGCGTTTTCAGCGCTGCCGCTCCAGAGTGATGGACGACTGCGGCGATTGACGTCATTCGTTTCGAGCTGCACCTTGATCTGCGGTAGATGCGCCAGGACTTCAGTCGTGCCACGCCGCTCTCGAACGGTGCCCGCGCCGCGGACAGCGCACGGTTGACGGTTTGCTGGGTCGGTGTGAGTTCTCGGCCCGGCGGGCGTCTGAGGGATGTTGTCACCCACGGGCCGGCGCCCATGTAGGCCCTGTCGGTGAGGATCGGGACACCTTGGCGCTCACAGATCCGGAGATCCGGTGGGTGCGGGCCGCCGTCAGGTCGTGAGCGCGGCCGGGTAGTGCAGGCGAGATCCACAGCAGCCGCCCCGCCGGGTCGGTCACCACCTGCATGTTCACTCCGTGCCGGCGGTGCTTGTGGGAGTAGTCGGCACGGCTGTCGCCGACCCGGGCGCACTCGGCAAGGGTGCCGTCCAACAAGACGTAGCCCAGGTCGGCTTCGCGCACCGCGCGCAGCAGGCGGGGCGCGCGATCGGCGAGCAGGCCGATCACCGCGGCCGTGTAGGCGTGGGCGGTGCCGATCGAGATTCCGAAGCCGGCGGCAAGCTGCGCGAGAGTGATGTGCTGGCGCAGGTACACCAGACCGACCAGAGCACGCTGGTGTGGTGGGAGCTTGCAGCGGCGGTCACCCTCGCGGGTGACGATCAGCATGGTGACTCACTCGACCAGGGCATGAGGCAGGTCGGGTGCGGCAGGACAGAGAATCAACAAGGCTTCGGCGCCATGGAGTTGAGACGTCGAACACCTCACTCAACGGCACGGGAGGCTTGTCCGTTGCGGATACCTACGCCGTCACCCGATCAGTGGCCGCGCTGAAAGACCTCAGTAGTCGGTGCCACAGACCAAGGTGGACTCGTACTCCGACCGGGCCCGCGCGCGCACGGACGAATCCGTCCAGTAATCCACCATCGTCATCGCCATGGCTTTGGCGCCGTCGATGACAGCCTGGCCGGCGGCCTCGGACGCGGCGGCTGCTGCGAATTCCACCTCATGGATCTTGACCCCTGGAGGAGCCACTGCGATCAGTGGGTGGATCACCGGCATCCGATAGCTGATGTGACCCATGTCGGTCGATCCGACCGTTCCCCCACCGTCGGCTGGGTCACCGACGGTACGGCCCAGCGCCGCCATGTTGGCGACGTAGCTCGCGGTCAGCGCGCGATTGGTCCTGACCTCCTCCGTCGCTCCCAGGTTCGTCACGTGGATCTCGCACCCGGCGGCCGTCGCCCCGCCCTCCAGGCACGCGATGACCCGTGCTTCCAGATGTTGGGCGCGGGCCAGCGTCGCCGAGCGCAGGCTCCACCGCGCAACGACACGGTCGGGCACCACGTTGACCTTCTGGGGCATCTCGGTGAACACACCGTGGATGCGCTCGTCCGGCGCGATGTGCTGACGGAGCGCGGCGACGGCGTTGTATCCCAGGACCGCGGCGTCCAGTGCGTTCCGTCCGTGCTGCGGGGCCGCCGCGGCGTGCGCCGCCCGGCCGGTGTATGTGACCACGAGGCCGATGCTGGCCAGCGTATCCATCTCCCACAGGTCGGCGTCGGCCGGGTGCACCATCATGGCGGCGTCGACACCAGCGAAGGCACCTCGCTCGGCCAGGGTCATCTTGCCCTGAGGTGCTGCTTCCTCGCACGGCGTCCCCAACACGAGAAGTCTGCCGGTCGCCTCGTCGGCCACGGTAGCGGCCGCGAGCCCGGCCCCCAATCCTGCGGCGGCGATCACGTTGTGTCCGCACGCGTGCCCGATGTCCTGCAGCGCGTCGTACTCGCAAAGAACCGCGACAGTGGGTCCGTCGTTCCCCGCCCGTGCTGCGAATGCGGTGGCCAGGCCGTAGGCGCTGCGCTCGGGGGCGAGTCCGCCTCGCTCTAGCGCATCGGTGAGCACGTCGTGGGCGAAGACCTCCTGGTGCCCGACCTCTGGGTGGGCATGGATCGCCCGGGATATGCTCACCAACTCCTCGGCCCAGGCGTCCACCTCGGCGCACACGCGGGCCTTCAGTTTTCCCGCACGATTCACGGCGAGCCTCCCAGGTCGCGATCAGGCGGGCCCAACGAGAGACATATCGATGGACCGAGGAACATCTCCGAGCGGCTGGTCATCCGAGTGACTGGCGCAGGTCGGCCATCAGGTCCTCGATGTTCTCGACACCGACCGAGAGCCGGACCAGGTCGTCCGGGACCTCCAGCGAGGAGCCACTGACTGCGGCGTGAGTCATCTTCGCCGGATACTCGATCAATGACTCGACGCCACCGAGTGAGTAAGCCAGCTTGAACAACTGTGTCCCCTCGCACACTGCGAGCGCAGCGGCGGCCCCGCCGGCCACCCGGAACGAGACCATCCCGCCGAAGCCACGCATCTGCTTGGCCGCGACCACGTGCTGCGGGTGGTCCGGCAGGCCCGGGTAGTACACCTGCGTGACTTGGGGGTGACGCTGGAGCAGCTCGACGATCGCCGCGGCGTTGGCGCAGTGCCGCTCGAGCCGGAGCTCGAGGGTCTTGATCCCACGCAGCACCAACCAGGCGTCGAACGGGCCGGCCACTCCGCCGAGCGAGTTCTGGTGGAAGTACAGCTCGTCACCCTGCTCCGCGTCCCGGGCCACCAGGGCGCCGCCGATCACGTCGGAGTGCCCGCCGAGGTACTTGGTCGTGGAATGCATGACCACGTCTGCACCCAGGGCGAGCGGCGTCTGCAGAGCGGGCGAGCAGAACGTGTTGTCCACAGCCAAACGCGCCCCCGCGTCGTGCGCTATCTGTGCGAGGGCGGCGATGTCGGCGATCCGGAGCAGCGGATTGGTCGGAGTCTCGCACCAGATCAGCTTGGTCGTCGGTCGGACCGCGGCTCGGACCGCGTCGAGATCCTCCAGCGGCACCGGCGTGTACTCGACTCCCCAGCGCGCGTACACAGTGGAAAAGAGCCGATAGGTGCCACCGTAGACATCGCTGGGGATCAGCACGTGGTCACCAGGTGCGCAGATCGTCCGCAGCAGGACGTCGGTGGCCGCCTGCCCCGAGGCGAATGCCAGGCCGCGGGCGCCGCCCTCGAGCGACGCCAGGCAGGTCTCTAACGCGGTCCGGGTCGGGTTGGTGCTGCGACTGTAATCGCATCCAGCTCGCAGGCCGCCCACTCCGTCCTGCTCAAAGGTGGAGACCGCGTAGATCGGCGGCACCACCGCGCCGGTCAGCGGGTCGCTCTCCTGGCCGGCGTGGATGGCGCGAGTTGCGAATCCGGGCTCGGGGGACTTCATATCCATAGCGCGTACCCTAGCTACGGCACTGGCGATCGTCGCCGTCTCTGACCATGAGAAGGACTCCTTCCTTGGCTGTTTCCGCACCGTCGATGTCACGCAACTTCGACCTCACTGACCGGGTGGCTGTAGTCACCGGCGCCTCCTCTGGCCTCGGCGCCGAGGTCGCCAGGACCCTCGCCGCGGCGGGCGCTCGTGTGGCCCTCGTGGCACGCAGGCAGGACCGGCTGGCGGCGCTGGCGCAGGAGACGGGCGGGACCGCCTTTCCGTGCGATCTGCTGGACGACGCCCAGCTCAGCGGGCTCATCTCCCAGGTCTCGGGAGCCCTGGGGCCGCCGACGATTTTGGTGAATGTCGCGGGCGACATCTTCAGCCGGGACCCGGCCGAGGCCGAGCCGATCCAAGCGATCCGACGCACCTTGGACCTTAATCTCGTCGCGCCGTTCCGGTTGTGCCAGGGCGTCTTCCCGTTGATGGCTTCCGCAGGGCGCGGCTCGATCGTCAACGTCACGTCGATCAGCGGACAGGTGGGCATCCCTGGTTTCCCGCAGGCGTCCTACGCCGCCAGCAAGCAGGGCCTGGCCGGGCTGACCGCTGAGCTGGCCGTGCAATGGGCGCGGAACGGCATCCGGGTCAACTGCGTGGCCCCCGGGTTCTTCCGCAGCGAGATCAACGATGAGCTTTTCCAGGACGAACAGTTCCGCCAGTGGCTGGCGCGCAACCAACCTCTGTCCGGGCAGGCCACGTTCGATGACTTCACCGGCGCTGTTCATTGGCTTGTCAGTGACGCGGCCAGACACGTGACCGGGCAGACGGTCGTCGTCGACGGCGGCTGGACCACCCAGTAGGCGGTTGACTCCGTTTCATCGCCGAGGAAGCCAGCCCGGCACCGGCAGCAGGTCCCTGACCACGGCCCACTCGGCATCGTGCATGTCCGAGCCGTATCGGGGCCGGCGCTGCGGCAGTCGACCGCGTTCCCGAACCTGTGGGCGAGGCAGTCACGCCCACAAGTGGACGAATTGGACTCGGCGACCACGACCACGCGACACTTCGACAACAGGGCCTCTTGTTCGCGCTGGACTCGACAACCGCGAGCTACCAGGAGGCCCCCTTTTTTCATGCACCCGCCCCGGACAACTCACCCAAACCAGGCCACCATTCGACCCTGCCCGACCGCGCGAGCGGATAGAGAACAGGCAGTTATGCCTGACCCGGCGGTCCCGCAACGACGTAACGTGCGGAACGCGCAGCACCAACACAGATGAAGCATGCGCAGCCGTAGAGCAGGACCAGCGCCAGATATCCGGCCCTGGTGTCAAAGGAGCGCACCGGCGTCCCGATCAGTGCTCCGACCACGATTCCGCTCTGGGGAAATGAGAGAGTGAGGTCTTTCAGCGCGGCCACTGATCGGGTGACGGCGTAGGTATCCGCAACGGACAAGCCTCCCGTGCCGTTGAGTGAGGTGTTCGACGTCTCAACTCCATGGCGCCGAAGCCTTGTTGATTCTCTGTCCTGCCGCACCCGACCTGCCTCATGCCCTGGTCGAGTGAGTCACCATGCTGATCGTCACCCGCGAGGGTGACCGCCGCTGCAAGCTCCCACCACACCAGCGTGCTCTGGTCGGTCTGGTGTACCTGCGCCAGCACATCACTCTCGCGCAGCTTGCCGCCGGCTTCGGAATCTCGATCGGCACCGCCCACGCCTACACGGCCGCGGTGATCGGCCTGCTCGCCGATCGCGCGCCCCGCCTGCTGCGCGCGGTGCGCGAAGCCGACCTGGGCTACGTCTTGTTGGACGGCACCCTTGCCGAGTGCGCCCGGGTCGGCGACAGCCGTGCCGACTACTCCCACAAGCACCGCCGGCACGGAGTGAACATGCAGCGAACGCACCGCTGGTGGCGCGCTCCCGGGCGGACGCGCCATCTGTCCGCGCCACCGCCTCCCTCAGTTCGCCGAGCTGCCCGGAGACCCTGATTGGGCTAGCGGCTACTCGAATCCATTGTCAGTCCTAGCGGCCGCCTCATGAGACCCCGCGCAAGCACCCTGATCGAACAGCGAGGCGAGTTCTTGCCACATCTCGGCACATGCTCGGACCAATTCTGCGATGGTGCCGCGACAGTGGGCGGGAGCGGTATCCACTAATCGACGCAACTCGCGCGGGCCGAGAGAATGCAGGCCCAGCAACCGGATCAAGGCGCGTCCCGTCTCGGTGAACCGGAGCGACGGATCCTGTTTGAGGCGTTCGAGCAGCAGCGCTCGATTCTCAGGACTCGAGGCGAGCGCAGTGAACTGGCGATCTCTGGGCAGACCGCCGCTTCTGAACTGCTGCTGCTTCAGTTGCGGGGACCTCCGCCGCTGAGGTGCCACGGGGTCCTCTCCACGCGCCAGTCGATCTCGCACGTCCCTGGCCGTTCCCTGCGAAATCCTGGCCGCCGCCGCGATCTGCCGCATCGACGCCGCGGGATTCTCCCGTATCAGCGCGGTGGCTCGCCGACGCCCATCCGCGGCGTCGAGCGGGCGGGTCCGCCCGTCCCGGCCCACCCTGGCGCGCAACTGAGGAATGTCCCCGGTCGCGCGGCGGATCGCGCCCACGGTCTTAGCCGCGAGGCCGGTCGACGAGGCGATGGCGCGATCGGACCAGTGCGGATGGGACGCGATGATACGTTCGGCCGCAGCCCTGCGATCCGCACGTGAAAGTGGCAGGCCATGTTTAATATTGGCCTTCACCGCGAGGACGAAAGCGTCAGCTTCGTTTCCATCGAAGAAGCGCACTTGGATTTCACTCTCCCCACGCAGCACGGCAGCTCGCAACCGGTGCGCGCCATCGATAACGCGCATGGTTTCGCGATGCGCTATTATCGGGGGAAAGTCGTCCTCTGACTCGGCAAGCACTTGCGCGTGTGCGTCACTCTCACCATGGAGCCTCGGAGAGTCCGGTGACAGCAACGTTCGAATAGGAACTGTCGTAGCAGGGCTTAATTTGTCTTCCAGCAACGACAGGCTGGAATGTTCACCGTCAGGGATAGGCTGGAATGTCATCCGCAGTCCCCCATGTCACCCTGGATTCCTGAGCAGGCTGCACTGCCTAGTGACCGTCGACTTGTAGAATCTGAGCCCGCACCTCTAGGACGCCCCAGAAATGCGCCAGCGGTTTCCATTTTAGTCGTCTGCGTTCGGCTCTGCTCTTGGTCTGAACAAGAACGACGCCCGCAGACCGGAGCGTCCCGCCGCATGCCTCACCGCCACAGTTTGGATGGTTCGTCGTTGTACCTGCGACATGCAAGCACACGACTGGATCAACGACACCCGCTCGAATCAGCCAAGATTCAGTTCATGGATCGGACCCCGCTGCAGCTTCCACAGGGGGACACAAGTTGAGCGACATAGACATCAATCCCCCACATTCCTTGCAGGACGTACTCGGGCTGCTGACCAAGGCCCGCGACATTCTGGGAAGGAAAGGCATTGCGGATGACCAACTCACGCGCGTCGCCCTGCACCTGATCGACTGCGCCGTCGACGTCTCGACCCTGCTGACCGAAGAGCATGGTCTGGAAACCGCACGCGACGCCCTGGGATCGGCCAGGTCCGCAGTGGTGGCGGCGACATACGCGGTACGGCACACCCAGGACCGGGAAAAGATCGGCGGCTAGCGCGTCTTTGGATCAGGCCAGCATCGCAGGGCCTTCCACGCGCATCCGCCGTGTTGTGTCACTCGCCGAATCTCCCACGCTCGGCTTTGCTCGCAGCGGAAGGTACGCCCCGCTCGCCTCGGCCAAGAGGCTCTGTCCCTCACAACTCCTCCTGATCAAAACGACAGATCCCAGGTCCGGAAGGAAAAAATATGCCCAAGAACGAAGAACTGGCCGATCTGGCGGAATCGGGCTACCTGCCCACGGACATCGACACGGACGCCGGTCTCGTGTCCATGGGCAAGTTGACACATCGAGGCTTCCACGAGGTCTGGTACAGCGACACCACGGCCACGACCACTCCCGGCAGCAGCAGGACTGTCCCGCTCGCGTCATTCATCGAGCAGTTCGCCGATCGGCGGGGCGACCAGCCACTGCGGCTCATCGCGCACACATCTCGGTGCGGATCGACATTGCTGGCCAATCTCCTGACCCTGCGCCCGACCACCATGGTTCTCAAGGAGCCGGACTTCGTCACTGTCACCGCCCGCAGGATCGCACTTGCCGCTCACAGGGCGGAGTCCCAGACGTTCCACTCCCTGTTGAAATCCTTGCTGAATTACACCTGCTACGCGGCGGCGGCGGCCGACCGTGAGCCTGTCGTCAAGATCACCAGCTGGACCGTGCCCATCGTGGTGGCCGGCTTGGCCAAGACCGAGAACACCAGGTGGCTGTTCCTCTGGCGCGAACCGGAGAACGTAGTCGCGTCCAACATGGCGACGCCGTCTACCTGGGGCCGCGACACCGAGAACGGGAGCGCCGCTCGGCGTCTCGCGGGCGTCAGCGACGTCTCCACAGACTCCGTCAGGTTCTACGCGACCACGTGGTGTCGGGTCGTGGACAGTTTCCTGTCCGCTGGCGATGACCTCCCCTGGCGCGCTCTGGAGTTCCAGAACCTGGTACGCGAGAAGAAAGCCTCCTTGCTGGCGACGGAGAGCTGGTTCGACCTCGCCCCCACTGCCGAACTGCCCAACGGATTCGAGCAGGAGAGCAAGCGGTACTCCAAGGGAGGGCGGGCGGAGGTCTTCGACCCGACCAAGACACACCGCCGCAGCCCTCTGGAGCGGCCGGCTGCGGATGAGGTCAGGACGATCACCCGGCAGGCGCTCGCGGCGTTGCGTGAGGAGAAGCTCCGTCGGCTGTTCTGACGGCGGCCCGGCTCGTGTACTCGAGGATGCGCCGAATATCCCATGCGTGATGGAAGGCGTCGTGTGCGTTGTTGCGCGCGACGTCTTCAGCACGTTGGACGCCTCTGGCGGCGTGCTGCAGCACGACGTCTTTCTGAAGGGCGGCGGTAACCGTCTCCGACCAGGCGTCCGCCGCGCGTTCCAGCGACCAGAGAGCGGCCGCGGGCTCGATCCTGTCGTAACGACGCGCTTCCGCGAGGAGATCGGGGTCGTAGCCGGGCACGGCCACTTCTGCGGAGAGCCGGACCCCAGCAGCGACCCCTTCGGCCCATGCTCTCAGGTTGTCCGCCACGTGGCAGACGTAGGCCGTGGGCCCCCATGAGAGATCGGGGTGGCGTTCCTGCCCGGTGCAGCCGTCGAGCAACGCGCGGAACTGGACGGGAAGCCTCAAGAGGATTTGGATCGCCTCCTGCGGAGTCACGGACCACCCGTAACCGCAATCGCGGCAAGGATCGCCGTACAATTCCGCGCCCCACCTCTCCACGACCGCACTTCCTCTCCTACTGACAGTCATGTGGAGCCTTAGAGCCAACTGGAACGGATGAGACCCGACGTGGGGATTCCCGGTGGCCGCCCGAGCTCCCCGGCTCGTACCCTGACCAACAGCCGCTGGACGGTCTCGAGTATCTCCGGAACGGCTGCCCGGAAACCGCTCAGGTCCTCGGCGCTGGCCGTGTCCGCGGTGACATCGGCCTGGTCCAGCACACCAGCCAGATCCGAGAGCCTCTCCCCCAGCCAGGCCAACGGGTCGGTGGACAGCTCCTTCTCGAACTTCCGCTCGCTCTCGTCCCAGCCCGAGAACCTCGGGTGATGATGCGTCCGGTCGAGGCTACCGGGCCGGCCGCCCACCGACTCCAGCAGGTCCACACGCCAGATCGGCTCCTCGACGGAGATCGGGCGAGCGGAGTAGACCCCCCCTCGAAGTTCGCCTGCCTTGATCTGGCGCAGTTCCAGCCGGACGCCGTGCTCCGGCCCTTCCTGCCCCTCCGGGGGGTCGGGGTGCTGGAAGTACAAGTCACTCACCACCAGCCCCAGCCTGTCGAAGCCGAAGGCGTACAGCATCAGGAATTCCTTTCAGCAGCAGCGTCAAGAAGGCGACCAAGGCTCTGGGCTCACAAGCGGCGCCGTTAGCTACCGAGGTGCACCCAGGTGGTCTTCACATCGGAGTACTTGTCGAGGACGGCGAGTCCCTTGGTTCGTCCGAATCCGGACCTGCCGACGCCGCCCGCCGGGACGGTGAGGTCGTCGCCCTCGAAGCAGTTGACCCAGGCGATGCCCGCCTTCGCCGCGCGCGTCACCCGGAACGCTCTGTCCAGAGCGGATGTCCACACCGAGATGCCCATCCCGTACCCAGATGCGAATCCCACCCGGAGTGCTTCATCCACGTCATCGAAGGGGCGTACGGCGACGACGGGGGCAAACACCTCCTCGGTGAAGATACGGCTATGTTCCGGCGTGTCGGCGAGCAGCGTCGGTGCGAAGTAGTGCCCCCCGGCCACTACGCGCAGCGGCTCGCCGCCCCGCACCACCCGGCCGCCGCCCGCCACCGCCTCCTCGGTGGCCGAGCGGGCATCGTGCAGCTGATGCTCAGTGGTCAGCGCGCCAATCGAGGTTTCCCAGTCGAGAGGATCCCCCACCCGCAGCTTGTCCACCTCGACACTCAGCACGTCCAGGAACTGGTCGTACACCTCGCGCTCCACCATCACGCGCGAGCAACCGGTACACATCTCGCCCTGGTTGAAGTACCCGCCCCATGCCACGGCGCGAGCCGCCTCGGCCAGGTCACGGACGTCCTTGAACACCATGGCGGACGACTTGCCCCCCAGCTCGGGCCAGACGCGCTTGCCGTTGCTCTCCCCGCTGGCGCGCATCACCGCGCGCCCGGTCGCCGTCGAGCCGGTCACCGACACCGCGTCGATGTCTCCATGCCTGCCTATGGCCTGTCCGGCTCCGGCACCCAGTCCCGGGACGACGCTCAAGGCGTCCCGGGATACGCCGGCCTCCACGGCCAGCTCGCAAGCGCGCAACACGGACAACGGCGCCTGTTCGGACGGCTTGACGACCACCGAGTTACCGAGCATCAATGCGGGTGCCACGTCGTAGCCGACGAGCGCCAGCGGGAAATTCCACGGGAGCAGAATCCCGGCGACGCCCACGGGCTCCCTGCTGACCAGCGCCACATCGTTCGCGCCGACGTTGGGATGGTCGCCGTGCAACTTGTCTGCGAGCGCTGCGTACCATCGGATGGCCCGCTGGACGCCAGAAACATCGATCTCCACCGCGTCCCTGATCGGCTTGCCGGTTTCCAGACTGACCAGCAGTGCGAGCTCAGTGCGTTCGGCCTCGATCGCGTCCGCCCAGGCGCTCAAGATCGCGCCGCGTTCACGGGGCGAGAAGTTCGGCCAGCATCCGACGCGTTGCTCGGCCCGGGCGTGGGCCACCGCCTGGTCCACTTCGCCCGCATCACAGGCGGGAACCGCGCACAAGAGGCTGCCGTCGCGGGGACTCAGCAGATCGAAGGTGTCACAGCTGACATCGACCCGCACTCCATGGAGCAGCGGGCGGGGATCCGGCGTGACCTTCTCGGCCATCGCCTTCCAGTCGGTCCTGCCGCCGTCAGTCATCGGACTCTTCCCTTCACTACGCCCATCACAGCTGATCCACCGCACGCGGCTGCACCAACGAGCGGTCCAGCTCATCGAGGGACCGCCGGCCCGCGAGCAGCATCGAGCGCTCGAACTCCTCTCGCAGCAGCCGCAGCGCCGCATACACCCCGGCCGCCCCGTCGGCCGCCACAGCCATCGCCGTCATACGGCCGACCAGGACCACGTCCGCGCCCAGCGCCAGAGCCTTCAGCACGTCGACACCGCGGCGGATGCCTCCGTCGATCGCGACCGGTACCCGGCCCCGCACTGCGGCCACTACCTCCGGGAGCTGGTCCAAGGTGGCAGGAAGGCAGTCCAGTTGCCGTCCGCCATGGTTGGACACCACGATCCCGTCCGCCCCAGCGGAAATCGCCTGCTCGGCGTCCTCCGCCGTGAGGATCCCCTTAACCAGCAACGGACTCCCCACCGCCGCCTTCACGGCGGCAAGGGTCTCCCAAGTCCAGTCGGAGCCATACCCAGATACCAATCGGCTGGCCGCCGTGGTGCCGATGGGGTCGTAGTTGCCGCTCCACTGCTCCGCGGGGGTCTCGAAGCGCCGCGTCATGAGGCGCTCCCGCCAGCCCAGGGTGGGGCAGTCGATGGTGACGCAGAGCGCGGCGTAGCCGGCTCGGTGCGCCCGCTTGGCGAGGACCAGGAACTCGTCGGGCTCACCCCACGCATGCAGCTGCATGATCTTCGGTCCGTCACTCGCCTCGGCAACGGTCTCCAGGGAGAAGCGGGACGCCTCGGACACCACGGGCGCGATGCCCGCCATGGCAGTCGCCGCGGCGATCTCGCACTGGCCGCGCTCATGGAACAGACCGTCTCCGCCGATCGGTGCGGTGAGGACGGGGAAGGCTAGGTCGATCCCGAGAAAGGTCGTGCTGGTGACCAGTTCGGTCACCCCGGTCATGTACGCCGGACGAAAGCTCCACCGGTTCAGCGCGGCAAGGTTGTCCCGTAGACTCTGCTCCGCGCCAGCCCCTCCGTCTAGCACCGCCCACGCGTCCGCATCCAGACGTTCTCGCGCGCGGGCGTAGATCTCCCCCAGCGTGGCAAACTTCTTGCCCGCAGAATTCACCGGGCGTTCGACCGCGTGCCCTTCCGTGTGCGTCATTGTTACGTCCCTTCGAGCGGCTGCCACAACTGGCAGCGGGGCAGCCGCACTATGCGGTCGACCTGGTGATCACGCAACTGGCGTGCGCTTGGCAACGAGGGTGTGCTGCGCGGGAAGCAGCAATTTTTCGGAGGGGGCATAGCCATCGCCCTGCTTGGCCAGATGGGTGCCGAGGAACAGCTCACCGCTCTCCCAGAGGGAGCGGACCAGCCCGACGAGCCGGTCGCTCGGCTGGAAACCGCGATACCAGTCGAGGAACTCGGGCCATTCGGCAATCGATCCGCGCCTCTCGATCCAGCTGGCCATGTCGTATACCGTCGGGAGCTTCCACCGGTAGATGCCCTTCTCCAGCGCTCCGGTCGTCAGGAAGGGGTAGTTCTCCGAGACGTACAGTGCGCCGCCTTCGGTGACGCCGTCCCTCAGTGGGGTGAGAGCCGGCAGCGCGTACTCGAAGTCGCAGGTACCGGCAGCGTCACGGCTAAAGTCGAAGTCTCGCGGGTAGGCTCGCTCAAAGGTCTCGAACGAACCGCACTTGTCCGCGACGGCGTCCATGCCCCGGTAGAACGGCTCCCAGTACGGCTTGCGGGCCCCCAGCATGGCGCTGAAGACGTGGCTGCCGCACGCCTCCGCGAGTCGCTTGCCCATGGCGGCTAGGTCCTCTGGGGTGTCCAAGCCCGGGATCAGCGGTGCCACGTGGAACGCCACGGGAATGTCCTGGGCGGCCAACTGCTCGGCGACCCGCAGCCGTTCACTGGGGCGCGGTGCGTTCGGCTCGATACGGGTGGTTACGTCCTCGTTGAGCGTAATGATGGAGACACAGACCTCCACTAGCCCGGCGCTGGCCAGCTCGCGCAGCAGGTCCACGTCACGAAGCACCAGAGAGCCCCGTGTCAGCACGAACAGCGGGATCTGCTCTGCGATAGCCGCCTCGAGAATCGAGCGGGTCAATTTCTGCTCGGCCTCCATCGGCTGATACGGATCCGTGGTCGTGCCGATGTCGACGATGCCGAGGTCGGAACGCGCCGGGACAGAGATCTCGACGGGTCGGACGTGCCGTCCGTACTCTCCGGGACCCTTGTACAGGCAGTACTGGCACTCGAACTCACACCCCTTGTAGGTGTCCGTGTAGGACCGCCAGTGGTGGGCGCGAATGGTCTCCGCGGATGTCTGAAACTCGAAGGTGCCCGGAAGTCGGTGCATACGCTTCCTTTCAAGAATCGACGTGCATTCGATCGCCGCCGGCCCGAAATTCCGTATTCCAGGTTGACACGGGGAAAATCCAGGGCATCACGAGGGTTTGACCGTGTCAAGGGAAACGAAAAAGCCAGACCGGACATCAGGGCGGATACGAGGAAGCCGTCACCGAAGCCGTGAGCCCCTTAACATGATCGAACATCCGGTCAGTCGGCCAGCGTGTGCTTGTCTACGCACCCCCAGCTGAACCTGTCTACCTCCTCCGGCGCGCAACTGACGCAAGTCCTCGGTTGCGCGCCCGCAGGGCAAGACAGTCACCGGCACCGCCAACTGCTGCACCAGAGCAGCGGTAGGATGACCCGCTGGCAGACATCTCGACACGATCGTCTTGTAGACGATCCCGGAACGTGTTCCTTGCCCTGCTGGATCAACTTCCGTAACTTTGCCCTCAGGTACTTCACCAGGGGTTAGCGTCCACTCCCCGTAGATTTGTGACGCTTTCATCGCGGCGCGCTCCGAGCCACCATAATCGGGCAGCTGGGCGCCAACTACATTAACGTCGCCCTTATCGAATCTGTCGAGCGAAACACTCAGAAGGTTTCTGGAGGGGCAAATGACAGCCGCTTTTCTCGGGTTGAACATCCTGCATGACACATCGGCGGCGATCGTCGTGGATGGTGAGCTGGTCTGTGCCGTCGAGGAGGAGCGCTTCAACCGGGACAGGCACACCGCAGCGTTCCCGAACGCAGCGATCGAGTACTGCCTGGAACAGGCAGGAGTGCGTCGCCAGGACGTGCTGGGTGTCGGCCTCACCTTCGACTACGAGAAGTTCAAGGACAACGCCAACCCGTTCGACCAGAACCTGATCGACCACGACGACCTCCGCGCCGACGGCCTCAATGTGATCAGAGACCAGAACACGCAGACGTGGGAGGAAGCGAAGGGTCAATTGGAGCAGAACGGGCTGAGTCACGCCCGCCACTTCCGGCATCATCTGACGCACGCGGCCTGCGGCTACTACCTCAGCGGCTTCACCGAGGCCAATGTGCTCGTGATGGACGGCCGCGGCGAGGAGGAGTCCACCTCTCTCTGGAGCGCCTCCGGCACAAAGATCGACTACCTGGAATCCTACCCGGTGGCCGAATCGCTGGGGCACTTGTACACCTACATCACCAGTCTCTGCGGCCTGTACAGAAGGAGCGGGCGGCAGGAGAAGGCCGGCCACCTCGGCGCGATCGGCAACGAGGGCAAGACGATGGGGCTCTCTGGCTACGGTTCCGGCCGGATCAACTTCGATGAAGTGGTCACCTACGCGTCCGGGCGGTACCACGTGAACCGCGAGAAGCTGCGGGAGCTGGACGTCTACAAGGTGGCCCAGGGGCAGCCCGACGAGAACTCACGGGAACTGGCCTACGGCGTACAGAAGAAGCTCGAGGAGGTGTACTACTTCCTCGCGGAACGCCTCGAGTCCCTTACCGGATACCAGCAGTTGGTACTCGCGGGCGGCGTCGCGCTGAACTGCAATGCCAACGGTATGCTGGCCGCGTCTCCCATCGTGGACAAGATCTTCATCCCGCCGGCCGCCCATGACGCCGGAGCCGCGGTCGGGGCGGCGTTCCTTCAGTGGGTCGAGCACTCGGGGCAGGCACCGAAGGTCCCCGCCGACCAGATCTATCTAGGCGACGCAATCGACAAGGCCGAAGTCGCAAAGGCCGTGGCGGCCAGTGGAGTCAACCGGGTCGCGAAGGTCGAGGACCCGGCTGCGGTCGCCGCGGCGGCCCTGGCGGATGGCCTGGTCGTGGGCTGGTGCCAGGGACGCATGGAGTTCGGCCCGCGGGCGCTGGGAAATCGCTCGATCCTGGCGGATCCGCGCGACCCGGGTATGCCCGACAAGATCAACATGCGCGTGAAGTTTCGGGAACCGTGGCGCCCGTTTGCTCCGTCTGTCCTGGCTCACAGGAACGCTGAGTGGTTCGAGCCCGCGATCGAGTCGCCATACATGCTGCTCGCCCTCAACGTCCGGCCGGACCGGCGGGAATTCGTGCCGGCCATCACCCACGTCGACGGAACCGCCCGGGTCCAGACGGTCACCGAGGAGGCCAACCCCCTTTACCACCGGCTGATCGACTGCTTCGCAGGGCTCACCGGTGTCCCCATGGTCCTGAATACCTCGTTGAACGTCCGCGGCGAGCCGATCGCGCGTACCCCGGAGGACGCGATCCGGTGCTTCACCGAGTCCGGGCTCGACGTGCTCCTCATCGACGACATGGTGATGTGGAAGGACGACGTCAGCCTGAACATCACGGTGCGGCACATCGGATCGAGCGACGCCTGAGGGCGCGTCGCGGCCAGCCCTTCGGTGAAGGCGGACGCGCAATCCGCGAGACACTCAGGCAAGTGGCCTTCCCCGAGCAGCCTGGCGTCGACCAGGACGTTGTTGACCTTGTGTCCGTCGGCCTCGAGCAGGCGTCTCAGGAAGTCTGCCGGCTCGGCACACAGATCCTTGAGTTCGTCGTCCGTCAGACTGATCTTGAAGATCTCGACGTCGAGGGACTCCGATCTGGCGCGGTTGTACTCAGCCATGGGCGTCAGCTCCTCACCTGCGCGTTCGACTCCCGAGTCGATGGCGAGTTGGCCTGCGGGCCGGTGCCACTGAACCGCGACCTGACGGGTAAGGCCGCACCCGGCCCTCCTCGGCACAAGACCGGCCGGGAACGCCCAGAGCCCTGTCTCGCCGTGGCGAAACAGGGCTCTGACATACGACTGCGGAGCTGTATCCGAGTCGGGACGGCAGGATTTGAACCTGCGACCCCTTGACCCCCAGTCAAGTGCGCTACCAAGCTGCGCCACATCCCGGTGCCGTTTGACCTGGAGTTTCCCTGGTCGAAACGTGCAGGGAAACCATACCGCACTCGGACCGGTGGGCGCGTATCACTTTCCCGGTTGACCTCAAGCTTGGTTGAGGTTGCACGATCACGGAATGACGATCACAGCAGATGACAGCCCCGCGTACGGCTACGACGACCTGCTCGGCCTGATGAGTCTCATGACTGGGTGTGGCTCGCGTCACCGACTTCCGTGCACGATGCCGAGACGCCGGGCAAGACGGGCGTCAGGCTGGCCGCATGACGACCGGCAGCCTGCGGTGACCGTTGGAGATGAAGGACTCCACCGGCCGCAGCTCGTCGAGGGCGACGGCCAGCGACATGTCGGGGAACCGACCGAACAGGGCCGGCAGCGCCACCTCCGCCTTCAGTCGGGCGAGTTGGGCACGCAGACAGAAGTGCAAGCGGTGGCCGAAGGCGAGACGCTCCTTGTTGGGCCTGTGGATGTCGAAGCTCTCGGGATGCTCGGGGTGGTGGTCCGGGTCTCGTCCGGCGGCGGCGAACGACGCCAGGATGGCGTCACCGGCGCGGTTGATCACTCCGTCGACCTGGATGTCCTCGATGGTGTAGCGCAGCGGAAGATTGGCCACCGGGGCCTGCCACCACAGCGTCTCATCGATGTCGTCGTTCCAGGAACTGTCGCCCGCCCGCACGCGGTCGAGCTGGTCGGGGTGGGTGAGCAGGGCCGCGAAGGCTTGGTCGAGAAGATTGACGGCCGTCTCGTGGCCGGCCACGATCACCTGGGCCACCATGTCGACCGGTTCCTTCTCGGTGAGCCTCGAGCCGTCGCTGTCCCGGCGGCGATGAGGGCGCTGGCCAGGTCGTCGCCAGGAGTCGTCCGCATGAGCTCGATGAGATCGTCCAGAATGGTGTACAGCTGCTGCTCGTTGGCCAGCGCCTCTTCTGCCGTAGTGGTGGTGTCGAACACGCCATCGATGAAGCGGCGCAGCCCCGGACAGTGGTTGTCCGGAACGCCGCGGAGCCGACAGATCACCTCGATCGGCAGCGGGTAGGCGAATCCCTCGCGAAGATTGGCATCTCCGGGGAGCGAGGCCGCTAGCTCACCTGTGATCTCTTCGATCTCCGGATGCAGAGCGGCTACGCGACGCGCGCTGAACGCGCCCGAGACCAGCGACCGCAACCGCCGGTGACCCTCGCCGTACGCGGTGAACATGTTGTCCATCGACGCCCACATACGCAGTGACCAGACTGCGGAAATCTCGACCTTGATTCACGCCGGCCAGTGCTTGATCGCACTTTTGGACACACGCAGATCGGACAACAGCTGTCTCAGCGCGTCCTGTTTGGTCACGGCCCAGACGCACTACCCCACCGGGCAGTTCCACCTGTGTCGCGGCGCCGCGCTGAAGGAGGACCGCGACCTCAGCCTGAATGTCACTTCCGGAAGCGTCGAGGGCATAGGGGCAACGTCATTCTTTCACTGCTTCTCCTCTTCGAGACGCACACGGCGTGGATTGGCAAGAAGGCGTGGAAAACAGCGTTTCTTGCTCACTTTCTAGCCGCCCTGCCGTGGGGCAACAGCACTGCCTGACGTCCAGTCACGAGGACTGCGCAACTGAGGCGAAGTGTCTGTTGCGCACCCCTGCCGCCGAGGCCGCGGTCGCATAGTGTGTCGAGGTGTTTCTCTGCAGTTGGAGCAACACCGGGGGTGAAGCAGTCCGTGAGCACATATGAATTGACCCACCTCGGCGCGCTCGAGGCGGAGTCCGTGCACATCATCCGCGAGGTTGCCGCGACCTTCGCCAGACCGGGGCTGCTGTTCTCTGGTGGCAAGGACTCGGCGGTCATGCTGCACCTCGCGGTCAAGGCATTCTGGCCCGCACCGCCGCCGTTCCCAGTGCTGCACGTGGACACGGGGCACAATTTCGACGAGGTGATCGCCTTTCGCGACGCGACTGTCGAGCGGACAGGCGCGCGTCTCTTCATCGGCCATGTCCAGGACGACATCGACGCGGGTCGGGTCATCGAGGAGAGGGGACCTCAGGCATCCCGGAACCGTCTGCAGACGGTCACCCTTCTGCGATCGATCCACCAGCATGCGTTCGACGCGGTCTTCGGCGGAGCGCGCCGGGACGAGGAGAAGGCCCGGGCCAAGGAGCGGGTGTACAGCTTCCGCGACCAGTTCGGCCAATGGGACCCCCGAAATCAGCGGCCGGAGGTCTGGAACCTGTACAACGGGCAGCACCGCAGGGGCGAGCACATCCGGGTGTTTCCGCTGTCGAACTGGACCGAAGTCGACATCTGGTCCTACATAGTGGCGGAGAGGATCGACCTGCCGTCGCTCTACTACGCCCATCGGCGGCCGGTGATCCAGCGCGACGGGATGCTGCTCGCGCACACCCGCTTCCTCCCGCTTCTCGACGGGGAGCAGCCGTATGCGGCTACGGTGCGGTTCCGTACTGTCGGGGACGCCACCTGCACCGGATGTGTGGAGTCGCTCGCGGCGACGCCCGAGCAGGTGCTCGCCGAGGTCGTCGCCACCCGCGTCACCGAACGCGGCGCCACACGTGCCGACGACCGCATCTCCGAAACAGGCATGGAGGATCGCAAGAGAGAAGGGTACTTCTGATGGTTGCGTCCCCCAGAGGGCCGATGACCGCCCAGCAGCTTCTGCGTCTGGTCACTGCAGGCAGCGTCGATGACGGCAAGTCCACCCTGATCGGGCGGCTGCTGTTCGACTCCAAGACCATCTTCACCGACCAGCTGGCAGGCATCGAGCGGACAAGCCGGGAACGTGGCGAGCAGTACCCGAACCTCGCCCTGCTCACAGACGGCCTGCGGGCCGAACGTGAGCAGGGCATCACCATCGACGTGGCCTACCGCTACTTCGCCACGCCCCGGCGGAAGTTCATCGTCGCCGACTGCCCGGGACACACCCAGTACACCCGGAACATGGTGACCGGCGCCTCGACTGCGGACGTCGCTCTGATCCTGGTCGATGCGCGCAAGGGGGTACTGGAACAGTCGCGACGGCACGCGTTCTTGGCGTCCCTGCTGGGCATTCCACATCTGGTGTTGTGCGTGAACAAGATGGATGCGGTGAGCTGGTCGCAGGACAGGTTTGAACAGATCCGGGAGGAATTCGGCCGGTTCGCCATGAAGCTGGACGTGCACGACCTGACATTCGTACCGGTCTCCGCCTTGCGCGGCGACAACATCGTGCATCACAGCATGAACATGGCGTGGTACGAGGGCACACCCCTGCTTCACCACTTGGAGGAGGTACACGTCGCCTCCGACCGCAACCTGATCGACGCTCGATTCCCGGTGCAGTACGTCATTCGCGATCACTCCCAGGACTTCCGTGGGTACGCGGGCACAGTCGCGGGAGGCATACTCAGACCGGGCGACGAGGTCGTCGTGCTGCCGTCAGGGTTCACCTCCACAGTGACGGCGGTCCGGGTACCGGGTGGCAAGCCGCTCGCCGAGGCGTTCGCCTCGCAGGCGGTGACCCTGGAACTCGCCGACAACCTCGATGTCGGGCGAGGCGACTTGATCTGCCGGCCGGGAAACCAGCCGCACGCAGGGCAGGACATCGACGCCATGGTCTGCTGGTTCGCCGAGGGGACCACGCTCACGCCGGGCTCGACCTACACCATCCAGCACACCACTATGGCCACCTCCGCGGAGGTCTCTGCGCTCGACTACCGGCTCGACGTCAACACGCTGCACCGCGACAAGAGTGCCTCGGCGCTGTCGCTCAACGAGATCGGGAGGGTCCATCTGCGCACCCGGCATCCGCTTATGTTCGACCCCTACCGCCGTAACCGCGCCACGGGCAGCTTCATCCTCATCGACGACGCCACCAACAACACCTGCGGCGTGGGCGTGATCTCCGGTCCGAGCCTGTCCGTCCGCCGTGGAGTTCAGCATGCGGCCTCGGTGGGCGGCCAGATGGGGCCCTCACGTGGCCTGACGGTGTGGCTGAGCGGTCCGTCGACGTGGGACAGTAGAACCATCGCGCGGGAGTTGAAGTTACGGCTGGCCGCTGGCCGCCCCGTCGTCCTGCTCGACGACGACAACCTCCGGCATGGTCTCAATGCCGACCTCGGCCGGGGCGCCGCAGACCAGGCAGAGAGCGTACGCCGGGTGGGCGAAATCGCACGGCTGCTCGCCCACGCCGGCGTGGTGGCGGTTGTCTCCTTGGACAGTTCCGGCCGCACCGGCCTCGCCGAGGTACGCCGGGCACACGAGCGGGCTGGGCTGGCCCTGCTGGACGTGTTCGTGGACACGCCGCTCAAGGAGAGCGCCCAGGATACGGACATGGTCCTTCGACTGGAGGCCAACGACCCGATCGACGCAATCGCCGCCATATTGCGGAGAATCGCTACTTGACGCCACCCGTCTGCTCGACGAGCGGCCGTTCATGTGATTCGCTCGATCTCTGTATGGCGAACGGACTTTCTCGCGGGATGCATGCTGCTGAAATTTCGCACATGAGGAGTACTACTTGAGCACTGCACCCGAGACGGGTGCCGCCGATGGTTCGTCTGCGCCCAAGGTGCGGACTGGTCTGGCGCTTTCCGTCATTGCAGGAGCCTTGGCACTCGATGCCGGAAGCTTGAACATCAACAATGCGGCTCTACCGACGATCGGCGGCAGATTCGAACTGGACAACAGCACCCTGCAATGGGTGCCGACGTCGCGCAGCATCACGTTCGCTGGCTTCCTGCTGATGAGCGGCCGCATGCTTCTCGACGCTCTGTCCTGCGGCCCGGTCAGCGACACTGCGAGCGGGATATCTGCCAACGGTGAGGGGATGATGCCGGCGGTCCGGCCCTGGGAAGAATCGATCACCGCCTGCGACGCTTCCTCGTCAGCCTGACTGGCCTCCCGGGTTGACTGTCCGTGCCTGTGAAGTGGAGCAATGATGCTCATCGAAAGCATCGACACCAGATTCCGTGCCCTCGACGGCCTGCACTTGGCCGGAACGCTGACACTGCCGGCACACCCCAGAGGCCCTGCTGTGGTTCTGTTACACGGCAACGGCGTCACACGGGAAGAGTGTGGATTGTTCACGCGGCTGGCTGCCGCGCTGGGGCGGGAAGGGGTGCCCAGCCTCCGATTCGATCTTCGCGCTCACGGGGAGAGCGAAGGGAGCCAACAAGATCGGACACTGTCGTCGCACCTCAATGACATCCGGGTCGCCTTGGCGCACGTGCGTGAGGTCACCGGAGTCGACGCCACCAGCTTGGTGGGTACCAGCTTCAGTGGCGGTCTGGCTGCCTACTACGCTGCCAAGCAGCCGGCTGAGGTCGCCCGACTGGTGCTGCTCAACCCGCAGCTCGATCACAACTGAGTTTGGCTTCTCGGGGTGACGAATAGTGTATATGGGTGTATTCCGGAGGTATGCGGTACCCCGATGGTGGCGGCCTGACCGCGAAGCAACGTGCCCAGCGGGAGCGGCTGCGGTTCGAGGCCGCCGAGATGTTCGCCCAGGGGGTCCCGCCGCCCGAGGTGGCCAAGCGGTTGAGGGTCTCCCGGAAGTCGGCCTACGCCTGGCACGCACGCTGGCGCGAGAAAGGACCGGACAGCCTTGCCTCCAAGGGGCCCAGCGGCTTCCCCAGCCGGATGCGACCGCAGTGGCGGGCCTGGCTGGAAGCGGAGCTGGACCGCGGTCCCGCCGCTCACGGCTGGACCGAGGACCAGCGCTGGACCCTGGCCCGCGTGGCGACCGTGATCGCCCGCCGGTTCCACGTCCGGTTCAGCCTCAAGCATGTCTCGCGCATCCTGCACCAGATGGGCTGGACCGTGCAGAGCCCCGTGCACCGGGCCGCCGAACGCGACGATGAGCTGACCCCGGTTTCGTGGAGTCCCTGAAGCCAGGCTTATGATCCTGGCCCGAAGGAGAACCACGAGCAGTGCCAGCACCACGTAAGTACCCGGACGAGCTCCGCGAGCGGGCCGTCCGCGAGGTCCGCGCCACCGGCCGTCCGATTGCGCACGTCGCGAAGGATCTGGGCATCCACAAGGAGGCCCTGCGCGGTTGGGTCCGCCAGGCCGAAGCGGACGCCGGCGAGCGCGACGACCGGCTGACCACCGCTGAGCGGGAAGAGCTGAAACAGCTCCGCAGGGAGAACTCGGAGTTGAGGCGGGCGAATGAGATCCTCAAGGCCGTGAGCGCGTTTTTTGCGGCCGAACTCGACCGTCCCCGGACGAGGCCGACCAGGTGATCGAGCACCTCAGGGACAAGGGTCTCGGGGTCGGGTTCGCCTGCCGGGTGCTGGGGCTGTCCGAGTCGGCGTACTACGCGCGCAAGAAGCGGCCGAAGTCGGCCCGCCGGCTGCGTGACGAGCAGCTCATGCCGTTGATCAAGGAGGTCCACGCCGAGTCGGGTGGCACCTATGGTGTCCGCCGGATCACCCGCGCGCTGCGGCGCAAGGGCATCCAGGTGGCCCGCTGCACCGTCGAGCGGCTGATGGCCGAGCTGGGTCTGGAGGGCGTCATCCGCGGTCAGCGGCGGCGGACCACCGTGCCTGATCCGTCGGCGCCGAGGCCGCCGGACCTGGTCGACCGGGACTTCACCGCATCCCGGCCGGACCAGCTGTGGGTGGCGGACATCACCTATGTCCGCACCTGGACGGGCTGGGTGTACGTGGCGTTCGTCCTGGACGTGTTCTCCCGGATGATCGTCGGCTGGCAGGTCGCGAACCACATGCGCACCGACCTGCCGCTGGACGCCCTGGAGATGGCGTTGTGGAGGAGGCGGATCAAGAAGGATTCCGGGCTGATCCATCACAGTGACAGGGGGTCGCAATATGTGTCGATTCGCTACACCGACCGGCTCGCCGAGATCGGCGCCGCCGCGTCGGTCGGCTCCGTCGCGGACTCGTACGACAACGCGATGGCCGAGGCGCTGAACGGCACGTTCAAGGCCGAGCTGATCGAGATGCAAGGGCCCTGGACCGGCTTCGATCAGGTCGAGCGAGCAGTGTTCCAGTGGGTCACCTGGTACAACGAGGAACGGCTCCACTCCGCCCTCGACTACGTACCGCCCGCCGAGTACGAACGCGACTGGTGGCGGCAACAGGAAGCCACCCCGCAGTCCGCCTGAAACAAGACCGCCGGACTCTACGAAACTCGGGACAGCTCAACGAGCAGGCCGTAGCGACCTGGGTCAAGGAGGCCTGGCCCCGCGTGGGAAAACCGTGAGGAACCGGGATGCCTGGCTGTGCTTCGAGGACGAAGCAGGGCAGAGCATCAGGCCGCCCAAGGCGCGTACCTGGTCCCGACGCGGCCATCCGCCGGTGGTCAGGGTCAGCGGCAAGGGCTCCGGGCGGATCTCCCTGGCCTCGATGCTGTGCACCAAGCCCGGCACCCGCACCCGGCTGATCTACCGGATGCTGGTTCAGCACGCCGGGCGGAAAAAGGAGAAGAAGGGCTTCAAGGAGCCGGACCTCGCGGCGCTTCTGGACGCGGCGCACGCCGAGCTCGGTGCGGAAATCGTGCTGGTATGGGACAACTCCACGCAGCACACCGACCGCGCGATGCGTGACCTGCTCGCCGCACGATCCTGGCTGACGGTGTTCCACTTCCCGCCGTACAGCCCGGAGTTGAATCCGGATGAGGGCGTGTGGGCGAACCTGAAGGGGAGTCTGGGCAACCTGGCAGCGTGCACCACCGACCAGCTCGCGGCCTTCGCCCGGACCCGGTTGAAGAAGATGCAGTACCGGCCCGAGCTCCTCGACGGGTTCATCGCCGAGACCGGACTGGCCCTCGCGCCGCCGTAGAGATCGATGTCACCCCGAGAAGCCAACCTCAGTAGTGCAGCGCCGCATTGATCTTGCGGGGGTATGTGCCCCGCCGTCAGCGGCGACGCGGGCTGCTGACGGCGGAGGGTGATGCGTCAGTTCTTGACAAGCACGGTCGCAAGGGCGGAGAGCGCGGAGTTGACCTGGGCTGCGTCGAAGGCTGCGGGGTCGAACTGGTCGGCAGAGTCGAGGCCCAGCCATTCCAGGCGGTCCTCGTGTTCTTCGTGGTGGGGGTCGGCAAGGATCTCGATGAGGTAGTCGTATCCCCAGATGCCGCCGCAGTCCTCGGGCGGGCAGGCTCGGCGGCCGGTGAGGCATCGGGGGTAGGCGGTGCCGGCCTCCGGTGCGGTGACGTCCTCGATGAGGATGTCATGTTCCCAGTCGTCGCCGAAGTCGTAGGTGTAGCGAAGCCGGTCGCCGGTGCGGGGGGCCACCTGGCCGAGCCGCCTGGAAGCGGCGCTGCGGATTCCCAGGTCGCGGTCGGCGACGCCGTATCGGTCCCGGCCGGTCTCGAAGGCCCACATGTGGTAGTCCTCCCAGCCGAAGGCGGCCTGGATGACGTCGTGCAGCTCGCGCAAGGTGATGCCTGACGGCACCTCCAGGCGGCGCCAGATCGGAGGCCGGGAGTCCCGCAAGGTGATCTTGATCTTGTGCACGGTCTTGCTCGGTGCCGTCTGCGGGGTCTTCGCGCTCCTACTGTTCGCCATGGCGGCCATCCTGCCACCCACGCCCGCCTTGCCCTGGTGGAACGTCTCCCGCCGCCCCCAGCAATGATCAACGCGATTCATGGATTCGAAGGGGTGGGGCGCGTGCCGGTGGCAAGTCCGTTCCAGGTGGCCTGAGGTGGTGAACAGCGCAAAGTGCTGGAGGAGTTGGCGCGGTCACGGACCGCGCCGTTGCGCCGGGTGCAGCGGGCCCGGGCCGCACTGGCCTATGCGGACGGTGGCGCGAATGCGGCCATCGCCCGCGCCCTTGGCGTGCATCTGGACACCGTGCGGCGCTGGCGCAACTGAGGTTGGCTTCTCGGGGTGACATCGATCTCTACGGCGGCGCGAGGGCCAGTCCGGTCTCGGCGATGAACCCGTCGAGGAGCTCGGGCCGGTACTGCATCTTCTTCAACCGGGTCCGGGCGAAGGCCGCGAGCTGGTCGGTGGTGCACGCTGCCAGGTTGCCCAGACTCCCCTTCAGGTTCGCCCACACGCCCTCATCCGGATTCAACTCCGGGCTGTACGGCGGGAAGTGGAACACCGTCAGCCAGGATCGTGCGGCGAGCAGGTCACGCATCGCGCGGTCGGTGTGCTGCGTGGAGTTGTCCCATACCAGCACGATTTCCGCACCGAGCTCGGCGTGCGCCGCGTCCAGAAGCGCCGCGAGGTCCGGCTCCTTGAAGCCCTTCTTCTCCTTTTTCCGCCCGGCGTGCTGAACCAGCATCCGGTAGATCAGCCGGGTGCGGGTGCCGGGCTTGGTGCACAGCATCGAGGCCAGGGAGATCCGCCCGGAGCCCTTGCCGCTGACCCTGACCACCGGCGGATGGCCGCGTCGGGACCAGGTACGCGCCTTGGGCGGCCTGATGCTCTGCCCTGCTTCGTCCTCGAAGCACAGCCAGGCATCCCGGTTCCTCACGGTTTTCCCACGCGGGGCCAGGCCTCCTTGACCCAGGTCGCTACGGCCTGCTCGTCGCGTTCGGCGGCCCGGTGCACGGGGCTCTGCACGGTCCAGCCCATCTGGTGCAGGATGCGCGAGACATGCTTGAGGCTGAACCGGACGTGGAACCGGCGGGCGATCACGGTCGCCACGCGGGCCAGGGTCCAGCGCTGGTCCTCGGTCCAGCCGTGAGCGGCGGGACCGCGGTCCAGCTCCGCTTCCAGCCAGGCCCGCCACTGCGGTCGCATCCGGCTGGGGAAGCCGCTGGGCCCCTTGGAGGCAAGGCTGTCCGGTCCTTTCTCGCGCCAGCGTGCGTGCCAGGCGTAGGCCGACTTCCGGGAGACCCTCAACCGCTTGGCCACCTCGGGCGGCGGGACCCCCTGGGCGAACATCTCGGCGGCCTCGAACCGCAGCCGCTCCCGCTGGGCACGTTGCTTCGCGGTCAGGCCGCCACCATCGGGGTACCGCATACCTCCGGAATACACCCATATACACTATTCGTCACCCCGAGAAGCCAAACTCAGAAGCATCGTTTCATTGATCAGAAGCCGTGGTGGGTCAATGACTTTCTCGACGAGGAGCATGCGCGGCAGCTCAGGGAGCGTGGTTTCCTGGACCACTCTCCCACCGTGCACCACGGGCGTGCACTGCTGAACGAGGTATTCTGGATCAGGGCGTTCACCGTACTCGATGAGATTCTGGCGCCAACCCTGATCGTTCACGGCACCGAGGACACATTCGTCCCCATCGACTCTTCCCGGGCCGCCATCAAGCGGCTCAAGGCTTGTGACGTGTTGGTGCAGATTGAGGGGGCGGCGCACGGCTTCGCAGTGAGCGGGGATCCCGACTACCTCAACGAACAGACCCACCGGTGGCAGGCTGTCGCGATTCAGAAGGTGGTCGACTGGCTGACTGCGCCGGTTCGCTGGGAAAACCCTTCCGGTCAGCGGACCGCTACTGGCACCAGCAAAACCGCGGTCGAGTTGCCATCCAACCCTTGGTGGATGGGATGCCCGTGGTGGGTAGGGTAATTACCGGTCACAGGCGCCGGGGTTCGGAGGGCTCCGCGATGGCTCGGCGGGTATGCAGATCATTGTGGATGCAGTCACCCGCCTCGTGGTCGCCACGGCCCACTCGGAGCCGAACATCGTCAGCTGTTCCTCGAACGGCTTGCCGCCCAGGAGGCCAGAGCAGGACATGGACCTGTTCGCTCTGGGCCGTGCTCAGGTGATCGCTCTCTTCGTGTCCGCCATCTTGGTGTCCGGCGTCTTCGGCAACCCGCTTTCCGTCTGGGTCATGGCCGGTTCCAGGATGTGAACGGCTGGCAGGGCTGGCGCGGATGCTCCTGTTGGAGGCGATCCCCGCCGTCCTCATCAGTGTGGTCCCTCTGTTCCACCTCGACAACCGCGTGCGCGCCAGCCCCTCCAGTCCCGCACACAGGAGCCAGCATGCCAAGGTTCGCAGCCAACCTGTCCATGATGTACACAGAGCACCACTTCCTCGACCGTTTCGCCGCGGCCTCGGCGGACGGCTTCACCGCCGTGGAGTACCCCTTCCCCTACGCCTACGACGCCACGGAGCTGCGTCACCGGCTTGACGACCACGGCCTCAGCCAGGTGCTCTTCAACGCACCTTACGGGGCGCGGGAATCCGGAGAACGGGGGATCGCGGCGCTTCCTGGCCGCGAGGCGGAGGTCCGCTCCGGGATCGCCCGGGCTTTGGAGTACGCCGTTGCACTGGACTGCCCACGGTTGCATGTGATGGCCGGTCTCGTGCCGCCGGACGTGACTCCGAAGGAACTGGCCAAGTACCGCGACACCTACCTGGTCAACCTGGAGTGGGCCGCGGCGCGGGCCTCCGAGCTGGATGTCGACATCCTGGTCGAGCCGATCAACGGCCGGGACATGCCGGGCTACTTCCTGGCGAGGCAGGCGGAGGCCCACGCGGTGGTCGGGGAGGTGTGCGCCACGAATCTCAAGGTGCAACTCGACCTCTATCACTGCCAGATCGTCGAAGGCGATCTCACGACGACGTTGCGCCGCGATCTCCCGACCGGCCGGGTCGGTCACCTGCAGATCGCCGGCGTGCCGGACCGCCACGAGCCCGACGACGGTGAGCTCGACGTGAGCTACTTGTTCGGCGTCATCGACGACCTGGGCTTCGACGGGTGGATCGGCTGCGAGTACACCCCCCGTGCCGGCACGAGCGACGGCCTCGGCTGGCTAAACGACTACCGAGGGGACAGCGCATGAGGATCGTCATTACGGGCGGCTTCGGCTTCCTGAGACGGGAGATCACTGACACCCTGCACCAGAGGGCCTGACCAGCAACGCAGCGTGCCCGACCTCCGATCAGAAACAGCGTCAAATGAGCGGTGCGAGCCTCAAGATATCGCCCGCAACACCCGCACTGCACATAGCTCGCACCGACAAAACTGTGGGTCCGGAGCCCTTGGCTACAAGCACATGAGTCATCGGGAACACGTCCAGACATTCCCACGAAATGCCATCCCATGGCGATCGACTGCTCGCCAACGGCGCCGATACCTGCCGCCTCGAGGCACGGAGCGAGGGAACATAGCGCGGGATCGCCGGTTAGCCAAACCGGCGATCCCGCGCATCATGGATGCTCCACCGCCACCGCTCTTCCCTGCATCGGAAGGCACACTCAAGACAGGCCACCACTTAGCTCAATACGCACCGTGACCGCAGCGCGCTGCCACGTAGCTCGCGCTGAGTCGATTCACGGCATGCCCCAAATCTCAAGGTACTCAATGCCATGGAGCCAGGAATGATCCATCTCGACGCACGGGGCCTGCCTGGCGCTGATCTTAGAGCGCGACGTGGCGGACCTTCGGTTTCGCTGCCGGCTGTTCTAACCAGTTTCCGGCCCAGCACCGCGGTCCACTGATTCGCCGCAGGCATTAGAGCCAAGATCTCACAGTTCCAGCACTTATCGGCTGTACGCAAGCAGCGCCACCTTGAAATGAATTGGGTCACGTCCGCTGGAGTGGTGTATCGACGGCCACTCGGTGATCTCGATCTGAGGCTATGCGGTGAGTTCGTTGGGCAGGGCGGTGTCGTCGGTTTCTGACTCGATCGGGTGGAGTCGGGCCTTGGCGAGGAGCTCGCGGCCCATGTAGCGGCGGGCCTCGGTCCACTCGTCGTTCTGCTCGGCCAGCACCGCGCCGACCAGCCGGATGACCGCGGTGCGGTCGGGGAAGATGCCGACCACGTCGGTGCGGCGCCGGATCTCCTTGTTCAGCCGCTCCTGCGGGTTGTTCGACCAGATCTGCCGCCAGATCTCGCGCGGGAAGGCGGTGAAGGCCAGCAGGTCGTGCTGGGCGGCGTCCAAGTGGGCTGCGGCCTTGGGGAACTTGGCCTCCAAAGCGTCCAGGACGTGGGTCATCTGCGCCTTCACCGCGTCGGCATCGGGCTGTTCGAACACGGTCCGCAGCAGGGTGGCCACCCAGGGCTGGGCCGACTTCGGCACCTGGCTCAGCAGGTTCCTCGCGTAGTGGGTGCGACAGCGCTGCCACGAGGCGCCGGGCAGCACCGCGCCGATCGCGTCCACCAGGCCGGCATGCGCGTCGGAGACGACCAGCTGGACGCCGGACAGGCCGCGGGCGATCAGCGAGCGCAGGAAGGCCAGCCAGCCGGCGCCGTCCTCGGCGGTGGCCACGTCGATGCCGAGGATCTCGCGGTGGCCGTCGGCGTTGACGCCGACCGCGATCAGGGCATGCACGTTGATGATCCGGCCGCCTTCGCGGACCTTCTGGGTGAGCGCGTCGACCCAGACGAACGAGTACGGGCCGGCGTCCAGGGGCCGGTTGCGGAAGGCGGCGACCTGCTCGTCCAGGTGCTTGGCCATCGCGCTGACCTGGGACTTCGACAGCTGGGTGACGCCCAGGGACTCGGCGAGCTTCTCGACCCGGCGAGTGGAGACGCCGAGGAGGTAGGCGGTGGCGACCACCGAGATCAGGGCCTGCTCGGCCCGGCGGCGGCGCTCCAGCAGCCAGTGCGGGAAGTAGCTGCCGGACCGCAGCTTGGGGACGGCGAGCTCGACCGTGCCCGCCCGCGTGTCCCACTCGCGCGGGCGATAGCCGTTGCGGTGGTTGACTCTCTCGTCGCTGACCTGGCTGTATTCGGCGTTGCAGAGGGCGTCGGCCTCCGCCGACATGAGCGCGTCGGCGAACGTCTTGATCATCGCGCGCAGCAGGTCCGGACTCGCCGCGGCGAGATTGTCCTCGGCGAGGGCGTGCAGGGGCAGACTGTCGGGTGCGGTCATCGTGCTGATCTCCTTCAAAGACTTGGTCGTCTTGAAAGATCAGCCGGTGGCCGTTCTCGTATCCGGACACTCACTCCGACGCCGGGCCAAACACCCGGATCAGGTGGGAACCGGTACACCACTTCCCTCAATGTCATGCTGCTGGTGGTTCCGTGGGCTCGCTCCACCACTTCCTGCCCAGCCCCGCGGCTGTGGCCTGGTCCTCTTGTGCGGCCGACGGGACCACACCGGCCGGTGTGGCTTGATAGGAGCACGGCACAGGCCCTGATTGAGGCGTGCCCACCGGCTGGTCCCGACACCGGTAGACAGCAAGAGGGTCCGGCTGATGGTGATCTTCGGAATCGATGCACACAAACGCAACCACACCGCAGTTGCCGTGGATGACCGCGGACGCAAACTGGGCGAGCGCACCACCGGAACGACAAGCGATGATCACTTGCGCCTTCTCGCCTGGGCGCAGAAGTGGGGCGGGGACCGGCTGTGGGCCATCGAGGACTGCCGGCAGATGTCCCGTCGGCTGGAACGGGACCTGCTGGCCGCCGGCGAGCGTATTGTGCGAGTACCGCCCAAACTGATGGCCAATTGCCGCAGTTCGGCGCGCACCTACGGCAAGTCCGACCCGATCGACGCCCTCGCCGTGGCCCGCGCTGCACTGCGTGAACCAGACCTGCCCGCCGCCGGCCTGGACGGCGATGCCCGTGAGCTGCGGCTGCTGGTCGATCATCGCGACGACCTGGTCGCCGAACGTACCCGCGCCATCAACCGGCTGCGCTGGCACCTCCATGAGCTCGACCCGGCCCTGGACCCGCCAGCCCGCTGCCTGGTCCGCGTCAAACACCTCGCCGCCCTCACGACACAGCTGGCCGATGCGGGCGGCACCGTGGCGCGGCTGGCCCGGTACCTGCTGGAGCGGTGCCACCACCTCACCCTCGAGATCCGCTCCCTGGATGCAGAGATCAAGGAGCTGGTCAGCCAGGCCGCCCCGAATCTGTTGAAGATTCCCGGTTGCGGCACGCTGAACGCGGCGAAGATCCTCGGCGAGACCACCGGCATCGGCCGGTTCCGCACCAAGAGCGCCTACGCCCGTCACAACGGCACCGCACCACTACCCGTGTGGTCCGGCAACCGCGAGCGCCATCGCCTCGCCCGCACCGGAAACCGGCAGCTCAACGCAGCCCTGCACCGCATCGCGATCACCCAGGCCCACTACCACCCCGATGCCCGCGCCTACCTTCAGCGACGCAAGGAAAGGGGCAACACCACCACCGAAGCCATACGCGCACTACGACGACGACTTTCCGACGTCGTCTACCGCGCCCTCCTCATCGACGCCCACATCGGCGCTCACCAGGACTCCCTCCGGCAAGCAGCCTGATTGACATAGGAGCAAGTGGACGCAACTATGAATAAGAGCCCCTATGCACAGACAGAGCAATGAATCGCAGGGCGCCCAGTACAGCCCCGCACGCATGCGCGCCACTTGGGACGGGACTGGCAGTGTGGGGGATGCCTCCAGGGCGTTGGGTTTCTCGCGGGCAAAGGGCTACGACCTGGTTCGGCGCGGCGAGTTCCCATGCCGTGTGCTGCGCGTCGGCCGTGCGACGCGTGTCGTCACTGCGTCCCTGCTCCGGGTGCTCGAGAGCGGGGAGCCCGAGTACAGCGCAGCCTCAGCCGACCGCTTCACTCCGTCGTAGCTCACCCCCGCAGAAGCCCCGTCGGGAAGCTTCCCGACGGGGCTTCTGCGGGTCAAGCTCTCACACCCGTATCACAAACTGGGTGGACTCCCTCAGGCCATGAGGCCCTGACCTGCATTTTTGCGCCTGTCCTGGACTGGCCTGGACGCCCACGGACAGTCTTTACAACCTGTGCCATGTAGTACCGGCACGCGCGGAGGCGCCTCTCATTGAGCGCCATCCTTCCCGCCGCACCACAGGGCCCCAAGCACGCGAAGATGTCTCGCCGCCCCCCATCGGTTGTAGCTGGGCCCGGATTTCTCGCCCTCACCGGCGGATGCGAGAAGCCAAGATCCGGACCATTGACGGGCCAACGAAGCCACATCAGGAGCAACTTACGGCATCGACACAGGCCAGAGACACGCAAGCGCCGCGCTACCAGCAGACGAAGAACGTTCTTTGTTCTTACAGCCCTCAGAAGCTTGGGTTCTTCTAGAGCCTGCATTCGGGTTGCCTGGAGGTATTTTGCGCTCCAGGCGCCCCGACATTATAGGTACCCACTGTAATCAATTGGGTTCTTCGAGCTACTGTCTGGCATCCAAAGGAGATCCCGCCGGACCAGTCGCGGACCAAGTAGCGCCTCGGGACATCAGCCCACGAGCCGCCCGGTCACGAGCGCAGCGACCCGCCGATACCCGCAAGCAGCGCGCAAACCGCCTGCAGGACTGGGAGAGCTCATCGGACCTCATGACCGCCCTGAACGAGTCCCCACCCGAGCGAAGTCTCCTCGCGGCGAAAACGGGCCTGCCAACGTCCACAAGCTGCCGAAGGCCACGAACAGGACAGCCCGGAAGGGCCAAGCAAGAAGGCCGCCGCGAGGAAGCCCGCTCCAAGCTCGCGACGCGAACAAGGCTGTTGTCAGTGCCTCGTGCGATCCTCACCCCGGAAGCGGGCACTTCAGAAGGAGGCCAGATGGCGAGGGGACGTCCGCGGAAGGATCCACGCGATCCGGTGGTGATTCTGCGGGATGCCGGGCTCGAACCACTGGAGCCCTATCCAGGAAGTGATAAGCCCTGGCGCTACCGCCATGAAGCGTGCGGGAGAGAAGTGTCACCGCGGCTGGGCAACATTGCCGCGGGCCGGCAGGGCGGCTGCCGGTACTGCTCAGGCACGGCTCCGATTCCTCCGGAGGAGGCGGTGGCGTTGATGCGCTCGGCCGGCCTGGAACCGCTGGAGCCGTATCCCGGGGCGACACCCCCTTGGCGCTGCCGGCACGTGCCGTGCGGTCGGGAGGTCAAGCCGCGCTACTCGTACATCAAACGCGGAGGGGGACCGTGCCGATGGTGCGCGCCGAACGCGCCGGTCGATCCGGACCAGGCCGCCGCGCTCATGAGGTCGGCGGGTCTGGAACCGTTGGAGCCCTATCCCGGGACCGACATCCCCTGGCGGTGCCGCTGCACAACCTGCGGCACGATCGGGACACCCACTCATGGGTCGGTCAAGGGCGGACAAGGGGGCTGCGGCCCGTGCGGGCGCAAGGGCGCCGGGCAGGGCATCAGCCGGGCATGGTCGCGTCGCCGCGAACTGCCCCGCACGGACGGCGACCGGGCCGCAATTGAGGCGAAGGACTTCGACCTCGAGCCGCTGGAGTCCTACCCGGGACCGAGCGGGCTGTGGCACTGCCGCCACCTCGCGTGCGGCCGAGACGTCGAGATCAGGTTGAGCAACCTCAGGCGCGGCCTTCGGGCCTGCCCGTACTGCCCTCCCTCCTCGGGTGGCCGACGCCGCTGGCCCGCGGACGAGGCCGAGGCCCTCATGCGTGCCGCCGACCTGGAACCGCTCGAACCGTACGCCGGGCGTCGTGACAAGGCGTGGCGGTGTCGCTGCAACGGCTGTGGGCGTGAGACGTCACCGAGTCTGGGCGGCATTCTGGCGGGCCAGGGCGGCTGTCGGCACTGTGCCGACGTGAGGGCGGCAGCGGGTAGAAAGACCGACCCGGGCACCGCGGTGGCTGCCATGCGCGCGGCCGGGCTGGAGCCGCTGGAGCCCTATGCCACCTCGGTGACGGCGTGGCGGTGCCGTTGCACAACCTGCGGCAACGAGGTCTCCCCGACGCTCATGAAGATTCGTGCTGGTGGAGGGTGCAAGTTCTGTGCCACCCACGGCATCGACCTGTCAGGACCGTCGAAGGTTTACGTGATCACCCACCAGGAGTGGAAAGCCGTCAAGATCGGGATCGGTGCCTGCACCGGCTACACCTCTCGCCTCATCCAACACGAACGCCAGGGTTGGCGACTGCATCAGGCCCGTGACTACACCACCGGCGCAGCCGCCTACGACGTCGAGCAGGCCGTGCTGGGCCGCCTGCATCAGGCCGGACTCGTTCCTTTCCTCACGAGCGACGTCATGCCGAACGGCTGGACCGAGACCTGCTCCGCAGCTCGCATCACGGCGGCCGAGGTCTGGGCCATGGTCGATGAGGAAACACGGAGCGCAGAAAAACCCTATGCGCCCCGAGTTGGCGGCCGACCACGTGCCGCGGTCCTCATCGACGCGGAGGCCGCAGCCGCTGAGATGCGGGCTTGCGGATACGAGCCACTCGTGCCGTATCCCGGCCGCACCAACGCGACTTGGCCCTCGCGCTGCATGACCTGCGGGCACGAGGGGCGTCCTTCGTTCAATGCCGTCCGTAACGCGGGCCAGCGCTGTCGCGTCTGCCGGGCAAAGGAAACCCAGGCGAAACGCGCCGCCACGAACGCGCCGAAGGCCCAAGAAACCATGCGCGCGGCCGGACTCCAACCGCTTGAACCCTACCCGGGCAGCCAAACGCCGTGGCGGTGCCGCTGCACCACATGCGGTCGCGAAACCAGCCCCACCTACTCCAACGTCAACAGCGGTTCGAAGGGCTGCCGGTTCTGTGCCCTCAACTCGGCAACCGACGAGCGTGCGTCCGCCGAAGTGCGGGCGGCCGGGTTCGAGCCGCTGGAGCCGTACCCCGGCCGTACCACGGACCGTTGGCGCTGCCGCTGTTCTTGCGGAAACGAGGTCATGACGCGCCTGTCATCCGTCCGGTCTGGAACCACCGGCTGCAAGAAGTGCCCCCGATCCGGTGGCCGAACCGATCCCGCGGCAGCCGCCGCGGAGGCACGCGCCGCCGGGTTCGAGCCGTTGGAGCCCTATCCGGGGAAGACCACCGACCGGTGGCGCTGCCGCTGCAGGTGCAGCACGGCCATCACCCTCACCCTGACCAGCATCAGAGGAGGCCGTACCGCGTGCGGAACGTGCTCCCGAGGCGCGACTCGATAACCGTTGGTCATGATGCACGCCGCCGCTGCACCAGTAGTCGAGCAAGCCCGGGTTCCGTCGTACGAACCTTCTTTAGGAGATCGCTGCCGCCCGACGGCATCCTCGGTATCGGCCCGTTACCTTCTTCTTGGCCCCGCAACGGGGCTCCCGGCCTCCGGTCCCGGCATGATTCTGTGGCCCAGTCAGTCATGATCGAAAGGGTGCTGTCACCGGGCACGGAGGCATCGGCAGACCGCTGATCAGGGGCATGGGCGCCGAACCCGCACTGGGTGAGGCAGGCTCTCCGTAACGTGGATGCCGGCACGCTGATGCCGCAGGCAGGCCGGGACCGTTCTGAGGTGGGGAGCATGTTCGCGTGAACCAGGACGAGACCGTCGACGTCTACCTGGGTCTGGACGTCGGCAAAGGCGAGCATCACGCAACTGCCCTCACCCCGGCCGGGAAGAAGGCCTTCGACAAGCCTCTGCCCAACACCGAACCCAAGCTGCGCGAGCTGTTCGCCAAGCTCCAGGCCAAGCACGGCACCGTACTGGTCGTGGTCGACCAGCCCGCCTCCATAGGCGCCCTGCCTCTGGCGGTCGCCCGGGACATGGGCTGCCGGATCGCCTACTTGCCGGGACTGACGATGCGTCGGATCGCTGACCTGTATCCAGGCGAGGCCAAGACCGACGCGAGGGACGCCTACGTCATCGCCGACGCAGCCCGCACTATGCCGCACACGCTCCGAGCCATCGGCCCGGCTGATGAGGCCACGGCCGAGTTGCAGATGATCGTCGGCTTCGACGACGACCTCACCACTGAAACCACCCGCATCAAGAACCGCCTGCGTGGCCTGCTCACCCAGATCCACCCCTCCCTCGAACAGGTCCTGGGCCCCCGCCTGGACCATCCCGCCGTCCTCGCCATGCTGGAGCGACACGGCTCACCCGCCCAGATCCGCAAAGCCGGACGCCGCCGTCTGGTCACGCTGCTACGGCCCAAGGCCCCGCGCATGGCCGAGCGCCTGGTGGACGACATCTTCACCGCACTCGACGAGCAGACCGTCGTTGTTCCCGGGACCGAGGCCGCAGCACTGATCGTCCCCAGTCTCGCCTCCTCCCTCGCTGCCGTCCTCGAACAGCGCAAAGCCCTGTCCGTCCGGATCGAGGACCTGCTGGAGGCTCACCCTCTTTCCCAGGTCCTGACCTCCATGCCCGGCATCGGGGTCAGGACCGCAGCCCGCATCCTCATCGACGTCGGCGACGGCACCGCCTTCCCCACCGCCGGCCACCTGGCCACCTACGCCGGCCTCGCCCCGGTCACCCGGGCCTCCGGCTCCTCGATCCGCGGCGAGCACCCCTCCCGGCGCGGCAACAGGCAACTCAAACGCGCCCTCTATCTCGCTGCGTTCGCCTCGCTCAAACAGCCGGAGTCCCGCGCCTACTACGACAAGAAGCGCAGGGAAGGAAAGCACCACGTCGCAGCCGTCATCGCGCTCGCCCGACGACGGATCGACGTGCTCTTCGCCATGCTCCGCGACGGCACCTTCTACCAGGCCCCGGCCGTCACACCCACTTGACGAAGACCATAGGGGCACCCTTTGAAGATGAGTTCGCCGGATCATGAGCGCTTCGGCGTCCAGCGATGTGGCCGAGGTCCTGTCGACGGTAGTCGACTGTCAGCTGACATGGGCAGGCCGCACAGTCTTCAATGGCGTCATGGCCACGCCGATGTCAACACCCCCGCCCCCCACTCTGGAGACGATCGCGGGTAGCGCCACGCTGGACGAAGTCCTGGAGTGTCTACGCGCGCGGCGGCCGGTGTTCCACTCCGAGGCCGATCTCCAGCACAGTTTCGCCCTCGCCGTAGGCGAGGTCGCACCGGAGGTGAGGTGCCGTCTCGAGATCCCGGTGCGCGGAAGCAACGCCTCGGAGTACCTGGACCTCCTGTGCCTGGGGCCGGCGAGCCGTACGGCAATCGAGTTCAAGTACGTGACCCGACAATGGTCGGGTACTACAGGGACGCCTCCCGAGGAGTACGCCTTGCGCGGACACAACGCCCCGGACGTCGCACGTAGGGACTTCCTGCGGGACGTAGCAAGGCTGGAACGCTTCTGCGACCGCGAGGACCAGAACGGGCTGGCCCTGCTCATCACAAACGAGGCGGCCCTGTGGCGCCCCAGGCAACGCAGGATGCCCACCAGGGACGAGGAGTTCCGCATCCACCACGGGCGCGAACTGAGCGGCACCTTGCTGTGGGCCGGCGGTTCCTTCCCGGACAACACCCGAGTGCTGCGCGGCGCCTACACGCTCGCCTGGCGTCAGTACACCCAACTGGAGGGTTCAAGTGGCGAGTTCCGCTGCCTTGCGGTGTTCATCACTCCGAGCGCCGCGCAGCCCCAGTGGCCACACGAGACGTAACCAGCAGACTGCCTCGCATGTCATTGATCACGGGAATCTGCCCTGATGGGAATCTGCCCTGGGTGAAGGCACTAGCCTCGATTCCGGAGACATCGAAAACCTCCTTCACGACTCCGAGCAGCACGTGGATCCAAACGTCGTCGAGCAGACCGTCGGGGGCTCATGCCGGCGGCCGGTGGAGCGGCATGTGAGTGTCGATCACCTTCGGCACCAAGACTGTGAAGGCAGTGTGAAAGCACTGGTCATTCGATATGGTGATCCCCTTCACAGCAAGGGGGGCGCAGTGCCGTACACCGCAGAGATCAGCCGAACCAATCCGGGTTGCTTCATCTTCCTCGTGGACCAGTCCGCCTCCATGAGCGATCCCATGGGCGCCGGTGAGGTCGCGCAGCAGAGGGCCGAGGTCGTCTCCGACGCGATCAACCGGCTGCTGACCGAACTGTCCGTCAAGTGTGCCAAAGAGGAAGGCGTACGGGACTACTTCCACGTGGCCGTGATCGGGTACGGACACAATCACGTGGGCTCCGCGTTCCAGGGGGCGCTGGCCGGGCGCGACCTCGTTCCGCTGAGCGAGGTCGCCAACAACCCGGCGCGGGTGGAGAGCCGTACCAAGAAGGTGCCGGACGGCGCCGGCGGCCTGGTCGAGACCTCGGTGCAGTTCCCGGTCTGGATGGACCCGGTGACCAACGGCGGCACGCCCATGACACGCGCCCTCGGCTACGCTGACAGCCTCGTCGCGAACTGGGTCGAGGCCCACCCGAGCGGCTTCCCGCCGATCGTGCTCAACCTCACCGACGGCGAGTCCACCGATGGCGACCCCACCAGCGCCGCCATCGCGCTGGCCTCGCACGCCACCGCGGATGGCGCGGTCCTCCTGTTCAACCTCCACGTGTCCGGCAGCGGCGGCACACCGGTCACCTTCCCGGACAGCGAGGAGGGGCTGCCGGACACGTACGCCCGGCTGCTGTTCCAGATGTCCAGCGTGCTGCCCAGCCACATGCGCTCCTACGCGGCCTCGCAGGGGCACCGCATCAGCGAGACCACCCGGGGCTTCGTCTACAACGCGGACATCACCTCCATCGTGGAGTTCCTGGACATCGGCACCCGCGCCACCGAGCTGCGCTGACCACCGAGACGGAGCTGCGCTGACCATGGAGGACGTTTCGGCCCTGCCGGAATGCCAGCTGCTGCGGGTGCCCAAGGCGGGCAACACGCTCAAGGAGTGCGAGGACGCCGGGCGGTCCTGGGTCGGGGACGCACGGGCCGACGACCAGGGCCGTACCGTCCTCCCACTGTACGCGGCGGTGTCCGACGGCGCCTCGGAAAGCCTGCTCGCGGGCGCCTGGGCAGAGCGTCTCGTCGCGGACGCCGTCGAGTCGATGTCCCTCGGCCGCGACTGGTGGGACGACGTGGACACGTTCGTCGTCGACCTCATGGAACGGTCCGCGCCTCGCTGGGAGGCGTACCTCGAGTGGTACCGGGCGGAGCGCGACGCCCGTGGCCGGCCCATCACCTGGTACGAACAACCCGGCCTGGAGAAGGGCGCGTTCGCGACCGTCCTGGGGGCGGAGGTCCGAGCCACCGTGTCCGGTGACGGTACGGCCGATTGGTCCTGGCACGCCTTCGCCCTGGGCGACAGCTGCCTGTTCCACCTGCGGGACGGTGTCGTCCGGCGGGCCTTCCCCGTCGAGGACGTCGAGGGCTTCGGCATCACCCCCCAGCTCCTCGGCAGCCGTAACCACGACACGGCCCTGGTGGCCCAGCGGCTGCGGCTCGCCCACGGCACCCTGGCGCCGGGCGACGAGGTGCTGCTGGCCAGCGACGCGCTCGCGGCCTGGCTGCTGTCCCCGCACCACGGGCACCGGGCACCGGGCACCGTGCTGGCCACGCTTGCCGAGGTGGGCGATGAGCCCTTCACGGAGTGGGTGGAGGACCAGCGGGCGCGCGGGCTCATGCGCAACGACGACGTGACCCTGATCCGGATCCGGGTGAGAACGGAGGCGTGATGGCTGTGTCCCGCGGCGGTCGCCAAGCCACCGGAACCGGTGCGGTCCGGAAGTTCCCCACGGGCGCGAACTACGCGGAGGCCCTGCAGCACCCCGAACTCTGCTTCCGCGATCCCGATCTCCAGCAGGGAACCGTCCAGCAGAGCCCCGTCCTCGGACCCAAGGCGATCTCTGGCAACTTCGCCAGCGTCTTCTCCGTCACCACGCGGGACGGGCAGCGCTACGCGCTCAAGTGCTTCACCCGAGACACCTCCGCCATCGGCGTCCGTTACACCGCGATCAGCGCTGCCCTGCGCGCCCTCGACACCAGTGGCCTCTCCCAGCCGTGGCCTATGCGCTTCGAGTTCTTGGAGCAGGGCGTGCTGGCTCTCGGCGACTGGTTCCCGGTGGTGCGGATGGCGTGGGTGCAGGGCACCGACCTCATGTCATGGATCGACCGCCACCGCCACGACTCGGCTGCCGTCCTCGCCCTAGCCGACCGCTTCCTCGCGCTGGCGGGCGACCTGGAGGACCACGGCATCGCCCACGGCGACCTGCAGCACGGCAACATCCTCGTGGCGGACGACAACACCCTCCGGCTCGTCGACTACGACGGCATGTACGTCCCCGCCCTCAAGGGCGAGGCGGCGACGGAGAACGGCCACCGCAACTACCAGTCGCCGCAGCGCAGCGCCGCCGACTTCGGGCCGACCATGGACCGCTTCTCGGCCTGGCTCATCCACCTCTCCCTAATCGCCGTCGCCACCGACCCCGGCCTGTGGACCCAGCTCCACGACACCCAGGGCGAGTACCTGATCCTCTCCGAGCCCGACTTCAAGGACCCGGCGACCTCCCTGGCCTGGCCCCTGCTCCTCGGCCACTCCGACCAACGCGTCCGCACGGAGGCCGCCCGCGTCCAGGGCTTCCTCGGGCAACCCTGCTCCGGGCTGCCCCGCCTGACCGCCGCCGCCCTCACGCTCCCCGCCCCACCCCGCAAGCGAAAGGGCGGCGCCGCGGCTCCGACGGCGACCAGCGGTACGACGGGTGCCGCCGCCCCGGCAAATGCACCTTCCGGTGGCATCCCAGCCTGGCTGGTGGATCGCGTGGCGTCCGCCCCCGCCAGAGCGGTGCCGACTAGCGCGCCGGCCCCCGCCTCCGCCGGCTTCACCGGGCGCCGCCCTCGCGACCTGGCGGCCGCGGCCACCGCCGTACTGAGCACCGCCGCCCCCGCCGTGCTCGCGGTCACTGTCGGACAGCCGGAGGGCTACCTGCCTGCCGCGCAGGGGGCCGCCCTACTCGCCTCGGCCGCCATGATCGGCGTAGGCCGGCGGCTCAGGCCGGAGTACCGCACCGCCCGCCAACGGGTCCGGGGACTACGTCGCCGGGCCCGCGAACTCAAGGATCCGGCCGGCGCCCACCGGCGGCTGGAGCAGGAGATCCAGAAGCTGGACGCCGCCACGGCCAAGGACGGCGCGGCCACCGACAAGCGCATCCAGACCCTCCAGACCGACCTGCGCGACGGACTGGCCCGCATCACTATGGACCTGAACCGCCGCACCGACCAGTCCGGCAAGCGCAAGGCGGAACTGCCCGCCAGAGAGCAGAGCATGATCGCCGCCGCGCTGGAACCCGCGGTGCGCCAGCACGTCGAGGCGAAGCTGCGCGCCACCTCGATCCAGGAAGCGCGGTCACTGCCGAACATGGGCGCCAAGACGGTCGGGGCTCTGGTGCAGGCCGGTATCCGCACGGCGGCCGACTTCACGGGGGTGTCCTACTCCCAGAGCCAGGGTTCCGGGAGCCGTGTCGCCTACTTCGTCCGCCCAGGCGGCCACCACGTCCGCGTGTCCGGCGTGGGCGAAGCGCGGGCGAGTGCCCTCGACGCATGGCGGCGGTCCCTGGAGCAACGGGCCAGGGCCTCCGCACCCGCCAAGCTGCCCGGGCCCGCCCTGACGAGGATCCGCGCAGAGATCGCCACGCTGCGGGCGCAGTACGACCAGGAGGTAAAGCAGGCGGAGAGCAAGGCCCAGCAGGACAGGGACGTCCTCCAAAAGCAGATCACCGACGAACGGCAGCGGCTCACGGCCGACCGACAGCAGCGCGCTATGGAGACCCAGCGCAGGCGTGCTGACCTGTTGCAACGCCAGAAGCAGCTGAGCGGCGCCGAGGCGGAACGAGCGAGAGTGAAGGGCGAACTCAGCACCGCACGGACGGAGACCCGACGCAACCTCGGTGTCCGGAAATACGTCACATTCCTGTTGACGGGCCACTGAACCAGGCGACAGGACAGGGAGATCGGGCTCGGCCGTCTGGTTCCTCCAGTCCGGTGAGACGGCCGGCAGCGGCCCCATGTCGCCTTCGACCACGAGGGACTGGACGTCTTCGTGCTGGAGACGGGTGAGTACGGCTTCCAGTCGTTGCCAGACCGCGTTGATGACGGCCTCCGTGAATGCAGGCAGGAGGACAGAAGGCACGGTGAGGACTGCCTCGGACGTGGCGTCCGTCCATCCGTCACCGGGAATGGGGTGGTAGAAGCCGCCGTCGCGGCGCAGCGTCAGTACAGTCCGGCGGAGCAGGTCTCGGGCGACTTCCTCGCCGTCGCGGTCGAGGAGGCTGTAGTTCTGGCCGAGGACGAGGTCGAGTTTGCCGGTGTCGTCGTCATCGAGCGGCAGTGAGACTAGCGGGCCGGTGTCCGGTGTGGGGGCTGATCCGTAGACCGGCCGCCCCGATATGAACTTGAAGGGCGGAGGGTCCAGCCGCCCGGCCCGAGGAGGCGGTTCAGCTTCGCGACCCCTTGGGATGAGTGGTCAACGTCGGGCTGCACCTCGGGATGCACGAACCGCGCTAGGAAGGCGAGCAGAACCTCGTCAGGGCCATCGAGGAGTTGAAACTGGGGGTATTCGAAGACCCAGTCGTCAGACCAGTCGAGTGGGTTGTTGATCCGGTACTGGAAAATGTCTTCAGGTGCCGCCGTGAACCGGGAGTCCGTCGACGCCAGCCTGTCGAGGTCGTACAGGGATCCCAAAAAGTCGACCTCGTCGAGCATTCCCCACCAGGGGCCGCCCTCACCGCACAGGTAGTCGAAGATGTCGCGTCGCGCGAGTGTCGTGATCCTCTGTGTGCTCTGTGGCGCCGGGTAGGCGCGAACTGCGTCATGCCCCCAGGATGGACGTCCGTCGACTCACCCGGCAGGCGAATGAACATCCTGGCTTTCTGACTTCAGACGCCATCCGCTTTATGCGCGTGATCGTTTGGATCGGGCTAGGTGCGCATGAACTCCGGCTGGCTCCCGGCATAGCCGGGACCAGGACGTCAACGCGAGGGCGGCCGTCACCGCGGTATCCACCTCGCGCGATGCCAGCCGCTCCGGGCAACCGGTGGTGCCGCCCCGGCAGCGACCCCGCCGTTTGGCAGACCTCGGCCTTCGTGTGGGGTCTGCGCACCACGGGTTTAGCGTCGCTGGCAGCGATCCCGTAGCTCGGCGATGACCGCCCTCTCGTGTGTGTTGAGATCCCCGTCAACGGCGGCGACCCGTTCGGCGGCGTAGACAACGTCACTGAGATCCCCAGGCTCGGCATCGATGCGGTGCCATACCTCGCCCGGGTCAATGTTGACGACGTTGGCGAGTTGCTCGTCATCGACCTGATGCCGTTCCCAGGCAAGCCGCGTCAGCCGCTGGAACAGCAGGCGCTCGGCGTCAGTGATCTCGCCGTCCGCGTTGATGACGAGCCACGCGACCCACAGCATCAGCCTCGGGTGCTGCGTACGTCGGATCAAAGTGTCGGCGAGTTCAATTACCTCTGCCTCGTCACGAAACACGGATTTGGCATAGCGTCCTGCGGCCAAGGTCGTGTAGCGGTTCACGAGGATGGTCAAGGGGATGCCAACGCCGGGGATGCCGAACTTGATGATATTGCGTTGCAGGAGGTGTTTCCCGACGAACGGAAGGCTTTTCGCGGCGGCAAGGACCGCACCGGAGTAGTACTTCTTGAGGACTTGCCGGACCAGGCCGGGTACGAACTTCAGGCTGACGCGGGCGGCTTCTCCGGCCTTTATACCGAGTGCCACCCGGACGAGTTTCATCGTGTCTTCGGGATCGTCCACGTCCAGGGGAATCCGGTAGATCACCGCGATGTCGTAGGCCAGGCGCATCTGCAGCTGGGTAATGTACGTCAGGTCAACCATAAAGGTGAAGACACCGGCCGGAACAGTGGCAGGGCTGGCGCCACCCAACGACCCGATGGTGGCAGCGATCGTCCCGTTGTAAAGGCTGGAGGTGATCCCGCCTTCAATCATGGCGTTCTTTACCGCGAGCTTGATCTGCTGCCCGACTATGCCGTCCGCGGGCACGCCCTTGTACTTCTGCTGGAAATACTCCCAGGTGGCCTTCTCGGCGTACGACCGCAGCGCCTGGGTGCAGAGTTTCGTAAACCAGCCGCCCGACTTGATGTCGTCCGCGCTCAGCCCTGCGACAAACTCCCGCAGTTTGGCCCGCTCCTGTTCGACAGCTTCGCGGTCGGCGTCGGCGTCGGCGTCGTCGTCGCCGGCGTTGTCGAAGCTAGGCAGCACTTCGGTCACAGCGGGGTCCCCTCCCAGATAGTTCAGCGACCTGCAAGGTTGCCAGATATGGGCAGAGGAGCGGTGGTACCCGCGCAATCCCACCGCTCCTCGTTGTGGGGGGTCACGTCGTCGCGTGACCTCAGTGACCGACACCGGCATACGCGAGGTCATCGTCATCGACTCCGGCCGCGCCGGATTCACCGCCGCCCTCTACACCGCCCGCGCCAGAGTTCAAGCCGCTCCTCTTCGGCAGCGCCATCTTCGTCGGCGGTGCGCTCACCACCACAACCGAGGTCGAGAACTTCCCCGGCTTCCCCGAGCGCCCTTGACGGGGCTGAAGCGCACCATGACCCCGTCAAGGTGCGCCATACGGTCCGCTACCGTGCGCGCTTCCCCTCCCTTCGCGGGCCGATGCGCGCACGGCCGCGTTTATCCAACGGCCCTGTCGGCGGCAGCCTGTGCTCGTGCCTATGTTCCGGGTCCCGACCAATGACAGGTTCCACGGTGCCGTCGTGGGCAGGACAGCACCGTAGAGGGGCGCGGCCGTCCCAGGTGGCGTAGTGCAGTCGTGACGAGCGTGTGGGGCCAGACGGCGTGTGCCCAGCGTTCTCGCTTTACGCGCCTCAGGCACCCCGCCCAGCCGGGGCTCTCGCTGGCGGTTCTCAGTCGAAGATTGCGTACAGGTCCTTCATCAGGGCCGCGGGACCGCTCCGCGGGACCGCTTGCGGCTCCACGGCGGCTGGCAGGCCCACGCCGACATAACGTGCCGGGGCCAGCGCGTACTCATGCTCGCGCACAGTCGCCACATCCGCCGAGAAGCAGAAGCCGGACTCGTCTTGGTAGGCCAGGTTTGCTTCCTGCGCTGATGCCGTGCCTCGCCAGGCGTGGTAGGTGCCAGCGATTTTTGCGAGGTCGGCTTCTGTCAGATTCCGCTCGGTCCGGTCAACCATCTCGCCCATTCCGCGGGCGTCGATGAAAAGGGTTGTGCCGCGCCGGTCGTCCAGGCGTTTCGCGCCCTGGGGGGACTTGTCTTTGGTCAGGAACCACAGGCAGGCCGGGATCTGGGTCGTCCGGAAGAGTTGGGGCGGCAATGCAACCATGCAGGCGACCAGGTCAGCTTCCACCATCGCCTGGCGGATCTCAGCCTCGACTCTGGGCGAGGAGTGTGAGCCGTTGGCGAGGACGACGGCGGCCGTCCCGCGGTCGGACAGTTTCGAGACGGCGTGCTGGAGCCACGCGAAGTTGGCGTTGTTCCTCGGAGGAACCCCGTACTGCCAACGGACGTCGCTCTCGTCCCGCGCCCAGTCCCTCATGTTGAACGGCGGGTTGGCCATCACGAAGTCGGCCTTGAGGTCCGGGTGCTTGTCGTCGGCCAAGGTATCGCCCCAACGGGCGGCCAGGTTGGCGTCGATGCCGTGGATGGCGAGGTTCATCTTGGCCAGGCGCCAGGTGCGCTCGTTGACCTCTTGGCCGTAGACCGCGATGTCGGCCTTGTGGCCGCGGCCCCCGTGTGCCTCGATGAACTTGCTCGCCTGGACGAGCATGCCGCCTGTGCCGCACGCCGGGTCGTACACGCGCCCGTTGTACGGCTCCAGAATCTCCACGATCAGCCGGACCACTGATTGAGGGGTGTAGAACTCGCCACCCTTCTTGCCCTCCGCGCGCGCGAAGTTGTTGAGGAAGTACTCGTACACGTCGCTCAGCACGACCTGGGCCGGCTTGTCCTCGGTGCTGCCGAAGCGCGCGTCGGTGATGAGGTCGAAGAGTTCGGCCACGCGCTGTTGGCTGGCGTCATCGCGGTTGAAGACCTTGGGGAGAACGCCCGCCAGAGAGGCGTTCTCCCGCATGACCGTGTCCATCGCCTCGTCGAGGAGCTTGCCCACACCCTGCCTCTTAGCGTTCGCGGCGATCCAGGGCCAACGGGCGGTCTCCGGTACCCAGAAGACGTGGGCGCCGGTGTACTCGTCGCGGTCCTCCAGGAAGACGCCGATTCGGTCGTCCGAGAGGCCGTCCTCGGCAAGCTCCTTGGCGAGCTTGTTCCGGTGCTCGTCGAACGCGTCGGAGACGAACTTTAGGAAGATCAGCCCGAGTATGAACTCCTTGTACTGGGCGGAGTCGACGGAGCCGCGCAGCTTGTCGGCTGCCTTCCAGAGGATCGCCTGGATCTCCTCGGGGGTGGAGGCGCTCAAGTTTCCTCCTGCTCGGTGGACTTCTTCTCGCGCGGTGGCATGCGGTGGACGGTTCCTTCCACCGAGTCATTGTCCATGACCGAGGTTTGTGGTGTCTCGCGAGCGTTGTACCGTACCGGCGACCTACTGTTTTTCTCATTGTCTTGAACCGGGGGCGGGGCGAAGGTGTCGACTATCGGACTGGCCGCAGCCATCGAGGAGCTGCGCCAAGAGCTGTACGAGGCGCAGCAGCTTGGCATCAACCAGCAGTTCGCCTTCGGCGTCGAGGAGGCCGAGCTGGAGCTGCAGCTGGAGCTGCGTAAGTCCGCCAAAGGGGACGGCAAGCTTTCCTTCGGCGTAGTTGTCGTCGGCGCGGGGGGCGAGCAAACCACCGTCCGTACCCACAAGCTGGTGCTGAAGCTGTCGGTCAAGGACCGGGCCCTCGGAGGCGCGCGCCCCGAGATCGGCGACGACGAGTTCGGGTCGCTGGACGAGGAGTGACGTGGATCGCCGCAGACTGGCTCTGATCCGCAGCGGGGGCACCGGTGAGGGGCGCCTCACCGTCGGCTCCGGCTATCTGATCGCCCCGCGGCTCGTACTGACCGCCCGCCATGTGCTGGAGGACCGCGACACGGGAACGCTGTGGCCGGTCATCACCGTACGCGTAGGCCACCACCTCGACGGCGAGACGACGCGCGCGGACGCGGAGCTGCTCTGGGCCCACCCGGACGGGCTGGACGTCGCACTGCTGCGCATCGACCGCAAGATCGATCCGCCCGGCTCCGTCCGCTGGGGTTGCCCAGCGGGCACCGCGCCGTTGCCGTACGAGGGCCTCGGCTATCCCTGGGCCGCCAAAGGGGAGACCCGGGCCCCGGAGCACCTGCGCGGTGTGCTGCCGGTCCTCTCTGGAGGCAAGGACCGCTACGTCCTCGACCAGGGACCGGCCCCCACCGCCCGTACCGACGGCGGGAACGCCTGGGGCGGGGCCTCGGGCACGGCGATCTTCTGCGGCGGCCACCTCGTCGGCGTCGTGACCGAGGAGGACCACGCCTACGGAGCCCGTCGGCTGATCGCCCTGCCGGTGTCCTCCTTCGCCGGGGACGGCGGCTTCGTGTCCCACGTCGAGGAGCAAACCGGTCGGTCTCCCGAGCTGAGTGCGATCGGCGCGTCCCTGCCCGAGGCCGGGCCCGCCGCCGAGCGCACGCCCGCTGAGCGCGAACTGGAGACGCTGCTTGCGCCGTTGTTCTCGCACCCCGGCGTCCGTGTCGACCACGCCCGGGCCCTGGCGCGCGAACTGGGCTACGAGGCCCAGGGGTATGAGCCCACTGCTGCCGACCTCGTGGCGCTCCTCATGGCCCATCCCCGAGCGCTCGCGTCTCTCGGCGAAGCCCTCGCGAGCAGCGCGCAGGGGACGGCCCGCACCGCGCTGACTCGTCTGTTCTCGTGGGCCAGGGGACTCGACTGCGGGTCGCTGCTCTCCGTGAACGAGTACGACGCCCTGATCGGCCTGCTGCGCCGGCTCTGCGAGAAGCAGCCGGCGCTGCTGCCCCGAACAGCCGGTGAGGCGCTGCGGTACGTCGTACTTCCGGAGATCCTCACCCGTCCGCAGCTCAGCGCGGACGATGTCTGCGGCGTGGTCGAGGGCTTGGAGGATCTGTCCGACGGTGTGAGCGGTCCCGAGGATGCCCCGCCGGTGCCGGCGCTACTGCGGCTCGTCGAGTACGTGGCGGCGGCCGCGGGCGACGGGCTGGGCGACGACCTGCGCGCGTGGTCGGGGAAGACCGCCCGGCGGCTCGGTATCCACGCCGGGGCCTTGGCCGAGCGGCGTGCGGACGCCGCCCAGTGGGCGAAGCGCGCAGCGTCGCCGGTGTCGCGGGTCGTGATGGAGTTGGCACACGACCCCGCCGCGGGAGACGACCGGTACCGGGTCCGGATTCTGCTCGTCCGCGACGACGGTTCGTACCGCGTGCTCAAGGAGGCGGAGTCGGAGCCCAAGACCCCGCGGGAGGCGGCGAGCACCCTGAGCGAGGCGGTCTTCGCCGCGGCCCAGGAGCCGGGGCAAGGCGACCATGTGCCGTGGGTGACCGTCGTGGTCGACCGGGCGGGGCTCGACTTGGCCGTCGACGAATGGGAGCCCGGAGCGCTCGACGACATTCTTCCGGCGTGGCCGATCGGAGCGGAATACCGCGTCTCCCTGAGCTGCCCGGAACTCAGTGACCAGAGGCCGGAACGCGAAGGCGACCAGGAGCGCCGGTGGAAGAACGGACGCGCGTCGGTGCTCGTCACCGGCCGGACGTCCGGCGACGCCAGGCAGCTCGTGAATCTGCTGAAGACTGAGCATCGTGATACCGCGCGGGTGGTTCTCCACGGCCCCGCCAACGAGCGTCGGTCCTGGTTGCTGAAATGTCTCGTCCTGGGCGTCCCGGTCGTGCTGTGGGACCGTGAGGCCATTGGCTACGAGGACGCAGGGAGACTGGAGATCCTGGCTCCCGCCGGCGACCTGGAGGGACTTCCCGAGCGGGTCCGGGGCTTCCGGAGCGACTCGGCGGCTTGCCCGGCGGAGCGGCGGGCACGGCCCTCCCTCGTGTGGGAACCGGAAGGTCGTCTCCCGCAGACTGAGTCGCTTCAACTGAGTGACCCTTGGAGAGGATCGCACGCGTCATGACCACCTCAGAGCCCCTGGCCGGTACAAGCCCTCGGCTTTCATCCTCCGACGGCGGAGGCGACGACTGGTGGCTGTTCCGCGGAGACGGCGAGCGCCGTGAGGTACCGTTCCCCGCTGCACCCCCGTGGCGCCGGTTCGACCGGCAGGAGACCGTGACCGGTGACAGGGTTCCGTACCCGCGGCCCTACCTCATCGGCCCCGACGAGGTGGAGGTGGTGAACGCGGCACTCCACCTGCGCCGACCCCTCCTGGTGACCGGGCAGCCCGGCACGGGCAAGTCCTCGTTGGCCCACGCCATCGCTCACGAACTCGCGCTCGGCCGTGTCCTGCAGTGGCCGGTGAACAGCCGCTCAACTCTTCAGGATGCCCTTTACCTCTATGACGCCGTCGGCCGGCTGCGCGAGGCGACCCTGCGGCGCGACGCGGACGGCACCGAACCGGACATCGGCCAGTACATCCGGCTCGGCCCTTTGGGCAACGCGCTTGTGCCCCGGGAGCGCCCCCGCGTGCTGCTCATCGACGAGCTGGACAAGGGTGACGTCGATCTACCCAACGACCTGCTGACCGTCTTCGAGGAGGGTGAGTTCGCCATCTCCGAACTCACCCGGCTGCCCGCGAGCCACGCACCGGTACACGTTCGAACCGACGACCTGGATGAGACCGCCCCGGTCACGCGCGGCCGCGTCCGCTGCCGTGAGTTCCCGGTTGTAGTCATCACCAGTAACGGCGAACGGGAATTCCCGCCCGCCTTCCTGCGGCGCTGCGTTCGCCTCGATCTCCCCGAGCCCAACGAGCGGCGGCTTCGGGAGATCGTCGCCGCGCACCTCGGTCCCGACGCCCTGGACGACACCGACGACCTGCTGCGGGAGTTCCTCGAACGCCGTGCCGAGGGCGAACTGGCCACCGATCAGCTGCTGAACGCAGTCTTCCTCCGCAAGGGTGGCGTGAACCTCGACGCGGCTTCCCTCCTCCAGGGCGTCCTGCACCGTCTCGGCGGAGCCGTGTGACGCCGTGATCTCGCGCGTGACGAAGGTCCTGGCCGAGAGCGGGGTGGAGCTCTCTCTGGAGGAACTCCTGGACGCCATGTGGCTCGCCGGGAAGCTGCCTCGGGACTCCGGGCCCCTGGTGCGCTCCATCGGCGTGGCCGCTGCGAGCTCGGAGCGGCACGGCGAGCCCCACCACGAGGGGTCGACGGTGGCGGCGCCGGAGGCCGCGGAGCCCGCACCAGAGCCGACCGCTGCGGAGTCCACGAAGAAGCGGTCCGCGCGCCCGCTTCTGGCCTCGGCGCAGGCCAGTCCCACCGAAGACGCGCCAGCGCTCGCGGGCCTGTCACCGGCGTTCGCAGTCCGCGCCCCGGACAGCAGCATCCTCGGCGCCGGGCAGCTCCGGCTCGGCAAGTCCCTCCGGCCGCTGCGGCAGCGCTTCCCCGACCGGCGCCAGCAGGAACTCGACGTCACACGAACCGTCGCTGCCATCGCTGAGACGGGCGTGCCCGAGACCGTCGCCCGTGCGGTGCGCACCCGCTGGCTGTCCCTGGCCCTCGTGGTTGACGACGGCGTCTCCATGGTCCTCTGGCAGCGGCTCGCCGCCGACGTCCGGGCACTGATGGAACGTGCTGGGGCCTTCCGAGACGTGCGTGTGTACGGACTCGACACGCGCAGCGACACTCCGTCTCTGCGGACCACCCCCTACCGCCACCGCGGCCGGCTCTTATCGCCGAAGGTCCTGTGCGACCTAACCGGCAACACCCTCGTCCTGGTCGTCAGCGACGGTGTGGGCGAAGCCTGGCGGGACGGCGGGATGCGCCGGGTGACGGACCGCTGGGGACGTTGCGGTCCCATCGCGATCGTCCAGGCACTGCCGTCCCGGCTCTGGGCGAGCACCGGCATCGGCGCACGGCGCTGGCAGGTCACCACCCATCGCCGCGGCGGCCCCACCCGCGCCTGGCACGTCACCGACCCTGACCTGCCGCCGGACCTGGTCCGCTTCGACTCCGTACCCGTCCCGGTCCTCGCGCCGACCCCTGCGGCCGTCGCCGACTGGGCGTGGCTCGTCGCCTCACCCGGCGGCACAGCGCTCCTCCCGCTGTGGGACGCCGGCCGTCCCGGCTCCAGCCGGACCGTCGCCGACGCCCGGGACGGCGACGCCGCCGAAGCGGTACTCCGCTTCAGGGAGGCCGCGTCCGCCGAGGCGTATCGGCTCGCGGCCCACGTGGCGGCCGTCGCCCCCGTCACGCCGCCCGTGATGCGCCTGGTGCAGGCCGCCCTCGGGCCGCCGACAGACATCGGACACCTCATGGAGGTGTTCCTAGGGGGCTTGATGCACGAGCTCGACGCCGACGGTGCGGACCGGCTGCCGCACCACCGGCGGTACGACTTCACAGACGGCGCCCGGCGCGTTCTCCTCAGCGCCGTCTCCCCTAGGGAATTGCTCCGCACCGCCGAGGCTGTGACGCAGCGCATTGAGGCCGCCGTCGGCCGCGCCCCGGTCTTCCCGGCGTGGGTCGGGCACCCGGACGGCGCGGCCGTCATCGACGACACCGGGCGCTCCTTCGGCTGGCTACGGGAGCAGGCACTATCGCGGCTCGGCATCCCGTCCGCCGACGCAAGGCCAGTGGCGCCCATGCCGAAAACCCGTGTCCCCGAGGGCGAGACCGGGGATTCCACCGAGCCCCGGGACTCCGCAGCCGCCGGGACTGATGAGGCGTACGACGACGCGCCGGGCGAGACCCTGCCAGCCGGCTGGGTGGAGCTCCTGCCGGAGGACCCGGTACGGCTCGGTCGATTCCGGCTCCGTGCACGCAGTGCCCACGGGTGGCCTCACCTGACGATGTACCTGGCCGAGGACGATGACGGCACCGTCGCCACGGTCCGGGCGCCGGTCATGCTGCATACCCGCGACCCGGGAACCGCGCGGGACCTCGTCCGGACGGAAGCCGAGTGCCTGACGCGGATGCAGGGCACGCATGCCCCCGCACTCCTCGGTGTGGCGGCGCCCACCACAGGGGAGCTGCCGTGGGTCGCGGCGAGCTGCGTCCACGGCCGCACAGACGCCCCGTCCTCACCGCCCGCACCGAACCTGCGCGCCGTCCTCGACGAACACGGGGGAATGGTCCCGGAGGAGCTTTTCTTGCGGATCGGGCTGGGCCTGACGGAGGCCGTTGCCTTCGCCCACTCTCGGGGGCTCGTGCACGGCTCGCTCTCACCCCTGGCCGTTCTCGTGACCGACCGCGACGTCCGGCTGGTCGGTTGGGCGACCGCGACGATCGACGGAGTCGACAGTGCTCACCGCGACGTGCTGCCCCTCAGCGACACCTACCTGGAGGCGGACGACGACGAGCGGTCGCTCACGCCGCAGAGCGATGTGTACGCCGTCGGTGCGCTGCTGCTGGCCTTCCTCTCGGGACGGTGGAGCGACCCCAGGGACGACAACTCGCGACATGGTCCCCTGACCAACCCCAGGATCGGCCCGGTGCTCCTGCGGACTCTTTGGCGTTGCTTGGAGCGTGACCCCGCCCGCAGACCCTCCGCCGCTACCCTGGCCGAGGCGTTCGCCCTTGCGTCCGGAGGCCCGACGGCCGACCGAGCGTCGGAGGAGGTCGTCGCTGAGGACGTCCGGCGGGTTCGGGATCTGGCGGGGCGGGACATCGGCACCTACGGGCTGGAATTCGCCCGTCTTCTCCTGACGTTCTCGAACCAACTGGCCTCCGTGGGGCAGCGGGAGGAGTCGCTCGCTGCGGCCCTGGAGAGCGTGGAGGTGTACCGAGAGCTGCTGTCGGTAGGGGGTAACTCCGCCCCCGTCCCCTTCTCGTCTGGTCTCGCCGAGGCCCTCAGTAATCTTTCCGTGCGACTGGGCGAAGCCGGCCGGGCGCGGGAGAGTCTCGACGCGGTCGCAGAAGCGGAGACGCTGTACCGGGAGCTGAGTCGCCGGGACTTCGGCTTCTTCGGCGCGGGCCACGCCATGACCCTGAACAACCAGTCCAACCGCTTGGCGGAGGCAGGTCGGTACCGTGAGGCACTCCAGGCTATCGAGGAGGCTGTTCTCATCGGGCGCAGAAGGGCCGAGCTGGGTGAGCCGGCGGTTGGGGGCGATCTGGCGAGGAGTCTCACGAACCTGGGCAGCCGCCTGGGCGACCTGGGACGGCAGGGCGAGGCTCGGACGGCCGTCGCCGAGGCTACCCAGATCTACGGTGCCCTGCCTCCGGAGGAGGCGCGGCGCGTCTGGACGGACCACGCCATGAGCCTGATCAATTTCGCCGTCCTGCTCGGCGACGAAGGACGTCACGACGACGCCCTGAGTGTGGTTGACGCGAGCTTCGCCGTGCTGGACCAGTACGGAGACGAACGGTCGCGGGCTGCGTTCGAGATTCAGGAGTGGTCCCGGCGCATCAGGCACTGGCTGGAGGGCCCCGCCGCGCGGGCACCCGGTCAGTAGTCGGCAGCACGGCGGAGAAGTTGGTGCCCAGGTGTGTGCTCGATGCGCCACGGTCCGATGCCTGCACCGCCCCGGGCTGGCGCCCACCAAGCACCTGGCGCAGCGAATCGGCACCCGGCTAGTCAGCACCACTGCGCCCCGGTCAGCCCGGGCCCATGGCTCCCGAAAAGGCATCGAGAGGTCGCATCGGCCGCGCGTAGCGCGCTGGCTGCACGACGACGCCCCGCCGCAGCAAGCCGGCGGGGCGTCGTCGTATCAGGCCCCCGTCTACGCAGGACCCCCCGCCGGAGCATCATTCGTTTCGAACGTCTGTTCCGAAAAAGGGGTTGCCTCAACCCATGTAGTCCCAGCGGCGATTGCCGCGCAGCCCATCGGTCGTGGGGCCCATGCCGCTCTGGGTATTTGGTCTGCAGATCGAACCGCTCGGCTCCGACGCCGCGCCTGCACCCCGGGGCGCGACAGAACGGCAGCGACGCCGCAGTTCCCGGTCTCCGACTGCCGGCCAGGCACGAGGGTTAGTCACCGCGGCCCTTGGCGCAGGTCGTTGAGGGCGACTTCGAGCAGGTGGTAGCGCACGCGTTCTTGTTCGAGTCGCACGTTGGGGCCGAACTCGCCGTCCGCGAGGCTGGCGTAGACGTCGGCTTCGTCCGGGGTGAGCGTGCCGAGAGGCTGGTGGGTGGGGGCGTCCTCCTTCACCCATTGGCCGCGGTGCTCCAAGAGAGTGCTCCGGTCCATCAGGATGGACTGCGTGTGCGGGAAGGCCCGATGCAGCCGGTCGAGGATGGTGAAACCGTGAGTGTCCAGGTCGCCCCAGTACACAAGGCGTACATCGTGCAGCCAGGTCAGGGCGGACAGTTGGGTGACGGCGTAGCCGCCGCCGTGGATCACGATGCTGTGGGGCTGGTCGGGGAAAGCGAGGTAGGTGGTTTCGTTCTCGATGACGAACACGGTCGTGATGCCGGGCGGCGGCGCGGTGAACTCATCCGCGCGGATCATGAGTTCGCTGAAGCCCCCCAGCGACTCGCCGCCGAGCAGCCGAAATCGCAGGTAGGCGGGCTTGCGCAGGAAACGGAAGCGGGCGGCGAAGTCAGTGCGCGCGGCCTCGGCGTCGATGCGGTCGTCGGGAAGGCACTGTTCGAGCAGGGTGGTCAGGATAGCGCGGTGGCGTTCGATGAACTTGGTGTCCACCCCAGGTACGTCGAGCTGGCGTAGGTAGACGGCTGGGCCACGGTAGTCGGTGATCCAGCGGATCGTGCCCTCCAGGCGATGCCAGTCGGCCTCCCGCTGGAGGACCTGCATGGGGTGGGCAACCATCCAGTCGATGAGAGCGGGCAGCCTTTCCTGGGTGGAGGCCAGCAGGGCTTGGTAGCGGGCGACCGTGGGGGTGACGCCGAGTATGCGCCAGAGGTCGTCGCGGTCGTCGACCCAGACGCGGTCGGGGATGTAGTTCACGCCGGCCAGGCGTCCGCCGAGCCGGCGGTATTCGATGCGCAGGTGCCGGTGTGCGCTGGGCGCCCACGATTCGGTCCAGGCGAGGACGTCGTCGTAGTGGCGGGTGATGTCGCCGGCTTTCGGGCCGCGCAGGGGAATCTCGACGGGTTCCCAGGGTGCCCCGTTGGCGAGTTGGGTGAGGTAGGTACCCGTGTTCCAGCGTTTGCGGAGGCGTTCGAGGACGGCCTGCGGCGTAGTCCAGTTGAGGTTTTGATGCGTCGTCATCTCAGTCTCCCTGTCCGGCGGCGGGCTGCAGGCTGGCCAGGGTGTGGGCGAGGCGTTCTTGGCGGTATTGGGCGATGGTCAGGGTGCGTAGGCGGGAATGGTGTCCGCTGGGGTTGTCGACGAAGCCGACGGCGGACACGTAGGGCTCGATGACGTGGATCTTCTGCAGTGGGGTGACGATAAGGAGTTGCAGGCCCAGACGTTTGAAGAGGTCCAGGGCGAAGCGGGCGGATTCCTCCGAGCCGCGCCCGAAGGCTTCGTCGATGACCACGAAGCGGAAGGTACGGCTTCTGCTGTGGGTGGTGTCGAGCTTGAACTGGTAGGCGAGAGAGGCGGCCAGGATGGTGTACGCGAGCTTCTCCTTCTGTCCGCCGGACTTGCCGCCGGAGTCGGAGTACACCTCGTACTCGGAGTCGTCCTCGCGGCGTCGTTCGCTGGCGCTGAAGACGAACCAGTACCGCACGTCGGTGACGCGCTTGGTCCAGCCGCGGTCGCTGTCCGCGTGGCCTTCGCGGCCCTTGAAGCGTTCGATTAGGTGCTGGACCTGGTGGAACTTCTCCTCGGAGTACAGGTCGGAGTCGTCGCCGGATAGGACGTCGTCGGTACAGGCGCGCAGTTCCGCGGTGAACTCGCGGATCTCGGTGTTGGGCGTCTGCTCGGGCTTGAGCATGATGTAGCGGCCCGGGTTGTAGTCAATGCCGGCCAGCGACTCGTTGATGGTGTTGATGCGGTCGTCGATCTCGTCGGCCCAGATGTTCAACTGCGCGTGGAATCCGGCGATTTCGCGGATCACGTTGGTCTTCAAGTAGGTGCGGAACTGGTCCTGGAAGCGCGGCAGGTCGTCGGCAACGAGCTGCTGGTGCAGGGCACGGTAGCCAGGGGCGGAGGCAACCGAGGCGTCGAGTTCGCTGGTCTCGACCTGATAGGTGGTGCGGAAGGAGCTCATCTGGGCGGCGATCGTCTGGGCGAGGCGGGTCTGCTCCTTGGCCCAGCGGTGCTTGTGCGCCGTCATCTCCTCGCGCAGCCGGGTTTCCGTCTGCGCGCACTCCTGCGCGGTCCGGCACGCCAGGCGGGCGGTGTTCAAGCGCTGTTCGAGGGCCGGAAAGTGCGCCTGTGCAGCGCCGGCGGCCGGTTCGTCGAGTACCGCGCGGGCCTCGTCGCGGGCGCGTTCAGCGGCGTCGCGCTCGCCGTCGACCCGTCCCCAGCTCTGGCTGGCCTTCTCGTAGGCGGCTCCCTGTTCGGCGATTTCGTCTGCGGTCTCGGTGAGGCGGCGGGTGAGTTCGTCCAGGTCGTTGGAGGCGGCTTGCAGGCGCTGCTTCTCCGCGGTCAGCTCGGTGATGCGCCGTACCGCGGACGGCCAGTCGATCTCGCTGTAGTCCACCATCGCCGTCAGCCGGTCGAGGACCTTGTCACGGCTGATGGCGTCCTCGTAGGCGGCCCCCAACGTGCGTCTCTTCTCGTCCATCTCGCGCTGGGCGCCATGGACTCGTCCCGCCTGATCCAGGAGGGCATCAATCTTCGCCTGGTTCGTCCAGCCGAGCACATACGTGCTGCGGTCGTCGATGCGGGTGGTGTCGTTCTTCTCGTGGCGGCCCCGCGTCCCCTTGATCAACCCCTGTGCGGTGATAGCTAGTTCGGCGTGCCGGAAGTCCTCCATCGTCGGCACGCAGGCGTGGGAGGCACGGCGTTCGAGCTCGCCGACCAGCCACGGAGCGAACGGCGAGTCCTCGCGCACTTCGAGCTTGGTGAACAGCGCCATGGACGCACCGGTGGGCAGGCGCCGTGGCGGGAGCTTCTCCGGGACGCGGAAGTAGACCAGCTTCGTCCCCAGGTGGTGGTCGTTGATCCAGTCGGAGACGCGAGCGTACTGATCGCCGGGGACCAGGAGGGACACGGCGAAGCCGCGCAGCAGCCGCTCGGCGGCTCCGGCCCACGCCTGTTCCTCGTCTCGGACCTGAATGAGTTCGCCGGCGAAGGGCAGAGCACTGTCCTCGATGCCGAGTTCGCGGCTCAGGCGAGCGCGTACCTCCAGCTGCTTGCGGGGGATGTTGCTGCGGCGCGAGCGCAGACTGATCAGGTCTGCGTTCAGGTCCTCGGCCCGCTGCTTCAGCTGTGCGGCCTCGACTGCGAGCGTCTCCAGGGCCGTGCGCGTCTCCTGTGTCGTCCCGGCGACGTCGTGCTGGGCCCGGGCGACCTCCTCAAGGCGGTCGGTGAACTGCGCCTGATCGGTGACCGGGGCAAGCTCTGCCTGCTCCAGCAGGGTTGCGTGCTGGCGGGCACGCTTCTCCTGAGCGGCGCGCTGCTGCTCCGTCTCCTCGATCTGGCGCTCCAGTTCGCCCAGGCGCCCGCCGCCCAGGCCCTCACGCTGCAGTTCCCACCGGCGTTCCTGGTCCCGCAGCCGCTCCAGCTCGTCCTTCGCGGTCTTCTTCTCGCCCTCCAGGCGGGCGAGCATCCGCTCCGCCTCGGCGCGCTGGGCTTCGTGCAGCGCCGACGTGCGCTGGGCGATGAAGTACCGCAAGGCGGCCTGCTGGCCGTCGGCCTCCTCGATGCGTGCGGCCAGGCCCTCATAGGCGTCGCAGTCCTCAAGCAGCGGGGTGAGGGCCTCGATCTGGGCACGGGCCCGCTGAACGGAGTTGTAGGTAGTAGTCAGAGCGTCGAAGTGGCTCACGATGTTGTCCGTCATCGCCGCCGCATCGAACGGTTCGAGCATGTGACTGCGCACGAACTCGTCCAGGCTGCCCACCGACTTCATCGACACCGTCTGATGGAAGAGCTCCAGCGCCTGTTCGGACTCGATGCCCATCCGGCGCCGGAAATCCTTGCTGTATGGCGGGAACGTCTTGTGGACGCGGACATCGCCCGCTTCGAGACGCTTCTTCAGCGCCCGCACCTCGGTGCCGAAGTCGGCGAAGTCCCCGGCGACGGACAGCGTCCGGTCGGCGACGAGGAACAGCCGCTCGGGGCTGGTGGCGTTCCCGTCGGCCAGCCAGAACACCTGCCCCAGCGTGACGGTCGCAGCCATCGCCGGGTTCGTGAACACGCCCAAGATGACGGAGTAGCTGCCCGGCTTTCGCAGCGCTACTGGCTTGGTCGTCCCGGTGGTCTCGTTGCGTTCGGACTTGTAGTGGCCCAGCACGTAGGAGCGCAGGCTGCGCTCGCCGCTCTCCGCACCGGCTGCCTTGTTGTAGGCGATCTTGCGGGCGGGCATGAACAGCGTGGTGATCGCATCCACCAGGGTGGACTTGCCGGAACCGATGTCACCGGTCAGCAGGGCGTTGGCGCCGCCGAGACCGAACGACCACACGTGCTTGTCGAACGTGCCCCAGTTGTAGACCTCCATACGCTCCAGTCGGAAGCCTGCCGCAGCCAGGTCGGTGGAGGCACTCGTGTCGGCGGGGCCGGGCTGGGCGGGGATCATTGCTACTTCTCCTGGGGGGTGTGGGTGGCTGCGTACTGGGCCAGGTTCGTGTCGAAGTCGGCGAGCCACTGCCCGTCGACGAAGGCTTTGATGATCCGCTGCACCTCGAACAGCTGCTCCTGCCCGCGAGCGCGGCGCAGGAACTGTAGGTCCACCACCTTGTTGATGTGGCCGTCGATCTGGTCGACCAGACGTGCCTCGTTGCTGCCGGCCGGGAGAAACATCCGGATCATCTCGACGATCTCGTCCCGGGTGATCATCAGGCGGGTGCCGTCGGCGCCCGCGTCGAACTCGGCAAGCCTCTTGCGCAGCAGCACGACCAGCAGACTGACGGGGTAGGACAGCGAGCGGCGGGGCATCAGCCGCGGCGGCGCCATGCGGGGATCGCGGTCATCGTCCTCGTCGTCGGGTTTCGACTGGAGGAAGGCGTAGCCCTCCATCTCGTCGATCACCACGCGCAGCCCCATGACGTCGACGTAGTCCTTCACGCCGGCACTGTGGTGCAGCAGCGCGTCCCAGGCCCGCTCGTGCTGGTCGCGGAAGACCGGGCCCTTGAGTAGCTGGTTGACCGGCAGCGAGAGGGTGTACGGCTGCTGCGGGGTGGGGGTGGCAGGTGTGGTCATCGCCCCTCCTTCGGGCTGGATACCCAGGCGATGCCGGGGCTGGTGCGAGCAAAGGTGACCACGGGCACGGTGGCGACCTGCTGGACGTCGTCCTCGCCGATCCACGTGATCTCTTCTTGGCGGTCGTCGTCGAACACGGTGGTGAACCCGTCGTCCGGTAGCGCGAAGTAGGCGACCAGTTCGGCAAGCCCCTGCTCCAGAGGGTGCTCGCGCAGCGTCTCGGCCAAGGACACCTGCGTGCGCAAGCCCAGGGCGTGGTGCACCGCGGCCGTGAGCCGGGCGGGATCCACATACACCGCCTCGAACAAGGCGTCGGCGGTGAACTCATCGTCCCCCGCCTCGATGCCGGTACTGTCGATCGGCGCCTTGACCACCGGCGTATACAAGGGCCGCTCCATCGGCAGGGCGATGGCCGGGGCTGCCGCATCGATCTCGGCGACCAGATTCACGCCCGGCACGTCGCGCAGGGCCAGGGCCTGCGTCTCGATCGCGCGCACCAGTTCCAGGACACGGCGGTCTTCCGAGCGCACCTGGTCGTCCAGGAATCGGCGGAGCTGATCCGACAGCTGCCGCACCGTGGCCTGGGTGCGTTCGGCGGCCTCCAGCCAGTCCCGGGGCATGCGACGCATGCGCGGGTCAGGCTCGTCGATGGCTTCCATGGCCTCAACCTCGGCCAGCAGCGTCTTGAGTTCGTCCTGACGGCTCGGGGCGAGCAGGAAGTCGTAGAACGCCTGGAAGGTCCGTCCCTGGTCCGACTCAGCGATGCTCTCGCGGCTGCTCAGCACCTCATCCAGGAGTTCGCCCTTGGCCCCGTCCCACGCGGCGATCTTGCTCCGCAGGTCCCGGTCCAAGTCCCGGAAGTTCGCCTCAACCTCGCGGAAGTCGGCCAGCAGCCCATGCGCCGTCGTTGTCACCTGCTGGTAGCGGTCCCGCAGCGCCGCGCTGTCCAGAACGTCTACCTCGCCGGCCTCAACACGCTCGATTTCCTGGTCGATTTCATGCCGTCGCCGGGAGAGCTCGGCCAGTCGCGCCTCGGGGTCCGTTTCGGTGCCGAACGTCATCTGCCGCAGCAGATCGAAGATCGTATTCAGGCGCGACTCCGTACCGACGAACGAACGCTCTTCCAGCGACCGGACCCACGCGATCGCCTTCTCGACCGCGGCCGTGGCGTCGTAGTGCGGCTCGTCCGAATCCGCCGGGTAATACTTGCGCAGCCAGCCGTTCCCCGGTGCCGACCAGACATCCAGATACGCCTTCGCGGACTTGGGAAACGTGCCCTGCCCGAGCCGGTCATTGAGGGCGAACAACTCATCGTCCAGACGTTCGACAAGCTCCGCACCGGCAATCGAGCGCGCTCCCTGCTCGACGAACACCTTGTTGAAGAAGCTCAACATCAGTGCCGCATTGTCGGCCTTCAGCAGCCGCCAAGCAGCGCTCTGCTTCCGCAGGGCGACCAGGCGGTCGTAGTCCAACTCCATACATCCTGCCCTCTCACTACCCCAGCAAGTACGACCGCATTTCCCGCCAACAGCGAAAATGGACGCCCCACTCGATCGGCACTCATGCCCGCACAGCCGCGCATGGGCATTCCGCGCCGGCCACAAGGAACCGTAGAGGCCACCACTGACAACGGGACTCGGCCCGAGCCGATGACGGGATAGGCCAGGCTGCCTCGGGGAGGGAAAACGGCAGGCAAGAGGCCGGATACATCCGGATCTGGATCGTTCCCGCTTCTCGCCCTTGCGACGATCCCCGAACACAATTTCGAGTCCCGGCCGAGGGTTTTGGCTCGCCTACCGGTCCGCCGGCGCCCTGCCCCATCCGGACGGACGCGAGGCTGTGCCATCGCATCTTGATCGCGCCCGGTGAGAGCTGGGTCGTGTTGCCGCCGGATCGGTCCGCCGGAAAGCGCGACAGGGTACCTAGAAGCGCCGGCAATATGGCTGCACCATCTACAGCGCGCCCGAGACCTCGCCTTCCAACTGGCCGACTCCCCGCCCGAGGACGCGTCCTTGGCCATCGCCAACTGCCTGACAGTGCTCCGCAGTCACACTGGCCATGGCACCCCGGAGCCAGAGGTGCAAGCCCTCGCCGCCGATCTCGACTCGCTGAGCCAACGGATGCCGACCATTCCGTCCGCGCGCATTCAGCGCGAGATCGGCCAGATCAATGACACCCTCACGACCGGGCTCATGACCGACGAGGAAGTCGAGCAATGCTGCCGAACGCTGCTTAAGGACGACGGTCTGCGCGGCCCCCAGCGCCTTGAGCTGAGAGGGTTCCTCACCGAGGTCCTGGTGTATCAAAACCGATGGAACGATGCCCTGGAACCCCTTCAATCCATCCACGCGTATTCGGTCGAGCGGCCCATGCATCCGCAGGTGATCGCCAGGACCCTGCACGATGTAGGGCTGCGTGTGGAGCTGTCCGTCGCCTCCGGCGTGCCTGAGTGCCGCGCCTCACTCATGGTCCTGGTCGGCGAAGCCGACGCACCACCTGCCCCTGAGAGCCATCAAGTGCTGTCCATTCTCGTCAGCATCACGTCAGGCATGATTGGCCGAACAGCTCAGTCTCCAGGCGAGGGTGACGTGCATGCCCTTCAAGATGCAGACGTTGCGCCTCCTGGAAGCGGTGCGCGCCGGGGAGCACGCCGCGATTCGCGAAATCTACGATGGCCTCGATGGTCTCGACACGGCGGCACTAGACCGGGATAACGAAATCGGATGGAAGCGACTTTCCCAAGCCGTCATCGACTCCGCGGTCAGCATGACGCTCCGCGGCGTTTGAGCTGCTCACGCTCTCCCCACTCAGCCTCGATCCACCGTGTGATCACCGGTCGGCGTGAGGGCCGGGAACGAAGAGGTGCCTTGTGACCTGCGATGATGAGAGTTCTCTACGCTCACATCAGGCACGATCAGCAAGGCACCTCTCGAGTGAAATTGTTCCACAGCCCGGCGCGGGTGTTCGCCGCGTTCGACGAGCCGAATCTCATCGCGCATGCCGGACTGGTCCCGGTGATCCGGCTGGCCGAGCGGTGCGGCCTGCCGGCCCTGGTCGCCGAGAAGGTCAAGCTGACCGGCGCGAAGAACGGCGCCGGGACGGCCGCCGACGCGAAGGCGATGAGCGTCGTGGGAGGCATGGTGGCCGGCGCGGACTCCATCGACGACCTGGATGTGCTGCGGCACGGCGGGCTGCCGAAACTCTTCGCAGGGGTGCGGGCACCGTCCACGCTCGGCACGTTCCTGCGTGCCTTCACCTGGGGACACGTGCGTCAACTGGAGGCGGCGGTACGCGCGTTCACCTGCAATCTGGCCGCCCACACGGGCTTCGTCCCGAAGGGGGACGAGGTGGTGTTCGTCGACATCGACTCCAAGGTCAAGCAGGTCTACGGCCCGGCCAAGCAGGGCGCCTCCTTCGGCTACACCAAGGTCCGCGGCCTCCACTTCCAGATCGTCACCGTCAAGACCGCCACCTGCGCGCCGGTCATCGTCGCAACAAGGCTGCGCAAGGGCTCGGCGGGCTCCGGCAAGGGCGCCGCCTCGCTGCTGCGCGAGGCCCTCGCGGCGGTGCGGTCCATGGGCATCACCGCACAGATCATCGTCCGCGCGGACTCCGCCTACTTCTCCCACAAGGTCGTGGACGCCTGCCGCAAGGCCGGCGCCCGCTTCTCCCTGGCCGTCGCGGTCACCAAGACGATCCGCGTAGCCATCGAGACGATCGATCCCGACGCCTGGAGATCGATCAAGTACACCGACGCGATCTGGGACGACGAGGAGGAACGCTGGATCTCCGACGCAGAGATCGCCGAGATCGGCTTCACCGCGTTCACCAGCAAGAAGAAGGCCTTCCGCGCCACCGCCCGGCTCATCGTGCGCCGCGTGAAACGGCTGAACCCCAAGACGGTCCCCGACGGGCAGAGCGAACTGTTCGCCGTCTGGCGCCACCACGCGATCTTCACCGACAGCGTCTTCGTCCTCACCGACGCCGAGCCCATGCACCGCGCTCACGCCGCGGTGGAACAGGTCTTCGCCGACCTGGAGGACTCCGCCCTGGCCCACCTGCCCTCGGGGAAGTTCACCGCGAACGCGGCCTGGCTCACCCTGGCGGCAGCCGCCTACAACCTCACCCGCGCCGCCGGCCACCTCACCTCCACCTTCCACGCACGGGCCCGGACCGGCACCATCCGCCGCCACCTGATCACCGTCCCGGCCCGCATCGCCCGCCCAGGACGACGCCTCGTGCTGCACCTGCCCCAACACTGGCGCTGGGCCGACGACTTCATCGGCCTGTGGACCGCCACCGGCCAGCGCATGCAGACCTGAGCAGCCAGACCCCGCCGTCCACCCACGACCTGGAAGACCTCGGAGAACCCGCCACCGGAACGGCCATCCGGAACCCCGCCCTGCCCCAAACCGAAAACCCACCCCGAAAAGCAATCACACTGCGCGATCAAAAATCACGCGGTGGATCGAGGCTCAGGGCGGCGCCCACCTGAAAGACCGGCAGCGACCTCAGGGCTTCCTGCCCCACAGAAGCGGGACAGGCCGTTCTCAGACCTCCCGGGGATCTTGCTGGTCGAGCGCAGCCAGCACGGAAGTCGGATCGTCGATCAGATCGAACAGGCCGCTGGTCCGTCGCGCCCAGCGCTCTGGATCCTCTCCTTCCGCGAACGCCGCGGCCGACCTGAACTGGTTCCGGAGATTGACCGGCAGTCTGTCAGCCAGGGACGCACCGAGCTGTCGGCCCAGGACGGCGCGCGCCGATGGCGGCCGCATGCGGAGGGCCAGCTTGCCGGTCGCCGGGGCGGCGGTGTCGCTCACGCCTTCAAGAGCCGCGACGGCATCGCGCACCCAGCCGCCATCCCGGGTGTCGGGGAGCGGAACCGCGATCCGCTGAACGCTGGCGATCGCGTTCCTCCCCAGTGCGAGCGAGAGCCCTCCCGGATCCTCGTGGTAATTCAGGTAGCGGGCGACGTCGACGCCTGGCGGGCAGACCTCGTCGAGCACGACGTCGCCGACGAAGTTTGCGGGGTCGACGAGCCACCCCTCCCGCACCACAACGGATGGCTTCAGACGGACCTGATACAGATTGAACTGGCTGCGCTGGTCGGCCTGGTCACGGATCCGACGCAGCATGTTGTGGACAGCGGCCTCGTACGTGCCGACGTGGAGGGCCTTCGCCCGCTGGCTCGCGACCCACGCGGAAACCCGCTGCTCTCCGCCCATCCTCCTGCGCATCTCGGGAGTCAAGACGGCTGACGGGTCGAAGTCCCGCGTCGGCCAGTGCGCCTGCGTACTGGCGTGGTACCAGAAAAACTGCGCGACCCTGTCGCCGTCGAGTGCCGGGTCGCAGGAGTCGAGCGTCACCCGAGGCGAATCCTCGTGCTCGCAGGTCATGCCGCAGCCGGGGCAGGTTTCCGTCGCCTGCTCCCACCGATCGATCCAGTCCAAATCGACACGCCACCCATGATCGCAGCGCCCACAGAACATCTGCCGCTCTCGCCAGAAGTCGATCCGCCGTTCCACGGCACCATTCTCCGGAAGCGTCCGACGGAAAACCAGCTTCAGCCGAGGTCCCAAACCCGCCGAAACTCCTCTTCCGCGGCATCTGCTTCGTCGCTGAGCAGATCGACGATCCACTCAGCGGACCTGCCGGGATCCCCGGAACGCAGCTCAGCCGGGCGGCGGGCAGCCTACCGCTTTCGCGGAAGCCAGCTCCGCGTTGAGCAGGCACTCGGACATGACAGCGAGAGAGCTGCCCATACTTCAACCCTGGGGGGCGGATGCGTCTGATGCGACGAGCCCCCGGCAGAGTCGTCGGGGCCTCGTCACGCTTCGAGGATCGGTCTTCTACAAGGCGTTCGCCCTCTTCACGCTCGTGTTGCCGATCGGCACGTCGATCCGGTCCCGAGCGACGACGACCCCGTCCTTGACTACGTAGCACTCGACGACGTGCTCGCCTTTGAAGTCCGAGTGCTCGATGCGGACTCCCCGCTTGCTCGAGTCGACGATCTGGCCGCGGATCGCGTCCCGCCGCTCGGCTTCCGGACCACGATTGAGCACCTTCCACTTCAGCGTGTAGGGCTCCCCGACCGAGCAACTGGTGACCACGAACCTCAAGTTTTTGTCGGCCTTTAGCAGGATCCCGCCGCGACGCATCGCGCGAAGCCAGGTCGGACGCCATCCGGCCTGCGTGACCTCGCAGTCGATGGACACAGCCTCGGACACGTCGACCGGGAACTCATCCTCGATGAACTCCTCGGTGTCCCTGAACGACCGGGACGACTCGCTCGCGCTCTTCGCCAGCGGCACCGACGTGCCGAAGACCTCGCGCCACTTCTTGTTGGCGGACGTCTTGCCTTCGTCCGCGATCGCCTCGAGGCATCGGTTGTACGCCTTCTTGGCCTTCGGCTGGAACTGCGCCTTGACGTGGACCCGCTGTCGGCTGCCCAGCGCCAGGTAGTACTCCTGCTCTGACTGATCCTTGAGGAATTCGAAGAAGTCGCGGGCCATGAGGTCGAACGAGCCTGTGCCCGCTGCGTCGTAGTCGTCGGTCTGGTCGAAGAAGTTGTAGACGAGGGTGTCGATGAGCAGGCCGCCCATGTTTACGCCGTTCGCGTTCTTCCAGGCCCGTGCCATCCGGGCGAGGTGGCGCATGTTCGTCGAGGTGCGGTCGTTGCACTCCTTGGTCGCGGCGATCTCCTCGCGCGGCTTGGTGACCTTCCAGCCCTCAGCCTTCGTGTCCGGGTAGTCGAAGCTGCCGTCGGCGTTCTCGAACGCAGGCTGGACCTCAAACTTGAAGGCGTTGGACGCGAACCGCACTCGGACGACGCACTGGTCGACGCGGATCTCCGTGTTCTTGTACCGCGCCTTAAGGTCGTCGCGAACCCTCTCGAGAATCCTCCGCGGGCCGGTGTCCCCGTCGTAGCTCGACCGGATCCCGGGCGGCAGGATGAAGATCATGTCGAGGTCGGACACGCCCTTGATCGCGGTGTGCCGGCCGAACGATCCGACCATCAGCTTGTAGTCGGTGCAGCCGTCCTTGTCGCGGAAGTCCTTGTTGAGCGCCTTCGTGATCTCATCCCGGCGCGAGGCGACCGTCGTGGCCGTGTCTCCGACCTTTAGGTTTTCGAGCAGCGTTTCGAAGATCTCTGAGGTCTTCATCTTCATGCCTCGCCTTCGCCGAGCCGGAGCGCCTCCGGGAGGAAGAGGTCGATCTCGCGCGAGGTGAACGTCATCTCCTCGTTGTTCTGCAGCCCGCCCTGGGCGCGCGCGAACGCCCTGCTGCTCGTCCTAGGCGCGTCGGCGTACGCGTCGCGCGCGGCCCGCTGCAGCTCGTCCCGCCGCTCTCGGCCCTCCGCGACGGAGACAGTGCCGGACATCAGGTCGGCGATGAGGGAGATATAGGACTCCCGGACGTCCCACAGCCGAGAGGCGATGCCGCGGTGGGCATCGGACTCCTCCTCGAACTTGAAGGTCTTCGTCCCAAGGCTCATCCAGGTGACCAGGAGCGCGATAGAAGAGGTCGCGAGACTCGTCAGCACTGCGTTGCCGAGCAGGCCGACCACCGCGGCAAGGAAGGTGCCCGAGCTGATCGCGGTGAGAGCAATGAGGACGCCCTGCTGCCACCGGTGCTTGGTGAAGCAGATGTCCGCCTGTTTCTCATGGGTCTTGTGGCTGTAGACCACGCGCCCGAAGGCCTCTCGTATCTGCGCCAGAAGGTAGGGGTCGCGGTCAGGCACCGCGTCGCTCTCGGGTGTCAATTCGTTCCTACTCGGTCGAGGACTCCTGGACATGCGCCTGAAAGTCAGTTGCACATCTTCTGAGTATGGCGGCGACCACTGACACTCCGACCGACTTGAGCTACGTCCCGTTCAGGCCGCTCGATCTGGCCCGCTCTGCGGTCCTCCCCTGCTTCGCGCAGGTAGGGGAAAGCGGTGGACACGATGCCGCGGAGCCGCTCGCCTTCCATCTCCGCGGTGGCCCCGCGAAGCTCCTGGCTCCAGGCCCGCGCGAGAGCGAGGCTCAGAGCAACTGGTACTGATCCGGGCAGACTGGGGCCGGACCTGGCAGCGCCGACGCCTGTGCCGCGTGCGCGGTCGCGATTCCGCAGGCGGCAACCATCCCGGAGCCCCTGCGTTGTGCGACGGTACGGCCCGCGAGTCACCGGCGACCGGCGCCTCCTATGTGCTGGAAGAGCCCGACGAGGCCAGGCAACCATCTGCGCCGTCAAGTCCCGCTCGCTCCCAATCGCTCGCACTGCAGTCGCAGCATGAACCGAACCGACACCTCCAGAGCAAGATCCGGACCATGTCCGGACCAGCTCCCGACCGAAGACTGCGCCAACTACCGTTTCGCCTGGTCAATGCAGGTGCAGCTGCTGTACCACAAGCAGACGAAGAACCTTCTTTGTAGCTATTCCCCGAAGAAACTTGGGTTCTTCTAGAGGGATCAAGTCGGTTGCCTGGGGGGAACCTTGTCCCTCCAGGCACCTCAGGCTCGAAGTCACTGTCCGTGAACGCCCAGCAACCACCCGCCGTAATTCATCCTGAATCGGCGTGGCTCCCGGACCGGCCACGGACCAGTCGGAGCCTCGCCGCTTCCCCAGGGACCGAATCAGGGAACGATCCACCCAGTGGCGTAGCACTCACCGACTGACATTCCCGCACCGTGGGGCAGGCCCAGCACGTAGTCTCCGACGTCGCCCTGATCGGCATCCGCAGCGGCGTCGTCCTCCAAGCGCACGCCGATGAAGCAGTCGGATGCCCGCCCGACGGGGAGCGCTGGCCCGGTGCCGTTCCCGGCCGGTTCGTGGAGCACATCGCCCTGCGGGAAGGCGCCGGCGATGACGCACCCGAAACGGTGTGGGCCGGGCCCGTCACCGACCAGGAGTACAACGGCTCCGCACACGCAATGAGCAACCGCCGGCCAGCAGTCGGACCATCGGCAGGGCCGGCCGTGCGCTACGCCGCGTCGGCGACCCCGCACGTATCCGCGATGCGAAGCAACCGGGCCGGCTCCTCCCGCCCACGCCTGATCAAATCGAACGCCGCCCTCGGGTCCGTTTCCGGCGGCAATGGGGTATCGGTAACCACATCGGTCAGGGTGTACCGGCCGAGCAGCCATCGCTGCAGGGCCCGCCGGTCTGTGCCCCGTTCGTGAGAGAGGCCGTCGGCCGCCCATGGCACTGCCTCGTACTTGGTGTTGTCGGTGCCGTTGGCATGCAGCAGACCGGAGCGACGGACCAGACACGGGAAGCAGACGCCGCAGTTGGCAATCGGCGGTCCGCCGTTGCGCCGCGCCGGCGGCTTGCCGCGGCTCAGCGTGGATTCCAGGTCGGACGGCGTGAGGCCGGCGTCACCTCCGACCTTGCACACCTCGCCTCTCGTCAGCTGGGCCCAGGGGTTGACCACCTCTACCGTGCTGCCCGCCTGGCTGACGGCACTCACCAGTGCGTTCAGACCAGCCAGCGTCCGCGGGTGCACGGAACGGGTGGAGCAGGCGGCCGAACGCGCGGGCGTCAAAGGCGGGTTGAGGGCCGACTGACCGTTCTCCGGAACGTGGACAGTGGCCACCCCGTGCGCGGCAGCGGCGCGGATCGCTCCCGCCGCGTACAGCAGCCCGCGTGTGCGGGAGGAGGTTTCCACCCTCAGCCCGGAGCCGTCGCCGTGCGGAGTCCGGCTCATCTGCAGCAGCATCACCGGCCGGTTTCCGGCCAGGCGTTCCACGGACTTGTACACCCGCCGCTGGAGACGCAGCAGTCCTGTCTCGCGGAACATCACCAGCAGCAGCGGTTGGGGATCCGTGGCGCGCGGGGCTCGGTGTGGAGATTGCGGGGCCGGAAGCCGAGCGCTCGTATTTCGTGGACTTCGTGGTGTCAGGTCTGCTGAACGCCGAACGGCGTGGAGAACACACCGTCAACACGAGTTCGCGAGCCGCGGTGTTCAATCCTGGCGACCGCCAGCGCCTGCTCCCCGCGAGACCGGACACCGAGACGCTCGGGATCCGGCTCGATCGTGCACTCGTCGAGACGGAACTCACCGCCCTGCTGGGCCGGGAGCCGGACGGTCCGATCGTCTTCGACCTCGCGCTCGATCTCATGGGCGCCGACCACGCCGGTCTCCGTATCGTGGTCGAGTCGCTCATCGACCAACTCGATACGGGCTCGAAGATCTTCGACCACCCGGCAGTCCGCCAAGCACACGTGCGGTCGTTCGTCATCAGCCTCTTGCCGGCGCACCGCCACAACTTCAGCGATCTGCTCCTCAAGGGGCACTCGCCGCTTCGGCCGCGGCCGCTGCGCAGGGCCCTCGACTTCATCGATCAGAGGATCGGTGACCCGATCACTCTGAGCGACCTCGCCCAGGCGGGCCATTGCAGCGCCCGCACACTGAGCGACGCTTTTCGCGAGCACTTCGGCTGCTCGCCGATGGCGTTCCTCAGAGACCGCCGGCTCGAACGCGTCCGCGCCGATCTCCTGGCGGGATCGGACCGTGTCAGCGCCGTCGCCCACCGCTGGGGGTTCACGCATCTCGGCCGCTTCGCCGCTGCTTACCGGCACCGGTACGGCGAGCTGCCTTCGGCCACCGCTGCGCGTGCGTGAGCGACAGCGGTGCGATCCCCGCCTGGCTGGGCGCCCGTCAGGCGGGGATCCGGGGAGAACGTCGTGGCCCGGTCAGTGGCCGGTCCGCTGAACGAAGTCCCCGGGCACGCGGATCGTCACTGGCGCCCGCACGGCCACGGTCCTCGATCCGACGGCACCGCTCAGATCGGAGCCGCCAGAGCACCGTGGCAGCGTCCCTGGAGCTCGTAGGCCTCGCCGTGCCGGTCGGCCTGCTCGAGGCGCGCGATCTTCCGCGAGGTCTCGACGACCAGCCGGGCCCGCTCGATGCGACGTGCGCTGAAAGCCTCCAGTGCCCCGGCCGTCTCCGCGTGCCGTTCCAGCTCCCGGGCGAGCACGACGGCGTCCTCGATGGCCAGGGCGGCACCGCTGACGAGCTGGGGGGACGGCGTGTGCGCCGCGTCTCCGAGAAGGACCGTCCGGCCGCGGTGCCACGGCGCCTCGACCAGCACGGTCCGGACCGGACGGCGCACGACGGCGTCGGCGTCGGCGATCGACTCGCGTACCTCGGCCACACGTCCCCCGAAGGGGGCGAGCAGTTCCCGCATCCTCGTCGCCAGCTCGTCGTCCGGCAGCGGCGCCTGCACGGGCGTGTTCTCGGTCAGGAAGCAGTAGGCGCTCTCTGACGAGACGGGTATCAGGCCGGCGTTGTGCGTGGTTCCGGCGAAGGTGAACAGGCGATCTGCCCAGGCGGGACGCGGGACGACCGCCCGCCAGACCATCTGGCCGTTGTACTCGGGTTTCTCCGTGAAGCCCAACAGCGTCCTGGTCCTCGATCCGACGCTGTCCGCCACGACCACCAGGTCGACGTCGCGCGTCGTACCGTCGGAGAGTTCCGCTCGGACCCCGTCGGACTCGTCACCGAGCCGGGTGACGGTGAGCGAGGTCCGAAGCGTCGCACCGTGCTTCTCGGCTGCCTCGCGCAGCACCCGTGCGAGATCCGGCCGGGCGATGCCCGCCTGCGAGGGGCGCCCCTCCCCCAGCAGGCCCGGCAGGTCGATGACCGTACGGACCTGCCCCGCACCGTCACAGTGGGCGATCTTGGTGATGCCGTAGCCGAGGGCCAGGCAGGGCTCGGCGAGGTCGAGGGCTTCGAGGGCGCGCAGTGCGGGGCCGGTCAGGCTGAGCCCCCACCCGCTGACCGTCCAGCCGCCGCGGAGCTCGACGAGCTCGACCCTGTGCTCCTGCCTGCGCAGCGCCGTTGCGGCCGTCAGGCCGCCGATTCCTCCGCCGACGACGAGTACACTCCGGCGTCCGTCCCGCTCCACGACTGCTCCCTCACCTCGGTGACCGGCCGCACGCTAGGCGCGGTCGGCAGCGGGCGCGATCCGGGGATGGCGGGCGTTGTCCGGATCCGGCAGGAGGCCGGGCCGACTCACCGGCTCCTCCGCGGCCAGGTCGATCAGGCACTGACGGAACCAGCGGTGCCCGGGATCGCGGTCGGTCCGTTTGGTCCAGGCCATGATCTCGGTGATGGGCTGAAGCTGTGGGATCGGCGGCTCGAGCAGGCGGATCCCCGCGGCTTCTCCGATCTTGTGCGCGAGCCGTTCGTGGACCAGCGTGATCAGACGCGTACCGCTCAGCAGGAAGGGCGCCATGCCGAACCCGGCGGTGATCTCGACGTTGCGCGGCACGCCCAGGAAGTCGAGCTGCATCTCCGACAGACCCCGCAGATGTCCCGAGGACGCGGCCAGATACGGGAGGGTCGTGAACTGCTCCAGGGTGATCTCGTCACCCACCTCGGGATGGTCCTTGTCGACGGCGACCAGATAGCGGTCCTGGAAGAGCACCCGGTGCGGGAACTGCTCGTGTTCCTCGAAGGCTTCCCTCGGCATCACCAGCAAGTCCGCGCGGTGTCCGCGGAGTTGGTCGGCGAAGTCGTCGCCGGTCGGGAAGATGTTCAGCCGGATGCCGGGCGCCTCGACGGACAGCCGGGCGATGAGCGGCTGAAGAAACGTCATCGTCAGGTAGTCGTTGGCTATCACCGAGAAGGTCCGCCGGGCCGTGGACGGGTCGAACGCCTCCCGCTGGGCGAGCACGATCTCGATGCCGGTGAGGAGTTCGCGCACCGGCTCGGCGAGTGACTCGGCCAGCGGCGTGGCGACGAGACCACGCCCCTCCCTGGTCAGAAGCGGGTCGTTGAAGAGTTTGCGCAGGCGGGACAGCGTCGAGGACATCGCCGACTGCCCGATCGAGAGCCGTTGTGCCGCGCGGGTCACGCTCCGCTCAATCATGAGCATGTCGAAGGCGACGAGCAGGTTGAGGTCGACGCGCCGAAGGTCCATAGCGCCATGGTAATTGATTTCATCAATGCCAGGCATTGCCAGGAATTGTTTGTGCGCGGTGATTGGCGTCACTACGTTCACCTGAACAGCGCGTGAACGCGCGCCTCGTCACCGCTGTCGTCGCCACTCAACGAGGAGAAAACGTGACGAAGCCACTGATCACCCACCTGCGCCATGTGGCGATCGCGGCCCCCGACCTCGACCGCCAGCTGGCGTTCTATCGCGACCTCTGGGGCCTGGCCCCCCTCGCGTCCGACACCGGCGTGCACTTCCTGGCCGCGGAGGGGTCCCCCGAGCAGTACATCGTGCGCCTGAGGAAGGACGACCAGAAGCGGCTCGACCTGGTCTCGTTCGGGGCCGCCTCCGCGACGGACGTCGATGCCCTCGCCGCGCGGCTGGCCCAGCAGGGCGTCCGCATCGTCCACGAGCCGCGGAAGCTCGACACGCCCGGCGCCGGCTACGGCTTCCGGTTCTTCGACGGCGACGGACGCGTGGTCGAGGTCTCCTCGGACGTCGCCACCCGGGACTTCCGGACGATCGAGGCCCGCGAGTCGATTCCCGTCCGCCTCTCGCACTTCGTGGTCAACTCCGACCACCCCGAGGCGACCGTCGACTGGTACGTCAAGCACCTCGGCTTCAAGCTCTCCGACACCCTGTGCCTCGGCGCCCGCGGGGACTTCATGTGGTTCCTGCGCTGCAACGACTGGCACCACTCCTTCGCCGTCGCCCGTGGTCCGCACGTCGCGATCCACCACCTCTCCTTCGAGATGCGCGGGATCGACGAGTTCATGCGCGGCACCGGCCGGATGCTGCGTGAGGGTGTCCAGCAGATCTGGGGCCCCGGCCGTCACAAGGCCGGCGACAACACCTACTCCTACTTCCTGGACCGGGTCGGGAACTGCGTCGAGTACACCACCGAGCTCGAGACCGTCGACTGGGACCGGCACCACCCGTCCGTCTACGACGTCACCAAGCCCGACTTCATCGACCAGTGGGGCACCGCGAACCAGATGAACGAGTTCGTGGCCAAGCAGCAGTTCAACGACCCCGACCGCGGCGTGTTCGTCGCGCCCCCGCTCTGATCCCTCCCGTGAAGACCATCCCGTGAACAGGAAGTCAACGATGACTCTCACGAACGAACCCCGGTCGTCGGCGCCGTTCTCGACCCCGCTGGACGTGCTGCTCGACCGTGTCGAGAAGGACATGCAGGAGGATCTCGTCCCGGCCGAGATCTTCAGCAACGACGACGTCTTCCGGGCCGAGATGGAGCGGATCTTCACCCGCACCTGGGTCTTCGTCGCTCACGAGAGCGAGATTCCCAAGGCCGGTGACTTCGTCCAGCGCAGAATCGGGCTCGACCCGGTCATCGTGACCCGCGACGGCGAGGGCGGCATCAACGTGCTGTCCAACTACTGCCGTCACCGCGGCACCCAGGTGTGCCAGACCGACGCGGGCAACTCGCGCTTCTTCACCTGTCCCTACCACGGCTGGACCTACGCCAACGACGGAAGGCTGGTCGGTACGCCGCTGATGCACCGCGCGTACGGCGAGCCGCTCGACCCGGAGCTGTGGAGCCTCAAGCGCGCCCCGAGGGTCGAGAACCGCAAGGGCTTCGTCTTCGCCTCGCTGTCCGAGGACGTGCCCGAGCTGGAGGAGTGGCTCGGCGGCGGTGCCTGGATGCTCGACCTGATCACCCAGCTCCACCCCGACGGCATGCGCGTGGCCGGTCCGCCCGAGCGCTACATGGTCAACGGCGACTGGAAGACGGCCGGCGAGAACTTCGCCGGCGACGTCTACCACCTGCCGACCCTGCACTTCAGCGTCCAGGAGGTCGACATGCTCCAGGGCGTCCAGGGCACCTGCGAGATCGGCCGGACCTACGAGTTCGAGAACGGGCACACCTTCATAGGCCACGCCTGGACCCAGGTCATCCACCCGGGCTTCACGCTGTGGGGCTACCCGGACGAATACAAGGAGCGGTTCGACCTCAGCGGCCTGGACGAGACCCAGCGCTTCGTGGTCGACCACGAGCCTCCCACCGTGGGGACCATCTTCCCCAACCTCAGCTTCATCCGGATCTTCTCCCCGCTCCCGGACGGTCCGCCGGCCGTCATGACCAGCTTCCGCCAGTGGCAGCCCGTCGCCCCGGGGAAGCTCGAACTGTGGAACTGGCAGTTCGTGTGGAACTTCCAGGACGAGGAGTCCGCCCAGCGCGACTACGTCGGCGGCCAGTACTGCTTCGGGTCGGCCGGGCTCTACGAGCAGGACGACACCGTCGCCTGGGAGGGCGTGGCGCGTGCGGCCTCCAGCCCGTGGATGCGCAAGGAAGGGCTGAAGTTCAACTACCAGCAGGGCCACAACTCGCCCGTCGACGACGCTCCGGACCCGGACTGGAGAGGACCGGGCGTCCACCGCAACACCGGTTACGGCGAGCACGTGCAGTTCAACTTCCTCCGCCAGTGGCTGCGCCAGATGAAGGGCACCGCCACCGACGACCAGGCCACCGAAGGGACGCAGTCATGACCGCCGCCGAAGCCCCGGACACCCTCGCGGTGGACCCCACGACGTACGCCCTGGTCGCGCAGTTCCTCGCGCACGAGGCACGTCTGCTGGACGAGGCACGCGAGGAGGAGTGGTTCGCGCTCCTCGACGACGATCTGCTCTACACCGTGCCGTCGCGCCAGTCGACCGAACCGCGCGACATCGAGGTCAACCGCGCCGCATGGCGCATCCGGGACACCAAGGCGCACATACGGACCCGGATCGACCGGCAGAACACCGGTCACGCCTACTCCGAGGTGCCCCCGTCGCGCACCATGCGGCTCGTCGGCAGCGTCGAGGTACGGGCCACGTCCGAGCCCGACGTCGTCGAGGCCCACAGCTCGCTGCTGCTCTACCGGCAGCGCGGGATCGACGTCCACTTCGACCTGATCCCGTGCCGCCGCAACGACCGGATCCGGCTCACGGCCGCCGGTCCGCGGCTCCTGGCCCGCGAAGTGATCCTGACCGAGACCAGCCTCAAGACCGCCAACCTGGGGGTGTTCCTGTGACCAGCGTGACCGTCGACCCCGGGCGTTGCACCGCCTATGGAATCTGCGTCGGCATCCACCCCGAGGTCTTCGCCGTTCCGGCCGGCAGCCCGGTCGCGGTCGTCACCCGCGACGTGCTGTCCGAGGACGACCTGGAAGACGTCCAGGAGGCCGTCCGGGCCTGTCCCGCGCAGGCTCTGCGCCTGATCGAGGGCTGACCGGTGACCCGTGTCAACGACGGCATCGTGATCGTCGGCGCGTCCGCGGCGGGGCTCTCCGCCGCCGACGGCCTGCGCGAGGGCGGGTACACCGGCCCCCTCACCGTGCTCGACGGGGAGCTCGAACCGGGGTACGACCGGCCGATGCTCTCCAAGAGCCTGCTGGCCGCCGAGGAGCACGCCACGCCGGCTCCGCTGCGGACCGGCGAGCACCTGGCCGCCAAGGGAATCGACCTCCTCGCCGGCCACGGGGCCATGGGGCTGGACATCGACCGCCGCCTCGTGGTGACCAACTGGGGCGAGGCGATCGCGTGGCGGCACGTCGTCGTCGCGACCGGCGTCACGGCTCGCCCGGTCGTGACGGCCCAGGGCACCGCCCTGCCGACCCTGCGCAACCGTGCCGATCTGACCGCCGCCAGGCGGCTCGCGGCGAGCGGGCGTCCGGTGACGCTGATCGGAGGAGGGTTCATCGGCCTGGAGGTGGCCACCGCTCTCCGCTCGCGCGGCGTCGAGGTGACCCTTCTGTGCGCGACCGAACTGCCCCTTGCCGGAATCCTCGGGGACGAGGTCGCCGGTTGGCTGCACGGTCTGCACCTCGCGAACGGGGTCTCCTTCGACCTCGGCAGCGCCACGGCCTCCGTCGAGGAGACGGCGCAGGGCTACGACATCCACCTCGCCGACGGGCGGGTACGACGGGCCGCGAGCGTGCTCGCGGGAGTCGGTACGGAGCCGGCCACCGACTGGCTGATCGGTTCGGGCGTCGAGCTCGACCACGGCGTCGTCACCGACGCGGCCGGACGGACGAACGTCGAGGGGGTGTGGGCCGCCGGCGACGTCGCCGCCCGCCGGGACCCGCTCCACGGCCGTCCCCGCCGCTTCGAGCACTGGACCCACGCCATCGAGCACGGCCGACGGGTCGGCCTCAACATCGCCCGGGGCGAAGCCGCCCCCCACGATGCCGTGCCCTACGCCTGGACCGAGCAATACGGCCTCACCCTCCACATGCTCGGCGAGCGCCGCCCCGGCGACACCGACCTCGTCGTCGAGGGCTCCCTCTCCACCGGCGACTTCGTCGTCGCCCACGGCGCAGGCGACGAGTTGCACGGCGCCACCGTCTGCGGTCGCGTCCGCGCCCTGCGGACGTATCGGAAGCTGCTCCGTGCCCGCGCGTCACTGAACGACGCCCTGGGCGCGGCGTCCGCCTGACCCCCTGGTCGTCCTCCCCCTTCAGCAAGGAACCACCATGCAGATGCTCGACAACCATGTCGTCCTCATCACCGGCGGCGGCTCCGGCCTCGGCCTCGGGATCGCCCGCCACTTCATCGGCGAGGGCGCGCAGGTCGCCGTCATGGAGATCTCCGCGGACAAACTGGCCGACCTCAAGGCCGAGTTCGGCGACGACGTGCTCCTCGTCCAGGGTGATGTCACCCGCACCGAGGACCTCCTCGCCTGCCGGCAGGCGGTCCTGGACCGCTTCGGCCGCATCGACGCCCTCGTCGGCGCCCACGGCATCTTCGACGGCAACATCCCGCTGCGCGACGTCCCCCTCGACAGGGTCGAGTCGTTGTTCGACGAGGTGTTCCACGTCGACACCCTCGGCTACATCCTGGCCGCCAAGGTCTTCGTCGACGACCTGGAGGAGACGGGCGGCTCCATCGTGCTGACCTCCTCCACCGCGGCCTACGCCGCCGACGGCGGCGGGCTCTTCTACACCGCCGCCAAGGGCGCGGTGCGCAGCGTGGTCAACCAGCTCGCGTTCGAGTTCGCACCGAGGGTGCGGGTCAACGGCGTCGCCCCGTCGGGCATCGCCAACAGCCAGCTCCGCGGCCCCCGTGCGCTCGGCCTTGAGAACAACAAGCAGTCCGACATCCCCAAGGAGGACTTCGAGGCGCAGTTCCTCACCCTCGCCCTCCTGCCCACCCTGCCGACCCCGGAGGACTACGCGCCGCTCTACGCCTACCTCGCCTCCCGCAACAACACCACCATGACCGGCCAGACCGTCGTCGCCGACCAGGGCGTGTTCAACCGCGCCGTGATCAGCAACGGTGCCGCCGACCGCGTCGGGAAGTGACCATGTTCCGCTACTTCCCGACCAACTACGTCTGGAGCCTGTCGGTCAGCATCGCCATGAACTGCGGTGGCCAGATCGGCGAGATCGAGCAGATCTGCGCCCCGCTCGTCGACGCGGCCAGGGACGGGGACGACGCCGGCACCGAGAAGTTCTTCCGGTCGTGGTGCGACTTCGCCGACGGACTCGTCCGGCAGGCCGAGCAGGATCTCACCGAGGGGCACCCCCTGTCGGCCGCCGCGCGCTACGCCCGCGCCTCGGTCTACTACCTGGTCGCCGAACGCATGCAGAGCCGTCACTACGCACCGCGCGAGGCCGCCTACCGCAAGTCCGTCCGGACGTGCCGGCTCGCGATCGAACACGGCGGGGAGCGCGCCGAGTTCGTCGAGGTCCCCTACGAGGGCACCTCGTATCCCGCGCTGTTCGTCCCCGCCGACGGCGAGCCCCCGGCGGACGGCTACCCGGTGATGGTCTTCTGCAACGGCCTGGACTCGATGAAGGAGATGCTGTTCCGGCTGGGCCTCCCGCGGGAACTGGCGCGCCGCGGCATCGCGACGCTCTGCGTCGACCAGCCGGGCACCGGCGCCTCGCTCCGCGAGCGCGGACTCCACGCGGTCCACGACAGCGAGCGCTGGGCGAGTGCCGCGGTCGACTACCTGGAGACGCGGCCGGACGTCGACGGCACGCGCATCGGGATGAGCGGTGTCTCGCTCGGCGGCTACTACGCCCCGCGCGCGGCCGCGTTCGAGAAGCGTTTCAAGCTCTGTGCGGTCTGGGGGGCCAACTACAACTGGGGCGAACTCCAGAAGCGCCGCCTGCAGCGCGAGGGCGAGAACCCCGTGCCGCACTACTGGGACCACGTGCAGTGGGTGTTCGGCAAGGACGGCCTCGAGGACTTCATGGCCTTCGCCCCGAACATGACGCTTCAGGGCGTCGTCGAGCAGATCACCGTCCCCTTTCTCGTCACCCATGGCGAGGATGACCGGCAGATCCCGATGGAGTTCGCCGTGCCCGAGTACGAGAACGCCGTCAACAGTCCCGACCGCCGCTTCAAGGTGTTCAGCCGTGCCGAGGGCGGTGCGTCGCACGCCGGCGCGGACAACGAAGCCGTTCCCGCTCACTACATCGCCGACTGGGTCGCCGACCGACTCTGAAAGGAAGCCATGACCACCACAACCCCCGCCTCCGGCTGGGCGATCGGCACCGACGTCGGTGGCACGTTCACCGACCTGTGGCTCCGGTCCCCGGACGGCGAGTCCTGGGTGTGCAAGTCCCCGACCACCCCCGACGTGGTGACGGGCGTGATCAACGCCGTGCACCTGGCGGCCGAGACCGTCGGGCTCGGCACCGGCGAACTCTGCTCCAGGGTGACCCGGTTCGGGCACGGCACCACCGTCGGCCTCAACGCGCTGCTGACCGGACGCTCGGCGAGGACCGGGCTCATCACGACCGCCGGCTTCGGCGACGTCCTGGAGATAGGAAGGCTGCGCCGCGGCACGGCCGGCCTGCAGGGCCTGGACCTGGGCGACTACCATCTGCGCGGCCAGGTCCCGCCGTTGGTGCCCCGCACCCAGGTCGTCGAGATCGCGGAGCGCATCGACTCGGACGGCGTCGTCCGCGCGCCGCTGGACGAGGGCAGCGTGCTCGACGCGATCGGCAGGTTGCGGGACATCGGGGTGGAGGCCGTCGCCGTCTGTCTGCTGTGGGCGACCGAGAACCCGGCCCACGAACTCGCCGTCGCCCGGCTGGTCGAGCAGGAGCTGCCCGGCGTCTTCCTCTCCCTCTCCCACGAGGTCGCGCCCTCGGTGGGTGAGTACGCCCGCGCCTCGACCACAGTGGCGAACGCGGCACTCGGGCCGGTCCAGGGGCGCTACCTCACTCTCCTCGAGGAGCGGCTGGCCGCCCTCGGCATGACCGCCCCGATCATGATGACGACGAGCGCCGGCGGCGTGGTCCCGGCGCGGACGGTCACCGAGCGGCCCGTGTCGAACCTGCTCTCCGGTCCGGCGTCCTGCGTCGTGGCCGGCCAGAAGCTCGGGGCGGAACTCGGCACCCCGCACGTCCTGACCATGGACGTCGGCGGCACCAGCTTCGACGTCGGCGTCATCGCGGGCGGCGTCGCGCTGATGAGCGACGAGGTCACCTTCGGCGGCGCCGACATGCGCGTGCCGAGCATCGACATCGCCTCGATCGGCGCCGGCGGCGGCTCGATCGCGGCGGTCGAGGGCGGCGTGCTCAGCGTCGGGCCGCGCAGCGCCGGTGCCGAGCCCGGCCCGGTCTGCTACGGCAAGGGCGGCACCGAGCCGACGACCACCGACGCCGATCTCGTCCTCGGGGTGCTCGACCCGGAGCAGTTCGGCAGCGGAGGCATCGTCCTCGACCGCGAAGCCGCGAAGCAGGCCATCGCGGACAAGGTCGGAACACCTCTCGGGCTGAACCCCGTCGAAGCGGCCCGGGCGATCCGTGTCGTCTTCGACAACGCGATGGCCGACCTGCTGCGCGCCGTCACCATCGAGCGCGGTCACGACCCGCGGGAGTTCACCCTGGTCGCCGGTGGCGGATCCGGGCCGTCGCACGCATGGGCCCTGTGCCGCGAGGCGGGCCTGGCCGGCTTCATCGTGCCGCCGACCGCGACGGCGCAGTCGGCCTTCGGCGCCGGCACCTCCGACCTGAAGACCACGGCCTCCCGCACGTGCTACCGGCGCGTGCTCGCCGAGGCCGGCCCGAGCGCCCAGGACGCGCGGGTCATCGCCGACGCACTCGACGACACCCGTGCGCGCGCCCTCGCGGCCCTTCCCGACCCCGAGCTCGGCACGGTCACCCACACGGCGTCCATCCGCTACTTCGGCCAGGCCCACCACGTCGACGTCACCGTGACTGCCTCGCCCGACCAGGATGCCGTCGCGGAGCTCCTCCTCCGCTTCGAAAAGGAGTACGAGCAGCTGTGGGGCAAGGGATCCGGCTTCCGGGAAGCCGGGTTCGAGATCCTCTCGGTCCGCTCGGTGGCGGCACTGCCCGCGGCCGGGGCGGAGGGCCACGCCACGGGCGAGCCCTTCACCCGGCTCGGGACGCGTCCGGTCGTGTTCGACGACGCCGACCGGCCCGACGAGACCGCCGTGTACGCCGGCCGCCGGCCGGCGGCCGGTCAGGAGATCGCCGGTCCCGCGCTCGTCCAGCTTCCCGGGTGCGTCGTGGTGGTCCCCCCGGGTGGGGTCGCCACCACCGACGCACTCGGCCTCATCCACGTGAAGGTGAACTGACATGACCGCCGCAATCGACGTCGCCCCCGTCTCCTTGGACGGCGCGAGCACGGACCCGGTGATCCGCCAGGTCGTCCGCAGCCGCCTCGTCGCCATCACCGACCAGATGCGGCTCGCGCTGCAGTCGGTCAGCGGCAGCCCGACGGTGACCGAGGCGAGCGACTTCTTCACCGGCATCTACCTGCCGGACGGCGCGTTCGTCACGATGGGGCACCAGGTGACCTTCGAGGCGCCCCCCGTGGGATCGCTCATCCGGCACCTGCTGAGCAACGGCACCAAGCTCAAGGACGGCGACCGCATCATCGGCAACGACCCGTTCATCGGCGCACTGCACCAGAACGACGTACAGATGTGCGCACCGCTGATCGTGGGCGGCGAACTGCTCGGGTGGGCCGGCGTGATGGCGCACGAGACCGACATCGGCGGCATGGACTTCGCCTCGTGGTCGCCCAAGGCCACCGAGGTGTGGCAGGAGGGTCTGCGCATCCCGGCCGTCAAGCTGGTCGACGGCGGTGAACTGCGTGAGGACGTCCTCGAGATGATCCTCACCGCCTCGCGCCTTCCGGACCAGGTGGGCCTCGACATCCGGGCCTTCATCGCCACCCTGAACGTCGCGGCCGAGCGACTCACCGAACTCTCCCACCGGTACGGCAAGTCGACTGTGCTGTCGGTGATGCACACCATGGTCGACGACGCCGAGGCGCTGATGCGCGCGCGCCTGCGCGAACTGCCGGACGGAGTCGTCCACACCCGCGACTTCCTCGAGCACGACGGCAAGCAGAACCTCCTCTTCACCATCGACTGCGTGCTGACCAAACGCGGTGACCGTCTGCACTTCGACTTCTCCGGCTCCTCGCCCCAGGCCAACGGCTTCGTGAACTCCTCACGCGCCGGCCTGGCCGGCGGCGTCGCGGGTGCGGTGATTCCCACCCTGGGCTTCGGCATCCCGTGGAACGAGGGCCTGCTGCGCCCGGTGGAGATCTCGGCGCCGGACGGCCTGGTCTGCACCGCCGTACCGCCGGCACCGGTCGGGTCCGCCACCGTCGAGGCGGTCTGGACGGTCAGCAACGTCGTCTCCGCGGCGCTGAACCGGCTGCTGCTCGCCTCGCCGAAGTACGCGCACCGCGCCCAGGCCGTCAGCAGCGGCACGATGGCGACCTTCAACCTCTCCGGCCGCGACCGGCACGGAAAGGTGTTCGGCCTCCACCTGATGGACCCGCTGGCCGGCGGCTTCGGCGCCTTCGCCGACCACGACGGGCAGAACGCCGCCGGACCGATCAACGCCCCGTGTCCCTCGATCGCCGACGTGGAGGTCAACGAGCAGAAGACCCCGCTCTTCTACCACTACCGGCGTCTCGCCCCCGATACCGGGGGCGCCGGTCGCCGCCGTGGGGGCCTCGGGGCCGAGGTCGGCGTCACCGTCTCCGTGCCTCGGGCCGAGGCGCTCGTGATGACGCACGGCGCCGAGGTGCCGAACTCCACCGGGCTCGGCGGCGGCCTGCCCGGCGCCATGGTCAGCCAGCGCTTCCGGGCCGGCGGGGAACAACCCCGGAACCTCGGCCCGAAGCCGGGCTCCTTCCCGATCACCCCGGCGGACCTGTTCGAGGTGACCTGGCAGGGCGGCGGCGGCATCGGCGACCCGCTCGACCGCGGCCCCGCCGACGTCCTGGACGACATCCACTACGGCCTGGTCACACCGGAGGAGGCCCGGGAGACCTACGGCGTGGTCCTCTCCGGGGACGGCGGGTCGGTCGACGCGACCGCCACCTCCGCCGCCCGCCGCGAACAGCGCGCCGCCCGGCTGGGCGTCGAGCCGGCCGCCGTCATGGACCCGGTGGCGGTCACCGAGGCGGTTCCCGACGACGCGGTACGGCTGGGTGACCGGCTCCTCCTCGTCCGGGACACGGACACCGGACAGTTCCAGGTGCGCACCCCCGAGGGCGTCGTGCTCTCCTCCGGCTCCACCAGGTGGCGCGAGGGAGCCCATCGGTTCGCCCTGTCCCTGCCACCGTCCGTCGGCGCGACCCTCCACCACGACCTGACGGTCACCGGCTGGGCCTGCCCGCGGACCGGTGCCCTGCTCGCGGTCGACGTGCACCTGAGCGACCAGGAGCCGTTCCACGACCTCGAACTCGACCTCGCCTCGCTCGAACGCGCCGGCACGACCGCGGGAGACAACCGATGAGCCGCAAAATCATCCTGACCATCGCCCCGACCGGTGGCATGGCCACCAAGGAGCAGAGTCCCCACCTGCCCGTCACCCCCCAGGAGATCGCCGACGACGTGGCCCGCTGCTGGGAGGCCGGAGCCAGTGTCGTGGCCGTCCACGCCCGCCGCGAGGACGGCCTGGCCACCTGCGATCCCGAGGTCTACTCCGAGATCAACTCCCTGATCCGGGCCCGAACCGACATCATCATCAACAACTCCACCGGCGGCGGCATCCACGGCGACATGCCGGTCCGGCTCAACGACGAGCTCTGGGAACTCGACTGGCACCAACGGATCAGGGGCATCGAGGGCGTGGGCTGCGAGATGGCCACCCTCGACTCGCACACCATCACGGCCAGCACCGCCGAACGGGAGTACCTCGTCACCACGACGCCGAAGCGCTCCCGCTGGCTGCTGGAGGAGATGACCAAACGCGGCATCAAGCCGGAGTGGGAGGTCTTCAACCTCGGGCACATCCTGTCCGACTTCACCACCCTGACCGCCGAGGGCCTGGACTCCCGGCCGTACTACTGCAACATCGTGCTCGGCGGCCAGCGCGGCTTCCAGGGCGGCCTGCCGTACACCCCCAAGATCCTCCAGCTGCTCGTGGAGCACCTTCCCGAGGGAACGGTGTGGGGGGTCTCGGGCATCGGGCCGACCCAGCTTCCGGCGACGACCCACGGCCTGCTCCTCGGCGGCCACATGCGGGTCGGCCTCGAGGACAACCTCTACTACTCGCGAGGCCGGCTCGCGACCAACCTGGAGCTCACCGAGCGCGCCGTGCGGATCATCCACGAACTCGGCTACGAGATCGCCACCCCGCGCGAGGCGCGCGACATGCTGGGGCTCAAGCAGCTCGACGAGGTGCCGGCATGAGCGTCCACAGCACGTCCGGCATCGTCGCCTGGTCCGACACCGACGCCTCCGGCCGGTTCCACCACACCGCCGCGTACCGGTGGGCGGAGAACACCGAGCACGCGCTCTACCGCTCGGTGCTTCCGGACATCGACATCGGCAGGTTCCCCCGTCGCGCGACGGCGGCCTCGTACCACCGGCCGCTCACGGCCGGTGACGAGTACACCGTCGGTCTCGAGGTCGAACACGTCGGGAACAGCTCTATCACCTACACCTGGACCGTCACCGGCCCGGCCGGCGTCTGCGTGCGCGGCGAACACACCGTCGTGCACGTCGACGCCGACGGCCGCCCGGCACCGGTTCCCCAGGCGCTGCGGGAACGTCTGGTTCCGACCACGGGGGTGGCGTGATGGACAAGGTCGTGGCCTCGGCCGCCGAGGCGGTCGCCGACATCCCCTCGGGCAGCACCCTCGCGGTGGGCGGATTCGGACTGTGCGGCATCCCGGCGGTGCTGACCCAGGCGTTGCCGGAGGCCGGTGTGGACGAGCTCGAGACGGTGTCCAACAATGCCGGCGTCGACGACTGGGGTCTGGGCATCCTGCTCGGCGCGGGCCGTCTGCGCCGGGTGGTGGCCTCCTACGTCGGGGAGAACAAGGAGTTCGCCCGGCAGTACCTCGCCGGGGAGTTGGAGGTCGAGCTGACCCCGCAGGGCACGCTCGCGGAGCGGATGCGCGCCGGCGGCTCCGGCATCGCGGCGTTCTACACCCGCACCGGTGTGGGCACCCAGGTCGCCGAAGGCGGCATCCCCTGGAAGTACGCAGCCGACGGCACCGTCGAGGTGACCTCCCCGGCCAAGACGGTGGAGACCTTCGACGGCCTCGACCACGTGCTCGAGCGTGCCATCGTGGCCGACTTCGGGCTGGTGCGGGCCTGGAAGGGCGACCGGCACGGCAACCTCGTCTTCAAGGACGCGGCCCGCAACTTCAACCCGCTCGCGGCGATGTGCGGCCGGATCACGATCGCCGAGGTCGAGCACCTGGTCGAGCCCGGCGACATCGACCCCAACGAGGTCCACGTCCCCGGCGTCTACGTCCACCGGGTCGTCGCTCTCACCCCGGAGCAGGCCGCCGAGAAGCGGATCGAGAAGAGGACGGTACGGGCATGAGTGAGGAAGGTGCACGCGCATGAGCTGGACGCGTGAGCAGATGGCCGCACGCGCGGCCCGGGAACTCGAGGACGGCGACTACGTCAACCTCGGCATCGGGCTCCCGACACTCGTCCCGAACCACGTGCCCGATGACGTGGAGCTGGTGCTGCAGTCGGAGAACGGCATCCTCGGCACCGGCCGCTACCCGACCGAGGACGAGGTCGACCCCGACCTCGTCAACGCCGGCAAGGAGACCGTGACCGTACGCCGCGGCGCGAGCTTCTTCGACTCCGCGACGTCCTTCGGGATGATCCGCGGAGGCAAGATCGACGCCGCCGTCCTCGGCGCGATGCAGGTCTCCGCCACCGGCGACATCGCCAACTGGATGATCCCCGGGAAGATGGTCAAGGGCATGGGCGGGGCGATGGACCTGGTCCACGGCGCGAAGAAGGTCGTCGTCCTGATGGAGCACGTGGCCCGGGACGGCAGCTTCAAGATCGTCGAGGAGTGTTCCCTGCCCCTCACCGGTAAGGGTGTCGTCCAGCGGATCATCACCGACCTGTGCGTCCTGGACGTCACCATCCACGGTCTGCGCCTGGTCGAGCTCGCCCCGGACGTCACCGTCGAGGAGGTCCGGGCCAAGACCGGACCCGCGGTGCTCGATGCCGGCGCCGTCGAGTCGAGCATCGCCTGAGCCGCCCCACCGGCAGTTGGGACAGCCACGCGGGTGAACGCCGTGGGAGAGCCCCGGCGAAGAGGAACGCCACCGAGTGACGGCGATCGCGGAGAGCGTCGACGCGACGCATGCCGACTCGGTCGTACTCGCGCCGCTCCTGCTTCGGAGGGTCGGCAGGCGAAGGCAAGGACGTGCCGGCAGTCCCCCTCTCCCGCGCCTTCTGCCACGCCGACCGCGGCGGCCTTCGATCTCCAGGACCGGTTGGAACACCGGACGTCGAAGGCCATCCCGGCTACGTGGACCGTGGACCGACCAGCCGGGGCTGCGAAAGCCACGACGACAGGCCCGGCCCCGGTCCACCGGGGCCGGGCACGAAACGGTCGGCGACCGGCCGGCCGGCTCACCTCGTCCACAGCGTCAACAATCCTCAGCGGCAGGCCGCGCCGCGAAGAAAGCTCGAGTGCGCGGCGGAGGCCGCACCGGACGCGGCGCGTCGTCGTAGCCCCGCCCACAGCTCCGGCGGAGCTTCGTCGTCTCACACACGCCTCACTGACGGGACGAACCCTCCGGGACCACACAGCCCTGACCTGCAGCTTCGCTCATAGCCTGGACCGGCTGGACACCGCTGGACGGCCGTTGCAACCTGTGCCATCGTGACCCGCACGTTGCTCTTGTCGTGCAGCAGCTCGCACCGCAGCGAGTCGTGAAATCCCTGGACGGCGTGCTTGGCCGCGCAGTACGCCGACTGCAACGGGATGCCCCGGTAAGCCGGCGCGGAGCCGACCTGCACGATCGTGCCCCGGTCCTTGGGCAGCATCCGCTCCAGCGCCACCCGAGTTCCGTAGACGTAGCCCAGGAACGTCACCTCGGTGACCCGTTTGAACTCTTCCGGCCGGATCTCCATGAATGGAGCGAACACGGAGGTGAACGCCGCGTTCACCCACACATCGATCGGCCCGAGTTCCTCCTCCACGCGCTGTGCCGCCCCCTGCAGGTCCTCGAAGCGGGAGACGTCCACGCTCAGCGGCAATGCCGTTCCCCCGGCAGCCCGCACTTCCTCCGCGGCTCCCTCCAGCCCCTTCCCACCCCGCGCGAGCAGCGCCACCTTCGCCCCTCGCGCCGCGAACGCCCGCGCCGCGGCACGACTGATGCCACCGCTGGAACCCGTCACCACCACGACTTGGGAACTCTCCCTCATCAGCGCCTCCTCACCAGTGGTGGGCCCAGGGCAGACATCCGCGCGAAGCAACACAGCCAGCACCCCTGGTTCGCCCCCTTATGAGCGTTGTTGGTCAGCGCGTCACGGAAGTAGGGACCTGGAGATCAACGGGCTGCTCAACCACCGGTTCCAGCGAGGCGGCCGTACTGGGCGGCCTGGCCCTCAAACGGCGCCGGCAGCACCACCGCCGCTAGAGTGAAGCCGCAGGACCATCTCCTGGCGCGACCCGACACCGCAGGATCAAACGGCTGTTCCGGGATGAAACACTGGGAGAAAACGCCCTCCAGGACTCCGCAGAGCAGCCCGTGAGCCATACCGGTTCTGTTCGAGTTCCACCCGAGCGGCCACCGTCTTACACGCACACCTCAGGCGGCGCACCGCACTCGTCACATACAGTAAATTTTGTGACATTGAGCGACGGAACGTACGGGTTCGGGCCGCCTGCCGGCCACCTGCTGATCAAGACCAGCCGCGCTGGGCTCGGCCGGAAGGCGGGGCACGACCTCACGATCGAGGCCACCCGATGGTCCGGGAACGCGGTGGTCGTCGCGAGCGATCCCGGGAAGTCGTCGGTGACCGTGACGGTCGAGACGGGATCGCTGACCGTCCGGGAGGGGACGGGAGGGCTCAAACCCCTCACCGACGCCGACAAGGAGGAGATCAAGCGGACGTTGAAGGGCGAGGGCCTGCTGCACACCGCACAGCACCCGACCATCGCCTTCCGCTCCACGAGCATCACGGGAACGCCCGAGTCCTTCGAGATCACGGGGGACCTCACCATCAAAGGCCGGAGCCACCCGGTGACCGTGCACGGGGGCAGTGACGGGGATGGGATGGTGTGCGGCTGGGCGACCGTCACCCAGTCCACCTGGGGGATCAAGCCGTACAGCGCGTTCCTGGGCGCGCTGAAACTGGCCGACAACGTCCGGATCGAGTACGCAGTGACCGAACTCGAACCGCTCCCCGGTCCCGGGCAGGCTCCCGAACAGCCGTAGCGGGTAAGGGCACGCCCGGTACCCGTTCAGACGCCTCCCACGCTGTTCGCAGTGCCTCGGTGCCGGCTTGCCGTTCCGGAGCACACACACGCGCCCTGGCCTTGTGGCGTTCTCCCACGGCACGCCGGCACACCGGCTCATCACCGATCACCTCGTCGACGGCCGAATGGAACCAGGTCACGAGATCGGCCTGCGGATCGACCAGCCCCCCACACAGGACGCCACCGGCACCCTGGTGATGCAGGAACCGGAGGCCCTCGGCCTGGACCGGGTCCGCACCGAGGCCGGCGCCCAGTACGTCGACCACAACCTGCTCCAGGCGGACGAGCACAACGCCGAGGACCACACCTTCCTCCGCTCCGCCTGCCGTCGCTTCGGCATCCGGTACTCCAAGCCCGGCAACGGCGCCTCCCACCCCACCCACATGCAGTACTTCGGCATCCCCGGCAAGACGCCGGCCGGATCCGACTCGCACACCTGCGCCGCCGGTTCGCTCGGCATGCTCGCCCCCGGCACCGGCGGCCTGGAACTGCACTCGCCATGGCCGGACGGCCCCTGCACATCACCATGCCGGGGATCTGAGGGGTCCGTCTGACCGGCCGCCTGCCGGACTGGGTGAGCGCCAAGGACGTGGTACTGGGACTGCTGCGGCGACACAGCGTCGAGGGAGCGGTCAACCGAATCCCGGAGTACCACGGCCCGGGCCTTGCGGGACCGACCGCCATGGACCGGCACGTCATCGCCGACACGGGCGCCGACCCGGGGACCACCACCTCCGTCTTCCCTCCGATGCCACGGCGCGCGGTTTCCTGCGCGCCGAGGACCGCGAAGCCGACCTCCGTGAGCTCACCGCCGAGCCGGACGCCGTCTACGACCTCACAGACGAGATCGACCTCTCCGCGCTCGAACCCCTCGTCGCCCGCCCCACCTCGCCCGGCAACGTCGTGCCGGTGCGCAAGGTCGCGGCTGAACCCATCGGTCAGGCCGACTCCGCTCCATGCACAGACGCGCGTCAGCTCATTCGCCTGCCGCCGGCCACTGCTGCCGGCGGCGCGTGCTGGGCGCTGCAGGCCGGCGCCCGCGCGTGTCCCGACCTCCCCACCGGCCTGCCACCGTCCTTTCACCCGAACCGCGGCCGCCGCCACTTGCGTATCGCGCGCCGCCTGCTCGCCGCTCCTGGGCCCTGTCAGGGGTACCCGACAGAGGATGTCGCTCGTCGAGCCCCCCACGCGGCCGATCCATGATCTGGTCGAACGTGATCGGTATCGGTTCCGAAGACACCGACGGGGCCTGCCGGTACTGAAACCGACCGCCGGGCTGTCCGCGCGGCACGATGCGATGGGCACCAGCACTCTCAGTACCACTGGCCCTACCTGTGCGTACCGTGGGCGAGCGAGACGATGAACAGGACCACGATGCACAACACGATGGCAGCGAAGATGGGCCACCCACGTACCCCGTCATCGCCGGGCCGCCCGCCCGTTCCCACAGCGGCCGATGCCGGGGAAGAGGCCACATGGCGCCAGCCACGGCAGGCAGCGCAAGGCCGGGACGGGAAGGGAACCCGGACGTTTCGGCTGCTCAGCCCTGTGTTGGGGAAGGTGGCCCGGACACCCGGTGAGGTGGGCGTCAGTCCGTGGAGGTAGATGGCGGTGCGCTGCGGATCGAGGATCGCCGAGCGGTCGTCGTCGGGGTGCGCCAGTGCGATCACGACCTGGGCCGTGGCCAGGGCGACGAGTTGGATGTCCACCCGGGCACCGCGAGCGGCCTGGGTATCGGCCGTCGCCCGCCGGAACGCCGCCGCGCACTCGTAACAGGGTGTGCGCCTGCCGGGGAGCACCCACAGGATCTCGCCGACCTCGGCGTCACGGATCCTGGGGTCCACCCAGACCGCCGGATACACCGCGGGCTTGCCCACTGCGAGGGCCACGCGGTTGACGTGGCGCTGGCACGCGGCCGAGTCGGTCGCCGCCACCACCACGTCCGCGCCACCCACCAGCGACCGCTGCTGGTCCGCAGGCAACTCGAGGAAGTCCACATGACGGCCGGTGGCGTCACAAGACGGGAAGTCGCGACGGATCTTCCCAGCCAGTGCCAGGGCTTTGGGCTGTCCCAGGGCCGGAGCACCAAGTGGGTGACGAATCAGATTCTCCACCGCGAGCATGTCGGGATCGACCAGCCAGAGCGGGCTGAATCCGATCCGTGCGAGCTCTTCGGCAAGAAATCCGCCGACCGCTCCCGCGCCGACGATCAACACCGCTCCCGTACGCCGACGGTGGCGAGCCCAGACGCGGTCCTCGGGCGGATCGGTCAATCGAAGGTCCAGCGGGCCACTCGAACCGGGCGCGGCCCGGCCTGCCGGTCGCGATGGGAATACTCCTCCGGCTTCAGCTCCCCGGTGTCGGCATCGAGGAACCACTGACGCTCGGTGTCGCGCGTCTGCTCCTCCGTCAGTTCGGCTTTCTGCGGGGTCTCCGGTGCTGCACCCACGAGAATCCCTCCTTCTGGCTGTGGGCGACGGCGCAGCTTCGAGCCAACGCCATGTCTCGCCCACCTCCATCGGTCATCGCCCGCGAATTCCCGGCGGTGACAGAAGGGGTGCCTGGTCTCTCTGTCTCTTGCGTCTCCTTTTCCACGTTACGCGCCAGGATGAGCATCGCATCCCGGGTGGCGCCCGGCCCGACCAGCGAAGGCAGACGGCGGCGAGAGCTGTTCCCCTCTCCGAGGACGGCTCTGTACGCCCCTCACCGGCCCGGGGATTCGGGAAACTGTGGGACGAGACGGTCGAGGATTGCCGTTCCCCGAGTACGACTGGGTCCGGGACATCGCCGACCTGATCCTGCTGCTCGTCGGGGTGACCCTCGCCGTCCGCTGCCCGCCGCAACCAGGCCGGATCGGGAGCCTGGCATTCCCGGATGCCCGCCCCGGCCGACTCAGCGGGTTCACTCGCCGGCGGTCTTCTCCATCAGCGCACTGCACGCCAGTTGCGGTGTGTCCGCCCCGGCGAGAGCGGCGAGCGTGCCCATGGCGGTACGTGTCGCGCGCGGCCGGGGCAGCCGGCCGGCGTCAGGGTCGAGGCCACCCAGACGGTCATGCGGAAGGGGCAGGTCGCCGATCCGCCGTGGCCCAGGCCGCCGTGTACGCCGCGAAGCCCGCCACGGCCGCGAGACAGCCACCGAGCGGCCGGTCGTGCCCTGCCGGACAGTCCCGTTCCGTGTGCCGCAGCAGCCCGTGCAGACGTCGTACGGAGGCAGCTGTCAGCTGCTGTGTCCATGGGCTGTGCCCGCTCCTGTCCCGGTCCGTTGCCGGTCCGCTTGCCCGTCGTTCTCCGCTCACTCGTCCCGGTTCTGCCGGCACAGGCGTATCTCGACGTGGCCGTCGACGATCCGGGTGCCGAAGGCAGGCTGAGGCGCGGTGGCGGGGCCGCGTACGTTCCAGCCGTCCGAGAGCCGGAAGACGCTGCCGTGCCACGGGCACTGGACGCACCCGTCCGCGACGGTTCCCTCGGACAGCGGTCCCGCGAGGTGGCTGCAGCGCTCGGCCAGCGCGTAAACCGTCCTGCCGGGTTCCCGCCCGCGCAGACGGCAAACGAAGCCGCGGGCGGCGGCCCAGCAGCCCGACGAATTTCCCGCCCGGGGTGTCGCGCGTGGTGGGTGGCACGTCGGGCTGCGGGACCTCGCCCGCCTCCAGCAACGCCTTGACCTCGCGCAGGACCCGACGCAGATCTCGGCCCGGGTCGGCACCGGCGAGCCAGGCCGGCGCCGAGTACATGGCCTCCGGCCGCAGTTCCTTGAGGCGCACCGCCAACTCCGTCCCGCGGTCCCCCGGCGCCGGGCGGATGCGCGTCTCGATCCGGTCGCCGTACTCCTGAATTCCGGCAGCCACGGGGATACCCGGGCCGGGCTCGCGAGAGTGTCCCGGGGTCGTGAAGGAGGCTTCGCGACAGTGCAAGTGAGAGCCACACCCACCGCCCACCGCCCACCGCCGATGCGTACCACCTGAGCGGACGGCGGACCGGTCGGACATGCCATGACCCGGCACACTGGGAGCCCGCCGGCCCGGGCGGCCACGGGCACGCGCGACCGGATCGCCGAGCTGCGCCGCATCGCCCGGGAACGCTTCGGGTGGAGTGGCCTGTCCCCCGAGCAGACGGAGGCGATGGGGGCGCTGCTCGATGGTCGCGACGTGCTGGTCGTCATGCCCACCGGTTCCGGCAAGTCGGCGATCCATCAGGTGCCGACCGTCATGTTCGGCGGCCCTGCCGTCGTGGTGTCGCCGCTGATCGCCCTGCAGCACGACCAGGTCGCCAAGACCCGTCAGCAGGGCGGCGACACCCACGATGACGCGTGCCCGGCTGACCGTCGCGGCCTACGCGCCGCTCGTGGGCGGACCGGCACGGCTGATCGCCGACGGCCGGCAGGCCTCGCCGACTCCGCTACGCCGCGCAGCTGAGCCCGGCGTCGGCCCGGTCGGCGTGGTCGTGGGCGTTGCCGTCCCCGCCGTCACTGACCAGGAGGGGGCACGCCGCGACGGTGTTTCCACCCCGTCGCCCACGGGCAGCTCGACCTCACGGAGGACGGGAGGATCATCGTGGACGGCCGCGGCTCCAGGCCCGAGACCGGCGCCCTGCCGGAAGGCCCTCGGGGCCGGGCCGGCCGGCTGCCTCGCCCGACCGCCAGGCGCACGGGCCGTCGGAACGCGCGCCACACCCCCCACCGCCCACCCCGGAGGCATGCCTCCGTACCCGTCCGGCAAGACCACCACACCGCCACCGCACAGGCCCGGTCCGGCCGGGCAAGGGGAGCACCGCATGAGCGAGTCCGCGAACCAGGCAGCCTCCGAATCCGGGGACGACGGCCGAACCGATCCGCTCGTCCAGCTGTCCCTGGAACAGCTGCGACAGCGCACCAGCATGAAGTGGCGCACGCACCCCGAGGACGTCCTCCCCCTCTGGGTGGCGGAGATGGACGTCCCCCTGGCACCCGCCATCGCCGACACCCTGCACCGGGCCGTCGAGCGGGGAGACACCGGATACCCCTACGGCACCGCCTACGCCGAAGCCGTCGCCGCGTTCGCCGCCGCGCGATGGCGGTGGGACTGCCTGCGCGTGGAGAACACGGCGATCGTGCCCGACGTCATGCTGGGCATCGTCGAAATCCTCCGCCTCATCACCGGCCCCGGCGACGCGGTCGTCGTCTGCTCACCCGTCTACCCCCCGTTCTACGCGTTCGTCGCGCACGACGGCCGGGACGTCATCGAGGCCCGTCTCGGCCCCGATCTGCGGGTCGACCTCGCCGGCCTCGAAGACGCGTTCATACGCGCACGACGCCACGGCCGCCGCGCGGCATTCCTGATGAGCAACCCGCACAACCCGACCGGTGTCGTCCACACCCGCGCGGAACTCGAAGCGATCGCCGCGCTCGCCCGCAGACACGGTGTCCGGGTGGTCTCCGACGAGATCCACGCCCCACTGGTGCTGCCCGGAGCCGTCTTCACACCCTTTCTCAGCGTTCCCGGCTCCGAGAACGGTTTCGCCCTGACCTCCGCGTCCAAGGCATGGAACCTGGCCGGTCTCAAGGCCGCCGTCGCCGTCGCCGGCACCGAAGCCGCGGACGACCTTCGGCGTATGCCCGAAGAAGTCGGCCACGGCCCCAGCCACCTGGGCATCCTCGCCCACACGGCAGCGTTCCGCGACGCCGCCGACTGGCTCGACGAACTCCTGCTCGGGCTCGACGACAACCGGAGCCTGCTGGGCAAGCTGGTCGACGAACACCTCCCCGGCGTGGGGTACATCCCGCCCCAGGGCACCTACCTCGCCTGGCTGGACTGTACTGGGCTGGAACTGCACGACGACCGCCCGTCCGACGGCCCGGGCATCGTGAGCGACCTCGCCGGGCCGGCGAGGATGTTCCTCGACGAAGCCCGCGTCGCCCTCAGCTCCGGACACGCCTTCGGCACCGGCGGCGCGGGATGCGTACGCCTCAACTTCGCAACCTCACCGGCGATCCTGCGTCAAGCACTCGCGCGCATGGGACGCGCGCTCGCCGACTTCAGGCAAGCGCCCAGCCCCTGACGACGTCCGATTCGGGACCGACGTTCCACAGCGGCATGATGCGTCAAGCTCAGATAAACGCAGACTGCTTTGAAGCGGAGCAACATGGCGCGGGATCGCCAGTCAGCCAAACCGGCGATCCCGCGGATCATTGATGGTCCACCGCCACTACCTGCCCGTATGTCGAAAGGCATCGCCGAGACGGCCATCTATTCGACTCGTCGCGCGTCGTGATCTTCACGCCGCCGCGTAGCTCGTGCGGAACAGTTGCCGGGCACGCTCCGGATCCTGAGGTGCATAGCTGCATCTCCAGGTCGCCCGTGCCGTGGAGGCCGAGCCTCGTGGCATGGCCATGTCCTGCCATGCGGTGTAGCAGCGATCAAGGGGAAGCTGCAGGTCGTGTCCCAAGCCGGCTCGTCCCGACGCCACCATCGCCTGACTGGCCGTCGGGTCGGGGCGGTCGTCGTGACCGCCATCGCCGCGCCTGTTGGGCCCGGCCTCGAAGAAGGCCGCGTCAACGCCGGCATCGCAGCGCCTCGGGCAGTAATGCACTGACACCGCGTCAGGTCGGCCCGATGGTCAGCCGCTCGAACCAGGCCCGCGAGCTGCACTTTCGCGGTGATCACTGCTACACCACTCGGCGGTACACCATCGGACGGTCTCGGCCGATGGACACGTCACACCAGAGTGCGAGCGGATGCATCAGGTCCCCTCTTCCGGCTCCGACCGCTGCGTGGCGCCGGACGGCCACCCAGTCCGAGGGACCGCATCGGTCAAGATCCGGGCCATTTCCGGGCCGGCGGTCCCGCCAAAGCCGAGACAGACGCCGCTTGCGCTGGTCAGCGATGCGCTGCCGTTGTACCACCAGCGGACGAAGAACCTCCTGGTGTCGTACTCACCGAAGAAGTTCGGCTTCTTCCAGACACACGGCAAGAGGCGCCTGACCGGTCTTTCGACCGTCAGGCGCCTCTCGGGCGGCCCGCTCGTGCCGGATCAGTCGAGGCCCAGACCCCGGCGGCCGGTGTCGTTGAGCTGGCCAACGGTGAATCGGCCGTTCCAGGAGCGCTCGTAGTGCTCCTCGGGGAAGTCGGTCGGGCTCGAGCCGGTGGCGAACGCCTCCCTGACGGAGGCCGCGTACTTCTCGTTGCGGGGGCACCAGGGAGCGGCGGGGATGTACATGACGTTGCCCCAGCCCTTCTGGTTCTCGACCGGGGCGACGCTGTGGATCATGTCGCAGTGCCACCAGACGGAATCGCCGGCCTTGACGTCGGGGATGGGAGTCAGGGCCCGGTGGAGCATCGGGTGCCAGCGCTTGGTGACGGGGAACACCTGGTTCGTACGCACGCCGCACATGGAGTCCTCGGGCACATCCGGCAGCAGGGGCCGCAGGAGCAGGTAGGCCATGATCTCCGGGATCGGCACGGTGTGGAGCACGCCCTGGTCGGCGTCCATGTCCGACAGGGCGGTCCAGCCCTGGAAGGTGCGGAACGCGGAGCACATGGTGGAGCCGGGGTACTGGGGGCCGGTGGTGCGGTGGGCCGCGTCCCAGGGGTCGTACTGCTCGGCGGTGCCGTCGAAGAGGTGGCGGAACGCCTTCTGGTACTCCTGGGTCATCCACAGGTCCAGGGTGCCGGGGTCGCAGTGCGTGCCCAGGCCGGAGGAGTCGGTGCCTGGGGGACGGCGGCGGATGCGGTCGGGGTACATCGCGTCGCGGTCGGGGTCGAACCACTGGGTGCCGTCGTCGGAGGCGTGCTTCCAGAAGGAGTTGAGGAAGGACTGGACGGTGGCCATGCGTTCGGACTGGCGGGCCTGCATCTGGGCCTGGGACCAGTAGACGGGGTAGATCTCGGGCTTGGAGCCGACGCTGCCGAAGAAGTCGTCGCCGGGGCCGGCGTAGTTCTCGAAGAACTTGTTGCGCTCGACGTAGTCGACGATGCCGGCATCCCAGGCCAGCGCCTGCTCGCGCGGGAAGTGGCCGCGTACGACGAGGCAGCCGCGCTTCTTGAGCTCGGCCATGTCCGCCGGCGTGACGGTTCCGCCGGCGATCGCGTCGTAGTCCAGGACGGGCCACACCTCCTCGCCGCGCTCCCGGTCGGCTTCGATCTCGGCGACGCGGGCCTCGATGCGCTGCTCGACGGCCGAGAACACCTCCTGGACGGTGCGGCCGGAGGCTTCGATACGGGCCCGCAGAGCGGGCTTGATCTCGCGGATGGCGGCTGTGAGGTCCGCCGGGGCCTCCTGCCAGTGCGGCAGGGCGGTGGCGTGGTGCGGCTCAGCGGCGAGCGTCATCGCCCGACTCCTTTGGTGAGGACTCCTTACTAGATATGACGGTAAGCATCTCACCACTTTTAGGCAAGACCCCTTACTAGAGTGGTGTGCATGACCCCTCCGAAGCCGTCGCTGGAGATGCTGCGCGCCCTGACCGACGAGAACGTGCTGCGTTCTCTCATGGCCCACCCGCGCCTGACCAGGGCGGAGATCTCCGCCCGCACCGGGATCTCCAAGCCCACGATTTCCGACAGCGTCCAGCGCCTGACCCGGGCCGGCCTGGTCGTGGACACCGGCGAACGCACCACCGGACGCGGACGGGTCGGCTCGTACTACTCCCTCGCCCCGCAGCTCGGTGCCGCCCTGGTGGCCGCCATCACCCCGCACGGAGTGGTGGCCGAAGCGGTAGACGCCCTCGGCCACGTCCACGGGCAGGTCCGCACCGCGCTGGAGGCGAGCGCGGGGCCCCAGGTGGCCGCCGAGGCCCTCACCGCGGCAGCCGGACAACTGGCCGGGCGGATCCCCGGCCGGCTGCGCCTCGCGGTGGTCAGCGCCGCCGACCCGGTGGACCGCGGGACAGGCCGGCTCGTGCACCTGCCCGACGCCCCCTTCCTCGTCGGCGACCTCGATCCCTCCGCCGTCCTGGCGACCACCGTGTCCGGACCCGTCCTGGTGGACAACGACGTCAACTGGGCCGCCCGCGCCGAGCACCGGGCCGGCTGCGCCGGGGGCGTCGACGACTTCGTCTACCTGCACCTCGGTGAGGGCCTGGGCTGCGCCGTGGTGAGCGACGGCGTCGTCCGGCGCGGGCACAGGGGATTCGCGGGGGAGATCGCCCACCTCTGCACAGCGGGTCCGGACGGCCGGGCCATGGCCTTCACCGAGGTCTTCGCCGTCCTCGGCCTGCGCCGGCCCTCCTCCACCGCCATCGACGTCCCGGCACTGGTCGAGCTCCTCGCCGGCCAGGACGAGCAGGCGGGGCGGGTCCGCGCCGCGCTGGTCCGGGCCATCGGCGGCGTCCTTTCCGCGGCCGTCTCACTGGCGGACCCCCGCATGGTCGTCATCGGCGGCGAGTGGGGCCTGTGCCCCGGCTTGATCACCGCCGTCGACGAGCACTTCAGCCGCACACCGCGCCCCGTTCCCGTCACCGCGGCCGTGCTGTCGTCGCCCGAACTGACCGGGACACGGTCCCGGGCCGTGGAAGAACTCCGCTCCCTCATCGTCCGGACGGCTCGCCCCGCACCGGAGGCGTAAGAACCTGTCTGCGCGGGTGGGAAGCCGGTTACCCGGGTGGTGCGGCTTTCCCTCGTCCGCCTTCGCGGCTGCGGACGAAAGGGCCGCGGCCCTGGGCGCAGACCGCCCGGGCGGGCGAGCCGGGTGACAGTGCGGTCGCCCGGCAGCGCCCCGCAGGCCGAGCCGGCACGTAAGGAGCAGCAGTCATGCGCGGTGTGGTGATGCACGCCCCCGGCGACATCCGGGTGGAGCAGCGCGAGGATCCGAGGATCCTCGCGCCGACGGACGCGGTGATCCGCTTGTCGGCGAGTTGTGTCTGCGGATCGGACCTGTGGCCCTACCGCGGGATCGAAGCGGTCGAGGGACCGGCGCCGATGGGACACGAGTACGTCGGCGTCGTCGAGGAGGTCGGCGGCGAGGTGAGGAACGTCGAGCCCGGCCAGTTCGTGGTCGGCTCGTTCTTCGCATCGGACAACACCTGCGAGATCTGCCGGGCCGGCTACCAGTCCTCCTGCGTCCACCGCGAGCTGATGGGCGCGCTGGGAGCCCAGGCGGAGCGGCTGCGGGTCCCGCTCGCCGACGGCACCCTGGTCGCCACCCCGGACATGCCCCCCGAGGACCTGATTCCCAGCCTGCTGGCGGCCTCCGACGTGCTGGGCACCGGCTGGTTCGGCGCCGTGGCGGCCCATGCCGGACCCGGCGGGACCGTCGCGGTCGTCGGGGACGGCGCGGTCGGCCTGCTCGCCGTCCTGGCCGCCCAGCAGCTCGGCGCGGAAAGGATCATCGCGATGAGCCGCCACGAGCCGCGGCAGCGGCTCGCCCGCGAGTTCGGCGCCACCGACATCGTCACCGAACGCGGCGACGAAGGCGTGGCCAGGATCAAGGAAATGACCGGCGGGCTGGGCGCGCACTCGGTCGTCGAAGCCGTCGGTACCCAGGAGTCGATGCTGCAGGCCATCGGTTCCACTCGCCCCGGCGGCCACGTCGGCTACGTCGGCGTCTCCCACGGCGTCACCCTGGACGGGCAGGAGCTGTTCTTCTCCCACGTCCACCTGCACGGCGGCCCCGCCCCGGTGCGCCAGTACCTGCCGCGGCTGATCGACCTGATCTGGAACCGGAGGATCGACCCCGGCAGGGTCTTCGACCTCGACCTCCCCCTCGACCGGGCCGCCGACGCCTACAGGGCCATGGACGAACGCAGCGCCATCAAGGCCCTGCTGCAGGTGTGACCTCAAGGCGGCGCGGCATCACGCCAGTGCGTTGACCGCTGACGCGAAGAGGCGTGGCAGGCGGGCGGCCGTGGGGGTGATGCGTGAGGCGAGTGCGGGCTGCCGGCGGGCTCTGATCAGGAGTTCCGTCAGGAGCCGGTGGCGGCGGGTGGCGCGGTGCCAGTCGGTCTCGTAGCGGCCGGGGGTGCCGCGGCGCAGGTTGTCGACCAGGGCCTGGGCGCCGGTGAGGGCGAGGGAGATGCCCTCACCGGTCAGCGCGTCGATGTATCCGGCGGCGTCGCCGACGAACAGGACCCGCCCGTGGCAGCGGGTGCGGGACCGCTGGCGCAGCGGTCCCGCACCGCGTACGGCGGTGACGGCCGCTTCGCCGGGAAGGCGGGCCGCCAGTTCGGGGAAGGCGGTCAGCTGGGTGTCGAAGGGGGCCCGCCGGGCCGTCAGCAGGGCGACGCCGACGAGCGCGGGACCGAGCGGGGTGACGTACGCCTCCCCGTACGGCCCCCAGTGCACCTCGACGTAGGAGGACCACGGAGGCACCGCGTAGTGGCGGCGCAGCCCGTACCGGGGCGCCGTGCCGCTCCTCACCTCCAGGCCGAGGGAACGGCGCAGCGGCGAGTGGAGGCCGTCCGCGGCGGCCAGCCACCGGGCGCGCAGGCCGGTCCCGGGCACGGTCACGCCCGTGGCGTCCTGCCGTACCTCGTCCACGCGCAGGGGCAGTACGGGGACGCCCGCGTCGACGACGGCCTGGTGCAGGGCGCCGTGCAGGCCGGTGCGGCGGGCGCCGAGGCCGGGGCCGTGCCGAAATGCCGCCTGGACCCGGCGGGACCCCTGGACGTAGCGGATTCCGCTGATCGGCAGGCCGGGGACCTGAAGGCCGAGTGCCTCGAGGGCCCGGACGGCGCCGGGCATCAGGCCCTCACCGCACGCCTTGTCGACCGGCGCCGGGCGTGGCTCCGCCACGACGACGTCGAGGCCTGCGCGCACGGCGTGCAGGGCGGTGGCCAGACCGGCGGGACCGCCTCCGGCGACCAGCAGGTCGTGGCCGCCGCTCACGCGGGCACCGCCGCGGTGAGGGCGGTGTTCTCGCAGCGGACGCGGACCGCGAGCAGGACCGCGTTGGCCACGGTGAACGCCGCCGCGCTCAGCCAGGCGGAGTGCACCAGCGGCAGGGCGGCGATCTCCACCACGACGGCGACGTAGTTGGGGTGGCGCAGGAACCGGTAGGGGCCGGTGCCGATCAGGCGTGCTCCGGGAACGACGATGACCCGGGTGTTCCAGTAGGGGCCGAGTGCGGTGACGCACCACCAGCGCAGCGCCTGCGCCAGGGCGACGAGCGCCAGCATGGGCCATCCCAGAGCGGGCAGGAACGGCCGGTGGGCGAGCAGGGGTTCGGCGAGGCAGCAGGCGAGCAGACCGGTGTGCAGGACGACCATGACCGGGTAGTGGCCGCGGCCGTGCTCCACGCCGGCGCGGGCACGGGTCCAGGCCGCGTTGCGCCGGGCGACGGCGAGTTCGGCGAGGCGTTCGGCGGCGACGGCCAGGACGAGAAGCGTGTACCAGGGCATGGGAGCACTCACCAGCGCAGCAGGACGAGTTCGGAGCAGAACCCCGGGCCCATCGCCAGGACCAGCCCCCAGGTGCCGGGCTCGGGCCGGCGGGACTCCCAGGTGGTCTGCAGGATGTGCAGGACGGAGGCGGAGGACAGGTTTCCCACGGTCGCGAGGGAGTGCCGGGCGGTGTCCAGGGCGTCTCCGGGCAGGCCGAGGGCGTCGGCCACGGCGGAGAGCACCTTGGGGCCTCCCGGGTGGCACACCCAGGTCCCGATGTCGTCGGTGGTCAGGCCGTGTTCGGCGAGGAAGGCGCACAGGTGCCGGCCGAACCGGTCCCGTACGATCCCGGGGACGCCGGCGTCGATCACGACGCGGAACCCGCTGGCGCCGATGTCCCAGCCCAGGAGCTGTTCGGTGCCCGGATACAGGCGGCTGCGGGTCGCGACCACCGAGGGACCGCCCGTGCCCTGCCCCGCCCTGCCGTGGCCGCGCGCGACAAGCGCTGCCGCGCCGTCACCGAACAGGGCTCCGGCGATGAGGTTGGCGCGGGAGTCGTCGTGCCGCTGCAGCGTCAGCGAGCACAGCTCGACACTGAGCAGCACCGCCGTGTCGTCGGGGTGCCCCCGCAGATAGTCGTGCAGCCGGGCGAGTCCGGCCGCGCCCGCCACACAGCCCAGGCCGAACACGGGGAGTCTCTTGACGTCGGGCCGCAGGCCCAGTCGCCCGGCCAGCCTGGCGTCGAGCGACGGAGCGGCGATGCCGGTGATGGAGGTGCACACCAGCAGATCCACGTCGGCCGACCGGAGCCCCGCCTCCCGCAGCGCGCCGCTGAGGGCCTCCTCGCCCAGTTCGAGTCCGGCGGCCACCCACGCGTCGTTGCTCCGCCCGAAGTCGCCGAGGCCGGCGTACCGCTCGATCGGCAGGGCGAGATGGCGTGTGCGCACACCGGCGGAGGCGTGCAGGCGGCGCAGTACGGCGCGGTCGGCCCCCGGGGCGAGGCACAGGTCGCCGATCGCCTCGGTGAGGTCGTCCTGGGTGTACCGGTGCGGCGGCAGCGCGGTGCGGACCGCGGCGATCGTGCTCGCCGTGCCGGGCGGGGACGCCGGGCACGGCACGGTGGGCGGCGGAAGGGGAACGTCGTCGACGATCACAGGGACACGCATGTCGGTAATACCTTCCTCTTGCCATACGCCCCCTTAACGTCCCTTTGTGTCACTCCACCCGCCCGACGCCGTCCCGCCGGATGCCCTTCCGCCCGCGGCACACCGTGTCCCGGTGCTGCTGTTGCGCTCCTGCCACCTGGAGCCGGCGGTCGCCGTGACCGTGTTCGTGACCGCGCTGGCCGTGGCGGCGGGCCGCGGGGCGGCGGGTTCGGCGGCGGTGGCCGCGGCCGTGCTGGCCGGGCAGCTCTCGGTGGGCTGGTGCAACGACGCGGTCGACGCCCGGCGCGACACGGCCTGCGGGCGGCGTGACAAGCCGGTGGCCACCGGTGAACTCGCGCCCCGGGCGGCGGCTGTCGCGGCCGGGACGGCCCTGGCGCTGTGTGTACCGCTGTCGCTGCTGAGCGGCACCGCCGCGGGAGTGGCGCATCTGGCGGGCATGGTGGTCGCGGGCTGGACCTACAACCTGGTGTTCAAGCACACGGTGCTCTCGGCGCTGCCCTATGCCGTGGGTTTCGGTTCGCTGCCGGCCTTCGTCACCCTCGGCCTGCCCTCGCCGTCCTGGCCCGCCTGGTGGGCGGTCGTGGCCGGCGCGCTGCTGGGTGTGGGGGCGCACCTGGTCAATGTGCTTCCGGACATCGAGGACGACCTCGCGGCCGGTGTGCGCGGGCTGCCGCAGCGGCTGGGCCGCCCGGCCTGCCGGTGGCTGGCCCCGTTCGTGATGGTGGCGGCCGTGGGCGTGGTCGTCGCGGGGCCACCCGGTGCGGTGACGTTCTCGGGCCGGGTACTGGCGGCGGCGGCCGGGATCGTGGCGGTCGCGGGGACGGCTGTGCCGGCGGGGGGCCGAAGCCGGTGGCCGTTCCGGGCGGCGATCGTGGTGGCCGGCATGGCCGTGGCACAACTCCTGCTGCGCGGCGCGGACATGGCCTGACACCGGTCCTGCCGCCTGTGCCGCGTTTTCGCCGCCGGTGCGTGGGGGACTCGCCGGCTGTGGTGGCGTACGGAGCGGAGCAGCGGGTGCGCCTGCCCGCGTTGCGGGCCGGCTGGCTGACGCAGACGTTCGTCCACTGGCCCTTCCGGCCGGAGGCGGTGCAGGCTCTGGTGCCCGGGGAACTGGTCGTGGACGAGTACGAGGGGGTCGCCTGGGTGGGGCTCACGCCCTTCGTCATGGCGGACGTACGCCCTCCCGGCGTACCCGCCACCGCGCCCGGGCTCCCGACGTTCGCGGAGACCAACCTCCGGACCTACGTCCGGCACCGGCACGGACGGGACGGGCTGTGGTTCCTGTCCCTCGAAGTCGCCTCCCCGCTGATGCTGGCGGCTCGTGCCGTCGGCGCGCCGTACCACCTGGGCACCCTCAGCGTCTCCGCGAACGGGGGCACCGTCTCGTACGCCGGTTCCAGGCGGAGGGGCCGGGTCTCCTACCGCCTGGTCGTCCGCCCCGGTGCCCCGATCGAGCCGACGGAGCGGGACGTGTGGCTGATCTCGCGCTGGCGGGCGTACACACGCCGGCTGGGGATGCTCTGGGAGACGCCCGTCGAGCACGAGCCGTGGCCGCTGGCCGGCGCCGTCGTCGACGTACTGGAGGAGACGCTGACCACCGCGGCGGGCCTGCCCGCCCCTCTCGGTGAACCCGTGGTGCACTTCTCGGAAGGAGTCCGGCACGTACGGCTCGGGCCCTCCCGGCCCTGTGTCCGAGGGGCGGGAGGGTCCTGACCGAGTCCTGGCCGAGCGGGGACGGTTGTCAGGGGCTCGGCGGGGCGGCGGTCCTGGCGGGGGTGGGGGGTTCCTCGGGGCGTGCCACGCACAGCGCCCAGATGATGAAGCCGGAGAAGGCGATCATCACGACCGACCAGAGCGGGTAGTACGGCAGGGACAGGAAGTTGGCCAGGATGATGAACCCGGCGATGGTCGCACCGGCCACGCGGGCCCACATCGCCGTCCGGAACAGCCCGATGCCGACGATCACGGCGAGCGCCCCGAGGACCAGGTGGGTCCAGCCCCAGCCGGTGAGGTCGAATCGGAAGACGTAGCCGCGCGTGGTGACGAAGACGGCGTCCCGGGCGATGCCCATGATCCCGCGGAAGACGCCGAGCACTCCGGTGATCGTCAGCATGACCGCGGCGAAGGCCGTCAGGCCGGTGGCCCATGCCATCCTCGCCGTGCCCGGGCGTGCGGTGCGGGTCGCGGTCATCTGCTGCCTCGTTCCGTCTCGTCCGGCCGGGCCTCAGCGGCGGCCGGGAGGGGAGGTGACGGAGGAGCCGGGCGTGTCGGGGGCGGAGGTGACGGAGGTGGCGCGGCCCTCGGGGACGCCGCCGGACAGGACCGTCTCCTTGGCCCGGGCGAACTCCTCGTCCGTGATGTCGCCCCGGGAGCGCAGGTCGGACAGGCGGGCGAGTTCGTCGACGCCGGACCTGCCGCCGCCCGCGGCCTCGCGGACGTGGGCGTTGAAGGCCTCCTGCTGCTCCCGCGCCTGGGCGATCTCCCGCCGGCCCATGCCCCTGCCGCGGGCGATGACGTAGACGAGGACGCCGAGGAACGGCAGCACGATGCAGAACACCAGCCAGCCCGCCTTGGCCCAGCCGTTCAGGCCGTCGTCGCGGAAGATGTCTAGGACGACCCGGAAGAGCAGGATGAACCACATGATCCACAGGAAGAACCACAGCATCGTCCAGAAGGCGCTCAGCAGCGGATAGTCGTACGCGAGGTATGTCTGCGTGCTCATTTCTCTCCTCCGTCCCGGGCCCGCGCCCGGCTGCCGCGATCTGCCGTCTCTCAGCGTCCGCACGGCAAGACCCGGGCGCCTCACCCGAGCCGGGTGACCGTGGGCGCCTCCACCGCGCTGCTGCGCGGGCTCCGCGGCGGTGACGGCGCCTGCTCCATGGCCGAGGAGCTCACGCCGTGGCCGTCGGCCCCGACCGGACTCCGGTTCGTGCCTTGCGCAGTGCCGAGCGCCAGGCGAAGGCGACGCCCAGTTCGACCAGGCCGAGCAGGACGAGCCACAGGCCGAGCAGCCGGGTCAGGACGACGGCCGACTGGGTGGGCAGGGCGAGTACGACGATGCCCGCGACGATGCCGAGTGCCGCCGCGCCGAGGACGACGCCGCGGTGGGCCAGGTCCTTGACGGCGAGGGCCGCGTAGGCGGTGAGCATGCCGGACAGCAGCCAGACGACGCCGACGATCAGCGAGAGCGCGGCGACGGTCTGCAGAGGGTGCCGCAGGCACAGCACGCCGGCGAGGACGAACAGCACCGCCACGAGCAGCCGCGGCAGCCGCTCGCCGTGCTCCTCCCGGGAGAACGCGGTGACGAACCGGAACGCGCCGGTCACCAACAGGTACAGCCCGACGACGACCGCCAGGACGTGCAGTGTCCCGCCGGGCCAGGCGAGCAGGACGATCCCCGGCACCAGTGTCGCCAGCGCCGAGGCCAGCAGCCAGGTCCACGAGGTGCCGAGTCCCGCCAGGGCGTCCGCGGGACCGCCTGCCGGGCCGGGATCCGTCCCGTCGGGCCCGTGTTCGGTTCCGGCACGTGGTGCCGAACCACGCGATACGGTCATGGCTCCTCCTCGCGGGATCGGGTGCAGGTCGCTGCCGGACCGCCGACGGGACGGTGTGCGAGGACCCGAAGGCCAGCGTCCCGCGGGGCCTCGCCCGCCGGGTCACCCATGGGGGGTGATCCGGCCGGATCCCTGCCAGGATGATCTGGGACCGGACCCGCACGCCCGCTTGCCGGACAGCGGAACGGGAGGGACACCAGATGGGCGATCCAGCAGTTCCTCGCCCCCCGGACGCCGCCGCGGGCAGGTGTCCGCCGGGGAGGAACCGGGGGCAGCGCGCGCCCCGGTGGGCGGCCGCCGTGATGCTCGCCCGCTCCGCGCTCGTCACGGCCGGACTCGTCGCCGCGTACTACCTGCTGCCCCTGGACGGCGGCCGCACGAACGCGGCGGCCGCCCTGCTCGCGCTCGGGCTGGTGGGTGTCGCGCTGGTCTTCGCCTGGGAGGTCGTGGTCATCACACGCTCGCCGTACCCCCGGCTGAAGGCCGTGGAGGCCCTGGCATCCACGCTGCCGTTCTTCCTGCTGCTCTTCGCCACCGCCTACTACCTGCTGGAGCGCACCGCCCCAAGGTCCTTCAGCGAACCGCTGACCAGGACGGACTCCCTGTACTTCACCCTGACCACGTTCACCACCGTCGGGTACGGCGACATCACCGCACGGTCGCAGACGGCCCGCGTGCTGACCATGTTCCAGATGGCGGGCGGTCTGCTGCTCGTGGGGGTCGCCGCGCGCGTGCTGACGAGCGCCATCCAGGCGGGTCTGCGGCAGCAGCACCGGGAACGGCCGCCCGAGTAGCGAGTGGCGCACTCCGGGATCGGCTCACTCCGGGATCGGCTCACTCCGGGATCGGCTCACTCCGGGATCGGCTCACTCCGGGATCGGCTCACTCCGGGATCGGCTCACTCCGGGACACGCCGCATCTCCAGGACCCGCAGGCCCAGCGACTGGCAGCGGGCCAGCAGCCCGTACAGGTGCGCCTCGTCCACCACGGGGCCGAACAGGACCGTCTGGCCGGACATCACCACGTGGTCCAGCTCCGGGAACGCCTTGGCCAGCGTCTCCGACATGTGCCCGTCGACACGGATCTCGTAGCGCATCAGCTGCTCCCGCGGTGGCCTGGGGACGGGCGTACCACGCCCCCTGTCCGAGGGTCCGCCCCGGCCGGCCGCGGGACCTCACCCGATGCAGGTGACCCTCACAGGAGACGGAGTTCGCGCGCGCGGTGGACCGCGTCGCCCCGTCTGTTGACGCCGAGCTTCCGGTAGACGCTCTTGAGGTGGGTCTTCACCGTGTTGACGGACACGAAGAGGTCCGCGGCGATCTCCTCGGTCGACATCATCTGGGCGAGCCGCCGGAGTACGTCGCGCTCGCGACCGCTCAGTTCCTCGACGACCAGGGCGGTCTGCCGGGCCGTGTGCGGCAGGGTCCGCAGGCGGGACTCCGGGCGGGCCGCCGGGCCGCCCCGGGCCGGTTCCCGGAGCGCGTCCGTGCGCAGCAGGCGGCGCAGCCACGGGCCGGCCTCCAGGAGCGGGCGTCGCAGCCGCTCGCGCCGGGCCTCCGCCAGTGCCCTGGTGGCGAGCCGGCGCGCGGTGGTGGGGTCGCCCTGCCGGCCGGCGGCCTCGGCGCGCGCCAGCAGGGCCCGGACCGTCACCGCGGGACCCCTGTGCTCGTCGGCGGGCAGGTGGTCGAGCAGGTCCAGGGCGATGTCCGGGTCTCCCGCGGCCAGGTGGGCCCGGGCGGCCGCCACCGTGCACGCGGCCTCCTGGCCCACCGCGTCCTCCAGCACCTTCACGGCCGTCTCGGGGCGGCCCTCGGCGAGGTGGGCGGCGGAGACGACGAGCGCCGTGTGGTTCTCGGCCCACGGGGAGGCCACGGCGGCCGGGACGGCGGACTCGGCGGTCTCCAGGGCGGCCCCGGGCTGTCCGCGGGCCAGTTGGAGGCGGGCCTGTGCGATGACGCGGCTCGCGGCGGTCACGGGGTCCGGCGGCACCGGTTGCACGGCCGCCGCCCGGTCCAGGAGGGCCTGGGCGTCGTCCAGTTCGTCACGGTCCACGGCCACCGCGGCCAGCACCAGGTGGACCAGACCCAGACCGGTCGGCTCGGCCAGGCTGAAGCGTTCGGCGTCGGTGAGTGCCGCCAGGGCCCCGCGTTCGGCGCGGGTGGGCCAGCCGGTCAGGTAGTCGATGAGCGCGAGCTGGCCCAGGGACTCCTCCCGGGGCAGCGCCGTCGCCCCGCCGGATCCGGCGGCCGCCGCGGACAGCGCGGCCCGGGCATCGTCGAAGCACCCTGCCCACAGACGGGCCGCGCCCAGGTGGGTCTGCAGCAGGGCGGGGAGTTCGGGGTGTCTGTCCAGGAGCTCGGCCGGGATGTCCTGCCGCAGTTCCCGCGCCGCCCGGGCCGCGTGTTCGGCGCGGCCCGGGGCTCCGGTCAGCCGGGCGGCGAGGGCGTCCAGGAGCGCGCAGCTGAGCCGGGCCGCCGCCCTGCCGGGGCCGGCCCGGGCGAGTTCGCGGCGGGCGTGTTCCAGGTGCACGTGCGCGTGGTCCAGGTCGCGGTCGGACAGTTCGCGCGCCGCGCGGACGAGGTCGGCCTCGGGGCCGGTGGCGCCGGGGGGCATCCGTGCGAACAGCTCGCCCAGGCCGTCGGAGCGCAGGCCGGTGAAGAACTGGCCGATCGCCAGGTCGTCGACGAGGACGCGGGCGGTGAACTCCCAGTCGCCGGCCGCGGCGCCGTGGGCGAGCGTGTCGGGCAGCGGCCCGCGGTGCCGCAGCCACTCGGCGGCCCTGCGGTGCAGTTCGGTCTCCAGGCTGGGGAACCGCACTCTGAGATGGGCTCCGAGGATCTCCGCGAAGAGCGGGTGGAGGCGGTACCAGGAGTGGCCGAGGTGTTCGACGAACGCGTTGGCCCGGTGCAGTTCGGCCAGGATGGGTTCGGCGTCCCGGCGGCCGGCGAGCGCGTTGGCCAGGTCGGGGCAGAACCGGTCGAGGACGCTGACCCGCAGCAGCAGGTCCTGGGTCGGGGCCGGCTGTCTCTTGAGCACCTCGGCCAGCAGGAAGTCGGCGATCGTGCTCTGTCCGGCCTCGAACTCCTTGAGGTACGTCTCGGGGTCGCTGCTCTGCTGCGCGGCCAGGGCGCACAGCCGCAGGCCCGCCGCCCAGCCCCGGGTGCGCTCGACGAGCGCGCGGGCCGCGTCGGGGCCCAGACGCAGCCCGTGCAGTTCCAGCAGTGTCGCCGCCTCCTCGGGGGTGAAGGCCAGCTCCGCGTCCCTGATCTCGGTCAGGGTGCCGTCCGCGCGGTAGCGGTGCAGGGGCAGGGTCGGTTCGGTGCGGGTGACGAGGACCAGGCGCATGCCCCGGCCGGCGTGGTGCAGGACGAAGCCGAGCTGGTCGGCGATCTCCGGGGCGGTCACGCGGTCGTACTCGTCGAGGACGACGGTCAGGGGCCGGTCGCGGCCGTTCAGCTGTGCGGCGAGCCGGGCGAGCAGGCCGTGGTCCACCGCGCCGGCGTCGGCCGGGCAGCCGACGTCCCGGATCTCGTCGGCCCCCGAGGCGCGCAGGGCCTCCAGCAGGTAGGCCCAGAAGACGCCGGGCGCCTGGTCGCAGGCGTCGACGGTGAGCCAGGCCACCGGTCGTCCCAGGTGGGCGGCCCAGTCGGCGACCAGGAGCGTCTTGCCGGCGCCCGCGCATCCGTTGACCATCGTCAGCAGCGGGTCCGGCGCCTGGTCGAGCACCTCGACCAGGCGCTGCCGGCGCAGGAAGGTGGCCGGCCGCACCGGCACGGCGAAGCGGGTCCGCAGGAACGGGTCCCCCAGCGGATCGACGCCCGCGGCCGGCGGCCGGGGCCTGTTGCCTCCACGTTCGGACACCGCGCTCACCACCACTGTCCGTCAGGTCATCTGGCAGCGCTCCTTGCCGTTTCAGGATCCCAGTGTCCACGCACGCGCGCGCGTCACACGGGAGGGATCACCGGTCCCGTCAGCGCGAACCGCTCCCCGCACCGCGCGTCCTGCGAGTGCGGGCGCCGCGGGGGCGGAGCACGCTGGAAAAGCGCCCTCGAGTGCGCGTCGGCAGCCGCGCGCCCGGCTGGGCGTGGAGGTGGAGCCCGGAGGAGGTCCCATTGGCGTACGGCGATGCCGACAGGTTCGTGGACGAGATGTCGGCCTCCCTGCTGGAGGCGCTGTTCAGCAGTTCGCCGATCGGTCTCCATCTGCTGGACACCGATCTGCGGGTGGTCCGGCTCAACACCACCACGCCCGCCATGCGGAGCCGGTCCGCGGACGATCTGGTCGGGCGTCCTTTCCGCGACGCGTACCACATCGTCGAGGGCAACGAGGTGGAGGTCCTGCTGCGGGACGTGCTGGAGAGCGGGGACGCCCTGCGCGAGCGCATCGTGCGGGCACACGTCCAGGGGGACCCGCCCGAGGAGCGGTACTTCGAGATCACCGCCCTGCGCCTGCAAAGTCCGCGCGGGCGGGTGCTGGGCCTGGCGGTGACCGCGGTCGACGTCACCGAACGGGAACGTGGACGCTCCCGCATCAGGGTGCTGGATGCGGTCCGGCGGCGCGTGGGCCGGACCCTGGATCCATCGGTGAGCGGCGAGGAGCTCGTCGGAGCCGTGGTCCCCGAGTTCACCGACGTGGCCATCGTGGAGGTGGTGGACTCCGTGCTCCGCGGCGACGACCCGCCCCTCGCCCCGCTGCCGCCGGGCACGCCCCTGATGCGCACCGCCTTCCGCAGCAGCCACAGCAGCCCGCTGCAGGCGCATCCCGTGGGTGACGTACGCCGTCTGCCGGCTCCCACGCCCTTCACCCAAGCGCTGGCCGATCTGCGGCCCCGGGTGGTTTCGCTGCACCCGTCCGACCCGTGGCTGCCCGTCGACCCCGCGCGCGCGGAGGCGATGCACGCGGCGCAGTGCCATACGCTGCTGGTGGTGCCCCTGGCCCTGCGCGACGCGGCGCTCGGGCTGGTCAGCCTCTACCGAGCGGGGTCGTCCCCGCCGTTCGACGCGGACGACCGGCAGCTCGCCGTCGAGCTGGCCGCGCACGCCGCCCTGGGCATCGACAACGCCCGGCGCTACGTCCGTGAGCACGCCGTGGCCGCCCTGGTCCAGCGCCGGCTGCTGCCCCGGCGCCCGGAGAGCCACACATCCCTTCAGGCCGCCTTTCTGTCGGTCACCGGTGCCGATCCCGGCGCCTGGTACGACACAATCGCCCTGTCCGGCGTCCGCACCGCGCTCGTGGTCGGCAAGGTGTTCGGGCAGGGCCTGAACGCGGCCACGACCATGGGCCGGCTACGCACCGTCGTACGGTCCCTGTCGGCCTTCGACCTCGCTCCCGACGAACTCATGGCCCGGCTGCACGACACGGCGGCCGAGCTGGCGTCCGAGCAGGCGGACCTGCCGCTGGGCGACCCGCTGCGCCGCGAGGCGCTCACCGCCGACTGCGTGTACGCCGTCCACGATCCCCTGGTCGGCACGTGCGTGATGGCGGCGGCCGGCTCCCTGGCCCCCGTCGTGATCCTCCCGGACCGCACCGTCACCGTTCCCGACTGCCCGGCCGGACCGTCTCTGGCCACAGGGGAGGACGCGCCCTTCGCGACCGTCGAGTTCGAGGTGCCGGAGGGCAGCGTGCTGGTCTTCGCCAGCGATCCGCGCATCACCGCCCATCTCGCGCAGTCCTCCGGGCCGCTGCGTATGGCGCCCGACTACGTCGAGCGTCCGCTGCGGGACCTGTGCGACGCCCTCGTCTACGCCCTTCCGGACAGCCTGGGCGCGGGTGACGCGGCGGTGATCGTCGCACGCGTCCGCTCCTTCTCGCCGGACGGGTTCGCCTCCTGGCGGCTCGACGCGGACGCCTCCTCGGTGGCCACCGCACGCGGCCATGCCCGCGAACAGCTCACCGCCTGGCGCGTGAACGCCGAAACGGCTTACAACGCGCAGCTCATCGTCAGCGAACTCGTCACCAACGCCCTCAGGTACGGAGCCCCGCCGATCGAACTCCGCCTGATCAACGACCGCACCCTCACCTGCGAGGTGCGGGACTCCGGCCCTGCCGCTCCGCACCTGCGCCACGCCCGGGTCGTCGACGAGGGCGGCCGCGGCCTGTTCATCGTCGCCCAGCTGGCCCAGGCCTGGGGCACCCGCTTCACCCCCTCGGGCAAGACGGTCTGGACCGAGCAGTCCCTGCCCGGGGAGGAGAGCTGACCACCGCCGCGGCCGGTGCAACCTTGTCGCAACCTCGGCGCTGCTTGTCTGGATCCCGGGCCACGGGCCCCGGCTTCTGCTTCCTGTGCGGCGAAGGACGGCGACGATGTACGAGGAGACCCCGCGCGTCGAGCTCACGCCCGCGGCGGCCGATCTGGTGCGGCGGCTGAGCGAGGCGCACGGACCGCTGATGTTCCACCAGTCGGACGGCTGCTGCGACGGCAGCGCGCCCATGTGCTACCCGGCGGGCGAGTTCCGTACCGGCGGTTCGGACGTGCTGCTCGCGGAGCTGGAGGTGGAGGGGGTGGACCGGCCGGTGGCGTTCTGGATGTCGCGCAGCCAGTACGCGGTGTGGAGCCACACCCGGCTGATCGTCGACGTGGTGCCCGGCCGGGGCAGCGGTTTCTCCCTGGAGGCGCCCGAAGGAGTGCGTTTCCTCATCCGTTCCCGCGTGGTCGGCGCCTGAGCCCCGCGCGGGACACCGCGTCAAGGGCGCAGGCTGCCGACGATCTGTGCCGTGGCCGCCAGGCCCTCGTGGATGGTGGGCGCCATGCTCGTGCCGGCCAGGAAGAAGCCGAGCAGCACACAGACCAGGGCGTGCGAGAACTTCAGGGCGCCGTTGCGCACGAAGATCACCGCGATGATCAGGAGCAGCAGCACCACAGAGATGGAAATCGCCATCGTCAACCTCCTCCGCCACGCCCACATCGCGGCTTTCGGCCGCAAGTGTGGCGCAGCGGAGGGTTCGGCCGGGCGGCAGACGTGTCCCCCGAACGTGTGGTTCTGACGCTGGCCCCGGGTGTGTCAGGGGGCCTGGAGGTCGACCAGTCCGGCCAGCTCCTCGCGATGGGCGCCCGCCGTGCCGTAGGCGATGGAGTCGGCCTTGGCCCGCTTGAGGTGGAGGTGGACCGGGTGCTCCCAGGTCATGCCGATGCCGCCGTGCAGCTGCAGCGCCTCCTCGGCCGCGTGGACGGCGACGGGGACCGCGTAGGCCTGGGCGACGGCGACCGCCACGTCGGCGTCCTCGCCCCGGGCCAGTGCGTCGGCCGCGCTCCGGGCGGCGGCGCGGAGGCCGACGATCTCGAGCCACAGCTGGGCGAGCCGGTGCTTGAGCCCCTGGAAACCGCCCACGGGCCGGTTGAACTGCTTGCGCTCCTTCAGGTAGCGCACGGTCTCGGTCAAGGCCCGGTCGGCGATGCCTAGTTGCTCGGAGGCGAGCAGCCCCGCCCCGGCGCGCAGGGCCCGGCGTACGGCGGGCTCGGCATCGCCCAGCCGGCGTCCCGCAGCGCCCTCGAAGACGACCGTCGTCACGGGCCGGGTCAGGTCCAGGGACACCTGCGGCGTGACCGTCACCGCGTCCGCCCTCACGGCGTACAGCCCGCCGTCCTCGGCCGGCACCAGCAGGACATCGGCCACGGCGGCGTCCGCGATACCGGTCAACTCCCCGTGCAGACACCCGTCTTCGGCGCGTACGGCCCTGAAGGCGCCGCCCGGTGCGGTGTGCAGCCCGACGGCCAGGGCGCCGATCCTCCGGCCGGACGCCAGGTCGGCCAGCAGCCCCGCGGCCTCCTCGCCCGCGCAGGCCAGCAGCGCCTCGGTGGCGACCACGGCGCTCGTGAGATACGGGACGGGGGCCACGGCCCGGCCCAACTCCTCCAGGACCACGGCCGCCTCGCGGTGCGTGGCACCCTGGCCGCCCCCCTCCTCGGGCACCAGCAGGCCCGCCAGGCCCATGCCCTCGGCGAGCGACTTCCACAGCGCGAGGTCGTGCGGCGCGTCCGACTCCATGCGCGCGATCACGTCCGCCGGGTCGCAGTGGTCGGTGAGCAGGTCCCGGACGGCGGCGCGCAGCGCCTCTTCCTCCTCCGAGTAGAGAAGATCTGTCATTTGGCCAGGTCCTTCCACGCGACGTCCTTGTCGGTGCGCGGCTCGGCGGGCAGGCCCAGGACGCGCTCGGCGACGATGTTCAGCAGGACCTCGCTGGTCCCGCCCTCGATGCTGTTGCCCTTGGAGCGCAGGTAGCGGTAGCCGGCGTCGCGGCCGGTGAAGTCGACCAGTTCGGGGCGGCGCATGGTCCAGTCGTCGTACAACAGCCCTTCTTCGCCGCGCAGTTCGACCTCCAAGCCGCTGATCTCCTGGTTGAGGCGGGCGAAGGCGAGCTTCATGCCGGAGCCCTCGGGGCCGGGCTGGCCGGCGACGAGCTGCTGGCGCAGGCGTTCGCCGGTGAGGCGGGCGACCTCGGCCTCCACCCACAGCTTCAGCAGCCGCTGGTGCAGGTCGTGGGTGCGCAGTTCCGGGCGTTCGCGCCAGGTCTTCGCGACCGGACCGATCATGCCGCCCTCCCGGGGCAGCCGCATACCGCCGATGGACACGCGCTCGTTCATGAGGGTGGTCTGCGCGACCCGCCAGCCGTCGCCGGTCTCGCCCAGGCGGCGGGAGTCGGGGATGCGGACGCCGGTCAGGAAGACCTCGTTGAACTCGGCCTCTCCGGTGATCTGGCGCAGCGGCCGGACCTCGACGCCGGGGTCGGTCATGTCGCACAGGAAGTAGGTGATGCCCTGATGCTTGGGCACGTCCGGGTCGGTGCGGGCGATGAGGATGGCCCAGCGGGCGAGGTGGGCGCTGGAGGTCCACACCTTCTGCCCGTCGACCACCCAGTCGTCGCCCTCTCGGACGGCGCGGGTGCCGAGGGCGGCGAGGTCCGATCCGGCGCCGGGCTCGCTGAACAGCTGGCACCACACCTCCTCGCCGGTCCACAGGGGCTTCAGGAAGCGCCGCTTCTGCTCCTCGGTGCCGTAGCGCAGGATGGTCGGGGCGGCCATGCCGAGGCCGATGCCGATGCGGCGCGGGTCGTTGTCCGGGGCGCCCGCGGCCTCCAGCTCCGCGTCCACGACGGCCTGGAGGGAGCGGGGGGCGCCGAGGCCGCCGAGGCCCTCCGGGTAGTGCACCCAGGCGAGCCCGGCGTCGAAGCGGGCCCTGAGGAAGTCGAGGCGATCCGTGGTGGCGGATGAGGAGGGCGGGCCCGCAGGGCCCTCGGTCGAGGGTGGTGGGAGACGGGTGGGATGATGCGCGGCCAGCAACTCGCGGGTGCGGCGGCGCAGTTCGGCCGCGTCGATGGGGCTGTCGGTCATGCGACGGCTCCGTTCTCCAGCGAAGGCACCACGGCGATACGGCCCGTGGTGACACCGTCGACGACCCGCTGCACGGCGGCCGCCGCCCCGTCCAGCGGCACCCGTTCGCTCACCAGCGGCTTGATCGCGCCCCGGGCGGCCAGCTCGGTGAGCTGCTCGTGGCAGTGCTGGACCAGCTTGGGGTTCCTGGTGTTGTACAGGCCCCAGTGCAGGCCGAGGATCGCGTAGTTCTTGACGAGGGCGTGGTTGAGCGCCGGGCTCGGGATGGACCCGCTCGCGAAGCCCACGACGACGATCCGGCCCTCGAAGGCGACGACCTTGGCGGACTGGGCGTACGCCTCGCCGCCGACCGGGTCGTAGATCACGTCGGCGCCCCGGCCGCCGGTGGCCTCCTTGACGGCGGCGATGACGTCCTCGCCGCGCCGGTCCACGACGACGTCGCAGCCCAGCTCCCGGGCCACGGCGGCCTTCTCCACGCCGCCGACGACACCGATGACCCTGGCGCCGGCCGCCTTGCCGAGCTGCACGGCCGCGCTGCCGACCCCGCCGGCGGCGGCGTGCACGAGCAACGTCTCGCCGGCCTCGAGGCGGGCCCTGCGGTGCAGGCCGAACCAGCCCGTCTGGTAGCCGATGTGCAGGGCCGCGGCCTCGGCGTCGTCCAGCGCGTCCGGGGCGGGCAGGAGGGCGGCGGCGTCGGCGACGGCGTACTCGGCGAAACCGCCGTACGGCAGCGCCGGGTTGGCGATCACCCGGCGCCCGTCCTCGGTCTCGCCGCAGATCTCCACGCCCGGTGTGAAGGGCAGCGGCGGCCGGACCTGGTACTGGCCCCGGCACAGCAGCGCGTCGGGGAAGTTGATGTTGGCGGCACGCACCCTGAGCAGGACCTGGCCGTCGCCGGGGGTGGGCGGCTCGGTCTCCTCCAGGCGCATCACCTCGTTCGGCTCGCCGTTCTCGTGCACTCGCCATGCCTGCATGCGCCGCCTCCAGGGACTGCGTCGTCGGACCGGGTCGATCGCATACTAAGCGGTCGCTTGCCGATCGGGGAACACCGGAAGTCAGTCGGCTTCACCACGGCGCGACGGCCGTGACGGCCGCGCCCGTACGTGCATCCGCTCGCCCTGCGGCCCGAACAGACTCAGGAACTCCACCGGCCCCTCCCCCGTCGACCCGAACCAGTGCGGCACCCGCGTGTCGAACTCGGCCGCCTCGCCCGCCGTCAGCACGAGGTCGTGCTCACCCAGCACCAGCCGGAGCCTGCCGGACAGCACGTACAGCCACTCGTACCCCTCGTGGGTCCGCTGGTCCGGTTCGAGCCTGCGCCGCGGTTCGAGCACCTTGAACGCCTGCAGGCCGCCCGGCCGGCGGGTGAGCGGCCAGTGGGTGCGCCCGCCGCGCACGATCGGCTTCGCGCGCACCCGCGGGTCGCCGACCGGCGGCGCCCCGACCAGCTCGTCCAGGGGCACCTGATGGGCCTGCGCGATCGGCAGCAGCAGCTCCAGGCTGGGTCTGCGCAGGCCCGACTCCAGCCGCGAGAGGGTGCTGACGGAGATCCCGGTCGCCTCGGAGAGCGCGGCGAGGGTCACCTCCCGCTCCTTCCTGATCCGCCGGAGCCGCGGGCCCACGTCGGCCAGAACGTCCTCGGTAGTCATGCGCTCATTGCAGAATCGGCAAAAGCATTTGTCAATACGGCACCGCATGGACGACCTTCACGATGGAGGTGGTCACCGTGACCGAGCAGAAGAGCGAGAGGTACGAGGCCGTCGTCATCGGCGGCGGCGCGGCCGGGCTGTCCGCCGCGCTGGTCCTCGGCCGGGCCCGGCGACGCACACTGGTCGTCGACGCGGGCGAGCCGCGCAACGCGCCCGCCGCGCACATGCAGGGATTTCTCACGCGGGACGGGATGCCGCCGGCCGCGTTCCTCGCCGCCGGCCGCGAGGAGATCGCACGGTACGGGGTGGAGCTGGTCCGGGACCGGGCGGTGGACGCCGTCCGGGACGCCGGAGGGGAGTTCGACGTGACCTTGGCGGAAGGGCGCACCGTCCACGCCCGGCAGGTGGTCGTCGCCACCGGGCTGAAGGACGAGCTGCCACCGGTTCCGGGCCTGGCCGAGCGCTTCGGCCGGGACGTGCTGCACTGCCCGTACTGCCACGGCTGGGAGGTCCGCGACCAGGCCTTCGGTGTGCTCGCCACCGGCCCACTGAGTGTCCACCAGGCGCTGATGGTGACCCAGTGGTCCAAGGACGTGACCTTCTTCCTGCACGAGCTCGCCGAGGCGGAGCTGTCCGACGACGACCTGTGCAGGCTCGCGGCGGCCGGCGTCCGCGTGGTGCCCGGCCGGGTGGCGGAACTGCTCGTCGAGGCCGACCGGCTGACCGGGGTCCGGCTCGCGGACAGCACGGCACACGCCCGCGAGGCGCTGTTCGTCTCGCCCCGCGCCGTCCCGCGGACCGGTCTCCTGCGGCGGCTGGGCGCCGAGCTGCGCGAGACACCGTTCGGAGCGTACCCGGTGACCGACGAGCGCGGCCTGACGACCGTGCCCGGCCTGTGGGCCGCCGGGAACGCGAGCGGCTTCGCCGAGCAGGTGATCAACGCGGCGAGCCGCGGCTACCGGGCCGGTGCGGCGATCAACGGCGAGCTGCTGTTCGCGGACCTCGACGCGGCCGTCGCGGCGCGGAGCGCCACCCGGGTGTAGGGCGCCGTCCTCCGGTGCACCATGACTGCATGCTGCTTGCCCGGTTGGCTCAGGTGTCGCGGGAGGTCGCGGCCACCTCGGCGCGGTCGAAGAAGATCGCCCTGCTCGCGGAGTTGTTCCGGGAGGCGGAGGCGGACGACGTTCCGGTCGTCATCCCGTATCTCGCGGGAAGGCCGCCGCAGGGGCGGCTGGGCGTGGGGTGGAAGGTCCTGGGCCGCAGGGTCCCGCCCGCCGCCGAGCCCTCCCTGACCGTGCGCGAGGTGGACCTCCGGCTGAGCGAGCTCGGCAAGGTGTCCGGGCCCGGATCGCAGGCGGAGCGGTCGCGGATCGTCGGCGAGTTGATGGGCGCGGCCACCGAGGGCGAGCAGCGGTTCCTGCTGGGGCTGCTCACCGGGGAGGTCCGGCAGGGCGCGCTGGACGCCATCGCCGTGGAGGGACTGGCCCGGGCGACGGGCGCGCCGCCGGCGGACGTGCGGCGGGCGGTGATGCTGGCCGGGTCGCTGCGGACGGTGGCACGGGCGCTGCTCGCGGACGGCCCGCCGGCGCTGGAGCGCTTCCGGCTCACCGTCGGCCGCCCGGTGCTTCCGATGCTGGCGCACAGCGCCTCCTCGGTGGCCGAGGCGGTCGACAAGCTGGGCGCCTGCGCCGTCGAGGAGAAGCTGGACGGCATCCGCGTCCAGCTCCACCGGGACGGCGACACCGTACGGATCCACACCCGCACGCTCGACGACATCACCGACCGGCTGCCCGAAGTGATCGCGGCCGCCCTGGGGTTGGCGGGTGAGCGGTTCGTCCTGGACGGCGAGGTCATCTCCTTCGGGGCGGACGGACGGCCGCGGTCGTTCCAGGAGACCGCCGGGCGCGTCGGCTCACGGGTGGACGTGGCCACGGCCGCCGAGGCGGTCCCCGTCTGTCCCGTCTTCTTCGACGCGCTGTCGGTCGACGACCGCGATCTGCTCGACCTGCCGCTGACCGGGCGGCACGCCGAGCTGGCCCGGCTGGTCCCGGAGCCGATGCGGGTCAGGCGCACCGTGGTGTCCGGGCCGGACGACGTGGCCGAGGCGGAGCGGTTCCTCGCCCGGACGCTGGAACGCGGCCACGAGGGTGTCGTCGTCAAAGCCCTCGACGCGCCCTACAGCGCGGGCCGGCGCGGCGCGTCCTGGCTGAAGGTCAAGCCCGTGCGCACCCTGGACCTGGTGGTCCTGGCCGCCGAGTGGGGCCACGGCCGCCGCGCCGGCAGGCTGTCCAACCTGCACCTGGGCGCCCGCACCGCCGACGGCGGCTTCGCCATGCTGGGCAAGACGTTCAAGGGCATGACGGACGCGATGCTGGCCTGGCAGACCGAGCGGCTGCGCCGGCTGGCCGTCGAGGAGAAGGGGTGGGGAGTGACCGTACGCCCGGAGCTCGTCGTCGAGATCGCCTACGACGGCCTGCAGCGCTCCACCCGCTACCCGGCGGGCGTCACCCTCCGCTTCGCCCGGGTCGTGCGGTACCGCGAGGACAAGCGCCCCGAGGAGGCGGACACCGTGGAGACGCTGCTGGCCGCGCATCCGGAGGTCGGGCCGTGACGGACCGGCGGGGCAGGCGGAGCGCCGGTCTGCTGCTGTTCCGGCGCGCCGGCGACGGTCTGGAGGTGCTGCTCGGTCATATGGGCGGCCCCTTGTGGGCCCGGCGCGACGCGGGGGCCTGGACCGTGCCCAAGGGCGAGTACGACCCCGGGGAGCCCGCCTGGGAGGCCGCCCGCCGTGAGTTCCGGGAGGAGCTGGGGCTGGAGCCGCCCGACGGCGAGGCGGTGCCGCTGGGCGAGGTCCGGCAGTCGAGCGGCAAGACCGTCACCGCCTGGGCGGTGGAGGCCGACCTCGACCCGGCGACGATCAGCCCCGGCACGTTCCTGATGGAGTGGCCGCCGCGGTCCGGGCGGACACAGGAGTTCCCGGAGCTCGACCGTGTGGCGTGGCTCGGCCTGGACCGGGCACGCGAGGTGATCGTCAAGGCCCAGACCGCGTTTCTCGACCGACTGGCTGAGCACTCGCTCTGAGAAGGCCCTCACGCGTTGCGGCGGGCACCGCGGCGCGCGAAGGTCGAAGCACAGCCCGTCACAGGGGAGGTCAGCCATGTCCATCGCCACGGTGAACCCGGCCAACGGCGAGACGATCAAGACGTACGAGGCCATGGGCGAGGAGGAGATCGAGCGCCGGCTCCAGCTCGCCCAGGCCACGTTCCGCACGTACCGGACGACGACCTTCGCGGAGCGGGCCCGGCTGATGAACAAGGCCGCCGACCTCCTCGACGAGGACCAGCAGGAGATCGGCCGCGTCATGACCACGGAGATGGGCAAGCCGGTCAAGCAGGCCCGCGCGGAGGCCGCGAAGTGCGCCAAGGCGATGCGCTGGTACGCCGAGCACGCCGAGGAACTGCTCGCGGACGAGGAGCCCGCCGCCGACGACGTGAAGGACTCCGGGGCCTCCCGCGCCCTGGTGCGCTACCGGCCGCTCGGCCCGGTGCTGGCGGTGATGCCCTGGAACTTCCCGCTGTGGCAGGTGATCCGGTTCGCGGCGCCCGCGCTGATGGCCGGCAACGTCGGCCTGCTCAAGCACGCCTCCAACGTGCCGCAGACCGCCCTGTACCTGGAGGACCTGTTCCACCGGGCGGGCTTCACCGAGGGCTGCTTCCAGACCCTGCTCATCGGCTCCGGCGCGGTCGACGACATCCTGCGCGACGAGCGCGTGAAGGCGGCCACGCTGACCGGCAGCGAGCCGGCGGGGCGGGCGGTGGCGTCCACCGCCGGGGAGATGGTCAAGAAGACGGTGCTGGAGCTGGGCGGCAGCGACCCGTTCATCGTGATGCCGTCGGCCGACCTCGACCGGGCCGCCGAGGTCGCGGTGACCGCGCGGGTGCAGAACACCGGGCAGTCGTGCATCGCCGCCAAGCGGTTCATCGTGCACACGGACGTCTACGACGCCTTCGCCGAGCGTTTCGTGGCCGGCATGAAGGCGCTGAGGATCGGCGACCCGATGCAGGAGGACACCGAGGTCGGGCCGCTGTCCAGCGAGCGCGGCCGGGCGGATCTGGAGGAGCTGGTCGACGACGCGAGGCGGAGCGGGGCGCAGGTGCTGTGCGGTGGCGAACGGCCCGACCGGCCCGGCTGGTACTACCCGCCGACCGTGCTGGCGGGCATCACCCGCGAGATGCGCATCCACCGCGAGGAGGCGTTCGGACCAGTGGCCACGCTGTACCGGGCGGACGACCTGGACGAGGCCGTGCTGATCGCCAACGACTCGCCGTTCGGGCTGAGTTCGAACGTCTGGACGCGGGACGAGAGCGAGGTCGACCGGCTCGTTCGGGACCTGGAGGCGGGCGGGGTGTACATCAACGGGATGACCGCCTCGCACCCGGCGTTCCCCTTCGGCGGGGTGAAGCGGTCGGGGTACGGGCGTGAGCTGTCCGGGCACGGAATCCGCGAGTTCTGCAACATCACCACCGTATGGCACGGAGCGTGAGGCTTCCGCGGCTACGATCCCCTTTGTGAACCGCGAAGTGACTCTGCCTCTGATCGTCGACGACCGCGGCACGTTGCAGGTGGCCGCGGCCGACGTGAGCAAGCTGCTGCGGACGGTCGGCGGCCGGTGGCTGCGTCTGGTGGAGGCCGGCCAGGAGGGTCTCGACGAGGACACGGTCGCCGCCCTGACCATCGAACTGGCCAAGCTGGCCGACCGCATCGACGTGGCCTGCATCGCCCACAGCAGCGGCGCGGCACCTTCCGGTTGACCGGAGGAACTCACCCCCGGGACGCGCTGCCGGTCCGTTGCGCGGGCAGGTCACGCGGCGCACACGGTCGGGCGCCCGCCCGAAGGCCGGGCCGATCAACCCATGAAGTGCTGGCTGACCAGCGGTTTTCCGGTTGGACGGGGCGGCGCCGCCGTCGCTTCGCCGGTGGTGCAAGGGGCTTGTGGGGCTCACTCGCCGTCGCCGGATTGGAGTAGTCCACCGAGAGATCATCGCCCTCTCGGGCGATCGTGGATGGACCACCCTTCTGGGTGCACCACCCTCTGACCGGGGGGCTACCGGCCTTCCGGAAGGCGAAAGCAGGCACGGCTCATGGCGACTTTGTGCAGACCTTCGGTGTCCGTTCCAGAGCACGTGATCACCATGGAGGAAACGCTGGAGCTCGCACGCTCCCGCCACGCGGACCACCCGCAACTCCCGCTGGCCCTCCGGCTGATCGAGAACACCGGCGTGCGTACCCGGCACATCGTGCAACCCATCGAGGAGACCCTCAAGCATCCCGGCTTCGAGCAGCGCAACAAGCTCTACGAGCAGGAGGCCAAAGCCAGGGTCCCCACGGTCATCCAGCGCGCGCTCGACGACGCCGAACTCCTGCCCTCCGATATCGATGTCATCATCTACGTCTCGTGCACGGGCTTCATGATGCCCTCGCTCACGGCGTGGCTGATCAACGAGATGGACTTCGACTCGACCACCCGCCAGCTGCCCATAGCCCAGCTGGGCTGTGCGGCCGGCGGCGCGGCGATCAACCGGGCCCACGACTTCTGCACGGCCTACCCGGACGCCAACGCGCTCATCGTGGCCTGCGAGTTCTGCTCGCTGTGCTACCAGCCCACCGACCTCGGCGTCGGCTCCCTGCTCTCCAACGGCCTGTTCGGCGACGGCATCGCCGCCGCCGTGGTCCGCGGCACCGGCGGCACCGGCGTCCGGCTGGAACGCAACGGCTCGTACCTGATACCCAAGACCGAGGAGTGGATCGCGTACGACGTCCGGGAGACCGGCTTCCACTTCCTGCTGGACAAACGGGTGCCCACCACCATGGAGCCGCTCGCCCCGGCCCTGCGGGACCTGGCCGGGCTGCACGGCTGGAACGCGTCCGACCTGGACTTCTACGTCATCCACGCGGGCGGCCCCCGCATTCTGGACGACCTCAGCAAGTTCCTGAACGTCGAGCCGCACGCGTTCCGGTTCAGCCGGGCCACGCTCACCGAGTACGGCAACATCGCCAGCGCCGTCGTCCTGGACGCGCTGCGCCGGCTGTTCGACGAGGGCGTCCCCGAGGACCGGGCACGCGGGCTGCTCGCCGGGTTCGGCCCCGGCATCACCGCCGAGATGTCGCTCGGCAGCTGGCAGATCGGAGCCGGGGCATGACCGAGGAGACGCTCACCGGGACACTGCCCCCGGTGCGGCACTGGCCCACGCCCGACCTGGCCGGCGTCGACTTCGACCCGGTCCTGGCCGGCCTGATGGAGGAGAGCCCGGTCACCCGCATCGAGATGCCCGACGGCGAGGGCTGGGCATGGCTGGTGACCCGCATGGACGACGTGCGGATGGTCACCGACGACCCCCGGTTCAGCCGCGAGGCGGTCATGGACCGTCAGGTCACCTGGCTGGCCCCGCACTTCGTGCCGACCCGCGACGCGGTCGGCTTCCTGGACCCGCCCGATCACACCCGGCTGCGCCGCTCGGTCGTTCCCGCCTTCACCGCGCGCGGTGTCGAGCGGGTACGGGAGAATTCCCGGCGGATGCTGGACGAACTGGTCGACGAACTCCTCCGGGACGGCCCGCCCGCCGACCTCACAAGGACGGTGCTCGGCCCGTTCCCGATCGCGGTGATCTGCGAGCTGATGGGGGTGCCGCCCGCCGACCGGCACGGCATGCACACCTGGACCCGGCTGATCCTGTCCTCCTCGCACGGTGCCGATGTCAGCGAGCAGGCCAAGGAGGAGATGGGCGCGTACTTCACCGAGCTCATCGACGCGCGCGTGGAGAGCACCGGTGAGGACGTCGCCTCACTCCTCGGCGCGGCCGTGGGGCGCCGGGAGATCACCCTGCGGGAGGCCGTGGCTCTCGCGGTGCTCCTGCAGATCGGCGGCGAGGCGGTCACCCACAACAGCGGGCAGATGTTCTACATCCTGCTCACCCGCCCCGAGCTGGCCGAACGGCTGCGCCGCGAGCCGGAGATCCGCCCGCAGGCCATCGACGAACTGCTGCGCTGCATCCCGCACCGCAACGCGGTCGGGCTGTCCCGGATCGCCTTGGAGGATGTGGAGATCAAGGGCGTACGGATTCGCGCCGGCGACGCCGTCCACGTGTCGTACCTCGCCGCCAACCGCGACCCGGACGTCTTCCCGGACCCCGAGTCGATCGACTTCTCGCGCAGCCCGAACCCGCATGTGGCGTTCGGCTTCGGCCCGCACCACTGCCCGGGCGGCCAGTTGGCCCGGCTGGAGTCGGAGCTGCTGGTCGACGCCCTGCTGGACCGGGTGCCGGGGCTGAGGCTCGCGGTGCCGGCGGACCAGGTGCCCTTCAGGAAGGGCGCGTTGATCCGCGGGCCCGAGGCCCTGCCCGTGACGTGGTGAGCCCGCCATGACCACGGAGGGACTGCTCGTGCCGCCGGGCCACGGGCGCACCGTCGAAACGCCGGCCCAGCGTGTGACGTTCAAGGTCACCGGCTCGCACTCGCGGGTGACCTCCACCTTCGAGGTGGAGGTCCCGCCGGGCTTCGACGTGGGCGCCCATGTGCACACGCGCAGCGAGGAGTTGTTCTACGTGCTCGAGGGCGAGCTGGACGTGCTCGCCTTCGAGCCGCGGATCCGGACCCCCGACCACTGGCAGAGGTGGGAGTCCAGCTCCGGCAACCGCGTGGTGCGGGCGACCCCGGGTACGGTCATCGTCGTACCCCCGGGCTGCCCGCACGCGTTCGCCAACCCGACCGACATCCCGGCGAAGATGTTCTTCCAGGCCTCCCCGCCCCCGGACCACGAGCGCTACTTCGAGGAACTGCTCGACATCCTGGGCACCGCAGGCCCCCCGGACCACGAGGCGATAGAAGCACTACGCAAGCGCTACGACATCGAGCAACTCACACCTCTGAAACACCGATGAGCGACCCCGCCCAAGGGGCGCGGGGCCCTGTCGACATGCGGCTCCGCCGTGTGGGCGCGACCAGCCGCAGACGGCCCGCAGCCCGCGGCGAACCACATCCCTACGGCGCTCACCGGATCGGCATCCCCGAAATCGTGCGCGAGATCACCAACCGCTGAATCTCACTCGTCCCCTCAAAAATGGTGTAGATCGCCGCGTCGCGGTGCATCCGCTCCACCGGGTACTCCCGGGTGTAGCCGTTGCCGCCCAGGATCTGGATCGCCTGGGCGGTGACCTTCTTCGCGGTCTCGCTGGCGAACAGCTTGGACATCGAGCCCTCGGCGGCGGTGAACGGCCTGCCGTTGACCGCCATCCAGGAGGCGCGCCAGACCAGCAGGCGGGCGGCGTCGATCCGGGTGCGCATGTCGGCGAGCTGGAAGGCGACGCCCTGGTTGTCGATGATCGGCCGGCCGAACTGCTCGCGGGTCTTCGCGTAGTCGAGGGCGACCTCGTACGCGGCCCGGGCGGTGCCCACCGCCATGGCGCCGACGGCGGGACGGGACGCCTCGAACGTGGCCATCGCCGCGTTCTTCACCCTCTCGCCGCTCCTCTTCGCCTTCTCCCGGGCCCGGGCCAGCCGCTCGTCCAGCTTCTCCTTGCCACCGAGCAGGCAGGAGCCGGGGACGCGCACGCTGTCCAGGATCACCTCGGCGGTGTGCGAGGCGCGGATGCCGTGCTTCTTGAACTTCTGGCCCTGGGACAGCCCCGGCGTGTTCGGCGGGACGATGAAGGAGGCGTGGCCCTTGGAGCCCAGCTCGGGGTCGACGGAGGCGACGACCACGTGGACGTTGGCGATCCCGCCGTTGGTCGCCCAGGTCTTGGTGCCGTTGATCACCCACTCGTCCTTGGCCTCGTCGTACACCGCGCGGGTGCGCATGGAGGCCACGTCGGAGCCGGCGTCGGGCTCGGAGGAGCAGAACGCGGCGACCTTGACGTCGCCGGCGTCGCCGTACATCTGCGGGATCCAGGTGCCGATCTGCTCCTCGGTGCCGTTGGCGAGGACGCCGACCGCGGCCAGTCCGGTGCCGACGATGGACAGGGCGATACCGGCGTCGCCCCAGAACAGCTCCTCCATGGCCACGGGGATGCCGAGGCCGGTGGAGTCGAAGTACTGCTGGGCGTAGAAGTCGAGGGAGTAGATGCCGACCTTCGCTGCCTCCTGGATGACCGGCCAGGGAGTCTCCTCGCGCTCGTCCCATTCGGCGGCCGCGGGCCGGATCACGTCGGCCGCGAAGCCGTGCAGCCAGTCCCGGACCTCCTTCTGTTCGTCGTTGAGCTCCATGGTGAACTCGGCCATGTCCCCTCCAGCAGCGCACATGCATGTTACTTACGGTAACCCTACTGTGTTACCGATCAGTAGAGGAAGTCAACTTCCGACTTCCGACGACTCCTCGGCAGCCCGTTCGATGTATCGGGCACAAGTCAGTGTTAGTTTGCGCAGGCGTCACCGAACCAGCACGGGTGGGGAGAGCTCATGGACACCACGCAGCGGACCGATCAGCAACGGTCCGCCGACCGCCGACGGCGCGAACTGCTGGAGGCCGCCGACCGGGTGGTGCTGCGCGACGGCCCGCAGGCGTCGATGAACGCCATCGCCGCCGAGGCCGGCATCACCAAGCCGATCCTCTACCGCCACTTCGGCGACAAGGGAGGGCTGTACGCCGCCCTCGCCAAGCGGCACACCGACGCCCTGCTCGACTCGCTGCGGGCCGCGGTGGACGCCCCCGCGGACCGGCGCGAGCGGGTGGAGGCCACGCTGGACACCTACCTCGCGGCCATCGAGGCGCGCCCGCAGGTCTACCGGTTCCTGATGCACCCGTCGGAGGGCAGTCAAGGCGGCGACCAGGGCTTCGACGTCGGCAAGCACTCCGCCCCGCTGCTGCGCCGCATGGGCGAGGAACTGGCCCAGGTCATAGAGGAGCGGCTGGACCTCGGCCCGGGCAGCCAGCAGCTGGCCCGCGTGTGGGGGCACGGCATCGTCGGCATGATGCACGCGGCCGGTGACTGGTGGCTGGGCGAGCGTCCCTGCTCCCGCGCGGAGCTGGTACGCAGCCTGGCGGACCTGCTGTGGGGCCGGCTGGCGGCGGCCGGGGACAAGGTGGGCGGCCCGGGCTTCTAGGACTCCCCGGTACCTTTCCGGTCCGTACGGCTCCAGGGCGCCCTCGCCGCCTGTCTCAGCACCTTGCGTCTGCGCCACCCCGTGAGGTGGTCCACGTACAGGCGCCCCTGAAGGTGGTCGTACTCGTGCTGCAGGCACCGGGCGAAGAACCCCGTCCCGTGCACGGTGACCGGCTCCCCGGTCACCGTGAAACCCTCGACGACCGCGTGGTCGTAGCGCTCCGTCCCCGCCTCCAGGCCCGGCAGGGAGAGACAGCCCTCCGGGCCGCGGACCCGCACGCCGTCCGTCTCCACCAGCCGCGGGTTCACCACATGGCCCAGGTGGCGCACGTCCTCGTCGTCCGGGCAGTCGTACACGAAAACGCGCAGGGACTCCCCCACCTGATTGGCGGCCAGGCCCACGCCCCGTGCGTCGTACATCGTGGCGAACAGGTCCTCCACCAGCCGGGACAGCCCTGCGCCGAAGTCGGTGACCTCGGCGCAGGGCGCGTCGAGGACGGGGTCGCCGAGCAGGGTGAGGGGCCGGACGCGTCCGCGGGCGCCGGGTATCGAGCCGTGTCGCATGGCGGCAAGGGTACGGTTCCCTCGGCCCGTGCCCGCCGCGCAGGCGCGGGCCGGGATTCGGGAGCGCCGGTGGGTCTCGATAGGCTGAGGCCCCCACCACGTTGCCGGATGACTCAGGCGCGGCGCGTACGCAAGGAGGATCGAGGACTGATGGCAGGCAACTCGGACCCGCTCACGCCGCGGGCCAAGCTGGCCGTGACCGCGGGCAAGGCGGTCGCCGCGGCATCGCGTGCCGCGGGTCGCGGCAGCGGTTCGGTGATCGGGGGTCGGGTGGCCCTCAAACTCGACCCCGACCTGCTCGGCCGGCTCGCCCAGCACCTGGACGTGATCCTGGTCTCGGCGACCAACGGCAAGACCACGACCACCCGGCTCATCGCCGAGGCCCTGCGGGCCGCGGGCCCGGTCGTGTCCAACGCCCTCGGCGCCAACATGCCCGCGGGCATCACCTCGGCGCTGGCGGGCGGCTCGGACGCCAAGTTCGGTGTGATAGAGGTCGACGAGAAGTACCTGGCGGGCGTGGCCCGGGACACCGCCCCCAAGTGCATCGCGCTGCTCAACCTCTCCCGCGACCAGCTCGACCGCGCCGGCGAGACCCGGATGCTCGCCGAGAACTGGCGCGAGGCCCTGAGCGGGTCCAAGGCCGTGATCGTCGCCAACTGCGACGATCCGCTGGTGGTGTGGGCCGCGTCCTCCTCCCCCAATGTGATCTGGGTGGCCGCCGGGCAGATGTGGAAGGACGACGCCTGGTCCTGCCCGTCCTGCGGCGGTGTGATGCAGCGCCCCGGTGACGACTGGTTCTGCGGCGAGTGCGGTTTCCGCCGGCCCGCCCCCAGCTGGGCGCTGAACGGCGACCACGTCCTCGACCCGCACGGCTCCGCCTGGCCGATCCACCTGCAGCTGCCGGGCCGCGCCAACAAGGCCAACGCCGCCTCCTCCGCGGCCGTCGCCGCCGTCTTCGGGGTGCCGCCGCAGGTCGCCCTGGAGCGGATGTACCAGGTGCAGGCGGTCGCCGGCCGCTACGACGTCGTCCAGTTCCAGGGCCGCGACCTGCGGCTGCTGCTGGCGAAGAACCCGGCCGGCTGGCTGGAGACCTTCTCCCTGATCGACCCGCCGCCCACGCCCGTCATCCTGTCGGTGAACGCGCGCAGCGCCGACGGCACCGACACCTCCTGGCTGTGGGACGTCGACTACACCCGCCTGACCGGCCACCCGCTCTTCGTGCTCGGCGACCGGAAGCTGGACCTCGCGGTGCGTCTGGAGGTGGCGAACCAGCAGTTCCAGGTCTGCGATGACCTCGACCAGGCCATCCAGCAGGCGCCGCCCGGCCGGATCGAGGTCATCGCCAACTACACCGCGTTCCAGGACCTGCGCCGCCGCGTCGGCAACTGACCACGGAGGACGAGCACTTCATGAGCGACAACCAACTGCGGCTGGTGTGGATCTACCCGGACCTGCTGAGCACCTACGGCGACCAGGGCAACGTGCTCGTCGTGGAGCGCCGGGCCCGGCAGCGCGGCCTGGACGTGGCCCGCCTGGACGTGCGCAGCGACCAGCCGATCCCGACCTCCGGCGACATCTATCTGATCGGTGGCGGCGAGGACCGGCCGCAGCGGCTCGCGGCGGAGCGGCTGCGCCGTGACGGCGGTCTGACCCGGGCCGTGGAGAACGGCGCGATCGTCTTCTCTGTCTGCGCCGGCTACCAGATCCTCGGCCACGAGTTCATCAACGACCTCGGGCAGCGCGAGCCGGGACTGGGCCTGCTCGACGTGGTGTCGGTGCGCGGCGAGGGCGAGCGGTGCGTCGGCGACGTGCTGGGTGACATCGACCCGCGGCTCGGCCTGCCCTCGCTGACCGGGTTCGAGAACCACCAGGGCGTCACCCACCTCGGCCCCACCGCCCGCCCGTTCGCCCAGGTCCGGATCGGCAAGGGCAACGGCACCGGCGACGGCACGGAGGGCGCGTACAACGACACCGTCTTCGGCACGTACATGCACGGTCCGGTGCTGGCCCGCAACCCGCTGATCGCGGACCTGCTGCTGAAGCTGGCACTCGACGTCAACGCGCTCCCGCCGGTCGACGACCACTGGTACGAGGCCCTGCGCAACGAGCGCATCGCGGCGGCGCAGCAGCCCGCGTAGGCCTGCCGCGCTCGCGCGTCCGCCCATGCGGGAACGGTTCTTCCGCCACCCCGGCGCACCGCGCGTCCACCGGCCCGTCAGCACGGCGCGACCAGCCCGTCTGACGGGCCGTCCGCACAGGTGAGCGGCCCCGTCCAGCAGGCGGACGGACGGTTCGGCCCCACCCCCGTGTGCCGCTAGGGTGGCGGGGACCGAGCCGGACAGCGCGGTCCGGTCCCGTGCCCACGTGGAGAAGGTTGTTCGGGCTATGCGCATTGGTGTCCTCACGTCCGGCGGCGACTGCCCCGGCCTGAACGCCGTCATCCGGTCCGTCGTGCACCGTGCCGTGGTCGACCACGGCGACGAGGTCATCGGCTTCCGCGACGGCTGGAAGGGCCTCCTGGAGTGCGACTACCTCAAGCTCGACCTCGACGCGGTGGGCGGCATCCTCGCCCGCGGCGGCACCATCCTCGGGTCCTCCCGGGTCCGCCCCGAGCACCTGCGGGACGGGGTGGAACGGGCCAGGGGCCACGTCGAGGAGCTCGGACTCGACGCGATCATCCCGATCGGCGGCGAGGGCACGCTCAAGGCGGCCCGGCTGCTGTCGGACAACGGCCTGCCCATCGTCGGCGTGCCGAAGACCATCGACAACGACATCGCGGTCACGGACGTCACCTTCGGCTTCGACACGGCCGTGACCGTCGCCACCGAGGCCCTGGACCGGCTGAAGACCACCGCCGAGTCCCACCAACGCGTGCTGATCGTGGAGGTCATGGGCCGCCACACCGGCTGGATCGCGCTGCAGTCCGGCATGGCGGCCGGCGCCCACGCCATCGTCGTCCCCGAACGCCCCTTCGACATCGAGGAGCTGTCGGAGAAGGTCGGCGCGCGCTTCGCGGCGGGCAAGCGGTTCGCGATCGTGGTGGCCGCGGAGGGCGCCAAGCCCAGGCCGGGCACCATGGACTTCGACGAGGGCGGCAAGGACATCTACGGCCACGAGCGGTTCGCCGGCGTCGCCCGGCAGCTCTCGGTCGAGCTGGAGCAGCGGCTCGGCAAGGAGGCCCGGCCCGTCATCCTCGGGCACGTCCAGCGCGGCGGCACCCCGACGGCGTACGACCGCGTGCTCGCCACCCGGTTCGGCTGGCACGCCGTGGAGGCCGTGCACCGCGGGGAGTTCGGCCGGATGACGGCGCTGCGCGGCACGGACATCGTGACGGTGCCGCTCGCCGAGGCGGTCGCGTCCCTGAAGACGGTACCGGCGGAGCGGTACGCCGAGGCGGAGTATGTCCTGTAGGACACACCCGCGGAACACACGCGTAAGCACAAACCGCCCCCGGCCGCAAGAGCGGCCGGGGGCGGCTCTAGTCTGGGTGCGGACAGACAGCTGTGGACAGACAGCGCACAACCCCCACGAAACAGGAGCCGGCTGATGGATCACAGCGGGCACGGCATGATGGATCTGCCGCCGTTCACGCTGGAACGCGGCCTTCAGTGGTCCGCGGACCTCTTCTTTCTCGTCGCCTGCCTGCTCGGGCTCGCGCTGTACGGCTGGGGCGTGGTGCGGCTGCGGCGGCGCGGCGACTCCTGGCCGGTGGGCCGGACGGTGGCGTACGTCGTCGGTGTGCTGACCGTGGGTCTGGTGATGTGCACCGGGCTGAACGACTACGGCATGGTCATGTTCAGCGTGCACATGGTCCAGCACATGATCATCAGCATGCTCTCGCCGATCCTGATCCTGCTCGGCGCCCCGGTCACACTGGCGCTGCGCGCGCTGCCGGTGGTCAAGGGCCGCAAGGGGCCGCGCGAGCTGCTGCTGATGCTGCTGCACAGCCACTACATGCGGGTCATCACCCATCCCCTCTTCACCATCCCGATGTTCATCGCGAGCCTGTACGCGCTGTACTTCACGCCGCTCTTCGACTTCCTGATGGGGTCGAAGGTCGGGCACGTCGCGATGATGGTGCACTTCCTCGCGGTGGGCCTGGTCTTCTTCTGGCCGATCATGGGCGTCGACCCGGGCCCGAACCGGTCGGGTTACCTCATGCGGATGCTGCAGCTGTTCGCGGGCATGCCGTTCCACGCGTTCTTCGGCATCGCGCTGATGATGGCGTCCGCGCCCATGGTGGAGACCTTCATGCACCCGCCCGCCTCCCTCGGCATCGACGCCCTGGCCGACCAGAACGCGGCCGGCGGCATCGCCTGGGCGTTCAGTGAGATCCCCTCCGTACTGGTGCTGCTCGCCCTGCTCTTCCAGTGGTACGGCTCCGAACAGCGCCAGGCCCGGCGCAAGGACCGCGCCGCGGAGCGTGACGGCGACAAGGAGCTCGAGGCCTACAACGCCTATCTGGCCTCCCTGAACGCCCAGGGAAACTGAACGGGCATCCCGCACTCGGCACCCCTGCCCCGTGCTGCCCCGTACTGCTTCGCCGCGGTCCGGGGCACCATGGAGGCAGCCGACCACGAGGAGGGTGCCGCGATGCCCGGTTCCACGGACGGTTCCACGAGAGCGATGGGGGTGCTCACCGTGGGCGCCCTCGTCGCGGTGACGGCCTACACGGTGGCGCTCGGCGGCAACGGCTGGCTGTGGTTCGGCTGGGTCGTGCTGGGCCTGATCACCCTGGGCATGATCGTCACCCGCGACAGGCTCTGAGGCACTAGGTGAGCCGTGCCGCCGAGTGCACGCCCGGCTGGTACTTCGGCAGCCGGGCGGTGATCTTCATGCCCGCGCCCGGGGCGGTCTCGATGACCAGGCCGTGGTCGTCGCCGTAGACCTGGCGGAGCCGGTCGTCGACGTTGGACAGCCCGATGCCGCCGGAGGGGCTGTCCTCGCCGGCCAGGATGCGGCGCAGCAGGTCGGGGTCCATGCCGGCACCGTCGTCCTCGATGACGACCAGGGCCTCGGCTCCGGCGTCCTGTGCGGTGATCCGGATGTGGCAGGTGCCGGTCTTGCCCTCCAGACCGTGCTTGACGGCGTTCTCCACCAGCGGCTGCAGGCACAGGAACGGCAGGGCGATGGGCAGCACCTCGGGCGCGATCTGCAGGGTGACCGCGAGACGGTCGCCGAAGCGGGCCCGCACCAGCGCCAGGTAGTGCTCCATGGCGTGCAGTTCGTCGGCGAGCGTGGTGAAGTCGCCGTGCCTGCGGAACGAGTAGCGGGTGAAGTCGGCGAACTCCAGCAGCAGCTCGCGGGCCCGCTCGGGGTCGGTGCGGACGAAGGAGGCGATGACCGCGAGCGAGTTGAAGATGAAGTGCGGGGAGATCTGGGCGCGCAGGGCCTTGATCTCGGCCTCGATGAGCCGGGTGCGGGAGCGGTCGAGGTCCGCGAGTTCCAGCTGTACGGAGACGAAGCGGGCGACCTCGGCCGCGGCGCGGACCAGGACGGCGGACTCGCGGGGCGCGCAGGCGACGAGGGCGCCGTGCACCCGGTCGTCGACGGTGAGCGGGGCGACGACGGCCCAGCGCACCGGGCAGTCCGGAAGCCGGCAGGTGAGCCGGAACGCCTCGCCGCGGCCGGTCTCCAGGGGGCCGGTGAGGCGTTCCATGATCTCGCCGCGGTGGTGTGCGCCGACGCCGTCCCAGGCGAGGACCCGGGTGTCGTCCGTGAGGCACAGGGCGTCGGTGCCGAGCAGGGAGCGCAGCCGGCGGGCCGACTTGCGGGCGGTCTCCTCCGTCAGCCCGGCCCGCAGCGGAGGCGCGGCGAGCGAGGCGGCGTGCAGGGTCTGGAAGGTGGCGTGCTCGACGGGGGTGCCGAGCCCGCCGAGGCTCTGCGGCCGGGCGGTGCGCCGGCCGAGCCAGTAGCCGGCGGCGAGCAGCGGCAGCGCGGCGGCGCAGAACCCGGCGAGGAACCCGCTCATGCCTTCACCTCCGTGTGCAGCTGCTCGGGCAGGTGGAAGCGGGCCAGGACGCCCGCGGTGCCGGCCGGTACCCGGCCCGGTGTGGCCAGGGACACCAGCATCATGGTGAGGAAGCCCAGCGGCACCGACCACAGGGCGGGCCAGGCGAGCAGTGCGTGCAGCGGTCCGGTGCCGGGGAAGCCGGCCATGGTCACGGCGACGGCGACGAGCGCGCCGCCGCCGCCCGCCAGCATCCCGGCGGCCGCGCCGGGCGGGGTGAGCCGCCGCCACCATATGCCGAGGACGAGCAGCGGGCAGAAGGAGGACGCGGACACCGCGAAGGCGAGCCCGACGGCGTCGGCGACCGGCAGTCCGCCGACCAGGACGCTCGCGGCGAGCGGCGGGGCCATGGAGAGCACCGTGCCGAGCCGGAAGTGCCGCACCCCGCGCGAGGGCAGCACGTCCTGGGTGAGCACCCCGGCCACCGCCATGGTCAGTCCGGAGGCGGTGGACAGGAACGCGGCGAAGGCGCCGCCCGCGACCAGTGCGCCCAGCAGGTCGCCGCCGAGGCCGCCGATCACCCGGTCGGGCAGCAGCAGCACCGCGGCGTCGGCGCTCCGGGTGAGGGCGAGCTCGGGGGCGTAGAGGCGGCCGAGGGCGCCGTACACCGGCGGCAGCAGGTAGAAGCCGCCGATCAGGCCGAGCACGGCCACGGTGGTGCGGCGGGCGGCGACGCCGTGCGGGCTGGTGTAGAAGCGGACGACGACGTGCGGCAGGCCCATGGTGCCGAGGAAGGTGGCGAGGATCAGCCCGTACGTGGCGTACAGCGGGCGTTCCTCGCGGCCGGAGGCGAGTGAGGTGGACATGCCGCCGTTGCTGCCGCGAGTGGCCTCGGGGACGTGGGCGCCCCGCGCGAAGGTGAGCCGGGTGTCCTGTTCGACGCGGTGGGTGCCCGCGCTCAGACGCACCTGCTTCTCCTGGTGGGCGCGGCCGTCGACGGTGCCGGTCACGGTGACGGTGAGCGGGCGCTCCAGCCGGAGGTCGAGGGTGTCGGCGACGCGGACGGTGCGCTGCTCGCGGAAGGCGGCCGGTTCGTCGAAGGCACGGCGGGGCGCGCCGTCGTGCTGCCAGGCGAGGACGAGGAAGAGGGCGGGGACGAGCAGCGCGGTCAGCTTCAGCCAGTACTGGAAGGCCTGGACGAAGGTGATGCTGCGCATCCCGCCCGCGGCGACCGTGGCCACCACGACGACGGCGACGATCACTCCGCCGAGCGCGTCGGGCGCCCCGGTGAGCACCGCCAGGGTGAGCCCCGCACCCTGCAGCTGGGGCAGCAGGTACAGCCAGCCGACGCCGACGACGAAGGCGCCCGCGAGCCGCCGCACGCCCTGGGAGGCGAGCCGGGCCTCGGCGAAGTCGGGCAGCGTGTAGGCGCCGGAGCGGCGCAGCGGGGCGGCGACGAACAGCAGCAGGACCAGATAGCCGGCCGTGTAGCCGACCGGGTACCACAGCATGTCCGGGCCCTGGACGAGCACCAGGCCGGCTATGCCGAGGAACGAGGCGGCGGAGAGGTACTCCCCGCTGATCGCGGCGGCGTTCAGGCGCGGTCCGACGGTGCGGGAGGCGACGTAGAAGTCTGAGGTGGTGCGGGAGATGCGCAGGCCGAACGCGCCGACGAACACGGTGGCCACCACGACGAGGGCGACGGCGGGGACGGTGTAGGCGGAGTTCACGGTGTTCAGCGGTCCCCCACCAGGCGGACGAAGTCGCGTTCGTTGCGCTCGGCGCGGCGCACGTACCAGCGGGCGAGCAGCACCAGCGGGACGTAGAGGCCGAAGCCGAGCACCGCCCACTTCAGGCGGCGGGCGTCGGGGGCGGCGGCGAACACCAGCGGCAGCGGGCCGACGAGCAGCACCAGCACCGCGAACACCGTGAGGCCGGCGCGCAGTTGGCTGCGCATCAGGGAGCGGACGTAGGTGTGGCCGAGGGTGGTCTGCTCGTCGATCTCGGTGCGCGGGCGGTAGTGGCCCGGGGCCCTGCGGGTGCGGCGGGGCGGGCCGGTGACGACGACACGGCGTTCGGTGGGATCGTGGGGCATGACGTACGTCCCCCTAGCGCGCGGTCCGGCGCATCAGCAGCTCCCGCAGTTCGCGCGCGTGCCGACGGCTGACCTGGAGCTCCTCGGTGCCGACCAGGACGCTCACCGAGCCGGCGTCCAGGCGGAGTTCGCCGATGTGGCGCAGGGCGACCAGGTGGCGGCGGTGGATGCGGACGAAGCCGCGGGCACGCCAGCGCTCCTCCAGGGTGGACAACGGGATGCGCACGAGGTGGCTGCCCTTGCCGGTGTGCAGCCGGGCGTAGTCTCCTTGCGCCTCGACGTGGGTGATGTCGTCGACGGCCACGAAGCGGGTGACGCCGCCGAGTTCGACGGGCAGGTGGTCGGGGTCGGGCTCGCTCACGGGGATCCGCGGGGCGGCGTCGCGCAGCTGGGCGGCGCGGCGGACGGCCTCGGCGAGGCGTTCCTTGCGGACCGGTTTGAGCACGTAGTCGACGGCCTTGAGATCGAAGGCCTGCACGGCGAAGTCCTCGTGGGCGGTGACGAACACGATCAGCGGCGGCTCGGCGAACCCGGTGAGCAGCCGGGCCAGGTCGAGGCCGTCCAGGCCCGGCATGTGGATGTCGAGGAAGACGACGTCGATCGCGTCGGGCCCGTCCGGGCCGGACTGCAGGGCCCGGTTGATGCGGCGCAGCGCCTCGGTCGCGTCGCCGGCGCCCTCCACGCCGGCGATCCGGGGGTCGGCGCTCAGCAGGTACAGCAGTTCCTCGAGCGAGGGGCGTTCGTCGTCGACGGCCAGGGCACGCAGCATGAAGGTGGAGTGTAGGGGGGATCCGCATGCCTGGACACGGGCCGGGCGCGGACGTTTGCGCTGGATACAGTGCCGACATGAACAGCAGGCCGACACCGTTCGACGAACTCGACCGGAAGATCCTCACCGCGCTGATGGCGAACGCCCGCAGCAGTTTCGCCGAGATCGGCGCGGCCGTCGGCCTGTCCGCGACGGCCGTCAAGCGCCGTGTGGACCGGCTGCGCGAGACGGGTGTGATCACCGGGTTCACGGCCACGGTCAAGCCGTCGGCGCTGGGCTGGCGTACGGAGGCGTACGTCGAGGTGTACTGCGAGGGCGCGGCCCCGCCGCGGCGGCTGGCCGAGGTGGTCCGCAACCATCCGGAGATCACGGCGGCGATGACGGTGACCGGCGGAGCGGACGCGCTGCTGCACGTGCGGGCGCGGGACGTGGAGCACTTCGAGGAAGTGCTGGAGCGGATCCGCACCGAGCCGTTCATCCGGAAGACGATCAGCGTGATGGTCCTCTCGCACCTGCTGCCGGACGCCCCGGAGGCGGGTGCCAGCCAGCCCGCCCCGCAGGACGCAGCAGACGTGCGCTGAGCGGCGGAAAGACGCAGCGTTCCTGCTCATGCGCGCAGCTTTCGTTTCTTGTCGCCCGCCGTCACCGCTTCCTACCTTTGTGTCACCCCCAGTCGACACCCAGGAAGCGGAGGGACCCCTCTGTGCCCGAATCCCGTGTGCCGCGCCGGCGGCGCTTCCTCGTCTGCGAACCCAGACACTTCGCCGTGCAGTACGCGATCAACCCCTGGATGCATCCGGACGTCCCCGTGGACGTGTCCCTGGCCCAGGCGCAGTGGCATGAACTGATCGGCGTCTACCGCGCCCACGACCACACCGTCGACACCGTGGAGCCCGTGCCCGGCCTGCCGGACATGGTCTTCGCCGCCAACGCGGCGGTCGTCGTGGGCGGCCGCGTCTTCGGCTCCCTGTTCAAGGCGCCCGAGCGCCGCCCGGAGTCCCTCCCCTACGACACGTGGTTCAAGTCGGCCGGCTACGACGTCTACCGTCCCGAGTCGGTGTGCGAAGGCGAGGGCGACTTCGTGCCGGCCGGCCGCTGGATCCTGGCCGGCGCCGGTTTCCGCACCACCCGCGAGGCCCACCGCGAGGCGCAGGAGTACCTGGGCGTGCCGGTGATCGGCCTGACCCTGGTGGACCCGTACTTCTACCACCTGGACACCGCGCTGTTCGTCCTCGACGACGAGGGCGAGGGAAACATCGCGTACTACCCGGAGGCGTTCTCGCCCGGCAGCCGCGAGGTGCTCGCCCGGCTGTACCCGGACGCGGTGCTCGCCACCCGCGAGGACGCGACGGCCTTCGGCCTGAACTCCGTCTGCGACGGCCGTCACGTCTTCATCTCGCCCGGAGCGACGGCGCTCGCCGAACAGCTCGCCGACCGCGGCTACGTCCCCGTCCCCGTCGACCTGTCCGAGTTCCACAGGGCCGGCGGCGGCATCAAGTGCTGCACCCAGGAGATCCGCTCATGACCGCACCCGCACGGACCCGCACCTCCGACGAGCTGATCCGGGCCGAGGAGCCGGTCCTCGCGCACAACTACCACCCGCTGCCCGTGGTCGTCGCCCGCGCCGAGGGCACCTGGGTGGAGGACGTCGAGGGCCGCCGCTACCTGGACATGCTGGCCGGCTACTCGGCCCTGAACTTCGGCCACCGCCACCCCGCGCTGATCGAGGCCGCGCACCGCCAGCTCGACCGGCTGACGCTGACCTCGCGGGCCTTCCACAACGACCGGCTCGCCGAGTTCGCCGAGCGGCTGGCGTCCCTGACCGGTCAGGACATGGTGCTGCCGATGAACACCGGCGCCGAGGCGGTGGAGAGCGGCATCAAGGTGGCCCGCAAGTGGGCGTACGAGGTCAAGGGCGTCCCGGCCGGCCGGGCGACGATCGTGGTCGCGGCGGACAACTTCCACGGCCGTACGACGACGATCGTCGGCTTCTCCACGGACGAGACGGCACGCTCGGGCTTCGGGCCGTTCACGCCGGGCTTCAGGATCGTCCCGTACAACGATCTGGCGGCGCTTCAGGCGGCGGTCGACGAGACGACGGCCGCGGTGCTGATCGAGCCGATCCAGGGCGAGGCCGGTGTGATCATCCCGGATGACGGCTACCTCGCCGGGGTGCGGGAGCTGACCCGCCGCGCGGGCTGTCTGTTCCTGGCGGACGAGATCCAGTCGGGCCTCGGCCGCACCGGGCGCACGCTCGCCGTCGAGCACGAGGACGTGGTGCCGGACGTCGTGCTGCTGGGCAAGGCACTGGGCGGCGGGATCGTGCCGGTGTCCGCGGTCGTCGGGCGCCGGGAGGTACTCGGGGTGCTGCGGCCGGGTGAGCACGGGTCGACGTTCGGCGGCAACCCGCTGTCCGCCGCGGTCGGCACGGCGGTGGTCGGCCTGCTGGAGACCGGCGAGTTCCAGCGCCGGGCGGCGGAGCTGGGCGCGGTGCTGCGCGAGGGTCTGGCCGAGCTGGCCGGCCGGGGCGTGGTCGGCTTCCGCTCGCGCGGCCTGTGGGCGGGCGTCGACGTGGATCCGGCGATCGGCACCGGGCGGGAGATCGGCGAGCGTCTGATGCGGGAGGGCGTCCTGGTCAAGGACACCCACGGCTCCACGATCCGGCTGGCGCCGCCGCTGACCATCACCGAGGACGAACTGCGCTCCGCGCTGGCCTCCCTGGAGAAGGTGCTGGCCGCCTGACGGCCGGCACGGCTGGGGGCGCCGGCGCGGGCGCCCCCAGCGGTCGGTGCCGTCGCGGCCCTACTGGTTGGGCTCCGCCCCGCTGATGTCACCGAGGGCGGATCCCGGGTCACGCTCGATGGCCAGGTCGCCGAGGGAGACGATGCCCACGGCGTGACCGTGGTCGACGACCGGCACCCGGCGCACGGAGTGCTCCCGCATCAACTGCACCGCGCGGTCCAGGTCGTCGTCGGGGGTCACGGTGTAGATGTCGCCGCTGCACGCCGAGGCGACGGTCCGCTGCTCCTGGTCACCGCCTTCGGCCAGCGCGCGGATCACCAGGTCGCGGTCGCTGACCAGGCCGCGCAGCTCGTCGCCCTCGGTCACCAGCACGATGCCGATGTCCTCGTCGCGCATCTTCTGGGCGACCGCCGTCACCGAGGTCTGCGGCTCCACCGTCACCAGTCGGCTGGTCATGATGTCGCGTACGTGCTGAGCCATGACGCCTCCCTTCGTCAGGTCCTGCGGTCTGCGCGGTGCCGTTCACCGCGCCGCCCTCGCCGGGTACCCGATGGGAGCGGCGGCGCACCTGGTGACCGGCGCCGCGATCCGGTCCGCGTGCGACCTCCGCCCGCGCCCCAGGAGACGCCCGCCTGCCCGCCTGCCCGCCTGCCCGCCTGCCCGGTGACGAGCGGGGTACCCGCCGGGTGACGGGACTCCTTGAGGAGATGACTTCCATGCTGCTCATCGGTCTGCTCCTTCTCGCGGCGACCGCCGCCTTCACCGCTCTGGCCATCGCCGGCAACCTGTCCGGCGGCCCCGAGCACACGGTGTCGGTGCTCGGCAACGGCATCGCCAGGATGAACACGCTCGAGGCCTTCAGCGCCGGTCTCGCCCTCGCCCTGATCTTCTGTCTGGGCGCGGCCCTCCTGGCCGGTGCCGCGACACGCCACCGGCACGCGCACCGGACCGCGCGCGGCTACGGCGGCCGGCCGGACACCGGCCCGCTGAACGAGCCCATGGGCCGGGACGGCCGCCCCTGACCGGTACGGCCGCACCACGCGCGACCGGCGTCAGTGGTACATGTGCACGACCGCGTGCCCCTTGCCACGGTCGATCATCCACCGGTTGACAGGGACGGTGACCACGAAGGCGAGCACGAGGGAGAGAACCAGCGACACCCAGAACAGCGCGTCGGACAGGCCGGCGTCCATGGCGCCGGGCACGCCGACCATCACGGTGTTGTCGATCAGTTCCATCACCGCGATGGACACGGTGTCGGCGGCCAGGGCGACCCCGACCGCCCGGCGGACGGGGACTCCGGCGCGCAGGACCCCGCGCATGGTCAGCGCGTAGCCGAAGACGAAGGCCAGCGCGACGGAGATGAGGACCGTGGCCGCGTTGTGCAGGCCGGCCGCGGTGCCGACGACCATGCCGAGCACCTCACCGACGGCGCATCCGGTGAGGCAGTGCAGCGTGGCCTGTGCGGCCACGCGCCAGGAGGCGCCCGGCGAAGGGTGCTCATGCCGGTGCGCGTGGTGCGTGTGGTGCTCGTGTCCGTGTGCCGGGTGTGTCATCGTCGCTCTCCCCTGCGGATGAAGACCTCACGCACCAGAACATTAATACCCCCTAGGGGTATTCCCGGGTTCCGCGGACATCAGTCCTCGCGGTGCCTGCGGCGCAGCAGGTGACGGGCGATCAGGGCGGCGACCAGGAGGCCGAGTGCGACGAGCACGTAGACCTCGTAGCGGCGGATCTCGTCGTAGACCGTGCTGATGTGTGCGCCCGCGAAGTAGGCCAGGGTCACCCACAGGCCCACCCACAGCGCGGCGCCGAGCGCGTTGAAGGCGAGGAAGCGGAGCCAGTGCATGCCCGTGGTGCCGGCGATGATGCCGTTGGCCTGGCGCAGGCCCTCGATGAAGCGGGCCACCGTGACGATCTTGCCGCCGTGCCGGGAGAAGAACCGCTCGGCCGCCTCGAACCGCTTCGGCGTCAGGAAGACGTACCGCCCCCAGCGGTGGACGAACGCCCGTCCGCCGAACCGGCCGACGAGGTAGCCGATGTTGTCCCCGACGATCGCCGCGAGGAACGCGATCAGGCCGACGGCCACCACGTTGAGCTGCCCGGCCCCGGCATACACCCCGGCCGCGATCAGGATCGTCTCACCCGGGGCGGGAACCCCGAAGTCCTCCACCAGGACCACACCGCCGACGGCCCAGTAGCCGTAGTGGCTCAGCAGCGGGGCCAGGTGCGCCAGCGGACCCGGAAGCGGAGGGGCCATGCCCACCACGGTACGTCGCCGGGTGGGCGGCTTTCGGCAGGCGCGGCATCGCGCCACCGCCGTACGGCCGGAAGCAGTTCCCCGCCACGGTGTGCGCACTTACACTGGCACCCCCACGGCATACACCCTGACCTGCGAGAACACGGCGGTTGAGCAGTTCCGCACGAGTGAGGAGCGCCCCCTTGTTCTACTACCTGCTCAAATACGTCCTGCTGGGACCGCTGCTCAGAATGGTCTTCCGGCCCCGGATGGAGGGGCTGGAGCACGTGCCGGCGTCCGGTCCGGCCATCGTCGCGGGCAACCACCTGTCGTTCTCGGACCACTTCCTGATGCCCGCGATGCTCAAACGGCGTATCACCTTCCTGGCGAAGGCCGAGTACTTCACGGGACCGGGCCTCAAGGGCCGGCTCACCGCCGCCTTCTTCCGCAGCGCCGGGCAGATCCCGGTCGACCGCTCCGGCAAGGAGGCCGGGCAGGCCGCGATCCGGGAAGGGCTCGGGGTGCTGCGCAAGGGTGAGCTCCTCGGCATCTACCCGGAGGGCACCCGGTCGCACGACGGCCGTCTGTACAAGGGCAAGGTCGGTGTCGCGGTCATGGCGCTCGAGGCCGGGGTGCCGGTCGTGCCGTGCGCGATGATCGGCACCTTCGAGGCCCAGCCGCCGGGCCGGGTCGTCCCGCACATGTACCCGGTCACGATCCGCTTCGGCAAGCCCCTGGACTTCTCCCGCTACGCCGGGCTGGAGAACGAGAAGGCGGTCCTGCGCGCCGTCACGGACGAGATCATGTACGCCATTCTGTCGCTGTCCGGGCAGGAGTACGTCGACCAGTACGCGGCGGTGGTCAAGGCGGAGCAGGCCGAGGCGAAGGGTGAGAGGGAGCGCAGGTTCCCGCGCTCACCGCTCGGCTGACCGCCACGGCACCGCACGCGGAGAAGGGGCGGCCGGGAATCCCGGCCGCCCCTCGTCACGTACGACCGTCCACTACGGCTTCGGCGTGGCGTGCGGAGCGCAGGTCACGTCCGCCCGGTCCAGCTTGCCGGTGAGCAGGTAGGCGTCCACCCGGTCGTTGATGCACGGGTTGGCCAGGCCGGTGACTCCGTGGGAGCCCGCGTCCTTCTCGGTGATCAGGCGGGAGCCCTTGAAGCGCTTGTGCAGTTCGACGGCGCCGGCGTACGGGGTGGCGGCGTCCCGCGCGGACTGCACGATCAGCACCTCCGGCAGGCCCTTGCCGGTCTTGACGTTCACCGGGGTCTGCTGCTTGACCGGCCACGTGGCGCACGGCAGGTTCATCCATGCGTTGGCCCAGGTCATGAACGGCGCGGTCCTGTGCAGCCGCGTGTTGTCCCGGTCCCACTTCTTCCAGCTGGTGGGCCACTTGGCGTCGGTGCACTCCACGGCCGTGTAGACGGCGTTGCCGTTCTCCGAGGAGATGTTGCCCGCGGTGTCGGACATGTCCGGGGCGGCCGCGTCGATGAGCGCCTGGGTGTCACCGGCGACGTACTTGCTGAACACCGTCGCCACCGGCACCCACGCGGAGTCGTAGTACGGGGCGCTCTGGAAGAAGGAGATCAGCTCGGCCGGGCCGACGACCCCGCCGACGGGGTTCTTCTTGGCGGTGGCGCGCAGTGTCAGCCACTTGTCCTGGACCTCGGCGCGGGTGGTGCCCAGGTGGAAGGTGGCGTCGTTCTTGGCGACCCAGTCCTGCCAGTCCTTCCAGCGGATCTCGAAGGCGGTGTCCTGGTTCAGGTTGGCCTGGTACCAGATGTTCTCACGCGCCGGGTTGACGACGCTGTCGACGACCATCCGGCGCAGGTGGCCCGGGTACATCGTGCCGTAGACGGCGCCGAGGTAGGTGCCGTAGGAGACGCCGAGGAAGTTGAGCTTCTTCTCGCCGAGCGCGGCGCGGATGACGTCCAGGTCGCGGACGGTGTTCGCGGTGGTCATCTGCTGCAGCATCGTACGGCCGGTGCGCTCGTAGCAGCCCTCGGCGTACTCGCGGGCCAGCTTGCGCTGGACGCGCTTGTCGGCCTCGGAGTCCGGCACCGGGTCCATCTTGGGCGCCTTGACGAACTCCTGCGGGTCCACGCAGGAGATGGGCGCCGAGTGGCCGACACCGCGCGGGTCGAAGCCGACGAAGTCGTAGGCCTTCGCCACGTTGGCCCAGATGGGGTTCTTGGAGGTGACCCGGGCCGGGAAGCGCAGGCCCGAGCCGCCCGGTCCGCCCGGGTTGTAGACGAGGGCGCCCTGGCGCTCCTGCTTGGTGCCGGTGTTGCCGATGCGGTCGACGGCGAGCTTGATCTGCTTGCCGTACGGCTTGGCGTAGTCGACCGGCACCGAGACCCAGCCGCACTGGATGGGCTTGGCCAGCCCCCAGTCGGCGGGGCAGTCCTGCCAGTCGATCCCGGCCTCGGCGGCGCGCTCGGCGGCGATCGCGGCGCCGCGTGCCTCGCGGTCCTGGCCGTGGCGGTTCTCCGCAGCGGCGGCGGGCGTCGCCATGGCGCCGGCTATCAGGGTCGCCGTGACCAGCGCGCCGGCCGAACCGAGCGCCGTCGCCCGGTTCTTCGGTCTCATGTCCCTCAAGTGGGACCTCCCCGTACATCGTTGCGAATTGGGTACGGGGGATCCTTGCGGCTGCGAGGTCCTTGAGAACAGGGGGCACTGGCCTTCTTTGCCAATCCGATAACCGGCGCGGCGAGTCCCGCTGAGCGGATTCCGACGCGAGGCGAGCCGCCCGATGCCGTCACCCGGGCCATCACCGCTGCCGGCCGAGGTGGAAATGACCGCCCGTCACCTCGACACGGTCGGCCTACTGATCGTCAGCTCGCCGCTTCATGCTGTGAACTGACGCACCCACAGGCGCGCGCCGCCGGTGAGAACGAGCCCTGTGGGCGTGAGTCGAAACGGACCAAACGACGTACCTCCTTTCGGGTTGGTTCCCCTCCTTTTCCGAGGTCCTTCCGGTTGCGCGGCCCTGCCTCCCCGGATGGCGGAACGGGCTGTTCCGGCGCTGGTCCGGGAGTCGCCGTGGGGGGAGACAGCCGTTCGAGCGCAAGGGCGCCCACCCGAACGGCTGAGTGGTGAGTAACAACACAAATCCCCGATTCCGTTGGGATTTTCGGACATGCGTAGGTGAAGATCCGTGTCGACGACAAGCCCCCGCCACCGCGGCGGGGCGGTCCGGGCGGACGCCGAATCCTGCCGCCGCCCGGACGACCGGTCGACGGAAGTGGATCGGCAGGAGTGGAGGACCCAAGCACGACGGGTCGCCGGAACGGTCACGCCATGACCGGTCCGAGCAGCCCTTGGGGTGAAGCCGCGACAACGCGGCCGGGCAACTTCGCCAGCCCGAATCCGACAGGTCATCCTTCACAGGCGGCTGACGAAGGGTTGCGCATGACCACGCTCAATCGTGTCCCGTCACTGATGGCCCGGGCCGGCACGGCCTCGGCCCTGACCCTGGCCGCCGTGGGCGGCTCGATCGCGGTTCCCGGCATGGCCTCCGAGGCCTCGGCCGCGACACCGGCCACGAAGGCGCTTCATATCGCGGCGTCCAAGAAGGGCTCCCCCTACCGATGGGGCGCCACCGGGCCGCGGAGCTTCGACTGCTCCGGCCTCACGCTGTACTCGTTCAAGAAGGCGGGCAAGAGGCTGCCCCGCACGGCGGACCAGCAGTACAACAAGACCCGCCACATCTCCGCGAAGAGCCGCAGGGCCGGGGACCTGGTGTTCTTCCACTCGGGCTCGTACGTCTACCACGTCGGCATCTACGCCGGCGGGGGCAAGATCTGGCACGCCCCGAAGACCGGGGACGTGGTGAAGCTGCAGAAGATCTGGACGAAGAGCGTCTGGTACGGCCGGGTCCGCTGACCCGCCCGGGGCGGTGGCGGCGCCCTGAGGCGCCGTCACCGCCCCGGGCTCCGCACGAGCTACGGCTCCTGCCGCCCCGCGGCCGTGACCGGCCGGGCCGGGACCGTCCACGGAAGCTCGATGCAGACCGTCTTGCCGCCCTCCCGGGTCGGCCGCACGGTCAGCCTGCCGCCGCACTCGGCGGTGAGCCACCGGATGATCACCATGCCCCGGCCGTTGTCCTGCTGGACGGCGGCCGGCAGTCGTTTCGGGAATCTCGGATGGCTGTCGGTCACCCCGATCCGCAGGTGTTCGTCACGCACGAGAGCGAGGTCCACCGTGAAGGTGGGGGACTGCCCGAGGGTGTGCTGTACGGCGTTGGTGGCGAGCTCGGAGACGATGAGCCGGACGGTCTCGGCGGTGTCCGTGTCCGGCGGCAGGCCCCACTCCTCGAGGGTGCTCACCACATAACCGCGGGCCGCGGAGACCGAGGCGGGATCGCTCGGCAGAGTGACGGATGCTTCCAGATGGTCTGCCATGACGACGCCGGCCCTTTCCCAGGGGATCGCAGTCCGACACGGAGCGGATGGTTCGAGTACGGTCCCGGACTGGTGCTTCGCCGCCAGACTGCCATCACCACACCGGTCCCGCGTGGCGATCCACCAGATATGCATATATCTGTCGCTCGATGCGGTGAACTCTGCGACGGCAGACCGTATGTGAAGCGGGTCAGGTGGAGCGTTCGGAGGAGTGAGGAGCAGTCCATGCAGCACGGTCCCGCGGTACGCCGCCGGAAACTGGGCGCCGAACTGCGCGCGCTGCGCACCGGTGCGGGTCTCACCAGCGGTCAGGCGGCCCGGCTGGTGGGCTGGCACCAGTCGAAGGTCAGCCGGATCGAGACCGGCGCCAGCGGGGTGAAACCGGCCGATGTGCGGTTACTCCTGGACGCGTACGCCGTCCGGGACTCCCAACTGCGCGAGTTGCTGCTGGCGTTGGCGGAACCGGACGACGGCGGCCGGCACCACTGGTGGCACGCCTACCGCGGCGTACTGCCACCGGCCTACCGGGACTTCATCAGCCTGGAGTCGCAGGCGAGCGGAATGCGCACGCTGGAGACCTCGGTCGTCCCCGGGCTGCTGCAGACCCCCGAGTACGCGCGCGCAGTCACCCGGGCCGCCGTGGACGGGCTCGACGGCGACCGGCTGGACGCGCTGGTGGAGGTGCGGCTGGCCCGCCAGGACGTGCTGCGCGCGCACCCGCCGCTGGAGCTGGACGCGGTGCTGGACGAGGCCGTGCTGCGCCGGGAGGTCGGCGGGCCCGAGGTGATGACACGGCAGCTCGAGCGGCTGGCGGAGGCGGCGCGGCTGCCCCAAGTACGACTCCAGGTAATGCCGTTCGCCGCCGGGGAGCACATCGGCGTGACCGGGTCTTTCGTCATCTTCTCATTTTCGAACACTTCTGATCTTGACGTGGTGGTCATCGACCACTTGACGAGTAGCCTCCACCTCGAACGGAAAGAAGACCTGGAGGCCTACACCGAGGCCTTCGACACTCTTCGGAGCCGCGCTCTTCCGCCCGAGGACTCGTTGGACTTCATCGCCCGGATGCGCCGGGACACCTGACGGCGCACCACCGTTCACCGCGTAAGGAGGCACCATGTCCGCTCTGCCTCGGCACGTACCTTCCAGCACCGATCTGCACGGCGTGCGCTGGCTGCGCAGCAGCCACAGCACCGGAGCCAACAACTGCGTCGAGACGGCCCGGCCGGCCGCGGGGCCCTGGGCCGGGCTGCTCGCCGTACGCGACTCCAAGGACCCGGCCGGGCCGGCGCTGCTCTTCTCCCCCGAAAGCTGGGCGGGCTTCACGGCCGCGGCGCACGGCCTCTGACGCACGATCCGGTCAATTCCGCATCCGGCGACGCACGGCCGTGTCACGCCGACTCATGGTCGCGTTTCGCCGATCACCCGTACAGCGCGTTCGATCTGCGCCCCGGAGAGGTCCGCGCGGGCGGTCAGCCGCAGCCGTGAGACGCCGTCGGGCACGGAAGGAGGACGGAAGCAGCCCACGGCCAGCCCGGCCGCACGGCAGTCGGCCGCCCAGCGCACGGCCCCCTCCGGGGACGGCGCGCGCACCGAGACCACCGCGGCGTCGGGGCGTACCGCGTGCAGCCCCGCGGCGGTCAGGCGCGCGTGGAGTTCGTCCGCCACCTCGCGCGCGCGTGCCGCCCGCTCCGGTTCGCGGCGCAGCAGCCTCAGCGCCGCCAGGGCCGCGCCCGCGGCCGCCGGGGCGAGGCCCGTGTCGAAGATGAACGTCCGGGCCGCGTTGACCAGGTGGTCGACCACCCGTGCGGGCCCGAGGACGGCTCCGCCCTGGCTGCCGAGCGACTTCGACAGCGTGGCGGTGACGACCACGTCGCCGGCGCCCGCCAGCCCCGCCGCGTGCGCGGCGCCGCGGCCGCCGGCACCCAGCACGCCCAGCCCGTGGGCGTCGTCGACGACGAGACCGGCACCGTGCTCCCGGCAGGCCTCGGCGAGCTCCGCCAGCGGGGCGGCGTCGCCGTCGACCGAGAACACCGTGTCGGAGACGAGGACCGCCGGGCCCTCGTGGGTGCCGAGCGCCTTGCGCACGGCCTCCGGATCGGCGTGCCCGACGACCTGCGTGGTGCCCCGGGCCAGCCGGCAGCCGTCGATGAGCGAGGCGTGGTTGCCCGCGTCGGAGACGACGAGCGAGCCGTGCGGGGCGAGCGCGGTGACCGCGGCGAGGTTGGCGGCGTATCCGGAGGAGAAGACCAGCGCCGCCTCGAATCCGCAGAAGCCGGCCAGCTCGCGCTCCAGTTCGGCGTGCAGCTCGGTGGTGCCGGTGACCAGCCGGGAGCCGGTCGAGCCGCCGCCCCAGGTGCGCGCCGCGTCCGCGGCCCCCGCCGTGACCTCCGGGTGGCGGGCCAGCCCCAGGTAGTCGTTGCTCGCGAGGTCCAGCAGCGGCGACTCGGCCGGGCGGGGCCGCAGCGTCCGTACGAGCCCGGCCCGCCGGCGCGCCTGAGCCTGCTCCTCGATCCAGCCGAACGCCATGGGTCCTCCGGGGGCTTTTGTAGGCAGTGCACAGACCCTAGCGGGCGGTGCGAAGACCCTATCCGCAGGACCATCCGTCCATGGTGTGGCAATACCCACACGTCAACGCCTGCGCATTTGTGCAGACTCTCCTTGGCCCAGGACGGACACGTAGGACAGGATCGACTCCCATGGACCTGCTGAACACGCTGGTGGAGAAGGGGCTTCGGCGCGAGTCGCCGACCCGGGAGGAAGCTCTGGCCGTGCTGGCCACCTCCGACGACGACCTGCTCGATGTGGTGGCCGCGGCCGGAAAGGTGCGCCGCCACTGGTTCGGCCGGCGGGTGAAACTCAACTATCTCGTCAACCTCAAGTCCGGTCTGTGCCCCGAGGACTGCTCCTACTGCTCCCAGCGGCTCGGCTCGAAGGCCGACATCCTCAAGTACACCTGGCTGGGGCCCGACGACGCCTCCAAGGCCGCGGCGGCCGGGCTGGCCGGCGGCGCCAAGCGCGTCTGCCTGGTGGCGAGCGGGCGCGGTCCGACGGACCGTGACGTGGACCGGGTCTCTCAGACCATCAAGGCCATCAAGGAGCAGAACGAGGGCGTCGAGGTGTGCGCCTGTCTCGGGCTGCTCTCCGACGGCCAGGCCGAGCGGCTGCGCGAGGCCGGGGCCGACGCCTACAACCACAACCTCAACACCTCCGAGTCGACGTACGGCGACATCACCACCACCCACACCTACGCCGACCGGGTGGACACGGTGAACAAGGCGCACGCCGCCGGGCTGTCCGCCTGCTCCGGGCTCATCGCGGGGATGGGCGAGAGCGACGAGGACCTGGTCGACGTGGTCTTCTCGCTGCGCGAGCTGGACCCCGACTCCGTTCCGGTGAACTTCCTGATCCCGTTCGAGGGAACGCCGCTCGCCAAGGAGTGGCACCTGACCCCGCAGCGCTGCCTGCGGATCCTGGCGATGGTGCGGTTCGTCTGCCCGGACGTGGAGGTGCGGATCGCGGGCGGCCGCGAGGTGCACCTGCGTACGATGCAGCCGCTCGCCCTGCACCTGGCCAACTCGATCTTCCTCGGCGACTACCTGACCAGCGAGGGCCAGGCCGGCAGGGCCGACCTGGAGATGATCGCGGACGCCGGGTTCGAGGTGGAGGGCACGGACCAGGTGACGCTGCCGGAGCACCGGACCTCCGGTGGCTGTCACGAGGGTGGCGTGTGCGGAACCTCCGCGGGCTCCGCCCCTTCGGTGAACGAGCCGCGCACGGACCTCGTCGCCGTACGCCGCCGGGGCGCCGGAACGGACGTCGCACCCAATGCCTGACCTGTCCGGCCCGGGCGTGGCCGAGCTGTTGGAGCTCGACCGGCGGCACGTGTGGCACCCGTACGGGCCCATGCCCGGCCGTCAGGACCCGCTCGTCGTGGAGTCGGCGAGCGGGGTGCGGCTCAGGCTCGCGGACGGCTCGGGCGAACTGGTGGACGGCATGTCGTCGTGGTGGGCGGCGATCCACGGCTACAACCACCCGGTGCTCAACGAGGCCGCGCGGGAGCAGCTGGCGCGGATGAGCCACGTGATGTTCGGCGGGCTCACGCACGAGCCCGCCGTCCGGCTCGCGAAGCTCCTTGTCGACATGTCGCCGGACGGCCTGGAGCACGTGTTCCTCGCCGACTCCGGTTCGGTGTCGGTCGAGGTCGCGGTCAAGATGTGCCTGCAGTACTGGCGCTCGCTCGGCCGCCCGGACAAGCGGCGGCTGCTGACCTGGCGGGGCGGCTACCACGGCGACACCTGGCAGCCGATGTCCGTGTGCGACCCCGAGGGCGGGATGCACGAGCTGTGGACCGGCGTACTGCCGCGCCAGGTGTTCGCGGACGCGCCGCCGGCCGAGTACGAGGAGTCGTACGCCGAGCATCTGCGGGAGATGGTCGAACGGCACGCCGGCGAACTGGCCGCCGTGATCGTGGAACCGGTGGTGCAGGGCGCGGGCGGGATGCGGTTCCACTCCCCCGCCTATCTGCGGGTGCTGCGCGAGGTGTGCGACGAGCACGACGTACTGCTGGTGTTCGACGAGATCGCGACCGGGTTCGGGCGCACCGGCGCGCTGTTCGCGGCGGAGCACGCCGCCGTGACGCCGGATGTGATGTGCGTGGGCAAGGCGCTGACCGGCGGCTATCTGACGATGGCGGCGACGCTGTGCACGGCGCGGGTGGCGGACGGGATCTCGCGGGGCGAGGTGCCGGTGCTGGCGCACGGGCCGACGTTCATGGGCAATCCGCTGGCGGCGGCCGTGGCGTGCGCGTCGATCGGGCTGCTGCTCGGCCAGGACTGGCTCGCGGAGGTCAAGCGGATCGAGGCGGGTCTGCGGGACGGGCTGGCGCCGGCGGCGGAGCTGCCCGGGGTGCGGGACGTACGGGTCCTGGGCGCCATCGGCGTGGTCCAGCTCGACCATCCGGTGGACATGGCGGCGGCGACGCGGGCGGCCGTGCGCGAGGGCGTGTGGCTGCGGCCGTTCCGGGACCTGGTGTACACCATGCCGCCGTACGTCACCGGTGACGCGGATGTGGCACGGATCGCGCGCGCGGTGTGCGCGGCGGCGCGGGAGGGTTGAGATGCCGGTACTGGTGATCACGGGCACGGGCACGGAGGTCGGCAAGACGGTCACCACGGCCGCCGTCGCCGCGGCGGCCGTCGCGGCGGGACGGTCGGTGGCCGTGCTGAAGGCCGCGCAGACGGGCGTACGGCCGGACGAGCGCGGGGACGCCGAGGAGGTCGCGCGGCTGGCCGGTCCGGTGACGGCACGTGAACTGGCCCGTTACCCCGAGCCGTTGGCGCCCGCCACGGCGGCCCGGCGGGCGGGGCGGGCGCCGGTGCGCCCGCACGAGGTGGCCGAGGCCGCCGCCAAGCTGGCCACCGAGCACGACCTGGTGCTGGTGGAGGGCGCGGGCGGGCTGCTGGTCCGCTTCGACGAGTCGGGCGGCACACTGGCGGACGCGGCGCGGCTGTTGCGCGCCCCGGTCCTGCTGGTGGCCTCGGCCGGCCTGGGCACGCTGAACACAACGGAACTGACGGCCCGTGAACTGCGTTCCCGCGACGTGGACCTGCTCGGCGTGGTGATCGGCAGCTGGCCGGCCCACCCGGACCTGGCCTCCCGCTGCAATGTCACCGACCTCCCCGAGGCAGCCACCGCCCCCCTCCTCGGCGCCCTCCCCACGGGCGCCGGCACCCTCCCCCCGGCCGCCTTCCGGGCAACGGCCCCCGACTGGCTGGCCCCTCGCCTGAACGGCAGATGGGACGCGGAGTCCTTCACGACGCGGGAGGCACCTCCACCGTTCGCATAGGCAGCGGACCGCCTGCCGGGCCCGCTCCCGGCAGGCATGCGAGGCACCGGCCCTCGGCGTCCGCACACGCGGGCGCGCGCCGTCTGGAGGGCGAGGTCCGTTCCCTCGCCGTACTCGGCGTCCCCCACGCGCGGGCGCGCGCCTGAGCCGGCCGGGAGGGCGGGGCCTGCCCCGACAGGCATGCACGCCGGGGGCTGCCGGCGACCCAGGCACAGGCACACGGCCCACCCGGCCGGAGTGACAGGCGTCGCCCCCGGCGACCCCGCACACCAGGGCCACTGTGTGCCCACGCGCAATTTGCGCGGTCGGCGGAACAGGCCCCGCCCCGAGCGGACGTGCGTCGCGCGTGCGGCCCACAGCGCGGACCGACCCGCTGCAGGACCGGTGGCTCGCCGAGCCCCGGTACGACCGCGGCAGACCGGGACCGGACACAGCCTCCGCGGGCTCGGACAGACCGGGGCGGTGCGCAGCCCCACGCGCGGGCGGCAGGTCCCGGCCGGGCGCGAGGCCGGATCGCGCCCGGCACGGACGCGCGTGCAACGGTCCGCACGGGCCCGCACGCGGCCTACGGACCCGCGGCAGACCGGCGGCTCGGCGAGCCGGACAACGTCCGGCCGCGGCGGGCGGACCCTCGTCGAGTCCAGCGGGCTCAAGGAAAGGCAGGGCGGCACCCGGTCCGGCGTACGGGTGACGAGCCAGGACGGCACGGTGCCCGGCACGCGTGTGCGTGCCGGGGGTTTACGCGGGGGACACTCTCCGTAAGCCTGTCCGTTCGGGAGGTTGCCATGGTGTTGCGGTCCGCGCGGGACGCCGTTCGTCATCCGCTGTTCGCCCGTTACTACGCCCGGGTCAGCGTGGCCGCGGAGAGCAGGATGGGCATGGCCGGGGTGCGTCGGCGGCTGCTGGGCGGGCTGTCCGGGCGGGTGATCGAGATCGGCGCGGGGAACGGGCTGAACTTCGCGCACTATCCGGGCACCGTCGCGGAGGTCGTCGCGATCGAGCCGGAGCGGCTGCTGCGGCGGCGGGCCGTGGAGGCCGCCCTGCGCGCCGAGGTCCCGGTCGACGTGGTGCCGGGCTGTGCGGAGGCGCTGCCGGTGAAGAGCGAGGCGTTCGACGCCGTGGTGTTCTCGCTGGTGCTGTGCAGCGTGCGCGACCTGCCGCGCGCGCTCGCCGAGGCACGGCGGGTGCTGCGGCCGGGCGGCGAGGTGCGGTTCTTCGAGCACGGCAGGGGCGGCGGCCGGGCGATGACGCTCACCCAGCGCGCCCTGGACCGCACGGTGTGGCCGCTGCTGGCCGGCGGCTGCCATCTGGCCCGCGACCCGGTCGCCGCCCTGCGGGACGCCGGCTTCGAACTCGGCCCCTACCGCCGGATGCTGATGCCGGAGAAGGGACCGGTCCTGCCCAGCTCGTACTGCGCGCTGGGCACCGCCTGGCGTCCGGTCTCCGCCGACCGCGGCTGATCAGGCGGAGGGTGCCGGAGGGTGCCCCTTACACCGATGCCCGGAGCCCGACCTCCGGGTGGAGCCCGCGCTCGGCCCGACGGGGGATACCGGCTGTGGGCCCGCTCACACTACGCTCGGCGGGGGACACAAAGCAGTCACGAGTCGGGACGTATCGGACGAAGTACCCTCAGGGAGGCCGTCGTGTCCACAGCTGCTGCGGCGCCGGGCCAGGCGTCGGCCGACGGGATCGCGGCCCGCGCCCGTGGGCTGACCAAGGCGTACGGGTCGGGCGAGACCGCCGTGCTCGCGCTGGACTCGGTGGACGTCGACATCGCGCGCGGCCGTTTCACCGCGGTCATGGGCCCCTCCGGTTCCGGCAAGTCCACGCTCATGCACTGCCTGGCGGGCCTCGACACCGTCTCGGCCGGTCAGGTCTGGATCGGCGACACCGAGATCACGGGTCTGAAGGACCGCGAGCTGACCCGGCTGCGGCGGGACCGGATCGGCTTCATGTTCCAGTCGTTCAACCTCATCCCCACCCTCAACGCGCTGGAGAACATCACCCTCCCCATGGACATCGCCGGCCGGAAACCCGACGAGAAGTGGCTGGACGAGGTCATCGACACGCTAGGGCTGAGGGACCGGCTCGAGCACCGGCCGTCCCAGCTCTCCGGCGGCCAGCAGCAGCGCGTGGCCTGCGCACGGGCACTGGCCTCCCGGCCCGAGCTGATCTTCGCCGACGAACCGACCGGCAACCTGGACTCCCGGGCCGGCCTGGAGGTGCTCGGCTTCCTGCGCGACGCCGTCGACAGTCTCGGGCAGACCGTCGTCATGGTGACCCACGACCCGGGCGCCGCCGCCCACTCCGACCTGGTGCTCTACCTCGCCGACGGGCGGATCGTGGACGAAATGGAGCACCCGACCGCGGAGGCGGTGCTCGGGCGCATGCGCCTGTTCGCCGGGGGAGGCCCGCAGCCCCTCGGCATGGAGGTGGTCCGCGACGGATTCGACGGGGACGGCGTCACCGTCGAGGAGGCCTGACCGGAGTGCTCAAGGCGACCCTGCGCAGCTTCCTCGCCCACAAGGGGCGGCTGCTGCTCTCCGCCCTGGCCGTCATTCTGTCCGTGGCCTTCGTCACGGGCAGCCTGATCTTCTCCGACACCGTCGCCCGCACCTACGACCGGCTCTTCGCCTCCACCTCCGCCGATGTGACGGTGGGGCCCAGGCGGGACCTGAAGTCCGCCGTGCCCACCGGCGTGGTGCGGACGGTGCCCGCCTCTCTCGCCCAGCGAGTGGCCGGGGTCGACGGCGTGGCCGCGGCCCACGTGGACGTGGCCGTCCAGAACGCCGTGGTCGTCAACAGCCGCGATCAACCGGTCGGCCCGACCACCGACGCCCCCACCACCGTTCGCAACTGGGAAGTCACCGACCACAGCCCGGTCCGGCTGACCTCGGGCCACGCCCCGCACGGCGACGGCGAGGCCGTGCTGGACGCCGACACGGCCCGGCACGCGGACATGGGGATCGGCGACACGCTGACCGTGCACGCCCAGCCGGGCACCTTCCGGGTGCGCGTCGTCGGCATCGCCACGTTCACCACCACCAACCCGGGCGCTGCCCTGCTCTTCCTGGACACGCCGACCGCGCAGACCAGGCTGCTCGGCTCCGCGGACCGTGCGACGAGCGTCTCGGTCGACGCGGCCAAGGGCGTGACCGACGCCCAGCTCAAGCACCGTATCGGCCGGGCGATCGGCACCGGCACCTACGACCTGAAGACCGCCGGCGAGCAGGCCGAGTCCGCCGCCGCGAGCCTCGGCGGATTCCTCAGGATCATCAAGTACGTCATGCTCGGATTCGCCGGGATCGCGGTCCTCGTCGGCGTCTTCCTGATCGTCAACACCTTCGCCATGCTGATCGCCCAGCGCACCCGTGAGCTGGGCCTGCTGCGTGCCCTGGGCGCCGACCGGCGGCAGGTACGCCGCTCGGTGCTCACCGAGGCGGTGCTGCTCGGCCTGTTCGGCTCCACGCTGGGCCTGGCGGCCGGGATCGGCATGGCGGCCGGACTGATCCGGCTCCTGAGCGCCTTCGGCATGAACCTGAGCACCACGGAGATGGCCATCGGCTGGGTCACGCCCGTCGCCGCGTACGTCGTGGGCGTCGGCGTCACCTTCGCGGCGGCCTACCTGCCGGCCCGCCGCGCCGCGGCCGTGTCGCCCATGGCGGCCCTGGCGGACGCCGAGGTCGCCGGTGTGGGGCGGCCGATGCGGGTGCGCGCGGTGGCGGGTGCGCTGGTGGGGGCGGCGGGCGTGGCCGCGCTCGCGGGCTGCGCCGCCGCGCACCGCACCGCGACCGCCGTCTCGCTGCTGGGCGCCGGCGTCGTCCTCACCCTGGTCGCGACCGTCCTCGCGGGACCGCTGCTGGTGCGCCCGCTGATCCGGGTGCTGGGCGGAGCCTTCCCGGCCCTGTTCGGCCCCGTCGGGCGGATGAGCCAGCGCAACGCCTTGCGCAACCCGCGCCGCACCGGTGCCACCGCGGCCGCCCTGATGGTGGGCCTGGCCCTGGTCGGCGGGATGTCGGTGGCCAGCGCCTCCATGAACCGGTCCATCGACCGCCAGATCGAGAAGACGCTCGGTGCCGACTTCGTCGTGCAGAATCGTAACTTCCAGCCGTTCCCACCGGAGGTCACGGACAAGGTCCGTGACACGCCCGGCGTCGGCACCGTCGTACGGCAGCGGTTCGCGGCGGTCGCGGTGTCCCTGCCGGACGGCAAGCGCGTCGAGACCACCGCCTCCGGATACGACCAGGCGCTGGACTCCGTCGGCCACGTCAACTACGTCCACGGCGACACGGCGGCGGCGCTCGCCGACGGGCACATCGCCATGGACGTCGGCTTCGCCGACAAGCACGGGGTGCGGCCCGGCAGCGTACTGCCCGTCGAGTTCCAGGGCGGACGGCAGGCACGGCTGACCGTGGGCGCGCTGACCAACCAGGACGCGGCCGAGGGGTTCGGCATCGAGGGCGGCATGTACTTCGGCATCGGCACCGTGGAGAAGTACGTGCCCGGCACCCCGGACGTGGCGCTGTACGTGAACGCGGTCCCGGGCACGGGCGCCGGCCAGTTGCGCTCCCACCTGGAGAAGGCCCTCGCCGCGTACCCCAATGTGCAGGTGCGCGACCAGGCGGACTACAAGAAGCTGGTCCACGACCAGATCGCGGTGCTGCTCCACCTCGTGTACGCGCTGCTCGGGCTCGCCATCGTCATCGCCGTGCTCGGCGTGGTCAACACCCTCGCCCTGTCGGTGGTGGAGCGGACACGGGAGATCGGCCTGCTGCGGGCCATCGGGCTGGCCCGGCGCCAGCTGCGGCGGATGATCCGGCTGGAGTCCGTGGTGATCGCGGTCTTCGGCGCGGTCCTCGGGCTGGCGCTGGGGCTGGTGTGGGGGGTGTGCACCCAGCGGGTGCTGGCCCTGCAGGGCATCAGGACGCTGGCGATCCCCTGGGGCACGATCGTCGCGGTGGTGATCGGCGCGGCGGTCGTGGGCGTCGTGGCCGCCCTGCTGCCCGCGCTGCGCGCCTCCCGCATGAATGTGCTGGCGGCGATCGCGCACGAGTGATGGAATCGCGGCAGTGCTCAAGTCGCTTGCCGCCGAGGAGAGTTCATGCCGCGCCCGTTCCGCTTCGGGATCAACATGATGAATCCCGCGCCCGCCGGTGAGTGGCGCGGGCGGCGACCGGATGCTGCGTCTGACCGCCGAGCACGCGGACATCGCGGCGTTCACGGGTGCCCGGTCGGTGCCGGACAGCACGACGGGGCAGCTCGTGCCGCTCACCGCCGAGGAGCTGGATGAGCGGGTCGCCCTGTACCGCGAGTACGCGGCGGATCGCGCGGAGCCCGCGGAGCTGAACCTGCTCATCCAGGTCGTGACCGTCACGGACGACCCCGCGCGCGTGCTCCAGCCCCTGCGCGAGCGGCAGCCCCGACTGACCCTGGACCAGGCGCTGGTACTGCCCGTCGTGCTGGTCGGCACTCTGGAGGAGATCGTCGAGCGGGTGCGCGCGCAGCGCGAGCGGTCCGGTTTCTCGTACCTGGCCGTCCTGGAGCCGTGCATGGAGGCGTTCGCGCCGGTGATGCGGGCACTGCGGGGCGCGTAGCCACCGGCGTCCGGATGCTGGAATTCCGCCGCGGGCGCGGCCGTGCGCTGATCTGGTCACCACATGACCGATCTGCGCATACGCCCAGCGACCGCCGCCGTTGTCGACATCGTGCTGGCCTTATGGAAGACGGCCGCGGAGGGCACGAGCATCAGCGACGACCGGGAGGGGGTGGCGCGGCTGGTGGCCCGTGATCCGGAGGCCCTGTTGCTGGCGGAGCAGGACGGCGAGCTGGCCGGCACGGTGATCGCGGGCTTCGACGGGTCGATGGGCCACCTGCTTCCCCGAGGATGACCCCCGGAAGACCGTAGCCATCCGGGCAGAGGGCGAGCGCCGACCCGAAGTGGGCCGACGCATCGACGGGCCGCTTCAGCAGCAGGGCGCGGAAGGCCCGGGGTCAAGCCCCCTCACCGCACTGGCGAAGACTCGGCCGCCGTCGCGGCTTCAAGGACGAGATCGGTGACCGCTTCGGGATGGGAGATCATGGCCACGTGGGAGGAATTGATCTCCACCGTGTGTGAACCCGCTCGCTTCGCCTCGAAGCGTTCCTGCTCGGGGTTGATGGTCTTGTCCTGCTTCGCGACGAGGAACCACGACGGGATGTGCTTCCAGGCGGCCACCTTGGCCTTTTCCGAGAACGCGGTCGTTGCCGCCGGCCGTTGGGTTACCGCCATGACCCTTGTGGTGCTTTCCGGCAGGTCGGCGGCGAAGACTTGACGGAGCCTATCGGGCTTGAGGTAGAGGTCGGTCCCGCTGACGCCGCCGGCCCGGTAGGGAATGGACTTCGTGGCGGTGCCGAGTTCGCTGGGGAACCTGGCGCCCAGGGACATTCCGCTCTCGCCCACGTCGGGCATCAGTGCCGACACGTACACCAGCGACTTCACCCGGGGGTTGCCCTCGGCGGCCGAGCTGATCACGGCGCCGCCGTATGAGTGACCCGCCAGCACGATCGGGCCCTTGATGCTGTCCAGCGCGGAGGCGATGTAGGCGGAGTCGCTGTACAGCCCGCGCAGCGGGTTGGCGGGGGCGATGACGGTGTAGCCGCGGCGTTCGAGCCGTTCGACGACCCCGTTCCAGCTGGAGGCGTCCGCGAACGCGCCGTGCACCAGCACGATGGCGGGTTTGGCCGTGGTCGTGCCGCCGTCGGCGGTGACAGGTGCCGCCAGGGCCGTGCACAGTGTCATGGCGCACCCGGCCGCCATGAGGTGTGCGCGACGTATTCGGCGCCGTGAGGCGGGGACTGGAAATGCTGCCATGCCGTTTTTCGCTTTCCGTGAGACCTACGGCACCTGAGTGTTCATCCATCCGCACCGGCAGGCACGGCCACGCACTCCAACCGGGTCACAAAAGTGGGCTATCGGAGTGAATGTCGGAGTCAACGGGTGTGCAGAACCGCCCGGCCTGGGTGTAGTCGACGCCGAACCGGCGGCGCACGAGCTTGGCGATCCGGGCCAGTCCGATGTCGGAGGCCGAGCGGCCGGCTCGCTCGGCTGCGGCGGCGATCGCCTCCATCTTCTTGGGGACGTCCGGCTCAAATTCGCGGCCGTGTTACCAGCCGTCGGCGATCCGGCCGACGCGGTCCAACACGATGTCGCTCGACCCGCCCATCCACACGGGGATCGGCTGCTGCGGTGGCCGTGGCACGAGGACCACGCCGACCACACGGTCGAACTCGCCGTGGACGACCTGACGGGTCCACAACGCGCGGAAGATCGACACCTGTTCCTCGATCCGTCGTCCGCGCGTCCGGAAGTCGGCCCCCATCGCCTCGTGACTGGGTTCCAGCCCACGCCGATCCCGAGTCGCAACCGTCCACCGGTGAGGATGTCGACCTGTGCGGCCTGCTTCGCGACGAGTGTCGTCTGCCGCTGTGGACAGACCAGTACGCAGGTCGAAAAGCCGAGTTCCGGGCAGAGGGCCGAGACGTGGGCGATATGGTCGTCAGCGGCTCGTGGAACGCGGTGTTCACCGAGTAGGCTGCCGCGGTCCGTTGTGCGCCGTCCGGGAATCCGGCGCCGTGGTTGGGCCGCGAATCCGGGTCCACACCCACTACGTGGTCGTTCACCACGATGTAGGAGAAGCCAGCGTCGGAGGCCTGCAGGGCCTAATCGCGAACCATTGCGCGATCCGAGCCGATGCTTCTGCGAGGGGAACCTGACGCCTATCAGCTTTGGCCCTCCCGAACACTTCGTCGTGGAGACGGACTCACGTGCACGCCGCCGCGAAAACCCGAACGGCGAAGTGAGACCGTCGACCTGATCGAGCCCTCGCGGACCGCGGCCCGCGGTTGGGAGAGGCCGAGACCGTTCGTGTGAGGCCGCCAACGCCCGGTTTGCCGGCGGCCGGTCCGGGGGCGATGCGGGCGAGAACCTGGTCGACGTCATCGACCCCGCGCCGCCTCCTGGGCGCCGCTCAATTCCCGAGGGTTCAGACAGATCAGCGCGGTCAGCACCGAACGGTGTCCCAGCCGCCGACGCACCCAGTCCAGCGGGCCACGGAAGATCCTCACGTAGTGGCCGCGCGGCTCCTCCCGCAGCTGGCCGAGCTGGGCGATATGAGCGCGCTGAAGCTGCTCCAGGGTGACCACCGCGAAGGTGTGCCTTGTGTCCGCAGAGACCGTGTGTGGCCGGCGTCGCCTGGTGATTGGGCAGGCGTGTTTCGGCGGCGCCACGTTCGCGACGATAAGGGTGGTGTGTTGCATTCCAACCTTGCCTGATGTGATGCAGTTCACTTTGCCGATCTGCGGACGAGCGGGCGGGGGCACCGTTGTGGGAGCCCCCGCGCCTCGGTCAGCTCCAGGTCATGTTGATCTCGCGTTCGAAATCACACGTGGCGTGCGTCTGGTTACCATCGCGAGGACCACTGGCGACGCTGGGTCAAGCCGCTGTGAGCACGGACAGGACTCCCGGATGTTTGTGAGCCGCCAAGTCTCGACGGGTGAAGGCGGCACCTTCCCACTGCTCTGCGGCGGGGGCGGACCGGAGCAAAAGATGCGGTTGCTGTACTTCGAGCGGGGGCTGTTCACGAGCGGCGCTGACCAGGCAGCACAGAGGTGCTTGAAGATCGCTTCCCGCTGATGGGGTCAACGCCGTTGGTCTGCGCGCGCTTCGTTCAGCAAACGCATTCGGAAGCGGATCGGTCCTTTCCGTTGGATGCGGCCGCCTTGGGGGGCTTCGCGCCCGCCGATACCGGCTCTCAGCCGGCCTGGTCTGGGCGTTAGCCTCGGCGGATGCTTTCTGTGCGGCATGCAAAGGTGATCACACGCCACCGCGACGGGTGGATCCGTGCCTACGTGGTGGACTCTGGCGTTCTCGGAGTGCTGGAGCCCGCTGCGGTGTTCCGGCCGCGGCCCGGGGACGAGGTCGTGGAATCGGCGGTCCGGCCCGATCTGGAGCGAGTCGTGTATACGACGCTGAACCGTGTCGTCTGCCTCACGCGCGCCGGTGACCTGGTGTGGACATCGAACTTCGAGCCGCACTCCGACCGGCCCCATGGCCACCGACCTGGCTGCGCGCTGTCTCAGGACGGCCGGACCGTGTGGGTCTACCGGCCGGACGCGATGGCGGGACGCGGGGGCGGAGACCAGTGGGTCGTGCACGACGCCGACAGCGGGGCGGTACTCGCACGCCGGGAGCTGGAGACCGTCGGGCACGGCGCCAGCCACCACGTGCACGCCGTGGACGGCAGCATCTACCTCGACATCGGTGAGGGCCAGGACGGCTCCGTCATTCTTCGGGGTACGGCCGGGGCCGACGGCGAGGCGCAGTTCGCGACGTACCCGTGGTGGGACCGCTGTCTGATCGACCTGGCGCCGGACGGGCAGCAGTTCATGACCGTCGACCACGGGCAGACGGACGTCGCCTTCCACCACCACCCCAGCGGGGACGTACTCTTCACCCTGCCCGTCGAAGCCTTCGGGTTCGACCCGGAGGCGACCTTCGTCGAATGGAGCGGCGGCTACCTGGCACCGGACCTGGCCGTTGTCACTCTGGGCGGTGAGGGCCAGGACGAGGAGGAGTGGTTCCGCCACCACCTGATCGACGTACGCACGGGCACGCTCAGCGGCGAGATCGCCGTCGAGACGGCCAACCCGTACGATTTGGTGCCCCTGGGCGACGGTTCCTGGCTCACCGACGGCCCCGACGGCCACCCCGTCCGCTGGTCGCGCGCCCCGCTGCCGTCCTCACCGCCGCACCCGGAAAGCCTGATGGACGCTCCCTCCTGTGACTGAGCGCTGTAGGCGGCCCCTGAGCGTTCTTGTTGGCCAGTCACGAGCCGCGCAATCTCCTCATCGCGCTGATGGGCTCCCGGCCGCGGTGGCCTCGAGCCCGTCACTGGGCTCGGCGGCATGATCAGTGATCACGGATTCACCTGCTCTTGCTGCGGCGCGCACCACCACGAGTTGCCGATGAACTACACAGCCGAGGCGCCGGCGATGTGGGATCCGGCCTTCGCCGACGCCGACGACTGCCTGCTCTCGTCGGACCAGTGCGTGGTGCGCGGGCAGCACTACTTCGTCAAGGGCTTGATCGAGATACCGGTCATCGGCAGCGACGAAGTGTTCTCCTGGGGAGTCTGGGTCTCGCTCAGCCGTGAGAACTTCTCCCGCGCGGCGGACCTGTGGGACACCCCTGGCCGCGAGTCCGAGAAGCCGTACTTCGGCTGGCTCACCACCGACCTGCCGATCTATTCGCCCACGACCCTCAACCTTAAGACCAACGTCCACACCCGCCCGGTCGGCGAGCGACCCTACGTCGAGCTCGAGCCCACCGGCCATCCCCTCGCACTCGAGCAGTGCAAGGGGATCGACCTGGACCGCGTGCGGGAGATTGCCGCGGCCGTGCTCCGCTCCGGCGGCAGCAAGCAGCGGTGATGGCAGGCACCTCCGTATCGCCGATTCCCGTCGCACCAGTTGGCCTGAGCCGACGAGCCCGGAATTTCGTCGAGGTGCACGGTATCTGTGCCCCCCGGCAGGGCATCCGGCACCACCGCGATGCATGGCTCGGGCACGGGATCCCCGCTGCAGAGATCGACCGGGCCTCGGCCTTCCAGGACCGCTGGGGCGGCCTAGCCCTGCCGCCGGCCCCGTTCTACGAGGGCGGCCCGCGCATCCTGGGCGCCGGCTGTCCCGAGGGCTCGGCCGCGGAGGGCTGGTCGTTCCCGGCTGGGAGCTGCCGGGTGTCCATGGCCTACAGATTCATGATCGGGCCTGAAGGCGAGTTCGGGATCGATGCCTACCGCTGGACACCCTTGCATGCCGGCACAGACGGATGGGTGGAATCGTTGGCGCTGGCCTTCCACGCGGGACGCTGGGCAAAGACAGTCACAAAGATCACCGGAAATGCTGTCGAGTCCCTGGATCTGAATGGGTGCGAGCCGATACCTGAAGTGCGGGGCATCACCGACACCTGGTGGCGCGGCCAGAACTCGCTCATCGCCATCTACCGCGGCGAGGCCGTTGGCCTTGACGCACCTCGATGCCTTGAAGCTCACGTGTACGGCGGCCTCGACGAGTGGGGCCTTCGCGACGGCTGACCGCTTGCTGACGCCGCCGCCCGGCACCTGCTCGGCCGGACGGGCCAACTACAGCGCAAGGACGGAAGCGAGCGTTCAGTCGGCCAGACGGGCCATCTACGGTACCCAGTCACGGCGGGGCCGCGGGCCGTTGTTGTGACTGGCGGATCCATCGAGGCCGCTCGCCCCCGGTCATCAGTGGCCCGGGCACAATCGGGAGCCGTGCCAACCTCTCCTGATCCCGCTGTCCTGTACCCCGACGTTGCAGCCTGCGGCAGCCTCGCCACAGCGCTCCGGGCCGAGGCGGAAGCCTGTCTCGGCGCCGTGCCCGTCACGTCCCCCGGCTCCGCTCCGCTGCTCCACGCGACCGTCGCGAGCACTCTGCCGCACCGTGGGCCGCTGCATATCAGCGCATGGTTGCACGAACGGCGGTGGTCGATCCGTGGCGAGGAACCGTTCCAACGCATGGCTCTGATCGATGGCAGGACGGACGACCTGGCGGAGGTTGCCAGGGCAGTTCGGGCGTGGCACGACGGGGCGTCCCTGGGCGACATCCGCCGGGCGGCGCCCTTCGTGCACCTGACCGGCCGGTTCGAGGTACCAGACCACGATCCCGCGCGCCTGACGGAATCCGAGTGGCAGAGCATGCGCCAGGAGGCAGGCGAACTGGAGTACGCCTGGCAGGAGACGTACCAAGACCTGATCGAGGCGGCTCACGCCGAGCCGGCCCTGCGCGCCCTTTATCCGTTCACGAGCCACTGGGCGCTGCGCTTCTCGACCACCACTCGCCCTCGCCTGACCATCGTGGGACCGTGCCTTACCGCGAACAGCGACGGCACATACGGAGTGGGCAAGGGCATCATCGGCGAAGACCTCAGCCGGTTCGCCACAGCGCACGAGGCCGTTGCACTGGCCGTGCGCCGGCTGCCGTCCGGCCTCGACCCCATCGCATTCGGCGGATGACTCCACCCAGCACCGGAGCCGTGCCGTCCGCCGTCCGCACAGACCTGGCATTGCTTCTGGTGGGCAGGATGCCGAGCGGTGGCACTGGGAGGGAGGGGGTGTGGCCGTCGTCTCGAGGTCCACGACCGCGGGCTGAGCCGGTGAGCGTGCCGCGAGAGGGCTGCCGAGGTCTCTGTCGGTGGCGCCGTGGATGATCGGGCTCATGACACATGGTTCTCGAGATGCCCTTCGGGCTCTCGCCTTGCAGCATCTTTCACTGGAGATTGCCGAGAAGTGGGTCGTTCTGCTTCGCCCTGGTGTGCGTCTGGAGGCATCGGCCGGCCCTGACGATGGCGTCGGCCGGCTCGGCGGCCTCCCGTCGTTGCCGCTCACCACGGAGTGGCCGGTATGGGATGGGCACGGGCCGCTCTCTTTCGTCGCCTCAATCGACTGCGCGCGCCTGCCGACGGATGCGCTGGACATCGATCTGCCCGATGCGGGAACACTGCTGTTCTTCTACTTCGACGGACAGTTGGACGACGGGGAAGCTCTCGTTCTGGCCGAGGACCGGGAGAGCTGGGCGGGCGCCCGCGTGCTCTACGTGGCCGCCGACGAGAAGGTGGCTGAGCGCGGGACCCCTGCCGGAGTCGAGCCGTACCCGGTGGTGCCGTTGACCGCCCGGGTGGAGATGACGGCGACCGAGCCCTGGCATCCGCGCGTGCGGGACGCCTTCGCTCCAGGTGCCCCGCTTGGGAACCGGTACGACCACCCTGTCTGCTCGCAGGAGTTCCTGGACGCGCTGTGGGAGTTCGACCACGAGGTGGGGCACCAGATCGGCGGCCATGCTCACTCTGTGCAGAACCCGGTGGAGATCGAAATCGCGCAGGCGGTCCTGGACGGCGAGGTGTCCTGGAGCGACCCACGGCTGTCCGAGGAAGCGGGCCGCTGGGTGCTTCTGGCCCAGTTCGACAGCGAGGACGCCGCTGACATGATGTGGGGCGATGCCGGAGCGCTGTACTGGCTGATCCGCCCGGAGGACTTGGCCGAGCGGCGCTTCGAGCGGGTGATGTTCACGTGGCAGTGCGGCTGATGACGGCCGCACCTCCCGCCTGGGGAGTCCAGTACACGCTGAGCCTGCCGAGTGAGGATGCTGCCCGTGCTGCTGCGGCCGAGCTTGCCGGGATGAGGCACCGTCTGACGGCAGTGCGCGTCTGTGATCACTTCCGGTTCGTTCCGGCGAGCTTCTGGTACGGCAAGCCGTCGATGGACCCGGAGCTGGAGGGGTGGTGGCAGGTCTTCTCGCTGGCCGTCTACAGCGGGTACGAACGCCTGGCTCTCGAGCCGTTCTTCCGCGGCGAACGAATTCGGGTGGCCGCTGTGGCCCGCGCCCACGGCGGCTTTCAGCAGGGGCACAGCGAGGGGCATGCTGCGACTCTCGAAGCAGTCTTCACCAGGGATGGCCTGGTCCATGACCAGCTCGGCGCCGAGGTCGCCCTTCCCGTTCCTCTGCCCGAGAATCCCGCGCGACCTCCGGCTGGTCCGCCGTGGAACTGTGACGGAGTCGGCGAGCCCGCAGCGGTGGTCCAGGCCGTGGTGGCGGCCGCAGAGCGCCTGTACGGCAGTGCGGAGAATGCGCCGGATGCCGTGGGGTGGTTGCTCGATGAGGAGTTCGCGTTCGGGGAGCCCTATGGGACGACTGGCGAGTTCCTCGGCGATCTCGCGGATGCCGTAGCCCACCAAGGCACCTGCACCGACACCACGGTCGAGGCTGTCCCCTTCCTCACGGAGCTGGTCTGTGACGACAGCGTCGCTCCCGGCAGCCGCTTGGTTCTGCTCTGCGACCTGTTGCGGCTCGGTGCCTCGGGGCCGGCGGCAGCAGTCTCCTTGGCCGACCGCGTCACAGCACTCGGGGGCGCCTGGGAGGAATCCGCAGCTGAGTACCTGACACGGCGTGCCATCGTCAGCGAGCTGCCGAGGCTGCTGTCCCGCTGGGAAGACGAGAGCGATGCCGTCCGATTCGCTCTCGCCGCCCTCACGGCGGTCTGTAAGGCTCGTGACCAGCACGCACCGTCGATGTTGGCCACGCTCCCGGCTCCGGCAGGCAGCTCCCGCGCCGACGTCGTGTCGCTTATGGCAGCACTTCTCAGTGACGACCGGGAAGGCTTGGTATCGACACTGGACCGGCTGGCCGCCTGGCTGCCCAGCGTTGCCGAGAAGGCCGCCAGCCCGAACGTGGATCTTCAGAATCTGGGACTGACCACCCTTCCAGTCCTCGTCCTCGAAGACGTGGGGCCAGGTATCACAGCGGAGGCGTGATCCATCGTAATCGTGTGTCACCAGACCATCGCCTGGTCCGACCGCTCCCGCTACCCCATGCCCATGCCCATGCACGCAGCGAAACAGCTGGACCCCGACCACCGGTCGGCGCCGCCCGAGGAACAGGGAGGCGAAGCCGTCGCCGAGGACGCACCGGAGAGCATCCGCCGTGCCGGGCTGCGCCCGACGCATACGCCCGCAGTGCTGATCTCACGAGGACGGATCGACGAGCAACTGGGAAAGATCGCCGGTCTCGCGCCCCTCGACGAACGCCGCAAGGCTTTCAGGCTGCTGATCGCGGTGCTCACGATTGCCGACGCGCGGCGCCGCGAGCGCTTCTGCTCCGGCGGCTGCAGTCACTGGTGGCACAGACTGTCCGTCGCCTGACAACCCAGCACCGCACCCCTGAAGGCCACTTCCCGGTTGAGCGCTTTCTGGGGGAGCGGATCCAGTCGCTCTCGGGCAGGTTGGCAGTGCTCATGATGCTCGCCCCCACACGGCCGTGCCCGACCTATCAGCCCTGTGGCCGTTGATGGACGGCGTGCCGGCGTGCGCAGCAGTGGCGGGGTGCGCGTGGCCGGAGTGCTTGCCGTCGTACAGGGCGGCGGCGTGTTGGAGTTGCGTCAGGCCGCGGGGGCCGATCGCGTCCGGCGCCGCCGCGCCGACCGAGCGGCAACGTCCACAGTCCGGCCGTCGTCCAGGATCACGGGGAAACTCCACTGGAGCCGCGCAGCCACCGTTCAGCGTGAGAAGGGGTATGCGACCACCACCACAGAATTTGCCGGACGGTGGTGTGGACGAGCGTGATTTTGACGCCTTCTACACCGCGAGCGTCGGCCGGCTCGTCGGCCAGTTGTACGCGATGACAGGTGACCTGGCTGAGTCTCAGGACGTGGTGCAGGAGGCCTTCGCCCGGGCCTGGGAACGCTGGTCCGAGTTGGACCTGAACGGTGCCCCCGAAGCGTGGGTGCGCACGGTGGCCTGGCGGCTGGCGGTCAGTCGGTGGCGGCGGGCGCGCACCGCGCTGGCCTTCGCCCGGCGGCAGGGTCCACCCGCCGCCGTACCGCCGCCGGAACCGCACCACGTGCTGCTGGTCCAGGCACTGCGGCGGATCCCCGAGGCGCAGCGGCGGGCCGTGGTGCTGCATCATCTGTGTGACCTGCCGGTGGAGCAGGTGGCTGCCGAGACCGGTTGCCCCGTCGGCACGGTCAAGGCGCACCTGCACCGCGGTCGGGCCGCGCTGGCACGCCTGCTGGCCGATACGGACCTCGATCTGCGGACGACCCGGCTGCCGGAGGTGAGGCATGGCTGACAGGACAGAACTGGAGCGGCGTCTGGAGCGGAACCTGGCCGGGCTCGCCGAGTCGGGCCGGCAGCAGGTGATGCCGCTCGCCGCGCACCGGGTGCGGGCCCGTGGTGAGCAGCGCATGCGCCGCCGACGGGCGGCCGTGGCGTTCGGCGGCGCGCTGCTGGCCGCCGCTCTGGTGGTGGGCGGTCTGTCGCTGGTCCGAGCCGCCCGGGTGCCGGAGCCGGCCGCGATCGCGCCGGCGCCGACCGTTTCAGGCTTCGTGCCGCCGTCGCCCGCGCCGGGCGAGGAGTACACCAGTGAACTGGGCTACGTGTACGGCGCGGTGGCGCAGGGCGACATGGTGCGGGTCACCGTCGAGCAACTCCGTACCGTCCGGGGGACCGCGGTGCCCACGGGGGTGGTGCACACGCTGACCCTGCCGCGGGGGACGCTGGTGGAAGCACGGCGGCTCTCCGGCGGGTCCCCTGCAGATATGCAGCTGGACCAGTTGGTGAGCCGGCTGGCTGCCGGGCCGCGGTGGATGTTCGCGATCGACTACAACAGCGAGGGCCGGGTGGAATCCTTGCGGGAGACCGACTGAGGCCGCCGCCGCATTCACGGCATCGAAGTGCAACCCAGAGGCGGGCCAGAGCGTAGAGCTCATGTATCCCGACTGCATCTGATCCGATGGGACCTTGCCGTGCTCACTTCTCGCCGCCGAACCGGCACCCTTTCCCTGACCTCTCTCGCCCTGACCGCTCTCGCCCTGACCGCATGCACCGGCAAGGGAGGCGGCGGGCAGGCGGACGTTGCTGCCCCGGCAACACCGGTGACGGCTTCAGCGTCGGCGTCCGGACAGGCCGCCGTGCCGACCCCGCCCACCGCGACGGTCCCGGCTACTGCGACGACCCCGCCCACCGCGACGCACCCGGCTACTGCGACGACCCCGCCCACCGCGACGACCGCGCCCGCCGCGCCCGGCGAGGGCAGCGCCCCGGCCGGCACGACACGCTGGGCCGGTACCAAGCAGTTCATGCAGATACGCGAGGGCTGGATCAGCGGCGGACGGACCTACCTGTCAGTGCGGACGGCCCGGAAGGTGGCCGCCACGGGCCCGCACGAGGCGTGGTTGATCATCCCCGGTGAAGGGCCCTACACCACGGTGCTCATGGCCACAGACGCCCGGGTGCTGCTGTCGGTCCCGCTGGGCGACAACTCCCACCCCTACCCCTACTCCCAGACCGAGTTCGTCAACCGGCTGATGGCCGAGCCGAGCTCCTCCCGCTCGGGGCTGGGGTACGACCTCAGCTTCGACGGGAAGGGCCGGGTGACCAGGTTGCAGTCGCTGTACACCTCCTGAGTGAGCCGGGAGCGCTTTGACCGAGCCGCTGCTGCCTGGGGGCATGTGCGGCGGCTGGCCAGTATCGTGGGGCCCCGCCCATCCGCCACGCGGGGGACGGACGAGCGGGGCCCGCCCGGATCGCCTACACGAGCAGTCGGCGCGGGCGGTGAAGACGGGGCCGCTGGCAGGGTCGGGCTTTTCGGTTTCGGTACGCCAGCGCGGCACTGTGCCCGAGGGCATCACACGCCGCACACTCGCTTCGTCGTGCCTCGCCTGCCGGGCGTGGGCCCGCACCACCGAAGCCGTCGTCATCCCCTCGGCCTGCGCCACAGGGCGCCCGCATGCCTCACACGGCCACTCCACCTGTGACGCTCCCTCGTCCGCGTGGTGGTCCTGGTGCTCATCCTCACAGCGCGGCAAGGTGGGGTGGCCGATCAGAGGAACAACATGAGCACCACGTCACCACGACTCGACTTGCCGGCCAGGCCGAAGGGCACCGGGCCCGATACGCCGCAGGAGACCACACACAGTCACCAACAGGCTGGACACCACGAGGAACTGGCGACAGTCGAATACGAGAGCCCACCAGTACGAGGGCCACATGGAGCACGAGATGCCGACGAGAATCCTGCTCGAGGGACGCCCGGGCGCGGGCAAAACGACCATTGTCCGCCGATTGGCCGCGCTCCTGCGCACCCGTAGGGCTGTCGGCTTCACCACGGAGGAGATCCGGCACGGCGGCACCCGGAGCGGTTTCGCGCTGGAGACACTGGAGGGCGGTCTGCGAGCCGTGCTCGCCCATGTCGACTTCCCGGGTCCACCAAGGGTGGGCCGGTACGGCGTCGATCTGGACGTCATGGAGCGGCTCGCGCTGCCGCCGCTCAGGTCGGCTGCAGCGGATCCTGCTCCTGGAGATCTCGTGCTCATCGACGAGCTCGGGCGTATGGAGCTGGCGTGCACCGCGTTCCAGGACACGGTCCGGTGCCTGTTCGAGTCCGACATCGACGTCGTTGCAACAGTCCACGCCCACAGCGACCCGTGCACCGACGCCCTGAAGCAGCGCCCTGACATCACGCTCGTCCAAGTGACCCGTACCAATCGGGATGCCCTGCCCGAGGATCTGGCAGCCCGGCTTGAAGGGCCATGAACAAGAGCGCTGCCCCATGATCCCGGGGCGGGTCGGAGCTGGGCCCGGGCAGACGCACATGAGGATTCGGCCGCGGGCTCGCGGCTTGTGGAGACCCGAGACCAGGCCCGCCCCTCGATTCTTCGCACGGAAACCGTTCGCCAGACAGAGCGGCGCTCTGCTTGGCTCACCCCATGAGTGATCTTCGCATCCGCTGCGCCGCCCTCTCGGACATCGATACCGTGCTGCGGTTCTGGCGCGACGCCGCGGAAGGAACGAGCATCAGCGATGACCACGACGGGGTGGCCCGCCTCATCACACGAGACCCCGAAGCCCTGCTCCTCGCAGAGCGCGACGGTCTGCTCACCGGAACCGTCATAGCCGGCTTCGACGGATGGCGATGCTCCGCCTACCGACTGGCCGTACACCCCGACCACCGCCGGCAGGGCATCGCCACCGCCCTGCTGGAAGCCGCGGAACAACGCTTCGCCGCCCTGGGCGGACGACGCGTCGACGCCATGGTCCTGGAAGCCAACGAACAGGCCCACCACACGTGGGCCGCGGCCGGCTACCAGCGCGAGGACCACTGGCGGCGCTGGGTCAAACCGCTGTAGGCGGACGTTTGTGAGCAGCCAGGATTCGACGGCTGGCGCTGTCACCTGTACCGGCTGGCGGTCCACCCGGACCGGCGGCGGCAGGGCATCGGCTCGGCCCTGCCGGCGGCGGCCGAGGAGAGGTTCGTACGGCTCGGCGGGCGGCGCGGCGACGCCATGGTGCTCACCCGCAACGAGACCGCGCACCACGCCTGGCGCGCGGCGGGTTACGCGCCCGAGGAGCGCTGGCGGCGCTGGGTGAAGCCCCTCGCGGACTGACCCCCGAACGCTTCTTTGCCCATCCTTTACTCTTGGAGGAGCACTCGGTCCCGTATGAAAGGTTGTGAGCGTCCGCCCATGGGCGAGCCTCCCCGCGCGCGACACAGCGCGCCCGTCCCTGCCCTGTCCGACCATGGGACGGGGGTGGCCCGATGACCGAAGTGCTCCTGCTGCTGGTGGCGGTGGCGCTCTGCCTCGCCTGCGGCGCCTTCGTCGCGGCCGAGTTCTCACTGACCACCGTCGGTCGCGGCGCCCTGGAGCGGGCGGCCGAGCGCGGCGAGCGCGGCGCGGCGGGCGCCCTGAAAGCCGTGCGGAATCTGACGTTCCAGCTCTCCGGGGCACAGCTCGGGATCACCGTCACCAACCTGGTGGTCGGTATGCTCGCCGAGCCGTCGATCGCCCGGCTGATCGCGGGTCCGCTCCAGGCGCTCGGCATCTCCCGGTCCGCCGCGACCTCGGTGGCGCTGATCCTGGGCACGGCCCTGTCCACGGTGTTCCTGATGGTGGTGGGCGAGCTGGTGCCCAAGAACTGGGCGATCTCCTCGCCGCTGGCGGTGGCCCGGCGGGTGGGCAACCCGCAGCGCTGGTTCAGCGCCGCCTTCCGCCCCTTCATCACCCACCTGAACAACACGGCGAACCACGTGGTGCGCCGGCTCGGAGTGGAGCCCGCCGAGGAGCTCGCCTCCGCGCGCGGCCCCCAGGAGCTCGTCGCCCTGGCCCGGCACTCCGCCAAGGAGGGCGCCCTGGAGGCGGACACCGCCGAGCTGTTCGTACGGACGCTCAACCTCGCCGACCTGACCGCGGAGAACGTGATGACCCCGCGCGTCCAGGTCGTCGCCCTCGACGCCCAGGCGACCTGCGAGGACGTGGCGAACGCGACCCGGGCGACCGGACTGTCCCGCTTCCCCGTCTACCGCGGCGGCCTCGACTCGGTCGTCGGCACCGCCCACGTCAAGGACGTGCTGGCGCTGCCCGCGGAGCGCCGCGCACGCGTGCGTGTCTCCGAGATCATGCGCGAGCCGCTGCTGGTCCCCGAGTCGCTGACCGTCGACCGGCTGCTGGACCGGCTGTCCGGCACGCGCACGATGGCGGTCGTCATCGACGAGTACGGCGGCACCGCGGGGGTGGCGACGCTGGAGGACATCGTCGAGGAGGTCGTCGGCGAGGTCCGCGACGAGCACGACCCGCACGAGACGCCCGACCTCGCCCCGGCCGGGGCCGACGAGGAGGGACGCGGCCTGTACTCGGCGGACGGCTCCGCGCGCATGGACCAGCTCGCGCGAGTGGGGCTGCGGGTGCCGGAGGGGCCGTACGAGACGCTCGCCGGCCTCGTCGCCACCGAGCTCGGCCGGATCCCCGAGACCGGCGACGTCGTTCAGGTCGGCGGGTGGCGGCTGGACGTGGTGGACGCGAGCGGCCGCCGGGCCGCGCGCGTGCTGCTGCACGCTCCGCTCGACGACGGGCGGAGCGAGGAGCACGCGCAGCGGCACGACGAGAAGAGGGCCGGCCGGTGACCACCGTACAGATTCTGATCGGTCTGGCGACCCTGGTCGTCAACGCCTTCTTCGTGGGCGCCGAGTTCGCGCTGATCTCGGTGCGCCGCAGCCAGGTCGAGCCGTACGCCGAGGAGGGCGACCGGCGCGCCAAGAGCGTGCTGTGGGGCCTGGAGCACGTGTCCGCGCTGCTGGCGGCCGCCCAGCTCGGCATCACCCTGTGCACGCTGGTCCTCGGTGTGGTCGCCGAGCCCGCGATCGCGCACCTGCTGGAGCCGGTGTTCCACGCGGTCGGCGTGCCGGCGGGCGCGGGCCACGCGGTGTCGTTCGTGATCGCGCTGACCCTGGCGACGTATCTGCACATGCTGTTCGGCGAGATGGTGCCGAAGAACATCGCGCTCGCGGAGCCGGTGCGCAGCGCGCTGCTGCTCGGGCCGCCGCTGGTCGCGCTGTCGCGGGCGCTGCGTCCGGTGATCTTCACGGTGAACACGTTCGCGAACACCCTGCTCAAGCTGTTGCGGGTGGAGGCGAAGAACGAGATCTCGGCGACCTTCACGGACACGGAGCTGGCCGAGATCGTCAAGGACGCCAGTGAGGCCGGCCTCATCGACGACCGGGCGCAGGAGCGGCTGCACGACGCGCTGGAGCTGGGCAGCCGGCCGGTGCGCGATGTCGTCCTTCCGCTGGAGCGCGTGGTGTACGCGAGCCTGGGCGTCACGCCGGAGCAGCTGGAGCAGCTGTCGGTCGAGTCCGGCTTCTCCCGCTTCCCCGTGGTCGACGAGGGGCGCCGGATCGTCGGCTACCTGCATGTGAAGGACGCCCTGGACGCCTCGCCGCGCGAAGTGCCGTTCCGGCTGCGGGACATGCGCCCCATCGCGCGGGTACGGGAGGGCACACCGCTGGACGACGTGCTCACCGCGATGCGGGGCAGCCGTACGCACCTGGCGGCGGTGCTGGGGGCGGACGGACGGCTGGCCGGCCTGGTGACGATGGAGGACGTGCTGCGGGAGCTGTTCGGCCAGCCGGTCTGAGCGGGACGCCCGGACGCCCCTGAGCCGACCGACCGCTTGGTATGGCGGTGGGGTGCCGGGATACGATCGCTCACGCCATGCAGACGAATCCCGCATACTCCAGCCTGGTCGCGGTCGGCGACTCCTTCACCGAGGGCATGTCGGACCTGCTGCCCGACGGTTCCTACCGGGGCTGGGCCGACCTCCTCGCGGCGCGGATGGCCGCCCGCACGCCCGGTTTCCGCTACGCCAACCTCGCCGTACGGGGCAAGCTCATCGGGCAGATCGTCGACGAGCAGGTGGAGGCGGCGGCGGCCATGCGGGCCGACGTGGTGACGCTGGTGGGCGGCCTGAACGACACACTGCGACCCAAGTGCGACATGGGCAGGGTGAAGGGTCTGCTGACCGAGGCGGTGGAGCGGCTGGCGCCGTCGTGCGAGCGGCTCGTGCTGATGCGCAGTCCCGGCCGGCAGGGTCCCGTCCTTGAGCGCTTCCGGCCGCGCATGGAGGAGCTGTTCGCCTGCGTCGACGAGCTCGCCGAGCGGCACGGCGCCCTCGTCGTCGACCTGTACGGGGCGCCGTCGCTGGGCGACCCGCGGCTGTGGGACGTGGACCGGCTGCACCTGACGGCGGAGGGCCACCGCCGGGTCGCGGAGGCGGTGTGGCAGACGCTCGGCCACGAGCCGGAGGACACCGAGTGGCGTACGCCCATGCCGGCGACCGTGCCGCCGGGCTGGCTCACCCGCCGGGTCGCGGACGCCCGCTTCGCCCGGCAGCACCTGCTGCCCTGGATGGGCCGGCGGCTGACCGGCCGCTCCTCCGGCGACGGCCGCCCGCCGAAGCGGCCCGAGCTGCTGCCCTACGAGGAGGTGGCGCGGCCACCGGCCGACGCGGAGCTGTCATAGCCTCTCGTAGCTTCCGACAAACACCCCCACTGCGCCGGCCTGCACGAATCGCCAGTAGAATCCACACACGTGACTTCAGCGCCCGCCAAGCCCCGCATCCCGAACGTCCTCGCCGGACGCTACGCCTCCGCCGAGCTCGCCACGCTCTGGTCGCCCGAGCAGAAGGTGAGGCTGGAGCGGCAGCTCTGGCTCGCCGTGCTGCGGGCCCAGAAAGACCTCGGCATCGAGGTCCCGGACGAGGCGATCGCCGACTACGAGCGGGTCCTCGACCAGGTGGACCTGGCCTCGATCGCGGAGCGCGAGAAGGTCACGCGGCACGATGTGAAGGCGCGGATCGAGGAGTTCAACGACCTCGCCGGGCACGAGCACGTGCACAAGGGCATGACCTCCCGCGACCTGACGGAGAACGTCGAGCAGCTGCAGATCCGGCTCTCGCTGGAGCTGATGCGGGACCGCACGGTGGCCGTCCTGGCCCGGCTGGGCAGGCTGGCCGCCGAGTACGGCGAGCTGGTCATGGCCGGACGCTCGCACAACGTCGCCGCGCAGGCCACCACCCTCGGCAAGCGTTTCGCGACCGCGGCGGACGAGCTGCTGGTGGCCCACGGGCGGGTCGAGGAGCTGCTGGGCCGCTACCCGCTGCGCGGCATCAAGGGCCCGGTCGGCACGGCCCAGGACATGCTGGACCTGCTCGGCGGCGACGCGGCCAAGCTCGCGGAGCTGGAGCGGCGCATCGCCCACCACCTCGGTTTCTCGCGGGCGTTCACCTCGGTCGGCCAGGTCTACCCGCGGTCGCTGGACTACGAGGTCGTCACCGCGCTGGTGCAGCTGGCGGCGGCGCCCTCCTCGCTGGCGAAGACGATCCGGCTGATGGCCGGGCACGAGCTGGTCACCGAGGGCTTCAAGCCGGGCCAGGTCGGCTCCTCGGCGATGCCGCACAAGATGAACACCCGCTCCTGCGAGCGCGTCAACGGCCTGATGGTGATCCTGCGCGGCTACGCCTCGATGACCGGCGAGCTGGCCGGCGACCAGTGGAACGAGGGCGACGTGTCCTGCTCGGTGGTGCGCCGGGTCGCGCTGCCGGACGCGTTCTTCGCGCTGGACGGCCTGCTGGAGACGTTCCTGACGGTGCTCGACGAGTTCGGTGCCTTCCCCGCGGTGATCGCCCGCGAGCTGGACCGCTATCTGCCGTTCCTGGCCACGACCAAGGTGCTCATGGGCGCGGTGCGGGCCGGGGTCGGCCGCGAGGTCGCCCACGAGGCGATCAAGGAGAACGCGGTGGCCACCGCGCTGGCGATGCGTGAGCAGGGTGCCGAGCGCAACGACCTGCTCGACAAGCTCGCCGCCGACGAGCGCCTTCCGCTCGACCGCGCGCGGCTGGAGGCGCTCATGGCGGACAAGCTGTCCTTCACCGGAGCGGCGGCCGACCAGGTCGGCGTGGTCGTGGGCCGGATCGAGGAGATCGTGAAGCAGCGCCCGGAGGCCGCGTCCTACACCCCGGGGGCGATCCTCTGACCCGCTTCACCCCGGCGGAACTGGAGGCCGCTCGCGACCGTCCGGTGCCGGACGTCGTCGCGGACGGCCTTCGCGTGCTGTTCTGCGGGATCAACCCCGGTCTGATGTCGGCCGCGACCGGCCACCACTTCGCCCGGCCGGGCAACCGGTTCTGGCCGGTGCTGCACCGGTCGGGGTTCACCCCGAGGCTGCTGAAACCGTCGGAGCAGGGCGAGTTGCTGTCGTACGGGCTGGGCATCACGAACGTCGTGGCGCGGCCGACGGCCCGGGCCGAGGAGCTGACGCCCGAGGAGTACCGCGAGGGCGGGCGGCTGCTGGCGCTGAAGGTGGCGCGGCTGCGGCCGGGGTGGCTGGCCGTGGTCGGCGTCACCGCGTACCGGGCGGCGTTCGGCGACCGCAGGGCCCAAGTGGGGCCGCAGGAACGGACGATCGGCGACACGCGCGTGTGGGTGCTGCCCAATCCGAGCGGGTTGAACGCGCACTGGACGGCCGAGACGATGGCGGAGGAGTTCGCACGGCTGAGGGTGGCCGCTCAGGCGTCGTAGCGGCTCACGGCGGGCCCCGGCGCTCGATGAGCCGCTCCCCCGGTCCGTGACACGGTGTCCAGTGAACCGGCCACCACCGACAACTGGCGGCGCGTCAGAAACCCGCCCGCCCACCGGGCGCCGGTCCGGGGGCGCCTGGCCGTCCCGGCGCTCGCTGCCCCGGCCCGTGCCGAGTACGATCCGCCCAACACGCGCACGAGCTGGGAGGACGGACGGTGGGGCGGCTGACCGGCGGGGATCCCTCGCTGCTGCGAAGGATCAACTCCGCGGTGGTGCTGCACGCGCTGCGTGCCACGGACTGTGCGACGCTCACGGAGATCACCCGGGTGACCGGACTGTCCCGGCCGACGGTCGAGGGCGTCGTGGAGGACCTCATCGCGGCGGGGCTGGTCGTCGAGAAGGCCGCCGAGGAGGGTGCCGCCCGGCGGCAGGGGCGGCCCGCGCGGCGGTTCCGGTTCCGGGCCGAGGCCGGACATCTGCTGGGTCTGGAGATCGGCGCGCACCGGGTGGCCGCGCTGCTGGCGGACCTGGACGGGCGCGTGGTGGGCGCCCAGGCCAAGGACGTGGAGGAGACGGCCGAGGCGGACGAGCGACTTGAGCGGCTGCGCGGCGCGGTCGCCGAACTGCTGCGCCGGGCCGGCGTCCCGCGCAGCTCGCTGCGGGCCGTCGGGGTCGGCACGCCCGGCATCGTGGAGGCGGACGGCACCGTACGGCTGGGCACCGCGCTGCCCGGGTGGACGGGCCTGCACCTGGGCGAACGGCTCAGCCGTTCCTTCAAGTGCCCGGTGCTCGTGGAGAACGACGCGAACGCCGCGGCGGTCGCCGAGCACTGGAAGGGCGCCGCCACCGAGTCCGACGACGTGGTCTTCGTGCTGGCGGGGCTGAGCCCGGGCGCCGGTTCGCTGATCGGCGGGCGGCTGCACCGCGGGTACGGCGGGGCCGCCGGCGAGATCGGCGCGCTGCACCTGCTGGGCCGGGGGGAGACGCCCGAGACGCTGCTGTCCACCACGGACCAGCCGCTGCACCCCCTGGACGAGCAGGCGGTGGCCGGGGTCTTCGCGCTGGCCCGCGAGGGCCACCGGCGGGCCCGCGCGGCCGTGGACCGCTTCATCCAGCGGCTCGTCCACGACGTGGCGGCGCTCGTGCTGGCCCTGGACCCCGAACTGGTCGTCGTCGGCGGCTGGGCGGCCGGTCTGGACGGCGTACTGGAGCCGCTGCGGCGCGAGCTGGCCCGCTACTGCCTGCGGCCGCCCCGGGTGACCCTCTCGGTGCTCGGCGAGGCGGCCGTGGCGACGGGCGCGCTGCGGCTGGCCCTCGACCACGTCGAGGAGCAGCTGTTCGCGGTGGAGGGCACGGTGACGGCCCGCCGCTGAGAGCGGTGCCGGGGCGTCAGGAGGCCTGGCGCTCCGGCCCGTGGTGGATCTCCACGCCGCCCGAGTCCCCGAAGGTCAGCCGGCAGGTGTCCGCGCGGTAGGTGGCGACGGAGATCGCGGCGGTGCGCCCCTGGGCGACGAAGCGGGTGGTGACGACGAGGACGGGCGCGCCGGGCAGCCGGTCGAGCTCCTTGGCGTCCTCCGCGCGGGCCGAGCCCAGCTCGACGGAGCGCTCCTGGTTCTCCAGCTCGAGGCGCTGCAGCTCGCGCAGTACGGCACGCGCGCGTGCGGGTCCGGACGGTGCGTCGATCGCGGTCAGGTCGGGTACGGACGCGGCCGGAATGTAGAGCAGTTCGGCGGCGACCTGCTGGCCGTGGCTCGTCCGCGACCGGCGCACGACGTGCACGGCCTCCTCGCGGCCGCTCTCCAGGGCGTCGGCGATCGCGGCGGGCGGGACCGCGTGCGCACAGTCCACGCTCTGCCAGGCGTCACCGGCCGTCCCGGGCCAGTCGTGCTGCTCGGTGCCGACGGCCACGCCCACGCGTGGGGGCGCGACGGTCGTACCGACGCCGCGGCGGCGCTGCAGCCGCCCCTCCAGCTCCAGCTGCTCCAGGGCCTGGCGGAGCGTGGCGCGGGCCACCCCGAAGCGGGCGGCGAGCTCCCGCTCGTTGGGCAGGATCTCGCCCACCGAGAACTCGGAGTCCAGTGCCTCACTGAGCACGGTCTTGAGATGCCAGTACTTCGGCTCCGGCACCGATCCCAGCTGCGTGGTCCCCACCCTGTCCTCCGCGATCGCCGTGGTTCGCCGACGTTTTAGCGCCCTTGTTTATTAAAGGTTGTTGTACTTATCTGCGACCTTAGGACGGCCCCCACCCTTGGTCAAGACCAATCATCGATCCCTCGGGCGGCGCGCGGGCGCGTGTCGCACGGCGTTCACAAGCCGTTCGCGCCAGGGTGTGTCCGTGATGTCACGGCAAAACCCCCGTCGCGGGGGCGGGGGCCTGCGGCAGTCGGACGGACGGTCCGGGGCGGGTGGCTCAGGCGTCGGCCAGAGTCTGCAGTTTGTCGGGGTTTCGGATGATATAGACGGCCTGGACGCGCCCGTCGGCGACGTCCAGCTGGAAGACGCTGTCGGGCTTGCCGCCGGACAGGGCCAGCACCGCGGGCCCTCCGTTGACTTCCAGGAAGCGCACGGACAGGTCCGGGATGCCCGTCCGTGCCACGCCGACGAGGAAGCGGCCGACCTTGCCGGCGCTCCGAAGGACCCGCAGCGGCGCCTTGGACTTGCCGCCGCTGTCGCCCACCAGCCGGGCGTCCGGCGCGAGCAGCGACATCAGCCCCTCCAGGTCGCCGCCCGCCGCCGCGGCCAGGAACCGCTCGGTCAGGTCGCGCCGCTGGGCGGGATCGGCCTCGTAACGGGGCCGCCGTTCCTCCACGTGCCTGCGGGCCCGCCCTGCCAGTTGGCGCACCGCGGGCTCGCCGCGGTCGAGCAGGGCGGCGATCTCCGCGTACGGGTGGCCGAAGGCCTCCCTGAGGACGAACACCGCGCGCTCCAGCGGCGACAGCGTCTCCAGGACGACCAGCACGGCCAGCGACACGGAGTCGGCGAGCACGGCCCGCTCCGCCGCGTCCGGGACGGTCTCGGCAAAGTCGGTGACCAGCGGTTCCGGCAGCCAGGGGCCGACGTACGACTCGCCGCGCGCCTTGATCTGGCGGAGCCGGTCGAGGGCGAGGCGGGTGGTGACGCGCACCAGGTACCCGCGGGGCTCGCGCACGGCGCTCCGGTCGGCACCGGACCAGCGCAGCCAGGCCTCCTGGAGGACGTCCTCGGCGTCGGCCACCCGGCCGAGCATGCGGTAGGCGACGCCCATGAGGACGGGCCGGTGTTCTTCGAATACGTCGGTCCCCGTTTCGGTGGTCACGGCCCCATCCCAGCCGACGCCTGCGGCCGTGTCCAGACGCCCGGCCTTGTGTCGCGGCGGCCGAAGCGGACGGTACGGCCGACCGGACCCCCTCAGGGGCTACCCACGGGTAGCAATTGCTGACAAGCTGTCTACCCGTCGTTCGCCAGCGATTCCCGACGAGGAGCACCCATGTCCGCCACCGCCTCCTTCAAGGTCCCCTCTGCGCGCGGCCCGCGGACCGTGACCCTCTCCTACACGCGCGTGGGCAGCGGCGAGCCACTGCTCCTGCTGCACGGCATCGGGCATCACCGTCAGGCCTGGGACCCGGTGGTCCACCTGCTCGCCGCCGAGCGCGAGGTGATCGCCGTGGACCTGCCGGGCTTCGGTGTCTCCCCCGCGCTGCCCGACGGGCTGCGGCACGACCTGCCCACGATGAACGCCACGCTGAGCGCCCTGTGCGAGGCGCTGGAGATCGAACGACCCCATGCGGCGGGCAACTCCCTGGGCGGCCTGCTGGCCCTGGAACTGGGCCGCGAGAAGCTCGTACGGTCCGTCACGGCCCTGTCGCCGGCCGGGTTCTGGACCCAGGCCGAGCGGCGTTACGCGTTCGGCGTGCTGCAGACGATGCGCGGCATCGCGCGGCGGATGCCGCTGCCGCTGGTCGAGCGGCTCTCCCGCACGGCGGCCGGCCGCGCCGCCCTGACCAGCACCATCTACGCCCGGCCCACCCGCCGTTCACCCGAGGCCGTGGTCGCCGAGACACTCGCCCTGGCGCGGGCCACCAGCTTCGAGGACACCCTGCGGGCAGGTGTCGACGTCCAGTTCACCGACGACGTCCCCGGCATCCCCGTCACGGTGGCCTGGGGCACCAAGGACTGGCTGCTGGTGCGCCGTCAGGGAGTGCGCGCCAAGCAGATCATCCCCCGGGCCCGCCTGGTACGGCTGCCCGGCTGCGGCCACGTCCCGATGAACGACGACCCAGCGCTGGTCGCCCGCGTGATCCTCGACGGCAGCCGCTGACCGCCGCCTGCCTCCGGCCCGGACCAGCGGTCCCCGGCGCCCGGCCGCCCGGGATCGCCGCGGGCCGGCACCTCATCACCCCGCCGCCCGGGCGGCACGGGCCCGAGGAGCGGTTCCTCCCGCGCGTGACCAAGACCCGTGCCGCGGTGCGCACCCTGTCGGCGTACACGTGTGCCGGTTACCCGGAGTCCGGGACGAGTCGGCCACTCGCGGTTTCCGCGCGCGCCGCACCGAACCAGTGCGAGCGGCAGACCGCCCGCCGTGGCCGTGCCGCGCGAGAGACCGAGGAGCGGGACCGAGGCCGTTCCGCGGCCTCGGCGTGGAGCCGGCCGGACAGCCACCGAACGATCGCGGCGACGGAACCGGGCAGCGGGCGCCCGTTGCCCCGGTCGGCGAACCACGTGCGTCCGGCGCCCTCGGCCGGCGGAGCGCGTACGAAGGCCGCCGTGGCGCCCTGCGGCAGATGCGCCACGAGCCGGGCGAACGACACCTCGCCCTCGCTCCCGCCCCCGCAGAGCGACGACTCCTGGTACATGGGCCGTGACTTGGCGGCAGCCGACCCCTGTGCATCGGCGGGGAGCCGGGGCGGCACCGTGGCCCCGGGACCGCACGGTCGACCTTGGCAGGCTACTTGAAAGTTGAAGCAATGGCGGGTGGTGAGTTAACTTGAACCTTCAAGTTCAGGCATCGGCGTCGCACGGCCCCTGCCACCCAACCCACGAGGAGTCCTCCCCTTGACCACCCCCGCCACCACCCTGTCCCGCCCCGCCGCCGCGCCCGAGAAGGCTCCGGCCACCCCCACCCACACCTATGACATCGGCCTGCTCGTCCTGCGCCTCGCACTCGGCCTGGCCATGGCCGCGCACGGCACCCAGAAGCTGTTCGGCTGGTTCGGCGGGGGCGGCATCGACGGCACCGGCCAGTTCTTCGCCGCCGTCGGTTACCCCTCACCCAGGACGTTCGCCGTCGTGGCCGGGCTCACCGAGACCCTCGGCGGACTCGGCCTCGCGCTCGGCCTGCTCACCCCGCTCGCCGCCGCGGCCGTCGCCGGCACGCTGGTCAACGCCATCGCCGTCAAGTGGGGCGGCGGCTTCTTCGCCCCGGAGGGCGTCGAGTACGAGCTCCTCATCGCCCTGTCCGCGGTGGCTCTCGCCCTGACCGGCCCCGGCCGGATCGCCGTGGACCGGCTGCTGCCCCGGCTGCGCTCGCACCGCGTCGCCCACGGCGTGGCCGCGATCGCGCTCGGTGCCGTCGTGGCCGGCGTCACGCTGCTGCTGCGACACTGACGCGGAACTCCCGTCACCCCGCGCCGCACGTTCGGGCCGGGGAGCCGTCGACCGGTCCGACTCCGCGCCAAAGAGGACAGAACGCCACTTTACCGATCAGTCACAAAGCGTTCGCGGTCAGGCAACACCGTTCCTTCACAGTGATTGCATGACTCGAGACATGTCGAACATGACGCGGGCGAGGCACGGTCGTCCGGTGCGCCACTGGCGGCGGGACGTCGTCGAACTGGCCGCGCTCTTCACGGCGGTCGCCGTGGCCGACGGAGTGGCGAACCTGATCGGGCACGGACCGGACGGTCCGGCCCTGCTGGTGATCGCGGCGTTCGCGCTGGTCGCGACGGCGGCCTTCCACATCTGGTGGGCACGGCGCCACGGTCACGCACCGCCCGGGGGCGATACCGTTGCCCGGCCGCCCGCCGCCGAGCGGCGGCAGGCCGGGCCGTCCGCCGCCCCCGCGGCGCCCGGGGAGGCGCCGGGAGACAGCGCGCTGTGGCGGATGCGGACGACCGTGCGGGACACGCCCGGTTCACTGGCCGCGCTGTGCGCGGCGCTGGCCGCCCGCCACGTGGACATCCTCAGCCTGCAGACGCATCCGCTGGCCGAGGGCACGGTGGACGAGTTCCTGCTGCGCGCGCCCGGCGGGATCGAGGCGTCCGGCATCACCCGGGCGGTCTCGCTGGCCGGCGGAACCGACACGTGGATCGAACGGGCCGATGCGCACGACCTGGTCGACGCGCCGACGCGAGTCCTGGGCCTGGCCACGCGCACGGCGCTGGACGCGGCGGAACTTCCGCTGGCGCTGCGGCAGTTGCTCGGGCGGTGCACCATCCGCTCGCTGCCGGCCAGGCCGGTCGGCGGCGGCCGTGGCCCCGAGGAGGTGCCGGCCGAGGGCGTCCTCGAGGACACGGTGATGCGGCTGCGGGCGCCGGAAGGCGGAACGATCACCGCGGAGCGGCCGTATCTGCCGTTCACACCCACCGAGTTCGCACGGGCTCGGGCGCTGGTGGAGCTGGATGCCCGGCTCGGAGCGCGCATCCCGCGCGGCCAGGACGTGCTGACGCTGCCCGAGGGCGACGCGATCACCGTGCGCAGGGCCGACACGGACGACCTCGCGGCGGCCAGGGCGATGCACGAGCGCTGCTCGCCGCGCACCCTCGCCATGCGCTACCACGGGCCGGTCGGCGACGCCGACCGCTACCTCAACCACCTGCTCAGCCCGCGGTTCGGACGGACCCTCGCCGCACAGACCGCCTCCGGACGGATCATCGGCCTCGGCCATCTGCTCTGGGACGGCGACGAGACGGAGGTCGCGCTGCTCGTCGAGGACGAGTGGCAGCGGCGCGGCATCGGCGCCGAACTGCTGGGCCGGCTGGTGACCATGGCCGTCGAGGCCGGCTGCGCGAGCGTGTACGCCGTGACGCAGTCGTCCAACACCGGCATGGTCGCCGCCATGCACGGCCTCAACCTCCCGCTCGACTTCCAGATCGAGGAGGGCACCCTGGTCATCACGGCCCGCCTGGACGCCACCCCGGTGGCCTCCCGACTGCCGTACGGCACCGGCAGGCACGAGGAGTACGAGGGGCCCCGCCTGCGGGACTGAGCCACGGGACCGTGCCAAGGGTGTGCGGCCCGGCTCCCCCGGGCCGCACACCCTTCTCCGGCTCCGCTCAGCTCATCGCCTCGTGCAGGCCCTTCACCGGCGACGGCCCCGGCCGCTCCCCCAGCGCCCGGTCCAGGTCGGCCCACAGGTCCTCGACGTCCTCCAGGCCCACCGACATCCGCAGCAGCCGGTCACCGACCCCGGCACCCCGCCGGTCGTCCGAGTCGACGATGCGGTGGCTGATGGACGCAGGGTGCTGGATCAGCGTGTCGACGCTGCCGAGGCTCACGGCCGGCGTGATCAGACCGACGCCGCCGATGACGGCGTGCGGGTCGCCGTGCACCTCGAAGGAGACCATCGCGCCGCCGATCGACGGGTAGTGCACGCGGGCGACACGCGGGTCGTCCGCGAGGCGGGCGGCGAGTTCCGCGGCGGTGGCGGAGGCGGCCCGCACCCGGACCGGCAGCGTGGACAGGCCGCGCAGCAGCAGGTATCCGGCCAGCGGATGCAGCACCCCGCCGGTGGCGAACCGCACCTGCCGCAGCCGCCCGGCCAGCTCCTCGTCGCAGGCCACCACGCCGGCCATCACGTCACCGTGCCCGCCCAGGTACTTGGTGGCGCTGTGCAGCACCAGGCGCGCGCCCTGCCCGGCCGGGCGCTGCAGCACGGGTGTGGCGAAGGTGTTGTCGACGAGGAGCGGGACGGAACCGCAGGCATGGGCGACGGCCCGCAGGTCCACCTCGGCCAGCGTCGGGTTCGCCGGCGTCTCGACCATGACCAGGCCGGTGTCCGGGCGCAGCGCGTCGGCGACCCCGGCCGGGTCGGTCCAGGTCACCTCGGTGCCGAGCAGTCCGGCGGTGAGCAGGTGGTCGCTGCAGCCGTACAGGGGGCGTACGGCGACCACGTGCCGCAGGCCCATCGCGGACCGGACGAGGAGGACCGCGCTGAGCGCGGCCATGCCGCTGGCGAACGCGACCGCGGCCTCGGTGCCCTCCAGCCGGGCCAGCGCGGTCTCGAAGCGGGCGACGGTCGGGTTGCCGAGCCGTCCGTAGACCGGAGTGCCGTCGAGTTCGGCGCCGTCGGTGGCGAAGGCGTCGATGCGGGCGGCCTCGGCGCGGCTGTCGTAGGAGGGGTAGGTGGTGGACAGGTCGATCGGCGGGGCGTGCAGTCCCTGCCGGGCGAGGTCGTCACGGCCGGCGTGCACGGCCTCGGTGGCCAGTGCTCTGGGTGCGGTGCGTACGTCGCCGTACGCGGGCGTGCTCGCGGTATCCAGGGGCGTGTCCATGTCGGAAGAGTGAACATGGGCCGGGGCCATGGGGCCGATTGCCGTGTTACGTTCGCCACATGGCCGAATCTGTCGTACTGGATCCGGTGGATCTCCATCTGCTGCGGCTGTTGCAGAACGACGCCCGGACCACCTACCGCGACCTCGCCGCGCAGGTCGGCATCGCTCCGTCGACCTGCCTGGACCGGGTGACCCGGCTGCGCCGCTCGGGGGTGGTCCTCGGCCATCGGCTGCGGCTCGACCCCGCCAAGCTGGGCCGGGGTCTGCAGGCCCTGCTGTCGGTACAGGTCAGGCCGCACCGACGGGAGCTGGTGGGGCCGTTCGTGGAGCGGATCCGGGCCCTGCCGGAGTCGCTGACCGTGTTCCACCTGACCGGCCCGGACGACTACCTGGTCCATGTCGCGGTCGCCGACATGGCCGATCTGCAGCGGCTGGTCCTGGACGAGTTCACCGCCCGGCGGGAGGTGGCCCGGGTGGAGACCCGGCTGATCTTCCAGCAGTGGGACTGCGGCCCCCTGCTGCCACCCGGCGCGGCGACGGCCACGCCCTCCGCGAAATCGGACTGAATTCGGCCCGGAGCCCGCGATACCGGGCTGACGGGAGCCGCCTGTCCGTATGAGGATGGTCCGCATGTCACAGACCAAGAGCCCGCTGCCCCGTCAGGTCGCCGACGCCTACGTCGACGAACTCATCGCCCTCGACCCGATCACTGGTACGTATCTCGGCGTGAAGGAGAGCTCCAGCAGGCTGCCTGACACCTCGCCCGCCGGGCAGCAGGCGCTCGCGGACCTCGCGCGCACCACCCTGACCCGGCTGGAGGAGGCCGAGCGGCAGCCCGGCGCGGACAGTGACATCGAGCGCCGGTGCGCGCGCCTGCTGCGCGAGCGTCTCACCGCCGAACTCGCCGTGCACGAGGCCGACGAGGGCCTGCGAGTGGTGAGCAACATCCACAGCCCGGTGCACTCGGTGCGCGAGGTCTTCACGCTCACCCCCACCGGGACGGACGAGGACTGGGCGGCGATCGCCGAGCGGCTGCGGGCCGTGCCGGCCGCGCTGCGCGGCTACCGCGAGTCCCTCGCCCTCGGCCTGGAGCGCAAGCTCTACGGCGGCCCGCAGCCGACGGCCACCTTCATCGAGCAGCTGACCGAGTGGTCGGACACCGACGGCCAGGGGCGCGGCTGGTTCGAGGACTTCGCCTCCGGGGGCCCCGAGGCCCTGCGCACGGAGCTGGACGAGGCCGCCCGCGCGGCGACCGCGGCGGTGGTGGAGCTGCGGGACTGGATGCGCGACGCGTACGCGCCGACGATCGGCGACGCGCCGGACACGGTCGGCCGCGAGCGCTACGCCCGCTTCTCCCGCTACTTCAACGGCACGGACCTGGACCTGGACGAGGCGTACGCGTACGGCTGGTCGGAGTTCCACCGTCTGCTCGGCGAGATGAAGAAGGAGGCCGAGAAGATCCTGCCCGGCGCCGAGACCCCGTGGGCGGCACTCGCGCACCTCGATGAGAACGGCACGCACATCGAGGGCGTGGAGGAGGTCCGCGCCTGGCTGCAGGGCCTGATGGACGAGGCGATCGAGGCGCTGGACGGCACGCACTTCGAACTCGCCGAGCGGGTGCGGAAGGTGGAGTCGTGCATCGCGCCGCCCGGCGGCGCCGCGGCCCCGTACTACACGGCGCCGTCCGCCGACTTCTCGCGGCCGGGCCGGACCTGGCTGCCGACCATGGGACAGACCCGCTTCCCGGTGTACGACCTGGTGTCCACCTGGTACCACGAGGGCGTCCCCGGCCACCACCTCCAGCTCGCCCAGTGGGCGCACGTGGCGGACGACCTCTCGCGCTACCAGGCCACCGTCGGCGGGGTCAGCGCCAACGCCGAGGGCTGGGCGCTGTACGCGGAGCGGCTGATGGACGAGCTCGGCTTCCTCACGGACCCGGAGCGGCGGCTCGGCTACCTGGACGCACAGATGATGCGGGCGGTCCGCGTGATCATCGACATCGGCATGCACCTGGAGCTGGAGATCCCGGCGGACTCGCCGTTCCACCCGGGCGAGCGCTGGACGCCGGGGCTGGCGCTGGAGTTCTTCGCCGCGCACAGCAGCCGCCCGCGGGACTTCGTGGAGAGCGAGCTGATCCGCTATCTGTCGATGCCCGGGCAGGCGATCGGCTACAAGCTGGGCGAGCGGGCCTGGCTGCTGGGCCGTGAGAAGGCCCGGGAGCGCCACGGTGACGCGTTCGACGCGAAGGCCTGGCACATGGCGGCCCTCTCCCAGGGTTCGCTGGGCCTGGACGACCTGGTGGACGAGCTCTCGCGGCTGTGAGCCCCGGAGGGCGGCCGCTTCCGGGCCGCTCAGGCCGCCCTCCACGCACCCGAGGGGTCAGCCCACCCCGCGCTGCCGCACGGCCGACCCCGATCTGCCCTTGACGACCTCCAGCTGGGCGTGGATGCGCCGCCGCAGGTCGGGGACGTGGCTGACGATGCCGACGCTGCGGTCGCGTTCGCGCAGGGAGTCGAGGACGTCGAGGACCTCGTCGAGGGTCTGGTCGTCGAGGCTGCCGAAGCCCTCGTCGATGAAGAGCGTGTCGAGGCGCACGCCGCCGGCCTCGTCCGTGACGACGTCCGCGAGACCGAGGGCGAGCGCGAGCGAGGCGAAGAACGTCTCGCCGCCCGACAGGGTCGCCGTGTCCCGCTCGCGGCCCGTCCAGGCGTCGACGACGTGCAGTCCCAGGCCGCTGCGGCCGCGTCCGGCCCGATCGTCGGAGTGGACCAGGGTGTAGCGGCCGGAGGACATGCGCCGCAGGCGTACGGTCGCGGCGGCGGCCACCTGTTCCAGGCGGGCGGCGAGGACGTAGGACTCCAGGCGCATCCTGCGCTCGTTGTCGGCGGAGGTGCCCGCGGTCAGAGCGGCGAGGCGGGCCACGCGGTCGTACTCCGCGCGCAGCGGCGCGAGCCGGCGTACGCCGGTGGCGGCGCGTGCGGAGAGCAGGTCGAGTTCGGCGCAGCGGCGGGCGGCGGCGTCCCGCGCGGAGGCGGCCTCGCGCAGCCGCCGGTCCGCGGTGGCCGCGGCTGTCTCCGCGGCGGTGAGGTCGGGGGGCGGCTGCTGGGCGGCGGCCGCGGTGTCGGCCTCGGCGAGGACCGCCCGTACGGCGGCCTCCTCCGTGTGCCAGGCGTCCAGGCGCCGTCGCAGCTCCTGGTGGGCGGCGTCGCCGAGGAGGGCGGCGGCCGCGGCCTGCGGGGTGTCGAAGCCGGCCCGGAAGGCGGCCTCGGCGAGCCGTCCGTCGGCTTCCTTGAGCCGCTCGGCGCTCTCCTCGGCGGCGCGCGCGGCGTCGGCGGCGTCGGTGAGCAGCGCGGCCCGGCGCTCCAGTTGGGCGGCCCGCGCGGCAACGCTGCCGGCGGCACCCCTGGCCTCGGCCAACTCCGCTTCCAGGGAGGCCTCCTCGCGGTCCAGGCTCTCCCTGCGGGTCAGCCGGGAGGCCGCGCGGACCTCGGCCCGGCGGCGGTCGGCGAGCCGCCGCTCGCGCTCCTCCTCGGCGGCGCGCAGCTCCTGCTGTGCCGCGTGCAGCGCGGAGGCGTCCCGGCGTGCCCTTTCGAGCAGCGCCTCCAACTCCTCTTCTTCCTCGGCGAGTTGTGCGGTGGATGTGTCGCCCGCCTCGGCGGTGGCGGCGGCCAGGGCCTCGCGCAGGGCACCGAGACGGCGCTCGTCCTCGGCGCGCTGTTCGTCGGCGGCCTGGTAGGCGGCCAGGGCGCGCTCCTCCGCCTCGCGGTCGACGTGTCCGGCGACCTTGCGCGCGGGTGCGGGGTGCTCGGTGGCGCCGCAGACGGCGCAGGGCTCGCCGTCGGTGAGGTTCGCGGCGAGTTCGGCGGCGATGCCGTCGAGCCGCTGTTCCTTCAACTCCAGCCAGTGGTCCTTGGCGTGCACGGCGCCTTGGGCGGAGGCGAGCGCGCGCCGCCGCGCCTCCTCGGTGGCCCCGGTCAGCTCGTCCCGCGTCCGGGCGGCGGCGAGCCGCTGCCGTGCGGGTTCGCGCCGTACGGCGAGCTGCTCGGCCCGGGTGGCGGCCTCCTGGGCGGTGTCGATACGGGAGAGCAGCTCCGGCCGGGTGGTCTCCCACCCGGCGAGCCAGCCTTCGGCGTCCTGCAGTACGTCGTCGTCGGCGCGCTCCCGCCGGTCCACCTCGGCGCGTTCGGCGACGACCTCGGCCAGGCGCTGCTCGGCGCGGCGGGCCGACTCCAGGCCGCCCAGCTCCTCGGCGGCCCGGCGGGCCGCGGCGGCGAGCCCGGCCGCGCCGGCGTCGGCGAAGTCCTCCGGGAGCAGCGCACGCGCGCGTGCCTCGGCGGCGGCCGCTCCGCGGTGCTCGGCGTCGGCGGCCTCGCGCAGTTCCAGGGCCGGCGCCACCGTCTCGGCCTTGCGTCCCCGCTCCACCCGTGTCCGCGTCTCCCGGTGGACGTCGGCCCGCTCCTCCAGGCGCGCGGCGCGCTCCCGTGCCTCGGCGAACCGCCGCTGCAGCCGGGCCACTTCGCGTACTTCGTCCAGGGCCCGCTCGGCGGCGGCGTGGGCGGACTCGGCGGCCGTGAGCCGGCAGTGGGCGACGGTCAGCTGCTCACGGGCGGTGCTGCGGGCGACGGCGGCCGCGGTCAGGACGGCCTGCGTCAGCCCGGGATCGCCCGGTGCGAGCTCCGGCAGCTCCATGGCCCCGCCCGCCGCCTGCTGCATGCGGTGGGCGTCCGCCAGCAGAGCGGCGTCGCCCTCGCGCACCTGTGCCTCGGTGGCCCGTCTGCGCTCGGCGAGGCGCTTTTCGACCTCGGCGAAACGGCGGGTGTCGAACAGCCGGCCGAGCAGCTTGCCGCGGGCCTCGGCGTCGGCGCGCAGGAAGCGCGCGAAGTCGCCCTGCGGCAACAGCACGACCTGGCAGAACTGCTCGCGGCTCATCCCGAGCAGCTGCGTGATCTCCTCGCCGATCTCCTGGTGGGAGCGGCTGAGGTCCTTCCAGGCACCGGCTGCCGCGTCGTACTCGCGAAGCCGGCTCTGGGCCTTGTCGAGCGTCGTGCCCGTGCCGCGCTTCTTCGGGCGCTCCCAGGGCGGCTGCCGGGTGATCTCCAGCCGGCGTCCGGCGACGGTGAGGTCGAGGGTGACCTGGGTGCGGGTGTCCGCGGCGGCGTGGTCGCTGCGCAGGGTGATTCCCTGCCCGCTCTGCCGGGCGCCGGGCACCGAGCCGTACAGGGCGTAGCACACGGCGTCCAGCACGGAGGTCTTGCCGGCGCCGGTCGGGCCGTGCAGCAGGAACAGCCCGGCGGCCGACAGCGCGTCGAAGTCGACGGTCTGGGAGCCGCCGAAGGGCCCGAAGGCGGTGATGTCGAGCCGGTGCAGCCTCACCGCGCCACCTCCCGCACCGCCTCGTCGGCGCGCACCGCGTCGAACGCCTCGCGCAGCACGGCCCGTTCGTGCTCGTCGGGTTCCGCGCCGCGCACATGGGCCACGAAGTCCTCCGCGATCTGCCGGTCGTCGCGGCCGGCGAGGCGGCGGGCGTAGGAGACGTCCGGGTCGTCGGGGGCGCGTTCGGGGTCGAAGACGAGGCTGAGGGTGTGCGGGAAGCGCTCGGTGAGGCGGGCCATGGGGTCGGCCGGGCGGACCGGGTCGGTGAGCGTCGCCTCGACCCACGCGTCGCAGTGGCGGGCGAGGTCCGGGTCGGCGAGCAGGTCCTCCAGCGTGCCCCGGATCCGGGCCAGCGGGCGCGGGACCGGGCAGTCGACCCGTTCGGCGCCGGCGAGGCCGTCGGCGCCGAGGTCGACGAGCCACATGCTCTTGCGGTGGCCGGCCTCCGAGAAGGAGTACGGCAGCGGGGATCCGGAGTAGCGCACACGCTCGGTGATGGCCTGGCAGCCGTGCAGATGCCCCAGGGCGACGTAGTCGACGCCGTCGAAGACACCCGCGGGGACGGCCGCAACCCCGCCGACGGTGATGTCCCGTTCGCTGTCACTGGCCTCGCCGCCGGTGACGAAGGCGTGCGCGAGGACGACCGAACGGGTGCCACGCGCACGTGTGGCGAGGTCGGCGCGGACCCGGTCCATGGCGGCGGCGAGCACCGCCTCGTGGCCCGCCCTGTCGACCCCGAACTCGTCCTTCACCAGGGCCGGTTCGAGGTAGGGCAGGCCGTAGAAGGCCACGTCGCCATGGGCGTCCGCCAGTACCACCGGGGCCCCGCACGCCGACGGCTCGGTGCGCAGGTGGATGCCCGCGCGGTCGATCAGCCCCGCGCCGACGCCCAGGCGGCGGGCCGAGTCGTGGTTCCCGGAGATCATCACCGTGGGCACACCGAGGGCGGCGAGCCGGTGCAGGGCGTCGTCGAACAACTCGACCGCGGCCAGCGGGGGCACCGCGCGGTCGTACACGTCTCCCGACACCACCACCGCGTCGACGTCGCGTTCGCGCACGGTCGTGACGAGGTGGCCGATGAACTCGGCCTGGGCCCCGAGCATGTTCACCCGGTGGAACGCCCGGCCCAGATGCCAGTCGGAAGTGTGCAGCAGCCTCATGATCCCCGAAGACTAACGGCCAGGTCTGACATCACGGGCGGTTACTCCCGTATCAACCGTCATGCACGGCGCCGTACAGGTTGATTGACGCCAATACGCCCGTTCTGTCACGCATCTCCGTAGGCTTCACCGCCCAGTTCGAACCCGGCCGTTCCGGCCGTGGCGTCCGCCAGCCAGCTCCGGAAGGTGTCCACGTCGGCGTCCGGCAGGCCGATCTCGATGGTGACCGCCTCGCCGTAGCGCACGTCGCGCACCTCGCGGCCGGTGGCCCTGAGGTCGTTCTGCACCTTGCCGGCCCGCTGGTGGTCCACGGTCACCGTGGCGATGCGGAACCTGCGGCGGGTGCGGGTGCCGAGCGCGTCCAGGGCCTCGCCGACGGCTCCGCCGTAGGCCCGGATGAGTCCGCCCGCGCCGAGCTTGATGCCGCCGTAGTAGCGGGTGACGACGGCGACGACGTACCGCATGTCGCGGCGCAGCAGCATCTGGAGCATGGGGACGCCGGCGGTGCCGCCGGGTTCGCCGTCGTCGCTCGCCCTCTGGACGCCGGCGTCGGCGCCGATGACGTAGGCCCAGCAGTTGTGCGTGGCGTCCGCGTGCTCCTTGCGGACGGCGGCGACGAAGTCCTGGGCCTCCTGCTCGGTGGCCGCCGGGGCGAGCGCGCACAGGAAGCGGGAGCGGTTGATCTCGGTCTCGTGCACGCCCGCGCGTGCGACTGTGCGGTACTCGTCCTGCATTCGCCCAGCCTATGCGGACCGGCCGGAGCACCTCCGCCCGAGGTACGGCTCCGGCGCCGGCGCGCCCCCCTTCAGTGCTTCGCGCCCCGCGGCACCATGAAGTCGGTCAGGAGGGCGGCGCGGGGCGTGAGCGACCGCCAGGTGAGGCCGTGCCAGGACAGGACGGCGATCGCGGAGGTCGGGAACTTCACGCGGAGCCGGTCGAGCGTGTCGTCCAGACTGTCCCCGGCCAGCTCCAGGACCAGATCCTCCAGGCCCGGGTTGTGCCCGACGAGCAGCAGCGTCTCGACCTCGGGCGGCGCCTTGCGCACGGCCGCCAGCAGGTCGAAGACGTCGGCGGCGTACAGCTCGGAGACGTAGCGCACGGGTGGCGGGGTGCCCCACTGGGCCGAGGCCAGCTCCCAGGTCTGGCGGGCGCGCAGGGCGGTGGAGCACAGCGCGAGGTCCGGCAGGCAGTCGGCCTCGGCGAGCGCGCGCCCCGCCGCGGGCGCGTCCCTACGGCCGCGGGGCGCGAGCGGGCGGTCGTGGTCGGCGACGCCCTCGGGCCGGGCGGACTTGGCATGGCGCAGGACCACCAGGCGGCGCAGCGGGCCGGCTCCCGCGCGGATGTTCACGCCGTACCTCCCAGGTCGCGGGTGAGGTCGAGGCCGAGCAGCCGGTCCGCGTACGCGTACGTCTCGAAGCGCGCCCCGTCCGCCAGGTCCGGATGGGTCCCCACCCACTCCAGTACCCGCAGGACCGCCGGGACGTCCAGGTCGTCCTCCCAGGCGCCGCGCAGCCGGCCGCGTACCTCGTCGGGGATCGGGCGCGAGGGCCGCCGCGCCCAGTCGGCGACCGCGCGGCGCCAGCGCGCGAGGGCCCGGCGGGCCTCGTCCAGCGCGGCGGCGTCGAGCCGTACCGGCACGGTGCGGCCACGGGCGAGCAGGGCCAGGCGCCAGGCGGCGGGGTCGTCGGCGGCCGCGGGCACGACGGGCACCGCCGCGTCGACGGGCGCGACGGCGATCCGGACGCCACCGGACGCCTCGGCACCGCCCTCGGCGGCCACGTGGAGGACCTGGGCCTCGCCGAGGGCGGCGCCCAGGTCGCGGCTGTCCTCGAAGGGCCGGACGCCGAGGGCCGTGGCGCCCGCCCGCAGTTCCGCCTGTTCCCGGTCGCCGGTCAGCATGGCCCACACGGGCGTGCCGCTCAGCTCGAGGGCGCGGACGAGGACGTCGGCGACCAGCAGCACGCGCAGGCCCGAGGCGTCGAAGCCCGACGCGTGCGCCTCGACACGGGTCAGGCCGCGGCGGGCGGGGGCGGCCTCCACGGGCTCGCCGGTTCGGGCGTCGATGATGCGCAGCACGGCCCGAGCGTAAGCGGCCGGACGGCCGCGCGCAGGCATGCGGGGCACGTTCCGGACAGGACTGGGCCTCATTCCCGCCCCCGCGAGCCCCCGAGCCCGCCCGGGAATCGCCGGGCGACCGCCGATGTTGCCCCGACGGCACCCCTTGCCCCGAGACTCACCCCCAGACGAGGAGACCCCAGGTGTACGGCGACGCGGCGACGATCCGGAAGATCCTGACCGAACTCGGTGACACCTGGGCCGTCGTGGGCCTGTCGTCGAACCGCGGCCGGGCCGCGTACGGCGTCGCCGAGGTGCTGCGGCGTTTCGGCAAGCGCGTCGTCCCGGTCCACCCCAAGGCGGAGACGGTGCACGGCGAGCAGGGCTACGCCGCCCTCGAGGACATCCCGTTCGACGTGGACGTGGTCGACGTGTTCGTCAACAGCGACCTGGCCGGCCCGGTCGCGGACGAGGCGGTCGCCAAGGGTGCGAAGGCCGTCTGGTTCCAGCTCGGCGTCGTCGACGAGGCCGCCTACGAGCGCACCCGGGCGGCGGGCCTCGACATGGTCATGGACCGCTGCCCGGCCATCGAGATCCCCCGCCTGGGCTGATCCGCGGGGGTCAGATCCCCAGCCCCTCCAGCACCACGGCTCCCGGCAGTTCGGCGAACGCCTTGCCCGGCACGAGCAGTTTGCCGCGGCGGCGGCCGCTGCCGACGAGGACGTACGGCAGGTCGACGACGGCGGAGTCGATCAGGACGGGCCAGCCGTCGGGCAGGCCGAGCGGGGTGATGCCGCCGTACTCCATGCCGGTCTCCCCCGTGGCCACGTCCATCGGCGCGAAGGAGGCCTTGCGGGCGCCCAGCCGGCGGCGTACGACGCCGTTGACGTCGACACGCGTGGTGGACAGCGCCAGGCACGCGGCCAGCCGGGTCTCTCCGCCGCGCCTGCCCGCCACGACCACGCAGTTCGCGGACGTCTCGAGCAGGTCCTGGCCGTAGTGCTCGACGAAGACGGCGGTGTCGGCCCACTGCGGGTCGGTCTCGACGTAGAGGATCTGGTCGGCCGGGACGCTGCCGCGCCAGTGGCGTACGGCGTCGGCGACCGGGCGGGTCAGCCGGTCGAGGCAGTCGGGGGCGGGGGTGGCCTGGCCGAAGTTCCCGATGGGTGCGCGCATGACCGCACGCTAACAGCCGCGCGGCACGGCCCGGCCGGACGTCTCAGTGCACGGGCGGCACCGAGACCGCCATGACCATGTCCATCGGTACGGCGCCGTCGTTGGCGTACGTGTGCGGGGTGGCGGCCTCGAAGGAGGCGCTGGCGCCCGTCGGCACCCGGTACTCCACCGTGTCGACCGTGAGCGTCAGCTCCCCCGCGGTGACGTGCACCAGTTCGACGGTGCCGGCGGGATGCGGGTCGGACGGGCTGTGCTCGCCGGGCATCAGGCGCCACTCCCACATCTCCAGCGGACCGGGCGCCTCGGCCCCGGCGAGCAGCCGGTTGTAGCTGCCGGCGTCGGTGTGCCACAGACGGACGGCCTGGTCGGCGGAGACGATCCGGACCCTCGGGCCCTGCTCGTAGTCGAGCAGGGTGGTGATGCTGACGCCGAGCGCGTCACCGATCTTGACGACGGTGCCGAGGCTGGGGTTGGTGCGGGCCTGCTCGATCTGGATGAGCATGCCGCGGCTCACACCCGCGCGCGCGGCGAGCGTGTCCAGGGTGAAGCCGCGCTCGGTGCGCCAGCGCTTGACGTTGCGCGCCAGGGACTGGGTCAGCAGTTCGAGGTCCGACACATTCCGTCCAATATTCTGGATGACAGAGTTCACTTCGCTGTACTACGGTGGGCTGCACCCGATCGTCCACCGAACTGTACTGCGAGGTACGCCGTGACAGCACTCTTCGCCCTGGTCACCAGCCTCCTGTGGGGCCTGGCCGACTTCGGCGGCGGGCTGCTCACGCGGCGCAGCCCGGCCCTGACCGTCGTCGTGGTCTCCCAGAGCATCGCGGCGGCCGTACTGGGGGTGATCGTCCTCGCCACCGGCGGCTGGAGCGAGGCCGGCCCGCGGCTGTGGTTCGCGTTCGCCGCGGGGCTGATCGGGCCGGCCGCCATGCTCTGCTTCTACAAGGCGCTCGCCCTGGGCCCGATGGGGGTGGTCTCGCCGCTCGCCTCACTGGCCGTGGCCGTGCCCCTCTCGGTCGGCCTGGTGCTGGGCGAACGGCCGGGGCTGCTGCAGGTCGCGGGCATCGCGGTCGCCGTCACCGGTGTGGTGCTCGCGGGCGGGCCGCGGCTGGGGGGCGCCGCCGTACAGCGGCAGACGATCTGGCTGACGCTGATCGCGGCGCTCGGCTTCGGCACGGTGCTCGCGCTGATCGCCGAGGCCTCCACCACGGTCACCGGTCTGTTCCTCGCGCTCTTCGTGCAGCGCGCCACCAACGTGGCGGTGGGCGGGACCGCGCTCTACGTCTCCTCGCGGCGGGGCGGGGCCGTACTGCCGCAGGGCGGCCTCCCCTGGCGCACGCTGCCCGCGCTGGGCTTCGTCGGCCTCGCGGACGTGGCGGCCAACGGCACGTACTCGGTCGCCGCCCAGCACGGTCCGATCATGGTGGCCGCCGTCCTCGCCTCCCTCTACCCGGTGGTGACCGCGCTGGCCGCCCGCGGCTTCCTCAGCGAACGGCTGCGGGCGGTGCAGGCGGCGGGAGCGGGTCTGGCGCTGGTGGGGACGCTGCTGCTGGCGACGGGCTGAGCACGCGGCCGGGCGGCCATGGGCAGGTCAGCCCTCGGTCTCCAGCCCGGCAAGCCGGGAGTCCCCCTCCCTGTCCAACTCGGCCAGGCGGGCCGCGCTCTCCTCGTCCAGGTCCGCCAGTGCCAGCAACTGCTCCGGAGTGACGCCCTCCGGTATCGGCACCGGAGCCGGAGTCCTCAGCGGCGGCTGCCAGCCCTCGGCAGCCGTCCAGCGGCGCACGACCCGGGCGGGCGCCCCGGCGACCACCGCGTGGTCGGGCACCTCGCCGCGGACCACCGCACCGGCCGCCACCACGACGTTCCGCCCGATCCGCGCCCCCGGCAGGATCACCGCGCCGGTGCCGATCCAACAGCCCGGGCCGATCTCCACCGGCTCCATCCGGGGCCACTGCCTGCCGATGGGCTGGTGCGGGTCGTCGTAGGAGTGGTTGGTGGAGGTGACGTAGACGTACGGCCCGAAGTAGCAGTCGCTGCCGATGGTGACCGTGGTGTCGGCGATGACGTGACTGCCGCGGCCGAGGACCACCCCGTCGCCGATGCGCAGGATCGGCTCGGGGCCGAGGTCGAGATCGGGCATCAGACCGGCGGTCAGCGTGACCTGCTCGCCGATGATGCAGTGCGCGCCCAGGTGGATCCACGGCTCGCCGAAGACCGTGCCGAGCGGGAAGGCCAGCCTGGTACCTGTTCCCATCGCGCCGAAGCGGAGGCGTCCGGGGTGCTCGGCCGTGACGGAGCCCGTGCGCTGTACCCAGGCCCAGCCCGCGTGGACGGCACGCTGGGCGAGGCGGCGCCGCCATGATGAGAACGTGTTCTTGCGCTTGGGCACCCGCTCACCGTACTCAGGCCCGGCCGCCCCCATGAGCCGCAACGCCTGTGATCTTCGCCCCACCGGATGACGTACGGTGCCGTCGGACCCATGCCGTGAAAGGTAGGACGAGGATGACGCACAAGGCGCTGATCGCGGGCATCGGCGGCCGGGAGCCGCGGGTGGACGAGGAGGCGTTCGTGGCGCCCACGGCCACGGTGATCGGTGACGTGTCACTGGGCGCGGGCGCGAGCGTCTGGTACGGCGCGGTGCTGCGCGGCGACGTCGAGCGGATCGCCGTCGGCGCGAGCAGCAACGTCCAGGACAACTGCACCCTGCACGCCGACCCGGGCTTCCCGGTCGGCGTCGGCGAGCGCGTCTCCATCGGGCACAACGCGGTGGTGCACGGCGCGACCGTCGAGGACGACTGCCTGATCGGCATGGGCGCTACGGTGCTGAACGGCGCGGTGATCGGCGCGGGTTCCCTGGTGGCCGCGCAGGCACTGGTGCCGCAGGGCATGCGGGTGCCGCCGGGGTCACTGGTCGCGGGGGTGCCCGCCAAGGTCAGGCGGGAGCTGACGGAGGAGGAGCGCCAGGGGATCACGCTGAACGGCACCCTGTACGCGGAGCTCGCGAGGGCGCACCGCGAGGTGCACGACTAGGACCTGCGCACCGGCGCGGCCCCCACGCACACCCTGGGGGCGCGCCGCTCACTCCCCGGCGGGAACGGGTTCCGGTTCCTCGGTCTCGCGCGCGCGGTGCTCGGCCTGTGCCTTCTTCGCCTTGCGCTTGAGCATCAGCATCGAGCCGAGCCCGATGAGCACGGCCGCCACCAGGCCCACCCACGAGAACTTCTTCAGCCAGGACTCGGCCACCACACCGACGTAGTAGATGACCGCCGTGGTGCCGCCCGCCCAGCAGATGCCGCCGAGGACGTTGGCGATGAAGAACTTCCAGTACGGCATCCGCAGCACACCCGCGAGGGGGCCGGCGAAGATGCGCAGCAGGGCGACGAAACGGCCGAAGAAGACCGCCCACATGCCCCACTTCTCGAAGGACCGTTCCGCGGTGGCGATGTGTCCCTCGCCGAAGTGCTTGGGGAACTTCTTCCCCAGCCAGGCGAGCAGCGGTCTGCCGCCCCTGCGGCCGATGGCGTAGCCGATGGAGTCGCCGACGACCGCGCCGATGGTGGCGCACATGCCGAGGATCACGGGGTTGATGCCCGAGTGCTGGGAGGACAGCAGGGCGGCGGAGACCAGGACGATCTCGCCGGGCAGCGGAATGCCCAGGCTCTCCAGACCGATGATCACGCCCACCACGGCGTAGACGGCGGCCGCGGGTACCGTTTCGAGCCACTCCTGGACGTGCACCGCCGGTTCCTCCCCGTTTCGCGTCCATGTCTTCCCGGGGCGCCCGCGAAGAGCGCCCCCGGGAAGACTACCGGGTCGGCCTTCCGGGACGGGGACCCACGGATCGCACGTGCGTTCCCGAGGCCAGGGCGCCGACGATGTGCCCCGCCACGGGCTTCCGCACGTGCGGCCCGGCCGTGAGGCAGCCGCCGCGGTGGCCCCGCGTCTCGTACCTCGGCTGCGGGGAGGTGGCGTCCCGGCACGGTTCGCCGGCCTCCGGGGCCGCCTCGCCCGCCTGCACGGGGCGGCCGTGGGTCACCTCCGAGGGCCGGGGCCCAAAGGCGGCGGACACGGCCGGCGAAGGTTCGTCGGTGACGCCCGGGCGGGCGGAGCCCGTGCTGTGCGTTCCCCCGTTGGCACGAGGGCCGGGAACGGCGTGGTCGTCCGTCCAGCCCTTGACGACGAGCACGGTGGCGAGCAGGGCCAGAGTGGTGAGTCCGACGCCCAGGGCCAGGGCCGTGCGGTACCTGTGCAACGGGTCGGGCCGCGTCTCGTACGGCGGCTCGTGCGACGCCCTTCGCGGGGCGCGGGCCGGGCGGGAGTCGAGATAGCGGCGGGCGCCCCAGCCGAGCACCGTCTCGGTGAGCAGGACCTCGAGTCCGCCGTCGAAGTGACTGAGCTGTTCGGCGGCGTGCCGGCAGTGGGGGCACGCCCGCGAATGAGGCTGGGCGTCGGACAGCAGCGCGCCGCCCCGGCGCACGGGGGCGTCGAGGAGACGGTTGTAGAAGCGGCATTCCTTGGTCGGCGCGAGTTCCCGGTGGGCGCGTACGCAGCCCGCCCGGAATTGTTCCCGGGCCCGCCGCAGCGCTTCTTTCGCGGTATCGGCGTCAATGGCCAGCAGACCGGCCGGTACGGTTATGGGTTCGGCCTCGACCTCGGTATGCCAGAGCAGGCACTGGAAGGCCCCGGGAAGCGCCTGGAAAGCCCGGTCGGCGAGTTGCCGCTTCGGGGGCGTCATGGACGCCACCGCGCGCAGCCCGCGGCCGCCCGTGGGTCTGCTGAGTTCCGGCAGTACGGCGCATGCCGTCTCGTCGCCGGCCCACTCCCGGACCACCTCGCGGGCGGCGACGAGGAGTTGCGGACGCAGGGCGCCGCCTTCCGGCCGGCGCAGCACCTGCCGGAAGGCGGCGGTGGCCACCATGGCGGCCGAACTTCCCTGAGCGGTAAGACAGATGGCCGCGTAGTCGTAGGTCGCCCGCCAGTGCCGGGCGAGCAGCGGCGCGACGGCGTGGTGGCCGCCTTCGGGGTCCCGCAGCCGGGCGACGAGGCCGCGGTCGGACTCCCCCGGCGTCGTACCGGAGTGGGGTGGGTGGGGAGGGCGTGGGAGGTGGGGGGACTGCACTGCACCATTTCCTTCCAGCCGCATGACGGCACATGGAATGGGCGTCACCTTCGCACACGCGGCTCACAGCGAACAAGCAGTTCGAAAGACCACAGCCTCAAAAGGCGGGAAATGCAAGGTGGTTACCGTCAGTATCCGCACCCGTATTCGAAGAATGCCGACTGCAGGGCCGTCAACGTGCGCGCATGGGTGGCCGAACAACACGAGAAACCCTCAATTCCTCCCCCACAGCGTGCTCCCACATTTCTCGTGGACCACTCCCCTTGCCCTGGAGCCGTTCAGCCGTTGGGCCACAGCGTCCAGACGACCGTCATCTCCCCGGTGACGGCCCCGTCCGCACGCCGGATCTCGATGGTCACCGGGAACTCCGGCCGCTGCCCCGCGTCGAGTTCCGCGACGACGTCGGCGGCCGGGCGGCCCAGGGTCGCGGTGGCGGTGACAGCACCCATGGCCAGCTTCCTGTAGGCGATCTCGGCCCGCACCGCGAGCGGCACCGCGCGCGAGAGCAGGTCCCCGAACGCGGCCAGCACGATCGCGCCGCTGGCGGACTCCCCGAGCGTGAACATCGCGCCGGCGTGCGGCCCGCCCACGTGGTTGCGGTAGGCGCCCTGGTCCGGCAGGGCCACCACCGCCTTCTCCGCGGTGGCCTCGAGGAACTCGAGGTTCAAGGTCCGGGCCATCGGCACGGTGGCGGCGAGCATCTCGCCGATCGACATCTGGTCTGCACCCATACAAAGATGTTACCCACCAGTAGCCGATTCTGGCCAGAGCCGGCGGCCGACGCCCGCACCCATCACTGGTACGTCCCTGACAAAAGGCAGTGACCGAATCGTGTCCCCGGCGGCACTAGGGTTACTGCCCATGTGGCCAGGACAGCAGCCGCCCGGGGGCGAGCAGAACCCGCAGAACAACCCGTACCAGCAGCCGGGGTACCCACAGCCGAACCCTTACCAGCAGCCCGGCTACCAGCAGCCCAACCCGTACGCCCAGCAGCCGCAGTGGGGCGCGACCGCACCCATGGACGGGTTGCAGCCGCCGAAGGGCGACGGCGGGGGCGGCAACCGGACGAAGCTCGTCGCGATCATCGCCGCCACAGCCGTGGTGGTGACCGCCGGCGTGACCGGTTTCCTGGTCCTCGGCGGAGACAAGGACGACAAAAGCGACAGGGCCGACGCCAAGGCCGGCCAGTCGCCCTCCGCCCCGGCCTCCACCGGCGCCTCCACCGACCCGAGCGCCTCCGGCTCCGCGTCGGACGACAACCCCCGCGGCACGGAGGCGGCGGAGCCGACGATCCCCGGCTGGAAGGTCGTCGTCAACCCCAAGCGGGGCATAGCCTTCGACGTGCCGGCCGGCTGGGAGGTCGAGTCCCCGGGTCTGAGCATCGGCTTCGAGGACAAGGACGGCAAGCCGCTCGCCATCATGTCCGGGGTGGCCAAGTACAAGTCGAAGTGGTGCACGTCCGACGACGACAAGGACGGCCGCACGGAGGACACGTCACTGGCCGCGGTGGGCTCCAAGGGGGCCAACGGCGCCAAGGACACCAACGAGGTGGCGGTGAACACCGTGGCCTGGTGGGTCTACGGCGGCTACACCCAGCCCGACAAGAAGAGCCTCTCGTTCGACGAGAAGGCCAAGCCGTACACGACCAAGTCGGGCATCGAGGGCAGCATCGCCTGGGCCCGGTCGACCAACACGCCCCAGAAGGGCAAGTGCGCGAGCGACGGCAAGGCACTCACCTTCGGCTTCAAGAACTCCGCCGGCGACTTCGTCTCCTGGAACTTCTACGGCGCCAAGGGCGTCAAGGAGGAGGTTCCCACCGCGACCATCATGCAGATCCTCAGCACGGTCCGGCTGCACGGCAAACCCACCGGCTGACCGGACGTGGACCTGGACGTGGGCGTGGGCGTGGACATGGGCGGCGGATCAGCCGACGCCGAACGCGCCGTCCGGGGGCTCGGGCGACGGTACGGCGTCCTCGTCCCCCACCGGCTCGGCGGCGCCGATGAACTCCCGTAGGGCGGCGCCGTGTTCCACTCGGGCGGGGAAGACGTCGGAGGCGGTCAGCCGGGTCAGGGCGGCCGTGTCGAGGGGGCGGTGCGCGGCGGTCAGCACCGCGTTCCCGAAGCGGCGGCCGCGCAGCATCGCCGGCTCGGCGATCAGCACGAGCTCCTCGAAGACCGCCGCGAAGGTGGCGAGTTGGGAGCGCAGGAAGGCGAAGGGCGCGCCGTCGGGGAGGTTGGCGAGATAGACGCCGCCGGTCCGCAGCACGCGCTCCGCCTCGCGGGCGTAGGCGAGGGAGGTGAGGTGGGCGGGGACCCGGGAGCCCCCGAAGACGTCCGCGATCAGGACGTCCGCCGAGTCGTCCGGGGCAGCCTCCAGCCAGGCGCGGGCGTCGGCGGTGTGCAGCGCGATGCCGGAGCCGTCGGGGAGCGGGAGACGGTCGACGACCAGTTCCAGCAGGGCGCGGTCCGCCTCGACGACGTCCTGCCGGGAGCCGGGGCGGGTCGCGGCCACGTAGCGCGGCAGGGTGAGGGCGCCCCCGCCGAGGTGCAGCACGTCCAGCGGACGCCCCGGCTCCGCAACCGTGTCCAGGACGTGCCCGAGCCGCCGCGCGTACTCGAACTCCAGGTGGGCGGGCGCGTCCAGATCGACGTACGACTGCGGCGCGCCGTCCACGGTCAGCAGCCAGGCCCGTTCGCGGTCGACGTCGGGCATCAGCTTGGCGGTCCCGTGATCGACGGCTCGGGTCACGGGTATCGGCTCGGTCACGGCTCCATTGTGCCGGTCCGCCACCCCGCTCGCGCGGCACCCCTCACTCGACGGCGGTCACGGTCCCCGCGCCGACGGTCCGCCCGCCCTCACGGACGGCGAACCCGAGCCCCGGCTCCAGAGGCACCTCGCGCCCGAGCTCCACGGTCATGGTGACCGTGTCGCCGGGCCGCGCGACGGCCCCCTCACCGAGGTCGATGTCGCCCACCACGTCCGCCGTGCGGATGTAGAACTGCGGCCGGTAGCCGGTGGACACCGGTGTCGTACGGCCGCCCTCGCGCGCCGAGAGGACGTACACCCGCGCGGTGAAGCGCCGGCGCGGGGCCACGCTGCCCGGCGCCGCGACGACATGGCCGCGGCGGACCGCGTCGCGCGGCACACCGCGCAGCAGCAGCGCCACGTTGTCCCCGGCCTGCGCCTGAGCCATCGGCTTGCCGAAGGTCTCCAGGCCGGTGACCACCGTCTCCACGTCGGCGCCGAGCACCTCGACCCGGTCGCCGACGCGGACGGTGCCGCGTTCGACCGCGCCCGTCACCACGGTTCCCCGGCCGGTGATGGTGAGCACGTTCTCCACCGGCAGCAGGAACGGCGCGTCCAGGTACCGCTCGGGCATCGGCACATAGGTGTCCACCGCGTCGAGCAGAGCCTCGATCGACGCCGTCCACCGCGGGTCGCCCTCCAGGGCCTTCAGCCCGGAGACCCGTACGACGGGTACCGCGTCGCCGGCGTAGCCGTGCTCGGTGAGCAGGTCGCGGACCTCCAGTTCGACGAGGTCGACGAGCACTGCGTCCTCACCGTCGTCGACGGCGTCGGCCTTGTTCAACGCGACGACGACGTGGTCGACGCCCACCTGCCGGGCGAGCAGCACGTGTTCGGCGGTCTGCGGCATGATCCCGTCGAGCGCGGACACGACGAGGATCGCCCCGTCGAGCTGCGCCGCCCCGGTGACCATGTTCTTGACGTAGTCGGCGTGGCCCGGCATGTCCACGTGCGCGTAATGCCGGGTGTCGGTCTCGTACTCGACGTGCGCGATGTTGATGGTGATGCCGCGCGCGGCCTCCTCCGGGGCCCGGTCGATGCGGTCGAACGGCACGAACGTGCCGGTGCCGCGCTCGGCCAGCACCTTCGTGATGGCGGCGGTCAGCGTGGTCTTGCCGTGGTCGACGTGGCCCATGGTGCCGATGTTCAGATGCGGTTTGGTGCGCACGTACGCCGTCTTGGGCATGGCTGTTCCTCAAAGCCTGGTAGGTGAAGCGGGGACCCCGAGGACTTGCCGACCCTCCCCCTGCGGGGTCCGCCGGACGATCCGGGAAGGGTCAGCTTCGGGCGCCGTCGACCGTGGCCAGGAGGACCAGGACGGCAGCCTTCGGGGCATCCGCGACCGCGGATGCTGCGAGGACGAAGGCGTGCCGGAACATGACGTCGATCCTCTACGACCCGCCAGCCCGCGTCGAATGATTTTCCCGGCGGGCGAGTTCGGGCATGAGACGGACGATACGGCGATCACACATATCCGTCGGTTAATGTCACCGGATGCTCGATGCCACCACCCGCTCCGGGGCCACCTCCGCGGTCTGCGCGAGAGTGCTGCTGTCGCCCTGGTCGCGGCTGTCCCTGCTGCTCGTTCTGCTCGCGGCGTCCGGTGTGTCCGTACTGCTCTTCCAGCCGCAGAGACTGCTGGCGCACGGCTGGCCGCCGCACCTCGGCGGGACCGCCGCGGCGGTGGTGTTCGCGGTAGCGTACGGGCTGTGCACGGTGGCGTTCGTGCCGCGACCCCTGCTGAACCTCGCCGCGGGCGCGCTGTTCGGCTCCCAGCTGGGGCTGACGGCGGCGCTGGGCGGCACGGTGCTGGGGGCCGGGGTGGCCTTCGGCCTCGGCCGGCTCCTGGGCCAGGACGCGCTACGGCCGCTGCTGCGCGGCCGGCTGCTGAAGGCGGCGGACGGGCAGCTCAGCCGGCACGGCTTCCGTTCGATGATGGCGGCCCGGCTCTTCCCCGGGGTTCCGTTCTGGGCGGCGAACTACTGCGCCGCCGTCTCCCGCATGGGCTGGTCCGCGTTCCTCCTCGCCACCGCCCTCGGCTCCGTCCCGAACACCGCCGCCTACGCCGTCGCCGGCGCCCGTGCCTCCGCACCGACCTCCCCGGCCTTCCTCGCCGCGCTGGCCTGCATCGCCGTACCGGCCCTGCTGGGTACGGCGATCGCCTGGCGCAAGCGCCACCACCTGCGGCGCCGCCCGAGGGCACCGAGGGATACGGCCGCTGTAGCGGTCCGGTAGCGCAGAGTCAGTGCTTACCCCTAGGCTTGGGCCATGTCCCCCGATTCAGTGGCCCCTGGTTCCGTGCGGTCTGCTGCCGAGCTGAACGAGCAGATCCGGTCGCTGTGGTTGCGCTCCGGCGGGTCCTTGTCGGCCCAGGAGCGCGCGGAGTACGAGTTGCTGGTGGTCGAGTGGGCCGCTGCCATCCGCGACCGGGTCATCGAGGCGGCCTGACGCCGCTCGTGATCAATACACCTAGCGCCCGCCCGACACCCGCAGCACCGCTCCCGTTGTGTAGGAGGCGTCCGGTGACATCAGCCATGCGACGGCCGCGGCGATCTCCTCGGCCCGGCCGGGGCGGCCCAGCGGGATCGTGCCGGCGGCACGCCGGACCCGGTCCGGGTCGCCCATCGCCGCGTGCATGTCGGTGTCGATCATGCCGGGCGCGACCGCGTTGACGCGGATGCCGTCCGGGCCGAGCTCCTTGGCCAGGCCCAGCGTCAGGGCGTCCACGGCGGCCTTCGTCGCGGCGTAGTGGACGAACTCCCCGGGACTGCCGAGCGTGGCGGCCGCGGAGGACACGTTCACGATCACACCGTTCCTCCGGGGCGCCATGAGCTGTGCGGCGCGACGCGAACACAGCAGTGTCCCCAGCAGGTTGACCTCCACCACCCGCCGCAGGTCGGCGGTGCAGGTGTCGGCGAGCCGGCCCAGCGGTCCGCTCACCCCGGCGTTGTTCACCAATCCGGTCACCGGCCCGAGCCGCTCCTCCGCCATGGCGAACAGCCGCTCGACGTCCGCCTCCACCGAGGTGTCCATCCGTACGGTGACCCCACGCGCCCCGGCCTCCAGCACCTCGTCGGCCACCGCCTCGGCGGCCTCGGTGTCACCGACGTACCCCACCACCACGTCGTGTCCCTCGGTCGCCAGCCGCCGGCAGACCGCGGCACCGATCCCCCGGCTGCCGCCGGTGACCACTGTCACGAGACGTTTCATGCGGACCTCCGCTGCACCGAGCGACGACACCCGTATGCGATCACCCTAGGCCCGCAGATGCCCCAGCACCTCGTCGTCGAGCGGGAAGGGCCGCTCCTCGGGCAGCAGCGCCGCCGCCCGCTCCACCTCACCCGACCGGACCAGCGCGTGAACCTCGGCGGCGAGCGGGGTGACGTCCTCGATACCGACGATCCACTCCTCCGCGTACCGCACCGCCGCCTCCCCGTCGAGACCGAGCTGCAGGGACCGGTACGGCAGGGGATTGAAGTGCGGATCGCGCTCCGGGTCCCACTGCACGCGCGCGGGCGCCCGCTTCAACTGCCGCCGCCAGGCCGCCCGGTAGCCGTGCAACTCCGGCACATGGTGCGAGAGGCAGGCGTTGCGCAGCGCCCACACGAAGCCGTCCCGGGCGATCTCGACGGCCAGGACGGTCTCCTGCCCCTCCTTGGTGCCCCAGCCGCAGCGGTACATCATCCACAGGAACGACGGCTTGATCCACGTCAAGCCGCGCTCACAAACCTTTTCTGGACGGAGGCAGAATCGGTAACCGAGCCGTCGACATGTGCGACTGGTTCTCGCCCGCGACCGGCCAAAACCAGGATCACGGTAGATCCCCACATCAACAGCCAGCCGGCTACGAACTCGAAGGTCCGCGATCAGCCATGGGTATCCAGGCCGTTGCGATCGAGTGCTGCTCGGATCTGGCTGAGCCACTCTGTGCCCAGCTGGCGCCCATTTGGGAGTTGGTCGCTTCGATCCCAGCGCCACGTTGTGATCATCGCCAGCACGAGGATCCGGCACTCGTGCAGCAAGTCTTGATTGACACCCGGATAGTGCTCGCTGACTTCTTCGGGCGCATGGGCGAGGTCGAATTCGACGGGCCCACGGCAACACGTCTCAAGGTCTATGAACAGCAGCCCGTTCTTCGTGGTGAGCACGTTGCCCGGGTGCGGCTCGCCGTGCAGCAGCTGCTCGGCGCCGCCGCGCTCGCCGATCACTCGTCTCAGGCTTCGTAACGTGCCGCCGAGCAGCTCCCGGTCCGCGTCGGCGAGCGCCGGAGTGCGGTCCCGGTTCGCCACGAGTTGTTGAGCCTGCTCGACTCGATCCGTGAAGTGCGGCGTCGGGACATCGAGCTTGCGCATGCCGGCGTGCAGCCGCTCGAGCGCATTGGCGTAGTCGGCTGGTGAGACCTCTCGAGGTGTCACGGGTTCGTAGTAGGTCCATAGCGTGACCACGAAGCCATCACGCTCATGGACGCGTGGTTCCACTCGAGGCTCGAGAGCAGCCACAGGGCACCCGGACTCGGTGAGCCGCTGGGCAAGCTCGACTTCGAACTGTGCGACCTGATGCGCTACGGGTGCCACCCGGGCCAGGACGTCACAAGGCAGCAGACGCAGAGTGAGCTTGTTCGAGTCATGAAGAACGATCGCGTCGTCGACTGTCAGGCCAAGTGATGAGGCGGTCGACATGGCCGCGGCCACCGCGCGCGGGACCTCTGGCGCCTGCATCGTCGCCTGGCCCCTCTCCCCTTGAGCGCTGCCATGACTCTCCAAGCGGTGCAACCTGCGCACCATACCAAGTTGTCGATAGAGAGCCGTGGTGGCGCGACGGCGCAGGGCGCGACTGAATCGGCGATCTGCCCCTTCGGCTGCTCAGCCGACAACCGTCAAACCACGCAAACGATTCCGGTCGCGGCACAAGATCACGGAAATCGGCTGTGAACGCGGCTTGATGATCCATGTCATCCGGTCACGCTTCCACGAGGACGGGAAACGGCCGTCGCGGGCGGCGGGGCGGCCGATCTCCGGGCGGTATGCCTGGTAGACGGTGATCGTCGACTCGGTGTGGCGGGCTCTTACCCGGAACCTGGGCTCCGGCTCGACGCACTGATCATTCACCCGGCCATGGTCGGCGGCGATGCCCCGTCCGGGCCACCGAATATCCTGCCTCGCCCCTGGCTGTGCCGCACGGCAGGCCGACGTCCAGGTCCCGAGGTCCTCTGGGCGAGATCCTTCGCGGCGCGCACACTGGAGCCATCCGGGGGTAGGAGGGCTCCGTATGGAGACGCTCGGCCGGTGGGTGGCCTCTCCGTGGCGGCGTTCGGCGCTGGCCGCGGTGGCGGGTGCGCAGCCCGTGTTCGCCTTTCCCGCCCCGTCGCTGTGGTGGTTCGCCTACGTCGCCCTGGTCCCGTGGATCCTGCTGGTCCGCTCCGCGCCGACCGGGAAGCGGGCGGCGTACGACGGCTGGTTCGGCGGGCTGGGGTTCATGCTGGCCGTGCACCACTGGCTGCTGCCCAACCTGCATGTGTTCACCGTCGTGCTCGCGGCCCTGCTGGGCCTGCTGTGGGCGCCCTGGGGGTGGCTGGTGCGGCGGTTCCTGGCGGGGGTGCCCTCGCCGGGGCGGGCCGCGGCCGCCCTGCTCGTGCTGCCGTCGGGCTGGCTGGCGGTCGAACTGGTCCGGTCCTGGCAGGGGCTGGGCGGCCCGTGGGGGATGCTCGGCTCCAGCCAGTGGCAGGTGGCCCCGGCGCTGCGACTGGCCTCGGTCGGCGGGGTGTGGCTGCTGAGCTTCCTGGTGGTGGCCGTCAATGTCGCGGTCGCCCTGCTCGTCGCGGTGCGCGCGGCGCGGATGCCTGCGGTGGCCGGGCTGGTGGCCACGGCCGCGGCGGCCTCCGCCGCGTGGGTATGGGCGCCCCGCCCGGACGTCGACGGGCATGTCCGCATCGCCGTCGTACAGCCCGGCACGGTCGCCGGCACCGAGAGCGGGCAGCGCCGCTTCGACCTGGAGGAGCGGTTGACCCGCCGCCTGGTGGGGCAGCACGTCGATCTGGTCGTCTGGGGCGAGAGCAGCGTCGGCTTCGACCTGGCCCAGCGGCCGGACCTGGCGCGGCGGATCGCGGCCCTGTCCCGGGCGACCGGCGCCGATGTCCTGGTCAACGTGGACGCCCGGCGCTCCGACCGGCCCGGCATCTACAAGAGCTCGGTCCTGGTCGGCCCGAACGGCCCGACCGGCGAACGCTACGACAAGATGCGGCTCGTCCCCTTCGGCGAGTACATACCGGCCCGCTCCGTGCTCGGCTGGGCGACCTCGGTCGGCAGGGCGGCGGGCGTGGACCGCAGGCGGGGCACCGAGCAGGTGGTGATGAACGTCGGTCACGGCCTGCGCATCGGCCCGTTGATCTGCTTCGAGACGGCGTTCCCGGACATGAGCCGGCACCTCGCGCAGGACGGCGCCGGGGTGCTGGTCGCCCAGTCGTCGACCTCGACCTTCCAGCAGAGCTGGGCCCCCGAGCAGCACGCGTCGCTGGCCGCGCTGCGCGCCGCGGAGACCGGCCGGCCCGTGGTGCACGCCACGCTGACCGGGGTGTCCGCCGTGTACGGCCCGAGCGGGCAGCGCGTCGGCGACTGGCTCGGCACGGACGCGAGCACCACGCGCGTGTACGACGTGCCGACCGCGCACGGCATCACCCTGTACGTCCGCTTCGGCGACTGGCCGGCGCACGGTGCGCTGCTGGTGCTGGCCGCGCTGGGCGTGACGGAGGGCGTCAGGGCGTTCAGGCCGCGCCGGAGCGCTCCAGCACCGTCCGCACCACCCGCTCGCACAGTTCGTGAGTCTCGAGCGCGTCACGTGCGCTGAGCACCTTCCCGGCGCGTACGGCGTCGTCGAGGAAGGACAGCACGGCCTGCTCGACACCGCGCTGCCGGGCGACCGGCACCCAGTCGCCGCGCCGCCGCACGGTCGGCTGGCCCTTGTGGTCGACGGTCTCGGCGAGGTTGACCACCTGCCGCTTGGTGTCCTGCCCGGAGACCTCGAGGATCTCCTCCGCCGAGCCGCTGAGCCGGTTCATCACGCCGAGCGCGGTGAACCCGTCCCCGGCGAGTTGAAGCACGACGTGGTGCAGCAGGCCGTCCCGTACGCGCGCGCGTACGGTCACGTCGTCGACCGGGCCGGGCACCAGGAACCGCAGTGTGTCCACGACGTGGATGAAGTCGTCGAGGATCATGGTGCGGGGTTCTTCGGGCAGCCCGACGCGGTTCTTCTGCATCAGGATCAGCTCGCGCGGATGGTCGGCGCACTGCACGTACCCGGGCGCGTGGCGCCGGTTGAACCCGACCATGAGCGAAACGTTCCGCTCCTCGGCGAGCGCCACCAGGCGCGCGGAGTCGGCGAGTTCGTAGGCGAGCGGCTTGTCGACGTACGTCGGTACGCCGGCCTCGAGCAGCCGGCCGACGATCTCGGGGTGGGCGGCGGTGGGGGCGTGCACGAAGGCGGCGTCGAGTCCCTGGGCGAGGAGGGAGTCCAGGTCCGCGTGGCGCCGCTCGGCGGGCAGGTGCAGGCTGTCGGCGACCCGCCGGAGCGTCGCGGGCGTCCGGGTCTGCAGGTACAGATCGACCCCCGGCAACGTGCCGAGCACCGGCAGATACGCCTTCTGCGCGATGTCGCCGAGTCCGACGCAGCCGACCTTCACACGGACTCCTTCACCGCTCGCCTGTGCCTGCCTGCACGGCAGCATACGGCCGCTGCGGTGGCCGCCAGTCGGCGATGCCGTCGAAACCGCGCAGCAACAGCGCCGGGCAGGCCTTGGACAGCGCGATGATCGCGGTGTCGCGTACGGCGATCCCGACGCGGTTGCGCATCAGGTTGAGCCGCGCGGCCCGGACGGCCTGCCGGGCGATCGCGGTCGTGCGGGGCAGCCGGGCCGCGGTGTAGGCGGCGAGGTCGTCCGCGATGGAGGTCCCCCCGCTGGAGCGCAGGCGAGAGTGGGGGAGGGCCAGGACGACGGCGTCCTCGATGGCCTGGTTGCCGCCCTGTCCGAGGTTCGGCGGCATGGCGTGCGCGGCATCGCCGAGGAGAGCGACCCGGCCGCGGTGGTACGCGGGCAGCGGCTCGGCGATGTGGTGGACGTCGTGGCGCAGCACGTCCTCGGGCCGGGCGGCGGCGAGAACTGCGGGGATCGGGTCGTGCCAGTCGCCGAAGCGACGCAGGAGTTCGGCCTTCTCGTCGTCGGCGCGCTGTCCGGCGGGCGTCACGGCGGCGGCGTAGGCGTAGACCCGACCGTCCTTGAGCGGATGCGTGCCCCACAGGCACCCCCTGCCCCAGGTCTCGTGGGAGGCGAACTCGGCGCCGGGCACGGGAATCATGACCCGCCAGGTGGTGAATCCCGCGTAGACGGGCCCGGGATGGCCGGGGAACAGCGTCCGGCGGGCGGCGGAGTGGATGCCGTCGGCGGCCACCACCAGGTCGGCCTCCAGCTCGCCGTCGGGAGTGGACACGCGGGCCGGGCGGCGGTCGTCGCCGGGGTCGACGAGGCTCGCGGCGGCGCTCGTCCGGACGGCGCCGGGCGGAAGCAGGGCGGCCAGGCTGTCGATCAGGGTGGTGCGGTGCAGCAGTACGAGGGGGCCGCCGAACCGCTCGGCCGCCGCGGTGGCGTCGGTCCTGGTGATCCAGCGGCCGGACGGGGTGCGCAGTCCGCCGTCGCCCTGCCAGGCGGCCAGGTCACGGATCCGGTCGCCGATGCCGAGGACGTCCAGGGCGCGCAGGGCGTTCGGGGAGAGCGAGATGGCCGCGCCGACGGGTTCCAGGGAGGGGGCCCGTTCCAGCACGGTGACCTGCCGGCCGGCCCGGTACAGGGCCGCGGCCGCGGCGAGTCCTGCGATACCGCCGCCGATGACGACGGCGCGTGGCTGCTGGGGCATGGCTCCTCCTGCACGATGAGACTACACCTGTAGTGAGGCAATGGCTCGACGATACTACGGATGTAGTGCGCCGTACTACGACGCAGTCCACCGGTAGGTTGATCTCCATGTCCGCACGCCCCGCGAGCGCCCCCCGCGCAGTTCTCGTCGCCGACACCGCCCTCGCCCTGCTCGCCGAGCGCGGGATGCGCGGTCTGACGCACCGCGCGGTCGACGAGGCGGCCGGGCTGCCGCAGGGTTCGACGTCGAACGTCGCCCGCACCCGCCAGGCCCTGCTGGAGCTGGCGGTACGACGGCTGGCCGAGCGGGAGGCGCGGGTGCTGGCGCTGCACGAGATGCCGGACCCGCGCACCGGCGGTCTCGACTCGCTGGTGGAGGGACTGGCGCTGGCCGCGCACCGCGCGCTGACCCTCAACCGCGCCCTCACCCTCGCCCGCTACGAACTGGCTCTGGAGGCCACCCGCCGCCCGGAACTGCGGGCCCACTTCGACGCGGCGGGAGCCCGCTTCCACGACCAGCTCGGCTCGCTGGTCACGGCGATGGGCTCCAGCGATCCCGAGCGGCACGTACTGTCCCTGGTCGCCTGGGCGGACGGGCTGATGTACTCCTGCGTGGCGGGGTCCTTCCACGCGCGCGTGCCGGAGCTGGACGAGGTGCGGGCCGACCTGCGGGAGCTGCTGCAGGGGATGTTCGGCGCCGGAAAACCCATGGCGTGACGGGCAGGGTGTGGGCCAGGATCGGGGGCATGACGACCGAGCGACGAGAGCCCGCCCAGAACGCCGGTGAACGCGCCATGCTGGAAGGCTGGTTGGACTATCACCGGCAGACGCTGGCGTGGAAGTGCGAGGGCCTGACCGACGAACAGTTGCGGACCGCGTCCGCCGAGCCGTCCGAGCTGTCCCTGATGGGGCTGGTGCGGCACATGGCCGAGGTGGAGCGCGGCTGGTTCCGCAAGGTGCTCGTGGGAGACGCCCCCGGACCGATCTACTACAGCGAGCAGGACCCGGACGGCGACTTCCACGTCACCGAGGGCGACACCTGGGCGGAGGCGTACGCCACCTGGCAGGCCGAGATCGAGACCGCCCGCCGCAACGCCGCCGGATTCGGCCTGGACGACCTGTCGAAGGGGAGCAGCAGGTTCACCGACGAGCCGTTCAACCTGCGGTGGATCTACACCCACATGATCGAGGAGTACGCCCGGCACAACGGCCACGCCGATCTGATCCGGGAGCGCATCGACGGAGCGACCGGGGGCTGAGACCGGCCGTCGGCGTCAGCCGCGGGCGCCGTCCCCACCCCTTACGGGGCCCAAGATCACCCGTCCGTGGCCTCCTTTGCCCGTTTTCGGCGTATCGGCGGCCCGGACCCAGCACAGTGGCGCGGGTGCATCGTACGTCGACCACCGCAACGCTCCTGGTCACCATGGCCGTCACGGCTCTTTCCGGCTGTGTCACGGTCCAGCGGCCACCCGCCCCCGTCGCGTCGGCGGCCTCCGCCCTTCCTCCCGCCCCGCGCCCGGACGGCACCGCCGGCCGGCAGGCCGCCCAGGCCCCGGCCCGCGAGGCCCTGGAGCTCGTCGGCTCCTCCCCTTCTCCGAAGCCGACCGAGCGGACCCGGGCCCCTGCCGTACCGTCCCCGACGGAGAAGCGGCAGAACCCGCCGACGCCCCGCTCCCCCGGCCGCCGCGTCCCCTCGCACCCGGCCCCGCGTCACCCGCACCCGCCGCTGCCACCGCGCACCCAGGTTCCGGCGTCGCGGACCGCGGACCTGTGCGCCCTCGGCAGGCAGTACGGCGGGTGGAAGCCGGACAGCCCGGAAGCGAGGATCTGCAGCCAGGCGTACGGCCGTTGAGGCGGGCGTACGGCCCGAGAGGCCCGGCCTACGACCGCTGCCGGGGTGGACCCCCCGTCCTCCCGCCCGAACCGCCCTCCCCCAGCCGCAGCGCCAGCCGGTGGATCGCCGCGCGGACGCCGTCGCCGTAGCTGTCGTCGGCGAGGGCGTCCGCCGCGCCGCGGGCCCGCCGCAGGTGGGTGCGGGCCGCCTCGCGGTGGCCGAGTTTCATGTAGTCGGCGGCGAGGTTCAGGTGGAGGGACGGGTACAGGGCACGGGCCGCCGGCGCGCCCTCGTGCCCGGCGAGCCGGTCGTCGTGGAGTTCCTCGGCCGCCGACAGGGCCCTGAGGTCCCAGGCCAGCTCGTCCGCGGGGTCGTCCTGGGTGTCGGCCATGTAGTGGGCCAGCGTGCAGCGGTGCAGCGGGTCGCCGTCCTCGCCGATCTCCGCCCACAGGGCGAGGAAACGGCCCCGGGCCTCCTCCCGGTCCCCGGCGTGATGCAGCATGACGCCCTGCCCGATCCGCGTCATCACGGCGTCCGACGCCGCCTGCTCCTGTCGCTCCACCACCGCGCGTCCTCCAGCCTGTCGCCGACCGACGCCTCCGACGCTAACGGCAGCCACCGGCGATCACCGCGCCCCCGCGCCCGCGTCACCCCAGGTTCGGGATCCGCCAGTCGATCGGCTCGTGCCCCTGCCGTGCCACCGCCTCGTTGATCTGCGTGAACGGGCGGGAACCGAAGAACTTCTTCGCCGACAGCGGCGACGGGTGCGCGCCCTTGACCACCACGTGCCGGGTCTCGTCGATCAGCGGGAGCTTCTTCTGCGCGTAGTTGCCCCACAGGACGAAGACCGCCGGGTCGGGACGGCCGGCCACCGCGCGGATCACCGCGTCGGTGAACCGCTCCCAGCCCCGGCCCTTGTGGGAGTTGGCCTCGCCGCCGCGGACCGTGAGCACCGCGTTCAGCAGGAGCACGCCCTGCCGGGCCCACGGCATGAGGTAGCCGTTGTCCGGGATCGGCGTGCCCAGCTCCTCGTGCATCTCCTTGTAGATGTTGCGCAGGGACGGCGGGATCCTCACGCCGGGGCGGACCGAGAAGCACAGCCCGTGGCCCTGTCCCTCGCCGTGGTAAGGGTCCTGACCGAGAATCAGGACCTTCACCTGGTCGTACGGTGTGGCGTCCAGCGCGGCGAAGACCTCCTCGCGCGGCGGGTGGACGGGACCCTTCGCCCGCTCGTCCTCGACGAACTCGGTCAGCTCCTTGAAGTAGGGCTGCTGCAGTTCGTCACCCAGAACCCCGCGCCAGGACTCGGGCAGCATGGCGATGTCGGTCACGTCAACGTCCTCACGATGTGCGGTCACTTCCTGGTCCCAGAACCTACAGGCGACCGCTGACAACGGACCCGCGCCCCGGAGAACGCCCTCGTCTACCAGCTGGTCTTGCGGGACAGCTCCCACATCATCATGATCGTCGAGGGGTCGAGGGCCCGCTCGCCGCCCGAGATGTCGTTGCTGGCGGCCACGTACTGCTTGCCCTGCCACAGCGGCAGCAGCCGCGCGTCGTCCACCAGGATCTGCTGCGCCTTCCGGAACTGCTTGACCACGTTCGCGCGGTCGCTCTCGCGGCGGGACTCGGGCAGCAGCACCTTGGTGATCCGCGACTCCGGGTAGGGCGTGCCGAGCGCGTTCTCCTGGCCCACGAAGGGCGCGATGAAGTTGTCGGCGTCGGGGAAGTCCGGGAACCAGCCGCGCCCGAAGACCGGGTACTCGCCCTTCTGGTAGCCGACGACGTACGTCTTCCAGGGCCGGCTCTTCAGAGTGATCGTGAACAGGCCCGAGTCCTCGAGCTGCCGCTTGAGCTCCTGGAACTCCTTGGCGGTCTCCGAGCCGTAGCGGTCGGTGGTGTACCAGAGGGTGAGCGGGACCTTCTGGGTGATGCCCGCGTCGGTGAGGAACCTGCGCGCCTTGGAGACGCTGGGGTCCCCGAAGTTGTCGAAGAAGCCGGTCGTGTGGCCGGTGAGGCCCTTGGGGACCATGGAGTACAGCGGGTCGACGGTGTCCTCGTAGACGTGGTGCACGATGGCCGCGCGGTCGACGACCTGGGCCACGGCCTTGCGTACGGCCGGCTTGGCGGCCCACGGGTCCTTGGGGTTGAACACCAGGTAGCTGATGTCGGTGCCGGCGCCCTCGACGAGCTGGAGGTCCTTGGAGTCCTTGCGCTGCAGGGAGATGATGTCGCCGGCGGCCAGGCCGCGGTAGGTGACGTCGATCCGCCTGTCCCGCAGCGCCTTGACCATGGTGGCGGAGTCCTGGAAGTAGCGAATGGTCACCGCATCGTTTCTTCGCTCGGCGAACCCCTTGTAGTGGTCGTTCTTGACCAGTTCCGCCTTCTTTCCGTCCTCGTACGACCGCAGGGTGTACGGCCCGGACCCGGAGACCTTGTTGTCCTCGCGCAGGGAGCGGGCCGGGTAGTCGTTCGGGTCGACGATCGACATGGCCGGTGTGGCGAGCACGAACGGGAAGGTGGCGTCGGGCTTGTTGAGCTGGAAGACGACCTCCCGGTCGCCGACGGCCCGCACGCTGTCCAGGCTGCCGAGCAGTCCGGCCGGGCCGCCGGCCACGTCGACGGCCCGTATGCGGTCGATGGAGTACTTGACGGCGCGCGCGTCCAGCGCGTCCCCGTCGGCGAACTTCATCTCCGGGCGCAACCGGCAGCGATAGGTGCGGTAGTCGGTGCCGGTGAACTCGCAGCTCTCCGCGGCGTCGGGCTGGGGGGTGGTCGCGCCGTTCGGGTAGGCCAGCAGGGTCTGGAAGATGTTGCGGTACAGCTCCCAGGACCCGTCCCAGGAAGCAGCGGGGTCCAAGGTGCTGGGGGCACTGGTGGTCCCCACGACGATCGGTCCCTCGCCGGCGGAGTCGCCGGGGGACAGGACGCTGCACCCGGTCACCAGGGATAGGGCCGCCGCCGCCACCGCCGGCCGCAGACATCGGTTCCGGTTGAACACGCGCACGCTCCTCGATCTGCCATACCAAGGGTCGGCAGACCATACCGCAGTGCCCCGGCCGTTGAACCTGGTTCGGACGGGGCTCTTGATCAGCATGAGCCGTGACGACGTTGTCATCCGGCCGTGCGTGTGTTTTCGGTCGGCAAGGGCGCCGATTCCGCCAAGTCGACGTCGATGAAGAGGCATGTCGACGAACCGACGGAACCGGCGCCGGGACGGTCAGCCCACTCCGGCGTTGAGGAAGATGCCGCCGTCGACGACGAGCGTCTGCCCGGTGATCCAGTCGGACTGCGCGGAGGTGAGGAACGCGGCCGCGCCGCCGATGTCGGAGGGCACGCCGAGCCGGCCGAGCGGGTAGGAGGCGGCCGCCTCCGCCTCCCGGCCCTCGTACAGCGCCTGGGCGAACTTGGTCTTCACCACGGCCGGCGCGATCGCGTTGACCCGCACCTTCGGCGCGAACTCGTGCGCCAGCTGCTGGGTCAGGTTGATCATCGCGGCCTTGCTGACACCGTAGGCGCCGATGAACGGCGAGGGCGCGAGGCCCGCGATCGAGGCGATGTTGACGATCGAGCCGCCGTTGTCCTTCTGCCAGGCGTGCCAAGTGCGCTGGGCGAAGCCGAGCGCGGAGATCACGTTGGTCTCGAAGACCTTGCGCGCCACGTTCAGGTCGAGGTCGGCCATCGGCCCGAACACCGGGTTGGTGCCGGCGTTGTTGACCAGGTGGTCCACGCGGCCGAACGCCTCCATGACGCGCTCGACGGCCTCGGCCTGGTGGGTCTCGTCGTGGGCCTTGCCCGCGACGCCGATCACCCGGTCGGAGCCGAGCTTGTCGACGGCCTCCTTCAGGGCGTCCTCGTTGCGGCCGGTGATGCACACCCGGTCGCCGCGGGCGACCAGGGCCTCGGCGACGCCGTAGCCGATGCCGCGGCTGGCGCCGGTGACGAGGGCGACCTTGCCGGAAAGTTCAGTCATGTCCGTGATCCCTGTCGATCCCTAGTCGAGCGGTCCGCCGGCGACGTACAGCACCTGGCCGGAGACGAAGCCGGCCGCGTCGCCGGTGAAGAAGGCGATGGCGTTGGCGATGTCCTCCGGCTCGCCGACGCGCTGCACCGGGATCTGGGTGGCGGCCACGGCCTTGAAGTCCTCGAAGCCCATGCCGACGCGTTCGGCGGTGGCCTTGGTCATCTCGGTGGCGATGAAGCCGGGGGCGACCGAGTTGGCGGTGATGCCGAACTTGCCGAGCTCCTTGGCGAGGGTCTTGGTGAAGCCCTGCAGACCGGCCTTGGCGGCCGAGTAGTTGACCTGGCCGCGGTTGCCGAGCGCGGAGGACGAGGAGAGGTTGACGATCCGGCCGAAGCCGGCGTCCACCATGTGCTTCTGGCAGGCACGGGTCATCAGGAAGGAACCGCGCAGGTGGACGTTCATGACGGTGTCCCAGTCCGAGACGCTCATCTTGAACAGCAGGTTGTCGCGGAGCACACCCGCGTTGTTGACCAGGATGACGGGCGCGCCGAGCTCGTCGGCGATGCGTGCGACCGCCGCCTCGACCTGCGCCTCGTCGGAGACGTCGGCGCCGACCGCGACGGCCCTGCCGCCGGCCGCGGTGATCTTCTCCACGGTGTCCTTGCAGGCGGCCTCGTCGAGGTCGATGACGGCGACCGCGCGACCTTCGGCGGCCAGCCGTACGGCGGTGGCGGCGCCGATGCCGCGCGCGGCGCCGGTGACGACGGCGACCCGCTGCTCAGTGGTGGACATTGCTGTTTCTCCTCGCCCTTGAGAGAACCTGATCTGCGGTGAGCGACCGCTTAGTACCTTCGGTGGGTGTGACGCTAGGAGTCCTGGCACGCGGTGTCAACGGCACACCGGGTGCGTGTGATCCATTACCTCACCAACAGGTCCAGCAACCGCCGCGTCTCCGCGGCCGGGTCGGCGGTCAGCCCGGTGTGCACCGGGCCGGGCTGGACGATGGTGGAGCGGGGCGCGACCAGCCAGCGGAAGCGCCGCCCGGCGTCGTCGCCCGCGGCCTGCCCGGCAGCCGCTCCCCCGGCGCACACGCCCTCGACCGCGGCGAGGGCGGCCCGGACACCGGCGACGTCCGCGTGCGGGTCCAGGGCCAGCAGCCGGGCCTCGTCGAGGTGGGTGCGGGCGCCGACGTAGGCCTGGGCGCGGCAGTAGACGAGCACGCCCGCGTTGATGCACTCGCCGCGCTCCACGCGCGGGACGACGCGCAGCAGGGCGTACTCGTAGACGTCGCGGTCGCCCGGCCGGCCGGCCCGGACGATGTGACGCCGGCCCGCCCGGCCGCCGCCGGCGAGGTGACGGTCGCTCACTCGGCCTCCTCGATGCCGTGGATGCGCTCGTGGATGACGGCGGCCCGCGCGAGCAGCGGCCGTGCGTAGGCCCGCCGCAGGTCGTCCGGCGTGTCGAAGCCGGGCTCGCCGGCCAGCCAGACGTCCGGGATCTCGGCGGTCACCTCGGCGAGCAGGTCCTCGGTGACCAGGGGTGCGAGCCGCTCGGCGGCGGTGGTGACGTCGGGACCGAAGGACGCGAGGGCGTGGTCGGAGGCGTCGTAGGGGCGCTGGGCGGAGGCCTCGGCGCCGGGCCAGTTGTGGTGCCAGATCATGGTGGCGCCGTGGTCGACGAGCCACAGCTCGCCGCGCCATCGCAGCAGGTTGGGGTTGCGCCAGGAACGGTCGACGTTGTTCACCAGCGCGTCGAACCAGACGATCCGCCCGGCCTCCTGGGCGTCCACCGGGAAGGCGAGCGGGTCGAAGCCGAGGGCGCCGGAGAGGAAGTCCATTCCGAGGTTGGTGCCGCCGCTGGACCTCAGCAGCTCCTGCACCTGCTCGTCGGGTTCGCCGAGGCCCAGCACCGCGTCGAGGGCGACGGTCACCAGCCGGGGCACCCGCAGCCCCAGCCGCCGGGCGAGCTCCCCACAGACCACTTCGGCGACGAGCGTCTTGCGGCCCTGCCCGGCGCCGGTGAACTTCAGGACGTACGTCCCGAAGTCGTCCGCCTCGATCAGCCCCGGCAGCGAGCCGCCCTCACGCAGCGGCGTGATGTAGCGGGTTGCGATGACCTCAATCAGCATTTTCTCAGGCTATACGCCTTCTCGGCCTTGCAATCCATGACTAATCCCCCAGACACGCACAACCCGGCGAACCGGCCGCGATCAGCCCTGGGGAGAATCTGGGGAGTTGCGACCGGCATCCTGATCCCCCTGCCTTCCGAGCAGCCCGTCAATGGCGGTGCGCCCCTTGCTCCCGGCCCCCGCATGAAGTGAGCATAGTAACCGAGCGTGACAGTCGGCGAGGAGTGCCCGGGCCACCGCGCCGGCTTCCTCGTCCGCCGGCGGGAGGGCCGCACCCGGCGGACGGTCAGCCACGTCCCCTCCGGCCGGCCCTCGCGGATGTTCAGGCCGGTCGGCTCCGCGATCCGGTGACCGCCTTGAAGTTCGACGTCCTGTGTCAGCGAGGTCTCCCACGCGCTCCTGGGAAGTGTGCGATCGCGGCTTCGTCCTCCTCGGCTCACCCGTCGGCCGACCGGACCGCGAAGACGCCCTGCCGGGGCGGTCGATCCGCCGGACGCGGTTGATGAGCGGCACTCCGGGAGGGCCTGGCGGTGCCCCTGCTGCACACCACCGGTCAGCGCCCGGCGTTCGACACGGCCTTCGAGCTGTGCTTTCCGCGCCGCGTCGGCGCGCAGGACGGCGCGCAGGACGGCGAGCCCGCCGACCGGGAGGACCTGCGCGAGCGGCCGGCGGCGGCACTCGTCGCCAACGACACGGCCCTCATCGGCCGGTTGACCGTGAACGCGGTCGACGGCCTCGGCGGACAGGGGAGTTCGCCACCGCCGGGCGGCTGGTCGTCGTACCGGACGCTGGACCGACCGCGTCCGCAGACGCTGCTCGCGCGGGTACGGGACGAGGTGCGGGCGCGTGGCGACAGCACCGGTTTCGGTGACCGGCTGCTGGAGGCGGGACCCGGCGGCGCAGCAAGGAGTTCCGCCGGATGGCGGCCGCGGCGACCCGGCGCCGGGTCGCCGAGCGGCGGGGCGGGGAAGAGGTCGCCCGGCGCGCGGTCGGCGCGTCCACTGGTTGAACCCCGAGCCGCGCTCCCGCTGGGGCACGGGCGACTCCGCCGCTCCCGAGTACGCCGAGCTGGTCGAGGCACACGAGTGCCGCACCGCCCGCCGGTCGAGCGCCCTGGCCGGGCGGCCGCTGCCGGTGTGACCGGACCGTGCACTCAGTCCGCGCGGCGTGCGGTGAACAGCAGGTACTCCCATTCCAGGACCAGGTTTCCCACACCCGTGCCCTGATCGTGGCGACCGGCGAGTTCGGTCAGGTCGGTGTCCAGCGAGGCGATGCGCTCGGGGTCGTCGGCGATCGACTTGTAGACGCTGATCGTCGGGCCGTAGCGTTGCTTGAAGTAGTCCCGGAACGCCTCCGGCGTGGCGAAGCGGTCGACCACGACCGTCCGGCGTTCGGCGGTCACGCCGGTGACGCGGTCCCCGAGGAGCGCCCGGACATGCTCCGGGTCTCCCCACAAAGGGGGCGGCTGCGCCCCGGGTGGGGGCGGCGGTGCGTACGGCTTCATCCTGGCCAGCATCCGGCCGATGAACCCGTCGGGCGTCCAGCTCAGCACACCGAGGGTGCCACCCGGCCGGCAGACCCTGAGGAGTTCATCGGCGGCCGTCCGGTGGTGCGGGGCGAACATGACCCCGACGCAGGACAGCACGGTGTCGAAGGCGGCGTCGTCGAAGGGCAGCGCCTCGGCGTCGGCCTCCTGCCACCGCAGTCGCGCCCCCCGTTCCCCGGCCAGCCGCCGCCCGGTCTCCAGCAGCTCGGGCGTCAGATCGGCGGCCACCACGTCCGCTCCGGCCAGTGCCGCCGGGATCGCCGCGTTACCGGTGCCCGCCGCGACGTCCAGCACCCGGTCGCCCGGGCGCACCCCGCACGCCTCCACCAGGGTCTCCCCCAGCCCTGGAATGAGCTCGGCGGCCACGGACGGGTAGTCGCCCTGAGCCCACATCGCCCGGTGCTTGGCCTTCAGCGCACGGTCGGCCTCCGCCGTGTCGATCGCGTTCGTCATGACTGCGCTCCTCGAGAGTTCCTCGCGCGGTTCCGTCGCCGCGTCATCGAGCCTAGGAACGCGGTGGCGCCCCGCCCTAGTACAGGATCTGTACCGGCGGACGGTCGCCGCGGACCGTTGCCCCTCACCCGGGTGGTCCGGCGCGAACCCGCGGCCTAATCTGCTGACATGGGGACCACGTACGGCCAGTTCTGTCCTGTCGCCAAGGCGATGGAGCTGCTCGACGAGCGCTGGACACTGCTCATCGTGCGGGAGATGGTCACCGGGAGCCGTCACTTCAATGAGCTGCGCCGCGGGGTACCGCGGATGTCCCCCACGCTGCTGTCCAAGCGGCTGCACCGGCTGGTACGGGCCGGCATCGCGGAGAAGCGGACCGAGGGCAAGGACGTGAGTTACGTCCTGACGCCGGCCGGTGAGGAACTGCGGCCCGTGGTGGAGGCCCTGGGCGTCTGGGGCACCCGCTGGATCGGTGAGCTCGGGGACGAGGATCTCGACCCGAAACTGCTGCTGTGGGACATGCACCGCAGGATCGACTTCGACACGGTCCCCGAGGGCCGCACGGTGGTCCTGTTCGACTTCCCGGACATGCCCGCGCACGCGCGGAACTGGTGGCTGGTCATCACCCCCGGCGAGGCCGACGTCTGCGACATCGACCCCGGCCACGCGGTGACGGTTACGTTCACGGCGAGCCTGGTCAGCCTCATCCGGGTGTGGCGGGGCGACCTCGGCTGGTCCGACGCACTGCGCGCGGGATCGGTCAGGGTCGACGGTCCCGAGACACTCCGCCGGGCCGCCCCCGGCTGGTTCACCCTGTCCACGTTCGCGTCCGTGCCGCGCCCTGCCTAGTGCTGCGACCGGCGAGGAACCGGCTTCGTCGAACTGGCGTCCGGGTACAGATCGGCAACCGGTTGACATCCCCGCATGTCCGACACCGCCGCGCAGCGGCTACTGCGGAACGACTCGCGGAGCGGAGGCCCTGCTCCGTACCCAGCGAGCCGGGGAGACCGTGCCGGCGGTCTGTCACCAGGAGCCGGAGTTCGCCGCGCTCACCGAGGACGACCCGATCCTCGTGGACGGGGGCCGGACTGAGGCGGCGGGCGCGTTCGAGCGGGCCGACGCCCTTGCCGAGCAGGTCGTGGACCCGGTGCCGGCGGTCGCCGGCCCGTACCGCATCGGGCAGGGCCCGGCGGGCCGCCTCGCTGTGAGTTCCCGAGCCGTCGCGGCAGACGATCTCGACGCCCGGATGCTCGCGTAGCCACCGTGCGAGCGTATCCGCGCCGCGGTCGGGCAGTACGTCGGTCCGCTCGCCGGTCCCGGCGTCGTCGAGGATGGCGGCGTAGTGGTGGCGCCGCCTCGGGGCAAAGTCGTCGCCGTCGAGTACCCGTGGCACCCGCAGCGGGGGCGGTGGCAGCCTCGCCGGCATCCGCAGTGCGGTCGAGCGGGAGATCGCGACGGCGAGGCACTGGGAGAGGCGGGCGCCCGCCCGGTCTGCCGACTCTTCTGCAATGGAGTCAAGTCGGCCGGCCGGGTGGTGCGGCGCCGGTAGCGCTCCAGCACTCCGGGGACCTGCTCGCGGAAGGTCCGCCTCGGACGGCCCGGCACCGGACAGACCGGGCGCCGCGCCTGCACCGATACCACCACCCGTCGGCCGTCCACCGGTACGTCCGTCACCGTGCGCCGGTGGAAGCCACGCACCCTCGCGGTCGGCGTCCCGCGCATCGGGCACGGCACCGACTCCTCCTGGGTCCGGGCCGACAGACGGATCACCTGGCCCTCGTCCACCACATCCTCGACGATCAGTACCGGCAACCTCGAAAACACCGTGATCACAAGGGAGTTGGCGTCTCGCATGCGATGTCGACGACCCCGGTCACGTTTCGTCACCACCGATCACGGGACAGAGCCGTTCACCCACCACACCGGACAGACCCTCTTGAGGATGCGATTCCCCCCGGGCGTGAACGCCCAGGGTCCGTCTCAAGAATCCGCTGAACACCGGGTGCTCGCAGGCCGTACCCCTGGGCGGACCAGGAAGTCTGCGCGGAAGGAAACGTCAGCATGACCAGCGAATCGCTTCAGCCCCAAGGGGCACCGGCCCGCCGTACGGTCGTGGCGGCGGTGGGCGCGGCGGGGCTCGCCGTCGCACTGACCGCGTGCGGATCCGGGGACAAGTCCTCGTCCGGCTCGTCCACCACGCAGAACGGCAGCAACGCGAGCGGCGGTTCGGGGGGCGACGGCGCCGCGGCCGGTTCCGGCGGCGCGGTGCTGGCGAAGACCTCCGACATCCCCGAGGGGGGCGGCAAGGTCTTCGGCGGCGAGGGTGTGGTGGTCACGCAGCCGACGAAGGGTGAGTTCAAGGCCTTCTCGGCCAAGTGCACCCACCAGGGGTGCGCGGTGAACCGGATCGCCAACGGGGTGATCATCTGCCCCTGCCACAACAGCGAGTTCTCCGCCACCGACGGCAGCGTCAAGAAAGGGCCTGCGGTCCAGCCGCTGGCCGCGAAGAACATCTCGGTCGCGGACGGCGAGATCAAGCTCGCCTGACGTCCCCGGTAGCGGTGTGGAGGATCATCGCGGGGGTGCGGTCGGAGGGCACCCCCGCGCTGGCGTCGGGATCGCCCCGTTGCCCGAGAGGCCGGTGACGATCCGTGCAGCCGGACATCGCGGGACGGGGGGAGGACGCGCCTCATCTTTTTCTGACGTGGTGTCAGAGGTCTGTCCTCTGACACCACGTGGGAGAAAAGAAAGAGGGGCCGCATGACCGTCACTCAGCGCCGGGGCCGGAAGATCATGATGACGCCGGGCGAGCTGGACGAGTTCCTGACCACACAGCGCACCTGCCGGGTCGCCACGACATCGACCGGCGGCGCACCGCATGTGAGCGCCCTGTGGTTCGTCTGGGACGGCACCTCGCTGTGGCTCTACTCCGTGGTACGCAGCAAGCGCTGGGCCGACCTGCGGCGCGACCCGAGGGTGGCCATAGTCGTCGACACCGGCGAGGAGTACGACCAGCTGCGCGGAGTGGAGCTGTCCGGCACGGCGGAGTTCGTCGGCGAAGCACCGCGCACCGGCGAGCTCCGCGCCGAACTCGACCTTCCCGAAACACTGTTCGCCCGCAAGAACTTCGGCCTGGAGGAAATGCCCCACGACGGCCGCCACGCCTGGATCCGCCTGACCCCGGAAAAGATCGTCTCCTGGGACTTCCGCAAACTGGGCTCCGCGTAGACGCGGCACACCCGCCGAACACACGCCGGTCTCCGGCCCCCCACGAGGGCCGCACCCACCGGGCCCGACACCGGGAGCACCGGACCGCGACCACCAGCCGACCCACTCCGCCGCCACCCGCAAGGCCTCGGCCACCGTGTGGCGGGCGTTGTGGGCACGCCGGGTCCGGGTGGACTCGGTCGGCGGCTGTGGGCGGGTCGTTCAGGCTGTCCGGGCTCCTGTCGTGCGGAGGGCGGTGATCGCTGCGCGGATCGAGGGGCGGCGGTCGGCGTCGGTGCGCCATACGGCGTAGACGTGGCGTCGTACGGCCTGCCGTACCGGGACGGTGCGCACGCCCGCGGGCAGTGGGCCTCGCCCGAGCCGGGGTGCCACGCACACACCCAGGCCGGCGGCGACCAGGGCCAGTTGGGTGGCGTGCTCCTCGGCGCGATGGGCGATGCGCGGTTCGACGCCCTTGGAGCGGAGCGTGTCCAGCAGCCACTCGTCGCAGAACTCGGCCTCGCCCCAGGTGACCCAGTCGTCGTCCGCGAAGTTTTCGAGGTCGACCTCGGTGCGGTCGGCGAGGGGGTGCGCGGCGGGCAGCGCCACGTCGGCGGGGTCGTCGAGGATCGGGGCCCGGGTGAGTCCTTCCGGCACGGGCAGTGGTTTGTTGTACCAGTCGAGGACGACCGACAGGTCGACGTCACCGCGCACCACGGCCCGCACCGCGGCGGCCGGCTCCATTTCCACGGTGCACACCCTGAGCCCCGGATGCCGCTCGCGCAGATGGGACAGGGCCGCCGGAAACAGCCCGCGCGCGGCGGTGGGGAACGCGCCCAGCCGCAGCTCGCCGGCCACCTGCCCGCGCTGGGCCTCCAGGTCGGACTGGGCGAGCTCGACCTGCGACAGTATGCGCGCCGCGTGCTCGGCCAGCAGCCGGCCGGCGTCCGTGAGCCGCACACCCCGGCCGTTCTTGGCCAGGAGCTGCTGGCCCACCTCCCGCTCCAGCTTGGCCATCTGCTGGGAGACGGCCGACGTCGTCACGTGCAGCCCCTCGGCCGCGCCGCTGACCGAACCGTGCCGGGCGAGGGCGTCGAGCGTGCGCAGGCGCTCCAGGTTCAACATGTAAGCGATGCTACGAGATATCGCGCGCGAATTCTCGATTGTGCTACGAGGTCGGCGGCAGGCATCGTACGACCATGAGCACCTCCGCCGTCTCCTCGCAGACCCCGCCCGCCCCGCCCGCCCCGGCCGGGCGGGTCCGCCGCGCCCGCCCTGTGCACTGGCAGGTCCGTTTCGCCTTCCTCTCGCTGGTCTGGGGCTTCAGCTTCCTGTTCATCAAGGTGGGCACGGAGGGCTTCGCGCCCTTCCAAGTGACGCTCGGGCGGCTGGTGTTCGGCACGGCGGTGCTCGCGGTGGCGATGGCGGTGAAGCGGGAGCGGCTGCCGCGCGGCGCACGCACCTGGGGGCATCTGGCGGTCGCGGCCTTCTTCCTCAACGCGCTGCCGTTCTCGCTCTTCGCGTACTCGGAGCTGACGATCCCGTCCACCCTCGCGGGCATCTGCAACGCGACCTCGCCGCTGTGGGGCATGGCCCTGTCTCTCGTCGCCCTCTCCGAGGACCGCCCGACCCGGCTGCGGGTAGCGGGGCTCGGGCTCGGCTTCCTCGGGGTGCTCACCGTGCTCGGCGCCTGGCAGGGCTTCCACGGCCTGGACGTCGGCGGCACCGCGATGGCCCTGCTGGCCTCGCTGAGCTACCCGGTCGGCTGGATCTACGTCCGCCGCACCCTGGCGGGCTCCACCGAGTCCCACCTGTCGCTGACCGGTGGCCAGCTGCTCCTGGCCACGCTGCAACTCGCCGTCGTCACACCGCTGTTCACCAACGCCCCCGACCACCTGCCCGTCGTGCCGCTGCTCGCGATCGCCGCGCTGGGCGCCCTGGGCACGGGCGTGGCGATGCTCGTCCAGTACGGTCTGGTCGCCGAGGTCGGCCCGACGACCGCCCAGATGGTCACGTACTTCATCCCGGTCATCGCCACCGCCGCCGGCCTCGCCGTACTCGGCGAACACCTCACCTGGTCGACCCCGGTCGGCGCGGTGGTCGTCCTGGCGGGCGCGGCCCTGACCCAGGCCCGCCCGAAGAACGCGTAGGCCGCGGCGGCCCCCTACACGTAGCTCCGCGCCGGCGCCGGGCGGAGCGACGCCGCCACCGCGTCCGCCAGCCGCTCGGCCTCCTCCCCCTCCCGCAGGGTCGAGACCGTGATCCGGATGCCGGGCGGGGCGTTCAGCCGGAAGCGGGCGCCGGGGGCGACGGCCCAGCCGGCGTGCAGCAGGCTCGCGACGACGCCGGTCTCGTCCGGCACGGGCACCCACACGTTCATCCCGCTGCGCCCGTGCGCGGCGACCCCGCGCTCGGCCAGCGCGCCGATCAACAGCTCGCGCCGCCGCCCGTAGGCCGCCGCCACCGCGCGCGTGTCCGGGGCGCCGTCCGCCCACAGCCGTACCACGGCCAGCTGAAGCAGGCGGCTCACCCAGCCGGGTCCGAGGCGCTGCCGGCCGCGGACCCGGTCGACCGTGACCTCGTCCCCGGTGAGCACGGCGAGCCGCAGGTCGGGGCCGTACGCCTTGGCGACCGAGCGCACGAAGGCCCAGTGCCCCGTGGCCCCGGCGAGCGGATGCAGGGGCAGGTCGACGATGCCGTGACCGTGGTCGTCCTCGATCAGCAGCGTCTCCGGATGCTCCCGGAGGACGGCCCGCAGGGCACGCACGCGCGTGGCGCTCACCGCGGCGCCGGTCGGGTTCTGCGCCCGGTCCGTGACGATGAGCGCCCGCGCGCCGCCCCGCAGGGCACGGCGGACGTCGTCGGCGAGGGGCCCCTCGTCGTCGACGCCGACCCCGGCCGTGCGCAGCCCGAGCGCCGGGACGAGGTCCAGGGTGCTCCCCCACCCCGGATCCTCGACGGCGACCGTGTCGCCGGGCCTGAGGTGGGCGGCGAGGACGCGCTCCACTCCGTCGAGCGCTCCGGAGACGACGGCGAGCGGGCCGTCCGCCACCCCGTCGGCGTCCAGCCCCGCACGGGCCATGCGGGCCAGCTCCGGCTCCACGGCCACGTCCCCGTACAGCACCGGCTCACGGTCGCCCTGCGCCGCGGCCGCCGCGAACGCCGGCGCCAGCGGTGGCAGCAGCGCCGGATCCGGGTTGCCGTTCGACACGTCGCGCACGCCCTCGGGCACGTCCACGCGGATGAGATCCCGTCCGGTCGTGGCCGGCGCGGGCCGCACCCGGCTGCCCCGGCGCCCGGCGGTCTCGATGACCCCGCGCTCGCGCAGCACTCGGTACGCGGCCGCGACGGTGTTGGGATTGACCCCGAGTTCGACCGCCAATTCCCGCATCGACGGTAGAAGTTGGCCAGGCTCAAGCTCGCCGGAGCCCACCGCGTGCTCGATGCTCGCCGCAATCTCCGCTGCGCGCCGACCCTTGATCCGATATCCTCCTAGCACAAACCAGATTATGCACTAGTGCAATGGAGATCGCAATGCAGGGGACCCAGCCGCCGACGTCACCGACCGGTTCCTACACCCCGACCGACCGCACCGTCCCCACCCGTTCCGCGCACCGGGCGTCGTACGACAAGGAGCTGGTGCACGCGATACTCGACGAGGGCTACCTCTGCCACCTCGGCTACGTCCGCGACGGCGTGCCCGTGGTGCTGCCGACGCTGTACGGCCGGGTCGGCGAGCGGCTCTACGTGCACGGCTCGACGGGCTCGCGCCCGCTGCGCATGGCCCAAAAGGCCGATCCGGGACTGCCGGTCTGCCTGACGGTCACCCATGTCGACGGCTTGGTCCTGGCCCGCTCCGCCTTCCACCACTCGATCAACTACCGCTCCGTCGTGGTGCACGGCGTCGCCCACCAGGTCACCGACCCGGAGGAGAAGCGGACGGCACTGGACGCGCTGGTCGACCACGTGGTGCCGGGCCGGTCGGCCGACTCCCGCCCCGCCAGCCCCAAGGAGTTGGCGGCGACCGCCGTGCTCCGCCTCGACCTGGGCGAGGTCTCCGCCAAGCTGCGCACCGGCGGCGTGAACGACGAGCCCGAGGACCTCTCCCTGCCCCACTGGGCCGGTGTGGTCCCGGTCCGCAGGCAGTACGGCACCCCGCTCGCCGACGCCGGCCTGACCCCCGGCATCGAGCTCCCCGACTACCTCTCGGCCCTGTGACGCCGGCCCGTCCCTGGGACGCACCGCGCGAGGACACCGAGTGGCAGCAGCGTACGGCCGCCCACTGTTCGGTATCCGCGGGCTGCGGCTGGAAGTGACCGGTGCGCGGGCCGAGTCCACGTACGCGGGCAAGCGGTCCGCTCAGGTCCAGGACCGTATCGCGCCGGCCCGGCAGCACCTGCCGCGCCGGCGCGGGACCTGAGTGGGCGGGCCCGCAGCAGGCCCGCCCGGCATCACGCGAGGGCCGGTTCCCCCACCGCCGCCCGCGCCCCCCGCGCCTCCGCCAGGGCGAGGCCGGCGACCGAGCCGAGCATCAGCGCGGTGCCGATGAGGGTCGCCGCCGTCAGCCGTTCGCCGAGCAGGACGATGGCCAGCACCGCCGCGCTGACCGGCTCCAGCAGCATGATCACGGAGACGGTGGCCGACCGTACGACGGCGGCGCCCGCGAAGTAGAGGGCGTAGGCCAGGGCGGTCGGGACCGAGGCGATGTACGCCAGCAGCCACAGCAGCCGTACCGGGTCCTCGGTGTGCGGCACCAGCCCCTCCACCAGTGCGAACGGCAGCAGGCACAGGCTGGTGACCGCGAACGCCCCGAGGGTCGTACCGGACTGGTCCGCCCCGCCGTCGCGGCCCCACCAGCGGGTGAGGAGCGTCATCGCGGAGTAGCCGGCCGCCGCCACGAGGGCGATCAGCACACCCCAGGGCCGTACGGTGGCACCGCCGCTGCCGAGCACCAGCACGCCCAGCCCGGCGAGCGCCCCGGCGACGGCGGTCAGGCCGGCCCGGCCGAGCCGTTCGCCCATCGTGAGCCGGGCGCCGAGCGCGATGAGGACGGGCCCGGCGCCGAGGGTGACGACGGTCGCCACGGCCAGCCCGGTGGCCGCCACGGCGGCGAAGTAGGCCGTCTGGAACACGGCGAGGCCGGCGCCGACGGCAGCGGCTCGCCGCAGCCTGCGGCCGAGCGGCACGGGCGCGGCCGGCCGCCCGCGGGGGCGCAGGGGGCGCACGGCGAGCAGCAGGACGGCGCCGACCGCGCAGCGCCAGAAGGACAGGGCGACGGGTCCCATGTCGCTGGTCCGGTAGACCAGGGAGGCGGCCGCGCCCGCGGTGCCCCAGGCGGCACCGGCGACGATCAGGTAGAGCAGGCCGCGCCCCACGGGCAGGCCGACGGAAGCCCGCACCTCAGGCCGCCGTTCCCCGGGCCGACAGCTCCCTTTCCGGACCGCCGCTCGCCACCGGCTCCGCCGAGCCCTTCGCGGGCGCCGACGACTGCGCGATGAACGCGCCCAGCAGCACGACCGCCCCGCCTGCGACCTGCGGTGCCGAGAGGTGCTCACCGAGCAGCACCCAGGCCAGCACGGTCGCGATGACCGCCTCCAGGCACGCCACCACCCCTGCCACCTGGGGCGAGAGCCGCCGCACGGAGAGCACTCCGGTGACGTAGGCGAGGACCGTGGCGACCAGTACGACCCACAGCAGCAGGCCAATGGCCGGGACCGCGTTGCCGTTCATGTGCGCGCTGTGCGCGAGCACCGACCAGTCCATGCTCCAGGGACGTGCCACGACGGTCAGGACGCCGGCGCCGATGAGCAGGCCGTAGGCGATGACGCCGAGCGGGTCCGGGGCCGCCTCTCCCGCGTCGCCGCCCTGGTCGGACAGCACGAAGTAGCCGACCTGGCAGCAGGCCGCGCCGAGCGCCAGCAGCAGTCCGAGCACGTCGAAGCCCAGGCCGGACCAGACCTCGACGACACAGGCGAGTCCGCCGACCGCGAGGACCACACCGAGCGCCGCGGCCCGGGTGACCGGCCGCCGCTGCACGAACCGGACCCAGCCGAGGACCAGGGCGGGCGCCAGGTACTCGATGAGCAGGGCGACCCCGACGGGTATGCGCGACAGCGCCGCGAAGTAGCAGGCCTGGACGCCCGCCACGGCCAGCAGGCCGAATCCGGCGAGCAGGGCGGGGCGGCTGCGCAGCAGCGCGCGGTGCCGCACGGCGAGCGGCAGCATGACGAGGGCGGCGCCGGAAGCGCGCAGCCACACCACGTGCAGCGGATCGAGGCCTGCCTCGATCAGTGGCTTGGCCGCGACGCCGGAGCCGCCGAAGGCGACCGCGGACACGAGCGCGAGACCGAGCCCGACGCCCTTGCCGGGACGGCCCTGACTGATCTGGGACGTACGCACCGGCACATGATGGCAGGCGCCGACATGAGCGTCACCCCCAGTGGCACCTGTCCCACGGGCTGGACCGGAGCACCGGCGGCCACGCCCGCCCGTCCCGGCTCAGCAACCGCCTCCGCCACCCCTGACGGCGTAGCCCTCCGGGCAGCCCTTGGCATCGTTGTCGAGCCGGCCGGCGAGGTCCCGCGCGTCGATTCCGGCGTGGGCGAGCACTTCGACGGCGCGTGCCCGCGGGACCGCGACGAGCGCGGCGAGCAGGTCGACGCCGCGCGCCAGGTCCTCGCCGCGCCGGGCGGCGCGCTCGCAGGCGTACTCCAGTGCGGCCGACGCCACCGGCGAGAGGCCGCCGGCCTCCGTCACCGCGGGCAGGGTGCCGGAGTCCTCCACGGTGCCCTGCCAGCGCAGGCCGTAACCGATGCTGCGCTGTACGAGGTAGCCGAGCAGCCGGGCGATTTGCGGCGCGCCGTCGAAGGCCGCGCGCACCTCGGGGTCGAACTCCAGGAGTGTGTGCAGCAGATGGGCGGTGTCGATCTGCCGGTCCCCGTCCCGGACCGCCCTCCTGCGGGCACCGGCGACCACCGCCGCCAGCTCGGCGCTGAGCCGGACGTCGCCGTCCGGGCGGAGGGCATCCTGCCCAGGGGCGGGCTGCCGGGGAACACGGGATCGCACATCTCCCAGCCCATCAGCCTCTCCGGCTCCGGTCATCCCCGGCGGGAAGCATTTCCGCATCCCACGGGAAGCGGACCCGTGCGACGGAATCTCCTCCTTACGGATGAGACCGGGACGCATCCGCACAGGGGCTCCACCGGTACGGCACGGACACGAAGGCGCCCCGCGGACCGCTCCGCGGGGCGCCGCCGGGTCCCGGCTGCCCGGGACGACGGATGACCGTCAGTCCTCGTCGGCGAGGATCAGGTACAGCTTCTTGCGGGTCTCGTTGACGAGGGCGAGCGCCTTCTCGCGCTGCTCCTTGCTGCCGGTCTTCCAGACCTGGCCGAAGGCCTCCATCAGACCGGAGCCGGCCTGCCGGATCTCGCTCAGGGCCTCCCAGTCGATACCGCGCGAGGCCTCTTCCCAGGGCGCGTCCGGCCCCTCGTCGGCCGCGGCGCGGCCCGTCTCCGTGAGGGAGAACAGCTTCTTGCCGCCCTCGCTCTCACTGACGATCAGGTCCTCGTCCTCCAGCAGCTGGAGAGTGGGGTAGACCGAGCCGGGGCTGGGCTTCCACGCGCCGCCGCTGCGCTCGGCGATCTCCTGGATCATCTCGTAGCCGTGCATGGGACGGTCCTTGAGCAGGGCCAGGATCGATGCCCGCACGTCGCCTCGCCGTGCCCTGCCGCGCGGCCCGCCTCGCCCTCGTCCGCCCCAGGGGCCGGGGCCGAAACCCGGCCCGAAGCCGTGGCCGCCCGGCCCGAAGGGCCCGAACGCGGCCCGTCGTCCCTCGAAGCCGCCCTGACCGTGCCGACGGCCGTCCTGCCGGTGTCCACGCTCGAATCCGTGAGTACGCATCGCAACCACTCCATTCCATCATCGATCTGTCGCGATACCTCGACGATATATCGGTGACACTTGTTCGACAACCCCCTTCCGCACCGTGCTCTCGCTCCGCCATGGCCGCCGACCGCCCATTGGCCTTGGTCCGCCGCGCGCCGGAGCCCGTACCGTCGGGGCATGCGGATTCGAATCGTCGACGCCTTCACCGACCGTCCCTTCGCCGGCAACCCGGCGGGAGTCCTGCTCCTGGACGCCTTCCCCGAGGACGACTGGCTCCAGAAAGTGGCGCTGGAGGTCAACCACGCCGAGACGGCGTTCGCGCACCGGCTGCCCGAGGGCGGCGAGGCCGACTGGGCGCTGCGCTGGTTCACGCCCGCCACCGAGGTCGCGATGTGCGGCCACGCCACGCTCGCCACCGCCCACGTCCTGCACACGACGGGCGCCCACGAGGGACCCGTACGCTTCGCCACCCGCAGCGGCGTGCTCATCGCGACCCCCGCCGAGGACGGCGCGATCACCTTGGACTTCCCGACCGCCCCGCTCACCGCGGCGGACGTCCCCGACGGAGTCGCCGAGGCCCTCGGCGCCGAGCCGCGCACCGCCTACGACACCGGCCCGAACGTCGGCGACCTGGTGCTGGAGCTCGCCGACGAGAAAACGGTCCGCGGCCTGGCCCCCGACCACAAGGCCCTCGCCGCCTACTCCGCACGCGGCGTCATCGCCACCGCCCGCGCCGAGGACCCCGCCCGCGGGTACGACTTCGTCTCCCGGTGCTTCTTCCCGAACGTCGGCATCGACGAGGACCCGGTCACCGGCAGCGCCCACACCGCCCTGGCCCCCTACTGGTCCGAGCGCCTGGGCCGTCCCGACCTCACCGGCCTGCAGGCCTCCCCGCGCTCCGGCCTCGTCCGCACCGGCCTGCGTGGCGACCGCACCCTGCTCACCGGCCGCGCGGTCACCGTCATCGAGGGCGACCTGCTCGCCCGGTAGGCGGCGAAGCCCGGTGGACGGCGAAGGGGCGTACGGCGGTCCCGTACGCCCCTTCCCGGCTCGCGTTCCCGCTCACACCGTCGGCAGCCAGCCCACCTTCCCGGCCAGCAGGGCGTAGCCCACGAACGCGCCGATGTCGAGCAGGGAGTGCGCCACGACCAGCGGACCGACCCGGCCCCACCGCCGGTACAGCCAGACGAAGACCACGCCCATCACCAGGTTGCCGACGAAGCCGCCGACGCCCTGGTAGAGGTGGTACGAGCCGCGCAGTACGGAACTGGCCACCAGCGCGGTCCCCGGCGTCCAGCCCAACTGGCCGAGCCGGCGCAGAAGATAGCCGACGACGATGACCTCTTCGAGGATCGCGTTCTGCAGTGCGGACAGGATCAGCACCGGGTACTTCCACCACACGGCGGGCAGCGCCTCGGGCACCACGGTGAGGTTGAAGCCGAAGCCGCGGGCGGCCAGGTAGAAGGCGATGCCGGTGCTGCCGATGACTGCGGCGATCACGGCCCCGCGCCCGAGGTCCGGCCAGGGGCGGGTGCGGTCGAAACCGAGTGCGCGCAGGCTCTGTCCCTCGCGCAGCAGGAAGTGGGCGACGAGGGCGACGGGGACCAGGGCCGTGGCGATCCCGAACAGCTGCCAGGCGAGGTCGAGCCAGGGGCGGCCCGGGGCGGCGGAGGCGTTGAGCGTGGCGGCCTGGTCCTTGAGCCCACCGGGTCTCGTGACCGAGCCGATGAAACTGATCAGGGCGGACACGGCGCTCGCGCCGAGCGAGAGCGCCAGAACGAGCAGGGTCTCGTCGCGGAGGAGCCGCCGCGACGGTCGCTCACCCGGAAAAGAATCGGCCCCCGGCCCCGCCTCCGCCTGCACACGCGCCTCCCGTACACCGTCCTGGGCGTCACAGCTTGCCCGATGCGCCCCTCGCGGGCATCGGCGGCCCCCTGTGACACGCCCTGGTCCGGACGGCGCGGCTCAGCCCAGCGGCACCGGCTCCGGCAGGCCGACCTGCCAGGTGTGCACCGGTTCGCCGAGGTTCGTCAGCTCGCGGTAGCGCCGGGTGGTGGCGGCCAGGGCGGCCTCCCTGCCCAGCCCCTGCTCCAGCGCCCGGTGGAAGGTGGCGGCCTGCCACTCCGCGCCGTTGGTCCTCAGCCGGCACCGCTCCTCGATCACGCCGAGATACAGGTCCCGGTCGGCCCGCTCCACGTCCCAGGCGCTCAGGCCGGCCTCGGCGAGCGGCAGCAGTTCGTCGCGGACGAGACGGACGGCGTCGACCTCCACCGTGCCGGAGTGGCGCCCGCGCCGGGGCCAGGTGAACCGTGCGCCGATGCCGTACCGGCACGCGGCGTCGAAGTTGGCTGCCGCCGCCTCGAAGGACAGCCGGGTCCACACCGGCCGGGACTCCTCGGCGAGCGCGCGGACGAGGCCGTAGTAGAAGGCCGCGTTGGCGATCACGTCGATGACGGTGGGCCCGGCGGGCAGGACGCGGTTCTCCACGCGCAGGTGCGGCATCCCGTCCGCGATGTCGTAGACCGGGCGGTTCCAGCGGTAGACGGTGCCGTTGTGCAGGACGAGTTCGGCGAGTTTCGGCACGCCGCCGGCGTCCAGCACGTCGAGGGGGTCCTCGCCGTCGCAGATCGGCAGCAGGGCCGGGAAGTAGCGCAGGTTCTCCTCGAACAGGTCGTACGCCGAGGAGATCCACCGCTCGCCGAACCAGGTGCGCGGCCGCACGCCCTGGGCCTGGAGCTCGGGCGGCCGGGTGTCGGTGGACTGCTGGAACAGCGGGGGCCGCGACTCCCGCCACAGCTCGCGTCCGAACAGGAAGGGCGAGTTGGCGCCCATGGCGATCTGCGCGGCACAGGCCACCTGCGCGGCGTTCCACACGTCCGCGAAGCGGCCCGGGGTGACCTGCAGGTGCAGCTGCACGGAGGTGCAGGCGGCCTCGGGCGCGATGGACTTCGAGGTGCAGGTCAGGTGCTCCACACCGTCGATGTCGAGGGTGAAGTCCTCGCCGCGGGCCGCCACGATCTGGTCGTTCAGCAGCGTGTAGCGGTCGACGTCGGAGAGGTTGGAGGAGACCAGGTCGTCCCTGCCGAGGGTGGGCAGAATTCCGATCATCGCTATGGAGGCGTCCACCTCTCCGGCTTTTCGGTCGGCATATGCCAGCGACGTCCTGATCTCCTCGGCGAGCCGGTCGAATACCCGGCCGCCCAATCGATGGGGGGCGATGTTGACTTCCAGGTTGAACATGGCGAGTTCTGTTTGGAAGTCACGGCTGGCGATCCGCTCGAGAACTTGCGCATTCAGCATTCTCGGCATGCCGTCGGGGCCGACCAGATTCAATTCGATCTCCACCCCCATGAGGTTCTTGGGCCGGTCGAACCGCTCCTCCTCCAGCAGTCGCTCCAGCCCCTTCAGGCACCGTCGGAGCTTGTCGCGGTAGCGGTTGCGATCGGACAGGTCGAACTGGCCGGCCACGACCTTCTCCCCCATCGCAGCATCCCTCCTCGCAGGGCGGGCCGAAGATCGGCCGCCGGGGTCCCGGTCAGGTGGGATGATGCCCCGCCGACGCGATCGATAACGTCCCGCTTGCACACCGCACCGGCTACTCTGGATTCATGTGACCGGAGGCACATTCACGCGGCATGAGGCACCCAGCAGATTCGGGTACCCCAGGAAACTCGTGAAAAACGCCGACGACATCGGGCCGACCGCCGTACGGGCACAACCCGAGGTCATCGCGGTGCGGCTCACTCGGAGTCGGGATGATTCCCGCAAATCTCCGACTGAATAGACTCTTGCAGTTCACGTCGGAAACAGCTAGGCGAAACACCGTCTGAACATTTGCCGTATAAACTCTGCACCACAGCAGAAGGTTGATGCCCACAGCCCTGAACCCTGTCAGGAGCGTGTGCGGCAGGCCGCGCGTCCCGTACCCCTCGTTCTTCATCAAGCCCGGCTCGGCCTCCTCCTGCCCCGAGAGCTGACAGCGCCGTCCGCCCCCGCCCGGCCCTCGCGCCACCGTGCCTGTCCAATGAGAGGCGACCCACCATGCCGCTGCATTTCCCCCCGGCTCCCGCGCCCGCCCTGCGCTCCGTCCTCACGGCACTCGGTTCCCCCACCGCGGTCCGCGAGGCTCCGACTTCCGCCCTTCGCGCCGCCCAGCAGCCCGCCACCCCCGAGCTTCCGCTGCCCGTGCACGTCCTGGACCGGATCACCCCCGAAGGGGTCTCCGCGACCAGGCTGGCCGGGTGGCGCTTCCTGATCCGCTGCGGCGACCACGCGGTGGCCGCGGCCGAGACCATGCTGACTCCCGACGGCTGGGCCTTCTCGCACTTCTTCGAGGGCCCCTACGTCACCTCCACCGAGCGCGCGCTGCGCCAGGCGGAGACCGTGACCCAGCCGTACCAGCCGCGCCTGCTGTCCATGCCCAGCCTGTACATGCTCACCCTGTGGCTGCACGGCGACATCTCCGACGACGGTGCCACCGGCCACCCCGCCCCCGCCGACCTGCTCGTACCGCTCGCGCCGGCCCCGCCCGGGATAGCCGCCCACCGGCCGCACCGGGTCGCCGACCTGCTGCCGGTCCTCACCCATCGGGTGGCTCCCGCCCGGCTCATGAGCTCCCCGGCCTGACATCCCGCCCTTCGATCACCCTCGTACCCCGCTGCCGGATTTCCCGGAGGCGGGGTACGACGCCGTTCACCCCGGAAAAGAGGGGGTGCCATCGGACTAGCCCCATCCGGCCACCGCGAACCACCCGAAGTGACAGTGCCGTTGGGATGAACCGCTCGCCCGTGTGACGCGTCTCCAACCCGTGAGAAGCGGTGCCGCGAAATCCCTGCGGAATCACGCCCGCGGGGGAACACTGGTTTCCGACCGACTCATCGAACGGGGGAGGCGGCCATGGCGGATGCCACCAGCCGCACGACGCACACGTCAGCCGACACGGACCACACGACAGAGCGAAAGATCCCATCCATGTGCCAGCACCAGCCACCGTGCCCCTCAGCCGACTCCGCCGACCGGGAGTCCGCCCGTCTCGTGGCGCACCACCCGGAGCAGGGCTGGAGCCTGCTGTGCAACGGCGTTCTGCTCTTCGAGGACACCGGTGAGCTCCTGCCGAACGGCCAGATCATCGCCCCGCACCGCCCGCTGGGCACCGACCGGGTGGTGACCGCCGCCTGAACGCCCCGGGCGGTTCCGGTGAACCGCCCGCAGATCACTTACGGCAGGCGGTAGTCGAACCAATCGAACGCCGCGCTGCCCTCGGTGACGTACATCCCGATCACACGGCCGGTGAACCCCGCGGCGACCTGGGTGGACAGGTAGCGCCCGTCGAGTTCGGCCAGCCGTACGGCCCCCTCGGGGCCCTCGAACGAGAAGGCGATCGCGTCGGGGCCGGCCGACCTCACGCCGGGTGCCGACCGGTCCGGGGCCGTGGCCGTGGGCGGAGGCACGTCGTCCGTGCGGACGTCCACGACGAGGGTGAGCGGACCGGAGGGCGCCGGGTGCTGGGCGATCCGCTGGCACAGCGGTCCGATCCGGGCGACCACGCTCACCCCTCCCCCGCCCACCTCCAGGTCGTAGTGGTGCGCCTCGTCCAGGCGGACGGAGAGGCCGGCCCGGCCCGAGCCGGCCTCGACCCGCGCCGCCACCCGGCAGTCGGGGTGCTGCTGCCGGCGTCCGACGAAGGTGTGGCCGGGCCGGTCGAGACTGTCGCCGGTCGCGGTCAGCGTCAGCCACCCGGGGCGCCGGGTCAGCGACCAGGAGCCGTCCGGCCTGCTGCGCGGGGAGATCCAGTACGGTGCCAGGGCGGGCGCGTCGAAGTCGTCCCGCCCGGACGGCGGGGGCAGGGGGCGCCGGGCCGCGGACGCCGGGTGCCGTTCGCGCACCGGGCCGACCCGCGGCCACCCGTCCACCCACTCCACCGGGGTCAGGAAGGTCTCCCGGCCGAGTACGTGGAACCCCGGGAACCAGCCCCGGGGACGGGTGCCGAGCAGCACCATCCACCAGGTGCCGTCAGCCCCTTGGACCAGGTCGCCGTGGCCGGTGCACTGAATGGGCAGATCGGTGCTGCGGTGGGACAGGACCGGGTTGTGCGGCGCCGGTTCGTAGGGCCCGCGCGGGGAACGGGAGCGGGCGATCGAGACGCTGTGGCCGTGCCCGGTGCCGCCCTCGGCCAGCATCAGGTACCACCAGTCGCCGATCCGGTACAGGTGCGGTGCCTCGGGGTGCTGCATCCCGGTCCCGGACCACACCGGCAGCGGCCCCTCCAGCACCTTGCCGGTAGCCGGGTCGATGCGGGCCAACCCCACTCCGGCCAGGGCACACCAGCAGTTTCCGTCGTCGTCCCAGGCCAGGTCGGGGTCGATCCCGGGCAGGTCGATCCAGACCGGGTCGGACCACGGGCCCTCGGGGCGTTCGGCGCCGACCAGGAAGGTGCCCCCGCCGCCGACACTGGTGGTGATCACGTGGAAGCGGCCGTCGTGGTGGCGGATCGTCGGCGCGTAGATGCCGGCGGAGGCCGGGAGGTCGTCCGGCAGGGCCAACTGCCCCGGCCGGTCCAGGACGTTGCCGATCTGCCGCCAGTCGACCAGGTCTCGGCTGTGGAACAGCGGGACTCCGGGAAAGTACTCGAAGCTGGAGCACACCAGGTAGTAGTCCTCGCCCACCCGGCACACGCTGGGGTCGGGATGGAAGCCACCGATCACGGGGTTGTCATACGTCCGCACGGGCGTGAAGTCCCTTCGCCGAGGCTTCTCGAAACTTTCGCCGTGAAAGGCGAAGCTTACGGAGTCGCACTGTAGGCGCGGCTCCGGGCGGGGACAAGGGAGCGCGGACGCCGGCCGCCGTCAGTGGCCCGTGGCCAATTTCCTGAGTGCGAGGTTGAGTTGGAGGACGTCGACACGCGGCTCGCCGATGAATCCGAGGGTGCGGCCCTCGGTGTGTTCCCGCACCAGCTGCTCGACCCGGGCGACCGGCAGGTGGTTGCGCTCGGCGACCCGGTGGACCTGGAGACGCGCGTACGCCGGGGAGATGTCCGGGTCGAGGCCGGAACCCGAGGAGGTCACGGCGTCGGCCGGCACCTGGGAGGGCCTCACCTTGTGGTCGGGCGTGGAGTTGACCTTCACCACCTCGGCCCGGGCCCGCTCGACCGCCTTGACCAGCTTCGGGTTGTCGGCGGCGAGGTTGGTGGCCCCGGAAAGGACCAGCTTGTACCGGGTGTTCACGGTGTTCGTGCCGAGCCCGGCCGCCGGGCGCGGCTGGAAGTAGTCGAGGCCGTAGCCCTGTTGGCCGATCAGCGAGGAGCCCACGACCCTGCCGTCCGCCCTGATCTCCGAGCCGTTCGCCCGGTGCCCGAAGAGTGCCTGGGCCACGCCCGTGACGGCGAGCGGATAGATCACGCCGGTGAGCAGGGTCAGCACGAGCAGCGCCCGCAGGCCCGCCGTCAGCAGACGGCCGGTGTTCACAAGGGAGTTGTTCATGTGCGTCACCCGATCCCGGGAATCAGGGAGAGGAGCAGGTCGATGAGCTTGATGCCGATGAAGGGCGCGACGAGGCCGCCGAGTCCGTAGACCGCGAGGTTGCGGCGGAGCATCCGGTCCGCGCTCGTCGGCCGGTAGCGCACGCCGCGCAGGGCGAGCGGCACCAGCGCGATGATGATCAGCGCGTTGAAGACGACCGCGGACAGGATCGCCGAACTCGGCGAGGACAGCTGCATGATGTTCAGCCTGTCCAGGCCCGGGTGGACCGCCGCGAACATCGCCGGGATGATCGCGAAGTACTTGGCCACGTCGTTGGCGATGGAGAACGTGGTGAGCGCTCCGCGGGTGATCAGGAGCTGCTTGCCGATCTCGACGACCTCGATCAGCTTGGTCGGGTCGGAGTCGAGGTCGACCATGTTGCCGGCCTCCTTGGCGGCCGAGGTACCGGTGTTCATCGCCACGCCGACGTCGGCCTGGGCCAGCGCGGGCGCGTCGTTGGTGCCGTCCCCGGTCATCGCGACCAGCTTGCCGCCGCTCTGCTCGTTCCTGATCAGGGCCATCTTGTCCTCGGGCGTGGCCTCGGCGAGGAAGTCGTCGACGCCGGCCTCGTCGGCGATCGCCCGGGCGGTCAGCGGGTTGTCGCCCGTGATCATGAAGGTCTTGATGCCCATGCGGCGCAGCTCGTCGAAGCGTTCCCGCATGCCGTCCTTGACCACGTCCTTGAGGTGGACGACACCCAGCACGCGGGCGCCGTCCACGTCCTCGACCGCGACCAGCAGCGGCGTGCCGCCCGCCGCGGCGATCTTCTCGCACAGGCGCTCCGCGTCCTCGGCGACCTGTCCGCCGCGCTCCCCCACCCAGGCGATCACGGACCCCGCGGCGCCCTTGCGGATGCTGCGGCCGTCCACGTCCACACCGGACATCCGGGTCTGCGCGGTGAACGCGATCCACTCGGCGCCCGCGAGCTCGCCCTGGTGCCGTTCGCGCAGCCCGTACTTCTCCTTGGCCAGCACCACGACGGAGCGGCCCTCGGGCGTCTCGTCGGCCAGCGAGGAGAGCTGCGCGGCGTCCACCAGCTCGGCGGCGGTGGCACCGCTCACCGGGACGAACTCCGCGGCGCGGCGGTTGCCCAGGGTGATGGTGCCGGTCTTGTCCAGCAGCAGCGTCGACACATCGCCCGCGGCCTCCACCGCCCGCCCCGACATCGCCAGGACATTGCGCTGCACCAGCCGGTCCATGCCCGCGATGCCGATGGCGGACAGCAGCGCGCCGATCGTGGTCGGGATGAGGCAGACCAGCAGCGCGACCAGCACCACCATGGTCAGGTGCGTGCCGGCGTGGTCCGCGAACGGCGGCAGCGTGGCGCAGGCGAGGAGGAAGACGATCGTCAGCGAGGCGAGCAGGATGTTCAGCGCGATCTCGTTGGGCGTCTTCTGCCGGGCGGCGCCCTCGACGAGACCGATCATCCGGTCGATGAAGGTCTCGCCGGGCCTGGTGGTGATCTTGATGACGATACGGTCCGACAGCACCCTGGTGCCGCCGGTCACCGCCGACCGGTCGCCGCCGGACTCGCGGATCACCGGCGCCGACTCCCCGGTGATGGCCGACTCGTCGACCGAGGCGACGCCCTCGACGACGTCCCCGTCGCCGGGTATGACGTCACCCGCCTCGCACACCACGAGGTCGCCGACGCGCAGTTCGGTACCGGGCACCTCGGTTCCGTCGATCCGGTGGGCCACGGTGTCGGTCCTGGCCCGGCGCAGGGTGTCCGCCTGCGCCTTGCCGCGGCCCTCGGCGACCGCCTCGGCGAGGTTGGCGAAGAGGACGGTCAGCCACAGCCAGGCGCTGATCGCCCAGCCGAACCAGTCTCCGGGCCTGGTGACGGAGAAAGCGGTGGTCAGCATCGAGCCGATCCACACCACGAACATCACCGGCGACTTGACCATCACCCGGGGGTCGAGCTTGCGGAAGGCGTCGGGCAGCGACCTGACCAGCTGCCGGGCGTCGAAGAGGCCGACACCGACCCGGCCCCGACCGGGCGGATGCCCGGTGGGTACGTCGCGGTGCGGTGCCCGGGCCCCGGTGGCTGTGGGCATGGAGTCCTCGTGGTTCTGTGTGGGGGCGGTCATCACGCCAGCCCCTCGGCCAGCGGGCCCAGCGCGAGCGCCGGGAAGTACGTCAGCCCGACGACGATCAGGACGGCGCCCACCAGCAGACCGGTGAACAGCGGCTTCTCGGTGCGCAGGGTGCCCGCGGTGACCGGTACCGGCCGCTGCTCGCCCAGGGAGCCGGCCAGGGCGAGGACGAACACCATGGGCAGGAACCGGCCGAGCAGCATGGCGAGCCCGGTCGTGGTGTTGAACCAGTCGGTGTTCGCGTTCAGACCGGCGAAGGCCGAGCCGTTGTTGTTCGCGGCGGACGTGTAGGCGTAGAGCACTTCGGAGAATCCGTGCGCGCCCGGGTTGAGCGCCGAGTGCGGCGGGGTCGGCAGGGCCATCGCGAAGGCGGTGAAGACCAGCACGAGCGCCGGGGTGATCAGGATGTACACGGCCGCCAGCTTGATCTCGCGGGAGCCGATCTTCTTGCCCAGGTACTCGGGTGTGCGCCCGACCATCAGACCCGCGATGAACACCGCGATCACGGCCATGATCAGGATGCCGTAGAGACCGGAGCCGACACCGCCGGGCGCGATCTCGCCCAGCATCATGCCGAGCATCGTGATCCCGCCGCCGAACCCGGTGAACGACGAGTGGAAGGAGTCGACCGCCCCGGTGGAGGTGAGCGTGGTCGACACCGCGAAGATCGAGGAGGCGCCGACGCCGAAGCGGACCTCCTTGCCCTCCATGGCGGCGCCCGCGATCCGCAGGGCGCCTTCGTGGTGGGCGAACTCGGTCCACATCATCAGGGCGACGAAGCCGACCCAGATGGTGGCCATGGCCGCGAGGATCGCACACCCCTGCCGGACCGAGCCGACCATGACGCCGAAGGTGCGGGTCAGGGAGAACGGGATCACCAGGATCAGGAAGATCTCGAAGAGGTTGGTGAACGGCGTCGGGTTTTCGAAGGGGTGGGCGCTGTTGGCGTTGAAGTAGCCGCCGCCGTTGGTGCCGAGTTCCTTGATGGCCTCCTGGGAGGCGACCGCGCCGCCGTTCCACTGCTGCGAGCCGCCCATGAACTGTCCCACCTCGTGGATGCCGGAGAAGTTCTGGATCGCTCCGCAGGCCACGAGCACGATCGCGGCCGCGGCGGCCAGCGGGAGGAGGATGCGTACGGTGCCGCGCACCAGGTCGGTCCAGAAGTTGCCCAGCTCCCCGGTCCGGGATCGGGCGAAGCCGCGCACCAGGGCGACGGCGACAGCGATGCCGACGGCCGCGGAGACGAAGTTCTGTACGGCCAGGCCCGCGGTCTGTACGACGTGCCCCATGGTCTGCTCGCCGTAGTACGACTGCCAGTCGGTGTTCGTCACGAACGACGCGGCGGTGTTGAACGCCTGGGCGGGGCCGACGGAACGGAAGCCGAGCGAGAGCGGCAGGATGCCCTGGATCCGCTGGAGCAGGTACAGGAGGAGGACACCGGCCACGGAGAAGGCGAGCACAGCGCGCATGTACGCGGGCCAGCGCATCTGTGCGTCCGGATCGGCGCCGACGGCCTTGTAGGCCCACCTCTCGACGCGCCAGTGGCGTCGGGAGGTGTAGACGCCGGCCATGTAGTCGCCCAGCGGTACGTAGGCGAGCGCCAGTGCGGCCACGAGCGCGAGGAGTTGGAGCACGCCGGCGGTTACGGGACCCATGTCGCTGCTCAGAACCTCTCCGGGAAGATCAGGGCGAGGACCAGGTAACCCAGCAGGGCGACGGACACGACCAGGCCGACGACGTTCTCGGCGGTCACAGCCTCGTCACTCCCTTGACGGCGAGGGCCATGAGCGCGAACACCGCGAGCGTGACGACGACGAAGGCCACATCGGCCATCGCGAGCTCCTGTGATGAGGCGGGAAGCGGACGCTGACGTTTACAGGAAACGGCCTCCCGGCCCCCGGGTCCGCCCCCGTTGACACCTCCCATACGGCCCTCGCCCCACCCTTGACGTCCCCCTTACGCGGATCTCCCGCCCGGAATCATGACGCTGAGTGTCCGTCCCGGTCCGCGCGGCCGCCCGTCCCCCGTACGGCCCAAGCCGGGCCGAAACCCGCGGGCTGCCTGATCCCGCAGTGAGTTCAGGGCCGGTGGCAGCCATTCTTAACAGAAGATTGACGCCCGCCCGCCCCGGTACCCGTGGGCCCCTGTGTCACTCTCCGCATACGCTGGTGACCTGTCCGCGTGATGGCCCGATCCACACGCCGAGCCGCCCCTCAGGAGCAGGGCCATGACCACCACCGAACGCCCTCCCAGTCGTCTGCGCGCCTGGATGCTGGAGGGTCTGTCCGACATGGGCAAGGGGATTCAGCAGGCCCCGCACGCCGTGCCGGAGCACCCGCACAAGGGACAGCGGTGGTACAGGGTGATGTGCCTGACCGGCGTGGACTACTTCTCGACCCTCGGCTACCAGCCCGGCATCGCGGCCCTCGCGGCCGGTCTGCTGTCTCCGGTCGCGACCCTCGTCCTGGTCCTCGTCACCCTCGTGGGCGCCCTGCCGGTGTACCGCAGGGTGGCTGTGGAGAGCCCCCACGGTGCGGGGTCGATCGCGATGCTGGAGCGGCTGCTGTCGTTCTGGCAGGGCAAGCTGTTCGTGCTCACCCTGCTCGGCTTCGCCGCCACCGACTTCCTGATCACCATGACCCTGTCGGCCGCCGACGCCTCCACCCACCTGGTGCAGAACCCGCACCTGACGGGCGCGCTGCACGGCCATCAGATGCTGATCACGCTCCTGCTGGTGGCCCTGCTCGGCGCGGTGTTCCTCAAGGGTTTCGTAGAGGCGATCGGCGTGGCGTTCGTGCTGGTCGGCGTGTACCTCGCGCTGAACTCCGTCGTGGTGGTCGTCGGTCTGGCGCACGTCCTCACCGCCGGTCACGTGGTCTCCGACTGGACCGGCGCGCTGACCGCCCAGCACGGCAATGTCTTCCTCATGGTCGGCGTCGCCCTGCTGGTCTTCCCCAAGCTCGCGCTCGGCCTGTCCGGCTTCGAGACCGGCGTCGCCGTCATGCCGCACGTCAGGGGCGACCCGGACGACACCGAGGAGCGGCCGACCGGCCGGATCCGGGACACCAGGAAGCTGCTCACCACGGCCGCGCTGATCATGAGCGTCTTCCTGATCACCACCAGCTTCATCACCACGCTGCTGATCCCGGCGCAGGAGTTCAAGCCCGGCGGCCAGGCCAACGGACGTGCGCTGGCCTACCTGGCGCACGCGTACCTCGGCAACGGCTTCGGCACGGTCTACGACATCTCGACCATCCTGATCCTGTGGTTCGCGGGCGCCTCAGCGATGGCCGGGCTGCTCAACCTGATGCCGCGGTACCTGCCCCGCTACGGCATGGCCCCGCACTGGGCCAGGGCGGTCCGTCCGATGGTCATCGTCTTCACCCTGATCGGCTTCCTGGTCACCTGGATCTTCGACGCCAACGTCGACAAGCAGGGCGGCGCGTACGCCACCGGCGTGCTCGTACTGATCAGCTCCGCGGCGATCGCGGTGACCATCGCCGCCCGCAAGGCCGGCCAGCACAACTGGACCATCGCGTTCGGCGTGATCTCGGCCGTCTTCCTCTACACGACCGTCGTCAACGTCATCGAGCGTCCCGACGGCGTGAAGATCGGCGCCTGCTTCATCGCCGGCATCATCCTGGTCTCGCTGCTGTCGCGGCTGGCCCGCTCCTTCGAGCTGCGGGTGACCAGCGTGACGCTGGACGACATGGCCGAACGGTTCGTCAGGGACATCGCCAGCCGCAAGATCCGGTTCATCGCCCACGAGCCCCACCGGCGGGACAAGGCCGAGTACCGCGACAAGCTCGAACAGATCCACAGCGAGAACGACATCCCGGCCACGGAGGACTTCGTCTTCGTCGAGGTGACGGTCACCGACCCCTCGGAGTTCGAGGCCGGCCTGACGGTGCGCGGCGAGGTCGTGCACGACCGCTACCGGGTGCTGGCCCTGGAATCCGCCTCCGTCCCCAACGCCCTGGCCGCCCTCCTCCTCCACGTCCGGGAGAAGACGGGCCGCATCCCGCACATCTACTTCCAGTGGACGGAGGGCAACCCCCTCGCCAACTTCCTGCGCTTCTTCCTCTTCGGCCAGGGCGAGGTCGCTCCGGTCACCCGCGAGGTGCTGCGCGAGGCGGAGCCGGACCGCGCCAGGCGACCGCGGGTGCACACCGGCTGAGCCATGCCCACCGGTGGCCGGCCCCGGGTCACCGTGCGCTGCCCTCGGCCCTATCGTGACCGGCATGCAGTCCTACACGATCGGGCAGGCGGCCCGACTGCTCGGCGTCAGCCCGGACACCGCGCGCCGCTGGGCGGACGCCGGCCGGGTGGCCACCCACCGCGACGACAGCGGGCGTCGGCTCATCGACGGGCGGGACCTCGCCGCCTTCTCCGTCGAGCTCGCCAGGACCGGGGGCGGCGAGGAGGCCCCCTCGTACACCTCGGTCCGCAACGCCTTCCCCGGGATCGTGACCGCCATCAAGCTCGGCGACGTCGCGGCCCAGGTCGAGATCCAGGCCGGCCCGCACCGCCTGGTCTCGCTGCTGACCCGGGAGGCCGTCGAGGAACTGGGCCTGGAGGTCGGCATGGAGGCCACCGCCCGCGTGAAGTCGACAAACGTCCATATCGACCGAACCTGACCGACCAGGGCACAGAAACGCACATGCCAGCCTGAGAAGCGTTCTGCCCGGCTCATGCGATGCAACAAGGGGGTCACACCTGGCAGTTGCGGCAGTATCATCACGGCATGTTGACCCGTTCCGTACACCGGACCAGGACGCTGCAGGTGGCCAGTACGGGCGTCGCGGCGCTGCTGGCGCTGAGCGCGTGCTCCTCCTCCAATGGCTCGTCGCCGGGGGACTCCGACTCCTCGGCGAACGGCACACCGAAGCTGTCCGGCACGGTGACCGTCTTCGCCGCCGCCTCGCTGAAGGAGAGCTTCACCACGCTCGGCAAGGAGTTCGAGCAGCAGCATCCTGGCACCGAGGTCACCTTCAGCTTCGGTGGCAGCGACACCCTCGCCGCGAGCATCACCGGCGGCGCCCCCGCCGACGTGTTCGCCGCCGCCAGCGCCAGGACCATGGCGATCGTGACCGACAAGCAGGACGCGGCCGGCACGCCGGTCACCTTCGCCCGCAACCGGCTGGAGATCGCGACCCTGCCGGGCAACCCGCACAGGATCTCCTCCCTGAAGGACCTCACCCGGTCCGGCCTGAAGGTCGTCCTGTGCGACAGGACGGCGCCCTGCGGCGCCGCCGCGCAGAAGGCGCTCGCCTCGAGCGGCCTCCACCTCACGCCCGTCTCCTACGAGCAGGACGTCAAGAGTGCCCTGACCAAGGTGGAGCTGAAGGAGGCCGACGCGGCAGTCGTCTACAAGACCGACGTGAAGGCGGCCGGTGACAGGGTGCGGGGTGTGGAGTTCCCCGAGTCGGCCGAGGCCGTCAACGACTACCCGATCACCCTGCTCGAGAACGCGCCCAACGCCACGGCGGCCGAGGCGTTCATCCGGCTGGTGACGTCCGCCGAGGGCCAGAAGGTGCTGAGCCGGGCAGGATTCCTCGAGCCATGACGGAGTTGGACCGGTCCCGCACCGTGACCCCGGAGAACGGATCACGGCGCGGCCGCACCCGCCGAGGCGTGCCACTGCCCCTGATGCTCCCGGCCCTGGCGGGCCTGGCCTTCCTGCTGCTGCCGCTGCTCGCCCTGCTGGTCCGGGCTCCCTGGCGCAGCCTGCCGGAGCAGCTGACCAGCGCCGAGGTGTGGCAGGCCCTCCAGCTGTCCCTGGTCAGCGCCACCGCCGCCACCGCCGTGAGCCTCGTCCTCGGAGTCCCGCTGGCCTGGCTGCTGGCCCGTACGGAGTTCCCCGGGCGCGGGCTGGTACGGGCCCTGGTGACACTGCCGCTCGTGCTGCCCCCGGTGGTGGGCGGTGTGGCCCTGCTGCTGGCACTGGGCCGGGGCGGCGTCGTCGGGCAGTGGCTGGACGCCTGGTTCGGGATCACGCTGCCGTTCACCACCGCCGGGGTGGTGGTCGCGGAGGCGTTCGTGGCCATGCCGTTCCTCGTCATCAGCGTCGAGGGCACGCTGCGGGCCGCCGACCCGCGCTACGAGGAGGCGGCCACCACGCTGGGCGCCTCCCGCTTCACCGCGTTCCGCCGGGTCACCCTGCCGCTGATCGCGCCCGGCATCGCCGCGGGCGCCGTGCTCGCCTGGGCGCGGGCGCTCGGCGAGTTCGGCGCGACGATCACGTTCGCGGGCAACTTCCCCGGCCGTACGCAGACCATGCCGCTGGCGGTCTACCTGGCCCTGCAGAACGACCCGGCCGCCGCGATCGCCCTGAGCCTGGTGCTGCTGGCGGTGTCGATCGCGGTACTGGCGGGTCTGCGGGACCGTTGGATGACGGCCTCCACATGACCACGACTCTGCTCCCGATCATGATCCGCCCCGCATCCAGGACGAACGCCCCATGACCGACATCGACGAGACCCCGGCCGGCATCCGTGCCCAGGGCCTGCCCGGCCAGGGCCTGGACGCCCGCCTCGTCGTCGACCGCGGCACCTTCCGCCTCGACGTGGCCCTGACCGCCGCCCCCGGGGACGTCCTCGCGCTGCTCGGCCCGAACGGCGCCGGCAAGACCACGGCCCTGCGCGCTCTCGCCGGTCTGGTCCCGCTCACCGCCGGGCACCTGCGCCTGGACGGCGCCGCCCTGGACCGTACGCCGCCCGAGGCGCGGCCCGTCGGGGTCGTCTTCCAGGACTACCTGCTCTTCCCGCACCTGTCCGCCCTGGACAACGTGGCGTTCGGACCGCGCTGCCAGGGCGCGACCAAGGCCGAGGCCCGCGCGCAGGCCGCCGAGTGGCTGGCCCGCATGGGCCTGGCCGGCCACGCCGGTGCCAAGCCCCGCCGTCTGTCCGGCGGCCAGGCCCAGCGCGTGGCCCTCGCCCGCGCCCTGGCCACCCGGCCCCGGCTGCTGCTCCTCGACGAGCCGCTCGCCGCGCTCGACGCCCGTACCCGCCTGGAGATCCGCGCTCAGCTCCGGCGGCACCTCGCCGAGTTCGAGGCCGTGGCCGTTCTGGTCACCCACGACCCGCTGGACGCGATGGTGCTGGCCGACCGGCTGGTCGTCGTCGAGCACGGCCGGGCCGTCCAGGAGGGCACCCCGTCCGACATCGCCCGCCGTCCGCGCACGGACTACATCGCGCGGCTGGTCGGCCTGAACCTCTACCGCGGGCAGGCCGACGGGCACACCGTCCGGCTGGAGGCCGGACCCGCCCTCACCACCACCGAGGACCTGTCCGGACCGGTGTTCGTGGCCTTCCCGCCGGGCGCGGTCACCCTCCACCGGGACCGCCCCACCGGCTCCAGCGCGCGCAACCTGTGGCGCTGCGAGGTCGCCGGCCTGGAGACCCACGGCGACCAGATCCGCGCGGACCTCACCGGCGCACTCCCCCTCGCCGCCGACCTGACCACGGCGGCCGCCGCCGAACTCGACCTGCACCCGGGTGCGGTGGTCTGGGCGGCCGTCAAGGCGGCGCAGACGCACGCCTACCCGGCCTGATCCGCCCGCACAGGAAAGGGACCCCGCCCGGCCTCGAAGAAACGGCCGGGGCGGGGCCCCTCACGCGTGCTACGGCGCTCAGTCCTCGTACGCGTCCAGCGGCGGGCAGGAGCAGACCAGGTTCCGGTCGCCGAAGGCCTGGTCGATACGGCGCACCGGCGGCCAGTACTTGTCGGCGGCCGAGACACCGGCCGGGAAGACGGCCTCCTCACGGCTGTAGGCGTGCTCCCACCGGCCGCCCAGTGCGGAGGCGGTGTGCGGGGCGTTCCGCAGCGGGTTGTCGTCCGCGGGCCACTCGCCGGAGGCGACCTTCTCGATCTCGACGCGGATCGCGATCATCGCCTCGCAGAACCGGTCCAGCTCGGCCAGGTCCTCGGACTCGGTGGGCTCGATCATGAGCGTGCCGGCCACCGGGAAGGACATCGTCGGCGCGTGGAAACCGTAGTCGATCAGCCGCTTGGCGATGTCGTCCACGGTCACGCCGGTCGCCTTGGTCAGCGGCCGCAGGTCGATGATGCACTCGTGCGCGACCAGGCCGCCGGGGCCGGTGTAGAGCACCGGGTAGTGCGGCTCGAGGCGCTTGGCGACGTAGTTGGCGGACAGGACGGCCACCTGCGTGGCCCGCTTGAGGCCCTCGCCGCCCATCAGACGGACGTACGCCCAGGAGATGGGCAGGATGCCCGCCGAGCCCCACGGGGCGGCCGAGACCGGGCCGACCCCGGTCTCGGGACCGGCCTCGGGCTGCAGCGGGTGGTTGGGCAGGTACGGCGCCAGGTGGGAGCGTACGGCCACCGGGCCGACGCCCGGACCGCCGCCGCCGTGCGGGATGCAGAACGTCTTGTGCAGGTTCAGGTGGGAGACGTCGCCGCCGAAGTGGCCCGGCTTGGCGAGGCCGACCAGCGCGTTGAGGTTGGCGCCGTCGACGTACACCTGGCCGCCGGCCTCGTGGACCTGCGCGCAGATGTCGGCGACGTGCTCCTCGAACACGCCGTGCGTGGACGGGTAGGTGATCATCAGCACCGCGAGCTCGTCACGGTACTGCTCGATCTTCGCCCGCAGGTCCTCGACGTCGATCTCACCGTCCTCGGCGGTCCTGACGACGACGACCTTCATGCCGGCCATCACGGCGCTGGCGGCGTTGGTGCCGTGCGCGGAGGACGGGATGAGGCAGACCGTGCGCTGCTCGTCGCCGCCTGCACGGTGGTATCCGCGCACGGCGAGCAGACCGGCCAGCTCGCCCTGGGAGCCGGCGTTCGGCTGCAGGGAGACCTTGTCGTAGCCGGTGACCTCGGCGAGACGGTCCTCCAGCTCCCGGATGAGCGTGAGGTAGCCCTGCGCCTGCTCGGCGGGCGCGAAGGGGTGCAGTCCGCCGAACTCCGGCCAGGTGATCGGCTCCATCTCCGTGGTCGCGTTGAGCTTCATGGTGCAGGAGCCCAGCGGGATCATGCCGCGGTCGAGCGCGTAGTCGCGGTCGGCGAGCCGGCGCAGGTAGCGCAGCATCGCGGTCTCGGAGCGGTGCTGGTGGAAGACGGGATGGGTGAGGTAGTCGTCGGTGCGCAGCAGCGCCTCGGGCAGCGCCTCCTCGGCCGCGGCGTCCAGCGCCTCGATGTCGCCCTCGACGCCGAAGGCGGTCCACACGGCGCTCAGCTGCTCCCGCACGGTGGTCTCGTCGCAGGCGATCGAGACGTGGTCGGCGTCGACGAGGCGCAGGTTGACGCCGCCCTCGCGCGCGGCGGCGACGACCTCGGCGGCCCGCCCCTCGGCCTTGACGGTCAGCGTGTCGAAGTAGGCGCCGTGGACGAGTTCGGCACCGCCGGCCTTGAGTCCCTCGGCGAGGACCGTGGCGTAGCGGTGGGTGCGCCGGGCGATGCCCTTCAGGCCCTCGGGGCCGTGGTGGACGGCGTACATGCCGGCCATGACGGCGAGCAGCACCTGGGCGGTGCAGATGTTGCTGGTGGCCTTCTCCCGGCGGATGTGCTGCTCACGGGTCTGCAGGGCGAGGCGGTAGGCCTTGTCGCCGTCGGCGTCGACGGAGACGCCGACCAGGCGGCCGGGCAGGCTGCGGGCGAACTTCTCGTGCACCGCCATGTAGCCGGCGTGCGGGCCGCCGAAGCCCATCGGCACGCCGAAGCGCTGGGTCGTGCCGACCGCGATGTCCGCGCCCAGCTCGCCCGGCGACTTCAGCAGCGTGAGGGCGAGCAGGTCGGCGGCGACGGTGACCAGGGCGCCCAGTTCGTGTGCCTGGTCGATGACGGGCTTCAGGTCGCGTACGGCACCGGAGGCGCCCGGGTACTGCAGGAGTACGCCGTTGATCTCGCGTTCGGCGATGTCCGCCGGGATGCCCTCGGTCAGGTCGGCGACGACGACCTCGACGCCGGTCGGCTCGGCGCGGGTCTGGATGACGGCGATGGTCTGCGGCAGCGCGTCCGCGTCGACCAGGAACAGGCCCTTCTTGTTCTTGCCCATGCGCAGGGACAGCGCCATGGCCTCGGCGGCGGCGGTGCCCTCGTCCAGCAGGGAGGCGCCGGAGGTCGGCAGGCCGGTGAGGTCGGCGACCATGGTCTGGAAGTTCAGCAGCGCCTCGAGGCGGCCCTGGGAGATCTCCGGCTGGTACGGGGTGTAGGCGGTGTACCAGGCCGGGTTCTCCATGACGTTGCGCAGGATGACCGGCGGGGTGAAGGTGCCGTAGTAGCCGAGTCCGATCATCGAGCCGAGGACCTGGTTGCGGCCGGCCAGCGAGCGCAGCTCGGCCAGCACCTCGGCCTCGGTGCGGGCGCCCGGCAGGTCGAGCGCGTCGGTGTTCTTGATGACATCGGGCACCGCGGCGGCCGTGAGCTCGTCGAGCGAGCCGTAGCCGACCTGCGCGAGCATCTTGGCCCGCGCCTCCTGGTCGGGCCCGATGTGGCGCTGCTCGAAGGGGATGCCCTGTTCGAGCGCGGAGAGTGGAATGCGCTGGGCGGTCATTGCGGAGGCCTCCTGGTCTGACACGACCTTCGAGGGACACCACGGCACGGGTGCCCCGACGGCCTCCCCCTCTGTCATCTCAACCTGAGAGCTTCACCGGGCCGCCCGCGGGCTCCCGGTTTTCACCGTCGGTGAGAGCGGACACCGTCGACACCCGCTCTGCTTTCCAGAGTGACCTCGTCCGTGCGGTACGTGGGCCTGAGAGATTCCGGGGAGGATTTGCTCCTTCGGCGCCTCCGGTGGTGCCGGAGAGCTCTCCCGCACGGGGTCAGCAGCCGTTGCCAGCGTACCAGCGGGGCGGGCGCCGGGGCCTTCGAGTGGCCGTCGTGCTGATTGTGCTCTTTCGTAGTGCTTACGGATGAGCTGCGACCATGTGGAGGGACCGTGCAGACCGAGATCGATCCGCGCAACCTGATCGGCCGCAAGGCGTTCGATCGCAATGGCCACAAGATCGGCACGGTGGACGAGGTCTACCTCGACGACGCGACCGGTGTCCCGGAGTGGGCGGCCATACGCACCGGCCTGTTCTCCCGGGACGCCTTCGTGCCCCTGGAGCCCAGCGAGCTGGTCGAGGGCACTCTGCGAGTCCCCTTCGACCGCTCCCTGGTCAAGGAGGCCCCCGACTTCGGCGTGGGCCGCCATCTCTCCCCCGCGCAGGAACTGCAGCTCTACCACCACTACGGCCTGGACGTCGCCCCTCCCCCCTCCTTCCCGGACCGCGACTTCGGCAACCTGGCGGGCTCCGGCTCGGGCCCGGACGAGACCTGACACCCGAGCCGCGTCAGCCCCCTTTGACGGCAGCCTCCGAGGACACGTGACCGCCTGCCCCGTCCCCCGGCCCCGACAGCGCCGTGCCCCTGGGTCCGGGGGGTATGCGGTGCACCAGAGGGAGAGGATCCGCCGGTTCCAGGTCCGGGTCGTCGGTGGGGAAGGTCCGTATCCGGCCCGGCGGGGAGCCGGGGGTCTCGAAGCGGACGGTGACGCGGCCGAGGCCGCTGCCCTGGACCCAGCCGTGGCCGTACTCGGCGTGCCGTACGTCGTGGCCGGAGGGCCAGCGCCGCTCGGCGGGGGCCGGCTGGTCCGCTACCGGCTCCTGCCCCGGCTCTTCGACGGGGCTCTCGGCCTCCGCGCCCGCCGCCTGGGCGAACAGGTCCTCCTGGGTGTAGTCGGCGAGCCCGGACACGCCCACGCCGAGCAGCCGTACGCCGCCCGTGGTGTCCACGGAGTCCAGCAGCCGGGCAGCCGCCTCCCGCACCACCGCGGGGTCGTCCGTGGGCCCGCGCAGGGTCTCGGACCGGGTCAGGGTGGAGAAGTCGTAGCGGCGCACCTTCAGCACGATGGTGCGCCCCGACAGCCCGGCCGCGCGCAGCCGCCGTACGCACCGGTCGGCGAGCCGCCGCACCTCCATGCCCACCCGGGTCCGGTCGTGGATGTCCACGTCGTAGGTGTCCTCGACCGACACCGACTTGGCCTCGCGCTCGGCGACGACGGGCCGCTCGTCGTGGGCCAGCGCCATGGCGTACAGCGCGTGGCCGTGCGCCTTGCCGAGCAGCCGTACGAGCTCGTCCTCACCCGCTTCGGCGAGCTCGTCGACGGTGTGGATCCCGGCCCGCCGCAGATGGTCGCCCGTCGCCGGCCCGACGCCCGGCAGGGTCCGCACGGACATGGGTCCGAGCAGGGCCCGCTCGGTGCCGGGCTCGATGAGCACCAGCCCGTCGGGCTTCGCCTTTTCGGAGGCGATCTTGGCGAGCATCTTGGAGGCGGCCAGTCCCACGGAGCCGGTCAGCCCCGTGACGGCCCGGATGTCGGCGCGCAGCCTGGTCCCCGCCAGCCGGGCCGAGTCCGCGTCCCAGGCCGCTCCCCCGGCCTCGAGGTCCACGAACGCCTCGTCCAGGCTCAGCGGCTCCACCAGCGGCGACAGGGCCCGCAGCAGCCCCATCACCTGCTCGCTGACGGACCGGTAGAAGGCGAAGCGCGGCACCAGGTACGCGGCGTTCGGCGCCAGCCGCCGCGCCTGGGCCATCGGCATCGCCGAGTGGACGCCGAAGACCCGCGCCTCGTACGACGCGGTGGCCACCACTCCGCGCGGTCCGAGCCCGCCCACGACGACGGCCTTCCCGCGCAGGCTCGGTTTGGACGCCTGCTCCGCCGACGCGAAGAAGGCATCCATGTCGAGATGCAGGATCGTGGGCGCGGTTCTCACATCCACGATGCTGCACCACACCACTGACAACGGACCGCTCGGAGCCGTTCCGAGGCGTGAGCGCCGGTCCGCGGAGCCGGTCAGACCGCCCGGTTGCGGCGCCGGGCGAGCTCGTCACCGGGGTTGTGCCCCACCAGGGTCTCCCCGGTGTCGACGCGCTCACCGTGCAGCTGCGACAGCGCGCTCTCCACATCGCGCCACACCACGCCGACCGCGATGCCGAAGATCCCCTGGCCCCCCTGGAGCAGGGCGTGCACCTCGTCGGGCGACGTGCACTCGTACACCGTGGCGCCGTCGCTCATCAGCGTCATCCGCTCCAGGTCGCGAAAGCCGCGCTCCCGCAGGTGCTGGACGGCCGTACGGATGTTCTGCAGCGAGACGCCGGTGTCGAGGAAGCGCTTGACGATCTTCAGGACGACGACGTCACGGAAGCTGTACAGGCGCTGCGTGCCGGAGCCGTAGGCGGGCCTCACGCTCGGCTCCACCAGGCCGGTACGCGCCCAGTAGTCCAGTTGCCGGTAGGTGATGCCTGCGGCGGCGCAGGCCGTCGGACCGCGGTAGCCGATCTGCTCGGACGCCATGGACGTCGCCCCTCCGCTGCTCGGCACGGCTGTCGGTCGCAACGGAGCGGGATCGGCCGCGCTGCCCTGGTAGGGGTAACTCCCCCGGACACCGCTTCCGGGGACACCCCCAGCCGTACCGTCGCCGCTGCTTCTCACGCCGACCTCCGTCCTCGACCTGCCTCCTCGACGGTAGGCAGTCACCAGGGGCGCGTCAACGATCGCCACACTCGGCACGCCGAGTGATAATCACCCTAAGAGTGGTTTCGCGTACCCCCATGCGGGGAAAGGCTAGCCGAATGCCCGGGCGGCAGGCTGCAGGGCTCCATGCGGCCGATGGCAGACAGGGGCGTTTCACCGGCTGCCGGTTCTCACTGGCTGCTGCTGCCGAAGTCTTCCGGCGAGATCTGGTCGAGGAACTCGCGGAACTTCTCCACCTCGTCCTCCTGCTCGTCCGGAATCGCGATGCCCGCGTCGTCGAGCACCGTGTCGCTGCCGAAGATCGGCGTTCCGGTACGCAGCGCCAGCGCTATGGCGTCGGACGGCCGAGCGCTCACCTCGACCCCACTGGCGAAGACCAGCTCCGCGTAGAAGACGCCCTCACGCAGATCTGTGATGCGCACTTCCGTGAGCTCCTGGCCGACGGCCTCCAGCACGTCCTTGAACAGGTCGTGGGTCAGCGGCCTGGCAGGGGCCATGCCCTGCTGGGCGAAGGCGATCGCCGTCGCCTCCCCCGGTCCGATCCAGATGGGGAGGTAACGGTCGCCTCCCACTTCACGCAGGAGCACGATCGGCTGGTTGGAGGGCATTTCGACCCGGACACCTACGACATCGAGCTCGTTCACACAGCAACCCTAGGCCGTGCCCGGGACGTTTGGGTAGTCGGGCCGGAAACGGGGGGACGATCCGGCCGCCGCGACCGGCCCCGTCAGGGCAGCCGCACCCCGAGCGCCGTCTGCACCAGAGCCCCGTGCAACCGCACCGTGAGCGCCGCCAGCTCCTTCGTGCGGGCCTCGGCATGGGCCCTGGTCTGCGGATTGCGGTGCCGCTTGAGCGGGGCCACCACCTGGTCGACCAGCCCGGCCTCCCGGTCGGCGGCCGCCTTCATCACCCGCAGGTGACGGGGCTCGATTCCGAAGCGCCCCAGCTCACCGACGAGCGAGGCCACGGTCACCGCCTCGGCGTCGTAGGAACCGTCCGCCAACGGGGTGAGGAGCCCGTACGACTCCCACTCCTGAAGCTCCGCGTCCTCGATCCCGGCGGCGGCGAGCAGCTCGGCCCGCCCGATCCGGGCCGCCGTGGGCGCCTCGACGGCCGGCGGCCCGGCCTCGCCGTCGCGCTGCCGGCCGAGCACCGGCAGCTGGACCGCCTCGCCGCGCTCCATCGCGTCCAGGTGCTCGCGGATCACCTTCAGCGGCAGGTAGTGGTCACGTTGCATCCTCAGGACCAGGGCGAGCCGCTCGACGTCGTCCGCGCTGAACTTGCGATACCCCGAGGGGGTCCGCTGCGGCTCGACGAGCCCCTCCGACTCCAGGAAACGGATCTTGGAGATGGTGACCTCGGGGAACTCGTCACGCAGCGCGTTCAGCACCGTGCCGATGCTCATCAGCCCACTGTCCGCGGCGGCGGTGCCGTGTCCCGCACCGCCGCTCGGTGTTCGAAGCATGGACCTTCCCTGGGATCCCCCCGGACTTCAGTCCGGGGAGGGTCAGATGCCCTGCCGGCTCGAGTAGAACACCAGCCGGTACTTGCCGATCTGCACCTCGTCACCGTTGGACAGGGCGACCTGGTCGATCCGCTCCCGGTTGACGTACGTGCCGTTCAGGCTGCCGACGTCGGCCACCGTGAACGAGCCGTCCGGGCTGCGGCGGAACTCCACGTGGCGGCGCGAGACCGTCACGTCGTCCAGGAAGATGTCGCTCTGCGGATGACGCCCGGCCGTGGTCAGCTCGCCGTCCAGCAGGAAGCGGCTGCCGGAGTTCGGCCCGCGGCGGACCACCAGCAGGGCGGAGCCGAGCGGCAGCGCGTCGACGGCCGCCTGCGCCTCCGGAGACAGCATGGGCGTCTGGCCGGTGGCTTCGGCGTCGTAGGCCTCGATGCCTGAGATGGAGATCGTGGACGTCGTCTCCGAGGCACGCTCCGGTGTCGCACCGGCCCGCAGCGGCGCGCCGCAGTTGGAACAGAAGCGGCTGTTCTCCGCGTTGCGGTTACCGCACCTCGTACACACCAGGGCCGACATGGACGGATCCTCCTGCCGCGGCTGCCCCGCCGGGGCATTGGACGCGTACGGGTCGGCGGCAAACCCTCCACCCGTACTTGAGGTTGACGGTTGTCCGAAACCTATGTCGCCCGACCGGGCAGGGTCAACAGACGGCGCGCCCTGACCGCCCGAAATGTCACGGCCCTCACCGGCGGCCTGGTCCCGGAACAGCGGGCGCTGGCCCTCGGCGTCGGGCTGTGCGCGATGGCGGGCCGTCGCGTTCTCGCCGCCCTCTCGCGCGCTCTTGCCGAACAACTTCGCAAACAACTTCACGGGCGATTCCCCTTGACCGAAACAGACCCGCCCGTGGGGCAGGACGAACCCTGACTGCATACACCGGTCGACCCGGACATCCTCACAACGTCCGTATCCACCAAACAGTTTCCACCACGCACCACCCAATCGGTGCGTCGACCCCCCGCAACCTCATGCCCCTGCCGGACAGCCGCCATGCACCGCCGGTTCACTGCGAGGACGACCGAGCGTAGTCAGGGCGCTTCGCCGCCCGCAAGGCGTCCACGACGATCTTGTCCGACCGCTCGACGATCACGGTGGCCTGCTCCTTCTCAAGGGTCTGCACCACGCCTCCGGGGATGTTGAGCGCCGGCTCGAGGTCCTGCGGCTTGCCGATGACCTGGAAACGATAGGGAGCTTCGATCTTGTTCCCGTCGACGTCAACACTCTTGCCGGAGTCGGTCAGATAGGTGCCCGCGACCACCCGTACCCCGTTGATCTGGATCGCCTCCGCACCGGCCGCGCGCAGCTCCTGTATTGCGTCGAGCAGCATGTCCGCCTGGACCGTCCCCTTCGTGTCCTCGATCGTCATCGTGATGCCGGGCCCCTGCGCGCCCACCGTGCCCGCCAGGATGCCGAGTTGCTTCTCCTTCTCGGCCGTCTGCTTACGGGCCTCCTCGGCCTGGTCCGAGCTGTTCTCCAGCTCCTGGCGCTGCTTCTCGAGACCCTGCTTCTCGTCCTCAAGACGCTGAGTACGGTCGTCCAGTTCATCGAGGATGCGAACAAGATCTTCCTGCCGGGCGCCGCGCAGCGCGCTGTCACTGTCGCTGTTGGAGGCGACCTGCACGGCAAGCCCGAAGCCGAGGCCGAACAGCAGCAGGGCGACGACGAGTTGGGCCCGGGTGAAGCGCGGCGGCCACAGGCTCTTCACCAGCCGTTGGCGGCCCGTCAGCGCAGGTTCGGAGGCTTCCTCGGCGTTCCGGCCGTCGGCGGCGGTCCCCTCCGTCCCGGAGGCGGCATCGGCCTCGGCGGCCGCCGGTGGGGGCACTTCCTCGGGCAACTCCTTGCGCAGCGGCTGCCGCTCGGGCCGTTCGTCGCGGATGTCCGCACTCCGCCCGTTCTCGGGCTGTTCGTCCTGGTTGCTCATCGCTCTCACGCCCGGAACACGTGCCGTCGGATCGCCGCGGCGTTGGAGAAGATGCGGATGCCGAGGACAACCACGACGCCCGTGGACAGCTGGGCGCCCACGCCCAACTTGTCACCCAGGAACACGATCAGCGCGGCGACGACCACGTTCGACAGGAACGACACGACGAACACCTTGTCGTCGAAGATGCCGTCGAGCATGGCCCGCAGACCACCGAAGACGGCGTCCAGCGCCGCCACGACGGCGATCGGCAGATAAGGCTCGACGACCGCCGGAACCTCGGGCCGGACCAACAGGCCGGCCACCACTCCCACGACGAGGCCCAGTACGGCGATCACGATGTGCCCTTCTCAGTGCTCGGCTGTGCTGTACGTACGATCACACTCGGTGCCGCGGGCAGCCGGAGGTCGCTCTCCACGGAGATGCCGGTCCGGATGCCGTAGCTGTCCCGCAGAGCATCCAGATACAGCCCGTCGGGGCTGTCCTGGAACCGGGAGCTCAGCCTGTTCCCGTCCCCCACCGCGAGCACCGTGTACGGCGGCACCAGCGGCCTGTTGTCGACCAGTATGGCGTCACCCGCGGCCCTGATCGCCGACAGGGCGGTCAGCCGCTGCCCGTTGATGGAGACGGCCTCGGCCCCCGCCTGCCACAGCCCGTTGACGACCCGCTGCATGTCCCGGTCGCGCACCCGCCCGGTGTCGGAGAAACCCGATGTCCCGCGCGGGTCGCCGTTGCCGCCGCTGCCGACTTCCTTGGCGTCGTTCACGACGAGCTTCACACCGGGCCCGTGCACTTCGATGGCGCCCGCCAGCACACCCACCAGGTCGGCCCGGGCGTCGCCGCCGCTGTGCCGGAGCGCCTGGCGCTGCCGCGCGCTCACGTCGTCGCGCAGCTTGTCGACGGTGTCCTCGAGCCTGTCGGCCGCCGCCGTCTCACGGTCGATGCGGTCGATCAGCTCCTGGCGCTCCTTGGCGACGACCGGGGCCACCACGCGCGCCTGTGCCGCTCCCACGGTCACGACGAGCGCGGCCAGCACCAGGCCGGCCGCCAGCCCCAGTTTCGCTCCGACGGTCTTCGGCATGCCGCTCTCGCCCGCGGCCTTCTTCCGCGCGGCGGCCTCGGCATAGCCGTCGTCGAGGCTGTGATCCATGACGTTGGTGATCAACGACATGGAGGCGTCCGGACGGGAGGGCCGCGCGGGGTTGCTCCGAATGGGGGGTTGCTGCGGCATGCCGCACATCGTCGCACGTCGCGACCGAGACCTCCGAACGGCCCCACCGGCATGCCGGACAGGCCCCCCTTGGGGGACACTTGTCCGGCACGCGTGCGTGCTGTCCGTTTTACCGGCCGGCTTGCCGGCTCCACCGGCCGATGCCGTGTGCTACCGGCCGGCGCTGTCCACCACCGCCGACCACTCGTCCAGCAGTGCCTGGGCGGAGGCGTCGTCGGGCCCCTCGGCCCACAGGTGGGTGACCGCTTCGGCCGGGTCCGGCAGGACCATCACCCAGCGCCCGTCGGCCTCCACGACCCGCACACCGTCCGTGGTGTCCACGAAGCGGTCTCCGGCCTCCTCGACGACCCGGCGCATCACCAGGCCCTTGACCGCCCACGGAGTCGCCAGGTCCCGCTTGAGGACATGCGCCCGCGGGATCCGGGCGTCGATCTGGCTGAGGGTGAGCTGTGTGCGCGCCACCAGCCCGATGAGCCGTACGAAGGCCGCCGTACCGTCGTAGACACTGCCGAACTCCGGGACGATGAACCCGCCCTTGCCGTCACCGCCGAAGATCGTCCCCTCCTCGCCGCCGACCCGCGTGAGGTCGTCCGGAGAGGTCGTCGTCCACTCGACCTGAGTGCCGTGGTAGGCGGCCACCTGCTCGGCGATGCGGGTGGTGGTCACCGGAAGCGCCACCCGGCCGCTGCGCCGCTCGGCCGCCACGAGGTCGAGCATCACCAGCAGCGCCCGGTCGTCCTCGATGATGCGGCCCTTCTCGTCGACGAGCGACAGCCGCTCGCCCACCGGGTCGAACCGCACGCCGAACGCGGCCCCGGAGGACGCCACGATCTCGCCAAGCCGCGTCAGGCCCGAGCGCCGCATGTCGGCGGTCTCCGTCGGCCGGCCCTCGTCGAGGCCGGGATTGATCGTCAACGAGTCCACGCCGAGCTTGCCGAGCAGGCTGGGCAGGACGAGACCGGCGCTGCCGTTCGAGGCGTCCACGACGACCTTCAGACCCGACTCGGCGATCCCGGTGGTATCGACGTTGCGCAGCAGCGAACCGGTGTACGCGTCGAAGACGCTGGCCGGGAAGTACAGGTCACCGATCTCGCCGGGGAACGCGCGCCGGTACTCCTGACGGGCGAAGATCCGGTCCAGCTTCCGCTGACCGCCCTGGGACAGATCAGCGCCCTGACTGTCGAAGAACATGATGTCGACCGAGTCCGGCACCCCGGGCGTGGTCCGGATCATGATGCCGCCGGCGCTGCCGCGCGCGGTCTGCTGCCGGGCGACCGGCAGCGGTACGTTCTCCAGGTCCCGTACGTCGATCGCGCTGGCCTGGAGGGCCGAGATCACCGCACGCTTGAGCGCGCGGGCACCACGGGAGTGGTCGCGGGCCGTGGTGACCGTGGACCCCTTCTTGAGCGTGGTCGCGTAGGCGCCGGCGAGGCGTACGGCCAACTCCGGGGTGATCTCCACGTTCAGGATGCCGGACACTCCGCGCGCCCCGAAGAGGTGCGCCTGGCCCCGCGACTCCCAGATGACCGAGGTGTTGACGAAGGCGCCGGCCTCGATCGTCTTGAACGGGTAGACCCGCACATTGCCCTGCACGATCGATTCTTCACCGATCAGGCACTCGTCACCGATGACCGCGCCGTCCTCGATCCGCGCCGCACGCATGATGTCGGTGTTCTTGCCGACCACACAGCCGCGCAGATTGCTGTGCTGTCCGATGTACACGTTGTCGTGTACGACGGCCTTGTGCAGGAAGGCACCGCTTTTGACGACGACGTTGGAGCCGACCACGGTGTGTTCGCGGATTTCGGCCTCGGCCTCCACCTTGGCGTAGTCGCCGATGTAGAGCGGTCCGCGCAGCACGGCGTCCGGGTGCACCTCGGCTCCCTCGGCGACCCAGACCCCCGGGGAGATCTCGAAGCCGTCGATCTCGACGTCGACCTTGCCTTCCAGGACGTCGGCCTGTGCCTTCACATAGCTCTCGTGGGTGCCGACGTCCTCCCAGTAGCCCTCGGCGACATAGCCGTAGATCGGCTTGCCCTCCTTCATCAGCTGCGGGAAAACGTCGCCGGACCAGTCGACCGGAACATCGGGTTCTACATAGTTGAACACCTCGGGCTCCATGACATAGATGCCCGTGTTCACGGTGTCGGAGAAGACCTGGCCCCAGGTCGGCTTCTCCAGGAAGCGCTCGACCTTGCCCTCTTCGTCGACGATGGTGATGCCGAATTCCAGCGGATTGGGCACGCGCGTGAGACACACGGTCACCATCGCGCCCTTTTCCTTGTGGAAATTGATCAGCTCGGTGAGATCGAAGTCGGTCAGGGCATCACCGGAGATGACCAGGAAGGCATCGTCCTTCAGCGCCTCCTCGGCGTTCTTGACGCTTCCGGCGGTACCGAGTGGCTTCTCCTCATTGGCATAGCTGAGCTCCATTCCGAGCTCCTCGCCGTCACCGAAGTAGTTCTTGACCAGCGAAGCCAGGAACTGGACCGTGACGACGGTCTCGTTCAGCCCATGCCTTTTGAGCAACCGCAGCACGTGCTCCATGATCGGCCGGTTGACCACCGGCAGGAGCGGCTTGGGCATGCTCGAGGTCATCGGACGAAGGCGCGTGCCTTCGCCTCCGGCCATCACGACGGCCTTCATGTCGGAAGCGTCCTCCTCTAGAGACGACGATCTGGCCGACTTCACCCGTCCTGATTGTCCCGCACTTTTCCGAAGCGGGCCATCGGAGCCACTGCGGCTGCCTCAATGGGCGAGCTCAGTCGGCCATGGCGTCCGCACGAACCAGGCGGCGGACTTGTACCACGTAGAGGACTCCTGCCCACCAATAGAGCGTTGTACCCCATCCGGCGAACGCCCATCCGAAAATAGCTGCGAGTGACGCGATCCAACCGCTGCCGTCACTGAGCAGCAACAGCGGGAAGGCGTACATCAGGTTGAACGTCGCCGCCTTCCCAAGGAAGTTCACCTGGGGCGGCGGGTAGCCGTGGCGCCTGAGGACGCCTACCGCCACCAGCAGCATCAATTCCCGCGCCAGGAGCAGCACGGTCAGCCAGAGCGGCAGAATCTCGCGCCAGGTGAGGCCGAGGAGCGTGGAGAGAACATAGAGCCGGTCGGCCGCGGGGTCGAGCAGCCGGCCAAGGCTGCTGACCTGGTTCCACCGCCGCGCGAGCTTGCCGTCCAGGTAGTCACTGACCCCGCTCAGCGCCAGCACCAGCAGGGCCCAGCCGTCGCTCTTGGGACCACCGAACTCCGGCCTGAGAATCAGCCACAGGAAAAGGGGCACGCCAAGCAGCCGTGCCATGCTGAGGATGTTCGGGATGGTGAGGACCCGGTCCGTCTGGACGCGGGTCTCCTGGACCTCCACCCGGGGGCCTCCTGGGGAAAACGTGCCGACGATGCCTCCTGACCTTACCTCAACGCAAAAAAGCTCTGGCTCCTGGGTTGTGTTACCCAAGAGCCAGAGCTGTAAAAGGAGTTCGGCGGTGTCCTACTCTCCCACAGGGTCCCCCCTGCAGTACCATCGGCGCTGTGAGGCTTAGCTTCCGGGTTCGGAATGTGACCGGGCGTTTCCCTCACGCTATGACCACCGAAACACTATGAAACCGTCAGCCGGCCATGTGTGGCCACATGGGACCGTTCGTGGTTTCAGAACCGACACAGTGGACGCGAGCAACTGGGGACAAGCCCTCGGCCTATTAGTACCGGTCACCTCCACGCCTTGCGGCGCTTCCAGATCCGGCCTATCAACCCAGTCGTCTACTGGGAGCCTTACCCCATCAAGTGGGTGGGAGTCCTCATCTCGAAGCAGGCTTCCCGCTTAGATGCTTTCAGCGGTTATCCCTCCCGAACGTAGCCAACCAGCCATGCCCTTGGCAGAACAACTGGCACACCAGAGGTTCGTCCGTCCCGGTCCTCTCGTACTAGGGACAGCCCTTCTCAAGACTCCTGCGCGCACAGCGGATAGGGACCGAACTGTCTCACGACGTTCTAAACCCAGCTCGCGTACCGCTTTAATGGGCGAACAGCCCAACCCTTGGGACCGACTCCAGCCCCAGGATGCGACGAGCCGACATCGAGGTGCCAAACCATCCCGTCGATATGGACTCTTGGGGAAGATCAGCCTGTTATCCCCGGGGTACCTTTTATCCGTTGAGCGACGGCGCTTCCACAAGCCACCGCCGGATCACTAGTCCCGACTTTCGTCCCTGCTCGACCCGTCGGTCTCACAGTCAAGCTCCCTTGTGCACTTACACTCACCACCTGATTGCCAACCAGGCTGAGGGAACCTTTGGGCGCCTCCGTTACCCTTTAGGAGGCAACCGCCCCAGTTAAACTACCCATCAGACACTGTCCCTGATCCGGATCACGGACCCAGGTTAGACATCCAGCACGACCAGACTGGTATTTCAACGACGACTCCCACCGCACTGGCGTGCGGCTTTCACAGTCTCCCAGCTATCCTACACAAGCCGAACCGAACACCAATATCAAACTGTAGTAAAGGTCCCGGGGTCTTTCCGTCCTGCTGCGCGAAACGAGCATCTTTACTCGTAGTGCAATTTCACCGGGCCTATGGTTGAGACAGTCGAGAAGTCGTTACGCCATTCGTGCAGGTCGGAACTTACCCGACAAGGAATTTCGCTACCTTAGGATGGTTATAGTTACCACCGCCGTTTACTGGCGCTTAAGTTCTCAGCCTCGCCCACCCGAAGGTGAGCTAACCGGTCCCCTTAACGTTCCAGCACCGGGCAGGCGTCAGTCCGTATACCTCGCCTTACGGCTTCGCACGGACCTGTGTTTTTAGTAAACAGTCGCTTCTCGCTGGTCTCTGCGGCCACCCCCAGCTCGGAGTGCAAGACTCGTCACCGGGCGCGGCCCCCCTTCTCCCGAAGTTACGGGGGCATTTTGCCGAGTTCCTTAACCATAGTTCACCCGAACGCCTCGGTATTCTCTACCTGACCACCTGAGTCGGTTTAGGGTACGGGCCGCCATGAAACTCGCTAGAGGCTTTTCTCGACAGCATAGGATCATCCACTTCGCCGCAATCGGCTCGGCATCGGGTCTCGGACTGCATGCCAGGCGGATTTGCCTGCCTGGCGTCCTACACCCTTACCCCGGGACAACCACCGCCCGGGCTGGACTACCTTCCTGCGTCACCCCATCACTCACCTACTGACCGCTTGGTCCGGCGGCTCCACCACTCCCCTCAACTCCGAAGAGATCAGGGCGGCTTCACGGCCTTAGCATCACGATGCTCGATGTTTGACGCTTCACAGCGGGTACCGGAATATCAACCGGTTGTCCATCGACTACGCCTGTCGGCCTCGCCTTAGGTCCCGACTTACCCTGGGCAGATCAGCTTGACCCAGGAACCCTTGGTCAATCGGCGCACACGTTTCCCACGTGTGTATCGCTACTCATGCCTGCATTCTCACTCGTCAACCGTCCACGACTACCTTCCGGTGCCGCTTCACCCGGCAGACGACGCTCCCCTACCCAACCCAGCACCCGTTGGGGCTTGCCGCTGGATTGACACGACTTCGGCGGTACGCTTGAGCCCCGCTACATTGTCGGCGCGGAATCACTAGACCAGTGAGCTATTACGCACTCTTTCAAGGGTGGCTGCTTCTAAGCCAACCTCCTGGTTGTCTGAGCGACTCCACATCCTTTCCCACTTAGCGTACGCTTGGGGGCCTTAGTCGATGCTCTGGGCTGTTTCCCTCTCGACCATGGAGCTTATCCCCCACGGTCTCACTGCCGCGCTCTCACTTGCCGGCATTCGGAGTTTGGCTAAGGTCAGTAACCCGGTAGGGCCCATCGCCTATCCAGTGCTCTACCTCCGGCAAGAAACACACGACGCTGCACCTAAATGCATTTCGGGGAGAACCAGCTATCACGGAGTTTGATTGGCCTTTCACCCCTAACCACAGGTCATCCCCCAGGTTTTCAACCCTGGTGGGTTCGGTCCTCCACGAAGTCTTACCTCCGCTTCAACCTGCCCATGGCTAGATCACTCCGCTTCGGGTCTTGAGCGTGCTACTCAACCGCCCTGTTCGGACTCGCTTTCGCTACGGCTACCCCACCCGGGTTAACCTCGCAACACACCGCAAACTCGCAGGCTCATTCTTCAAAAGGCACGCAGTCACGAGAACGAGGCAAGCCCCGTTCCGACGCTCCCACGGCTTGTAGGCACACGGTTTCAGGTACTATTTCACTCCCCTCCCGGGGTACTTTTCACCATTCCCTCACGGTACTATCCGCTATCGGTCACCAGGGAATATTTAGGCTTGGCGGGTGGTCCCGCCGGATTCACACGGGATTTCTCGGGCCCCGTGCTACTTGGGTGTCTCTTCGACGAGCCGCTGACGTTTCGGCTACGGGGGTCTTACCCTCTGCGCCGGACCTTTCGCATGTCCTTCGCCTACGCCAACGGTTTCTGACTCGTCCTGTTGCCGGCAGACAACAGCAAAGAGATCCCACAACCCCGCATGCGCAACCCCTGCCGGGTCTCACACGCATACGGTTTGGCCTCATCCGGTTTCGCTCGCCACTACTCCCGGAATCACGGTTGTTTTCTCTTCCTGCGGGTACTGAGATGTTTCACTTCCCCGCGTTCCCTCCGCACTGCCTATGTGTTCAGCAGCGGGTGACAGCCCATGACGACTGCCGGGTTTCCCCATTCGGAAACCCCCGGATCACAGCCTGGTTGACGGCTCCCCGGGGACTATCGCGGCCTCCCGCGTCCTTCATCGGTTCCTGGTGCCAAGGCATCCACCGTGCGCCCTTAAAAACTTGGCCACAGATGCTCGCGTCCACTGTGCAGTTCTCAAACAACGACCAGCCACCCATCACCCCCGGACAACATCCGGAGTTCACTGGGGCCGGCGGCCGAGGAAAGGTCATTCCCTCAGACACCCAACAGCGTGCCCGGCCGGAACCCGTCCGGAGATCATGCGTTCCACGCTCCTGCGAGCAGTACTGGCAGCCTCCGGCCCGTGCATCCGGCCGAATAATCAACGTTCCACCCATGAGCAACCAGCACCGGGCACTCGCCGGTGTACTGGCCCCCGGCCGGGCAAGCCCGGCAAGAAGTGCTCCTTAGAAAGGAGGTGATCCAGCCGCACCTTCCGGTACGGCTACCTTGTTACGACTTCGTCCCAATCGCCAGTCCCACCTTCGACGGCTCCCTCCCGCAAGGGGTTGGGCCACCGGCTTCGGGTGTTACCGACTTTCGTGACGTGACGGGCGGTGTGTACAAGGCCCGGGAACGTATTCACCGCAGCACTGCTGATCTGCGATTACTAGCAACTCCGACTTCATGGGGTCGAGTTGCAGACCCCAATCCGAACTGAGACAGGCTTTTTGAGATTCGCTCCGCCTCGCGGCATCGCAGCTCATTGTACCTGCCATTGTAGCACGTGTGCAGCCCAAGACATAAGGGGCATGATGACTTGACGTCGTCCCCACCTTCCTCCGAGTTGACCCCGGCGGTCTCCTGTGAGTCCCCAGCACCCCGAGGGGCCTGCTGGCAACACAGGACAAGGGTTGCGCTCGTTGCGGGACTTAACCCAACATCTCACGACACGAGCTGACGACAGCCATGCACCACCTGTACACCGACCACAAGGGGGACCCTGTCTCCAGGGTTTTCCGGCGTATGTCAAGCCTTGGTAAGGTTCTTCGCGTTGCGTCGAATTAAGCCACATGCTCCGCTGCTTGTGCGGGCCCCCGTCAATTCCTTTGAGTTTTAGCCTTGCGGCCGTACTCCCCAGGCGGGGAACTTAATGCGTTAGCTGCGGCACCGACGACGTGGAATGTCGCCAACACCTAGTTCCCACCGTTTACGGCGTGGACTACCAGGGTATCTAATCCTGTTCGCTCCCCACGCTTTCGCTCCTCAGCGTCAGTAATGGCCCAGAGATCCGCCTTCGCCACCGGTGTTCCTCCTGATATCTGCGCATTTCACCGCTACACCAGGAATTCCGATCTCCCCTACCACACTCTAGCCAGCCCGTATCGAATGCAGACCCGGGGTTAAGCCCCGGGCTTTCACACCCGACGTGACAAGCCGCCTACGAGCTCTTTACGCCCAATAATTCCGGACAACGCTCGCGCCCTACGTATTACCGCGGCTGCTGGCACGTAGTTAGCCGGCGCTTCTTCTGCAGGTACCGTCACTTGCGCTTCTTCCCTGCTGAAAGAGGTTTACAACCCGAAGGCCGTCATCCCTCACGCGGCGTCGCTGCATCAGGCTTGCGCCCATTGTGCAATATTCCCCACTGCTGCCTCCCGTAGGAGTCTGGGCCGTGTCTCAGTCCCAGTGTGGCCGGTCGCCCTCTCAGGCCGGCTACCCGTCGTCGCCTTGGTGAGCCGTTACCTCACCAACCAGCTGATAGGCCGCGGGCTCATCCTTCACCGCCGGAGCTTTCGACCCCCGCAGATGCCTGCGGGAGTGATATCCGGTATTAGACCCCGTTTCCAGGGCTTGTCCCGAAGTGAAGGGCAGATTGCCCACGTGTTACTCACCCGTTCGCCACTAATCCACCCCGAGGGGCTTCATCGTTCGACTTGCATGTGTTAAGCACGCCGCCAGCGTTCGTCCTGAGCCAGGATCAAACTCTCCGTGAATGTTTACCGGTAATCCGGTCGACACCACGAGAGCGGTGCGAGAGGAGGAATGATCCCCTCGCACACAGCGTCCTCGCTGTGTTTCTTCAAAGGAACCACGACCATCGGAGTGTTCCGACGGACGGGGTATCAACATATCTGGCGTTGATTTTTGGCACGCTGTTGAGTTCTCAAGGAACGGTCGCTTCCTTCGTACTCACCCTCGCGGGCTTTCCTCCGGGCGCTTCCCTTCGGTGATCCAAACTCTATCAGGGTTTTCCGGTCTCTCTGACCACCGTCCTGCGGGCATGCAGAAGGCGGTCCCAAGATAGGATCTGACAAGTTGGATGCTGCTGGGCATGGACGCACGATCGCGTCACTCATCCCCGAGCAGGGGTACGACTGTACATGGCCCCCGGAGCGGGTGCAAATCGATTGGTTTGGTGGTCTAGACCACCATGGCATACCCTGCTGCACACCGCGCCGTCCGGGACAGGAAGTGCTGTGACGGCACAACGGCACAAATGAATCTCCACCCCTGGGAGGCTTCCCATGACCACCGTGACGTCCCCGCTCGCAGGGCGTGCCATCGGACTGGCTGCCGTGCCGGATCCGGTCTTCTCCGGGGCCATGGTCGGCCCGGGCACGGCGATCGATCCCGTACGCGAGCCCGTCGACGCCGCGGCCCCCGTGGATGGAGTCATCGTCTCGCTGCACCCGCACGCGTTCGTCGTCGTCGACGAGCAAGGGCACGGAGTGCTCACCCACCTCGGCATCGACACCGTGCAGCTCAACGGCGAGGGCTTCGAGCTGCTGGTGAGCAAGGGCGACACGGTGACGCGCGGCCAGGCCGTGGTGCGCTGGAACCCCGCCGCCGTCGAAGCCGCCGGCAAGTCCCCCGTGTGCCCGGTCGTGGCCCTGGAGGCCACTGCGGCCTCCCTCTCCGATCTTCGCGACGACGGCGATGTGAAGGCGGGCGACACTCTCTTCACCTGGAAGTGACACCACTGCCTCCCTGAGGGACGGCGTACAGAACAACCATCGCGGCGGCGGGACCCGCCGCACTATCGGAGACGGGTGAGATGGAGACAACGCTGCGAGGCGTCGGTGTGAGCCACGGAGTGGCGATCGGCGAGGTTCGGCACATGGGGACGGCGGTGCTGGAGCCGCCTGCCAAGCAGATCCCGGCGGACGAGGCGGAGCGTGAGCAGGGGCGCGCCCGTCAGGCCGTGGAGGCCGTGGCGGCCGACCTCATGGCGCGCGGCAATCTGGCGGGGGGCGAGGCCCAGGCGGTGCTCGAGGCGCAGGCCATGATGGCGCGGGATCCGGAGCTGATCGCTGATGTCGAGCGGCGTATCGCCGTCGGCAGTACGGCCGAGCGCGCGGTGTACGACGCGTTCGCCGCCTACCGGGACCTGCTGGCCGGTGCGGGTGAGTACCTGGCGGGCCGGGTGGCCGACCTGGACGACGTGCGGAACCGTATCGTCGCTCGTCTGCTCGGCGTGCCGATGCCGGGTGTGCCGGACAGCGACGAGCCGTATGTCCTGGTCGCCCGTGACCTGGCGCCGGCGGACACGGCGCTGCTGGACCCGGCACTCGTCCTCGGCTTCGTCACCGAGGAGGGCGGGCCGACCAGCCACAGTGCGATTCTGGCGCGGGCGCTGGGTGTGCCGGCTGTGGTGGCGCTGCCCGGCGCCGTCGAGCTGGCCGAGGGCACGGTGATCGCCGTGGACGGAAGCACCGGCGAGGTCTTCGTGAACCCCAGTGATGAGAAGAAGGCTCAGTTGGAGGCCGCGGCCGCCGAGCGCAAGGCCGCGCTGGCCGCCTCGACCGGTCCGGGTGCCACCTCCGACGGTCACAAGATGCCGCTCCTCGCGAACATTGGCGGCCCTGCGGATGTGGTGGCGGCGGTGGAGGCCGGTGCCGAGGGCGTCGGGCTGTTCCGGACCGAGTTCCTGTTCCTGGACGACAACAAGAACGCGCCGTCCGAGGAGAAGCAGGTCGAGGCCTACCGACAGGTCCTGGAGGCCTTCCCGGAGGGCCGAGTGGTCGTACGTGTGCTGGACGCGGGTGCGGACAAGCCGCTGGACTTCCTGACGCCGGCCGACGAGCCGAACCCCGCTCTCGGTGTGCGGGGCCTGCGGACACTGCTCGACCACCCGGAGGTACTGCGCACCCAGTTGTCCGCGCTCGCCAAGGCGGCCGAGGGGCTGCCGGTCTACCTCGAGGTGATGGCCCCGATGGTGGCGGACCGGACGGATGCCAAGGCGTTCGCGGAAGCGTGCCGTGCGGCGGGGTTGCGGGCGAAGTTCGGTGCGATGGTGGAGATCCCGTCCGCCGCGCTGCGGGCCCGTTCGGTGCTGCAGGAGGTCGAGTTCCTGTCGCTGGGGACCAATGACCTCGCGCAGTACACCTTCGCGGCCGACCGGCAGGTGGGTGCGGTGTCCCGGCTGCAGGACCCGTGGCAGCCCGCGCTGCTGGACCTGGTCGCGATGGCCGCCGAGGCGGCGAAGGCCGAGGGCAAGAGCTGCGGCGTCTGCGGTGAGGCCGCTTCCGATCCGCTGCTGGCCTGTGTGCTGACGGGCCTGGGTGTCACCTCCCTGTCCATGGGTGCGGCGTCGCTTCCTTATGTACGGGCGACGCTGGCGAAGTACACGTTGGCGCAGTGCGAGCGTGCGGCGGCTGCGGCACGGGCCGCGGACACCGCCGAGGAGGCGCGCAACGCGGCTCGGGCGGTGCTTTCCGGCGAGTGACGCGGCCGCGCTGTTCGCCGGTGGCTTGCCGAGGGGCGCTCCACTTACGGGTGGGGCGCCCCTCGGGCGTTCAGTGGCGGTGCCGCGAGGTCGGTCCTTCCTCTCCGAGGTCGGGTGGTTCGCTGTAGTCGACGCCGGACTCCGGGGAGATCAGGTCGCCGGATTCGATGTCGGTGCAGTAGGCGTCGAAGACCTCGCCCGCGGTGAGGGGTTCGAGGCCGTCGGCGCGCAGGCGCCAGCCGTAGACGCGGTCGGCTGTGCCGGGGGCGGTGGTGCGCATGACGAGTCCGCCGGGGCTGCCGGTGGCGATGCCGAGAGCGAGGACCGTGGTGAATTCGAGGGCTTCGGCCTCGTCGAGGTGTGTGGCGTCGGTGTCCTCGTCGTCGGCGTGGAGGACGGCGATCAGGGCTTCGGGCGTGCCGGTGACGCTGCACACCAGGTGCCGGTTGCCCGGTGGGGCCGTGTCGAGGATGCGGACGAGGAGGTCCGCGGCGCGGGCGAAGGCGGCGCGGCCGATGTTCTCGCCGCAGCCGGCGCAGGGACCGAGCCGGGCGAGGAGGGTGGAGGCGTACTCCCAGGTGGCCTGGCGGACGGCCTCGTCGACGAGGTCGGGGACGAGTTCCGCGAGAGGCCGTCCGTCGTAGGGAAGCGTGGGGCCTGTGGTGGCGAGTTCGGCGGTGTAGCGGGCGCGGCTGGACGGGATGTCGGGGTCGAGGCCGGTTTTCGCGCAGTATTCGGCGTATTCCCCGGGGTCGAAGAGGGCCACCGTGGTGTGGCCGCCCTGCTCGGCGACGGTTTTGAGGAGCGCCTCGACCTGCCGCAGGTAGGTGGTGTGGTCGTCGAAGGTGAAGCTGCGGTAGCGCCGCATGGCGCGGAAGTCCTGTTCGTCGGTGAGCAGGCCGATGGTGCCGGCGATTTCCCGGCGCAGGACGCGTCGCATGGTTCGGTGGTCGGTGTGCGCCATGTTTCCCCCTGTGTGCGCAGTCGATCAATGCTCACTCACAGTAACCGGGGGCACTGACAACGAGGGTGGCCTCGGGCTTCACCGCCGTGCTCGGTGGAGTCCGAGGCCGCCTGCGCCGGGTGACCGGGGACGCTCAGGCGCGCTTGCGGGCCAGGTCCTCGTAGAAGCGCAGCAGGTCGAGGTCGTCGACCGAGCCGGGGTTGACCGCTTTTTCCAGCGGTGTGCCCTGCAGGAGGCGCTTGACCGGGACCTCGATGCGCTTGCCGGTGAGGGTGTGCGGGATGCCGGGTACCTCGATGATCTCGTCGGGGATGTGCCGCGGGGAGAGCTGTTCGCGGATGGTCTGCTTGACGCGGTCCAGCAGCGCGTCGTCGAGGACGGCTCCGGGGACCAGGTGCACGAAGAGGGGCATCCAGTAGCCGCCGTCGGGCTGTTCGATGCCGATGACCAGGGACTCCTTGATCTCGGGGAGGCGTTCGACGGCTTCGTAGATGTCGGCGGAGCCCATCCGCACGCCCTGGCGGTTGAGCGTGGAGTCGGAGCGGCCGTGGATGATCACCGAGCCGCGGGAGGTCAGCGTGATCCAGTCGCCGTGGCGCCACATTCCGGGGTACATGGCGAAGTAGCTGTCGTGGTAGCGGCTGCCGTCGGGGTCGTTCCAGAAGTGGATCGGCATCGACGGCATGGGTTTGGTGACCACGAGCTCGCCGACCTCGTCGACCAGCGGTGTGCCGCTGGGATCCCACGACTGCAGGTCGGTGCCGAGGCAGGGGGCCTGGAGCTCGCCGATGTGGACCGGGAGGGTCGGTACGGCTCCCGCGAAGCAGGAGCATACGTCCGTGCCGCCGCTGACGGAGGCGATCCACAGGTCGTCGCGGACCTCGTCGTGCAGCCAGCGGAATCCGTCCGGCGGCAGCGGCGATCCGGTCGTCGCGACGCACTGCACCTGGGACAGGTCGAAGTCGCGGGAGGGGTGCACTCCCGCCTTGCGGCAGGCCATCACGTACGCGGCGGAGGTGCCGAACAGGGTGGCTCCGGTGCGTTCGGCGACCCGCCACTGGGCGCCCGTGTCGGGGTATCCGGGGCTGCCGTCGTACAGGATGATCGTCGTGCCGGTCAGCAGACCGGAGACGAGGAAGTTCCACATCATCCAGCCGGTCGACGTGTACCAGAAGAAACGGTCCCGGGGGCCGAGGTCGCAGTGCAGACCGAGCTGTTTGAGGTGCTCGATCAGAATGCCGCCCTGGGACTGCACGATGGCCTTGGGCAGGCCGGTGGTGCCGGAGGAGTACAGCACCCACAGGGGATGGCCGAAAGGCACCTGCTCGAAGACGGGGTCCGCGTCGGCGGAGGTCAGGTCGGCCCAGTCCAGGGCGCCTTCGGGGGCATCGGTACCCAGCAGCGGGATGTGGACGACCGCGCGCAGGGTGGGCAGTTCGCGGCGCAGTTCGGCGACGGTGTCGCGGCGGTCGTGCTCCTTGCCGCCGTAGCGGTAGCCGTCGACGGCGAACAGGACGACCGGTTCCACCTGCTGGAAGCGGTCGAGGACGCTGCGGGCACCGAAGTCGGGGGCGCAGGACGTCCAGACGGCGCCCACGGCGGCCGTGGCCAGGAGAGCGACGACGGCCTGGGGAATGTTCGGCAGATAGCCGCTGACCCGGTCTCCCGGGCGTACGCCCAGGGCGCGCAGTTCGGCGGCCAGGGAGCCCACCTGGCGGCGCAGTTCGGACCAGGTCACCGGGCGCGGTTCGTGGGTCTCGTCGACGTAGAGGAGAGCGGGTTCGTCGGCGCGGGTGGCGGCCGCGCGCAGGGCGTGCTCGGCGTAGTTCAGGGTGGCACCCGGGAACCACTGGGCGCCGGGCATCGAGCGGTCGCCCAGCACGCGCGCGTAGGGCGTGGCGAACCGTACGTCGAACCACTCCGTCACGGCTTTCCAGAAGGTGTCCAGCTCGTCGACGGACCAGCGGTGCAGTACCGCGTAGCCGCCCTCGGCCGGGGCTCCGTGGTGCTCGGCCGCCCAGGCCTGGAACTTCGTGATCTGTGCCTGGGCGATCCGCTGCGGATCGGGTTGCCAGAGCGGCAGGGGGTTCACGGTCGGCATGGGCGGCTCCCGGACTGTGCGCGTCGTGTGCGTCGGTCCGCGCACGTGCTGGGGTGTGCGCGTGACACGGCTGACACGGACGATGCCATGTGATCGACTTCTACACCAGGGTGTACCGCACATAGTCCGCGTCGTGAAGATGTGGTCGTGGCACGGGTGAACGGCAGTTGAACGAGGCGCCCGCGAGCGGCTGTCAATGGCAGGGTGAGCAGCATGGACGGTCGTGACCTGGTGCGTTTGGTGAGGGCGGTCGGTTCGGCGAGGACGGCTCAGGGGCTGCGCACCGTACGGGCCGCCTGGCGCAGGCGGCGCGCCGACGCCAGGGGGCTGCCGCCGCGGGGGCCCGAACGCGCGCGGGTGCCCGGTGCGGTGCGGGACGCGGAGCCCGGGCCCGGGGGTGGCGTCGTGCGCTTCGGCCGCTCGGAGCTGCGCATCGTCGTCGCCGTGAACGGTGCCGTCTTCTGGGGCTGGGACGGGGCCGGGCCCGAGCCGTCGTACGCGCTCGCCGGCCGCTGTCCGGATCCGGACCCGCGCGCGGGGCTGGAACCGGACAAGGACGGCGGCTGGCGGGTCGTGGCCGAGCGGGTCACCGTCGCCGTGTCGCGGCACGGCGCGGTCGAGGTACGCACGCCGGGGGGTGTGCCGCTGCGCCGCGATCTGCCGCCCCGATGGTGGGAGCCGGTGGGCGAGGGCCCCGCGCGCTGGTCTCAGCGGTCGGAGGTGGCGGCCGACGCACGGTTCTTCGGTCTGGGCGGCCGGGCTTCGGGGCCGCGGCTGCGTGACGGCGCCTACCGCCTGTGGAACACCGATCCCGGCCAGGCCTTCGGGCCCGGTGACGACCCGTTGTACGTCACCATGCCGGTCCAGCTGGTCGTGGCCGACGCGGGGACGCATCTGGTGTTCCACGACAACTCCTGGGACGGCACGGTCACGCTGCGGGAGGGCGAGGAGGGCGCCGGCTCGGGCCACGACCGGGCCGGGACGAGCGAGCTGAGGATGGCCGGCGGTCCGCTGCGCTGCTGGGTGATCGTCGGTACCCCCGCGCGCGTGGCGCAGACCTGGGCCTCGCTCACCGGGGCGGCCGCGCTGCCGCCCGCGTGGGCTCTCGGTCACCACCACGCGCGGTGGGGCTTCGGCAGTGAGCAGGAGGTGCGACGGATCGTCGCGGGCTACCACGAGCACGGTCTGCCGCTGGATGCGGTGCACCTGGACATCGACCACTACGACGCGCACCAGGTGTTCACCGTGGACCAGGACCGTTTCCCGAAGCTGCCGGTGCTCGCCGAGGAGTTGCGGCGGGACGGGATCCGGCTGGTGTCCATCGTCGACCCCGCTGTGAAAGCGGCACCGGGCAACGCCGTGTACGACGAGGGAACGGCCGGGGACGCCTTCGTGCGGGACGCTTCGGGCAACGTCGTACGGGGCCTCGTGTGGCCCGGGGAGGCGGTCTTCCCGGACTTCACGCACGCGCGTGTGCGGCAGTGGTGGGGCGGGCTGTACCGGGAGCGGCTGGCTCAGGGGTTCGCCGGTTTCTGGCACGACGTGAACGAGCCGACGTCGTTCGCCGCCTTCGGTGAGACGACCCTGCCCCGGTCGGCCCGGCACGCCCTGGAGGGCCGGGGCGGCGACCATCGTGAGGCGCACAACGTGTACGCGCTGTGCATGGCCAGGGCCGGCTACGGGGGGCTGCGCGACCTGGTGCCCGAGGAGCGGCCGTTCGTCTTCTCGCGCTCGGGGTGGGCCGGGCTGCAGCGCTACGGCGGCACCTGGTCGGGGGATGTGGCGACCGGCTGGCCGGGGCTGCGGGCGTCGCTGTCGCTGGTCCTGGGGCTGGGCCTGTGCGGGGTGCCGTACTCCGGCCCGGACGTGGGCGGGTTCGACGGCAGTCCCTCACCGGAGTTGTATGTGCGCTGGTTCCAGCTGGGGTCGTACCTGCCGCTGTTCCGGACGCACGCGAGCCTGTGGGCGGGGCGCCGGGAGCCGTGGGAGTTCGGTCCGGAGGTCCTTCGGCACGCGCGTGCGGCGCTCGTCGAGCGCCGTCGTCTGCTGCCGTACTTCGTGACGCTGGCGCATCTGGCGCAGCGTACGGGGGCGCCGTATGTGCGGCCGCTGTGGTGGGGCGCGCCGGAGGATCGCGCCCTGCGGGACTGCGAGGACGCCTTCCTGCTCGGCGACAGTCTGCTGGTGGCGCCCGTGCTCGAGCCCGGCGCGGGCCGGCGGGCGGTGCGGCTGCCGCGGGGACGCTGGTACGACACGGCGACGGGACAGGCGTACGAGGGGCCGGGGCAGGTACTGGTCGACGCCCCCCTTGCGCGGATTCCGGTGTTCGCGCGCGCGGGTGCGGTGATCCCCGTGCGGGGCGAGGGCGGCGGTCTTGAGCTGGAGGTGTGGGCGCCCGCGCGGGGGCGTACCGGGGGCGGGCTGGTGGTGCCGGACGCGGGCGACGGCTGGGAGGAGGCGGAGATCGAGCGCTACACCACCCGCCTGCGGGGCGGGCGGGTGGTCGTCGAGCTCGAGCGGGAGGACGGCGTGGACGAGCCGCCCCACCCGCTGCGCGTACGGGGGCCGGCCGAGGGCTGAGGTCAGAGGTACCGGCCCTCGAACCAGGCGCGGACGGCCAGCGTGTGCAGCGGGAAGGCGAGCTCGGTGGGCCTGCGCAGCAGGTGCCGGCCCTCCGTCTCGTCGGTGGCACCGGATGGCGGCAGGCTCTCGACGGGGCGTTCCGGCAGCCGCCCGAAGAGCAGCAGATGGCCGTCGGGCGAGCTCATCGCGTCGGCGAGCCGCACGTCGCGGGCGGCCGCGTCGATGCCGGTCTCCTCCCTGAGCTCGCGGACGACGGCCTGCCGCCAGTCCTCACGGTCGTCGATGTAGCCGCCAGGCAGGGCCGTGCCTCCGCGCGCGGGAACGATGGTGCGCGTGATGACGACCAGGGCGGTGCCCTTGGTGTCGTACACGGGCTGGAGGGCGACCGCGACCGGCAGCGGGTTGCGGTAGGCCACGGTGCCGCAGACCGGACAGGTGCGTGGCCAGCCGGAGATGCCCTCTCCGTAGGCCGCTCCGCAGCTCGAACAGTGAGAGTGCGGTATGGAGTTGGCGGTCGAGTGTTGATTTTCGGACACGCGCGGACTGTATCCGATCGGAAGAAGGGCGTCTTCTGTCAGTCGCTCCGTGGTTCGGCTCAACGCCTACCCGTCAGGGACTTCCAGGAGACGGGGAAGTCGAAGTAGGTGTCCGGGTAGGGCTCGGGCTTGTAGGTGTAGTGCCACCACTCCTCGGCGAGGTTCACGAATCCGAGGTTTTCCAAGGTGGACTTCAGAAGCAGTCGGTTGGCCTGCTGCTGCCCCTGGATCCGGGGGTCCAGCGTGTGGGCCAGGGTGTCGAAGCAGTCGAAGCCGGTGCCCATGTCGACGGAGTTGTCCGGAAAGCGTTCGCCCTTGGGCGCATAGCAGGGCACCAGAGGCCGGCCGGGGACGTAGGGGCGCGTCGGCAGGGCCGGGAGCCTGACGATGGTGAGGTCCATGGTCGATCCACGGCTGTGGCCGGATTTCGCCGCGATGTAGCCGTCCTCGAACAGCCGGGTCTTGTCGACGTGTGGGTAGAACTCGCCCTTCATGGCCTGGTCGTCGAGGTCCTCGGCCCAGCGGACGAAGTGGTCGACGGCGCGCTGGGGCCTGTAGCAGTCGTACACCTTGAGGGTGTAGCCCTTGCGCAGGAGTTGCTGCTGCGCCTTGTGCAGGGCCTGGGCGGCGGGGCGGGTGAGGATGCAGAGGGGCTGCCGGTAGCCGTCGATGCGCTCACCGACGAAGTTGTGCGGGGTGAAGTAGCGGACCTCCTGGATGATCGTCGGATCAACGGCATTCAGGGCCACGAAGTCCTGGGGCGCCCTGGGCTCGGGCGTCGCCCGGGCGGTGGCAGAGGCGGCGGTCACGGTGAGCAGGGCGGCGACGGCGGCGATCACGCCGCGTACGGCACGGGACAGAGATGTCATGTCCCCTGCATTTATCAGGAGCGAGGGCCGTCGGGGAAGCGGTGCGCGTGATGTTCCGCCCGACGCCTGCCCGACGCCTGCCCGACGGGACGGGACTGCCGGAGTCCGCGGTGCCCCGGTGGAGGTCTCGAGGGGGTCGCGGTGCGGTGACGGGGAGAGCTGGGCGGAGCCATGGCACGGGAGGCGCCAGCCCGCCCGGACGCCCGGCGGGCACCTTGACGCTCTCTGTGTGCGGGTGAACACTTTCCGCGTCAGCCGGCAACGCCTTTCCGTCTGCCGGGGACGCCGGGGCCCGGAAGCCGCACCGAGCAGCGCAGGCGTGGTCGTCCGGCGGGCGCGCCGGCTGTGCCGCCGCGGCCTGCTCCTGCGTGGGGCCACCTGTCACCCATCTCGCGCTGCTTCATGCCAATGTGGGACAAACTGATACCAGTGAGGGCAAAGGGGATGGCATGTCCCGACCCTCGGCCGCTTCTCCACTCCCCAAGGGGTAGCCATGACGGACAACGCCGGGAAGTACGTGGCCGCAATCGACCAGGGCACCACCTCCAGCCGCTGCATCATCTTCGACCACAGCGGCTCCATCGTCGCCGTCGACCAGCGTGAGCACCGCCAGATCTTCCCCAAGCCGGGCTGGGTGGAGCACGACGCCACCGAGATCTGGTCGAAGGTGCTGGCTGTGATCTCGGGCGCGATCGCCAAGGCGGGACTGCGCGCCAACCAGCTCAGCGCGCTCGGCATCACCAATCAGCGTGAGACGACGGTCCTGTGGGACCGCGCCACGGGCAAGCCGGTGCACAACGCGATCGTCTGGCAGGACACCCGCACCGCAGCACTGTGCAACGAGCTCGGCGGCTCCGACGGGCAGGACCGTTTCCGCGAGCAGACAGGACTGCCGCTCGCCAGCTACTTCTCCGGCCCCAAGGCGGCCTGGCTGCTGGACAACGTGCCCGGCCTGCGCGACCGCGCCGAGCGCGGCGAGATCGCCTTCGGCACGATCGACTCCTGGCTCATCTGGAACCTCACCGGCGGCACCGACGGCGGCCGGCACGTCACCGACGTCACCAACGCCGGCCGCACCATGCTGATGAACCTGCAGACCCTCCAGTGGGACCAGTCCATCCTGTCCGCCATGAACATCCCCGAGGCGATGCTGCCCGAGATCAAGTCCTCCTCCGAGGTGTACGGGACCGCCGTCGGCCCGCCCGCCGGCGTGCCGGTGGCGTCCGCCCTGGGCGACCAGCAGGCGGCCGTGTTCGGGCAGGCCTGCTACGACGTGGGCGACGCGAAGAACACGTACGGCACCGGCAGCTTTCTGCTGCTCAACACGGGCGACCGGCCCGTGCCGTCGAAGAGCGGCCTGCTCACGACCATGGGGTACAAGATCGGTGACGAGGCGCCGGTCTACTGCCTGGAAGGCGCCATCGCCATCACGGGCGCGCTGGTGCAGTGGTTCCGCGACCAGCTCGGCATCATCCGAACGGCGGACGAGATCGAGCCGCTGGCGGCGAGCGTCGAGGACAACGGCGGCGCGTACATCGTGCCCGCGTTCTCCGGCCTGTTCGCGCCGTACTGGCGTTCGGACGCGCGCGGAGTGGTCACCGGACTGACCCGGTACGTCACCAAGGCGCATCTCGCGCGGGCGGTGCTGGAGGCGACCAGCTGGCAGACGCGCGAGGTCGTGGACGCGATGTACCAGGACTCCGGAGTGCAACTGACGACCCTGAAGGTCGACGGCGGCATGACGAAGAACAACCTGCTCATGCAGCACCAGGCGGACGTCCTCGACGTACCGGTGATCCGACCCAAGATCTCCGAGACCACCTGTCTGGGCGCCGCCTACGCGGCCGGGCTCGCCACCGGAGTGTGGAACGGCCTCGACGAGCTGAAGTCACACTGGCAGAAGGACGCCGAGTGGACTCCTTCCATGGAGGCATCGGTCCGTGACCGCGAGTACCGCAACTGGCGCAAGGCCGTGGAGAAGAGCTTCGGCTGGCTGGAGGACGGCGAGGACTAGCCACACGCGCGTGCCGGGGCACGCGGCCCGTACCCCGGCCGGTGGGAGTACGGACCGTGCGTGCGAGGTCACGTGGTGACGGCCTGCCGACGATCCGCGGCGTAGGCCATCGCGTGCTGGACGACCCCGATGAGGACCTCCTTGACCGACTCGCGGTCGCGGGCGTCGCACAGCAGCAGCGGGATGTCGTCGTCGAGGTCGAGGGCCTGGCGGACGACCTCCTCGGGATAGCGGGCGGCTCCCTCGAAGCAGTTGACGCCGACGAGGAAGGGGATGGAGCGCCGCTCGAAGTAGTCGACGGCGGCGAAGCAGTCCTCCAGGCGCCGGGTGTCGGCCAGCACGACCGCGCCGAGCGCTCCCTCGGCCAGCTCGTCCCACATGAACCAGAACCGTTCCTGCCCGGGCGTCCCGAAGAGGTACAGCACCAGGTCCTCGCGCAGCGTGATGCGGCCGAAGTCCATGGCCACGGTGGTGGTGTGCTTGCCCTCCACGCCGCTGAGATCGTCGACCGGCCGCCCGGCCTCGGTGAGCAGTTCCTCGGTGCGCAGCGGCCTGATCTCGCTGACCGCGCCGACGAGGGTCGTCTTGCCCACGCCGAAGCCGCCGGCCACCAGGATCTTGAGCGTGACGGGCTCGACCGGGGGCTTGCCGCGCTCAGAACGGCCGAAGATCATCGATCTCTTCTCCTGCTCGATGGGGTTCGGTCGGTGGTGGGCCGTACCCTCCGCCGCCCGGGGTTTCGACGACGAGTACGTCGCCGGGGGCGACGTCCGCCGAGTCACTTCCGCCGAGTTCGACGACCGTGCCGTCCGCGCGCTCCACCCGGCCCGCGCCCAGCGCGCCGGGCTCGCCGCCTGCCATGCCGTAGGGCGGGACCCTGCGGTGCTGGGAGAGCGTGGAGACGGTCATGGCCTGGAGGAAGCGGATCCGGCGTACCGCGCCGTCTCCGCCGCGCCACCGGCCGGCACCGCCGCTGCCGTGGCGGACCGCGAACTCCTCCAGCCGCACGGGCAGCCGCCATTCGAGGACCTCGGGGTCGGTGAGCCGGGAGTTGGTCATGTGCGTCTGGACGACACTCGCGCCGGGGAAGCCGTCGCCCGCGCCGGAGCCGGAGGCGACGGTCTCGTAGTACTGGTGGCGCTCGTTGCCGAAGGTGACGTTGTTCATCGTCCCCGAGCCCTCCGCCTGGACGCCGAGCGCCGCGTACAGCGCTCCGGTGATCGCCTGGGAGGTCTCGACGTTGCCCGCGACGACCGCGGCCGGCGGCTCGGGAGAGAGCATGGAGCCGGACGGTACGACGATCCTCAGCGGGCGCAGACAGCCGTCGTTGAGCGGGATGTCGTCGGCGACCAGGGTGCGGAAGACATACAGCACGGCCGCGTTGACCACGGAGAACGGGGCGTTGAAGTTGGTCGCGAGCTGCGAGGAGGTGCCGGTGAAGTCGATCGTCGCCGACCGCTGCTCGCGATCCACCCGGACGCGGACCCGGATGACGGCTCCCGAGTCGGTCTCGTAGGCGTACTCCCCGTCGTCCAGCGCGTCGACGACCCGGCGGACGGCCTCCTCGGCGTTGTCCTGGACGTGCCGCATGTAGGCCTGGACGACATCGAGGCCGAAGTCGTCGATCATGCGTGCGATCTCGTCCACGCCCTTCTGATTGGCGGCGATCTGGGCGCGCAGGTCGGCGAGGTTGGTCTCGGGGTTGCGGGAGGGATACCTCGCGCCGGTCAGGAGGCGGAGGGTCTCCTCCTCGCGCAGTCGGCCGTTCTCGGCGAGCAACCAGTTGTCGAAGAGAACGCCCTCCTCGTCGATGGTGCGGCTGTTCGCCGGCATGGAGCCCGGCGCGATCCCGCCGATCTCGGCGTGGTGGCCGCGGGAGGCGACGTGGAACAGGACGCGGTCACCCTGTGTGTCGTCCGTGCCGAAGACCGGGGTGATGACGGTGACGTCCGGCAGGTGCGTGCCGCCGTGGTACGGGTCGTTGACCGCGTAGGTGTCCCCCGGCCGCATCCGGGGGCCGCGGCGCCGGACGACCTCCTTGACGCTGGTGCCCATCGAACCCAGGTGCACGGGGATGTGCGGGGCGTTGGCCACCAGGTTTCCGTCCGGGTCGAACAGGGCGCAGGAGAAGTCGAGGCGCTCCTTGATGTTGACCGACTGGGCCGTGGATTCCAGCCGGGCGCCCATCTGTTCGGCGATGGACATGAAGAGGTTGTTGAACACCTCCAGCAGAACCGGATCGGCTTCCGTGCCGAGATCGGAACTCTGCGTAACCGCCACGCGTTCCAGGAGCAGATGCCCGTCGTCGGTCGCCGCGGCCCGCCAGCCGTCGTCGACGACGGTCGTCGCACTGGCCTCTGTGATGATCGCGGGGCCGGTGACGGTGTCGCCGGGGGGCAGATCCTCGCGGCGGTACAGGGGTACGTCGCGCCAGGCGCCGCCGGTGTGGAGACGGACGGTCTCCGGGGCGGTGGAGCGGCCCGCGCGGGCGGCCTGGTACGGGGCGAGGGCGGACAGATCGGGGGGTTCGGTGATGCCGGTGGCTTCCACCGAGAGGGCTTCGACGACGATCGGGCGGTCGAGGATGAAGGAGTACGTGGCGCGATGACGTCCTTCGAAGGCGTGCCGCATGGTGGCGGGCTCGGCCAGCTCGACGGTGAGGGTGGTGTCCGTGCCGTCGTAGCGGAGCTGGGCGCGGCGGGTGACGCGGATGTGCTCCTCGGGGACGTCCTCGGCGCGGAGTTCCGCGCGGGCGGCGGCCTCCAGGTCGTCGGCGGTCTTCAGCACGCCCGGCATGGCGGCGGACTCCAGGGGTGCCTCGACGGACTGTTCTCGCATGGCCGTGGTGTCGGCGAGGCCGATGCCGAGCGCGGAAAGGACGCCCGCCATGGGCGGCACGAGGACGGTGCGGATGCCGAGCGAGTCGGCGACCATGCAGGCGTGCTGCCCGCCTGCGCCGCCGAAGGTGGCCAGGGCGTAGCGGGTGATGTCGTGGCCCTTCTGCACGGAGATCCGCTTGACGGCGTTGGCGATGTTGGCGACGGCGATCTGCAGGTAGCCCTCGGCGACCTGCTCGGGGGTGCGGTCGTCGCCCGTCTGCTCGCGGATCTCGCGGGCGAGGGCGGTGAAGCGCTCGCGGACGATCACGTCGTCGAGGGGCTGGTCGCCGCCGGGGCCGAACACGTTGGGGAAGTGGGCGGGCTGGATGCGGCCGAGCACCACGTTGGCGTCGGTGACGGCGAGCGGACCGCCGCCGCGGTAGCAGGCGGGACCCGGGTCGGCACCCGCCGAGTCCGGGCCGACGCGGTAGCGGGAGCCGTCGAAGTGCAGGACCGAGCCGCCGCCGGCGGCCACGGTGTGGATGTCCAGCATGGGGGCGCGCAGCCGCACGCCCGTGATCTGCGTGGTGAAGACGCGTTCGTACGCGCCCGCGTAGTGGGAGACGTCAGTGGAGGTGCCGCCCATGTCGAAGCCGATGACCCGGTCGAAGCCGGCGAGCCGGGACATGCGCGCCATGCCGACGATGCCGCCCGCGGGCCCGGACAGGACGGCGTCCTTGCCGCGGAACTGCCCGGCCTCGGCGAGCCCGCCGTTGGACTGCATGAACATCAGCCGTACGCCGTCGAGTTCGTCGCCGACATGCTGGACGTAGCGGCGCAGCACGGGCGACAGGTAGGCGTCGACGACCGCGGTGTCCCCGCGCGGGACGAGCTTCATCAACGGGCTGACCTCGCTGGACAGCGAGATCTGCGGGAAGCCGACGCGGGCGGCCAGCTCGCCGACGGCCCGTTCGTGCGCGGGGTGCAGATGGCTGTGCAGACAGACCACGGCGACGGCGCGGATTCCGTCGTCGTACGCCTGCCGGAGGGGACCGGCGAGGGCGTCGAGGTCGGGGGCGCGCAGGACGGTGCCGTCGGCGGCGATGCGCTCGTCGACCTCGAGCACCCGTTCGTACAGCAGCTCGGGCAGTTCGATGCGGCGGGCGAAGATGTGCGGGCGGTTCTGGTAGGCGATGCGCAGGGCGTCGCCGAAGCCGCGGGTGGCGACGAGGACGGTCCGCTCGCCGGTCCGCTCCAGCAGGGCGTTGGTGGCCACGGTGGTGCCCATGCGGACCGACTCCACGGGATCGCCGGAGCCGTCCAGGAGTGCGCGGACGCCCGCGACGGCCGCGTCGGCGTACCGCGCGGGGTTGTCGGACAACAGTTTGTGCGTGACCAGGCGGCCGTCCGGGCGGCGCGCGACGATGTCGGTGAACGTGCCTCCCCGGTCGACCCAGAACTGCCAGCCCGTCATCTCATCACCCCGCTTCCGCACCGCTCACAGCGCCCGCAGGCCGTTGATCACGTCGCGCAGGATACTCTCGTCCGGCAGCTGAGCCGGGGGCACCGGGCGCGTCACGTGGATGTACTCCTCGTCCACGAGGTCACCGATCAGGACGCGCACCACGCCGATGGGCAGGTCGAGTTCCGCGGCCAGTTCGGCGACCGACTGCGGGATGTCGCGGCACAGCCCGACGATGGCCACGTGCTCCGGCGACAGCGCGTGGTCCGCCTCCGGGTCGTCCACACCGGGTTCCGTGACGACCACCGCGATCAGGTCCAGGCGGTGCTGGGCCGCATGGCTGGTGCGGCCGCGCGTCATGGCGTAGGGGCGGACCACCGGCCCGGCCTCGTCGTCGAACCAGTGGCTTCCTGCCTGACCGTCTGCGCTCATGTCATCCCACTACCCGCCGGAGGGCACATCGGTGCGCGGGTCGGCGCCCAGATGCGCGCCGACCCTCTTGACGAGGAGGGTCATCTCGTACGCCACCTGTCCGACGTCGGAGTCGGCGTCGGACAGGACGGCCAGGCAGCTGCCGTCGCCGGCGGCGGTGACGAACAGGAAGGCCTCGTCCAGTTCGACGACGGTCTGCCGGACGCCGCCCGCCTCGAAGTGCCGGCCCACGCCCTTGGCGAGGCTGTGGAAGCCCGAGGCCACGGCGGCCAGATGCTCGCTGTCCTCCCGGGTCAGGTCCTTGGACGCGCCGGTGGGCAGACCGTCCCCGGACAGGACGATGGCCTTGCGGATGCCGGCGACCCGGTCCACGAGGTCGTCGAGGAGCCAGTTCAGCTCCGCCTTGTCGGTCGCGGTGTGGCCGGTCGTCTTCGGTGCGGTCATCGACCGTCCCCCTTAGTCGTTCCTTGTGCGGTCGTTCCTTGTGCTGTGCTGCCGCCCGGGGCCTTGTCGCCCGCAGCGTTCTCCTCACGGCCGCGCTGCCAGCCGCGCTGGAGCGAGGCCATACGGCTGCGTACCTCGTCGGCGTCGCGTTCGACGGGTTCGGGGCCGTCCTCGGTGCGCCCCTTCGGGCTCTGCTTCAGTTGCGGGGCGAGGCTGGCCTGCCGCACCCGCCGGGGCAGCGCACCCGGGTCGGGTGCGGGCTCGCCGGGCGCGTCGGCGGGGCCGTGCCCGGTGTCCTCCGGGCCGCCGGTGGCGAGTGCGGCGCGGCGGGTGCGCTGCGGAAGGGCTGGAGCCCGCTGGGGCCCCTCGTCCGCGGCCGGGGACGCCGGTGTGGTGCCGCGTCCACCCGGGCGGTCGGCCGCGGCGGTGACCGGTCCGAGCGAGGGCTCGCCACGGCGGCGGACCGGCAGCGGGGCCACCGGCTCGCGCGCGGGCCGGCCGCGGCTCGCCGGGTCCCTGTCGTCGGCCGCCTCGCGCCGGGAGCGGTGCTCGGTGACCGGGCGTCCGTGGGAGCTGACCAGCTTGGGTGTCCGGCGCCCCGGCTGCGGGACCGGATCCAGGCCCCCGTCCTCGTCGGCGTCGCCCATGCGCTTGCCCTCCGGGGCGCCGTGCAGGCCGGTGCTCGGCCGGTGCTCGGCCAGAGGGCGGGGCGCGCCGTCTTCGGTCTTCTGCCGGGCCGGCACGCGGCGCGGGCGGAACAGCCCGCCGCGCTCGCCGCCCTCCTCGTCGAGCACGCCCGGGAAGTCCTCGATGGCGTCCAGATCGACGGGGGCCTCCAGCTCCACCGGTCCGTCCAGGACCGAGGCGGGCAGTCCCGGAAGCCGCACGGGTGCCTGGGAAAGGGCTGCCCTGCGGCCGTCCTCCCGGTCGGCCTTCCGTACGGGCCGCTCCCGGTCGAGGCGGAAACCGACACCGTTGGTGTCCGGAACGTCGTCGGTCAGCAGGGCGTCGGGGATGAACACGACCGCGGTGGTGCCGCCGTACGGGGAAGGCTGGAGCGAGACCCGGACCTTCTGCCGCTGGGCGAGCCGACTGACCACGAACAGTCCGAGCCGGTCGGTGTCGGAGAGTTCGAACTCCGGTGTCTCGGCGAGCCGCAGGTTGGCGTCCAGCAGGGCCTCGGCGGTCATGCCCAGGCCCCGGTCGTGGATCTCCAGGGTGAAGCCGTTGGCGACCCGTTCGCCGACGACCTGGACCGCGGTGTGCGGCGGCGAGAACACCGTGGCGTTCTCAAGGAGTTCGGCCACGAGATGGGTGAGGTCGGCGACGGCGGGGCCGGTGACGGCGACCCGCGGCAGCCGGCGGACCTCGATGCGTTCGTAGTCCTCGACCTCGGCGACGGCGGCGCGTACGACGTCCATCAGTTGCACGGGTTTGCGCCACTGCCGGGACGGGGCGGCCCCGGAGAGGATCACCAGGCCCTCGGCGTGCCGTCGCATCCGGGTGGTCAGGTGGTCGAGACGGAACAGGTCGGCGAGTTCCTCGGTGTCCTCGGCCCGGCGCTCCATGACGTCGAGGAGGGTGAGCTGTTTGTGCAGCAGGACCTGGCTGCGGCGGGCGAGGTTGACGAAGACCTCGGAGACTCCGGCGCGCAGTTCCGCCTGCTTGACGGCGGCTTCGACGGCGGCCCGCTGCAGGGTGTTGAGTGCCTGGCCGACCTCGCCGATCTCGTTCTTGTCGTATTCCAGACGAGGGACCTCGGTCTCCACGTCCACCTGTTCGCCGGCCGACAGTCGGCGCATCACGCTGGGCAGCCGGACGCCGGACGCCTCGTGGGCCTCCAGGCGGAGTTGCCCGAGGTCGCGGATGAGGCCACGGCCGATGCGCACCGACAGCACGAGCGAGACCAGCACGGCGATCAGACCGAGGACGCCCGCGACGGCGGCCCGCAGGACGACGTCCACCGCGACCGGACGGACGCGGTCCTGGAAACGGTCGTTCGCCTCGTCGTCGAGGGTGCCGAGTTCGTCGAGGACGTCTCCGGCGGCGATGTCCCAGCTCTGCGCGCTGACGCCCCGGGGTTTGCCGGAGAGGGTGGAGACGGCGGCCTGTTCGGCCGTGCGCAGCGGGGCGGAGGAGGCGTTCTGCCAGAAGCGGTCGTAGTGGCCGCGTTCGGAGGCTGGCAGCAGCGGGAGGTTGGCGTCGTACAGCATGGAGCGCTGGGCGACGAGGTCGGAGATGTGACGGCTCTCGTCGCTGGTGAGGGTGCCGACGACCAGGGAGGAGCCGAGCAACGCGTCCTCGCGGGAGAGGAGTTCGCGGGCCCGGGCGAGGTTGACCAGGGCGCGGTACTGCTTGTCCAGGTTCACGTCGTCGACGACGTGGAGGTTGGCGAGCAGCACGTAGCAGGGGTCGATCAGACGGTTGTAGAGGTCGAGTGCCTGGGCGCGGCCGACGGTGCCGTCCTCGACGCTGCGGCGCAGGGAGTCGATGCCGTTGAAGGCGTCCAGCGCGGCGGTCAGGCGTCCGTCGCTGCCCGCGTCCAACGCGTCCTGGACGTCGGGGTTTTTCACGTTCGCGCGAATCTTGGCGATGGTGTCGTCGGTGGTGGCCCGACTGCGCCGCAGCGCGGCGAGGCCGTCGGAGGCGCGGGGGTCGGCGAGGTGGACGAGGGTTTGGCGGCGCTCCTGCTGCAGGGCTCGGACGGTGTCCTCGGCGGGGTAGGCGACCTTCTCCACCACGGACGAGGCGTTGAACAGCTGGGTCGCCTGGCGTCCGGTGATCACTGTGGCGAACGCCCAGATCGCGGTCAGGGACAGCAGCGGCACGAGAAGCAGCGCCACGATCTTCCGGCGGATGGACTTCCCGCGAAAGCGCATGGCCTCCCCCAGCTCGACCCCCACCGACCGGGGGTACACATGTGCGTCAACAAACGGCGCGAGCCTACTACCGACACACAGTCAACTCGAAGAGCCGTCCGGAGGCTGAACTTCCGTACCGGCGGCGAAGGATGCCGAATTGTCGGGCATTTCGGGTGATGACGGCTCGGAACGCGGTGGTGGTGGGCGTGCCGCAACGGGGCGGCCGTCCTCGACGGTTGACCAATTTTTTCCTCCGGCCGGGAATCTTCGTGGCGTCTCGTTCGTCCTACTCGATGGGAATTGGGGGCGGAATCGGCCACAGGAGCCGCCCCCCGCACCTGGGCGGCGTAAAGCAGCGCAAGCCGGGCAGTCGCTGGGAAGCCGGTTCTTCGGGCACCGGAAGCGCGCGGTCTGCCGGCGGTGGGGAGTGACACGTTGATGGGCACGGCGGAGCGGCACGAAACAGCCGCCGACGGCGGTACGGCGCCGGCACGACGGGCGCCACAGGCGCCGGATCGCGACATTCCGGCGGACGGCGGCGGCCGGCGAGAGGTCCACGGGCCTTCGGTGGTCGCGGACGGACCGGCCGAGCAGCCCGCCTACAAGCCGTTGTGGGTCGAGGAGCCCGCACGGCGGCGCAGGATGCCCGACCCGGTGCGGGAGGCGGCCGTGCGGGCCGTGCTCATCATCGCCGTGACGCTGATGCAGGCCGTGGTGGCGTTCCTGTGCACCATGGCCGAGTCCTGGCTGGCGTTCCCGATGGTCCTGAGCAGTGTGGCCAGCACCGTGGTGGCCACCTGGGCGGCGCTCGACGTATGGGTGACCCGCCAGGTGTGGAACCAGCGCAACGGCGTGGTCTCGGTGCCGAGCAGCACCGCGCGGGCCCTGCGGCGCGAGCGGCGCCGGGCGCGGCGTCAGGAGCGGGCTGCCGAGCGGACGCGGGAGCGAATACGCCGACGGGGCGGCGCAGGACAGCTGTCGCACCCCTAGGGGCGGGTGGCCACAGGCGAGCTGTGGCCACCCGAGGACGCCGGCCGGGTCAAGGGCGGCCCGTGACGGTCATGCCGGGCGTTTGAACATCCGGGTCGCCGTGATCTCACTGTGCACGGCCTCCCCCTCAGGAGTCTGTTGCGGCAGGCCGGGGCGCAGGTGCTCCTCCACGCTGATGTACTTCAGCCCGGCCCTCAGATCGGCGTCGTTGCGCAGCCGGATGACCAGTGGGAACTCCGCCAGGGCCGTCGTGTCGAACAGGCCGGTGGTGTAAAGGAGCTGGACGCCGAGGGCGTCGGACACGGCCCGCTGGAGTTCCAGCAGATAGGTGGCGTTGGCGCGTCCGATGGGGTTGTCCAGGAACAGTGTGCCGGCGTGGCGGTGCTTGTCGCGGCCGCGGTCGTTCGACCTCAGGGCGGCCATGGTGCAGTACAGCGCGATGGCCGCGGTGAGCAGCTGACCGCCGGAGAACACGTCACCCATCTGCCCGACGGGGACACGCTCCGCGCGCAGCACGGCATCCGGCTTGAGGATCTCCACGGCGACGCCCTTGGGCTGCAGCGCCGCGGCGACTCCGCGCAGCAGCAGGGACATGCCGTCGCGCCGCAGGTCGGAGTTCTTCTTCACGGCGGCCCGGGTCGCCTCGTCGATGACCTCGCCCAGGCGCTCGGTCAGCGTGGCCTGGTCGGGCTCGTCGAAGCGGATGCGCAGGAACTCCTGCCCGGACCACTCGCCGAGGCCCTCGGGCAGGCGGGAGAGGCGCTGGGCGGACCTGAGCGTGGCGAGCGCCGATTCGACGAGCCCGCGCAGCCGGTCCACGATCGAGTCCCGGTTGCGTTCCAGTTGCTCCAACTCGTCGGTGAGCACCCGGAGTCGGGGCGCGAAAGCCTCGGCCCACCGCTGGGCGTGCTCGGGCAGGGCGGAGGCGGGCAGTTCGCGGATCTGCTGCCGGGCGGGGGTGCGCACCTGCTCGTAGCGGGTGGAGTTGGCGTGTCGGACGAGGACGTCGCTCGCCTCGCGCACGGCGGCCTCGGCTGCGGACAGGTCTGCGGCGCAGCCGCGCAGCGACCGGCGGGCCTCGGCGGCCGCCTGACGGGCCGCCTCCGGGCTGCCCGGGTACGGTTCCGGCTCCTCCTGCCCCTCGTCACCGCTGTGTTCGCGCAGCAGGTCGCGGAGCATGGCGGCGATCTCGTCGAAGCCGCTCGCCGCCTCCTCGGCGGCGCGGTGGGCCTGGAGCAGCTCGGTGTGCGCCTCACGGGCCTGGGTCAACGCCTCGGTGCGGGAGGCGAGTTCGGCGGTGGTCGTGCGCAGCAGGGCCTGGGCGTGCTCGGCGTCGCGCGGGAGCAGTTCCTCGGGCAGCTCGGTGTGCGCCTCACCGTCCTCGGGGGCGTGCCGCTCGGCTTCGCCGCGCAGGCGGCCGAGCTGCTCGCTCGCGGACGACATGCGGGTCTCCAGGAGCTGCACCAGCTCCTCCGCACGGGCGGCGGCGGCCTGCCGGGACGGCCCGTCGGAGCCGTCGGGGGACTGCAGGAGTTGCTCCGCGCGCGTGCGGACCTTGTTGCTGAGGCGGTCGAGTTCGGCGCGGGCCGCGCTCTCGTCGCTCTCCGCGCGGGCCTGTTCGGCGCGCAGGTCGGCGCCGACGCCGACCTTCTCGTACACCTGTGAGGCGGCCCGGTAGGCCTCGCGGAGGGCGGGCAGGGACGCCTTCGGCGTGTCCCCGCCCGCCTCGGGTACGTCGTCGGGGGCGCCGGCGATCTCCGAGCGCTCGGCGCGCAACGCGCGGGCGGTGCGGCGGGCGTCGTCGGCGGCGCGCTGGGCGGCGCGCCGGTCCTCGTCGGCGGCGCGGGCACGTTCCAGGCAGGCCTGGGCGCGGGCCTCCGACTCGGCGGCCTCGTCGGCGAGTTCGCGCAGCTTGGCCTGCCAGCCGGCGCGCTCGCGCAGCCGGAACGCGAGCCCGGCGAGGGCGTCGGCGGCGCGCCGTGCCCTCTGGGCGGCCTCCTGGCGTTCGTCGCGCGCCTGGGCGGCCTCGGCGGCGGCCTCGTCGGCCTCCGCCCGCAGGCTGCGCGCCTCGGCCAGTTCGGCCTCGGCCTCCTCGGCGAAGACGCGTGTGCCCCGAGCGGCCCGGGCCAGTTCCAGGAGCCGTCCGGCGGGGCAGCCGGTGCGCCAGGAGGCGAGCCGCGCCGTCAGCTCCCGGTCCTTGCCGAGCCGGGCGGCGAGCCGGCGGATCTCCTCGTCCCGCTCGGTCGCCCGCGTGCGCAGCGCCTGTCGTTCCTCGTCGGCGGCGTGTTCGTCGTGCATGGCCGGGTTCGGCGGTACGAGAAAGACGTCACCCGGGGTGGCGTCGACGGCCGGGGTGGGGGCGAGCAGGGCGGCCGCGGTACCGACGGCCACGGCGGACCGGGGCAGCAGGGCCGCGTCCGCGAGGGCGTCGCGGGCACGCGCGTGCGTGTCGGGGTCGGTGATGATCACGCCGTCGACCAGTTCGGGCCGGGCGGCCAGTACGCGCGCGTGATCGGCGGGGTCGACGGCCTGGGCGAGGTAGCGCCAGCCGGGCAGAGCGGGGATGCCGTGCTCGCCGAGGAACTCGACGGTGGCCAGCACGTCGGGGCCGGGCGGCAGCAGTCCGCCGTCGCCGAGCGCGCCGAGGATCCGCGCGTCGTCGGCGGCGGCGGTGCGCAGCTCGAACAGGTGCCGTTCGGCGGAGGAGACGGCGTCGTCGAGCAGTGCGCGCAGTTCGTCGGCGAAGCGGTCCAGGTCCTCGGGGGTGAGATCGCCCTCGGTGCCTTGGGCGCAGCCCGTGCCGTTCGTGCCGCCCGAGTCGTCCGCGTCGTCCGGTCCCGTGCGGGACGCCGGGACTCCGGCCCGTCCGGCCCCGGTCGTGCCCGGCAGGCTCAGCAGTTCCGCGAGCCGTTCCTCCGCCGCCAGGGCCCCGGCGGTGCGGCGTTCGGTCTCGTACGCGCGCTGCGCCGCCGCCGCCGCGTCGGCCGCGCGGGCCGCCGTGAGTTCCGCGCGGGACTCGGCCGAGGCGGCCTCGCGTGCGTGTTCGGTGGCCTTCCGGGATGCCTCGCGGGCCTGGTCCCAGGCGGCGACCGCCGTCTTCTCGGCGTCGCTGGCGGCCAGCGCGGCGCGCGCCGGGTCGGCGTCGGGGGCGCTGTCGTCCAGCCAGCCCGCACGGACCGCCTCGGCGGTCTCCTGCTCGACCTCGGCCAGGCGCTCGCGCAGATGGCCGGCCTCGCTGCGGGCTCGCTGCGCCTCGGTGGCGGCGGCCGTCTGGTCCCGGTAGGCCGACTCGCCGCCCTCCTGGAGCCGTGCGGACCGCTCCTCCTCCTCGTTGGCCAGAGCCTCGGCGCTCTCCGCGGCGGCGTGCAGGGCTCGTACGAGATCCACGGCGGCCCTGGCGCGCGCGGCGAGCGCCGGGGCCGCGTCCCGCTCGGCCTCCTGGATCGCGGCGGAGACACGGGCCGCGCGGTCGGCGGCGGCGCGGTGGCGCAGCACTGCCTCGGCGGCCTGCCAGGCGGAGTGCAGGGTGCGCGCGTCGGCGAGTTCCCGTTTCTGCGCCGCGGCGGACTTCTCGGCGGCGGTGAGGGCCAGCGAGGCGTGCCGGTAGGCGAGTTCGGCGGAGATCAGCGCGCTGCGCTCCCGTGCGGCCTCGGAGTGCGTGACGGCGTGGGCCGCGGCGGTGACCCGCTGGGCGAGGTCGCCGACCCGTGCCCGCTCCCGCACGGCCCGCGCGGACAGTCGCCGTACCAGCGTGCGCGTGCGCCGCTCGGCTGCCGCGTGGATGTCACGCGCGCGTGTGCGGGCCTCGGCGGCCTCGACGATCCGGCCGAGCAGGTCGGCCGAGCCGGCGGTGAAGTCCCGTTCGGCGATCAGTTCGGCGCGCCGGCCGAGTTTGTTGCCGAAGCCACCGACCAGGTCGGCGAGCCCATCGGTGTCGCGGGTGTCGGTGACGGCGCGTAGCAGCAGATCGGTGAAGTCGGAGTCCTTCTTGACCGCGAACAGGCCGGCCGCCTCGCCCTCGTCGGCGTTCATCTCCCGCTGGTAGCGGAAGAGTTCGGGGTCCAGGCCGAGCTCGCCCAGGTGCTCGGTCCAGCGCTCGTGGATCTCCTCCCAGTGCACCTCCAGGTGCGGGTAGGCCTTGCCCGCCTCGGTGAGCGCGTCGCGGAAGCCCTTCATGGTGCGGCGCCGCCCCTGCGCGCCCGACTGGCCCTCGGCGGGCGGCCGTACGGCGGTCGCCTCGGCGACGGGGAGGTTGTCCAGGGCGAGCCCCGGGCCGGGCCGGAAGGAGTACCAGGCTTCGGCGAACTTCCGCGGGTCGTTGGACACTTGGCGCCCGCGCCACTCGCTGACCTTGCCGACGACCACGCACTCGCCGGTCTGCACGTGCTGCCACTCCAGTGCCACGTGTCCGCAGTCGTCGGCGAGCAGGAACTTGCGCAGCACACCGGAGCTGGCGCCGCCGAGGGTGTTGCGGTGACCGGGCAGCATCACCGAGAAGATCAGCTTGAGCAGGACGGACTTGCCGCCGCCGTTCTCCAGGAAGAGCACGCCGGCGGGGGCGGGCCGGCGCGGCGGGCCGACCGGCTCCTCCTCGAAGAACTCCGCCTGGGTGGGCGCGGGGTCGGGCACCGGCTCGCCCACGCCCCGCAGGTCAAGCACGGTGTCGGCGTAGCGCGCACCGGCGGGCCCGATGGAGTAGAGGCGGACCCGGGACAGCTCGTACATGGCGGACTCTCGTCAGTCTTCTTGCAGATCAGAGGGTTGGGAGGCGGCAGGCGGCCTAGGAGTGGAACGGCAGCCCGGCGTCGGCCACCAGCTCCAGGTCGTCGGTGTCCTCGGCGGGCAGCAGGCTCGGCGTGCCGTCGGTCACCGGGACGATGCCCAGTTCCAGGAGTTCGGCCAGGGCGGCGCTGCCCGCCATGTCGCGCACCTGGAGTTGGTAGCGGGCCGTCGTGCGGTAGGTGCCGCCGTTCTCGTCGCCGGTGCGCTGCAGGAACCCGGAGTCGGTGAGGAACGCCAGGGCCTTGGCCACGATGCCGGTGGTCGAGGCGGCCGGCCGGCGTGCGTCCTTGGTGGCCCCGGTCGCGCTGCGTCTGGCCCAGATCCGCCAGGCGGCCTCGAGGCCGGGCGCGCCGGTGGCCGGGTCGGTGTTCTCGCCCTGCTCCTCGGCACGCTCCTCCAGGCGGCGGCAGGCCTGGCGGACGAAGGTGTCGACGCCGTTGACCGTGACGCGGCCGATGTAGCCGTCGTCGGCGAGGTCCTCGGGCCGGGGGAAGGCGAGGGCGGCCACGGCGAGGTGGGCGAGCCCGTGCAGGAAGCGGTCGCTCGAGTCGGCGGTGGTGCGGCGCGCGTAGTCGCCCATGCGGACGGCGAACACCGAGTCCTCGGCTGCGGTGACCGCCATGCCCGCGCGCGGGGACACCTCCAGGACGACCAGCCCCAGCCCGGCGGCCACGGCGTCGGCGAGCCGTGCGAACGCCGGGTCCTCGCGGTGGCGGCGCAGCAGGTCGGCGTACTCCTGGTCGCGCGCGGGCTGCAGCTTGGGCTGCAGCCCGAAGGCGACGAGCCGGGCCGCGTCGGCGGCGTCGGCGGGCGTGACGGCGGCCGCCGTGGGCATACCTGCGGCTTCCGGCTCACTCCGGTCGACGTGCTCGGTCACGGTTGGGGCTCCTTGTCGCGGTCTGGCTCGTGCGTACGGGTGCCGGCGGGGCTCACGCCGCCTCCGTCCGGTCGGCCGCCATGCCCGCCGCATCCAGCAGCGCCGTACCGACGATGAGGTCGGCGCCGCCGAACTCGGGGTCGTCCAGCTCGGTCCCGTCGTCCACGGCGAACAGCAGCTTCTCCTCGCCCTGCCGGTAGGCGGTGCCGACCGGCGGGCTGGCCGCGTGCACGGCCAGCAGGGCGACCAGATAGGGCAGATCGGCGTCCTTGCGGCGGGCCTCGGCGAGCAGGCCCGACAGCCGCCGTGGCGCGTCGGCCGGCAGGTCCAGCAGCCCCATGGCGGCCGCGAGCTGCTCCTCGCTGAACCGGCTGTCGTCCGGAGTGGCGATCAGGTCGGGTTCGGGCATCTCGGCGCCCAGGTGCTCCCGCTCGGCAGGGGGCGTCAGCAGGATGTCGACGAGGTCGCCCACCCGGACGGACACGGGTGTGCGCAGCCCCGTACCGTGCGCGAAGAAGGCGTCCGTGACACGGATCGCCTGCTCCAGGGACAGGGGAAGGGTCGGTGCGAGCAGGTGGCCGTAGAGGTCGGTCCCGGACGTGGCCAGGGGGGTGGCGAAAGCCTGCCGGTCCTGCTCGGCGCGGAACAGCGGGCCGGCCTCCAGGAGCCGGGACTGCAGTTGTGTGTGCCGGCGGATGCAGTCCTTGACGATGTCGACCAGCTCGGCGGCGCGCCGCTTGTGCTCGGGGTCCTCCGACTCGTCGCGTGCTTTGCGGATGTTGGTCAGGATCGCGTTCTCGTGCCGGTAGCGGTCGGCGACGTGGTCCAGGGCCTCGGCGATCATGTCGGGTACGGCGCTGAGCCAGTCCACCGCGCGGACGTTGCGCCGGGTGGCCTCCAGGGCCCGGCGCAGGGTCTCCGAGTACTGCACGGTCCGGTAGCGGGCCTGTTCGGCGGCGAGCTGGGCGTCGGCGAGGCGGCCCCGGCTGATGAGCACCTCCAGCTTGACCTCGGCGGCGATCTGCGCGCTGGTCACGTCGGTGTCGAGGGCTCCCACGAGGACGTTGACCGCCTCGTCCGTGGTGCGCAGGTAGACGCTGCCGCCGGGGCCCGGCACCTCCTCGATCAGCTTGAAGTCGTAGTCCCGGCGGACGTACGTACCGTCCGGCGCGAACGTGCCGTACACCGTGCGGAAGCCGCGGTCGACGCTGCCGACGTTGATCAGGTTCTCCAGGACCCAGCGGGCCACGCGTTCGTGTTCGGCGACCGGCCGCCGCGGGGCCTGGGCGGCGACGCGCGGGACGAGCCGGGCCACGATCTGGTCGTGGTCGGCGCCGGTGTCGAAGTCCATGTTGAGAGTGACCAGGTCGATGGCGGCGAGCGCGACCTCCGCCATGCCGTACACCGAGTACTCGCCGGCGAGATTGGCCTTGCGCGCGTCGAGGTCGTGCAGCGGCGCGGTGCAGGCGAGCGCGCGCAGCCGCCGCGCCAGCCCCTCGTCGGCGGCCGGGCCCCGGGCAGGGCGCGGCCCCGCGCTGAGCTGGGGCGGAACGCTGTCCGTCGATGCAGGCGAAGTCACGGTGCACAGACTAGGTCCTCGGTCTGACAACGACCCAAACGGCGCAGACGCCCCCCGGTGCGTACGTCGTCACACCCGGTGCGGTGGACCCGTCACCGCTCCCCGTCCTGGCCGACCCGCCGCCGGTAGACCTCCACGACCCCCTCCAGCGAGTCGTCGAGGTAGACGGCGAGCAGCCTCTCCGCCTCCTCCCGCTCGCCCCCCTGCAGGGCCTGGAGGATCTGCTGGTTGCGGGTGAGGTGCGGCTCGTGCAGCCGCCGCGGATCGTCCACGACGTGGAAGGCGAGACGCAGTTCGGCGAAGACACCGCGCATGAGCTCGTCGGTGCGGTCGCTGCCGGCGAGCGCCACCAGTTCCCGGTGGAAGTGGATGTTGGCCGTGCCCAACCCGTTCCAGTCGCCTTCTTGCGCGGCCCGCCGGCCTTCCGCGACGGCTCCGGCGAGGCCGTCGAGGACATACGGCGGCTCGCCCAGGTCCCGTACGACGGCGCACTCCACCAGGCGGCGGGTGCGGTAGATGTCCTCGACGTCCTCGACGGCCAGGACCCGTACGAAGACGCCCCGGTTCAACTCGTGGACGAGCAGCCTCTCGTGGGTGAGCAGCCGGAACGCCTCGCGCAGCGTGTTGCGGGAGACGCCGAGCGCTCCGCCGATGCCGTCCTCCGACAGTCGTGTGCCGGGCGGGAAGCAGCCCTCGGCGATACGGCTTCTGAGAATGTCCGAGACCCGTTCGGCGGTGCTGGTGCGACCCAGCAGGGCGCGGTCGCCGGCCAGTGGCGTCAGCTCTGCCATGCCCGGGATTCAACCGCACGGACGGGGACGAAACAACAGGGGTATTGGAGGATCGTTCAACGATCCTCCGCCTTGCTGGTCGCCGTGACGCCTGTGACCGACGCCCGCGACAAGCGCCGGTCCAGGTACCGCCCGGCGGCCGGGAGGCCGGCGGCCCTCCTCGCCGGCCTCCCGGCCGCCGCACAGGCGGTTGCGGGCACCCCGGTCCGCTTCGTGGCGGTACGCCGCCGCTGGGGGCGCCCCTCACGCCGCTTCCGGCTCCGGCCGCTCCGGCACCGACAGCGCGGCCAGTGCCGCCGACACCGACGCCGACGCCCGCAGGTCGAGGCGGGAGCCGGCGCCCCGGGCGTGGTGGCGCAGGTCGTCGGCGGCGAGGGTGAGCAGGTGCGGCAGCAGGTCGGTGCAGCGGCGGACCACCCAGCCGGTGCCCGCCGTGGCCAGCCACCACAGGCTCGCCGACCTGGTGGGCGCGGGGAACTCGGGCTCCGGCGAGGGCGCGGCTCCCGTCGCCAGGCCCATCTCGGCGAGCAGCACGTGGAAGCGGACGGCGAGTTGGCGGTGCCCGCGCTCCCCCGGGTGCAGCCGGTCCGCGCTCCACATCGCGCGGTCGGTCAGCCACTCGCCGGCGTCGGCGTGCAGGTGCACGGCGCCGTACCGTTCGGACAGCGCGTGCACCACCGCGTTGACCGCCCGCTGCCGCCGGGCCAGCGGGCGGGCCAGCGCCCCCGGCAGGCCGAGCATCGCGCCGGGGTCGGGCAGGCAGGCTGTCAGCAGGACCGCGCCCCGGCCGGTGAAGGCCGCGTACACCCGGTCGAGCCGGGTGGCCACGGCGTGGATGTCGAAGGTGCGGCGCAGGGTGTCGTTGACGCCGACGACGACGGACACGAGGTCCGGGCACGGTTCCAGGCCGGCCGGCGTCTGCCGTTCCAGCACGTCACGGGTCTGCGCCCCGCTGACCGCGAGGTTGGTGAACTCCACGCTCGCGGGCTCCTCGGCGAGCCCGTCGGCCAGCAGTGCGGCCCAGCCGCGCCACCCGTCGCCCGCGGGGTCACCCACGCCCTCGGTCAGCGAGTCACCGAGGGCGACGAAACGCAGGGGTCTCATGCCACTCCCTCCGGCAGTGGGCGACGCGCGGCGGCCGGGGCGTCGTGGGCGGCGAGGAACGCCTCGACGGAGGTGTTCCATCCGAAGCGCTCCGCACGCGCGCGTGCGGCCTCGCGCCGCTGCCGCTCCGGGCGTGCCAGCAGGGTCTCCACGGCGTCCGCGAAGGCCGCACCGTGGTCCGCCGCGGTGGCGCCGGCGGAGCCGATGACCTCCGGCAGCGCGGAGGAGGAGCTCGCCACCACGGGTGTGCCGCAGGCCATTGCCTCCAGCGCGGCGAGCCCGAAGGTCTCGGCCGGTCCGGGTGCCAGGCACACGTCGGCGGAGGCCTGGAGCGCGGCGAGCAGGCCACGGTCGCGGACGTGTCCCAGGAAGGTGACCGGCAGCGCGCGCTCACGGGCCCGCTGTTCCAGGCGCGCCCGCAGCGGACCGTCCCCGGCCACCACCAGCACCGTCCGCCTCCCGCGCCGCCGCAGCGCCTCCACCGCGTCCAGCGCGGTGCCGGGCCGCTTCTCCACGGACAGCCGTGAGCACATCACCAGCAGCGTCTCGTCCACGCGCGCGTGCCAGGCGCGCAGTCCCGCATGTCGCAGCGCGGGGTGCCGTTCCACCAGATCGACGCCCAGGGGCGCGCGTACGACGTTGCGCGCGCCGATGCGCACGAACTCACGCTCCGCGAACTCGGTGGTGCACACCACGCGCGCGTAGGTGTGCGCCGTACGCACGTTGAGGGCGTCGGCGGCACGCCGGGAGGGGTTCTGAGGCAGCCCCCAGGTGCGCAGCACGCCGTCGGCGGTCTCGTGGGACACCATCACCGCGGGGACCCGGGCACGCCGGGCCCACTTGCCGGTCCACCGCAGCGTCGTACGGTCGGAGACCTCCAGGCGGTCCGGGGCGAGTTCTTCCAGGAGGGCGGCCACACGTCGCTTGTCGGTGAGGACGCGGTATCCGCCGGTGCCGGGCAGCGGCGGCCCGGGCAGGGTGATGACGCGGCCCTGCTCGGTCTCACGGTCGGTGTGGCGGTCGGCCGGGATGATCAGCACCGGTGCATGGCCGGCGGCCTTGTAGCCCTTGCCGAGTTCGTGCAGGGCGGTGCGCAGTCCGCCGGAGGCGGGGGCGACGAAGTTGGCGAGCCGCACGATGGTGAGCGCTTGGGTGGTCGTCGCTCCGGTCATGCCGCCACCGCCGTCCGCCGCGCGGCGAGCACGTCCTCGTAGTGCGCGATGAGCTGGTCGCCGACCGCCGCCCAGGTGCGCCCCTCGACGGCCGCGCGGCCGGCCGCGCCGAACGCGGCCCGCAGCGAGGGGTCGGCGGCCAGCGCCCACACGGCGTCGCGCACTGCGGCCGCGTCGCGCGGCGGGACGAGCAACCCGGTGCGGCCGTGGGCGACCAGGTCGAGTGGGCCGCCGGCGGCGGGTGCGACGACGGGCACACCGCTGGCCATGGCCTCCTGGACGGTCTGGCAGAAGGTCTCGAAGGGACCGGTGTGCACGAAGACGTCCAGCGAGGCGAAGAGCCGGGCGAGTTCGTCACCGGTGCGGCGGCCCGCGAAGACCGCGCCCGGCAGGGCCTGGGCCAGATGCGCCCGGCTGGGTCCGTCGCCGACGACCACGACCCGCACGCCCGCCGTCCCGCAGACCCCGGCGAGGAGTTCGACCTGCTTCTCGGGGGCGAGCCGGCCGACGTAGCCGACGATCAGTTCCCCGTTCGGGGCGAGCTCGCGGCGCAGTGCCTCGTCGCGGTGGCCGGGGTGGAAGCGGACGGTGTCCACTCCACGGGGCCAGAGTCTGATGTGGGGCACACCGTGTGCCTCGAGGTCACGCAGGGCCGCGCTGGAGGGGGCCAGCGTACGGTCGGCGGCGGCGTGGACGGAACGGATGCGCCGCCAGGCGGCGGCCTCGCCGGCGCCCATGTAGGTGCGGGCGTAGCCGGCGAGGTCGGTCTGGTAGACGGCGACGGCGGGGATGCCGAGCCTGGTGGCGGCCGCCATGCCGCGGACGCCGAGGACGAAGGGACTGGCCAGGTGGACGAGGTCGGCATGGTGCTCGGTGAGCGCCGTGGCGACGCGCCGGCTGGGGAGCGCGACGCGGACCTGGGGGTAGCCCGGGAGCGGGAGGGAGGGGACACGGACGACCGGGCACGGCGCCAGTGCGTCGGGCCCGCTCGATGCAGCGGTGGCGGGAGCGACGACGAGAGGGGCGTGACCGCGATCGACGAGGTGCCGGGCGGTCTGGAGCGCGCAGTGGGCCACGCCGTTCACGTCGGGAGGAAAGGATTCGGTCACGATGACGACACGCATACCGGTGTTGTCGCCGGACCGGACGTGGCCGCGTCAACGTGGATCTTTCCGGACGGGGAACGTCCCATGAGCGTTGGGCCGCACGGCAGAGCAGGTCAGCCCCTGTCCACACGCTCCTGTCTCCCAGGTCACGGGGCGTTCACGCGGTGGGTGAGTCCGGCCCGATCCTGCTGCGTACGGCGGTCTGGACCTCGGCCTCCTCGGCCGGGTCGGCGGCGAGCCTGCGCAATCGCTCGACGACGCGGGCGTCGCCGGTCTCGGCGTGCCGGGCGGCCAGTTCGCGGGTGGTCTCCTCGCAGTCCCACAGGCATTCGACGGCGAATCCCGCGGCGAAGGAGGGGTCGGTGGCGGCCAGCGCGCGGGCGGTGCGGCCACGCAGATGGGAGGAGGCGGTCTCGCGGTAGATGTGGCGCAGGACGGGGGCGGCGCAGACGATGCCGAGCCGTCCGGCGCCGTCGACGAGGGTCCACAGGGTGGGTGCGTCGGGGCCTTCGCCGCGGACGGCCTCCCGGAGGGCGGCGAGGACGAGGTCGCGGTCCCGGGCCGCGCCGCGGCAGGCGAGCACGCGTCCGGCGGCGGCGCCCAGCGCGTCGGGGCGGCGGGCCCAACCGCGCGCGCGGTCGACGGCGGCGACGCTGCACATGCGTTCGAAGGCGTCGACGGCGGCCTCCAGCACGGTGGCCGAGCCGTCGGACACGGCCGACTCGATCAGGTCGAGGGCAGCGGGGTCGTCGCCGTCGGCGAGGTAGCGCAGGGCCGTGCAGCGGGCCGCGTCGGTGCCCTCCCGGGCGGCGCGGAGGATCTGGGGCCGGTCCCCGGGGCCGGCGACGGCGACGAGACATCGGGCGGCCGGGACATGGAGGGCCGCGCCGCGTTCGGCGCCCTGCTGGGCCCACTCGAACACCGCCTGCACGCTCCACCCGGGGCGTGGCCCGGTGGGGCGCAGCTGCCGCTGCCAGCGGTCGAAGCAGCCGGCCTCGTGGGCGGCACGCACGCGCGTGGCGATCGACGCGCGCGGGTCGTCGGCCCAGAGTCGCCATGGCCGGGGCTCGAAGGCGTCGCGTACGGCCGCGGCCAGCTCGGCCTCGCCCTCGGCGTCGGTGGCGAAACGGGCGAGGACGGGTACGGCGAGGGCGCGCAGCCCGGCGTCGTCGTCCCTGAGCGCCAGTTCGTCCAGGGCCCAGGCCCAGTTGGCGCCCGTGGCCGCGTACCTGCGCAGCAGGGCGAGGGCGTCCTGCCTGCCGTAGGAGGCGAGGTGCCCGAGGACGGCGAGGGCGAGTCCGGTGCGTGACTCGTCGGTGTCGAGGGCGTCCTCTGGGTGGAAGAGGTGGACCTCGATCTCGTCCAGTTCGCCGTTCAGGTCGAGGAAGAGCCGGGCGTAGTACAGGGAGCGGTTCTCCACCTGCCAGTCGTGGCGGGGGTCGTGCAGCACACAGTGGTTCAGTGCCGCGAGCGCTTCGGCGCGCGGGGCGGTGAGCGCGTGCAGCGTGCCGTCGCCGCGGCCCCGCTGCAGCAGGCCGAGCAGCGTACCGCTGGGCGCTATGACCGGATCGAACATGGGAAACAGCCTCACATCAAGCGTCGACGCAACCGGGGACCACTCACTACCTGGCCGCGCGACAACACGTCGGGGCGCCCGCCGTCCGCTGCTTGCTGTAGACCATCTTCCTCTGCCTCTCGTCGGTGGCCCATGCGGGCCGTATCACGGCCCGCATGGTGCGGCAAAACCTGCCCAGCCATCGCGTCCGTGAATCACGACGTCATGATGACCCGGCGTCCGCGCCGCCGCGACCGAAATTTCCGGCGGCCCCGTACCGCCTCCCCCGTTTTTTGTGTCATACCTGGTCAGAAGAGCCGAAGCGGCTGCTTTCCGCCCGGGAGGTCACTGCTCGCCGAACAGCTCCAGCAGCTCGGCCTTGCCGAACATCCGGGCCGTGTCGACGGCCGACGGCGTACCGGCGGACGGGTCCGCGCCGCCCTCCAGGAGAGCCCTGATCACTTCCTGCTCGCCCTTGAAGACCGCTCCGGCGAGGGGGGTCTGGCCCCGGTCGTTGGCGCGGTCGGCGTCGGCACCGCGGGCCAGCAGCGCGCGGACCGCGTCGGCATGGCCGTGGTAGGCGGCGAGCATCAGCAGGGAGTCGCCGCGGTCGTTGGTGAGGTTGGCCGGGACGCCGGCGTCGACATACGCCGCGAGTGCCTCGGTCCGCCCCTGCCGGGCCAGATCGAAGATCTTGGTCGCCAGCTCCACGACCTCGGGGTCGGGGGCTTCACTCATCGGCCGGACCGCCTCTCACTGCGAACGTCGGTTACTGCGGGGGGCAAGCGTACGGCGGCGCGCACCGGCCGGGCCGTACGGGTGAATCGCCCAGCGTACTGGCTCGTGCGGCACATGACCGGATGCGCCTGAGGCAAAGATCACCACAGAGGTCATCGAGCGCAACGGTTCTGCCCGACCGAATCATCCGCTTCCATCAGCTGGGCGAAATCGAGCGAAATTCACCCAGTTGCACCTTTTATCATATGGATACATGCTGTGATGCTGGAAGAACTCAGGGTGACTGTCCCCCCGACACCAGGAGTGACCTCACATGATCCTCTCCATCTCAGGCGTCGTCCTGTTCGGCGTCATCGTCTTCGTGTTCTTCCGCAAGGACGGACTGAAGCCCTCCCACGCGTGCGTGTCGGTCCTGTTCGGCTTCTACCTGTCGAGCACGGCCATCGCCCCGAGCATCAAAGCCGGCGGCGAGAGCCTGGCGAGCCTGCTCGGCGGTATGAGGTTCTGACGCCGCCCCCGCCCGTTCGCACTTCCAGGAGGCAGCAGTGGCCCGGCGTCCTCTCCCCCGCATTCTGAGCACAGGCAGCGCGCAGCTCGCCCGGAGCCGGGAGCTGGCCCGGACGGCGGCGGACAGCGCCACCGACGTCCTCCACCCGCTGATCACCATCACCCGTGGTCTGCGCCGGCTGGCCGGGGCCGGACGGCGCAAGTGGTCGGAGACCCCGAAGGACCGGCGCGGGCCGCTGCTGTTCCTGGTGGCCTCCGTGATCCTGGTGGTGGCGATGGTGCCGTACGGCCCGCTGCTCGCCGCCATTGTGCTGATGGCGGCGGCGGCCTGGCAGGGCCGCGACCGCACCCCGCGGCAGTCCGAGGGCTCCGACGCGTCCCGCGTCCAGCGCCTGGCATCGCTGTACGAGGCCCTGGTCCCGTACTTCTCGGCAGCCGAGGACCCGGCGCCGCTCTACTCTCACAGCGGCGCGTGGGAGAAGGCCTTCCCCGCCTACGAGTTCGACGACTCCGGCCGCATCCACCACCTGGTGGTCCGCTACCCCGCGTACTTCACCGACGGCGAGCCCGAGTCCCGCGCGCGGATCGAGCACCTGCTGACCGCCAAGGCCGGCCGCGGACGTGAGTACCTCTTCGCCTGGGACGAGGAGAGCAACCAGCTGGCTGTCACCGCGCTCGCTCCGCTGCCCACCGACATCGCCGCCCAGCGCTTCGTCACCGCCCCGGGCGAGACCGTGCTCGGCTTCACCGACCCCGGCGAGGTACAGCGCACCCTCCCTCTCACCTACGGGGAGGAGAAGCACGACGTGCCACCGGTCGTCTGGCGCACGGGCCTGCGCTCCACCGAGCCGCACCTGCTGGCCCTGGGACAGCCCGGCAGCGGCACGTCGACCCTGCTGCGGTCCATCGCGCTTCAGGCCCTCCAGTACGGCGACGTCGTGATCGTCGACGGCGGCGGCACCGGCGAGTACGCCTGTCTGACCGGCCGGGACGGGGTGCTCGCGGTCGAGTGCGGGCTGACCGGGGTGCTGGCGAGCCTGGAGTGGGCGGCCACCGAGACCGAGCGCCGGCTGATCGCCGTGGGCCGCGCGCGGCAGGCGGGGCACCCGCCGCCGGAGGACACCAAGCGGCCACTGTGGCTGTTGCTCGACCGGCCGACCGCGTTCACTCATCTGGCCGCCGCGGACGGGCGCAAGGACCCGCAGGCGCTGCTGCAGGTGCCGCTGCGGCACGGGCGTGCGGTGGGTGTGACGGTCGTCGTGGCGGAGCAGTTCGACAGCGCGGAGGCGCTGAGCGACGCGGTACGGCAGCACACGCGCGCGCGTGTGGTGCTCGGGGCGACGACGGTGGAGCAGGCCAAGGCGGTGCTGGGGGCGCCGCCGCATACGACGCCGCCGGCGGTCGTGCCGGCCGGGCGGGGGTACGCGCGGTTGGGGACGAAGGCGGTGCATCGGTTGCAGGTGCCTGCGACGCCGGATCCTTATGACGATACGGTGAGTGATGCGTGGCGGCAGGCCGTGCTTGATCTGTTGCCGCCGAAGACGATGCCGGCGGACGGGGAGACCGTGCCGGAGGATGCTCCCGTGGCTACCGAGGCTGCCGTGGTCGAACCTTCTTGAATGTGCGGGTGAGTTGCTGCGGGTGGGTCGGCTCGCCAGCGCTCGCGGGGTGCCTCCCCCGAGCTCTTCGAGCAGGGGGTGCCCCCCCATCACTCTGGGGGTCCCCCCAGGCGTTCAGCACTGGGGGAGGCACGACTGCCCGCAGGCTGAGCGGCACGACTGCCCGCAGCTGGGGCGGCACGACTGCCCGCAGCTGGGGCGGTACGGCCGCCCGCAGCCGGGGCGGTGCGGACAGCTATGCCACGAATGTTCTTGGAGTTTCGTTGCCTGCCGGGGATCCTGTTTCCACCAGGTGGGCGGCTGCTGCCAGGCGTGTTGCTGCCTCTTCCGCCACCGCTCCGGTGACTGTGAACGGGAGTCGGACGTAGCCCTCGAAGGCGCCGTCGACGCCGAAGCGGGGGCCGGAGGGGACGCGGACGCCGACCCGTTCGCCGACCTCGGCAAGGCGGGATCCGGAGAGGCCGCCGGTGCGCACCCACAGGGTGAGGCCGCCGCCGGGGACCTCGAACTCCCAAGTGGGCAGCTCCCGCCGGACCGCCGCGACCAGGGCGTCCCGGTTGTCGCGGGCCTGGCCGCGGCGGAGCTCCACGGCCTCCTCCCAGCCTCCGGTGCTGAACAGCCAGTTCACGGCGAGCTGTTCCAGTACGGGTGTGCCCAGGTCGGCGTACGCTCGCGCGGCGACCAGGCTGCGGATCACGTCGGGGGCGGCCCGCACCCAGCCGATGCGCATCCCGGCCCAGAAGGCCTTGCTGGCCGAACCGACAGTGATCACCGTGGATCCGGCGGGATCGAAACCGCACACCCGCCGCGGCATCTCCAGGCCCGGCTCCAGGTGCAGCTCGCTCATCGTCTCGTCGACGACGAGCACCGTCCCCGCCGAGCGTGCCGCCTCCACCAGCCGGCGCCGCTGGTCCTCGTCGGCGAGCGCGCCGGTCGGGTTGTGGAAGTCGGCGACGACGTAGGCGATCCGGGGCGCGGCCTCGCGCAGCACCTGGCGCCAGCGGTCCAGGTCCCACCCGGTCAGCCCCTCGGCCATGGCCACGGGCACCAGCCGGGCGCCCGCCTCCCGCATCAGCTGCAGGATGTTGGCGTAGGAGGGCGACTCGACGGCGATGCGCTCGCCGCGGCCCCCGAAGAGGTGGCAGATGGCGTCGATGGCGCCCATGGCGCCCGTCGTCACCATGATCTGCTCCGGCATGGTGGGGATCCCGCGCGCGGTGTACCGCTCGGCGATCATCGACCGCAGCGCGGGCAGCCCGGCCGGGTAGTCGCCGTGGGTGTGGGCGTAGGGCGGCAGTTCCTCCAGCGCGCCCCGTACAGCGCGGGTGAGCCACGGCTCCGGGGCCGGCAGGGCCGCGGTGCCCAGGTCGATCACCGAGCCCAGTGCCTCCGGCGGCAGCGGTTCGAGCCCGCGCGCGGGCAGCGGGTTGCCGGCCGGTACCGCGGTCCAGCTGCCGGCGCCGCGCCGGGACTCCAGGAACCCCTCCGTGCGCAAGGTCTCGTAGGCGGCGGCGACCGTGGTGCGGCTGACCGTGAGGGCCGCGGCCAGTTCGCGCTCGGCGGGCAGCCGGGCGGCCACCGGGACGCGGCCTTCGAGCACCAGCAGCCGGACGCCGTCGGCGAGCGCCCGATAGGCGGGCGGGCGGCGGGTGCCGGGGCCCGCCGGGCGATGCTGCTGGGACTTGAGGAGTCGGGCGAGCTGCGCGGCCCCCACCGCCGAGGTCCACTGTGCCATGACGACCAGTCCACCTTTCACGAATTGGCCATGGATGGGTTTTCTCCCCGAGCCACAGAGTGTCATGCACCAGGCCACTTCCACCACCAGGGGGATGCTTTGTCGACACGGACCCGTCTCGGGCGACGACTGATCCAGCTCTACGCGGGACTCGCGCTGTACGGCGCGAGCTCCGCACTCCTCGTCCGGGCGGGCCTGGGTCTGGAGCCCTGGAACGTGCTGCACCAGGGCCTGGCCGAGCTCACGGGCCTGACGATCGGCGTGGTGTCGATCATCGTCGGCGCGGTGGTGCTGCTGCTGTGGGTCCCGCTGCGCCAGCGCCCCGGACTGGGCACGGTCTCCAACGTCTTCGTGGTCGGCCTCGCCATGGACGGCACCCTCGCCCTGCTGCCCGACGCCCACTCTCTGACCGTACGAGTCCCCCTGCTCGTGGCGGGCATCGTGCTCAACGGAGTGGCCACCGGCCTCTACATCGCCGCCCGCTTCGGGCCCGGTCCCCGTGACGGGCTGATGACCGGGCTGCACCAGCGCACCGGCCGCTCGATCCGACTGATGCGCACCGCCGTGGAGGTGGCGGTCGTCGCCACCGGCTTCGCCCTCGGCGGGACGATCGGCGTCGGCACGGTCCTGTACGCGCTGACCATCGGCCCGCTGGCCCAGCTGTTCCTGCGCGTGTTCGCCGTCCCGACGGCATCCGGCGGCAGTACGGTCGTTGCCGCGGCGACACCCGAACGAGCGATACTGCGTCCGTGAGCACGCTCGTACGCCACCCGTATCTCGACCACCCGGGGCCCATCCCCTTCGCGCACCGCGGCGGAGCGGCCGACGGGCTGGAGAACACCGTGGCGCAGTTCCGGCGCGCGGTCGACCTCGGTTACCGCTACATCGAGACCGACGTCCACGCCACGGCGGACGGCCGGCTCGTCGCCTTCCACGACGCGACCCTGGACCGGGCGACCGACGGCGCGGGCCGGATCGCGGACCTGCCGTGGCAGGACGTGCGGCACGCGCGCGTGGCGGGCCTGGAGCCGGTGCCGCTCTTCGAGGAACTGCTGGAGACCTTCCCCGAGGTCCGCTGGAACGTCGACATCAAGGCGGAACCCGCCCTGCGCCCCCTGCTGGACCTGATCGAGCGGGCGAACGCGTGGGAGCGTGTCTGTGTCGGCTCGTTCTCCGAGGCGCGTGTGGTCAGGGCCCAGCGGCTGGCCGGGCCGCGCCTCGCCACGTCGTACGGCACGCGCGGGGTGCTGGGGCTGCGGCTGCGGTCCTGGGGTCTGCCGGCCGCGCTGCGCCGGTCCGCGGTGGCCGCGCAGGTGCCGGTATCCCACTGGGGCGTCCCGGTGGTCGACCCGCTGTTCGTCCGCGCCGCACACGCGCGCGGGCTGCACGTGCACGTGTGGACCGTCAACGAGCCCGATCGGATGCACCGGCTCCTGGACCTGGGTGTCGATGGCATCATGACCGATCACATCGACACGTTGCGCAAGGTCATGGAGGACCGGGGCGTCTGGGCGTGAGGCCCCGGCCGTCCCCGATCGTCTTCGCGGACCGGCAACAGCGGCACCACGGGGAAGCGAGGGCACGGGTGGGCGGCGACACCGTGCGGGCGCAGCAGGCGGCCGACGAGACGGCCGAGCGGCGGCGCGAACAGCGCGGCTGGTACTTCTACGACTGGGCGTGCTCCGTCTACTCGACCAGCGTGCTCACCGTGTTCCTCGGCCCCTATCTCACCGCGGTCGCCGAGTCGGCGGCGGACGCGGGCGGGTTCGTGCACCCGCTGGGGATCCCGGTGCGGGCCGGGTCGTTCTTCGCGTACTGCGTCTCGGCGTCCGTCATCGTGGCGATCGTGCTGATGCCGGTCGCGGGCGCGGCGGCCGACCGCACCGGCCGCAAGAAACCGCTGCTGGCGACCGCCGCCTATGTGGGCGCCGGTGCCACCACGGGCCTGTTCTTCCTGGACGGTCACCGCTATCTGCTGGGCGGTTTCCTGCTGGTCGTCGCCAACGCGTCGGTGGCCGTCTCGATGGTCCTCTACAACTCCTACCTTCCGCAGATCGCCCCGCCCGAGGAGCGCGACGCGGTGTCCTCGCGCGGCTGGGCCTTCGGCTACGCGGCCGGCTCCCTGGTACTGCTGGCGAACCTGGCGCTGTTCACCGCCCACGACTCCTTCGGGGTTTCGGAGGCGATGGCCGTCCGCATCTGTCTGGCCTCGGCCGGTCTGTGGTGGGGCCTGTTCACGCTCGTACCGCTGAAGCGGCTGCGCGACCGCCGTACGGCGGGTGCCTCCACGGCGCCGCCCGTGCACGGCTGGCGTCAACTGGCGTCCACCGTACGGGACATGCGGGGCAAACCGCTCACCCTGGCCTTCCTGCTCGCCTACCTCGTCTACAACGACGGCATCCAGACGGTGATCTCGCAAGCCTCGGTGTACGGCTCCCGGGAGCTCGGCCTGAGTCAGTCGACGCTCATCACGGCGGTGCTGATGGTGCAGGTACTGGCGGTCGCGGGGGCGCTCGGCATGGGACGGCTGGCCCGGATCTACGGGGCGAAGCGCACGATCCTCGGGTCGCTCGTCGCGTGGGCGGCGACCTTGGCGGCCGGGTACTTCCTGCCGGCCGGGGCTCCGATGTGGTTCTTCGTGCTGGCCGCCGGGATCGGGCTGGTCCTCGGGGGCAGTCAGGCGCTGTCCCGGTCGCTGTTCTCGCACCTGGTCCCGCCCGGCAAGGAGGCCGAGTACTTCTCGGCGTACGAGATGAGCGACCGCGGCATGAGCTGGCTGGGGCCGTTGCTGTTCGGGATCACCTACCAGCTGACCGGCAGCTACCGGGACGCGATCATCTCGCTGGTGGCGTTCTTCGTGATCGGGTTCGTGCTGCTGGCCCGGGTTCCGGTGCGGCGCGCGATCGCTGACGCGGGCAATCCGGTCCCTGACCGGATTTAGCACTCGAGGTGAAAGGGCGGTAGTGTACGCGTTTGGCCTGCCAGGTGTACCGTTACTGCGCGTCAAAGAAGCCGAAACGCTGGGTGACATCTCCTAGCAGATGTGACAAACAGGGCGCCGGTGGGTACTGCACTGGTTGACAAGGCTGCGGCTACGACGGCGACGCATGACCCGGAACGGGACCTCGGAACGGGAATCTTTACCGCCGACCGGACGTTGACCGGATGACGACGACAGCGACACCTGTCCTGTGGGCGACAAGCCCGGGAGGCACGATTCATGAGTGAGCGAGCTCTTCGCGGCACGCGCCTCGTGGTGACCAGCTACGAGACGGACCGCGGTATCGACCTGGCTCCACGCCAGGCCGTGGAGTACGCATGCGAGAAGGGGCACCGTTTCGAGATGCCCTTCTCGGTCGAGGCGGAGATCCCGCCGGAGTGGGAGTGCAAGGTCTGTGGAGCCCAGGCACTCCTGGTGGATGGCGACGGTCCGGAGGAGAAGAAGGCCAAGCCGGCACGTACGCACTGGGACATGCTGATGGAGCGGCGCACCCGTGAGGAACTCGAGGAGGTCCTCGAGGAGCGTCTGGCCGTTCTGCGCAGCGGTGCGATGAATATCGCCGTTCATCCTCGGGACAGCCGCAAGAGCGCGTAGTCCCCGCGGAGCCTGGGCCGCGTTACAGCGCACGTGAGTTGTCGCGGGCACCGTACGTCGACGTACGGTGCCCGCGATTTCGTGTGCCTGCGGTTTCGTTTTCTGGTGCGGTGCGTGGTGGATCGCTGTTCCTGGGGGCTGCGCCCCCGGACCCCCTGTCGGCCTTGACGGCCTTGTCCTCGATCGCCGGACGGGCTGGTCGGTCTCACCGGGTCAGAGGTGGGCGCTGCTCCCGTGGTGCGTCTGCCGGTTCCTCCTTGATGACCTCGCCTTGGACCACCTTGCCGTCGGGGCGGTGCATGCGGGCCTGTTGGAAGGCGTCGCCCAGGGTGCCGGGGGTAGAGGCGCGGAGTTTGCGGTCGACCGTGCGCTCGGCGTAGCGGCTCACGGCCCGCTGGACCGGTGGGAGGAGCAGGAGCAGGCCCATCGCGTCCGAGATCATGCCGGGAATCATCAGCAGCAGGCCGCCCAGCATCATCAGGCCGTTGCCGCCGCGGCGCGTGGAGGGGGCGCCGCCCTGCTGCAGTGCCTCGTTGAGGTTCTGGAAGGCACGGCGGCCGGCCCGCTTGATCACCGCCGCGCCGAGGACGAGGCCGGCCACCAGCAGCAGGAAGACCGCGAAGCCGCCCGCCGCGCCCGCGACCAGGGTCAGCAGCCAGATCTCCAGCACCAGCCACGCCGCGATACCCAGCGGCAGGTACCTGCGCAGCCGGGAGCGCCGGGGCCGGGTGGAGTGCGGAGAGGTCGGAGCGCCTGTCGTCATACTCCCAGTGTGCCTGGCGCCTGCTCAGTGCCGGATAAGTACTGTCACCGGCCCTTGTCACCCCGGCCAGTGATCTTGGTCACCCGCTCTCCCACGCCCCACGCGGTGACCCTCCACAGCGCCTCCACGAGGATGTCACGGCTCATCTTGGAGTCGCCGAATTCCCGCTCGACGAAGGTGATGGGGACCTCGACGACGTGGTAGCCGGCCTTGACGGCGCGGCGGGCCAGGTCGACCTGGAAGCAGTAGCCCTGCGAGGCGACCTCGTCCAGACCCAGGCCCTCGAGCGTCTCCCGCCGGAAGGCGCGGTAACCGCCGGTGATGTCCCGCAGGGGCAGGTCGAGGGCGAGGCGGGAGTACATGCTGCCGCCGCGGGAGATGAACTCGCGGCTCCTGGGCCAGTTCACCACGCGCCCGCCCGGCACCCAGCGGGAGCCCAGCACCAGGTCGGCGCCCTTGAGCGCGGTCAGCAGCCGGGGCAGTTCCTCGGGCTGGTGGGAGCCGTCGGCGTCCATCTCGACCAGGACGCCGTAGTCGTGCTCCAGTCCCCAGCGGAAGCCCGCGAGGTAGGCGGCGCCGAGGCCCTCCTTGCCCTTGCGGTGCAGCACGTGGACGTGCCCGTCCTCGGCCGCCAGTTCGTCGGCGAGCTTGCCGGTGCCGTCGGGGCTGTTGTCGTCGGCCACGAGGACGTGTGCCTCGGGGACGGTCTTGCGTACCCGGCCCACGATCGTCTTGATGTTCTCCGCCTCGTTGTAGGTCGGGATGATCACCAAGGCCGTGCCGAGCGGGCCGAGCCGCCTGTTCTGGGCCCCAGCCGCGAGGGTGCCGTCGCCGTGGTTCACTGCTGCCCCTTCATGTCCGTACGCAGGGGACCACCTTAGTGGCCCCGGCCTGCGAGGGCGTGACAACGACGTTCGTACGGGGGTGTCGATCGGGCAGGAGCGGGGTAAGGATGACCGTTTTGAACGCGCGGCGGATCCCCGTTCGGCGGATGGGGGCCCGGTGCCCTTCGGGCCGGCCTGGGACCCGCTGGCTGCGGATCGACCGAAAGCCGTTGTCTACTGAGCGCCCGGGCCCCACCCGGGTCACACCTCGCCGACCGTCCGGAACGCTCCGCCGTCGCCGCGGGCGCTGAGCCTGGCTCCCGGTGACGGTGACCCGGTGCGGCACACCGTCCCTGACCCAGCGGCGCCGCGACACGGGTATGGAGGTTCCCCGGCCGGGCGTCCGGTGATGGACCCGGCAGAACCTACCGGCCTCCTGCCGTCGCCTGTCAACCAGCCGATTGCCCTGGACGAGCGTGCTTCCTCGCCCGGTCGGCGCGCAGGATGCTCAGGTCGCGCGACGGAACGGCGGCCGGTGACCGCCGCCGCGCCGCCCCGGGAGATCACTCGCCCGGCCGTACGAACACGGTCCGCCCGCCCACCACGGTCCGCAGGCAGACGGGCAGGTCACGGCCAGGGGTGAGGTCGGGCAGCCCGGGGGTGCCGGAGCGCGGGTCGGTCGACCAGCGCGCGACCCGGTCGTCGGGGGCCTGGACGACGAGTTCGTCGGTGCGCCACACCGCGTAGTCCGCGGGGGCGCCCGGCACCAGGACTCCGGCGTCGTCCCGTCCGACCGCCCGCCAGCCGCCCCGCGTGTGCGCGATGAACGCGGCGCGTACCGAGACACGGTGCTCGGGGGTGCGGTGGAAGGCCGCCGCGCGGACCGTACCCCACGGGTCCAGCGGTGTGACGGGGCTGTCGGAGCCGAAGGCGAGCGGGACGCCGGTGCGGAGCAGGGCCGCGAAGGGGTTCAGCGCCCGGGCCCGCTCGGCGCCCAGGCGCTGGGCGTACATGCCGTCCTCGCCGCCCCACAGGGCGTCGAAGGCGGGCTGCACGGACGCGGTCAGGCCGAGTTCGGCGAAGGCGGCGATGGTCTCGGGCGTGAGCATCTCGGCGTGCTCGACGCGGTGCCGGGCGGCGCGGACCCGGGCGAGACCGACCTTCTCGGCGGCGGCGCGCATGCCGTCGACGACGGCGGTGACGGCGGCGTCGCCGATGGCGTGGAAGCCCGCCTGGAGGCCCGCCTCGGTGCTGGCGATGACATGGGCGGCGACGGCGGCCGCGTCGAGGTAGGCGGTTCCGGTGTGGTGCGCGTCGGCGTACGGCGCGTGCAGGCAGGCGGTGTGCGAGCCGATGGAGCCGTCGACGAAGAGGTCGCCGGCGGCGCCGAGCGCTCCGAGTTCCCGCGCCTTGCCGACGTTCTCCTCCGCCCAGTAGCCGACGACCCGGGGGCCCGGTTCCTCGGCGGCGAGCGCCAGCAGACCCGTGAAGTCGTCCTCGGAGGAGATGCGCGGGCCGCCGCACTCGTGCACGGACCCGATGCCCAGGGAGGCGGCGTGGGCGAGCGCGGCCCGCTGTGCCTCGGTGCGCTGGGCGGGGGTGATCGCGCCGAACGCGGCGGCGCGTACGGCGTGGTGGGCGTCGGCGGTCAGCGGGCCGTCCACGGGGCCCGGGTCTCCGGGCACCAGGTCGAGCAGAGCCGTGGTGACGACGGCTGAGTGGACGTCGATCCGGCTGAGGTAGAGGGGCCGGCCGCCGGTGGCCTCGTCGAGTTCCGCGCGCGTGGGGGGACGGCCGCCGGGCCAGCGGGCCGCGTCCCAGCCGTGGCCGAGCAGCACGCGGTCGTCGGGGCGGGCGGCGGCGAAGTCCCGTACCCGGGCGAGTGCCGCCTCCAGGGAGGGGGCGTCGGACAGGTCCAGGCCGGTGAGCGCGAGGCCGGTCGCGGTGGTGTGCACATGGGCATCGGTGAACGCCGGGGTGACGAGTGCGCCGTCCAGGTCGACCACCTCGTCGACGCCGTCCGCGAACGCGTCCGCCGCGCCCTCCGAACCGACCCACGCCACCTGCCCCGCCTCGACGACCATCGCGGTCGCGAACGGGTCGGCGGGGCTGTGTACCTCGCCCCGGCGAAGAAGAACGGTCTGGACGTCAACACTGCGCTCACTCATGAACACCAGTCTCCCGCCCCCCCGGGGCGCCGCCGCACGCAGGGCGTCGTCAGCCGCCGGCCGGTCCAGCCTGCCGACCGGGGCCTGACCGGCAGGCTGCCGCAGGCGCCCCGTCGAACGTGGCCGTCAGGTGACGGTTCGTGATCAGATGCGGGGAGGCCGGGACTCGTACGGGGTGGACAGGACCACCGTTGTGCGGGTGGAGACGCCTGCCAGAGTGCGTACGCGTGCCAGGAGTTCCTCCAGTTCGTGGGGGGTGGCCACGCGGACCTTGAGGATGTAGTTCTCGTCGCCGGCGACGCTGTGGCAGGCCTCGATCTCCGGGACGCCGGCCAGGCGGTCGGCGATGTCGTCGGGGGCGCTGGGGTCGAAGGGTTTGACCGAGATGAAGGCGGTCATGGGCAGGCCCACGGCCTCGGCGTCGACGACCGCGGCGTATCCGCGGATGACGCCGCGCTGCTCCAGCCGCCGCACCCGCTGGTGCACGGCCGACGTGGACAGGCCCGTGGCCTTGCCCAGGTCGGTGTAGCTCATCCGCCCGTCCTTGACGAGCAGCTGCACGATCTGTCGGTCCAGCTCCTCCATGGCGCAAGAACCTACAGGGCTCCTGATCTCCCCGGACAGCTCAGCGGACCGGGTCGTGCGCCGTTCGTGATGTCGCACAAGCCGTCACGGCGGGCACCTGCGGGCGGCGTGTGACGAACGCCACACCTCTTGGAAGCTCTCCGTGATGTTCTCGTGATTACCACCGAGACCGGACGGGAAGTGCTTGCTGTGGTCGAGGCCGCAGCGCCTTCACGGCCCAGCCTTAGGGGGAGAATCCCATGCAGAGTCTCAAGCGCCCTGGTCGTTCTGTGCCCGAGCGGCGGCAGGCGGTCGTCGAACTCCAGCCGGAGTGGATGGAGTCCGACGCCGACGACGCCCTGGACGGCGAGGAACCCGACGCCTACGACACCTTCGAGATGTACCGGGTGATCTGCCCGGAGTGCGCGCAGCCCATCGCCCTGCTCGCGGACGAGGAGGTCCTGCCGGAGCACGCCCTGTGCTCCTCGCCGTGGAACCCGTTCGGGCTCACGGTCTGCGCCGGTACGGGCCGCCGGGCGTCCGACGCCCGCCCCGCCGACGAGTCCTTCGCACCCCAGGAGCAGGACACCGCCCTGCTGTTGACGCTCCCTCAGGGACTTGACTGGCGCATGCAGCCTTTCTCGCACGTCGGCGGCCCGGGCTCGCGCCCGATGCGCGTGCCGGCGATGCGCCGTCATGCCGCCTGAGCGACGCTGCCCGATCCCCGTGGGGCTCGCTCCCGCGCCCCGCCCCGGCCTGCGTCGCGGCGCGGGCCCGCACGACGGGCACCGGCCGGCACCGTGGCCCGGCCGGGGATGACGGCACCGCCGGGGATGACGGCACCGCCGGGGCTCACGACGCCGCCCGCACAACGGCCCGGACCGGGGCCGCGGCCCCGGTCGACAGCCTGGCCTCGGTGGGCACCAAGGCCCTGGCGGCACCATGGCACTGCCGGGTCACGACCCTCCAATCACGGCGCCGCCTCGCACCACGGCCCAGCCCGGGACCACGGCACGGTCGGCACCACGGCCCCGCCACTTGCCAGGGCACCGTCCGGAATGACGGCACCGCCCGCACCACGGCCCAGCCCGGGACCACGGCACGGTCGACACCACGGCCCCGCTCGGTACCTGGGCTCCGCCCAGGAGCGCGGAAACCGCGTCCTGCGCCGCAGCCCCGCCCGCACCACGGCAACCGACCGCCCCGCCGCAAGGCGCCAACCGGCCCAGGCCGCCATGGGGCCGGATCCGCGCGCGGGTTCAGTGCGTCGTGTCCCGTACCGACCCAGGCCACCGCCGGCCCAGGCCGCTGTCGACCCCGGACGCCCGTGAACTCACGCTCGATTCCACGCAGTGGTGACCTGGCCGCCGGGCGTCGCGTTGGCCAGGTATGACCACCACCGAGACGGCAGTCGCGCGTCGGCGTCGCGTGTTCGTGCCGCCGCCACCCGCGGAATCGGTCCCGCCTGCGCCTCCGCAGGCCCAGGACCCGCCGATCTACCGCGACTTGGTGCGCATCTGGGCCGACCGGGGCCGTACCCTGCCGGGGCGTCACGACCCGGAGTGGGTGCGGCTGGTGGCGCCCCCGGCCGGCCTCGGGCTGTTCAGCGGGTCTCGGGACCCGCGACGTGACGGGCGATGACCATCCGCTGGATCTGGTTGGTGCCCTCGACGATCTGCAGGACCTTGGCCTCGCGCATGTAGCGCTCGACCGGGAAGTCCGCGGTGTAGCCGTACCCGCCGAGCACCTGGACGGCGTCGGTGGTCACCTTCATCGCCGTGTCCGTGCAGAACAGCTTGGCCATGGCCGCCTGCCGCGCGAACGGCCGGCCGGCGTCCCGCAGCCGCGCCGCCGCCAGGTACAGCGCGCGGCCCGCCTCGATCTGCGTCGCCATGTCGGCGATCATGAAGCGCAGTCCCTGGAAGTCCGATATCGGCCGCCCGAACTGCTGCCGCCCGGCGGCGTAACCGACCGCCTCGTCCAGGGCGGCCTGGGCGAGACCGATGGCGCAGGCCGCGATGCCGAGCCGGCCGGAGTCGAGCGCGGACAGCGCGATGGCGAAGCCCTGCCCCTCCTCCCCCAGACGCCGGTCGTCGGAGACTCGTACTCCGTCCAGGTGGATCTGCGCGGTGGGTGAGCCCTTCAGACCCATCTTCTTCTCCGGGGCCGCGGCGCTCAGGCCCTCGGCGTCGCCGGGCACCAGGAAGGCCGTGATACCGCGCGGGCCCTCCTCGCCGGTGCGGGCCATGACCGTGTAGAAGTCGGCGATCCCGCCGTGGGTGATCCACGACTTGGTCCCGGTGATCACCCAGTCGTCGCCGTCCCGGACCGCCTTGGTGCGCAGCGAGGCCGCGTCGGAGCCGGAGGCGGGCTCGGAGAGGGCGTACGCGCCGAGCAGGCCGCCGCCGAGCATGGCGGGCAGGTGCTCGACCTGCTGTTCCTTGGTGCCGTAGGCGGCGAGCCCGTACGAGGCGAGCGTGTGCACGCTCAGGCCCAGGCCGACGGTGAGGCGGGCCGCGGCCAACTCCTCGAGGACCTGGAGGTACACCTCGTAGGGCTGGTCGCCGCCGCCGTACTCGGAGTCGTAGGGCAGGCCGAGCAGTCCCGAACGGGACAGCAGGGTGAAGGTCTCGCGCGGGAAGCGTCCCGCGTCCTCCTCCTCGGCCGCCTTGGGGGCGATCTCGTGCTGCGCGATGTCGCGGACGAGCGAGATCAGGTCCCGGGCCTCGTCCGTGGGCAGTTGCCGGTCCACCGGCTGCGGGGCGCGGTCGGGCATGGCGACGCTCTCCTCCCTGTCGGGCACATCGGCGGATGTGCGCCTTGGGTGGGGCGGCTCCGCCGGGGTCTTTCTCGGGCCCAGCCGGGCCGGCGATCCCGGGTCACGGAAGCTGCTGACCAGCGGCTGTGCGCTGTGAGTATGCCCGATCGGAGAGATCCCGTCACCGGTTAACGGTCGCTTACTCCAAGAAATTTCAAGAGGCCGGAATTGGTCCAAACCACCGGCGAACCGAGCGGCACGTCCGTCTGGGAGCCGAGCGGGTACACGTGCCTGCTCAGTCGTCGCGCCGGGCGGGTGCGGGGGCCGGGTGGGCCGGGTCCAGTTCCTCGATGGCGCGCAGGGTACCGCCGAGGGTCTTCACCAGCAGTTCGCGCATGGTGTCGCGGGACAGCTCGGGCCGGTCGATCCAGTCCAGGGTGGCGCCCTCGACGCTGCACACCCAGGCGAGCAGGCCCGTGCGGGCCAGTGGGGCGATCGCGGTACGGCCGTAGGCGCCCTGCGCGATGGTCGCGACGATGGCCTCGCGCACGCCGTCCCGGATGGCGTGGACCTCGGTGTCGAAGCCGACGCCGCCGCTGACGATGGTGCGGTAGGCGGCCTGGTTGTGCTCCGCGTAGCGGAGGTAGCCGTCGATGGTGCGGTGCACCCGGTCCACGGCCGGGAGTTCCAGGCCGCCCGCCGCGAAGGTGACCAGGTCGGCGACGGAGTCCTCGATGATCGCCAGGTAGTAGCCGCGCTTGGACCGGAAGTAGTAGTAGATCAGTCCCTTGGCCACATGGGCCTGCCGGGCGATGTCGTCCACCGAGAGGGCGTCGTAGGAGGTGTCGGCGAACAACCTCCGCCCGATGGCGATGAGTTCGGCGCGACGTGCCACGGAGCGCTCGGTGCCGCGCGCACGGCTGGGGGTCCCCCCTGCTCGAACGGAGTCGAGAGCTCGGGGGAGGGCGGCCTCACGCTGTCGACTGATATGCAATTTCGGCCCTGGTCTCCAACTGACGGTCGGACTCCGCAGTATGGCAGGTCGGTCGGTGATCGGGCCGGGCACGGGGGAAGGCCCCGGTCGCCCGGGGCCTTCGTGGCCTCGTACACCTGCGGCGCTCCTGTCAGCGGACGCCCACCGCGGCGAGGGCCTTGCGCTGCTGGGCCGTTGGGTGGGCCGGGAAATACAGGTAGCAGATGCCGCCGCTGCCGGAGGCGACCTTGCCGGAGGCGTTGTACCGCTTGGTCCTGAGCCAGATGTTCTCGAACTCCCGGCGCCGGTACACGTGCCGCACCGCCTCGTCGCTCGGCGAGGCTGGGTCATTGGCGATCACATCGCCGTCGGCGGTGAAGCCGATGACGGTCATCAAGTGGCCGTTGGTGCCGTAACCGGCGCCGGTCAGCTCGGTCTTGAGGAAGGACTGGGACGTTATGGCCGGGATGCCGGCCGCGATCAGCGTCTCGAGGTCGGTGAGCGAGCCGAGCCGGGTGACGACGCCCTGCAGGTCCTTGAACGTGGCCGCGTAGGCGGCGTTGAACGGCCAGTTGCCGCAGCCGGCGTACTGGTGGTCGTACGTGTGCCGGGCGGCGTGGCAGACCTGCGGGTCGGTGTAGGAGGGATCGACCCAGGACAGTTGCTCGGGGGTGAGCCGGCCGCCCCAGTACTCGATGATCATCTGGGAGGAGGTGGGGCTGCACCAGGCCTCGCCGCCGTTGTCGTACTCGGGGTACTGGCCGGCGTGGATCTCCTGCGAGTAGCGCGGGACGATCAGTTCCCCGGCCAGGCCGGGTGTGGAGGCGGGGACGGTGAAGCGGTCCGGGATGTCGGAGCCCATGGCGCCGATCCGCCACACGGTGGGGGTGAGGGTGGTGCCGGGCTTGCGGTAGAGGGTGAGGCGCAGCCGGTACGAGGCGAGGCGCAGCCCGGAGGCCGGATCGTCGACGGAGAAGGTGTCCGTCCAGACGGTGCTGCGGCCGTCGCTCTGGCCGTCGACGGAGGTCCGCCTGATGTCCTGGTCACCGGCCGCCCAGCGGCCCATCACGTACCAGGGGGTGTCCGTGCCGTCGGAGTACGTGCCCCGCAGCTCGACCTGGAGCCAGGTCCCGGCCGGGGTGTGCGCGTTCCAGGAGGCGACCGCCTCGGTGGCCGGCACGGCGAGCCGGTGGACCGGTCCTGTCCAGGCGGCGTACTCCCAGGTGGCGGTGGTGCCGGTGTGCGGGTCGGTGTAGTCGGTGGTGCCCGCCGGCCGCTCCATCCGGAGGCCGGGACGGACACCCGCGACGGCACGGGCGCCGTGGGCCGTACCGCTGCGCCAGTCGGGGTACGTCGTCCAGGCGCGGTAGTCGACCGGGCGGGCCGGGGTGGTGCGGGGGCGGCCGCCGGCGTTCGGGGTTTTGGCGGCCGGCGCGGTTACGGTGGCGGCGACCGCCGGTGCGGCGCCACCCGCCATCGCCGCGGCGACCGCGATGGCCAGGACGGATCTGCGGGACGGCTGTCCGGCTCTGCTCATGGGTGGATGACCCCCAGGTGTCCGAAGTCGGGGCGGGTCCGTGCACGGCTGTGCGCCCACTATGACCGCGGCGCCCGCCTCCTGCCAGCACTTCGACACGCGCCACACCCACCAATATTGGTCTCTACCACTGGCGTGACCTGCGAGGAGCCACTCCGCCGCGGCTCGTGGGGGCCGTCACTAGAATGCCTTGGGAATGCACGCCTCCGTCTGTTCCGGGAATGGTCATTCGCGCTCTCGCTGATCGTCTTCGCTGTTCGCCGCCGTCCTGCGGGACCGTGCGGCTCATCGGCGTCGACGGGCATGCCGGGTCCGGGAAATCCACGTTCGCCGGGGAGTTGGCGATGGCACTCGGGGGTGCGCCCGTGCTGCACCTGGACGATGTCGCCAGTCACGAGGAGTTGTTCTCGTGGGACGGGCGGCTGCTGAGCGAGGTCGTCGAGCCGCTCGAGCGCGGGGTGACGGCGCGGTACTTCCCGTACGACTGGCGGGCGCGGCGGTTCGGGCCGGCGCGCGCGCTGCCGCCGGCGCCGGTGATCCTCGTCGAAGGCGTGGGGGCGGGGCGGCGGACGCTGCGCCCGCATCTGGCGCGGCTGCTGTGGATGGACCTGCCGCGTGAGGAGGCCTGGGCGCGGGGGCGGTCGCGGGACGGCGAGGAGCAGCGGGAGTTCTGGTCCGGATGGGTCGAGGCCGAGCGCCGGCACTTCGCAGAGGACCCCTCGCGGCCCTTCGCCGATCTTCTGGTACGGCAGTTGTCCCAGGGATACGAGGTGCTTCCGGGACCTGCCGGGACCGTTGGACCGGACCACTTCGTCACCCACCGTGACGGGCCGTCGGCAATGTGCTGAACTTGTGAAGACCGCCGTGGGCGAACTTCTCCGGCCGCTCCAACTCCGCTTGACCCGGGGGCCGTACAGGACTTACGTTCTCAATATGCGGTCATCGAAGACCGCCGACAGACGCGAAGCCCCCGGTTGTTCCCCCGTGATCGGGGGCTTCGTTCTGCCCTCCTGCCGTTTTCCGGACGCCGTCCGGCACCGTCCGGTGACCCTCGGTCACCATGTACGGCGCGCCCCGTCCGCTCCCACCTCGCCGAACGGCCCGTGCGGCACCCTTCGGCGTGCGGCGGCCCCGCAGGTACGATGCCCTCGGTGCGACCTTCGGACGGCTGCTCAGCGCACTGCAACTCCGGTCCGCGGTACAGCGGTTCGACCACAGGAGGCTGCCTGGTGGATGCCGGGCGGCGAACCTTGGGGGGCACGGTTTTTGGGGGACGTGATGGACTTCGGCACGCAGGGCCCCGACGCCCCGGCCGACCTCGCGTGGCTGCGAGGCGTGGACGCCTACACCATGGGCGCCTATCCGCAGGCGGAGGAGGAGTTCCGTACCGCGGTGCGGTTGGACCCCGGGATGGCCGACGGCTGGCTCGGCCTGCACGCGCTACGGGTGGACACGACGACCGCGCTGCTGCGGATGTTCCGGCACCGGGACCGTTTCGGCGAGCAGCGCGCCCGGCACCGCCGCACGCTCAACTCCTGGTACTGGCTGGGCTGGTGGGTGCAGCCCGTCCTGGAGAGGCCCCGCGATCTGCTGCTCGCGCACGCCTCGCACTGGCTGGACGGCCGCCATGTCCCCGAGCTGGACCGGGCGCTGGCCGGACTGCCGCCGGTGGACACCGACGCCCAGGTCCGCTTTCTGCACGCCTGCCGCGCCTATCTCGTCAAGGACTGGGAGCAGCTGGTCCGGCACACCGACCCGCTGCTCGACGATCCCCTGCTCGGCATCGAGGCCGGGCTGTTCGGCGGCATGGCCCGGGTCCGGATGGAGATGTACGGGCAGGCCGAGCCGCTGCTCGCGGCCGCGCTGATGCGTTGCCGCAGCGAGCAGCCGCAACGCAAGGAGCTGCGGTACTGGCTGGCGCGGGCGCACGAGGGCACCGGGCGCAGCGCCGCCGCGCTCCCGCTGTACCGGGCGGTGCACCGGGTCGATCCGGCCTTCATGGACACCTCGGCGCGGCTGGCGGCGATCGCCGAGAGCGACGGCTACGACGACGTGGCCGGGCTCGCCGCGATCACGCTGACCGGTGTCGGGCAGGACACGGTGGACGGCCCGGACGTGCTGGACCCGCTCTTCGGTACGGAGGGACGGGACCTGAGGCTGTCCGGTTCCGATCTGCCGGTGACCGGTCCGCTGCCGTCGGTGCCCGATCCGGCGGTGCGCCGGCGGACCACGGCGGGCGGGGGGACGCCGCCCACGGGGCCGACCGATCCCGCGTTACTCGAGGAAGCGCTCGCCGAGCTCGAGCGCATGGTGGGGCTGGAGCCGGTGAAACGCCAGGTCAAGGCCCTGTCCGCGCAGTTGAACATGGCGCGGCTGCGGGCCGGGCAGGGGTTGCCCGTGCAGCCGCCCAAGCGGCACTTCGTCTTCTCCGGCCCCTCGGGCACCGGCAAGACCACGGTCGCCCGCATCCTCGGTCGCGTCTTCTACGCCCTCGGTCTGCTCGGCGGCGACCATCTGGTGGAGGCCCAGCGGGCCGATCTGGTCGGCGAGTACCTGGGACAGACCGCCGTCAAGGCCAACGAACTCATCGACTCCGCGATCGGTGGTGTCCTCTTCGTCGACGAGGCGTACTCGCTGTCCAACTCCGGTTACGGGAAGGGTGACGCGTACGGCGACGAGGCGCTGCAGGTGCTGCTCAAGCGGGCCGAGGACAACCGCGATCACCTGGTGGTGATCCTCGCCGGCTATCCCGAGGGCATGGACCGGCTGCTGGCCGCCAACCCCGGGCTGTCGTCCCGCTTCACGACCCGGGTGGACTTTCCGTCGTACCGGCCCCCGGAACTCACCGAGATCGGCAGGGTGCTCGCCGCGGAGAACGGGGACCTGTGGGACGACGAGGCCCTGGACGAGCTGCGCTCGATCGCCGGGCATGTGGTCGACCAGGGGTGGATCGACGAACTCGGGAACGGGCGGTTCCTGCGGACGCTGTACGAGAAGAGCTGTGCGTACCGGGATCTGCGGCTGTCCACGTATCCGGGGACGCTGTCCCGGGACGACCTGGCGACGCTGCGGCTGCCGGATCTCATGCAGGCGTACGGCGAGGTCTTGTCGGGGCGGGGACCCCAGGATCCGTCGGCCTTGTGACCACGTAGCCGCGGACAGTCGTGCCTCCCCCGGTGCTGAACGCCTGGGGGACCCCCAGGGCGCCGGGGTCCCCCTGCTCGAAGAGCTTGGGGGAGGCACCCGGCGAGCGCGGGCGAGCGGATCCACCCGCCCACAGCAACACCGGGCGCCGCTCAGGTGGCCAGTACCTCCTCCGGCTCGCCACTCCCCCGCGGCTCCGTGAGCCGTATCTCCGTCGCCACCCGGTGGGCCGGGTCCCGCACCTCGCCCACCAGGAGTTCCAGTACGTCCTCCAGGGCGACCAGGCCCAGCACCTTGCCGGAGGCGTCCGCCACCTGGGCCAGGTGGGTGGCCGCCCGGCGCATGACCGTCAGAGCGTCGTCGAGCGGCAGCTCGGCGCGCAGGGTGGTCATCGGGCGCCATATCCGCTGCGGTACGGCCCGGTCGGAGTCCTCCAGGTCCAGGACGTCCTTGACGTGGAGGTAGCCCAGGAAGGCGCCGCTGTCGGCGGCGACCGGGAAGCGGGAGTAGCCGGTGCGGGCGGTGAGCGCGACGATCTCGCCGGGGGTGACCGACGGGCCGACCGTCACCAGTGCCTCGCGCCCCAGCAGGACGTCGGTGACCGGGCGGGAGCCCAGCTCCAGCGCGTCCTCCAGGCGCTCCTGCTCCTCGGGGTCCAGCAGTCCTGCCTGGCGGGAGTCCTCCACCAGCCGGTTGAGCTGCGCCCTTGTGAAGGCGGCCTCGACCTCGTCCTTGGGCTCGACGCGGAACAGCCGCAGGACGCCCTTGGCGCATGCGCCGAGCGCAACCGTGACCGGCCTGCACAGACGGGCGAAGGCGACCAGGCCGGGGCCGAGCCACAGCGCGGCCTTCTCCGGTGCGGCCATGGCGAGGTTCTTCGGCACCATCTCGCCGATGACGAGGTGGAAGAAGACCACGCCCGCGAGCGCGATGACGTAGCCGAGCGGGTGGACCACGCCGTCGGGCAGACGCAGCCAGGTGAACACCGGCTCCAGCAGACGGGCCACCGTCGGTTCGGCGACGGCGCCCAGGGTCAGCGAGCAGACGGTGATGCCGAACTGGGCGGCGGCCATCATCTGCGGCAGCCGCTCCAGACCGTGCAGCACCTGGCGGGCCCGCGCGGTGCCGAGCGGTTCGATCTGGCTGCGGCGGACGGAGACGAGGGCGAACTCGGCACCGACGAAGAAGCCGTTGGCGAGCACCAGCAGCGCGGCGAAGACCAGTTGGAGCACGCTCATCGGGCGGCCTCCACCACGGCCGCGACCGCGTCCGCCGCGGGGGCGGTACGGACCAGCCGTACCCGCTCCGCGCGATAGTGCCCGACCTGGCGCACGGCCAGCCGCCAGCCGGGCAGCTCCGCCCGGTCTCCGGGGGCCGGAATACGGCCGAGCAGGTCGGCGACCAGGCCCGCGACGGTCTCGTACGGGCCCTCGGGGACGTCCAGGCCGATGCGCTTCAGCAGGTCGACACGGCAGCCGCCGTCGACGTCCCAGGCGGGCCGGCCGTCCTCCGGCGGGGCGGGGGCGAGCTCGGGCGCGTCCGTGGCGTCGTGCTCGTCGCGGACCTCGCCGACGAGTTCCTCGACGATGTCCTCCAGGGTGACGACGCCCGCAGTGCCGCCGTACTCGTCGACCACGACGGCGATGGGCTGCTCGCTGCGCAGCCGGGCGAGCAGGGGCCGCACCGGCAGCGTCTCGGGGACCAGCAGCGCCGGGCGGGCGATACGGCCCACGGGGGTGCGCAGCCGCTCGTGCGCCGGCACCGCGAGGGCGTCCTTGAGGTGGACCATGCCGACGACTTCGTCGATCTTCTCGTGGTAGACGGGGAAGCGGGACAGGCCGGTGGCGCGGGTCAGGTTGACCACGTCCTCGGCGGTCGCCGAGGACTGCAGGGCGCTGACCTTCACGCGCGGGGTCATGACGTGCTGTGCGGTCAGGTCACCCAGGGACAGGGTGCGCACGAAGAGGTCCGCGGTGTCCGGTTCGAGGGCACCGGCCCGGGCCGAGTGGCGGGCCAGCGAGACCAGCTCGCCGGGGGTGCGGGCGGAGGCCAGTTCCTCGGTGGGCTCGACGCCCAGGGCGCGCACCAGCCGGTTGGCGACCGCGTTCAGCGTGGCGATCACCGGGTGGAACAGGCGCGAGAAGACGTGCTGCGGGCCGGCCACGAAGCGCGCGACCTGCAGGGGCCGGGACACCGCCCAGTTCTTGGGCACGAGCTCGCCGATCACCATCTGGACCGCCGAGGCCAGCAGCATGCCGACGACCACGGCGACCCCGGAGACGGCCCCGTCGGGTATACCGACCGCCGTGAACGGGCCGCGCAGCAGCCGGGCCAGCGCCGGTTCGGCGAACATGCCGACCACCAGGGAGGTGATCGTGATGCCGAGCTGGGTGCCGGAGAGCTGGAAGGACAGCTCCTTGAGGGATTCGACGACCGTACGGGCCCGTGGGTCGCCTTCGGCGGCGGCCTTCTCGGCGTCCGGGCGCTCGACGGTGACCAGGCCGAACTCGGCCGCGACGAAGAAGCCGTTGGCCAGGATCAGCAGGAATGCCGCTGCCAGGAGCAGCAGGGGGATGGTCATGATGCCGCCGCCTCCGCGTGCGCGCGAACCGCGGTCGGGCGGTTGGCGCTATGTCGGCAGGGGGCGGCGCAGGTACTGCAGGACGATCCGTCCATCGCCGGAGGGAGTCACTCCTCGGGTAGTAGGAGCCCCTGGCACCGGGCGGAGCTCAGGGGCGGAGGCGCAACGAAAAACACCTCCGCCCTACAGAATATTCAAGACGGGGCCCCATGCGTCAGGGTGGACGCCCCCGACTCAGTCCTGAGGTTCACCCTCTGACCGCTCGGGGTCCTGGACGGACCGGGCCTCGACGAGCGCGCGCAGGGTGCGCGCGTCGGCGATGGCACGCTGCTTGGCGATACCCGGCTGGATGCCGAGCGCGGGCAGGCTGGTGCCGTCGCTGAGGTCCAGGAACACCCACGGGTCGCCGGGGCGCAGGTTCACCTGCAGGATCTCCGCCCAGGCCAGATGGCGCCGCCCGACGATGTTGACGACGGTGACACCGGAGTCGTCGGCGACCACCTTCGGCCGGGCGAGCAGGACCGGGACCCCGGCCAGCAGGACTCCGGTGAAGACGAAGCTGACGCGCTCGCCGGGACCGAGCTTTTCCAGCAGCAGCGCGAGGACGGTCATCGCCATGAACAGGACGACACCGGCGGTGAGCAGGACGGCCCGGGTGCGGCCCGGCCGGAAGGTGACGGGAAGTGCGGGCAGGTCGGACATCGTCGTGTGCCTCTTTCGTCCTTCAGAGGCGGCAGGCGTGGATGGCCGTGGTCAGGATGGCGCGAGCGCCGATCGCGTACAGGTCGTCCATGATCCGCTGGGCCTCGTTGGCCGGGACCATGGCGCGTACGGCGACCCAGCCCTCGTTGTGCAGCGGGGAGACGGTCGGGGACTCCAGGCCCGGGGTGAGCGCGACGGCCTTCTCCAGCTGCTCGACCCGGCAGTCGTAGTCCATCATCACGTACGTCCGGGCCACCAGGACGCCCTGGAGGCGGCGCAGGAACTGCTGCACCTTGGGCTCCTCGGTGTCCGCGCCGGTGCGGCGGACGACGATCGCCTCCGACTTCATGATCGGCTCGCCGACGACCTCCAGACCGGCGTTGCGCAGCGAGGTGCCGGTCTCGACGACGTCCGCGATGACCTCGGCGACGCCGAGTTCGACGGCGGTCTCGACGGCGCCGTCCAGGTGGACGACGGAGGCGTCGATGCCGCCGTCGGCGAGGTGCTTGGCGACGATGCCCTCGTAGGAGGTGGCGACCGTCTTGCCGTTCAGGTCGGCGATGTCACCGACGGTGCCGGGCTTGGCCGCGTAGTGGAAGGTGGAGCGGGCGAAGCCGAGCGGCAGGATCTCCTCGGCGCCCGCTCCGGAGTCGACGAGCAGGTCACGACCGGTGATGCCGATGTCGAGGCGGCCGGTGGAGACGTAGATCGCGATGTCGCGGGGGCGGAGGTAGAAGAACTCGACCTCGTTGGTCGGGTCGACGATCCGCAGCTCCTTGGACTCGCGTCGCTGCCGGTAGCCGGCCTCATGCAGCATCTCCGCCGCAGGGCCGGAGAGTGAACCCTTGTTGGGGACGGCGATGCGCAGCATGAGGTCGGCTTCCTTCGTTCGTTGCGGTGCGTACAGGACTGCGTGCGGATGGTGCTCAGAGGTGGGCGTAGACGTCGTCCAGGGAGATGCCGCGGGCGACCATCATCACCTGGACGTGGTACAGCAGCTGCGAGATCTCCTCGGCGGCCGCCTCCTTGCCCTCGTACTCGGCGGCCATCCAGACCTCGGCGGCCTCTTCGACGACCTTCTTGCCGATGGCATGGACCCCCTTGCCGACGAGTTCGGCGGTGCGGGAGGTGGCGGGGTCGCCGTGGGCGGCCTTGTGCTGGAGCTCGGTGAAGAGCTCCTCGAACGTCTTCTTGGACATGGTGGTGCCAACCCTACGCGCTCCGGGCGGCTGCTCACCGCCAAGGTTCGGATACTGAACGGAGCGTCGCCGCGGTCGCCACCGCCGCGGTGACCGCCTCATGTCCCTTGTCCTCGTTGGAGCCCGCGAGCCCGGCCCGGTCCAGGGCCTGCTCCTCGGTGTCACAGGTGAGCACGCCGAAGCCGACGGGCACTCCGGTCTCGACCGACACCTGGGTCAGCCCCTGGGCGACGCCCTGGCACACATAGTCGAAGTGGGGGGTGCCGCCGCGGATGACGACGCCGAGGGCGACGATCGCGTCGTAGCCGCGGCCGGCCAGTACCTTGGCCACCACCGGGAGCTCGAAGCTGCCGGGGACGCGGAGCAGGGTCGGCTCGTCGATCCCCAGTTCGTGCAGGGCGCGCAGGGCGCCGTCCACCAGTCCGTCCATCACCTTCTCGTGCCACTGCGCCGCGACGACGGCGACCCTGAGGTCTCCGACGTTGCGGACGGACAGTTCCGGTGCACCCTTGCCGCTCACGTGTCTCCTCGCGTTCTTCGTGCTTACTGATTGCCGCAGGTGGACACGGTGGTGGTGTCCAGCCAGGGCAGGTCGTGGCCCATCCGGTCCCGCTTGGTGCGCAGGTAGCGGAGGTTGTGCTCACCGGCCTGGACCGGCATCGGCTCCCGCCCGGTGACCTTCAGGCCGTGGCGGAGCAGGGCCTCGGTCTTGTCGGGGTTGTTGGTCATCAGGCGGACGCTCCTGACGCCGAGGTCCTTCAGGATCTGCGCGCCGGCGCCGTAGTCGCGGGCGTCGGCGGGCAGGCCGAGTTCGAGGTTGGCGTCGAGGGTGTCCCGGCCGCGCTCCTGGAGCTCGTAGGCGCGGAGCTTGGACATCAGGCCGATGCCGCGTCCCTCGTGGCCGCGCAGGTAGACCACCACTCCCCTGTTCTCGGCCTGGATGCGCTCCAGGGAGGTGTCCAGCTGGGGGCCGCAGTCGCAGCGCTGGGAGCCGAAGACGTCACCGGTCAGGCACTCGGAGTGGACGCGGACCAGGACGTCCTCGCCGTCGCCGATCTCGCCGTGGACGAGGGCGACGTGCTCGACGCCGTCGACGGTGGAGCGGTAGCCGTACGCCGTGAAGACGCCGTGCGCGGTCGGCAGACGGACCTCGGCCTCGCGGCGGACGGTGGGCTCGTTGCCGCGGCGGTAGGCGATCAGGTCCTCGATGGAGATGATCGTCAGGCCGTGCTTGCGGGCGAAGACGATCAGCTCGGGCAGGCGGAGCATCCGGCCGTCCTCGCCGGCGATCTCCACGATCGCGCCGGCCGGGCGCAGCCCCGCGAGCCGGGCGAGGTCGACGGCGGCCTCGGTGTGGCCGTCGCGGACGAGCACACCGCCGGGGCGGGCGCGCAGCGGGAAGACGTGGCCGGGGCGGACGAGGTCGGTGGGCTCGGCGGTGCCGCTCGCCAGCAGCTGGAGGGTGGTGGCGCGGTCGGAGGCGGAGATGCCGGTGGTCACGCCGTGGGCGGCGGAGGCGTCGACGGAGACCGTGAACGCGGTCTTCATCGACTCGGTGTTCTCCTCCACCATCTGCGGCAGCTCGAGCCGGTCCAGCTCCTCGCCCTCCATGGGGGCGCAGATCAGGCCGCGGCACTCGCTCATCATGAAGGCGACGATCTCGGGGGTCGCCTTCTCGGCGGCGACGACGAGGTCGCCCTCGTTCTCGCGGTTCTCGTCGTCGACGACCACGACCGGCCGGCCGGCCGCTATGTCGGCGATCGCCTGCTCGACCGGGTCGAGGGAGAAGTCCTCGGTGTCGTCGGTGCTGTAGAGGATGGGTGGGATCGAAGGGGCGGCGCGAAGCGCCTCGGTTGGGGTGGTGGTGGGAGACGGGCGGGCGGTCATGCGGGGGCTCCTTCCAGGACCGGCCGCGCGTCCTTGCGGGTGCGCAGCCACCAGTCGCGCATGCCCCACAGGACGAGTGCGCCGTAGATGACGTAGACGAAGCCCGAGAAGGCGAAGCCGTTGGCGAAGTTGAGCGGGACGCCGACGGCGTCGACGAGGAGCCAGGCGAACCAGAACTCGACCATGCCGCGCGCCTGCGCGTACATGGCGATGATCGTGCCGACGAAGATGTAGGCGTCGGGCCAGGGGTCCCAGGACAGCGACGGGTAGGCGTGGAACAGGCCGGAGACGGCGACGGTGCCGATCGCGGCGGCGCCGAGCAGGACGGCGCGCTCGCGCCAGGTGGCGAACCGTACGGCGATGTGGCCGTCCTCCGCCTGGCTCCTGCCGCGGTTCCACTGCCACCAGCCGTAGACGGCGACGACCATGACGACCATCTGCTTGCCGGCGCTGCCGGACAGGTGGGCGGTGGCGAACGCGGCGAGGAGGATCAGGCCGGAGAGGAACTGGGTGGGCCAGCTCCAGATGGAGCGCCGCCAGCCGAACGCCAGGGCGATCAGGCCGATGGCGTTGCCGATCATGTCCGACCACTTGATGTGCTGGCCGAGGACGGTGAAGGCCTCGGAGTTGAGCCAGTTCACCGGGCGGCTCCCCGGGCACGGTCGCCGAGCAGCCGCTCGACGTACTTGGCGACGACGTCCACCTCGAGGTTGACCGGGTCGCCGGGCTGCTTCAGGCCCAGGGTGGTCAGGGCGAGGGTGGTGGGGATGAGGCTGACGGTGAAGTGCTCGTCGCCGGCCTCGACGACGGTGAGGCTGATGCCGTCGACGGTGATGGAGCCCTTCTCGACGACATAGCGCGCCAGGTCCGCCGGGAGCGAGATCTTCACGATCTCCCAGTGCTCGGAGGGCGTGCGCTGAAGGACCGTGCCGGTGCCGTCGACGTGTCCCTGCACGATGTGGCCGCCCAGGCGGGCGCCCACCGCGGTGGGGCGTTCGAGGTTGACGCGGGAGCCGGCGGTGAGGACACCGAGGCTGGAGCGCTTGAGGGTCTCCGCCATGACGTCGGCGGTGAACTCGTCGCCCTCGTGCTCGACGACGGTGAGACAGACCCCGTTCACGGCGATGGAGTCGCCGTGCCGTGCGCCCTGGGTCACGACGGGGCCGCGGAGCCGGAAGCGGGCGGCGTCGCCGAGGTTTTCGACGGCGGTGACCTCGCCCAGCTCTTCGACGATTCCGGTGAACACTTCCCGGGTCCTCCTGCCTCTTCGGGCACGGACTCCGGGGGCTGTCGATGACGACAGACTGCACGAACGAGGACACTCGGGGCGACGCCGGACGGGGCCGCCCGGGAGGGCGAGCCCAGATACGGCGACGCGCACACGCGTGTGCTCGCTCGCCGCGCACTGCCTCCCATCCGGACTTTAACCGTCGGTCCAGGAATTTCACCTGGTCAACCGGCCGCTGGAAGCGACCGGGTCGCGGACTTTAACCGCCGGTTCGGAGTTTCACCGACCCCGGAGTGCGCTGCTACTGGTACAGGCCCAGTGTGCCATGCCTGGTCGGCGTCCATGCGGGCGGACAGTGTGGGGTGGCTCACAGAGCGTACGGCCGGCCGCCGTGCGGGTGTGGAGGTCCGGCGACGGGCAAGGGCCGTCGTCACCGCCGCCGGACCGGTCTGCACGGACGTCAGACACTAAGTGGACTAGACCAGACAGGTCAACCGGTCCGTGACACACGCGCGTTGCGCTGCGGCGGTCGGAACGCGTCGCAGCCGCCGGGGAGTTGCGGCGCGGATGCGGGTGCTCGGCCGGCGCGGACCGCCGTACGCCGTGTCGCCGTCCGGTGGCGAACGGCGGTCATCCGCCGGCGGACGGAGCCGGGTGGGCGGGCGCACCGGGAGGGGCGAACAGTTCGTCCTGGGCTCGGTCGCGGGCCGTGAGGAGCGCTCCGCGCAGGACGGCGCCGCCGCCGAGAGTGCTCGACCGTACCTCGGTGGGGAGCGGTGCCATCCGGGAGACACGCTCCGCCACGCGCGCGGCGAGCACGTCGCCGCCTGCCTGCCCGACCTCACCGCCCAGGACCACGCACCCGGGATCCAGGAGGGCCACGACGGAGGCGGCGCCGAGGGCGACGCGGTCGGCGAGGGCGTCCAGGAAGCGTGCGGCCCGCGCCGCGTCCGCGAGGGAGACGTCCGCCGGAGAGGCATCCGCCGGAGAGGCGCACGCCGCCACTGCGTGCCGTACCAGCTCCGCGGCGGCCGGCTCCCGTCCCGTCTCCGGGCACGGCAGCCCGTGCTCGCACGCCAGTTCCACCACCGCCGCCGCTCCGGCCAGGGAGTGGAAGCCGCCGGTGCAGTCCGTCGCGGCGGGGAGGGCGCCGGTGCCCGGGACGGGGAGGAAGCCGATCTCGCCCGTACCGCCGGAGGCGCCACGGCGCAAGGTGCCGTCCAGGACCACGGCCGCGCCCGTGCCGTGGCCGAGCCACAGGAGGACGAAGGTGTCCCGGCCCAGGGCGGCTCCGTTCCGTTGCTCGGCCAGCGCGGCGAGGTTGGTCTCGTTCTCGACGATGACGCGGGCGTGCGGCAGCCGCTCCTGCAGTGCGGCCACCAGTCGGCGGTGCCACTCGGGCAGGCCCGTGGAGTTCCGCAACTCGCCCGTGACCGGATCGATCAGGCCCGGGGCGCCTATGCCGACCGTGTGCAGCCGCTGCGCCCCCGCCTCCTTGGCCACCCGCTCCACCAGCGTGACCGCCTGCTCCACCGCGGGCCCGGTGCCGGTGTCCCCGCCGATCGGCGCGCACGCCTCGGCCAGCTCCCGGCCCAACAGGTCGGACACGGTCACGGCGACGCTCTCGGTGCGCACGTCGAGGGCGGCGAGGTGGGCACGGTCGGCGACGATGCCGTACAGCCGTGCGTTCGGGCCGCGCCGCTGCTCCCCGGACTCCCCCACCACGGTGATCAGGCCGGACGCCGTCAGGCGTTCGACCAGATCGGCGACCGTCGGTCGGGACAGGCCGGTGAGCTGCTTCAACTGCCCTGCCGTCAGCGGTCCTTCCTGCTGCAGCAGCCGCAGGGCGAGCCGGTCGTTGATGGCCCGGGCGGTGCTCGGGGATGCGGGCATGCCGGGAATCCTCCCAGATCGACGGGGCCCGCCGGGCGGCCGTATTTCCGCTTTCTATCAGGCAGGCTCCCTGATAGTTTTCGTCGGCGTGTTTCACGCCAGGGGAGCGGTGACACACAGCCCGGGAGGGGCCGGACGATGAGCGAAGTGGTCCACCAGCGGCGCGAGGTCCGGCGCGCCCGGTACGCCGTCGCGGCCGTCTTCGCCGTGCACGGCGCCGTCACCGGCTCGTTCGCGACCCGCGTGCCGTGGATCCAGGACCACGCCTCGGTCAGTCCCGGGCAGCTCGGGCTCGCGCTGGCGTTCCCCGCGCTCGGCGCGTCCCTCGCGATGCCGCTCGCGGGCGGCATCAGCCACCGTTTCGGCGCCCGCAACGCGCTGCGCGGACTGATCGCCCTGTGGACGCTCTCCCTGATCCTGCCCTCCCTGGCTCCGAACCTCCTCACCCTGTGCCTCGGCCTGTTCGTCTACGGCGCCACGGCGGGCATGGCGGACGTCGCCATGAACGCCCTCGGCGTGGAGGTCGAGAACCGGCTCGACCGCTCGATCATGTCCGGCCTGCACGGCATGTGGAGCGCGGGCGCCCTGGTCGGCTCGGCGGCCGGCACGGTCGCCGCGCACCTCGGCTCGGACGCCCGGCTGCACCACGCCCTGGCCGCCGCCGTGCTGACCGTGCTGGGCGTGGCCGCCTGCACCTGGGTCCTCGATCTGCAGCCCGCCGAGGACGAGGAGCCGCCGCCGCGGTTCGCGCTGCCGCCGAAGTCGGCGCTCCTGATCGGCGCGGTCGGGTTCTGCGCGGTGTTCGCGGAGGGCGCGAGCCTGGACTGGTCGGCGGTGTACCTGCGGGACCGGCTGGAGACCTCGGCCGGTCTCGCGGCGGCCTGCACCACGGGCTTCACGCTCACCATGGCCGTCGCCCGGATCGCGGGCGACCGGCTGGTGGACCGCTTCGGCGCGGTGCGCACGGTGCGGACGAGCGGCGTCCTGGCAGTCCTCGGCGGCCTGTTCATCGTCCTGGGGAGCCATCCGGCGGTGGCGATGACCGGATTCGCGCTGATGGGCCTCGGCATCGCGGTCGTCGTGCCTCTGTGCTTCGCCGCGGCCGGCCGCAGCGGGCCGAACCCCAGCCAGGCCATCGCCGGCGTCGCGACCATCACCTACACCTCGGGGCTGATCGCGCCGAGCGCGATCGGCGGACTGGCCCAGGCGACCAGCCTCGTGGTCTCCTTCGCCCTGGTCACATTGCTGGCCTGCGGCCTCGCCGGCTTCGCCGGGGTGCTCAGGGCGGGCGACCGCAACCGGCCGAAGGTCAGCCCCGCGAGCGCGGCGGTTTCCGATCCGCGGCCCTGACCTTCCGGCTCCGGAGGCTTTCCGGCTCCGGGTCCGCGCGATCACGACCGGGAACGTGTGGACGAAGGACCCCCCGGTACCCCCGACAATGGTTCGGACAGTCTTCATACAGCAAGAAAGCGAAACCCACCATGGACCTCGGCGTGCGCTGGAAGCTGCACGGTGACGGCCGGACACCCGCCCCCGGTGCGGTGGTCCGGCCCGACGAACGGCTCTCCTGGCCCCGCACGGCAGGACTCGGCGCCCAGCACGTCGTGGCCATGTTCGGCGCGTCCTTCGTCGCCCCCGTGCTGATGGGCCTCGACCCCAACCTCGCGATCATGATGTCGGGCGTCGCGACCGTGATCTTCCTGCTGGCCACCCGCGGCCGGGTGCCCAGCTATCTGGGCTGCTCGCTGTCGTTCGTGGGCGTCGCCGCGGTGATCCGGGCGCAGGGCGGCACGAGCGCGACCGTGACCGGCGCGGTCTTCGTCGTCGGCGTCGCGCTGTTCCTGGTGGGCCTCGCCGTGCAGCGCTTCGGGGCACGGATCATCCACGCCGCGATGCCGCCGATCGTCACCGGCGCGGTCGTCATGCTGATCGGCTTCAACCTGGCCCCGGTGACCGCCTCCACCTACTGGCCGCAGGACCAGTGGACGGCCCTGCTGGTGATGCTGTTCACGGGGCTGGCCGTCGTCTGCCTGCGCGGTTTCTGGTCCCGCATCGCGATCTTCCTCGGGCTGGTCTTCGGCTACGGCGTCTCCTGGGTCTTCGACCGGGTCCTCGGAAAGATCCACTCGGTGGACGCGAGCGGCAGGCTCACCGACCACTGGCGCCTGGACCTCTCCGGCGTCGGCAAGGCCGACTGGATCGGGCTGCCGTCCTTCCACGGCCCGTCGTTCGAGTGGTCGGCGATCCTGGTCGCGCTGCCGGTCGTCATCGCGCTGGTCGCGGAGAACGCCGGGCACGTGAAGGCGGTCGGCGAGATGACCGGCGACCCGCTGGACGACAAGCTCGGCACCGCGATCTCGGCGGACGGCGCCGCCTCCATGCTGTCGACGGCCGTGGGCGGCCCGCCCAACACCACGTACTCCGAGAACATCGGCGTCATGGCCGCGACCCGCGTCTACTCCACCGCCGCGTACTGGGCCGCCGCCGGCTTCGCGCTGCTGTTCGGCATCTGCCCCAAGTTCGGCGCGATCGTGGCCGCGATCCCGGGCGGTGTCCTCGGCGGCATCACCGTCATCCTGTACGGCATGATCGGGCTGCTCGGCGCACAGATCTGGATCAACGCCAAGGTCGATCTGCGCAACCCGCTGAACCTGGTGCCGGCCGCGGCGGGCATCATCATCGGCGTCGGCAACGTCACCATGAAGTTCACCGACACCTTCTCCCTCAGCGGCATCGCGCTCGGCACCCTGGTGGTCATCACCGGCTACCACACGCTGCGCGCGTTCGCGCCCGCCCATCTCAAGAAGCAGGAGCCGCTGCTGGACGAGGGCACGTCGTCGTACGGCGAGGAGACCGATGACACTCAGCGCGCCAAGTCGTAGGCGTACGAAGGGGTGAACGTCCCCGGCTCGCCCCTGCAGCCGTCCGACTCCCCCGGCAGCTTCACCCACAGATAGGCGTCGATCCGCGCCTCGCCCGTGGCCAGGGTCGGCGCCCGGCCGATCCTGCGGCCGGGCGGGTCGCACCACTCGCCGTCGGTCGGGGCGCCGTTGCCGTTGCGGCTGGTGTCGATCACGGCGCCGAGGCTCGCGGGGCCGCCGAGGGCGTCGAGGACCCGACGGTCGTAGGCGATCTCGTCCGCGGTGGTGTGGAAGTTGGACACGTTGCTGAAGACGCCGTCGGAGGAGGCGGGCAAGGCCGCGCCCGCCTGTTTCAGCAGGGCCGCCTGCCGCTGGGCGGAGTTCCAGTGGGAGTGCCCGGCGTCGTAGTACACGCGCGCGTGCGGGTTCGCGGCCTTCAGGACGCGTCCCGCGCGGGCCAGCGACGCGAAGCGGCCGGCCCGCCCGGCCTCGGAGAGGCAGTCGGCCTGGGCGACGGAGTCCGGCTCCAGCACGACGACGACCTCGCCCGAGCCGAGCCCGGCCGCGAAGGCGTCGATCCAGGTGTCGTAGGCCTTCAGGTCGGGCGCGCCGCCCTCGGACGCGCCGCCGCAGTCGCGGTCCGGGATCGCGTACGGCACGAGGACCGGCACCCTGCTGCCCGCGGCGGAGGTGACCGCGCGGACCCGCGCGGTGATCGTCGACGGCGAGTGGTCGGCGAACCACACCGCGGCCGGGTGGCCGGCGATGCGGGAGGCGATGGCCGGGGTGCGCGGGTCGCCGGGGTGGGCGCGGACCCAGTCGAGCACCTGGGAGTCGTGGTGGCGGTAGAGCCGGGAGGAGACCGCGGGGGCCTGCCGCTTCGCGACCGTCCCGGTGCGGGACGGCCTCGGACGCGCGCTCGTACTCGGCGAGGCGGACGGAGACGGCGAAGCGGTGGCGGACACCGTGGCGGACGGGGACGGGGCCGGCAGCGGCACCAGGCTCGGCGTGGCGGCCGGCCGGGACCCGGCCGCGTCCGCCTCGGTCCCGCCGCCGAGCGCCGACATCATCCCGGTGGCCGTCCCGGCCGCCACCACCACGGCCGCGACCGCGACCAGGGCGGAGCGCCTGCGCTCGGCCCTGCGGGCGGCCAGGCGCCGGGCACGCGAGCCTGACACGGTACCGCTCCCCCCTCTGCTCGTTCCGTGCGACGGGCGCGTTCCCCCGTTCCGGGGAAGCGTCGGGCCCGTCGGCACCCGGGTCAGCCTAATCCTGGGACGCTGCCCCCATGGGGCAATCGGCACAACTCACCCGTGGTCCGGTCACCATGGACGCGGTCGTCGCCCGGATGCGCGACCTGGCCGCCGCGCTGCCCGAACGCGACGGGATCGCGGTCTTCAACCGTGTCTACCTCGGCGTCACCGAGACGGCCGGCCGGCGGCCGGCGGCCGGACGGTTCGGCGGCACCACCGCCACGCTGGACGTACGCTTCGCCGAACGGTACCTCTCCGCCGTGGACGCGGCGGCCGAGGGGCGGCGGGCGCCGGCCTGCTGGCGGCCGCTGCTGGAGTCGCGCCGCCATCCCGGCGTACGGCCCGCGCAGTTCGCGCTGGCGTGCATCAACGCGCACATCGGGCACGACCTGGCGCTCGCCGTGGTGGACACCTGCCGTACGCTGCGGTGCGAACCGGCCGACGTGGAGGGCGAGTTCGACCGCGTGGGCGACCTCCTCCTGACGCTGGAGGAACGGGTCCGCGAGGAGTTGACGCCGGGGCCCGATCTGCTGCGGATCGCCGACCCGCTCACCCATCTGCTCGGCGCGTGGAGCCTGGAGCGGGCGCGGGAGGCCGCCTGGTCGGCGGCGCGGGCGCTGTGGGCGCTGCGCCGACTGCCCGATGTGGCCGAGGAGTTCGCCCAGCGGCTGGACGCGGTGGTCGGCTTCGCCGGCCGGATGATGCTCACCCCGCTGCCGGACCGATCCGGACATCCTCCGCGGGACCTCCCCGGAACTCCCTTGTGATCACTGTACGTTGCCCCGGGGGGCACTGACGATCACGAAGGAGCACACCGACATGGCGACCCGTCTGGGACTCGGCCTTCCGCAGAATCGGCAGTACCACCTCGGCAGGGACGTGCCCGACGTGGCACGCGCCGCGGAGCGCATCGGCTACGACAGCGCATGGGTGTACGAGCGGGCCCTGTTCCCGGAGCCCGCCACCCAGGGGCTGTACGGCGTGGAGGGTCTGCCCTGGCCCGACTCCTACCGGCACGTGGCCGATCCGCTGGTCACGCTCACCCTGGCCGCGGCGGCCACCGAGCGGGTCCGGCTGGGCAGCAGCGTGCTGGTCGCGCCGCTGCACGTGCCGTTCCAGCTCGCCAAGGCCCTCGCCTCGCTGGACGCGGCCAGCGGCGGCCGGGTGGTCGCCGGCTTCGGCACGGGCTGGTCCCTGGACGAGTACGCGGCCTCGGGGTTCCGGCCGATCAAGGAGCGCGGCCAGGTGCTGGACGAGATCATCGACGTCTGCCGGGCCGTGTGGGGCCCGGACCCGGTGCGCTACGACGGCCGGATCACGAAGATCGGGTCGGCCGTGGTCGGTCCCAAGCCCGCACAGCCGATCCCGATCCTGCTGGCCGCGAGCACCCGCAGGGCGCGGGAGCGGCTCGTGGAGCACGCCGACGGCTGGCTGCCGGTGGGCATGGGCGTGGAGCGGATCGCGAGCCAGTGGCACGCGTTGCAGGACCTGGCCGCCGAGCGGGGCCGGCAGCAGCCGATCCAGACCGTGCTGCGCGTGAACCCGGCGTACTCGGCCAAGGCCTACGACGGCGCCGGCCGCCGTCCCTTCCAGGGCAACGCCGACCAGATCGTCGAGGACCTGGTCGCGCACGCGGCGATCGGCCTGGAGGAGATCCTGGTCGACCTGCAGGGCACCGCGCGGGACGCCGAGGAACTCAAGGACGTCGCCGCGGAGGTGTACGAGAAGGCACGGGCGGCCGGGGTCTGACCGCCCGAAAAGCCGTCAGTCCTCCGGGAGTTCGACGGGCGCGATCTCGTCGTAGACGTCGCCCGGGCCGGGGTTGGCCGGGTCGGTGCTGCCGCCGAGGTGGTGCATGACGCCCCAGACCGCGTTCAGCGCGGTATGGACGGCGCCCTCGGCCCAGCCGGCCGTCCAGGAGATGTCGTCGCCGGCCAGGAAGACGCCCCGCTTGTCCTCGGGCAGCCGGTCCTGCATGAAGTGGGTGAACAGGCGCCGCTGGTAGCGGTAGTGGCCGGGCAGGTTGGCCTTGAACGCGCCCATGAACCAGGGCTCGTTCTCCCAGGAGACGGTCACCGGGTTGCCGATGATGTGCTTCCTGATGTCGACCTTCGGATAGATCTCCGACAGCGACTTCAGCATCACCTCCATCCGCTCGTCGGCGGACAGCGGCAGCCACTTGAGGCTGTCGTCGCACCAGGTGTACGACAGGCAGATCACGGCGGGCCGGTCCGGGCCGTCGTCGAGGAGGTAGGTGCCGCGGGTCATGCGGTCGGTGAGCGTCATCGACATCACGTCCCGCCCGGTCGGATTTCCCCTGTCGTCGACGGCCTTGTCCAGCCAGAACGGCCGGTCGACGGGGACGAAGAGCTTGCTGGACTCCATGTAGTGGGTGCGCTCGATCGCGGTCCAGTGGTCGATCGGGAAGAGCTCGTCGTCGCACTGGACCTTGGACAGCAGCAGCCAGGACTGGGCGGTGAAGATCGCCGCCCGGTAGGTGCGGATGTCGCCGCCGGCGTCCGTCACGGTGATCCGGTTGCCCGCGGTGCGGTGCAGCCGGGTGACGGCCGGGCGCGGTTCGCCGTCGACGTGCAGGGACCTCAGCGAGGTGCCGTACGGCCAGTGCACGATCTTCTCCGGCTCGCGCTCCCAGAGCCTGAGCGGCAGCTGCTGGGTGCCGCCGACGATGCCGCGGTGGTGGTCGTCGGCCTCGGTGTAGACCACGCGCAGGATCTCCAGGATGGAGTTGGGGAAGTCGGTGTCCCAGCCGCCGGTGCCGAAGCCGACCTGGCCGAAGATCTCCCGGTGCCGGAAGGACCTGAAGGCCTCGGAGTCGCACAGGAACCCGTAGAAGGTCTGGTCGTCGAGCTTCTCGACGAGCCGGGACCAGATCTCACGGATGCGCGGCACGTCCCGCTCGCGCATGGCGCGGTTCATGTCGGAGAAGTCGGCGCCCTCCTCCAGGCACGTGTTCCAGGCGTCGGCCACGTCCCGGTAGACCTGTGGCAGGTCGTCGATGGTCTCGGCGTAGTGCGTCTCGCCCTTGAGGTCGACGACGGTCGACGGGGTCGCCTCGGCCAGTGGGTTGGGGAAGGGCCGGGTCTCGAGGCCCACCAGGTCGATGTAGTGCTGCAGGGCGGTGGAGGACGGCGGGAAGCGCATGGCGCCCATCTCGGCGGTCAGCGACTCGTCGCAGCCCTCGAAGCCGACGGTGCGCAGCCGGCCGCCGATCCGGTCGGCCTCGTAGACGACGGGCCTGAGGCCCATCTTCATCAGCTCGTAGGCGGCGACGATGCCGGACAGACCGCCGCCGATGATCGCGACCTCGGTGCCGTGCTCGGTGGCGGGGATCTGGCCGAGGCCCGCCGGGTGGGCGAGGAAGTCGTCGTACGCGTACGGGAAGTCCGGGCCGAACATGGTGATCGGCGGCTGCTGCTCGTCTGCGTGCTCGACGGCGTTGGGCACCGTGGACGTCATGGGGTACGGACTCCTTGCGCGGAACGTGGAACGTGAGGGGAGGGGAGGGGAGGTCTGAGGTGTCAGACGAGGGACCCGTACAGGCCGGGGCGGCGGCTCTGCAGATACGGGTTGGTCTCGCGGGAGGCGGCGAGGAGGGCGGGGTCGGCGTCGGCGACGACCAGTTCCTCGGACCGGCCGGCGCGGGCGCGGGCGACCCCGTCGGGACCGGCGAGCGTGGAGAGTCCGGCGAACTCGAACTCGGCCTCGGGACCGACCCGGTTGACGTAGGCGATGTACATCTGGCTCTCGAAGGCGCGCACCGGTACGAGGGCCTCGGCGACGAACCGGAACGGGTGCATCAGCGCCGTCGGGACGACAAGGAGGTCGGTGCCGGCCAGCGCGTGGGCGCGCACGTTCTCCGGGAACTCCACGTCGTAGCAGATGATCAGACCGACGGTCAGGCCGCCCAGCTCCGCCTGGACGACCGGCTGCTCGCCCGGGGTGAACTGCTCGCGCTCGAAGCCGCCGAACAGATGGGTCTTGCGGTAGTTGGCGAGGCGGGTGCCGTCGGCGGAGATCAGCTGGACGGAGTTGTGGACGGCCTCGCCGTCCCGCTCGGGGTAGCCGTAGGCGATGGCCAGGCCGTGCCGGGAGGCCGTCTCCGCGACGGTGTCCGCCCAGTCGCCGTCGGCGGGTTCGGCCAGGCGGCCGACGTCGTCGCCGATCGCGTACCCGGTCACGAACATCTCCGGGGTCGCCAGCAGCCCGGCGCCCGCGGCGGCGGCGCGGCCGGCGGCGGCGTCGAGGACCTTGAGGTTCTCGGCGACGGAGCCGGGCCGGCCGGAGCTCTGGAACAGGGCGGTACGCATGGACGATCCTCACCGGTACGGGGGGGGTTCGGGGGTTGACTAGACCGTACGGTCGGCGGGCTCGGGCGGACAAGCCGGAGCCGTTGCGCGCCGGTGAGCGGATCATTGCGTGCGATCGGGGATGTGCGGTGATTCGTTGCGCGACCTGCGCGGTGCCTTCGACGTCACAGTTCCCGCAGGCGTTCCACGATCTCCCGGAGCAGCTCGGGGTCGGTCGACGGGTCGTGCGGCAGGATTCGCCGGGGCGCGTCGATGCGGACGAGGCCGGCCTCGGCGAGGTCGCCGAGCAGCACACGGACCACCGTCAGCGGCAGGTCGGCGTCGGCGGCCAGTTCCGCGACGGGCCGGGGGCCGTGACGCAGGAGGTCGAGCAGGCACGCGCGCGCGTGGTCGACACCCGGCCCGCCTCCGTCCGGGTGCACGGCGGTGACCTGGGACATCAGGTCGATGGCGTGCCGGTCCGAGGGGCGGGTACGGCCCCGCGTGACGGTGTAGGGGCGCACCATGGCCCCGGTCTCGTCCTCGTACCAGTGGTCGTCGCTCACGGCCGTATCAGGGTTCGCCGGAGTCCGCGGCCGGGCGTGCGGCGGCGTCCATGTGGCGGCCGACGCGACGTACCAGCAGGGCCGTCTCGTGGGCCAGCTGTCCGACGTCGGTCTGCGCGTCGCTGAGCACGGCCAGGCGGCTGCCGTTGCCGGCCGGGGTGACGAAGAGATAGGCGTCGTCGAGCATCACCATGGTCTGCCGCACCTCGCCGGCCGCGAACCGCTCCCCGGCCGAGCGGGCCAGGCCGTGGAAGCCGGAGCAGACCGCGGCGAGGTGTTCGATGTCCCGCCGGCGCATGCCCTCCGAGCAGCTCAGCGGGAGGCCGTCCGCGGTCAGCAGGACGGCCTGGCGTACGTGGTCGGTCCTGGCCACCAGGTCGTCGAGGAGCCAGCCGAGGTCGGTGCCGGGCTGCTGGGGAGCCTCGGCGGGGGCCTGCGGGTTCTCGTCACGGTGCATGGTCGGTTTCCGTCCCTTCCTCGGTGTGCTGTCTGGGGGCGGTGTCCCGGGGGAGGCCCCTGCGGCCGCGGTCGAGCCCGCGCTGGAAGGCGCCGAAGACGGCCCGCATCTCCTCGGCGCTGATCTCGCGGCCTGCGGGCTCGTCCGCGGCGGGGGCCTCGGTGCGCAGCTCGGGCGCGAGGGACTTCTGGCGGACGCGGGTGGGCAGGGCGGCCGGGGCGGCGGGGCCGTCCGGCCGGGGTGCGCCCCCCTCGATCACGGCCACGGCCGCCGCCTTCCGGGAGGGCAGGGGCCGCACCGGGGCCGTACGGGCGTGCTCGACGGGCTGCGCCCGCGCGGGCGGTTCGGGCTCCGGCTCCACGTCCGCCAGCACCGTCTGCGGCAGGAGCACCACGGCCGTCGTACCGCCGTACGGGGACCGGGTGAGGGTGACCTGGATGCCGTGCCGGGCCGCGAGCCGGCCCACGACGTACAGGCCGAGCCGTTCGTGCCGGGTGGGGTCGAAGTCGTCGGGGCGGGTGAGGGTGAGGTGGGCGTCCTGAAGCTGGTCGGCGTCCAGGCCGAGGCCCCGGTCGTCGATCTCCAGCACGAATCCGCCGGGTGCCTGGCCGGTGCGCAGGGTGACCCGGGTGTGCGGCGGCGAGAACACCGTGGCGTTCTCCAGGAGTTCGGCGATCAGGTGCACGACGTCGGCGACGGCGTCCGCGGTGACGCCCACCCGGGGCATCGGCGGGACCTCCACGCGCGCGTAGTCCTCGATCTCGCTCACCGCGGAGGACACCACGTCGGCGACCGGCACGGGCCGGCGCCATCTGCGGCCGGGGACGGCACCGGAGAGGATGATCAGGCTCTCCGCGTGGCGCCGCATACGGGTGGTCAGGTGGTCGATCCGGAACAGCTCCTCGAGGACGTCCGGGTCGTCGGTGCGCCGCTCCAGGGTGTCGACGAGTTTGAGCTGGCGGTGCACCAGCGCCTGGTTGCGGCGCGCGATGTTGAGCAACACGGCGAACAGGCCGCGGCGCAGGCCGGCCTGTTTGACGGCGGCCTCGACGGCGGCGAGCCGGGCGGCGTTGAAGGAGCGGGCGACCTGGCCGATCTCGTCGGGCCGTGATTCGACGGCGGCGAGCGGCGGTGCCTCGGCGGCCGCGTCCACCTCCTCGCCCGCGCTCAGCCGGGCCATCACGTCGGGCAGTTGGCTGGTGGTCAGCAGGTCGGCGGCGTCCCGCAGCGTCTCCAGGCGGCGCGAGATCCGCCGGGCGCCCCGCACCGCGAACCACAGCGACAGTCCTACGGCGGCGAGTCCGAGCACGCCGACCACGGTGGCTCTGGTCAACTCCTGGTAGGCGAACGCGCGCCCGCGCGCGGCGGCGTTCTCGGCCGACTTGGTGCACAGCTCCATGTAGCGCTTGACGGCCCGGTCGGTGGTGGTGCGCCAGGAGTCGGCCGCGACGGCCCGGCCCGCGCCCGACGCTCCGGCCCGCAGCAGGGCGTCCTCGCCCCGGGTGAGTGCCTGGTGCACCTCCCCGCGCTGGAATTTCTCGAACAGGGTCCGTGAGTCGCCGGGCAGCGCGGGCACATACGTCCGCTCGAAGACCCGGCGGTCCTCGATGGTGGCGGTGAGCATGCCGTACTGCGCGTCGGTCAGGGTGCCGGCGGCCCGCGCCCCGGCGACGAGCGCGTCCTCGCGGGAGACGAACTCCCTGACCCGCACCAGTTCGACGACGACCTGGGCCTCCCGCGCGAGCTGTCCGGCCTGCAGGGCGGTGAGCGAGGACTGGACCGAGAAGCCGGGCTCGACCAGGGTGCCGTACTCGGTCACCGCCCGGTCCCAGGTCAGGCGCCGGGCCAGTACGCGTTCGCGCAGGCCCTCCAGCCTGTCGGTGGCGGTCAGCACGCTGTCGAGGACCTGCTGCTGCCGGGCGGTGAGCCTGCCGCGGTCGCCGTCGCGGATCGTGTCGCGCATCGCCGTCACGGCCCGGTCGGTGCGCCGCTGCTGCCGGAGCAGGTCGACGGCGGCCCCCGTGCGCGGGCTGCCGCCCAAGTAGGAGGCGGCGAGCCGTCGTTCGATCTGAATCTGCCCGATCGCCGTGTCCACGGGGGTGGCGAAGTCCACGTACACGCCTTGGAGCCGGATCAGCGCGCGCAGGTCGCCGGTGACCGACACCATGGCGAAGCTCCACAGCGTCATCAGCGCGACCACCGGAGCGAGCGCGAGCGCCACGATCCGGGCGCGGACCGTGGTGGGACGGCCGATGGGCCAGCGCATGGTCTCCCCAGGGCGACGGGACGGTCGCACGGCAGGCGGTGTCCGCGAGCGGCGCCGCCACCAGGTGGTACCGCCAGGTAGTCGAGTGTCGGCGACCCTACGCGATCACGCGTCGGGGCCGCAATCATTACCCTGAGTAACTCCTGTACGGAGCGTGTCCGTCCGCGAGACGATGGCCATGCGCCGGACGGCCGTCGGGAGGTCGCCATGGAGTTCGCCGCAGCCGCCGCGCTGCCTCACGTGGACGAGCACACGACCGTCGTCGCGGCGGGCGCCGACGCCGTCTGGCGCGGGATCGGGGAGGTTCTGGACCACACCTTCGCGGGCGCCGGCGCGGCCGGTTACGCCCGCCTGGTGGGCTGCGCCGATGTCACGGTGTCGGGGTCGCGACCGCCGGCCGAGGGCTCGACGGTGCCCGGCTTCCGGGTGGTCGCGGCGGTTCCGGGGCGGGAGCTGGTGCTCACCGGACGGCACCGCTTCTCGTCGTACGCCCTGATCTTCCGTCTGGAGCCGGCCGGGCCGGCGGTCTCTACCGGCGGCTGGTGATCGGCACGGGCGGGCACGCGATCGGAATGCGGCGGCTGCTGTCGGCGATCGCCCGCCGCTCGACGGCGGGGTGAGGCCGGTCAGGTGTGAGACGGATCAGCTGGGCGCGCCCGAGGAGAAGCGGCGCAGCAGCGGGGAGAGGACCAGGACGGACTTGGTCCGTTCGACGAACGGTTCGCCGGCGATCCGCTCCAGGACCCGCTCGAAGTGCCGCATGTCGGCGGCGAAGACCTGGGCGATCGCGTCCGCCTCCCCGGTGACGGTGGAGGCGGACACGACCTCCTGGTAGCGCTCCAGGCCGCGCTGGATGGTCTCCGGGGAGGTGTTGCCGCGGCAGTAGATCTCCACGAACCCCTCCGTCTCCCAGCCGAGCGCCGCCGGGTCGACCCGGACGGTGAAACCGGTGATGGCCCCGGTCGCCCTCAGCCGGTCCACGCGCCGCTTGACGGCGGGCGCGGACAGGCCGACCAGCTGCCCGATGTCCGCGTAGGAGCGGCGGGCGTCCTCGGCGAGGGCGTGCACGATGCGTTCGTCGAGATCGTTCAGCACGGGATGTCGGTCACTTCTTCGGGCCGGGTCGGTTCTCTGCCGTCGCGAGGCTCTGTGGAGCCGCGAGACGGGAACGGCGAAAGCCGTACAGGAAGTAGAACACGAGCCCGAAGGCCATCCAGATCCCGAAGACCACCCAGGTGGCGGCGGACAGGCTGCCCATCATCCACACGCAGAAGCCGAAGCCCAGCGCGGGCAGTACCGGCGCCAGCGGCACCCGGAAGGCGCGGTGCATGGTCGGGCGGGTCCGGCGCAGCACCACGACGGCCACGTTGACCAGCGCGAAGGCGAACAGGGTGCCGATGCTGGTGGCGTCGGCGAGCCGGCCCAGCGGGACGGCGGCGGCCAGGATGCCGCAGAACAGGGCGACGATCACCGTGTTGTTGCGGGGTGTGCCGGTCCTCGGGTGGATCCGGGAGAACGTCCTCGGCACCAGGCCGTCGCGGGACATCGCGAACAGGATGCGGGTCTGGCCGTACAGCACGGTCAGGACCACGCCGGCGATGGCGACGACCGCGCAGAACGCGAGCAGGGTGCCCCAGAAGGTCTGCCCGGTGACCTCGCGCATGATCTGGGCGAGCGCCGCCTCGGAGTCGGTGAACCGCTGCCAGGGCCTGGCGCCCACGGCGACGGCCGCGACCAGGACGTACAGCACGGTGACGACGACCAGCGACAGCATGATCGCGCGGGGCAGGTCGCGCTGGGCGTTCCTGGCCTCCTCGCCGGCCGTGGAGGCGGCGTCGAAGCCGATGTACGAGAAGAACAGCGTCGCGCCGGCCGCGCTGACCCCGGCCATGCCGAGCGGCATGAAGTTCTCGTAGTTGCCGGAGCGGAAGCCCTGGACGCCGATGACGCAGAACAGCACCAGCGCGGCGATCTTCACGACGACCATGACGGTGTTGGCGCGCGCGGACTCCCTGGCGCCGCCCAGCAGGAACGCCATCGCGAGCAGGACGACGACGAGCGCCGGCAGGTTGAAGACGCCTCCGTCGCCGGGCGGCGCCGACAGCACGGCCGGGATGGTGACGCCGATGGTCCCCCGGAGCAGCTCGTTGAGGTACTCGCCCCAGCCGACGGCGACGGCGGCCACCGACACGCCGTACTCCAGGACGAGGCACCAGCCGCACACCCAGGCGATCAGCTCACCCATCGTTGCGTATGCGTACGAGTAGGAGGACCCGGAGACCGGGATGGTGCCGGCCAGCTCGGCGTACGACAGGGCCGAGAAGAGCGCCGTCAGGCCGGCGATCACGAAGGAGAGGGTGACGGCCGGACCGGCCTTGGGCACGGCCTCGCCGAGGACCACGAAGATGCCGGTGCCCAGGGTGGCACCGATGCTGATCATGGTGAGCTGCCACAGCCCCAGGGACCGCCGCAGTTCCCCGCCCTCGCCCTGGCCGCCCTCCGCGACCAGGCGTTCCACGGGCTTGCGACGCATCAGGCGGGCGCTCGCGGACAGAGGGACGGCGGTTCTGCTGTTCTGCGGGGGTGTGCCTTGGTCGAGCACGCGCGGCTCCTTGTCGCTGCGGGTCACAGGTGGCGGGACCGGTGGTGTCCCGTCCCGTGGTGACCCACCGAGCGGGGTCCTCACCACGCCGTTCACTGCGCAGAACCCTATGAGGCGTGGTTCGCGGACGTAATGCAGCGACCTTGCGCATCCGGGCAAGATCCTTGCGTTCCTCGCGGCCGGGCCGGGTGTTCGTTGCGTGGACGGTGTGACCGTTGAGTGAGACAGCCGTGGGATGCGCCACGGAGCCGCCCGGACGCGTACGGCCCCGCTCTCCCGTCATCGGGAGAGCGGGGCCGTACGCGGGGACCTGCGGCGGCTCAGTTCCAGCTGGCGTGCAGCGGCTTGCCCTCGGCGTAGCCGGCCGCGCTCTGGACGCCGACGATGGCCTTGTCGGCGAACTCCTCCAGGGTGCCGGCGCCGGCGTAGGTGCACGAGGAGCGGACGCCCGCGATGATCGAGTCGATCAGGTCCTCGACGCCCGGGCGGGCCGGGTCGAGGAACATGCGGGAGGTGGAGATGCCCTCCTCGAACAGCGCCTTGCGGGCCCGGTCGTACGCCGACTCCTCCGAGGTGCGGTTGCGCACCGCGCGCGCGGAGGCCATGCCGAACGACTCCTTGTAGGGGCGGCCGTTCGCGTCGTGCTGGAGGTCGCCGGGCGACTCGTAGGTGCCGGCGAACCAGGAGCCGACCATCACGTTGGACGCGCCGGCCGCGAGCGCCATCGCCACGTCGCGCGGGTGGCGGACACCGCCGTCGGCCCACACGTGCTTGCCGTACTTCCTCGCCTCGGCCGCGCATTCCAGGACGGCGGAGAACTGCGGGCGGCCGACGCCGGTCGCCATGCGGGTGGTGCACATGGCGCCCGGTCCCACACCGACCTTGACGATGTCCGCGCCCGCGTCGATGAGGTCCCTGACGCCCTCGGCGGAGACGACGTTGCCGGCCACGACCGGCACCCGCGGGTCGAGGTCGCGGACCAGCTTGACGGCGCTGATCATCGACTCCTGGTGGCCGTGCGCGGTGTCGATGACGAGGGTGTCGACGCCCGCGTCGAGCAGCTGCCCGGCCTTGCCGGCCACGTCGCCGTTGATGCCCACGGCGGCGGCGATGCGCAGCTTGCCGTTCGCGTCGGTGGCCGGGGTGTAGAGGGTGGCGCGCAGGGCCCCCTTGCGGGTGAGGATGCCCGCCAGCCTGCCGTCCTTGTCGACGGCCGGGGCGTAGCGCCGGTTGGCCGCGTCCAGGGTGTTGAAGGCCTCGCGCGGGTCGATGTCCGCGTCGAGCAGCAGCAGGTCCTTGCTCATCACCACTTCGAGCTGGGTGAAGCGGTCGACGCCGGTCAGGTCCCGGTCGGTGACCACGCCGACGGGCCGGTGCTGCTCGTCGACGACCACACCGGCGTTGTGCGCGCGCTTGGGCAGCAGGGCGAGGGCGTCGGCGACCGTCTGGTGCGGGGCCAGCACGATCGGGGTGTCCAGGACCAGGTGGCGGCTCTTGACCCAGGAGATCACGTCGGTGACGACGTCGATCGGGATGTCCTGCGGGATGACCACCAGTCCGCCGCGGCGGGCCACGGTCTCGGCCATGCGGCGGCCGGCGATCGCGGTCATGTTGGCGACGACGAGCGGGATGGTGGTGCCCGTGCCGTCCGGGGAGCTGAGGTCCACGCCCTGACGGGAGCCGACCGCGCTGCGGCTCGGCACCATGAAGACGTCGTCGTACGTCAGGTCGTAGGCGGGCTGGATGTCGTTGAGGAAACGCACGTGCTGCACATCCCAGTCGATCTCAAAGGCGGCCCCCGGACAGGTCAGCCGGGGGAAGAGCACGTACTTCATTGTCCCATGACGCCCGAAAGGGATTCCCCGGTCGAATCCTCCAGGTCGGCCGGCGCCGGTTTCGGAGGAAGCCACAGGACGGGGTCAGGGCGCCACGGGTTCGATCAGCACGGAGAGCTCCGGCGTGCGCTCCTCGGCCTCGGCGAACACCTCACGGGCGGTCCGCCACTCCTCGGGCCGTGCGAGCGCGTAGGCCTGCCAGCCCCGTACGACGAGCAGCAGTCCCGTGCCCGCGGCGTCCCGGGGCCACACCGCGGGGTCGGCGAGGCTGTCGGCGAGCGCGTCCCAGTTGCGGCCGAACCAGTCGGGCAGGCCCAGCGCGACCGCGCTCCGGTCCATCAGGCCCGCCTTGTCGGTCACACCGTCGAGGTCCAGCGTGACCGTGTGCCGGTCCGCGTGGCCGTCGGTCATCTCAGCACCGCCCTGAACGAGTTGTAGTGGTCGTCGGTGTAGTACGTCTCGCCGTCCTGCCCGGTGACGATGCGCCGGGCCCCGCGGTCGCGCGCACCCGGTGTCTTCACCGTGTACTCGTGGTAGTAGCCGCGTGACTCCTCGGGCAGCCGTTTCTCGAAGTTCCCGAAGACGGTGCCGTCCTGCCGGTACGGGAACGGGCCGCCCCGGTCGATGAGGTCCAGGGTGTGCCGGGCCTCGGCCGGCAGCCGGGACGCGCTGACGGCGGCCATGCCGTGGGCCCACGACGGGCCGGAGGGACCGGAGGCCGTCGTCCCGGAGGGCGAGCAGCCGGTCAGGAGGACGGCGAGGGCGACGAGGAGCCCCGCGAGCACACGGGGGACGAACCGCAGAAGCATGCCGCCGATGCTCCCACGGCCGTCCCGCGCGCACTCGTCAGGCCCCGTCCGGGTCCGCCCGGTTGAGCGCGGGCCTCGGGGTGGGCCCCGCCGTCATCAGGTAGTCCGCGGCCGAGGTGTCCGTCACCAGGCTGGTGACCAGGCCCGAGCGCAGCACCGCGTCGATCGCCGCCGCCTTGCGCTGCCCGCCCGCGATCGCGACGACCTCGGGGATACGGCGCAGCTGGTCTGCCTTGACCGTGATGCACCGCTCCCCCAGGTCCCGTCCGACCCGGCGGCCCTCGGCGTCGAAGAGGTGCGCGGCCATCTCGGCGGCGACGCCGAGCGAGGCGTAGTGGGCGCGCTCCTCGTCGCTGAGCATGTCGTGCACCGTGGAGATGCCCGGCTCCCAGGAGCCGATGGACACGCAGGCGACGGTGACCTTGTCGAAGTACTCGAACGCGCGGGCGATCCCGGTCTGGTTGCGCAGCGCGGCCGCGGTGGCCGCGTCCGGCAGGAGCATCGGCGCGTAGATGGGGTGGGCGTCGCCGCCCGAGACCTGGGCGGCGCGGCGCACGGCCTCCACCGAGCCGCGCTCGGAGGTCCCGGCGTCGTACACGCCCGTCAGCTGCACCACCGTGCACGGCGGCAGCCGGTTCAGGGCCACCGCCATGTGGATGGTGGACCGGCCCCAGGCCAGGCCGAGGACGTCCCCCTCGTTGACGAGTTCGCCGAGCAGGTCGGCAGCCACCTCTCCGAGGTTCTCCGGGTCGGGCGTCTCCTCCGCGTCGGCCGGGGACTCGACGACGACGGCGTGCCTGAGGCCGTAGCGGGCGCGGAGCGCGTCGGAGCGCTCGGCGTCCAGCTCGGCCGGCACCCGGATCTCGATGCGTACGAGATCCCGTTCGAGAGCGGTCTCCAGGACCCGGGCCACCTTGAAGCGGCTGACGCCGAACTCCTCGGCGATCTGGATCTTGGACTTGCCCTCGAGGTAGAAACGGCGGGCCATGGCCGCCGCCTGCACCAGCTCAGCGGGTCCCATCCGCACTGCCGACCGGCCCGCTGACATACCCGACACGGTGCTCTCCTCACTGCTGTTCACACTCTGGACTCGCCGTTCATCCTTGCAGATCCGGCGCGCTTGATCAGCCCTGATGGGAGCCGTTCACGTACCCGTTGTTCAGTGGCCGCACGCCCAGGACGCCTTCGCGGTGGCCGCCTCCGCCTGGGTGCGCAGTGCACGTACCGCCTCGGCCGGGTCCCCCGCCCCGTAGACCGCCGAGCCGGCCACGAAGACGTCGGCGCCGGCGTCCGCGCACCGCTCGATCGTGGAGGCCGACACCCCGCCGTCGACCTGGAGCCACAGCTCCAGGCCGTGCTTGCCGATCAGCTCCCGGGTGCGGCGGATCTTGGACAGCATGATGTCGAGGAACGCCTGCCCGCCGAACCCCGGCTCCACCGTCATGATCAGGATCATGTCGAGCTCGGGGAGCAGGTCCTCGTACGGCTCGATGGGGGTGGCGGGCTTGAGGGCCATCGAGGCCCGGGCGCCCTTGGCGCGGATCTCGCGGGCCAGCCGGACGGGGGCGGCGGCCGCCTCCACGTGGAAGGTCACGGAGGAAGCGCCCGCTTCGACGTACTGCGGCGCCCACCGATCGGCCTGCTCGATCATCAGATGGCAGTCCAGCGGGGTGTCCGTCGCCCGGGCCAGCGACTCCACGACCGGAACGCCGAGCGTCAGGTTCGGAACGAAGTGGTTGTCCATCACGTCGACGTGGAGCCAGTCGGCCCCTTCGACCGCCTGCGCCTCCTCGGCGAGACGTGCGAAGTCGGCGGACAGGATGCTGGGGTTGATCTGCACGGCCATGACCCAAGCGTGCCATGCCCGGACCCGGTTGTTCGCGCCGGTCCCCGGCCGAACCGGGCCACCGGCGCCGGCCCGCCCGGGCCCCGCCGGCGCCGGGGCCCCCGGAGGCGTCGTGCTTCCTCAGGGGGTCATGTGCGGCCGCGCACCAGGGGCGCGGTCGCCCCTGGTGGCGTGCCGTATCACTTCCTGCAGGTCCGCAGGCGTACGGCGGTGCCCTTGGGCCCGGTCCGCACCTGCACGGTGTCGCAGAGCATGCCGACCCCCCAGATCCCGAACCCCGACTTCAGGGCGGACTCCGGCGGCACCCAGCTGAGGAACTCCTCGGGCTGCCAGTGGCCGGAGTCGGTGATCTCGCAGACGAGGCCGTTGTCGGGCCAGACACGCAGGGTCACCGGTGCCTGTCCGTGGCGGATGGCGTTGGTGGCCGCCTCGGTCACGGCGACGAGGAGGTTGTACAGCGCGTCCCCCGCCACCCCGCAGTGCTTCGCCTGCCCGGCGAAGAAGGCCCGCACCGCGTGCAGGTCGGCGGGCCGGATCTCCATCGGGGCGGCGGAGCTCGGGGAGGGCGGCAGCGGCCGGCTGTCGACATCGGCGACGAAGTCCCGGGGGTCCCGGTAGTCCGGGTTCTGCCGCAGCCGGGCGCCCTCGTGGATGTTGGGATGGGTCTGGCGCACCAGCGAGATGACCTCGGGCGGCAGGACCGCGGTGTTTTGACTTGCTCCTCGGGTCGGAGCCCGGGGATTCTGGCCTTCCGGCCGGGTGCTGTGCCGCTACGCGGCGCGGGTTCCGGTGCGGATTCCGTGGCTTCCTGCTTCACCGCGCTGTGCCGGAACGGGTTCCGGTCTTACCTGCGCTCCACAGGCTGTCACCGCCAGTCCGGCGGCCTTGATGTTGATGGCGGCGTTGTGGTCCCGGTCGTGGACCGCGCCGCACGCGGTGCACGTCCATTCCCGCACGTGCAGGGGCTTGGGCCCGCCGCGGTGGCCGCAGGTGGAGCACACCTGGCTGGTGGGCTCGAACCGGCCGACCTGCACGAAGGTGCGCCCGTATCTCTGAGCCTTGTAGGCGAGCATGGTCACGAACTGCGACCAGCCCGCGTCGTGGATGCTCTTGGCCAGCCGGGTGCGCGCCAGTGCCTTGACCGCCAGGTCCTCCACCGCGACCGCTTGATTCTCGCGGATCAGCTGGGTGGAGAGCTGGATGGGGGTACCCCCTGCTCGAGCGAAGCCGAGAGCTTGGGGGAGGAACTCGCGGCGGGCGTCGGCCACCTGCGCGTGTGCACGGGCGACCTTCCGGCGGGCCTTCTCCCGGTTCTTCGAGCCCTTCTGCTTGCGGGACAGCTCCCGCTGGGCCTTTTTGAGTTTCTTCTCCGCGCGGCGCAGGAACCGCGGGGAGTCGATCTTCGTGCCGCCGGACAGGACCGCGAAGTGCGTGAGTCCGAGGTCGATGCCGACGCTCTGGCCGGTGTCGGGCATGCGGGCTGCGTCGGCGGCCGGATCGGTGTCGACGACGAAGGAGGCGAAGTACCGCCCGACAGCGTCCTTGATCACGGTCACCGAGGACGGGACGGCGGGCAGGGGCCGCGACCAGCGCACCCGCAGCTCGCCGATCTTCGGCAGGCACAACCGGCCGGTGGGGGTGATCGACCAACGGGCGTTGGCGGTGAACCGGATCGCCTGCCTCGCGTCCTTGCGCGACCTGAACCGCGGCGCGCCCACCTTCGGCCCCTTGCGCTTCCCCTTGAGGAAGGCGAAGAAGTTGCGGTAGGCGGCCTCGGCGTCCCGCAGCGCCTGCTGCAGCACCACCGCGGAGACCTCGCCCAGCCAGTGCCGCTCACGGCTCTTCTCCGCCTCGGTGAGCAGCGTCTTCGACAAGACCGCCGCGGTCGGGAACGCCTCGCCCGCCGCCCGGGCCCGCTCCCGTGCGGCGACCGCGTCGTTGTACACCACCCGCGCGCACCCGAACGCCCGGGCCGGCGCGCTGCGCTGACCCGGCGTCGGGTCGAGACGGAAGGCGTACCGAAGCTGCATGATCCGGACGCTAGCACCGGTCACCGACAGTCCGGGGCGGATCAGCCTAATCCTGCTCCGCCGGAACGATCCGACAGCTCTCCACGTCGCAACCGCCGGATTCGCCTCCACCACCGGCGTGAACGCGGCGCACTGCGCATGAACCCCCAGTACCGCCGCACTGTGTCTTCGAAACGAGCCAAGGCGGACGACAGGCTGTCACCGCGGGGCTCCGTGGGCGCGGCCTCCCGCGCCTCCGCCACCACGAGCCCCCGGCCGCCCGGCGGTTGCCAGGCCACCGTCCCGTCCGGCCCCAGCGCCGCGCGTGCGGAGGAACATCCCACGGCCCTGCTCCTCCTCTGGATCCGCCCGGTGGACGACGGGCTGCGCCGCGGAGCCGTCCGTGGCCTCCACGAGCAGACGGTCACCGATCTGCATCAGGTCCAGCGTGATCCACGTGCCGGGCGCGTGCTTGAGCGCGTTCCCGATCAGCTCGCTGACGAGCAGCCGGCTGTCGTCGACGGCTTCGGGCGGGCAGCCCCACGAGGCCAGGACCGCGCCCACCGCCGCGCGCGCCCTGCCCGCCTCGGCCGCCGTCGGCCGGAGATGGAGGTGCACATGCCGGCCGAAGCCCAGGTCGCAGTCGGAACAGGCGGAACCGTCGCGGCCGTCGCGGGCGTACGGCATGGCCTCGTACTGCCGGGGCGACTCCCGGCCCTGCGGTTCCGTGCAATGGCGTGCCGCGCGGCGGCGCGGGTCGTGAAGGTAGGTCGTCTCAGGCCCCTCTGCGCAGTGCGCGGGCGCGGCCGACGCGCGGCGGTGAGGGGGGCGCGCACGGCCCGGAGGCCCGTCGTCGTGGGCACCCGACGTCTCCGGCAAGCGACGTTCGGCTGCGTACGGCTCCAGACATCGATGCCCTCCCGATGGCCCTGCACCCGGGGCGGCGGCTCCGCCGCGGGCGTCCGTGCCTCACCCTGGGCGACGTAGGGAGAGCGGCGGTATAGCGGCGGTATCCGCTCCGGTCGCCAAGGGCGCGCGGCTCAGCCGGTGCGGCGGATGAGGGCCAGGTACATCGCGTCGGTCCCGTGCAGGTGCGGCCACAGCTGTACGTCGGGGCCGCCGCCGAGGGCCGGGACGCCCGGGAGGAGGGGGCGGGCGTCGATCAGCTCGGCCTCGGGGAACTGCTTGAGCGCGTCGGCGACGACCGCGCGGGTCTCGGCGAGGTGGGGCGAGCAGGTGGCGTAGCCGACGACACCGCCGACGCGGACGGACCGAAGGGCCGTGCGCAGCAGGCCGCGCTGGAGCGGGGCGAAGCCGTCCAGGTCCTCCGGGCGGCGCCTCCAGCGTGCCTCGGGACGGCGGCGCAGTGCGCCGAGGCCGGTGCAGGGGACGTCGACGAGGACGCGGTCGAAGCTGCCGGGGTGCCACGGCGGGCGGGTGCCGTCGGCGGCGATCACCTGGTACGGGCCGGGATTGCCGGCGAGCGCCCTGGCCACCAGGCCGGCCCGGTGGGGCTGCTTCTCGGAGGCGAGCAGGACGGCTCCGCGTCCGGCGGCGAGCGCGGCGAGCAGGGCCGCCTTGCCGCCGGGGCCGGCGCAGCCGTCGAGCCACTTCTCGTCGGGGCCTTCCAGGGGCGCGCCGGCGAGGGCGAGGGCGACGAGCTGGCTGCCCTCGTCCTGGACGCCGGCCCGGCCCTCCCGTACGGCGTCCACGGCGCCCGGCTCGCCGCCCTCGGTGAGCCGTACGGCGTACGGCGACCAGCGGCCCGGAGCGGCGGCCTCCTCGCGCAGCAGCTCCTCGGTGGTGGCGCGGCCCGGCCGGGCGACGAGGGTCACCTCGGGCCGCTCGTTGTCGGCCCGCAGCAGGTCCTCGATGCCGGCGCGTCCGCCGCCGAGGGAGTCCCACAGGGCGGAGACGACCCAGCGGGGGTGGGAGTGGACGACGGCGAGGTGGCCCTCGGGGTCCTCGTCGTAGGGCGGGGCGACCTTCTCCAGCCAGCCGTCGAGGTCGTCGCGCGCGACCTTGCGCAGCACGGCGTTGACGAACTTGGCCCGGCCGTCGCCGAGCACGACCCGTGCGAGCTCGACGGTCGCGGACACCGCGGCGTGGCTCGGGATGCGGGTGCCGAGCAACTGGTGGACGCCGAGGCTCAGCACGTCCAGGACCGGCGGGTCGACGTCCCTCAGCGGCCGGTCGACGCAGGCGGCGAGGATCGCGTCGTAGGTCCCCTGGTGGCGCAGCGTGCCGTACACCAGCTCGGTGGCCAGCGCGGCGTCCCGCCCGTCGAACTTCTCGGGTCCCTCCTTCTCGCGCGCCTTGCGCAGCAGGGGCGGCAGGACGAGGTTGGCGTAGGCGTCCCGCTCGTCCACGGCGCGCAGCGCCTCGAAGGCGAGGACGCGGACGGGGTCCTTCTGGGGCCGGCGGTAGGGCTTGGCGGGCTTGCGGGGCCGACGGGAGGTGTCGCTCACGAAAAAGGTGCTCCGGATGTCTGGATGCGCTGTGCACCCAGCCTACGTCCCGGGCCGGACCGGCCGGTCAGCCCCCGAGGTTCTCGTTCCCGGAGATGCGCGCCCCGCGCGCCCAGTCCGCGGCCGTCATCGGCTTCTTGCCCTGGGCCTGCACCCACAGCAGCTCCACGGCGTACGAGCCGGTGCCGACGTGGACGCTCTTCTTGCCGGCGGCGATGGTGCCCGGGGCCAGGTCGGTGCGGTCGGGCACGGGCGCGACCTGGATCAGCTTGAGCCGCTCGCCGCGGAACGTGGTCCAGGCTCCGGGGGCCGGGGTGCAGGCGCGCACCACGCGGTCCACGCGCAGGGCGGGGGCCGTCCAGTCGACCCTGGCGTCCTCGACGGTGATCTTGGGGGCGAGGGTGACGCCCTCGGACGGCTGCGGTACGGCCTTCAGGGTGCCGTCCTCGATGCCGTCCATGGTGGCGGCGAGCAGCCCGGCGCCGGCGAAGGCGAGCCGGGTGAGCAGGTCGCCGCTGGTGTCGGTGGGCCGGATCTCCTCCGTGACGGTGCCGTAGACGGGACCGGAGTCCAGACCCTCCTCGATGAGGAAGGTGGACGCGCCGGTGATCTCGTCCCCCGCCATGAGGGCGTGCTGCACGGGGGCGGCGCCGCGCCAGGCGGGCAGCAGGGAGAAGTGCAGGTTGACCCAGCCGTGGGCGGGGATGTCCAGGGCGGCCCTGGGCAGCAGGGCCCCGTAGGCGACGACGGGACAGCAGTCCGGGCCGATCTCCTTCAGCCGCTCCAGGAACTCCGGCTCCCGCGGCTTGAGCGGCTTGAGCACCTCGATCCCGGCCTCCTCCGCCCGCTCGGCGACCGGACTGGCGACCATCCGGCGCCCACGCCCGGCCGGCGCGTCGGGCCGGGTGACCACGGCGGCCACCTCGTGCCGCCCGGAGGCGAGCAGGGCATCCAGGGCGGGAACGGCGACCTCTGGGGTACCGGCGAAGACGAGCTTCATGGGACGGCTTGGCCCTCTCAGGCGGAATGAACGGCGACCAGCGCACCAGTCTATGACCACCGTCACGGGGCCGCCGCCGGGCAAGGCCCGGGGGGTGGGGCGCAGCGCGTGTGTATTCGCGGGGGCGTGCGTATATGTCGCCACGCCCCCCGCAGCGTGACCAGCGGAGCGAAGGCGCGTTGGTCAAGAGAGAGTTGACCACAGCGGGCCGTCCGCGCGGCCCGGTTCCTTTCAACGCCGGTTCGAGAGGCTTGTTCATGGCCGACCACGCAACCCACGACGCCCAGGCCCGGGCCAGCCTGCACCTGCTGGTGCGGGACATCGAGCGGGTCCGCCGGCAGGTGGACGCGCTGCGCACGCTCACCGCCCAGTTGGGCAACGTCTACCGCCCGCGCCGCTCCGGCCCCTCCACGGGCTTCGTCGTCTACGGACGTGCCCCCGCCCCGACGGTCCGTCTCGCGCAGGAGCTGCGGGACAGTGTCGAGACGCTGGTCACGGCCGCCGTGGACTTCGACCGCTCGCTGGGCTTCTCGTGGGACGCCGTGGGCTCCGCCCTGGGCGTCACCAAGCAGGCCGTCCACCGCCGTTACGGCGCCCGCCGCGCCGCCGCGCAGGCAGCCGCCGAGGCCGAGCGGGCCCCGGAACCCTCGGGCACCCGCACGGTCAACGTCGGCGCCGGCATCCCCACGGTCCCCGCGGCTCGCTCCATGCCGACCCAGCCCACCGCCGGCGGCCCCACCCTTCGTGACGAGGTCCGCCCCACGGCCTTCCCGGGTCCTCGCAACGGCTGACCACCACCGCGTCCCCCTGACCGGGCCGGAGAGCGCGGCCCCGACGTCCACGGGCGGGGACCGACTCGCGGTTGCCGACGGCGGCACTCGCCCCGCGGAGGCCTCCGCGGGGCGGCTCGCCACGGCGCGGCCCGGCCGCGAGCCGGTGACCGGTCTCCCCAAGCGTGCGATCCCGCCCGTGCCGGACGGCGGCAGGCTTCCCCCGAAGCCCGCCCGTCCGGAGCTCGGTGGGCGTCCGTCAGCCGATGTCCGGTGGGTCGATGCGTACCCAGACCGTCTCGCCGCCTCCCCTGGCCATTCGGGCCGCCCGGGCGGACTTCAGGGCGGTGGCGAGGGCGGCTCCGCTGCCGGGCGGGACGCGGATCAGGGCGCGGGCCCAGTGTTCGCCGGGCGGGGGCGTGCCCGAGCGGCGGGGACGGCCAGGAGGCGTGACCGGGAGCGGGACGGGCCCCAACACCTCGGCTTCGCGCGGTAGTTCGATGGTCGGGAGGAAGTCGGTCACCCTCTCCTCCGGACCGGACACGGCCGCCATGCGGGACACCGGCGGGAAACCCAGCTCCGCGCGTTCGGCCAGCTCCCGTACCGCATGGCCGACGGGGTCCCACCGCACCAGGGCCTGCACAGGCCGCAGTGTCGGCTCGGCGACGACGACCACGGTGCCGCCCGCCTCCTGCGGCCGTACCAGCGCGGCGGCCGCGATCCAGCGCCGTAGCGCGTCCTCGCCCGCCCGCAGGTCGGGCCGTCCGAGCATGGCCCAGCCGTCCAGCAAGAGCGCGGCCGCGTACCCGCCCTCGGCGACCGGCTCGGCGCCCGGTGTGCTCACCACGAGCGCGGGCGTGTCCGGCACCGTGTCCAGCACGTGCTCGCGCCCCGAGGTCCGCACCGGCACGGCGGGGAAGGCCCGCCCCAGCTCCTCGGCGGTCCGCCGGGCCCCGACGACCTGGGCGCGCAGCCGGGACGCGCCGCACTCCGGGCAGTGCCAGGCGGCTTCCTCGCGCCCGCACCACCCGCACCGCAGCGCCCCGGTGTCCTGCGCCTGCAGGGGCCCTGCGCAGTGCCGGCAGCGCGCGGGCGCCCGGCACCGCGCGCAGGCCATCCACGGCACATAGCCCCGACGGGGCACCTGCACCAGTACGGGCCCGTGCCGCAGCCCCTCCCTGGCCGCCTGCCAGGCGAGCGACGGCAGCCGCGCGGCCCTGGCGGCCTCGTCGCGCGCGAGATCGCCGTCGTTCACGGTGCGCACGAGCGGAGCCGCCTTCCGCACCTGCTGCCGCGCCGCGACCAGCGGCCCGGCCCAGCCGCTCTCGACGAGCTGTGCCGCCTCCACCGTGCAGCTCCAACTGCCCAGCAGAAAACCGCACTTGCCCTGCGCGGCGCGCAACAGCAGCACCTCGCGGGCATGCGGCTGCGGCGCGTGCTGCTCGCTGTGGCTGTCGTCCCCGTCGTCCCAGAGCGCCACCAGTCCGAGGTCCCGCACCGGCGCGAACATGGCCGCCCGCGTCCCCACCACGGCCCGCACCGAGCCCCTGCGCACCGCGAGCCACTGCCGGTACCGCTTCTCGGGCCCCGCGTCGGCGGTGAGCAGAGCATGCCGTCCCTCGCCCAGGAGGGCGGTCAGCGCGGCGTCCACCCGGGCGGCGGTCCTCCCGTCCGGTACGACGACAAGCGCACCCCGTCCCGAGGCCAGCGCGGCGGCGACCGCGCGGGCCAGTTCCTCGCTCCACCCGGGCCCCGGGAGCGCGTTCCACACGGCACGCGGCGAGCCGCCCCTGGCCAGCGCCTCCAGGAATGCCGGCCCCCGCTCGTACCGGGTCCAGGAGCCCGCCTCGGGCGCGGACGGAGGCGGCAGCGGTGCGGGCGAGGGCCGCTGCTCGGCCCGCGCGCTGCGCGGCGGCACGGCGAGCTGCAGTACATCGGCGACACTGCCCGCGTACCGGTCGGCGACGGCCCGCGCGAGGCCCAGCAGCTCCTCGCTGAGCACGGGCTCGGGCGACACGACCTGGGCGAGCGCGGCCAGCGGCCCGGAGTAGTCCGACTCGGCCCGGCGCTCGATCAGATACCCGTCGACGAGCCCGCCGCCCTCGCGCCGCCCCTCCCGCACCCGGTGCCGTCCGGCCCCGAAACGCACCCGCACCCGCACTCCGGGCTGCGCGTCGGCGTCCAGCTCGGCCGGCACGGCATAGTCGAAGTACCGGTCGAGGTGCAGCACGCCCTTGTCGACCAGCACCCGCGCCACGGGCAGCTCCCCGGCGAGCGCGGCCCCTCGCCAGGTCCGCGGCTTGGCCCGGGGCTCCTTGGCCCTGCGCACGCTCTCCCGGATGAGCGCGAGCTGCTCCGGCGGCGCCCCCGCGGCGCCGCCGTGCTCCGTACCGTTCTCGCTGCTCACGCTTGCATTCTTACCAAACGGGACTGACAACCGACGGCGCCCGGACCTCCGCCGCCCCCGCGGCCCCGGCATGCGCCGAGGCCCGGACCCCTACGGGGGTCCGGGCCTCGCTCGGTCCTCGAATCGGGCCGGGCCCTACAGCCCCGTCGCCTCGCGCAGCGCGTCCACGCGGTCCGTGCGCTCCCAGGTGAAGTCGGGCAGCTCGCGGCCGAAGTGGCCGTACGCGGCGGTCTGGGCGTAGATCGGGCGGAGCAGGTCGAGGTCGCGGATGATGGCGGCCGGACGCAGGTCGAAGACCTCGTCGATCGCCTTCTCGATCTTCTCCGGCTCCACCTTGTGCGTGCCGAAGGTCTCCACGAACAGGCCCACCGGCTCGGCCTTGCCGATCGCGTACGCCACCTGCACCTCGCAGCGGGAGGCCAGACCCGCCGCCACCACGTTCTTGGCGACCCAGCGCATCGCGTACGCCGCGGAGCGGTCCACCTTGGACGGGTCCTTGCCGGAGAACGCGCCGCCGCCGTGGCGGGCCATGCCGCCGTAGGTGTCGATGATGATCTTGCGGCCGGTCAGACCGGCGTCACCCATCGGCCCGCCGATCTCGAACCGGCCGGTGGGGTTGACCAGCAGGCGGTAGCCCTCGGTCTCCAGCTTGATGCCGTCGTCCAGCAGCGCCTTCAGCTCCGGCTCCACGACGAACTCGCGGATGTCGGGCGCCAGCAGCGAGTCCAGGTCGATGTCGCTCGCGTGCTGCGAGGAGACCACGACGGTGTCGAGGCGGACCGCCTTGTCGCCGTCGTACTCGATGGTGACCTGCGTCTTGCCGTCGGGGCGCAGGTAGGGGATCGTGCCGTTCTTGCGCACGTCCGACAGCCGCTTGGACAGCCGGTGCGCCAGGAAGATCGGCAGCGGCATCAGCGTCGGCGTCTCGTCGGAGGCGTAGCCGAACATCAGGCCCTGGTCGCCCGCGCCTTGCCGGTCCAGCTCGTCCTCGTCGCCCTCGACCCGGGACTCGTACGCCGTGTCGACGCCCTGCGCGATGTCCGGGGACTGCGCGCCGATCGACACGGACACACCGCAGGAGGCGCCGTCGAAGCCCTTCTTGGAGGAGTCGTAGCCGATCTCGAGGATCTTGTTGCGGACCAGGGTCGCGATGTCCGCGTAGGTCTTGGTCGTGACCTCGCCGGCCACGTGCACCAGGCCGGTGGTGATCAGTGTCTCCACGGCGACCCGGGAGGTCGGGTCCTCGCGCAGCATCGCGTCAAGGATGGAGTCGCTGATCTGGTCAGCGATCTTGTCGGGGTGGCCCTCGGTCACGGACTCCGAGGTGAACAGGCGACGGGACACAACGCTCCCTGGGGTTGCAGCGGCTGCTGGCTGATCATTGGTGGACGACACGGGGGCTGCGCCCGGCGTCGTCCGCGAACAGTTTATCGGTCGCGCTCGGCCACCGCCCCACCCGTCTCGCCTCTCGGGAGCGCTGTGACCTGCGGCACGGGCATTCTGCCCAATGTCCGGCGGACTTGACCAGAGCTGCCACGCGGCGAAGGGCGACGCGAGAGAGAGACGGGGAACAAGGCGACGCTCAGCCCAGCCGGGCGGCCACCAGGTCCCACACGGTCTCGGCCAGGGCCTCCTTCGGGCCGTGCGGCACAGGGGTTTCGCCGCCGTCGGCGGCCAGCACCACGGCCTCGTTCTCCTCCGCGCCGAAGGTCTTGCGCTCCCCCACCTCGTTGACCACGAGCAGGTCGCAGCCCTTGCGCGCGAGCTTCCTGCGGCCGTTGGCGAGGACGTCGTCGGTCTCGGCGGCGAAGCCCACGATCACCTGTTCGGGCCGCGCCCGGTCGGCCGATATCTCCGCGAGGACGTCCGGATTGCGCACCAGGGCGATGGGCTCGGGCTCCTGGTCGTCCTTCTTCTTGATCTTGCCGGCCGCGTAGCTCGCGGGGCGGAAGTCGGCGACGGCGGCGGCCATGACCACCGCGTCGGCGTCCGCGGCCGCCTTCAGCACGGCCTCCCGCAGCTGCACGGCCGTACCGACCCGGACGACGTCCACGCCCGCCGGGTCCGGCAGGCCGGTGTTCGCGGCGACCAGCGTGACCCGGGCGCCCCGGGCCGCCGCGGTGCGCGCGAGGGCGTAGCCCTGCTTGCCGGAGGAGCGGTTGCCGAGGAAGCGGACGGGGTCGAGGGGCTCGCGGGTGCCGCCGGCGCTGACGACGACGTGCCGGCCGGCGAGGTCGGGCTCGCCCGCGCCCCGGGCGAGGACGCGGCGGCAGACCTCGAAGATCTCCGCCGGGTCGGGCAGCCGGCCCTTGCCGCTGTCGACGCCGGTCAGCCGGCCGACCGCCGGTTCGACGACGACCGCGCCGCGGCGGCGCAGCGTGGCCACGTTCTCCTGGGTGGCCGGGTGCTCCCACATCTCCGTGTGCATGGCGGGGGCGAAGACCACCGGGCAGCGGGCGGTGAGCAGGGTGTTGGTCAGGAGGTCGTCGGCGAGGCCGTGGGCGGCCTTGGCCAGCACGTCCGCCGTGGCCGGGGCCACGACGACCAGGTCGGCGTGCTGGCCGATGCGCACGTGCGGGACCTCGTGCACGTCGTCCCAGACCTCGGTGGAGACGGGGTTGCCGGACAGGGCGGACCAGGTCGCCGCGCCGACGAAGTGCAGTGCGGAGGCCGTGGGGACGACACGCACGTCGTGCCCCGACTCGGTCAGCCTGCGCAGCAGCTCGCACGCCTTGTACGCGGCGATGCCGCCACTGACCCCCAGAACGACCTTCGGCTTGTCCACCGTCTCTCCCCGGCTCGGAAACGTATGACCCCATGCTGCATCAACGCGGGGGACGACCCCCGCACCCCCGAGCAGACCACAGGCCCGACAGTCGCGCTGCCGGGCCTGTGGAAAAACCTACTGCGATCCGCAGATACGACTTACTGACCGGGGCCCTCGACGGCCTCGGACGTCAGCAGACCCGCGTTGATCTCCCGCAGGGCGATGGAGAGCGGCTTCTCGTGGACGTGGGTGTCGACGAGCGGACCGACGTACTCGAGGAGGCCCTCACCGAGCTGCGAGTAGTACGCGTTGATCTGGCGGGCCCGCTTGGCCGCGTAGATCACGAGGCTGTACTTCGAGTCGGTGGCCTCGAGGAGCTCGTCGATCGGCGGGTTGATGATGCCCTCGGGCGCGGAGATGGAAGAGGACACGCTCTACCTTCCGATGGATGGGAAAGAATCAGTCGGTGCGACCGTCACGGCGACTGTCACTGTCACGATCACAGTCCCTGTCACGATCACACAACGTCCATCAAGGCTAGCAGCTCGCGCGCCACGTCCTCGACGGAGGTGTTGACCAGGGTCTCGTCGAACTCCGGCTCGGCCGCGAGCTCGGTCTTCGCCGCCCGCAGCCGGCGCTCGATCACCTCGGGCGGCTCGGTCCCCCGCCCGGTGAGCCGGCGTACGAGCTCCTCCCAGGAGGGAGGCGCCAGGAACACCAGCCGGCCCTCGGGCATGGACTCGCGGACCTGCCGGGCCCCCTGGAGGTCGATCTCCAGCAGGACCGGCACACCGGCCTCCAGGTGTTCCAGCACGGGGGCGCGCGGCGTGCCGTAGCGGTTGCCCGCGAACTCGGCCCACTCCAGCAGCTCGCCGTTGGCGATCAGCTTGTCCATCTCGTCGTCGGTGACGAAGAAGTAGTGGACGCCGTGCTGTTCACCGGGGCGGGGCCTGCGGGTCGTCGCGGACACCGACAGCCAGACCTCGGGGTGTTCCTTGCGCATATGAGCGACGACCGTGCTCTTGCCGACCCCCGAGGGGCCGGAGAGCACGGTCAGCCGCGGACGTGCGTCCGGGGGTACGGGGGGTGTCCCCCGGGGTGTTACAGCCATGCGGCGATTATTCCAGCAATCCCGGAGTTCCCGGGACTCCCTCCCGCAGGGCCCGGGTCAGGAGCCGGTGCTGCCGAACTCACGCTCCAGAGAGGCGATCTGGTTGGAGCCGAGACCGCGCACCCGGCGACTCTCGGAGATGCCGAGTCGTTCCATGATCTGCTTGGCGCGGACCTTGCCCACGCCCGGCAGCGACTCGAGCAGGGCGGACACCTTCATCTTGCCGATGACGTCGTTTTCCTGGCCCTGCTTGATGACCTCGTGCAGGGAGGCGCCGGAGTGCTTGAGTCGATTCTTGACCTCGGCCCGCTCCCGGCGAGCCGCGGCGGCCTTTTCGAGCGCGGCTGCGCGCTGTTCAGGGGTAAGGGGCGGAAGAGCCACGCCTACGTCACCTCGGATGTCGAACTGTCGGATACGGACCGGTGAGGAACCTAGTCGCCCCACACCTGGGGAGCCACGAGCAACACGCTTGCCCGTTCTCCCCCACTGCCTTGAGGGCGTGGGAGGTGCCCTCACTCGACGGAGACTAGCGGTCGAGGGCGCCTGAGTCAGCGAGAACAGCGGAAAAGTCCTGGTCAGCCTCCGTCAGTCCGGACATTTAGAACATACTGCCCTGGATTCGAGAACGCATCCAGACTTGAGCACGCCCCCGACCGCCCGTCCGGTCCTCAGCCCGCGGCCATCGCGGCCTGGATCTCCTCCACGAAACGTTCCGTGGCGTCACGCAGCGCCACCACGTCGGGACCGTGACGCAGAACACCCCGGCTGACGTTCGGGACCACATTGCGCACCGCGGTCCCGAAGGCCCGGGGAAGGTCGGCCGGCGTCGCTCCCTGGGCGCCGATGCCGGGGGCGAGGAGCGGACCGCCCATCTGAAGGTCGTACGACGACAGATCACCGAGCGTGGCGCCCACCACCGCGCCGAAGGAGCCCAGCGGGGTCTGCCCGGCGTTCTCCTCGGCGAGGTGCGCGAGCACGGTCGCGCCCACGGTGCGGCCGTCGGGCCGTACGGCGTGCTGGACCTCCGCGCCCTCCGGGTTGGAGGTCAGCGCCAGCACGAACAGGCCCGCGCCGCTCTCCCGCGCCAGGTCGACCGCGGGCTTCAGCGAGCCGTAGCCGAGGTAGGGCGAGACGGTCAGCGCGTCCGAGAACAGCGGCGCGCCCTTGCGCAGGAACGACTCGGCGTAGGCGGCCATGGTCGAGCCGATGTCGCCGCGCTTGGCGTCCATGATCACCAGTGCGCCGGCCGCCCGCGCCTCCTCGACCGTCCTCTCCAGGACGGCGACGCCGCGCGAGCCGAAGCGCTCGAAGAAGGCGCTCTGCGGCTTCAGGGCGGCGACCCGGTCGGCGACCGCCTCCACCACCGTGCGGCTGAACCGCTCCAGAGAGGCCACGTCGTCGCTCAGGCCCCACTCGGCGAGCAGGGACGCGTGCGGGTCGATGCCCACGCACAGCGGGCCGCGCTCGTCCATCGCACGGCGCAGACGCGCGCCGAAGGGTTCGATCGGGCTCATGCCGTCGTCCCCGCCTTCTTCACATCGGCGCCGACCGCGTCGGCGAGGGTGGCGTACGGGCTGTTGCGCAGGCGCGCGGCGAGCCCCTTGTGGACGGCGCGGCCCCAGAAGGGCCCCTGGTAGACGAAGGCGCTGTAGCCCTGGACCAGCGTGGCGCCGGCCAGGATGCGCTGCCAGGCGTCCTCGGCGCTCTCGATGCCGCCCACGCCGACCAGCGTGACGCGGTCGCCCACACGCGCGTAGAGGCGGCGCAGCACCTCGAGGGAGCGGGCCTTCAGGGGCGCACCCGAGAGCCCTCCGGTCTCCTTCACCAGCGAGGGCGCGGAAGTCAGACCGAGGCCCTCGCGCGCGATGGTGGTGTTGGTGGCGATGATCCCGTCCAGGCCGAGCTCCACGGCCAGGTCGGCGACGGCGTCGACGTCCTCGTCGGCGAGGTCCGGCGCGATCTTCACCAGCAGCGGCACCCGGCGTCCCGGCACGGCCCGGTCGGCGGCCTCGCGCACGGCGCTCAGCAGCGGGCGCAGCGCCTCGGTGGCCTGCAGGTCGCGCAGACCGGGGGTGTTCGGCGAGGAGACGTTGACGACCAGGTAGTCGGCGTACGGGGCCAGCCGCTCGGTGGACTTGACGTAGTCGCCGACGGCCTCCTCCTCCGGGACGACCTTGGTCTTGCCGATGTTGACGCCCACCACGGTCCTGAACACGGGCGTACGGGAGGCCAGGCGCGCCGCGACGGCGAGCGAGCCCTCGTTGTTGAAGCCCATGCGGTTGATGAGCGCACGGTCGGCGACCAGCCGGAACAGCCGCTTCTTCGGATTGCCGGGCTGCGGCTCCCCCGTCACCGTGCCGATCTCCACGTGGTCGAAGCCCAGCATCGACATCCCGTCGATCGCGACGGCGTTCTTGTCGAAGCCGGCGGCGAGCCCGAACGGGCCGTGCATCCGCAGCCCGAGGGCCTCGGTGCGCAGCTCCTCGTGGCGGGGAGCGAGCGCGGCCGCGACGAAGGTGCGCAGCACCGGGACGCGGACGGCGAGCCGGATCCAGCGGAAGGCCAGGTGGTGCGCCTGCTCGGGATCCATCCGCTGGAAGACCAGCCGGAAGAAAAGCTTGTACATGACTGAGTTCTCTCGGTCCTCGTGAAGACGTGGTCCTCGTGAAGAGGGGGACACCGTTTCCGGTGTCCCCCTCGGGGCTGCTAGTCGCGTGTCGCGGTCAAGAAGCCGGCGTGCTCCTGCAGGGAGCGGACGCCCACGTCGCCGTGGTGGAGGGCGTCGATCCCCTGGACCGCCGCGGCCAGGGCCTGGACCGTGGTCAGGCAGGGCACGGAGCGGGCCACGGCCGCCGTACGGATCTCGTAGCCGTCGAGGCGGCCGCCGGTGCCGTACGGGGTGTTGACGATGAGGTCGACCTCGCCGTCGTGGATGAGCTGGACGATGGTCTTCTCGCCGTTCGGGCCGGGGCCGTCGGACTGCTTGCGCACCACGGTGGCGTGGATGCCGTTGCGCTTGAGCACCTCGGCGGTGCCGGAGGTGGCGAGCAGTTCGAAGCCGTGGGCGACCAGCTCACGGGCCGGGAAGATCATCGACCGCTTGTCCCGGTTGGCGACCGAGATGAAGGCGCGGCCCTTGGTCGGCAGCGGACCGTACGCCCCCGCCTGCGACTTGGCGTACGCCGTGCCGAAGACGGAGTCGATGCCCATGACCTCGCCGGTGGAGCGCATCTCCGGGCCGAGCACGGTGTCGACGCCGCGCCCGGAGGTGTCCCGGAAGCGGCTCCAGGGCAGCACGGCCTCCTTGACGGAGATCGGCGCGTCCAGCGGCAGCGTGCCGCCGTCGCCGTTCTTCGGCAGCAGGCCCTCCTCGCGCAGCTCGGCGACGGTCGCGCCCAGCGAGATCCGGGCGGCGGCCTTGGCCAGCGGCACGGCGGTCGCCTTGGAGGTGAAGGGCACCGTACGGGAGGCGCGCGGGTTGGCCTCCAGGACGTAGAGGATGTCGCCGGACAGCGCGAACTGGATGTTGATCAGGCCGCGCACCCCGACGCCGCGCGCGATGGCCTCGGTGGAGGCCCGCAGCCGCTTGATGTCGTACCCGCCGAGCGTGATCGGGGGCAGCGCGCACGCCGAGTCGCCGGAGTGGATGCCGGCCTCCTCGATGTGCTCCATGACGCCGCCGAGGTACAGCTCCTCGCCGTCGTAGAGGGCGTCGACGTCGATCTCTATGGCGTCGTCCAGGAACCGGTCGACGAGCACCGGCCGGGAGGGGCTGATCTCGGTCGACTCGGCGATGTACGCCTCCAGCCGCGCCTCGTCGTACACGATCTCCATGCCGCGTCCGCCGAGGACGTACGACGGGCGGACGAGGACCGGGTAGCCGATCTCGTCGGCGATGGTCTTGGCCTGGGCGAAGGTGGTGGCGGTGCCGTGCTTGGGGGCGGGCAGGCCCGCCTCGGCCAGCACCTGGCCGAAGGCGCCCCGGTCCTCGGCGGCGTGGATCGCCTCCGGGGGGGTGCCGACGATCGGCACGCCGTTGTCCTTCAGGGCCTGTGCCAGGCCCAGCGGGGTCTGTCCGCCCAGCTGGACGACGACGCCGGCGATCGGGCCGGCCTGCCGCTCCGCGTGGACGATCTCCAGCACGTCCTCCAGGGTGAGCGGCTCGAAGTACAGCCGGTCGGAGGTGTCGTAGTCGGTGGAGACGGTCTCCGGGTTGCAGTTGACCATCACGGTCTCGTACCCGGCGTCGGACAGCGCGAAGGAGGCGTGCACGCAGGAGTAGTCGAACTCGATGCCCTGGCCGATGCGGTTGGGGCCGGAGCCCAGGATGATCACCGCGGGCTTCTCGCGCGGGGCGACCTCGGTCTCCTCGTCGTAGGAGGAGTAGAAGTACGGCGTCCTCGCGGCGAACTCGGCGGCGCAGGTGTCGACCGTCTTGTAGACCGGGCGGATGCCGAGCGCGTGCCGCACCTCGCGGACCACGTCCTCGCGCAGGCCGCGGATCTCGCCGATCTGCTGGTCGGAGAAGCCGTGCCGCTTGGCGTCGGCGAGCACTTCGGCGGTGAGTTCGGGCGCCTCGGCGAGCTCGTCGGCGACCTCCTTGATCAGGAACAGCTGGTCGACGAACCAGGGGTCGATCCTGGTGACGTCGAAGACCTCCTGCGGCGTGGCGCCCGCGCGGATGGCCTGCATGACCGCGTTGATCCGGCCGTCGGTCGGGCGGACGGCCGCCTGCAGCAGCTCGTGCTTGTCGCCGGGCTCGCCGACGAACGTGAACTGGCTGCCCTTCTTCTCCAGCGAGCGCAGGGCCTTCTGGAAGGCCTCGGTGAAGTTGCGGCCGATGGCCATGGCCTCGCCGACCGACTTCATGGTGGTGGTCAGCGTGGAGTCGGCGCTCGGGAACTTCTCGAAGGCGAACCGGGGCGCCTTGACGACCACGTAGTCCAGGGTCGGCTCGAAGGAGGCCGGGGTCTCCTGCGTGATGTCGTTCGGGATCTCGTCGAGGGTGTAGCCGACGGCGAGCTTGGCGGCGATCTTGGCGATGGGGAAGCCGGTCGCCTTGGACGCCAGGGCCGACGAACGCGACACGCGCGGGTTCATCTCGATGACGATGACCCGGCCGTCCTCGGGATTGACCGCGAACTGGATGTTGCAGCCGCCGGTGTCGACGCCGACCTCGCGGATGATGGCGATGCCCATGTCGCGCAGGATCTGGTACTCGCGGTCGGTGAGCGTCATCGCCGGGGCGACGGTGATGGAGTCGCCGGTGTGCACGCCCATCGGGTCGAAGTTCTCGATGGAGCAGACGACCACGACGTTGTCGTTCTTGTCGCGCATCAGCTCCAGCTCGTACTCCTTCCAGCCGAGGATGGACTCCTCCAGGAGCACCTCGGTGGTCGGGGAGAGCGCGAGGCCGGTGCCGGCGATGCGGCGCAGCTCGTCCTCGTCGTGGGCGAAGCCGGAGCCGGCGCCGCCCATGGTGAAGGAGGGGCGGACGACGACCGGGTAACCGCCGAGCTCGTCTACGCCGGCCAGGACCTCGTCCATGGTGTGGCAGATCACCGAGCGGGCGGACTCGCCGTGCCCGATCTTCTGCCGGACGGCCTCCACGACCTCCTTGAACTGGTCGCGGTCCTCGCCCTTGTGGATGGCCTCGACCTTGGCGCCGATCAGTTCGACGCCGTACTTCTCCAGGACGCCGTTCTCGTGCAGCCTGATGGCCGTGTTCAGGGCCGTCTGGCCGCCCAGGGTGGGCAGCAGCGCGTCGGGGCGCTCCTTGGCGATGATCTTCTCGACGAAGTCCGGGGTGATCGGCTCGACGTAGGTGGCGTCGGCGATCTCCGGGTCGGTCATGATCGTCGCCGGGTTGGAGTTGACGAGGACGACCCTCAGGCCCTCGGCCTTCAGGACGCGGCACGCCTGGGTGCCGGAGTAGTCGAACTCGGCGGCCTGGCCGATGACGATCGGGCCGGAGCCGATGACCAGGACGGACTGGATATCGGTGCGCTTAGGCACGCTGGCCCTCCATCAGGGAGACGAAGCGGTCGAACAGGTAGGCGGCGTCGTGGGGTCCCGCGGCCGCTTCGGGGTGGTACTGGACGCTGAAGGCCGGCTTGTCGAGCAGCCTCAGGCCCTCCACCACGTTGTCATTGAGGCAGACGTGGGAGACCTCGACACGGCCGAAGGGCGTGTCGGAGACCCGGTCGGTGGGGGCGTCCACGGCGAAGCCGTGGTTGTGCGCGGTGACCTCGACCTTGCCGGTCGTACGGTCCTGCACCGGCTGGTTGATGCCGCGGTGGCCGTACTTCAGCTTGTAGGTGCCGAAGCCGAGCGCGCGGCCGAGGATCTGGTTGCCGAAGCAGATGCCGAACAGCGGTGTGCCGCGCTCCAGGACGCCCCGCATCACGGAGACGGGGTGGTCGGCGGTGGCCGGGTCGCCCGGCCCGTTGGAGAAGAACACCCCGTCGGGCTCGACCGCGTACACCTCCTCCAGCGTGGCCGTGGCCGGCAGCACGTGCACCTCGATGCCGCGCTCGGCCATACGGTGCGGGGTCATGCCCTTGATGCCGAGGTCGACCGCGGCGACGGTGAACCTCTTCTCGCCGATCGCCGGGACGACGTACGCCTCCTGGGTGGCGACCTCCGCGGACAGGTCGGCGCCCTCCATCCGGGGCGCCTGAAGGACCCGGTCCAGCAGCGTGGCGTCGTCCTGAACGGCCTCGCCGCTGAAGATGCCGACGCGCATGGCCCCCTGCTCGCGCAGGTGGCGGGTGAGGGCGCGGGTGTCGATGCCGCTGATGCCGACGACGCCCTGGGCGGCCAGCTCCTCGTCCAGGCTGCGCTTGGCGCGCCAGTTGGACGGCCGGCGCGCGGGGTCGCGCACCACGTAGCCGGAGACCCAGATCCGCTGGGACTCGGGGTCCTCGTCGTTGACGCCGGTGTTGCCGACGTGCGGGGCGGTCATGACGACGACCTGGCGGTGGTACGACGGGTCGGTGAGGGTCTCCTGGTAGCCGGTCATGCCGGTGGAGAACACGGCCTCGCCGAACGTCTCCCCCACGGCTCCGTAGGCACGGCCGCGGAAGATCCGGCCGTCCTCCAGGACGAGTACGGCTGGAGCCCCCTTGTGCCTCTGCGAAGCGGTCTCCTGGCTGGAGGTGGTCATCGTTCGGCGCCTTCCGTGCTGTGCTTTTCGGTCAGGGAGTTGAGGGCTTCGACCCACGCGGGGTGCTCGGCCGCCCGGTCGGAGCGGAACCCGGAGTCGATCAGCCGTTCGCCGTGCGCCCAGGTCACGATCAGCAGGCCGCCCTCGGTGAGGACCTTGCCGGCGATGCCCTTGTCGAGCCGGGCCCCGCGCAGCTGTGCGGCCGGCACGAAGAAGTCGGTGGCTCCGGGGCGTACGACGTCCAGGCCGGCGTCCGTCAGGGTCAGCTCGGCCCGGCTGCGGGTGCCCAGGCCCCGGGCCACGATGCGGTCCAGCCACTGACCGGCGGTGGTGGAACCGTGGTAGCGGCCGGTCATCGTCCGTTTCGGCTCACCGGGGTCCTGCGGTGCGGAGGGCAGCTCGGGCAGGTCGCCCTGGAGGGTGCCGCGCCACTTCCAGCCCTCGCGCATCAGCCAGTAGACGAGGGCGACGAACAGGGCGAGGCCGACCAGCCAGCCGATGCGGGCGGCCCAGTCGGTGACCTCGGCCGACTTCTCTTCGGCGGCGAGCCCGGTGGCGAGCCCGGCTGCGAGCAGTGTTGCAGGTGTCACGTGAGCTTCCCGTCGACGAGCGTGGCCTTGCCCCGGAGCCACGTGTGGGTGACACGGCCCGGCAGCTCACGTCCCTCGTACGGGGTGTTGCGGCTGCGCGAGGCGAAGCCCGCGGGGTCCACCTGCCCACGGTATGCCGTGTCGACCAGGATGAGGTTCGCGGGCTCACCTGCCGAGACGGGACGGCCATGGCCGGTGGCCTGTCCGATCCGAGCGGGCTTGAAGGACATGCGGTCGGCGACGCCGGCCCAGTCCAGCAGGCCCGTGTCGACCATGGTCTCCTGGACCACTGACAACGCGGTCTCCAGGCCGACCATGCCCATGGCGGCGGCGGCCCACTCGCAGTCCTTGTCCTCGTGCGGGTGGGGGGCGTGGTCGGTGGCGACGATGTCGATGGTGCCGTCGGCCAGCGCCTCGCGCAGGGCGTGCACGTCCCGCTCGGTGCGCAGCGGCGGGTTCACCTTGTAGACCGGGTTGTAGGTGCGCACCAGCTCGTCGGTCAGCAGCAGGTGGTGCGGGGTGACCTCGGCGGTGACCCGGATGCCGCGGGACTTGGCCCAGCGGACGATCTCGACGCTTCCGGCGGTCGACAGGTGGCAGATGTGCACGCGGGAGCCGACGTGGTCGGCGAGCAGCACGTCGCGGGCGATGATCGACTCCTCGGCGACGGCCGGCCAGCCGCCGAGTCCCAGCTCGGCGGAGACGACGCCCTCGTTCATCTGGGCGCCCTCGGTCAGGCGCGGCTCCTGGGCGTGCTGGGCGACGACGCCGCCGAATGCCTTCACGTACTCCAGCGCCCGGCGCATGATCACCGCGTCGTCGACGCACTTGCCGTCGTCGGAGAAGACGGTCACCCCGGCGGCCGACTCGTGCATGGCGCCGAGCTCGGCGAGCTTCCTGCCCTCCAGGCCGACGGTGACGGCGCCGATGGGCTGGACATCGCAGTAGCCGTGCTCCCGGCCGAGCCGCCAGACCTGCTCGACGACGCCGGCGGTGTCGGCGACGGGGAAGGTGTTGGCCATGGCGAACACGGCGGTGTAACCACCGGAGGCGGCGGCGCGGGTGCCGGTGAGCACGGTCTCGGAGTCCTCGCGGCCCGGCTCGCGCAGGTGGGTGTGCAGGTCGACCAGGCCCGGCAGCAGGACCTTGCCCTCGGCCTCGACCACGGTCACGTCCTGCGCGCCTCCGGCACGACCGGCGCCTTCCGCGTCCAGGCCCGTGCCCACCTCGGCGATGGTCTCGCCGTCGATGAGCACGTCCTGGGGCTCACCGCCGAGCACCTTCGCACCACGGATCAGGATCTTGCTCATGTCGGTTACTTCTCCTCGGCGAAAGAGGTGTGCGCGGAGCGCTCGTCAGAAGGGTGGTGGTGGGAGACGGGCGGGCGGACTTGGGTGAGGGCGGTCTCGTTGCCGCCGAGCAGCAGGTACAGCACGGCCATGCGGATGGAGACGCCGTTGGCGACCTGCTCGACGGCCGTGCAGCGCTCGGAGTCGGCGACCTCGGCGGTGATCTCCATGCCGCGGACCATCGGGCCGGGGTGCATCACGATGGCGTGCTCGGGCATCCTGGCCATGCGGTCGCCGTCGAGGCCGTAGCGCCGGGAGTACTCGCGCTCGGTGGGGAAGAAGGCGGCGTTCATGCGCTCGCGCTGGACGCGCAGCATCATCACCGCGTCGGACTTGGACAGCGTGGCGTCGAGGTCGTAGGACACCTCGCAGGGCCAGGACTCGACGCCGACGGGCAGCAGGGTCGGCGGGGCGACCAGGGTGACCTCGGCGCCGAGGGTGTGCAGCAGGTCGACGTTGGAGCGGGCGACCCGGCTGTGCAGCACGTCGCCGACGATGGTGATGCGCCTGCCGGACAGGTCCTGGCCGAGGCCCGCGTCCCGGCCGACCAGCCGGCGGCGCATGGTGAAGGCGTCGAGCAGGGCCTGGGTGGGGTGCTGGTGGGTTCCGTCGCCGGCGTTGATGACGGCGGCGTCGATCCAGCCGGAGTTGGCCAGCCGGTACGGGGCTCCGGAGGCGCCGTGCCGGATGACGACGGCGTCGACGCCCATCGCTTCCAGGGTCTGGGCGGTGTCCTTCAGGGACTCGCCCTTGGAGACCGAGGAACCCTTGGCGGTGAAGTTGATGACGTCCGCGGACAGCCGCTTCTCGGCGGCCTCGAAGGAGATCCGGGTGCGGGTGGAGTCCTCGAAGAAGAGGTTGACGACGGTGCGGCCGCGCAGGGTCGGCAGCTTCTTGATCGGCCGGTCGGCGACCCGGGCCATCTCCTCGGCGGTGTCGAGGATCAGGACGGCGTCGTCACGGGAGAGGTCGGCGGCCGAGATGAGATGACGCTGCATCTGTCAGGCTCCGTAAGGAAGTTCATTCAGGAAGCGGGGGTTGGGGCCCGCGGCGGCCGCTTGTGTCACAGCCCCGGAAGGCACAGCCGGGCAGGCGGGCGCGCGGAAGGCACACGCGCGGCGCGTACGGCGTCGCGTACGCGCGCGTGGCTACGGCTGCCGCTCGCCCGGGGCGGCCGGCTTGGCGCCGAGCAGCACGGTGTCGCGACCGTCCTCCTCGGCGAGCAGGACCTTGACCGTCTCCCGCAGCGACGTGGGGAGGTTCTTGCCGACGTAGTCGGCGCGGATGGGCAGTTCGCGGTGGCCGCGGTCGACCAGGACGGCGAGCTGCACCGCGCGCGGGCGGCCGATGTCGTTCAGGGCGTCGAGGGCGGCGCGGATGGTGCGGCCGGAGAAGAGCACGTCGTCGACGAGGACGACCAGACGGCCGTCGATGCCGTCCCCGGGGATCTCGGTGCGGGCCAGCGCGCGCGGGGGCTGCAGGCGCAGGTCGTCGCGGTACATGGTGATGTCGAGCGAGCCGCGGGGGACCTTGCGCTCGGTGATCTGCTCGAGCTTGGCGGCGAGCCGCTGGGCGAGGAAGACACCCCGGGTCGGAATGCCGAGGAGTACCACGTCGTCGGCGCCCTTGGCGCGCTCGACGATCTCGTGGGCGATGCGGGTCAGCACCCGTGCGATGTCGGGGCCCTCGAGAACGGGCCGTGCATCGGACGTATGTGCGTTCGCGTGCGTGTCCATACGAAACGGACCTCCTTCTCCGCCTCACGGGACGGACCTTAAAGGACGTCGGAATTGCGCCATCCACGTTAGCAGGTGCCGGAGACCTCCCTGATCACCCCCTTGGCGCAACCCGCTGCCGTTACCACGGAAGCGGCGGTGTGGACCATTCGGCTTGACGCGCAAGAGTAACGCTGCGTAACCTCACAGTGAGTTACCAGCCGCGCGGCGGGAAACCAAGCCGGCCGCGTCGACACAGTGTCCGGGGAGCCATATGTCCAGCGAATACGCCAAACAGCTCGGGGCCAAGCTCCGGGCGATCCGCACCCAGCAGGGCCTTTCCCTCCACGGTGTCGAGGAGAAGAGCCAGGGACGCTGGAAGGCGGTCGTGGTCGGTTCGTACGAGCGCGGCGACCGTGCCGTGACCGTGCAGCGCCTCGCCGAACTGGCGGATTTCTACGGAGTCCCCGTGCAGGAGCTGCTGCCGGGCACCACTCCGGGCGGCGCCGCCGAGCCCCCGCCGAAGCTGGTCCTGGACCTGGAGCGGCTGGCCACGGTGCCGGCCGAGAAGGCGGGCCCGCTGCAGCGGTACGCGGCGACGATCCAGTCGCAGCGCGGTGACTACAACGGCAAGGTGCTCTCGATCCGCCAGGACGACCTGCGCACCCTCGCCGTCATCTACGACCAGTCGCCCTCGGTCCTCACCGAGCAGCTGATCAGCTGGGGCGTGCTGGACGCGGACGCGCGCCGCGCCGTGGCGTCCCACGAAGAGAGCTGACCGCCTGAGCGGCTTGCGCAGAAACGTACCGTCGGGGGGCCGGAACCATGCTGTTCCGGCCCCCCGACGGCGTTCTGCGGGCCTGGAAAGCCCAGGCGTATCAGGAACACGCGGAACAGCCGGAGGGCCCGCAGCGGGCGCGCTGCGGGCCCTCCGGCATGTTCGCTGTTCTCAGGACTCGTTCCGGCGCAGCGAGGGCTTGAGGTCCTTCAGCCGGCCGAGCAGGCCGTTGACGAACGAGGGCGACTCGTCCGTGGAGAACTCCTTCGCCAGCTGCACCATCTCGTCCAGAACGACGGCGTCCGGGGTCTCGTCGACCCAGATCAGCTCGTACGCGCCGAGCCGCAGGATGCTGCGGTCGACGACCGGCATGCGGTCGAGCGTCCAGCCGACCGCGTACTGGCCGATCAGCTCGTCGATGCGGGTGGCGTGCTCGGCGTAGCCCTCGACCAGCTGCATCGTGTACTCGCTGACCGGCGGTTGTCGGGTGTCGGTCCGGGAGAGCCGGATCCAGTCCGCGAGGACAGTCAGGACCTCGGCTCCGCGCTGGTCGGCCTCGAAGAGGATCTGGAAGGCACGCTTGCGGGCCGTGTTGCGGGCAGCCACGGTTAGCTGCTCACCCGGCCGAGGTAGTCGCTGGTGCGGGTGTCGACCTTGATCTTCTCACCGGTGGTGACGAAGAGCGGCACCTGGATCTGGTGGCCGGTCTCCAGGGTGGCGGGCTTGGTGCCACCGGTGGAGCGGTCGCCCTGGACGCCCGGCTCGGTCTCGGCGATGGTCAGCTCGACGGCGGCGGGGAGCTCGACGTAGAGCACCTCGCCCTCGTGCTGGGCGACGGTGGCCTCGAAGCCCTCGATCAGGAAGTTGGCGGCGTCACCGACGACCTTGCGGTCGATGTGCAGCTGGTCGTAGGTCTCCATGTCCATGAAGACGAAGTAGTCGCCGTCCATGTAGGAGAACTGCATGTCGCGCTTGTCGACGGTGGCCGTTTCGACCTTGACGCCGGCGTTGAACGTCTTGTCGACGGTCTTCCCGGAGAGCACGTTCTTGAGCTTGGTGCGCACGAAGGCCGGGCCCTTGCCGGGCTTGACGTGCTGGAACTCGACGACGGACCACAGCTGGCCGCCTTCGAGCTTGAGCACCATGCCGTTCTTGAGGTCGTTCGTGGAAGCCACGGTTGCGGAATCTCCTGGACTGACGTACGACCCTGGGGCGGGCGCCCAGCGCGAGGCTAGAGCGCGAGGAGCTCCTTGGTCGTGATGGTGAGTAGCTCGGGTCCGCCGTCCGCCTCGGGGCGTACGACGAGCGTGTCATCGATCCGGACGCCGCCCCGTCCCGGGAGGTGGACCCCCGGTTCGACGGTGACCGGCACGCAAGCGTCCAGTTTACCCATGGCCGAGGGGGCCAACTGCGGGTCCTCGTCGATTTCGAGTCCGACCCCGTGCCCGGTGAGGGGCTGCAGGCGCTCGGCGAACCCGGCGGAATCCAGGACCTGACGCGCGGCGCGGTCCACGTCGCGGTAGGCGACGCCGGGGGTCAGGGCCTCCCGTCCGGCGCGCTGGGCGGCGAAGACCAGGTCGTACAGCTGGATCTGCCAGTCCGCCGGGGACGTGCCGATCACGAAGGTACGGCCGATCTCGCAGCGGTAGCCGCGGTAGGCGGCGCCCAGGCACACCGAGAGGAAGTCGCCCTCCTCCACCCGCCGGTCGGTGGGCCGGTGGCCGCGGCGGCCGGCGTTCGGGCCGGTGGCCACGGAGGTCGGGAAGGCGGGACCGTCGGCGCCGTGGTCGACGAGCCTCCGCTCCAGCTCCAGGGCGAGATGGCGCTCGGTGCGGCCGACGAGGATGGACTCCAGCAGCTCGCCGAGGGCCTGGTCGGCGATCTCGGCGCCGATCCTCAGATTGGAGATCTCCTCCTCGTCCTTGACGACTCTGAGCTGCTCGACCGCGCTGTCGAGGTCCGCCAGCCGGAGCCGGGGCGCCACCGAGGCGAGGGCGCGGTGGCGGGCCACGGTGAGGTGGTGTTCCTCGACGGCGAGCGAGTCGGCGCCCTGGGACTGGGCGAGGTCGGCGGCGGCGACGGCCGGGTCGCCGCCGGGGGGTTGGGGCAGGACCTGCACGTGCAGGGCCTCGTCGGGGCGGCCCTCGTAGGGCCGGTCGTCCGGGGGGCTCTGGCACAGCAGGAGGTCCTCGTGCTTGGCGAGGAGCAGGACGGCACCGTGCGGGAACGCTCCCGCGAGGTACCGGACGTTGGCGGGACGAGTCACCAGCGCCGCCGCGCTGCCGCCCGCGTGGCAGCGTTCCCTCAGCCGGGTTCGGCGGGCCGCGTACACCTCTGGCATGAACCGAGCGTAAGAGTCGTGGCTCAATATCGCCGTTCGGGAGGGCCGAGTGGGGTCTCCTGCCGCAGGGCGTGGTTTCCGCCGGCCTCGCTTTCGCGGTGCCCGGTGTTGCTGCGGAGGGCGGGGGCGCTTACCGGCGCTGACAGGGTGCCTCCCCCAAGCTCTTCGAGCAGGGGTACCCCCAGCGCCCTGGGGGTACCCCCAGGCGTTCAGCACTGGGGGAGGCACGGCTGCCCGCAGTGTGAGTCACCAGGTCGGTGGGCTGGCCAGTGATCTGGTCAGGATCTCGTCCAGGAGGTGGGCCGTGGAGGGGATGTCCATCGTGGAGTTGTCGATGATGGGGAGGCCCGAGCCGTACCAGCCGGCCATGCGGCCGTGGATGCGGGCGACCTCCTCGTCGGTGAGGCGGCGGTTGCCGGTGCGCTCGGCGTTGCGCTCCAGGACGACGTCCAGGCCGGGCAGGAGGACGATCGGGAGCAGGCCGGGGCCGACGTGACGTTTCCAGCCGCCGAGGCCGACCACCGGGCGGTCGGGGAAGACGGCGTCGTCGAGGATGCACGAGATGCCGTTGGCGAGGAAGTTGCGCGCGGCGAAGCCGCAGGTGCGGCGGGCGAGACGATACTGCGCCTCGGAGTTGTCGTTCCATCCCGACTGCGGGTCGGCGAAGCCGGAGCGGACCCATTCGCGCACGTCGTCGAGGCTGATGTGGGCGGTGGGCACACGGCGGTGGTCGGCCCAGTACTTGGCGACGCTCGTCTTGCCCGCGCCCGCCGGTCCGATCAGCAGCACCGCCAGCGTGGTGGTCGTCGGGTCGGGCACGGTCTGGGCGGGCGGCACGCTGGGCATGCCGACCGGGGCGCCCGGCGGCAGCCGGACGTGGCCCGTGGCGTCCGGCGGAACCGGAGGCGCCGACGGGTGCGGACCCTGTGGCTGCGGGCCCTGCGGGGGTGGAGCCGACGGGTGGCCGGGGGGCGGTGGCGGGGGCACGGGCGCGGAGCCCTGGGGCGCACCCGGGTGGTGTGGCCCCAGGTGCTGTGGCCCCGGGTGGTGTGCGGCCGGTGGCCGGCCGAGGGCCGGTCCGTGCCCCGGCTGGTGGGGCGGCGGCAGCGGTGAACCCACTGCGTGCTGCATCCGGTGCGACTCCGTCTCGTACGAGGCAATTGGCGCCGGCGGCGGGCCCGACCCCGCCGCCTACCGAACGGTACCGTCCCCGGCCGCCGTATGGTGAACGGCCGGGCGCGGCCCGAAGTGCCCGTCGCCGTACGGCGGATCGGACGAAGGGGGCTCGGCGGGACCTACTGCCCCACCTCGCCGTAGGCGGCGAGCAGCACGGCCGGGTCCGGGCCCTCCAGGACGGTGGGCTTGGCGAGGCCGTCCAGGACGATGAAGCGCAGCAGGTCGCCGCGGGACTTCTTGTCGACCTTCATCGTCTCCAGCAGCTTGGGCCACTGGTCGTAGCGGTAGTGCAGCGGCAGGCCCACCGACTCGAGGATCGTGCGGTGCCGGTCGGCCGTGGCGTCGTCCAACCGGCCCGCGAGACGGCCGAGTTCGGCGGCGAAGTGCATGCCGACGGCGACTGCCGCGCCGTGCCGCCACTTGTACCGCTCGTTCTTCTCGATGGCGTGGCCGAGCGTGTGCCCGTAGTTGAGGATCTCCCTGAGGCCCGACTCCCTGAGGTCGGCGGAGACGACGTCCGCCTTGACCCGGATGGAGCGCTCGATGAGTTCGGCGGTGTGCGGGCCGGCCGGGGTGCGGGCGGCCTCGGGGTCGGACTCGATGAGGTCCAGGATCGCCGGGTCGGCGATGAAGCCGGCCTTGATGACCTCGGCGAGTCCGGAGACGTAGTCGTTGACCGGGAGGGAGTCCAGGGCGGCCAGGTCGCACAGTACGCCCGCGGGCGGGTGGAAGGCGCCGACGAGGTTCTTGCCCTCGGCGGTGTTGATGCCGGTCTTGCCGCCGACGGCCGCGTCGACCATGGCCAGCACGGTGGTCGGGACGGCGATCCAGCGCACCCCGCGCAGCCAGGTGGCCGCCACGAAACCGGCCAGGTCGGTGGTGGCGCCGCCGCCCACGCCCACGATGACGTCGGTGCGGGTGAAGCCGGACTGGCCAAGCGCCTTCCAGCAGTAGGCGGCGACCTCGGCGGTCTTGGCCTCCTCCGCGTTGGGCACCTGGATGGCGATCGCCTCGTAGCCCTGCTCGGCCAGGTCGGTGCGGAGCGCGTCCCCGGTCTCGGCGAGTGCCTCGGGGTGGACGACGGCGACTCGCTTGGCTTTGTCGCCGACCAAGCCGGTGAGTTCGCCGAGGAGTTGGCGGCCCACCAGCACGTCGTAGGGGTCGCTGCCCGCGGTGCCGCCGACGTGGATCCGCGTCACTGCCTCGCTCATGCTTCCTTCAACTCCAGTGCGTCCAGGGCGGCTTGGGTGACGTCTTCGGGCGTACGGCCGTCGGTGGCGACCACGGCCGTGGCGACCTCCTCGTAGAGGTGCCGGCGGGCCTCCATCAACTCGCGCCACTGCTTGCGCGGGTTGACGGCGAGGAGCGGCCGGGCGGCGTTGAGGCCGGTGCGTCTGACGGCCTCCTCGACGTCCATCGACAGGTAGACGACCCGCAGTCCGGCGAGCAGGGCGCGGGTGTCCTCGTCGAGGATCGAGCCTCCGCCGAGGGCCAGCACGCCGTCGTGCTCGGCGAGTGCCCGGCGCACCGCGTCCTTCTCGATCGCGCGGAAGACGGGCTCTCCCTCGTCGACGAAGATCTCGGCGATGGTACGGCCCTGCTCGGCCACGATGTCGTCGTCGGTGTCCCGGTAGGCGAGCCCGAGACGGTCGGCCAGCATCCGTCCGACGGTGGACTTGCCCACGCCCATCGGCCCGATCAGGACGACGACCGGTACGGCGCTCACCGGATCGCCAGGTTGTCGAGGTACGACCGCACGTTGCGACGGGTCTCGGTCACGCTGTCGCCGCCGAACTTCTCCGCGACGGCGTCGGCGAGGACGAGGGCGACCATGGCCTCGGCGACGATGCCGGCGGCCGGCACCGCGCACACGTCGGAGCGCTGGTGGTGGGCCTGCGTGGGCTCGCCGGTGGAGACGTCCACGGTCCTCAGGGCCCGGGGCACGGTCGCGATCGGCTTCATCGCGGCGCGCACGCGCAGCAGCTCGCCCGTGCTCAGCCCGCCCTCGGTGCCGCCGGAGCGGCCGGTGGCGCGCTTGATGCCCTCGTCCGTGGTGACGATCTCGTCGTGGGCCTTGGAGCCGGGCACCCGCGCCAGGTCGAAGCCGTCGCCGACCTCGACGCCCTTGATCGCCTGGATGCCCATGAGCGCGGCGGCGAGCCGGGCGTCCAGCCGGCGGTCCCAGTGCACGTGGGAGCCGAGGCCCACGGGCACGCCGTACGCCAGCACCTCCACCACGCCCCCGAGCGTGTCGCCGTCCTTGTGGGCCTGGTCGATCTCCGCGACCATCGCCTTGGAGGCGTCCGCGTCCAGGCAGCGCACCGGGTCCGCGTCCAGCTTCTCGACGTCCGCCGGGGTCGGGTACACGCCGTACGGCGCCTTGGCCGCGGCCAGCTCCACGACGTGGGAGACGATCTCGATGCCGGCCGTCTCCTTCAGGTACGACCGGGCGACGGCGCCCAGCGCGACGCGGGCCGCGGTCTCGCGGGCGGAGGCCCGCTCCAGCACCGGCCGGGCCTCGTCGAAGCCGTACTTCTGCATGCCGGCCAGGTCGGCGTGGCCGGGCCGGGGGCGGGTCAGCGGCGCGTTGCGCGCGAGCTCGGCCAGCTCCGCCGGGTCCACCGGGTCGGCGGCCATGACCTTCTCCCACTTGGGCCACTCGGTGTTCCCCACCATGACCGCCACCGGGGAGCCCAGGGTCAGTCCGTGCCGGACACCGCCGAGGAAGGTGACCTCGTCACGCTCGAACTTCATCCGGGCGCCGCGCCCATAGCCGAGGCGCCGCCGCGCGAGGTGGTCCGCCACCGTCTCCGTGGTGATGGGCACGCCGGCGGGAAGGCCCTCCAGCGTGGCGACGAGTGCGGGCCCGTGGGACTCCCCCGCGGTCAGCCAACGCAACCTGCTCAACGGTGCTCCTCAGTGCTCGCGCGCCCTGTGTACTGCCCTGCGTACGCGCGCCCTCGCGCGTGGTGACGGCCCGACCGGGTGCGCGACCCCGGCCCGCCGTCTCCGATCCTCCCACGTCCGGCCCCGGAACCCGGCCGCCGGTCCATCAGGCGGACGGGCCGGCCCGGTCGGGTCCCGGGGCGGACACGTTTCAGGCGGGCCGCCGGTCCACCATGCGGACAGGCGCGGCCCGAGCTCGGCTCGGGCGGCACCGAGGACAAGCGCGCCTGATGGCGTCCCGCCAGGTCGTGCAGGGGATCGAGGCGCCGGAATCCGCAGGTCGGGGACGACGGCCCCGCCGGATCGGGTGTTCAACCCGCCTCAACGGGACGCTTCGCGGGCTGCCGCCTCCACGGCGACCGCCGTGGGACTCATACCGGAACACGAAGCGCTTGATCCCCTGCACCACGTCGTGGGACACGACCGCGCGCCTCGGGTCGGTCGCCGGTCCACCGGGCAGACGGGCCCGGCCGGGACTGCGCGGCCCGGCAGAGGCGGTGCGCGAGAACGGGAACGGGCGGCGCGAGCAGGACCGGGAGACGGGCGCGACCCGACCCCGCCGCCGACCCACCAGCCGGACAAGCCCGGGCCGGGCCGGGCCGGGCCGGGCCGGGCCGGGCCGGGCCGGGCCGGGCCGGGCCGGGCCGGGCCGGGGCGGAAAACGGGCACGCCCCGGGCCGGGTGACGGCGGACCAGGGACGGGGCGCCCGCACGATGGCTGCCGGGAGTGGGCCCCGGGGGACGCCGGCACCGCTCGGGTGCCGCGCGCGGGGCCAGGGCCGGGCGCCCTCGGTGCCTGCGACACGTGCGTGCCGGGTGACCAAAGCCGGTGCCCCGCCGGTCGTGGGCTGCCGCGTGGAACTGCCGGGCCTCCTTCGCCCCCTCCACCGTGTCCGCCGCCCGCCGCGGCAAAGCCGCGGGGACGCGGCGGAGGGGGTCCCCTGCCGGGGCCGCGTCCCCGTCAGGCGCGGCGGTGGATCGACTTCGGGGTCAGATACGCCGTCAGGCCCTCCATGCCGTACTCGACGCCGAGGCCGGAGTCGTGGCGGCCGCCGAAGGGGGCGGAGTGGTTGGAGGCGAAGAAGTTGATGCCCACCGATCCGGTGTCCATGCGGTGGGCGACCGCCAGGGCGGCCTCCGGGTCGGCGGAGAAGACCAGGCCGCCGAGGCCGAAGGGGGTGTCGTTGGCGAGGGCGATCGCCTCGTCCACGTCGTCGTACGGCAGGACGGTCACGACGGGGCCGAAGATCTCCTCGCGGGCCACCCGCATCCCGGGGGTGACGTCGGCGAGCACGGTCGGCTGCACGAACCAGCCGGGGCCCGGCAGGGCGCGGCCGCCGGTGGTGACGCGGGCGCCCTCGCGTTCGGCGTCGGCGAGGAAGCCGAGCACCACCTCGTACTGTGCGCGGTTGGCCATCGGGCCGAACACCGTGTCCGGGTCGAAGGGGTCGCCCTGGGCCGCGGCGGCGACGGTGCCGGTGACGGCCGCCAGCACCTCCTCACAGCGCTCGGCGGGGGCCAGGATCCGGGTGGAGATGTAGCAGGTCTGGCCGGTGTTGCGCATCGAGGAGCGGATCAGCGCCGCGGACATCCCGGCCAGGTCGGCGTCCGGCAGCACGATCGCGGAGGACTTGCCGCCGAGTTCCAGGGTGACCGGGCGCAGCAGTTCCCCGCAGGCCGCGGCGATGCGCCGGCCCACCGGAGTGGACCCGGTGAAGGCGACCTTGGCGATGCCGGGGTGCCGGACCAGGGCGTCTCCCGCGCCGCCGTCGCCGGTGACCAGGTTGACCACGCCGTCGGGGACCCCGGCCGCCGCCGCGGCCTCCACGACGAAGCGGATGGACAGCGGGGTGGTCTCGGCGGGCTTGATCACGGCGGTGCAGCCGGCCAGCAGCGCCGGGGCGAGCTTGATGGCCACCAGGTTGATGGGGAAGTTCCACGGGGCGATCAGCGCGCAGGGGCCCACCGGGTCCCAGCGGACCAGCGACTCGGCGCCGCCCGCCGGGAAGGGACGGATGTCGTCCCGCTCCAGCCGGCCGGCCAGCGAGGCGAAGTACCGGAAGATGCCTGCCGCGTTGGCGGCGGCGCCGGCGGTCTCGGCGACCGGCGAGCCGTTCTCCAGGGTGTTGGTGCGGGACAGGGGCTCGGCGCGCTTCTCGATCTCGTCGGCGATCCGGAGCAGTACCTCGGCCCGCTCGGCGGGGCTCTTGCGGGGCCAGGGGCCCTCGCGGAAGGCGCGTACCGCCGCCGAGACGGCCGCGTCGACGTCCTCCGGGCCGGCGGCGGGGGCACTCCCCCACTCCTCCCCGGTGGCCGGGTAGACCACCGGCAGCCGTCCGGTGCCGCGCGCGCGTGTCCAGGCGCCGTCCACGTACAGGTCGTCCACGTGGGTCCAGGGCAGCCCGGCGGTGTGCGCGGCGGCGGGCGCCACGCTCGGCGCCGGGCCGGCGGCCTTCCCGGTCACCGCAGCACCCCGGTCTTCAGCAGGGCGTTCGACCGGGCCAGGTCGGCGCCGGCCATCTCGATGGCCGCCTCGGTCAGCAGCTCGGGCACGATCTCGGTGGCGAGCCGGTCGCAGTAGGTGGCCGGGTCCATCCCGAACCAGCCGGAGGCGAGCGCGATTCCGGCGTGGTCGAAGCGCCACAGCCGGTCGGCGTCGCGGACCAGGGCGTCCTCCAGGGAGTACGCCTCCTTGCGGGTGTCGTGGCCGTCGACGATCGCGCACACGGCCTCGACGAACTCCTCGTCGTAGCCGAGCGGCGGCAGCACCTCGCGGGCGATCAGGCAGCCCTGGCGTTCGTGCTCGTAGCGGATCTCGGCCTTGCGCCAGTCGCCGCTGAAGCCCTCGGAGAGGATGCGGCTCTCGTCGACCCGGCCCCAGCCGGTGTCGTGCAGCAGGATCGCCACCCGGACCAGCAGCGCGTTGGCCTCGGGGTGGGCGCGGCACAGCCGTTCGGCGTAGGCGAGCGATATCGGCAGGTGGATGTCGTTGCTGCGGGCCCGGGTCTCGGGGACCACCGCCGCCCAGATCGGGTCCAGGTCGGTGGTGGCCGACGGGGTGAGCGCCACCGGGCCGGTGTCGACCGGTGCCGTGGCCGGCACCGGGGTGGGGGGCAGGGGGTGGACGAGACTCATCGGAGTGACTCCTCACGGGGTGCCGTGGTGATCGTCTTCAGCGGGACCGACACGTCGGCCGCGGAGTCGGCGGGGATCGTGGCCCCCTTGGCGAGCGCCGCCTTCACGGCCATGAAGTCCAGGGGGTGGTTGACGCAGTCGGCGGCGATGATCCGGTCCTGCCGGTAGTACAGGACGCTGTGCCGGCCCTTGTCCGGTTCGACCCGCAGGACGGTCCGGTCGTAGCCGGTGGACAACCCGGCGATCTGCAGCTTCAGTTCGCCCTGGTTGGACCAGAACCAGGGGATGCCCGGGTACTCGCCCTCGTGTCCCGTCAGGGCGTGGGCGGCGACCTTGGCCTGCTCGACGGCGTTGTTGACGCTCTCGAACCGGACCCGGTCGCCCTCGGGCGCGCCCGGCACCGGATTGGGCTGGTTGGCGACGTCACCGAGGGCGAGGGTCACCCCGTCGGAGGCGACCGCGCGGCGGTCCACGACGATTCCGTTGTCGACGGCGAGCCCCATGCTCTCGGCGAGTTCGGTGTTGGGGACGACGCCCACGCCGACCAGCACCAGGTCGGCGGGCAGGGTGCGGTCGCCGACGACGACACCGACGACCCGGTCGCCGTCGCCCTTGACCGCGGCGACCTGGCTGTCCAGCAGCACCTCGATGCCCCGGTCGCGGTGGTGGGCGAGCAGGTACGTGGAGGTCTCGGGGCCGACGGCCCGGCCGACCAACCGCGGCCCGGCCTCCACGACGGTGACCCGCTTGCCGAGGGTGTGCAGGCTGGCCGCCGCCTCCAGGCCGATGAAGCCGCCGCCGATGACGACGACGTCCCGCACCATGGGCACCCGGGCCTTGAGTTCGAGCGCGTCGTCGGCGTTGCGCAGGTGGAGCACGCCGGGCAGGTCGGCGCCGGGCACCGGGAGCCGGCGGGCGCGCGCGCCGACGGCGAGGGCGAGCCGGCCGAACGGGAAGACGGCCCCGGACCTGGCGTGCGCCACGCCCGATCCGTCGGCGTTCTTCTCGACGCGGACGATGCGCTCGTTCTTGACGACGTCGATGGCGTGCTGGTCCCAGTACTCCTGGGTCCGGAAGATCAGCGACTCCTTGGTGACCTTGTCCTGGAGGAACTCCTTGGACAGGGCGGGCCGCTGGTAGGGGCGGTGGTTCTCCTCGCCGAGCAGGGTGATCGGCCGGGTGTCGCCCAGCGCGCGCAGCGTGCCGGCCAGGGCGACGCCCGCCTGGGAGGAGCCGACGATGAGCAGTCCCGGGTCGGTCGACTGGTCGGTCATCGTTCAGACCTGCGTCTCGGGCGTGGTGACGTGCAGGTCCATGCCGGGGGTGACCCTGATCTGGCAGCACAGGCGGGAGTTGTCGGCGCGGTCGACGGCGGCGCCCCAGAGCATCTCGTCCTCCATGTCCTCCATGGCGGGCAGGCCGGGCAGCTCGGCCTCGTCGACGAAGACGTGGCAGGTGGCGCAGGAGAGCGAGCCACCGCACTCCCCCACGATGCCGGGTACGCCGTTGCGGACGGCGGTCTCCATGACGGTGTCCCCGGGGTTGGCCTCCACCGTGCGGCTGGCGCCGGTGGCGTCGGTGTAGGTGATCGTGGGCATCTCGAGTCCTTCGCTGGGTCGTGCTCGGTGTGGTGCGGGCGGGTCGGGGAGGCGTACCCGCGGTGGGCAGGGACGGGTCGTACGGGGTCAGACGAACTGGCGGCCACCGTCGACCACGAGGGTCTGTCCGGTGACGTATCCGGAGTCCGGTCCGGCCAGGAACAGCGCGGCACCGACGACGTCCTCGGGATGACCGGCCCGGCGCAGCGCGCCGCGGTCGACGCCGTACTGTTCGGCGTTCTCGATCAGGCCGTAGCTGGCCTCGGTGAGGGTGAAGCCCGGGGCGATCGCGTTGACCGTGATGCCCCTGCGGCCGAGTTCCTTGGCCATGACCCTGGTCAGGGCGATCACGCCGCCCTTGGAGGCCACGTAGTGCAGCCAGTTCTCCGAGCCGCTGTAGACGGTGGCGGAGGACAGGTTCACCACCCGGCCGCCCTCGGGCAGGTACGGGCTGCAGGCGCGGACCATCAGCCAGGGGCCCTTGAGGTTCACGCCCATCACCAGGTCCCACTCGGCGGGGCTGATCTCCTCCAGGGGACTGCGGGTGACGGTCGCGTAGACGGCCGCGTTGTTGACGAGTACGTCGATGCGTCCCTCGCCGAACTCGGCCACCCGCGCGGTGGCGGCGGCCACCGACTCCGGGTCGGTCACGTCGATCCGGCCGTGCCAGGCCTCGGCGCCGGCCCCGGTGACCAGGCGGGCGGTCTCCTCGGCGCCGGCGGTGTCGAGGTCGGCGACCGCCACCCGGTAGCCGCGGGCGGCGAAGCCGAGGGCGAAGCTCCGGCCGAGGCCGCCGGCCGCGCCCGTCACCAGGACGGTACGGCCGGTGCCCTCGGGCTGCTGCGTGTGGGCGGTCATGGTCAGTCCAGCACCTCGACGCGGCCGGTGTTGCCGTCGACCCGCAGACGCTGTCCGGTGCGGATCGTGGTGGACCCGTTGCCGGTGCCGGTGACGGCGGGCAGCCCGTACTCGCGGCAGACGATGGCGGCGTGGCTCATCATGCCGCCGATGTCGGTGACGGTGGCCTTGATCCTGCCGAAGATCGGCCCCCAGGAGGGTGCCGTGATGGTGGCGACGAGGATGTCGCCCTCCTGTACCTCGCCGAGCTGGTCGGCGCTGTGCACCACCCGGGCCACGCCCTCGACCACGCCGGGCGAGGCGGCCATGCCGGTGATGGCGCCGTCCGCGCCCTCCTCGTCGCCCGCCAGCCACTGCTGGACCTGCTCGGTGGTGATGCCGTAGAGCATCATCGTGAACGGCTCGGTGATCCGGGCCGGGGGCGTGTTCAGGGCGGGCTGCGGGCGCCTGCTGCTCAGCGCGTCGATGATCCTGCGGCGGCGCTCGATCTCGGCGGGCCAGTAGTGCGGGCCGGTGGGCTCGGCGCCGACGGCCCAGCCGGTGGAGAGGTCGAACAGGGCGTCGCGGACCTCGCCACGGGTCAGGTAGAGCATGTCGTGCTTGTCGGCCCAGAAGCCGGCGTCCGCGAAGACCTGGCCGAGCTCACGGACCTTGCGCCAGAAGACGCCCATGGTCCAGTGCTCGATGTAGAAGTTGTGGTTCTCCACGTAGGGGTAGGCGGTCGCGGCCAGGCCCCGCTTGGCGTCGAAGTCCGCCAGGCGCTCGGCGTCGAGCAGGTCGCGGTACTCCTCGATGACGCGGTCGCGCTCGGCGATCAGCTCCTCGACGGGCCGCGTGATCCGCTGCCCCTCCTCGAGGCGGCGGATGTAGTCCTTGATGTAGCCGAGCGGGATCTCCTGGTGCTCGATCCAGTACTTGTCGTGGCCGTAGAAACCGTTGCCGACGGTGAAGTTGAACCACGGGTCCTGGGCCGCGCGGTAGGCCTCCAGCCACTCCTGGCCGCCGTCCAGATCACCGATGCGGGCGAGCGTGCCGGCCACGTCGTCGGTGTCCTCGAAGCCGGCCTGCAGGCCGCGCTCCACGGCGAGGGCGGCGAGCTTCTTGAGCTCGTCGTCGGGCCGGAACAGCTCCATGTCCACGCCCTGGACCATCTTGGCGATGGCCTGGTCGGGGATGCCGGGGAAGACCTCCTTGCAGAAGCCGAAGAAGTCCAGGTAGGCGATGTAGCCGAGGTTCAGGAACTCGAAGTGGTACTGCCAGTTCTGGTAGAGCAGCTGGATGAGCCGGTCGTAGTTCTCCATCAGCTTCTCGGTGCCGTCCTTGGCGACACCGCCCACGATGTCGTCGAAGGGCACGGCGGCGGGCAGCGCGGTGAACTCCAGCGACTCCATCTCGTCGATGGTGGAGCGCACCTTGCGCCGCCAGTTCTCCAGCAGCGAGTCCCAGTTCTGGAAGTAGTGGCCGGCGCGGCGCTCGAACTCGGGGACGCGGGCCGGGATCTCCGCCTCGGGCACGGGGACCGGGCTCATGTAGAGGTACCCGAGGTGGATCTTGAACTCGATGCCGTTGGCCGGCGGGATGAGCAGGTGGCGGGTGTTGTACTGGCCCAGGCACTTGACCGCGAACTCGCCGCCGATCGTCTCGAAGGGCTTGAAGACGGTCGGCCAGTGCTGGCTGTCGCAGAACCAGAACTTCTCGTCCTCGGCGCCGCTGAGGTTCTGGAAGACCAGGTTGTACGGGTAGAGCTGCTCCCAGCCCTCGGCGCCCTCGGGCACGGGCAGCTCGGACGGCTTCGGGAACGACTTCATGCTCGGCTCGTGCTGGGTGGCGGTCATGGCGGCTCCTTGCCAGACATGCTCGGTGCGAGGCGAAAAGTTGTACGAACTCCCCCGGCGACCGGGGATACGGCGCCGCAGGACAGGCGGGGCTGATCCGGCGGCCGGGGTTGCGGATGCCGCCGGAGCCGGAAGGGGGGTGGGAAACCGGCGGGCCGCGGTTCAGCCCAGGCCGCGGGTGAGGGTGGAGGTCATCGAGGACATCGACGACATCAGGGACGACGTGGAGAAGGAGAAGCCCCCGGACACGGCCGCCGGGGCGGTGGCGGCGGGCCGGGCGGTGGCCGCGGCGCCCGTGGAGTGGACCGTCTCGGGCCGTGCCTGGAGCAGCAGCAGGTCCTCACCGGGCGGAAGGTCGGCGTCGAAGGCCCACTCGATGTCCTGCGGGCACCGGTAGTGCTTCTCCGCGCGCTTGGCCATCGCGGCCACCGCGCCGACCTCCTCGGGGGTCAGGCACAGCCGCGTACGGCGGTCCGATTCGACCTCGCGCTCGACCAGGCTGCCGCGGGCGGGGTCCGGGACCAGTTCGGCGTGCTTGTCGCCGACCGTCTGGGTGACGACGCTGAGCACCACCTTGTCGAGGAGGATGTTGTCGGGCGTCACCTGGCCGGAGACCACCATCTCGCCGACGCCCCAGGAGGCGTCGATGGCGATCTTGGACCGGTCGCCGTTGGTCGGGTTCAGGGTGAGCGCCACCCCGGCCACCCGGGAGTTCACCATCTTCTGCACCGCCACCGCCATGGCCAGCCCCTCCTCGGGGATGCCGTTGCGGAGCCGGTAGAGGATGGCGCGGCTGGTGTAGAGGGAGGCCCAGCAGCGGCGTATGTGGTCACGGACCGCATCGGCCCCGGTCAGCCACAGGTAGGTGTCCTGCTGTCCGGCGAAACTCGCCCCGGGCAGGTCCTCGGCGGTGGCCGAGGAGCGGACCGCGACGGGGACCTCCTCGCTGAACGCGGACTGCAGCCGGTCGTACGCCTCGCCGACGGCGACGCCCAGCTCGGCGGGCGCCTCCACGGAGCAGACCAGCTCACGGATGCGGGCGGAGACCTCCTCGACGCCGGTCACGTCGTCCGGGTCGAGGGTGGCCAGCAGCCGGGCGGTCTCGTCGGCTGTGCCGGTGTGCTCGACGAAGCGGCGGTAGGCCGCGGTGGTCACCGCGAACCCGGGTGGAACCGGCATGCCGGCGGCCGTCATGGTGCACAGCGAGGCGCACTTGCCGCCGAGGTCGTCCAGGGCGGGCTCGATCTCTCGGTCGTCGAAGAAGGTGATGTACGGCGAGCGGGGCACGGCTCAGCCCTCCCAGGTGACGGGGACGGACAGCGGGGCACGGAAGGAGAGGTTGTCGCGGAACCGCACGGCGGCGGGGTCGACCAGGGTGAGGCCGGGGGCCCGCCGGGCGATCTCCTCGACGGCGATCCGCGTCTGCAGCTTGGCGAGCATGTTGCCCAGGCAGTAGTGGATGCCGAAGCCGAAGGCGAGGTGCTCGCGGGCGTTCTCCCGGTGGATGTCGAACCGGTCCGGGTCGGTGAAGTGGGCCTCGTCGCGGTTGGCGGAGCCCATGACCAGCAGGATGTCAGCGTCGGCCGGCACCTCGACCCCGCCGATCTCGGCGTCCTTCAGGGCCCGGCGCCGCCAGGCGACGATGGAGGGGCTGTAGCGCAGCACCTCGTCGACGGCGCCCGCGGCGAGCTTGGGGTCGGCGACGACCTGCCGCCACTGCTCGGGGTGTTCCAGCAGGACCCGGACGGTGTTCGAGATCAGTGTGGTGGTGGTCTCGTGGCCGGCGAAGAGCAGTGAGTAGCAGACCGAGGCGATCTCGTGGTCGCTGATCGGGTCTCCGTCGCGCTGGGCCCGGACGAGGTCGCCGACCAGGCTGTCGACCTCGCGCTCGTGGGCGTCGGCGACCAGCCGCAGGCACTCCTGCCAGTAGTCGACGAGGTTGTGCGCGTGCGGCACCTGCTCCTCGTCGCTCAGGTCGCCCCAGGTCATGGCGGCCCGGGAGTCCGACCACTTCTTGAACAGGTCGACCTTGGTCACGTCGGCGCCGATCAGCGTCAGGATGGTGATGGTGGGGACGTCGTAGGCCAGGTCGCGGAGGATGTCTCCGCGGCGGTCCGGGTTCGCCAGCATCCGCTCGAGCTGGTCGGCCACGTTCCGGCGGATGTCGGGCTCCAGGGCCTTGTAGCGGCGCGGGGTGAACGCCTTCGCCACCACCTTGCGGATCCGGGTGTGCTCCGGCGGCACCCGGGCGGACAGGCCGCTGTACGCGGTGAACCCGCCCTCCTCCATGATCCGCCGGGCCTCGGGCCCTCGCTCGCGGACCGGTGCCTGGGCGTTCTCGCTGCTGAACGTCTCCCAGTCGGAGAAGACCGCCTTGATGTCGTCGTACCGCGTCACCACCCAGTAGCCGATCCGCTCGTCGAACATCACGGGCTCCTCGGCCCGCAGTGCGGCGTAGACGGGGAACGGGTCGTCCTGGGCGAACGGCTCGAAACCGTGGTGCACCGGGCAGGTGCCCTGGGCGGAGCCGGCCGGGTTGGACGTCGTCGTCATCACCGCTTCCTCTCGTCGTTCGTGACCTGGACCACGCCATGAGTGTGTGCTCTCGGACAGCCGGTCACAATCGAATGCTTCCGTCAGACGGAAGCGCGCGTCTGGGCCGGGGGCCATCTGCGCAGCGCAGGCTCGATCTGCCGGGCGATTCCGCGCAGTGCCGGAAGGTATCGGGTCATCTGCCCGGCCTGGCTGGAAAGCAGCACGAGTCCGACGGCGGCACCGGCGCGCTCCCCGTTCAGCATCACCGGCACCGCGATCGAACAGGAGCCGGGCCGGACCTCCTCGGCGGTGGTGGCGTACCCCTGCTGCCGGATCGTGGTCAGCTCCCCGACCAGGCGGGTCTTGTGAACGTGGGTGTGCGGCGTGGGCGCCTCCAGGTCCCGCGAGAGGTAGGTCTCGCGCACCCAGGGTTCCTCGAACGCGAGCAGCACCTTGCCCACGGCGGTGGCGTGCAGCGGCAGCCGGCCGCCCACCCGCGAGGCCCGCGGCACCCGCTTGGAGCTGTAGATCCGGTCGATGTAGAGCGCCTCGTGGCCGTCCCGGATCGCCAGGTGGGCGGTCTCCTGGGTGAGCGAGAAGAGGTCCTGCAGGTAGGGGCGGGCCGCGTCGCGCAGCTGCCGCCCGGCGTTCTGGGCCACTTCCCACAGCCGCAGCCCGACCACGTACCGGCCGAGTTCGTCGCGGTCCAGGGCTCCCCATTCGACGAGTTCGCCGACCAGCCGGTGCGCGGTGGGCAGCGGCAGGTCGGCGTGGTCGGCGAGCTGGCTCAGCGACTGGGCCGCCGGCCCGCGCTCGAAGGCGGCCAGCAGCGCCATGATCTTGGAGGTGACCGTGCGGCCGGGGCTGCGTCGGGTCACGTGGCCACCTCGTACTTTCAGCCCAGCGCCACCCGCTGGGGACTCGCGTCCACCCAGGCGATCGCCGCCAGGATGCGGGCCATGGTACGCGCGGCGTCGGTGAAGAGCTGATCATGCACCCGGCTCGCGACCAGGCGGTGTGCCTGCTCGCGGGTCAGCCCGAACCAGTCCATGACGGTGTCGAGCCCGTGCGGGGTGAGCCGCCACAGCTTGTCGGCGTCCTTCACCAGGGAGTCGTCGAGACCGAGCGAGACCCGCCGTGAGTCGTGGCCGTCGATGATCCGCACGATCCGCTCCGTACGGGCCGGATCGTGACCGAGGGCACCGAGCACCTCGCAGGCGATCCGGGCGCCCTCCTTCTCGTGCCGGAGCACGAGATCGGGACGGTGGCTGCCGGGTCCGATCGCGTCGAGGATCTCGGCCTCCGGGACCGTGGACCAGCCGGTGTCGTGCAGCAGGATCGCCGGGAGGACGATCTCGGGGTCGGCCTCGGGGTGCAGGTCCACCAGTGCCCGCGCGATGCCGTAGGCGTAGATCGTGTGCGCGTCGTTGTCCCGGATCTTGAGGTACGGCTCGGCACGGCGCCAGATCGCGTCGTGCCCCGCGGGCAGCTGGTCTGCGCCGATCACCTCGTCGGTGCCGGGCAGGAAGCCGGATACGTCACGGCCGAACTGGTTCGCCTGGGGCGTGAGTTTGGGCAGCACGCGTCACATTCGAACGGCCGCCCGGCACCCCCGGCAAGCCCGGACTTCCGCCCACCGGAAGCGGAGCGGCGCTTGCGCCGCTAACGGGCCGCGAGGGCGCGCTCCCCCGCCTTGCGCATGGTGTCGAGCGGGGCCGGTGAGCAGCCCGTCATCTGTTCCACCTGCAGGACCGCCTGGTGCACCAGCAGGTCGAGGCCGCTGACGACGGCGCCGCCGGCCATGGACCAGCGGGCCGCGAGGGCGGTGGGCCAGGGCTCGTAGAGCACGTCGAAGAGGGTGGCGGGCCGCTCGGGTACGGCGCCGGCCAGCGCGTCCGTGGTGCCGGCCGGGGTGGTGGCGATCACCAGCGGGGCCCTCAGGGCCTCGGCCGCATCGGCCCAGTCGGCCGTACGGATCTCGACGTCCAGCCGCTCGCCCCACTGCCGCATCTCGGCGGCGCGGGCCTCGCTGCGGACGTAGGCGACGACCTCGCCGGTGCAGACGCGGGCGAGCGCGGCCAGCGCGGAGGAGGCGGTGGCGCCGGCCCCGAGGATGGCCGCCGAGCCGACCTGCTCGATACCGTGCTCGCGCAGCGCGGCGACCATGCCGGGCACGTCGGTGTTGTCCCCCAGCCGGCGGCCGTCCTCGGTGAACACCACCGTGTTCACCGCCTCGATGGAGGCGGCCGTGTCGCTGATCGCGTCGAGCAGCGGGATGACCGCCCGCTTCAGCGGCATGGTCAGGGACAGCCCCGCCCACTCCCGTCCCAGGTCCTCGAAGAACCCGGGCAGGCCCGCCTCGTCGACCTCGAACCGGTCGTACGACCAGTGCGTGAGCCCCAGTTCCTCGTACGCCGCCCGGTGCAGCACCGGGGAGAGCGAGTGGGCGATGGGCGAACCGAGGACCGCGGCGCGTTTGGCTGTGCTCATTGCCCCGAGTTTTCCCGTTCCCTCATGTACTTTTCCACGTTCTTGTTGTGCTCTTCGTTGGTCACCGAGAACACCGTCTTGTCCTCGTTGATGGACACGAAGTAGTACCAGGGGCCCGGGGTCGGTTTCATCGCGGCCTCGATGGCCTCCTTGCCGGGGTTGCTGATGGGCCCCGGCGGAAGTCCCTTTACGTTGTACGTATTGTACGGATCGTCGATCCCCCGCAGGTTCTTCACCTGGCCTATGTCCAAGGTGCTCTGGCCCTTGAGGTAGTTGACGGTGGAGTCCATCTCCAGTCGGCCGACCGTCTCGACGTTGTCCGGCTTGAGGCGGTTGTAGACGACACGGGCGATCTTCGTGAAGTCGTGCTGGTACTTGCCTTCGACCTGAACGACGCTCGCCACGGTGAGGAGTTCCCACGGGCCGTCGAGCCCGAGGCGCTTGGCCTCCTTCTCGAGGCCCATGCCCGCGTACTGCGCGCCGGCTCGCGCCACCATCTGTTTCAGAACGTCCTTGGGCTCCTGCCCCTTGGCGACCGAATAGCTGGACGGATAGAGGAAGCCCTCCAGGGGGTCCTTGACGTTCTTGTGGTTCATCGCCCACGCGGGCAGACCGAGGCTCTTCCACTCGCTCTTGGCGACCTTGGCAGTGGTGCCCTCGTCCACGTCCAGGCGCATGTCGATGAGCTTGTAGATATCGGCGTTGCGCTTGCCCTCGGCGATGATCAGATTGCTGCGGCTCTCGGGGCTGAGCATCAACCGGACCGCGCTCGCGGCCGACATGTGCTTCTTCAGCGTGTAGACGCCGTCTTGGATCTGCTTGCCGTTGGGGTTCGCGTCCTGCGCGGAGACGAACGCGCCCACGCTCGCGACGACGCCCGCCTTCTTCAGCTCCTGCCCGATCGCATAGCCACCGGCCCCCTTGGGGATGACGACCGTGACCTGCTCGCCGTTCCCGTCGCCCGCGTAATCCGGCGCCGCGCCGAAACGATTTTGGTAGAACTGATAGCCGTAGTACGTGACACCGACCGCACCGCCGCCGAACACCATGACCACGACCAGGCAGGCGCAGCCGCTGCGGCGCTTCTTGCCCTTGTCCTTGCCCTTGCCGCCACGTCCCTTGCGGTCGCCGCGCCCCCGGCCCTCGTTCTTCGGGTCGTCGGCATCGGCGTCTTCGTCCCCGTCGCCGCCCGCGAAGAAGGGGTGCTGGTCCTGGCCGGGTTCGGGCTCCGGGTCCCAGTCGGGCCGCGGCTCCGGTTCGGCGCGCCGGCGGCTCGGCGGCTGGGGCGGCGGGTAGGCGTCGGGGGTGCCGTAGAAGTCGGGCTGCTCGGCGCCGTAGGCCGCGGCCTGCTGGCCGTACGGGTCGGTCGGGTCGGCGGGGTACGCCGGCGGCTGCTGACCGCCGGTGCCGTCCCAGCCGCCCTGGTGGTACTGCTGCTGGTCCTGGAAGTGGCCCGTGTACTGCTGGTCGTGCTGGTGGTGCCCCTGCTGGTGCCCTTGCTCGCCGTACTGCGGGGACTGCGGGTGGCCCTGCTCGCCGTACTGCTGGTGCTGCCCGCCGTAGCCGGCCTGCTGTTCGTGACCCCACTCGCCGTACTGCTGCTGCGGCTGCTGCGGATGGTGCTGTGGCCGACCGCCGTAGGGGGACTGCGGGCCCGCGTGGGCCTGCTGTCCTCCCCATCCGCCGTCCCCGTACAACGGGTCGTCCGGATGCCACGGTTCGGGGCCTTGGCCCCGGCCATACTCAGTCATCGATCCCCTAGAGCCGCGAGGCGGCGGTTACGCGGCTCGGTGGCTCGGCGTCCGTTCCGCCTCTTGCTGTGCGCCGGCTGTTCGAACACCGGCGCATCGCGCGGAACGTTACCGTACCGCGATCAGATGACCACTTCGACGCCCTCGCCGGGTGCTTTACCTGACACTCGTTCGGATTCCAGGGCCTGCTGCAGGATGATGACAGCGGCGGCCTGGTCGATCACGGAGCGTCCCTTCCTGGACTTCACCCCGGAAGCCCGCAGGCCCTGACTGGCCGTCACCGTGGTCATCCGCTCGTCCACCAGCCGGACCGGCACCGGGGCGATGCCCTTGGCCAGCTCCCCGGCGAAGGCGCGGACCTTGACCGCGGCCGGGCCCTCGCCCCCCTTGAGGGAGCGAGGGAGCCCGACGACGACCTCGATCGGCTCGTACTCCTCGACGATCTGCCGGAGCCGGCGGTGCGCCGCCGGGACGTCCCGGCCGGGGACCGTCTCCACCGGGGTGGCGAGGATCCCGTCGGGGTCGCAGGAGGCGACCCCGATACGGGCGTCCCCGACGTCGATCGCGAGCCGGCGGCCTCTCCTCATCACTTCGCCGTTTCCGCCACGAGGCGTTCCACGGCGTCCACGGCCTCGCCGACGGCGGCCGGGTTCTGGCCGCCGCCCTGGGCGACGTCCGGCTTGCCTCCACCGCCGCCGCCGAGGGTCTTGGCGGCGGCGCGGACGAGGTCACCGGCCTTGAGGCCCCGCTCACGGGCGGCCTCGTTGGTGGCGATGACCGTCAGCGGCTTGCCGCTGTTCACCGTGAACAGGGCGACCACGGCGGCCCGGCCGCCCTGGATGCGGCCGCGCACGTCGAGGACCAGCTTGCGCAGGTCGTCCGGCGTGGTGCCGTCCGGGACCCGGCCGGTGACAAGGGCGACGCCGCGCACGTCCTTGGCGGACTCGGCGAGACCGGCGGCGGCCTGCAGCACCTTCTCGGCGCGGAACTTCTCGATCTCCTTCTCGGCGTCCTTCAGCTTGCCGAGCATCGCGGAGACCTTCTCCGGCAGCTCCTCCGGGCGGCCCTTGATCAGCTCCTGGAGCTGGGCGACGACCGTGTGCTCGCGGGCGAGGAAGCTGTAGGCGTCCACGCCGACCAGGGCCTCGATACGGCGCACGCCCGAGCCGATCGACGACTCGCCGAGCAGCTTCACCAGGCCCAGCTGGGCGGTGTTGTGCACGTGCGTGCCGCCGCACAGCTCCTTGGAGAAGTCGCCGATGGTCACCACGCGCACGCGCTCGCCGTACTTCTCGCCGAACTCGGCGATGGCGCCCTGCTTCTTGGCCTCGTCGATGCCCATGACGTCGGCGCGCACGTCGAGATCGCGGGCGAGCACCTCGTTGATCTTCTGCTCGACGTCGGTCATCACGGCCGTCGGTACGGCGGACGGCGAGCCGAAGTCGAAACGGAAGCGGCCGGGCTGGTTCTCGGAGCCGGCCTGGGCGGCCGTCGGGCCGAGGGCGTCGCGCAGCGCCTGGTGGGTCAGGTGCGTGGCGGAGTGGGCACGGGCGATGGCCTTGCGGCGGTGGGCGTCGATGGAGGCGTGGGCCTTGGCGCCCACGGTGACCTCACCGACCTGGACGACGCCCTTGTGGACGTAGACGCCCGGGACCGGCTTCTGGCAGTCGCGGACCTCGATGACGGCACCGGAGTCGACCCTGATCCGGCCGGTGTCGCCGATCTGGCCGCCGCCCTCGGCGTAGAACGGGGTGCGGTCCAGGACGACCTCGACCTCGTCGCCCTCGGTGGCGGCCGGGGAGGAGACACCGTCGACGAGGATGCCGACGATCGTGGACTCGCCCTCGGTGTCGGTGTAGCCGACGAAGTCGGTCTCGCCGGCGGTGTCGGCGATCTCACGGTAGGCGCCGAGGTCGGCGTGGCCGGTCTTCTTGGCCTGGGCGTCGGCCTTGGCGCGCTCCCGCTGCTCCCTCATCAGGCGGCGGAAGCCCTCCTCGTCCACGGTGAGGCCCTGCTCGGCGGCCATCTCCAGGGTGAGGTCGATGGGGAAGCCCCAGGTGTCGTGGAGCAGGAAGGCCTTGTCGCCGGGCAGCACGCCGGAGCCGGCGGCCTTGGTCTCGGCGACGGCGCTGTCCAGCACGTTCGTACCGGCGTTGAGGGTCTTGAGGAAGCGGGCCTCCTCGGCGAGGGCGACCTTCTCGATGCGCTCGCGGTCGGTGACCAGCTCCGGGTACTGCTGCCCCATCATGCCGATGACGACGTCGATCAGGTCCTCGGCGACCGGGCCGGTGGCGCCCAGCAGACGCATGTTGCGGATGGCGCGGCGCATGATGCGGCGCAGCACGTAGCCGCGGCCCTCGTTGCCGGGGGTGACGCCGTCGCCGATGAGCATGGTGGCGGTGCGCATGTGGTCGGTGACCACGCGCAGGGACACGTCCGAGTCGTGGGCGTCGCCGTAGGCGACACCGGTGAGTTCGGTGGCCTTGTTGATGACGGCCATGGAGGTGTCGATCTCGTACATGTTCTGCACGCCCTGCAGAATCATGGCGAGCCGCTCCAGGCCGAGACCGGTGTCGATGTTCTTGCTCGGCAGGTCGCCGCGGATCTCGAAGTTGTCCTTGCCGGTGCCCTCGCCGCGCTCGTACTGCATGAAGACGAGGTTCCAGATCTCCACGTACCGCTCGTCGTTGACGGCGGGGCCGCCCTCGGCGCCGAACTCGGGGCCGCGGTCGTAGTTGATCTCGGAGCAGGGGCCGCACGGGCCGGGTACGCCCATGGACCAGAAGTTGTCCTTCATGCCCAGGCGCTGGATGCGCTCCTTGGGCACGCCGACGACCTCGTGCCAGATCCGCTCGGCCTCGTCGTCGTCCCGGTAGACGGTGATCCAGAGCTTCTCCGGCTCCAGGCCGTAACCGCCTTTGTCCTGGGGGATGGTGAGCAGCTCCCAGGCGAGCTTGATGGCGCCTTCCTTGAAGTAGTCGCCGAAGGAGAAGTTGCCGCACATCTGGAAGAACGTGCCGTGCCGGGTGGTCTTGCCGACCTCTTCGATGTCGGGCGTGCGCACGCACTTCTGCACGCTGGTGGCGCGCGGATAGGGCGGCTTGACCTCGCCCAGGAAGTAGGGCTTGAAGGGCACCATGCCGGCCGGGACGAGGAGCAGAGTCGGGTCGTCCGCGATGAGCGACGCCGAAGGGACGACGGTGTGCCCGCGCTCCTCGAAGAAGCTCAGCCAGCGGCGGCGGATCTCAGCCGACTCCATCAGTGGTCCTCATTCCGGTTGTACGAGTACGTCGGGTCCGTGGGGTTCCCGGCGTACTTCGGGCTGTTGTGGTTCTCGATGGCGGCGTACCGCCGAGGGGTGGGGAGTTCGGGGTCGACGGGGGCGTTGATGCCGAGCGCCTCGCCGAGTTCGGTCTCCCGCTGGGCCATGTTGTCGCGGACGTCGAGCGCGAAGCCGACCGCACGGTCCTTGAGCCGATGACCGGCCTCGAGCGCCTTGTTCGCCGCGGTCGCGGCGAGGCTCTCGGGGGTCAGCTGCCTCAGCTTGCGGTTGACCTTGGTGGTGGCCCACACGCCGGCGGCGACACCTGTGGTGAACCAGAACGTACGGCGGAACATCGCTAGTCCTTACTTCTCCCGGTTGTTCCGCTTCCCCCGCCGCGCGGCCGGGACGGTGCGGCCCACGATCACGGTACGCCTCGACGTCTTGACGGGCACGTCCTCCTTGCGGCCCCCCAGGGCCCGGCGCACGCCGTAACCGAAGGCGGCGACCTTGACCAGCGGGCCGCCGAAGGTGGAGGCGACGGTGGTGGACAGAGCGGAGGCGTTCGAGGTGACCTCCTGGACGTCGGAGGCGATCGCGTCGACACGGTCGATCTGGGTCTGCGCGGAGCGTACCGCCTGGGAGGCGTCGGCCAGCAGCGGAACGGCCTGGTCGGTCACGTCCGCCACGAGCTTGGTGGTCGCCTTGAGCGTCTGGGCCAGTCTCACCAGTGCGACGGCGAGGAAGGAGACCAGGATCGCCCAGAAGACGGCCACCAGGATCCCGGCCACCTCACCACCGGACACTGTGCGCACCCGCTCCCTGATACGTGCCTGAACGTCGAGAACATCGAAAAAGTCGTGCACCGAGCCTATCGCGCCAAGGGTGGCGCTCCGTACCGGATTCCCGCCCGCGCGCTGCGAAATCGGGCTCCGTGTCCGGTGGGGGCGCTGGGGCGCGGGTGCCGCGGGGGGCATAAGCGAGCCCGCCGCCTCGCCCACCCGGAAGGAGTGGGGAGACGGCGGGCTGAAGTACTGCGGCCGACCTGCGTCAGCGGGCGTAGTACTCGACGACGAGCTGCTCGTCGCAGATCACCGGGATCTCCTTGCGGTTCGGCTCGCGGTCCAGGCGGAACGCCAGGGCCTTGAGGTTCACCTGCAGGTAGCGCGGGGTCTCGCCGTCGGCGGCGAAGCCACCCTCGCGGGCGATCTGGAAGAGCGTCTTGTCCTTGCTGCGGTCGCGGACCTGGATGACGTCGTCCGGACGCACGCGGAAGGACGGCTTGTCGACCTTCTGGCCGTTGACCTGGATGTGGCCGTGGACGACCATCTGGCGGGCCTGGTAGATCGTGCGGGCGATGCCCGAACGCAGGACCAGCGCGTCGAGGCGGCGCTCGAGCTCGATGAGGAGCGCGTCACCGGTCTTCATCGTGGTCTTGGCGGCACGCTCGTAGGCGCGCACCAGCTGGCGCTCGGAGATGTCGTACTGAGCGCGCAGGCGCTGCTTCTCCAGCAGACGGACCTTGTAGTCCGAGTTCTGCTTGCGGCCGCGGCCGTGCTCACCCGGCGGGTAGGGGCGGGCCTCGAAGTACTTGACGGCCTTCGGGGTCAGCGCGATACCGAGGGCACGCGACTTCTTGACCTTGGGGCGGGACTGGTTCGCCATGGAACCGAACACCTCGTGTTTCTGTGTGAATACGGCTTCACCAGGGTTAGGGGAGGTCGCATCCGCAGCCGGGGAATCCCGCCGGGTCCTGTCGGACCTGGTGGGCAGCCGTTCCCCTGGTCTGGGCACATACGTGCAGCACGCGAGTGGCCCACCGACCGGTCCCGGGATGTGCGGGTGGTGGTGGGCTGCCCGCGACACCGTTCGCCGGTGCGCGACGCTCCTGGATCCCCGCTGCCCTGGGGCGGTGGGGTTCCGGCTGGATGTCCCGCTCTGGTGGTGCCGTTCCCTCTTGCGAGGTGCCGGACACGGGACTCAGCGCTTCGGGAGAGTCTACAGGCTGCCGGGGCCCGTCCGACACCTCGCGTCGGGCCCTACGACCGCTTTCGACCGAGGTGCTTGCGGGTCCACTCCACCGCGTCCGCGTACCGCGCCTCGGCGCCGTGCCGGCCCGGGGTGTAGTACTCGCGGTTCTTCAGGGCGTCCGGCGCGTACTGCTGGGCGGCGATGCCCTCGGGCAGGTCGTGCGGGTAGACGTACCCCTGCGCGTGGCCGAGCTCGGCCGCGCCCTTGTAGTGCCCGTCCCGCAGGTGGAGCGGGACGGGTCCGGCCAGTCCCTTGCGTACGTCGTCCAACGCGGCGCCGATCGCCGTGGTCGCCGAGTTGGACTTGGGGGCGAGGGCCAGGGCGATGGTGGCGTGGCTGAGGGTGAGGGCCGCCTCGGGGAAGCCGATCATGGCGACGGCCTGGGCGGCGGCGACGGCTGTGGGCAGCGCGTTCGGGTCGGCGAGGCCGATGTCCTCGCTGGCGGAGATCATCAGGCGGCGGGCGATGAACCGGGGGTCCTCGCCGGCCTCGATCATCCGGGCCAGGTAGTGCAGGGCGGCGTCGACGTCGGAGCCTCGGATGGACTTGATCAGGGCGCTGGCGACGTCGTAGTGCTGGTCGCCGTCGCGGTCGTACTTCACCGCGGCCCGGTCGACGGTCTCCTCCAGCGTCGTCAGGCCGATCTCGCTCTCGCCCTTGTCGAGGGCGGCCCCGGCGGCGGCCTCCAGGGCGGTCAGGGCGCGGCGGGCGTCGCCGCCGGCGATGCGCAGCAGGTGGTTCTCGGTGTCCTCGGGGAGGGCGACGGTGCCCCTCAGGCCGCGCTCGTCGGTGAGGGCACGGCGGAGCAGGCCGCGGACGTCGTCGTCGGTGAGGGGTTCGAGGGTGAGCAGCAGCGAGCGGGACAGCAGCGGGGAGATCACGGAGAAGTACGGGTTCTCCGTGGTGGCCGCGATCAGCGTCACCCAGCGGTTCTCCACCGCCGGGAGCAGGGAGTCCTGCTGGGCCTTGCTGAAGCGGTGGATCTCGTCGAGGAAGAGCACGGTCTCCTGACCGTAGCCGCCGGAGGCCCGGCGGGCGCCGTCGATGACCGCGCGGACCTCCTTGACGCCCGCGGTGATCGCCGACAGCTCCACGAAGCGCTTGTTGGTGGCCTTGGAGACGACGTACGCCAGGGTGGTCTTGCCGGTGCCGGGCGGGCCCCACAGGATCACCGACGAGGGTCCCGCCGGGCCGCCCGAGCCCTCGCCGACCAGCCGGCGCAGCGGCGAGCCCGGCTTGAGCAGGTGCTGCTGGCCCACCACCTCGTCGAGGGTGCGCGGGCGCATCCGGACCGCCAGGGGACTCGCGGCCGGGTCCTTCTCCTGGCGTTCTTCTGCTGCGGCGGTGAACAGGTCGGGCTCCACGCTGAAACCCTATGGCACGCCACTGACAACCCTGTCAGGGCCGTGCGCCCGAGGAGATCAGGCCCAGAGGTTGCCGCCCCAGCGGGTCAGGATCAGCATGACGATCACACCGCAGTGCGTGACCGGCAGCACCCACGTGAACTCGGCGAGGAAGTTCTTGACCGGGCGCGGCGCGGGCAGGAAGTCGTTGCGGACGTTGAAGGAGGTCACGTACCAGAACATGACGATCGTGGCGGCCCAGGCCAGCGAGCACCACAGGCACAGCGCGTTGATCCGGTACAGCGACTGGAACATCAGCCAGGTGACGAAGCAGACGCCGAAGAGCGTGCCGAAGTTGAAGGTCAGCCAGTACCAGCGCGGGAAGGTGGCGCGGGCCAGCAGGCTCATGCCGACGCAGATGACGATGCCGTAGCAGACCAGGCCGAGCAGCGGGTTCGGGAATCCGAAGACGGCGGCCTGCTTGCTCTCCATGACGCTGCCGCACGACACGATCGGGTTGAGGCTGCAGCTGGGGGTGAAGGTCTTGCCGCTGAGCTTGCCTTCGAGGATCTTCTGCTTGTCGATCGTGATGATCCACGCGGCGAGCAGACCGGCCGCGCCCGTGATCACCAGCAGCAGGGCGAAGGCGCGGCTGCCGCCCACCGTGCGCGGCGTGGGCACCGCGCGTTCCGGCTCGGATTCCGCGGACACGTCTTTGACTGTCGTCTTGCTCATCACGCCGATTCCGTCACTTGTGAGTCGGATCTTCTTCGGGCACGGCCATTGTGCCGCACACACACGTGTGCCCACCGTGAGGTGGACGCAAGAAGGTACGCGGGGTCGTTCCCGGACGTTCGGTTCCGGACAACGGGCGAGCCGGGCGGCATGGACCGCCCGGCTCACCGTGCTCACCGTCTCTCAGCCGAGCCGTGACTCCAGCTCCGCCACGATCTCGTTGACGCCGATCGCCGTCTGCTCGCCGGACTCCATGTCCTTGAGCTGGACGACGCCCTCGGCGAGGTCCCGTTCGCCCAGCACGAGGGCGTAGCGTGCGCCCGAGCGGTTGGCCGCCTTCATCGCCGCCTTCAGGCCCTTGCCGCCGTACGAGAAGTCGGCCGCGATGCCCACCTTGCGCAGCTCGGTGACCTTCGCGAAGAGGATGCGGCGGGCCTCCTCGCCGAGGGGGACCGCGAAGACGCTGGTCGTGGAGGGGAGTTGGAGTTCGATGCCCTCCGCCTCCAGGGCCAGGACGGTGCGGTCCACACCCAGGGCCCAGCCGACCGAGGGCAGGGCGGGGCCGCCGATCATCTCGGAGAGGCCGTCGTAGCGGCCGCCGCCGCCCACCGCGGACTGGGAGCCCAGGCCGTCGTGCACGAACTCGAACGTCGTGCGCGTGTAGTAGTCCAGGCCGCGGACCAGCTTGGGGTCGTCCTCGAAGGAGACGCCCTGGGCCGTCAGCAGGGTCCGTACCTCCTCGTGGTACGCCTTGCAGGCGTCGCACAGGTAGTCGCGCAGCAGCGGGGCGCCCGTCAGCTGCTTCTGGACCGTCTCCCGCTTGTCGTCGAGGACGCGCAGGGGGTTGATGTCGACGCGGCGGCGGGTGTCGTCGTCCAGGTCCAGGCCGCGCAGGAAGTCCTGCAGGGCGGCGCGGTAGACCGGGCGGCACTCCTTGTCGCCGAGGCTGTTGAGCAGGATGCGGAAGTCGCTCAGGCCCAGCGAGCGGTACGCCTGGTCGGCGAGGATGATCAGCTCGGCGTCCAGCGCCGGGTCCTCGGCGCCGATGGCCTCCGCGCCGACCTGGGAGAAGTGGCGGTAGCGGCCCTTCTGGGGGCGCTCGTAGCGGTAGTAGGAGCCGGAGTACCAGAGCTTGACCGGCAGGTTGCCCGCCTTGTGGAGGTTGGCCTCCAGGGCGGCGCGCAGCACGGAGGCGGTGCCCTCGGGGCGGAGGGCCAGCTTGTCTCCGCCCTTGGTCTCGAAGGCGTACATCTCCTTGGTCACGATGTCGGTGGACTCGCCGACCCCGCGCGCGAAGAGCTCCACGTTCTCGAAGCCGGGCGTCTCGATGTAGCCGTAGCCGGAGTTGCGCAGCGGGGCGGCGATCGCCTCGCGGACCGCCAGGTACTTGGCGGAATCCGGCGGGATCAGGTCGTACGTGCCCTTGGGGGCCTTGAAGGTGCTCACGAAGCCTCTCGTCACATTCCTCGTCGGGGAGCGGTGTCCGCGTCCGCTCCCGGGCCGGCCGCCACCTGCCGCAGATAGGGGTTGGTGGCGCGCTCCCGGCCGATGGTCGTCTGGGGGCCGTGGCCGGACAGCACCACGGTCGAGTCGTCGAGCGGCAGGCACACGCGGGCCAGCGAGTCGAGCATCTCGGCCATGTCACCGCCGGGCAGGTCGGTGCGTCCGATGGAGCCGGCGAAGAGCAGATCCCCGGAGAAGAACACCTGCGGAACGTCCGCGGTCCCGGGCATCCGGAACGTCACCGACCCCTTGGTATGGCCGGGCGCGTGCGCGACGGAGAACTCCAGGCCGGCCAGGGTCAGCTCGGAGCCGTCGGCCAGCTCCTTGACGTCGTCCGGCTCCCCCACGGTCAGTTCGCCCATCAGCGGCATCCCGATGGAACGGCCGAGCGCCTTCCCGGGGTCGCTCATCATGTACCGGTCGGCCGGGTGGATCCACGCCGGTACGTCGTGCGCGCCGCAGACCGGGACGACCGAGGCCACGTGGTCGATGTGGCCGTGGGTGAGGACGACGGCGACGGGCTTGAGCCGATGCTTCCTGACCGCTTCCTCGACGCCTTGGGCGGCCTGGTGGCCGGGGTCGATGATCACGCACTCCTCACCGGCGGCGGGGGCGACGAGGTAGCAGTTCGTCCCCCAGGCCCCGGCGGGGAACCCGGCAATGAGCACGATCGTCCTTCGTTGTGTCGATACGGGTGGCTACAGCTGTTGTCAGAGCCTACCGGCGCTGCCGGATCCTCAGCGAACCCATATACGGTACGGGTCACACGCGGACGGCCGGTTCGGCGGACGCACGCGTACCGGTCGACACACGAGACGCTTGAGGAGAGAACCCGGTGGTCAGCCAGGAGCAGCGGCGACGTCAACTCGCCCGGGAGAAGTTCTTGCGGCAGCAGCAGCGGCGTTCCGCCGCGCGGCGCAAGGCGCGTGTGCGCACCTCCGTGATCGCGTCGGTGCTCGGCGTGGTCCTGATCGGCAGTGTCGCCCTGTACACGACCGGGGTCCTGAAGAACGGCAAGGACGACAAGGCCAACGCGAGCGCCGAGGTCACCCCCAGCGCCTCGGCCACCAGCAAGGCCCCGGATCCGTGCGCGAAGCCGGCCGCGGGCTCGGTGAAGAAGCTGAGCTGGGACAAGGAACCGGCGATGGCGATCGACAAGTCGGCGAAGTACACGATGAAGCTCGACACCACGTGCGGCGAGATAGACCTGGCGCTGAAGGCCTCCGCGGCGCCGCACACCGTGAACTCCTTCGACTTTTTGGCCGGAAAGGGCTTCTTCGACCACACCAAGTGCCACCGGCTCACCGAGGAGGGCATCTACGTCCTGCAGTGCGGCGACCCGGAGGGTACGGGCCGGGGCGGTCCCGGGTACACGATTCCCGACGAGAACCTCAAGGACGAAAGCCTGAAGGGCAACGTCTACCCGGCGGGCACGGTGGCGATGGCGAACAGGTCGCAACCGCACACCGGTGGAAGCCAGTTCTTCCTGGTGTACCAGGACAGTCCTCTTCCGCCCAGCTACACCCCGTTCGGCACCGTCTCCGCATCGGGTATGAAGGTGCTGAAGAAGATCGCGGACGCCGGCGCCGAGCCCACCGATCCGGAGACGGGCAACACCGCCCCGAACGCGACCGTGATGATCAACAAGGCGACGGTGACGAAGTCCTGACGACGACGGCCGGCTGGAAATTTCGGTCGCGCTGGATGCGGACAGGCCGCCCACCGGTCGCCTATGTTGGCGGTGACGAAACTGTGGACGATGCCCGGGGGAGCTTCGAGGCCCTCCGCAGGCATCATGTGGAGGAGGCGCTGTGAGCAGCGACCCGTGGGGCCGCGTCGACGAGACGGGGACCGTGTACGTGCGTACGGCCGACGGCGAGAAGGTCGTCGGTTCCTGGCAGGCCGGCTCCCCCGAGGAGGCGCTGGCCTACTTCGAGCGCAAGTACGAGGGCCTGGTTGTCGAGATCGGCCTCCTCGAGAAGCGTGTGCAGACCACCGACCTGTCGGCGAAGGACGCCCAGGCCGCCATCGACCATCTGCGGGAGCAGATCGACGCGCACCACGCGGTCGGCGACCTGGACGCGCTGCGCGCCCGCCTGGACAAGCTGGTCGGGACGGTCGATGCGCGCCGTGAGGAGCGCAGGGCCCAGCGCGCCCGGCAGGCGGACGAGGCCCGGCAGGCCAAGGAGGCGCTGGTCACGGAGGCCGAGGAACTGGCCCGGTCCGACCAGTGGCGGGCGGCCGGCGAGCGGCTGCGCGCGCTGGTGGACACCTGGAAGGGGCTGCCGCGCCTGGACCGCAAGTCCGACGACGAGCTGTGGCACCGCTTCTCGCACGCGCGATCGGCGTTCTCCAAGCGGCGCAAGGCGCACTTCGCGCAGCTGGACGCACAGCGCGAGGAGGCGCGCAAGGTCAAGGAGCAGCTGGTCGCCGAGGCCGAGGCGCTGTCGGACTCGACCGACTGGGGTCCGACAGCGGCCCGCTACCGCGAGCTGATGGCGGAGTGGAAGGCCGCGGGCCGCGCCCAGCGCGAGCACGAGGACGACCTGTGGAACCGTTTCCGCGGCGCCCAGGACGTCTTCTTCGCCGCCCGCGGCTCGGTGTTCGCCGAGCGGGACGCCGAGCAGGCGGAGAACCTGAAGCTGAAGGAGGAGCTGGCCGAGGAGGCCGAGAAGCTGCTGCCGATCACGGACCTGAAGGCCGCCCGGGCCGCCTTCCGCTCGATCAACGAGCGCTGGGAGGCCATCGGCCATGTGCCTCGGGACGCGCGTCCGCGGGTCGAGGGCCGGATGCACACCGTGGACCGGGCCATCCAGGAGGCCGAGGAGGCCGAGTGGCGCCGGACGAACCCGGAGGCACGCGCGCGTGCCGAGGGTCTGACCGGTCAGCTGCAGGCCGCCGTGGACAAGCTGAAGGGCCAGATCGAGCAGGCGCGCGTCCAGGGCAACACGGCCAGGGCCGACAAGCTCGAGAAGGAGCTGGAGGGCCGCCAGGCGCTCCTGGACCAGGCCCTGAAGGGCCTGCAGGAGTTCGGCGGCTGACACCCCGCACCCGCCACGAGTCGAGGGCTCCCGTACGGCGCGTACGGGAGCCCTCGGCCGTTCCCGTGGAGCGGGCGCGGCGGGCGCTCTACGCCCGGCTGCGTGCCGAGGTGACCCGGTAGACGTCGTAGACGCCCTCCACGCTCCGTACGGCCTTCAGGACATGGCCCAGGTGCTTGGGGTCGCCCATCTCGAAGGTGAAGCGGGAGGTGGCGACGCGGTCGCGGGAGGTCTGGACGGCTGCGGAGAGGATGTTGACGTGCTGGTCGGACAGCACGCGGGTGACGTCCGAGAGCAGCCGGGAGCGGTCCAGGGCCTCGACCTGGATGGCGACCAGGAAGACGGAGGACTGGGTGGGTGCCCACTCGACCTCGAGGATGCGCTCCGGCTCGCGGGACAGCGACTCGACGTTGACGCAGTCGCTGCGGTGAACCGATACGCCGCTACCGCGGGTGACGAAGCCGATGATCGGGTCGCCGGGGACGGGCGTACAGCAGCGGGCCAGCTTGACCCACACGTCCTCGACGCCCTTGACGACGACGCCCGGGTCGGCGCTGGAGCGGCGCTTGCGGCCGCGTCCGCGCGAGGGCGGCACGCTCTCGTCGATCTCCTCGGTGGCCGCCTCCTCGCCGCCGAGCGCCTGGACGAGTTTCTGCACGATGTTCTGCGCGGAGACATGGCCCTCGCCGATCGCCGCGTACAGCGCGGAGATGTCCGAGTAGCGCATCTCGTGCGCCAGAGTGACCAGCGAGTCTCCGGTCAGGATGCGCTGGATCGGCAGGTTCTGCTTGCGCATCGCGCGGACGATGGCGTCCTTGCCCTGCTCGATCGCCTCGTCACGGCGCTCCTTGGAGAACCAGGCGCGGATCTTGTTGCGGGCGCGCGGCGACTTGACGAACCCGAGCCAGTCGCGGGAGGGTCCCGCGCCGGCCGCCTTGGAGGTGAAGACCTCCACCAGGTCGCCGTTGTCCAGGGTCGACTCCAGCGGTACGAGACGGCCGTTGACCCGCGCTCCTATGGTGCGGTGGCCGACCTCGGTGTGGACGGCGTACGCGAAGTCCACCGGGGTGGCACCGGCCGGGAGCGCTATGACATCGCCCTTGGGGGTGAAGACGAAGACCTCGTTGCGGGAGAGGTCGAAGCGCAGCGACTCCAGGAACTCGCCGGGGTCCTCCGTCTCCTTCTGCCAGTCCAGCAGCTGCCGCAGCCACGCCATGTCGTTGATGGCGGCCGAGTCCTTGCCGGCCTTGCCGGCGGGCTTCGGCGCGTCGGTACGGACCTTGGAGGCGCCGGCGACGGCCTCCTGCTTGTACTTCCAGTGCGCGGCGATGCCGTACTCGGCGCGGCGGTGCATGTCGAACGTGCGGATCTGCAGTTCGACCGGCTTGCCGTTGGGGCCGATGACCGTCGTGTGCAGCGACTGGTACATGTTGAACTTGGGCATCGCGATGTAGTCCTTGAACCGGCCCGGGACCGGGTTCCATCGCGCGTGCACCGTGCCGAGGGCGGCGTAGCAGTCACGGACCGTGTCGACCAGGACACGAATGCCCACGAGGTCGTAGATCTCCGCGAAGTCACGGCCGCGGACGATCATCTTCTGGTAGACGCTGTAGTAGTGCTTCGGGCGGCCGGTGACGGTCGCCTTGATGCGGGCGGCGCGCAGGTCGGACTGGACCTCGTCGGTGACGATCGCGAGGTACTCGTCGCGCTTGGGGGCGCGCTCGGCGACCAGGCGGACGATCTCGTCGTACATCTTGGGGTAGAGGATCGCGAAGGCGAGGTCCTCCAGCTCCCACTTGATGGTGTTCATGCCCAGCCGGTGGGCGAGCGGCGCGTAGATCTCGAGCGTCTCCCGCGCCTTCCTCTCCTGCTTCTCGCGTTTGAGGTAGCGCATGGTGCGCATGTTGTGCAGACGGTCGGCGAGCTTGATGACCAGGACGCGGGGGTCCTTGGCCATGGCGACGACCATCTTTCGCACGGTCTCGGCCTGCGCGGCCTCGCCGAACTTGACCTTGTCCAGCTTGGTGACGCCGTCGACGAGCAGGGCGACGGTGTCACCGAAGTCGCGGCGCAGCTGGTCCAGGCCGTACTCGGTGTCCTCGACGGTGTCGTGCAGCAGGCCGGCCATGAGGGTGGCCGGGTCCATGCCCAGCTCGGCCAGGATGGTGGTGACGGCGAGCGGGTGCGTGATGTACGGGTCGCCGCTCTTGCGCTTCTGCCCGCGGTGCCAGCGCTCGGCTACTTGGTAGGCACGCTCGATCTGACGCAGCGTCGAGTTCTCGATCTTCGGATCGTTGCTGCGCACTATCCGCAGCAGCGGCTCCAGCACCGGGTTGTACGGGTTGGCCCGCTGCACACCGAGGCGGGCGAGGCGGGCGCGGACGCGGTTGGAGGAGCCGGAGCGGCCTGCCTGGCCGGTGGAGGGACGTACGGTCGGGGGCTGGGCGGAACGCTCGGGCGGTGCCGGCTTGGGACGCGCGGGCTGGGTCGACTTGCCGACGGGCGCGGACTGGGCGTGCTCGGCCGTCCCGCGGGTGTCGTTCTTCGCGTGCGGCGCGGGCTTCGCCGCGGGCGCCGAGGCGGACTCGGGCTTGGCGGCGGTCAGTGGCTGGGCCTCGTCTGGCAAGAGGGCTCCTCGTACGCGATCCGGGTCCCCGGTCAGGCTCCCGGAGACCCCATGGTAGCGATCCTGGCCTTCAGGATCGCCTCCAGCCCGAAGTGAGGGCCGTACACCCGGGAAACACACGAGACGGGCCGGAGATTCCTCCGTGCCCGCTTTTGCGGTGCCCTACGGGTACCCGGCACGCGGTCCGAACCCACCCACGCCCGGCTTACGCCCCACCGCGTGGACGGACCGAGCGGCCGACGGCCCGCGGCCTCGCGGCTCGCGGCGCAGGCGGCCGGGCGTCTGGACGCCCCTGCGACCTGGCTCGCTTTCGCGCTCGCACCGGGAGCGCGGGGGGTGAGGGCGCACCTCTGCCCCGGGCCCCGGGGCAGGGCCCCGAGGCCGGAACCCTTCCCCCCACCGAGACGGGCGGGAGGATGAGAAACCGAGGGCGCAAGGGGCAAAGCCCCCCGCCAGGGCCCGGGGCAGGGCCCCGAGGCCGGAACCCTTCCCCCCACCGAGACGGGCGGGAGGATGAGAAACCGAGGGCGCAAGGGGCGAAGCCCCCGCCGGGGCCCGGGGCGGAGCCCCGGGGACGGGACCTCCCCACCCGCCGAGACGGGCGGGCCGGGTGGGCAGAGCCGGGGCGCAGCCCCGAACGGGGTCCGGGGCGGAGCCCCGGGGACCCGGGGAGAGCCCCGTGCCCCGGGGTCAGAGGCGAAGGAGCGCTTCCAGGGGGGCGCCCGCCAAGGCCGGTTCCAGCCGCCCGCGGCCGCCGAGGAAGCCCAGCTCCATCAGGACCGCCACCCCGGCGACCTCCGCGCCGGCCCGGCGGATGAGCTGGATGGAGGCCTCGGCGGTGCCCCCCGTGGCGAGGACGTCGTCGACGACCAGGACACGGTCACCGGCGCTCAGATCCTCCGCGTGCACCTCGATCTCCGCGGACCCGTACTCCAGGTCGTACGTCTGACTGAGCGTCGCTCCGGGAAGCTTGCCCGCCTTGCGCACGGGGATGAAGCCGAGGCCCGCCCGGAGGGCGACCGGGGCACCGAGGATGAAGCCGCGGGCCTCCAGGCCGACGACCTTCGTCGCCCCCTCGCGCGTGCCCACCTCCGCCAGCGCGTCGGTGAGCGCGGCGAACGCCGCCGGGTCCGCCAGGAGCGGGGTGATGTCCTTGAACATCACCCCCGGCTCCGGGTAGTCGGCCACGTCACGGATGCGGCTGAGCAGCAGTTCCTGGATGTCGGTCATCGGCGCTTCCCCGAGGGTCGGCCGCGGCCCCGGCCGCGGGAGGCGGTCTGGTTGCGCGGACCCACCCCGGCGGGTGCGGCGTCCTCGGGCTCGTCACCGGCCGTGACGCCGACGGGCTCCGCCTCCAGGGACTCGCCCTGCGCCCGCTTGGCGAGGACCCGCTTCTTGAGGGCCTTCATCTGCGGCTCGCGCTCCTTGAGGTCGGCGACGAGCGGCGTGGCGATGAAGATCGAGGAGTACGCACCGGCCGCGAGGCCGACGAACAGCGACAGCGAGATGTCGTTCAGCATGCCCGCGCCGAGCACCCCGCCACCGATGAACAGCAGGCCCGCCACCGGCAGCAGCGCCACCACGGTGGTGTTGATCGAACGGATCAGCGTGCCGTTGATCGAGCGGTTCGCCACCTCGCTGTACGTCCAGCGGGTCTGCCGGGTGATGTCCTTCGTCTGCTCCTTGAGGCTGTCGAAGACGACGACCGTGTCGTAGAGCGAGTAACCGAGGATCGTCAGCAGACCGATCACCGTGCCCGGCGTGACCTCGAAGCCGACGAGGGCGTAGACCCCGGTGGTGATCGTCAGGTCGTGGATCAGGGCGACCAGCGCGGCCAGCGCCATGCGCCACTCGAACGCGATCGCCAGGTAGATCACGACCAGGACCATGAAGATCGCCAGGCCCTGCCAGGCCTTGTTGGCGATCTGCTCGCCCCAGCTGGGACCGACCAGGTCGGCGTTGATGTGCTCCGGGTCGACCTTCAGGTCCTTGGCCAGCGTTTCCTTGATCTGGTCGGACTTGCCGGTCTCGATGCCGGCGATCTGGATGCGCAGGCTGCCGTCACCGAGCTTCTGCACGATCACCTCGTTGCCGGAGGCGTCGTGGGCGTAGGTCTCCGCCTGGGCCACCGAGGTGCTCATGTGCTTCGGCGTGGTGAAGACCGCTCCGCCCTGGAACTCGATGCCCATGTTCAGGCCGCGCACCGCCAGGCCCAGGACGGCCATGATGGTGATCAGGATCGAGATGCCGTACCAGATCTTGCGGTTCTTGATGAAGTCGTAGCCGATTTCGCCGTGGTGCAGTCGGGCGCCGAGGTTGCCGAGCTTTGACATCTCACGCCTCCTTCGTCTCGATGGGAGCGGAGGGGCGGCGGGTGCGCCGCAGCGGCGGTTTGGCGCCCAGGCGCTTGGGGTCGAGTCCCGACCAGGTGTGGCCGCTGGCGAAGAACTTCCGGCGGGCGAGGATCGTCATCAGCGGCTTGGTGAACAGGAAGATGACGACCACGTCGAGCAGCGTGGTCAGGCCGAGCGTGAACGCGAAGCCCTGCACCTTGCCGACGGTCACGATGAACAGCACCGCGGCGGCCAGGAAGGACACGAAGTCGGAGACGAGGACGGTGCGCCGGGCCCGCGGCCAGCCGCGCTCCACGGCGGGGCGCAGCGAGCGGCCCTCGCGGATCTCGTCCCTTATGCGTTCGAAGAACACGATGAACGAGTCCGCGGTGATGCCGATCGCGACGATCGCACCGCACACGGCCGGCAGGTTCAGCGCGAAGCCGATGGCCGGGCCGAGCAGCGACATGAGCACGTACGTCAGCATCGCGGAGACCATCAGCGAGGCGACGGCGATCATCGCCAGGCCGCGGTAGTACACCACCAGGTAGATCACGACGAGGGCGAGTCCGATGGCGCCCGCGATCAGACCGGCCTGCAGCTGCTCGCCGCCGAGCGCGGCGGTCACGGTGGTGACGCTGTCCTCCTTGAAGGTCAGCGGCAGGGCGCCGTAGGACAGCATGTTGGCGAGGCTCTGGGCGGACTGCTGGTCGAAGCTGCCGGAGATCTCGGCATTGCCGCCGGTGATGGCGCTGCGGACGTAGGGGTCCGAGACCACGTCGCCGTCCAGGACGATGGCGAACTGGTTCTGCGGCGCCTGCTTCTGGGCCAGTTCGCCGGTGATGTCCGCGAACTTCTTGCCGCCCTTGCTCGTGAAGCCGAGCTGGACGATCCAGCCGGAGGCGCCCTGCGTGTCGAAGACCGCCTGTGCCTTGTCGACGTCGGTGCCGTCCACCACAGCGGGTCCGAGCAGGTACTTCTGCCACTGGCCCTGCGCGTTCTGGCCGCAGGCGACGGTCTCCTCGGCGGGCAGCACGCCCTTGCCGGTGGTGGCTCGGACGGACTGCTTGCTGCAGTCCAGCTTGGCGTACTGCGCCTGGAGCTTGCCGTTGGCGTCACCGGAGCCGCCGCTCGGGGACGGGGACGGGGTGGCGTCCGCCTTCAGGGCGTCGGTGACCGCGCGGCCCTGCTGGGTCTCGGTGGCCGAGGGAGTCGGGGAGCCGGAGGGGGTGGCGGTGCCGGTGGACTTGTCGGTCGCCTCGTGGGAGGCGCTCGGCGACGGGTTGGCCGGGGCGGCGCCGGTGACGTCGGTGGCGAGGACGGGACGGAAGTACAGCTTGGCGGTGGTGCCGACCTGCTCGCGGGCCTGCTGGGAGTTGGTGCCGTTGGGGATGTTGACGATGATGTTGTCGTTGCCCTGGGTCTGGACCTCGGCCTCCGAGACACCGAGACCGTTGACACGGCGTTCCATGATGCTGACGGCCGTGTCCATGTTGGCCTTGTTGATCGCGGCCTCCTGACCGCGCTCAGGGACCGCCCGGAGTGTGATGCTCGTTCCGCCGGCCAGGTCGATGCCGAGACGCGGAGATGTGTTCCCGGAGACGAACATGCCTCCGGTGAGCGCCACGATGGCGATCAGAATGAGGGCTAGCGAGCGCCCTGGCCTGCCCTGGGCGCTCGCTGAACGTCCATTTTTGACTGCTGCCACCTTTTCGTTACTCCCTCTCGGGCCGCCCCGCACCGGTGGGCGCGGCGGCGGCCATGCATGGTGTCAGGACCTCTCGCGAAGTGAACACGTCCCAGGGCGCGCGGGTGGTGCCGCGCGCCCTGGGTGGTGACTACTTCGCGTCGGAGTCGCCGTCGGTCTTCTTCGGCTCTTCCTCCGCCTTCGTCTCGGCGGCACCGTCGGCCGGTTCGTCGGCCGCGTCCTTCTTGCCGAGGTCGATGGGCTTGTCGTCGGAGGCGCCGGAAGCGTCGGCGGCGGGCTCGTCGGTCTCGGTGAGGGAGGAGGCGTCGTCGGGGACGATGTGGACGTCGGACTTCAGGTCGTGCTCGATGCCGTGGACGATGCGGTTGTACTCGTCGTCGGAGAGGACGGCACCGATCGCGTTCTTGGCGAACAGCAGGTCGACACCGGGGCCGGCGTCGAGGAGGACCGTGTCGTCGTTGACCTCCTTGACCGTCGCGTACATGCCCCCGATGGTGCGGACACCGCTGCCGGGCTGCATCTGGTTCCGCATTTCCACGGCCTGCTGCTGCTTCTTCTTGGCCGACCGGGTCATCAGGAACATGGCCCCGATGAGCACGATGAACGGGAGGAGGGTCACGAGACTCACGGGTCGGAACTTCCTTCACACGACCGCGATGGAGAGCGGCCTGATGGATGGGGGTATGTGGACTGCCGACAAGGCGGCATCGGCGGAGTCTAGGCGAGTCCGCGCGCAAGGAACAACGCCCAGCATGTCACCTGGGTTCCTCCCCGGGCCAATGCCGTCGCCGTCACGCCCCGAACAGGTCCCGTTGTCCGGTTCCCGCAGTTGACGAGCGGGGCGGGGTCAGGCCGAGGTGTGCCCAGGCGGCGGGGGTGGCGACGCGGCCGCGCGGGGTGCGGGCGAGCAGGCCCTCGCGGACGAGGAAGGGCTCGGCGACCTCCTCGACGGTCTCGCGCTCCTCCCCCACGGCGACCGCGAGCGTCGACAGGCCCACGGGTCCGCCGCCGAACAGCTTCAGCAGGGCCTTGAGGACGGCCCGGTCGAGCCGGTCCAGGCCGCGGGCGTCGACCTCGTAGACGGCGAGGGCCGCCGCGGCGATCTCGCGCGTGACGATCCCGTCTGCCTTGACCTGCGCGTAGTCGCGGACGCGGCGCAGCAGGCGGTTGGCGATGCGCGGGGTGCCCCGGGAGCGGCCGGCGATCTCGGCGGCGCCGTCGGACTCGATCTCGACGTCCAGCAGGTGCGCCGAGCGGTGCACGACGCGCTCCAGTTCGGCGGGCTCGTAGAACTCCATGTGCGCGGTGAAGCCGAAGCGGTCGCGCAGCGGGGGCGGCAGCAGGCCCGCGCGCGTGGTGGCGCCGACCAGGGTGAACGGGGGCAGTTCGAGCGGGATGGCGGTGGCGCCGGGGCCCTTGCCGACGATGACGTCGACGCGGAAGTCCTCCATGGCCATGTAGAGCATCTCCTCGGCGGGCCGCGACATGCGGTGGATCTCGTCGAGGAAGAGGACCTCTCCCTCCTGGAGGGAGGAGAGGATGGCCGCGAGGTCGCCGGCGTGCTGGATGGCGGGGCCGGAGGTGATGCGGATGGGGGCGCCCATCTCGGCCGCGATGATCATGGACAGGGTGGTCTTGCCGAGGCCGGGGGCTCCGGAGAGCAGTACGTGGTCGGCGGTGGCCCCGCGCGCGCGTGCGGCGCGCAGTACGAGGTCGAGCTGCTCGCGGACCCTCTCCTGGCCGATGAACTCGCCCAGGTCCTTGGGGCGCAGGGCGGCCTCGACGGCCTGGTCCTCACGGTCGGCGGACGCGCCGACGAGCCGCTCGGCGGCGGGGGTGTCGGTCGTGTCGTCCCAGTTCATGTGATGTGCCTCGGAAAGTGGGGGTCAGCGGGGTCAGCGGGCTCGGTTCAGGGTCTGCAGGGCCGCCTTCAGCAACTGGCCCACCTGGGGTGTGCCGCCGGCGGCCTCGGCCCGCGGTGCCACGGCGGCCACCGCCTCGTCGGCCTCCCGGGTGGCGTACCCGAGACCGATCAGGGCGGCGTGCAGCTGGTCGCGCCAGCCCTGGGTGACCGGCGTGCCCACCGCGGGGGCGCCGACCGGCTCGCCGAGCCGGTCCTTGAGCTCCAGCAGGAGTTTCTGGGCGCCCTTCTTGCCGATGCCGGGGACGGCGGTGAGGGCCTTCTCGTCGCCGGTGGCGACGGCCCGGCGCAGGGCGTCGGGGGTGTGCACGGCCAGCATCGCCTGGGCGAGCCGCGGTCCGACCCCGCTGGCGGTCTGCAGCAGTTCGAAGACCTGGCGCTCGTCGTCGTCCGCGAAGCCGTACAGAGTCAGCGAGTCCTCCCGTACGACGAGGGAGGTGGCGAGCTTGGCCGGCTGGCCGAGGCGGAGCGTGGACAGCGTGTTCGGGGTGCACTGCACGGCCATGCCGACACCGCCGACCTCGACCACCGCGGCATCGGGGGCGAGTGCGGCGACGGTGCCGCTGACGAAGGCGATCATGACGTACGGCCTTTCGTTGTCGTCGGTGCCTTGGCCGCGTGCAGGGCGACGGCCCGCTGGAGCCGGCTCTGCGCGGGGGCGCGCCAGATGTGGCAGATGGCGAGGGCGAGGGCGTCGGCGGCGTCGGCCGGCTTCGGGGGTGCGTCGAGCCGCAGCAGCCGGGTGACCATGGCGCCGACCTGTGCCTTGTCGGCGCGGCCGCTGCCGGTGACGGCGGCCTTGACCTCGCTGGGGGTGTGCAGGGCGACGGGGATGCCGCGACGGGCCGCGCAGAGCATGGCCACGGCACTGGCCTGGGCGGTGCCCATGACGGTGCGCACGTTGTGCTGGCTGAAGACGCGCTCCACGGCGACGTATTCGGGCTGGTACTCGTCCAGCCACCGCTCCATGCCCTGCTCGACGGCGAGGAGGCGGTGGCTCAGGTCGGCGTCCACGGGGGTGCGGACGACGCCGACGCCGAGCATGGTCAGCGGCCGGCCCGCGACACCCTCGACCACGCCGACACCGCAGCGGGTCAGCCCCGGGTCCACCCCCAGTACGCGCACGCGTGCCCTCCCGTCGATCTCCCCCAGCTACCGCTGGGAGGTGCCCCCAGTCTGTGCAGGCTATCGGGTACCACTGACAACGCCCGCGAAGGGACGGGCCGGCGGGAGCGTCCCACCGGCCCGTCGGAACCCTGCGAAACTCGTGGTGGCGTTACGCGCCGACCTTCTCCATGATCTCGTCGCTGACGTCGAAGTTGGCGAAGACGTTCTGCACGTCGTCGCTGTCCTCGAGCGCGTCGATCAGCTTGAAGATCTTCTTGGCGCCCTCCTCGTCCAGCTCGATCTGCATGGTCGGGACGAAGTTGGCCTCGGCGGAGTCGTAGTCGATGCCCGCGTCCTGGAGGGCGGTGCGGACCGCGACCAGGTCGGTGGCCTCGCTGAGGACCTCGAAGGACTCGCCGAGGTCGTTGACCTCCTCGGCGCCGGCGTCCAGGACGGCGGCCAGGACGTCGTCCTCGGTCAGCTCGCCCTTGGGGACGATCACGACGCCCTTGCGGTTGAAGAGGTACGACACCGAGCCGGGGTCGGCCATGGAGCCGCCGTTGCGGGTCATGGCGACACGGACGTCGGAGGCGGCGCGGTTGCGGTTGTCGGTGAGGCACTCGATGAGCACGGCGACGCCGTTCGGCCCGTAGCCCTCGTACATGATCGTCTCGTAGTCGGCGCCGCCGGCCTCGAGACCGCCGCCGCGCTTGATGGCCGAGTCGATGTTCTTGTTGGGCACCGACTGCTTCTTGGCCTTCTGTACGGCGTCGTAGAGCGTCGGGTTGCCGTCCAGGTCGACGCCGCCCATGCGAGCCGCGACCTCGATGTTCTTGATGAGCTTCGCGAAGAGCTTGCCGCGCTTGGCGTCGATGACGGCCTTCTTGTGCTTCGTCGTGGCCCATTTAGAGTGGCCGGACATCTGCCTGTCTCCTTCGCGTAACCCGTCTGCGTACGAACGCTGGAATCCTACAAGGACTCCTGTGTCCGACTCGCGCGTACCATGTCGGCGAACAGTGCGTGCACGCGGTGGTCGCCGGTCAGTTCCGGGTGGAACGAGGTGGCCAGCGCGTTGTCCTGGCGGACCGCGACGATGTGACCGTCGTGCTCGGCGAGCACCTCGGCCCCGGCGCCGACGGACTCGACCCAGGGGGCGCGGATGAAGACGCCCTCCACAGGATCGCCCGCGACGCCCTTGACGTCGACGGCCGCCTCGAAGGACTCGTTCTGCCGTCCGAAGGCGTTGCGGCGCACGATCATGTCGATTCCGCCGATGGTCTCCTGGCCCGCGCGCGGGTCGAGGATCTTGTCGGCGAGCATGATCATGCCGGCGCAGGTGCCGTAGACGGGCATGCCGTCGCGCACGCGCGCGCGGAGCGGGTCCATCACTCCGAAGAGGACGGCCAGCTTGGAGATGGTGGTGGACTCACCGCCGGGGAGGACCAGGCCGTCGACCTCGGCGAGCTCTTCGGGGCGCCGCACCGGCCTGGCCACGGCGTCGGCCGCGGCCAGGGCGATGAGGTGCTCCCGTACGTCGCCCTGGAGGGCCAGGACGCCGATGACGGGGGCTTCGTCGGTCATGGGGCGGTTACCAGCCGCGGTTGGCGTAGCGCTCGGACTCGGGGAGGGTGTCGCAGTTGATGCCGACCATGGCCTCGCCCAGGTTGCGGGACGCGTCCGCGATGATCTTCGGGTCGTCGTAGAAGGTGGTGGCCTTCACGATGGCGGCGGCGCGCTTGGCCGGGTCGCCGGACTTGAAGATGCCGGAGCCGACGAAGACGCCCTCGGCGCCGAGCTGGCGCATCAGAGCGGCGTCGGCGGGGGTGGCCACGCCGCCGGCGGAGAACAGCACGACCGGGAGCTTGCCGAGCTCGGCGACCTCCTTGACCAGCTCGTACGGGGCGCGCAGCCCCTTGGCGGCGGCGTACAGCTCGTGGTTGTCGTAGCCGCGCAGCCTGGCGATCTCGTTCTTGATCTGACGCAGGTGGCGGACGGCCTCGACGACGTTGCCGGTGCCGGCCTCGCCCTTGGAGCGGATCATCGCGGCGCCCTCGGCGATGCGGCGCAGGGCCTCGCCCAGGTTGGTGGCACCGCAGACGAAGGGGGTGGTGAAGGCCCACTTGTCGGAGTGGTTGACCTCGTCGGCCGGGGTGAGGACCTCGGACTCGTCGATGTAGTCGACGCCGAGGGACTGCAGGACCTGGGCCTCGACGAAGTGGCCGATGCGGGACTTGGCCATGACCGGGATGGAGACGGCGTCGATGATGCCCTCGATCATGTCCGGGTCGGACATGCGGGCCACTCCGCCGTCCTTGCGGATGTCGGCCGGGACCCGCTCCAGGGCCATGACGGCGACGGCGCCCGCGTCCTCGGCGATCTTCGCCTGCTCCGGCGTGACGACGTCCATGATCACGCCGCCCTTGAGCTGCTCGGCCATGCCGCGCTTCACGCGCGCGGTGCCCGTCTCGGGGGTCTGGGCGGAGTCGGAAATCGTGGTGGACACGGGTGACCTCACTCGGGGGAAAAGAGGGTTTGGTGCACCGCCGAGGAAACGCGAGTGGACCAGTCCACGGCAAGGGCCAATGGAAACCCGGTGGATCCTTTTCTCTCCGGGAGCCACGGGCCGGACGCCGCGCCCACCCCCAGGGCTCCCTCCGCTCCAGACCCCGTTCGGGGCCGCGCCCTGTCCCGCCCGCTCGTCTCGGTGGGAGGAAGAGGGCCGTTCCCGCGCTCCCGTCGCCGCCGCCGCGGTCGTCATGTCGTCTCCCTTGCAGCGGGCAGCCGGACAGGAGGGCGCCGGGCGTTCGCTGTCCGGAACCGTTCGGTTCCGGATCTCCTACGGGTGCCTAGGCCGCCCGGTCGGCCAGCGCCGCCGGTGGTTCGTCGTCCATCTCGAAGGACAGGGGGAAGGGGGCGTGGCCGGCCAGGCGGAACCAGCGGACCTTGCGGTGCTCGCGGAGTCTGCGGGCCGCGCCGACGGCGTCGTTGTGGAAGCGGCGGGCCATCGGCACCCTGCGCACGGCCTCGGTCAGCTCGCGGGCCGTCTCCTCTCCCCCGGGCGCCTCACGGACCGCCTCCATCTGCTGCGCCTCGGCGAACACGGCCCGCAGGGCCTGGCTCAGCTCGCTCTCGGCGACCTCCCGCTGGTCCTCCTCGGCCTGCCGGGCGGCGTGCGCGGCCTCGTAGAGCACGATCGAGGCGGCCGGGTCGAGCACTCCGGAGGTGGCCAGCTCCTGGGTCACGGAGGCGCGGCGCAGCAACTGGGCGTCCAGTGCGGCACGGGCGGCGTCGATACGGGCGTGCAGCCGGTCCAGCCGCCCCGCCGTCCAGCTCAGGTACAGGCCGACGGCGACGAGCGCGACGAGGATCCAGATGAGGGTTGCGGTCACGGGCGGCAAGGCTATCGGCCCGAGTGGTCTCGCCCTCCCACTCCCCCGGGCATCAGTCCCGTGCCAGCCCCAGCCGCGCCCGCAGCCCCGTCGCCCGCTCGTCCGCCGCCACCGCCGCCGCGCCCGCCGTCACCGTCTCGTAGACGGACAGGATGTCCGCGCCGACCGTCGACCAGTCGAAGCGGCGGACGTGGGTGCTGCCGCGTTCGCGGAGTTCGGCGCGGCGGTCGGGGTCGGCCAGGAGGCGTACGGCCGCTTCGGCCAGGGCGTCGGCGTCCTCGTTGGTGAAGAGTTCGCCGGCCTTTCCCTGGTCGAGGACCTGGGCGAAGGCGTCGAGGTCGGAGGCGAGGACCGGGGCGCCGGCGGACATGGCCTCGACGAGGATGATGCCGAAGGACTCACCGCCGGTGTTGGGGGCGACGTAGAGGTCGATGCTGCGCAGGAAACAGGCCTTGTCCTCGTCGCTGATCATGCCCAGGAACTCGACGCGCGAGCGCAGTTCCTCCGGCAGGCCCTCCACCGCCTCCTTCTCGTCGCCGCGGCCCGCGACCAGCAGGCGGGTGTGCGGGCGGGCGGCGAGGATCGCCGGCAGGGCCCGCATCAGTACGGGCAGGCCCTTGCGGGGTTCGTCGATGCGGCCGATGAAGCCGATCGTGTCACCCTGCCACTCGGGTCTGGGCTCGGCCCGGGCGAAGAAGTCGACGTCGACGCCGTTGGGGATGACCACCGCGTCCCCACCGAGATGCTCGACGAGGGTGCGCCGGGCGTACTCGCTGACCGCGATCCGGGCGCTGATCTTCTCCAGGGCGGCCTGGAGGATCGAGTACGCGGCGATCATCGCCCTCGACCTGGGGTTCGAGGTGTGGAAGGTGGCGACGATCGGGCCCTGCGCCGCCCAGCAGGTCAGCAGCCCCAGCGACGGCGAGGTCGGCTCGTGGATGTGGATCACGTCGAAACGGCCCTCGTGGAGCCAGCGCCGTACCCGGGCCGCCGACAGGAACCCGAAGTTGAGCCGGGCCACCGAGCCGTTGTACGGCACCGGGACCGCGCGGCCGGCCGAGACGACGTAGGGCGGCAGCGGGGTGTCGTCGTCGGCGGGGGCGAGCACGGACACCTCGTGGCCGAGACCGATGAAGTATACGGCCAGGTCGCGGATGTGGAACTGGACGCCGCCCGGCACGTCCCAGGAGTACGGGCAGACGATGCCGATCCTCACGCGCGCTCCCCGTCCGCCGGGCGGGGTTCCAGGTCCGCGAGCCACAAGCGCTGCAGCATGTGCCAGTCCTCCGGATGGTCGGCGATCCCCGTGGCGAAGGCGTCGGCCAGCGCCTGTGTCATGACAGACGTCTTCTCGGCCCGCGTACCTGTCTCGGGGACCTCGATCGGGGGATGCACCCGGCCCCGCATCACGGGCGAGTCGTCGTACCACAGCGTGACGGGCAGCAGCAGGGCGCCCGTCTGCTGGGCGAGCAGGGCGGGGCCGGCGGGCATCCGGGCCGTCCCGCCGAAGAACTTCACCTCCACGCCGGAGGCGGACAGGTCGCGGTCGGCGACCAGGCAGACCAGGCCGCCGTCGCGCAGCCGCCGGGCCAGTGTGCCGAACGCGGAGCCGCCGCTGTGCGGCAGGACCTCCATGCCCAGGCCCTCGCGGTAGGCGACGAACCGGTCGTAGAGCGTCTCGGGCTTCAGGCGCTCGGCGACGGTCGTGAACGGCGTCTTCAGCTCGGTGGTGACCCAGGCTCCGGCCAGATCCCAGTTGGCCAGGTGGGGCAGGGCGAGGACGACGCCCTTGCCGGCCGCGAGGCCGTCGGTCAGGTGGTGCAGGCCCTTGGGGTCGAAGCCGGTCCTGATCCGCTCGGCGCTCCAGGCCGGCAGCCGGAAGGACTCCATCCAGTACCGCAGGTACGAGCGCATGCCCGCGCGCGTGAGCTCGGCCAGGCGCTCGGGGGTCGCGTCGGGCACCACACGCGCGTAGTTGCTCTCCAGCCGCTTCACGCCCTTGCCGCCCTGCCTGAAGGCGAGGTCGGCGATGGCACGGCCCAGCCGTACGGCGACCGGTTCGGGCAGCTTCTTGACCGTGCCCCAGCCGAGGCCGTACAGCGCGTCGGTGAGCCGCTCCTGGGCGCTCATTTCGCCGCCTCGCTCCCCTGCTCCGGCCGAGCCTCGGCGGCCTCCGCCTCGGCCGACTCGCGACGGACGGTGACGACCCGCTGGATCAGCGTGACCAGGCTGCCGACGGCGACGATCCACAGGGCGATCGGCAGCAGGTACTGGATGCCCGGCACACCGAACTTGTGCAGGCCCGCGAACCCGGCCGCGACCAGCGAGATCACCAGCCGTTCGGCCCGCTCGACCAGCCCGTTGACGGCGACGGGCAGGCCGATCGACTCGCCCCGGGCCTTGGTGTACGACACGACCTGGCCACTGGCCAGGCAGAAGATCGACACCGCGCACAGCACGTTGTTGTCGCCGTGGCCCGCGTACCACAGGGCGAACCCGCCGAAGATCGCGCCGTCGGCGACCCGGTCGAGCGTGGAGTCCAGGAAGGCCCCCCAGCGGCTGGAGCGGCCCAGCTGGCGGGCCATGTTGCCGTCGACGAGGTCGGAGAACACGAACAGCGTGATCACGACCGTACCCCAGAAGAACTCGCCCCGGGGGTAGAAGACCAGCGCGCCCGCGACCACTCCGGCCGTCCCGATCAACGTGACCGTGTCCGGGTTCACGCCCCGGCGGATGAGAAACGCGGCGAACGGGGTGAGGACACGCGTGAAGAATGCACGCGCGTACTTGTTCAGCATGGCCTTCCCGAGGGTCGGTGTTCGCCGGGCGGCCCCTGCTGGCCACCGGCTGGCCCATCGTAGTCACGCATGCGCGTGCGCGAAGGCCGGGCACCCGCTCGCGCGCAGCGGCGGCCGCGGCGCGCGAGAGCCGGTGGGCGGCGGGATCGGGTCCTTCGTATGGACGCAGCGTGACGGGAGTGGAAAGCTCGAAGAACCGCGGGCGATCGCAGGAGCCGCCAGTGACGCGGTGCCGCGTGTCCGCGCCCACAACGACCTCACCGTGCACGGGAGGCAGGATCATGGGCGACAAGACGCAAACACACCCCGGAGCCGCCGGCAGGGCAGTGGCGGCCGACCATCCCGCGTCCGTACGGAATGTGGTGCTGGTCGGCCACTCCGGATCGGGCAAGACGACTCTGGTGGAGGCTCTCGCGCTGACGGCGGGAGCGGTGAACCGGGCGGGCCGCGTGGAGGACGGCGGCAGCCTCTCGGACTACGACGAGATCGAGCACCGGCAGCAGCGCTCGGTGCAACTCTCCCTGGTACCCGTCGAATGGGACGGCATCAAGATCAACCTTCTGGACACCCCCGGCTACGCCGACTTCGTCGGGGAGCTCAGGGCCGGTCTGCGCGCCGCGGACGCAGCCCTGTTCGTCGTCTCCGCCTCCGACGGCGTGAACGGCTCGACCCGCATGGTGTGGGAGGAGTGCGCGGCCGTCGGCATGCCGCGCGCCATCGTGGTCACGCGCCTGGAGGCCGCCCGCGCCGACTTCGAGGAGATGACGCGGGTGTGCGCGGAGGCGTTCGGCGCGGACGACCCCGACGCCGTACTGCCGCTGTACCTGCCGCTGCACGGCCCGCAGGGCCCCGACGGGCACGCGCCCGTGACCGGACTGGTCGGGCTGCTGACACAGAAGCTGTTCGACTACTCCACCGGGGAGCGCAAGGAGTCCGAGCCGGGCGAGGACCAGCTGCCTCCGCTGGAGGAGGCCCGCAACCGGCTCATCGAGGGGATCATCTCCGAGAGCGAGGACGAGACCCTCATGGACCGCTACCTCGGCGGTGAGCAGGTCGACGTCAAGACACTCATCGAGGATCTGGAACGGGCCATCGCGCGCGGGGTCTTCTTCCCCGTCCTGGCCGCCGCCCCCGCGGCCGACGGCGCCAAGCAGGGCATCGGCACGGTGGAGCTCCTGGATCTGATCGTCCGCGGCTTCCCGACCCCGCTGGAGCGCGAGGCACCCGCTGTCACCACGGTCGACGGCAGGCCGCGCGAGCTGAGGCCGTGCGACCCCGACGGGCCGCTGGTCGCCGAGGTCGTCAAGACCTCCTCCGACCCGTACGTCGGCCGGGTCTCCCTGGTCCGCGTCTTCTCCGGCACCCTGCGCCCCGACGAGACGGTGCACGTCTCCGGGCACGGGCTGGCCGACCGCGGGCACGAGGACCACGACGTCGACGAGCGCGTCGGCGCCCTGACCACGCCGTTCGGCAAACAGCAGCGCCCGGTGACGCACGCCGTCGCGGGCGATCTCGCGTGCGTGGCGAAGCTGGGCCGCGCGGAGACCGGCGACACGCTCTCCGCCAAGGACGACCCGCTGCTGATGGAACCCTGGCAGATGCCCGATCCGCTGCTGCCGCTGGCCATCCAGGCACACAGCAAACCGGACGAGGACAAGCTCTCCCAGGGCCTGGCCCGGCTGGTCGCGGAGGACCCGACGATGCGCCTGGAGCAGAACCAGGACACCCACCAGGTCGTGCTGTGGTGCCTGGGCGAGGCGCACGCCGACGTCGCCCTGGAGCGGCTGCGCAGCCGGTACGGCGTCCAGGTCGACGTCGTACCGCACCGGGTCGCCCTGCGGGAGACGTTCGCCGACCGGTCCGCCGGGCGCGGCCGGCACGTCAAACAGTCCGGCGGGCACGGGCAGTACGCCATCTGCGAGATCGAGGTGGAACCGCTGCCGGGCGGCTCCGGCATCGAGTTCGTCGACAAGGTGGTCGGCGGGGCCGTGCCACGGCAGTTCATCCCGTCGGTGGAGAAGGGCGTAAAAGCCCAGGCCGCCAAGGGAGTCGCCACCGGCTACCCGCTGATCGACGTCCGGGTCACGCTCCTCGACGGCAAGGCCCACTCGGTGGACTCCTCCGACGCCGCGTTCCAGACGGCCGGCGCGCTGGCACTGCGGGAGGCCGCGGCCGATGTCAGGATCCACCTGCTGGAACCGGTCGCCGAGGTGACCGTACTGGTCGGCGACGACTACGTGGGCGCCGTCATGAGCGACCTGTCCGGCCGGCGCGGCCGGCTGCTGGGCACCGAGCAGGTGGGCAACGGGCGAACCCTCATCCGGGCCGAGGTGCCCGAGATCGAGATCGGCCGGTACGCGGTCGACCTGCGCTCCCTGTCGCACGGCACGGCCCGCTTCGACCGCCGGTACGTACGGCACGAGCCGATGCCGCCCCAGGTGGCCGACCGGGTCCGGCAACAGGAGCGCGAAGCCTCGTAGTCGACGCGCAGCCGTCGCGCCGGGCGCACAACCCGGGCGCCGGAACGCTTCGTTCCGAACAGGCGGACGGCTCCGGCCGTCCGCCTCCCCATGTCGGCGGCTGCCGATACCCTGATGACCTGATCAACAGGTGTGCGGGGCAGGGAAGTCGGGAATGCCGCAGGGCAGGTGCGGCGGCAAGGGGGCGGCAGTGGCGGACGAATTCGATTTCAGCCCCGGGGCACAGGTGCCCCTGTCCGGGACGGCGGGGCAGACGGCGGCGACCTATGCCCTGGCCTCGGCGGCCTACCGGGAGGACGACGAGGTCACCAAGATCCTCGAAGCCGACAACGAGTGGCACAAGTCGACGGTCAAGCCGCCCCGTCCCTGGGCGAAGATCTTCCGGCCCCGGCTCGGCGAGGCCTTCTCCCGCGCGGTGATCGACCGCATGCTGGGCGCCGGACGCGCACCGCTCATCCAGTCCTTCGGCACCGAACCCCAGGTCGTGGTCGAGCACTGCCTGGCCGCCCACCGCATTCGCCGGGAGCGCGACAACTGGCTCACGGCGGTGACGGTGCTGTGCGGAGTGCTCTTCCTGCCGGGCTTCCTGGTGTGGCTGATGGTGTTCTCCATCCGCTCCGCGGTCGGCCGGAGCACCGACCGGCGGGCCGGCGCGCTCGGTACGACGCTGCTGGTCGGGGTGGGTGCGCTCGCCGTGCTCTTCCTGATCAAGATGCCCTTCACCGGTTTCTGGGCGTGGTACGCGCGCGCGGCCGTCGTCATGCCGGTCGTCGGCTGGTTCTGGGCCAAGCGGATCTGCGAACGCACCGCGCAGGACCTGCGGGACCGCTGGGACAGCCTGCTCTCCGGCGGCGGCCTGGGCGCGAAGATCCCGGAGGCGGTGCCGGGCAGCCCCGGCGACGCCGCCGAGCAGCTGCGCAAGGAACTCGCCCGGCTCAGCGCGGAGCAGCGCTCCAACTCCGTCTTCTACGCCGGCCCCAAGGGCATACTCGGCATGGGCACCCGCTGGGGCAGCTGGCAGCTCGCCGAGGACCTGGTGTCGGCCGTACCCGGCAAGGACTTCCACCCGTTCCGCAGCTGGGACGTCATCGTCGCCATCCAGGGCGAGCTCACGATGCTGGAGCGCACCCCGATCAACGCGGGCGGTTTCCCCAAGCCCTCGGTGACGCACTGGATCGTCACGCCCATCGGGGAGAACGCCAAGGAGGTCTCCCGCCCGAGCGGCACCGACGTGGACGCGTACACCATCAAGACCCACGCCATAAAGGATATTTGCGACAAGCAGCAGTTCGGCGGCGGCGACCGGCACTACCTGGGTGTGCAGTGGACACTGTGGGACGGCCAGCTGGTCATCACCATGCTGATCACGGTGACGGTCCTGCACGACACCCTGCGCATCGAGGTCACCGGCCACGCCCTGGGCCCGGTCAACCCCCTGTTCACCACCAAGCCGGCGGCCAAGGAGAAGGAGGTGCAGAAGGCGGTCCGGTTCTGGGAGACCCGCAAGGTGAGGCTGCCGCTGGTCGACGCCGACGAGGTGGTGCGGCTCGCCGCGCGCGCCCCTCTGACCTGGTACCCGCCGCTGCTGAACTGGCTCGGCGGTACGCTGACGCTCCCCGAGCCGTTCGGTCTGCGCCACGCCTGGGCCGACCAGCCCTGGCGGCACCGCTTCATGGCCGACGACGCGCTGCGCGCCGCCACCCCGGTGCTGCGGGTGGTGCACGCGGCGGCGATCAAGACGCTCCGGACCCACGGCGTGGACACGGAGAAGTTCGGCACCCGCTCGGCGTTCCTGAGCACGGCCGTCCAGGACGTCTCCCCGAGGAAAGCCGACGTCTACGAGGCGTGAGGAGCGGGCCGCCCGCGTTACTACGCGGGCCAGGCCTCCGCGAGCATCTTGCGGGTGTCGGCGAGGAGCTGCGGCAGGACCTTCGTGTGGCCGACCACCGGCATGAAGTTGGTGTCGCCGCCCCAGCGGGGCACGATGTGCTGGTGCAGGTGGGCGGCGATGCCCGCGCCGGCGACCGTGCCCTGGTTCATGCCGATGTTGAAGCCGTGGGCGCCGGAGGCGGTGCGCAGGGCCCGCATCGCCTGTTTGGTCAGCTCCGCGAGCTCAGCGGTCTCCGCCTCGGTCAGGTCGGTGTAGTCGGCGACGTGCCGATGGGGCACGGTCATCAGGTGGCCGCCGTTGTACGGGTACAGGTTGAGCACCGCGTACACCCGCTCGCCGCGCCGCACGATCAGGCCGTCCTCGTCGGACTTGGCCGGGATGGAGCAGAAGGGGCAGCCGTCCTCGGCCCCCGGGCCGCTGGGCTTGTTCTCGCCCTGGATGTAGGCCATCCGGTGGGGCGTCCACAGGCGCTGGAACGCGTCCTGCGTCCCCACTCCGATCTGCTGCTCCGGCTCACGCGTCATGCGTGCAGCATATGGCTTCGCGCCGAGGCGCAGGGAAAGGCCCCCGGTGAGAGGAGATCACCGGGGGCCGCCCACAGCCGCTGATCAGACCTGCGCCCGCTCCTCGACGACCTTCATGATCTTCGCGATGGCCTCGTCGAACGGGATGCCGTTCTCCTGGGAGCCGTCGCGGTAGCGGAAGGAGACGGCGTCGTTCGCCATGTCCTCGTCGCCCGCGATCACCATGAACGGCACCTTCTGCTTCTGCGCGTTGCGGATCTTCTTCTGCATCCGGTCCGAGGAGGAGTCGACCTCCACCCGCAGGCCCTTCTTCTTGGCGGCCGCGGCGAACTTCTGCAGGTACTCCACGTGCGCGTCGCCGATCGGGATGCCGATGGCCTGCACCGGGGCCAGCCACGCCGGGAACGCGCCCGCGTAGTGCTCCAGCAGCACGGCGAAGAACCGCTCGATCGAGCCGAACAGCGCGCGGTGGATCATGACCGGGCGCTGCTTGGAGCCGTCCGCGGCCGTGTACTCCAGGTCGAAGCGCTCCGGCAGGTTGAAGTCGAGCTGGACCGTCGACATCTGCCAGGTGCGGCCGATGGCGTCGCGGGCCTGGACGGAGATCTTCGGGCCGTAGAAGGCCGCGCCGCCCGGGTCGGGAACCAGCGGCAGGCCCTGCTTCTCGGCGACCTGACGCAGGGTCTCGGTGGCCTCCTCCCAGACCTCGTCCGAGCCGACGAACTTCTCCGGATCCTTGGTGGACAGCTCCAGGTAGAAGTCGGTCAGTCCGTAGTCGCGCAGCAGGTTCAGCACGAAGGTGAGCGTCTTGTCGAGCTCGTCGGCCATCTGCTCGCGCGTGCAGTAGATGTGGGCGTCGTCCTGGGTGAAGCCACGGGCGCGGGTCAGGCCGTGCACGACGCCCGACTTCTCGTACCGGTACACGGTCCCGAACTCGAACAGGCGCAGCGGCAGTTCGCGGTACGACCGCCCGCGCGCGTCGAAGATCAGGTTGTGCATCGGGCAGTTCATGGGCTTGAGGTAGTAGTCCACGCCCTCGTCGAGCTGCATGGGCGGGTACATGCCCTCGGCGTACCAGTCCAGGTGGCCCGAGGTCTCGAAGAGCTTCCCCTTGGTCGCGTGCGGGGTGTAGACGAACTCGTAGCCCTCCTCCTCGTGGCGGCGGCGCGAGTAGTCCTCCATCACGCGGCGGACGATGCCGCCCTTGGGGTGGAACACGGCGAGGCCGGAGCCGATCTGCTCGGGGATGGAGAACAGGTCGAGCTCGTTGCCCAGCTTGCGGTGGTCGCGCTTCTCGGCCTCGGCGAGGAAGTCCAGGTACGCCTTGAGCTCGTCCTTGGACGGCCAGGCGGTGCCGTAGATGCGCTGGAGCATGGGGTTCTTCTCGCTGCCACGCCAGTAGGCGGCCGCGTTGCGCATCAGCTTGAACGCCGGGATCAGCCGGGTCGAGGGCAGGTGGGGACCGCGGCAGAGGTCCTTCCAGCACAGCTCGCCGGTCTTGGCGTCCAGGTTGTCGTAGATCGTCAGCTCGCCGGCGCCGACCTCGACGTCCGCGCCGTCGTCGTGCGACGCGGAGCCCTTGAGGCCGATCAGCTCCAGCTTGTACGGCTCGTTCGCCAGCTCCTCACGGGCCGCCTCGTCGGTGACCACACGGCGGGAGAACTTCTGCCCCCGCTTCTGGATCTCCTGCATCTTCTTCTCGATGGCCTTGAGATCCTCGGGCGTGAACGGCTTGTCGACGTCGAAGTCGTAGTAGAAGCCGTCCTTGACGGGCGGACCGATGCCCAGCTTGGCCTCGGGGAAGATCTCCTGCACGGCCTGCGCCATGACGTGCGCGGTGGAGTGGCGCAGGATGTTCAGGCCGTCCTCGGAGGAGATCTCGACGCCCTCGACGGTTTCGCCGTCCTTGATCTCGTAGGCGAGGTCCTTCAGCTCGCCGCCCACGCGCGCGGCGATGACCGAGCGCTCGCCGGCGAAGAGGTCGGCGGCCGTGGTGCCCGTCGTCACCGTGCGCTCTTCCCGCTCGGAATCGCGTTGGATGATCACACGGACGTCTGACACCGGTCTCTCCTGCCTGAAGGTGGAAGCGCACCCATCACCTATTGCGCGCGCAATAGAGGCGCAATAGAGGATCGTACCGACCCGGGGCCGCCGACCGCGAAACGGTCACTCTCGGTCCCCGCTCAGTCGCAGTCCTCGCCGGTGCACGCCTCCTCGAAGAAGTCCAGGTCCTCCTGCAGCGACTTCATCAGCCGGTCCCGCTCCTCGTCGTCGACCTGTACGGGTACGACCCCGCAGGCGCCCGTGAGCCGGCGGAAACCTCCCCGGCTCTCCAGCCGTCCGAGCACCCGCACGGGCAGTCCGACCAGGTGGGCGTGGCCGGCGATGCGGTAGTCCTCCTCGTCCAGAGCCACGCGGACGTACGGCACCTCGGTGCCCGCGAGCACCCGCAGCCGTACCGTGCCCTCGCCGCGCGGCTGGGACCTGCGCATCCGCACCACGGTGCCGGTGATCCGCACGGGCACCGACGGTTCGGCGCGCAGATAGCGGGCTCCGGCCTCGCGCAGCACGGGCAGGTCGCCCGGGGAGAACTCGACGGCCTCGGCGGCGGCCGCGCAGTCCTCGGGGACGCCGGCGGCGGGCGCCCACTCGACGGCGACGCGGGCGCCCTCGGTCCCGCGCACGAGGGCGGCGACGGCCTCGGTGAGTTCGCGGCTGGCGCCCGCGCGGACGGCGCCGTCGAAGGCGTCCATGCTGCCGGTGGCCCGCCGGTAGTCGACGGCCTCGCGGACGGCGTACAGGGCCTGGTGGAGGCGTACGGCGAGGGGCCGTCCGGGGTCGACGGGGACGAAGGCGGTCAGCCGGCGGCCGTCGGTCGCGGAGCCGACGAGGACGTGTTCGAGGCACGCGGCGGCCGAGCGCCGGTGGCGGGCGCCGTGGTAGCCGGCACGCGCGCGTGTGGCGAGCGCGGCGGCGAGCAGCATCTGCTGTGCGGTGCCGCGCAGCCGCTCGTCGACGGCCCAGGGGGCGGCGTCGGCCGGTCCGCTCGGCACATCCCGCCACCAGCGGATCTCGTCGCTGGGCAGGGTGAGTGCGACCAGTACCTCGCGCGCGGAGGGTGTGCCGCTGCGGGCGAGCGCGTCCAGTGCCTCGCCGAGCAGGTCGTCGCTGTCGGGGAAGGCGCGGCTCTCCGGCACCAGCAGGCTCGTACCGGCGCCGGCCGGGTCGGGCGGGGTCCAGCGGCCGTAGCGTCCGGGGGCGCCGCCGCGCCGTTGCCAGCCGTGCCGGTGCAGCAGGGCGCCGAGCACGGCCGGGTCGATGTCGGCGGGCTCGGGGGGACGGTTCCAGGGGGCGTCGACGGGGTGCGGGCGCGCGGGCCGCGGGGGCTCGTCGAGGGGGCGGTGATTCATGGTCTGCCTCCCGTCCCGACCCGCGTCATGATCTCGCACAGGGCCCGGTCGTCGAAGATGCGCGAGGTCGGGATCCGCACGGTGGTGCGGTGCCGGCCGGTGATGGGGTGGCCGGCGAGGTTGACCCAGTAGCAGCAGTGCCTGAGGTCGAGCCGGTCGTGGCCGGCGCGCAGCCACTGGTCCTGCGACCGGGGCACGATCATGACGACGAGGATCTTGTGCACCGAGACCGGGGTGCGGGCGAGCTTGGCCAGGTGGGCGTTGTCGAGCGTGAAGGAGAAGTACCGGCCCGGGGGGTTGGGCGGTATCTGGTAGGTGCACTTCAGCTGCACCTTGATGGTCACCTCGTCGTCGACGGTGTGCCCGGGGGCGCTGTGGCTGACGTGCCAGTCGATGCCGTTGTCGGGAAAGGGCTGGGACAGCGAGCAGCCGGCCGCGGCGGCGACCGCGTGCAGATAGCCCACCTGCAGTGTCTCCATGCAGGCGGTGGTGGCGAGTGTGCCCCGTGGGGCGTCCGCGTGCTCGGGCAGCAGCCCGCCCCGCTCGGGCTGCGCCATCACCATGACCGACAGCCTTCCACGCTTGTGGTGAAGAATCCCCGCTGCGGGCCTGTGAACTGCAAAGACCCGTACTTCTGTTGTGTCCTTCCGGCGTACGGCGCAAACAGCCCGGGTATCACCGAACGGGCAGAAGGCGGTGCGTCAGCTGCCCTGGGTGAGCGAGGAGTTGTGGGCGTATGGCGTGCTGGTACGAGGGGCCTCTGGCCGCGTTCGACACGGAGACCACGGGTGTCGACGTCGAGACCGACCGCATCGTGTCGGCCGCCGTCGTCGTCCAGGACGCCCCGGGCCTCCGGCCGCGGGTGACCCGCTGGCTGGTGAACCCGGGCGTGCCGGTGCCCGAGGCGGCGACGGCGGTGCACGGGCTGACGGAGGAGCATCTGCAGCGCAATGGGCGCTGGCCGGCGCCGGTGATGTACGAGATGGCCGAGGAGTTGGCGGAGCAGGCCGCGCGGGGCCGTCCGCTGGTGGTGATGAACGCTCCGTTCGATCTGACGCTGTTCGACCGGGAGTTGCGCCGTCACCGGGCCTCGTCGCTGCAGCGCTGGTTCGAGTCCTCGCCGCTGTGCGTGCTCGATCCGCGGGTCCTGGACAAGCACCTGGACCGCTATCGCAAGGGGCGGCGCACCCTTGCCGACCTGTGCGCGCACTACGAGGTCGAGCTGGCCGACGCGCACGACGCGGCGGCGGACGCGCTGGCCGCGCTGGAGGTCGTACGGGCGCTGGGCCGCTGCTTCGCGGCCCGCCTGGAGCGCCTGACCCCTTCCGAGCTGCACACCTTGCAGACGGGGTGGCACGCGGCGCAGGCCCGGGGCCTGCAGGCGTGGTTCGCGCGCAGCGGCGTGGAGGAGACGGTGGATCCGTCGTGGCCGCTGCGGCCGGAGCTTCCGGCGGCGGCCGCGTAGGCGTACATGCGAAAGGCCGGTCCGCTGCGGCGGACCGGCCTTTTCCTCGGGTGGGCGATACTGGGTTCGAACCAGTGACCTCTTCGGTGTGAACGAAGCGCTCTCCCACTGAGCTAATCGCCCGGGAACGCACTGAACAATACAGGTCCCGGTGGGCTTCCTTCAAACCGCTTCGAGATGGGCGGCCAGTCCCCGATCCGCTCCGGCGCCGTGTACGCGCACCCGTGCCGTGTGGCGTGACGTGGGCCACACTCGGCGTGAGCGCCCGCCCGTGCGACGGCGCTCCCTCACCACTCGCTCGTTACGAGGGCATCCTGTCGCGCCGAGCAGCGCCAGGTTCTCGATCACTCGGGGCCCTTGCGCCCCCACTCGGTGAGCCAGGCGGAGGCCAGACCGCTCCAGTCGGTGCCGAAGCCGATCGACAGGGCGTGCCGGTCGGGCATGTACGGCTCGGTGCGGACCTTGCGGAGCGGGCCGAGGCGAGGAAGGTCTCGTCGGAGTCGACGCTGGCGTGCATCAGGTCGCCCACACGTTCGTCGGCGGTGAGGAAGCAGGAGAAGCGCCGGCAGGTGGTGTTGGCGATGCGCTGCTGCTTGGCGCTGCCGGCGAAGTACTGCACGCCGTGCCGAGGCCGGCCCATGTGCCGAGGTGGTGGACGCCGGCCTCGCCGGTGTGCCGGGTCACCGCCTCGGCGAAGCGGAGGATGCCGGCGCGGTCGCTGCGCAGGTAGGCGTACCAGAGCCAGAGGTCGGGCGAGGGTTCGGGGTTGTCCCAGGCGTAGCCGCCGACGTCGTACCGCCACACGTGCAGGGCCGCGTCGTAGGTGCGCATGATGTCGCCGTAGCCCCAGAAGCCGTACCAGCGCCGCGTCTCCACCTGGCCCTTGCAGTAGGTGACACCAGCGCGGAAGTTGTCCAGCCTCGGATTGCCCGCGTCGATCTGTGACCCCAGATCGAGCAGGACTCCCCTCTTGTCGTATTTCCGAAGGAATGTGACGGCGTTTTGGAAAACATCCGGGGATTTCCGCCGGAGGCCTGCGTCCGGCACTTCTCCCAGAAAGACCGACGGGTCCGAAAGTCCGTCTTCACCTTGACCTTCGGGTACTTCTTCTCGAAGAGCGCGATGGCCTGGTTGATCCTCCCGGCGCGTTCTCCCGCGCCCCACTACAAGTAACGGATCGTCACCGTCCCGTCCCCGGAACCGCTTTCGCCACCACACCCGGTCGTCGCGCCGAGGCCGAGCACCGCCGCCGAAGCCCCGGCCGCCTTCAGAATGGTTCGCCTCTCCATGCTCCTGCCGATTCCCGCAGTCGGGCCCTCCCGGCAACGTCGCCCGCCATCGCGAATCGTTTCGAGTAAGCGCTTGCCGGCACAAGGCGCGGAGGGCTCGCAGGCGCGTCAATGACGCGGGCAGGAACTTCTCACCGACGGCAGACGACGGCGGCCCGCCTGCGTGATCGCAGACGGGCCGCCGGTTCCGGGTGGGCGATACTGGGTTCGAACCAGTGACCTCTTCGGTGTGAACGAAGCGCTCTCCCACTGAGCTAATCGCCCGGGCACGGGGAGAACATTACCGCATGTCAGGGGGTGCCCGAGGCCAGGACGGCGGTCAGCCGCCCGGAACCGGCCCCGATCACCGTTCGATGCTCCAGGGCGCCACAAGGCCGAACTTCCAGAGGTACACCCCGACCAGCACCGTGGTGATCACCAGGCCGATCACGGTCAGGGCGATGTTGCGTCGGCGCACCCTGGGGTCGAGGGCCCGCTGGGCCAGCTCGGTGACCTTGCGCTTGGTCCAGCGCAGCGCGAGCTGGGCCCACACGAACTCGGTCGCCCAGATCGCCATGCCGCCGAAGATCACAGCCCAGCCCGGTCCGGGGAACGCGAGCATGACGGCCCCGGCGATCACGACCGCGAGACCGACGACGAAGATCCCGACCTGCCAGCTCAGGTGCAGCACACGCCGTGACCGGACGAATGCGGGGGCCCGTGACCCGAGTCCCCGCCGGTCCCGCGTCCGGTCGGTCTCGGCCTCGGTCTTCGCCGGATCCGATGCCCCGACCGCCTCACCCGGCTCGTCACTGCCCGTATTCATATGGTTGAACACTACCGGAGAGAAACCAGTCACCGGAATGGACGTACCGCGCGAACAGGTTCTCGGCCGGAAGAGTTACGTAAAGCCAGGCAAAACCCTCAGAGGGGTTTACAACGGCACCGTAGGTGGCATGTCGATTTCGCCGACGTGCGAATCCCCGAGCGCACACTGAGCGAAAGGCCCTGGCGCTTATGAACACCACGGTCAGCTGCGAGCTGCACCTGCGCCTCGTTGTGTCGAGCGAGTCCTCCCTGCCTGTCCCCGCAGGCCTGCGGTACGACACGGCCGACCCCTACGCCGTGCACGCCACCTTCCACACCGGAGCCGAGGAGACCGTCGAGTGGGTGTTCGCCCGCGACCTCCTCGCCGAGGGGCTTCACCGTCCCACCGGCACCGGCGACGTCCGTGTCTGGCCGTCGCGCAGCCATGGTCAGGGCGTCGTGTGCATCGCCCTGAGCTCCCCGGAGGGCGAGGCCCTGCTGGAGGCCCCGGCGCGGGCCCTGGAGTCCTTCCTGAAGCGGACGGACGCGGCCGTGCCTCCCGGTACGGAACACCGGCACTTCGATCTGGATCAGGAGCTCTCGCACATCCTCGCGGAAAGTTAGCGACAGGCCTCTCAAGGCCCTGCAGACTGCCCGTTGCCGTCCACTCGGGGAGACGGCTCGGGCCAGGACAACCGCATACAGGACACACCGGCACCGGTCCCCCGGCGGGGGCTGATGCCGGTGTGCCCGCGTGGCGCGGCGGCGCCATCGGCTGCTCGGATGCGCGCGGAGCCACTACTATCGGCCTGCATCGGCGGGCGTGTGCCCGATCCCCAGGCCAGGGAGCGAAACGTGCTGATCACCCACGACACCCGGTGCGCACTGGACACCGTGGTGGATCTGGTGAACACCGCGCCGGAGGACGATGCGGCTCCGGACGGGCTGGCGGACGTCGCGACACTCGAGGATTTCGTACAAAACCACAAAATGAGCGATGTCGGGGCGCTGTCGGAGTTCGACCTCTCGGCGGTGCGCGGGATCCGCGGCCGGTTCGCCGGGATCTTCGCGGCCCCGGACTGCCGGACCGCTGCGGGCATGATCAACGAATTGGTCGCCGCCGCCGGCACCACGCCCCGGCTGACGGACCACGACGGGTACGACTGGCACATCCACTACTTCGCGCCCGGCGCCTCCGTGGCCGACCATCTGGCCGCCGACGGTGGCATGGCGCTCGCGTTCTTCGTGGTGGCCGGGGAGCGTGAGCGGCTACGGCGCTGCGAGGCTCCCGACTGCCGGCGCGCCTTCGTCGACCTCTCCCGCAACCGCTCGCGGCGGTACTGCGACAGCCGTACGTGCGGCAACCGTCTGCATGTGGCCGCCTACCGGGCGCGCCGCAAGGAGGCGACGACGGGCTGAGCGCCGCGGCCGGGCGGCGGGCCGGTCGCGGGCAGGACAGGGGCGCGTCGATGGTGTGGTCGTGGTCCCCGGCGGGTGGCGCCGAGGACGCACGGGTACGGCTCACAGCAACAGCAGGTCGTGCAACGAAGCCATGAGCAGCAGACACCCGATCACCGCAAGGAAGATCATCAGCGGCGGCTGGGATAGGGCGAAGAGGCAGCCGCGCCGCTCGCCCTGCGGCGGCGCGGACTCGCTCTGTGTCGTGTCCACCATCTCGGGGGCGATGATGACGCAGCCGGCACCCGTGATGCGATCAACACGCACGTAATGTGCGGGAGTTCCCGGATTCCGTGATCTTCGTTTCGCTTCGGCGCGGACCTTGATCACTTACGGTCGGAGAACGAGCGTCATATGCCGTGCTTCTTGAGGATGGCCTCGATGTCGCTGAAGTCGTCCTCGCCCCCGGACCCTGCCGCCGGACGGGAGGCCGGACGGGAGGCGGGACGGCCGGTCCGGCCGGTGGCCGGGCCCAGGGACGGCGCCGACGCCACCGGAACCACCGCGCCCTGGCCCGCCGCGCGGGCCGCCTCCTTGCGCTCCCGCCGCGTACCGCCGCGGCGGCGCTCGACCGCCCGGGTCGTCATGAAGAGCAGCCAGGCGCCGCCGAGCAGGCCGAAGCCCGCCCAGGCGGTCGGGCTGAAGGCCGTGTCGGCCAGCCAGCCGACGATTCCCGTCATCACCAGGCCGACGGGGATGAGGGAGTAGGCGGCGACACGGGCCGCGGTGAGGAAGCGTTTGCGGTAGGCCGTGACCACGGCGATGCCCAGGCCTGCCGCGGAAACGGCGGAACAGACGGTCTCGGCAATCATCCGGTCCTCCAGTCGGGGCTCACCGGGTCGGGGCGGTTCGTCCCTTCCATCCTGCACCGTCCGGCCCCCGGGAAGCCACGCTCGGGACGGAGATCAGGGAGATCTCCGGGTAGCCTCCTCCGCAGGTGCCAGGGCCTGGGAGACTGGACGCATGAGCGACTCCTCCCCCGTATCCACCGCCGCCCCCGTCCTCGACGTCTGGTGCGAGCTGCAGTGCCCCGACTGCCGTACCGCGCTGGAGGACCTGCGGGCCCTGCGCGCCCGGTACGGCGACCGGCTGGAGCTGCGGCTGCGGCACTTCCCGCTGGAGAAGCACAGGCACGCCTTCGCCGCCGCGCAGGCCGCCGAGGAGGCCGCCGAGCAGGGCCGGCTGTGGCCGTACGTGGAGGCGGTGCTCGCCCGGGTCGAGGAGCTGGACCGCGGGGGCGAGCCCGTCCTGGTCGAGGTGGCCCGTGAACTGGGCCTGGACGCCGAGGAGTTCGACACCGCGCTGGTCGACGGCCGGCACATCCTGATCGTCGACGCCGACCAGGCCGAGGGCAAGGCGATCGGCGTCACCGGCACACCGACGTACGTCATCGGCGGCGAGCGCCTGGACGGCGGCAGGAGCCAGGAGGGGCTGCGCGAGCGCATCGAGGAGATCGTGGACCGGCTGCTGGGTCAGAGCAACCCCTTGTAGAGGGAGTGGAGCACCGGCCGGTAGCCCAGCGACTCGTACAGCCGCTCGGCCGGGGTGTTGCCCGCGAAGACGTTCAGGCCCAGGACGCGCCTGCCCTCGGCCACCGCCTGGGCCTCGGCCAGCAGCATCAGGGAGCGGCCGTGGCCCCGGCCGCGGTGGCGCTCGTCGGCCTCGACGTCGTAGACGTAGGCCCGGTCCTCGGTGATCGCCACCCACAGTGTGCCGACCGGGGTGCCCTCGTGCTCCAGGACGCTGAGCAGCATGCCCGGGGTCGCGAGCCCCTGGGGCAGCAGCCGGGCGTGGTCGTCCTCCGACTTGGCCCGCGCCTGGTCGGCGGGTACGCCACGGTCGATCCAGCTCCGGGCGTAGGCGGCCTTGCCGTGTTCGAGCCACGGCCCGTACTCGGCCTCGGTCATGGGTCTGCCCCGGCTGCCGGCGGGCAGTTCGGGTGCGGTGGTGCCGAGCTGTTTCTCCATGCCGCGGTTGCGCTCGACGTAGCCGAGTGCCGTGACGAGCCGGACCGCGGCCCCGGCGTCGGCGGGTACGGCGGCCTCGATCCGCTCGCAGCCCCAGCCGCGCACCACCTCCTCGGCGGCGAGCGCGGCCACCGTGCCGCGGCCCCGTCGGCGGTCCGGCTCGTCGATGCGCAGGTCGAGGATGCGGGCGACGGCCGGCCCGAAGACGGGGTGCGTGGACAGGTGGATCCCGCCGACGGGCCGGCTGTTCACGCACACCTGGTAGCGGCGTGAGCGGGTCCCGTCGGCGTGCTGCTGAAGCGGCTCGGTCGGCCGCAGAGTCGTGGTCATCAGGGGTGTTCTACCCGCTGCGGGGCCGTGGAGCAGCCGAATATGTGCTGCTCCTCCTCCGTGCCGCTGTTACGGGTGTGCTGCTGTCACGGGTCCAGGTCGTCCCCGGACCGTTCCTCGAAGACGCGCATCGCCTTGGCCGTCACCGGGCCCGGTGTGCCCGGCAGTTCGCGGTCGTCGACGCGGTGGACGGCCTGGATGTCGCGCAGGGTGGAGGTGAGGAGGATTTCGTCGGCCCGCCGCAGGACGTCCAGCGGCAGGTCGGTCTCCTTCGCTCCCGTCCACTCGATCGTGAGCGCGCGCGTGATGCCGGCGAGGCAGCCGGAGGCGAGCGGCGGGGTGTGGATCTCGCCGTCGAGGACGACGAAGACGTTGGAGCCGGTGCCCTCGCAGAGCCGGCCGACGGTGTTGCCGAACAGGGCCTCGGTGGCGCCGTGCCGGTGTGCGCGGGCGAGGGCGACGACGTTCTCGGCGTACGAGGTGGTCTTCAGGCCGGTGAGCGCGCCGCGCTCGTTGCGGGTCCAGGGGACCGTGATGACGGCGGTGGAGTCGGGGCGGCGGGTGGTCTCGCCGAGGGCGACCACCAGGGTCGGGCCCTGGTCGCCGCGGTCGGAGCCGAGGGGGCCGTGTCCGCCGGTGTAGGTGATGCGCAGCCGGCCCAGCGGCATCGGGTTGGCTTCGAGGACGGCGGCACAGGCGCGGCGGATCTCGTCGTGGTCGGGGTCGGGCAGGCCGAGGCCGCGGGCGGACCGGGTGAGACGGTCCAGGTGGCGGGTGAGCGCGAACGGCTTTCCGCCGGTCGCTTTCACCGTCTCGAAGATGCCGTCGCCCACGGTCAGCCCGTGGTCGAGAACGGAGACGCGTGCGGACTCGATGTCCCGCAGCCCGCCGTCGAGCCAGATCTTCACTGATCCTTACCTCGCAAGTCCGTACCGGGTGCGTCACGTCGGCCGGGGGTCCGGGGGGTGCCCTCCGGGCCGGCACAGCACTGTCGCAGTCCCTCTCCGCTGTTCTCGTACGTGCCCGACGCTACCGCGAGCAGCCGGGCCGCCTTCAGTTCGGTCTCCCGCCACTCCCCCTCGGGGTCGGAACCCCAGGTGATGCCGGCGCCGGCGCCGAAGCGCAGGACGGCCGTGCCTCCCCCGGGTTCTTCGCGCAGGGGGGACCCCCGGGCGGCGCGGTCGATCCAGAAGGTGCGGATGCCGACGGCCAGCTCGCCCACCCCGCGGTCGGCGTCGACCCAGCCGATGCCGCCGCAGTAGGGGCCGCGGGGCGCGGTCTCCAGGGCGTCGATGATCCGCAGGGCGCTGGACTTGGGGGCACCGGTGATCGAGCCGGCCGGGAAGGCGGCGTCGAGCAGCTCCGGCCAGCCGGCGCCGTCGCGCAGCTCGCCGCGGACCGTGGAGACGAGGTGGACCAGGCCGGGGTGCTTCTCGACGGCGCACAGGTCGGGCACGGTGACGCTGCCGGTGGCGCAGACGCGTCCGATGTCGTTGCGGACCAGATCCACGATCATCACGTTCTCGGCGTAGTCCTTGTCCAGCAGCTCCGCCTCGGTGCGGGCGGTGCCCTTGATCGGGCCGGACTCGACGGTCCGGCCGTCGCGGCGCAGGAAGAGCTCGGGGGACGCGGTGGCGATCTCCACTCCGTGCCCGGGCAGGCGAATCGTTCCGGCGTACGGCGCCGGGTTGCCGCGGGCCAGTACGGCGGTCAGGGCGTCCACGTCGGCGTCGGGCGGTACGGGCGCGGAGAGCACGCGGCAGAGGTTCACCTGGTAGACCTCGCCGGCCGCGATGTGCCCGCGGACGCGGCGCACGCCCTCCGTGTACGCGGCGCGGTCGAGGGAGGACGTCCAGTCGCCGGCGGCCGGGCCACGCCAGGCGCCGGGCGCGGGGGCCGGCACGGGCTCCTGCCGTACGTCACGGAAGCGGGCGCAGGTCAGACGGCCCTCGTAGTCGGCGGCGACGGCCCAGAAACCGGTGGAGTCCAGGGCCGCGGGGTCGCCGGTGACATCGGCCAGGCCGGTGGCGACACGGTCGCCGAACCGGGCGAGAGGAGCGAGGTCGAGCACGTCGAGAAGTGTAGGGCGGGCCCGACTCGCCAGGCCCGGGCGTGTCGTTTCGGGCGCCCGGCCAGGTCGCGGAGTGGACGCGGCGCAGCACGCTGCGCAAACGCGTTTTTGTACTGGCCCCGGAATCCGCTAGAGTTCAACACGTCGCCGGGCCGCGTGAGCGGACCGAAACGACAGGCGGACGTAGCTCAGTTGGTAGAGCGCAACCTTGCCAAGGTTGAGGTCGCGAGTTCGAGCCTCGTCGTCCGCTCGAGGGAAGAGGGGATCTCCCGGTCCCCTCCACTCCTGGTGGAGTGGCCGAGAGGCGAGGCAACGGCCTGCAAAGCCGTCTACACGGGTTCAAATCCCGTCTCCACCTCCAAGGACGATTAGCTCAGCGGGAGAGCGCTTCCCTGACACGGAAGAGGTCACTGGTTCAATCCCAGTATCGTCCACTGGATCCAACCGAAGATCCACTCGCGCGATTAGCTCAGCGGGAGAGCGCTTCCCTGACACGGAAGAGGTCACTGGTTCAATCCCAGTATCGCGCACGCAGTGCCCACGATCCGCTTCAGAGCGTGGTCGTGGTCCCGAGGACGATTAGCTCAGCGGGAGAGCGCTTCCCTGACACGGAAGAGGTCACTGGTTCAATCCCAGTATCGTCCACACACCAGGAAGCCCCCGGCCGTCTCGTGCGGCCGGGGGCTTCTTCGTGGGCTCAGCTGGAGAACAGCATGCGGCCGAAGCTCCTGTGCCGGTGATGGCCGTAGTGCCCGTGGCCACCGTGAGGGGCGCCCCAGGCGGGGGCCGGCGGGGCCGGGTAGGCCTGCGGAGCGGGCGGGGGCGCGGGCTGGGTCCACTGGGCCTCCAGGCGGGTCAGCGCCTCCAGCTCGCCGTAGTCGAGGAAGATCCCGCGGCAGCCGCTGCACTGCTCGATCTGAACGCCGTTGCGGTTGTAGGTGTGCATCGGCGCATGGCACTTCGGACACTGCATCGTCGGCTCAACTCCTCGCCGGTCGGTACTGCTTCGAGTGTCGCAGGGACAGACTCCGTCCCTTCACGGTCGGTTGCACCCTATGTCGTCAGTCCCTTCGGCACACCGCCGGTCAACTCCGGCGGGAGCCCGCTCATTCGGTCGCAGGCGTCGACCACGGCCTGTTCGACCTCGTCGAGCGGACGGCCCGCGGCGGTCGCCTTGGCGACGGCCAGCGCGGCGGTCTGCACGGTGAGGGCGCGGGCCGGGACGTCCAGGGCGGGCCAGGGGTCGCCGTCCGTGGGGACGGCCGGGCCGCCGGCCGTGCGGTACGCGGTCAGGAAGCGGGTCCACTCGTCGGGCGGGAGCAGTCCGCAGGCGTACCAGGCCGCGGGGCGGCCCAGGTCCCAGGCGGGAGCGCCGGTGCCGAGGTCGTCGACGTCGATGAGCAGCCAGGGGCCGTCCGGGGCAGGGTGGCGGACGAGCTGGCCGAGGTGGAGGTCGCCGTGGCAGAGAGTCCGGCCGTCCGGCATGGGGGCCTCGGCGCGGGCCCAGGCCGGAAGGCCCGCCCAGGCGCGCAGGACGGCGTGCGCGGCGAGGTGGTCGGGCGCCGTGTCGCGCAGGCGGACGACGGCCCGGGCGGCTTTGGCGGGGCCTCGCATGGGGGGCAGGGCCGGTGGGGCGGGGCTGCGGTGGAGGCGGGCCAGCAGGGTGGCGGCGGCCTCCCAGGGAGCGGCGTCGGGGGTGTCCGGGTCCACCGGGGTGCCGTACGGCCAGAAGGTCACGAGGCGGTCGTGGAGGGCGGCCGGGGCTCTGGTGAGCGGGGGCAGCAGGATGCCGGGGAGGTGCGCGGCCGTGGTGAGGCGGAGGGCGAGGTCGGTGGCGTCGGTGTGGGGGGCGTGGGCCTTCGCGACGGTGTTCGCGTGGCGGACCACGGTGGCGTCGGGGCGGTGGGCGAGGGTGACGGGTGCTCCGCAGGGGCAGGGGTTTGTGTAGGCGTGCGCCGCGACTCCGGCTCGGGTGATCAGCGTGGGCAGCAGTGGGTCGGCGGTCACGGGGCTCCCTGGGGTGCGGCGCTGACCGTGAGGGTACGTGGGTGAACGGGCCGTGGGCTGAACGGTGCCCGGTGCTGGTGCTGGGGGTGGGTGCGCTTGCCCCGCTCGAAGGGTGCCGCTGCGCCCACCCTCCCCCAAGCTCTCGACTCCGCTCGAGCAGGGGGGACCCCCATCGCCCTGGGGGTCCCCTGCTCGAAGAGCTTGGGGGAGGCACGACTGCCCGCAGCCATGTGCACGATTGCCCGCAGCTGCGTCAGCTGAGGACAATGCCGGCGCAGCTCCCCAGCTGCGCCGGCATTCTGCCGTCCGCCGCACCCCCGTCCCCACGGGGTTTCATGGGTGGATGTCCCTGCCCGGACCGCTCTTCCGGGCCTGGGTCGCCGCTCAGCGGCCCAGCATCACGCCCACGGACGACGCCTGTGTGGCCACTGTGTTCCAGCCGTCGAAGACGAGCAGGAGCAGGGCCGCCAGGGGAAGGGCCATCAGCGTCGCCACCAGGGGGTGGCGACGGCCAGTACGGCGGGGGCGCGTGGCGCGTCCCTGCGTGCGGAGCAGTGTCCGCGCTGCCGTCAGGGCCATGGTCCCTCTCCTGACCGTCTCGGTTGTCGTTGGCAGCGGCGGGCGTCCGACCTCGGGGGACGAGTGCTGCACCCGCCGCTTGACCTCAAATCTAGGCGCGTGGCGGGCCCGGGTCGTCATGCCCTCGTACCGATTGGGGGGCCTCCCGGAGGATGAGCCCTGGCCTGGGGACTACTCCCCTGGGTGGAGACGCGGGTCCGGCTCTCGGGGTCTTCCCGGAGGGGTCACCCGCCGCAACCGCTGTTCGTGACTTCCCTCACTTCCACGGCAACCCGGCGCAACTCGGGCTCACCCCTTCGGTGCGCCCCGCTCGCCACCGGTCCGTACAGCGACCGCCCCGGTGGCCAACCTCCTTTCAGGAAACGGCGGTTGGGGTGGTCACCGACCTCAATGCAGCCTTCTCCCAAGCACCTTGACCGCCCCTCACGTCTCCGGCCCGGCGCCGACAATCGATCGGTCGAGAGGGCGCGGCCTCTGCGCGCGAACCGCCCCGGGTACGTAAGCTGTGGCTCGTCACAGGGACCGGGCAGCGGGGATGAACATGGCGATGATGCGCCTGAGGCGCGAGGACCCGCGCGCCGTCGGCTCGTTCAGGCTTCACCGACGGCTCGGCGCGGGCGGGATGGGCGTGGTCTACCTGGGCTCCGACCGGAAGGGCCAGCGGGTCGCGCTGAAGGTCATCCGGCCGGATCTTGCGGAGGACCAGGAGTTCCGCTCGCGGTTCGCGCGCGAGGTCTCGGCGGCGCGGCGGATCCGGGGCGGCTGCACGGCGCGGCTGGTGGCGGCAGACCTGGAGGCGGACCGGCCGTGGTTCGCGACGCAGTACGTGCCCGGGCCCTCCCTGCACGACAAGGTGGCCGAGGAGGGTGCGCTCCGCACCGCGGAGGTGGCGGCGATCGGGGCCGCGCTGTCCGAGGGGCTGGTCGCCGTGCACGAGGCCGGGGTGGTGCACCGGGACCTCAAGCCGTCCAACATCCTGCTGTCCCCGAAAGGCCCGCGGATCATCGACTTCGGCATCGCCTGGGCGACCGGTTCCTCGACGCTCACGCACGTCGGCACGGCGGTCGGCTCGCCCGGGTTCCTCGCCCCGGAGCAGGTGCGCGGCGCGGCCGTCACCCCGGCGACCGACGTGTTCTCGCTGGGGGCGACGCTGGCGTACGCGTCGACGGGCGACTCGCCGTTCGGGCAGGGCAGTTCGGAGGTGATGCTGTACCGCGTGGTGCACGAGGAACCCCAGCTGCACGGTGTACCGGACGCTTTGGCTCCACTGGTGCGGGCGTGTCTGTCGAAGGACCCCGAGGAGCGGCCGAGCACACTGCAGTTGTCGCTGCGGCTGAAGGAGATCGCGGTGCGTGAGGCGCAGGACCTGGGTGACGTACGGCCGCCCGCGCCGCGCGCCGCCGAACCGGACCGGCCGACCGGCCCCCTGGTCGACACCTACCCGGGCCGGCAGCGCGCCGACCACGCCGAGCGCCCGCGGGGCCGGAGGCGCCCGGCGGACTCCTCGCCCGGCACCCCGGTGCCCCGGGGCACCGTTCCTCCGTCGCGGGGCGGCCCGCCCCGGGGCGGGCGGGGCGGGGCCCCCTCCCGTACGGGTGCCTCGCGCCCCACACCGACCTCGAGGGGCGGCCGTCCCGCTCCCCGGGGCGGCACCGGGCGGACGGGTCCGCGTCCCACGGCGACCGGCCGACGCCCCGCCAACCCGCGCCTGCTGCGGCAGCGTCTCTTCGTGTTCGTGGTGGTGACGCTGCTGGTCGCCCTCGGCATCGCAGTGGCCCAGGGCTGCCAGGGCCCGGCCCGCGGACCGGACGGCGACGGCCACGGGGTACGGACGCAGCAGGAGCACGCGCGCGTGCACGTGGCGGCGGTACCCGCGCAGTTCTACGGCTGAGGACGGCCCGCCCCTGGGGCGGGCACGGCGGGGACCCCTCCCGTACGAGGGTCTCGCGCCCCATGCCGACCTCGCGGGTCGGTTCACACTCGAGCGGCGACCGTCCCTTCCTCGGGGTGGCGCCAGGCGGACGGGGCCGCGGCTCGGCGGCGGCCACGCTATACGGACACAGCAGAGCCACGCGCGCGTGCACGCGTCCGAGCCGTCCTACAGCTGAGGGCGGCCCGTCGCCACCGCGTAGAAGGCGACCGCGGCTGCCGCGCCCACGTTGAGGGAGTCGACGTCGTGGGACATGGGGATGCGGACCCACTCGTCGGCGGCCGCCAGGGCCCGGGTGGACAGGCCGTCGCCCTCCGCGCCGAGCATCAGGGCGACCCGGTCCATGCGGTGCGGGGCGGCCTCGTCCAGGGACTTGGCCTTCTCGTCCGGGGTGAGGGCGAGCAGGGTGAAGCCGGCCTCGCGGACCGACTCCAGGTCCCTGGGCCAGGTGTCGAGACGGGCGTACGGTACGGAGAAGACCGCGCCCATGGAGACCTTGACGCTGCGGCGGTAGAGCGGGTCGGCGCAGTCCGGGGAGAGCAGGACCGCGTCCATGCCGAGGGCGGCGGCGGAGCGGAAGATGGCGCCGATGTTGGTGTGGTCGTTGACGGACTCCATGACCGCGACCCGGCGGGCCGTCCGCAGCAGTCCGGCCGCCGTGGGCAGCGGCTTGCGCCGCATGGAGGCGAGCGCGCCGCGGTGCACGTGGTAGCCGGTGACCTGCTCGGCGAGTTCGGGGCTGACGGCGTAGACGGGTGCGGGGAGTTCGTCGATGACGTCCCGCATGACGTCGACCCACTTCGCGGACAGCAGCATCGAGCGCATCTCGTACCCGGCGTCCTTGGCCCGGCGGATGACCTTCTCGCCCTCGGCGATGAACAGGCCCTCGGCGGGTTCGCGCCTGCGGCGCAGCTCCACGTCGGTCAGGCCCGTGTAGTCGGCCAGGCGCGGGTCGTCGGGGTCCTCGACGGTGATGAGATCGGCCACGGGGTGGTTGCTCCTCAGGTTTCTGGGCCGACCGTGACGACCTCGCCGATGACGATGACGGCCGGCGGCTTCACGTCCTCGGCGCGGACGGTCTCCGCGACGGTCGCGAGGGTGGCGTCGACGCGGCGCTGGGCGGCGGTCGTGCCCTCCTGGACCAGGGCGACCGGGGTGTCGGGGGACTTGCCGTGGGCGACGAGCGTCTCGGCGATCTTCCCGATCTTGTCGACGCCCATGAGGACCACGAGGGTGCCGGTGAGCCCGGCCAGGCTGGGCCAGTCGACCAGGGAGCGCTCGTCGTCGGGGGCCACGTGCCCGCTGACCACGGTGAACTCGTGGGCGACCCCGCGGTGGGTGACCGGGATTCCGGCCGCGCCCGGGACGGAGATGGAGCTGGAGATGCCGGGGACGACCGTGCACGGTACGCCGGCCTCGGCGAGCGCCTGGACCTCCTCCATGCCCCGGCCGAAGACATACGGGTCGCCGCCCTTGAGCCGGACCACCGACTTGCCCTGCTTGGCGTGCTCGATGAGGGCGTTGTTGATGGCCTCCTGGGCCATGAAGCGGCCGTAGGGGATCTTCGCCGCGTCGATCACCTCGACGTGCGGCGGGAGTTCGGCGAGCAGGTCGCGCGGGCCGAGGCGGTCGGCGATGACGACGTCGGCCTCGGCGAGCAGCCGGCGGCCGCGGACCGTGATCAGGTCCGGGTCGCCGGGGCCGCCGCCGACGAGGGCCACGCCCGGGGTGCGGGTGCGGTGGTGCGGGGCGACAAGGGTGCCGTCGCGCAGTCCCTCGACCACCGCGTCGCGGATGGCGGCGGTGTGCCGGGGGTCGCGCCCGCGCACGCTGGTGGTGAGCACGGCGACCGTGACGCCCTCGCTGTGGCCGGTGGCCGGGGTCCAGGCGGTCGCCGCGTCGGCGTCGTCGGAGCGTACGCACCACACGCGGTGGCGCTCCGCCTCCGCGGAGGCGCGGGTGTTGGCGTCGTGGTCGCTGGTGGCGATCAGCGCGTACCAGGCGTCCGCGAGGTCGCCGTCCTCGTACCGGCGCCGCCGCCAGGCGATCTCGCCCGCGTCCGCCATGGCCTCGACGGAGGCGGTCGCCTCGGGCGAGACGAGGACGATGTCCGCGCCGGCCGCGATGAGCGCCGGGAGGCGGCGCTGGGCGACCTGGCCACCGCCGAGGACGACCACGCGGCGGCCGGTCAGGCGGAGGCCTACGGGGTAGGCGGGGTGTTCGGCCATGTGAGGTACGGCTCCTCGTCCGGGTGGTCCAGGCGGTACGAACGGGCGCTACGGCTCTGGAGCGGCCCTGACGTGCGGATTTTAGACGTGGGTTCAGCGTACGGCGGAGCCGGGGGTGGCGCGCAGGAGCGCGAACCCGCCGGCCCCGCGGCACTACTTCTCGGTGACGCCCGCCGAGTCGAACGTCGCCACCTCGTGCATCGCTCTGGCCGTGCTCTGCACCAGCGGCAGGGCGAGCAGCGCGCCCGTTCCTTCACCGAGGCGCAGGTCGAGGTCGACCAGGGGGCGCAGGCCGAGCTTGTTGAGCGCGGCGACGTGCCCGGGCTCGGCGCTGCGGTGACCCGCGATGCACGCCGCCAGGACCTCGGGCGCGATCGCACGGGCGACCAGTGCGGCGGCACCCGCGCTGACGCCGTCCAGGATCACCGGCGTACGCAGGGAGGCGCCGCCCAGGAGCAGGCCGACCATGGCCGCGTGCTCGAAACCGCCGACCGCGGCCAGGACACCGATGGGGTCGGCCGGGTCCGGCCGGTGCAGTTCCAGGGCGCGGCGGACCACGTCGGTCTTGCGGACCAGCGTCTCGTCGTTGATGCCCGTGCCCCGGCCGGTCACCTCGGCCGGGTCGGCGCCGGTGAACACCGAGATGAGCGCGGCGGACGCCGTGGTGTTGGCGATGCCCATCTCACCGGTGAGCAGGGCCTTGTTGCCGGCCGCGACCAGGTCGCGGGCGGTCTCGATGCCGACCTCGATGGCCTTCTTGGCCTCCTCGCGGGTCATCGCGGGGCCGGCGGTCATGTCGGACGTGCCCGCGCGGACCTTGCGGGGCAGCAGGCCGGTGGTGGCCGGGAGGTCGGCGACGACGCCCACGTCGACCACGCAGACCTCGGCACCCACCTGGTTCGCGAAGGCGTTGCAGACCGCTCCCCCGCCGAGGAAGTTGGCCACCATCTGGGCGGTGACCTCCTGCGGCCAGGGGGTGACGCCCTGGGCGTGCACGCCGTGGTCGCCGGCGAAGACCGCGACGGCCGCGGGCTCCGGGATCGGCGGCGGGCACTGGCGGGACAGCCCGCACAGCTGAGCGGAGATGATCTCCAGCATGCCGAGTGCGCCGGCCGGCTTGATCATGCGCTTCTGCCGCTCCCAGGCCTCGCCGAGCGCCTTGGCGTCCAGCGGGCGGATCTGGGCGACGGTCTCGGCGAGCAGGTCGTGCGGGTCCTCGCCGGGCAGCGCGCGGCGGCCGTACGTCTCCTCGTGCACGACCCACGACAGCGGGCGGCGCTTGGACCAGCCGGCCTGCATCAGCTCGGGTTCCTCCGGGAATTCGTCGACGTACCCCACGCACAGGTAGGCGACGGCCTCCAGGTGCTCGGGCAGGCCCAGGGCGCGGACCATCTCACGCTCGTCGAAGAAGCTCACCCAGCCGACGCCCAGGCCCTCGGCGCGGGCGGCGAGCCAGAGGTTCTCGACCGCGAGCGCGGAGGAGTACGGCGCCATCTGCGGCTGGGTGTGGCGGCCCAGGGTGTGCCGTCCGCCGCGGGTGGGGTCGGCGGTGACGACGATGTTCACCGGGGTGTCGAGGATGGCCTCGATCTTGAGTTCCTTGAACTGCTTCGCCCGGCCCTTGGGCAGCGACTTGGCGTACGCCTCGCGCTGACGCATGGCCAGCTCGTGCATCGCGCGCCGGGTTTCGGCGGAGCGGATGACCACGAAGTCCCAGGGCTGCGAGTGGCCCACGGAGGGTGCCGTGTGGGCCGCCTCCAGGACGCGGAGCAGCACCTCGTGCGGGATGGGGTCGCTGCGGAAGCCGTTGCGGATGTCTCGGCGTTCGCGGATCACCTTGAGCACGGCCTCGCGCTCGGCGTCGTCGTAGGCGGGCGCGTGCGGGCCGGCGGGCTTCCGTTCCTGGCCGGTGTCCTGTGCCTCGGGGCCGGGCTCCTCACCGGGTACGGCGGCGGCGCCGTCGCGGGGTGCGGGGACCGTGGCGGCGGACTCCTGCGGGGTGGGGGCCAGGTGCGGGGTGGTGGGCACCGAGCCCTCGACCGGCACGAACTCTCCGAGAGGCTGGCCGGGTTGGAGCTGCAGCGGGATGCCGGGGGTGACCGCTTCGGGTTCGGCCGGCTGGGGCTGGGGCTGGGGATCGGACGGTTCGGGGGCCGCGGCGTCGGCGGACTCGGGTGTGTTCGGATCGTGGACGGTGGGGTCCGCGATGTGAGCGGCGGGGACTGCGTCCTGGGGGCCGGTCTCCGGGGCCTCGGGGTGCGGCTGCTCCGCCGCCCGGGCGTCGGCGGGAGGCACGGCGTTCTGAGCCGACGGCTGCGCGGCGTCGGCTGCGGACGCGGTCTCCGGCACGGCCGCGGTCCCGGTCCCGGCCGGATCCTGGGCAGCGGCGGGCGCCTCGGTGGCGTCCTCGTGGCCCGCCTCGGAGGCCGGAACGGCTGCCGGGACCTGAACGGCCCCCGGAGCGGTCCCGCCCGGGCCCTGATCCGCGGGCACGCCTTCGTGGCCGGTCCCGGGCTGCGGCTCCGCCTCGGCGACAGGCACGGCGTGGGCGGGCTCTCCCGCGTCTCCCGCGTCCACGACCTCGACGGTCTCCTCGGCATGGACGGCCACGGCCGCACCGCCGGGCGCGTGCCCGGCCTCGGGCACCTGCTCGCCGGGAGCGGTCCGGGCACCCACGGGCTCCTGGCCGGCCTCGGCCACCTGGCCGTCCGCCGGGCCCTGGACGCCCTCTGGGGCATACGTCGCCTCGACCGCACCGCCGGGCACAGTCCCGGCCTCCGGCACCTGCCCGCTCGGAGCGGTCTCGCCCGCCCCGGGCATCTGCCCGGCTTCGGCGGCAGCCGCGCCCTCCGCCGCACCGTCAGGCACAACCTCGGCCGTCGGCACCTGACCGCCCGCCGGACCAAAGGAAGCGCCGGCCGGCACCTGCTCACCCTCCGGGGCATACACCCCCTCGACCGCACCACCGGGCACAATCCCGGCATCCGGCACCTGACCGCCCACCGGACCAACGGAAGCGCCGGCCGGCACCTGCTCACCCTCCGGGGCATACACCCCCTCGACCGCACCACCGGGCACAATCCCGGCATCCGGCACCTGACCGTCCACCGGACCAACGGAAGCGCCGGCCGGCACCTGCTCACCCTCCGGGGCATACACCCCCTCGACCGCACCACCGGGCACAATCCCGGCATCCGGCACCTGACCGTCCACCGGGCCAAGGGCAGCGCCGACGGGCACCTGACCGCCCACCGGCCCCTGCCCGCCCGCCTCGGCCGTGAGGCGGGCCACCGCGGCCTGGGCCGCGTTGGTCGGGTCCGGGTCCGGGGCAACCGTTTCCGCAGCCGTCGCCCCCGCGCCGACCGGCGGAGTCGCCGGGGTCGCCGCGGTGGCCTGGGCGCCCCAGGGGGCGGCGCCCTGCGGGGCCATCTCGCGCAGTTGGGGGACGTCGAGGTACTCGGGACCGGCCGTGGACGGTCCGGGGTGCCGGACCGGCGCGCCCGCGGGGCCGCGGTCGGCCAGGGAGCGGACCGGGCTCGCGGAGACGTCCGGGATCGGCGGCCCGAGGTGCAGCGGCCGGCGCGGAGGCATCGGCACGGCGGGCCCCGCGGGGTCGGGGTGCCGTACGCCCGTGAGGTCGACCGAGCCGCTGTCACGGCCGGAGGTCTCGTGCGGCCCCGGCTCGTGGACGGCCTCGACGACCGGCTCCGGGGCGGGCGGGGGCACCTCGTTGCCCCACGCGCCCTGGGCGCCGGGCAGCAGCAGGTCTTCGTCCTCGGCGGGAGACTCGGAGAGATAGGTGTACGCACCGTGCGCGGCGACGCCCGGCTGATCCACCATGCCTGCGCTCTCCGGCAGCCCCTCGCCCGGGACCTGGCCGGTGTCGGTCATGCGTACCCCTCGCCCATCGGTTTCGTGCTCCTACGACCAGCTCACCCGGAACGGCGCACCGACCGCCCCGTAGTGAAGAACGAGCGTCCGCGCCCCGCGGCACGAACAACCCGTCCGGAAAAGGCGACAAAGCCATTGAGTGGCATTCTCGCGGTCGTCCGGCCGCCGCGACAGCGTGATCCGCTACAGTCCGCTGTGGACTGCGCCACGTTGCGCGCCCTCCCGTCCTGCCGTACCACACACGCCCCAAAACGGGTGGGCTTTCCGGACATTGACGAACGAACTTCCGGACCACCCGGTGCGGTACAACGATCGGCCAGCCTACAGCGCGCGGTACGACAACCCGATCACGGGGCACGTTCGGGCAGCACCCCGCTGAGCAGGAACACCACGCTCCGCTCCTTCTCCGTCCACGCGCGCGTGTCGAGTGCGACGGACTGCAGCAGGGCGCACTCGACCCGGTAGCCGTGCTCGGTGAGGTCGCGGCCGACGAGTTCGGCCGCGTCCCGGGTCGCGGCGTGGGCGACGATCCGCTGCGGGCGCCGGTCGGCGACCGCGGAGACCACGGCCGCTCCCCCGCCGCCGATACGGACGACGTCCGGTTCGGGCAGGTTCTCCAGGATGTGCGGGGCGCTGCCGTGCACCACCTGCGGCCGGACGCCGAACCGGAGGGCGGCCGACTCGGTGCGGGCGCAGGCCTCCGGGTCGCGGTCGACGGCGATGACGGCGGCGCCGGCGCGCGCGGCCTCGGTGGCGAAGGCGCCGCTGCCGCAGCCGATGTCCCACACCAGGTCGCCGACGCGCGGCCCGAGGCGGGCCAGTTGGGCGGCCCGGAGCAGATCCGTTTCTCCTTCGCCGAGTCCACCGCCGTAGGCCTCGGCCGGCTGGGTCCAGCCGCGCGGTCCGGTGCCCGGATCGCGTCCGGCGATCCAGCCGCCGCCCCCGGCGCCGCCCCGGCCGCCGATGACGATGACCACGTTGGGGTCGCGCCAGGTGTGGTCGGCGGCCTTGTCGGAGGTGACGACGCTGACCTGTTCGCGCTCGGTGCCGAGTTCCTCGCAGATGACGAAGGTGCGGTGGACGCCCTCCAGGAGCAGGCCCAGCTCGGCGGGTCCGGCGCCGGGGGCGGTGAGCACGGCGACCTTGGTGTGGGCGCGGCATACGTTCACCGCGCGTCGCAGCGTGCGCTTGTGTGCGACGACCACCTGGGCGTCGTCCCAGGGCATCCCGGCGCGGGCGAAGGCGGCGGCCACGGACGACACAGCGGGTACGACCTCGACCTCCAGGCCGAACTCGGGTGCGCGCAGGGTCCGTACGACCCCGAAGAAGCCCGGGTCGCCGTCGGCGAGCACCACGGCGGTGCCGCGGTGGGCGGCGATACGGCGGGCGGCGAGGGCGACGCTGCCGAGGCGGACGCGCTCGGCGGTGGGCGGCACCTCGGGCAGCGCCAGGTGGTGGGCGGCTCCCGCCACGAGGGTGGCGGCGCCCAGCGCGCCGCGCGCCGCGTCGGTCAACGGCGAACCGTCCCAGCCGATCACCGTGACCCGGTCGGCCATCGTCGTCAGTCTCCAGGATTGCGCAGGTCATCAGGGTACGGGTGCCCGCGGGCGGGCCCCGTGAGAGTACCCGGTGGAGTTGTACGGTGCGCGGCAGGGCGTGGGAGCCCGCCGTTCCGGCGTGTCAGTTCCAGTCCGGGAACGACGTGAAACCGCCGGTGTCGGCGAGTTGTTCGCCCGCGCCCTCCAGGTCCTCCGGCAGCAGGCTCCACACGATGTAGTCGGTCCGCATGTCGGTCCAGGTGCCGTCCTCGGTGCGGACGTGCGCTATGCAGGCGTTGCGCAGCACACCCTCGCTGATGCAGCCGATCTTCTGGGCCACCTGCTGGGAGGCGGTGTTGTCGGCGGCCGTGCGCAGCTCGATGCGTTCGAACTTCTGGTCGCGGAAGAGCCACTGGGCGGTGGCCAGCGCGGCCTCGGAGGCATAGCCCTCGCCGCGGGCCCAGGGGGCGACGACGTACGACAGTTCGGTGGACCGTACGTGCCAGTCGGTCCTGGTCAGCTGGATGATGCCGACCAGTCGCTGGGTGATGAACTCGGCGACCGCGAGGTCCAAGCCGTGGCCGGCGGTGCGCTCGGCGGGGGCGTGCTCGGTGATCCAGGCGCGGGCGCTGTCCTCGGTGAACGGCTGGGGGACGTCGGTCCAGGCCGCGACCTGTTCGTCGTTCATCATCTCGGCCAAGGCGGGCACGTCGTCCTCCTCCAGGGGACGCAGCACCAACCGCTCCGTGCTGATGGAGATGCTGGGGAAGGTGCTAGTCATGCGCCGCTCCGTAACCTTCGGAAAAACCGTCAGGGCCTGCTGAACTGCCCAGCATGCAGCATGAAAGCACTGAACCGCACCACGGGGTCCACCCCCGGTGAGGGAGCGGACCCCGTGCGTGGCCGTACGTGGCGGGCGCTGTGCGGACAGGCGTGCGGATCAGAACGCCGGGACGACCGCGCCGTCGTACTTGTCGTCGATGAACTTCTTCACCTCGGGCGAGGTGAGCAGCTTGACCAGCTTCTCCACGCGCGGGTCGTTCTCGTTGCCCTTCTTCACGGTGAGGAGGTTGGCGTACGGGTTGCCCTCGGCGGACTCGGCGGCGAGCGCGTCCTTGGCCGGGCTGAGCTTGGCCTCCAGCGCGTAGTTGCCGTTGATCACCGCGGCGTCGACGTCACCGAGGGAGCGCGGCAGCTGGGCCGCCTCCAGCTCCTTGAACTTGATGTTCTTCGGGTTGGAGGCGACGTCCTTGGGGGTCGCGTCGTATCCGGCGCCCGCCTTGAGCTTGATGACGCCGTTGGCCTCGAGCAGTTTCAGGGCGCGGGCCTCGTTGGTGGTGTCGTTGGGCAGCGCGACGGTGGCGCCCTTCTTCAGGTCGGCCAGCTGCTTGACGCTCTTGGAGTACACGCCGAGCGGCTCCAGGTGCACGGCGCCGCCCGGGACCGGGACGATGTCGGTGCCGTTCTTCTTGTTGAAGTCGTCGAGGTACGGCTTGTGCTGGAAGTAGTTGGCGTCGACCTGGCCCTGCTGGACGGCCGTGTTCGGGGTCACGTAGTCGGTGAACTCCTTGACCTCCAGCTTCAGGCCGGCCTTCTCCGCCAGGTTGTCCTTGACGTAGTTGAGGATCTCGCCCTGCGGGGTGGGGGTGGCGGCGACCGTCAGCGTGGCGTTCGCGTCGGCCTTGGAGGAGGAGTCGGAGTCCGAGCCGGAGCCGCAGGCGGTGAGCCCGAGGGTGAGGGCTCCGGTGGCCAGGACAGCAGCGGTGATCTTGGCGGTGTTACGCACGAAAAGTGCCTTTCCTTGGTGGTGCGGTCCCTGGATTCAGGGGCGTCGGCGCGAAGCGCCGTCGTTGAGGGGTGGTGGTCGGGCGACGGGTGGGCGGACGGGGAGGGAGGGGAGGGTCTGTGGGTGGGCTCAGGCGACCTTGCTCACGTCGGAGGCCGCCGGCTCCTTCGTCTTCGGCAGCCGCAGCCTCGGCCCGGGTCCGGAGCGGCCGGCTCGGCGGTGCAGGGCGCGGGCGGCGAAGTCGCCGGCGAACTGGATGGCCGAGATGACCACGGCGAGGATCCCCACAGTGATCCACATCAGCTGGGTGTCGAAGCGCTGGTAGCCGTAGCGGATGGCGATGTCGCCGAGTCCGCCGGCGCCGACGGTGCCCGCCATCGCGGTGTAGCCGATGAGGGCGACGACCGTGGTGGTGGTCGAGGAGATCAGCGAGGGCAGGGACTCGGGTACGAGGACCTTGCGTACGACGGTCCAGGTGTTGCCGCCCATGGCCTGGACGGCCTCGACCAGGCCGCCGTCCACTTCGCGGACGGCCGTCTCGACGAGCCGGGCGAAGAAGGGGATGGCGCCGATGGCCAGCGGCACGATGGCGGCCTCACGGCCGATCGTGGTGCCGGTGACCCAGCGGGTGAAGCCCATCAGGGCGACCATCAGGATGATGAACGGCATCGAGCGGGTGATGTTCACGACCTGCCCGATCACCTTGTTGGCGACCACGTTCTGCAGCAGCCCGCCCCGGTCGGTGAGGACCAGCAGGATGCCGAGGGGAAGGCCGACGACGACGGCGATGAGCGTGGACCAGCCGACCATGTAGAGGGTGTCCCAACAGGCCTGGGACAGCAGCGGCTGCATCGCTGAGAACTCAGTCCAGTTCACTCGGCACCTTCCTTCACCAGCGTGGGCCGCTGGTCCGTGGTGTGGTCGACGACGTCGATCTGCAGGCCCTGTTCGCGCAGGAAGCCGATGGGCACCACGTTGTCCTCGTAGCGGCCGGGCAGTTCGATGCGCATCCGGCCGACCTGGAGGCCGCCGACGGTGTCGATGGCGGCGCCGAGGATCGATATGTCGATGTTGTAGGTGCGGGCCAGCTGGGAGATGACGGGCTGGGTGGCGCTCTCGCCGTGGAAGGTGACGTCGATGACGGTCCGGTCCTCGCCGGAGGCGTCCCCGCCGACCGGGAAGAGCGCGGCGGCCAGCTCCGAGCCCGGGGTGGCGAGCAGTTCGCTCACCGTGCCGGACTCGACGATGCGGCCCCTCTCCATGAGCGCGGCGGAGTCGCAGATGGACTTCACGACGTCCATCTCGTGCGTGATGAGCAGGACGGTCAGGCCGAGCTGCCGGTTCAGGTCGCGCAGCAGCTGGAGGATGGAGCGGGTGGTCTCCGGGTCGAGGGCGCTGGTGGCCTCGTCGGACAGCAGGACCTTGGGGTCGCCGGCCAGGGCGCGGGCGATGCCGACGCGCTGCTTCTGGCCGCCGGAGAGCTGGGCGGGGTAGGCCCTGGCCTTGTCGGCGAGACCGACGAGGTCGAGCAGTTCGAGCGCCTTGCGGGAACGTTCCTTCCCGGACTTGCCGAGGATCTCCAGCGGCAGCTCGACGTTGTCCTGAACGGTGCGCGAGGACAGCAGGTTGAAGTGCTGGAAGACCATGCCGATCCGGCTGCGCGCCCGACGCAGCTCCTTGCCCGCCCGGGGACCGCGCCCGGCGAGGGCGGTGAGGTCCTGTCCGGCGACAGTGACCGTGCCGGAGGTGGGGCGTTCCAGCAGGTTGACGCAGCGGATCAGCGAGGACTTGCCGGCGCCGGACTGGCCGATGACGCCGTACACCTTACCCTCGCGGACGTGCAGGTCGACGCCGTCGAGCGCGGTGATCTCGCGGCCGCGCGAACTGTAGACCTTGGTGAGGCCCGATGTGGTGATCACGTGGGGTTTCCGTCACTGTCGAGTGCGCGGCACGTCCTGGGTGCCGGGCACGGCATTCATCGTCGGGTACAGCCAGAACGCAGCACGGTTCCCGAGAGGCGCTCAAACCGGGAGAAACGTGTGCGCGGGGGCGTGGCTCAGCCGCGAACGCCCGGCGGACCGGACGTCGACGCGGTCATGAGCGGGCTCTCGCTTCGGGGCGCGAGGCTCAGCTGGTGCAGGGGCCCTCTAGCAGGCACACATTCGACGTACAGCACGCATACAACGAGCACCGGGCGGCACGGTCGCCTCGGTCGCCGGAATGCGGTCGCTCGTCGTGGTCATGCGATCAGTAAACCAGACCTACGGTGCTGACAGACCACCTTTGTCCACATGCTGGACACGCGTGGACACCCTGCCCGCACGGCACGGACCTCGGCGTTCACGCCGATGACCAGTACCGACAAGGCCCGCCGCGGCCGTTGGGAGACCGGGGCCGAGGCACACGGCGCGCCGGGCTGTGGCCAATGCCACGGCGGCGGGCTCGTGGACGGCCGGCCGGAACCGCATGGCCGGGCCGGGCGCGGCGGCGTGTCCGCCCCGTAATAAGGTCGCAGCATGCTTGATGCCCTGACGCTGGTGACCGGCGTCGCCGCGCTGCTGCTCGCCGCCTGGTGCGGCTGGGCGGCCTACCGTGACCAGCCGACGAAGGACTGGCACTTCATCGGGATGGCCGTGGTCTCGGTGCTGGCCCTGGTCCAGCTGGTGGTCGGGATCGTGGCGCTGGCGCGGGGCGAGAAGCCGGACCAGGGGACGGCGATCTTCGTGGCGTATCTGCTGGGCGCCTTCGCGTGCGTTCCGGCGGCCGGGTTCATGTCGCTGGCCGAGCGCACGCGCTGGGGTTCGGTGACGGTCGCGGCGGGCGGTGTCGTTCTCGCCGTGCTGCAGGTGCGGCTCTACGACATCTGGGGAGGCTGAGATGACCGCCGTGGAGGAGAAGCCGGCCAGGGCTCGGCTCATCAGCGGTCCGGGCATGCTGCTGGTCTGGCTGTACGGCGTGATGGTCGTCGGCGCGGTGTCGCGCTCGGTCTACCAGATCGCGACCGAGTTCGACCGGGCGCCGCTCGCCTACTCGCTGTCGGCCGTCGCCGGCGTGGTGTACGGGTTCATCACGTACTCGCTGGTGCGCGGCGGGGAGACGGCTCGCAGGCTGGCCCTGGTGTGCTGCGCGGCGGAACTCGCGGGTGTACTGGCGGTCGGGACGTGGACGCTCGTCGACCCGTCCGCCTTCCCTGACGCGACCGTGTGGTCGAAGTACGGCATGGGCTACATCTTCATCCCGGTGCTGCTTCCGCTCTCGGCCATGTACTGGCTGCGCAAGGCCCGGAAGCAGCAGCCGGAAGCCGCCTGAGTCCACGACTCGGCCGAGGCCTGTCCGGCGGATCACGCCGGAACCGCGGGGCCCGGCACGCTCTCCCCAAGCTCTTGATGGGCAAGGGCCCCCATCGCCCCCGCGCACCCGGGCCGAGAGGCGCCGCCGCTTGGAGCCGACCCGATCCGCCGGACAGGCCCTACGCGGTCGCCGCGTAGGTGCCGGCCGGTTTCTCCAGGACGATCATCGGGACGCCGTCGGCGCCCTGGGAGGTGCCCACCGGCTGGTAGCCGACGCGCCGGTACAGGCGCAGGCTGCCCTCGCTGCGGTGGCCGGTGTGCAGGCGGAACCTGGTGGCACCGCGCTCCTCGGCCAGCGCGGACTCGGCCGCGCGCAGCAGCCGGGCGCCGATGCCGTGCCCCTGCAGGCGCGGGTGGACGCAGAGCATGCCGATGGAGGCCGCGCCGTCCTCGGTGGTCCGGCCGCGTACCGAGCCGACCACCTCCTCGCCGAGCCGCGCCACGAAGACGCAGTTCCGGGCCACCTCCTGACGGACCGAGTCGAGGCTCTCGACGAGCGGGTCGATGCGGTAGTTGCCGTAGAGGGCCGCCTCGCTCTGGAAGCACAGGTACTGCAGCCTGAAAATCTGCTCCGCGTCCTGTTCGGTCGCCGCAGAGATGGTCACGCTCATGCCCATGTGCGCACGCCTCCCGCTCACCTGATCGCCTGCCGTCCCTCACTCCTATCCCCGCGCTTCGCGGGCCGCAACCTCCGGGGCGAGCAAACGTCGCAGACATCCCAGACATCTGGAACGTTCCGGGCCGAGGCTGCCCTGTGAGATACCCAACTCCCCCGCGATCTCCCGGTAGGTGAGATCCCGCGGCGACAACAACGCCTCCAGCAGCCGGGAACAGCGGCCGGGCAGTCGGCCCACCGCCGCGCGCAGGGCGCGGCGGTGGGCGGAGGCCAGGGCGAGGTGTTCGGGACCGCGCTCGCTGTCGTCGGCGGGTTCCGGGCCGTACGGCTGCTCGATGCTGTTCGTACGGTGGATGTGGCTCGCCTCGCTGCGTACGGCCCCGCGCAGCCAGCCCTGCGGGTCACGCGGCGGGCCGTCCGCCTCCAGAAGCTCCAGCAGCCTTAGCCAGACCGCCTGTTCGAGGTCGCCGGGCTCCGTTCCGGAGGCATGTGCCTCCGCCGAGGCCTCGGCGGCGAGCAGCGGGCGCAGGGCGATGACCATGTCGTGTGTCATATGCGGCACGACGCGGCCGTCCCGGCAGCGGGTTGCCGGGACGGCCGGGGTTCACCCCAGGCGGGTGGGGCGGTTCAGCGGTTGACGTGCCGGCCGCTCAGGAAGTCCTCGCGGGCGAGCAGTCCGGTGTCCGGGTTGTCGGTGAAGATCCCGTCGATGCCGGTGGCGAAGTACGCCTGGAACACACCGAAGACGTCACCGTAGGCGTCGACGGCGGTCCCCTTGCGGAACCTGGTCGGCAGGAAGGGGTTTTCGTTGCGGACGGTGTAGGGGTGCAGGATCAGGCCCACGGCGTGCGCGTCGCGGACGAGGGTGCTCGGCGTGGTGAGGTCGCCGTTCGCGTCCCTGGGGATGACCAGGTCGGCGGTCGGGCCGATGCCCTGTGCGTAGGAGGCGATCTCCCGCAGGCCCTTCTTGGTGACGAGGTCGGCGACCGTGCGCGGGTCGCCCGCCTCGACGAAGTCCCAGGGGCGGGTGCCCGCGCCCGACAGCAGCACGACGAGCGGGTTGTCGACGAGCTTGTTCAGCCGCTGGACGCTGGTCGGCTCGAAGGACTGCACGATGACCGGCGAGTTCTTCTTGTCCTTGCCGTACTTGCGCAGCAGCTTGGCGACCCGCTCCTCCAGGCCCAGGCCCAGCTTGCGGAAGTATGTCGGATGCTTGAGCTCGGGGTAGATCCACACCTGCCGGCCGCGCTTGCGGGTCTGCTCGTCCTGCCACGTCAGGACCTCTTCGAAGGTGGGGATCTCCCAGCGGCCGTTGTAGAGGGTGCTGTGCGGGCGGTTGGCCGGGATGCGCTCGATCGCGCGGAGCCTCTTCAGCTCGGCGAGGGTGAAGTCCTCGGTGAACCAGCCGGTGGTCGGGACGCCGTCGAGGGCCTTGGTGGTCTTCCGGTCGGCGAACTCCGGGTGGTCGGCCACGTCCGTGGTGCCGCCGATCTCCGGTTCGTGCCGGCACACGAGGTGACCGTCCTTGGTGGACACCAGGTCGCCGGCCTCGACGACGTGGGCGCCGAGGTCGAGGGCCAGGTCGTAGGAGCCGAACGTGTGCTCGGGGCGATAGCCGCTGGCTCCCCGGTGGCCGACGATCGTCGGCACGGGCAGGCTCTTCAGCCCGCCGCCCCGCCCTCCGGCGGCCCCGCCGTTCCCCGCCGCCCTGGCCGCGCCGGGCAGTCCGAGCACCGCTCCGCCCGCGCCGAGCACGGCTGCGCCGAGCACGGCCCGGCGTCCGGTCCCGCGTGCCTGCTCGTCCGACTCCTGCGTCCCCATGAGCACCTCCTGCTCTCGTGTCGTCGTGCGCGCGCCGATCGTAGGTGCGCGACGGTGACGGCCGGGAGAGCGCGTGACGAACGCGGGAGTGACTCCGGATGTCGTCGGGAGCCGTACGGGACACAGCGGACGTAAGAGGCAGGACGGGTGACGCCCCGTCGGCATGCCCCGGACCCGCTCGGGAAGACGGATTCAGTGGCCGGCGTCGCGGTCCGTTCCTCCAGAACGGTGAGCGACCTCCGTCACACCGCTCCGTACGGGTTACCGAGGTGCTACGGGCCTCCCGCGCAGGTAAACGTATGTCAACAGTGCGCTGGACGCGGTGAGCCCGATGTGCAATCGGGCCCGGGGCGCGAGTATCGTCCTCACCTGCACAGACCCCCGCACAATCCCTCGACATCTCTGACACCGGAGGGCCCGTTGTCCCGCTTCGTGTTCATCAAGGCAGTGCTCGGCCCGATCATGCGCCTGATGTTCCGCCCACGGGTGGAGGGCGCGGAGCGCATCCCGGGCGACGGCCCCGTCATCCTGGCCGGCAACCATCTGACCTTCATCGACTCGATGATCCTGCCCCTCGTCTGCGACCGGCAGGTCTTCTTCATCGGCAAGGACGAGTACGTCACGGGCAAGGGCCTCAAGGGCCGGCTGATGGCCTGGTTCTTCACCGGGGTCGGCATGATCCCGGTCGACCGCGACGGCGGCAAGGGCGGGGTCGCGGCCCTGATGACGGGCCGCCGGATCCTGGAGGAGGGCAATATCTTCGGCATCTACCCCGAGGGCACGCGCTCCCCCGACGGCCGCCTGTACCGGGGGCGCACCGGTATCGCGCGCCTGACGCTGATGACCGGGGCGCCGGTGGTGCCGTTCGCGATGATCGGCACGGACAAGATCCAGCCGGGTGGGGCGGGGATGCCGCGGCCGTGCCGGGTCACGGTCCGCTTCGGTGAGCCGATGGAGTTCTCCCGGTACGAGGGGATGGACCGGGACCGGTATGTGCTGCGGGCGGTGACGGATTCCGTGATGGCCGAGGTCATGCGGCTGTCCGGCCAGGAATACGTCGACATGTACGCCACGAAGGCGAAGGCTGCGTAACCACGCCCCTTACAGCCTCTGGCCCTTCAGCAGGAACCATGCGGCCAGTGCCGTTGCCAGCAGGACCGCCGCTCCCGCTCCCGAGGCCAGGTGGAGGCCGTGGAGGAAGGCGTCCCGGGCCGCGTGGAGCATGGCCTCGGAGGTGTGGGGCGGCAGGGTCGTCGCCGCCTCCACCGCACCGCCCAGGGATTCACGGGCCGCGGGCGGTGTGCCCGCCGGGCCGGTGAAGTCCCGGTAGGTGGCCGTCACGATGGAGCCGAGCAGGGCGATGCCGAGGGCCGCGCCGAGTTCGTACGCCGTCTCGGAGACCGCCGAGGCCGCGCCCGCCTGGTCCTTGGGTACGCCGGACAGGATCACGTCCGCGGTCACCGTGAAGGAGAAGCCGGCGCCGACGCCGACCACCAGCAGGGCGGTGCCCAGCAGCGGGTAGCCGGTGGACCGGGTGAGGGTGGTCAGGACGGCCAGCGCCAGGCCCACGGCGGCCAGTCCGCCGGAGACCACGACCCGCACGGAGAAGCGCCGGGCCGCCCGGCCGGCGACCAGACCGGCCGCCACCGCGCCCACGGCGGCGGGTACTTCGGCTAGGCCCGCCTCGAACGGCCGCCTGCCCTGCACCAGTTGCAGATACTGGGACAGGAAGAACACCAGACCGGACATGCCGAGCACGGTCAGCAGGTCGGCCAGGACGGCGCCGGAGAAGCCCCGGCTGCGGAAGAGCCGTATGTCCAGCAGCGGGGCCGGCAGGGTGAGCTGGCGGCGGACGAAGCCGTACAGCGCGACCGCGCCCAGCAGGCCCGTGGCGAGGACCGTCCAGGTGAATCCGTGCGCGGCGGCCTCCTTGACGGCGTAGACGACACCGACCATGCCGACCAGCGACAGTACGACGCCGGCCAGGTCCCAGGGGCCCGGGCTGGGGTTGCGGGACTCGGGCAGCAGCCGGATGCCGACCAGGACGAGCACCGCCATCACGGGCAGGTTGATGAGAAAGACCGAGCCCCACCAGAAGTGCTCCAGCAGGACTCCGCCGACGATCGGGCCGACCGCCGTGCCGGCCGATGCGGTCGCGCCCCAGATGCCGACGGCGAGGCTGCGCTCGCGCGGGTCGTGGAAGAGGTTGCGGATCAGGGCGAGCGTGGCGGGCATCAGGGTGGCGCCGGCGACGCCGAGCAGTGCCCGGGCCAGGATCATCAGCTCGGGTGTGGTGGCGTAGGCGTTGAGGACGGATATCGCGCCGAACGCCGTGGCGCCGCCGAGCAGGATGCGCTTGCGGCCGACGCGGTCGCCGAGGCTGCCCATGGAGACCAGCAGGCCGGCGATGACGAACGAGTAGATGTCCCCTATCCACAGCAGCTGGGTGCCGGAGGGCCTGAGGTCCTCGCTGATGTAAGGGGTGGCGAGACCGAGGACGGTCGCGTCGACGGCCACCAGCAGCACGGCCAGGACGAGGACGGAGAGCGCGAGCCAGCGGCCCGGACGCTTCTCCACCTCCTCCACGTCGGCCGGCCGCAGGGTGCTGGTCATGATTCCTCGTTCCGTGGTTCTTCTGTGCGCAGTGCGCCGCCGAGCATCAGCTCGACGATCATGTGGTGGAAGTCCTTGGGGGCGACCTTGCCGCTCAGGACGACGTAGGCGCCGGAGGCGAGCAGTCCGAACAGCGCCTCGGTGAGCCAGGCCGGGGTGAGGTCGATACGGAACTCGCCGCTGAGCTGGCCGCGCCGGAACAGTTCGGAGATGCGCTCGTCGAGCCGGGCCCAGCCCTCGTTCTGCTCCTCGCCCTCGAACAGCTGGTTCTCGGTGTAGAGGAAGGAGAGCAGCCCGGCGACCGGCTCGAACTCGCGGACCAGTCGCCGTACGGCGTCGGCGGCCGGCCCGTCCTCCAGGCGGGCCGCGTCGAGGGCGGCCTCGCACTCCTCGATGCCGAGCGCTTCCAGCGCCCTGACCAGTGCTTCCCGCCCGGCGAAGTGGCGGTGCAGCGTGGCCCGGCTGATCCCGGCCGCTCTGGCGACCTCGTCCATGGTGGCGGTGGCTTTGTGGGTGAGCAGGGCGGCTGCGCTGCGCAGCACGTGGTCACGATCGACGGCCATGAGACAACAATAGCCCATGTGAGACATTGATGTCTCACAATAGGCGTGCGTGTCTCACTGTCTCGTACTCGGAGAAGTGCGGTGAGGCTCAGTGCCAGGGCAGCTGTCCGCGTCGCTGCCAGTACGCCTGCGGGTCCTCGGCCAGCGCGTCGAGGCGGGTGAGCTGTCCCTCGTCGAGGTCCACGGCCGGGGCGTGCAGGTTGGAGGCGAGCTGGCCGAGGGTGGCGGCGCCGGAGAGGACGACCCCGGCCCACGGGCGGCGCAGGATCAGGGCGAGGGCGACCGCGTCGCAGCCGAGGCCCGTCTCCTGGGCCACGGCCTTGAGGGGCTCGGGGGCGTAGGGCTCGGCGAGGCGCCCGTTGGCCATGCCCTCCTTGACGATCACCGTGAGGCCGGCGTCGTGCGCCTCGGCGAGGGCGGGTCCCGCGGAGGTCTCCAGGGCGTTGTACGTCGACTGGACGGTACGGAAGAGGCGTTCGCCGTCGACGGTCACGGCGAGCGCGGCCCTGATGGCGTCGGCCTGGGCGGGCCCGCTGGTGGAGAAGCCGATGGTGAGGCCCTGCGCGGCGGCCTCGGCGAGGCGTGCGTGCAGTTCCTTGTCGGTGAGGACGGGGCTGTCCGGGGTCACCGAGTGGATCTGGTAGAGGTCGAGGCGGTCGCCGAGCAGTTCGGCGGTCTCGGCGCGCTGCCGCTCGTAGGTGGCGAGGCTGTGGTCCTTGACCTCGTGCCGCTCGGCGTCGGTGGTCCAGTTCGCGGTGTAGGTGTAGCCCCACTTGCTGCCGATCACCACGTCGTCGGCGTCGGGGCGGGCCCTCAGCCAGTCGGCGAGGAACTCCTCGGAGCGGCCGTAGGAGCGGGCGGCGTCGAAGTAGCGCACGCCCTGGGCGTAGGCGGCGTCCAGGAGTTCGTGGGTGCGCTCGCGCAGGGCGTCGACGGTGCGGTCGGCCGGGAGGTCCCGGTCCCGGCCGAGGTTGATGTAACCGGGCCGCCCGACCGCGGCGAGCCCCAGGCCGACGTGGCAGGTGGGAGTCGTGGCCGAGGCCAGTCGGGCGAAGGGCATCGCGGGCTCCGTTCGGTCGGTTCCTTACGGCTGCGGACCAACTTAACCCGCGACGCCCCGGGACGTGTGTACCGCTACTTCTTGGCGTTCGCCCACTGGTGCTGGGCCGCCACGTCCGCCTTGACCTCGGCGAGTTGGACGGCGACGGCGCTCGGGGCGGTGCCGCCGCGTCCGCTGCGGGAGGCGAGGGCGCCGGGGACGTCGAGGACGGTGCGCACCTCGGGGGTCAGGTGGGCGGAGATCTTCGCGAACTGCTCGTCGGTCAGCTCGTCCAGCTCCTTGCCCTCGGCCTCGGCGACCTTCACGCACTCTCCGGCGACCTCGTGCGCCACCCGGAACGGCACGCCCTGCCTGACCAGCCACTCCGCGATGTCCGTGGCCAGCGAGAAGCCAGCCGGGGCCAGCTCCTCCATGCGCTCGCGGTGGACGGTGAGGGTGGCGATCATGCCGGTGAACGCAGGGAGCAGGACCTCCAGCTGGTCGCAGGAGTCGAAGACGGGCTCCTTGTCCTCCTGCAGGTCGCGGTTGTAGGCGAGGGGCAGGGCCTTCAGCGTCGCCATGAGACCCGTCAGGTTGCCGATCAGCCGGCCGGACTTGCCGCGGGCCAGCTCCGCGATGTCCGGGTTCTTCTTCTGGGGCATGATCGAGGAGCCGGTGGAGAAGGCGTCGTGCAGGGTCACGAAGGAGAACTCCTTCGTGTTCCAGATGATGATCTCCTCGGCGATCCGGGAGAGGTTCACGCCGATCATCGCGGTGATGAAGGCGAACTCGGCGACGAAGTCCCGGGAGGCCGTGCCGTCGATGGAGTTGCCGGCGCTGCCGTGCTCGAAGCCGAGGTCCCGTGCCACCGCCTCGGGGTCCAGGCCGAGGCTGCTGCCCGCGAGCGCTCCGGATCCGTACGGCGACACCGCCGTCCGCTCGTCCCACTGGCGCAGCCGCTCGGCGTCCCGCGCCAGGGACTGGACGTGCGCGAGGACGTGATGGGCGAAGAGGACGGGCTGGGCGTGCTGGAGGTGGGTGCGGCCGGGCATGGCCACGTCCGGGTGGGCCTCCGCGAGGCCGATCAGCGCGTCCTGGAGGTCGGCGATCAGGCCGCCGATGATCCGGGCGTGGTCGCGCAGGTACATGCGGAAGAGGGTGGCGACCTGGTCGTTGCGGGACCGGCCGGCGCGCAGCTTGCCGCCGAGGTCGGGGCCGAGACGCTCGAGCAGGCCGCGCTCGAGGGCGGTGTGGACGTCCTCGTCGGCGATGGTGCCGGTGAAGTCGCCCGAGGCCACGTCCGCCTCGAGCCGGTCGAGCCCGGCCAGCATGCGCTGGAGCTCGTCCTCCGTGAGCAGACCCGCCTGGTGGAGCACGCGCGCGTGGGCGCGGGAGCCGGCGATGTCGTAGGGCGCGAGCCGCCAGTCGAAGTGGACGGACGCGGACAGCTTCGCCAGGGCCTCGGCGGGACCGTCGGCGAAACGGCCGCCCCAGAGCCGTACGTCACCGCTGTTGCTGCTCACTGCGTTGCTCCTCGGGAGATGTCTCTGTGCGACCGCCTCCCCACCCTTGCAGGTGAGGAGGCGGTTGTCAGGTTGATGCGTGCGAGGTGACCCGCGGGGGTTACGCCAGGTCTACGTCAGGCTCCGCCTGCCAGATCACGCCGCGCGGCGATCTTCGACGACAGGCTGTAGATGTCGATGAAGCCCTTGGCCGCGGACTGGTCGAACGTGTCGCCGGTGTCGTAGGTGGCGAGGTTGAAGTCGTACAGCGACTCCTCGGAGCGCCGGCCGGTGACGACCGCGCGACCGCCGTGCAGGGTCATGCGGATGTCGCCGGAGACGTGCTGGTTGGCTTCGTTGATGAAGCCGTCCAGAGCCCGCTTGAGCGGGGAGAACCACTGGCCGTCGTAGACGAGTTCGCCCCAGCGCTGCTCGACCTGCCGCTTGTAGCGGGCGAGTTCGCGCTCGACGGTGACGCTCTCCAGCTCCTGGTGGGCGGTGATCAGGGCGATCGCGCCCGGAGCCTCGTACACCTCGCGGGACTTGATGCCGACCAGGCGGTCCTCGACCATGTCGATCCGGCCGATGCCCTGGGCGCCGGCACGCTCGTTGAGCTGCTGGATGGCCTGCAGGACGGTGACGGGCTTGCCGTCGATGGCGACCGGGACGCCCTCCTTGAAGGTGATGACCACCTCGTCGGGCTCGCGGGAGACGGCCGGGTTCTGGGTGTACTCGTAGATGTCCTCGATCGGCGCGTTCCAGATGTCCTCGAGGAAGCCGGTCTCCACGGCGCGGCCGAAGACGTTCTGGTCGATGGAGTACGGGGACTTCTTGGTGGTCGCGATCGGGAGGTTCTTCTCCTCGCAGAACGCGATGGCCTTGTCCCGGGTCATCGCGTAGTCGCGGACCGGGGCGATGCACTTCAGGTCGGGGGCGAGGGCGACGATGCCGGCCTCGAAGCGGACCTGGTCGTTGCCCTTGCCGGTGCAGCCGTGGGCGACGGTGGTGGCGCCGTGCTTCTTGGCGGCGGCGACCAGGTGCTTGACGATGGTCGGCCGGGACAGGGCGGAGACCAGCGGGTAGCGGTCCATGTAGAGGGCGTTGGCCTTGATCGCCGGGAGGCAGTACTCGTCGGCGAACTCGTCCTTGGCGTCGGCGACCTCGGCCTCGACGGCACCGCAGGCGAGCGCGCGCTTGCGGATGACGTCCAGGTCCTCGCCGCCCTGGCCGACGTCGACCGCAACGGCGATGACCTCGGCGCCCGTCTCCTCGGCGATCCAGCCGATGGCGACGGAGGTGTCCAGACCGCCCGAGTAGGCGAGTACGACGCGCTCGGTCACGGGTTTCTCCTCACACTGCATTCGCTGACATGCATGAGTATGCAGAACTCCGCATGATTCGTCAATCTCGGCGGGGCGCGGCGTGGCGCCGCGGGTTTCGAAAGGTGCTTGCGAAACTCCTCCGCCACTCCTTGAACGAGGACAACCGCTTTCCCGTATCTCTCGCAGAACGCAGGCGCCGCGTTTGCCAGACAGACACCCCCGATCCGAGTGAGGCATCCGTATGTCCAGGGCTCTTCCGAAGTACGACAAGCGCCGCGTCGCGTTCATCGGCGGCGCGGCCGCGGTGGTGCTGTCCGGCGCGGTCGTCGCCGGTTCCGCGCTGGCCGGGGAGACGCCCCGGCAGGGCGGCGCCCAGAACGCCCGGACCCTGGCGAGCCCCGGCACGATCACGTGCCCGGACGTCAGGTCCCAGCTCCCGGCGGTCCCCGCCTCCGCCCAGGCCGAGACCGACCGCAACCTCGCCCTGCTCGACACCCAGATCCAGGAGGCCAACACCCGCCTGCGGAACACCGTCGGACAGGGCGGCCCCAACTTCGTGCAGAACGCGATCCTCGGCCCGCTCAAGGACAAGCGCGTGGCCACGATCAACCGGATGGCGACGGCGATCGGCCGTACGGCCGCCAAGCCGCAGGGCCTGGACGCGCTCGCGCCGTGCACCCTGGACCAGGGCGGCAGCACGGGCTCGACCGGAGGAGCGGCGGGCAACGCGGGCGGCAACGGCAACGGGGCGGGCGCGAACACCGGCAACAACGGCAACGCGGCCGACAACAACGCCGGCAACGCCGCCGCCGGCACCATCACCTGCCCCGACGTGAAGTCCCAGCTCCCGGCGGTCCCCGCCTCCGCCCAGGCCGAGACCGACCGCAACCTCGCCCTGCTCGACACCCAGGTCCAGGAGGCCAACACCCGCCTGCGGAACACCGTCGGACAGGGCGGCCCCAACTTCGTGCAGAACGCGATCCTCGGCCCGCTCAAGGACAAGCGGAAGTCCACCATCGACCGCATCGCCATCGCCATCGGCCGTACGTCGACCAAGCCGCAGGGTCTGGACTCCCTGGCCGCCTGCGCCCTCACCAAGTGAGGTGACAGGCAGCCGTGGCCGCCCCGAGGAAGCGCCGGCCGGGGCGGCCACGGTGGGCGAGCCGGATCGATCCCGCAATTCCTCGGACAGTCAAAAGAACCGCCCGGATAATCGTTGGGCATGGGAAAGACCTACGAGCGCATAGACGGCAGGCTGCGCACCTTCATCGAGGAGCAGCCCCTCTTCTTCACCGCGACCGCTCCGCTGTCCGGCGACGGCACGGTCAACCTCTCCCCCAAGGGCCTGAAGGGCTCCTTCGCGGTGCTCGACGAACGCACCGTGGCCTACCTGGACTTCGCCGGGTCCAACGCGGAGACGATCGCGCATCTGCGCGAGAACGGCCGGATCACCCTCATGTGGTGCGCCTTCCAGGGCCCGCCCACCATCGTGCGCCTCCACGGCAGGGGCGAGCCGGTCTTCCGCGACGACCCGCGCTTCGAGGAACTCCTCGCCCGTTTCCCCGACATCGACCCCGCCTCGCACGGGCTGCGCGCGATCATCGTCGTACGCGCCGAACTGATCCGGGACACCTGCGGATACGCGGTGCCCTTCATGGCGTACGAGGCGGACCGCGACCTGCACGGCAAGCGCTTCGCGCGCGAGGACGACGCCTCGCTGAACGAGTACTTCACCAGGAAGGAGCACGTGGTCACGAGTCTGGACGGCCTGCCCGGACTGCCGCTGCCCCTGCCGCCGTCCACGGTCTGAGCCCTCCGTCGCCCGTCGGCAGCCGCACCGTGAACGTCGTGGAACCGGGGCGGCTGTCCAGACTCACGCTCCCCCCGTGGGCCTGAGCCACGGCCGCCACGATCGACAGGCCGAGTCCCGCTCCGGCGCCGCCGGACGGGTCCGTGCGGCGGCGGTCGGCGCGGGTGAAGCGTTCGAAGACGCCCGGCTGGACGTCCTCGGGGACGCCGGGGCCGTCGTCGTGGACCCGCAGGACAGCCGCGCCGGAAGGCGTCTCGAGGTCCAGGGACACCGTCGCCTTGGTGCCCACGGGTGTGTGCAGACGCGCGTTGGCCAACAGGTTGGCCAGCACCTGTTGGAGCCGGTGGGCGTCACCGGTCACCGTCACCGGGTCCTCCGGCAGCTCCATGGTCCAGCGGTGCTCGGGTCCCGCGGCCCGGGCGTCCGTCACCGCGTCCAGGACCAGGCGGGTGAGGTCGACCGGGCGGCGCTCCAGGGGGCGGCCGGCGTCCAGACGGGCCAGCAACAGCATCTCGTCGACCATCTCGCCCATCCGTGCGGATTCGGCGGCGATGCGCTCCAGGGCTCGGGTGATCTCGGGCGGCACCGGCCCCGGGTGCAGCAGGGCGAGCTCGGCGTGTCCGCGCACCGAGGCGACCGGGGTGCGCAGCTCGTGGCTGGCGTCGGCGGCGAAGCTGCGCAGCCGCTCCTCACTGGCGTGCCGTTTGGTCAACGCGTCCTCGACGTGGTGGAGCATGCGGTTGAAGGCGGCGGCGACCCGGCCCACCTCGCTGCGCGGGTCGGCCCGCGGCGCCCGTGGCGGCAGCGCCACCTCGCCGCTGGCCAGCGGCAGCTCGCTGACCCGGGTGGCGGTTTCCGCGACCCGGCTCAGCGGCCGGAGCGACCAGCGCACCCACAGGGCCCCGGTGACCCCGGCGACGGCCAGCGCCAGCCCGAAGACGGCCCCGGCGACCAGTTCGAGCCGGTGGACCGTGGCCCGCACCGGCTCCATCGGCAGCCCGGTGATCAGCACGTCGCCGTCCCGCCCCGGCCAGGCAGCCAGCCGGTAGTCGCCCAACGCGGACAGGTACACCGTATGGCCGCCACGGTCCACCGGAAGCGTGGCCAGGGCCCTGCGGTCGGCGGCGGTGAGGGTGACGCCGAAGTCCGGACGGGACCGGGACGGGACCACCGCCGCATGCGTCACCGTGCCGGTGAGCAGCCGGGCGCCGAAGGTCCCGGCGGCCTGGCGGCGGGTGTCGCCGTGCTCGTCGCCGTCGTGGTCCGAAGGCTTGGTGGCCGTGACCGTGCCGTGCTCCAGGCTCTGCGGAAAGCTCGACCCGGTCTGCCGCAGCTGCTGGTCCAGCCGGCCGGTGAGGAAGCCGTCCAGCTCCCAGACCGCGGCCACCCCGACGGCGGCACAGCTCACGGCGAGCAGCACCACCAGGCCGAAGGTGAGCCGGGCGCGCAGCGTGCGCAGCCGGGGCAGCCGCCGTGTCCACCGGGCCGAAGCCCGCGGCGACGCCCTCACCGCAGTGCCGGCTTCAGTACGTACCCGGCCCCGCGCACGGTGTGGATCATGGGCTCCCGGCCGGCGTCCACCTTCTTGCGCAGATAGGAGATGTACAGCTCCACCACATGCGCCTGGCCGCCGAAGTCGTACGACCACACGCGGTCCAGGATCTGCGCCTTGCTCAGCACCCGGCGCGGGTTGTGCATCAGGAAGCGCAGCAGTTCGAACTCGGTCGGGGACAGCTCGATCAGCTCTCCCGCCCGGGTGACCTCACGGGCGTCCTCGTCCATGACCAGGTCGCCCACGGTCAACCGCGGGCCCTCCTCCGACTGCCGGGCCATGCCGGCACGGCGCAGCAGTCCGCGCAGCCGGGCGACCACCTCCTCCAGGCTGAACGGCTTGGTCACGTAGTCGTCGCCGCCCGCGGTGATCCCCGCGATGCGGTCCTCCACCGCGTCCCGCGCGGTGAGGAAGAGCACACAGACGTCCGGCTGCACGGCGTGCAGCTCGCGCAGCACGGCGAAGCCGTCGGTGTCCGGAAGCATCACGTCGAGGACGACGGCGTCGGGCCGCAGCTCGCGGGCCGCGGCGGCGGCCGAGGCCCCGTCGCCGGCGGTGCGGACCTGCCAGCCCTGGTAGCGCAGGGCGCCCGAGAGCACCTCGGCGAGGTCCGGGTCGTCGTCGACGACGAGGACGCGCACGGGGGTGCCGTCGAGGCGGGTGAGGGCGGGCAGGGCGGGTGGGTTCGGGCGGGAGGTGTTCATGGCCCCTCCAGCATCGCCGGTCGCCGGCCGGTGCGGCGCCGGAGGATCTTTAAGAATTTCCTGAGAGTGCCCCGTCGGGGTCCGCCGCTCAGAGCGTCCTCAGAGGTTCGCCGCGCACAGTTGCGTCCCGTACCGGAGAAAGGACGGGGAACGAGATGACCACGGCGTACGAGCGGCGGGCGGCACCGCCCGTGCCACTGGCGACACGGCGCTCCCCGGCGGGCGCCGTGCTCGCGCTGCTGTGGGCGGGGGCCGCCGCGGTGGTCGGTCTGTGGTGGTACGACACCGCCTCCGTCGTGGGTGCGGCGGGCCGGCTGACCGGCGCCGGGCGGATCACGGGCCTGCTGTGCGGGTACGCCTGCGCGGTGCTCGTGGGGCTGATGGCGCGGGTGCCGCTGCTGGAGCGGCGGATCGGCTCGGACCGGGTGGCCCGCTGGCATGCGATGGCCGGCCGCTACACGGTGTGCCTGCTGGTCGCGCACGTGGTGCTGGTCCTGGCCGGGTACGCCGCCCAGGACGGCTCCTCCCTCGTGCGCGAGGCGGTCACCGTGGTGCTCGACTACCCGGAGATGCTCAAGGCCACCGCCGGCACGGTGATCCTGTTCGCGGTCGGCATCACCTCGGCCCGCGCGGTGCGCCGCCGTACCAGTCACGAGTTCTGGTACTACGTGCACCTGCTCACCTACGCCGCCGTCTTCCTCGCCTTCGGGCACCAACTCGCCCTCGGCAACGAGTTCAACGGCCACACCGCGGCCACCGCCGCCTGGTACGTCCTGTATCTGGGCGTCGCCGCCCTGGTGCTGTGGTTCCGGATCCTGGTCCCGGTGCGGCTCAACCGGCGGCACCGGATGCGGGTCGAGGCGGTGCACCAGGAAGCGCCGGGGGTGTACTCCGTCGTCGTACGCGGCCACCGGCTGGACGAACTGGGTGCGCGGCCCGGGCAGTTCTTCCGCTGGCGGTTCCTCGCCGAGGGCATGAGCCGGACGTCGACGCCGTACTCCCTGTCGGCGCCGCCCCGCCCGGACCTGCTGCGCATCACGGTGAAGGCGCTCGGCGACCACAGCGCGGCCGTGCCGCTGCTGCGGCCGGGCACCCGGGTGTGGGCGGAGGGCCCGTACGGCGCGCTGACCGCCGACCGGCGCACCTCGCACAAGTCACTGCTGATCGCCGCCGGGGTCGGCATCACCCCGATGCGGGCACTGTTCGAGACCCTGCCCGGTGACGTCGCCCTGCTGTACCGGGCACGCACGGCTGAAGACCTCGCCCTGGGCGGCGAGTTGGAGGCCATAGCGCGCCGGCGCGGAGCACGGGTGCTGTACGCGCTGAACGGACCGCGCGGCGAGCGCCCCCGCATCACCGTCGAGTCGCTGCGCGCGGCCGTCTCCGACCTGGCCGGGCACGACGTGTACATCTGCGGTCCGCACGCCTTCGCCCGGGACCTGTACGAGGTGCTGCGCGCCGCCGGGGTGCCGGACCGCCGTATCCACCACGAGTCGTTCGAGCTGTGAGGCCGAGTTGCACGCGTTGAAGAAGAACCGTCCGCTGCGCCGCGTCGTGCTGGCGAGTGCCGCCACCGTCTCCGGGCTGGTGATGCTGCTGTCGCTGAAGCCGCACACACCGCCGCAGATCGCCGCGGCACCCGCGCCCGCTCACTCCGGCGGCGCGAGCGCGTCCAGTGGGTCCACCGGCGCCAGGACCGTCACCGGCGAGACGGTGCGGACCCGCTGGGGCCCCGTCCAGGTGCGGGTCACGCTCAAGAACAACCGGATCACGGAGGTGACCGCGCTCTCCTACCCCACGGAGAACCCACGGGACCGGGAGATCAGCGGCTACGCCGTCCCCCAGCTGCGAAGGGAGGCGCTGGCCGCGCAGAGCGCGGACATCGACACGGTCTCGGGAGCCACCTACACAAGCGACGGTTACCGCCGATCACTTCAGTCCGCGTTGGACTCGGCGAGCCACTGAACGCTCGGCGGACGCGCCACGTATCTGTGGGCGACCAAGGGTCGAATCGCCACGGAGGAACCGTGACCACCACGCTCGCAGGAGGCCGCGCCGCCCGGCGCCAGACGATGCGCCGCATCCGGCCGCGTCGCTCTCCCGCCGTCCCGCTGCTGCTCGCCGTCGCGGCGGGCGCCGCGGGCGTCGTCTGGCTGTGGTGGATGAACACCCCGTCCATCGCCGACACAGGCGGAAAGATCCTCAACGCGGGCCGGATCACCGGCCTGCTCGCCGGCTACCTCATGGCGCTGGTCGTCCTGCAGATGGCGCGCGTGCCCGCCCTGGAACGCCGGGTCGGATCCGACCGGGTCGCCCGCTGGCACGCCATGAGCGGCCGTTACACGCTCTGCCTGGTGATCGCGCACGTCTTCCTCACCATGTGGGGCTACGCGCTGCAGGCCGGCAAGTCGCTCGGCGACATCGTGCAGCAGACGATCAGCTCCGTCAACGAGCTGCCCGACATGGGCAAGGCCGCCATCGGCACCGGACTGCTGGTCGTCATCGGGCTGGTCTCGATCGGCCCGGTGCGTCGCCTGATGCCGTACGACACCTGGTACCACGTGCACCTGTTCACGTACGCGGCGGTGTTCCTGACGTTCTGGCACCAGATCACCACCGGCAACGACTTCGCCGTCGAGCCGGCCGCCAAGACCTTCTGGTACGCCCTGTACGGCGCGGTGACCGCGCTGGTGGTCTGGTACCGGATCCTCACCCCGATCCGGCTGAACCTGCGTCACAAGATGCGGGTGGAGGCGGTGATCGAGGAGTCGCCGGGCATCGTGTCGGTGCTGATCGGCGGCAGGAAACTGCACCGGATGGGCGCCGAGGCCGGGCAGTTCTTCCGCTGGCGGTTCCTGGCGCCCGGCATGCGGTTCTCCTCGCACCCGTACTCGCTGTCGGCGGCGCCCCGCCCGGACCTGCTGCGCATCACCGTCAAGGCGATCGGCGACCACAGCGCCCGGCTGCGCGAGCTGGAGCCCGGCACCCGGGTGTGGGCGGAGGGCCCGTACGGCGCGCTGACCGCGTCCCGGCGCAGCCAGGGCAAGGTGCTGCTGGTCGCGGGCGGTGTCGGCATCACCCCGATGCGGGCACTGTTCGAGACGCTGCCGGGCGCGGCCGGTGACATCACGCTGCTCTACCGGGCCAACAGCACCGAGGACCTGGCCCTGTGGGACGAGCTGGCGAAGATCGCCGACGAGCGCGGCGCCCGGCTGATGTACGCGGTGAACAGCCCCGACGGCGAACGCCCCGACATCTCCGCGGAGTCCCTGAAGCGGAAGATCGCCGACATCGACCGCCACGACGTCTTCATGTGCGGCCCGCCCGGTTTCGCGCAGTCGGTGTACGAGGCACTGCGCGGCGCGGGAGTCCCCGCCCGCCGCATCCATCACGAGTCGTTCGAGATGTGAGCGACGGGACTTCAGGAGCTTGGGAGAAGATGAGGAAGAGCCACCCCGTCCGACGTGCCGTGCTCGCCGGCGCCGCGACCGTGTCCGGCATCGTGCTGCTGCTGTCGCTGAAGCCGGCGTCCGACCCGGCCTCCGCCTCGGCGGCCGGCGCGGCCCCGCTGCCGCCCGCGGCGGCGCAGGAGTCGCCGCAGGGCGGTAGCGGCGCGCAGCGGACGGGCACGCGGAACGTCACCGGCGACGTGGCCCGGACCCAGTACGGCAACGTGCAGGTCAGGCTGACCGTCAGCGACGGGAGGATCGTCGGGGCCGAGGCGGTGCAGGCGCCCCAGGGCGGGGTCAGCGGCCAGAAGACCGACCTGGCCGTGCCCAGGCTCAACCAGGCGGCCGTCGCGGCCGGCAGCGCGGACATCGACACGGTGTCCGGGGCCACCTACACCAGCAGCGGCTACAAGCAGTCGCTGCAGTCGGCACTGGACAAGGTGAAGGCGAGCGGCGGCTCCTCGGGTTCTTCGGGCTCCTCGGGTTCTTCGGGCTCCGGTGCCGCCCAGGCCCGTACCGTCACCGGCAAGGTCGCCCAGACCCAGTACGGGCCGGTGCAGGTCCGCATCACGGTCAGCGGCGGGAAGATCACCGAGGCCGAGGCGGTGCAGGCGCCCCAGGGCGGGGTCAGCGGCCAGAAGACCGACCTGGCCGTGCCCAGGCTCAACCAGGCGGCCGTCGCGGCCGGCAGCGCGGACATCGACACGGTGTCCGGGGCCACCTACACCAGCAGCGGCTACAAGCAGTCGCTGCAGTCGGCACTGGACCAGGCCGGTGGCTGAGGCCGTGGCCGAGTCGGCGAAGGCTCCCGCCGCGGTACGTCACGCGGAGGAGGTCATGGGGACGGTCTTCTCCTTCGACGTCCGCGGCGGGGAACCCGACGCGGTTCGGACGGCACTGCGCGAGGCGGTAGCAGGGCTGCACCGGGTCGACGAGGTGTTCAGCACCTACCGCGACGACAGCCAGATCTCCCGCCTCGCGCGCGGGGAGCTCACCGTGGAGGAGTGCGATCCCGAGGTCGCCGGGGTCCTCGCCCTGGGCGCCGAGGCCGAGCGGGTCGGCGAGGGCTGGTTCAGCCTGCGCCACCAGGGGGACCTGGACCCGACCGGGATCGTCAAGGGCTGGGCCACCGAACGGGCCGCCCGGCGGATCGCGGCGGCGGGCGTGAACGGGGTCAGCGTGAACGGCGGCGGGGATGTGCAGCTACTGGGCTCCCCCGGCCCGCAGCGGCCCTGGCGGGTCGGCGTGTCGGACCCTCTGCGCCCCGGTGCCCTGGCCGCGGTGGTCTCCGCGGCGGGGGCGGAGGAGCTGGCGGTGGCCACGTCGGGTACGGCGGAGCGCGGGGCCCACATCGTGGACCCCCGCACCGGCCGCTCCGCGGTCACCGACCTGGTGGCGGTCACGGTGGTCGCCCCCCGGCTGACCTGGGCGGACTGCTGGGCCACGGCCGCGTTCGCGATGGGCTCGCGGGAGGGGCTGGCCTGGCTGGAGTCACTGCCGGACGTGGAAGCGCTGCTGATCACGGCGGGCGACGAGGTCAGGTGTACGGCAGGGCTTGCCGCCTGGCTGGGGTGAGGGTTCAGCGGCGTTGCTGCCGAGGGGTGGGTCGGCTCGCCCGCGCTCGCGGGGTGCCGCCCCCGAGCTCTTCGAACAGGGGGTGCCCCCAGCACCCACCCTCCCCCCGAGCTCTCGGCTTCGCTCGAGCAGGGGACCCCCACCGCCCTGGGGTCCCCCAGGCGTTCAGCACTGAGGGAGGCACGACTGCCCGCAGCTGGGTCAGTGTCCGTTCTGGGCCAGTCGCAGCAGGTGGTCCGCCAGCGCCTGCCCCCCACTGGGATCCCGGCTGATCAACAGCAGCGTGTCGTCGCCGGCGATCGTCCCGAGGATGTCGTGCAGCTCGGCCTGGTCGATCGCCGAGGCGAGGAACTGCGCCGCCCCCGGAGGGGTCCGCAGCACCACGAGATTCGCGGAGGCCTCCGCGGAGATCAGCAGCTCCTGCGAGAGCCGCCGCATCCGCTCCTCCTTGGCCGACTCCCCCAGCGGCGCACGCGGCGTGCGGAAACCCCCCTCGCTCGGCACCGCGTAGATCAGGTCGCCGTCGGTGTTGCGGATCTTCACCGCGTTCAGCTCGTCCAGGTCCCGCGACAGCGTCGCCTGGGTGACGCTCAGCCCGTCGTCGGCCAGCAGCTTCGCCAACTGGCTCTGCGACCGCACCGGTTGCCGGTTGAGGATGTCCACGATCCGGCGGTGGCGCGCGGTTCGCGTCTGCGGCACGCCGGGCCCGGAGTTCGCGGCTTCGGTCTGCCCGGTCTGCCCGTAGTCCTGCGCCTGACTCATCGTCGTCCCATTCTCCGGATCATCCGTCCCCGCCTGCCACGTCCAGGATGCCGGGCAGCGCTCCGAGGAAGGCGTCCACCGCGTCGTCGCCGAGGTTCAGCGGCGGCATCAGCCGTACGACGTCGGGAGCGGGCGCGTTCACCAGGAAACCGGCCTCCTGAGCCGCCTGCTGCACCTGCGGCGCGAGCGGCTCGGTGAGCACGATACCCAGGAGCAGGCCGGCGCCCCGGACATGGCCGGTCAACGGGTGGCCCAGGGACTCGATTCCCTCGCGCAGCTTCTCGCTCTGCCGCTTGACGTTCTCCAGCAGCCCCTCGCCCCCGATGGTGTCCAGCACCGCGAGTCCGGCGGCGCAGGCGACCGGGTTGCCGCCGAAGGTCGTACCGTGCTGGCCGGGCTGGAGCAGTTCGGCGGCGCGCCCGAAGGCGACGGTGGCGCCGAGCGGGAGCCCGCCGCCGAGGCCCTTGGCGAGGGTGACGACGTCCGGCAGGACGCCGTCGTGGGCCTGGTACTCGAACCAGTGCCCGGTACGGCCGATGCCGGTCTGCACCTCGTCGAGGACCAGCAGCGCGCCGGTGGCCGCCGTGATCGCGCGGGCCGCCTTCAGATAGCCGGGCGGGGGTACGACGACGCCGTTCTCTCCCTGGATGGGCTCGATGACGACGAGGGCGGTGTCCTCGGTGACGGCGGCGGCCAGCGCCTGCGCGTCCCCGTACGGCACGTGCGTGACCTCGCCGGGCAGCGGCAGGAACGGCTCCTGCTTGCCGGGCTGGCCGGTGAGCGCGAGCGCGCCCATCGTACGGCCGTGGAAGCCTCCTTCAGTGGCGACCATGTGCCGACGGCCGGTCAGCCGGCCGATCTTGAAGGCGCCCTCGTTGGCCTCGGCTCCGGAGTTGCAGAAGAACACCTTGCCGTCCCGGCCGAAGAGCTGCAGCAGGCGCTCGGCGAGGGCGACGGGCGGTTCGGCGATGAACAGGTTGGAGACGTGCCCGAGGGAGGCGATCTGCCGGCTGACGGCCTCGACGACGGCGGGGTGGGCGTGGCCGAGCGCGTTGACCGCGATGCCGCCGACGAAGTCCAGGTACTCGTTGCCGTCGGCGTCCCACAGCCTCGCGCCCTCGCCGCGGACGAGGGGCAGGCGCGGCGTGCCGTAGTTGTTCATGAGCGCGCCCTGCCAGCGCGCGGTCAGTTGCTCGTTGCTCACGCCCTGGTTCACGCCCTGGTTGCTCATGACTCCCCCTGTTCGTCCGGCACGACCATCGTGCCGATGCCTTCGTCGGTGAAGATCTCCAGCAGGATCGAGTGCTGGACCCGGCCGTCGATGACGCGGGCGGTGCGCACCCCGTTGCGGACGGCGTGCAGGCAGCCCTCCATCTTCGGGACCATGCCGGAGGACAGCTCCGGCAGCAGCTTCTCCAGCTCGCTCGCGGTCAGGCGGCTGATCACCTCGTCGGAGTTCGGCCAGTCCTCGTAAAGACCCTCGACGTCGGTGAGGACCATGAGGGTTTCGGCGCCCAGCGCCGCAGCGAGTGCCGCAGCCGCCGTATCAGCATTGACGTTGTAGACATGTCCATTGTCGCTGTCGTCCTGGGAGCGGGCGATCGAGGAGACGACCGGGATGCGGCCGTCGGCGAGCAGTGCCTCGATCGCGCCCGTGTCGATCTCGGTGATCTCGCCCACCCGTCCGATGTCGACCAGCTCGCCGTCGATCTCGGGGGTGTGCTTGGTGGCGGTGATGGTGTGCGCGTCCTCGCCGGTGAGGCCGACGGCGAACGGCCCGTGCTGGTTGAGCAGCCCGACCAGCTCCCGCTGCACCTGCCCGGCCAGCACCATGCGTACGACGTCCATGGCGTCCTCGGTGGTGACTCTGAGGCCCGCCTTGAACTCGCTGACGATGCCGTGCTTGTCCAGGGCCGCGCTGATCTGCGGGCCGCCGCCGTGCACGACGACCGGCTTCAGACCGGCGTGCCGCAGGAAGACGACGTCCTGGGCGAAGGCCGACTTCAGCTCCTCGTTCACCATGGCGTTGCCGCCGAACTTGATGACGACGGTCTTACCGTGGTGCCGGGTCAGCCAGGGCAGCGCCTCGATGAGGATCTGGGCTTTCGGCAGGGCCGTGTGCTTACGAGTCGTTCCCGTGCTCATGATGAATATGCGCTGTTCTCGTGGACGTAGTCGGCGGTCAGGTCGTTGGTCCAGATGGTGGCGGTCTCGGAACCGGCGGCGAGGTCCGCCACGATGTGGACCTCGCGGTAGCGCATGTCGACCTTCTCGCGGTCCTCGCCGACGCCGCCGTTCTTGCACACCCAGACGCCGTTGATGGCGACGTTGAGCCGGTCGGGCTCGAAGGCGGCCCCGGTGGTGCCGATGGCGGACAGGACGCGGCCCCAGTTGGGGTCCTCGCCGTGGATGGCGCACTTGAGGAGGTTGTTGCGGGCGATGGAGCGGCCCACCTCCACGGCGTCGGCCTCCGTCGCGGCGTTGACCACCTCGACCTTGATGTCCTTGCTGGCGCCCTCGGCGTCCCGGATGAGCTGCTGCCCGAGGTCGTCGCACACCGCCCGTACGGCTTCGGCGAACTCCTCGTGCTCCGGGGTGACTTCGGAGGCGCCGGAGGCGAGCAGCAGCACGGTGTCGTTGGTGGACATGCAGCCGTCGGAGTCGACCCGGTCGAAGGTGACCCTGGTGGCGGCGCGCAGGGCCTTGTCGAGTGCGCCGGCCTCGAGGTCGGCGTCGGTGGTGAGGACGACGAGCATGGTGGCGAGGCCGGGGGCGAGCATGCCGGCGCCCTTGGCCATGCCGCCGACGGTCCAGCCGTCCTTGGTGACGACGGAGGTCTTGTGGACGGTGTCGGTGGTCTTGATGGCGATGGCGGCCTTCTCGCCGCCGTGTTCGGAGAGCTGGGCGGCGGCCGCCCCGACGCCCGGCAGCAGCTTGTCCATGGGGAGCAGGACACCGATCAGGCCGGTGGAGCAGACGGCGACCTCGATGGCGCCGACGCCGAGCACGTCGGCCGCCTTCTCGGCGGTGGCGTGGGTGTCCTGGAAGCCCTTGGGCCCCGTACAGGCGTTGGCGCCGCCGGAGTTGAGGACGACCGCGGAGAGCCGGCCGGTCTTGAGGACCTGCTCGGACCACTGCACCGGGGCGGCCTTGACGCGGTTGGAGGTGAAGACGCCGGCGGCGGCGCGGCGGGGCCCGGTGTTGACCACGAGGGCCAGGTCCGGGTTGCCGTTCTCCTTGATCCCGGCGGCGATGCCCGCCGCCTGGAATCCCTTGGCTGCCGTGACGCTCACTGCATCTCCTTGTTCGCCCCGCCGCGGTAGCGGCTGATGTCACTGCCGCCCGTGCAGCGCAGCGGTGCGGCCGTCTCCCCCAGTGCCTGGACGGCCTGGGAGGTACCCCCAGTCGTCTGCGGCCCGGTGGCTGCACGTGCGTCGCTCACGGTGCGACTCCGATCGTGGAAAGTCCGGTGGTCTCGTCGAGCCCGAGGGCGATGTTCATGCTCTGCACGGCACCGCCCGCGGTGCCCTTGGTCAGGTTGTCGATGGCGCTGATCGCGACGACGCGGTGCGCGGCGGGGTCGTGGGCGACCTGGATCTGTACGGCGTTGGAGCCGTACACGGCCGCGGTGGCGGGCCACTGTCCCTCGGGGAGGAGGTGGACGAAGGGTTCGTCGGCGTAGGCCTTCTCGTAGGCGGCGCGCACGGACTCGGCGGTCACGCCGGGCTTGGCCTTCGCGCTGCACGTGGCGAGGATGCCGCGGGGCATCGGCGCGAGGGTGGGCGTGAAGGACACGGTGACCGGCTCCCCCGCCGCCGCGCTGAGGTTCTGGATCATCTCGGGGGTGTGCCGGTGGACGCCGCCGACGCCGTAGGGGGACATGGAGCCCATGACCTCGGAGCCGAGCAGGTGCGGCTTGGGTGCCTTGCCGGCGCCGGAGGTGCCGGAGGCGGCGACGATCACGGCCTCGTTCTCGGCGAGGCCGGCCTCGTACGCCGGGAAGAGGGCGAGGGAGGCGGCGGTGGGGTAGCAACCGGGTACCGCGATGCGCTTGGACCCCTCCAGCGCGGCGCGGGCACCCGGAAGTTCGGGAAGGCCGTAGGGCCAGGTGCCGGCGTGCGGGGAGCCGTAGAACTTCTCCCAGTCGGCCGGGTTCTTCAGCCGGAAGTCGGCGCCCAGGTCGATGACGAGGACGTCGGGGCCGAGTCGCTCGGCGACGGCGGCGGACTGGCCGTGCGGCAGGGCGAGGAAGACGACGTCGTGCCCGGCGAGGACTTCGGGGGTGGTCTCCGCAAGGACGCGGTCGGCCAGCGGCAGCAGGTGCGGCTGCAGCGCGCCGAGGCGCTGTCCGGCGTTGGAGTTCCCGGTCAGGGCGCCGATCTCGGCCTCGGGGTGCGCCAGCAGCAGCCGCAGCGCCTCTCCGCCCGCGTATCCACTCGCTCCGGCGACCGCCACACGTACAGCCATGAACCCTCCTCCTTGATGGCATGACTATACGTATCGCTGCACGTTTATGCAACGGCGGCAGCGCCAGGCCAGGCCGCCGGACGGCTGGTGGGTTCGCCGTCCGGGACGCGGGACTACGCGCGCGGGAGCGGAGCCGGTACGCCGTCGAGGCGGAGGTACCAGCGGCCGGCGTGGCCGGTGACGGTGGTGGTCGACAGGGGGCGGACGTCGATGTTCCAGTAGATGGACGGGGGCGCCTTCAGGGCGTAGACCAGGGCGGCGCGGATCACGGAGGGCTCGGCCACGGCGACGACGCGGCAGCCGTCCTCGACGGGCCGGGTGTCGAGCCAGCCGCCGACGCGGGTGATGAAGGACAGCAGCGACTCGCCGCCGTGCGGGGTGCCGCGCGGGTCGGCGAGCCAGGCGTCCACGGCCTGCGGCTCGCGGGCCATCGCCTCGCCCAGTGTGAGCCCGCGCCAGCGGCCCATGTCGCAGTCCCGCAGGGCGAGCTGGACGAGCGGGGCGTAGCCGAGGGCGTCCCCGGTGGCGCGACTGCGCGGAGTGGGCGAGCAATAGCGCAGGTCGGCGGCGGCGAGCGGCAGCAGTTCCTGGGCGACCCGCCACACCTCGTCCCAGCCTGCCTGGTCGAGCTGCCGGTCGTCCTCGAACCGCTCGGCGAGCAACGGGGAGCTGCGCGCCGCGGCGACGAACGTGACCCGAACTGCCATGCCGCGATCGTGGGCCGGGAGAGTGAGCAGGTCAAGGGGTGTTACCGCGAGGTTATTCGAAAGCGAGCGCCATCCACTGCCCGGGCCGCTCCAGCGGCCGGAAGCCGAGCTTCTCGTACACGCCGTGCGCGTCGTGGGTGGCCAGCATGACGCGCCGCAGCCCGTAGGGCCGCAGGTGCTCGCGTACGGCGCCGGCGAGCGCCGTGCCGATGCCCTTGCCGCGCACGGCCGGGTCGACGTACACGTCGCACAGCCAGGCGAAGGTGGCCCGGTCGGTCACGACCCGGGCATACGCCACCTGTTCCCCTGAAAGCACCTCGAACACTCCGAAGTTGAGCGACCCCTCGATCGCCCGGTCCTGCTTCTCCCGCGTCCGGCCCAGCGCCCAGTAGGCGTCCGTGGACAGCCAGCGGTGGACGCGTTCGACGTCGAGGCGGTCCGGGTCGGTGGAGATCTCGTAGCCGTCGGCGAGGTGTGGGGTGTCATGCATGGCGCGATAGTACTCGCAGGTCAGGGTGGCGGTGCCGAGCCGTTTTCCCTGGGCGGCCGTCAGGCGAGTGTCTCCGCGCAGGCCGTGCGCAGGCGGCGTACGCCCTCGGTGATCTCTACCGCGCCGGCGACCGCGGCGAAGCTCAACCTCAGGTGGGCGGCGGGAGGTTCGGCGCTGAAGTAGGGGCGGCCGGGGGTGATGGCGACGCCGGCGCGCAGGGCGGCGGCGGTCAGGGCGAACTCTCCCCCGGAGCCGAACGCCTGGGAGGTGCCCCCAGCGCCGTCGGGCAGGCGCAGCCAGAGGTGGTAGCCGCCGGACGGGACGTGGGGGAGGGCGAGTTCGGGCAGGTGCAGCCGCAGCGCGGTGGTCATCGCGTCGCGGCGGCTCTTCAACTCGGCGGCGAGGGTGCGCAGATGGCGTGGCCAGGCGGGTGAGCCGACCAGTTCCAGGGCCGCCTCCTGCAGGGGCCGCGGTACGAAGAAGGTGTCGACGACCTGGATGGCGCGCAACCGCTCCAGGACCGGGCCGCGGGCGACCAGCGCGCTCACCCGGAAACTGGGCGAGGTGGCCTTGGTCAGCGAGCCGACGTGAACGACGACTCCGTCCGGGTCGTCGGCGACGAGCGGGGGCGGCAGGGGGCCGGAGTCCTCGTGCACGAGCCGTCGTACGAAGTCGTCCTCGACGACGAACGCACCGGCCTCGCGGGCGGTCCGCAGTACCTGCGTGCGCCGTTCGGGAGCGAGGACGGCCCCGGTGGGGTTCTGGAACAGGGGCTGGCAGACGAACACGCGGGCGCCGGTCGCCCGGAACGCGTCGGCGAGCAGCTCCGGTCTCACCCCGTCGGCGTCGACGGGCACGGGCACGGGCCGCAGCCCGGAGGAGCGGGCGATGGCCAGCATGCCCGGGTAGGTGGGCGACTCGACCAGGACCGGGGCGCCGGGCGGGGCGAGCGCGCGCAGGGCGGTGGTGAGCGCGGACTGGCCGCCGGCGGTGATCAGGACTTCGGCGGCGGTGACGGTGCCGTCCGGTCCGCCGATGCTCCGTGCGAACCACTCCCGCAGTTCCGGCAGCCCCTCCAGCGGCGGCCGTCCCCAGGCTCCGGGGCGGCGGCCCGCGCGGGAGAGGGCCGCGGCCATGGCCCGCTCGGGCTGGAGCGAGGGGTGCAGATAACCGCCGTTGAACTCGATCACACCCGGCGGGGGCGCGGCGAGCGAGACCGTGACGCCGGAGGCGTCCACCGTGCGCGGTACGAGGTCGGCGGCGCCGTCCGCGCTGAGCGCGACCTCCTGCCAGGAGGTGTCGTTGGCGACAGCGGCCTTCGCGCGCTGCGCCGCGCGGAACGCGCCGGCGCCGGGCCGGGTGACCACCAGGCCCTCGGCGGCCAGCTGCGCCAGGGCCCGCGAGACGGTCACGGGACTCACCCGGTAGCGCTCGACGAGGGCCCGGCTCGACGGGAGCTTTCCACCCGGCGAGTAGCGGTTCAGCTCCTGTCGCAGCTGTCGGGCGAGTTCATCAACGCTGCTACGCTGTTGCATGAGAGCACAGAGTAGCGCTATCGCGACGACACCGATAGCAGTGGACGCCCCGGCGCGGACCCGCGCCGGCACCCTCCAGGCCGCCCTCGGCGTCGTCGCCTTCTCCCTGACCTTCCCGGCCACCGCCTGGGGCCTGGAAGGCTTCGGGCCCTGGTCGCTGGTGGCCGTGCGCAGCGTGCTCGCCGCCGTCATCGCGGGCGGCTGTCTGCTGGCGCTGCGCGTCTCCCCGCCCGTGCGCCGCCACTGGCCCGGGCTCGCGGTCGTGGGCGCCGGAGTGGTCCTGGGCTTTCCGCTGCTCACCACGCTCGCCCTTCGGACCTCCACCACCGCGCACGCCGCCGTCGTCGTGGGCCTGCTGCCGCTGACCACGGCGCTGTTCTCCGCGCTGCGCGTCGGCACCCGTCCCTCACGCACGTTCTGGGTGGCGGCGCTGGCGGGCGCGGCGGCCGTGGCCGGCTTCACCGTGCGGCAGAGCGGCGGCGCCCTGACCGCCGCCGACGGCTACCTCTTCGGCGCCCTGCTGATCTGCGCCGCCGGCTACACCGAGGGCGGCCGGCTGGCCCGCGTCATGCCCGGCTGGCAGGTCATCGGCTGGGCGCTGGTGCTGTGCCTGCCGCTCACCGTGCCCGGCGCGGCGCTCGCGCTGGCGTACGAGCCCGTGCACCTGGGTGTGCACAGCGTGACCGGGCTGCTGTGGGTCGCGGCGGGCTCGCAGTTCCTCGGCCTGGTCGTCTGGTACCGGGGCATGGCGGCCGTCGGCATCCCGAAGGCGAGCCAGTTGCAGCTGGCCCAGCCGCTGCTCACACTGGTGTGGTCGGTGCTGCTGCTCGGCGAGCACCTGACGCCGGCCGCCCCGCTGACGGCCGTCGCCGTGCTCGTCTGCATCGCCGTCACCCAGCGGGTGCGTGGCTGAGGAGCCGTACGACCCGCTGCCAGGCGGCGTGCTCCGCCGTAGACTCAAGAACACGGACCGCTGCTCCCGCATTCGGTGAGGAGGCCCCGATGCGCGCAACCAAGGGTGACCAGCTTGTCCAGCACGGCAGGGTGGTCGGCCAGCACGACAAGGTCGGCGAGATCGTCGAAGTGATGGGCCAGGAGGGGAACCCGCCCTACCGCGTCCGCTTCGAGGACGGACACGAGGGCGTATGCTCGCCCGGCCCCGACACCGAGATCCGGCACAGGACGACCCGACAGCGGTAGATCAGCGCGGAGGTTTCGCCGGCTGCCGGTAGTGGCCGGCGACCACCCGCGCCATCGCGCCCGCCGGGTCGGCCGCGACCTCCCTCCCGCCGAAGAACACATGCCCGCGCACCTCGGGGTACCTGGCCGCGAGGGTGAGGTGGCGGGACAGTTCGTCCGGGTCCTGCCAGGCCGCGCCCTGCGCCGGGTCGCCCGCCTTGTACAGCGCCTCTCCCACGTACAGCTCCGTACGGCTGCCCCGGGCCACCTCGGCCCACCAGGGCACCAGGGTGGCGTAGTCGGCGGCGGCGAGGCCGATGTTCCAGTACAGCTGCGGGACGACGTAGTCGATCCAGCCCTCCTCGACCCACGTGCGCGTGTCCGCGTACAGGTCGTCGTACGTCTGGGCGCCCGCCCGGGTGTCCGAGCCGCGTGGGTCGGTCGAGGCGTTGCGCCACACCCCGAAGGGGCTGATCCCGAACTGCGCGCCGGGCCGGATCCTCCGGACGGCCTCGGCCGTCTCGCGGACCAGCCGGTCGATGTTGTCCCGCCGCCAGGCGGCCCGGCTCGCGAAGCCGCCGCCGTGGCGGGCGTAGGCGGCGGCGTCGTCGAAGGACCGGCCCGCCACCGGGTACGGGTAGAAGTAGTCGTCGAAGTGGACGCCGTCCACGGGGTATCCGCGCACCGCGTCGAGCATCGCCTCCCGCACGAAGGCCCGTACGGCGGGCAGACCCGGGTTGTAGTAGAGCTTTCCGCCGTACGGGACCACCCAGTCGGGGTGCTTGCGGGCCGGGTGGGAGGCGGCCAGCCGGGACGGGTCGGCGTGCAGGGCGATCCGGTACGGGTTGAACCAGGCGTGCAGCTCCAGGCCCCGGGCGTGCGCCTCCCGTACGGCCGTGCCGAGCGGGTCCCAGCCGGGGTCCCTGCCCTGGGTGCCGGTCAGGTACTGCGACCACGGCTCGTACGGCGAGGGCCACAGCGCGTCGGCGGTCGGGCGCACCTGGAACATCACCGTGTTGAGCCGGCGGCGCACCGCCACATCGAGCAGGGCGGTCAGCTCGCCGTGCTGCCGGGCCGCGCTCAGTCCGGTGCGCGAGGGCCAGTCTCGGTTGTCCACGGTGGCCAGCCACATGCCGCGCATCTCGGTGGCGGTGCTCCGGCCGCGGGCGTCCGTGGTCGTACGCGGGCGTCCCGTCGCGGTGGCCGCGTCCCCGGTGACCGCCAGGGCCGACAGCGCGGTGACGGTGAACGCCCGTCGTGTCACTCGGCCCATCCGGACATCCCAGTACGCCGTGGATCCGCGCCGTCACGGATCGTGTACCGGGCCAGCATGCCCGACCCGGGCGGTCGATCATCGGTGCCGCGGGGGTAACGTGCACGATCGGAGCAGGCACCAGAACCAGGGGCCGCCTGCCACACGCCGTAGATCAGCGAAAGGGACGATGTGACAGACATCGAGCGCGTCGGAGTGGTGGGCTGTGGCCAGATGGGTGCGGGTATCGCCGAGGTGTGCGCCCGGGCCGGCCTGGACGTGAAGGTCGCCGAGACCACCGGCGAGGCCCTGGAGATCGGCCGTACCCGGCTGTTCAACTCCCTGGCCAAGGCGGCCGAGCGCGGCAAGATCACGGAGGAGGAGCAGGAGGCGACGCAGGCGCGGCTGAGCTTCACCACCGACCTCGGCGAATTCTCCGACCGCGACCTGGTGATCGAGGCCGTCGTGGAGAACGAGCAGGTCAAGACCGAGATCTTCCAGGTCCTCGACCAGGTGGTGACCCGGCCGGACGCGATCCTCGCCTCCAACACCTCCTCGATCCCGCTGGTGAAGCTGGCGGTCGCCACCGCGCGGCCCGACCAGGTGATCGGCATCCACTTCTTCAACCCGGCCCCGGTGCAGAAGCTGGTCGAGCTGATCCCGGCGCTGACCACCTCCGAAGGCACGCTGGGCCGGGCACAGTTGTTCACCGAGAAGGTGCTCGGCAAGCACGCGATCCGCGCCCAGGACCGCTCCGGCTTCGTCGTCAACGCGCTGCTGATCCCCTACCTGCTCTCCGCGATCCGGATGTTCGAGTCGGGCATCGCCAGCCGCGAGGACATCGACAACGGCATGGAGCTGGGCTGCGCTCACCCGATGGGCCCGCTGAAGCTGTCGGACCTGATCGGCCTGGACACGGTGGCCTCGGTGGCGCAGAGCATGTACGAGGAGTACAAGGAGCCGCTGTACGCCGCTCCCCCGCTGCTCCAGCGCATGGTGGACGCCGGCCGGCTGGGCCGGAAGAGCGGCTCGGGCTTCTACACCTACGCCTGATCGCGTCCACGTCCGACCGTCATCCCAGCCTGAGGTGGTGCAGGAGCAGTAACGCCGCCGCCATGTTGGCGGCCGGGACCTCGCCGCGGGCGACCATGTCGGGGACCAGCTTGAGGGGCACCCATTCGCGGCGTTCGGACTCGAAGTCGTCCACGGGGTGTCCGACGTACTCGCCCCGGTCCGACCAGTAGATGTGGTGGCGGGCGTCGGTGAGGCCGTTGGACGGCTCCACGCTCATCAGACGGTGCAGGGGACCGGGCCGCCATCCGGTCTCCTCCTCCAGCTCCCGGGCGGCGGCGGCCGCGATGTCCTCGCCGTCCTCGACGACGCCCGCCGCGAGTTCCCAGCCCCAGCTGTCGGTGATGAAGCGGTGGCGCCACAGCAGGAGGACTTCGTTGGCCTCGTTCACCACCGTGGCCACGGCGACCGGCCGCAGCCGGATGAGGAAGTGGTCGAGGTGTCGGCCGTCCGGCAGCTCGACGTCCGCGAGGTTGACGGTGAACCAGCGGTTCGCGTACACAGTTTGTTCGCTTTGTTTCGTCCACTGCACGGCTGTGCCACCTTCCGTCGGGTCAGTGGCAATATCGCAGCCGGAGCGGTCCCGCAGCAGGCGCACAGGGAGCCGCTCGGGGCACGGCGGGATCGTCACAGCGGCACGCGCAGCGCCCCGTCGATCAGTTCGGCCGCCTCCGCGGTACCGGCGCAGCCGCTGCGCACCAGGTGCTCGCGCACCGCGCGCAGTCTGTCCCGCAGCCGCTGGGACTCCATGCCACGGGCCTGTTCGGCCATCCGCACCGCGGTGGCCACCGCCTTGTCGGCGTCGCCCTGGAGCAGCTCGATCGTGCTGAGCATGGCGAGGCGGTGCACCCGGCCGCGGTCATGCGCGGGGGTGTCCACGGCGGCCGTCGCGTGCTCCTGCGCCGCCGCCAGTTCGCCGAGGCTGAGCAGCGCCTCCGCCACCTGCACGTTGACCAGGCCCGGTTGGACATAGCCGGTCTCGTCGGGCTCGTGTCCGCGCTGGATGCGTTCGGCGGCGGCCTCGGCCCGCCGGATGCGGGACAGCGCGTTCGTGCCGTCGCCGAGGTGGGCGTACGCCTTGGCCTGCATCGCGTACAGGTCGGAGGCGAGCGCGGGCGTGATGTGCTGGTCGGCGGCGCGCAGCGCGGCCTCGGCGAAGGCGACGGCCTGGCGGTACTCCCTCATGAACAGCGACTGGTTGACCAGCAGCGCTATCACATACGCCCCAAGTCCCCGGTCCCCGCTGGCTTTCGCGAGCCTGAGCGCCTGATGGAAGTAGCGCTGGGCGAGGCCGTGCGCGTCGGAGTCGTAGGCGCAGATGCCCGCGATCGCCACCAAGGCACCGGTGGCGCGGTGTAGTTGACGGCCGGTGGCGTCGGTGTAACCGCCGCGCAGCAGCGGGGCCGCCTCGGCGTTGAGGAAGCCCACGACGCGGCTGCGGGTCGCGACGCCGCCGGCCTTGCGGTACATCTGCTCGTAATGCGTGCGGGCGGCGCGCAGCATCTCGATGTCGCCCGGGGTGACCCGGTGCGGGCCGCCGCGCGAGACGTCCACGTCCTCGGGCGGGTTCTCCCACTCCCACACCGGCATGACGGCGGGCGTGCCGGTCACGGCGGGGGCGCCGAGTATGTGCGGTCGCTGCTGCTCGTCGGAGCGCCACAGGGCGGTGGCGCGTTCGACGAAGCCGGACAGCGAGGTGCCGTGCGGAGCGGACGGCTCGCCCGGCACGCCCAGGCCGATGTCGTCGAGCGTGAGCGGCCGGTGCAGACGGGCGGCCAGCACCTCGCAGATCAGGTCGGGCACCTGGCCGCGTGGCCGCTGGCCCTTCAACCACCGGGCCACCGCGGTGTGTTCGTACCGGAGGGCGAGTCCGCGGCCCCGCCCCGCCTGGTTGACGTGCGCTGCCAGGCCCGCGTGCGAGATCCCGGCCTCGTCCAGGATCGCGTCGAGCAAGGTGTTGGGCTGCATGGGTGCCCCCCGGTGGCTCAGTGGCGACACTGTAGTGCGTCCGCCTTCACACGGGGTGTGAACGGAGTGCGCGAACCCGCACCGTGCGCGCGCTGTCGCGGAGAGTTTCCGGCCGCTTGACTGAAACGCCTCCTCCAAGAGGCCGGCCGGGCCGCCGGCTCCCCCTCGAAAAGTGCGGCGGCCCGGCCGCTGCGCTCCGCCGGGCGCGGGGCGACCAATGGCTCGGGACTGCAAGTGGTTTGTCGGCCGCGGGCCGGTCCGGGCTGATCGCGCCCACGCGGCGGAGCCGCGTATCGGCAGAGCCCCGCGCCCCTTTGGGACGCGTTGACCTGGCCCGCTCAGCGACGGAACCTTTCAACGCAGGCCGACTTTGCAGGGGCGCGGGGAACTGCGCGACCGGCCCCCACCGGCCCGCGGTCGACAACGGACTCGCAGTCCCCCGCGCTTCAACCGGCTAGCTCCGCAGGACCGCCCCCGTGCGCTCAGCGGCCAGCGCCACCGCCGCGTCGCGGGCCGCCGACGCCTCGTCGACCGTCAGCGTCCGGTCGGGCGCGCGGAAGCGCAGCGCGTAGGCCAGGGACTTACGGCCCTCGCCGAGCTGCTCGGTGTTCTCGTAGAGGTCGAACAGCCGGATGGACTCCAGGAGTTCACCGGCACCCTCGCGCAGCGCGGCCTCGACGTCGGCGGCCGGGACCGGCTTGTCGACGACGAGGGCGACGTCCTGCGTGGCGACCGGGAAGGTGGAGATGCCCGGCGCCTGCGGGGTGCCGTCGCCGACCTGCTCCAGCAGGTCGAGGTTCAGCTCCATCGCGCAGGTGCGCTCGGGCAGCCCGAGCGCCTTGAGCACGCGCGGGTGCAGCTCGCCCGCGTGGCCCACGACCCGCTCGGTGCCGTCCACGGTGACTGTGAGGTCGGCGCAGCGGCCCGGGTGCCAGGGACCGTACTGGCCCTTGCGGACGGTCGGTTCGGCCCCGGCCTCGCGGGCGACGGTCCGGGCGGCCTCGACCGCGTCGGCCCAGTCGGCCGGGCGGCCCTTGCCCCACCAGCCGGTCTGCTCGCGGGCGCCGGTGAGGACGGCGGCGACATGGCGTGGCTGCTCGGGCAGCACGGCGGTCAGATCGGCGATCTCCTCGTCGGTGGGACGCCGGTCGACGGGCAGGCCCACCGCGACCCGCTGCTCCTCGCGCGGGTGGAAGACCAGGCCGGTCTCGAACAGCGCGAGGTCGTGGCTGCCGCGGCCGTCGTTGCGGCGCAGCGCGCCGAGCAGACCCGGCAGCAGCGTCGTACGCAGCGCGGGTTCCTCGTCGCTGAGCGGGTTGACCAGCTTGACCACGCGGCGGGCGGGATCATCGGCGTCCAGGCCGAGCTGGTCGAAGATCTGCTCGGCGACGAAGGGGTACGTCGGCGTCTCGACGTAGCCCGCGCCGGCCAGCGCACGGCCGACCCGGCGGTGCAGCCGCTGCCGGTGGGTCAGCCCGCGGCCGGAGGGGGGCTTGGGCAGCGTGGAGGGCAGGTTCTCGTAGCCCTCCAGGCGGATGACCTCTTCGGCCAGGTCGTTGGGTTCGGCCAGGTCGGGCCGCCAGGACGGGACGGTGACGGTCAGCTCGTCCTGCCCGCCCGTCTCCCGACCACCGCCCCTCAACGACGCGTTCCACGCGGCAGTGTTTCCCACGACGGCGCAGCCGATCTCCTGCAGCCGGCGGACCACGGTCTCGCGGCCGTAGGCGACGCCCGCGACCTTGTCCGGGTGGTCGGCCGGGACGGTGATGGTGCGCGGCGCGGAGGGTGTGGCCACCTCGGTGACACCGGCGTCGGCCGTACCGCCCGCGAGGAGGACCAGCAGGTCCACCGTGCGCTGGGCCGCGGCTGCGGCGGCCTGCGGGTCGACGCCCCGCTCGAAGCGGCGGGAGGCCTCGGAGGACAGCTTGTGGCGGCGGGCGGTGCGCGCGATGGAGACCTGGTCGAAGTGGGCGGCCTCGATGACGACCTCGGTGGTGGTGCCCTCGGTGTCGTCGATCTCGGTGTTGGCGCCGCCCATGACGCCCGCGAGGCCGATCGGCCCGCGCTCGTCGATGATGACCAGGTCCTCGGCGTGCAGGGTGCGCTTGACGCCGTCGAGGGTGGTGAACTTCTCGCCCTCCTCGGCCCGGCGCACGCCGATCGTGCCCTGGACGCGGGCGCGGTCGTAGGCGTGCAGGGGTTGGCCCAGCTCCAGCATCACGTAGTTGGTGATGTCGACGGCGAGCGAGATCGGGCGCATGCCGGCCTTCTGCAGGCGGCGCTGCAGCCAGATCGGGGAGCGCGCCTCGGGGTCGAGGCCGGAGACCGTGCGGGCGGTGAAGCGGTCGCAGCCGAGTGGCTCGTCGATCCGCACCGGGTAGCCGAAGGCGTTCGCGGCGGGGACGTCGAGCAGGGCCGGGTCGCGCAGCGGCAGGCCGTAGGCGATCGCGGTCTCGCGGGCGACGCCGCGGATGGACAGGCAGTCGCCGCGGTTGGCGGTGACGGCGATGTCGAGGACCTCGTCGACCAGCTCCAGGAGCTCGATCGCGTCCTTGCCGACCTCGGTCTCCGGCGGCAGCACGATGATGCCCTGGCTGCCGTCGTCGCCCATGCCCAGCTCGTCGCTGGAGCAGATCATGCCGTGCGAGGTCTTGCCGTAGGTCTTGCGGGCGCTGATCGCGAAGCCGCCGGGCAGCACGGCGCCCGGGAGGACCACGACGACCTTGTCGCCGACCGCGAAGTTGCGGGCGCCGCAGACGATCTCCTGCGGCTCACCGGTGCCGTTGGCCCGACCGACGTCGACGGTGCAGAAGCGGATCGGCTTCCTGAAGCCCTCCAGCTCCTCGATGGTCAGCACCTGGCCGACGACGAGCGGCCCCTTGAGGTCGGCGCCGAGCTGGTCGACGGTCTCGACCTCCAGACCGGCCGAAATGAGCTTGGCCTGGACGTCGCGCCCGGTCTCAGTCGCCGGCAGGTCGACGTACTCCCGCAGCCAAGAAAGCGGGACCCGCATCAGATCTCCATCCCGAACGGCCGGGTGAACCGGACGTCACCCTCGACCATGTCTCGCATGTCTTCGACGTTGTGGCGGAACATCAGCATCCGCTCGATGCCGAACCCGAAGGCGAAGCCGCTGTACTTCTCCGGGTCGACGCCGCAGGCGGTGAGCACCCGCGGGTTGACCATGCCGCAGCCGCCGAGCTCGATCCAGCCCTCGGAGGAGCAGGTGCGGCAGGGCCGGTCGGGGTTGCCGACGGACTCGCCGCGGCAGACGTAGCACACCATGTCCATCTCGGCGGACGGCTCGGTGAAGGGGAAGAAGTTCGGCCGCAGCCGGGTCTTCATGCCCTCGCCGAACAGGGACTGGACCATGTGGTCCAGGGTGCCCTTGAGGTCGGCCATGGTCAGGCCCTCGTCCACGGCGAGCAGCTCGACCTGGTGGAAGACGGGTGTGTGGGTGGCGTCCAGCTCGTCGGTGCGGTACACGCGGCCGGGGCAGATCACGTAGACCGGCAGCTCACGGCCGAGCAGGGAGCGGATCTGCACGGGCGAGGTGTGGGTGCGCAGTACGACGCCGGACTCGCTGCCGTCGCCGGGGCCCTGCACGAAGAACGTGTCGGCCTCGCCGCGGGCCGGGTGGTCCGGGCCGATGTTGAGGGCGTCGAAGTTGAACCACTCGGCCTCGACCTCGGGGCCCTCGGCGACCTCGTAGCCCATGGCCACGAAGATGTCCTCGATGCGCTCCGAGAGCGTGGTCAGCGGGTGGCGGGCGCCGGCCGGGACGCGGTCGTACGGCAGCGTGACGTCGACGTCCTCCTCGACCAGCACGCGGGTGTCCCGCTCGGCCTCCAGTTCGGCCTGGCGGGCGGCGAGCGCCTTGCTGACCGCGCCGCGGGCCATGCCGACGCGCTTGCCGGCCTCGGCCTTGGCGTGCGGAGGCAGGGCGCCGATCTCGCGGTTGGCGAGGGCCAGCGGGGAGGCGGGGCCGGTGTGGGCGACCTTGGCCTCGTGGAGCGCGTCGAGGGAGTCCGCGGCGGCGAAGGCGGCGAGCGCCTCGTCCCGCATGCGCTCGATCTCTTCCGATTTCAACGCCTCGACCTCGACAGGGTCGTACGACTTATTGGGTGCCGACATATCTTCCCGTGCTTCCGATTGGCTGGCTGAGGGTCCCCGTCACCGACTCGTGGACGAATCGTCTCCGTCCTTGGGACGCAAAGGTGCCATTGGCCGAGTCTAACGGGGGCTGGGGAAAGCGAATGCGCCCGTGGGGCCCCGGCAGGTCGCTCAGAGCAGGTGTGCCGGGGTGCCCACGGGCAGGGTAAATCGAAATTCCGCGCCGCCGCCGGGGGCGCGGCCGACCGTGATGGCGCCGCCGTGGGCCTCGACGATGCCCTTGACGATGTAGAGCCCGAGGCCGGTACCGCCGCGCTTGCTGCCCCGCCAGAAGCGGGTGAAGACGCGGTTCATGGACTCCTCCGGGATGCCGGGCCCCTCGTCGCGCACCGTGACCGACGTGGCGGTGTTCCCGGCGTCCTCCCCTTCCCGGGGGGACGCCGCGGGCATGACGTCAATGGTGACGGTTCCCTCGCCGTGCCGCACCGCATTTTCGATGAGGTTGCTCAGCACCTGGTCGATCTTGTCCGGGTCGGCCCACAGTTCGGGCAGCGGCTGCTCGACGCGGACCAGGAACCGGTCGGCGGGCCGGCCGGCGGAGACGTACGCCTGGACGTGCCGGCCGACCGCGGCGCCGATGTCGATGAGCTGGCGGCGCACCTCGAGCCGGCCGGAGTCGATGCGGGATATGTCGAGCAGCTCGGCGATGAGCCGGGTGACGCGGTCGGCGTCGGCGTCGACGGTCTCCAGCATCAGCCGTTTCTGGTCGTCGGTGAACCTCTCCCACTTGGCGAGCAGGGTGGCGGTGAAGCCCTTGACGGAGGTCAGCGGCGAGCGCAGCTCGTGCGCCACGGTGGCGATCAGCTCGGCGTGGCTGCGTTCGGTGCGGCGGCGGGCCTCGGTGTCGCGGAGGGTGACGACGACGCGGTGGACCGGCCCGGTGGGGCGGGTGCGGACGTATTTCGCCGAGACGAGGACCTCCCGGCCGCCGTGCAGCAGGAGGTTGCGCTCGGGCTGGCCGACGCGGATGGCCAGGCCGCCGTAGGGGTCGGTCAGCTGCCACCAGCGCCGTCCCTCCAGGTCCTCCAACGGCAGCGCCTTCTCCAGGGGCTGTCCGAGGGCGTCCTCGGCGGGGACGGCGGTGATCCGGGCGGCGGCGGCGTTGAAGCAGACGACACGTCCGTGCTCGTCGGCGACGACCAGGCCGTCGGGGAGGTCGTCGGGGTCGATGCCGAGTGCGGTCGGCTCGCCGTGCCGGGGCGCGGGAGGGCGCCGCGCGTCGCGCGTGCCCGGTGTGCTGCTCGTGCCGACACTCATCCCCGTACTCCACCTCTCAGCCGGTGCAGAGGGCCCCCGAGCGGGTCACACTACTAGCTCTCCTCGCTCTCCGTGACGGAGCAGGATCCTCCGCGGGCGCGCTGCGCGCGGGCCGACGCGTAGAGACATACGGCGGCGGCGGTCGCGAGGTTCAGGCTCTCGGCCTTTCCGTGGATGGGGACGCGTACGACGGCGTCGGCGAGGGCGCGGGTGTGTTCGGGCAGGCCCCAGGCCTCGTTGCCGAACACCCAGGCGGTGGGGCCGCCCATGGTGCCCTTGTCGAGCTCGTCGTCGAGGTCCTGCTCGCCCGCGCCGTCCGCGGCGAGGATGCGTACGCCCGCGTCCTTGAGGCCGCCCACGGCCTGCTCGACGGGCACGCCGACGGCGACGGGCAGGTGGAACAGCGAGCCGACGGAGGCCCGCACGGCCTTGGGGTTGTAGAGGTCGACGGAGGCGTCCGTGAGGACGACCGCGTCCGCTCCGGCGGCATCCGCGCAGCGCAGGACGGTGCCGGCGTTGCCGGGGTCGCGCACGTGGGCGAGGACGGCGACCAGACGGGGCCGGGCTGCGAGGATCTCCTCGAACGACGTGTCGAGGAACCGGCAGATGCCGACGAGCCCCTGCGGGGTGACGGTGGTGGCGATGTCGGCGATGACATCGTCGGCGGCGAGGTGGATCCGGGCGCCGGCGCCGCGGGCCTCGCCCACGATGTCGGCGTACCGCTCGGCCGCCTCGACCGTGGCGAACAGCTCGACGAGGGTGGCGCCGCCGTCCGTCGCCCGGTGCGCCGCCGCCTCCCGCACGGCCTGCGGCCCCTCGGCGAGGAACAGCCGCTCCTTCCCCCGGAAGTTCCGCTTGGCCAGCCGCCGCGCGGCGGAGACCCGGGCCGAACGGGGGGAGATGAGGTCGGGGGTGGCGGGGGGCATGGGGTGCTTCACCTTCGCTAGAAACTTTCCGCCGCGGCAGCAGCCGCATCAGCCACAGCAACTGATGTCCGCCGCGACGGCGATCAACCACGACGGCGGAATTCGGCGGTGCCGAACCGACCGCACCGTGAGACACCACGGACCCGCAGGCCAGGACAGCCTACGGGTCCGTAAAGTCGTCGACTCTAAGCCAGCGCAGCGATCACGCGGCCTTGGGCGCGTTGACGTCGCTCGGCAGAGCCTTCTGCGCGACCTCGACGAGCGCGGCGAACGCGTTCGCGTCGTTGACGGCCAGCTCGGCCAGGATCTTGCGGTCGACCTCGACGTTCGCGGCCTTCAGACCCTGGATGAAGCGGTTGTACGTCATACCGTTGGCGCGGGCAGCGGCGTTGATGCGCTGGATCCACAGCTGACGGAAGTCACCCTTGCGCTTCTTGCGGTCGTTGTAGTTGTAGACCAGCGAGTGGGTGACCTGCTCCTTGGCCTTGCGGTACAGACGCGAGCGCTGACCGCGGTAGCCGGAGGCCTGCTCGAGGATCGCCCGGCGCTTCTTGTGGGCGTTGACTGCCCGCTTGACGCGTGCCACTTGATTAACTCCTTGTAGCGGGGCCGTGGTGGTGCGCGCACGGCCCGGAAACGAATGGGTCCCGGTCCTGACGTACGGCGCTGGATCAGAGGATCACGCGCCGCCGCGTCACTTGCCGAGAAGCTTCTTGATCTTCGCGGCGTCGCCCGGGGCCATCTCGGCGTTGCCGGTGAGGCGACGCGTCACACGGGACGACTTGTGCTCGAGCAGGTGGCGCTTGCCGGCGCGCTCACGGAGCACCTTGCCGGAGCCGGTGACCTTGAAGCGCTTCCTGGCACCGCTGTGCGTCTTGTTCTTCGGCATAGCGCCGTTCTCTCCTCGTGGGTGGCGCTCCGATGCCCGGTCCGAAAACCGGGCACGGTGGAGCGTCGCTCTTGTATCGGTTACATCCTGGGACGCGCGTCCCGGGATCACGCCTCGGCAGGCTCCTCGGACGGCGACTCCTCCTGGGAGGCCGCCGCGCCACGACCCTGGCGCTCGGCCTTGCGGGCCTCCTGCGCCTGGCGGGCCTCGGCCATCGCCTCGGTCTTCTTCTTGTGCGGACCGAGAACCATGATCATGTTGCGGCCGTCCTGCTTCGGGTTCGACTCCACGAAGCCGAGGTCCTGGACGTCCTCCGCGAGCCGCTGCAGCAGCCGGTAGCCCAGCTCGGGCCGGGACTGCTCGCGACCACGGAACATGATCGTGATCTTGACCTTGTCGCCCTGCTTGAGGAACCGGACGACGTGACCCTTCTTGGTGTCGTAGTCGTGCGGGTCGATCTTCGGCCGGAGCTTCATCTCCTTGATGACCGTGTGCGCCTGGTTCTTGCGCGCCTCACGGGCCTTCATGGCCGACTCGTACTTGAACTTCCCGTAGTCCATGAGCTTGCACACGGGCGGACGGGCGTTCGCCGCGACCTCGACCAGGTCCAGGTCGTACTCCTGCGCAAGCTCCAGTGCCTTCGCGAGCGGCACGATGCCGACCTGCTCGCCACTGGGACCGACAAGTCGCACCTCGGGAACGCGAATCCGGTCGTTGATGCGGGGCTCGGCGCTGATGGATCCTCCTCGGTAGCACCACGCGACGGTCTGGCGGACAGCCGCGTACGTCTGTGATTCTTAGACCTAACCGCGCCGAAGCAGTAAAAATGCCCCGGACGATCACAGGCGGAGCTCCTCGAACTACCGGAGCAACCGTCGCGAGGGCCGCGGGGCGCACTTTCGGGCGGCTCGCCACCGCTGGGGGCGGGACCGCCTGACCGGTGACCCGCCGCCCCGGAGGGCGGTCAGGTGGGAGTTCGAAACCTCCACTTGTGGGCCGGACTCGTGTGTCGTACGACATGCGGGTCCGACCGGTCGTCACACAAGGTTAGCAGCAACGGGTGGGAACGGCTAATCGGCACCGGACGGGGCTCGGTGAGGCGGACATCCGCCCTGCCCCTATCGTGTGGGGCATGAGTGAAACCCCCTCCGAGAGCCCCGAGACCCCCGACTTCGACGCCATGACCCGCGACATCGCCGAGGTTCCGGCGGTCGAGGTGATCGTGACGGTCGCCGTCAACCTGATGAGCGCCGCCGCCGTGAAGCTCGGTCTGACCGAGGAGGGCGACAAGTACAAGGACCTGGACGAGGCGCGCAAGCTGGTGACCGCGCTCGCCGGGCTGCTGGACGCGAGCGCGACCGAGATCAGCTCCTTCCACGCGGCGCCGCTGCGGGACGGTCTGAAGTCGCTGCAGCTGGCGTTCCGCGAGGCGTCGGCCGTCCCGGACGAGCCGGGCCGGGGCCCGGGCGAGAAGTACACCGGGCCGGTCTACGGCTGACCCGCTCCCCCGTCCCTACTCCTTCACGTAGAAGGGCTCGCCCGGCGGCGTGGCCCCGGCCGGCAGCAGTGCCAGGTCGAGGCCGCGCACCAGGCGGGCCCTCAGTGTGTCGCTGGCGGCGAGCCGCTCGGCGACCGCGCGGACGGCCTCGGCGGGGGCGGCGGACGGGTCGAGGACGAGGGCGAGGGTGCCGTCGGCCCGGCCCGGTCCGAGGTGGGCGCGCAGCACGGCGGGCTCCGCGGCGACGGCCTCCCGTACGGCGGTGACGACGGCCGGGTCGGCCAGGGGGTCCGCCGTCGTACGGCCCTCGGCGAGGGCGAGCAGCGCGGGCCCGGTCAGCTCGAACGGCACCGGTCCGGCCAGGTCCAGCACCACGGTGTCCGCCTTCTCGTGCGCGGCGGCCTCCAGGGCCTGGTGCAGGGGTACGGCGACGGGGCGGGCGTCCGGGTCCCAGCGGGCCAGGGAATCGGTGGAGGTGAAGGCGGGCAGGGCGGTGCGGTGGCCGGCCTTCAGGGTGGGTACGGCCATGTCGCTGCTCTTCTCGCGGCGCAGTCCGTTCTCGTCCTCCTCCACCTCGCCGAGGACGGCCACGACGGGGACGAGCAGCCGGGCGCCCTTGAGCGCCTGCAGGACGGGTTCCACGGCGGTGCGGTCCTCGGCCCAGGCGGCGAGGGCCGCGCTCAGCCGGGGGTCGGCGGAGCCGTCGTCGTCGGAGAAGAGGGAGGTGGGGATGTTCTTCTTGGCCACGGTCCCCGACCCTATCGGCAGGGTGCGCGGTGTTCTCAGGGAGGCGGCGGTGGAGGCGGTGTCGGTGGCGGTGTGCCGCGTCGGTTCCGGGGAGAGCGCCGGGTACGGCGACGGAGCGTACGAGACGGCGAGCATCGTCAAGGTCGACATCCTGGCGGCGCTGCTGCTCCAGGCCGAGGACGCGGGGCGGCGGCTGACGGCGCGGGAGCGGACGCACGCCACCGCCATGATCGAGCACAGCGACAACGACTCGGCGTCGGCGCTGTGGCGGAGCATCGGCGGGGCGGAGGGGCTGGACGCGGCGAACGAGCGGTTCGGGCTCAGGGACACCAGCGGTGGCGACGGCACCCTGTGGGGTCTGACCCGGACCACGGCCGCCGACCAGCTCACCTTGCTGCGGCAGGTGTTCGGCGACGACTCGCAGCTGAGCGAGGCTTCGCGGACGTATCTCCAGGGGCTGATGGGCCGGATCGCCGAGGGTCAGGACTGGGGGGTGTCGGCCGCGGCCGACGGCTCCGCGTGGGCCCTGAAGAACGGCTGGCTGCCGCGCGGCACGACCGGGCTGTGGGTGGTCAACAGCATCGGCCGTGTGACGGCCGGCGGCCACGACTACCTGGTGGCCGCGCTGTCGAGCGGCAACGCGACGAAGGAGCGGGGCATCGCCCTGGTCGAGGCGGCGGCGCGGGAGGCGGTGTCGGCGTTTCGCGGGAGCGCGTCGCGGCGGGGCTTTCGAAACGCGCTCTAGAAGTCGCCGGGGCTCCGGGGCCGGAGGTCGTCCTCGCCTTTGCGGCGCCCGCGCCACAGGACGACCGCCACGACCAGCAGCACTCCCCCGACGCTGCCGGCGAGGGGGCCGGCCCAGCCGAGGGTGGTGTCGTCCGACGTGGCCGGGTCGGGGCCGGGGCCGAAGTATTCGTCGCCGTGGGACGCCGCCCGCATGCCCTCCGGCTCGAGGCGGGCGGCGGCCTTGACGGCGGCGGCGGGGTCGACGAGGCCGAAGCCGCGGGAGTCGTCGCGGCCGCCGACGGGGGCGTTGCGGGCGGTGTCCTGCAGGAGTTTCTTGATCTGGGCGGGGGTGAGGCCCGGGTGGGCGGCCTTGATGAGGGCGACGGCGCCGGAGACGAAGGCGGAGGCCGTGCTCGTGCCCCAGCCCTCGTAGTACTTGTGGTCGGGGGCGATGATGACGACGTCCACGCCGGGCGCGCTGACCGTGGCGTACCAGCGGCGGGTGGAGAAGGGGGCACGGGTGCCGTGGCGGTCCACGGCGGTCACGGCGATCACGCCCGGGTAGGCGGCCGGGTAGGAGATGTTGTCGCCTTTCTCGCCGCCGTTGCCGGCCGAGGCCACGACGACGGAGCCCTTGCTCAACGCGTACTGGACGGCCTCGTCCTCGGTGGGCTCGGGGTGCGCGGAGGCCGAGTCGTCGCCGAGGGAGAGGTTGATGACGTCGGCGCCTTGGTCGGCGGCCCAGCGGATGCCGTCGGCCAGGGCGTTGCCGCGGGTGGTACGGGCCTTGGTGCGGGCGGAGTCGTCCTCCTCGAGGATCACCCGTACGGGCAGGATCTTCGCCTCCGGGGCGATGCCCAGAACGCCGTCGGCGTTACCGGGGCCATGGCCGTGACCGGCGATGACGCCGGCCATGGCGGTGCCGTGGATGGCCCAGGTGGGGTCGCCGGGCCGCGCGCCGAATCCGATCATGTCCTTGCCGGGCAGGACGTTGCCGGCCAGGTCGGGGTGGTCGGCCTCGACGCCGGTGTCCAGGACGGCGACGGTGATGCCCTTGCCCTTGGTGGTGCGCCAGGCCTCCTGGGTGTGCAGGGCGTCCAGGCTCCACTGCTGGGCGCGGATGCCGTCGGCGTGGGCGGCGGTGGGGGGCACGAGGGCGAGGCAGGCGGCGAGGAGGAGACTCAGGGTGCCGGCTCTGCGGGTGCTGTGGGTCACGGCGGTTTTCACGACGGCTTCTCCGTGGCCGACCTGACGGTCCGTCTCAGGCCCCGTTCGATGCGGTCGGCCAGGCCCTGGGCCTCGTTGCCGAGGCCCGCCTGGGCGGGGGCCGTGGTGGCGCCGGTCGCCATCGCGTCGGCGGCGGGCTGCGGGGCGTCGACCGTCCGGCCGTCGGCCCAGCCGGAGACGGCGTAGACGACCACGGGGGCCTCGGTCAGCACGGAGACGGTCCAGGACGCGCGCTGCTTGTCGCCGAAGGCCGCGGCGACGGTTCCCTCGGCGGCGTACGGGCGGGGCATGAGGTCGGTGCGACGGGTGAGTCGCTCGTTCTTGAAGCGGGTGGCGAGGGAGTCCGTGGCGGAGGCGTCGGCCTTGGTGAAGAGCAGGCCGACGGTGGTGACGTAGCTCTGGGTGGCGTCGGTATAGGTGGCGCGCAGCAGGCGGGCGCAGCCGACGGGGGCGAGGGTCTTGCGCAGCAGCGGGTCGAAGGCGTCCGCGCAGCCGCTGTCGGGTGCGACGGCGACGCGGGTCCAGGTGCGGTCGGCTCCGCCGGGGCCGGCGCCGCGGCCCTTCACGGTGGGTGGGAAGAGCTGGTCGACGGGGACGCTGTGCCACATGGCGCCGGCAGCGGCGAAGCCACTCGCTCCGCCGGCCCTGCCCGGCTCTCCGATGAGCCAACTCCCGGTCACGGCACCGCCGATGAGTCCGAGCCCCAGCACGACACAGGCCGCCGCCACGGCGGCCCGCGGCCGCACCCGCACCCCGTCCACCCGAGCCCGCCCCCGCTCGCCGTACCCCTCGCCCGGCGCCATGACGGCACCCCAGGACAACGCGGGATCAGGCACCACGCCGAACGCGGGCCGCTGGGCCGCCGCCCCGTGCGCGTCCCCACCACCGGCCGAACCGTCGAAGCCGGGCCGCGAGGGCACACCGCCCCACGCCGTCCCCACGGAAGCCGCGGCGCGACCATCGGAACCGGAACGCGGAGACACGCGCCCGGACCCCGCGGAAGCCCCGGGGCCGCCAAACACGTCACCGCCGACCCAGGAGGCGCCGGGAGCAGGACGCGAAGCCGTGCCGCCCCGCCCGGACCCCACGGACGTCCAGGAACCACCGCCCACATCGCCCCCGCCCCGAGGCGCGCCGGGAGCAGGACGCGAAGCCGTGCCCTCCCGCCCGGACCCCACGGACGTCCAGGAACCACCGCCCACATCGCCCCCGCCCCGAGGCGCGCCGGGAGCAGGACGCGAAGCCGTGCCCTCCCGCCCGGACCCCACGGAAGCTCCGGGGTCACCGTGCACGCCGGCATCGGCCCGGGAGGTACCAGGGGGCACGCTCTCCCGTCCGGACCCGTCGGAGGCCCTGGGGCCACCGCGCGAGTCGCCGTCGATCGGCGAAGCGGTGGAGGCCGGGCGCGGCGGGGAGCCGGGGCGGGTTACGGCGTCTGCGGGGCCGTCGGTTCGGCTGGGCGCGCTCGGGCGGGGAGCCGGGGCGGCGGCACCGGGTCTGCCGGCGGTGGAGCGGGGTGCGGTGCCCGCCCTGGGGTCACGGGCGGGAGGCGGGGCCGTCGGGAGGGGCGGAGCACTCGGGGCCGGGGGGCCCTGGGAAGGGACGGGGCGCAGGCGTGCGGTCGTCTCCGACGCGGTCTCGGCCGGCGCGCCGGTGCCCCGGGCCGTCGCCGACGGCCGGTGTGCCGGGCGCGACGGTATGCCCCCGGGCTCGTTCCGGCCCGGCGTCCCGTGCCCGGGCCTCGTCGGCGCGCCGGGGAAGCGGGACGGGACCCTGCCGTCCCCACCGGCGAACGCAGCGCCCTCCACGGAATCCTGACCACCCGACGACGCCCCACGACCAGCCGCGGGCGAAACACCAGAAGACCCGGCCGAACCCACGGACGCCCCACGCCCCCTCGCCGACGCGCCCGGGAAGCGGAACGGAACCCGCCCGCCCCCATCGGCGAACGCAGCGCCCTCCACGGAATCCTGACCACCCGACGACGCCCCACGACCAGACGTCGACGGCGTCTCCGGGGACCGGGCCGAAACCCGTCCCCCGCCGTCCACGGACGTCTCACGCCCGGCCGTCGGTGGCCTGTCCGGGAAGCGGGCCGTGGCCGGGGGCGGGGGTGGGGGGCGGAAGTCCGGGAAGGGGGGACGGGTGGCGTCGGTGCGGGGTGACGGGACGGCGGTGTCGCGTCCCGTGACGCGGGGGCCCTCCGCCGGTGCGCCGGGGGGCACCGCACCCCGCTCGGCGTCCCTCTCGGTCGCGCCGCCGTCGGAGTCGCCCCCCGCGGGCCGCGCCGGCCGTGGGGGGACGGGGGCGTGGCGCGCTTCCGTGCTCATGCACCCCCCGTTTCCTCGTGCCCGGGCCGTTCCCCCGGGCGCGGCCGTCCTCGTTGCCCCGCCCGGAGCCGACTCGTCGTCACCGGGCACGCATACCCGTACGGGCGAACCGTCATCCCGGCTCAACTCCGCGACCAGGATCACTGAGCGTTTCCGCCGTACGTGCGCGTCACTCTACGGGTTGCTCCCACCTGAGCGGGAACCAGTCCACGAGCCCGGGGCATCTGCCCGGAACGTCCCCCTACCCTGCGGTAATCCGGTCTGGCAGGCTTCGTTCATGACTGCGCGCGCCGCCGACCGGGCCCGTTACGACCGGGCCACCGCCCATCTGGACGCCCCTGTCGCGATCGTGGACCTGGACGCGTTCGACGCCAACGCGGACGATCTCGTCCGCCGGGCCGGCGGCAAGCCGATCCGGGTCGCCAGCAAGTCCGTACGCTGCCGGGCCCTGCTGGAGCGCGTCCTCGCGAAGGACGGCTTCGCGGGCGTCATGTCCTTCACCCTCGCCGAGTCCCTGTGGCTGGCCCGCTCCGACTTCGACGACGTCCTGCTCGCCTACCCGTCCGCCGACCGTTCCGGTTACGCCGAACTCGCCGCCGACCCCAAACTCGCCCGCGCCGTCACGGTGATGGTCGACGACCCGGCACAGCTCGACCTCATCGACGCCTCGCGCGAGGGCGGACGCGAAGTCGTCCGGGTCTGCCTGGAGTTGGACACCTCGCTGAAGCTGCTCGGCGGACGCCTGCGCGTCGGCGCCCGCCGCTCCCCGCTGCACTCCCCCGCCCAGGTCGCCGACATGGCCCGTACGGTGGCCCGGCGGCCGGGGTTCGAACTCGTGGGGATCATGGCGTACGAGGGTCATGTCGCGGGCGTGGGCGACGCGGTCGCCGGGCGACCCCTGCGCTCGCGCGCGATCCGGCTGATGCAGGCCGCCGCGCGCCGGGAGCTGGCCGGGCGGCGGGCCGCGGTGGTGCGCGCGGTGCGGGCCGTGACGCCGGGGCTGGAGTTCGTCAACGGCGGCGGCACGGGCAGCGTGCAGCACACCGCGGCGGAGGACGCGGTCACCGAGGTCGCCGCGGGCTCCGGGCTGTACGTCCCGCGGCTGTTCGACAACTACACGTCCTTCCGCGGCCGTCCGGCGGCCCTGTTCGCCCAGCCGGTCGTGCGGCGCCCAGGCGTCGGGACCGTGACGGTCCTCGGCGGCGGCTACCCGGCCTCCGGCGCGGCCGGCCCGGACCGGCTGCCGGTGCCGTACCTGCCCGAAGGGCTGCGCTACGCCCCCCAGGAGGGCCCCGGCGAGGTGCAGACCCCGCTGCTCGGCCCGCCCGCCGACGACCTGCTGATCGGCGACAAGGTGTGGTTCCGGCACGCGAAGGCCGGGGAGCTGTGCGAGCGGTTCGACGCCCTGCGCCTGGTCGAGGGCGACCGGGTGACGGCGACCGTACCGACGTACCGGGGCGAGGGTCACACCTTCCTGTAGTCCACCCGGGATCGACTCGGGCCGAAGATGGGTGTGCAGACCATCGCTTGTCAGGGAGGGCCGTGTGGCTGGACGACCGCTCATCGGGATCAGTACGTACCTGGAGCCGGGGGCGCGCTGGGGTGTGTGGGAGCTGGAGTCGGCGCTGCTGCCGGTGGGCTATCCGCGGCTGGTGCAGCGGGCGGGCGGGCTCGCCGCGATGCTGCCGCCGGACGAGCCGGAGCGGGCGGCGGCGGCCGTGGCCCGGCTCGACGGGCTGGTGATCGCGGGCGGCCCGGACGTCGAGCCGGTGCGCTACGGCGCGGAGCCCGACCCACGTACGGGGCCACCGTGCCGCGCCCGGGACGCCTGGGAGCTGGCCCTGATCGAGGCCGCCCTGGCCGCACGCCTCCCGCTGCTCGGCATCTGTCGCGGCATGCAACTGCTGAACGTCGCCCTGGGCGGCACCCTGGTCCAGCACCTCGACGGACACGCCGAGGTGGTCGGCGTCTTCGGCGAGCACGCGGTCAAGCCGGTCCCCGGCACCCGCTACGCCGCGGCCGTACCGGAGGAGGCGACCGTCCCGGCCTACCACCACCAGGCCGTCGACCGCCTCGGTGAGGGCCTGGTCGCGTCGGCCCACGCGGCGGACGGCACGGTGGAGGCCGTGGAACTGCCCGAGGGCTGGGTGCTGGGCGTGCAGTGGCATCCGGAGATGGGCGAGGACGTACGGGTCATGCGGGAGCTGGTGCGGGCGGCGGCCGGCTCCTCCGGTACGTAGGACTCCTGCCCCGGGGACTCCTGCCCCGGCCGGGTCCCGGCCTCAGCTCTTTCCCGACCGTGTCAGGGACAGCAGCTCGCGGGCCGGGCCCACCGGGCGGTGGCCCGTCGGCCAGACCGCCCGCAGGTCGCGCCCGAGGGCGACGCCGTCCACCGGGACGGTGACGAGCCGGCGCAGGGACAGCTCCTCGCCGACCGCGAGTTCGCTGAGCACCGCCGGTCCGGCTCCGCTGACCGCGGAGGCCTTCACCGCCGTGGTGGAGGAGAGCTCGATCAGCGGGCGGGCGAGGCCGCCCAGCGCCGCGTCCAGGACCTGCCGGGTGCCGGAGCCCTTCTCCCGCAGGATCAGCGGGGTGGCGGCCAGTTCCTCCGCCGCCAGGGGGCGCCGGCGGCGGGCCCACGGGTGGGCCGGGGCCGTCACCACGATCAGGTGGTCGTGGCCGATCACCACGGAGTCCAGACCGGACGGCACCGACAGCCCCTCCACGAAACCGAGGTCCGCCTCGTCCGCCAGCAGCCGCTCGGCCACCGCCGCGGAGTTCCCGGCGAGCAGCGACACCGCCGTGTCCGGCCGTCGCGCGCGCAGCGCGATCAGCCACCCGGGCAGCAGGTACTCCGCGATCGTCATGCTGGCCGCCACCCGCAGCCGCGAGTCCCGCCGGTCGCGCAGCGCCTGCGCGCCCGCGTCGAAGGCCTCGGCCGCCTCCACGATCCGCCGCGCCCAGTCGGTGACCAGGGCCCCGGCGTCCGTCAGCCGCGACCCGCGCGGCGAGCGGTCCACCAGCGCCACGCCCAGCTGCCGTTCCATGGAACGGATACGGCTGCTGGCCGCCGGCTGGGTGATGCCCAGCTCCCGCGCCGCCCCGCCGAGGCTTCCGAGCCGTGCCACCGCCAGCAGCAGCTCCAGCGCGCCCAGGTCCGGCACCCGGTGCGCGAGTGAGGACCCCGGCGGCCGTCCTCCCCCGCTCTCGCCGCTTTCCCGGTTCACCTCGGACCTTGCCATAAACCCAGCTTATGGCCTGATGGACACGGGCCCCCTGGTGGGGCGCCGGGCTCCGGAAAACCCGAAGCCATGGTCACCGCCGCCGTCGGCACGGCGGGCGCCGCGCTGCCCCCGCACATCCCCGGACGGCGCGCCGTCCGTCGGCGGGGCTGGATCGGCCTTCGGCCACGGTCGGCCTGTACGCCGTCCTCGCCACCGCCTGGGCCGCCGCGGGCGTGCACACCGCGCGTGGGCCGGTCAGCGGTGCGCTGCTCGCAGCGCCTCGCCCAGCACCCGCGGAGCCCGCGCCAGCGACGGCCCGTACCACGTCAGGTGCCGTCCGCTGACCAGGGCGCAGGGCAGTCCGGGGAAGGCCTCGGGGCCGTCGTCGGCGGTGAAGCGGTACGGCTCGTCCGGCAGGACGACCAGGTCCGGGGACGCCGCCCGCAGCTCCTGAAGCGGAACGCGCGGGTAGCGGTCGGCGTGGTGGGTGTAGAGGTGGTCGACGCCCAGGCGGGCCAGGACGTCACCGGCGAAGGTGTCCCGGCCCAGCACCATCCAGGGCCGCCGCCAGACCGGCACGACGGCGGTCGTACGGCGCCGGGGCACGGGCAGGGCCGACCAGGCCGCCTCGGCCTCGTCCAGCCACCGGGGCCGGCGCACCGCGCCGCAGGCGTGCAGCACCCGTGCCAGTTCCCTCAAGGCCTGCGGCAGGTCCCGGACCTCGGTCACCAGCACCTCGAGACCGGCCGCGCGCAGGGCGTCGAGGTCGGGGGCGCGGTTCTCCTCCTCGTTGGCGATCACCAGGTCGGGGGCGAGGGCGACGATCCGCTCGACCTCGGGGTTCTTGGTGCCGCCGACGCGGGTGACGTCGAGGTCCGCCGGGTGGCCGCACCAGTCGGTGGCGCCGACCAGCACGCCGGGCAGGGACACCGCCACGGCCTCGGTGAGCGAGGGCACCAGGGAGACGACCCGCATCAGCGCGTCCGGTCCTGCACTGCCTCGATGTGCTCCGCGACCGCGACCACGATCAGCCGTGTGTCGGGCACGGTCGCCCGCCAGCGGTGGCGGACCCCTCCGGTGAGGTACATGGTGTCGCCGCGCACCAACCGGTAGGCGCGGCCCTCGGCCTCGATCTCCACCGCTCCGTCGGCGACGTACATCAACTCGTCGTTGCGGTGCTGGAACTCGCGGCCGGTGTCGTGGTCGCCGGTGAACTCCGAGGCGTGCAGCTGGTGGTGGCCGCGCACCAGGGAACGCATCCGGGGCTCGGGGTCCAGCTCGGTGGCCTCGGCGCGTACGACGTCGACGCTGCACGCCGGGTCGGCCGCCGCGAGCAGTTCCACGGCGGTGGTGCGCAGCGCGTCGGCGACCTTCTCCAGGGAGCTCGTGCTGGGACGGGCCCGGTCGTTCTCGATCTGGCTCAGGAAGGGCACCGACAGGCCGCTGCGGTCGGCCACGACGGCGAGGGTGAGGCCCAGCGCGCGGCGCCGCCGCCGTACGGCCGCGCCCACTCGAAGTGGCTGTTCTTTGTGGTCGCCCATCGCTCCGGCTCCCTCCTCCGCTCGTCGGTCCGCTGTTCGTGGGGCCGTTGCCCGTGGGCCCGGTCGCGGGCGCACTCCTTCTGAGGAGTTCTCTGCACCCTACGCATGTTCGGCAAACAGTTTCATGCGGTCGTCATATCCCTGTAGGGATCGCGTGGGGGCGAGGGGTTGATAACTGGTCGTCGGGGAGCGTGTACGGGGGTCGGTTCAGCTCGATCGTGTGGTGGTCGGCCGACAGCCCTGCGGTGCGCCGGGCCGGTCGGGGTGGCGTTGCCGTGCGATCCGGGACGCCGGGTGCGGTGCCTGGGGATGCCCCCTCCGGGGGGGGCGGGGTCCCTGCTCCATCGGAGAGATGGTTCAGGGCCTCCCCGTCGCTTCTGACCGTACCCGCATGACCGGGTCGCGAGGCGCGTACATCAGCAGCCTCCGGCTGCGGGCCGCCCGCCCGGTCCGGACCACGGACACGATCCGTGTCGCCGCCCGGGACGCGGCAGCATCCATCAGCGACCTCCGGTCGCGGAGGACGACCAGTGCGCCCACAACCGTTCGGGGCGTGCGGCTGACCGGGCTCACTCCCGATCAGTCCTTAGGGACGGTGACTTCGTGTGGTTGGCCGGATTCCGACCGTGGGCACGGGCGAGGGGCGGGCCCTGCCCCACGTGGGTGTGGGGAGAGGCCCGCCCCTCGGGCGGTGTCCGGCGCCGGGGTCACCGCGGGGTCGTCCGCAGTCGGGTGGCGGTGATGTCCTCGTCCGGGGACTACGCGACGTTCACGGCGCGCTTGCCCTCGGCGGGCTTGGCGGAGGAGCCGGACGGTATCGGGGCGAGCTTGTCGACGACGTCCGGGTTGTCCTTCAGCCAGGTGCGCGCGGCGTCCTGCTGCCGGCCCTTGCCCGCCTTGTTGATCTCGGACTCGAGGCTGGTGAGCTGCTTCTCGCTCAGCTTGAAGTTCTTCAGCCAGCCGCCGGCCACCGGGTCGTCGGCGGCAAAGCCCTTGCGGGCCAGCGTGTGCACGCCGTCGCCGGTGCCCCAGGCGCCCTTGGGGTCCTTCAGCTTCTTCAGGTCGTAGTCGCTGTACGCCCAGTGCGGCGACCAGAGCGTGACGACGATCGGTTCCTTCTTGCTGTAGGCGCGCTTGAGCTCGGCCAGCATCGCGGGCGTGGAGCTGTCGACGACCTTGTACTCCTTGTCCAGGCCGTACTCCTTGAGGACCTTGCTCTTGAGCAGGCCCATCATGCCGGCGCTGGACTCGATGCCGGTGACCTTCCCGCCGAAGGCGGACGCCTTGCCCTTGAGGTCCTCCAGCGAGTCGACGTCCTTCATGTACGAGGGGACGGCCAGCTCCAGGGAGGTCGGGCCGTACCAGGAGCCGAGGTCCTCGAGCTGCTTGCCGTACTTCTTCCAGTACTGCTCGTGGGTGACCGGCAGCCAGGCGTCGGTCTGGAAGTCGATGCTGCCCTGGGCGAGCGCGGTGTAGAGGGGCCCCGCGTCGAACTGCCGGGCCTCGACCTTGTAGCCGCGCTGTTCGAGGATCTCCTTCCACAGGTAGGTGGAGGCGACGCCCTCGTCCCACGGGATGTACCCGATGGTGATCTTCTTGCCCTTGCCGATGTCGCCGCCCTCCTCGGAGGCGGCGGTCGCGCTGCCGCCGTTGCCGCCGAAGATGCCCATGCCGCCCGCGACGAGGGCGAGGATCACCACGCCGACGACGGCGATCTGCGGCTGCGGCCGGTAGGACCAGATCTTCAGGCCCTTGGCGGCCCGCGCCCTGGCGGCGGCGCGCCGGCCGAGCGGGGAGACCTCGGTGCCCAGGGCGCTGGTCATGCGGTCCAGGTAGATCGCGAGGATCACGATGGCGACGCCGGACTCGGCGCCGAGACCCACGTTGAGCTGGCCGATGGCCTCGTTGACGTCGCCGCCGAGGCCGCCGGTGCCGACCATGCCGGCGATCGCGGCCATGGACAGGCCGAGCATGATCACCTGGTTGACGCCGGCCATGACGGTGGGCAGGGCCAGCGGCAGCTGGATGCGCAGCAGCGTGTTGCGGGGCGTGGTGCCGAACGCCTCGGCAGCCTCCACCAGTTCCTTGTCGACCTGGCGGATGCCCAGCTCGGTCATGCGCACGCCGGGCGCGAGGGCGAAGATCAGGGTGGCGACGATGCCCGCGGAGGCGCCCGTGCCGAAGAACAGGATGGCCGGGATGAGGTAGACCATCGCCGGCAGCGTCTGCATGAAGTCCAGGACGGGCCGGACGGAGGCGCTGACCCGGTCGGAGCGGGCCGCCCAGATGCCGACCGGCACCGAGATGACCAGGGCGATGATCGTGGCGACCAGGACCAGCGACAGGGTCACCATCGCGTTCGACCACAGCCCCATCGAGTCGATGAAGGCGAACCCGGCGAAGGTGAGCACACCGGCGAAGGAGCCGCGCAGCCACCAGGCGAGCACGGCGAAGATGCCGGCGAGCAGCAACGGCTGCGGCGCCTGGAGGACGGCGTTGATCCCGTCGTAGGAGCCGGTGAAGACGGACTTGCAGAAGTCGAAGAGCCAGGCCATGTGGCCGAGCAGCCAGTCGACCGTGGAGTTGACCCAGTCGCCGAGCGGAATCCTAGGCACGGGCCACCTCCTTCTCGCCGCCCTCGCCCCGCGGCGCGTCACAGCTCACCGGGGTGCTCTGCTCGTCGCCGAGGAAGCCGACGAGGCGCCGGCGCGGGACGACGCCGACGAGGTCCCGGTGCTCGTCCAGCACGGCGACCGGGTGGGGGACGCGGGCGCTGATCGCGCACAGCTCGGTGAACGGGGTGTGCGGGGTCGCGGTGTCGCAGCCGCAGTCCGCCTCGTCGCCGCGCACCTCGCGGTCCATGACCGACTCCGCGGTCAGCACCCGGGAGCGGTCGACGTCCTGGGTGAAGGAGGCGACGTAGTCGTCGGCGGGGCGCAGCAGGATGTCCTCCGCGGTCCCGGTCTGCACGATGCGGCCGTCGCGCATGACGGCGATCCGGTCGCCCAGGCGCATGGCCTCGTTGAGGTCGTGGGTGATGAAGACGATGGTCTTCTTCAGGGTCTTCTGCAGCTGGAGCAGCTGGTCCTGCATGTCGCGGCGGATCAGCGGGTCCAGGGCGCTGAAGGACTCGTCCATCAGCAGCAGGTCGGCGTCGGTGGCCAGGGCGCGGGCCAGGCCCACGCGCTGCTGCATGCCGCCGGAGAGCTCGTCGGGCCAGGACTTCTCCCAGCCGGCCAGGCCGCACAGGGCGAGCGCCTCGTCGGCGCGGCGTTCGCGCTCGGCGCGGGGCACGCCCTGCACTTCCAGGCCGTAGGCGGCGTTCTCGCGGACGCTGCGGTGCGGGAAGAGCGCGAAGTGCTGGAAGACCATGCTGATCTTCCTGGAGCGGACCTCGCGCAGCTCGCGGTCGCTGAGCGCGGTCAGGTCCTGGCCGTCGAAGCTGACGGTGCCGGCGGTCGGCTCGAGCAGCCCGTTCAGCATGCGCAGGAGCGTGGACTTGCCGGAGCCGGACAGGCCCATGACGACGAAGATCTGGCCGGGTTCGACGGTGAAGGAGGCGTCGATCACGGCTGCGGTGGTGCCGTCGGCGCGCAGTTCCTCACGATCGGCGCCCTGTCGTAGTTTCTCCACTGCCTCGTCCGGTCGTCGGCCGAACACCTTGAACAGGTGCTGGGCCTGCAGTCTGGAAGACACGCTTACCTCTTGCCTCGGGGCCAGGGACGGGATCCGGAGGGGCGCCAACAGTTGAAGGAAGCAACCACCTCTGATCCGGAGTCGCGCCTGCCCCAGCGCCCTTGGCCGAAACCAAACTGTGAGCGGGGTCACAGGTCGGGCCCTTTCCCGGCCGGAACGTCCGTTTCGCGCGGCGGGTGGCTGTCAGTGCCGTACGGCATGATGCGAGGCGTGACCGGACGACTGATGCTCCTCGACACCGCCTCCCTGTACTTCCGCGCCTATTTCGGCGTCCCGGAGTCGATCAAGGCCCCGGACGGCACGCCGGTGAACGCCGTGCGCGGGCTGCTCGACTTCATCGACCGTCTGGTCAAGGACCACCGGCCCGGCCACCTGGTGGCCTGCATGGACGCCGACTGGCGGCCGGCGTGGCGGGTGGAGCTGATCCCCTCCTACAAGGCGCACCGGGTCGCCGAGGAGCACGAGAGCGGCCCGGACGAGGAGGAGGTGCCCGACACCCTCTCCCCGCAGGTCCCGATGATCGAGTCCGTGCTGGACGCCGTCGGCATCGCGCGCGTGGGCGTCGCGGGGTACGAGGCGGACGATGTGATCGGCACCTTCACCGCGCGGGCGAAGGGCCCGGTCGACATCGTCACCGGGGACCGGGATCTGTACCAGCTGGTGGACGACGCGCGCGGGGTGCGCGTGCTGTACCCGGTCAAGGGCGTGGGCACGCTGCAGGCCACCGACGAGGCGGTGCTGCGGGAGAAGTATGGGGTCGGCGGCAGCGGGTACGCGGATCTGGCGCTGCTGCGCGGCGACCCGAGCGACGGGCTGCCGGGGGTGTCCGGCATCGGGGAGAAGACGGCGGCCAGGCTGCTCGCCGAGTTCGGCGACCTGGCCGGGATCATGGCGGCCGTCGACGACCCGACGTCGAAGCTCACGCCGTCGCAGCGGAAGCGGCTCGACGAGGCGCGGCCGTATCTCGCGGTGGCGCCGAAGGTCGTGCGCGTGGCCGCCGACGTCCCGCTGCCGGACGTGGACACGGCGCTGCCGCGCACCCCGCACGATCCGGCGGCGGTCGAGGAGCTGGCCGCCCGCTGGGGACTGGGAGGTTCCCTGCAGCGGCTGCTCGGCACGCTGAGGGTGTGACGGCCGCCGTGCTAGCTTAGGTGAACCTAAGTAGCGGAACAGGGAGGCCGTCATGGCAGAACGTCCGGCGCGCAAGCCGCGCAGGACCCACACCGCGCAGGTCGTCCGCACCGAACGGCTGACCCCGCACATGCGGCGCGTGGTGCTCGGCGGTGACGGCCTGGCGGACTTCTCGTCCGACACGTGCACGGACCACTACGTGAAGCTGCTGTTCCCGGCCGACGGGGTCACCTATCCCGAGCCCTTCGACGTGCAGCGGATTCGCGAGGAGTTCCCGCGCGAGCAGTGGCCGGTGACGCGGACGTACACCGTGCGCGCCTGGGACCCCGAGCACCGCGAGCTGACCCTGGACTTCGTGATCCACGGCGACGAGGGCCTGGCCGGCCCCTGGGCGCTGCTCGCGCGACCGGGCGAGACCGTGCACTTCCTGGGCCCCGGCGGCGCCTACGCCCCCGACGCGAGCGCCGACTGGCATCTGCTCGCCGGCGACGAGAGCGCCCTGCCGGCGATCGCCCGCTCCCTGGAGGCCCTGCCCGAGGGAGCCACGGCCCACGCCTTCGTCGAGGTCGCCGGCCCCGAGGAGGAGCAGAAGATCGACTCCGACGTGGAGGTGGTCTGGCTGCACCGCGGGGAGCGACCCGTCGGCCGGGCGCTGGTGGAGGCCGTACGAGCGCTGGACTTCCCCGAGGGCCGTGTGCACGCGTTCGTGCACGGCGAGGCCGGCTTCGTCAAGGAACTGCGCCGCCTGCTGCGCGTCGAGCACGCCATTCCCCGCGAGGACCTGTCCATCTCCGGCTACTGGCGCCTCGGCCACAACGAGGACGGCTGGCAGGCCTCCAAGCGCGAGTGGAACGCCCGCGTCGAGGCGGAACAGGAGGGCGCGGCCCCGGCCGCGTGACCACGATGAAGCGGCGGTACCGGGACGGGTGCCGCCGCTTCGGCGTTGCCCGGACCGACCGCCGGCAGGAGGCCTCGTCGCGCCCAGCGGTTTTCCCGGGGCGCACGGCGCCTCGTAGGCTTCGGGCGAGATGAGACACCGCAGGACCCGTACTCCGCCCGCTCCCCTGCCCCAGCGTCATGGGGTGGACCCGGTGCGGGTGCGGCTGCCCGGCGACGGGGCGTGGGCCACAGTGCGGGAGTATCTGGTGGAGCGGCTGTCGGGGGCGGGGCCCGGGGTGATCGAGGCGATGCTCGGGGCCGGGCTGATCGTGGGGGCCGACGGGCGGCCGGTGGCGCCCGACGCGCCGTACGAGCCGGGGATGTACGTGTGGTTCCACCGGGAGCTGCCCGACGAGGTACCGGTGCCGTTCCCGCTGCAGGTGGTCCACCGCGACGAGCACCTCGTCGTCGTGGACAAGCCGCACTTCCTGGCCACCACCCCGCGTGGCTCGCACGTGGCCGAGACCGCGCTGGCCCGGCTGCGGCGGGAATTGGGCATCCCGGAGCTCACCGCGGCGCACCGCCTGGACCGGCTCACCGCCGGGCTCGTGCTGTTCACGGTGCGGCCCGAGGAGCGCGGCGCGTACCAGACGCTGTTCCGCGACCGCCGGGTGCGCAAGGAGTACGAGGCCGTGGCGCCGTACGACCCGTCGCTCGCCCTGCCGCGGATCGTGCGCAGCCGGATCGTGAAGGAGCGCGGGATGCAGGCCGCCCGGGAGGTGGCGGGCGAGCCGAACGCGGTCACGCGGGTGGAACTGGCCGAGCACCGCGCGGACGGACTCGCCCGCTACCGGCTGGTGCCCGGCACCGGGCAGACACACCAGCTGCGGGTGCACATGAGCGCGCTGGGCGTGCCGATCCTCGGCGATCCGCTCTACCCGGTGGTGACCGGCCCCGTACCGGCCGGTGACTTCCGGCGCCCGCTGCAACTGCTCGCGCGGGCGCTGGAGTTCACCGACCCGATCACGGGGGCGGAGCACCGCTTCACCAGCGGGCGGATGCTCCAGGCGTGGTCGTCCTTCGCCCGCTGGGCCGGTCAGTAGCCGCGCCACCAGCGCAGGAAGCGCTGCCACACCCCCTGCGGGCGGCCCGGCTCACCGGCCGGTACGGCGCTCGGGGCGGCCGGGGGCTCGGGCGGCGGTGGCACGGGCCGCGGCGGCGCGGACACGGTGCCGGTCTCCCGGGCCGGACGTGCCCGCGGAAACGGATGCGGGGTGTGGCTCGGCTTGGCCGTCACGTCCTGCGGCGGCCGCGGGCTGAACCGCACCGGCAGCTCCACCAGGTGCTGCGAGGCGAGGGACTGCGTCCAGCGCAGCTCCTCCTCGGCGCAGTCGAGCCGGAGGTCCGGCAGCCGCGTCAGCAGCGCCTCGACGCCGACATCGGCGATGGCGCGCCCGATGTCCTGGCCGGGGCATTCGTGGGGGCCGCCGCTGAAGGCGAGGTGGGAGCGGTTGCCCTGCATGTCGGCCGTCGGATCGGGCCGCACCCGCGGGTCGACGTTGGCCGGCGCGATGCCGAGCAGCAGCCCGTCGCCCTGGCGGATGCGCCGGCCGCCGAGCTCCGTCTCCTGCTTGGCGAAGTAGCCGAGGATGGTGCTGAACGGCGGCTCGTCCCACAGGGACTGCTCGACCGCCTGCTCCACCGTCATCTGCCCGCCGTTGAGCTGGGCGCGGAAGCCGGGGTCGGTGAGCACCCGGCGGATGGTGTTGGCCAGCAGGTTGGCGGTGGCCTCGTAGGCGGCGATGAGCACCACCCGCAGGTGCTGGCTGACCTCGTCGTCGCTCAGGCCCGCCGGGTGGTTGATGAGGTGGCTGGTGAAGTCGTCCTCGGGCCGGCCCCGGCGGCGGACGGTGAGCCGCCGCAGGCAGCCCATGATGTACTCGTTGCTGGCGATCGCCGTCTCGGTGCCCTTGAGCATGTCGCGGGCGGCCTGCACGATCCGGTCGTTGTACTCCTCGGGCATGCCGAGGACCTGGCACATCACCGCCATCGGCAGATGTTCGGCGAACTGGTCGACGAGCTCGGCGCGGCCCGACTCGCAGAACCGGTTGACCAGCCGCTGGGTGGCGCGGCCGATGTGGCGACGCAGGCTGCGCGGGTCGACGGTCGCCACGGCGCCGGTGACCGCGCCGCGCAGCCGCTTGTGCTCCCCGCCCTCGGCGTAGGAGCAGACCGGCTGCCAGGCGAAGTGCGGCATGAGCGGGTGGTCGGGCTTGACGGTGCCGTCCTTCAGCGGGGTCCAGATACGGCTGTCCCGGGTGAACTGCGAGGGGGTGCGCACCATGTGCAGGTTCTCGGCGTGGCCGAGGACCACCCAGATCGGTACGTCGTCGTGCAGCAGCACGGGTGCCACCGGGCCGTACTCGTCGCGGAGTTGCCGGTACAGCGCTCGCAGGTCGGGCGTCTCGTGGAGCCGGTGCAGTCCCCCGGGCCCGATGCCGTGCGCGGGGCAGCCGGGGGGCGGGTCGGGGGTGAGGTCGTCCGTGCCGGTCGGGAAGTGGGGTTCAGGCGTCACAGCGGTCGCTTTCGAAACGGAAAGGCGAAACGGGGAGAAAAGATAACAAAAGATGACAAGGAGGACGGGGAGCCGGCTCAGCGCAGCGAGCCCGTCGTGGCCAGGGAGTGCAGGAAGCGCATGAGGGTCATCAGCACGTCCCGGCTGGAGGCGCGGCGGCGCGCGTCGCACTCGACGATCGGGATCTCCTCGGCCAGATCGAGCGCCGTGCGCAGCTCCCGGATCGGGTGACGGGGGGCGTCCGGGAAGGAGTTGACGGCGACGACGAAGGGCACGCCACGCTCCTCCAGACGCCCTATGACGTCGAAGCTGACCTCCAGCCGGCGGGTGTCGGCCAGCACGACCGCGCCGAGGGCGCCCTCGAACAGCCCGTTCCACAGGAACCAGAAGCGCTCCTGGCCGGGGGTGCCGAAGAGGTAGAGCACCAGCTGGTCGGTGATGCTGATGCGGCCGAAGTCCATCGCCACGGTGGTCGCCGTCTTGGACTCGGAGCCGTAGTTGTCGTCGACGCCGATGCCGGCCTGGGTCATGGTCTCCTCGGTGGTCAACGGCCTGATCTCGCTGACCGAGCCGACCATGGTGGTCTTGCCGACCCCGAAACCGCCGACGATCACGATCTTCACCGCGGCCCGGGCCGTGTGCGGCAGATGGTCCCCGGTGCGCGGGCCGGGGATGGTGTCAGAGCCTTTGAAGTCCATGCATCACCGCTTCGAGGAGGGAGCGGTCGGGGACCGCCTGGCGGACGATCGGCGCGCGGGCCTGTACCAGTTCGGCCGTGAGCAGTTCGGTGATCAGGACCGTCATCGCGCTGAACGGCAGGTTGAGGTAGGCCGACAGCTCGGCCACGGACAGCGGGGCGGCGCACAGCCGCAGCAGCGCCGCCTGTTCCGGGGTGGCGGACGGCGGTGGGTCGGCGCGCGCCACGATCAGCGTGACCAGGTCGAGGGCGGCGCGGGCGCCGTCCTCGTCCGCCCCGGCGACCACGTACAGGCGCTCGGGGTTCTTCTCCTCGCCCTGCTTGCCGGGTTTGGGGGGCGGCGGCTCGTGCCGGGGGTAGCGCCTCAGGCGTCGCGGAGGCGTCATACGGTCTGCCCACCCCGCCGGGGCGGACTGGTCAGATGGGCGCCGATGCGGACCACCAGGTCGCGCATGCGGGCGCTCATCAGGCCGGGTTCGGTGCGGATGTCGGCGAGCACCGCGAGGTAGGCGTTGGCGCCGGCGGACATCAGGTAGAAGTAGCCGCCGTCGATCTCGATGACGACCAGCTTCATCCGGCCGTCGCTGTCGGGGATCTCGACGGCGACGGCGGTGGCGAGGCTCTGCAGTCCGGCGCAGGCGGCGGCGACCCGGTCGGCGGCGTCGGGCTCGCCACCGTAGCGGGCGATGCGCAGGCCGTCGGCCGACAGCACGACGATCATCTCGATGCCCGGTACGCCGTCGTGGAGCTCCTTGAGCATCCAGTCGAAATTGGCTCGCTGCTGGATCACTTGTGGTCCCCCTCGTCGTCGGCCTGAGCGTCGGCCTCGGCGTGGGCCGGCTTCTCGATCAGGTGCAGATAAGCGGTCGGGTCCTGCGTGAACGCGGTCGGGTCCGGTCCGGGGTTGTCCTTCTTCAGTCCGTCCCAGAAGGCCTCGACCCACAGGCCCGGTTCGGGTTCGTTCTCCTTGGGCGCGGGCTCGGGCGTGTCCCACACGGAGCCGCCGCTCTCCTGCGCGGCGCGCTCGGCGGCGGCCTGTTCGGCGATGCGCTCGCTGAGCGGGGTCTTGACCCGGCTGCGGCGCTGCGGCAGGCCGGTCGCGGTCCACTCGGTGACCTCGGGGACGTCGTCCTCCATGGACACCGTGGCGGGGATGCGGGGGCTGGTGGGGCGGCGCTTCTTGGGGGTGCGCTCGGGTCCCTCCACCGCGTTCTCGCCGGGCCGGGGGATGGAGGTGGCGCCGATGCCGTGGGCGAGTCCGGGGGCGGGGTCGGTGGTCATCATGTCGCTCGGCACGACGAGGACGGCGCGGACACCTCCGTACGCCGAGGCCCGCAGCGAGACCTGCATGTTGTACGCCGAACACAGGCGTCCCACGACCGCGAGGCCCAGGCGCGGGGTGTCGCCGAGCTCCCGCGGGTCGACGCCGGCCTTGGCCGCATCGAGCAGCCTCTCGATCCGGGTGCGGGCCTCCTCGCTGAGGCTGACGCCGCCGTCCTCGATCTCGATGGCGACGCCGGTCTGCACCTCCACGGCGGTGACGTGCACCTTGGTCTGCGGCGGGGAGTAGCGGGTGGCGTTGTCGAGGAGTTCGGCCGCGGCGTGGATGACCGGCTCGACGTCGGTGCCCTTGATGTTGACCTTGGCGATGGAGTGCAGCTCGATGCGCCGGTACTCCAGGATCCGGGACATGGCGCCGCGCAGCACGCTGTAGAGGGTGACGGGGTTCGGCCACTGGCGGCCGGGGCGGCCGCCGCCGATGACGGAGATGGAGTCGGCCAGGCGGCCGATCAGCGCGGTGCCGTGGTCGATGCGCAGCAGGTCGTCGAAGACCTCTGGGCTGCGGCCGTGGTCCTCCTCCATCTCCCTCAGCTCCCTGGCCTGTTGGTGCACGATCGCCTGGACGCGCCGGGCGATGCTGACCAGGGAGCGCTGTGTGGAGTCGCGCATGGTCTCCTCGTCGTCCACGATCTTGAGGATCGTGCGGACGACCTCGCGCTGCGACTCGGGGATCCGGCGCCATTCGGGGCTGCCGTCGATGATGTCTCGCATCACCTCGCGTGGGGTGTTGCTGCAGCGCAGGTGGTGGACGGCGGCGGGGATGACGTCCGATCCGAGGCGGACGATCTCCTGGTCGTGGGCGGCCAGGCGCCGCTCCAGATACGCGGTGTGCCGGGCGTGCTCCGCCCGCAGGTCCTGGATGGCGCGGCCACGGCGCACCGCTTCGGCGCCCGTGGCGAGGACCAGGAGGGTGGCGACGGCGCCGCAGCAGGCGACGGCGAGGCGGGCCGGGTCGGCCACCAGGGCGACGGCGGCCCCGGTGACCGCCGCCATGACTATGGCCGGCAGCAACAGCACACGCGCGTAGGGAAGTTCACGGCCGCCGGGGGGTGATTGAACACTCACCATGTAAGCCCTCTGAGACGAATCGGCTGGGGTTCGGGGCAGCTTCCAGTGGGGTATGTCATGGAACTGTCGGGTTCTTCGGCACGCCTGTGGACGCTTGGGAACAAGCGCACGAATACACCTCAACTCGGTGCGCCGCGGGCGAGCCTAGTCCGACCGGATCATCGGCGTGCCATATCGAGCGACCACCTGAAACGGGGCACGGGGCAGGAGTACGCTCGGGTCATTTGCACGCTCGGACCGATTTCGAACACAGAGCGTCACGAAGTACGGGCATACGAAATCGGCTCACCGTGACGGGTGAGGAAACACGTCGGGGCAGGGACGGCCCGTCCCCGGACCCGGACCCCTGCCCCGAGATCGACGCGATCGGCGTGATCAGCCGACCGACGAGTAGGCCACGACCCCCCTCAGCAGCCCGTCCACCGCCTTGCGCGCGTTCCTGGCCACCGTCGAGCCCTCCGCGGGTGCCGCCGCCGAGATCTGGCCCAGCACGTCGATCACCTGCTTGCACCAGCGCACGAAGTCGCCCGCCGGCATCTCCGCCTCGCGCAGCACCTCGTCCAGCCCCTTGCCGGAGGCCCACATGTAGGCGGCCCAGGCGAAGCCGAGGTCGGGCTCGCGCTGGCCCACGCCCTCGGTCTGGTTGATGCGGAACTCCTCCTCCATGGCGTCCAGCCGGCCCCAGATCCGCACCATCTCGCCGAGCGCGGCCTTCGCCTTGCCCGAGGGCAGCTTGGGCGGCAGGGCATCGTCACCGACCCGGGCCTCGTAGACCAACGCCGAGACGCAGGCGGCCAGTTCGGCCGGGTCCAGGCCCTCCCAGACCCGCTCGCGCAGGCATTCGCTGGCGAGCAGGTCGAGTTCGCCGTAGAGCCGGGCGAGCCGCTTGCCGTGCTCGGTCACCTCGTTGCCCCGCAGGTAGTCGAGCTCGGTGAGCAGCGCCACGATGCGGTCGAAGGTGCGCGCGATGGTGTTCGTACGGCCCTCGATGCGGTGCTCCAGCTGCTTGGTGTCGCGCAGCAGCCGGTGGTAGCGCTCGGCCCAGCGGGCGTGGTCCTCGCGGTCGTCGCACCCGTGGCAGGGGTGGGCGCGGAGCGCGGCGCGCAGCCGGGAGATCTCGCGGTCGTCGGCCGCCTGGGAGCGCCGCTTGCGGTGCCGGTCCGGCGGGATGTGCCCGGCCTTGGTGCGCAGCGCGGAGGCGAGGTCCCTGCGGGACTGCGGGGAGCGGGGGTTGAAGGACTTCGGGATCCGCATCCGCTCCAACGGCTCCACGGGCACCGGGAAGTCGATGGACGCCAGTCGCTTGACCTGCCGCTCGGCGGTCAGGACGAGCGGGCGCGGGCCGTCGTGGTAATCGAAGCCGCGGTGGCCGTTGGAACGGCCCGCGGGCAGGCCCGGGTCCAGCACCAGCGCCAGGCCCGCGTACTTGCCGGTGGGCACGTGGATGACGTCGCCCGGCTTGAGCTTCTCCAGGGCCGCGGCGGCCTCCGCACGCCGCTGGGTGGCGCCCTGCCGGGCCAGCTCGGTCTCGCGGTCCTTCAGTTCGCGGCGCAGCCGCGCGTACTCCGAGAAGTCGCCGAGGTCGCAGGTCATCGAGGCCTTGTAGCCCTGAAGGCCCTCCTCGTTGCGCTGCACCTGCCGGGAGATCCCGACGACCGACTTGTCGGCCTGGAACTGCGCGAAGGAGGTCTCGAGCAGCTCGCGGGAGCGGTGCCGGCCGAACTGCTCGACCAGGTTGACCGCCATGTTGTACGACGGCCTGAAGCTGGACCGCAGCGGATAGGTGCGGGTGCCGGCCAGGCCCGCCAGGTGCTCGGGGTTCATGCCCCGCTGCCACAGCACCACCGCGTGGCCCTCGACATCGATGCCACGGCGGCCGGCGCGGCCGGTCAGCTGGGTGTACTCGCCGGGGGTGATGTCGGCGTGCTGCTCGCCGTTCCACTTGACGAGCTTTTCCAGCACCACCGAGCGGGCGGGCATGTTGATGCCGAGAGCCAGGGTCTCGGTGGCGAAGACCGCCTTGACCAGGCCGCGCACGAACAGCTCCTCGACGACCTCCTTGAAGGTCGGCAGCATGCCCGCGTGGTGGGCGGCGATGCCGCGCTCCAGGCCCTCCAGCCACTCGTAGTAGCCGAGGACGTGCAGGTCCTCCGGCAGGATGGAGGCGGTGCGCTCCTCGACCAGGGCGCGGACCTCCTCCCGGGCCTGCTCGTCGTTGAGCCTGAGGCCCGCGTACAGGCACTGCTGGACGGCGGCCTCGCAGGCGGCGCGGCTGAAGATGAAGGTGATGGCCGGGAGCAGGCCCTCGGCGTCCAGCCGTTCGATGACCTCGGGACGGCTCGGGGTCCAGGTCCGGGAGCGCTGTCTGCGCTCTCGCTCGCGGTCGGCCTCGCGCATGTTCCGGCCACGCCGGCGGTCCGTGTAGGAGGGACGGCTGGCCTCGAGGCGGGCCATGCGCGTCAGGTCGGGGTTGACGGCCTTCCTGTGGCCCTCGCCCTCCTCGAACAGGTCGTACATCCGGCGTCCGGCCAGCACGTGCTGGAACAGGGGCACGGGCCTGTGCTCGGAGACGATCACCTGGGTGTCGCCGCGGACGGTGTCCAGCCAGTCGCCGAACTCCTCGGCGTTGGACACGGTCGCCGACAGTGACACCAGGGTCACCGACTCGGGCAGGTGGATGATCACTTCCTCCCAGACGGCGCCGCGGAAGCGGTCGGAGAGGTAGTGCACCTCGTCCATGACCACATAGCCGAGGCCGAGGAGGGTCTGGGAGCCGGCGTACAGCATGTTCCGCAGCACCTCGGTGGTCATCACGACCACCGGGGCGTCGGCGTTGAGGCTGTTGTCGCCGGTGAGGAGGCCGACCTTGCCGCTGCCGTAGCGGCGGCACAGGTCGGAGTACTTCTGGTTGGACAGCGCCTTGATGGGTGTCGTGTAGAAGCACTTCCTGCCCTGCTGGAGGGCGAGGTGGACGGCGAACTCGCCCACGATCGTCTTGCCGGAGCCGGTGGGCGCGGCGACCAGCACGCCCTTGCCCGCCTCGAGCGCCTGGCAGGCCTCGATCTGGAACGGGTCGAGGCCGAAGTCGTACATCTCGCGGAAGCCCGCGAGCGCGGTGGCCTGCTCGGCAGCTCGCCTGCGCGCTGCCGCGTACCGCTCGGCCGGTGAGAGGTCCTCTGTCATCGTGCTTTCGAGCGTACCGGGCCGCGCTGACAACGTGACGATCATTATCCCGATCGGCCCGGGGACGAGGAAGGGCCGGCCGCTCGCGGTGCGGGCGGCCGGCCCAGAGCCGTCGGTGACAGCGGTGGTCAGGTCACGTCGTCGTACCCGTTGACCCGCTCCGTGCCGGTCTGCTCGGGCAGGGCGCGGCGGGCGGTGACGGGTTCGACCTCGCCGACGTCCTCGGGGGTGAGGTCCAGCTCGGAGGCCTCGTCGTCGGCGGGACCCGCCTCCTCGCGCAGGCGCTTGCGACGGTCGTTGAGCAGCGAGAAGCCGACCGCGCCGAAGTACAGCACCCAGATCGGCCCGGCGAGCGCGAGCATGGACAGCGGATCGGTGCTGGGCGTGGCGACCGCGGCGAAGATCGTGATGCCCAGGATCATGCCGCGCCACCAGCCGAGCATGCGCTTGCCGCTGAGTATCCCGGTGAGGTTGAGCATGATCAGCAGCAGCGGCAGCTCGAAGGAGAGCCCGAAGACGACCACCATGCGCGTCACGAGCTGGAGCAGGTCGTCCAGCGGCAGCAGGTTGTCGACGCCGGACGGGGTGAAGTCGATGAGCACCTTCGCGGTCGTGGGCAGCACCCTGTAGGCGAAGTAGCCGCCGCCGAGGAAGAGCGGGACGCCGGAGCCGACGAACGCGTAGGCGTACTTCTTCTCGTGCTTGTGCAGGCCCGGTGCGACGAACGCCCACAGCTGGTAGAGCCAGACCGGCGAGGCGAAGACGACACCGGCCATCAGCGAGACCTGCAGGGCCAGCGTGAAGGGGGCGAGCAGGCCGTTGATGGTGATCCGGGCGCACTGGGGGTGGTCGGCGGACCTCGTCAGTTCTTCGAAGGACTGGGCGCAGCCGACCGAATGGAGGATCGGCTTGGTGAGGAAGTTGATGATGTCGTTGTAGAAGAAGGCGGCGACGACCGTCACCAGGACGATGGCCAGCAACGCCTTCGCGAGCCGGTTGCGGAGCTCACGAAGGTGCTCCGCGAGAGGCATCCGCCCCTCGGGATCCTTCTCCTGCTTGCGGGCGGGCTTGAGCAACCCACATCCTCATCTCGTGCGGCAGGCCGGAGCGGTCCGGCCGTGCGTCAGCGCTTGGTGGTGTCCGTCGGCTCGCTGACCGGGCGCGAGCTGGTGACGTCGCCGGGGGCGGCCTGGATGGTGCGCTGGGCGGGGGGCTGCTCCTCGGCGGCGGGCGCCGAGGCGGAGGAGTTGCCGCCGTCCTCCTTCATCGCCTTGGCCTCGCTCTTGAGGATGCGGGCGGACTTGCCGAGCGAGCGCGCCATGTCCGGAAGCTTCTTCGCGCCGAACAGCAGCACGATGACGACGAGGATGAGAATGATCTCGGGGGCTCCGAGCCTTCCGAACATAAGTCTTTACCTTCTCACCGAGGCGGCTGGGTGGGTGCTGTCCGACCGGCCGGACGCAGGTCCGGCCCGTCGCTCTGGCAGCGATCGTAACGCTCAGGGGTGAACAGGAGGCAATCCCTGTGCGTACGCCCGTCCGCGGCCCGGGCCTCGTTCTCCGGTCCGCGACCAGCAGCGTACCTGCCGGAAGCGACAGCATGACAGGGTGAGGCGGCCCGGACCGTACGCCGCGCAGGGGCTCACAGTGCGTCCGCGGACCGGGCGGCACTCATGGTCGCCCGCTCCAGGTCCTCGGCCGCCCTGTTGATACGGCGCGCCGACTCCGTGACCTGCCGACCGAGGCGCTGTGCCTCCACGAAGACCCGGACGGCGAGCACACCGAGGACGGCGAGCCCCACGAAACCCGCCGCTACCGCGAACATCGGCCAGAACATGACGCCGAGCCTAGAGGGTGGAGTGCAGGCGCAGGGTGCTGACCCCGCCGCCGGTGAGCAGCTCGACGATCCGCTCGCCGGCCGGCTTGCGGACCGCGGCGCCGCAGTCGGGGCAGGTGAAGGAGTAGAAGGTGGTGCGGCTGCTGGCGCCGATGACCAGGCGCAGCGCGCTCGCGGCGAGCTCGAAACGGCCCCGGCAGTCCGGGCAGCCCGCCCGGAACACCACCGGCGCCACGCCCCGCATCCCGGCGAACGCCGCCGCCACCGACATCCCGCGCACCCCAGCCGTCGCCGACTCGCTCAAAGCCCCTGCTCCTGCCTGTCGTACCGCCCGTCGTGAACCGCGTGCGCACCCCGGGCCTCCGGCACCGCCCGGTCCCCGGTGTTCTCGGCGGCCTCGATGCCGTCGTACGCCGTCAGGGCCTCGCGGGCCGCCTGCCTGGCGCTGACGGCCAGTTCGCGGGGGGCGACGATGCGGCCGTCGCCGCCCAGGCGGAGTGCCAGGCGTCTGAGGGAGGCCGGATCGGGCGTGCGCAGAGTGATACGCAGGCCGCCGTCGGGGAGTTCATCGGCGCTGTCGTGCGGGTAGTACTCGGCGACCCAGCGGCCGCCCGGGCCGACCTCGACGACGACCTCCGGGTCCTCCGCGGCCGGCTGCACCAGCGCCTGGGACAGGTCGCGCAGCTCCGTCTCGGGCGGCGCGGACGGCTCGTCGAGGACCTTGATCTCGGCGACCCGGTCGAGCCGGAAGGTGCGGCGCGCCTCGGAACGGCGGCACCAGGCCTCCACGTACGTGTGCCCGACGCTGACCAGGCGTATGGGGTCGATCTCGCGCTCGGTGACCTCGTCGCGGGCCGGCGAGTAGTAGCGGATCCACAGCCGGCGGCGCTCGGAGATCGCCCGGTCGACGTCGGCGAAGACACCGCCCTCGGACTCGAAGGTCACCGACAGGCGTGAGCTGGCACCCGCCGCCTCCCCCGCCGCGGCCTCCACCTTGGCCGTCGCCCGCAGCAGCGCCTGCCGGTCGCTCTCGCGCAGGCCCGGCAGGGTGGCCACCGCGCGGGCCGCGACCAGCAGCGCGGTCGCCTCGTCGGCGGCCAGCCGCAGCGGCTCGGCCGCCTCCGCGCCGAGCGCGGCCGGGTTGTGCCACCAGATGCGCTCGCCGTCGGTGTCGATGTCCAGCAGGTCGCCGCCACGGAAGCTGGTGCCGCACATGGGCAGCACGTCGAGGTCGGAGACCAGCTCGTCCTCGGTGATGCCGAAGGCGCGCGCGACGTCCTCGATGCGGGCGCCGGGGCGCTCCCTGAGATACGTCACCAGGGACAGCATCCGCCGGGTCTGGTCGATGGCGCTCGTGGGCCTGACCGGTTTGCCTGCCACTGTGTCGCTCGCTCCCCCTCAGCCCTTGGCCACGGCACGCAGCCGCTCCACCACGTCCGCCCGCAGCTCGTCCGGCTCCAGCACCACCACGTCCGGTCCGAACTCCACCAGCCAGGCGTCCAGCCCGTGCCCGTACGGGATGTCCAACTCGTCCCAGCCGTCACCGAGTTCCCGTACGGCGGTGGCCTTCGCCCGAAGGGGGTACCCGGCGCCCGTGCGCAGCCGGATCCGCGCCGAGCGGTCGGCGATCTCGCCCGCCCAGCTCGCCACGGTCTCACGCACGGTGACCACGTCGGGGACCGGGGCGGTGAAGCCGGTGCCGCGGGAGCGGACCTTGCCGGTGATCCTGGACAGCCGGAAGACCCGCTCGGCGCCGCGGTCGCGGTCGAAGCCGGCCAGGTACCAGTGGCCCCGCCAGCACTCCAGCGTCCACGGCTCGACATGCCGGGTCTCGGGGCGGGCGGCGGTGGCCTTGCGGTAGTCGAAGACGACCGGGCGGCGGTCCCGGCAGGCCAGCATCAGCGGCTCGAAGGCGGCCTCGTGCACCGGAATGCGCGGCTCCAGGGCGCCATGGGCCTCGTACGGGTCGACGTCCTCGGGCAGCCCCGCCGCGCGCAGCTTCTGCAGGGCGCCGCTGGCCGCTCCGGCCAGGCGGGCCTGCTGCCAGACCTTGGCCGCCAGCCCCAGGGCGGCGGCCTCCTCGGCGTCCAGGGTGATGGGCGGCAGCCGGTTGCTGTCCCGGCGGGCCAGATAGCCGACCTCGCCGTCCAGACTCTCGACGGTCTCGATGACCAGCCCGAGCTCGCGCAGGTCGTCCTTGTCCCGCTCGAACATGCGGTTGAAGGAGTCGTCGCTGCCTGCCTCGAGGTAGGCCTCGATGGACTCGCGCAGCTCACGCTTGCTGAGCGGTCGCCGGGTCCCGAGCAGACACAGCGCCAGGTTCATCAGCCGCTCGGCCTTGGCAATGGCCATCGACGCCCTTCACCTTCCTATGGTCCTTACGCCCGACGACCGTACCGCCCCGACGTGCGGTGACGAAAGCCGAGGCCCATACCCGAACAGGCATGAGCCCCGGACGATCGGATCCCGCACGGATCCGGCGCGGGCCGATCAGACCGCGACCAGGTCGCAGACGAAGATCAGCGTCTCACCGGGCTTGATCCGGGCGCCCGCGCCGCGGTCGCCGTAGGCCAGGTGCGGCGGAATGGTCAGCTGGCGGCGCCCGCCGACCTTCATGCCCTGCACGCCCCGGTCCCAGCCGGCGATGACCTGGCCGACGCCCAGCTGGAACCGCAGCGGCGTACCGCGGTTCCAGGACGCGTCGAACTCCTCACCGGTGGAGAAGGCCACGCCGACGTAGTGGACGGAGACGGTGTCGCCCGCCTTGGCCTGCGGCCCGTCGCCCTCCCAGATGTCCTTGATCTCGAGATCCGCCGGGGGCTCGCCGCCCGGGAAGTCGATCTCGGGCTTCTCGATGCTCACGTCTTACGCTCCTGCTCATCCACTACGGGGAAACTACGACAACGAAACCCGCACAGTCTTACATCCCCGCCAGGTGCGCGCCCGCGGCGGGAGACCGTGGCGTGGCGCTACATCGCCGCCAGGATGTCCACCGAGAAGACCAGCGTGGAGTCCTTCTTGATGCCGCTGCCGGGGGGCGGGTTGTCGCCGTAGCCCAGGGACGGCGGGACGACGACCAGGACCCGGCTGCCGACCTTCTTGCCGGTCAGGCCCTCGGCCCAGCCCTTGACGACCTGCTGCAGGGAGAACGAGGTCAGGGCGTGCCTCTTGTACGTCGAGTCGAACTCCTTGCCCTCGCCCTTGCCCGTGTCCCACAGCACGCCCTTGTACTGGACGAGCACGGTGTTCTCGGCCTTGACCACGGGGCCGTCGCCCTCGATGACGTACTCCGCCACGAGCTTCTTGGGGGCGGCCGCCCCGTGGAAAGCGATGGACGGGGCCGCGCCGTCGGTGTTGGTGCCCACCGTGGGCAGGTCGGCGTTGCTCTGCGGGACCGCCTTGCCCTTGGCCGAGCTCTTGGAGTTGAAGGTGTTCTGCACGTCCACGACGAACACCAGCGTGTCGGTGCCCTTGATGCCCGCCTGCGCATTGCCCTGCGTGCCGTACCCCCAGGTGGGCGGCACGGAGAACTCGACGCGGCTGCCGACCTTCCTGCCCGTGAGGGCGTAGCGCCAGCCGTCGATGATGGTGCCCTGGGACAGCTGGATGACCAGCGGGGTCCTGCGGTCGTAGGAGTTGTCGAAGATCTTCCCCGTGTCCCAGATCTGGCCCAGGTAGTGCGCCTGGACATAGTCGTTCTCCGCGATCGTCCGGCCGCTGCCCGCGATCACCGTCTTGACGGCGATGTCCTTCGAGGGAGCGCCGCTGCCCTTGGCGACGGTCGGCTTCTCGCCGAACTTCGTGCCCGCGGTGATCGCCGGCAGCGGCCCGGAGACGATCTTCGGCGACGGCGCGGGGGACGGGGCCGAGGCGGGGGGCGACGGGCTCTCGCTGGCCTTGCTCGAGCCGGACTTGTCGTTGCCACAGGCGGCCAGCGTGACAAGTCCCGCGGGTACGGACAGAAGAAGTGAGCGTCGGCGCACGGTGGGGGCCTCGTAATCGGTCGATCTTGTTGATGGCGTGCGCGCAACTCTACGGTGTGCGACGGGCGCCGTACTCGAAACGTACGGCGCCCGTGTGGCGTTCCGGCCTTCCGCGCGGAACCGGTGTCCCGGTCCGCCCGGCTCACATTCCGGCGATCAGCTTCTCCACCCGGTCGTCCACCGAACGGAACGGGTCCTTGCACAACACCGTCCGCTGCGCCTGGTCGTTGAGCTTCAGGTGCACCCAGTCGACGGTGAAGTCCCTGCGCTGTTCCTGCGCCCGCCGGATGAAGTCGCCACGCAGCCGGGCCCGAGTGGTCTGCGGGGGAACCGACTTGGCCTCGAAGATTTTCAAGTCGTTGCAGATCCGGGCGGCCTGCCCCCTCTTCTCCAGCAGGTAGTACAGGCCACGACGACGGTGGATGTCGTGGTAGGCGAGATCTATCTGGGCGACCCTCGGATGCGACATGGTCATGTTGTGCTTGGCCCGGTACCGCTCGATGAGCTTGTACTTCATCACCCAGTCGATCTCGGTGCCGATCCGGTCGAGGTCCTCGGTCTCGATCGCGTCCAGCGTGCGGCCCCACAGCTCCAGCACCTGCTCCACCGTGCCGGTGCGGATACCGCGCCGCTCGCAGAAGTCCACCGCCTTCTCGTAGTACTCCCGCTGCACCTCCAGCGCCGAGGCCTCGCGACCGCTGGCCAGGCGCACCTTGCGGCGGCCCGTGATGTCGTGGCTGACCTCGCGGATCGCCCGGATCGGGTTCTCCAGGGTCAGGTCGCGCATCACCGTGCCCGCCTCGATCATGCGCAGCACCAGGTCGGTCGCGCCGACCTTCAGCAGCATCGTCGTCTCGGACATGTTGGAGTCGCCCACGATGACGTGCAGCCGGCGGTAGCGCTCGGCGTCCGCGTGCGGCTCGTCGCGCGTGTTGATGATGGGCCGCGAACGGGTGGTCGCCGAGGAGACGCCCTCCCAGATGTGCTCGGCCCGCTGGCTCACGCAGTAGACGGCCCCGCGAGGGGTCTGCAGAACCTTTCCCGCACCGCAGAGCAACTGGCGCGTGACCAGGAACGGAATGAGGATGTCCGCGAGCCGCGAGAACTCCCCGTGCCGTGCCACCAGATAGTTCTCGTGGCAGCCGTAGGAGTTGCCCGCCGAGTCGGTGTTGTTCTTGAAGAGGTAGACGTCGCCCGCGATTCCCTCCTCGTGCAGGCGTCGCTCCGCGTCTACCAGGAGTCCTTCCAGAATGCGCTCGCCGGCCTTGTCGTGGGTGACCAGTTCGATCACATCGTCACATTCGGGTGTCGCGTATTCCGGATGTGACCCCACGTCGAGATAGAGCCGGGCGCCGTTTCGCAGAAAGACATTGCTGCTGCGGCCCCATGACACGACACGGCGGAAGAGGTACCGCGCCACCTCGTCAGGAGACAGGCGCCGCTGTCCCCTGAACGTGCACGTGACGCCGTACTCGTTCTCCAGCCCGAAAATGCGGCGGTCCATGAGTGAACATTACGCCCGATCCTCTGAGCTCAAACGGGGTTCGACAGCACGATTTGGATCATTTTCCGATGAAGCCGCAACCACCGCCCGTCCCACGGGAGCTGCGAGGGCCCGTCCGGTGGCCAGCAGCACCAGCAACGACACGGCCCCCGCGGCACCCGGCACCGCGAAGCCCCACAGCGCGCCGCCCGCCTGGACCACCGGACCCGCGACACCCGTTCCGACCGACGCGCCCACGGTGAACGTCGTCACCAGCCACGAGAACGCCTCCGTCACCGTCCCGGCCGGAGCGTGCCGGTCCACGATGATGAACGCGCAGGCGATGCACGGCGCGAGGAACACCCCGGACACCGCCGTCAGCAGCACCATCGCCACCGCGCCCGGCATCAGCGTCAGCGGCAGATAACACACCGCCAGAAGAGCCACCAGCACCCGCAGTCGCCGCTCGGGCACACCACTCCACTGCCGCGCCCCGTAGACGGCACCGCCCACCAGCGCGCCCAGCCCCAGCGCGGCCATCAGCCAGCCGTACACCGCGTCACCGCCGTGCTCGTCGGCGTACGGCACCGCCGCCACCGTGATCGAGCCCAGCGCGACCCCCACGAAGAGGAACGCGCCGAGCAGCGCCAGCAGTCCCGGCGAGCGCAGCGCGCCCAGCCAGTGCGCCTCCCGCGGCGCCGAGCGCCACGCGCGCGAGGGCGGCGAGCAGACCACGGACAGCGCGCCCAGCACCCCGAGGACGTTCAGCACCACCAGGGCCGCCTGCGCCGACCACAGCGACACGCACAGGGTCACCAGCAACGGGCCGACGGTGAACATGACTTCCTGCGCCACGGCGTCCATGGCGTACGCCGTGTGCACCTGGTCCTCCCGGCGCAGCACGGTGGGCCACAGGGCGCGCAGACCGCCCTCCAGGGGCGGTGTGAAGAGCCCGGCGGCCGCCACGGCGGTGGCGGCGAGAGCGGGCGGCTCGATGCCGGTCAGGGCGAAGGCGGTCATCGCCAGGGCCGCCGCGAGCGCGGCCGGCAGCTGAACGCGGGGCTGCCCGCGCAGGTCCACGAGCCGCCCGAGCACCGGCTGGCCCACGGCGTTGGCCACGCCGTACACCGCCGCCAGCGCCCCCGCCAGGCTGTACGTGCCGCCCTGAGCGCGCACGAACAGCACGATCGCGATCGCCGCGGTCGCGTTGGGCAGCCGCCCCACCAGAGTGCCGGCCAGCAGCCGGGCGGCGTGCCGCGCTCGGAGAATCTCCAGGTATCCCGCGAATCCCGCGGCCATCGCCCTGCCTTCCGTCGGCTCGCCCGAGGCGCTGGAGCAACCTCCGGTGTTACGTATAACTTACTCGGTCATACGTACCATGTGCGCTGTTCACCGGTCCAGACGACCGGGAGTGAGCCGAAAGGCGCGCCGGTGCCGAGGCCGCGTGGGCGTTCCCCCGCTCGTCAAGAGCCCGGGGGAGCACGGAGGCCCGAAGGGCTGAGCACGGTCGCGTCCTCGGCACCGGCTGGAGCGCCTGGAGGCGAACGACCAGATGAAGAGGAGCAGCCCCGCGGTGGCACCAGGTAGCACGCGCCCCACCAGCCGTGACGTCGCCCAGGCCGCAGGGGTCTCCCAGGCGGCCGTCTCACTCGTCCTCGGCGACAAGTGGCGCGGACGGGTGGCCGAGGCGACCGCCGAACGGGTGCGGCAGGCCGCCCGCGAACTCGGCTACCGGCCCAACCTGGCCGCCCGCAACCTCCGTCTCGGCCGCACCCGGACCGTGCTCCTCGTCGTCCCGGCCCTGACCACCGAGTTCTTCGCCGGGGTCTACACCGGGGCCGCCCGCGTCGCCGCCGAGCACGGCTTCGGCGTCGTCCTGTACCCCTCCCCCGAGGGCATCGGCCCGGCGAAGAACCCCTTCGCCTCCGCCCAGGCCGCCCTGGACGGCGTGATCGCCTCCTCCATGGCCGCCGGCGCCCTCACCGCGATCCGCGGCGACCAGCTGCCGCTGGTCATGCTGGACAGCGACCCCGAGGGCAGCCTGGGCGCCGCGACCGTCAACCTGGACATCGCGGACGGCGTACGCCAGGTCGCCGACCACCTGCTGGGCCTGGGTCACCGGAGATTCCTGCACCTCGCGGCGGACGTGGCCTCCTGGACCTTCGAGGTACGGGCCCGGGAGCTCGCGGCGCGGGTGGGCGCCGTGCCCGGCACCTCGGTGCGCACCGTCCGTGCGCCCCTCTCCGTCGAGGACGCCCGGGCCGCCACCGAGGCCGCGCTCGGCATCCCCGGGCCACAACCCACCGCACTGGTGTGCGACGACGACAAGCTGGCCGCCGGCGCCTACAAGGCCCTGCGCCGCCTCGGGCTGCGCGTGCCCGACGACATCTCCGTCACCGGCCTGGACGACCTCGCCCTCGCCACCGCCATCGACCCCGAGCTGACCACCGTACGGCTGGACGCCGAGCTCTTCGGCGAACGGGGCATGCACGCCCTCCTCGCCGTCCTGGAGGGCCGCACGCCCCAGGGCGGCGACATCCCCGTGGAGCTGGTCGTACGGGGCTCCACGGCACCGCCGCGCGCCTCCTGAGACGCCCGGGTGCCCCGGCCGTGTCGTCGGCCGGGGCACCCGGGAGCGGGGCAGTGGGGCAGTGGGGCGGGGCTACTTCTCCTCGGAACCCTCGGAGCCCTCCTCCTCGGAGCTCTCCGCCTCCGTCGCGGCACCGTCGGCCTGCAGCAGCCGCTGGAGCTGCCGGCCCACGATCCGCTTGAACTTGCGCTGCTGCGGACGCGTACGGTCCAGCACCGCCACCTCCAGGCGCTCGGCGGGGATCTCCCGCTCGCTGCCGTTGGTGTCGCGGGACAGGGCCTGTACGGCCAGCTTCAGGGCCTCGGCCAGGGACATGCCGTCCCGGTGGCGCTGGTCCAGGTAGCCGCTGATCTGCTCGGCGTTGCCGCCGACCGCGACCGAGCCGTGCTCGTCCACGATCGACCCGTCGTGCGGCAGCCGGTAGATCTGGTCGCCCTCCGGGGTCTCCCCCACCTCGGCGACCACCAGCTCCACCTCGTACGGCTTCTCCGCGGCGCTGGAGAAGATCGTGCCCAGGGTCTGGGCGTAGACGTTCGCCAGGCCACGGGCGGTCACGTCGTCCCGGTCGTAGGTGTAGCCGCGCAGGTCGGCGTAGCGGACGCCGCCGATGCGCAGGTTCTCGTACTCGTTGTACTTCCCGGCGGCCGCGAACCCGATCCGGTCGTAGATCTCGCTGAACTTGTGCAGCGCGCGGGACGGATTCTCACCGACGAACACGATTCCGTCGGCGTACTGCAGCACGACCAGGCTGCGGCCGCGGGCGATGCCCTTGCGGGCGTACTCCGCCCGGTCGGCCATGGCCTGCTGAGGCGAGACATAGAACGGCGTCGACACCGGTTATCCGTCCCTTTCTGTCGAAATCACTGGATCACCCTGAACAAGAACCGGCCGCCGGCTACAGCAGCGCGGCCCGCGGGCCGTCGGGCTGCTCCAGCCGCCGCTGCAGCACCGAGCGGGCGATCCCGGAGGACTCGTCCTCGGTGAGCCGGCGGAAGCCGTCCTCGGTGATCACGGTGACGATCGGATAGATCCGGCGGGCGACATCGGGACCACCGGTCGCCGAGTCGTCGTCTGCCGCGTCGTACAGGGCCTGCACCACCAGCGTGGTGGCGTCGGCCTCGGTCAGGTCCTCGCGGTAGAGCTTCTTCATGGCGCCGCGCGCGAAGATCGAGCCGGAACCGGTGGCGGCGTAGCCCTGCTCCTCGGAACGGCCGCCGGTGACGTCGTAGGAGAAGATCCGGCCCTTCTCGCGGTCCAGGTCGTACCCCGCGAAGAGCGGGACCACGGCCAGGCCCTGCAGGGCCATGCCCAGATTGGAGCGGATCATGGTCGACAGCCGGTTCGCCTTGCCCTCCAGTGACAGCTGCGTCCCCTCCACCTTCTCGAAGTGCTCCAGCTCCAGCTGGAACAGCTTCACCATCTCCACGGCGAGACCCGCCGTGCCGGCGATACCCACGGCCGAGTACTCGTCCGCCGGGAACACCTTCTCGATGTCCCGCTGCGCGATGACGTTCCCCATGGTCGCCCGCCGGTCACCGGCCAGCACGACGCCCCCCGGGAAGGTCACCGCCACGATCGTCGTCCCGTGCGGCGCCTCGATCACCCCCTGGGTCGGCGGCAGCCGCCGCTTCCCGGGCAGCAGCTCCGGCTGGTGCTCGGCGAGAAAGTCCATGAACGAGGAGGACCCCGGCGTCAGGAAGGCAGCCGGCAGACGCCCGGTGCTACGAGGGTTGGGTTCCACGCGATTCCTTCCACATAAGACTGGCGGCCCCGCCGGGAGCGGCCGAGCCGATCATCAAATCCGTGCACGGACCATACCCGTACCGGCGCCGGTCATCCGTCCCGGCGCCGACCCGCTCGCCATGGGCCGGCACCGAGACGGACGCCGGGCGTTACTCGCCGCCCTTTTGCACGAACGACCTCACGAAGTCCTCTGCGTTGGACTCGAGCACGTCGTCGATCTCGTCGAGGACGTCGTCCACGTCGTCGCTCAGCTTCTCGTGGCGTTCCTTGAGGTCCTCCGCGGCCTGTGCGTCCTGGGCCTGCTCCTCGATCTCCTCGGTGGAGCGCGTGGCCTTCTGCTGCCCGCCGCCGGTGTCCTTCGTTGCCATTACCCTCACCCCGCTCAGTTCGACCGACATGGTCGGCATTACGGCCGATCGGTGTTGATCAGACCCTACTAGCCCGGTCTGACATCGGCCCTGCAGTTTCTCCAACGTACGAGAACCACCTCGATGATTCCCGGACCTCGGGATTTCCACCCTGGGCGGCCGGTCCGCCCGGGTACCCCTTCGTGCCCGCTCAGCCTCCGGACAGGACCCTGACCAGGTCCTCCGCGGTGCGGCAGCGGTCCAGGAGCTCCTTGACGTGATTACGCGTTCCGCGAAGCGGTTCCAGGGTTGGGACACGCTGGAGCGAGTCCCGGCCCGGCAGGTCGAAGATGACCGAGTCCCAGGAGGCCGCGGCGACGTCGTCGGCGTACTGCTCCAGGCAGCGTCCGCGGAAGTACGCGCGCGTGTCCTCCGGCGGCTTCGTACGGGCCCTGTCCACCTCGGCCTCGTCCAGGAGCCGCTTCATGCGTCCGCGGGCCACCAGGCGGTTGTACAGGCCCTTCTCGGGGCGTACGTCCGCGTACTGGAGGTCGACGAGGTGGAGCCGGGCGGCGTCCCAGTCGAGGCCGTCGCGGCGCCGGTAGCCCTCCATGAGCTCCCGTTTGGCGACCCAGTCCAGCTCGCCGGCCAGGCTCATGGGGTCGTTCTCCAGGCGGTTGAGGGTGTCCTCCCAGCGGGTCAGGACGTCCTTGGTCTGGTCGTCGGCGTCCGCCCCGAGCCGCTCCTCGACGTACTTGCGCGACAGCTCGTAGTACTCCATCTGGAGCTGTACGGCGGTGAGTGTCCGGCCGCTGCGGAGCGTGATCAGGCGCTTGAGCGACGGGTCGTGCGAGACCTGGTGGAGCGTGCGGACGGGCTGGTCGACGGCCAGGTCGACGGCGATGAAGCCGTCCTCGATCATGGACAGGACCAGAGCGGTCGTGCCCAGCTTCAGGTACGTCGAGATCTCGGAGAGGTTGGCGTCACCGATGATCACGTGCAGCCGGCGGTACTTCTCCGCGTCGGCGTGCGGCTCGTCGCGCGTGTTGATGATCGGGCGCTTCAGGGTCGTCTCCAGGCCCACCTCGACCTCGAAGTAGTCCGCGCGCTGGCTGAGCTGGAAGCCGTGCTCGTGGCCGTCCTGGCCGATGCCGACGCGGCCGGCGCCGGCGATGACCTGGCGGGAGACGAAGAAGGGCGTGAGGTGGCGCACGATGTCGGAGAAGGCGGTTTCCCGCTTCATCAGGTAGTTCTCGTGCGTGCCGTAGCTGGCGCCCTTGTTGTCGGTGTTGTTCTTGTAGAGGTGGATCGGCTGGGCACCGGGCAGCTGGGCGGCCCGTTCGGCGGCCTCGGCCATGATCCTCTCGCCGGCCTTGTCCCACAGGACGGCGTCGCGCGGGTTGGTCACCTCGGGCGCGCTGTACTCGGGGTGGGCGTGGTCGACGTAGAGCCGTGCGCCGTTGGTCAGGATGACGTTGGCCAGGCCGATGTCCTCGTCGGTGAGCTGGCTGGCGTCGGCGGCCTCGCGGGCGAGGTCGAAGCCGCGGGCGTCCCGCAGCGGATTCTCCTCCTCGAAGTCCCAGCGGGCCCGGCGGGCCCGGTGCATCGCCGCCGCGTAGGCGTTGACGATCTGGGACGAGGTGAGCATGGCATTGGCGTTGGGGTGGCCGGGGACGGAGATCCCGTACTCCGTCTCGATGCCCATTACTCGCCGTACGGTCATGCGGCCCTCCTTGCCCGGCGGCGCCCTCGGTCGTGGGCGGCGCTCAAGTACCGCTGGTGCTCGGGTGCCTGTGCGGTGCCCGTTCCCGCACCGCGCGACCCGGCGGTACGAAAGAGCCTAGAACGCCTTTGCGCTGGTGGGGAGATCATTTGCGTCATTGCCTGCTCCATGCGGTGGCCTGGAAAACAGTCGGCTGCGGGTACCCCGTGGAGGGCACCCGCAGCCGCCCTGCTTTTACAGGTACTGACCGGTGTTCGCCACCGTGTCGATGGAGCGTCCGGTGTCCGCGCCCTGCTTTCCGGTGATGAGGGTGCGGATGTAGACGATCCGCTCGCCCTTCTTTCCGGAGATCCGGGCCCAGTCGTCCGGGTTGGTGGTGTTGGGCAGGTCCTCGTTCTCCTTGAACTCGTCCACGCATGCCTGGAGCAGGTGGGAGACGCGGAGGCCCTTCTGGCTCTTCTCGAGGAAGTCCTTGATCGCCATCTTCTTGGCGCGGCCCACGATGTTCTCGATCATGGCGCCGGAGTTGAAGTCCTTGAAGTAGAGGACTTCCTTGTCGCCGTTGGCGTAGGTGACCTCCAGGAAGCGGTTCTCCTCGGTTTCGGCGTACATGTGTTCCACCGCGGTCTGGATCATGCCCTGGACCGTGACGTCCTTGTCGCCGCCGTGTTCCGCGAGGTCGTCCGCGTGCAGCGGGAGACGCTCGGTGAGGTACTTGCCGAAGATGTCCTTGGCCGCCTCGGCGTCCGGACGCTCGATCTTGATCTTCACATCGAGGCGGCCGGGCCGCAGGATGGCCGGGTCGATCATGTCCTCACGGTTGGAGGCGCCGATCACGACCACGTTCTGCAGGCCTTCCACGCCGTCGATCTCGGCGAGCAGCTGCGGGACGATGGTGTTCTCCACGTCCGAGCTGACGCCGGAGCCGCGGGTGCGGAAGAGGGACTCCATCTCGTCGAAGAAGACGATGACGGGGGTGCCCTCGCTGGCCTTCTCCCGGGCGCGCTGGAAGACGAGGCGGATCTGCCGCTCGGTCTCGCCGACGTACTTGTTCAGCAGCTCGGGGCCCTTGATGTTGAGGAAGAAGCTCTTGCCGGCGGCCTGGCCGGTCACCTCGGCGACCTTCTTGGCGAGCGAGTTGGCGACGGCCTTGGCGATGAGCGTCTTGCCGCATCCGGGGGGCCCGTAGAGCAGGACACCCTTCGGCGGGCGCAGCTCGTGCTCCTTGAACAGGTCCGGGTAGAGGTACGGCAGCTCCACGGCGTCGCGGATGGCCTCGATCTGGTTGCCGAGGCCGCCGATCTGCTCGTAGCCGATGTCGGGCACCTCTTCGAGGACGAGTTCCTCGACCTCGCTCTTGGGCACGACCTCGTAGACGTAGCCGGACCTGGGTTCGAGCAGGAGGGCGTCGCCGGGGCGGATGGTGACGTCCAGCAGCGGCTCGGCGAGCCGTACCACCCGCTCCTCGTCGGTGTGCCCGAGTACCAGGGCGCGCTCGCCGTCCTCGAGGATCTCCTTGAGGGTGACGATGTCGCCGACGCGCTCGAATTCCATGGCCTCGACCACGTTGAGCGCTTCGTTCAGCATCACTTCCTGGCCGCGCCGGAGCTCCTCGAGCTCGACGCTGGGGCTGACGTTCACCCTCAGCTTGCGGCCGCCCGTGAAGATGTCGGCGGTGCCGTCCTCGTTGGCCTGCAGGAAGACCCCGAAGCCGGCCGGCGGCTGGGCGAGCCGGTCGACCTCTTCCTTGAGGGCCACGATCTGGTCGCGGGCCTCGCGGAGCGTGTTCGCCAGCCGTTCGTTCTGCGCGGACACGCCGGCCAGGTTGGTCTGCAGCTCGACGATCCGCTCCTCGAGAATCCTCGTGTGTCGCGGAGAGTCGGCGAGCTTGCGTCGCAGGACGGCGATCTCCTGCTCAAGGTAGGCGATCTGCCCGGCCGGGTCTTCGGACCCGCGTCCCGGGCGGATGCCGCGGTTCATGTCGTCGTCGTGGGCTGCCACGGTCCTCACCTCCTCCAAGGGGAGCTGGACGCTTCCAGACCCTACCTGGGTGGGTGTCGATTGAAACCCCTAGATCACAAAGACTGTCGAGGTGTGTCCGATCTTCACCCTTGCGCTCTCCCTCACGCCAGGGGAATACCCACCGAACACGATTGGAAAGCCGTCAGAGGTAGGGTCGAGTTGTTCAACACCCGTCAGAGCTGGCCGGATTCCCGTACGGCTCGACGTGATACGGCAGGAGAGATGGGCGTGCAGCAGCGGACCTCGGACGGTGGCGAGGCACTGGAGGTCTGGATCGACCAGGATTTGTGCACCGGTGACGGCATCTGTGCGCAGTACGCGCCGGAGGTGTTCGAGCTGGACATCGACGGTCTGGCGTACGTGAAGAGCGCGAACGACGAGCTCCTGCAGGACAGGGGGGCGACAACGCCCGTGCCGCTGCCGCTTCTCACGGATGTGGTCGACTCGGCGAAGGAGTGCCCGGGCGAGTGCATCCATGTGCGTCGCGTTTCGGACAGGGTCGAAGTGTACGGACCTGACGCGGAGTGACCGCTTCCGTGCAATCCGTGATCACTGTCTGCTTTCTCACAGCTTCGGGGCGTGCGGTCAGATACCGCGCGCCCCGGCGGGCGTGGAGCGGACGAACGCGCCGTTCTTCCACTGCCACTTCACGCTGTCCTTGAGGTCGGGGCAGCAATTGGGCACGTCGGGCGAGGAGTAGCCGAGCAGGGTGGCGGTGACGGCTCCTTCACGGACGGCGAAGTCCGTGACCGTGTACCGGTCCTTGGTGTCGACGAGGGTGGCGACGACGCGGGGCGCGGCGTCGCCGGCGGCCTGGGTGAGGACGTAGACGGCATCGGGCGGGGTGCCCATGGAGGCGTCGCAGTGCACGACGGCGGCGGTCTCGGGCCTGCCGTCTCCGTCGAGGTCTCCGGAGGCCTGCTTCGCCACCACGGTCCTCACGGGTCCGCAGTCGAGCGGGAACGTCACGCCGGTGGTGCGGGGGGCGGCCGCGGGGGCGGGCTTCGCGTGGGTGCCGGTCGGCTGGGCGGCGGTGGCGGAGCCGGGTTGCACGACCGAGGAGAGGGCCACCACCGCGGCGACCGCGGTGGCGGTGGCCAGCCAGTGGATGGGGCGGGTGTGCGTGTGGGCCAGTTCCGGAACGGCGGGTTGCTGCACTAGGAGCGTCTCCTGCGAGGGCTGTGCCGGTGGGGGTGGCCAGCATCGTGCCACACGTCACAGTGCGGGGGAACGGCGGGGTGGGTACTCGTGCGCGCTTTGCGCGGCGGGTCTTTCGGTACGGCGGTGTCGTGGTGCCGGGTCAATGCGAGGGCGCCGTGGCCGAGTTCCCGGTCGTCGTCGGGAACTCGGCCACGGCGCCCGCACGTTGCGGTCGGCCGGGGCCGCGTCAGCGGGCGGTGCCTCCGTCGGCGTTGGGGCCCTCGTAGTCCTCGCCGTAGGCGCCCTTGGCGGGCCGGCGGCGGCGCATGGGCGGCTCGACGCCGTCCGCGAGGCGGCGGGCGGTGAGCAGGAAGCCGGTGTGGCCGATCATGCGGTGGTCGGGGCGGACGGCCAGGCCCTCGATGTGCCAGTTGCGGATCATCGTCTCCCAGGCGGTCGGCTCGTTGAAGCAGCCGATCTCGCGGATGGACTCCACGGTCCTCGCGAGCTGGGTGGTGGTGGCGACGTAGCAGCACAGGATGCCGCCGGGGACGAGCGCCTTGGAGACGGCCTCCAGGCACTCCCAGGGGGCGAGCATGTCGAGGATGACGCGGTCGACGTCGGTGTCGGACAGGTTGTCCTGGAGGTCGCCGACGGTGAGCTGCCAGGCGGGGTGCGGGCCGCCGAAGTAGCGCTCGACGTTGGCCTGGGCGATCTCGGCGAAGTCCGCGCGGCGCTCGTAGCTGTGCAGCATGCCCTGGTCGCCGATGGCGCGCAGCAGGAAGCTGCTGAGCGAGCCGGAGCCGACGCCGGCCTCCACGACGCGGGCGCCGGGGAAGATGTCGGCGAAGGCGAGGATCTGCCCCGCGTCCTTGGGGTAGACGACGGCTGCCCCGCGGGGCATGGACAGGACGTAGTCGGGGAGCAGGGGGCGCAGCGCGAGGTAGGCGACGTTGCCGGTGGTGCGGACAACGCTGCCCTCGGGTGCGCCGATCAGTTCGTCGTGCGGGAAGGACCCCTTGTGGGTGTGGAAGTTCTTCCCGGCCTCGAGCGTGAACGTGTAGTGGCGGCCCTTGGGGTCGGTCAGCTGTACCTGGTCCCCGACCTTGAAGGGCCCGCGACGGCGGGCGGCACCGGTCGGTTCGGACATGTGACCAGCCTACCGGTCCCGGGCAGGCCCGCCGACCATGCGGAGGCGGGCCGGGAGGGGGCTGGGTCCTGTCGTCGAACTCCCGACGTCCGCCCGAAGGGCGGGCCCGGCGGCGTCATGGGGTCCCCCTGCTCGAGCGAAGTCGAGAGCTCGAGGGAGGAGCCACGTGGGCGGTTCGGCAACACCGCTGGGATCCCCCCTGTTCGAAGAGCTCGGGGGAGTGCGTGCCAGACGCCGCGGAGCAGGCGGGAATCCGACGACAGGACCTAGGAGGCGGACGGCCGGGCCATGGCCTTGACGAAGGCGCGCTCCACGTCGGCCGCGGAGAGCACGCCGTAGATCTCGCCGGTCTCCTCCACGACGAGGTACTCGGTGGCCGGGGTGGCGCGCAGGGCGTCCAGGAGGTCCTCCCCGGCGAGTTCGGCGGAGACCCGCATGCCGTCGGTGAGCTCCTGGGCGAGTTCGCTGGCGCTGACCCAGGGGCGGCGGTGTTCGGGTACGCCGGCGATGGCGGACTCGCGGACCAGGGAGAGGGGCTCGCCGTGGCCGTCGACGACGACCAGGGCGCGGGCGCCGGCGGCGTTGGCGCGGCGCAGGGCCTCGGCGAGGGAGGTGCTGGTCTCGACCGGGACGGCGCGGCGGGTGAGGGTACGGGCGCGCAGCTCGGGAAGGTGTTCGCGCAGCCGGGCCATGCGCAGGCTGTTGCCGGCGCCGGTCCAGATGATCGCGGCGAGGATGGCGGCGAGCAGGGCGTTGGTGACGGTGCCGACGCCGATGGTGTTCTCGGCGGTGGGGTCGACGCCGGACTGGGTGAACAGGGGCAGGCCGATCAGGACGGAGACGGCGAGCACGCGGCCGACCCAGGCGGCGGCGACGGTGCCGCTCATGGGTCTGCCGGTGATCTTCCAGACGACGGCGCGGAGCATGCGGCCGCCGTCGAGGGGCAGGCCGGGCAGCAGGTTGAAGGCGGCGACGATGAGGTTGGAGATCATCAGGCCGGCCAGCAGGACGCCGGGGACCGTGCCGGGTTCGAAGGGTCGCAGGGCGAGGTAGAAGACGCCGGCGAGGACCAGGGAGAGCAGCGGGCCGACGAAGGCGAGGACGAACTCGCGGCCGGGGGTCTCGGCCTCCTTCTCGATCTCGGAGACGCCGCCGAAGAACTGCAGCTGGATGCGGCGGACCGGCAGCTTGAAGCGGAGGGCCGCGATGGTGTGGGCGAGCTCGTGGACGAGAACGGAGGCGTAGAAGGCGACGGCGAAGAACAGGGACACCAGGTAGCGGGCGGCGCCGAGCTCGGGCAGCACGCGGTCGAGCTGCCCGCCGAACACCCAGGTGATCAGCGCGGCCACGAGGAACCAGCTGGGCGCCACGTACACGGGCACCCCGAAGGGCCGCCCCATCAGCAGCCCCCCGCCGGGCTCCCTCGGCCGCGCGGGCGGAGACGACTGCCCGGAGTGCGCGAGAGCGCGGTCGTGGTGGGTGTCGCCGGAGGGCCGTCCGCGGTCGTCGGGGGTCTGCGCGGGCCCCTCGGCACCGTGGGCGTATCCGCGCTCGGGGTGGGTGTCGGCCGGCCGGGAGTCGGTCCGGGGGGACGGCTCGGCCGGGACGTCGGCGCGCGAGGTCTCGCCGGCACCCGGCTCCTGGCCCCCTGCGCCACGCGCGGCCGGGGCCTCGTCGGGGCCGCCGGAGCGCTTCTGCTCCGCTGCGGTGTCGCCAGGTGCCTCGGGCGTCGCTGCCCTGCGCGCCGGAGTCCCGACAGGGCCCTGCTCCCGATCACCCTCGGCACGCTGAGCCGGGGCCGCGTCGGGGCCGCCGGAGCGCTTCTGCTCCGCTGCGGTGTTGGCAGGTGCCTCGGGCGTTGCCGTGTGTGTCGAGGGCTCGGCGGGGTCCTGCTTCCGGGCGGCCTCGGCGTGCTGGGCTTGGGTGGTGTCGGGGTGTGTTGAGGAGTCGGGGGGCGGGGCCACCGGGTTGGTGTGGCGCTCGGCCGACTCGTCGTTGCCGGAACGCGGCTGCCCGCTCCCGCCGCTCACGTCCACGGTGTCCCCTCGTTCGAAGCGCGTCTTCCGTACCTGTCGGCCGGAAGGTCTCGGGTCGATGGTATGCGGCCGTGGCAGACGGTTCCGCCCGGCACCCCCTGTGTTTTCCCCGCCTCGCGCACATCATGACCGTGGCCGGGTCACTGTCAGCGGTGGGCCGTAGGGTCTGTGGTATGGAGACGAGCACGGAGGGCGAGGCGGTCGCCCGCGGCAGCGGCCCGGCACAGGAGACGGCGACACAGGAGACGGCGACACAGGAGACGGCGACACAGGAGACGGCGCCCGCGGAGGCGGTGGACGCGGACTCGCAGACGGCTCCCCGCCTCGCCATACCGCCCTCCTCCCTGTCTCCCTCCCGTGCCGGGGACTTCATGCAGTGCCCGTTGCTGTACCGGTTCCGGGTGATCGACCGGTTGCCCGAGAAGCCGAGCGAGGCGGCGACGAGGGGCACACTGGTGCATGCCGTGCTCGAGCGACTGTTCGACGCTCCGGCCGCCGAGCGGACCGCGCCGCGGGCGAAGGAACTGATCCCGGGGCAGTGGGACCGGCTGCGCGAGGCCAGACCGGAGTTGGTGGAGCTGTTCGCCGACGACCCGGACGGCGAGCGGCTGGCGCGCTGGCTGGCGGAGGCGGAGCGGCTGGTGGAGCGGTGGTTCACGCTGGAGGATCCGACGCGGCTGGAGCCCGCCGAGCGGGAGCTGTTCGTGGAGGCGGAGCTGGACTCGGGGCTCAGGCTGCGCGGGATCATCGACCGGGTGGACGTGGCGCCCACGGGCGAGGTGCGGATCGTCGACTACAAGACGGGCAAGGCGCCCCGCCCCGAGTACGCCGAGGGCGCGCTGTTCCAGATGAAGTTCTACGCCCTGGTGGTGTGGCGGCTGAAGAGGATCGTGCCCCGACGGCTGCAGCTCGTCTATCTCGGCAGCGGTGATGTGCTGACGTACGACCCGGTCCTCGCCGATCTGGAGGGGGTGGAGCGCAAGCTGCTGGCGCTGTGGGAGGCGATCCGGCTGGCCACGGAGACCGGTGACTGGCGGCCGCGCCCCACGAAGCTGTGCGGCTGGTGCGACCACCAGGCCCACTGCCCGGAGTTCGGCGGCACTCCCCCGCCCTACCCGTTGCCCCTGGGACGAACCGCGGCGCCGGCGCAGGGCAGAATGGGCGCGGACTAGCGAAGGAGACTCACGTGGCCATCCGCGTCCTACTGGTCGACGACCAGCCGCTGCTGCGCACCGGGTTCCGGATGATCCTGGAGGCCGAGCAGGACATCGCGGTCGTGGGCGAGGCCGGAGACGGTCTGCAGGCCCTGGACCAGGTGCGGGCCCTGCAGCCCGATGTGGTGTTGATGGACATCCGCATGCCGCGGATGGACGGCGTGGAGGCGACCCGGCAGATCACCGGGCCGGAGCGGAACGGCCCGGCGAAGGTGCTGGTGCTGACCACCTTCGACCTCGACGAGTACGTGGTGGAGGCGCTGCGCGCCGGCGCGAGCGGCTTCCTCCTCAAGGACGCGCCCGCGGGCGAGCTGGTGCAGGCGATCCGGGTGGTCGCGGCCGGCGAGGCGATGCTGGCGCCGAGCATCACGCGCCGGCTGCTGGACAAGTACGCCACGCACCTGCCCTCCGGTGAGGAGCCGGTGCCGGACACCCTGCACACCCTCACCGACCGGGAGGTCGAGGTGCTGAAGCTGGTGGCGCGCGGGCTGTCGAACGCGGAGATCGCCGCCGATCTGTTCGTCAGCGAGACGACCGTGAAGACCCATGTCGGACATGTACTGACCAAGCTGGGCCTGCGCGACCGCGTGCAGGCCGCGGTGTACGCGTACGAGAGCGGTCTGGTGCGCCCCGGCGCCCAGTAGGGACCCCGCATATCACGAGGGCGCCCCCTCCCGGAAGGCCGGTGAGGGGGCGCCCTCGATGTGCGCGTGGGTGGTTCGGCGGTGGTTCAGCTCTTCTTGAGCTCCCAGAACCGGAACACGGTGGAGGCGTCGAGGCAGTACTGCACCCCGTAGACGCCGTCGCGGACGACCGCGTACTGCTTGGCCTGCCAGACCGGCAGGATGGGCAGCTGTTCGGCCACGATGTCCTGGAGCTGGCCGTAGTCCCGGTCGGTGGCGCCGCGGTCGCGCTCGGCGGCGGTGTCCGGGATGAGCGTGCCGGTGATGGTGCTGTTCTTGTAGCGGTTGTTCAGGACGTTGTCCTTGCCGAAGAAGGGGGCGGTGAAGTTGTCGGCGTCCGGGTAGTCCGGCACCCAGCCCTTCACGTAGACGCCGTACCTGCCCCGGGCGATGTCCTTCTCGTACTGCTCGAAGGACACGGACTTGACGTCGGCCTGGAACAGTCCGCCGGCGTTGAGCTGTGCGGCGATCGCCTTCAACTGCTGGTCGGTGGCCGGGCCGTAGCGGGACGGGGTGGACCACAGAGTGAGCTTCACCTTGCCGGTGATGCCCTCGCCTCGCAGTGCCTCTGCGGCCTTGGCCTGGGAGGGGTGGCCGCCGTAGGTGTCGAAGAAGGCCGTGTTGTGGCCGGCGATACCGGCCGGGATGATCGAGTACAGCGGGGTCGCCGTGTCCTGGTAGACCTCCTGGATCAGGGCGTCGCGGTCGATGAGGTGGGCGATGGCCTTGCGCACCCCGAGCTTTCCGGCCACGGGGTCGTCCATGTTGAAGACCAGGTGCTGGACTTCGGCGCTGCTTCCCTCGACGACGTTGACGCCCTCGGTGTTCCGCGCCTCGAGGTCGGCGATGTCCTTGGCGGTCAGGCCGCGGTAGGCGACGTCGACCTTGTTGCCGAGCAGGGCCTGCTTCAGGGCGGACTGGTCGCTGTGGAAGAACTTCAGGGTGACGCCGGCGTTCTTGACCTCGGCGGTGCCCCGGTAGTTCTTGTTGGCCGAGAAGACGGCCTCGTCCTTGCTGAAGGATTCCAGCTTGTAGGGGCCGGAGCCGACCGCCTTGCCGTCCCGGCGCAGTCCGTCCGCGTCGTACTGCCGGTGGTTGACGATGGAGCCGGCGCCGGAGGCGATCTTGCTGGGGAAGGTGGCGTCGGGGGTCTTCAGTGTGAAGACGACGGTCTTGTCGTCCGGTGTGCGAACGGTGTCCAGCATGGTAAACATGATCGCCGGGCCGCCCTCATCGTTGATCTTCAGCATGCGGTCGAAGGAGAACTTGACGTCCTCGGCGGTCAGCGGGTCGCCGTTGCTGAATTTCAGGCCGTCCTTCAGCGTGCACTGGTAGACCTGGGCCCGGCTGTCGGTGAAGGAGCACTCCTCGGCCGCCTCGGGCTGCGGTTCGGTGCCGCCCTTGGGGAAGCTGAGCAACGACTGGAAGACGTTGTTGAACAACAGCCAGGAGCCGGGGTCGTAACCGGAGGCGGGGTCCGTGGCGAGGACGTCGTCGGACATTCCCACGACCACGGGGGAGCCGGTGGCGCCGCTGTCGGCGCCGCAACCGGTCAACAGGCCGGAGGCCAGCCCCACCACGATGGGCAGGGTCGGCCACTGGTTGCGCTTCTTCACTGTATGTGCCTCGTCTTCGGTCTTGTCAAGCCCGGTACCGCCGTTTCCGGCGCCGGACCGGGCCCTGTGGGACAGGACCGTGGGGAGACCTCAGCCGCCGACACCGCGGCCGAGCTCCCACAGCTGGAGGGTCGCGGAGGAGTTGACGGCGTACGCGGTGCCCGTGATGGTATCGCGGGCGGCCACGTACTGCTTGCCCTGCCACAGCGGCAGCAGCGGAACCTCGTCGGCGACGATGTCCTGAATCGTGTTCAGGCTGGTGGATGCGGAGAGCCGGTCGGCCTGTCGACGGGACTGCGGGATCAGGGTGTTGCGGATCTCACCGTTGGCGTACGGGGTGTTGAGGGTGTTGCCCTTGTCGAGGAACGGAGCCAGGTAGTTGTCGGCGTCCGGGAAGTCCGGGAACCAGCCCATGCCGTAGACGTCGTACTTGCCCTTCTTCTCCGCCGGGCGGAAGGTGTCCCAGAGGGCGCCCTGGATGTCGACGTCGAACAGGCCGCTGCCGTTGAGCTGCTGACGAAGGATCTCGAACTCCTTCTTGGTGGCCGCGCCGTAGTGGTCGGTCGTGTAGTGCAGCGTCAGCTTCACCGGGGTGGTGATGTCGGCCTTGGACAGCAGGGTGCGGGCCTTGTCCACGCTCGGGTCGCCGTACTTGTTGAAGAAGGCGTTGGAGTGGCCGGTGATGGTGGCCGGGACCATCGAGTACAGCGGCTCGGCCTGGGTGCCGTAGACCTTGGCGACGAGTTCGTTGCGGTTGATGAGCTGGGCCATGGCCTCGCGCACGGCCTTGTCCTTCACCGACTCGGCGTCGGTGTTGAAGCCCAGGTAGCGGATCTCCAGGCCGGGCGTCTCGACGATGTCGATGTTGTCCTTGGAGTCGGCGGTGAGCTTGCGGATCTGCTCGGGCGTCATGCTGCGGGTCATGACGTCGATGTCACCCTTGTCCAGCGCGGTGCCCATGGCGTCGGCGTCCGGGAAGGAGCGCAGCTCCACCTTGTCGTTGTTGAGCTTCAACGTCCCCTTGTAGTTGGGGTTCTTGGTGAAGACGGCGTTGACCATCTCGTCGTCCTTGACGTTGGCCTTCATGGTGTACGGGCCGGAGCCGTCCACGTCGAAGCCGTCGCGCAGCTTGTCCTTCTCGTACTTCTTGGAGCTGACGATGCCCGCGACGGGCGTCGACAGCTTGTACGGGAAGACGGCGTCGGCGGTGTTGAGGTGGAAGATGACCTCGCGGTCGCCCTGGGTCTCCACGGTGTCGATGGTGGACAGCAGGCCGGCCACGCCGGTGTCGGCGTTGATGGCGCGGGCGCGGTCGACGGAGAACTTCACGTCGGCCGCGGTGATGGGGTCGCCGTCGGCGAACTTCAGGCCCTCTCGCAGGGTGCAGGCGTAGCGCTCGTTGCCGCTGTCGCTGAAGCCGCACTTCTCGGCGGCCTCGGGGACGGGGTCGCCGTCGCCCTTGGGCTGGACCATCAGGGTCTGCACGGTCTGGCGCAGGATGTTCCAGGTGCCGACGTCGTAGGCGTACGCCGGGTCGACGGGCGCGGGGTCTTCCTTCGAGGTGGTGAACCGGTCCGTGGTGCCGACGACGATGGCGTCGCCGCTCTTGCTGCCGCTGCCGGAACCGCCGCACGCGGCCAGTACTGGCGCGAGCAGGCCGGCTACGGCCGGCAGCACCAAAGTCTTGCGGTTCATGCTCGAGTTTCTCCAGGGCTGTTCAGTCCGTGTATCCGGCATGCAGGGGTGTTGCGACGGATCACGGGGGCAAGGGTGATGTTCTCGCGATGAGGTTAGTAGGCCCCTGCAGGAAGGTTCACGGCCGCGGGAGTTGAGTTCCCATCACACAGCGGAACCGGGCGCGGACGTTCCGAAAACCCGTGACCGGAAGGATTCGTGCAGGGTTCCACCAATCGGGACACAAGGGTGCGCGCACGGTCCCCGAAAGGGGGTGAACGGCACACCTGGAACCCCTTGTCGACCCCCGGGGAAGTGGGGAACATCACACGATCAACCAGTGCGGCGACCGCCAGAATTCGACCGTCCAGCGGGTGCGAATTCGTGTGGATGCCCGCCGCGGGGCTTTTCCCGCGGGGCTTGGCACACTGGGTGAACAGTCAGCGCATTTCTGTCATCAGGCCGTGCAGAAATGACAGGTTCACGTCTTCCAGGGAGGGGACGACGGTGCGCCGGGGGGCCGGGGAGATGGGGGCGACGGAGGGTACGGCGACCACCTGGCAGCCGGCGGCCTCCGCCGCGGTGACTCCGGTCACGGTGTCCTCGACCACCGCACACCGGGCCGGGTCCACGCCCAGTCCGACGGCGGCCAGCAGGTAGGGGTCGGGATAGGGCTTGGTGCGGGAGACCTCGTCGCCGGCCACGGACAGGGCGAAGTGCTGGGGGCCGAGGGAGGTCAGGACGCGGTCGATGATGCGGCGGTGGGAGGCCGAGACCAGGGCGGTGGGGATCCGGTGTGCGGACAGCTCGGCCAGCAGCCGTGCGGCGCCCGGCATCAGCGGCAGCGCGCCGTCGATACGGACCTCGAACGCCTCGTTCAGCAGCGTGGTGATCTCGGCGAGGGTGACGGCGGCGCCGGTGGCCTCGATCAGGAAGCCGGCGCTGCGGGTCATGGGGCCGCCGACCACGACGTGTCTCCAGGACTCGTCGAGCGTGTGTCCGAGCGCTGCGAAGACCTCCACCTCGACGTCCCACCAGAAGCCCTCGGTGTCCACCAGGGTGCCGTCCATGTCGAGGAGCACGGCCTGCAGGGCCGGCCCTTCGGCCATGAGGGTCTTCTCTGCCCGGGCGGAGCCGGGAGCTTGGGGAAGGGTGCCGAGCGCGGGAACGGTACTGGTCATCCGGCGTACCTCCTTGAGGGACGACCAGGCCGGTTCCCCATGGGGAACCGGCCTGCAGTGGACCGACCAGTGTACGGCGCCCGCAACCAAAACGCGTTGTGGGCGCCGCGGCGTCCCCCACCCGGGCGCCGTTCCCGGGGCAGGGCCCGCACCGGGCACCCGGCGCACGGGGCAGGCGCGTACCCGTCCGGACGGAACGGAGTGGATGGGGTCAGCGGGCGTTGAAGTACTTGGCCTCCGGGTGGTGGATCACGATGGCGTCGGTGGACTGTTCGGGGTGGAGCTGGAACTCCTCCGACAGGTGGACGCCGATGCGCTCCGGCCGGAGGAGGTCGGCGATCTTGGCGCGGTCCTCCAGGTCGGGGCAGGCTCCGTAGCCGAGGGAGAAGCGGGCACCCCGGTACTTCAGCTCGAACATGCCCTGGATCTCGTCCGGGTCCTCGCCCGCGAAGCCCAGCTCGGCACGCACGCGCGCGTGCCAGTACTCGGCCAGGGCCTCGGCCAGTTGTACGGACAGGCCGTGCAGTTCCAGGTAGTCGCGGTAGGAGTCGGCCGCGAAGAGGCGGGCGGTCTCCTCGCCGATCTTCGAGCCGACGGTGACCACCTGGAAGCCCACCACGTCCGTCTCCCCCGACTCCTCCGGGCGGAAGAAGTCGGCCAGGCACAGCCGGCGCCCGCGGCGCTGGCGCGGGAAGGTGAAGCGGGTGCGCTCGTTGCCCTGCTCGTCCAGGACGATCAGGTCGTCGTCCTTGGAGACGCAGGGGAAGTAGCCGTAGACCACCGCGGCCTCGAGCAGGTTCTCCGTCTGCAGGCGGTCCAGCAGGCCGCGCAGCCGGGGGCGGCCCTCCGTCTCGACCAGTTCCTCGTACGTCGGCCCGTCACCGGTGCGGGCCTGCTTCAGCCCCCACTGGCCCTTGAACAGGGCACCCTCGTCCAGCCAGGACGCGTACTCCTTGAGCTGGATGCCCTTGATCACCCGGGTGCCCCGGAACGGGGGCTCGGGGACCGGGTTGTCCGTGGCGACGTCCGAGCGGACGTGCCCCTCCTCCGGGCGCTCCTCGATCTCCACCGTCGCCGCCCGCACCCGGCGCTGCCTGAGCTCGGGCAGCTTCGCTCCCGGCACGCCCCGCTTGACCCCGATCAGCGCGTCCATCAGGCGCAGGCCCTCGAACGCGTCACGGGCGTAGCGGACCTCGCCCTCGTACAGCTCGTGCAGGTCCTGCTCGACGTATGCCCTGGTCAGAGCCGCGCCGCCGAGGATCACCGGATAGCTCGTCGCCAGGCCGCGGGTGTTCAGCTCCTCCAGGTTCTCCTTCATGACCACCGTGGACTTCACCAGCAGCCCGGACATGCCGATCACGTCGGCCCTGTGCTCCTCGGCGGCCTCCAGGATCGCCGAGACCGGCTGCTTGATGCCCAGGTTGACGACGTTGTAGCCGTTGTTGGAGAGGATGATGTCGACCAGGTTCTTGCCGATGTCGTGCACGTCCCCGCGCACGGTGGCCAGCACGATCGTGCCCTTGCCGGCCTCGTCGGTCTTCTCCATGTACGGCTCGAGATGGGCGACGGCCACCTTCATCACCTCGGCGGACTGCAGCACGAAGGGCAGCTGCATCTGCCCGGAGCCGAACAGCTCACCGACCACCTTCATGCCGTCCAGCAGGGTGTCGTTGACGATGTCCAGGGCCTTACGGGTCTCCAGGGCCTCGTCCAGGTCCTGCTCCAGGCCGTTGCGCTCGCCGTCGATGATGCGCCGCTTCAGCCGCTCCTCCAGCGGCAGCGCGGCCAGCTCCTCCGCCTTGCCCGCCTTCAGCGACTTCGCCGTGGCGCCCTCGAACAGCTGCATGAGCTTCTGCAGCGGGTCGTAGCCCTCGGACCTGCGGTCGTGGATCAGATCCAGGGCCGTTCGCACCTGCTCCTCGTCGAAGCGGGCGATCGGCAGGATCTTCGACGCGTGCACGATCGCCGAGTCCAGGCCCGCCTTGACGCACTCGTCCAGGAAGACGGAGTTCAGCAGGATCCGGGCGGCCGGGTTCAGGCCGAAGGAGATGTTGGACAGGCCGAGGGTGGTCTGCACCTTCGGGTGCCGCCGCTTCAGCTCGCGGATGCCCTCGATGGTGGCCACGCCGTCCTTGCGGGACTCCTCCTGGCCGGTGCAGATGGTGAAGGTCAGGCAGTCGATGAGGATGTCCTCCTCGCGGATGCCCCAGTTGCCGGTCAGGTCGGCGATCAGCCGCTCGGCGACCTCCACCTTCCTCTCGGCGGTACGGGCCTGGCCCTCCTCGTCGATGGTCAGCGCGATCAGCGCCGCCCCGTGCTCGCGGGCCAGCGCGGTGACCCGCGCGAACCGCGACTCGGGTCCGTCGCCGTCCTCGTAGTTCACCGAGTTGATCACCGCACGGCCGCCCAGCTTCTCCAGGCCGGCCTGGATGACGTCGACCTCGGTGGAGTCCAGCACGATCGGCAGCGTCGAGGCCGTGGCGAACCGTCCGGCCAGCTCCTCCATGTCCGCGACGCCGTCCCGGCCGACGTAGTCCACGCACAGGTCCAGCATGTGCGCGCCCTCGCGGATCTGCTCCCGCGCCATCTCCACGCAGTCGTCCCAGTGGCCCTCCAGCATGGCCGCGCGGAACTTCTTCGACCCGTTGGCGTTCGTCCGCTCGCCGATCGCCAGGTAGGACGTGTCCTGGCGGAACGGGACGGTCTGGTACAGGGAGGCCGCACCCGGCTCGGGGCGCGGGCTGCGCTCCACCGGCGTCAGGTCCCGCACCCGCTCCACCACCTGGCGCAGATGCTCCGGCGTCGTACCGCAGCAGCCGCCCACCAGGGACAGCCCGTAGTCACGGACGAAGTGCTCCTGCGCGTCCGCCAGGTCGGGCGCGGTCAGCGGGTAGTGCGCGCCGTCCTTGGTGAGGACCGGGAGGCCGGCGTTGGGCATGCAGGACAGCGGGATGCGCGCGTGCCGGGACAGGTAGCGCAGGTGCTCGCTCATCTCCGCCGGGCCGGTCGCGCAGTTGAGGCCGATCATGTCGACGCCCAGCGGCTCCAGCGCGGTCAGCGCCGCGCCGATCTCCGAGCCCAGCAGCATCGTCCCGGTCGTCTCCACCGTCACCGACACGATCAGCGGGACGTCCAGGCCGGCCGTCTCCATCGCACGGCGGGCGGCGATGACGGCGGCCTTGGTCTGCAGCAGGTCCTGCGTGGTCTCCACCAGCAGGGCGTCCGCGCCGCCCGCGAGCAGGCCCTCGGCGTTCTGCTGGTAGGCGTCGCGGATGGCGGTGAACGTGGTGTGCCCGAGGGTGGGCAGCTTGGTGCCGGGACCCATCGAGCCGAGGACCCAGCGAGGCCGGCCGTCCCGGCCGGTGAACTCGTCCGCCGTCTCGCGGGCGATGCGGGCGCCCGCCTCGGACAGCTCGGTGACGCGCTCGGCGATGTCGTACTCGCCCAGAGCGGTGAGGTTGGCGCCGAAGGTGTTGGTCTCCACGCAGTCCACGCCCACGGCGAAGTAGGCGTCGTGGACCGACCGGACGATGTCCGGCCGCGTGAGGTTCAGGATCTCGTTGCAGCCCTCGAGGTTCTGGAAGTCCTCGAGTGTCGGCTCCTGGGCCTGGAGCATGGTGCCCATCGCTCCGTCGGCGACCACCACACGGGTGGCGAGCGCCTCGCGGAGGGCGGACACACGGGTCCGGCTGTCGGCGGAAGGGGTCTGCGGCAACGAGGCCATGAAGGGGCTCCCTCTGGATGCGACGGCTGTCGGCTTCGCGTCTCCCCCCGGGGCGGAACGCGCGGTTCCGGGGAACCGACGCACAGCTTCCCAAGGGGGCGCACGCCGCCAGGGTAGCCGGGACCGGACCCCGATGAGCGGGGCGTCCACCAGGCGGACGAGGATGGCCGGCGGGTCATCCCGGGGGGTCGGGTCATGTAACAGGTACTGACCGACCATTGGCGGTGAGTCGGCATGGACCGGTAGTGTTCGGCATTGCCGAACGGGCGGCACGAAAGTCGTCCGCCGACGGTCGAAGGGGACGGAGGCAGGACGGCGATGGCACGGAACATCCAGTCGCTCGAAAGGGCGGCCGCGATGCTGCGGTTGCTGGCAGGCGGCGAGCGGCGACTGGGCCTGTCGGACATCGCCTCCTCACTGGGTCTCGCCAAGGGCACCGCCCACGGCATACTGCGCACCCTCCAGCACGAGGGCTTCGTCGAACAGGACGAGGCCTCCGGGCGCTACCAGCTGGGCGCGGAGCTGCTGCGCCTGGGCACCACCTATCTCGACGTGCACGAACTGCGGGCGCGTGCCCTGGTCTGGACGGACGACCTGGCCCGCTCCAGCGGGGAGAGCGTCTACCTGGGCGTACTGCACCATCACGGCGTGCTGATCGTGCACCACGTCTTCCGCCCGGACGACAGCCGGCAGGTGCTGGAGATCGGCGCGATGCAGCCGCTGCACTCCACGGCTCTGGGCAAGGTGCTCTCGGCCTACGACCCCGTCGCGCACAGCGAGGCGATCGAGGCCGACCGCAAGGCGTTCACCGACCGCACCGTGTGCGACCTGGACGGCTTCGAGCGCATCCTCGACGTCACGCGCGCGCGTGGCTACGCCGCCGACGTGGAGGAGACCTGGGAGGGCGTCGCCTCCATCGCCGCACCCATCCACGACCGGCGGCGGATGCCGGTCGGCGCGGTCGGCATCACCGGTGCCGTGGAGCGGGTGTGCCCGGAGGGCGAGCTGCGCCACGAGCTCGTCGCGGCGGTACGGGACTGCGCCCGCGCGGTCTCGCGCGATCTGGGCGCCGGGCGGTTCTGAACGCCGTACGGCCCCGCACGGAGCCGCACGACACAGAGGCCGGTACGTCGGTGACGTACCGGCCTTCCGCATGCCCGCAGCGGGCCCGGCCACCCCGGCGATCAGTAACGATCGCGCTTTCGACAGCAGAGCTCTTGACGCCCGCCCGACGGCAAGGTGAGACTCCCGTCCATCGGTCGGCATTGTCGAACACCTTTTGGCAATACGCGCTAGAGTGTGACAACGCCAGGGCCGGCATCGCTCTCACCCCGAGGGCGCCAGACCCCCGGTGGGACCCGGGGTTCGGCTACCCCGGACGAAGGACAAAGGAGTCGCGGGTGTCCAGCTCCGACATCTTCATCGGCGAGACCATCGGTACCGCCGTACTCATCCTGCTCGGCGGCGGAGTCTGCGCCGCCGTGACCCTGAAGGCCTCCAAGGCCCGTAACGCCGGCTGGCTCGCCATCGCCTTCGGGTGGGGCTTCGCCGTGATGACGGCGGTGTACATCTCGGGCCCGCTCTCCGGTGCCCACCTCAACCCGGCCGTGACGGTCGCCCTCGCCGTCAAGAACGGCGGCTGGGCGGACGCTCCGACCTATGTCGCCGGCCAGCTGCTCGGCGCCATGATCGGCGCGGCTCTGGTCTGGGTCGCCTACTACGGCCAGTTCCAGGCCCACCTCACCGACCGGGAGATCGTCGGCGGTCCGGGCGCGCAGGCCACCACCGCCAAGGCGGTCGAGGCTCAGGAAAAGGGCGCCGGCCCGGTCCTCGGCATCTTCTCCACCGGCCCCGAGATCCGGAACGCGGTGCAGAACCTCGCCACGGAGATCGTCGGCACGATCGTGCTGATCCTCGCCGTCCTCACGCAGGGCCTGAACGCCGAGGGCAACGGCCTCGGCGTCCTCGGCGGCCTGATCACCGCACTCGTCGTCGTCTCCATCGGCCTGTCCCTCGGCGGTCCCACGGGCTACGCGATCAACCCCGCCCGTGACCTCGGTCCCCGTATCGTCCACGCCCTGCTGCCCCTGCCCAACAAGGGCGGCTCCGACTGGGGCTACGCCTGGATCCCGGTGGTCGGCCCGCTCGTCGGCGGCGCCATCGGGGCGGGCCTCTACAACGTGGCCTTCGCCTGATGAGCCCGGCGCTCCAATCCTTCGCGCCCCGCACACCGCGCCTCGCCGCACGCGCCGTAACCACCGCCCCATCGACCACGGACCTCAGGAGCACACAGTGACCGACGCCCACACCGCCGGCATCGCATCCCACGGCCAAGGGCCGTTCATCGCCGCCATCGACCAGGGCACCACCTCCAGCCGCTGCATCGTCTTCGACCGGGACGGCCGGATCGTCTCCGTCGACCAGAAGGAGCACGAGCAGATCTTCCCCAAGCCGGGCTGGGTCGAGCACGACGCCACCGAGATCTGGACCAACGTCCAGGAGGTCGTCGCCGGAGCCATCGAGAAGGCCGGCATCACCCGCGACGACATCAAGGCCATCGGCATCACCAACCAGCGCGAGACCACCGTGCTGTGGGACAGGAACACCGGTGAGCCCGTCCACAACGCCATCGTCTGGCAGGACACCCGCACCGATTCCCTGTGCAAGGAGCTCGGCCGCAACGTCGGCCAGGACCGCTTCCGCCGCGAGACCGGCCTTCCCCTCGCCTCCTACTTCGCCGGTCCCAAGGCCCGCTGGCTGCTCGACAACGTCGAGGGCCTGCGCGAGCGCGCCGAGGCGGGCGACCTGCTCTTCGGCACCATGGACACCTGGGTCATCTGGAACCTCACGGGCGGCACGGACGGCGGCAAGCACGTCACCGACGTCACCAACGCCTCCCGCACCCTCCTGATGAACCTGCACACCATGGAGTGGGACGAGAGGATCTGCGAGTCGATCGGCGTGCCGCAGCAGATCCTGCCCGAGATCCGCTCCTCCGCCGAGGTCTACGGTGAGATCAAGGGCGGCAAGCTGGGCGAGCTGCTCGGCGGCATCCCGGTCGCCTCCGCGCTCGGCGACCAGCAGGCGGCCCTGTTCGGCCAGACCTGCTTCTCCGAGGGCGAGACCAAGTCGACCTACGGCACCGGCACCTTCATGGTGATGAACACCGGCGACAAGATCATCAACTCCTACAGCGGGCTGCTGACCACCGTCGGCTACCAAATCGGCGACGACAAGCCGGTCTACGCCCTGGAGGGCTCGATCGCCGTCACCGGCTCCCTGGTGCAGTGGATGCGCGACCAGATGGGCCTGATCTCCACCGCCGCCGAGATCGAGACGCTGGCGCTCTCGGTCGAGGACAACGGCGGCGCCTACTTCGTGCCGGCCTTCTCCGGCCTGTTCGCCCCGTACTGGCGCTCCGACGCCCGCGGCGTGATCGCCGGACTGACCCGGTACGTCACCAAGGCGCACCTCGCGCGCGCCGTCCTGGAGGCCACCGCCTGGCAGACGCGGGAGATCGCGGACGCCATGACCAAGGACTCCGGGGTGGAGCTCACCGCCCTCAAGGTCGACGGCGGCATGACCTCCAACAACCTGCTGATGCAGACGCTCTCGGACTTCCTGGACGCCCCGGTGGTGCGCCCGATGGTCGCCGAGACCACCTGCCTCGGCGCCGCCTACGCCGCCGGTCTCGCCGTCGGCTTCTGGAACAGCACCGACGACCTGCGCGCCAACTGGCGCCGGGCCGCCGAGTGGACCCCCCGCATGGACGCGGACATCCGCGACCGTGAGTACAAGAACTGGCTCAAGGCCGTAGAGCGGACCATGGGCTGGCTCGAGGACGAGGAGTAAGAAACCGCAATGACCAGTCAGTCCACCCTGCAGTCCGTGCCTGCCCTGGGGACGCGCCCGGCCTCCTGCTCGAACCCGAGCCGTGCCGAGACCCGGGAGCGGCTCTCGAAGGCGACGTACGACCTCCTCGTGATCGGCGGCGGCATCCTGGGCATCTCCACCGCCTGGCACGCCGCGCAGTCCGGCCTCAGGGTGGCTCTGGTCGACGCCGGCGACTTCGCCGGCGCCACCTCCTCCGCCTCCTCCAAGCTGCTCCACGGCGGTCTGCGCTACCTGCAGACCGGCGCGGTGAAGCTGGTGGCGGAGAACCACTTCGAGCGCCGTGCGGTCTCCCGCCAGGTGGCCCCCCACCTGGCGAACCCGCTCACCTTCTACCTCCCCGTGTACAGGGGCGGGCCGCACGGCGCGGCGAAGCTCGGGGCGGGCGTGTTCGCCTACTCCGCGCTGTCCGCCTTCGGTGACGGCGTGGGCCACCTGCTCAGCCCGGCGAAGGCCGCGCAGGACGTGCCCGAACTGCGCACCGAGAACCTCAAGGCCGTGGCCGTCTACGGCGACGACCAGATGAACGACGCGCGCATGGCGCTGATGACGGTCCGCGCGGCCGTCGGGTCGGGCGCGGTCGTCCTCAACCACGCCGAGGTGACCGGGCTGCGCTTCACCCGGGGCCGGGTCACCGGCGCCGAGCTGAGGGACCGGCTGTCCGGCGACGAGTTCGGCGTGGACGCCCGGCTGGTGCTGAACGCGACCGGGCCGTGGGTGGACCACCTGCGCAGGATGGAGGACCCGAACGCGGCGCCGTCCATCCGCCTGTCCAAGGGCGCGCACCTGGTGCTGAAGCGCACCTCGCCGTGGAGGGCGGCGCTGGCCACCCCGATCGACAAGTACCGCATCACCTTCGCCCTCCCCTGGGAGGACATGCTGCTGCTCGGCACCACCGACGAGGAGTACGAGGGCGACCCGGCCGATGTCGCGGTCAACGACAAGGACATCGCGCAGATACTCGACGAGGCCGCGTTCTCCATCCGCGACCGGCAACTCGACCGCGACCTGATCACGTACGCCTTCGCCGGTCTGCGGGTGCTGCCGGGCGGCCCCGGCGACACCGCCAAGGCCAGGCGCGAGACGGTGGTGACCGAGGGCAGGGGCGGCATGCTGTCCGTCGCGGGCGGCAAGTGGACCACCTTCCGGCACATCGGCCGTACGGTGATGAAGAAGCTGGAGTCGCTGCCGGGCGCCCCGCTGGGCGAGGACTTCGAGCCGATCTCCGCGCTGCCGAAGAAGCTGCCGCTGCCGGGCATCGCCAACCCGCGCGCGGTCGCCCACCGGCTGCTGGTGGACCGTCCGGCGCCCGGCCCGCGCATGGCCGCCGACACCGCCCGGCACCTGGCCACGCACTACGGTTCGCTGGCCTTCGACATCGCCCGGCTGGCGAACGAGAACCCGGAGCTGGGCGAGCGGATCCATCCGGACGCCCCGGAGATCTGGGCACAGGTCCTCTGGGCCCGCGACCACGAGTGGGCCGAGACGCCGGACGACGTGCTGCGCCGGCGTACGACGCTGACCATCCGCGGTCTGGCCACGGACGAGGTCCGGGCGAAGGTGCGGGACCTGCTCGGGGGGAATTGAACCCTCTCCCAGCCGAAGGCAGGGACATTCCCGGCTCACGCCACCTGCGGGCCCAGCGGACCAGCAGGTCTTGCACGATCAACACCAGCCGGGGTGGAACCAGCCCGGTTCGGCACTGCGGGCAAAGGAGTTGCCGTGCCGGCTTGGTTCTCGCTCAGCACGGCGAAGATCATACCAGTCCGCCCGATTCATCCCCGCTCCGAAGGGCGGGGCATCCTCGAAGGCTCCCGGCGACCGTCGGGCAGTGCCGAGCGGCCGGCTCCCACCGCACTGGGAGTCGGCCGCTCCTCTGCCTCCACAATGTGCTCGGACATCCGATGTCCGAGCGGCTGGGAGGCCGGGCATGGCGGTGACCGACGAGGCGATCGAGAAGATCAAGAGCATGATCGTCTCCGGCGCGCTGCGCCCCGGCGACCGGCTGCCCAAGGAGAGCGAACCCGCCGCCGGACTGGGCCTGTCGCGCAACTCCCTGCGGGAGGCGGTGCGCGCGCTGTCCCTGATCCGGATCCTGGACGTGCGGCAGGGCGACGGCACGTACGTCACCAGCCTGGACCCGCAACTGCTGCTGGAGGCGCTGGGTTTCGTCGTCGACTTCCACCGCGACGACACGGTGCTGGAGTTCCTGGCGGTGCGCCGCATCCTGGAGCCGGCCGCGACCGCGATGGCGGCCACGCGCATCAGCGAACAGCAACTGGACGCGCTCGGCGCCCGGTTGGACGCGCTCGGCGGCTCACCCTCGGTGGAGGAACTGGTCGCCTGCGACCTGGAGTTCCACCGGGGCGTCGTGCGGGGCTCGGGCAACTCGGTGCTCTGCTCCCTGCTCGACGGGCTGTCCGGGCCCACCACCCGGGCCCGGATCCGGCGGGGACTGACCCAGGAGGACGCGGTCGGCCGCACCCTGCGCGAGCACCGCGCGATTCTCGGCGCGCTGCGCGACCGGGACGCGGAGGCGGCGCGGTCCTGGGCGACGGTGCACATCGCGAGCGTCGAGCAGTGGCTGCGCTCCACTCCCTGATCCGGCGGTGATCTTGGGTGTTCGACCATGGGGAACGGGGCAGTCATCCGTTCACTCCCCCGTGCAAGGGGGCTGCGAGCGCCCCCGCCGCACGCCGTAAGGTTGGTGGGTCAGGCGAGGGCACGTCGGAAGGAGGCGCTGGGTGATCGAGCTCGAGGGGGTTCCCGAGCTGATCGACCCGGTCATGGTGGCCGCGTTCGAGGGCTGGAACGATGCCGGCGACGCCGCTTCCACCGCGGTCGCGCATCTGGAGCGGGAGTGGAAGGGCGAGGTGTTCGCGGCGCTGGACGCCGAGGACTACTACGACTTCCAGGTGAACCGCCCCACGGTGTTCATGGACGGCGGCGTGCGCAAGATCACCTGGCCGACGACGAGACTGTCGGTGGTCCGGGTCGGCGGGGAGAAGCCGCGCGACCTGGTGCTGGTCCGCGGCATCGAACCGTCCATGCGCTGGCGCTCGTTCTGCAACGAGCTGCTCGGCTTCGCGCACGAGCTGGGCGTGGAGCTGGTGGTCATCCTGGGCGCACTGCTCGGCGACACCCCGCACACACGTCCGGTGCCGATCAGCGGGACCACGTCGGATGCGGACCTGGCCCGCCGGATGGACCTGGAGGAGAGCAAGTACGAGGGGCCGACGGGCATCGTGGGCGTGCTGCAGGAGGCCTGCACGCACGCCGGTGTCCCGGCGGTCTCGCTGTGGGCGGCGGTTCCGCACTACGTCTCGCAGCCGCCGAACCCGAAGGCCACGCTGGCCCTGCTCAACCGGCTGGAGGACCTGCTCGATCTGCGCATTCCGCTGGGTGAGCTGCCGGAGGACGCGCGGGCCTGGCAGGTCGGGGTGGACCAGTTGGCCGCCGAGGACAGCGAGGTCGCGGAGTACGTGCAGACACTGGAGGAGGCCAGGGACACCGCGGAGCTGCCGGAGGCGTCGGGCGAGGCGATCGCCCGCGAGTTCGAGCGGTATCTGCGGCGCCGGGACGGCGGTCCGTCGTCGGGCGGGCACGCCACGGCGGACGGCGGCGAGGGCGGCTCGTACCGGCGGGAGGGACCCGGGGAACGCACACGGCCTCCGAAGCCGCCGAAGCCGGAGGCCGACGAGACGGACGGCGAGGACTCGTCGGAGGAGTGAACGGTTCAGGGGCGGTGCGCGTGATGCGCACCGCCCCTGAAGCTGTGTCGGGCGTCCGTCTCAGAGAGCCACGCCCAGCAGGGCGTCCACGGCGCGCGAGACGAGGCCGGGGGCGCCGGTGTCCTCGCCGCCCCGCTCCTGCTGGAGGGCCGCCCAGCGGTCGACCGCGTCGAGGGCGGCGGGGGCGTTCAGGTCGTCGGCGAGGGCGTCGCGGATCTCCTCGACCAGCGCGTCGGCGGACGGGCCGTCGGGCCGGGAGACGGCCGAGCGCCAGCGGCCGAGGCGCGCCACGGCGTCCTGGAGGACCTGGTCGGTCCACTCCCAGTCGGCACGGTAGTGGTGGGCGAGGAGGGCGAGCCGGATGGCGGCCGGGTCCACGCCGTCGCGCCGCAGCCGCGACACGAAGACCAGGTTGCCCTTGGACTTGGACATCTTCTCGCCGTCGAGGGCGACCATGCCGGCGTGCACGTAGGCCTTGGCCATCGGGAACTCGCCGGTGAGCACCTGGGCGTGCGAGGCGCCCATCTCGTGGTGCGGGAAGGCGAGGTCGGAGCCGCCGCCCTGGACGTCGAAGCCCATACCGAGGTGGTCCAGGGCGATCGCCACGCACTCGATGTGCCAGCCGGGCCGGCCGCGGCCGAGGGAGCCGCCGTCCCAGCTGGGCTCTCCGTCACGGGCGGCCAGCCACAGGACCGGGTCGAGCGGATTCTTCTTGCCGGGGCGGTCGGGGTCGCCGCCGCGCTCGGCGGACAGCAGGCGCATCGCCGCGGCGTCCAGGTGGGAGACCCCGCCGAAGTGGGGGTCGGACTCGACGGAGAAGTACACGTCCCCGTCGAGTTCGTACGCCGCGCCCAGGTCCCTCAGCCGCTCGACCAGCGGGACGATGCCGGGTATCGCCTCCACGGCGCCGATGTAGTGCCGGGGCGGCAGCATCCGCAGGGCGGTCATGTCCTCGCGGAACAGGGTCGTCTCCCGCTCGGCCAGCTTCACCCAGTCGACGTCGTCGCGCTGGGCCCGCTCCAGCAGCGGATCGTCGACGTCGGTCACGTTCTGGACGTAGTGGACCTGCCGCTTGGTGTCGAGCCACACGCGTTGCACCAGGTCGAACGCGTTGTAGGTCGCCGCGTGACCCATGTGGGTCGCGTCGTACGGCGTGATGCCGCAGACGTAGATACGGGCGACGGGACCGGGCTGGAGGGTGACCAGGCCCCCGGTCGCGGTGTCGTGGATCCTCAGGTCGCGGCCCTGACCTGGCAGGGCGGGGATCTCGGAAGCGGGCCAGGCATGCATGTCATGAGCGTAACCGGACCGCGGTCCCGTATACGAACCGGACCGGCCCGGATGTCCGGGAAGACGCTCTTGCGTGATCACGCCGGGTGTGCTGACGCCCGTTCCCGGCGGGGCGACGGTCCCGCCCCCGCCGACAGCTGCGCCGGAGCGGCGCGGCCGGGGCCGGCTGTCCGCCCGGCCCACGCCCGGCCACGCGCCCGCGCCCGACGCGCGGGCCGGCGTTGGGCGAAGCAGCGGCTTCTCGGCGGGAACCGCCGCGGCCTGTGGCACCGTCACGGCGTGCGGCGAGGCCGCAAGGCCGACGGCGTGGACGCCGGACCGCAGACCGCGGTGCGCTCCTCGGCAGGGCGGCGAGGGCCGGGCCGGGCGGGGGTGAGCGGCCTCGCCTGCCGACCGCACCACGCCGGCGGTCGGCGATGCCGGTCCATGCCAGCGGCCGACGATGCCGGTCCATGCCGACGATGCCGGTCCATGCCGACGATGCCGGTCCATGCCGACGATGCCGGTCCATGCCGACGATGCCGGTCCATGCCGACGATGCCGGTCCATGCCGACGATGCCGGTCCGTGTCGGCGGTGCCGGTCCGTGTCGGCGGTCGGCCTACACCGGTGGCCAGGGGATCGCCGGCCAGTCCCCGGTGGGTTCCGGGTGGGTGCCGGCGGTGAGGAGGGCGTTCACGCGTGCGCGTGTGGCGTTGAGTTCGGCCGGGGTGATCAGGGGAGTCAGGCGGGTGGCGAGGGGGGCGTTGTCGGCGAGGGTGTCCCTGAGGGACTTGAGGACGTCCAGGATGTCCGGCGGGAGTGGTTCGCCCGCCCAGCCCCACAGGAGGGTGCGCAGCTTGTTCTCGACGTTGAAGGTGACGCCGTGATCGATGCCGTACAGGTGCCCGTCGGGGGTCGGCAACAGGTGGCCGCCCTTGCGGTCGGCGTTGTTGATCACGGCGTCCAGGACGGCCATCCGGCGCAGCCGCTCGTCGTCGGCGTGCACCAGCAGCGCGGTGCGGCCCCGGCCGACCTCGGCGAATCCGATCGCCTTCCAGCCCGGGCCGGGCTCCTCGGCGTCCAGCAGCGCGAGCAGCTCCGCGTCGGCGTCGTCGTCGGCTGCGTCGATCCACAGCTGCACCATGCCCTCGCCGTACGGGCCGTCGCGCAGCACGGTGGGCGGCACCAGGCTCCAGCCGGTCGCCTCGGAGACCTCGTACGCGGCCACCTCGCGCGCGGCGAGCGTGCCGTCGGGGAAGTCCCACAGCGGACGCTCCCCCGCGACCGGCTTGTAGACGCAGGCCACCTCCTGACCGTCGTACGCGACCGTGCAGAACAGCGCCGCGTTGGAGGCCTCGCGGATCCGGCCGCGCACGGTCAGCTCGCCCTGGGCGAGCAGCTCGGCGGGCGCCGCGTCGGGCGTCACGCTCCGCGGCGGTATCCGTTCTGGCGCGGACATACGTGTCCTTCCGGGTCGAGCGGGAGGCTGCACAGCGGGCACGGCGGCCGCCCGGCGTTGACGACGTCCAGGGCACGCTTGGCGAAGGCCCTCGCCTGCGCGCCGGTGAGCCGGACCCGCAGCATCGGGGGGCCGTTCTCCTCGTCCTGCAGCAGCCGCTCCTCGGCCTCGGCGAGGTCCTCCTCGGACTCCACGTCGATCTCGACGAGCGCCTGCGCCTCGACGATCATGCGCTGCTCCTCGCCGTCCCAGGCGAGCGCCATGGTGCCGACCCGGAACTCCTCCTCGATGGGGGTGTCCAGCGGGCCGGTGTCGGCGATCTCGGCGGGCGCCACGGCGGGCACGGCGGCGCTGCCGCCGCTACGGCGCACCACCTCGTCGAGCAGTTCGTCCATGCGCTCGGCGAGCGCGGCGACCTGGGTCTTCTCCAGGGCCACGCTGGTCACCCGGGAGCCGGCGGTGGCCTGGAGGAAGAACGTACGGCGCCCGGGCAGTCCGACCGTACCGGCCACGAAGCGGTCCGGGGGGTCGTAGAGGAACACCTGACGGGACACGTCCTGTCTCCATGGGAATCGTGTGAACGGCGGAATCGGGAGAGTCGACCGAATCGGCGAGTCGACCCGGTCGGCAAGTCGGCGGCGACCGCTTCACCCTACTGCGGCCGACGATCACGGTGCGCCCGCGCCGCCCCCGACGGGTGCGTCGTCGTCCGCGGGCTCCTCGCGCGGCACCAGGGACGCGAAGTCCCCGGTGTCCCCGAGCCGTACCAGGAACGGCCGCAGCCGGGTGTAGCGGATCGCGGTGACGGAACACGGCTCGACCGAGATCCGCTGGAAGAGGTCCAGGTGCAGACCGAGCGCGTCCGCGACGAGCGACTTGATGATGTCACCGTGCGAGCACATCAGGTAGACCGCGTCGGCCCCGTGGTCGCGCTCCACGCGCGCGTTCCACTCGCGCACCGCCTCGGCGGCGCGCGTCTGCATCGCGCGCATGGACTCGCCGCCGGGGAACGCCGCCGCCGAGGGGTGCGCCTGCACCACCTCCATCAGCGGCTCGTCCTTGAGCTCGGCGAGCTTGCGGCCGGACCAGTCGCCGTAGCGGCACTCCCCGATGCGCTCGTCGGTGTGCGCCGTCAGCTCTGGCCGGGCCTCCAGGAGCGGCCGTACCGTTTCCTGGCAGCGCTGCAGCGGGCTGGTGACGACCTCGGCGATCGGCAGCCCGTCGAGCCGCCCGGGCAGCGCGGCGGCCTGTGCGGCGCCGCGTTCGTCCAGGGCGACCCCGGGGGTCCAGCCGGCCAGCAGTCCGGCGGTGTTCGCGGTGGAGCGTCCGTGCCTGACAAGGATCAGCGTGGGCATGCGGCCAGGGTAGGCGTACGGACGGCTCCGGCGGTGACCGGGCGAAGGGAGCACACACTCTGTGATCGTCGACTGTGCCATCTACCGTGACGGCCACCGCGCCCAGGGGCCCGAGGACTTCTCCGACGCGCTGGCCGAGGCACGGGCCGCCGGGGGCTTTGTCTGGGTGGGGCTGCACGAGCCGAGCGAGCGGGAGTTCGGCCTGGTCGCCGAGGAGTTCGCCTTGCATCCGCTGGCGGTCGAGGACGCTCTGAAGGCCCATCAGCGGCCCAAGCTGGAGGTCTACGACGACTCGCTGTTCGTGGTGCTCAAGCCCGTGATGTACGAGCCGCACAGCGACACCGTCTCCACCGGCGAGATCATGATCTTCCTGGGCGACTCGTTCGTGGTGACGGTCCGTCACGGCGAGAGCGACGGGCCGGCCACCGTCCGGCACCGGCTGGAGCAGGAGCCGGAGATGCTCGGCCAGGGCCCCACCTCCGTGCTGTACGCGATCGCCGACTCCGCCGTCGACCACTATCTGACGGTGGCCACCGAGCTGCAGACGGACCTGGAGGAGCTGGAGGCGGAGGTCTTCTCGCCGGACCGGGGCGGCTCGCGGCACACGGCCTCGCGGATCTACAACTTCAAACGCCAGGTCACGGAGTTCCGGCGGACGACGGGTCCGCTGGCCCTGCCGATGTCCCGTCTGGCCGGCACCGGCGCGGGCGTCTTCTCCCCCGCCGTGCCCTTCGTGGACGACAAGGCCCGGCCGTTCTTCCGGGACGTCAGCGACCACCTGACCCGGGTCAACGAGTCGGTCGAAGGCCTCGACCGACTGGTCTCGGACATCCTGTCGGCGCACCTGGCGCAGACCAGCGTCCAGCAGAACGACGACATGCGGAAGATCTCCGCGTGGGCGGCCATGGCCGCGATCCCCACGATGATCGCCGGGATCTACGGCATGAACTTCGACCACATGCCGGAGCTGCACTGGACGTGGTCGTACCCGGCGGTGATCGTGCTGATGGCGCTGCTGGAGTTGCTGCTGTACCGGCAGTTCAAGCGGCGGGGCTGGTTGTAGGGGCGCGGCCCGCCGGTCAGGCGGGCTCCGGCTCGGCTTCGGACGCGGGTGCCGGGGCGGCGGGTGTGCCGAGGGCGTCGCGGCGCTCGGGCATGGACAGGGCCACCATCCGCCGCCGGCCCACCAGCCGCTCGTAGACGTACACGGCGTGGATGCCGGCCGCGATGAGCGCCGAGCGGGCCTTCGTCCAGCCGAGGATGCGGCCCATGCGGGCCATCACGGCGAGGCTGACGTCGCGGTGGACGCGGATCTCGGCCCACGCGCACGCGTGCAGGGTGCGCTGGATGGTCCGGCCGTGCCCGGCGGCGGCCAGGCGCAGCAGCTCCTCGTGGCAGTAGGCGAGGTGGTTGTGCTCGTCCCGCGCGATCATGCGCACCGCCCGGCCCACGTCGGGGTGGTGGGCGAAGTGCCGGCGCAGCAGCTCCATCTGCTCGCAGGCGCGCTGTTCGGTGACCCGGCTGTGGGCCAGGTAGACGATGACGTCCTCCACGGTGAGCGGCTCGTCCGACCTGAGCCTGGCGTGCGCCAGTCCGGTGCCCCGCTTCTCCAGGAGCATCGTGTAGTCGGTCTCGGCGGGCACCGGGACGGGTTCGAGGCCACGCTTGCTCAGCAGGGCGCGGAAGATACGCCCGTGCTTGTCCTCGTCCGCGCCGTGGCGTGCGATCTTCGGGGCGAGGTCGCGCTCGCTCTCCGGCACGAGGGCGGCGATCCGGCGGTTCTCCCAGCCGCCCTGCGCCTCGCCGCCGGCCGCGATGGAGCAGAACAGCCGGAAGGATTCGTCGTGGTCGAGGATCTCCTGGAACAGGCTCCTGGGCGAGAGCATCGCGGGCCACCTCCCTGCCGGACTGCCGCGAAGAACGAGTCAAGTGCGACCGCGGGAGTGCCGCAACAGGGGTGCGGGCGCGCTGCGCCGAACGGCGGAGCGCCGGCGGGCCGCGGAGGTGCGCGTAACCGCGCGGGGGCGGGCGCGTTGTTCTCCGTGACGGCCGTGGCGGGGTGGACCCCCGAGCCCCCACCACGGCCGTGGAAAGCCCTTCGGCTTGTCGGGCGTGCTCCCGTGCTACGCCAGTCCCGCGCGCTCCAGGGCCTCGGTGCCGGCGCGGAGCGAGGCGAGCCGCTCCTCCAGGGTGAAGCCGGCGGGGGCGAGGGTCAGCGTGGTGACGCCGGCCGCCGCGTACGCCTTCATGCGGTCCGCGATCCGGTCGACGGAACCGAGCAGCGTGGTCCGGTCGATGAGTTCCTGCGGAACGGCGGCCGCGGCGCCCTGCTTGTCGCCCGAGAGGTACTTGTCCTGGATCTCGACGGCCGCCTTCTCGTAGCCCATGCGGCGGGCGAGCTGGTTGTAGAAGTTCTGCTTGCGGCTGCCCATGCCGCCGACGTACAGCGCGGTGTAGGGGCGGAAGGTGTCGGCGAGCCGGGCCACGTCCTTGTCGTCGCCGACGGCGAGCGGCAGGGTCGGGCAGATGTCGAAGCCGTCCATGGTCCTGCCGGCCTTCTCACGGCCCGCGCGCAGGTGCTTGACCGCCGTCTCCTCGAGGTGGTCGGCGGAGGGGAAGATGAGCAGTGCGCCGTCGGCGATCTCGCCGGTCTGCTCCAGGTTCTTCGGGCCGATGGCGGCGATGTAGAGCGGGATGTGCTCGCGCTGCGGGTGCACGGTCAGCTTGATCGGCTTGCCCGGGCCACCGGGCAGCGGCAGCGTCCAGTGCTCGCCGTCGTACGTCAGCCGCTCGCGGGTCATCGCCTTGCGGACGATCTCGACGTACTCACGGGTGCGGGCCAGCGGCTTGTCGAACTTCACGCCGTACCAGCCCTCGGAGACCTGCGGGCCGGAGACGCCGAGGCCGAGCCGGAAGCGGCCGCCGGACAGCGAGTCCAGGGTGGCGGCCGTCATCGCCGTCATCGCGGGCTGCCGGGCGGGGATCTGGAAGATGGCCGAGCCGACGTCGATACGCTCGGTCTGTGCGGCGACCCAGGTGAGCACGGTGGCCGCGTCGGAGCCGTAGGCCTCGGCCGCCCAGCACACGGCGTAGCCGAGCCGGTCCGCCTCCTGCGCGACGGCCAGGTTGTCCGCGTCCATCCCGGCACCCCAGTAGCCGAGGTTGATCCCGAGCTGCATGCCGTTCCCCTTACCGATCAGTAACGTTCCTTGTGCGGGGAACATTAGCGCGGGCCGACGGGATTTTGGGTTGTCCACAGGCAACCCACGTCTCAGTTCTGGCCAGTAATCTCGGCGTTCATGGAGCAGAGGCATCTCGGCCGTACGGGCCTGCGCGTGTCCCGCATCGGCCTCGGCACCCTCACCTGGGGCCGGGACACCGACGAGCACGACGCCGCGGACATGCTGAAGGTGTTCTGGGAGGCGGGCGGCACCCTCGTCGACACGGCGGACGTGTACGGCGACGGGGAGGCCGAGTACCTGCTCGGGCGGCTCATGGAAGGTCTCGTGCCCCGCCGTGACCTGGTCGTCTCCACCAAGGCGGGCAGCGTCCCGGACCCGGACCGCCGCTTCGACGGCTCCCGCGGCCATCTGCTCGCGGCGCTGGACGCCTCGCTCGTCCGCCTGGGCACGGACTACGTCGACGTGTGGCACGTCCACGCCTACGACCCGTACACGCCGCTGGAGGAGACCCTGCAAGCGCTCGACCTGGCCGTGGGCAGCGGCCGGGCGCGCTATGCCGGGGTCTCGAACTTCTGTGGCTGGCAGCTGGCCAAGGCGGCGACCTGGCAGCTCGCGGCGCCGGGCACCCGCACTCGGCTGGCGAGCACGCAGATGGAGTACTCGCTGCTGCAGCGGGGCGTCGAGCGCGAGGTGCTGCCGGCCGCCCTCGACCTGGGCATCGGCCTGCTGCCCTCCTCACCGCTGGGCCGCGGTGTACTGACCGGCAAGTACCGCAACGGGACGCCGCCGGACTCGCGGGGCGGCTCGGAGCATCTGGCGCCCTTCGTCGAGCCGTACCTCGACGACACCGCGAGCCGCATCGTGGACGCGGTGTCCACGGCGGCGGACGGGCTGGCGGTGACCCCGCTCCAGGTCGCCCTCGCCTGGGTCCGCGACCGCCCCGGCGTGGCCGCGCCGATCATCGGTGCCCGCAGCGCACAGCAGCTCACGGCGGCGTTGTCAGTGGAGGCGCTTAGTCTTCCTGACGAGATCTGCCGGGCGCTCGACGACGTGTCGGCGCCCGTGCACCGCTATCCCGATCACGACTGGAGCACGCTGTGAGCGAGCCGGAGACCACGGAACACTCCGGGCCTGGCACCCCGGATCCCGGCCCGGAAACCGGCGCCCGGGACACCGGCACCGCGACGGAAAGCGACGAACGGAGCGGCACCGCGGCCGCCGCGAAGCCGGGCGGGGGCCCGCACGGGACCGCCGGTGCGCCCGACAGTGGCGCGGGCGCACGCGAGAGCGCCGCGGAGGACTCGGGGCCGGACGGCGACACGGCTGCGGACGGCAGCAGTGCGCGCGAGGGCGGCCCTGGGGAGGGCGGCGAGCCGGCCGGCGGCGCGGCCACCGCGAAGAGCGGTGCCGGCCCGACGGCCGGCCCCGACGCGGCAGCGGGCACGGACGCTGCGGACGGTACCGGCGCGGCCGGGGTGTCCGAGACCGAGGCGGAGCTCGCGGCTCAGCGGGTCGAGCGGGAGCGGATCGCGCGGCGGAAGGCGGCGAAGAAGGGCCCGGTCGAGAGCGGGGGGAAGCTGAGCGGCAGGGCGGCTGATCTGCTGGCGGCGGTGCGGGCCGTGGAGAGCGGGGAGAAGCCCGCGGCCGGCGTCTTCGCCGAGCCGGAGGCCGTGCCGCGGCGGGCCGCCTCCGAGCCGGTACGGCGGCCCGGGCCCGTCTCCGTCGAGGCGGCCACCGTGCCCGCGGCACCCGCGCCCGAGACCGTCCGGGGCGTGCGCCTCGTGCTGAACGAGGGTGGTGCCCCGGAGGCGCTCGCGCCTCAGGCAGCCGCGGCCCTCGGGGAGGGCGCGGAGGAGCGGCTGCGGGCCGACCCATGGCAACTGCTGCGCGTGAGGGGCGTACGGCCGGAGCAGGCCGACGGGTTCGCGCGCACCCTGCTCGGCGCGGAGTGCGCTCCGGACGACGAGCGGCGCGGCCGGGCCTTCACCCTGTGGCTGCTGGAGCAGGCGGCCCTCGCCGGGCACACGGTCCTGGAGGCCCCGGCGCTGACCGCCGCCCTGGCCCAGCGGGCGGTGCCCGACCCCGACGCGGCCCTGCACAGCACGCTCGCGGAGGGCGAGGCCCTGGCCTTCCAGGACGCCCTGGAAGCGGGCGAGGAGGGCGAGCGCCCGGTGCGCGTCCTCGTAGGCCTGGAGCGGTACGCGCTCGCGGAGGAGAGTCTCGCCGACGGACTGGCCCGGCTGCTCAACTCCGTACCGAAGGAGAGTGGTCCGTCCGAGGACTGGGAGCGGGCCGCCGCCTCCGCCCAGGGCTCCGCCGCCGAGCTGCTCCGCGCGGTCGCCGGCCACGGCCTCGTACTGCACACGGGAGGTGAGGCCTCCCGCGTGGAGCCCGCCCGGCTGCTGGACGAGGCGCGGCGGCTTGGGCTGCGCGCGTGGGCCGCCGCCCACAGCCCGCTCGGCCGGGACGGGTTCGCGGAGCTGCTGCGGCAGCTCCAGCGGGCCGACGGGCCGTCCGGGACGCCCGCGCCCCCCGTCGCCACGGTGGCCGGACTGCTGTCCGGCGCCGAGGGCCCCGGCCGGGACGACGACGGCTCACTCGCCCTGGACCTGCTCGTCGTGCTCGACGCCCCCCAGCTGGACGTGGAGACCGCGGCCCTGCTCGTGGAGTCGCTGCCGGACGGCGCCCGGCTGGTGCCGGCCGGGGATCCGGGGGTGCTGTGGTCCGTGGGGCCCGGACGGGTCTTCGCGGATCTGCTGGCGGCGCGGGTCTGCCCCCAGATCGCCTCGCGCGTGCCGGACCAGGGCCCGCTGGGCGAGCTGGTCTCCGGTGTCGGCGTCGGCGAACTCAACGAGGTGGCGGCGCCCGGCAAGGAGGTCGTGATCGTTCCGGTGCGGGACGCGGGCGAGGCCGTGCACCGGACCGTGCAGCTCGTCGCGGACTCGGTACCGCGGGCCATCGGCGTCCCGGCCGAGCAGACGACAGTGATCACCCCGGGTCACGGCGGCGCGGCCGGCACCCGCGCGTTGAACGCGGCGCTGAAGGCACGGCTCAACCCGGGCCCCGGCCGCTTCGGCGGCTTCGACCCGGGCGACCGGATCGCCTACTCCCCCGCCCCGGGCCGTACGCTGCCCGGTCACGTGGTGAAGGCCGACGCCGAGGGACTGCACCTGTCCTGCTCGGGCGCCCCCGTGGTCGTACCGAGGGAGCGGGTGGAGACGCAGGTGCGGCACGGGTGGGCGCTGACCGCGCACCAGGCGGTGGGCGGCCGGTGGCCCGCGGTGGTCGTGGTGCTGCCCGGCGACGCGGCGCGGGCGCTCAGCCGGCCGTGGGTCTACACGGCGTTCGGCCGGGCGAGCCGTCACCTGTCCGTGGTGCACGGGGTGGAGCAGGCTCTCCCGAGGGCCGTGGCCGAGGTGCCGGCGAAGCCCCGTACGACCCGCCTGCCCGACCTGCTCCGCACGCAGGCGCGGGTGGCAGGGGAACGGGCGGCGGGCTAGGGCGGGGACGAGGTCCCGGGGTCCCGGGGCGTGTCCGCCGCCGCTCAGCGGTCGGTCGCGTCCAGCGGCTCCAGGTCCTCGTCGTCGAGTCCGGTGCCGAGATCGTCGTCGTCGAGATCGCCGTCGACGTCATCGACGTCATCGACTTCATCGACGTCATCGACTTCATCGACATCGCCGTCCTCGTCGTCGAAGACCGCGCTGACGTCGAAGCGGCAGACGACCCGCTGCTGGTCGACGTGCTCGAAGGGGGCCTCCAGCCAGTCGCCCGGGTCGGCGGGCTCGTCCGCGACCGTGACCCACAGGGTGGAGTCGCCCTCCTCCAGGCCGAACTCGTTGTGCCGGGAGGCGATCTCGTCCGGTTCGAACTCACCGAACAGGATGCCGAGCGCCCCGGGCACCGTTCCGGAGGCGTTCCCGTCGATGCCCGTGCCGGCCTCGCTGTCCGCGGCCTCCACCCGCTGGGCCTGGGCCAGCAGCCGGTGCGGCTCGGCCACGGCGTAGTCGCGGCGGATCAGCACGCTGATCGCGTGCGGTTCCTCCGGGCCCGTGTACGGCGGCAGCGAGTCGTCACCGGGGATCTCGAAGGGCGTGACCTCGTCGTAGCGGTCGTAGAGCAGCTCGTCGTACGCCTCCGCGGCCGCGGCCAGCTGATTGAACGCCTCGTAGACGGCCGGGTCTTCCTCCCCCGACCGGCGTTCGACCGCGGCCAGGTGGCGGTCGAGCGCGGTCTTGACCGCCTCGGCGGCGGCGCGTACCTCGGCAGCGGTGGGCTGCGCAGCATCAGACATAGTGCAGACGCTATCCGTACCGGGCCCCAGACCGCACAATAGATGCGATGCCGGAATACGAATTTGTCGACGTGTACGTACCGCGCGGGGTCTCCCGCAAGGAGACGGCACGTCTGCTGACGGACCACGCCGAGTACGGACACTGGGAGTTGTACCGTCTGAGCCTGCTGCGCGACGGCAGCCGCAGGGTGCGGTTGCGTCGGCGGATCATCCGCCAGGTGCGCGCCACGTGGTGAGCCGAGACGGCCCGAGCCACAGCGGGCCCCACGGATGCGGGGCCCGCTGTGTCATGCGCACCGTAGGCGCTGGTTACCGGGTGGCGGTCCGGGTTTTGCGGTACAGCACGGCGCCCGCGAGCAGTGCTCCCGCGCCCACCGGCAGGACGGCGCTCATGGGCAGGTCGCTGCCGGTGTGGGCGAGCTGCGCCCGGCTGCCGGGCGCGGCGACGGAGTGCGTGCCCGGCTGGTCCACGTGCGCGGAGCCACCAGGGGTGCCGCCACCCGGGGCGGGGGGCGTGGCCGACGTACCGGGGTGGGCGGGAGTGCCGGGCTGACCAGGCGCGCCAGGGTTCCCGGGAGTGCCCGGGTGGCCCGGCGTACCCGGGTGACCCGGCGTACCCGGGTGACCCGGCGTACCCGGGTGACCCGGCGTACCCGGGTGACCCGGCGTCCCGGGGTGCTCCGGGGTGCCGGGGTTGCCGGGCGTGCCCGGGTGCTCGGGCGGGGTCTCGTGGCCGCCGCCCGGAGGCGTGCCGTGGTGCCCACCGCCGCCGTTGCCGCAGTGGTTGCCCAGGGCCGGATTGCCCACGCCGATCACGTCGACGCTGTTGCCGCAGACATTGACGGGCACGTCGACCGGCACCTGGACGTGGTTGCCCGAGCCCACGCCCGGCGAGCCGCCGGTGTGCCCACCGGCATGCGAACCACCGTGCCCGGAGCGGTGGTGACCGGAGTCACCGTGCCCGGAGTCACCGTGCCCCCCGGGCGAGTGGCTGCCGCCGCCCCGGTTGACGCAGGTGTTGCCCACCGCCGGGTTGAGCAGCCCGACGACGTCGACCGTGTTGCCGCAGACGTTCACCGGCACGTGCACCGGCACCTGCACCGTGTTGCCGGACAGCACGCCCGGCGAGCCGGACGCGGCACCGGCCGCGCCCGCGTCGGCGTGGGCGTAGCCGCTCGCGGCGGCGATCACGCCGGTGGCTGCGGCCACGGTCATCAGGCCCTTGCGGGTGACCTGTCGCATATCGCTGAATCCCTGCCTTCGACCTCTTCGGCCTTTTCGAAATTTTTCGACTTTTCGGCCTTCGAAAAACCTTCCGGAACGCGTATTCACCCCGGCCGGAAATCGCCGTTGCGACCGCGCGAAAACCCGGTCGGCCCCGGAGCACATGGCGTGCGCTCCGGGGCCGACGGGTTCAGTCCCCCCTACGGAGCCGATGGAGTCAGACCCTCACGGGGCGGGGCACCACGTCACTTGTTGACGCAGGTGTTGCCGAAGGCGGGGTTCAGCAGCCCGATCACCGAGATCGTGTTGCCGCAGACGTTCACCGGCACGTGCACAGGCACCTGCACGACGTTGCCGGAAACGACGCCCGGGGAGTGCACGGCGGCACCCTGGGCACCGGAGTCGGCGGCGGCCACGCCGGCGCCCGCGAGAACCAGTCCACCGGTGGCAACCGCGGCAGCGACAACCTTCTTGATCATTATTCCTCCTCGTTGGCAAAAGCGATCTCTCTTGGTGATCGCATCACTTGTAACGAGGAGGGAGTAATGGAGCTACGAGCTTATGGTCGCATTCACTCTTCCTTGGTCACTTCCGCACACGCGGCCGATTATCCGGGCCCGGCCGGGCATTGTTCGAGCACTGTCCGAACCCGGAAAGCACCCGAAAACGCCTCAGGACGCGTCGATGAACCGATCGAGCACGCGTACGCCGAACTTCAGGCCGTCCACCGGCACCCGCTCGTCCACGCCGTGGAACATGCCTGCGAAGTCCAGCTCCGGCGGCAGCTTCAGCGGCACGAAGCCGAAGCCCCGGATGCCCAGGTCGTCGAAGGACTTGGCGTCGGTGCCGCCGGAGAGCATGTACGGGACGGCCTTGGCGGCCGGATCCTCCGCCAGCAGCGCGGACTGCATCGCCTCCACCAGGGCCCCGTCGAAGGTGGTCTCGACGGCCTTGTCGGAGTGCACGTCCTCGCGCCTGACCCTGGGCCCGAGGATCCGGTCCAGGTCGGCGAGGAACTCCTCCTCGTAACCGGGCAGGAACCTCCCGTCGACATGCGCGGTGGCCTCGCCCGGGATGACGTTGACCTTGTAGCCGGCGCCCAGCTGCGTGGGGTTGGCGGTGTTGCTCAGGGTCGCGCCGATGAGCTTGGCGATGCCGCCGAGCCTGGCGATCGTGCCGTCCATGTCCTCCGGGTCGAGCTCGGTGCCGAGCGCGTCGCCGAGTTCGTCGAGGAAGGCCCGGGTGGTCTTGGTCACCCGCACCGGGAACTTGTGCCGCCCGAGCCGGGCCACGGCCTCCGACAGCTCGGTGATCGCGTTGTCCCGGTGGATCATGGAACCGTGCCCCGCGGTGCCGGCCACGGTCAACTTCATCCAGTGCATGCCCTTCTCGGCCGTCTGGATCAGGTACAGCCGCCGCTGTTCGCTGACCGTGAAGGAGAAGCCGCCCACCTCGCTGATCGCCTCGGTGACGCCCTCGAACAGGTCGGGGTGGTGGTCGACCAGGTACCGCGCCCCGTACGTCCCGCCGGCCTCCTCGTCGGCGAGGAACGCCAGCACGATGTCCCGCGGGGGCCTGCGGCCGCTGCGCAGCCGGTCCCGTACGACCGCCAGCGTCATCGCGTCCATGTCCTTCATGTCGACCGCCCCGCGCCCCCACACGCACCCGTCCGCGACCTCGCCGGAGAACGGGTGGTGGGTCCAGTCGTCGGCGTTGGCCGGTACGACGTCGGTGTGGCCGTGGATCAGCAGCGCGGGCCGGGACGGGTCCTCGCCCTCGATGCGGGCCACGGTCGAGGCCCGGCCCGGGTGCGACTCGAAGATCTTCGGCTCCAGCCCCACCTCGGCGAGCTTCTCGGCGACGTACTCGGCGGCCCTGCGCTCGCCCGGCCCCGAGTGGTCGCCGTAGTTGCTGGTGTCGATCCGGATCAGCTCGCGGCAGAGGTCCACGACCTCGTCCTCGCCGGTGACGCCCCTGGCCGTGTCCGTCTCGCTCACGCTGCTTCCTCCCACTGTGCGCCGGTCGTCCACCACGTGTGCCGGTGGTCCCCTCATCCTCCCCCTCCCCGCGCCCCACCCCAAGAGCCCCGCCCCGTCACCCGCCGCGCGCACCGTCCGGCACGTGGGCCGGGTGATCGGGCCCGCCCGAAAGCCTGGTAATGTTTCCTTCGTCGCCGCGGGGGAACCCCGCACGACACACACCCCGTCCGGGTGGCGGAATGGCAGACGCGCTAGCTTGAGGTGCTAGTGCCCGTATAGGGCGTGGGGGTTCAAGTCCCCCCTCGGACACCACGTGGAAACGGTGTCGACCGGTGTCGGTCGGCACCGTTTCCTTGTGCCGTTGCACATGCGCCGCCATCGTTTCCCCGAGGGAACCCCCGGCTTCATTCGGTGGGGGAATCGCTTTCCGGCCCGTGGGTGGTTTTTGCGCGTCCCGCTAGGGACCGGTTCGGGCTGGACCGCGGCCTTCGGGCCGGAAGCCCCCCTCCTTCGGGTGGGGGAGCGGAGTCACGTGGTCCGTGAACCAGTCGCGGGCCAAGGCGGTCACCGTCTCCAAGGCGCCGCGCTCCTCGAAGAGGTGAGTGGCGCCAGGGACGACCGCGAGTCGGTTTTCGCAGGTCATCCGGGCCTGCGCCTGCCGGTTGAGGTCGAGGACCGTGAGATCGGCACCGCCGACGATCAGCAGCGTGGGGGCGGTCACCGCCGGGAGCCTCGCCCCCGCGAGGTCCGGCCGGCCCCCGCGGGAGACCACCGCGGCGACGCGGGCGCCGGATTCCGCGGCGGCCCAGAGGGCGGCGGCCGCGCCGGTGCTGGCTCCGAAGTAGCCGACGGCCAGGCCTTCCGCGGCGGGCTGGGCGCGCAGCCAGGCGGTGGCGTCGGTGAGGCGGGTGGCCAGCAGCTCGGTGTCGAACACGTTGGCGCGGTCCCGCGCCTCCTCCTCGGTGAGCAGGTCGAACAGGAGGGTGCCGAGGCCGGCCTGGTTGAGGCCCTCGGCGACGAAGCGGTTGCGCGGGCTGCGGCGTCCGCTGCCGCTGCCGTGGGCGAAGACCACGACGCCGGTGGCGTCGGGGGGCACGGTCAGGTGGCCGCCGAGGCGTACGGCGCCGGCCGCCACCTCCACCTCGCGGTCGGCCGGAGAGCGGCCCGCCGCCCGGTGGAGGAAGGTGACCACGTCCTCGTCGTCGAGCTGGGCGAAGTCGGCGTAGAACTGGCCGACCGCGAAGAAGTCCGCCGGCGTGGCGAGGCAGACGAGCTCGTCGGCCTCGCCGGCGAGCCGGTCCGTCCAGTCCGGTGGTGCGACGGGGACCGCGAGGACGGTCCTCGCCGCCCCGCGCGCGCGTACCGTGCGGCAGGCCGCCCGCGCGGTGGAGCCGGTGGCCACGCCGTCGTCGACGATCACGACGGTCCGGCCGACGACGGCGGCCGGGGGCCGCTCGCCCCGGTAGCGGGCGGCGCGCCGCTCGAGCTCGCGGCGCTCGCGCGTCTCGACGCGGGCCAGCGCCTCGGGCTGGACGTGGGCCGCGCGCAGCACCTCCTGGCCGAGGACGCGTACGCCGTCCTCGCCGATGGCTCCCATGCCGAGCTCCGGCCGGGAGGGCACGCCCAGTTTCCGTACCAGGCACACGTCCAGGGGTGCGCCGAGGGCCTCCGCGACGACCGCGGCGACCGGCACGCCTCCCCGGGGCAGGCCGAGCACCACGACGTCCTGGCCCCTGAGGTGGTCCAGGCGGGCGGCCAGTCGCCGGCCCGCTTCGATACGGTCCGTGAAGAGCACCGTCGGGCTCCTTCACTCCCTGGGCGACCACAGGGGGGCGGGTGGCGTCGCATCGGGCGCTCCCACCGCCTTGATGTCGCCGTTGGCGGCGCGCAGCAACTCGCGGCCCAGTGCGATCAGCGCGCGGCCGGCCGCGAGTTCGTCGCCGATCTCGGGCACGTCCCTGTCGTAGGGGTTGCGGCGGGCCTCCGCGCAGGTCTCCAGGACGTTGTCGCCGGTGTCCAGGACGATCCGGGCGGTGGTGTCCGGGTCGTGTTCGGACAGGTACAGGTTCAGCCGCCACTCCTTGGCGGACGGAGGCCGGTTGCCGACGGGTCGGGTCATCGTCGGTCCCTCCTCGGCTGTGGTGGGCTCGGGGTGCGGGGCACCCTCTTCCACTGTGCCCCCACCGGGCGCGTGCCGCACCGGTGGCGAGGTGCCCGGGGCCTGTCCGGCGGATCATGCCTCAGACTCGGGGGCCGGCACTCCCCCAAGCTCTCCGAGCAGGGGGACCCCCACCCCGAGCTCTTCGAGCAAGGCCCCAGCGGCCTTGTCGCCGGTCGCCGACTCCCCCGAGCTCTCGGCTTCGCTCGAGCAGGGGGACCCCATCGCCCCCGCTCACCGGGGCCGACAGCCGGCCGCCGTTTTCCTGCGGCTTGATCCGCCGGACAGGCCCTGGTCCGGCGCGGGCAGAATGAGGGCATGACCACGCGTTCCTGCCCGTGCGGGCTGCCCGGGCCGTACGAACAGTGCTGCGGCCGCTACCACGGCGGCGGCGCCGCGCCGACCGCGGAGGCGCTGATGCGATCGCGGTACTGCGCCTTCGTGCGCCGGGACGCGGAGTACCTGCTGCGGACGTGGCATCCGCGCACCCGGCCCGCGCGGCTCGACCTGGACGCGCGGATGCGCTGGACGGGTCTCGAGGTGCTGGACGCGACGGGCGGTTCCGCCTTCCACACGACCGGGACGGTGACGTTCCGGGCGTCCTACCGGGGTGGCTCGCTGTACGAGCGCAGCCGGTTCGAGCGGGTGGACGGGGCCTGGGTGTACGTGGACGGGGACTTCCCCGACGAGTAGGCGGCCGGGGTCTACGGCGCCAGGATGTCCAGTTCGTGCAGCGCGCCGACGGTGATCTCGCGGGTCAGGTGCTCGGCGCGGTCCGCGTCGCCCGCGCGGACCGCCTCGGCGACCTGCACGTGGAGGGTGACGGCGGCCGGGTCGGGGTCCTCGAACATGACCTCGTGGTGGGTGCGGCCGGTCAGGACCTCGGCGACGACGTCGCCGAGGCGGGCGAACATCTCGTTGCCGGAGGCCGTGAGGATCACGCGGTGGAAGGCGATGTCGTGCACCAGGTACTCCCGCAGCCGGTGGCCGCGTGAGTTGGCGACCATGCCGAGGGCGCACTCGGTGAGTTCGGCGCACTGCTCGGGTGTGGCGTGCTGGGCGGCCAGGCCGGCCGCGACCGGCTCGATCGCGGAGCGCAGCACGGTCAGGGAGCGCAGTTGCCGGGGGCGGTCGGCGCCCGCCATGCGCCAGCGGATGACCTGCGGGTCGTAGACGTTCCACTCCATCTTGGGCAGCACGGTCACGCCGACGCGGCGGCGCGAGGTGACCAGGCGCATGGACTCCAGGACGCGGACCGCCTCGCGCATGACGGAGCGTGACACGTCGAAGCGCTGTGCCAGCTCGTCGGTCCGCAGCACGCTGCCCGGCGGGTACTCGCCCGCGGTGATGGCGGGGCCGAGGGTGTCCAGTACGCGGCCGTGCAGCCCTCGGCCCGGTGTGCTCATGCCCTCAGGGTACGGCGTGGATCAAGGAATCAAAAAGTCAGACTTATAAGTCACACGCTCTTGAATTTGTCGTACCTATGGGTTTCAGTATGGCGGACGTCGGATGTCGACGTCGCATGTCGAGGAAGACAGCGAGGCAGTGATGCGCACCCCCCACGTCGTCGTGGTGATGGGCGTCGCCGGCACGGGCAAGACCACGATCGGTCCCCTGCTCGCCGCCCGGCTCGGCGTCCCGTACGCCGAGGGTGACGACTTCCATCCGGAGGCCAACATCGCCAAGATGACGGCCGGGACCCCGCTCGACGACGACGACCGGTGGCCGTGGCTGGACGCCATCGGCGCCTGGGCGCACGGGCGGGCGGAGCTGGGCGGGGTGGTGAGCAGCTCGGCGCTGAAGCGGTCGTACCGCGACCGGCTGAGGGCCGCGGCCCCCGGGATCGTGTTCGTCCATCTGACGGGCGACCGGGAGCTCATCGAGGACCGCATGGCGAACCGCCAGGGTCACTTCATGCCGACGGCGCTGCTGGACTCCCAGTTCGCCACGCTGCAGCCGCTCCAGCCGGACGAGCGGGGCGTCGCGGTCGACATCTCCGGCACCCCCGAGGAGATCACCGCGCGCGCCCTGGCCGCGCTGGACGACCTCGACAGCTCCACGCAGCCGACCCAGGCGCGGCCGCCCCAGCGGTAACGCCCCTCCCCCACGGTCGCCGACTGCGGCACACCTCTCCCCAACATCCCACTTCACCTGCAAGGGAACACCGTGACCAGACTCAGCGTCGAGATGCTGGCAGCGGACGCGCCCCCGCCGATCACCTCGGCCGGACACGCTCAGCTGGGCATCGCCGTCCTGGCGGGCATCGCCGTCATCGTCTTCCTCATCACCAAGTACAAACTGCACGCCTTCCTGTCGCTGACCATCGGGTCACTGGTGCTCGGCGCGATCGCCGGGGCGCCGCTCGACAAGGCGATCAGCAGCTTCACCGCCGGCCTGGGGTCGACGGTCGCCGGCGTGGGCGTGCTGATCGCCCTCGGCGCGATTCTCGGCAAGATGCTCGCCGACTCCGGCGGCGCCGACGAGATCGTCGACACGATCCTGGCGAAGGCCGGGGGGCGGGCGATGCCGTGGGCGATGGTGCTGATCGCCTCCGTGATCGGTCTGCCGCTGTTCTTCGAGGTCGGCATCGTGCTGCTGATCCCGGTGGTGCTGATGGTGGCCAAGCGCGGCAACTACTCCCTGATGCGCATCGGTGTCCCGGCGCTGGCCGGTCTGTCCGTGATGCACGGCCTGATCCCGCCGCACCCCGGTCCGCTGGTCGCGATCGACGCGGTCGGCGCCAACCTGGGCGTGACGCTGGCGCTCGGCATCCTGGTCGCCATCCCGACGGTGATCATCGCCGGTCCGCTGTTCGCCAGGTTCGCGGCCCGCTGGGTGGATGTCCCCGTCCCCGACCGGATGCTGCCCCAGCGCCCGTCGGAGGAGCTCGAGCGGCGCCCCAGCTTCGGCGCCACGCTGGCCACGGTGCTGCTGCCGGTGGTCCTGATGCTGGCCAAGGCCCTGGTCGACATCGTCGTGGACGACCCCGCGAACATGACCCAGCGCGTCTTCGACATCATCGGCTCCCCGATGATCGCGCTGCTCGTCGCCGTGATCGTCGGCATCTTCACGCTGGGCCTCCCGGCCGGGTTCAGCAAGGACCGGATCTCGCGGACCATCGACAAGAGCCTCATGCCCATCGCCGGCATCCTGCTGATCGTCGGCGCGGGCGGCGGCTTCAAGCAGACGCTGATCGACTGCGGTGTGGGCCAGATGGTCCTGGACATATCCAAGGACTGGTCGATCCCGGCGCTGCTGCTGGCCTGGCTGATCGCGGTGGCGATCCGGCTCGCGACCGGTTCGGCGACCGTGGCGACCATCTCGGCGGCCGGTCTGGTCGCCCCGCTCGCGGCCGACATGTCGACCACCCACGCCGCCCTGCTGGTCCTGGCCATCGGCGCCGGTTCGCTCTTCTTCAGCCATGTCAACGACGCCGGGTTCTGGCTGGTGAAGGAGTACTTCGGAATGAGCGTCGGACAGACGGTCAAGAGCTGGTCGGTCATGGAGACGATCATCTCGGTGGTCGCCGGTGCCCTGGTCCTGCTGTTGTCCCTGGTGATCTAGGAGTACGGCGATGACGGCTCACCCCCTCTTCGACATCAGCGGTCGTACGGCCCTGGTGACCGGTTCCAGCCGCGGTATCGGGCTGGCGCTGGCACGCGGGCTGGCCGAGGCCGGCTGCACGGTCGTCCTGAACGGGCGGGACGGCGGGACACTGGCCAAGGCCGCCGCCGAGTTGCCCGGTGACGTCCACACGGCCGCGTTCGATGTGACCGATGGTCCTTCGGTGGCCGCGGGGATCGCGGATGTCGAGGAGCGGGTGGGCCCGCTCGACATCCTCGTCAACAACGCGGGCATGCAACTGCGCGCGCCCCTGCTGGAGTTCACCGACTCCGACTGGCACCGGATCCTGGACACCAACCTCACCAGCGCCTTCCTCGTCGGCCGCGAGGCCGCGCGGCGGATGACCGGGCGCGGCCACGGGAAGATCATCAACATCTGCTCGCTGCAGAGCGAGGTGGTCCGCCCCGGCATCGCGCCGTACGCGGCGACCAAGGGCGCGCTGAAGATGCTCACCAAGGGCATGTGCGCCGACTGGGGCCCGTACGGGGTGCAGGTCAACGGCCTCGGCCCGGGCTACATCGAGACCGAGCTGACCAAACCCCTCGTCGAGGACGAGGAGTTCAGCGCCTGGGTGCGCCGTCGCACCCCGGCCGGGCGCTGGGGGCGTACCGAGGACCTGGTGGGCGGGGTGCTGTTCCTCGCCTCCCCGGCCGCGGACTTCGTCTCCGGGCAGGTGCTGTACGTCGACGGCGGCATGACGAGCGTGTTGTGAAAGGGGCGCCAGAGGTGCTCGGTTGTGTGATCCACGGTCAAGGGGACCTGCGTGTCGAGGAGCTGCCGGTGCCCGAGCCCGGTCCCGGGCAGGCGCTGGTCGCCGTCCGCTACGGCGGGGTGTGCGGCTCCGACCTCCACTACTGGCGCCACGGCGGGGTCGGCGACTTCCTGCTGAAGGAGCCGATGCTGCTCGGCCACGAGGTGGTGGGAACGGTCGTCTCCTACGGCGCCGGAGCCTCGGGCCCGGTCCCGGGTACGGCGGTCGCGGTGCACCCGGCGACCCCGTGCGGGGCCTGCCCGGAGTGCGCGGGCGGGCGGCGGAACATCTGCCGGGACACCCGCTACCTCGGCAGCGCGGCCCGCTTCCCGCACGTCCAGGGCGGCTTCGCGGCTCAGGTGATCGTCCCGGCCGAGCAGTTGCGGCCGCTTGCGGCCGGTCTCGAGCTGCGCCGGGCCGCTCTCGCCGAGCCGCTGTCGGTGGCGCTGCACGCGGTGCGGCGGGCCGGGGAGGTCGCGGGCCGGCACGTGCTGGTGACCGGCGCCGGCCCGATCGGCTGCCTGGTCGTCGCGGCGGCGAAGGCGGCGGGCGCGGCCCGGGTGACCGTCACCGACCTGCTGCCGCGGGCGCTGGAGTACGCCTCGGCCGCGGGCGCCGACACGGTCGTGCGGGCCGACGATCCCGAGGATGCCGGGTGGCCGTCCGAGGTGGACGTGGCCGTGGAGGCGTCCGGGGTGGCGGCCGGCCTGGACACCTGCCTGCGGCTGATACGGCGCGGCGGGGTCGTCGTCCAGCTCGGCATGCTGCCGCCCGGCCAGTCCCCGTTCGCCGGCAACCTCGTGGTGAGCCGGGAGATCGAACTGCGCGGAGCGTTCCGCTTCGACGAGGAGTTCGACGAGGCGCTGCGGCTTCTGGCCGCCGAACCCGTCTTCGACGAGCTGATCAGCGCGGTGGTCCCGGTCCGGGACGCGGAGTCGGCGTTCGCACTGGCGGCGGACCGCGGCCGGTCCTGCAAGGTGCTGCTGGACTTCGGCGCCTGAGCGGCGGTCACACGGATGGCACGGCCCACTCGTCGTTCACCGAGCGGCGGGTGGGCCGCACCGCGTGGGCCGGCCACGGGGCGACGGCCTAAGGCCGCCACAGCGGGTGTTCGTTGTCCGCCCATGCGTGGGTGACCAGGCCCGTGCGCAGGCCTCTGCGGGCTTCCGGGTCGCCGAGGGCCATGCCGATGTGGCCGGCCAGGACGATGCCGATGGTCAGGGCGAGCCAGTCGTGGACGAAGGTCGCGCTGGTGCGCCAGGCCAGGGGGGTGAGGTGGGTGAACCACATCATCAGGCCGGTGCCGAGCATGACGAGGCCGGCTCCGGCGATCCAGGCGGCGTAGATCTTCTGACCGGCGTTGAACTTGCCGGCCGGGCGCGAGGAACGGCGTTTGTCGCGGCACAGGGCGGCACGCAGCCAGAGACGGTCGTGCGGGCCGAAGCGGTTGAGGAAGCGCAGGTCGGCGCGGAAGGCGCGGGAGGCCAGGCCCAGCAGGACCGGTACGGGCAGGGCGAGGCCCGCGCACTCGTGGACGCGGACCACCAGCTCGCGGCGGCCCACCAGTTCGGCGAGCTGCGGGATGTACAGGCAGGCCGCCGTCACCACGCACACGCCCATGAGCGCGGCCGTGGTCCGGTGCACCCACCGCTCGGCCCGGGTGAAGCGGCGGACGCGGGTGCCGGCCGGGGCCGGGGTGTCAGCTCGTAGGGACATCGGTCCGTCCGTTGGAGCGGCCGACCCAGGCGTCGACGTCGTAGCCGAGGTGTTCCCAGTAGCCGGGCTCGACGCGGTCGGTGACGGTGATGCCGGAGAGCCACTTGGCGGACTTGTAGAAGTACATGGGGGCGACGTACAGGCGGACCGGGCCGCCGTGTTCGTGGCCCAGGTCCTTGTTCCGCATGCGCAGCGCGACCAGGACGTCGGAGCGGCGGGCCTGGGCGAGGGTGAGGCTCTCGGTGTAGGTGCCGTCGAAGCAGGTGAAGCGCACGGCTCCGGCCCGCGCCCGCACTCCGGCCAGGTCGAGCAGGTGGGACAGCAGTACGCCCTCGAAGGGCGTGCCGGGCACCCGCCAGCCGGTGACGCACTGGACGTCGCGGACCATGCGGGTCCGGGGCAGGGCCCGGAGGTCGGCCAGTGTGTACGTCGCCGGGTGGTCGACGAGGCCGTCGACGGTGAGGCGGTAGGTCGTGGCGTCCTTGTGCGGGACGGACGCGGCGACCGAGTAGTAGCGGAAGCCGCCGCCGTTCGGGAGCAGGCCGCTCAGGCCGGTGGGGTCCCTGCCGGAGACGGCACCGAGGATGCCCTCCAGGCCGCGTTGCAGCGTGGGTGCGGCGACCACGCCCAGCGCGCCGAGGCCGAGGGTGCCGAGGAGGACGCGGCGGCCTATCGGGCGGCCCTCCTCCTCGGGTGGTGGTTCGGGGTTCACCGGGTTCCTCCGAGGATGCTCCGGCCCTCAGGCCGGGTTGGGGGTACCGCCCGCTTGATCGGGTGAGCCACGTTTCGTGCGTTGCGAGAACCGAGCACGTACGACGTGTTGAGCGAGAACCAAGCCAGCACACCAACCCTCCGTTCCTTGGGGAAACCGGGCTGGTTCCAACCCGGCTGGTGTTGAGGGCGTCGGACTCGTTCGCTCGCTGAGCGAATGAGCGGCTCGAGCCAGGAATCTCCCTGCTTCGGCTGGGAGAGGGTTCAACCTTCATTCGAGCATCCGAGACCCCCGGGAGACCAGGGGTCACGGATGTTCGTCGGCCTTCCGCCATCATTTTTATGTGTTTCTCGGCGGAGGCATGCCTACGACGCCGCCTCCGCCGCCTTCTCCAGCTGGAACGCCTCGTTGCCCAGGCCGATGCGAGCGTGGGCCTCCGGCCGGCGGGAGCGCAGTACGGCGCCCTGGACCAGGCCGACGACGAGGGCGAGACCGATGATGCCGGGCAGCACCCGGCTCAGGGCCGAACCGGGGCCGGTGCCGACCAGGACGTCGAAGTCCTTGACGGTGTAGGCGGCGATCACCAGCAGGGCCAGGCCGGCCAGGGCGGAGGTCACCAGCCGCCAGGCCTGCGCGGCCGCCGCTCCGCGCCGTACGAAGAAGACGATCACCGACAGGGAGGCCATGGCCATCAGGACGATCACGCCGAGCGCGCCGAGGTTGCCGAACCAGGTGAACAGGTGCAGCACGGGCGCGGTCGGGTCGCCGGCCGGCTTGTCGTCAGTGGCCGCGAAGGCGATCACGACGACCAGCGAGACGATCGTCTGGGAGAGCGATCCGGTCGCGGGGGCGCCGCTGCTGCTGGAGGTGCGCCCGAAGGCCGCCGGCAGCAGGCCCTCGCGGCCCATGGCGAAGGCGTAGCGGGCGACGACGTTGTGGAAGCTGAGCATGGCCGCGAACATGCCGGTCACGAACAGCACGTGCAGGACGTCGGTGAAGGTGGCGCCGAGCCGGGACTCGGTCAGGGTGAACAGCAGCCCGGCGCTCTCCTTCTGCGCCGTGCCGACGATCGCCGAGGGGCCGGTGGCGACGGTGAGCGCCCAGCTGCTGATCGCGAAGAACACGGCGACGCCGCCGACGGCGAGGAACATCACGCGCGGGACCAGGATGTGCGGGCGGCTGGTCTCCTCGGCGTACACCGGGGCCTGCTCGAAGCCGAGGAAGGCGGCGATGCAGAAGCACAGCGCGGTGCCGATGCCGGCGCCGGAGAGCGTCTCGGGGTTGAAGGCGTGCAGGGACAGGCCCTCCTTGGCGGGGTCGGCGACCGCGGCCACGTCGAAGATCACGACGAGGACGACCTCGATGACCAGCAGCACGCCGAGCACGCGCGCGTTGACGTCGATCTTCAGCCAGCCGAGCACGCCGACGGCGGCCGCGGCGGCGAGGGCCGGTATCCACCAGGCGACGGTGAGGTCGGCGTAGGTGGCGAACAGGTTGGAGACCTCGAAGCCGAAGATCCCGTAGATGCCGGCCTGGAGGGCGTTGTAGGCGACGAGGGCGACCAGGGCCGCGCCCGCGCCCGCCGTGCCGCCGAGGCCGCGGGAGATGTACGCGTAGAAGGCGCCCGCGTTGTGGACGTGGCGGCTCATCTCGGCGTACCCGATGCTGAAGAGGATCAGCACCGTGCCGAGGACCACGAAGAGCAGCGGCTGGCCGACGATCCCCATCACCGCGAATGTGGTGGGCATGACACCCGCGACCACCATGAGCGGGGCGGTCGCGGCGAGGACGGAGAGCAGCAGGCCCCCCGTGCCGAGGCGGTCGGCGCGCAGGGCGCGCTCCTGGCCCTTGAAGGTGCTGATGCCGCCGGCGTCGGCGGTGGTTCTGCTCGTGCTCGAACTGCCCGTCGTCATCGGGGGTTCGTCCTTTCGGGGGTCGGGGTCGTCGGTCGTACGGGGGTGCGGGCTTGCGGGCTTGCGGGCTTGCGTTCGTGCGTTCGTGCGGCTCGGAGTCGTCCGGGTCGTGCGGCTCGGGGTGGTGCGCCGGCGCTCGTGGGGCGCTACACCGCGCCGAGGGCGCCGGCGCGGGCGGTGCGGAAGGCGGTGTACGGGTCCCGGTCGGGATACGACCACGGCACCGGGGTGGGGTGGTCGCCGATGCGGTGGAACAGGGCGGCGGCTTCGGCGCCCCGGCCCTGGCAGTGCTTGGCGTGGGCGAGGAAGTTCAGGTCGACCAGGCGGCGGGGGTGGTCCTCCTGCTCCCACTCCAGCCACCAGTCGAACGCGGCCTTCAGCACCTGCCGGGCCCGGCGGCCCGCCCAGTGCCCGGAGGCGACCGGTTCGGCGGGCAGGTGGCCGCCGGCGGCCAGGACGCGGTAGCGCTCGGCGTGCGCGACCACCGGGAGGATGGCCAGGGGCGAGTCGGCGGGCGCCTGCTCGGCGGCCCAGTTGGCGAAGTCGTACACCTCGTGGAGGGGGTCCGGGCCGGTGTCGGCGTGGCGCTCGGCGAGCCAGGACACCATCACGTGGTGGGCGTGGTGGTGGTCGGGGTGGCGGTGGCGGACCCTGTCGAAGAGGCGGGCCACGTCCTCCTCGCCGCCGAGGCCGCGCTCGAGCAGGAGCAGACCGAGCCATGGCGTGGGGTCGGCGGGCGCGAGGACGGCCGCCGCCCGGCAGGCCTCTCGGGCCGGGCCGGGTTTGCCCTTGCCGCGCAGGGCACCCCGCACCAGGGCCATGCCGAGCAGTACGGAGGCGTCGGCGGACTCGGGCTCGGCGAGCAGCCACTCGCGGGCCCAGCCGGCGGTGTGGGACTCCTCGGCGAGGACGGTGACGCGGTGCCCGCGGCGGTCCCAGTCGTCCCCGGTGCGGGCGAGCAGCGAGCGCACCGCCTGCCACCGGCCCTGGGCCAACGCGGCGCGGGTGGTGACGAGTTCCGTGTCGTCGAGAGCGGCGTCGAAGGCCTGGGCCGCTCGCTTGCGGCCGCGGCCGAGGGGAGGCGGGGGTGGGGGCACCGCGGAACTTCCTCACGCGCTCTTTGTCTGTGGCCCCGTCCGCCTCGGGGGGCGACGCCGCCCCGTTCGGCGCACTGGCCGCGGCCTGCTCGTCGGTCATCGGCTTGCCATCGGGTGATCACGGACAGCAAACCCCCAGCCAAGGCGTCACGTCAAGAGCAATCCGGGTATTACACGCGTCAACTGCCGTTGCCAGTACGTGACTTGTGGCATCCCCAGTCGATCGACTCCCCGGCGTCGACAAGCGGGCCACGGGTCACTCGTGTGGCGTCGTGTCGTGACCGGGTCGGCCGCCCGGATCCGGGTACTCCCACCGGCAGACAGCGCTCCGGGACGCTAAAGTCGGCCATTACGCAGCCCGTGGCCCGGCCGGATGATCGAGGTACACAGCGTGTCGGTTCTGGTTCTGAGTCTCGCCGTGAGTGCCGCCTGCTGCCTGGGCTTCGGGTTCGTACTGCAGCAGAACGCGGCCCAGCAGGCACCGCTCGGCGACTTCCTCTCCCCCCGGCTGCTGCTGGACCTGATGAAGGTGCCCCGCTGGCTCGGTGGGCTGGGGCTGATGGTCGCCGGCATGGTCCTGGGCGCCTTCGCGCTGGGCCGGGGCGAGATCTCGCTCGTGGAGCCGCTGCTGGCGACGAACCTGCTGTTCGCCTTCGCCCTGTCCCGCAGACAGACCAAGCAGCCGCTGGGCGGCCAGGGCTGGACGGGCCTCGCCCTGCTGGCGGGCGGGGTGACCGCGTTCATCGTGGCGGGCCGGCCGCGCGGCGGCAGCGTGGTGACCGACCCGCTGCGGCACTGGCTGGTCATCGGGGTGATGGTGGGCGTGGCCCTGGCGCTGACCACCTGTGCCAAGCGCTCGCGGCTGAGCTGGGGGCCGGTGCTGCTGGCGGTGGCCGCGGGGCTGCTGTACGGCGTGCAGGACGCGCTGACCCGGGTGAGCGGGCAGCGGTTCTCGGCGGGCGGCTGGACGGAGCTGTTCACCGGCTGGCAGCCGTACGGGCTGCTGGTGATCGGCGCCACCGGGCTGATCCTGGTGCAGAGCGCCTTCGAGACGGCGCCGCTGCGCATGTCGCTGCCCGCGCTGACCGCGGCCGAGCCGCTGGCCGGGATCGCCTGCGGGGTGGGCTTCCTCGGCGACCGCCTGCGCACCGACACCGGCGCCCTGGCCTGGGAGGCGTCCGGCCTCGCGGCCATCGTGACGGGCATCGTCCTCCTGGGCCTGCACCCGGCGATGCCACGCGGCAGGGCGGCCCCGGAACCCCAACGGGACCTCCAGCCCCGCTGACACACTGCCCGCGCGCGTCGCGGCGCCTGCTTGGATGGGTGGCCATGAGCGCCGCAGAAGAGATCCTCGACATCGTCGACGAGTACGACCGGGTCGTCGGACAGTCACCGCGCGGGGAGGCGTATGCCGAGGGGCTGCGTCACCGCTGCGTCTTCGTGCAGGCGCGGGATGCCGAGGGTCGGCTCTTCGTGCACCGGCGCACGCCCACCAAGCTGGTCTTCCCGTCGCTGTACGACATGTTCGTCGGCGGGGTCGTCGGGGCCGGCGAGGCCTACGACGACGCGGCTCTGCGCGAGGCCGAGGAGGAGCTGGGGGTGACGGGGCTGCCCCGCCCCGAGTACCTGTTCAAGTTCCTGTACGACGACGGCGCCGGCCGCACCTGGTGGTCGGCCGTCTACCAGGTCCGCTGCGACCTGCCCGTGCGCCCGCAGGCCGAGGAGGTCGCCTGGCACGACTTCCTGCCCGAGGACGAGGTGGAGCGCCGCCTGCGGGAGTGGGAGTGGGTGCCGGACGGGCTGGCCGCCTACGAGCGGCTGAAGGCGTACCGGTCCATGGGGTGAGCAGGCCCGTGGGTAAGGTCCCTCGCGTGATCGACTTCGTACGGAACGTCCGCCTGTGGTTCGCCCCCGAGGAGGTCCGGGAGGAGGGCCGTACCCCCGACTACCGCTTCTCGCTGGCGAACGAGCGCACCTTTCTCGCCTGGCTGCGCACCGCCCTCGCCCTGATCGGCGGCGGCTTCGCGGTGGACCAGTTCCTGCCCCACCTGCGCTGGGGCTGGCGCGTCGGGCTCTCGCTCGCGCTGCTGGCCGCGGGTGTGCTGTGCTCCCTGCGCGCGATCAACCACTGGGTGCGCTGCGAGCGGGCCATGCGCCGCGGGGAGGACCTGCCCGCCTCGCGCTTCCCGGCCGTACTGAGCCTGGTCGTCGCGGTCGTCGCCGTCGCCATGATCGTCGTCGTGTTCGCCGGATGGGCCGGATGAGCACGGGCGCGCGGGCCCCGGGCCGCGGCCGGGACCCCGGTCTGCAGCCGGAGCGGACCCGGCTGGCCTGGCGGCGTACGACACTGGCCGGCACGGTCGCCGCCGTCCTCGCCGCGAGGACGGCCCTGCAGGGCGGCGCGTCCGCACCCGGCCTCGTCGTCGGCGCCCTGTGCTGTGCCCTGTGGCTGGCCTTCCTCCTGCTCGCCCAACTCCGCATCCACACCCTCGCCCGGCCGGAGGACCCCCCGCCCCTCGCCGCCCGGCACGCCACGGCGGCGGCCCTGTGCACGGTCGCCCTGGCGGTCTGCGCGGCGGTGCTCGTCGTATAGCCAGGCGCTGCCCGGCGTCCAAGCCGTGTCCGGAACGCGTTGGTCCGCTTGTCCGGACGTCCGGAAAGGCCACGGTCGGACACGGTGTGCGGGATGCGCGGGCCGGTGGTGGTGGCGTCGGGTGATGGATGCCGCGTCCGCGGCCCGTGCCCTCGCCGGGCGGCTGTCCCCTCGCCGTGCCGGTACCAGCGGCATCCGTGGCGAGACGGAGCGGACGTCCGCCGGTGGCACGTAGCGACACCGGCGGGCCGGCGTGTCATCCGGTCGGACCTCTCGCGGGGCGCGCCCGGCACGGATGTGGCTGCATGGGTTCATCGGGCGGAGGCTGCGAACCCGTTCGACGGCGGGCCGGAGGAGGTGACGCGTGCCGGCGACACGGGAGGCGCCGGGCCCGTCCGACGAGGGAGCGCGGCGGACCCGCAGGAACCAGACGCGGCCCGCAGCTACATCATCCTGCTGTGCATGATCGTCTTCGTCGGCTTCCAGCAGTGCTGCATCTCCACCGTCACCTGGCTGCTGCTCTCCGAGATCTTCCCGCTGAGGATCCGGGGCTTCGCCATGGGAGTGGCCGTCTTCGTGCTGTGGGCGGTCGACTTCGCCATCTCCCTGCTGTTCCCGTCGTGAACGCCGCTGTCGGGCCGACCTGGACGTTCCTGGTGTTCGTGATGCCGGGAGTCGTCGCCATCGCCTTCTCCACCACCCAGGTCCCCGAGACCGAGGGCCACAGCCTGGAGGAGCCGGAGGACCGCTTCCGCGCCGCCGGCCGGCCCGCCACCGCCCACTGACACCACCGAAGAACACCGACACCACCGAAGAACAAGGAGCCACCTTCCGTGAACATCGCGATCATCGGAGCCGGCAACGTCGGCAGCGCCGTGGCCCGCGGCGCTGCCCGGGCGGGCCACACCGTCACCGTCGCCGCGACCGATCCCGCGCACGCGCGCACCCTGGCCGACGAGGTCGGCGGCACGGCAGCGGCAGACTTGGCCGAGGCGGTGCGCGACGCGGACGCCACCGTCCTCGCCGTCCCCTACGGCGCGCTCCCCGACGTCACCCGCGAGATCCGGGACGCGGTGGCCGGCAAACTCGTCATCGACGCGACCAATCCCCTCACCGCGGACGGCTCCGCACTCGCGGTCACCGACCGCTCGGGTGCGGAACAGACCGCCGAACAGCTTCCCGCAGCGCGGGTGGTGAAGGCGTTCAACACCGTGTTCGCCTCCCGCCAGGCCGACCCGGTGATCGACGGCATCCCCCTGGACGGGTTCTACGCCGGCGACGACGAGCAGGCCAAGAACACCGTCCGGGACCTCCTCGCCGCCATCGGCTACCGCCCCGTCGACGCCGGACCGCTCGCGGCGGCCCGCGCACTCGAACACCTCGCCTTCCTCAACATCAGCCTCAACGCACGCAACGGATGGCCCTGGCAGTCCGGCTGGAAACTGCTCGGCCCCACCACGGCCGGCCACTGACCACACGACCCCGCCCGGAGGCGGACCCCGGACGAGCGGGGCCGCCACATCGGTCGGGCGCGAGGACCTTCATGGGACCGCCCCTTCGGGGTACCCGCACGCCACACAAGCCGAATATCCCTGTATGCGCCGTTTGCGTGGAACGCTTGTCCGTCGTCAACCACCCATGCCCCCAGAGGTGACCCACCATGACCGTCCTCCACCAGGAACACGCGTCCCACACCCACACCCACGGCCCGGACTGCGGGCACACGCAGGTGCCGCACGGCGATCACGTCGACTACGCGCACGACGGGCACCTGCATCGCGAGCACGCCGGCCACTGGGACGAGTGCGAGCCCGGCGGCCACACCGCGCACGAGAGCCACGAGCACCAGCACGGCGAGAACTGCGGGCACGCGCGCGTGCAGCACGGTGACCACGTCGACTACCTGCACGACGGGCATCGGCACGCCGCGCACGACGGCCACTGGGACGACCACTGACACACCCCGGAGACCGTCCTCGGCAGCTCCCCGGCGCACCGCGCGGGGAGCTGCCGTACTGTCGTGGCGACGGTCATGTCCGGTTCGCGCACTGGACGGCATACCGACCGGTCGGCATCATGGTCGGGTCCCCTTCACCCGCACGTAGGAGCGATGATGAGCCCCGACCACCCGCCCGGACTCGATCTCGACCGGCTGCGCGGCCTGCTCGACCGAGAGCGGCCCGGCCTGGCACAGGGCCCCCTGACCGGCCGGCTGATCGAGGGCGGACGGTCGAACCTGACGTACGCGGTCTCGGACGGCACCTCGAAGTGGGTCGTACGGCGCCCTCCGCTCGGCCACGTCCTGGCCACCGCGCACGACATGAGGCGCGAGCACCGGGTGATCAGCGCCCTGCACCCGACCGACGTGCCGGTGCCGCGCCCGGTGCTGCTGTGCGAGGACGAGGAGGTGCTGGGCGCGCCGTTCTACGTCATGGAGTTCGTCGAGGGCACCCCGTACCGCACCGCCGACCAGCTCGCCCCGCTGGGCGAGGAGCGCACCCGGAACGCCGTGCTGTCGCTGGTGGACACCCTCGTCGAGCTGCACGCGGTGGACCCCGCCGAGGTGGGCCTCGCCGACTTCGGCCGGCCCGAGGGCTTCCTGGACCGGCAGCTGCGGCGCTGGGGCAAGCAGCTGGACGCCTCCCGCAACCGCGAGCTCGCCGGCATCGACGAACTGCACGCGGCGCTCGGGCGCGCGCTGCCCGACTCCCCCGCGCCGGCCGTGGTGCACGGCGACTACCGGCTCGACAACGTCCTGATCGGGGCCGACGACAGGATCGAGGCGATCCTCGACTGGGAGATGTCCACGCTCGGCGACCCGCTCACCGACCTGGGTCTGCTGGTGATGTACAGCACGCCGCCGGCCCTGCCCGACTCGCCCGTGTCCACGACGGCCTCGGCGGCCGGACATCCCTCTTCCGCCGAGCTGATCGAGCGGTACGCCGCGCGGTCGGGACGCGATGTCTCGGCCGTCTCCTGGTACACGGCGTTCGCCTGGTTCAAGCTGGCCGTGATCCTGGAGGGCATCCACTACCGGTACACACTCGGCCAGACGGTCGGGCACGGCTTCGACCGCATCGGCGACCTCGTCCCCGTCTTCATCGACCAGGGACTGACCACTCTGCAGGAAGGCTGACAGGACATGGACTTCGCGTTCGACGCGCGCACCGAGGAGCTGCGCGCCAGGCTCCTGGCCTTCATGGACGAGTACGTCCACCCGGCCGAGACGGTGGCGGAGGAGCAGCGGGCCGCGCTGGCCTCCCCCTGGGACACCCCGGCCGTGGTGGAGGAGCTGAAGGCCGAGGCGCGCCGGCAGGGCCTGTGGAACCTCTTCCTGCCGGACGCCGAGCACGGCGCCGGGCTGACCAACCTCCAGTACGCCCCGCTCGCCGAGATCACCGGCCGCTCCCCGCAGTTGGCGCCCACCGCCACCAACTGCGCGGCCCCCGACACGGGCAACATGGAGGTGCTCGCGCAGTTCGGCGACGAGCGGCAGAAGAAGCAGTGGCTCGAGCCGCTGCTCGCCGGCGAGATCCGCTCCGCGTTCGCGATGACCGAGCCGGAGGTGGCCTCCTCGGACGCCACCAACATCACCACGCGCATCGAGCGAGCCTCCGACGGCACAGACGAGTACGTCATCACCGGCCGCAAGTGGTACATCTCGGGCGCGATGAACCCGGACTGCAAGATCTTCATCGTGATGGGGAAGACGGACCCGGACGGGCCGGACATCCGCCGTCAGCAGTCCATGGTGCTCGTGCCGCGCGACACGCCCGGCGTCACGGTCGAGCGGGCGATGCGGGTGTTCGGGTACGAGGACCACTACCACGGTGGTCACGCCGAGGTGGTGTTCGACCACGCGCGTGTGCCGGTGTCCCACCTCATCGGCGAGGAGGGCGGCGGGTTCGCCATCGCGCAGGCGCGTCTCGGTCCGGGCCGCATCCACCACTGCATGCGGCTGATCGGCATGGCCGAGCGGGCGATCGAGCTGATGTGCCGGCGGGCGGTGTCCCGTACGGCGTTCGGCAAGGCGCTGGGGCAGCAGGGCGTGGTGCAGAACTGGATCGCGGACGCCCGGGTGACCGTCGAGCAGCTGCGGCTGCTGGTGCTGAAGACGGCGTGGCTGATGGACACCGTGGGCAACCGGGGTGCGCACACCGAGATCCAGGCCATCAAGATCGCCACGCCGCGGGCGGTGGTGGACATCATCGACCGGGCGATTCAGCTGTACGGCGCGGGGGGCGTCAGCCAGGACTTCCCGCTGGCGGAGCTGTACGCGGGGGCGCGCACGCTGATGATCGCGGACGGTCCGGACGAGGTCCATCAGCGGTCGCTGGCGCGGCGGGAGCTGAAGAAGTATCTGTGATGCCGGGGGCGGCCGGGGAAGGTTTTTCACCCCCGCCGCCCCCGCCCGTCCCGTTCCGGGGGCTGCGTCCCGGACCCCCGCTTCGGCCCTGAACGGGCCTCGTCCTCGGACTCCCCCAGACTCTTCGAGCAGGGGGTACCCCGGAACGGGCTTACTCGTTCACGGGCGCAGCGCTCGCAGCAGCAGGTCGGCCAAGTGGTCGGCGACCTCCTGGGGGTTCAGCGGGCCGTCGGGGCGGTACCAGGTCGACAGGTGGTGGACGGAGCCGAAGTGGTAGTCGACCACCAGGTCGGCCGGGGTCGCCGTGGAGAAGACGCCCGCCTGCTGGCCCTCCTCGATGAGCGCACGGAAGCGTTCGTGGTAGCGCCGGCGCTCGGCGCGCACCTGCTTGTTCTTCTCCGGGCTCAGGTGGTGCATCGAGCGGAAGAAGATCATCGCGTCGTCGAGGTTCTCGATGGTGGTCACCACCACGTCCGCCGCCGCGTCCCGCAGCCGCTTCTCGACCGGCTCGTCGGCGTCCGCGAAGGCGTCCAGCCGCTCCTGCTGGACGCGCAGCATGCGCGCGTACACCTCGTGCAGGAGGTCGTCCTTGGAGCCGAAGTAGTGGTAGAGCGCCCCCTTGGTGACGCCGGCCGCCTCGACGATCTCCTGCACGGAGGTGCGGTCATAGCCCTGCTCGGCGAAGAGCCGGGTGGCGGCGGCCAGGAGCCGCTGCGGTACCGGGGTGCCGCCTGAGTCCGTCGTCCTGGGCACCTGCCGCCACCTGCCTTTCGTGGTCCTGCTCGCTGTCGTGCGTACGAGAACGAAGTTCCCGACGGAGGATCTTCCCACTCGCCGCTTTCGGCAAGTCCGGCAGGATCTCGATGCCGAGGAGGGCGACCCGGGGACCGGCCGCGCAGCAGGGGGCGGTCAACGGGTCTCCTCCCATGTGCGCTGGATGTGGTTCATGTTCCTCAGCCAGCGGTCGGGGTGGGCGGCCCGGGCCTGGTAGAAACCGGCGACCTCGGGGTGCGGCAGGATCAGGAAGCGGTCTTCCTCCATGCCCTTGAACAGGGCGTCGGCCACGTCCTCCGGCTCGATCGCGGTCGGCTGGAGCACCAGGCCGCCCGCGCTGCCGGCGGCGGCCAGCATGTCGGTGCGCACACCCTGCGGGCAGATCGCGTGCACCTTGATCCCGCGGTGACGGTACGTCAGCGACAGCCACTCGGCGAAGGCGTAGGCGCCGTGCTTGGTGACGCTGTACGGAGCGGCGCCGATCATGGTGAGCAGTCCGGCCGCGGAGACGGTGGAGACGAACCGGCCGCTGCCGCGCTCCAGCCAGGCGGGGAGCAGTGCCTCGGCGGCGCGGACGTGAGCCATGACGTTGACGTCCCAGGCGCGCGCCCAGACCTCCTCGCCGGCCGCCTCCGAACCGGCGGAGGCCAGGCCCGCGTTGGCGCAGTAGACGTCGATCGTGCCGCCGAGCGCGTCGCGGGCCTCGGCCACGATCGCGGAGGCGTCGCCCGGCACCGCGATGCCGCCGATCTCCCCGGCGACGGCCTCCGTCTTCCCGGCGTCGAGGTCGTTGACGACGACCCGCGCCCCCTCGGCGGCGAACCGGCGGGCCAGCGCGGCGCCGATGCCCCCGCCGGCTCCGGTGACGACCACTCCCGCATCCCGCACGGCTTCCACCATCGGTCTCCTTCGACATGGCTGCGACACGAATCAGCTCCGTCGCGCCAGACTAACCGGTCGGTATGTAGTGGGGAAGAGATGTTCCCGAGGAGGGGCTGCCCGGTTCATTCCGTACCGGGCGGGCCCATGCTGGCGTGCGTGAGCATGACACCCGCCGCGATCACGGAGGTCACCGTATGAAGCCGTCCGGACGGAGCCTGCTCGCCACCACCGCCGCGGTAGCCGCCTCCGGAGCCGCGGCGGCCCCGGCACACGCGGACCCGGGGAGCGGCCGCCCGCTGCGGACGGGCTCCGAGCGTCTGGCCGACGACGGCTACGCGCCGCTGCGCGGGCAGCGGGTCGGGATCGTCACCAACCCGACCGGCGTCACCGCTCGGCAGCCGAAGCGGCCAGTTCCGGATGAACGGCTCAGAACGCCGCGGCACACTACTACGCTGCTGTGCCTCTACGGCTGGGCCGTGACGCGGGGCCGGCTCCCGCTTCGCCCCGGCCCTCGGCACGTGGCGGGCCGCGTCCGCCGGCGCGGCCCGCCACCGTCCGGTCTACCGGTGACCGGTGTACTCCACGACCTGCTGGTAGGTGGGCCGGTTCTGCCAGCTGATCCTGCCGTGCTTGATGCCGCCCAGGGGGCGCTGGACGATCGAGTCGGCGCACCACTGGTCGCCCGCCGGGCACTGGTCGTCGCCGGGGTAGACCTGGGCCGCGGGCGTCCCGGCCGCCTGCTTCAGGGTGCCGATCAGGACGTCCCGGCAGGCGCCGAGGTCGCCGTCGCCGCAGAACTTCCGCGCGAGCGGGCCCTGGACGGGCTCGCCGAGCACCGCCCGGATGTCCTTGTCGACATAGCTCCACCAACCGAACTGGAAGGAGCTTCCGGCGTGCGAGCCGGTCGGGCCGTGCCCGGCCGACGGCGACTCGTCGATCGGCAGGTTGGCGGTGAAGGCGGTGTAGAGGTCACTGCCGAGGCCCGGCTCGAACTCGGCCTTCACCAGCAGCGGCCACCAGGCGTCCAGGATCCGGACGGCGTCGGCGTTCGCGTACTTCCTGGCGCCGGCCGAGGTCTCGGTGCGCCGGGCGCCCGCGGCCAGCCAGGTCTGCAGCTTGCCCACGGCCGCCGCGGCCGTCGGGTCGGTGACCGGCGAGCTGTTGATCACCTTCAGCAGCTCGGGCAGCACGTCCTCTCCCCTGAGGTCGGCCAGGGCCGCGTCGGCCATCGCCTTCACCAGCGAGGCGCGGGTGACCCCGCCGGCCGCGACCAGCTCCCTCACCCGGTCCTCGAGCAGGTTGCCGCGGTGCACGGAGCCGCCGCCCCAGGGGGCGGAGGGGTAGTCCAGGGCCTGCTTGTTGTTCCAGGAGATGTAGTAGTCCTGGTCGACGGAGTTCGGGTGCGCGGAGGGCGGGGTGTAGTCGGCGGTGTTGGTCGCCGCGTCCCAGCCGCGCCACTCGTACACCGGCCGGGCCCACACCGGGAACTCGGCGTCCACGCCGCTCGCCCGTACCGGGTTGTCGCCGCTGTTGTAGTACGCGGTGCGCTCCGAGTCGGCGTAGAACCAGTTGAACGTGTAGTTGATGTGCTGCGCGGCCTTCTGGAAGTCCTCCGGGCCCTTGACGAAGTCGGGGTCGTTGAGCATCTGGAAGCCGATGATCGAGTCGGCCTCGTGCAGGAAGGAGGAGCGCAGGGTGGTGTAGGCGACCTTCTTGCCGCCGACGGTGGCGCGGTACTCGACGGGACCGTACTTGGTGCGCCACACGCGCATGGTGTAGGAGCCGGCCGCGGTCCCGTCGGCGACGGTGGGCTTCCAGGAGTTGGTCCGCTCGACCTTCTCCATGGCGGTGCAGGTGCCGCGGTACAGGTAGTGGTGGTCGTCCTGGCACAGTTCGACGGCGTAGGTGTCGATGATGTCCTGGCCGGAGGTCGTGGCGCTCCACGAGTAGTCCTGGCCGCGGCCGAGTTCGACGTACATGCTCAGGCCGGCGAAGGAGGCGCCGCGGGCGCTGAGGCCCGGGCCCTGGATCTCCTGGAGCATGAGCAGCTGGGGCGCGAAGTAGCCGGTCTGCGGGCCGAAGACGGCGACCGGGTGGCCGCTCGCGGTGTGCCTGCCGCTGACGACGAGGGCGTTGGACATGCCGCGCCGGGCGGAGGAGAGGGCGGTCTTCGCGGCCGAGGCGGAGGCACTCTTCGCGGCGGCGGTCGCCGCGCTGCCGGTGCGGTCGTGGACCAGCGGCTCCTGGAGCACGGAGCCGGCGTCGGGCAGGGCCGTGCCCCGGGGGTCGTCGGGCTTCCGGGCGTAGGGGTAGCTCTTGCCGTCGCGCAGGGTGAGGACGGCCTCGGGGTCGTTGCGCTCGCGGAAGGACTCCCAGAGCCGGGTGCCCTCCTCGACGCCGTACTTGGACTGGGCGGCCAGCAGGGACAGCGCGTTGTCGACCTCGCCGCCTCCGCCGGAGCCGAACAGGGCGCCGACCACGGAGGCCAGCGCGACCAGGTCGGTGACCTTGAAGTGCTCGATGGTGCCGGCGTTGGTGATCGAGTCCTTGTGGCCGGTCAGGACGTACTCGCCGGGGAAGTAGCGGCCGGAGTCGGAGGCGTCGATGTAGGCGTTGATGCCGTCGAGGTACGCGCCCACGTCGGCGAGGGCCTGCTGCCCGCGGGCGCTGCTCCGGGCCACGGCGTTGTCGATCTGCGCCTGGAGATCGGCCTCGGTGTACGGCGCGTTGCGCCAGAACTCCTGTTCCAGACCCTGGTTGGCGGGCGCGCCGCCGGCGAAGGAGGTCAGCTGTCCGCGGCCGACGTGCCGGAAGACGTCCATGAGCCACAGCCGGTCCTCGGCGGCGGCGTACCCGGCGCCGAACTCGGTGCCGTAGCGGGTGGTGCCCGTGATGTGCGGCACGCCGGTCTTCCTGTCGCGGACGATGGTCACGTCGCTGCGGCCCGCGGGTTTCACGGTGGAGGCGACCTGGCCGGCGGGGACTCCGAACGAGGCGTCGTTGAAGAAGGAGTTGATCTTCGCGTCGGTGAGCGCCGGGTAGCCCTTGGCCAGGTCGGCGTACGGGCCGAGCTGGTCCTCGGCGTGGCTGGGCTGGGTGCCGAAGGCCTGGTTGAGGAGGATCTGGGCGAGGGTGGCGTTGCCGTTCTCACCGGGCGGCAGGATGTCGGAGCACTGGCCGCCGCAGTAGTCGTTCGCGGCCGTCGCCCCGGTGGTCGCCCCGACTGCCGCCGCTTGGGAAAGCGGAGACAAAAGACCGGCAATGAGGACGCATACGGATGCGGCCTTCAGGAACCCGTGGAATCTGCGGGGAGTTCTCAGTCTGTCGAGCGCGATGTGTGGGGTGCGCCGTGGCATGGCAGCTCCTCCCGACGGAGTGGGGGGCGGGACGTTACCGCCGGTATCCCCGAGTTGGAAGATGAACATGCGTCACTTTTGGAGACACCTCGTGAAGGTCAACCAGGGCGGCGTTATGGAGGGCATCGGAAAACCGATGGAGCCGGATCGGATGTCGACACGTCTATTCGGCGACGTCGGTACGACGACTCCGTACGACGACGCCGCGGTGACCGAAGTACAGGTGCAGGTGTGACGGAGGTGCAGGGCGATGGCCGGTTTCCGGAGTCTGGCGAGACAGGTGAGGGATCCGCGGTGCGATCTGGCGCTGCGGCGCTACTCACTGCGCAAGTGCCTGGAGCGGTTCGCGCCGTACGGGCACAGGGCGACCTGGGACCATCTGTGCTCCAGGGCGGGGTTCGGCCCCGAGGACAGGTCCCCCGATCCGGCGCGGCTCGTGGCCGCACTGGAGGAGCTGGAGGAGGCGCGTTCGGTGTGGCTCGACTACGAGGTCGAGTTCGCCAGACGCCGTAAGAAGGAGAAGCACGACGGGCTGCGCAGGCCCGGCAGCGTGGACGACTGGCACCGGCTGACCTGGGGCGGCTTCGGGGTGGCCTGGTGCGACGACCCGCGGGTGCACCCGCGGGAGCCGCTGGCCGAGGTGCTGCGCCGGCTGATCGCCGCGCTGGAGCGCGAACCGGACGCGGCGTGCCCGGTGTGCGGCGGGGAGCGGCTGGTCTGGACGTACGACCTGGATCACGAACCGTCGTCCGGCCCGGTCTGCGTGGAGTGCGGAATCCTGGTCCCGCGCCCGGTCCTCACCCCAGAGGCCCTGGCGTACGCCAGGCGGGGGCAACTGCTGGTGTCTGCCTGAGTACGACGGGGGGTGCGCCGGGGATGCCGCACCCCTCTTTGAATCCCCCGTGCGCGCGCCGGGGTGGGCCGAGCGTGCCCCGCCGACCGCCGTGCGCGGCTACGCCTGCCCCTTCCTCCGCTCCACCATCAGGCGCGAGCCCGTCAGGCGTTCGCCGAAGATGTCGTCCGGGTTGGACAGTACGCAGGTGTCCAGGGAGAGGCAGCCGCAGCCGATGCAGTCGGTGAGGTGGTCGCGGAGGCGGTTGAGCTGCTTGATGCGCTCGTCCAGCTCGGAGCGCCAGGCCTCGGAGAGGCGGGCCCAGTCCTCTCGGGTGGGGGTGCGTTCCTCGGGGAGTTCGGCGAGCGCCTCGCGGATCGTGGCGAGCGGGATGCCGACGCGCTGCGCGGCCCGCACGAAGGCGACCCGGCGCAGTGTGTCGCGGGAGTAGCGGCGCTGGTTGCCCGCTGTGCGGCGGCTGCCGATCAGGCCCTTGGACTCGTAGAAGTGCAGGGCGGAGACGGCCGCGCCGCTGCGTGCGGACACCTGACCGACGGTCAGCTCGTGGATCTTCTCGGGGATCTGGGGCACTCGCGAGAGCCTACCCACCGCGCCACACGTCCGGTCCGTTGACAGGGGCCTCCCACCCGACCATGCTGAGCAGTTGCTTAGACATGATGTGCGAGAGGAGAGGCCGGGCCCATGGCAGAGCCGAGGATCTTCACGTCCGCCGGGGAGCTGAAGGCGGCGGTGGGCGAACAGCTGGGGTACACCGACTGGCTGGACATCGACCAGAAGCGGATCGACCTGTTCGCGGAGGCGACCGGCGACCACCAGTGGATCCACGTGGACCCGGAGAAGGCCGCCGCGGGCCCCTTCGGTACGACCATCGCCCACGGCTACCTCACCCTGTCGCTGCTCCCGCTCTTCGGGCCGCAGCTGATCAAGGTCGAGGGCGTGAGGATGGGCGTCAACTACGGCACCAACAAGGTTCGTTTCCCCGCCCCCGTCCCGGTCGGCTCGCGGCTGCGCAGCACCGCCGTGATCACCGGCGTGGACGACGTGCCGGGCGGGGTGCAGGTGACCGTCGCCTTCACCGTGGAGCGCGAGGGCGGCGACAAGCCGGTGTGCGTGGCGGAGTCGGTGTCCCGGTACTACCTGTAGGAGGCCCGGGACTGCCCGCGGGAGATCCGGGACTGCCCGCGGGAGATCCGGGCTACTTGGCCCCGACCATCCGCAGCACCAGGCCGGCGTAGAGCTCGCCGACCTCCTCCGGGGTGCGGGGGCCGTTGACGTTGAACCAGCGGGCGACGTCGATGCACAGGGACAGCACGGCCAGCGTGGTGCCCTGCACGTCCAGTACGTCGAACTCGCCCGAGGCCGTCCCCTCCTCGATGATCCCGCGGACCTCGGCGTCGACCCGGCGGCGCAGCGCGAGGATCTCCGCGCGGGCGTCCGGGCCGAGCGAGTCCAGCTCGTACTGGACGACCCGCGCGGTGGTGCGCCCCCGGGCGTGCCAGCGGACGAAGGAGCTCACGGCGTCGGCGAGCCGCTCGGTCGCGCTGCCCTCGCGCCGGCCGGCCGTGCGCAGGATCTCCAGCGCCTTCTCGTGGCCGATCCGGCTGATGCGGTGGAGCAGCTCTTCCTTGGTCTTGTAGTGGATGTAGAGCGCGGCCGGGCTCATGCCGGCCCGGCCGGCGATGTCACGGGTCGTCGTCGCGTGGTAGCCCCGCTCGGCGAAGGCCTCCACGGCGGCCACGAGCAGCCGCCGGGCCGCGTCCGGGGTGACCTCGGCCCATGGCTGCGGGTCGCCGCCGGCCGTCTCCTCCGCCGTACTCATCGCTTGCTCGCCCCTCTCTGCGTCAGGGGGTCCACCATACCGCCGAAGGTGAGCGCTCGCTTAGCGCGCCCGGGCCGGTGGAGCGGCGCGACCGGGTCACAGCTTCTGGAAGGGGTCGTGTTCGGCGAGGAGTTTCTCCAGCCGGGCCTGGTCGACCCGGCTGACGATCTGCCCGGCCTCCTGGCGGTCCCTGATGACCTTGGCGAGGGTGAAGGCGGATGTGACGAGGTACAGGACGGCGATGGCCAGGAAGGCCCGTACCCAGGCGTCGGCGTTCAGTCTGAAGATGCCGATGGCGGTGGCCGCCATGGCGACCGCGAAGGAGGCAACGGCCTGGCCGTAGTAGGCGGCCGTGTTCTGCTGCTTGACGGGTGTGTCGCTCATGCCGACAAGCATCGGCGGGTGTGGCCCCCGCCACATCCGCCGGGATACTCAGTTCACGTACTCAGAAACTCACGGGGGCCGGCCCTCGGAAACGGCCCTCAGAAAGCGGAAACCCCCGTCAGCGCCCGCCCGATGACCAGCTTCTGGATCTGGCTCGTGCCCTCGTAGAGGGTCATCACGCGGGCGTCGCGCAGCAGCTTGCCCACCGGGTACTCGTCGATGTAGCCGTAACCGCCGAAGACCTGCAGGGCGTTGTTCGCGGCGCGCACGGCGGCCTCCGAGGCGAACAGCTTGGCCTTGGAGGACTCCACCGCGAAGGGCAGGCCGCGGTCGATGAGGTCGACGACGCGCCAGGTCAGCAGGCGGGCGGCGTCCACGTCGACGGCGATGTCGCTGATCAGCTCCTGGACGAGCTGGTGGTGGGCGATGGTCCTGCCGAACTGCTCGCGCTCGCCGGCGTAGCGGACCGCCGCGTCCAGCGCGGCCTGGGCTATGCCGACGCAACCGGCCGCCACCGACATCCGGCCCTTGGCGAGGGCGGACATGGCGACGGAGAAGCCCCTGCCCTCCTCGGCCAGCATCGCGGAGGCCGGGACGCGCACGTCCTCGAGGACCAGTTCGGCGGTGGCCTGGCCGCGCAGGCCCAGCTTGCCGTGGATGGCGCGGCGGGTCAGGCCGGGGGTGTCGGTGGGGACGAGGAAGGCGGAGACGCCCTTGTGGCCGGGGGCGTCGGTGGAACGGGCGAAGAGCAGGACGACGTCGGCCCAGGTGCCGTTGGTGATGAACATCTTGGTGCCGTTGATGACGTAGTCGTCGCCGTCGCGTACGGCCCTGGTGGTGAGGTTGCCCGCGTCGGAGCCGGTGCCGGGCTCGGTCAGGCCGAAGCAGCCGACGTACTCGCCGGAGGCCAGGCCGGGCAGCCAGCGCCGCTTGTGCTCCTCGCCGCCCCAGGCGGCGATCGTCTTGGCGACCAGGCCGAGCGAGACGGACACGATGCCGCGCACGGAGGAGTCACCGCGGCCGAGCTCCTCGGTGACCAGGCAGTAGGCGAGGTGGTCGCCGCCCGAGCCGCCGTACTCCTCGTCGATCGTGAGCCCGAGGAAGCCGACCTCGCCGAGCTTCTTCACGATGCCCCGGCCGACCTCCTCCGCGCGGTCCCAGGCGACGACGTTCGGGGCGATCTCGCGCTCGACGAAGTCCCGGGCGAGCCGGCGGACTGCGGTCTGCTCCTCGCTGAGTTCGAGGTTCATGCGGATCACCCCATGTGTGACGGATGGTGAGAGGCGTGCGTCGAGAGCCGTGCGTGGAAGGCCGCACTTTGAAATTAGCACTGCTAGTTTAATGTCGCACCCCTACCATGTGCGCCATGGCCCGACCGCGCAAGCCCCTCCTCAGCACCGACCGCATCGTCGCGACGGCGCGGGAACTCGTGGACGCGGAGGGCCTGGCGGCCGTCTCCACGCGCCGGCTCGCCGCCGAGCTGGGGGTGAGCGGGCCCTCGCTCTACAACCACTTCCGCACCAAGGACGAGATCCTGGAGGCGGTGGCCGACTCCGTGAGCTCCCAGGTCGACCTGTCGATGTTCGAGGACGGCCGGGACTGGCGGACCGCGCTGCACGACTGGGCCGTGTCCTACCGGGCCGCCCTGCGCGACCACCCGAACATCGTCCCGGTCCTCGCCCGCGGCCCCGGCCGCCGGCCGGCCGCACTGCGCCTGGCCGACGCGGTGTACGGCGCGATGGTCGACGCGGGCTGGCCCCCGGCGCAGGCCACCTCCATCGGCGCGCTGATGCGGTACTTCGTCATGGGCTCCGCGCTCGGCTCCTTCGCAGGGGGCTTCGTCGACGACGCCTGCGCCTACGACCCCGCCGACTATCCGCACCTCGGGCAGGCCCATCTGCTGGCAGAGCAGCAGGAGAAGATCGACGAGCGGGCGTTCGAGACGGGGCTGACGGCTCTGCTGGACGGGCTGGTACGGCAGTACGAGCAGGCGGCGCGGACCGTGTAGCCACACTTCGGCGACCGCCGAACCGTGTGTGCCGCATCCTTGGGCGCATGACCACCAAGGACACCCAGGCGGCCTGCCTGGCCGCGCTCGCCGGGCTGATCGCCGACGAGACCCGCGCCGCGTGTCTGCTGGCGCTGCTCGACGGACGGGCGTGGACGGCCGGGGAACTGGCCCGGCACGCGGGCGTCGCCGCGTCCACGCTCAGCGAGCACCTGGGCAAGCTCGTCGCGGGCGGGCTGCTGGCGGAGGAACGGCAGGGGCGGCACCGGTACGTACGCCTGGCCGACGCGCGGGTCGCCCAGCTCGTGGAGGACCTGGCCGCCCGGATCGCCCCGGAGGCCGTACGACGGCCGCGCACCCTGCGGGAGGCCGGTGCCGGGTCGGCGATGGCCCGCGGCCGTACCTGCTACGACCATCTCGCGGGGCGGCTGGGCATCGCGGTGACGGACGCGCTGACCGTGCGGGGACTGCTGCGGCAGGACACCGGTTTCGCGCTCACGGACGCGGGGCTGACCTGGTTCGACACGGTGGGCATCGGCCTGGACCGCAAGGGCCGGCGCCCGCTGGCCCGGGCCTGCCTCGACTGGACGGAACGGCGGCCCCACCTCGCGGGGATCGCCGGCGCGGCCCTGTGCCGGCACGCGTTCGACGCGGGCTGGTGCGTACGCATCGGCTCGGAGCGGGCGGTGAAGGTCACGGCGACGGGCGAGCGGGCCTTGTCGGATCTGCTGGGGATCGAGGCGGAGGCGCTGCGCTGAGCCGGGTGCCGCGTCCGAAACCCGCGAGCTTCCCCACCGCTGTCCCGCCTAACCTCTGGAGCATGATGAACGTCTCCCCCTCCCGTCTGGCCGCCGGTGCGGCCGCCGTCACCGTGGTGTTGTGGGCCTCCGCCTTCGTCTCGATCCGCAGCGCGGGCGCCGCGTACTCGCCGGGCGCCCTGGCGCTCGGGCGACTGCTGGCGGGGGCGCTGACGCTGGGCGCGATCTGTCTCGTACGGCGGGAGGGATGGCCGCCGCGGGCCGCCTGGCGCGGGATCGGGATATCCGGGGTGCTGTGGTTCGGCCTGTACATGGTCGTCCTGAACTGGGGCGAGCAGGAGGTGGACGCCGGTACCGCCGCGCTGGTGGTCAATGTGGGGCCGCTGCTGATCGCACTGCTCGGTGCGCGCCTGCTGGGCGACCCCATGCCGCCGCGGCTGCTGGCGGGCATGGCGGTGTCGTTCGCGGGAGCGGTGACGGTGGGGCTGTCGATGTCGGGCGGGGGCGGGTCGTCGCTGCTCGGAGTGGCGCTGTGCCTGCTGGCCGCCCTGGCCTACGCCGCGGGGGTGGTGGCGCAGAAGCCCGCCCTGAGCCGGGCGAGCGCGCTGCAGGTCACGACCTTCGGCTGCCTGGTCGGCGCGGTGGTCTGTCTGCCCTTCAGCGGGCAACTGCTCCACGAGGCCGCCCGCGCCCCACTGCCGGCCACGCTCAACATGGTGTACCTCGGCGTCTTCCCGACGGCCCTCGCCTTCACGACCTGGGCGTACGCCCTGGCCCGTACGACCGCGAGCCGCATGGGCGCGACGACGTACGCCGTCCCCGCCCTGGTCGTCCTGATGTCGTTGCTGGCCCTGGGCGAGGTCCCCGGCCCGCTGACACTGACGGGCGGGGTCCTGTGCCTGACGGGAGTGGCGGTGTCCCGGTCGCGTCGCCGGCCGGGGGCGGAGCGGACCGCGACGGCAGAGCCGCGGCCCGAGCGGGTGCCCTGAGCCCGCCGGCCGTCAGAACACCACCAGCGCCCGGCCGCCCTTCCCGGCCAGCATGTTCTCGAAGGCCGCCGGGATGCCGTCCAGGGCGATCCGCTCGGTCACCAGGGCGGTCAGGTCCAGGCGGCCGGCGCGGACGTGGTCGGCGAGCACGGGCAGGTCCCCGGCCGGGTCGGAGTTGCCGTAGACGCAGCCGGTCAGGGTGCGGCCCCAGTGGAAGATCTCCAGGGCGTTGAAGGTGACCTGCTGGTCCTTGCCGCCGATGCCGACGACCGTCGTACGGCCGCCGCGGCGGGTGGAGTCCCAGGCGGCGCGGATGGTGGCCGCGCGGCCGACGCACTCGACGGAGACGTCGACGCCCTGCTCATCGGTGAGGGCGCGGATCTCGCGGGGGGTGTTCTCGGAGGCGAGGACGTAGTCCGTGGCGCCCGCGCGGCGGGCCAGTTCCTCCTTCTGAGGGGTCACGTCCACGGCGACGATCCTCGACGCGCCCGCGATCCGGGCGGCCTGGAGGGTGGCGAGGCCCACCCCGCCGACGCCGAACACCGCGACCGTCTCCCCCTGCCGTACCTTCGCCGAGTGGTGGACGGCGCCGTACCCGGTGAGGACGGCGCAGCCGAGGAGGGCGGCGTCGGTGAGCGGGACCCCGTCCGGAAGGGGCAGGACACAGGAGGCGGCGACGACCGTCTCCTCGGCGAAGGCGGCGACGTTGAGGCCGGGGTGCAGGTCGGTGCCGCCGGTGGTGCGGGCGTGGACGTTCCCGGCGCCGTTCAGCGCGTTGGCGCACAGCCACACCTCGCCGAGCGAACAGGCGTGGCAACTCCCGCAGGAAGGCGCCCAGTTGAGGACGACGGCGTCGCCCGGCGCGACATGGGCGACTCCCTCGCCGACGGCGAGGACGGTCCCCGCGCCCTCGTGACCGAGCACGGCCGGCACCGGCACCCGCATGGTGCCGTTGGTCAGCGACAGGTCCGAGTGGCAGACCCCGGCGGCGGCGAGCCGGACACGAACCTGACCGGGGCCGGGCTCCGGCAGCTCGATCTCCGTGATCTCCAGCGGCGAGCCGATGGCGGGCAGGACGGCGGCACGTACGGCCATGACGCGTGACTCCCTTAGAACTGGAGGGACTTGGTCTGCAGGTACTCGGTGAGGCCGTGTGCGCCGAGTTCGCGGCCGACGCCGGACTGCTTGTAGCCGCCGAAGGGCGCCAGCGGGTTGAAGCGGCCGCCGTTGATGTCGACCTGGCCGGTGTCCATGCGGCGGGCGAAGGCGACCGCCTCCGCCTCGTCGGCCGCCCAGACCGCGCCGGCGAGGCCGTAGACCGTGCCGTTGGCGATGCGCAGGGCGTCGTCCTCGTCGTCGTAGCGCAGGATGGACAGGACCGGGCCGAAGATCTCCTCCTGGGCGACGGTCATGTCGGGGGTGACGTCGGCGAAGACGGTGGGGCTGACGAAGTAGCCCTTGTCGCACGGGGATTCGGGGCCGCCGGCGACCAGGCGGGCGCCCTCGGCCACGCCCTTCCCGATGTAGCCGCGCACGCGTGCCTGCTGCTTGGCGTTCACCACCGGGCCGATGCGGTCGCCGTACTTGGCGGCGGCCGTCGCGGCGAGTTCCACCGCCTCGTCGTACTGGTCCCGGTGCACCAGCATCCGGGTCCAGGCGCTGCACGTCTGGCCGGAGTTGGACATCACGTTGGCGACGCCGACGCCCACGGCCCTGGCGAGGTCGGCGCTCGGCAGGATGACGTTGGCGGACTTGCCGCCCAGTTCCAGGGCGACCCTCTTGACGGCGGCACCCGCCGTCGCGCCGATCCGCCTGCCCACGGCCGTGGAGCCGGTGAAGGAGACCAGGTCGACGTCCGGGTGCTCGGCCAGGGCCTGCCCGGCGACCGGGCCGAGGCCGGTGACCAGGTTGAAGACGCCGGCCGGGACGCCGGCCTCGTGGACCGCCTCGGCGAAGAGCCGGGCGGTGAGCGGGGTGTCCTCGGCGGGCTTGAGGACGATCGTGCAGCCGGCGGCCAGCGCCGGGGCGACCTTGGCGACGATCTGGTGCAGCGGGTAGTTCCAGGGGGTGATCGCACCGACCACGCCCACCGGCTCGTGGTACACGGTGGAGTTGCCGACCTTCTCCTCGAAGGCGTATGTCGCCGCGAGGTCGGCGTAGGAGCCGGCGACCGCGATCGGCACGCCCGCGTGGACCGTCCGGGAGAAGGCGAGCGGCGAGCCGAGCTCGGCGGTGACGGTCTCGGCGATCTCGTCCTTGCGGCCCACCAGCACGTCCCGCAGGGCGGCCAGGCGGGCGGCCCGCTCGGAGGGCGGCGTCGCGGCCCAGCCGGGGAAGGCGGCGCGGGCGGCGCGCACGGCCGCGTCCACGTCCTCGGCGGTGCCCGCGGGGACGGTGGCGATGACCTGCTCGTCGGCCGGGTTCACCACCTCGATGGCGTCCCGGCCCGCGGCGGGACGCCAGGCGCCGTCGATGTACATGCCGTCGTGTGCCTTCATCGTGCTCCTCCGGGCGGGGTGCGTCGTGCGCGTCACAACCTACCGACAGCCCCATAAATTAGCGTCGATAGTTTTCGGTCGCCAGACGCGCCCTCGCCCGGGTGGCCCGCCCGTGGCCGGAAGGCTTCAGTCCTCCAGGTCCGGCAGCCGGTCCGGGGCCGGGCAGATGCGCTCCCCGTGCTGGTCGAAGACAAACAGGTGGGCGATGTCGACGAGGAGCGGCACCTGCATGCCGTGCCGGAGCCGGATGTCCGGAGTGGTGCGCACGACCAGGTCGCCGGGCAGGCGCGGCTCGGGCGCGGCGACGGGTTGCGGTCCGGTGTCGGCGGGGTGCTCCAGCACCACCACCGGTCCCGCGCGCAGGGCGCCCGCCCGCTCCCGCAGCCGGGTCAGGACCGTGCCCTCGCGCCGGCGCCGCCGGACCGGCCGGCGGGCGGGACGCGGTGCCTCCAGATCCGGTACGACGGCGGGGCGCGAGCCGGTGTTGAAGTGGACCAGGACTTCGTGGCCCTGGAACTCCATGTGCTCCACCAGCCCGGTGATCGCCACCTCGCCGGGCCGGGCCGCAGCGGGCTTGGCGATGCGTACGGCCTCCGAGCGCAGGCCCACGATCACCTCGCGGCCCTGCTGCACCCGCAGCAACTGGTGATCCAGGGACAGGGGTTCGGGCAGGCGCAGGAACTGCTTGCCCAGGCTGATGGTCATGGCGCCGTCGAGCGGGGCGCGCACCAGGCCGCGCAGCAGGTTGATGCGCGGGGTGCCGATGAAGGCGGCGACGAAGACGTTGCGGGGCAGCGCGTACACCGCGCGCGGGGTGTCGACCTGCTGCAGGACCCCGCCGCGCAGGACGGCGACCCGGTCGCCCAGGGACATGGCCTCCGCCTGGTCATGGGTGACGTAGACCGTGGTGACGCCCAACTCCCGGGTGAGTTTGGCTATTTCGGCGCGCAGATGGTTGCGGAGCTTGGCGTCGAGGTTGGACAGCGGCTCGTCCATCAGGAAGGCGGAGGGATGGCGGGCGATCGCACGGCCCATGGCGACACGCTGGCGTTCGCCGCCGGAGAGCTGGCTGGGGAAGCGGTCGAGCAGGTCCTCGATACCCAGCATCCGGGCGGTGGCGTCGACGCGACGGCCGGGGTCCGCGCCGGGCGACTCGATGCGCAGCGGGAAGCCGATGTTGTCGCGGCCGGTCATGTTCGGGTAGAGCGCGAAGTTCTGGAAGACCATCGCCATGTCCCGGCCGGAGGGCGGCAGGTCGTTGCCGTACTCGCCGTCGAGCAGCAACTGCCCCTCGGTGATCTCCTCCAGCCCGGCGATCATCCTGAGCACCGTGGACTTGCCGCAGCCCGAGGGCCCGAGCAGCACCAGGAACTCGCCGGGCGCGATGTCCAGCGACAGGCGGTCCACCACGCGGACGCCCTTGAGGTAGGTCTTGCTCACGTCGTGCAGAGAGATGGCGCGTGTCATGAGGCATGCCCCCGGGACTCACCAGAGCACTGAGGCTCCGCGGGTCGAACGCCTCGTGCGGGTCGTACGGGGCGTATGAGTCACGGAAGTTAACGGAATGTGTGCGCCCGGGGGAAGGGACCGGGCAGGATCGGGCGCCGTCGGTCCGCCAGGTGAGAAAGCGGACGCTCACGTTCGGGGCGGGCGCCCGCCTCGTGCCGGGTGTCACTTCGTCGACGTCAGGTGGGCGAAGACGACGACATTGCTGGAGTAGCCGACCCTGTGGGTGTAGAGGCCGCCGCAGGTGATCACGCGGAGCTCGGGGCGGCGGGCGGTGCCGTACACCTCCTTGTCGGGGAAGCGGTCTTTGTCGAAGATCCGTACCTTGTCCACGGTGTAGACGGCGGTACGGCCGTCCGCGCGCCGCACCTCGATGTGCCGGCCCGGCTCGACCTGGCCGAGCGCGGCGAAGACGGCGGCGCCCGTCCTGGTGTCGCGGTGCCCGACCGCGACGGCGGTGCCGGACTCCCCGGGCGTGGGTCCGCCCTCGTACCAGCCGACGAGCTTGGGCTTGTCGTCCGGTGGCGTCTCCAGTTGCCGGTCTGCGTCGAGGCCGACCCCGATGACGGGTGCGTCGATGCCGAGGGAGGTGATGCGAAGGGTGGTCGCACGGGATCCGGGCAGCGGCGCGGGCGGGGATGAGAGCGGTGCGGTGCGGCGCGGGGAGGCGGACCGGCCGCCGTCCGGACCGCTGCCTCCCGGCGACCCGCGGTCCGCGTTGCTGCCGTCCGCGTTGTCACCGTCCGTGCCGCTGCCGTCCGCGCCGGACGGGGCCGGGGAGGCCGGCGCCACGGCGGCCGGTCCGGCGGCCCGGTCCGGCGCGGTGCGCTCGTGCGCTCCCCCGCACCGGGTCCCCGCCGTCGCCAGGACGGCCGCGAGCACGGCCGTCCTGGCGAGGCGGTAGGCGCGGGTCCGGTACCAGGGCCTGCGTCCGCGTCTACGCGACACCATGGGGGCGCCGGCGGACCAGCCGGAAGTACGCCGCCCCGCCGACCACGACCAGACCCACGGTTGCGGTGCCGGTCAGCGGTGAGAAGGCGGCGGCCGTCGAGGCCAGGCCGCCGGCACCCGCGTGGACGGCGCCCTTCGGGCCCTCGCTGCTGTCGCGGCCCGCGGCGGCCGCGCCGTGCTGGTGGTCGTTGCCCCGGCCCGGGTCCGCGTTGCCGCGGCCCTGGTCGTCGATCTGGCCGCCCGGACCGCGGGCCCCCTCGTGCCGGCCGTGCCCGTCACGGCAGTTGACGCGGAAGATCTTCTCCCTGGGGGTCGCGCCGACGGTCCAGACGAGCTTGTACTGCCCGTCGGCCAGCACCAGCGGTTCGGTGTGGCCGACCCCGTCGCCGAGGGCGACGACGCCGGTGACGGCGGCGCTGGTGGGCAGCGGGGGCTGTGCCTGGATGGTGTAGCCGATGGCCCTGAGCATGTCGAAGTTGACGGCGTCGAGGTAGAACCGGCACACCGCGGGGTCGTCCCTCGGGACGCCGACGGGCACACCCACCCGGTGGACCTTGATGTCCCCGCCTTCCCCCAGGGCCATGGCAACGGGCGCCGTCAGCAACGTGGCAGCCGCCGCGGTCAGGGCCGTCAGGGCGGCGGTGGCGCCGATGCGGGAGCCGAAGGTGCCTGGGAGTGTCAGGGTGGGCATGCGCATTCCTCCGAGTCAGCCGATTTTCATACAAATCGCTTTTCTAACTGACTCTCTTTCACATCCGTCCACCGAGACCGTGATCCTCGCCCGACGCGCCGCCGGACATCGCCCGCCCGGCCCAACCGGACCCTTCCCCCGCCGGCGGCGCGGGGCCCGGCGCGTGCTCACCCCGCGGTGGTCACCTCGACCGGTACGCCGTTGAGGACCGCGTTGCCCGAGAGGGGGTCGAGCCGGGTGCCGTCGTTGGTGAGCAACAGCCCGCAGATGGCCCCGCACAGGGGCGGATTCGCAAGGTGGTGCGGGACACGAGTCCTCCCGGAGGGCTGCGGCAGCACGGGGGCGACCCGCACACACCGGCCGGGATGCGCGGAGGGGGTCCGGCCCGGGAAACAGTGCCTGGACCGCGCTGTGCGGACCGGCGCGGGCGCGGCTCAGTCCAGCACCCGTCCCAGATACGCCCGCAGCATCACCCGCATCTCCTCGATGATCCGCTCGTCGCCCCGCGGTTCGACGCGGAAGGCGAGGTGGACGAGGGTGTCGGCGGTCTCGACGGCTATCAGGAAGGTACGGCGCAGGTCGTCGTCGGGCGCGCGGTCCAGGTAGCCGGAGAGCAGGTCGGTGAGGCGGTCGGCGACACGGCGGTTGGGCTCGGCGTAGCGGGCACCGACGGGGATCTGGTTGCCGAAGTCGACCAGGGAGAAGCCGGGGGCGGTCCGCTTCATCTTCAGGTACTCATCGAGCACGGCGTCCATGGCGACACGCCAGCCGCCCTCGGTCCCCTTCAGACGTTCCGTGACCCGCTCGGTGAAGCGCTCCAGGTTGCGCTGGGCGAGCGCGTCGGCCATCGCGCGCTTGTTGCCGAAGAACCGGTAGACGGAACCGATGGGCACACCGGCGCGCAGAGCGACGGCACGCGTGGTCAGCGCGTCGTAGCCGACCTCGTCGAGGAGGTCGGCGCAGGCGTCGAGAATCCTGGTCAGCCGTTCGGCACTGCGCCGCTGCACGGGCGCACGGCGTAGCGGGGTCGCGTGAGGCACGGCTTCATCATGCCCGTCCCCGGCGATCGGGTGAAGCGCGCCTTCCAGTTGAGCGGACGGCGGGGCGGCACTCCACGGCACGCCCACCACCCGCCACGCCGGTGTTCCAGCCCGCGGAAGCGGTGGGCGTCGAGGCCGGGGACGACCCGGGCCGCTCCGAAGGGGAGGCCGTTATGTCGGCTGTGCTCTGGATCGGTTTGCCGGCGGTCGCCCAGACCGTGTCGTCGTCGGCGTGGAGACGGGCGGTGACGTGGTGGGTGCCGTGGGGGACGAGGTGGGCGGACAGGTGGTAGTCGGGGGTGCGCAGGCGGGTCACCAGCCGGCCGTCCACCAGCAGGTGGGCGACGCCGCGGCCGGGTGTCGCCCGGGGCTCGGTGCCGGGAGACGAGAAGCGGAAGCGGTGGACGGTCAGCCGCACGTTCCAGTCGCCGCCGGCGTCCGGCTGGACCTCGACGCCGACCTCGGGAGCGCTCTTCCTGTCCACCTCGCGGTAGCGCCGCCCCTCCTCGTCGGTGTGGTCGAGGAGCTTGCCCACGGGCTCGGACGACTCCCGCTCCGCACCCCCGTGCGCACTGTTCGATCCGCAGCCCGCCGGCCCGGCGAACAGCAGGACACAGACCGCGAGCGCAGCGAGTGGTCCCCGCGTCCACGACAGCATGACGGGGAGCGTAGAGCAGCGGCACGACCCGCCGAATCCCCCTGAAGTCTGGTTCCGACCCTCCCCGGGGAGTAGGGGGTCTTGCGCCCCGGAAAACGCAATCCTACGGTGTCCCATAGGAATCAGGTTGCAAGGGAGCGATCATGAGCGGGGACGACGCACGCAAGACCGCCGAGGGACTGACCTACCTCTCCGGTTTCGGCAACGAGCACAGCTCGGAGGCGGTTCGGGGCGCCCTGCCCGAGGGACGCAACTCCCCGCAGCGCGCCCCCCTCGGACTGTACGCGGAGCAGCTCAGCGGTACGGCGTTCACCGAGCCCCGCGCCCACAACCGCCGCTCGTGGCTGTACCGCATCCGCCCCTCGGCCGCCCACCCGGCGTTCACCCGCACCGACAACGGCGCACTCCGCACAGCCCCGTTCACCGAGACCGTGCCCGACCCGAACCGGCTGCGCTGGAACCCCCTCCCGGAGCCCGCCCCGGGCACGGACTTCCTGGCCGGCCTGTGGACCCTCGGCGGCAACGGCGACGCCACCCGACGCACCGGCATGGCCGTGCACCTGTACCACGCCAACTCCTCGATGAAGCGCGTCTTCAGCGACGCGGACGGCGAGCTGCTGGTCGTGCCGGAGCGCGGCGGGCTGCTGCTGCGCACGGAGTTCGGGCTGCTGCACGCCGAGCCCGGCCACGTGGCGCTCATCCCTCGCGGGGTGCGGTTCCGCGTGGAGCTCCTTGACGAGACGGCCCGGGGGTACGTCTGCGAGAACTATGGCACCCCCTTCCGCCTCCCCGACCTCGGCCCCATCGGCGCCAACGGCCTCGCGGGCGCCCGCGACTTCCGCGCGCCGGTCGCCGCGTACGAGGACGTGGACGGCCCGGTGGAGGTGGTGAACAAGTTCTGCGGCAACCTGTGGACCGCCACCTACGGCCACTCCCCGCTCGACGTCGTCGCCTGGCACGGCAACCATGTGCCGTACGTCTACGACCTGCGCCGTTTCAACGTCATCGGCACGATCTCGTACGACCACCCGGACCCGTCGATCTTCACGGTGCTGACCTCGCCCTCCGACACCCCGGGCCTGGCCGGCATCGACTTCGTCGTCTTCGCGCCGCGCTGGCTGGTGGGCGAGGACACCTTCCGGCCGCCGTACTTCCACCGGAACGTGATGAGCGAGTACATGGGCCTGATCGAGGGCGCCTACGACGCGAAGACGGCCGGAGAGGGCGGTTTCGTGCCGGGCGGCGGCTCGCTGCACAACATGATGTCGGCGCACGGCCCGGACCGGGAGACGTTCGACAGGGCGAGCGCGGCCGAGCTGAAGCCGCAGAAGGTCGACGACGGACTGGCGTTCATGTTCGAGACCCGCTGGCCGGTGACGCTCACGCCGCACGCGGCGCGCGCCGAGCACCTGCAACAGCGCTACGACGACGTGTGGCAGGGCCTCCAGCGGCACTTCCGCCCCTTGCACTGAGGATTTCCTACCGATACGGATGGCCCGTGACCTCCTTCGCCCCGGATTCGATCGTCCTGAACCGCAAGCTGCCGCTGTGGTACCAGGTGTCCCAGTCGCTGCGCGCCTCGATCCTCGGCCGCTCGCCCCGGGACCCGCTGCGTCTGCCCACCGAGGAACAGCTGGCGGGGCACTACGGCGTGAGCGTGCTGACCATGCGGCAGGCGCTGAAGGAGCTGGAGGACGAGGGACTGATCACCCGGCACCGGCGGCGCGGCACGTTCATCGAGCCGGACGCCCGACGGGGCGCCCCGGTCCGGCTCCTCGGCTCGGTGGACGCGATCGTGGCCCAGCAGTCCGGCATGACCACCGAGCTGCTGGACCACGGCACGGCACCCGTGCCCGCCGAACTCGCCGAGTTCTTCCCGGATCTGGGCGAGGTGGCGGCGTACCACCGGCTGCGCAGCGACGAGAAGACCGGTGAGCCGACCAACCACGCCCGCAACTACGTCCGTCCGGAGCTGGCCCGGCGCATAGCCGTGGACGACCTGCTGCGGTGGCCGATGACCAAGGTGCTGCGGGACGTGGTCGGCGCGGACATCAGCCGGATCACGGACACGGTTCAGGCGCGGCTGGCCGACCCGGAGACGGCGCGGCTGCTCGACGTCCCGCTGCTCAGCCCGATCCTGCACTACACGGGGATCACCCACGACGCGGCGGGGCGGCCGCTGGACGTGGCGGTCATCCACTACCGCGGGGACCGTTTCTCCTTCTCGGTCACCCTCGACGCCACGTGACCTCCGCGCCGTCGCCCCGTCGTACGATGCCCCGCGTGACGCACGACGACGCTCCGCTGCTGGCGGACCTCATGCCGTGGTCCGTCGCACCGCCGCGGCTCGGGCGGGGGTGGCCGGCGGCGCCCGATGCGGGCTGTCTGAAGGCCCGCTGGGAGGCCCTGCTGAAGGCCGAAGGGCCCGACCGGGAAGCCCTGTTCGAGCCGACGCGCTCCCGGACGCCGTACACGGCGGTCGGGCAGCTGCCGGGCGGGACCGGCGGCACCGAGAAGCTGATCCGCGCCTCGGGGCCCTGCCCGGAGCCGGTACGCGTGCTGGCGGCCCCCTTCGACGAGCAGTGGCTGATCCCCGACCACCGTCTGATCGACGCGGCCCGCCCGGAGCTGTGGCGGGTGGCGGACGCCCGGCAGGTCTTCGTCGCCGAGTCGGCCGCCGGGCCCGGCGCCACGGAACCGCTCCTGCTGGCGACCTCCCTGCTGCCGGTCCTCCGCCCGGGCCGTGTCCGTCCCCTGTACCGCCGCCCGGGAGCGCGGGAGCCGAACCTGGCGCCCGGCCTGCTCGAGCACCTGGCCGCCCGTCTCGGGCGCTCCCCCACCCCGGTGGACGTGCTCGCCTGGACGCTGGCGACGGTACGCCCCGGCCCGGCCGTCCCGCTCACGGGGGACGCCGGACTCTGGGCGGCGGGAGTGGAGTTGGGCCGCCGGATGCTGTGGCTGATGCGCCGGGACGGTGAACGCCCGAAGCTGCCCGGCGGCCGCCGCCCCTACGTCCGCGCCCCGCTGCCCCCGCGCCCGCCGACCCTGCACTACGACCGCGACGAGGAGGCCCTGCACCTCGGCGAGGGCCGCATCTCCCCCGTACCGCCCGAGGCGTGGGACTTCCAGGCCGGCTCGGTGCGCGTCCTGGAGCAGTGGTTCGCCGCGCGGACCGCGGAGGGCGAACCGGGCACGCTGGCGGCGGTCCGCCCGGCGACCTGGCCGCAGGCGTGGACGTCGGAGCTGCTGGAGCTGATCACGGTCCTGGCACTGCTCGCGGAACTGCGACCCCACCAGGAGGAGTTGGCGGTCACGGATCCGATCACCGCCGCCGACCTGCGATCCGCGGGAGTCCTGCCGGTGCCGGACGCGGCCCGTCGGCCGGCCTCCGTCCTCGACCATCACGAGGAGGGCCCAGAGGGTCAGTTCGCCCTGATCTGACAGCCCCCGCCGGCCGGCAGGACGTCTCAGCCGCGCGGTTCGAACCCGTCCAGCACCCGGCCCAGCGCCCGCTCGAACACCGCCTCGAGGTCGATCGGCCCCGCGTCCTCCGTGAAGGCCGCCGCCATGCGCGGATAGGCGCCGGTGGCGACCTGGCCGCCCAGGTAGGCGATCCGTACCGCGGTCTCCTGCTCCCCGGACCAGGGCAGCGAGCGGGTGCGCTCGGCGGTGGCCAGCTCGATGGTGACGTACATCGTCACCATGCCGTTGAGCAGCCCGATGAGCTGCATCTTCGTACCGTAGGGCGCGTCGATCGGGTCCAGGCAGGCCAGACAGTACTCCAAGTAGCGCAGGGCGTTGGGGGTCAACTACCCGTCACTGAGTGACGGGCTTGCACAACGTCGCGTCACTGGGTGTGGCGCTGCGTCTGCGTCCAGCCCCGCCCCGGCGCGTGTGCTCCGGTGGTGGGGCAGGGGCCGTTGACGCGGCCCCGCGTCGCCACAACTCCCACGCGCGGGCGCGGATGTTGCGGGAGCCGTTCCGGTCCGCGTGATCAACGAATCCGCAGGACCGGCACGCGAACCGGGCCTGACTCACCCGGTTCGCCCTGTCGAGGTGCCCGCACTGGGCGCAGGTGCGGGAGGTGTACGCCGGATCGACGTACACCACCGGCACCCCCGCCTTGCGGGCCTTGTATGCGATGAACTGCCCGAGCTGGTGGAACGCCCAGGAGTGCAGGGTGGCCCGTTGGGGCTTGCGGAGCCGTACCCGCTCGCGGATGCCCGTCAGATCCTCCAGGGCGATCCCGCGACCGGTGCGTTCTGCCTCGGCCACCACACGTTTCGCGATCTTGTGGTTGATGTCCCTCGCCCGCCGCGCCTCCTTGCGCCGCCGCTTCTTCAGGCGCCGTTTGGCGGACGGGGTGTCCTTCTGCTGCAGCTTGGTGCGCAGCCTGCGCTCCCGGACCCGGATGCGGTTCAGCCCCCGGCCGGCCATGATCTCGCCGTCGGAGGTGGTGGCGATGTTGACGATGCCCAGGTCGACGCCGAGGAAGTCCACCGGGTCGGTGTTCGGCGGCTGCTCGGGGACCTCGCAGGTGGCGTTCAGGAACCACATGCCGTCCCGGCACACCAGGTCCGACTCACCCCTGCGGTACCGGGCCAGGGTGGCCGGCTGCTCGGGGGAGGCGGTGAACGCCACCTCCTTCGCCCGCCCGGCGGTCGTCCAGATCGAGATCCGGCGCTCGGGGATCTGCCAGGACAGCATCCGGTCGTCGTAGGGCTGCGCGCCCTCCGCCCGGAAGGCGATCGGCTTGCCGACGGCCCTGCGGTGACGCTTCGAGCCCGGCCGGCCCAGCCTCCCGGCCTTCAGATTCGCCCGCAGCACCGCGTACGCGTCGCAGGTCTTCTTGATCACATGCTGGGCGGCCTGCGCGCCCAGCCCCCAGCGGGCCTTGATCTCACGGTAGGTGTGCTTGCGCAGCGCGAAGTTGGTCTTCGCATCCTTTTCGAAGGCGATGCCGCTCGCCCAGGTCGCCGCCTCGTTGCAGGCGCGCAGGGTCGCCTCCAGCGCCACCGCCTGCACGGACGTCGGCAGCAGCCTGATCTGCACCACCAGCTTCACGATCACCGAGCGTAGACACCCGTACGAGCGGCCCTCGCACGTTCCCCGCCCCCTCCACCACACCGAGCGACCAATCGACCGCACGTTCGGCCACCTCGCACGGCTCTCCGCCGGACCTGGACGGCGCGCAGGAGCCCGGCCACTGCGCGGACGGACACGTGCAGCGAAGCCGCGGCGCTCCACGCCACAGTCTTGAGGAGGCGCTTCCTCCCGGCGTTAACGCCCGGGGCTCCTCGCAAGGATCCGCTGAACCTGTAGGCCGGGGACATCAGGCACGGCAGCCAGGGATGGCGGTTCATCAGCGCGCGCGTCTGGTGGCCGACCTCGTCGTCACGGCCGTCGGGACGGTGCTGCTGGGTGGGCTGGCCGTGGGCTGGCGGGTGAAGGGGACGGCGGCCGGCGCGCTGGGCGCCGTGGGGCTGTTGCTGCTGTTCCGGCTGGCCTGCACCTGGGTCGGGATTCTCCTCGGCCTGCTGAGCCGCAGCGAGGAGGCCGCCGGCCAGCTGGGCGCCTCGACCTTCGCACTGCCCCTGCTGTCCAACTCCTACATCCCCACCGAAAACCCCGGGCCGCCCGCGGGAAGAGCAGCACCAAGTGACTGCCGCGGGTGGTGCGCGGGCGGGAGACGGCCGGCGTCACCGGTGGGCCGGCGCGGCACCCGTCGGCCGGCCACGCCCCGCTGCTGACAAAACCGCCGCTCCCGGGACATGATCCGGGGCATGGATCAGCTTCCCCTGCCCCTGGAGGGCATCACCGTCGTCGCCGTCGAGCAGGCCGTCTCGGCGCCCTTCGCCACCCGGCAGCTCGCCGATCTCGGGGCCAGGGTCGTCAAGGTCGAGCGGATCGACGGGGGCGACTTCGCGCGGGGGTACGACAGCGCGGCCGGGGGGCTCGCCTCGCACTTCGTGTGGTGCAACCGGGGGAAGGAGTCGATAGCGCTGGACCTGAAGGACCCGCGGGGTCTGGACGTCGTACGGCGTCTGGTCGCCGGGGCGGACGTGTTCGTGCAGAACCTCGCGCAGGGCGCGGCGGCCCGGCTCGGGCTGGACGCGGCCACGCTGTGCGCCGGGCATCCGCGGCTGATCGCGGTGGACATCTCGGGGTACGGGTCCGGCGGTCCGTACGCGCACAAGCGGGCGTACGACATGCTCGTGCAGTGCGAGGCGGGGCTGGTGTCGGTGACCGGGACGCCGGAGCAGCCGGTGAAGGCGGGGATCCCGACGGCGGACATCGCGGCGGCCATGTACGCCTTCTCGGGTGTGCTGGCCGCGCTGGTGCGGCGCGGCACGACCGGGCGCGGCGGGCCGGTGGAGGTGTCGATGCTGGAGTCGCTCGCGGAGTGGATGGGGCATCCGCTGCACCACGCGATGCACGGCGGCACCGCCCCGGCGCGCACCGGGCTCGCGCACGCCGTCATCGCCCCCTACGACGCCTATCCGACCGCGGACGGCGGACGCGTACTGCTGTCGGTGCAGAACGACCGGGAGTGGCGGCGGCTGGCCGAGGGGGTGCTGGAGCAGCCGGAGTCGGGGACGGACCCGGCGTTCGCGACGAACGCGGCACGGGTCGCCAACCGGGAGCGTACCGACGAACTGGTCGCGAAGGCCCTGGGCGCACTGGGCGCCGACGAGGCGCTGGCCCGGCTGGAGGCCGCGGGCATCGCGTGCGCGCGCCTGCGGGACCTGCACGAGGTGGCGGAGCATCCGCAGCTCGCGGCCCGGGAGCGGTGGCGGGAGGTGGGGACGCCGGTCGGGCCGCTCAGGGCGCTGCTGCCGCCGATCACGCTGCCGGGCGGGACCGGGCCCCGCATGGGGGACGTACCCGCGCTCGGTCAGCACACCGAGGCGCTGCTGCGTGCCGTGGGGATGACGGACGACGAGATCGCAGCGCTGCGCCGGGACGGTGTGGTGGCCTGAGCGCGGGTCCGGTGAACGGACAGGAACGCCGGTCGCGCTCAGCGCCCGCCGAACAGCGAGCGGCGCAGCCGGCGCAGCGGCGCGAACAGCGACACCCGGCGGACCCGTGCGCCCCTGCCCGTGTGGTCCTGCGCGTCACGCGCGGTCAGCTCGCGCATCAGCGACGTCGCCTCCGCCGTCTCCTGCTGCGGCACGGCGGGGCCGGCCAGCACCGAGAGATGGCGGTCGAGGCGTGAACTGGTCGCACTGCTCCCGCAGGTGATCGCAGGGACCCTGGCCCTGCTGCGCACTGTTATCTGTTCCATGTCACTCCCCACCCGTACGAGTCCACCCGGCCCGGGCAGAGTAACCCTATCGCCCCCTTGGGGCACTCGTGTATCGCGGTCACAGGATTCACCTTCCCCGTAAAGGGGTTGACGATTACTCTCCGAATCCGACCGATTTCAGGGCGAGTTGGACAAACGGCTGGCTGGTGGGCAGATCTGATCCCCCGTCGGGTTCGACCGTCACGGCCAGTGACGTGGCCGACCTGGCGAGACCCGAGACGGCCAAGGGCGTGTCACCCGCGAAGAGCCCGAGGGAGCGCGGTTGCGCGCCGGGGCGCATGAGCCAGAGCTGGTGCACCCGGCCACCGGGCGGGGCCGCGAATCCGCTCAGGGTGACCACGGCCCGCCCCTCGGAGGCGGAAGCGATCACTCCGATACCGCGGCCCCGCGCGTCCCGGCCGGTGGTGGCCCGTGCGTCGGGCGCGGCCAGAACGTGGGTGATCTCACGTGCCCGGTCCTTCTGGGCGTCCAGTTCCTCCTGGGTCCGGTTCGCCTGGACGGCGAACAGCGCGGCGACGACGAGGGCCGCGGCGGCGGTCACGGTGGCGAACGGGACGAACAGGGGGCGCGGCCGGGGCGCACGGATGCGCGCGGGCGGCGGCTGGGTACCCCAGACGTGCGGGGGCAGTTGGGGCGTGTGCTCGCGCGCCGGTGCGGTGTCCTGGGGAGTGTCGCGTACGGCGGCCAGGACCCGGTCGCGCAGCGCGGCGGGCGGCGGAGCGGCCGCGGACCAGGCCAGCCGGACCGCGTCCTCGGACAGGGCGCGCACCTCGGCGCCGCACAGGTCGCATTTCCTCAAGTGCTTCTCGAAGCGGACCCGTTCGGCGGGCTCCAGGGCGTCGAGGGCGTAGGGCGCGGCCAGCGAGTGCAGGTCCTCGCGGCGCAGCAGGCGGTCGAGCAGGCTCACGCGACTCCTCCCAGGCACTCGCGCAGCCGGGTGAGTCCGTCGCGCATCCGCGTCTTGACCGTGCCCAGGGGCAGGGACAGCCGCTCGGCCACTTCACGGTACGTGTAGCCGTCGTAGTAGGCGAGGGTGACGGACTGACGCTGCAGGGCGGTGAGGCGGTTCAGGCAGCGCCGTACCCACTCGCGTTCCAGGCCGGCCTCGACCTCCTCGGTGACATGGTCGAAGGCGGGCGAGGCGGCGCGGCGGTGGGCGAGGGTGAGCACCCAGGACAGGGCACTCCCCCGCTCGGGGTCGAACCTCGTGGCGGAACGCCACAGTTCGAGCAGCACCTCCTGGGCCACCTCCTCGGACTGGGCGGGGTCGCGCACCACGCGCCGCACCAGCCCGTAGACGGGCCCGGACACCAGCCCGTACAGCTCCTCGAATGCCTTCTGGTCGCCCCCTGCCACGAGCACCAGAAGCTCGTCCGCCTCCACTCGTCGCCCCCTCTCCGCGGCCGCCGTGGGCCCGTCCTGTCGCGCGCGGCGCGCGCAGCGGGCGCGCCCTTCCAGTGAGGTACGGATCAGCGGGCCGAAAACGCGGGTCGAGCAGGGAGAAAAGAATTTCGCCGGCCGACCAATCCGCCCCGGCGCGGTCTCCGAATCCCCGAGCGACAGACAAGTTGGCACTGAGGACGGATCGGCATGACACCTTTCTCCAGTCTCTCCAAGGGCGATGGGGGTACGCCCGGGCGCTCCGCTCCGCGGGAGGGCCACCGGGGCCTCGCCTCCCTCATCTGCGGCGCGCTGGCCGCCGGGGGGCTCGCGGCCGCCGGCGTGGCCACGCTGGAACCGGGGGAGGCCGCCGCCTCCAGCCACCGGGAGGCCCCGCTCATCTCGGGGACCCCGCAGTACGACAACACGGACCTGTACGCGTTCGTCAGCCCGGACAGGCACGACACGACGACGATCGTGGCGAACTGGATCCCGTTCCAGGAGCCGGCCGGCGGCCCGAACTTCTACACGTTCGCGGACGACGCGCAGTACGACCTGCACATCGACAACAACGGTGACGCGCAGAGCGACCTGATCTTCCGTTACACCTTCAGGACGCACATCAAGAACGAGAACACGTTCCTGTACAACACGGGTCCGGTGCAGAGCCTGAAGGACCCGACCCTGAACGTGACCCAGAGCTACAGCATCGACCTGATCAAGCTGCGCCATCAGAAGCTGGTGGCCAAGACCCGGATCGCGGACGGGGTGCCGGTGGCGCCGTCGAACGTCGGCAAGGCGTCGATGCCGGACTACGGCAGGCTACGGGCCGAGGCGATCTACAGGACGGCGGGCGGTGCGGCGACCTTCGCCGGGCAGGCCGACGACCCGTTCTTCGCGGATCTGCGCGTCTTCGACCTGCTGTACGGCGGGAACCTCTCCGAGGTCGGCAACGACACCCTCAAGGGCTACAACGTCAACACGATCGCGCTGCAGGTGCCGAACGACCTGATCCGCGAGTCGGAGACGCAGCCCGTGGTGGGCATCTGGTCGACCACCCAGCGCAAGAACGCGCACGGCGGGTTCACTCAGGTCTCCCGGCTGGGCAACCCGCTCGTCAACGAGGTCGTCAACCCGCAGAAGGACAAGGACAGGTTCAACGCGTCCTCGCCGTACGACGACGCGCAGTTCCTGAAGAACGTCACCAACCCCGAGCTGCCGAAGCTCATCGAGCAGATCTACAAGATCCCCGCTCCCGCCGAGCCGCGCAACGACCTCGTCGACGTGTTCCTCAAGGGCGTGAAGGGCCTCAACCAGCCGCCGCACGTGCGCCCGTCGGAGCAGCTGCGCCTGAACACCTCGATCAAGCCGAGCACGCACCCCAAGCGGCTGGGCGTCCTCGACGGCGACAACGCGGGCTTCCCGAACGGCCGCCGGCTCGGCGACGACGTGATCGACGCGGCGCTGCAGGTGATGGAGGGCGAGCTGGTCGGCGCGAAGAACGACCTGGGTGACGCGGTCGACGCGAACGACAAGAAGTTCGAGAAGTCCTTCCCCTACGTGGCGGAGCCCACGGCCGGTTCGCGCGGGCGGCTCGCCAAGGGCACGCAGAGCGGCGCGGACGTGCGCAGCCAGCTGGGCGACGCTCTGCAGCCGGCGGGGTCCTCCGGCTCCGGCAACACGGTGCTGATCGCCGGCTCGGCGGCCGCGGGCGCGGCCGGAGTCCTGCTGATCGGCACGGCCCTGGCCTGGTGGCGCCGCCGTATGCAGCGCCCGTACTGACCCCGTCCCCACCGACTGGCGCGGCCCGCGTACTCCCATCCCCCACGGCGCGGGCCGCGCCACCCACACGGCCCCGGCCGTACCGGCAGTACGGCCCGAACCACCCCGGCGACCGAGGAGAGGGCATGGCCCGGCGCAACAACCCCACCCCACCGGACCACGAACAACACGGCACCGGCCCGACGGCGCCCCCGGAACACGACGGGGCCGTCCCCGCACCCGGGGAGCGCCGGGCCGGCAGCCGGCCCGGCGACGTCCCCTCCGGCGATGAGCGTGTCGCCGCCGTGCGGCGGGTGGCCGCTGCTGGGCGGCGGCTGCGACTCGCGGGAGCCGCCGTGCTGTTGGCTGTGGCGCTCACCGGTGGGGCCGTGGCTGTCGGGGCGGCGCGGGACGGGGGTGGTGCCGGGGCCGGGGCCGTGGAGCCGGAGTTGCTCGGCGGGAGGCCCGAAGGCGGTGTCACCTCCTTGCAGGGGCACCTCAGGGCGCAGCCCAGGGACTACGCCGGGTGGGCCTCCCTCGGGCTCGCCTACGTCGAGGAGGCGCGGACCAAGGGGGATCCGTCGCGGTATCCGCAGGCCGGGAAGGCGCTGACGCGGTCGCTGAAGCTGGCGCCCGGGAACGACCAGGCCCTCGCCGGGCGTGCCGCGCTCGCCGCCGCCCGGCACGATTTCACCGGCGCGCTGAAGTACGCCGACCAGGCCCTGAGGCAGAACCCCTACAGCGAACGCGCCCTGTCCTCCCGTATCGACGCCCTCGTCGAACTCGGCCGGTACGAGGAGGCGTCGAAGGCCGCCGACACCGCCGACACCCGGCGCCCCGGCGTCCCCGTCTTCACCCGCTACGCCTACGTCCACGAGCTGCGCGGGGACGTCACCACCGCCCGCCGTGTCCTCGAACAGGCGCTCTCCGCCGCCACCTCCCGCGGCGACATCGCCTACGTCGCCACCCAGCTCGGCCAACTCGCCTGGAACCAGGGCGACTACAGGACCGCCCTCGGCCACTACGCAAGAGCCCTGGCCGCCGACGACACCTACCTCCCCGCCCTGGAGGGCCGCGCCCGCGCCCAGGCGGCGAGCGGTGACCGCGCCGGCGCCGTCAGGGACATGGAGGCCGTCGTCTCCCGCTACCCGCTGCCCGGCCCGCTCGTCGCGTTGGGCGAGCTGTACGAGGCGCGCGGCGCCGCCGGCGACGAGGCGAAGGCGCGGGACCAGTACGCTCTCGTCGACGCCTGGATCGCCCTCGCCCGCGCGGGCGGCGTCAACGCCGACCTCGACACCGCGCTCGCCGCCGCCGACCACGGTGACAAGGGGGCCGCCCTGCGTGCCGCCCGCGCCGAGTGGGCCCGCCGGCACACCGTGCACACCGCGGACGCCCTCGCCTGGGCCCTGCACGTCAACGGCAAGGACGCCGAAGCCCTCCCCTACGCCCGGCGGGCCACGGCCACCGGCTACCGCAACGCCGCGTTCCTCCACCACCGCGGCATCATCGAGCGCGCCACCGGCCACACCGACGAGGCCCGCACCCACCTGTCCGCCGCCCTGAAGCTGAACCCCGGCTTCTCCCCGCTGGGCGCCCGCGAGGCACGTACGGCGCTGAAGGCCCTGGAGGCAGCACGGTGAAGCACCTTCGTCCGCTCCGCGCCGCCGCGGCCGTCCTCACCGCCGCCTGCGCGCTCGTCCTCGTCCCGGCCGCGACCGCGAGCGCCCACCCCCTCGGCAACTTCACCGTCAACCACTACGACGGCCTCGTCGCCTCCCCCGGCGCCCTCCGTGTCGTCCACGTCGAGGACCTCGCCGAGATCCCGGCGACCCAGGCCAAGCCCGGCATCGAGCGGACCGGCATGTCCGCGTGGGCCCGGCAGCGGTGCGAGAAGGCCGCGCGGGACAACAGGCTCACCGTCGACGGACGCGACGTCGCGCTCACCGCCGTCGGCAGCCACGCGCGCGTGCGTCCCGGCCAGGCCGGCCTGGACACCCTCCGGGTGGAGTGCGAGCTGACCGCGCCGCTGCCCGAGGACGCCACCGCCGCCGTCGCCTTCCGCGGCGCGGGCGCCTCGGGCGGGCCCGGCTGGCGGGAGATCACCGCGCGCGGCGACCGTATGACGCTCACCGCGTCGAACGTGCCGAAGACCTCCGTCTCCCGCGAACTGACCAGCTATCCCGAGGAGTTGCTGTCCTCTCCGGCCGACATCTCCGCCGCGTCCCTGCGCGTGCGGCCCGGCGGCCCCGCCCTCGTCGACGACGGGCGTGACGCGCCCGCCGCCTCCATACTGCCCCGCGGCGCCGACCGCTGGACCCGGGCCCTGGACGACATGGTCGCCCGGCACCACCTCACCCTCGGCTTCGCCGCCCTCGCCCTGGTCATCGCGGTCGGTCTCGGCGCCCTGCACGCCCTCGCCCCGGGCCACGGCAAGACCATCATGGCGGCGATGGCGGCGGCGCGCGGCGGCCGGGCCCGCCTGAGGGACGTCCTGCCGCTGGCCGCCTCGGTGACCGTCACCCACACCCTCGGCGTGATCGCCCTCGGCCTGCTGGTCGCCGCGGGCTCGACGGCGGCGCCCTCCGTGATCGCCTGGCTGGGCATCGCGAGCGGCGTCCTCGTCACCCTGGCGGGCGCCACCCTCGTACGCCGCGCCTGGCGCAACCGCGGCCGCACGCACGGACACGGGCACAGTCACGGCCACGAGCACACCCATTCCCACGACTCCCACGACCACGCGCACGCGCGCTCCCACGGAGAGAACCACGAGCACCCGCACGACCACGACCACAGCCACCCCCACGACCACCCCCACCCCCTGGAACACACCCACGGTGGCCACACCCACACCCACCCCACCGCCCCCACCCTCCGCGGCACCCTCCTCCTGGGCTTCGCCGGCGGGCTCGTGCCCAGTCCCTCCGCCGTGGTCGTCCTGGTGGGCGCGGCGGCGCTGGGCCAGGCCTGGTTCGGGCTGCTGCTCGTCGTGGCGTACGGCGCCGGGCTCGCCCTGACCCTCACCGCGGCCGGCTTCGCCGTCGTCAGGCTGGGCAGCGGCATGAACCGCCTGCTGGACCGGCGCCCCCGCTGGACCGCGGGCCCGATGGCGGCCCTGGTGCGCAGGACCGCACCGCTCGGCTCGGCGTTCGTCGTCGTGGCCCTGGGCGCCGGATTGTTGCTCAGGGGGGCGGCATCCGCGCTGGGCTGAGCTAGTTTGGGGAGACATCGCACCCACTCACGCGCAGTGCAGACACCGCCCGGATGCGAATGGGGGGCGCCGGTGTCCGAAGAACCGGGCCGAGAACGTGTGATCGCGGGCCGCTACCGGCTCCTGTCCCCGCTCGGCGAGGGCGGCATGGGAACCGTGTGGCGCGCCCGCGACGAGGTGCTGCGCCGCGAGGTCGCCGTCAAGGAGGTGCGGGCCCCGGCCGGCCTGCCGCAGCCCGAAGTGGAGCGGATGTACACCCGGCTGGAGCGGGAGGCCTGGGCCGCGGCCCGGGTCGCCGACCGCAACGTGGTCACGGTGTACGACGTGGCCACGGACGGCGGCCGTCCCTGGATCGTGATGGAGCTGGTGCGCGGCCTGTCGCTGGCCGACGTGCTGGACGCCGAGGGCACGATCGGCCCGCGGCGGGCCGCGCACATCGGTGCCGAGGTGCTGTCCGCGCTGCGCGCCGCGCACGCGGCCGGGGTGCTGCACCGGGACGTGAAGCCCGCGAACGTGCTGCTGGCGGACGACGGCCGGGTGGTGCTGACCGACTTCGGCATCGCGACGGTCGAGGGCAGCTCCGCGCTCACCATGACCGGCGAGGTCGTCGGCTCGCCCGAATTCCTCGCCCCGGAGCGGGCGCTGGGCCGCACGCCGGGCCCGGAGTCGGACCTGTGGTCGCTGGGCGTGCTGCTGTACGCGGCCGTCGAGGGCCACTCCCCGTTCCGGCAGGACACCCCGCTCAGCACTCTGCGCGCCGTAGTGGACGAGGAGTTGCCGCCCCCGCGCCGGGCCGGCCCGCTCGCTCCGGTCATCGAGGGCCTGCTGCGCAAGGACCCGGCCGAACGGCTGCCGGCCGGACGAGCCGAGCGGGACCTGCGGATCATCGGCGCGGGCGGCACCCCGCGCGCGGACACTCCGCCCGCCACCGCCTACGCCCCGACGGTCGCCACCCACCCGTACGAGCCGTCGCCGACCCCGCCGATACCGGTCCCCGCCACCGGAACCCGGCCCGTCGCGGATCCTGACGGCCGACGGCCCCGGCCCGGCGGCAACCGGCGCGCGGTGCTCGTGCTGGTCGCGGGTCTGGCCGTGCTCGCGCTGGCGCTGGGTGGGTTGACGTACGCGCTGCTCCACCGGGACGGCGACGGCAACGGCAACGGCAACGGGGGGCCGCGCACGAGCGGCAGTCCGGGCGGGGTGACGCCGTCGCCGAGCGTGAGCGCCGGCCGCACGGAAACCGGCGGCGGTTCGGCTCCTTCGACGAGTGCGAGTTCCTCGAGCACTCCCCCGCCGCAGTCCGTGACGGTCACGCTGGCCGGCACGCACACGGAGTACTCCGGGACGTGCCCGCCGCCGGGCGAGCGGGCCCCGGCCTTCACGGCCACGTTCACGGTGGGGCGGCTGCCGGCGGAGGTCTCCTACCGGTGGGTGCTGAAGAGCGGCGAGGTGTCCGATCCGGGGTGGAAGACGCTGTCGTTCCCCTCGGAGGGCGGGAAGTCCCGGCAGGACACGGTGAGGGTCACGACGTACGCGCAGGGCGGGACGTTCGAGAACGCGATCAGCATCGAGGTGCGCTCGCCCGTGCGGGCCGTCTCGAACGCGGTGCCGTTCTCGGTGACGTGTGCGACGGAGACCCCGACGGACGGGGCCTCCGCTTCGGGTACGGCTTCCGCCTCTCCCTGAGAGGTCAGGCCGCGCCGGTGAGGACCGGCAGGTAGCCGCCGGACTGGCCGGCCGCCGTCGGGTGGTAGGAGTTGCCGATGTTCAGCCAGTCGACGCTGTGCAGCCAGGAGCTGCCGGAGCAGATCTCGTGGCCGCCGAAGGTGGAGCGGACGTCGCCGAAGGCGAAGCCGTGGTTGGCGGCGATCTTCGCGATGGCGGCGTCGATGTGGTCGGCCGCGCCGTTGATGGCTGAGCGCTTGGTCTCGGACAGACCCAGGCAGGTCTGGCCGAGCTTGTAGAAGCGGGGGTAGCCGAGCACGACCACGCGCGCGTTGGGTGCCTTGGAGCGGATCACCGAGTAGAGGTTGTCGAGTTTGCCGGGCAGGGTCGAGTCGACATACGCCTTCGCGGTGTTGATGCGGGAGATGCAGGTGCTGTCGGACTGGAGCACACAGGTCGTCATGACGTCGGAGAATCCGGCGTCGTTGCCGCCGACGGTGATCGAGACGAGTGCGGTGGCGGAGTTGAGCGGGCCGAGCTGGTTCGCCAGTACGTCGTCCGTCCGGGCGCCCGAGCAGGCGGTGAAGGCGAACGACGAGGGTGCGTGCGCGGCGTTCCACAGGTACGGGTACGCCTTCGTGCTGCGGTTGCAGCCGCCGCTGGAGCTGATGTAGCTGCCGGCTCCGACCCCGGAGGAGTAGGAGTCGCCGAGGGCCACATAGCCTCCGGCGGCGGCCAGTTGGGATGCCTGCGCCGTCGCCGCCCCGGTCAGGGCGAGTCCGACGGTCAGGAGGAGGGAGCCGATATAAGCGGCAATTCGGGAACGTCTCATGGAACCTCCCTTTAGCAGGATCTCTGCCATAACTGTCGTAGCAGCTACGCGTGTTGACAGGAAGTGTCCATGCCAAAAATTTTTAGCGCTCAACGAAATCCGTTGCGGCGGACGGCCGTTGCCGCGACCCTTCGCCCAACTGGGCGAACAAGGGCCGAAGGGAGGGTGGAGGGAGGGCGAAGAGGGCCGAAGAGAGGTTTAAGCACCCACAAGAACCCGTATGGGCGGCTTCCGCGTCTTGACGATCCCCGCGCGGCTGCGCGACATTGAAGCCTGGCATCCGGCGCTTCGGGGGGCAAAGTCGCCAATGCAGACCATACATATCAAGACAGCTTCACCCCAGGGCGCCGAGCGGGCGCGACCAGGGCCGGGGAGGGACCTGTCGCCGCTGCTCGCGGGCGCCGCGACGGCCGTCGGGGGGACCGGCGCGCTGCTCGCGCTCACCGGATCGGGCTCCGTCCTGCGCGGCCCGCTGACGCTGCTCCTCCTGCTCGCGGCGCCGGCCGCCGCCATCGCGGCCGCACTGCGCGGGCTGGATCCCTTCGGCCGTGTACTCGTCTCGGTGGCGGGCGCGGTCGTCCTCGACATGCTGGTGGCCCAGGGGATGCTGGCCGTGCACCGATGGTCCGTCAGCGGCGGGCTGGTGGCCGTCACCGCGTTCAGCTCCCTCGTTCTCCTGCTGGTGCTGGTACGGCGCCGGCGCGGCCGTACGGCGAGTAGACAGGGCTCCTGACGTGGACATCAGCGTGTACCGCCCCGGCGAGCTGACCGCCGCCGACCGAGCAGCGTGGACGGCGATGCAGTCCAAGGCCCATCTGCACGGCTCGGAGGAGCTGGCGAACCCTTTCCTCTCCCCCGAGTTCGCCCTCGCGGTGGGCGGGTGCAGACGCGGGGTGCGGATCGCGGTGGTCCGCGAGGACGGCGAACCGGCCGCGTTCTTCCCGTTCCAGAGAACCGCCACCGGCGTCGGCCGGGCCGTCGGGCTCGGCGTCTCCGACTGCCAGGGCCTGGTCCACCGGCCCGGCTTCACCTGGGACGCCCGAGAGCTGCTGCGGGCCTGCGGGCTCGCCGTCTGGGAGTACGACCACCTGGTTGCGGGCCAGGAGCCGTTCGAGGCCGGCGCCTCCGGCACCTACCCGTCCCCCGTCATGGACGTGGACCAGGGCTACGACATCTACTTGCGCGAACTGCGCGCCCGCTCACCGAAGTTCACCCGCACCACGCTTGCCAAGGAGCGCAGGCTGGGCCGCGACGCGGGCCCCGTGCACTACGTCCACGACGAGCGCGACCCGGCCGTGCTGCGCACGCTGATGGGCTGGAAGTCCGCCCAGTACCGGCGGACCGGGCGCAGCGACCGCTTCGCGCACGCGTGGATCACCGCCCTGGTCACCCGGCTGTTCCACACCCGCTCCGACCCGTTCGCGGGGATCCTGTCGGTGCTGTACGCGGACGGCCGTCCGATCGCCGCCCACTTCGGGCTGCGTACCGAGCGGGTGCTGGCCTGCTGGTTCCCGGCGTACGACCCGGCGTACGCGAAGTTCTCCCCGGGGCTGGTCCTGCATCTGCGCATGGCCGAGGCGGCCGCCGCCGACGGCATCGCCTACCTCGACCTCGGCCGGGGCCACAAGGAGTACAAGGACTCCCTGAAGACACGCGAACTGAGCGTGTGCGAAGGGTGGGTGACACGACGTCACCCCGTGGCGATCGGGCACCGGGCGCGCCGCGCCCCGGTCCGGGCGCTGCGGAGCGCGGTGCAGTCGCGGCCGGAACTGTTCGAACCCGCGGACAGAATCCTTAAACGGATGGGAAAAATCCGGTCGAGGCGATGAACAGCACGTACAAAGTTACACAACGGAAAAACCAATAAAAACGTGAGGCTTGATTTCAGGTCTTGCCATACTGGTTCAATCGTCAATACCGTCGTACATCTCACCCGCATCGGTCCGTCAGCAAGCGGCTCCAGGGGAGGGCTCAGGGCCAGGGCGTTCCGGCGCGGGGCGCGGTAGGGGGGTGCCGTGCTCGGTGACCGCAGGTGTGACCGGGCCGTGCCGCGCGACCGGCTGCCGTCGACCCGGCACGCCGGCAGCTTTGCCAGCTCACCCGGCGTGCACGAAAGAGCCGTTCCGGCGCGCCCCGGGTGACAAACCCCCCTTTCGAACCGGACAGACAGCCGGACCGCCCGAGGGGCGGGCGGTCCGCCGGACGAGAGGGACACGACTCATGAGCTCCGTTCTGCGCCCGCCTTCTTCGGCACAGGAACCGACGACGGCCGCCGAATTCCGGCCGATCTCCTCCCACTTGGCGATCACACCGCCGGTGAGCGTGGTGATCCCCGCCATGAACGAGGCGGAGAATCTGCCCTACGTCTTCAAGACACTTCCCGAGTGGATACACGAAGTGGTTCTCGTGGACGGCAATTCCACCGACGACACCGTCGAAGTAGCCCGCGAGCTGTGGCCCAAGGTGAAGGTCGTCGAACAGCGCGGCAGGGGCAAGGGAGATGCCCTGATCACCGGCTTCGAGGCGTGCACCGGCGACATCATCGTGATGGTCGACGCGGACGGCTCGGCCGACGGCGGCGAGATCGTCTCCTACGTCTCCGCGCTGGTCTCGGGCGCGGACTTCGCCAAGGGTTCCCGGTTCGCCAACGGCGGCGGCACCGACGACATGACCTTCATCCGCAAGCTCGGCAACCGGGCCCTGTGCGCCGTGGTCAACCGCAAGTTCGGCGCCCGCTACACCGACCTGTGCTATGGCTACAACGCCTTCTGGCGGCACTGCCTGGACAAGATCGAGCTGGACTGCACCGGCTTCGAGGTCGAGACACTGATGAACATCAGAGTGGTCAAGGCCGGGCTGAAGGTGCAGGAGATCCCCAGCCACGAGTACCTGCGCATCCACGGCGCCAGCAACCTGCGCGCCGTGCGGGACGGGCTGCGGGTGCTGAAGGTGATCCTCGAGGAGCGCTCCAACCGGCGTGAGCTGCGCCGCCAGGAGCGCCACTCCCCCGTGCTCGGCTCCGTGCGGGGAGAGGCGTCTTGAGCGGTCCCGGCATCTCCGTCGTGATCTGCGTCTACACCGAGGACCGCTGGGAGGACATCCTCGCGGCGGTCTCCTCGGTGCGGGCGCAGTCCCGGCCGGCCCTGGAGACGCTCCTGGTCGTGGACCACAACCAGGAGCTCCTGGACCGGCTGGCTCAGGAGTACAAGGAGGCCGGGGACGTGCGGGTGCTCGCCAACGCGGGCCCCCGCGGCCTGTCCGCCGGCCGCAACACGGGCATCGCCGCCTCCCGCGGCGAGGTCATCGCCTTCCTCGACGACGACGCGGTGGCCGAGCGGGACTGGCTGCGGCACTTCGCCGAGGGGTACGCCGACCCGAGGGTGATGGCGGTGGGCGGCCGTACGGTGCCCGTCTGGGCGTCGGGCCGCCGGCCGGCCTGGTTCCCGGAGGAGTTCGACTGGGTGGTGGGCTGCACGTACAAGGGACTGCCGCCGGGCCGGGTCCGGGTGCGCAACGTGCTCGGCGGCAACGCCTCCTTCCGGCGCGGCGCGTTCGACGCGGCGGGCGGCTTCGCCACCGGCATCGGACGCGACGGCGACAAGCGCCCGCTGGGCTGCGAGGAGACGGAGCTGTGCATCCGCCTCAGCCGGGCCAGACCCGACGCGATCCTGCTGATCGACGACCGCGCGGTCATCCACCACCGGGTGCCCGAGCCGCGCGAGCACTTCGCGTACTTCCGCACCCGCACCTACGCCGAAGGCCTGTCCAAGGCACTGGTGGCACGCAGCGTCGGCGCCGACAAGGGCCTCGAGTCCGAGCGCCGTTACACCACCCGGGTGCTGCCCGCCGGGGTGGCCCGCGGACTGCGCGACGCCCTGCTGGCCCGCCCCGGCGGCGCGGGCCGGGCCGGCGCGATCGTCGCCGGGGTGCTCGCGGCCGCGGGCGGCTACGCCGTCGGCAGCGTCCGGGCGCGCCGGGGCGGCGCCCGCTTCCGGGTCGTGGAGATCGAGGACGGCGAGGGGGGAAGAGCCGTATGAACGCACCCGTGCCGGTGCTCATGTACCACGCGGTCGCAACGGAGCCCAACGAGGCCACGCGCGGCCTGTCCGTGGCGCCGGAGGCGTTCGCGGAGCAGATGGACGTGGTCGAGGGCCTGGGCCTGCACCCGGTGACCACCGCCCAACTGGCCGCCCACTGGCGCTCGGAGGGCTTCGCGCCGCTGCCCCCGGACCCCGTGCTGATCACCTTCGACGACGGCTACGAGGGCGTCCACCGGCACGCCCTGCCCGTGCTCGCGGGGTACGGCTTCCCGGCCACGCTGTTCGTCTCCACCGGCTGGATCAGGGGGGCGTACGACACCGGGGGCGGCCTGGACACCATGCTCGACTGGGACCAGGTGCGCGAACTCGCCGCCGGCGGGGTCGAGATCGGCGGGCACAGCCACACCCACCCGCAGCTGGACCAGATCGACGACGACACGCTGTGGTCGGAGCTGATCCGCTGCAAGGAGATCGTCGCCGGTGAACTGGGCACCGTGCCGGCCTCCTTCGCCTACCCCTACGGCTACTCCGGCCGCCGGGTGCGGGCGCGGGTGCGGGCGGCGGGCTTCAGGCAGGCCCTCGCCGTCGGCAACGGCCTGGCGCGCCGCCGGCAGGGCCCGTACGCCCTGCACCGGCTCACCGTGCGCCGCAGCACCACCACCGAGGAGTTCGAGCGGCTCGTCCAGGGCCGCGCGATCGCCCGGAACTTCGCCAGGGACCGCGCCCTGTCCAAGGGGTACGCCATGGTCCGCAGAGCACGACAGGTCCGCCGGAAGGCCATCCGTACCCGTGTCTGACACGACCACCACCACCGAGGCATCGGCCCCCGAACCTCACGCGCCCGAACAGCCGGGGCGCCGGCTGCGGCTGCCCGGACGGGGCCGGTCAGGCGGTGGTGACCAGCTGTTCCGCAACGCCTACGCGCTGATGCTCAACACCGGGATCTCCGCGGTGCTGGGCCTGGGCTACTGGCTGGTCGCCGCCCGCTACTACTCCGACGACGCGGTCGGCCAGGGCTCGGCCGCCATCGCCGCCATGAAGCTCCTCGCCGGGCTGACCGCGGTGACGCTCACCGGCGCCCTGGCCCGCTTCATCCCGGTCTCCGGACGTACCACCGGGCGCCTGATCGCCCGTACATACGTGGGCAGTTCGCTGATCGTGGCGTGCGCGGCCGGCGTCTTCCTGCTCACGCTGGACCTGTGGGGACCGTCGTACCGCTTCCTGCACGGGCTCCTGCACGGCCTGGGCTTCATCGTGATCGTGATGGCCTGGAACCTGCTCACCCTGCAGGACGGGGTGCTGACCGGGCTGCGCAGCGCGCCCTGGGTGCCGGTCGGCAACACCGTGTTCTCGGCGGTGAAGCTGGCCCTGCTGGTCGCTCTGGCCGCCGCGATCCCGACGACGGGCGTCTTCGCCTCCTGGGGACTGGCGATCGCCTTCTCCATCGTGCCGCTGGGCTGGCTGGTCTTCCGGCGCCTGGTGCCCCGGCATGTGAAGGCGACCGAGGACCACGCCGGACCGCCGACGGCGAGGGAACTCGGGCGGTTCCTGGCCGGCGACTACACCGGCTCGCTGTTCTCGCTCGCGGTCGTCTACCTGGTGCCGGTGATCATCGCCTCGCAGGTCAGCTCCGCGGACAACGCGTACTTCTACGTCACGACGACGATAGGCGGCACGGTCAACCTGCTCGCCATCAACATGGGCGCCTCGCTGACCGTGGAGGGCTCGCACGACCCGGCGCGGCTGGCCGCCAACACCCGGGCGGCGCTGAAGCGGATGGCCCGGATCATGGTGCCGATCTGCGGGCTGATGTTCCTGCTGGCGCCGCAGATCCTGCACGTCTTCGGCGAGGGCTACGCGCACGCGGCGACCCCGCTGCTGCGCTGGTTCGCCGTCGGCGCGCTGCTGCGGGTCGTGATGGAGACGTACTTCGCGGTGCTGCGCGCGCAGAGCCGCACCGCCGGACTGGCCTGGCTGCAGGGCCTGCTGTGCGCGCTGGTGCTCGGGCTGACGCTGCTGCTGCTCCCCCGGATGGGGCTGACCGGCGCGGGCGTCGCGGAGATCTCCAGCCTCGCCGTGATCGTCGCGATCGCCGCGCCCAGGCTGTACCGGACCGTCAAGGGCGCACCGGCCGCCGGCGTCCCCGAGGACGCGGCACCCGACGGGGACCTCGCCGACCTGGGGGCGGGCGAGGTCCCCACCAAGGCCGCACCGTACCGGCGGCCCGCCTGGGCACTGGACTCCGACACTCTCGCACTCGGCGTCCACGTCGACTTCGACCACGTGGAACGCCGGCCGGACGTACGGCCCGGACCGGGCACTCCGCCCACCGGCACCGACCCGGGGCCCTCCGGCTCGCCCACATGGCCGCCGGAGCGGGTGGGGCTGCCCGTGGAGGAGCGGGAGCCGGGTTCGGAGGCGTCGCTGGGGCCGGCCGAGCGGGAGGTGGACGCGCCGTTCGCGGAAGAGGAGCGGGCCGTCGTGCCGAAGGCGGCGGCACCAGCGCCTGTTCCCGAACCCGAGTCGGAGCCCGAGCCAGGGGCGGAGGAGGAACACCGCCCCGACGAACCCCCGCGGTCCTGGCGGCAGCGTCCGGTGCCCACCCGGGCCGGGGTCCTCCTCGGCTGCCTGCTGACCGCCGCCCTGCTGCTGTACTGGGTGCCCGCGCTGCGCCTCGACGACGCCGGCCTGGACCGGATGGGCGGGCTCGGCCTGATCTCCGTACTGCCGCTGCCGACGCTGGTCGGGGCGGCGCTGCTGATCGGGGTGTTCGCCGCGCTGCTGTGGCTGCGCCGCGAACACCGGGCGCTGCTGCTGGTCACCCTGGTCGCGACCGTCGTCTCCCTGCACGCGCTGCCCGCCGTGATCGAGAGCGAGCCGCGGTTCGCGACGGCCTGGCAGCACCTGGGGTTCATCGACTACATCGACCGCACCGGGTCGGCCGTACCGGACCTGGACGCGCGCTGGAGCTGGCCCGGGTTCTTCGCGGTGGCCGCGTTCGTCGCCCGCGCCTGCGGGCTGAGCGACTTCACCGAGGTCATCCGCTGGTGGCCGCTGACCATCCAACTGCTGTACCTGGCACCGATGTTCTTGCTGACCCGCTCGCTGCGGGCGAGCTGGCGGGCCAGGTGGACCGGCGTGTGGGTCTTCGTGCTCAGCGGCTGGGTGGGCCAGGACTACTTCTCCCCGCAGGGCTTCACCTACCTGCTCTACCTGGCCTTCGTGGCGATCCTGCTGGTCTGGTTCCGGGCCCCGCGCATGCTGTGGACCAAGGCGCGGCCCGGCGAGGCGGAGGTCGAACCGGCGAACCGGCGGCAGCGGGCCGTGCTGCTGATGGTGGTGATCGGCCTGTTCGCCGCCAGTGTCCCGGCCCACCAGCTCACGCCGTTCGTGATGCTGGGCGTACTGGCCGTGCTGGTCCTGGCCGGACGGTCCGAACTGCGCGGCCTGCCCGTGCTGTTCACGGTGCTGGTGGCGTTCTGGCTGGGCTTCATGGCCGAGCCCTACTGGTCCGGGCACTTCGACGAGCTGTTCGGCGGGGTCGGCGGGGTCGGCAGCAATGTGTCGACGTCCGTCTCGGGCCGTATCCAGGGCGGCGACTCCACGCACCAACTGGTGCTGTACGCGCGCGTGCTGCTGGCCGGCGCCGTGATGGCCTTCGCCTGCTGGGGCTGGCTGCGGCGGCGCGAGCACAAGTACCGCGAGCGGTCGCTGCTGGTGCTCACCTTCGTGCCGTTCCTGGGCTTCGGCATGCAGTCCTACGGCGGCGAAATGGCCCTGCGGGTGTTCATGTTCGCACTGCCCGGTGCCGCCCTGCTGGCGGCGCTCGCCCTCTTCCCGCGGGCCGGCGCGACCGCCGAGGAACGCGAGAAGGACCGGGTGAGCCTGGCACCGCTCGCCGCGCTGATGGCGGGCCTGCTGCTCATGGGCGGCTTCCTGGTCGCCCGCTGGGGCAACGAGCCCTTCGAGCGGATCCGGCCCGGCGAGGTCGCCGCCATGGACTACGTCTACGCCCACGACAGGCCGACCGTACGGCTGCTGTGGCTGAGCAACGACCCGGCCACCAACGTCACTCCGGCCATGCCCTGGGGCGCCAGGGACATGGAGCGCGTCAACTACGTGCCGACCCTGGCACCGACCGACCCGGTGCTGGTCTCCGGCCTGGTGAAGTCGCTCGAGGAAGCGGGCCCGAACTCGTACCTGATGATCAACAGGAGTCAGGTGACGTATCTGCAGATGGACGTGGGCTACTCGGGCACCTGGCCGTCGCGGCTCGTGGAGAACCTGGACAACCGCCAGGAGTTGAGGAAGGTCCTCGCCAACGACGACGTCACCCTGTACGCGCTGCGCGAGCAGCCCGCGGGTGCCGTGCCGCAGCCGCAGCCGGGGCCGATCGGGCCGAAGGTGACCTGGACGCCGTGGTCGGTGGTCGGCGGCCTCGCGGCGCTGGCGCTGGTCGTGATGCTCACCGCCCGGGAGTTCGTCCGGGTCGCGATGCGGCCGAGTGTGCGCCGGCTCCGGTGGCTGCAGAGCAGCTTCTGGTTCTCACTGCCGCTGCTGGCGGTGCTGTTCGCCTCGCTGGTGCAGCGGTTCCTGACGATGGGGCGGGGCTGACGGGACGGCGGGTGGGGCGGCTCGGACGGCCTACCGCTCGAGCCATTTCACCTCGTACGCCTTCATGTCGAACCGCTTGCCGTCGATCTTCGCGTTGATCGTCCGGTTCAGGGTGTTGACCACCAGGACGGTCCTGTCGCTCGCCAGGACGCGTACGTTGGGCACGTCGTCCGGGGCGACGGACACCGTCTCGTACGTGGTGCCGGGCGGGAACGCCCGGCCGAAGCGGGAGACCAGGCCGTACAGGGGCAGCGCCTGTCCGCCGCCGGAGGAGTCGGTCGGCGTCCACAGGCAGCCGGGGCAGTCGCCGCCCTTCTCCTTCTGGGGGTTCCAGTAGAAACCTGAGGTGGCGCCGCCCTTGGCCATGGCGATCAGACCGGCGGCCTGGACGGCGACGCGGTGCGGCTCGGACCAGCCCTTGCGGTCGTCGTTGCGGTCGGCGGGCTCGACGTAGTACTCGGCCCACCACAGCGGCAGTCCGCGCGTCTGCTGCCGCACCCACTGGCCGACGGCCGTGAGCTTGTCGGTGGCGGCGAACTCGTCGGGCAGCAGGTCGTCGTCCTTGGTGTAGCTGGAGCCGTCGACGACGACGAAGTCGGCGCCCGCCTTGTGCTGGTTCCAGTAGGTGAAGGCGTCCAGGACCCGCTGGTCCATGGCGCCCCAGGGGCCGCGCAGGGTGGTGGAGGCGTCCTCCTTCTGCCGCGGGTCGACGCTGTCCATGACGAGGTAGGGGCCGCCGACCATGATCTTGGGGTCGACCTGCTTGAGCGCTGTGTGGACCAGGTTGTAGAGCTCGGTGTAGCCCTCGTAGTCCCAGCGGCCCTCGGCGTTGTGCCAGAAGCCCTTGAACTCGTTCCAGACGATGAAGTGGCGTACGTCCGGATAGCGCTTGGCGACGGTCGCGGCGAGCGCGGCGTAGTCCTTGTAGTGGTCGGGGGTCGGGGCGGTCTCCAGGGCGGCCTGGCTCCAGTCGGTGTTGTCGACACCGGCCCGGCCGCCCTTCATCCAGTCCGGGGCGCAGCACAGGGTGATCACCGGGGTGCCGCCGGAGGCACGGACGAAGTCGATCCGGCGGTCCAGTGCCTCGAAGTCGTAACGCCCCTTGACCGGCTCGGGGTTGTCGGCACCCCAGCCCATGATCGCCTGGTTCTGCGGCAGGCCGCCGCCCTTCGACAGCAGTTGCTCGACCCGGTCGGTCGCCGTGGCACTGCCCTCGTCGGCGCTGAACTGGGTGTGTGTGAAGCCCCAGCCGACGTACGGCTTGTCCGCGTCCCGCGGGGTCGCGGGCGTGCCGTGCACCCTGTCGCCGTCGCGTGTGGTGCCCGCGGTGCTCGCGCCGCCGGGCAGCGTGCTGATCAGGGCCACGAGCAGGGCCACTGCCGCCGCACCCACCCCGAGCAGCGCGGTGAGCCGCCACCGCCCTACCCCCGAATTCCACCCATGACGTCCCATCAAGGACAACAGTAAGGGCGGAAAACGTCCCTGGGACAGGGTTTGGTCATGCTCGGCTCATACCCGGGCCGTGCCCGGGCCCGTAGGAGCGCGGACACGGCCACGCGCGCGGGAAACCGGGTGCGCACCACGCGCGTGTGCCGGATCATGGCGGCATGTCCGCGAACCCACACGACGCCCTGCCGATCCGGCTCACCGTCGACGACTCCGACTCGCCGTCCGACGTCGTCGACGCGCTGTTCCTCGGCCGCTTCGCGACGGGTGAGCAGCCGTACTCGCACGCGGCGAACATCGACCGCGTACGCTCCGGCGCCACCCTGCTGCCCAAGGACGCCCGGGTGCTGCGCGTGGCCCGCGACGACGACCGCAGCGCCACCCTCGCCGAGGGCGAGGGCTGGACCCTGCTGATCTCCCGCTGGAACCGGGGCGCCGACGTCACGGTCACCGCGACCAGCGCGGAGCTGGCCTCGAAGATGCTGAACGAGGCGACGGACGGCGCCGCGGACGAACCGGAGCCGCAGCCGGAGAACGTGACCATGGGCTTCTGGTACGTCTCGCCCCGGCGCGGCCCGCACCGCACCACCCGGCAGATCGCGGCGGGCGCCTGGGACGAGGTCCGGGCGAACTACACGGCCCCGGTCGCGGACGCCATGGACCGCCTGATGAAGACGACCCCCGAGGACATCGCGGGCCGCCTCCTGCTGCTGCACGGCCCCCCGGGCACCGGCAAGACCTCGGCGCTGCGGACGCTGGCTCGCTCCTGGCGGGACTGGTGCCAGGTGGACTGCGTCCTGGACCCGGAACGCCTGTTCAGCGACGTCGGCTACCTCATGGACATCGCCATCGGCGAGGAGGACACGGCGGGCAGGGGCCGCTGGCGACTGCTGCTGCTGGAGGACTGCGACGAACTGATCCGCGGCGAGGCCAAGCACACGGCCGGCCAGGCGCTGTCCCGCCTGCTCAACCTGACGGACGGCCTGCTCGGCCAGGGCCGCAACGTCCTGGTGGGCGTGACGACCAACGAGGACCTGGAGCGGCTGCACCCGGCCGTGGTCCGCCCGGGCCGGTGTCTGGCCCGTATCGAGGTGGGGAAGCTGACCCGGCGGGAGGCGGTGAACTGGCTGGGCGCCGAGGAGGGCGTGGGCCGCGAGGGCGCCACCCTGGCCGAGCTGTACGCACTGCGCCGGGGCACCTCCCCCACGGCGCTGCCGGAGCCGCGCGAGGGGGCGGACGCGGGGCTGTACCTGTGACGGGTCGCGCGTGCGCGCCGATGCTTTGATGGGGGTATGACCCTGTTCGTCGGGACGTCGGGCTGGCAGTACAAGGACTGGCGGGGCGTGCTCTACCCGGAGGGGTGTCCTACGCGGCTGTGGCTGGAGAAGTACGCGGCCGCCTTCGCCACGGTGGAGATCAACAACGCCTTCTACCGGCTGCCGGCGCGGGAGACCTTCGAGGCCTGGCGGGAGCGGGTCCCTCCGGACTTCGTGGTCGCGGTCAAGGCGAGCCGGTACCTCACCCACATCAAGCGGCTGAAGGACCCCGAGGAACCGGTGCACCGTCTGATGACCCACGCGGCGGGCCTCGGCGACCGGCTCGGCCCGGTGCTGCTCCAGCTGCCGCCGACCCTGCGCGCCGATCCGGGGCTGCTGGACGCCTGCCTGGCGTGCTTCCCCTCCGGCACGCGGGTGGCGGTCGAGCCGCGCCACGAGTCGTGGTGGACGCCGGAGGTCCGGGAGGTCCTCGAGTCCCGGGGCGCCGCCCTGTGCTGGGCGGACGCGTACGCCCGCCCGGTCACCCCACTGTGGCGGACCGCCGACTGGGGCTACGTCCGCTTCCACGTGGGCCGCGCCCTGGCCTGGCCGCGCTACGGCCGGCGGTCCCTGGAGACCTGGGTGGACCGTGTCGCGACCACCTGGCCGGACGAACGGGACGTGTACGCCTACTTCAACAACGACCCGGCGGCGGCGGCGGTGAAGGACGCGGTGGTGTTCTCGCGGGCGGCGACGAGAGCGGGCCTGACGGTGACGCGGACTCCGGCGGTCCTGTGTGGTCGGCAGGAGGTCCGGCCGTGATCCTTTTCCGCCACGACAACGCCCGGCCACGGCGACGCGGCCTGTCGGTACCCGGCACGGCCCGGCCCGGCGGTACCCGGCACGGCCCGCGGCACCCGAGTGCCCGGCAGTGCCGAACCGGCCTCGGCCCGCCGGCGATCCCGACCCCGGTCCTCTACTCCCCGTAAGCCGCCCGCAGGGCCTCCCGCACGGCGTCCAGCGCCTCGTCCTCACCGAGCCCGAGCCGCCGTACCCGCTCCGCGTAGGCCCGGGCGGCGGCCGCGGCTTCGCGCACCGCCGCCGAGCCCGCGGCGGCGACGAACGTGCCGTTGCGCCCCCGCGTCTCGATCACGCCGTCCGCCTCCAGCGCCCGGTACGCCTTGGCGACCGTGTTCGCCGCGAGCCCGAGCGACTCGGCCAGTCCGCGCACCGTGGGCAACCGGTACCCCACCGGCAGCGCCCCCGACCGGGCCTGCTCGGAGATCTGCGCCCGCACCTGCTCGTAGGGGGGTGCGCCGTCGTCGATGTGGATCTTCAAGGTCACAGGGTGATTGTCCCGCACGCGCGCACGTGCGACCCAGTGGACGGCAGGGGCGGAAAATGGGAGGCGCCCGGTCGGGTCTCCTCGTAGTGTGCGCCTCCATGACTGTGATCGTCCGCGACCTCCGCCCCGACGCGCGGGCCGACCTCGAGGGCTTCGCCCGCGTCCGGCACCGCGCGCTCCCGTACATACTGGTCACCCCTGAATCGCTCGCCCACGACATCGCCCACCTGCACCCCGACACCCACTACCGGCCCCTCGTCGCCGTGGCGGACGGCGAGGTGATCGGCACGGCACAGGTTCATCTGTCCCACGAGAGCTCCGAGCCCGGCCAGGGCAACATCAACGTGTACGTGGATCCCGAGCACACGCGCCGCGGCGCCGGCAGCCTCCTCGTACGGGCCGCCGAGGAGCACCTGGCCGCCCACGGCGCGGTCAGGCTGTACTCCTGCGTCCTGGACGAGCCGGGCAACCTGGCCTTCGCCGAGCTGCACGGCTACCGGGCCAGCCGCTCTGCGCATTTCCTGCGCCTGGACCTGGCGAACGGCACCCTCCCCCCGCGGCAGGACCTGCCCCCGGGCGTGGAGCTGCGCCGGGGCTCGGACTACGCCGACGACCCGCGCCCGCTGTTCGAGCTGGACGCGGAGACGACGGCGGACGAGCCGAGCGACGTGGACTTCGAGTTCACCGACTACGAGGCCTGGCTCGAGGAGAACTGGCGGCACCCGCAGCTCAGCCTGGAGCTGACCTCGGTGGCGGTGGTCGACGGCCGCCCGGCCGCCTTCACCGCGGCCCGCACGGACGGCGGCACCCGTTACTCCACCGCCATGACGGGCACCGCCCGGGCCTTCCGCGGCCGGGGCCTGGCCAAGCTCGCCAAGAACGACTCGCTGCACCGCGCGCGGGCCGCCGGGTACACGGAGGCGTTCACGGGGAACGACACCGGCAACGGGCCGATGATCGCGATCAACAAGTGGTTCGGGTACGAGGTGTGCGCGACGGAGGTGCGCCATGTCCGCGATCTGGGCTGAGTCCGGAAGCCGTCTGGACGTGGTCCTCGTCAAGGCCGGCCGCACCAAGATCCGCTACCCGGCGGAGCTGCTGGCGGACGACGGCACGCGCGTCACCGTGCGCGCACCGTGGGCGGGCGGGGCGGTACGCGACTTCGGCTTCGTACGCTTCGAGCCGGGCGACGTCTTCACCGAGCACTACTGGCGCGACCGCTGGTACTCGGTGAAGGAGGTCCACGACGCCCGGGGCACGCTGAAGGGCTGGTACTGCGACGTGACCCGCCCCGCGACCCGCCTGGGCACGGAACTCGTCGTCGAGGACCTCGACCTGGACCTGTGGCGCTCGGCCGACGGCACGGACGTACGGCGCCTCGACGAGGACGAGTTCGCGGCGAGCGGCCTGGCGCGTACGGACCCCGAGGCCGCGACCGCCGCCATGGCCGCGCTCGACGAGCTGGAGGGGCTGGCCCGCGAGGGCGGCTTCGAGACGCTGCTGACCTGAGCCACGCGCCGGCCCTCGTGACCGGGCCGGAACTCAGATCGAGGCCACCACCGCATACCGTTCGTCGTCCACCTCCCCGCCCCACAGCCTGGCGTCGCCCGACAGGTGCTCCAGATGAAGGTGGGAGGCGAGTGGCCGCAGAAGCATGGTCAGCCGCTCCGGGGGTATGCCGATCGGGGTGACCGTCCCCCAGACGCCCTCGACCAGGACCAGCCGGCCCTCCGGCCGCAGCAGCCCCTGCCAGCGCCGCAGCGCACGGGCGGGGTCGGGCAGCGCCCACAGGACGTGGCGGACCAGGACGGCGTCGAAGCGCCGCTCGCCCACCGGCGGGTCCGCCGCGTCACCGGCCAGGAACACCGCGGCCCGGCCGGCGAGCTTGGCGCGGGCCCGCTCCACCATGGCCGGGGACAGGTCGACGCCCGTCACCCGGTGCCCCTGCTCGGCCGCGAGGAGCGACAGGCTGCCGGTGCCGCAGCCGAGGTCGAGGATGTCGGAGGGACGCCGGGGCAGCCACTCGCGCAGCCGCTCGGCCCAGGCGGCCCGCACGTGCGGATCGCGCAGCCCGTGATCCGGCTCGTCGTCGAAGACGGCGGCCTGCGCTTCCCAGTCCACGTGGGCCCGGGCCACCCCGTCACCGCCGGTCGTCGTGGATTCACTCATGCGCCAAGAGTGACACCCGCCACTGACAACCGGATCGTGACAGCCACCACAGACAGACCCGCACCGATGAGGAACTCTCGCCCGAAAGGTCTACCTCCGTCAGAAGACGGACCCGGTAGGCGTCGAAGGAGGCAGCCATGCGCCGTGTGACAGTGCGGAAGCCCCTGAGGAAGACGGACACCCGCCGGGTCCGTGAGGAAATCGACGAGCGTCCCGCCGGGCGGCCCGAGGTCCGCAGGGACATCGCGCGCACGTGGTGGCCGGACGCATGACCGGCGGTCGACTCATGAGACGCGTCGGCGAAGCCGCTTGCGGTAGTGGATCCGGTCGTAGGGTCCGTCCACACGGCGCTCCACGACCTCGTAGCCGAACTTCGGACAGATCCTCTGGTTCTCCCACATCATCGCGTTCGTGTAGAGCCTGACCTCGGGAAGACCGAGCGCATGCGCGCGTGCCTCCACGAACTCCAGCAGTCGCCGTCCGACCCCCTGGCCGTGCGCCTCGGGGTGGACGGCGATGCTGTCGAGGAACAGGTGGTCGGTACGCGCCTCGAGCACGACGAGTCCGATCACGCGGTCCGCCGCCGGCTCCCGCGTGACGAACACCCTCCCCGCTGCCACGTCCGCCGCGTGGTCCGCCTCCATGGGCGCCGGGACCACGCCGATGCGCTCGATGTAGTGACGGTGGGCCGCGTCGGTCACGGCCTTCACGTCCGGTACGTCGGCGGCGGACGCCGCCCGGATCTCCGCGTTCGCCATGCCGCGTTCCCTCCCACCTGAGCGCAGCCTCAGCGCTCCCTTAACGCGAGCATAAGGATCTCCCCGGACCGCCTTCGGCAGGCGATTTCGCGGTTTCTCCGGGCTAGCTTCTGATCACCCCACGGGATCCGTCCCCCGTAACGGGATCCGCCCCCCGCATCAGAAGCGTTCCGAGGAGTTCTTGATGTCCCCACGCCGCAAGGCCGCCGCTCTCGCCGTCCTCGGCATACCCCCGCTGGCCCTGACCGCGCTCGCCGCGGCACCCGCGTCCGCGCACGGCTCCATGGGGGACCCGGTCAGCCGGGTGGCCCAGTGCTACGCGGAGGGCCCGGAGAGCCCGAGGTCGGCGGCCTGCAAGGCGGCGGTCACGGCGGGCGGCACCCAGGCACTGTACGACTGGAACGGCGTCCGGATCGGCGACGCGAACGGCCGGCACCGGGAGCTGATCCCGGACGGCAAGCTGTGCAGCGCGAACAACGAGGAGTTCAAGGGCCTGGACCTGCCCCGCGCGGACTGGCCGGCGACCTCCGTGCGCAGCGGCTCGTACATCTTCAAGTACCGCGTGACCGCCCCGCACAAGGGCACCTTCACGGTCTACCTCACCAAGCCCGGCTACGACCCGGCGAAGCCGTTGGCCTGGGGCGACCTGGATCTGGAGCACCCGGTCGCGACGGCCACCGGCCCGGTCGCCTCGGGCGGCTTCTACACCTTCTCCGGGACACTGCCCGAGCGCTCCGGCAAGCAGCTGCTGTACGCGGTGTGGCAGCGCTCGGACAGCCCGGAGGCGTTCTACTCCTGCTCGGACGTCACCTTCGGCGGCGGCGAGAGCGGCGGCGCGCCCGGCGGCCCCGGCGGTTCCGGCGGTTCCGCACCGGCGCCGACCGCCTCCGCGCCGACCGAGCGGCAGATCGAGGACGGTGCCGACAGGTCGACGATCGAGAACCACGGCCACGGGGACGCGGACGCCCGTACGACCACGGACCCGACGACGGGCCCGGCCGCGGACACGGCCACGGCCACGGCCACGGCCACGGAGGCGACCAAGCAGTCGGCGGCGGACCGCGCCGTGCAGTCCGCCGCCGTCGACGAGCCGAACCGGCCGAAGGCCGCCGGCGCCTCGACGAACCTCGCCGAGACCGGCGGTGACGGCCGCACCCCGTACCTCGCGGTCGGCGGTGCGGCCGCCCTGGCGCTGGGCTCGGCGGCCCTGTTCGCCTCGGTCCGCCGGCGCGCCGCGGCCGGGGGCCGGCGAGGCCGCTGACGCGGCCCGTGAACGCGGGGCCTGTCCGGCGGCTCAGGCCGGGCAGGCCCCGAAGCACGTCAGTCGAACACGGACGCGCAGGTGGTGGCGGTGGCGTGGGCCGGGTCGAGCGCGTTGGCCACCTCGTGGAAGGCGATGCGGTCGAACACGGCGATCGCCAGGTGCTCGGACAGGTCGAGCGGGCACAGGTCCTGCAGCAGGACGTTGCGCACGTCGGGGCCGGTCAGGTACTGGTTGCGCCACGGCGTAGCCACCTCGTCGTACTTGGTGGCGAGGACCGTGTAGTGCACGCCGGGCACGGTGTCGCCGCCCGCGTTGAGTTTGGTGAGGAAGTCGGACCCGGCGATCTGGTCGGCGAGGGCGGGGGTGGCGGCCTTGAGCAGCTCGGCGGCGCCCGGGAAGTACGGCAGCAGGTTGGTGAGCCCGTTGAGGGTGGCGCCGTGGTTGTTGGGCGCGATGCCGACGAGGGTGTTCACCCTGGCGGCCCCGCCGAGGAACTTCAGGTAGTAGCGGGGCATCATGCCGCCCTGTGAGTGGCCGACGAGGTCGGCCTTGGTGGCGCCGGTCGCGGCGAGCACCTTGTCGACGAAGGCGGACAGCTGCTCCGCCGACTTGTCGATGGGGCCGAGGCCGTAGAAGACCGGGACGCCCTGCAGCTGACCGTAGTCGAGGGAGAAGACGCAGTAGCCGCGGCTCTTCAGGTACGGCGCGAGTCCGAGCCAGTTGTCCACGGAGTTGCCGAGGGTGCCGTGGACGAGGACGACGGGGCGGGGGTGGGCGGCGGAGGGCTTGCAGCTGTAGTCGTTCCAGCCTCTGCTGGGGGCGCTGGAGGCGGTGGCGGTGGCGGCGGGGGCGGCGGCGAGCACGGCGGCCAGGACCAGGGCGACGAGGGGTCTGACCGCCCGTTTGAAGGGCAGCATCGTGTGATCTCCTTGCGGCTCAAGGGAGGTGCGACGGCACTACGCCCTGTGATCCGGATCACGGGATGCTGTTCACTCGTCAAGTTACGGACGGGTAGTCCAGATGTGAAGTTACGCGCCAGTAAAAACTTCCACCGATAACTGGAGTTCGTGATAACGCCCCTGGCGAACAGTCACCAAGCGGGCTTAATCGGGCCGTACGGAGCAATCCGCCCCAACTGGCCCCACAGTGCCCGTACTTCACCCTCCCCCAGCACCTCGACCCATGCCTGCACCGCCTCCGCGGCCGCCTCCTCCGCCGCGCGAGTACACGCCCACCCCCGCTCGGTCAGCACCACCAGCCGAGCCCGCGCATCCCCGGGATGCGGCTGCCGCTCGGCATACCCCTTCCGCACGATCTCGTCGACGAGCTGACTCGCGGCCTGTTTGGTGACCCCCAGGTGGGCGGCGAGCTCGGTGACGGTCGCACCGTCCGGTGCGAGCCGCGAGAAGGCGAAGCCGTGCGCGGGCCGCAGCCCCTCGAAGCCGCGCGCGACGACCCCGTCGTGAACGCGCCGGGTGAGCTCACCGGCGACGGCGAGGAGAGCTGCGGACAGAGCCATGGCGTCGGAGTTCTGCACGCAGGCATTGAAACACCCTTGACGAAATGGTCAAGTAACTTGACTATAAACCTGAACCAATCAGTCAAGCAGCTTGACCATAATCCACCGCTCCCCGGAGGAGACACCCATGCCCGTCGTCCGTCCGTCCGACGCCGTGACCCACGAGATCCACGGAGCCCGCTTCGTCTCGCACGCCGCTCCCCGCACCGGCGCCGAGGAACTGTGCGCGTGGCGCGGCGAGATCCCCGCGGGCACCAGGGCCCCCGCCCACACCGTCAACCGCGAGGAGATCCTCCACCTGCTCGACGGCGAACTCCTGATCACCGTGGACGGCCGCACCGACCGGATCACCGCGGGTGACACGGTGATCGTCAACGTCGGCGCGACCCTCACCGTGGAGAACCCCACGGAGCGCACCGCGGTCTCCTGGGTGACCACGTCCGTCGGGCTTCGGGCGGAGTTGGCCGACGGCACCGTCATCGTGCCGCCGTGGGCCAACTGACACGCGAAAGCCCCGCCCTTGCGCGCGGGAGGGCGGGGCCTTCACTGATCGTGCGGGTGGGGCAGGGGCCGGGCCGCGCGGGCGGCGACCCGGCTCGGGGCGACGTCAGCCGACGCGAACCCCGTAGGCGCTCAGCGCCGCGGTGACCGGCTGGAAGAAGGTCGTACCGCCGGAGGTGCAGTTGCCACTGCCGCCGGAGGTCAGACCGTAGGCGATGCCGCTGTTGGAGTAGAGCGGACCGCCGGAGTCACCGGGCTCGGCGCAGACCGTGGTCTGGATGAGGCCTCTGACGATGTCGCCGCCGCCGTAGTTGACCGTCGCGTTGAGCGCCGTGACACGGCCGCTGTGGGTGCCGGTCGTGGAGCCGCGCCGGTAGACGGTGGTGCCGACGGACGGCGTGGCCGCGCTGGTGATGGTCACGCTGCCCACGGCGCTCGGCTTGGCCACCGAGCTGTTGGTGTAGCGCACGATGCCGTAGTCGTTGCCGGGGAAGGAGGAACCGGCGGTGGTGCCGAGGACGGTCGTCTTCGAGGAGTTCGACCACCAGGTGCCCGCGCCGTCGGTGCAGTGGCCGGCCGTCAGGAAGTAGGAGTTGCCGCTGTTGTCCTTGACGTTGAAGCCAAGCGAGCAGCGCCAGCTACTCGCATAGATGGCGTCGCCGCCGGAGATCAGCCTGGTGAACTTGCCCGAGGTGCGCTTGATGGTCAGGGCACCGGAGTTGGTCCCCGCCTGCTGCCTGATCCTGTTGATCTCGGCCTGGGAGACCGTGCTGTCGGCGGTGACGACAACCCGGTTGGTCTTGCTGTCGACCACCCAGGCCGTGCCCGGGATGTCGGCCTTGAGCACGGAGTCGCTCGTCCTGGTGAGCTGGGCCGCGCTGAAGGTGGTCGACGTGTCGGACGCGTTCGCGCTGGGGACCGCGAGCGCGGCTGCGGCCACGAGGCCGGATGCGATGGCGATCAGCCGGGTCCGTCTCGTCACGCCGCTGCGGGGAGTGGTGCGCTTGATCCTCACTTTTCGTTCCTCCACAAAGGAAGTCGGGGGCCCGCGTGGGGTCGGGGCCCGTGAGGCGCAGTCAGGGGACCTGAGGTCCGGATTCCGAACACGCCGTGCCCCTGACAAGCGCTGTGGGGGAGTATTCGGCCGAACGACCGGTCGGCGCAAGGGTGCCTTTCAGCCGTGCGACTGTGTGCGATTCGAGTGAACCGTGTGTGGCCGGGGTGAATTGACACCTGGTCAGGAGCCGGAAAGTGCCCGTGGCGTCCGGATCGGCAGGGGTGAGGATGGTCACGTCGTCGCCGACCGTCCAGGCCAGGGGGATGTCCGGAACTCGACCCTCCGGACAGCAAGTGCTTTCCACGCTCGGACGGCTGAAGCCTCCGTCAGGAGCGGCCGTCCCCCGGAGGGCGTACGGCACGGAGCCGCCGCATCCCATCGTCCCCTTCGTTCACCCGTACGCACCGCGCGTCACCCGTGTGCGCTCGCGTGCTGGGGACAATCATATTTCACTCACCGTCAGCATCCGTGTAGCACACCACCCTTGGGGCATACGGGCTCTCGACGGATTCGCCGTGCACCAGTACCGTCACAAACCCCCCGCGCGGCGTCTATTCACTTGGCGCGTTGTCAGCATCATGGATGACCATAGGGATGCGGAAAGGAAGAATGACCGCTGTGAGAGGAGGCGTCCATGGGATCGGTACGCAAGGCGAGTGCGTGGCTCGGCCTCGTCGACGACAACGATGACGAGCGCTACTACGACGACGACTACTCCGAGGGCACCGGGTCCGGGGACGCCTGGGTCACCGACCCCCGGGTGAGGGTGGCCACGGACACGGCCGAGGAGAAGGGCCGCCGGATCGGCACGGTGACGCCGGACAGCTTCCGGGACGCCCGCGTCATCGGCGAGCTGTTCCGGGAGGGGGTGCCCGTCATCGTGAACCTCACGGCCATGGAGCCCGCCGACGCCAAGCGCGTGGTCGACTTCGCGGCCGGGCTGGTCTTCGGTCTGCGCGGCTCCATCGACCGCGTGTCCACCCGGGTGTTCCTGCTGTCCCCCGCCGACACCGAGATCGTCAGCGGGGACCCGGCGGCACACCGGTCGGACGGGTTCTTCAACCAGAGCTGAGGCAGGGCCGCACACCGGCCCCGCCCCGCCTCGGACTCACCGGAAGGCGTCGAGCCCGGTGAGCGCCTTGCCCAGCACGAGCTGGTGCATCTCGACGGTGCCCTCATAGGTGAGCACCGACTCGAGGTTGGTCGCGTGCCGCATCACGGGGTATTCGAGGGAGATCCCGTTCGCCCCGAGAACGGTCCGCGCCGTACGGCAGATCTCGATCGCCTCCCGCACGTTGTTGAGCTTGCCGAAACTGACCTGCTCGGGACGCAGGCGGCCGGCGTCCATGCGCCGCCCCAGATGGTGGGCGAGCAGGATTCCCTTGTGCAGTTCGACCGCCATGTCGGCGAGTTTGGCCTGGGTGAGCTGGAAGCCGCCGATGGGCCTGCCGAACTGCTCACGCGACTTCGCGTAGTCGAGGGCGGCCTCGAAGCTGGAGCGGGCCGCGCCCATGGCGCCCCAGACGATGCCGTAGCGGGCGTGGGACAGACAGCTGAGCGGGCCGCGCAGCCCGGTGACCTCCGGCAGTACGGCGTCGACGGGCAGCCGTACGTCGTCGAGGACGAGCTCGCTGGTGACGGAGGCGCGCAGGGACCACTTGTGCTTGATCTCGGGAGCGGAGAAGCCGGGGGTGTCCGTGGGCACGACGAAGCCGCGGATGCCGTCCTCGGTCCGCGCCCAGACGACGGCGACGCCGGCCACGGAGCCGTTGGTGATCCACATCTTGCGGCCGTTGAGGACCCAGTCGGTGCCGTCGCGCTTGGCGTGGGTGCGCATGGAGGCGGGGTCGGAGCCGTGGTCGGGCTCGGTGAGCCCGAAGCAGCCGATCACCTCGCCGGCTGCCATCCGGGGCAGCCACGTCTGCTTCTGCTCCTCGCTGCCGAAGCGGTGGATCGCGTACATGGCGAGGGAGCCCTGCACCGAGACCAGGGAGCGGATGCCGGAGTCGGCGGCCTCCAGCTCCAGGCAGGCCAGCCCGTACTGCACGGCGGTGGCGCCGGCGCAGCCGTAACCGCTGAGCGACATCCCGAGGGCGCCGATGGTGCCGAGCTCGCGGGCCAGCTCCCGGACGACGGGCAGCTCGCCCTTCTCGTACCACTCGGCGATGTGGGGCAGGACGCGGTCGGCGGCCCAGTTCCGCACGGTGTCGCGGACGGCCAGGTCCTCCGGGTCCAGCAGATCGTCGATCCCGAGGGGGTCGGCGGGGTCGAACGAGGACATGGGCACCTCCGGCTGGGATAACTAGCACCGCTAGTTCGCGACTCCGGCCCGACGTTACGTCGCGGTGCGGCCCACGTCCAGCTTCTTCTCCCGCCCGCCGCGCACCGCGGCAGGCCGGAGAAGAGGCGCGGTCACGCCGACACGCGGGACCGTTCGACCTCCCGCTGCGCGGGCAACTCCACCGGCACCGCGTCACACTGCATCACCCGCGGCAGCCGCAGCGCCATCACCGCCCCCAGCAGCAGCAACCCCGCACTCACCAGCAACGTCACATGCAGTCCGTGCACGAAGGAATCCCGCGCCGCCCGCCGCAGGGCACTCCCCGCGGCCCCGCCCAGCCGCGCGGCGACCTCGTACGCCTCCCCCAGCGAGTGCGACGCCGCCCCCGACGCCGACGCCGGCACGCCCGGCACGTCCGCGAGCCCGGGGGCGTACGCCGCGTTCATGACCGTGCCGAGCAGCGCGATGCCCATCCCGGCGCCCAGCTGGTACGACGTCTCGCCGATCGCCGCGGCTCCGCCCGCCTGCTCCGGCGGCGCCTCGCTCAGCATCGACTCGTACGCCCCGAACAGCGTGGTCTCCAGACCGAAACCGAGCAGCACGAAGCCGAACAGCAGCAGCCCCGGGTTGTCCCGCCCGCCCATCGCGGTCAGCACCACCACCGCGCCGGCGGTCAGGCAGAACCCGGCGGACACCATCCGCCGCGGCCCGAACCGCCGCAGCATCCGCGCCCCGGCCAGCCCGGCCGCCATCGCCGCGAACGTCAGCGGCAGCAGCCGCAGCCCCGTCTGCAGCGGTGACAGACCCAGCACCAGTTGCAGATACTGCGCCGCGATCAGCTCAAGGCCGACCAGCGCCAGCATGGCCAGCACGATGCAGCCCACCGACGTACTGAACGCCGGCCGCGCGAACATCCTCAGGTCCACCAGCGGATGCGCCCGCCGCCGCTGCCGCCGTACGAACACCACCAGCAGCGCCGCACCGGCCACCAGCGGCACCGCGGTGAGCACGCTCAGCACCTCCCCGCCGCCGAGCCGCTTCACGCCCAGCACCACACCGAACAGCCCGACCGCCGCCAGCACCGCGCCGACCACGTCCCAGGGTCCGTCGCGGTCACCGGTCGACTCGGGCAGCAGCAGCCGGCCCACCGGCAGGCTCACCAGCATCAGCGGGATGTTGACGAGGAAGACCGACCCCCACCAGAAGTGCTCCAGCAGAAAGCCGCCCAGCAGCGGCCCGACCGCCGCGCCCACCGCGGCGACCGCGCTCCAGACGCCGATGGCCAGCGCCCGCTCGCGCCGGTCGGGGAACACCTGCCGCAGCAGGGACAGCGTGGCCGGCATGATCATGGCGCCGCCGACGCCGAGCAGCGCCCGCGCGAAGATCAGCACCTGGGGGCTGGGGGCGAAGGCCGCCAGGGCGGAGGCGACGCCGAACAGGGCGTACCCCAGCAGCAGGATCCGTCTGCGGCCCACCCGGTCGCCCAGCGTGCCGAAGAGGATCAGCAGCGAGGCGCAGACGAGGGGGTAGGTGTCGACGATCCAGAGCAGTTCGATGGCGCCGGGCCGGAGGTCCTCGGTGACCGCGGGCACCGCCACGTGCAGCACGGTCGCGTCGACCGCGACCAGCAGCAGGCTGGCGCAGAGGACGACCAGGACGACCCAGCGGTTGGCACCGGCCCCGGCCGCCCGACGGCGCAGCCGGGCGGCGGCCGTGGTCGTCCCGGACATGTACGTACCTCCCAGATGAGCCCTCGCGCCCGGCGGGCCGGCGGGGTGGGGACTCCCCGCGGCTCGGCCGGAGAGGAGCGGTGGTCTCCGGCCCGCGCGACGGCATACGAGTGACATGTCAGCGTACGCGAGTCCGCTCGGGTGGCGCGTGACCCCCCTCTCAGAGCACAGACCCAACCCGTGTGGCGTACGCCACTCCTCCCACCGTCAGTACGCCCCGGTGGCCGGTCCGGTTCCGCGCGCGCTCGATAATCGACCAGTGACCGATCTCGCGACGCACGTGGCGTCGGCCCGCACCGGGTTCCTGCGCCGGGCCGCGCCGGCACTCCTCGGGTACGCGGCCGTCCGCGCTCTGGGCCTGCTCGCCCTGGCGGTGTGGAGCGCCGCGCGCGGCAAGAGCGCGTACACGCTGCTGACCGCCCGCTGGGACGCGCTCTGGTACGCCGGGATCGCCGAACGGGGCTACGGCCACGAGGTGCGCCTGCCGAACGGCGACATCCACTCCGACCTGGCCTTCTTTCCGCTGCTTCCGTGGCTGGAGCGGCTGCTCGCCTCGGTGGGCCCGCTGTCGTACGCCGACGCCGGCTTCGTGGTCGGCCTGGTGGCCTCGCTCGCCGCGGCCTGGGGAATCTTCGCGGTGGCCGACCATGTGTACGGCCGCCGAGAAGAAGGGCTCGAAGCGCGGCCTTGGAAGGGTGGTGATGGGAGACGGGTGGGCGTCTACGCGGTGCTGCTGTGGGCGGCGCTGCCGGTCGGGGTCGTGCAGTCGATGGCGTACAGCGAGTCGCTGTTCACGGCGCTCGCCGCCTGGACGCTGTACGCCGTGCTGACCGGCCGCTGGGTGACGGCGGGCGCCCTGGCCCTGGCGGCGGGGCTGACCCGCCCGGTCGGTCTCGCGGTGGTCGCGGCGGTGTGGGCCGCGGCCGTCGCCTCGTTCGTACGCGACCGGGGCGCGACGGCCCCGGACCGCGCGCGCCGCCTGCTCGGCATGCTGCTCGCCCCGCTCGGCGCCGCCGGCTACGTCCTGTGGGTCGGCCACCGTACCGGCCGGGGCCCCCTCGGCTATCTGGACGTCCAGGCCGGCTGGCGCAACGGCTTCGACGGCGGGTACGCCTTCGCCCGCTTCGTCGTCGGCAGGTTCACGTCGTTTCCGTCGGCCCTGGCCGGGCTCGGGCTGATCGCCGGGGTCGCCGCGGTGATCTGGCTGTACGTCATCGGCGTACAGCAGCGGCAGCCGCTCGCGCTGCTGGTGTACTCGGGTGTGGTCACCGCGCTCGCCCTGTGCGCGTCGAGCTACTTCGGCTCCAAGCCGCGTCTGCTGCTGCCCGCCTTCCCGCTGCTGCTGCCGCTCGCCCTGGCCCTCGCCCGGCCGCGCCTTGTCCGGTCGGCGCTGGTGGTGGGCGGTGTCGCGGTGTCCTCGGCGGTGTACGGGGCGTTCTGGCTGAACGGGTCCGGCCCCCCGTGACCGGAGCCGGACGACCGGGGGCGGGCACCGAATTCCGTCGGGGTGTTCGTGCGTCGCATTCATAAGTGCGGCACAAGCGTCCGCCCGAATGATCGGAGGGAAATGCGGGCGGGCACCGCCCGGGATTGCGGAATTCGCGGGAAATAAAGCCCCGTTGAGAGTAATCCCACATCACATCGTCATCACAAAGCCCATGCTGCGTACGAGAACTGAGCTCACTCGCTGTAACGTCGATTAGGTGCGTACCGAAGGAACCCTCACCCGCCTGGACCGGGTGTTCGCCCGGCTGGACCGTGAGCCGCAACGGCCGGCGCACATCGACGTGCCGCGGATGAGCCGCCACCGGTTCGTGCTCCTCTCGGCGACCCTGGCCTTCTACCTGTCCATCGTCTGGGCCGTGGTGACCACCTCGTGGCTGGTCCGGCTCGACTGGCAGATCATGTTCTTCCGGCCGTACCAGCAGTGGCCGGGGATCCACGCGTTCCTCGACTACTACGTGGTGCTGGGCCAGCGCGGTCCCACCGCGGTGATGGTCGCCGCGTGGCTGGGCTGGCGTTCGTGGCGGCAGCACACACTGCGCCCGCTGCTCACCCTCGCCACCTCGCTGCTGCTGCTGAACGCCACGGTCGGCGCCGCGAAGATCGGCATGGGCCGCCTCGGACCGCACTACGCCACCGTCATCGGCTCCAACGAGATGTGGCTGGGCGGCGATATATTTCCCAGCGGCCACACCGCCAACGCCGTGGTGACCTGGGGCATCCTGGCCTACCTGGCCTCCACTCCGACGGCTCGCCGCTGGCTGTCGGCGCTGTCCGCGGTGATCGCGCTCGGCGTCGGCCTCACCACGGTCTACCTGGGTACGCACTGGCTGAGCGACGTGCTCCTCGGCTGGGCCGCGGGGCTGCTGATCCTGCTGGCGCTGCCGTGGTTCGAGCCGCTGATCGCGAGGGCCGAGGCCGCCCTGTTCGACCTGCGCGACCGCTGGCGTGCCCGCCACGGCCGCCGGGCACCGGTGCCCGCGCCGGTCGCTCCCGTCGGTGTGCCCGTCGTGCTCACGCCGCACTCGTCAGCCTCGGAGGAGGCTCCGGCGGCCCGCGAGACGGTCGCCGCCGGCCGTACGTCCCGGGCGCCGGTCCACCTCGCCCCGGGCCACCACACGGCCCGCCCGGAACGCACGCCGGTCACCCCGGCCGACAGCCGCCGGCCGGCGCACTCCGACCGGCATCCGCGCGGCACGGCCTCGGCGGCCCGCCCGCTGACCGGCAGTTGACGGCAGGGCCGCCGCCGGGCCGGAGGCCCCCTCGGCGGTTCAGCCCTTCCAGGCGCGGGTCACGCGACCGTTCCTGACCTCGAAGTTCATCCGGCCGACCCGGTACTCCATGGTGATGATCGTGCCCGGCGGCAGCGACCGCACCGTGCTCCAGCCCCGTTCGCGCGCGAGCCGCTCGGCCTGCCCGGCCTCGAGGCCGACATACGCGTCCGGACTGTCCTGGGGCTCCGTCGGCGGAGTGGGAATCGGTGCCATACCGCCACGCTAGGCCCTGAGCCGCGGCCGCGGAAGTGCATCACGGCACCTGAGTCACACATTCCTCTGCTGTCACGCTTCGGTCACAGAACCATGACCGCGGATCGGCCCAACTCCATCACACGTACGGGCGATTCCGGACCCCTTCCGCGATCATTCGAGCGCAATTCCCGGCGACCGGTACGGCACCCGGAAAAGCCCGGTGGAATGCCCCGGGAGAAGTCCCCCCTGCCCCGCCCCGGGCTGCCCTCGCATTCCGTGTCCGGACCGGCTCGCGGAATGTGACGCCGCATAGGAATTTCACCGGTCCAGCACACAACGTCCGCACTCCCCCTGTCGCGGCGCGCGGTCACGCGCGCATCATGGCAGGAGCCCCCGGCCGGTCGGCCGCGGGCCGTGGCGGACCCGGGCGCGAGGAGCGGAGGGCGAGCGAGCGATGGGGACCCAGACCGTAGCGGCGGCGGCACGGCCGGCGCCCGGCGAACGGCCCGGCAGGCTGGTGGTCGACTGGCTGACGACCACCGACCACAAGAAGATCGGCCACCTCTACCTGATCACGTCGTTCGTGTTCTTCCTGGTCGGCGGGGTGATGGCGCTGCTGATGCGGGCCGAACTCGCCCGCCCCGGGCTGCAGCTCATGAACAGCCAGCAGTTCAACCAGCTGTTCACCATGCACGGCACGATCATGCTGCTGCTGTTCGCGACCCCGACCTTCGCGGGCTTCGCCAACGAGCTGATGCCGCTGCAGATCGGCGCCCCGGACGTCGCCTTCCCCCGGCTGAACATGCTGTCGTACTGGTTCTTCCTGTTCGGCGGGCTGATCGTGCTCGGCTCGCTGCTCGTGCCCGACGGGCCGGCCGCCTTCGGCTGGTTCGCCTACGCCCCGCTCAATGACACGGCGCACTCCCCCGGCGTCGGCCCGGACCTGTGGATCATGGGGCTCGCGCTGGCCGGCTTCGGGACGATCCTCGGCGCGGTCAACTTCCTGACCACGATCATCGGCATGCGCGCGCCCGGCATGACGATGTTCCGGATGCCGATCTTCACCTGGAACACGCTGTTCACCTCGATCCTGATCCTGCTGGCGTTCCCGGTGCTGGCGGCCGCGCTGCTGGTGCTGGAGGCGGACCGCAGGTTCGGCTCGCAGGTCTTCGAGTCGGCGAACGGCGGGGCGCTGCTGTGGCAGCACCTGTTCTGGTTCTTCGGCCATCCGGAGGTGTACATCATCGCGCTGCCGTTCTTCGGGATCATCACCGAGATCATCCCGGCGTTCGCCCGCAAGCCGATCTTCGGCTATCTGACGCTGGTCGGCGCCACCATGGCGATCACCGGTCTGTCGGTGGTGGTGTGGGCGCACCACATGTTCGCCACCGGCGCGGTGCTGCTGCCGTTCTTCTCCTTCATGAGCTTCCTGATCGCCGTGCCGACAGGTGTGAAGTTCTTCAACTGGACCGGCACGATGCTCAAGGGCTCGCTGTCCTTCGAGACTCCGATGCTGTGGGCGATCGGCTTCCTGGTGTCGTTCCTGTTCGGCGGTCTGACCGGGGTGATCCTCGCCTCGCCGCCACTGGACTGGCATGTCACGGACAGCTACTTCGTGGTCGCCCACTTCCACTACGTCGTCTTCGGCACCGTCGTCTTCGCGACCTTCGCCGGCTTCTACTTCTGGTGGCCGAAGTTCACCGGGAAGCTGCTCGACGAACGCATCGGCAAGATCCACTTCTGGACGCTGTTCATCGGCTTCCACACCACCTTCCTGGTGCAGCACTGGCTGGGCGCGGAGGGCATGCCCCGGCGGTACGCCGACTATCTCGCCGCGGACGGCTTCACCGCACTGAACACCCTGTCGACGATCGGCGCGTTCCTGCTCGGCATGTCGACGCTGCCGTTCCTCCACAACGTGTGGAGGACCGCCAGGTACGGCCGGAAGGTCGAGGTGGACGACCCCTGGGGCTACGGCCGCTCCCTGGAGTGGGCGACCTCCTGCCCGCCGCCCCGGCACAACTTCGTCACCCTGCCCCGGATCCGCAGCGAGTCCCCGGCGTTCGACCTGCACCATCCCGAGTACGCCGGCCAGGCCCCGCAGCCCGAGCCGGAGCGGCATCGAGCCGGTCACGAGCGGTCCTGATCACCTCGGTGAGCTCGGCGGGCTCCAGCACCTCGAACGCGAACCCCATCAGCATCACGTGAATCACCATCACGTCCAGGCTCGCGACGCCGGTGCGCAGCAGGCAGGCGTCCGGCCCGTCGGCCTCCAGGGCCCCGGCGGACGGCGAGATCCGCTCGGCCGCCTCGGCCGGCGGCACCAGCAGCCGGATCACGGCCTGCGTGGCGTACGCGCGCGTGGAGACGCCCGGGGAGACATGGGCGGCGAGGCCGTCGGCGGGCGGGGTGCGCGGCGCGAAGCGCGGGCCGTGCGGCGGTCTGGGGGTGATGCGGTCGACGCGGAACGTACGCCAGTCGTCGCGGTCCAGGTCCCAGGCGACCAGGTACCAGCGGCGTTCGGTGCACACCAGGCGGTGCGGTTCGACACTGCGGCGGCTGGTGGTGCCGTCGTGGCCGCGGTACTCGAAGCGCAGCCGCTCGGTGTCCCGGCACAGGTGGGCGAGCTCGGTGAGGACCGCCGGGTCGACGGCGGAGGGCTCGGGGGCGCGCGGCATCGGCACGGTGAAAGGCGTTCAGGGCGCCCACCCGGCGCCGCAGCCGTCCGGGCAGCACCTGCTCCGGCTTGGACAGGACCCGCACCGAGCTCTCGCCGATCCCCTCGATGCCCTGCCCGGCGGGCGTACGCAGCCCCACGGCGACCGCGACCGCCTCGTCGTCGTCCAGGAGCAGCGGGGGCAGCCGGGCGCCCGCGCCCAGCCGGTAGCCGCCGCCGGTGCCGGGGCCGGCGTCGACCGGACAGCCGAGGTCGCGCAGCCGGTCCACGTCCCGGCGCACCGTGCGCGGGGTGACGCCGGGCCTCCCCCATTGCCTTAAGGGCATGGGAGGTACCCCCGGGCGAGCTCGGCACCGGACCACTCGCGGTGGGCCTGGAGCAGTGAGAGCAGGCGCAGCAGTCGTGCCGATGTCTCCAGCATGGTGGGCGAGTCTGCCAGCCCTTGCGGACAGGTGCTGTCCGCAAGGACACGCGCGTGCCGCCGGTGCCCGCACAGGCCCTGGCGGCATCGGTGAACCACGGGGCGTTGCGGCAGTCCGGGCCGCGCCGGCACCTCTCCGGCGGCGAGCGGCGCATGCTCACCGTGGCCCGCGCTCTGTCGGCACACACGCGCGCGTGCCGCTTGTCGCGGTGGCGGCGCACACGTGCGACCTGCCGGCCGGTCCGGGCGCGTGCCTGGTCCTCGGCCGAGCGGCGCCCGGTGCACCCGCGCTGTGCGGCCGGCCGTGGTGTACGAATGCGCCGTGGCGCGACCGTGACGAGCAGGCCCCGTCCGGTCGGGTGACCGGACGGGGCCTGGTGTACCGGGCATGAGGGGAGCGGCTCAGAGCGCGAGGCGCTGCCCGGGCACGATCAGGTCGGGATCACCGCCGATGACGGACTTGTTGGCGGCGTACAGCCGCTGCCAGGTGGTTCCGTGCCGGGCGGCGATGCCGCTCAGCGTGTCGCCCGCGCGGACGGTGTAGTCGCCGCGGGAGGCACTGCGGTTGGTGTGGCCCGTCTCGCGCGCCGGCGTCTTCGACGGCCGCTGCGGCGGCGCTGCCTGTGTCTTGCGCGTCTTCTGCTCGACGGACTTGACGGACTTGTGCGTCGCCCCGGTCCCGACCGAGCCCGATCCGGTCCCGGGCGCGCTGCCGGAGGCCCCCGCCCGGGCCGAGCAGACCGGCCACGCGCCCCAGCCCTGGGCCTGCTGGACCCTGGTGGCGACGGCGATCTGCTGGGCCCTGGAAGCCCGGTCGGCGGTGGGCGCGTAGGCCGTGCCGCCGTAGGCGCGCCAGGTGCCGGCGGCGAACTGCAGCCCGCCGTAGTAGCCGTTGCCGGTGTTGATGTGCCAGTTGCCGCCGCTCTCGCACTGGGCGATGCGGTCCCACACTCCGCCGTCCGCCGCGTGGGCGTTGCCGGTCGCGGCCAGCAGCCCGAGCGGGGCCAGCAGCACCGCCCCGGCGAGAGCCGCCGTCGTCCGCGTCCTGCGGGCGTTGTCGCGCGTGGTGTCGTGGCTCTTATCGGCACATTCGGACATGTAAATCCCTCTCGAAGGACTCGGGGTCCCCCAAGGCGGGGCGCGCCCGCCGCGCATGGACGCGGTCGGCGCGCTCGCCCCGTCCGCCGGAAGAGGTCGAGCCGAGTGGTGCCGGTTCGGTGCGGTCGGCGGACGTACCCGAGCGGTGCTCGTTGCACACGGCCGAGGAATCTAAGGAGGGGACAACGCCCGAATCAACCAACCCCCCGTTCTGGCAGGCCGATTGACCGTTACCGGAGGTAGCGACTTTTTTCGGCCACCCACTTCATTCGCTGATTTCCTGATTTTTCGGCCACCCGAACGGGCGATCTGTGACCCACTTCACCCCGTCAAGCCCCTTGATCTTTCGGGGAGTTGACGATGAGTGCCCGGTTCCGCACCTGACGTGACCCTGTGCGCAGGATGGTTCGATTCCGTTCGGCGGAGGGCGTGACTCCCGCCACAGATCGCCCGTTGTCTTCTTCAAGAGCCGGGGGCCCTCCCGGTTCATGGGCCGGGAGCCGCCCGGTCCCGCCACGCACCCGCATCCCGAGGGAGCCAATCGTGCCGCGCATGCTCGACGTCAGCGACGCCGTACGCGCCGAGATCGGCGACGAAGAAGCCGACCGGCTGCTCGCCGGAGAGAACGCCCCGGGCAGTTACGACTGCACGTCCTGCCGCACCCCGGGCGACTGCGAACAGGAGCGCACCAGCACCGTCCTGTTCGTCGGGGACGAGACCGCCGTCCTCGCCTTCGCCCACGCCACCTGCCTGCCCTCGCAGGTCGTCCAGGTCACCGAGGAGCATCTGCGCGGCGCGGTCCGCTCCATCAGCGCCGACGCGGGCGCCGTGGGCAGGGTGCCCGAGCAGGCCCTGCCGCAGCAGACCGCGCCCGAGCAGGCCGTACCCCAGAAGGTCGTACCGCAGCAGGCTGTGCTCGGGGTGACCAGCGGACTCGTCCTCATCGCCGGGGAGCTGCACCCCGCCCTGGTCGTCGAGCCGACCGCGCCCATCGCGCGCCCGGGCTCGCTGAGCGCCGACGACGAGTTCCTGCCGCTGCTCGTCGAGCAGGGCTTCCTGCCGGTGACCGAGATCGCCTCCGTACCGCCCGTGCTGCACGGCTGGTCGGTGCTGCTCGCCATGGGCCAGCTGCACGCCGTGCTCCAGCCGGGCACCAACGGCGGTGGGCCGGTGGCCTGGTGGCAGGCGCACCAGCCGCTCCAGGTCACCGACGGCTGGCGGGCGGCGGCCAACAAGCACCAGCAGGTGCTGATGTTCGCGGCGCCGGTCGGCTCCATCGGCCGCCAGCCGCGCGAGGACCTGCTGCGGGAGGCGCTGGACAAGGCGGCGGCGAACGGAAGGCTGGTCACGGCGGCGCTGCCGCTCGCCGGGATCTGAGGCCTGTCCGGCGGATCAAGTCGCAGGAAATCGGCGGTCGGCCATCGGCCCGGGTGAGCGGGGGCGACAGGGGTCCCCCTGCTCGATGAGCTCGGGGTGGGGGTCCCCCCTGCTCGGAGAGCTTGGGGGAGCGCCGGACCCCGCGCCTGCGGCATGATCCGCCGGACAGGCCCCAAGGCCTGTCGGCCCTGACCGCATCCCTTCCGGTCCGGGGTCGTTTGGACATACGTGCACGCATACGACGTTCCCCGCCGCCAGTCCTACCCGCCGATCCCTTCGCCGAGCTCCCGGCTGCGCTCGTCGAGCCGGGAGCTCTCCCCGTCGCGGCCGGCCCAGGATCCTCACGGCGGCCCCTCGGCCACGCCGATCTACGACGCGCTCTACGCCGAGTACGTCAAGTCCTTCCGGACCCTGCCGGGCGACCGCAGCGGCGAGGAGGATCTGGGCTTCGTCGCGTTCGGGAACCTCCCGCACGGTACGGGCTCGAACGCGTACAGCGCCTACAGTGCGGGCGCGTACAGCACCCGCCACGGCACCGGCCAGCAGCAGGCGCAGTGGCAGCGCATCGGGACGATCGGGCGGCAGGACACCGGGACCCAGCACGTTCCGGCGGCGCTGCCGCCCGGCCCGCGCCGCGGACTCTGACGCCCCGACAAGCGGAAGGGCGGCCCCCTGACTCAGGAGGCCGCCCTTCCGCTTCGGCTACTTCTTCTTCGCGCCGCGCTTCTCGCGGACCCGCACCGAGATGTGGATCGGCGTCCCCTCGAAGCCGAACTCCTCGCGCAGCCGGCGCTCGATGAAGCGCCGGTAGCCCGCCTCGATGAAGCCGGAGGCGAACAGCACGAACCGCGGCGGCTTGGTGCCGGCCTGGGTGCCGAACAGGATGCGCGGCTGCTTGCCGCCCCGGACCGGGTGCGGGTGGGCGGCGACGAGCTCGCCGAGGAAGGCGTTGAGGCGGCCGGTCGGCACCCGGGTCTCCCAGCCGGCCAGCGCCGTCTCGATCGCCGGGACCAACTTCTCCATGTGCCGCCCGGTGCGCGCCGAGACGTTCACCCGCGGGGCCCAGGAGATCTGCGCGAGATCGGTCTCGATCTCCCGCTCCAGGTAGTAGCGGCGCTCCTCGTCGAGGGTGTCCCACTTGTTGTAGGCGATGACGAGCGCGCGGCCCGCCTCGACGGCCATGGTGATGATCCGCTGGTCCTGCACCGAGACGTTCTCGGAGGCGTCGATCAGGACGACGGCGACCTCGGCCTTCTCCACGGCGGCGGCGGTGCGCAGCGAGGCGTAGTAGTCGGCGCCCTGCTGGAGGTGGACACGCTTGCGGATGCCGGCGGTGTCGACGAACTTCCAGGTCTTGCCGCCCAGTTCGATCAGCTCGTCGACCGGGTCGCGGGTGGTGCCCGCCAGCTCGTCGACGACGACGCGCTCCTCGCCGGCCACCTTGTTCAGCAGGGAGGACTTGCCGACGTTCGGCCGGCCGATCAGCGCCACCCGGCGCGGACCGCCGATGCCGGTCCCGCCGAACGTCTCGCGCGGTGCCTCGGGCAGCGCCTCCAGGACGCGGTCCAGCATGTCGCCTGTGCCGCGGCCGTGCAGCGCCGAGACCGGGTGCGGCTCACCGAGGCCGAGGGACCACAGGTACGCCGCGTCGGCCTCGCCGCTCGGGCCGTCGACCTTGTTGGCGCACAGCACCACCGGCTTGCCCGCCTTGCGCAGCAGCCGTACGACCGCCTCGTCGGTGTCGGTGGCGCCGACCTTGGCGTCGACGACGAACACGACCGCGTCGGCGGCCTCGATGGCGTACTCGGCCTGGGCGGCGACGGAGGCGTCGATGCCGAGGACGTCCTGCTCCCAGCCGCCGGTGTCGACGACCTTGAAACGGCGGCCCGCCCACTCGGCCTCGTAGGTCACGCGGTCGCGGGTGACGCCCGGCTTGTCCTCGACGACCGCCTCGCGGCGGCCGATGATGCGGTTCACCAGAGTCGACTTGCCGACATTGGGGCGGCCGACGACGGCGAGCACGGGCAGCGGGCCGTGTCCGGCCGCCTCGATGGCGCCCTCGACGTCCTCGAGGTCGAAGCCCTCTTCCGCGGCGAGCTCCATGAACTCCGCGTACTCGGCGTCGCCGAGCGCCCCGTGATCGTGCTCGGCCGAGCCGTCGGGCTGGATGTGGTCGTTCATGAAGTCGGTACCTCGTCGTTCATCGTGGTGGTCGGTGGAGCCCCGCCGGTCAGCGGTGATCCACTACTCAAGTGTCGCCGAGCGCCCGGTCAGACGCCTGGCGTTTTCCAGGTGGGCGGTGAGCTGCTTCTGGATGCGCTCGGTCGCCTCGTCCAGCGCCCGCCGCGTACGCCGCCCGCTGCCGTCACCCGCATCGAACGGGTCGCCGAAGACGACGTCGACGCGGGAGCGCAGCGGGGGCAGCCCCCTTATCAACCGTCCGCGCCGCTCGGAACTTCCCAGCACCGCCACCGGCACGACCGGCGCCCCGCCGCGGACCGCGAAGTAGGCGAGCCCGGCGCGCAGGGAGGCGAAGTCGCCCTCGCCGCGGGTGCCCTCGGGGAAGATGCCGAGGACGCCGCCGCCGTCCAGGACGCCGAGGGCGCGGGTGATCGCCGTACGGTCGGTGGTGTGGCGGTCCACCTTCAGCTGGCCGATGCCGGTCAGGAAGGGGTCCAGCGGGCCGACGAACGCCTCCTTCTTGATCAGGAAGTGCACCGGCCGGGGTGCGACGCCCATGACCATCGGGCCGTCGATGTTGTGCGAGTGGTTGACGGCGAGGATCGCCGGGCCGGCCGCGGGCACCCTCCAGGCGCCGAGCACACGCGGGCTCCACAGGCCGTACATCAGCCCGACGCCGATCCGCCGGCCGACATCGGCACCGCGCTCGGACGGAAGACCCGCCGTACGCTCCGACGGACGGCTCACTTCGCGGCCCGCTTCTCCTCGACGAGGGTGACGACGCACTCGATGACCTGCGCCAGCGTCAGGTCGGTGGTGTCCACCTCGACCGCGTCGGCGGCCTTGGCCAGCGGTGAGGTCTTGCGGCTGGAGTCGGCGGCGTCCCGCTTGATCAGGGCCTCGCGGGTGGTGCGCACGTCCGCGCCCTTCAGCTCGCCGCTGCGGCGGGCGGCACGGGCCTCCGGGGAGGCGGTGAGGAAGATCTTGAGGTCGGCGTCCGGCAGCACGGTGGTGCCGATGTCACGACCCTCGACGACGATGCCGGCCTCGGCGGAGCCGGCCAGCGAGCGCTGCAGCTCGGTGATCCGGGCCCGCACCTCCGGCACGGCGCTGACGGCGCTGACCTTGGAGGTGACCTCCTGGGTGCGGATCGGGCCGGCCACGTCCACGCCGTCGACGGTGATCGTCGGATGGGCCGGGTCGGTGCCGGAGACGATCTCGGGCTTGCCGGTCACGGCGGCGATCGCGGAGGGGTCTTCCATGTCGATCCCGTTGGTCACCATCCACCAGGTGATCGCCCGGTACTGGGCGCCGGTGTCCAGGTAGCTCAGGCCGAGCTGCGCGGCGACGGCTTTCGACGTGCTCGACTTGCCCGTGCCGGAGGGGCCGTCGATGGCGACAATCACGGGCTGGGCGGTCCGGGCGGCGCCGTTTTCCACAGCGGGGCACCTTCCTGGTGAAGGGTGGTGGACGGGGGTGCGGGGCGCCGGGTCGTAGAGCGCCCCGCACAAGGTTACTGGCTTCCCGGACCCCCTCTTACTGGCGGATGGCCCAGCCCCGTTCCCGCAGGGCCGCCGTCAGGAGAGGCGCCGCCTTCGGCTCGACCATCAGCTGCACCAGACCGGCCTGCTGCCCGGTGGCGTGCTCGATCCGTACGTCCTCGATGTTGACCCCGGCCACCCCCGCGTCCGCGAAGATGCGGGCCAGCTGGCCGGGCTGGTCGTCGATGAGGACGGCGACGACCTCGTACACGTGCGGCGCGGACCCGTGCTTGCCGGGCACCCGGACCTGGCCGGCGTTGCCCCGCCGCAGCACGTCCTCGATGCCGACGCTGCCCTCGCGGCGCTTGGCCTCGTCGGAGGACTGCAGGGCGCGCAGGGCCCGGACGGCCTCGTCCAGGTCGGCGGCGACGTCGGAGAGCAGGTCGGCGACCGGTCCGGGGTTGGCGGACAGGATGTCGATCCACATCCGCGGGTCGGATGCGGCGATCCGGGTCACGTCCCGGATGCCCTGGCCGCACAGCCGTACGGCCGCCTCCTCGGCGTTCTCCAGACGCGCGGCGACCATGCTGGAGACCAGGTGGGGCATGTGGGAGACGAGGGCCACGGCGCGGTCGTGGGCGTCGGCGTCCATCACGATCGGAACCGCACGGCAGTGCGAGACCAGTTCCAGGGCGAGGTTGAGCACCTCGGTGTCGGTGTCCCGGGTGGGGGTGAGCACCCAGGGGCGGCCCTCGAAGAGGTCGGCGGTCGCGGCCAGCGGGCCGGACTTCTCGCGGCCCGACATGGGATGGGTGCCGATGTAGGCGGTCAGGTCCAGGCCGAGCGACTCCAGCTCGCGGCGCGGGCCGCCCTTGACGCTGGCCACGTCCAGGTAGCCGTGGGCCAGGCCCCGGCGCATGGCGTCGGCGAGCACCCCGGCCACATGTGCCGGAGGTGCGGCGACGATCGCGAGGTCGACGGGCCCGTCCGGGGCCTCGTCCGTGCCGGCGCCGAGCGCGGCGGCCGTGAGGGCCTGCTCCGGGTCGTGGTCGGCGAGGTGCACGACCACCCCGCGCCGGGCGAGGGCCAGGGCGGCCGAGGTGCCGATGAGCCCGGTGCCGATGACAAGGGCGGTTCTCATTGGGCGATGTCCTTGCGCAGGGCGGCCGCCGCACCGAGGTAGACATGGGCGATCTCGGCGCGCGGCCGGCCGGACTCGATGTGCGCGAGGACGCGGACGACCCGGGGCATGGCGCCCTCGATGTCCAGTTCCTGGGCGCAGATCAGCGGTACGTCGGTGATGCCGAGCTTGCGGGCCGCGGCGGCCGGGAAGTCGCTGTGCAGGTCGGGGGTGGCCGTGAACCAGATGCTGATCAGGTCGTCGGCGGTGAGGCCGTTCCGCTCCAGGACGGCGGTGAGCAGGGCTCCGACCCGCTCGTCCATGTGACCGGCCTCGTCCCGCTCCAGCTGGACGGCCCCCCGGACCGCTCGTACCGCCACGGCGCTGCTCCTTGCTGACGTGTGTATCGGCTGACGTGTGTATCGGCTCTCGGACATCCAGCCTAGACAGACCGCGGGATCGGGGTGGGCGGCGCCCGCCCGCTGAGACGACAAGGAAAATGGATCTTTTATTGCGTTCTGTTCAGATTTGCTTCGCATTGGCCGTGTTCGGTGCGAAGATGCTGGAGCTCCGCTCGGAGCTCTTCCCCTTCTCCCTGCACCCTCGGAGTAACGACATGACTCAGGGCTCGACGCGGCGCACGGTTCTCGCCACGGGTGCGGCGGCGCTCGTGACGGCGGGCTGCGGCAGCACCAGCGGCAGCGGCAACTCCGAGACGTCACCCTCCCCGGAGACGTCACCCTCCCCGGAGACGTCCCACCCCTCGCAGACCCCACCCGCCGCGACGACGTCCTCCCCCTCCATGGGCACGGCCGCCGCCGGGCGGGTGCTGGCGAGCACGGGGGACATCCCGGAAGGCGGTGGCATGGTCTTCACGCGGGCGAAGGTCGTGGTCACCCAGCCGAAGAAGGGCGAGTTCAAGGCCTTCTCGGCGATCTGCACGCACCAGAGCTGCACGGTGAGCCGGGTCGCCGACGGCACCATCGACTGCCCCTGCCACGGCAGCCGCTTCCGCATCGCCGACGGTTCCGTGGCCCAAGGCCCGGCGACCCTGCCACTGCCCACCAAGCCGATCAAGGTCGAGGGAAATTCCATCAGCCTGGCGTGAGGAGCCGCGTACGCTCCCGGGCATGCAGCCCGGGAACCTGGTACGCGACCACACGATCTACGCCTGTGTCATGGGGTCGAGGGCCTTCGGGCTGGCGACGGACGACAGCGACACGGACCGCCGGGGCGTCTTCCTCGCCCCCACCGCCCTGTTCTGGCGCTTCGAGAAACCGCCCACGCACGTGGACGGCCCGCTGCCCGAACAGTTCAGCTGGGAGCTGGAGCGCTTCTGCGAACTGGCGCTGCGCGCGAACCCGAACATCCTGGAGTGCCTCCACTCGCCGCTGGTGGAGTACGCCGACGACACGGGCCGCGAGCTGCTCGCCCTGCGCGGGGCGTTCCTGTCCCGGCGGGTGTACGAGACCTTCACCGGCTACGCCCTCGGCCAGCGCCGCAAGCTCGACGCGGACCTCCGCACGCACGGCGCCCCGCGCTGGAAGCACGCCATGCACCTGCTACGGCTGCTGGCCGGCGTCCGCGACCTGCTGCGCACGGGCCGGCTGACCCTCGACGTGGGCGACGAACGCGACCGGCTGCTGTCGGTCAAGCGCGGCGAGGTCCCGTGGCCGGCGGTCGAGTCATGGATGACCCGCCTGGCGGCGCAGGCCGAGGAGGCGTCCCACCACTCGCCCCTCCCCGAGGAGCCCGACCGCCGGCGCGTGGAGGACTTCCTGCACCACGTCCGCCACGCATCGGCCTGCCGGGCGACACCCGCCTAGAGGTCGACCTCCTGCATCAGCCTGCCGACCTCCGTGTTGGACAGGCGGCGCAGCCAGCCCGACTTCTGGTCGCCGAGGGTGATGGGGCCGAAGCCGGTGCGGACGAGTTTGTCGACCGGGAAGCCGGCGGCGGCGAGCATGCGGCGGACGATGTGCTTGCGGCCCTCGTGGAGGGTGACCTCGACCAGGTAGTTCTTGCCTGTCTGCTCGACGACCCGGAAGTGGTCCGCGCGCGCGTAGCCGTCCTCCAGCTGGATGCCGTCCTTGAGCTTCTTGCCCAGGTCGCGCGGGATCGGGCCGACGATGTGCGCGAGGTAGGTCTTGCGCACGCCGTACTTGGGGTGGGTCAGGCGGTGGGCCAGCTCGCCGTGGTTGGTGAGCAGGATGACGCCCTCGGTCTCGGTGTCCAGGCGGCCGACGTGGAACAGGCGCGTCTCGCGGTTGGTGACGTAGTCGCCGAGGCACTGGCGGCCCTCCGGGTCCTCCATGGTGGAGACGACACCGGCGGGCTTGTTCAGCGAGAAGAACTGGTACGACTGCGTGGCCACCGTCAGGCCGTCGACCTTGACCTCGTCCTTCGCCGGGTCGACCCGGCGGCCCTGCTCCAGGACGATCTCGCCGTTGACCTCGACCCGCGCCTGCTCGATCAGCTCCTCGCAGGCGCGCCGCGAACCGTATCCCGCGCGCGCGAGGACCTTCTGCAGCCGCTCGCCCTCCTGCTCGGCGCCGGGGAAGGTCTTGGGCAGCTTGACGTCCTTCTTGCCGGCATACCGCTCGCGGTTGCGCTCCTCGGCCCGCGCCTCGTACTCACGGGAGCGGGCGGGGGCCGTACGGCCGCGCCGCTGCGGCTGCTGTGCCTGCTTCGGGCCGCCCTTGGCGCCGCCGCGGGCCGCGCCGCCGCGCCCCGACTTCGGGCCGTCCTCGGTGGCGCCGGGGCCCACGTCGTAGCGGCGCTCCTCGGGGCGGGGCCGGCGGGGACGTCCCTGCCCCTGCCGCTCGTCCCGGTTGTCGCCGGCGCCGCGGTAGTTGCCGCGTCCGCTGTTCCTGCCGCTGCTTCGCATCAATGTTCCGTCTTAGTCGTCTGCGTCCTGACCGCCGGGCGCGTCGGGCGCGTCCGGGTCGAACGACGGTACGCCCTCCTGGGTCTCGGCCTCGATCGCCTCCGCCTCCGGGAGGAAGGGCGCGAGCTCCGGGAGCTCGTCCAGACCGCGCAGGCCCATCCGCTCCAGGAAGTAGTTCGTCGTCCTGTACAGGATCGCACCTGTTTCGGGTTCCGCGCCCGCCTCCTCGACCAGACCGCGCTGGAGCAGGGTGCGCATGACGCCGTCGCAGTTGACTCCGCGTACGGCCGAGACGCGGCTGCGGCTGACCGGCTGGCGGTAGGCGACCACGGCGAGGGTCTCCAGGGCGGCCTGGGTGAGGCGGGCCTGCTGGCCGTCGAGTACGAAGCCCTCGACGGCGGCGGCGTACTCGGGGCGGGTGTAGAAGCGCCAGCCGCCGGCGACGAGCCTGAGCTCGAAGCCGCGGCCCTGCGCGGTGTACTCGTCGGCCAGTTCGCGCAGCGCGTCCGCGATCTGCCGCCGGGGCCGCTGGAGTATCTTCGCCAGGTGCTCCTCGGTGGCGGGCTCGTCCACGACCATGAGGACGGCCTCCAGGGCGGGCTTGAGCTCGAGTTCGGCGACGGCGGGCTGCCCGGCGCCCGGCTCGATGATCTCCTCACTCACGCTTCTTCTCCTCCTTGGACTCCTTGGACTCCTTGGACTTGGACTCCTTGGGCTCCTTGCTCTCCCCGGGCGGCCGGTCGAACTCGTCGGTCACCACGGGCGTCGTGTCCCCGTCCCCTCCGGTCCACCGCACGATGAGCTCGCCGAGGGCCGCCTCCTGCTCCAGGGCGACGGCCTTCTCCCGGTACAGCTCGAGGAGCGCGAGGAAGCGGGCCACGACGGTGAGCGTGTCGTCGGTGTCCTCCACGAGCGCGCGGAAGCTGGCCTCGCCCAGCTCGCGCAGCCGCGCGACGACGATCCCGGCCTGTTCCTGCACGCTGACCAGCGGGGCGTGGATGTGGTCGACGTACACCTGCGGCTTGGGCTTGGGCTGCATCGCCTTGACCGCGAGCCTGGCGAAGCCCTCCGCGCCGATGCTGATGACGACGTCGGGCAGCAGCTCGGCGTGGTGCGGCTCCAGTCCGACGGTACGGGGGCAGCGCCGGCCCTCCTCCTCCAGGCGCCGGCTGAAGATGTCGGCGATCTGCTTGTACGCCCGGTACTGCAGCAGCCGGGCGAACAGCAGATCCCGGGCCTCCAGCAACGCCAGGTCGGCCTCGTCCTCCACCTCGGCGGCGGGCAGCAGCCGAGCGGCCTTCAGATCGAGCAACGTGGCCGCCACGACCAGGAACTCGGTGGTCTCGTCCAGATCCCAGTCCGGCCCCATCCCCCGGATGTGCGCCATGAACTCATCGGTGACCCTGGAAAGCGCCACCTCGGTGACATCGAGCTTGTGCTTGGAAATCAACTGCAACAGCAGATCGAACGGCCCCTCGAAGTTCGCAAGCCGAACCTTGAACCCCCTGCCGCCACCGCCGTCGTCGCCCACCCCGCCCCCGGCCTCCGACGGCAAGCCCGCCTGGCCCTGCGGCCCGCCCGCCTCAGCCTGCGGGGGGAGACCCGCCTCGGGCCCCGCCCCATCCCAGGCCTGCGTCCCGGGACCGCCCGCAACCCGCGGGCCCAGACCCGCACCAAGCGGCGGCTGCGGGCTCACTCCGGCCTGCGTCCCGGCCCCCGCCACAGACTGCGGGTGCAAGCTCCCCTCAGGCTCCTGCGAAGTGCTCGCCTCGGGCCCCGCCCCGCCCACGGCCTGCGTCCCGGAACCGGCCGCAACCCGCGGGTGCGGATCCCCCTCGGACCCTGGCCGAGCGTTTGCCTCGGCCTCCACTCCACCCGCGGTCCCCGGCAGGGAACCGGCCGCAGGCTGTGGGTGCCGGCTTGTCTCGGGGTGCGGCTCGAGAAGCGTCTCGACCGCCTCGGCCCCGGGTTCTCCACGGCGTCCCGCCTCGGGCTCCGGTCGGGGATCGGCTCGGGGAGTGGTCAGGTTCGCTTCGTCCGCGACCCCGTCCTCGGCTGCCCGGGTCGCCGACGGCCGGGTGTGGTCGGCGGGCGGCTCGGGTGGGCGGGGGGAAGCCGTTCCCGGGCCGCGGCCGAGGGGGCGTCTACGACCGGTGGGGGTGGGAGCGTCGTTCGAGGTCATGACCGTCGCAGGCTATCGCTTACCGCCCCGCGCGGCCGACCAGGGCTGGTCCGGCGGATCGGGCCGGGTCCCCGGCCATGGGGCCTGTCCGCCCAGGTGGGCGCGGGCCCGGTGCGCCCTAACGGCCGCGCAGCCGCCGTACCAGGATGCTCGCGTCGCCGCGGGACTCCAGGTCGGCCAGGACCACGGCGACCGCCTCGCGGACGATGCGGCCGCGGTCCACCGCCAGACCGTGCTCGCCGCGCAGCACCAGGCGGGCGTGCTCCAGGTCCATGAGTTCCTCGGCGGACACGTACACAGTGATCTTCTCGTCGTGCCGCTCCCGCCCGCTGGGCCGGCGCGGGGTGCCGCGGCCCCGCTTGCGCGGCGGCGCGGCGGCAGAACCTTCCTGCGCCGCCCCACGCCGCACGGGCCGCTCCGCGGCAGCGGACCGGCTGCGGGACTCGCCCGCGTCCGTCGGCTCCGCCTCCACCGCCACGTGCTCCGCGCCCCCGCCGTCGCCGCCCTGCGCGGGCACCGACTGCGGCGCGTCCTCCGCCGAGGCGGCCACCGCGTCGCTCTCCCCCGCGGGAGCGGGCACCCGGGCCTCGCCGTTGCCGGCCTGGCGCCGGGGAGTGGACGGCTGGAGCGCCGTCCCCCCTGTCGTACGGAACAGCTCGTCGGCCCCCGGCAGACTCACTCGGCGTGACACCGGGCGAGCACCTCCCTGGCGAGCTGGCGGTAGGCGGCGGCACCGACGGAGTTGGAGGCGTACGTGGTGATCGGCTCACCGGCGACCGTGGTCTCCGGGAAGCGGACCGTGCGCCCGATGACCGTGTGGTACACGTGGTCGTCGAACGCCTCGACGACACGCGCGAGCACCTCACGGCTGTGCACGGTGCGCGAGTCGTACATCGTGGCGAGGATCCCGTCGAGCTCCAGCTCCGGGTTGAGCCGCTCCTGGACCTTCTCGATGGTCTCGGTCAGCAGCGCGACACCGCGCAGCGCGAAGAACTCGCACTCCAGCGGCACGATCACCTTGTGCGCGGCCGTGAGGGCGTTGACGGTGAGCAGGCCGAGCGAGGGCTGGCAGTCGATGACGATGTAGTCGTAGTCGTCCATCAGCGGCTTCAGCGCCCGCTGCAGCGTCGACTCGCGCGCGACCTCGGAGACCAGCTGGACCTCGGCGGCCGACAGGTCGATGTTGCTGGGCAGCAGGTCCATGTTGGGGACCGCCGTCTTCAGCAGGACCTCGTCCGCGGACATGCCCCGCTCCATGAGCAGGTTGTAGACGGTGAGGTCGAGCTCCATGGGGTTGACGCCGAGACCCACCGACAGCGCGCCCTGCGGGTCGAAGTCCACGAGCAGCACCCGGCGGCCGTACTCCGCGAGCGCGGCACCCAGGTTGATGGTCGACGTGGTCTTGCCGACGCCGCCCTTCTGGTTGCACATCGCGATGATCTTCGCGGGTCCGTGGTCGGTCAGCGGACCCGGGATCGGGAAGTACGGCAGCGGACGCCCGGTCGGGCCGATGCGCTCACGGCGCTGGCGAGCGGCGTCGGGCGCGAGCGTGGCCGCGTACTCGGGGTCGGGCTCGTACTCGGCGTCGGGGTCGTAGAAGTGCCCCTCGGGCAGTTCGTCGTAGTCGGCGAAGTGGTTGTGGGGCGCGCCACTTCCGTCGCCGGCCATGGCGTTCACGTGATGGCCATCCATGCTCTGGTGTGCTGACTGAGTCACCCCTGACGTCCGGTGACTCCGGTGGGCTGCGAAGGTGCGCACAGCAACGGAGCCGACAGCCTCGAGCCCCGTGGGACCCTGGCCCCGCGCAGGCATTCCTGGTTGACCACCCCCGGGAGAAAATGTCGACTCATTCACAAGTCGTCTTACCTCCTTGGTGACCAGGAAACTTCTAGACAGGTCAGCGTGGCACCATGCCGACGATTGGCGACTCTATGGCGTGTCGGGCATCCGCAGCAACACAATCCGCCGGACCCGGCCCGATGTGTCGGCAATGAAACATCCGGCTGTCAAGGGCGTACGGCCGTCGCACGGCAGGTTTCACCGGTGCGTGAATCGGTCGAATGGTTACGTTCGAGGCGAGTTGACCGGGTGCGGCAGGGTGACCATACACACATCCGGCCGGACCTTGTCGGTCAAGGTCCGGCCGGAGATGTGCCGTTGGCTGCGTGTGTTGACGTATCGCCTTTCACACCTTGGCGACTTGGCGACCTGCTCAGGCCAGCAGGGACTCCAGGGTCACGTGCTCCAGGCCGTGCGCCTCCGCGACCTCGCGGTAAGTCACCTTGCCGTCATGGGTGTTGAGGCCCTTGGCCAGCGCCGGGTCGCGGCGCAGCGCCTCCGCCCAGCCGCGGTTGGCGAGTTCGACGATGTACGGCAGCGTGGCGTTGGTCAGCGCGTAGGTGGAGGTGTTGGGCACCGCGCCGGGCATGTTGGCGACGCAGTAGAACACCGACTCGTGGACCTTGAAGGTCGGCTCGGCGTGCGTGGTCGGGTGGGAGTCCTCGAAGCAGCCGCCCTGGTCGATCGCGATGTCGACAAGGACACTTCCGGCCTTCATCCGGGACACCAGCTCGTTGCTGACCAGCTTCGGGGCCTTGGCGCCCGGGACGAGCACGGCACCGACGACGAGGTCGGCCTCGAGGCAGGCCTTCTCCAGCTCGAAGGCGTTGGAGACGACGGTCTTGATCTTCGTACCGAAGATCTTGTCCGCCTCCTTGAGCTTGTTGATGTCCTTGTCGAGCAGGGTCACGTGGAAGCCCAGGCCGATGGCGATCTGCGCGGCGTTCCAGCCGGAGACGCCGCCGCCGATGACGACTGCCTCACCGGCCGGCACGCCCGGGACGCCGCCCGGCAGCACGCCGCGACCGCCGGCGGCGCGCATCAGGTGGTAGGCGCCGACCTGCGGGGCCAGCCGGCCGGCCACCTCGGACATCGGGGCGAGCAGCGGCAGCGCGCGGCTGGGCAGCTCGACGGTCTCGTAGGCGATCGCCGTGGTGCCGGCCTCCAGCAGGGCGTCCGTGCACTCCTTGGAGGCGGCCAGGTGCAGGTAGGTGAAGAGGATCTGGTCCTTGCGGAGGCGGTGGTACTCCTCGGCGACGGGCTCCTTGACCTTCAGCACCAGGTCGGCGCCGGCCCAGACCTCGTCCGCGGTGTCGAGGATCTCGGCGCCGGCGGCCACGTACTCCTCGTCCGGGATCGAGGAGCCGGCGCCGGCGTTCCGCTCGACGACGACCTGGTGGCCGTTGCGCACCAGCTCGTTCACGCCGGCGGGGGTGATGGCCACCCGGAACTCGTTGTTCTTGACTTCGCGGGGGATGCCGACCTTCACGTCGATCACGGTCCTTGACTCAGAGAATGTGGGGCAATGCAACACGTACCCCGGCATGCGGGGGCATACCAGAAGACACCGCAGGAGAACGAGCGGTAGGGCCAGTCTAATGAAGGCATTCCCGCTGTCTAGCCTTTCATTGCATCAACCTTCAGTAGGCGTACTGCGGATTTCGCAGGCGTTGGCCTCTTGTTCCGGCCATGTGTCCGCCGCGCCGCCGTCCTCACCCGCGTGGATTTCGTCACCGAGCATGCGCTCGGCCGCCCCGCGGTGCAGGGCCGCCGCGGCCGGATCGCCCAGCCGCTCCAGGGTGTCGGCGAGCCGCAGCTGCAGCGCCGCCTGCAACCGCACGTCCTCCGCGCGGCGCGCCCACTCGACGGCCTCCTGGCAGGTGCGCAGGCACTCCGCGGGCCGCCCGGCGTACTCCTGGACGCGTGCCAGTTCGCTCAACGCCCGCGCGTGGGCGGCGACATCGCCGGCCTTGCGGTGCGCGGCGACGGCGGCCCGCCAGTTGCGCAGCGCCTCGCCGTAGCGGCCGGCGTAGGTGTGCGCGGCGGCGATGCGGCCGTAGAGGCGGGCGGCGTCCTCGCGCTCCCCGCGCGCGAGGCGCTGGGCCAGGGCACGGCCGAACCAGTCGGCGGCCCGGTCGTAGTCCCCGAGCTCCTGGTGGGCGCCGCCTACGGATTCCATCGCGCGGCCGGTCGCGTACGGGTCGTTCGCCTCGCGCCCGGCGTCCAGCGCGGCCCGGTAGCGGACCAGTGCCTCGGTGGTACGGCCGGTACGGGCGTCCAGGTCGGCGAGGTTCAGCAGGGCGGCGGCCTTCTCCCGGGGCAGCCGCTGCCGCTCGGCCACGTCGAGGACGAGCCGGTGGACACCGTAGAGGTCACCGGCGGCGGCCCGGGTGCCGAGATGGGCGACCATGGCCCGCACCAGCTGGGACATCAGCCGCCGGGCCAGGGTGTCCAGCTCGCCGTCGGCGACCGCGAGCCGGGCGGCGGCGAGCAGGGCGGGACGGCGGGCGCGCAGCCAGTCCTCGGCGGCCCGCGGGGTCGGAAAGCGCAGCGCGGGGGGCAGGCTCTTGAGCTTCTCGCGGGTCTCGGGGCTGTCGGTCTCGGTGATCGCCCGGCAGGACTGCAGCAGCCGTACGGTCCGCTCCAGCATCCGGGCGCGGGCCAGCTGCAGCTCGGCGGGGCGGTCCTGGCGCTCGGTGAGGGCCCGCAGCAGCGGGTGCAGACAGCCGGGGACCTCGTAGCACGGCAGCGGCGAGGGCAGGGCCCGCAGCAGGCCGAGGGCGGCGAAGTCCTCGAGGAAGGCGCGGGCCGCCTCGACCGAGCAGCCGGCGAGCGCGGAGGCGGTGTGCGGGTCGACGTCTCCGGCCGGGGCGAGGGCGAGCAGCCGCAGCATCCGGGCGGCCGGGCCCGGCAGGGTGGCGTGCACGAGCCGCAGCACGCGGGCGAGCGCGGGGCCCTCGCCGGTGTCGGCGTGCAGTTGCCCGGCGAGGTCGGCGACGGCGGCCTTGGGGCGGGCGGCGAGCCAGCCGCCCGCCAGGGCGAGCGCGGCGGGCTGGCCCTGGCAGACCTCGGCCAGGCTCTCGGCGGCGCGCGGGTCGACGGTGATGCGCACCGGATCGATGTGCTGGGCCAGCAGCTCCACGGCGGACTTGGTGTCCAGGCCGCCGAGCGTGCAGGGGCGGACGTCCGCGATCCCGGTGAGCGGGCCCCGGGAGACGGCGACGAGCAGGCAGCCGGCGTTGTCCGGCAGCAACGCGTCGACCTGCTCGGCCCCGGCCGCGTCGTCGAGCAGCAGCAGCGCCCGGCGCTCGGCGAGCGCGTCCCGCAGGGCCTCGGTCAGCTCGTCCTCGGCGGCGCCGGGCGGGGTGGGCAGGCCGAGGTCGGTGAGCAGGTCGCGGGCGGCGCGCTCGACCGGCACGGGGGTGCCGTCGGGCTCGGCGAGCCGGGCGCGCAGCACGCCGTCGGGGTAGCCGTCCGCGACCTGCCGTACGAGTTCCTCGGCGAGCGCCGTACGGCCGGAGCCGGGCCTGCCCGCGATCAGCAGTACACGCGCGCGTGGGGCCTTGCGGCCGGAGAGGGTGTCGAGCCCGGCCCGCTCGATGTCGGCGCGCAGTTCCTTCAACTCCCTTGTACGGCCCAGGAAGGCGCTCTTGGTGGCCGCGGGGGACCGGTCCCTCCCGGAGAGGTCCACCCCACCTGCGTCCACCGCCTGGTCCGTCACGGGCCACACTCCCGTCCCACCGCACGCGCAAGCCCGCCGGGACTCCGGTCCGGGCGCTGTCCAGAGCCTAGTTCACGCTCCGCGACGTTCCGGGAGGAGCACGGCGGGCACGTCGCCCGATCGGATCAGGCGATCGTCACACCGGACGGGGCGGGTGTCCGGCACCGACGCCCGTCCGGGTCAGGCGGAGGCACGCCGCAACAGGAAGTCGCACAGCACTCCCGGGTCGCCCGATCCCACGCACAGACGCGTGGCACCGCCGGTCTCGACGATGCCCAGACCGATGTAGTCGTAGTCCGTCTCCGCGTCGGTCACGCCGGCCCGTTTCAGCGGCACCCAGCCACCGCTGTCGCCCAGTGCCCAGGCCCCGGTGGCGCTCGTCACCCCGTCCGCCCACGGACCGGGGGTGAACACCTGCGCGGGAAGGCCCACCGCCCGGAAACGGCCGTCGGCGCCGAGCCGGATCCAGCCGTCCCCGCCCTCCACCTTCCAGGTGCCGACGACCGCGGAGCGGGAGGCGACGGTCGCCGGGCGCACCTGCCGGCTCTTGACGGCGGCTACCGCCCACGCGGCGGCCGCCGCCGTCACCGCCACAGCCAGAACGCCCACCGCGAGGCGTCGGCGCCTCGCCTTCAGGATGCGAAGGGACGCGCCGGCCACGGCGCCTCGGCCGGGCGGAGTGCGTCGAGGCCGTCGCCCTGGCGTGCGGCGACCAGGGAGAGAACGCCCACGACGAGGCAGTTGTTGTGCAGTTCGCCCGCGAGGACGCCGCGTACCAGTTCATCGACCGGCACGCGCGCGTGCTCCATGTCGGTCTCCTCGTGTTCCGCCGCGAAGCGTTCGCCCTCCACCGCGGACAGGCCCCGGGCGAGGAAGATCCGTACGGCCTCGTCGCAGCCGCCGGGGGTGGTGTACACGTCGGTCAGCACCCGCCAGTCCTCGGCCTTGACGTGCGCCTCCTCGTACAGCTCGCGCTGGGCGGCGTGCAGCGGGTTCTCGCCGGGCACGTCGAGCAGGCCGGCCGGGATCTCCCACAGCCGCTGCCGCACCGGGTGGCGGTACTGGCGGATCAGCAGCACCCGGTCCTCGTCGTCGAGGGCGAGGACGGCCACGGACCCGGGATGGACCTGGTAGTCGCGGCGGGCCACGGAGCCGTCGGGCATGACCACGTCGTCGGTGCGGACGGAGGTCTTGCCGCCCACGAAGGGCGTGTCCGTCGCCCGGATCTCCCACTCCTCCGGGGTGTCCTTGATCGTCATGCCCTGTCCTTCCGATCTTGCGACGTGCACAGGACGTGCACGAAGAGAGCGGGGGTGCTCACCTTTGAGGGAACGCACCCCCGCAACCGTACAACCGGGTGTGCTACTTGGAATTCTTCCGCTCGACCGAGGCCTTCACGAGGCCCGCGAACAGCGGGTGCGGGCGCGTCGGGCGCGACCGCAGCTCCGGGTGCGCCTGGGTGGCGACCAGGTAGGGGTGGACGTCGCGCGGGTACTCCACGTACTCGACGAGCTTGCCGTCCGGGGAGGTGCCGGAGAAGACGATGCCCGCCTTCTTCTCCAGCTCCGCGCGGTAGGCGTTGTTCACCTCGTAGCGGTGGCGGTGCCGCTCCTCGACGTACTCCCTGCCGTCGTGGACCTCGCGCACGATCGAGCCCTCGGCCAGCTTGGCCGGGTACATGCCGAGCCGCATCGTGCCGCCCATGTCGCCCTCGCCGGCGACGATGTCCAGCTGCTCGGCCATGGTGGAGATCACCGGGTGGGCGGTGGCCGGGTCGAACTCGGTGGAGTTGGCGTCGGAGATGCCCGCGAGGTTGCGCGCGGCCTCGATCACGATGCACTGCAGGCCCAGGCACAGACCCAGCAGCGGGATCCTGTTCTCCCGGGCGTAGCGGATCGCGCCGACCTTGCCCAGCACGCCGCGGTCGCCGAAGCCGCCCGGGATGCAGATGCCGTCGACGTCGGCGAGCTGCGCCTCGGCGCCTGCCGGGGTCTTGCAGTCGTCCGAGGTGACCCACTTGATCTTCACGCGGGCCTTGTTGGCGAAGCCGCCCGCGCGCAGCGCCTCGGTCACCGACAGATAGGCGTCGGGCAGGTCGATGTACTTGCCGACCAGGGCGAGGGTGATCTCGTGCTCGGGGTTGTGGACGCGGTCCAGCAGGTCGTCCCAGGTCGTCCAGTCCACGTCACGGAAGGGCAGGTCCAGCCTGCGCACGACGTAGGCGTCCAGGCCCTCGGAGTGCACGACCTTCGGGATGTCGTAGATCGACCGGGCGTCGGGGCAGGCGACCACGGCGGCCTCGTCGACGTCGCACATCAGGGAGATCTTGCGCTTGATCGCGGTGGGCACCTCGCGGTCGCAGCGCAGCACGATCGCGTCCGGCTGGACACCGATGTTGCGCAGGGCGGCGACCGAGTGCTGGGTCGGCTTGGTCTTCAGCTCGCCGGAGGGGCCGATGTAGGGCAGCAGCGAGATGTGCACGACGAAGACGTTGTCCCGGCCGACCTCGTGGCGGACCTGGCGGACGGTCTCCAGGAACGGCAGCGACTCGATGTCGCCGACCGTGCCGCCGACCTCGGTGATCACGACGTCCACCTCGTCGGTGGCCATGCGGCGGATGCGGTGCTTGATCTCGTTGGTGATGTGCGGGATGACCTGCACGGTGTCGCCCAGGTACTCGCCGCGCCGCTCCTTGGCGATCACCGTGGAGTACACCTGGCCGGTGGTGACGTTGGCGGTGCCGTCCAGGTCCCGGTCGAGGAAGCGCTCGTAGTGGCCGATGTCCAGGTCGGTCTCGGCGCCGTCGTTGGTGACGAACACCTCACCGTGCTGGAAGGGGTTCATCGTGCCCGGGTCGACGTTCAGGTACGGGTCGAGCTTCTGCATCACGACGCGCAGGCCCCTGGCCTTGAGCAGCATGCCGAGGCTCGAGGCGGTGAGGCCCTTGCCGAGCGAGGAGGCGACACCCCCGGTGACGAAGATGTGCTTGGTCGTCGTGGATTTGGACGGCATGGCCAAGAGAGGGCTCCCGTGGTCGCGGTTGGATCGTGTGCGGTACGGCAGTCCGGCCCGGGGAACCCGGGTGATCCGGCTGAGGTGCCGTCGCTGCGGTTCGGGGGTTTCGAGCCCACCGGTCCACGGGCTACCAGGGTATCAGCGCCGGGCGGACATGGCTTACGGCCACGCTCCGCGCACGTCCCGACACGGGTACGCACCAACGTACAGGTCTCTCACCCATGGCTCACTCGTTCGCCACATGCGGGTTGTCCGGAGCGGCACGCAGATCATCTACGTGCGTCGTATCCTGCTCGGACACTCACTGAGGAGCCCGGCCGGCAACACGGCACCACCCCCGCCCGTAATGACCCGGAAACAACAAGAGCTCGTCAGTTCGTTGAGCAAGAGTTGTCGATCTGCCCCCGCGGCTGACCGGCGCTTTTGCCTCACCGCTCAACGACGCATTACAACCACCCCTTGACCGCACTAGCGACAGCCCCTTCGCGGGGTGTGACGTGGCCGTTCGACTGGAGTTGCACGTGGCCGGGCGCATCGAAGACTACGCACTCATCGGAGACATGCAGACCGCTGCTCTGGTCTGCCGGGACGGGACAGTGGACTGGCTGTGCCTTCCTCGCTTCGACTCGCACGCCATCTTCGCCGGCCTGCTGGGCACCGAGGAGCACGGCTTCTGGCGCCTCGGCCCCGCCCACGCTGCCGGCACCGAGCCACCCACGGCGGACCGGCGCAGCTACCGCGGCGACTCGCTGGTCCTGGAATCCGAGTGGGACACCCCGCGCGGCACGGTCCGCGTGACCGATTTCATGCCCCCGCGCGACGGCGCCCCGCAAGTGATCCGCGTCGTGGAGGGCGTCTCGGGCCGGGTGCCGATGCGCTCGGCGCTGCGCATGCGCTTCTCCTACGGCCGGATCGTGCCGTGGGTGCACCGGCACGAGGGGCGCACGGTGGCGGTGGCGGGCCCGGACTCCGTGTGGTTCGACACACCGACGAAGACGTACGGCAAGTCGCTGACCACGTACGCGGACTTCACGATCGCAGCGGGTGAGCGGATCACGTTCACGCTCTCCTGGCAGCCCTCGCACAAGGAGCCGCCGCCGCTGCCGGAGCCGGAGCAGTCGCTGGAGGCGACGGAGGAGTTCTGGCGCGAGTGGGTCGGGCACTGTACGTACCACGGCCCCTACCGCGAGGCCGTGGTCCGCTCCCTGATCACGCTCAAGGCCCTGACGTACGCCCCCACGGGCGGCATCGTCGCGGCCCCCACCACCTCCCTGCCGGAGGACATCGGCGGCGTACGCAACTGGGACTACCGCTACACCTGGCTGCGGGACGCGGCGATCACCCTGTCCTCGCTGCTGCGCACCGGCTACCGCGAGGAGGCCCGTGCCTGGCGCGAGTGGCTGCTGCGAGCCGTCGCCGGCGACCCCGACAACCTGCAGATCATGTACGGCATCGCCGGCGAGCGCGAGCTCGGCGAGGCCGAGCTGGACTGGCTGCCCGGCTACGAGAACTCCGCCCCGGTCCGGGTCGGCAACGGCGCCGCCCACCAGCTCCAGCTGGATGTGTACGGCGAGGTCATCGAGGCGCTGCACCTGGGCCACATGACGGGTCTGGCCCGCAACGACTACGCCTCCCTGCTCCAGATCAAGCTCATCGAGTACCTGGAGAAGCACTGGCAGGAGCCGGACGAGGGCATCTGGGAGGTGCGCGGCCCGCGCCGCCACTTCGTGCACTCCAAGGTCATGGCGTGGGTCGCCGTCGACCGCACCATCAAGCTCATCGAGTCCGGGGACGCCGACGGTCCGCTGGAGCGGTGGAAGCTGCTGCGCGACGACATCCACCGGGACGTGTGCGAGAAGGGCTACGACAAGGAGCGCAACACCTTCACGCAGTCCTACGGCTCCCGGGAACTGGACGCCTCCCTGCTGCTCATCCCGCAGATGGGCTTCCTGCCGCCGGACGACAAGCGGGTGATCGGCACCATCGAGGCCATCCAGCGCGAGCTGTCCACGCCGGACGGCTTCATCCTGCGCTACCCCACCGAGGGCGACCACGCGGGCGTCGACGGCCTGCCCGGCGACGAGGGCGCCTTCCTCGCCTGCTCGTTCTGGATGGCCGACGACCTGGCGATGATCGGCCGCGTCGACGAGGCGAGGAAACTCTTCGAAAAGCTCCTGTCCCTGCGCAACGACCTGGGCCTGCTGGCCGAGGAATGGGACCCGAGGCTCCAACGCCAGGTGGGCAACTTCCCCCAGGCCTTCAGCCATGTCCCGTTGATCGACACGGCCCTGCGCCTGACGGCGAGCGGCGCGTACGGAGGCTGAAGCCGCGCAGCTGCGGGCAGTCGTGCCTCCCCCAAGCTCTTCGAGCAGGGGGTCCCCCAGGGCGATGGGGGTCCCCCCTGCTCGAGCGGAGTCGAGAGCTTGGGGGAGGGTGGGCGCAGCTGCACCCCTCAAGCGGGGCGAGCGCACCCACCCCACGGTCATCCCAGCTCAGGGCACCCGAACAACTCAGGGTGCCCAAGGCTGCCACCGCGCCCCAGGCACAGGTACCGTCCGCTCCATGGACCGCAGCTTCGACCCAGAGGGCACCGGCATCACCGTTCAACGCGCCCTGGAACTGCCCGGCCTCCGCAGCGGCCTCCCGGAGGTCCTCGCCGGCGCCGACAAACTCACCCGCACCGTCCGCTGGGTGCACGCCGGCGAGGTCCCCAACATCGCCTCCCTCCTCAAGGGCGGCGAACTCCTGCTGACCACCGGCTACGGCCTCGGCACCCGCCCCGCCGACCAGCGCGCCTTCGTCCGCACCCTCGCCGACCGCGGCATCGCGGCCCTCGTCGTGGAGCTGGGCCCCCGCTTCACACGCCTGCCCGCCGCCCTCGTCGAGACCGCCCGGAACGCCGGTCTCCCGCTCGTCCAGCTGCACCGCGAGGTGCCGTTCGTGACGGTCACCGAGGAGATCCACACGGAGATCGTCAACGGCCACTACGCGCTGCTCCAGCGCGCCGAGGAGGTGCACCGCCGCTGCACCCAGGCGCTGCTCGGCGGCGGCGGAATTCCCCAGGTGTTGGTCATCCTGGCCGACTTCTGCGGCAACCCCGTCTTCCTGGAGACCCCGGACGGGCAGCTGCTGTACGCGGCCGGCTCCGGCCCCGAGGGTGCCGATCCGCTGCAGGTCTGGGAGGGGCTGCGCGGCCAGCACAAGGACGCCTCGCCTCCGGCCGGTTCGGTCCTCGTGGACGTACCCGGCGGCGGCCCCGGCACCGGCTCGGTGCGCGCCCGGCTGGTGATGCTGCCGGTGCGCTCGCCGCTGGCCCCGGTGCACCGGATGGCGGCCGAGCGGGCGGCGGGCGTCCTGGCCGTGGTGCTGATGCACGCCCGCCAGGAGGAGGAGCTGGCGGCGCGCGGTCGCGGCGACTTCCTCACCGACCTCGCCGAGGGCCGTATCGCCGCCGAGGACGCCCCCGCTCAGGCCCGCGTGCTCGGCTTCAAGCCGGGCAGCAGCCCGCTGCTGCCCATCGTCATGCGCCTGGGCGACACGCTCGCGCCCGCCGGGGGCACCGCGGGTTCGAGCCCGGTGGCCAGTGGCGGAGGCTGGACGGTGCTGGCCCGCGCGGTCGCGGAGGAGCTGGCCTCGGTGGGCGTGCCGGTGCTGCTGGGCGTACGGCCCGTGGAGGGCCGGGTGCCGCTGCTGGTCGGGCTGCGCTCGGAGGCGGAGCGGGCGGCGGTAGCGGACCGGGTCGCGGCGGCGCTGCGGGCGGGTGCGGAGCGTGCGGGGATGCACCGGCCGGGCGGGCAGCCGCCGGTGGTGGTGGTCGGCGTGGCGGGCGGTTGGGCCGCCGCCTCGGCAGGGCTGCGGCACGCGGCCGAGGCGGCGACGGCGGCGCAGGGGCTGCCGGACCGGCCCTGGTACGACGCCCGCCGCCTGGACATCGACCTGCTGCTGTGGCGGCTGCGCGACCACCCGGACCTGGCGGCCTTCGTGGACCGTGCGATCGGCCCGGTGGTGGACCACGACCGCCGGTCGAAGCCGCCGCTGCTGCCCACCCTGCAGGCGTACCTGGCGAACGCGGGCCGCAAGGCGGAGACGGCGCGCGAACTGCATCTGAACCGGCAGACGCTCTACAACCGCCTCGCCCGGATCGGGGAGTTGCTGGGCACCGACCTCGACGACCCGCAGACGGTGCTGGCGCTGAGCCTGGCCCTGCAGGCCCGTCGGCACGTTCCCTGACGGGCCGTCACCCCAGCGGCCTGGGCTGGGTCAACTCGTCGTAGATACTGAGCACTTGGGCGACCGTCTCATCCTCGGTGGGCCAGGTGGCGGCCTGCCGGTCGCCCATCTCCCGCAGCGCTTCCAGGCGTTCGGGATCGCCGAGCAGCCGTACGACGGCACCGGCGAACGCCTCCGCGTCCTGGTCCGGGACCAGTTCGGCCGCGTCGCCCACGAGTTCGGGGATGCCGCCCGTGCGTGCGGCGACGAGCGGCACGCGCGCGTGCAGTGCCTCCTGGGCGAGGACCGAGCGGGCCTCCCCACTCCTGGGCAGCAGCGCCACGTCGGCCGCCGCCAGCAGCTCACCGACGTCCTCGCGCCGCCCGAGGAGCCGGACGGGCAGCTCCTCGTCCTCGATCCGCCGCTGCAACTGGGCACGCAGCGGTCCCTCGCCCGCGACGAGGACCAGCGGCACGGGGTCCAGCAGGCGCCAGGCGCGGGCGGCGTCCAGCAGCAGCTCGTGGCCGCGGTCCGGGTCCAGGGAGGCGACGGCGAGGAGCAACGGCCGGTCGGTGGCGCCGAGTTCGGCCCGCACCTTGGAGCGCGGGCGGTCCGGGTGCTCGTATCCGGCGGCCGGCGGGGGCACCGCGACCGCGGCGAGCCTCGCGTCCCGGGCGCCCCGGCGGCGGGCCCGGTCGACGAGTCCGGAGGTGGTGCCGAGCACGACGGTGGCGGCCTTCACCACCCGGCGCTCCAGCAGCCGCAGCAGATGCGCGCGGGGTCCGTCGGCGTGCGCGTGGTCGTGCCAGGTGACCACCAGGGGTGTATTCCGGCCGCTGAGCGCGAGCGCCGCGCGGAAGGAGGCGTGCAGCCCGTGCGCGTGCACCAGGTCGGCGTCCGCGCAGACCGTGCGCAGCGCGGCCACGGACACCGGGTCGCTGCTGCGGGGCACGTGCACGTGCTGGGCGCCGACGTCGGTGAAACCGTAGGCGCGGTCGGCCTCGAAGGGGGCGCATACCGTGACCCGTACGCCCCTCGCGACCAGTCCGGCGGCCAGCGACCGTACGTGCGCGCTGCTGCCGGCGTTGCCTCCGCCCAGCACCTGCACGGTGCGCAGCAGAGACCGGCCGTGCGATGCGTGGCTGCTCACGGGGCTCACGTGGCCGGGGCTCCTGGTTCGGCGTCGGGCGGTCACGGGGAAACGTACAGAAGGTATCGAGCCGGGGGGGGCTGAACCGCGCGCCCTTGCCAGGCGTACTGCCCCGGCTCCAAGGATGCCAGTACGTACGGGTCACTCGGACGAGTGAAGTTGAAGGCTTGGCGTCCCCTTCTGTCCGCTCACCTTTTCGCCGTATACGGCGGCGGCCACCACCGCGAGGGCGTGCGCGATCAGTCCGGCGCGTCCGTTGCACGCGACGGCGGCCACACCGAGGGCCGCGCCCAGGGCGTGCGCCCCCGTGTCGCCGAGCATCGCGCGCTCCCCCAGGTCCTCGGGCAGGACGGCCGCGGCGGCTCCCGTGGTGGCGGCGGCCAGTTCCGCGCCCGGTCCGCCGCGCAGCAGCCCGGGCGCCGCGAGCGCGAGCACCGCGCCGGCGGCTCTGCCGGGCCGTACGTCCAGGAGGTTGACGGCGTGCGCGGCCCCGGCGATCACGACCCCGGCGAGGACCTTGTCCAGCGGCCGTTCCTTCAGCAGCGCGCCGGCGGCGAGCCCGGCGGCCGAGATCCCGAACAACTTGACCGCCCCGCTGGTGACTTCACCGCCCCTCAGCGCGGCCAGATGCGCCCGGAACCCACGGCGCGGGTCACCGGCCCCGGCGACGTCGTCATAGGCCCCGCAGACCCCGGCGGCCAGCACCGCCGCCCCGGCCGCGGGCCGCACCCGCCCGACGGCCGCGGCGACCGCCGCGGCCGTCGCCGGTCCGGCGTACAGCCCGACGGTCCGCCCCGCGTGGTTCGTCCGCTCCCAGCGCCCGCGCCCACCGGGCGCGGCGGCACGAAGCCCGGCGGTCCCGGCCCGGGCGAGACCGGCGGCCAGCGCGAAGGAGGTGGCGATACGGGAGATCATCCCGCCACCCTACGACGCCCTAGCCGTCCGCCCGGGCCGTGGCGAGAAGTTCCTCGGCGTGCGCCCGGGCCGTTTCCGAGTTCTCCTGCCCCGCGAGCATGCGGGACAGCTCCCGGATGCGGTCCTCGCCCTCGAGCACCTTCACACCGGAGCGGGTCACCGAGCCGTCGTTGGTCTTCTCGACCAGCAGCTGGCGGTCGGCGAAGGCGGCGACCTGGGGCAGGTGGGTGACGACGACGACCTGGGCGGTCCTCGCCAGCCGGGCCAGGCGCCGCCCGATCTCCACCGCGGCCTTGCCGCCGACGCCCGCGTCCACCTCGTCGAACAGGTACGTCGGCACCGGGTCCGTCCCCGCGAAGACCACTTCGACGGCCAGCATCACGCGCGACAGCTCACCGCCGGACGCTCCCTTGGCGATCGGCCGGGGCGGCGCGCCCGGGTGCGGGGCGAGCAGCAGCTCGACCTCGTCGGCGCCGGCCGGTCCACAGGCGACAGTCCGGCCGCCCACCTCGACGCCCTCGGGGTCCTCGGTCTGCCGGATGGCGAACGACACGCGCGCGTGCGGCATGGCCAGCGAGGCCAGCTCGGCGGTCACGGCGGCGGCGAACCGCTCCGCGGCCTCCGTCCGGGCGTCCGTCAGCGCCTGGGCGAGCCCGCCCAGTTCGGTGCGCAGCGCGTCCCGCTCGGCGGTCAGCTCACCGATCCGCTCGTCGTCGGAGTCCAGCTCGGTCAGCCGGGCGGCACCGCGCTCGGCCCAGGCGAGCACGGCGCTCACGTCCTCGCCGTACTTGCGGGTCAGCGCGCCGAGCGCGGCCCGCCGCTCCTCCACCGCCGCCAGCCGCAGCGGGTCGGCGTCCAGGTCGTCGGCGTACCCCGCCAGCTCCCCGGCCACGTCACCGAGCAGAATGCCGATCTCGCCGATGCGGTCGGCGAGCTCGGCCAGCGCCGGATCGTGCGCCCGCACGGCCTCCAGTGCCCTCTGGGCGCCCGCGACGAGGGTGGCCGCGTCGATGCCCTCGGGGTCCTCCGGACTGGCCGCGAGAGCGGCGTGCGCGGCCGTCGCGGCGGACGCCAGCGCCTCGGCGTGCCCCAGCCGCTCCGCCTCCTCGGCCAGCTCCACGTCCTCCCCGGCACGCGGCTCGACCCCGGCGATCTCGTCGAGGCCGTAGCGCAGCATGTCGGCCTCCTGGGCCCGCTCACGCGCGCGCGTGGTGATCTCCTCCAGCTCGGCGGAGACGGCCCGCAGCCGCCGGTAGGCCTCGGCGTACTTGGCGAGCGGCACGGCGACCGCGTCGCCCGCGTACCGGTCGAGGGCCTGCCGCTGCCGGGACAGCTTCAGCAGCCCCTGCTGGTCGGTCTGCCCGTGCACGGCCACCAGGTCGTCGGCGAGCTCGGCGAGCAGCCCCACGGGCACGCTCCGCCCGCCCAGGTGCGCCCGGGAACGCCCCTCGGCGGAAACGGTACGGCTGATCAGCAGCGCCCCGTCGTCGAGCTCGGCGCCGGCCTCCTCGGCCCGTACGGCGACGGAGGCGTCCGCGGGCACGGTGACCCGTCCCTCCACGACCGCCTTGTCCGCCCCGATCCGCACCAGCGCCGGATCCGCACGCCCGCCCAGCAACAGCCCCAGGCTGGTGACCACCATGGTCTTGCCCGCACCCGTCTCACCCGTGACCGCGGTGAACCCGGGCGACAGCTCGACAACGGCGTCGTCGATCACTCCGAGCGACCGTATCCGCATCTCCTCCAACACGTCCCCGACCTTACGAGGTCAGGGGTGGGGAGCGCACACAGGCCGCGCATGTCACCCACGTGAGTGGCCCCACCAAAGGGGCGCGGGGCTGTATCGATATGCGGCTCCGCCGCGTGGGCGCGACAAGCCACAACGAACCCGCACCCGCCGACGAACCCGAATCCACCCCCCGCAAACCGCTAATGCGGCGCCCCCCGCCACCCGGAAACCGGCAGCGCGAACTTGGCCACCAGCCGGTCGGTGAACGACGCATGGTGCAGCCGAGCCAGCCGCACCGGCACAGCCCCCCGCCGCACCTCCACCCGCGCCCCCGCGGGCAACTCCACCGTCCGCCGCCCGTCGCACCACAGCACCCCCGGAGGGACGTGCGGCAGCACCTCCACGGCCAGGACGGAGTCCGGAGACGTCACCAGCGGCTTGGCGAACAGCGCGTGCGCGGAGATCGGCACCATCAGCAACGCCTCCACCTCCGGCCACACCACCGGCCCCCCGGCGGAAAAGGCGTACGCGGTCGACCCGGTAGGGGTGGCGCACACGATGCCGTCGCAGCCGAACCCCGTCACCGGCCGCCCGTCGATCTCGAGCACGACCTCCAGCATCCGCTCGGCGGACACCTTCTGCACGGCGGCCTCGTTCAGCGCCCAGTCGGTGTGCACGATGTCGCCGTTGCGGTGCACGACCACGTCGACGGTCATGCGCTCCTCGACCTCGTACGCCTTGCTGACCACCCGGTCGACGACCTTGTCCAGGTCGTCCCGCTCGGCCTCGGCGAGGAACCCGACCCGCCCGAGGTTCACCCCGAGCATCGGCACCCCGGAGGCCCGGCCGAACTCCGCGCCGCGCAGCAGCGTGCCGTCACCGCCGAGCACGATGAGCAGTTCGCACCCGTCCAGGGACTGGGGGGTGGCCTCCTTGACCAGGTCGACCTCGTCCGGCAGCGGCAGGTCGCGCGCCTCGGCCTCCAGGGCGCGTACGCCGATCCCGGAGCGCAGCAGCCCCTTGACCACGAGCTCGGCGCTGCGGATGGCGGCCGGCCGTCCGGTGTGGGCCAGCAGGAAAACGGTTCGTGCTCGGGTCTGTGTCAACGCGGCCCCTCCGCCACTGCACGGTCAACGTCGGCCGGGTCCAGGGCGGGCGCCCCGGCACGCAGCCACAGAAAGTATTCGACGTTCCCGGACGGCCCGGGCAGCGGACTCGCGGTGACGCCCCGCACCCCGAGTCCCAGTTCCCACGCCTTCCCGGCCACGCCCCGCACGGCTTCCGCCCGCAGCTGCGGGCTCCGTACGACGCCCCCGCTGCCCAGCCGTTCCTTCCCCACCTCGAACTGCGGCTTGACCATCATCACCAGGTCGGCGTCCGGTTTCGCGCACCGCACCAGGGCGGGCAGCACCAGGCCGAGCGGGATGAAGGACAGATCTCCGACGACAAGATCCACAGGCTTCCCATCGATCGCTTCGAGCGTCAACTCGCGTACGTTCGTACGGTCCTTGACGGTGACGCGTTCATCCTGCTGGAGAGTCCAGGCGAGTTGTCCGTATCCGACGTCGACGGCGACGACGTGGGCGGCGCCCGCGCGCAGCAGCACGTCGGTGAAGCCTCCGGTGGACGCGCCGGCGTCCAGCGCCCGCCGCCCCTCGACGACGAGTCCCCGGGGTACGAAGGCCTCGAGCGCGCCGGCGAGCTTGTGGCCGCCCCGGGAGACGTAGTCGGGGTCGCTGTCGTCGGCGGCGACGACGATGGCGGCGGCGGTCTCCACCTGCGTGGCGGGCTTGGTCGCGACGGTCTTGCCGACGGTGACCCGTCCTGCGGCGATCAGCTGGCCGGCGTGCTCGCGCGAGCGCGCGAGCTTGCGGCGGACCAGCTCCGCGTCCAGACGGCGGCGTGCGACTCCTGCCACGTTCGGTTCAGCTCCTGTGTTGGTACGACGGTTGGTACGACGACTGCTACGACGGTCTGTACGGCGGTTGGGGCGCGGGCGGCCCCGGGCGGGCGTCGAGCGCGGTGAGCGCGTCGCGCAGTTCCCGGTGTACATCCTCGTACACCTGAAGGTGTCCGTCCGTGGTGAGGTGGTCGGCGTCGCCGAGCCGTTCCAGGGCCGCGTCGACCCCGGCGTTGCCGGTGGGGGTGCGGGGGACCTCCAGAGGGGCGGGTGCGGCGGAGTCGTACCCGGCGTCCGCGACGCTCTCCTCCACGGCCGGCGCTTCCTCCACGGCCGGCGCTTCCTCCACGGCCTCCGTCCCGGTCACAGACTCGCTCATGCCCAGACGCTACCGCGAAGCCCTGGGGTAACGTCGGTCGCGATGGCCACGATCGAGGAGTGCCGCAGCGCACTCGAGAAGCTCTCGGACAACATGGCGGACACCGAGGGGGGCGTCCGCGAGGCGGCGGCCCTGGACCGCTCGGTGAGCTGCCACATCAAGGACCTCGACGTCACCTTCGTGGGGCGTCTCACGGGCGGCCGGATCGAGGTGCGGGACACCGTCCAGGGCCCGCCGCCCGAGAAGGCCGGGATAAGGCTCGTCATGACCGGCGACGACCTGGTCGCGCTGGTCGGCGGGGAGCTGAACTTCGCCAAGGCGTGGGGGTCGGGCCGGGTGAGGCTGGAGGCGAGCCTGCTGGACCTGTTCCGGCTCAGGAAGCTTCTGTAGCCCCCACGCGCACGCGTGCCCTGCGCGCGGCCGGCACCACCAGCGGCGTGCCGGTCTCCGGGTCCTCGACGACCTGGCAGCGCAGCCCGAAGACCTCCTCCACCAGCTCGGCGGTGACGATGTCGTTCGGCGCACCCTGGGCGATGACCTTCCCGCCGCGCAGGGCGACGAGGTGGGTGGCGTAGCGGGCGGCGTGGTTGAGGTCGTGCAGTACGGCCACGAGGGTGCGGCCCTGCTCCTCGTGCAGTTCGGCGCACAGGTCGAGGACGTCGATCTGGTGCTGGATGTCCAGGTACGTGGTCGGCTCGTCGAGCAGCAGCAGCGGCGTCTGCTGGGCGAGGGCCATGGCGATCCACACCCGCTGGCGCTGGCCGCCCGACAGCTCGTCGACATGGCGGTCGGCGAGTTCGGCGACCCGGGTCCGCTCCATGGACTCCTGTACGACCCGCTCGTCCTCGGCCGACCACTGGCGCAGGATGCCCTGATGCGGGTAGCGGCCGCGACCCACCAGGTCGCCGACGGTGATCCCGTCGGGCGCGATCGAGGACTGCGGCAGCAGCCCGAGGGTGCGGGCGACCTTCTTGGCGGGCATCGACTGGATGACCTGTCCATCGAGCAGCACCCGGCCCCGGCTGGGCTCGAGCATCCGCGACAGCGCCCGCAGCAGCGTGGACTTGCCGCACGCGTTCGGGCCGACGATCACCGTGAAGGAGCGGTCGGGGATCTCCACCGACAGCTGCTCGGCGATGACCCGGTGGTCGTAGGCGAGAGTGACGTTGTCGGCGGTCAGGCGGTTCACGGTGCTCCTTCGGTTGTTCGCTGCGTTGCTGCGGGCGCTCATATCCGGCCGGCCCTGCGCTCGGTGACCAGCAGCCACAGCAGGTAGACGCCGCCGAGTACCCCGGTGACCACGCCGACGGGCAGCTGGTCGGCGCCGAAGGCGCGCTGCGAGGCCCAGTCGGCGGTGACCAGCAGGGCGGCGCCCATGCACAGGGAGGGCACCAGGTTGGGGCCGGGCGAGCGGGTGAGGCGGCGGGCGAGCTGCGGCGCGGTCAGGGCGACGAAGCTCACGGGGCCGGCGGCGGCGGTGGCGGCGGCGACCAGCAGCACGGCGGAGCCCATCAACAGCAGCCGTACACGCTCGACCCGCACCCCGAGGGCGTAGGAGACGTCGTCGCCCATCTCCAGCATCCGCAGCCCGCGCGCCTGGGTGAGGACGAGCGGGACGAGTACGGCGCACAGGGCGAGCAGCGGCCGGACCTGGGTCCAGTCGCGGCCGTTGAGGGAGCCGGTCATCCAGACCACCGCGCGGGAGGCGTCCACGAAGTCGGCCTTGGTGATCAGATAGCCGTTGACCGCGGTGACGACCGCGGAGACGCCGATGCCGACCAGGACCAGCCGGTAGCCGTGCACGCCCTGCTTCCAGGCGAGCAGATGGAGGGCGAGGCCGGTCACCAGACCGCCCACGAGCGCCCCGAGGGTGACGGCGGTGGCGCTGCCCGAGAACAGGACGATGACGACCAGCGCGCCGGCCGTCGCGCCCTGGGAGAGGCCGAGTACGTCCGGGCTGCCCAGCGGGTTGCGGGAGATGGACTGGAACAGGGCGCCGCCGAGTCCGAGACAGGCGCCGACCAGCAGCCCGACCAGGACGCGCGGCAGCCGCAGTTCGCGGACGATGAACTCCTGTCCCTGGCTGCCCCGCCCGACGAGCGTTCCGAGGACGTCGGAGGCGGACATCGGGAAGTCGCCGGTGCCGATGAGCACGACGCCCGCGGCGAGCGCGGCGGCGAGGAGCAGGCCGACGACCGTGCAGGCGCGGCCGTCGAGGCGGAAGGACAGCCCGCCCGGGGTGCGGACGGCCCGAACGGTACGGGGGGTGCCGGTGGTCTTCACAGCTGGGCCGTCCTCCGCCGCCGTACGAGCAGGATGAACACCGGGCCGCCGATGATCGCGGTGACGATCCCGACCTGGAGCTCGGCGGGCCGGGCGACGATCCGGCCCACGACATCCGCGCCGAGCAGCAGCACGGGCGACAGGAGGGTGGCGTAGGGCAGGATCCAGCGCAGGTCGGGCCCGGTGAAGGAGCGCACGACGTGCGGGATCATCAGCCCGACGAACACGATCGGCCCGCAGGCGGCGGTCGCGGCGCCGCACAGCACGGTCGCGGCGAGCATGGCGAGCGCCCGGGTGCGGTTGAGGTGGGCGCCGAGGGCGCGGGCGGTGTCGTCGCCCATCGCCATGGCGTTGAGCGGCCGGGCCAGCAGCAGGGCGAGCACCGTGCCGGCCGCGAAGAACGGCAGCACCTGGACGATGGTCGCGTCGGTGGCGGAGGCGAGCGAGCCCACGGTCCAGAAGCGCATCCTGCCCAGCGCCGCACCGTCCATGATCATCACGGCCTGGAGGTAGCCGTAGAGGGCGGCGCCGATCGCGGTGCCGGCGAGGGCGAGCCGGACGGGCGTGGCGCCCCGGCTGCCGCCGAGGAACCACACCAGCGCGCCCACGGCGGCGGCGCCGAGGAAGGCGAACCAGACGTAGCCGCTCAGGCTGGTCACACCGAGGAACGTGATCGCGGTGACGACGGCGGCGGACGCGCCCGCGTTGATGCCGAGGATGCCCGGGTCGGCCAGCGGGTTGCGGGTCAGCGCCTGCAGTACGGCCCCGGCCAGCCCGAGCGCGGCGCCGGCCAGCAGGCCGAGGACCGTACGGGACAGCCGCTCGCCGACCACGACGTCGCCGTACGTCCCCGAGCCATGGAACAGGCCGTGCCAGACCTGCGCCAGGGACAGCTCCTTCGCGCCGATCGCGATGCTCGCCAGGGCGACGAGCACCAGGATCGCGGCGGAGACGAGGAGCCCGAGCGAGTGCACCGCCGCGCGTCTCGGGGGCGCGGCGGTGGCCACGCGCTCTTCTGGAGGACTGTCGACCAACACGAGGTTAGGTTAGCCTACCCTCCCCACATGCTCGACAGTGCGTCAGACCCCGGTCGTCCGCGGTCAACTGCCGACGTAGGCCGCGAGGTGCTCGCCGGTGAGGGTGGAGCGGGCGGCGACGAGATCGGCGGGCGTGCCCTCGAAGACGATCCGGCCGCCGTCGTGGCCGGCGCCGGGGCCCAGGTCGATGATCCAGTCGGCGTGCGCCATGACGGCCTGGTGGTGCTCGATGACGATGACCGACTTGCCGGAGTCGACCAGCCGGTCGAGCAGGCCGAGCAGCTGCTCGACGTCGGCGAGGTGCAGACCGGTGGTCGGCTCGTCGAGGACGTAGACGCCGCCCTTCTCGGCCATGTGGGTGGCCAGCTTCAGCCGCTGCCGCTCGCCGCCGGACAGCGTGGTGAGCGGCTGGCCCAGGGTGAGGTAACCGAGCCCGACGTCCGCCAGCCGCTGAAGGATCTTGTGGGCCGCCGGGGTGCGTGCCTCGCCGGCGCCGAAGAACTCCTCCGCCTCGGTCACCGACATCGCCAGCACCTCGCTGATGTCGCGGCCGCCGAGGTGGTGGTCCAGGACCGAGGCCTCGAACCGCTTCCCCTCGCACTCCTCGCAGGTGGTGGCGACGCCGGCCATCATCGCCAGGTCGGTGTAGATGACACCGGCGCCGTTGCAGGTGGGGCAGGCGCCCTCGGAGTTGGCGCTGAACAGCGCCGGCTTCACGCCGTTGGCCTTGGCGAACGCCTTGCGGATCGGGTCGAGCAGTCCGGTGTACGTCGCCGGGTTGCTCCGCCGGGAGCCGCGGATCGCGCCCTGGTCGACCGCCACCACCCCCTCGCCGGCCGGGATCGACCCGTGGATGAGCGAGCTCTTGCCGGAGCCGGCGACACCGGTGACGACGCACAGGACGCCCAGCGGAACGTCGACATCGACGTTCTGGAGGTTGTGGGCGTCGGCGCCGCGGATCTGAAGCGTGCCGGTCGGCTTGCGCACCGTCTCCTTGAGGGCGGCCCGGTCGTCGAAATGGCGGCCGGTGACGGTGCCGCCGGCCCGCAGCCCCTCGACGGTGCCCTCGAAGCAGACGGTGCCGCCCGCCGTACCGGCGCCGGGGCCGAGGTCGACGACGTGGTCGGCGATCGCGATCACCTCCGGCTTGTGCTCCACCACGAGCACCGTGTTGCCCTTGTCCCGCAGCCGCAGCAGCAGGTTGTTCATCCGCCGGATGTCATGGGGGTGCAGGCCCGTGGTGGGCTCGTCGAAGACATAGGTGGTGTCGGTGAGCGAGGAACCGAGGTGCCGGATCATCTTGACGCGCTGCGCCTCGCCGCCCGACAGCGTGCCCGACGGCCGCTCGAGCGAGAGGTAGCCGAGGCCGATCTCCACGAACGAGTCGAGGGTCTGCTGCAGCGTGGCGAGCAGCGGCGCCGCCGACGGCTCGTCGAGGCCGCGGACCCATGCGGCCAGGTCGCTGATCTGCATCGCGCAGGCGTCGGCGATGCTGATCCCCTTGATCTTCGACGACCGGGCCGCCTCACTGAGCCGGGTGCCGTCGCACTCGGGGCAGGCGGTGAAGGTGACCGCCCGGTCCACGAACGCCCGGATGTGCGGCTGCATCGCCTCCCGGTCCTTGGCGAGGAACGACTTCTGGATCCGCGGGATCAGCCCCTCGTAGGTCATGTTGATGCCCGCGATCTTCATCCTGGTCGGCTCGCGGTGCAGGAAGTCGTGCAGCTCGGTCTCGGTGTAGTCGCGGATCGGCTTGTCCGGGTCGTAGAAGCCCGAATCGCTGTAGAGCCGGTAGTTCCAGCCGCCCGCCTTGTAGCCGGGGATGGTGAGCGCGCCCCCGGCGAGCGACTTGGAGTCGTCGAAGAGCTGGGTCAGGTCGATGTCGGAGACCGTGCCCCGTCCCTCGCAGCGCGGGCACATGCCGCCGGTGATGCTGAACTCGCGCCGCTCCTTCACGGTCTTCCCGTCGCGCTCGAACGTGACCGCACCCGCCCCGCTGATCGAGGGGACGTTGAAGGAGAACGCCTTGGGCGAGCCGATGTGCGGCTGCCCGAGCCGGCTGAAGAGGATACGCAGCATCGCGTTGGCGTCGGTGGCGGTGCCGACCGTGGAGCGGGGGTCGGCGCCCATCCGCTGCTGGTCGACGATGATCGCGGTCGTCAGCCCTTCGAGCACGTCGACGTCGGGCCGCGCCAACGTCGGCATGAAGCCCTGCACGAAGGCGCTGTACGTCTCGTTGATCAGCCGCTGCGACTCCGCGGCGATCGTGTCGAACACCAGTGAGCTCTTGCCCGAGCCGGAGACGCCGGTGAACACCGTCAGCCGGCGCTTCGGGATCTCCACGCCGACGTCCTTGAGGTTGTTCTCCCGCGCGCCGTGCACGCGGATCAGATCGTGGCTGTCGGCGATATGCGGCGCCGGCGACCGTGTGTCCGTCGTCGTGGCCGTGCTCATCGTGTCTCCCCTGGTGTCCATGGCGGTCACGCTAACGGCGGCCGGCTCACCGGCGCTTCTCCATTTCTGACGAATCCGCCCCTGCTGGATCCGCCTCCGACGAATCCGCTCGTCTCCGGGGTCACAGCCCCAGTCGCGTCAGCGCCTTCTCCCCGTCCAGCCCGCAGGCGTTCTCCCCGCCCGCCGTCCACGCCGCCGCGCACAGCGCGCGCAGCCCGTCCAGGGCCTCGCCGTCGCCGGTCAGCCCCAGCCGGGCTGCGCCCGGTGTCGCCGTCCACCCACCGCACCGGAAGCCGTCACCTTCCCGGGTGATCTCGGGCTGCCCGGTGAGCAGGCCGCGCAGATCGGCGTCGACGTACGTCGGCCGGTGCTGAGGCGGCGCGGCGAGCAGCTGCGTCCCGTCGGTCACCCCGGTCAGGACCAGCAGCGAGTCGACACCGCCGTTGAACGCGCCCTCGATGTCCGTGTCCAGCCGGTCCCCGACCACCAGCGACCGCTTCGCGCCGGTGCGCAGGATCGTCTCGCGGTGCATGGGCGGCAGCGGCTTGCCCGCCACCTGCGGCCGGGCGCCCGTGGCGATCCGCACCACCTCCACCGCCGCGCCGTTGCCCGGCGCGATGCCGCGCGCGCTCGGAATCGTCAGATCGGTGTTGGAGGCGAACCAGGGCACCCCGCGCGCGACGGCGTAGCACGCCTCCGCCAAGCGCCCCCACGGCATCTCGGGGCCGCCATAGCCCTGCACCACCGCCGCCGGGTCGTCGTCCGCCGACTCGACCGGCTCGAGCCCGCGCTCGCGCAGCGCCACCCGCAGTCCCTCACCGCCGATCACCAACACGCGTGCCCCCTGCGGCACCTGATCGGCGATCAGCCGGGCCACCGCCTGCGCGGAGGTGACCACATCGGACGCCTGAGCCCGTATGCCCAGCTCGGTGAGGTGCGCGGCCACCGCGTCCGGGGTGCGCAGGGCGTTGTTGGTGACGTACGCCAGACGCATGCCGCCCGCTCGGGCGGTGGCGAGCGAGTCGACCGCATGCACGATCGCGTTCCCACCCGCGTACACCACTCCGTCCAGGTCGAGCAGGGCCGTGTCGTACGCCTCGCTCAGGGCCTGTGCACTGCCCTCGGGCCTCGTCCTGACGCCCTGACTCATTCCGCATCCGCTCCTCTGACACCGGCTTTCCCCCGATCATCCCCCATGCCACTGACACACGTACGATGCCGGGATGAACACTGCAGGTCACTCACCGGCAACACCACGCCGGGGCCTCGAACTCACCCCGTTCCGAGGCCTCCGCTACGACCCCGACCGGGTCGGCAGCCTGGCCGCCGTGACGTCCCCCCCGTACGACGTCGTCGTACGCCCCGACGGCCTGCACCACCTCGAATCCGCCGACCCCCACAACATCGTCCGCCTGATCCTGCCCCAGGCCGGCACACCCAGCGCCCGCAACGAACAGGCCGCCGACACCCTGCGCCGCTGGCTGTCCGAGGGCGTCCTGACCACCGACCCCGAACCGGGCCTGTACGTCTACGAACAGAGCGACGGCGGCGGGATGCTGCAACGCGGGCTGATCGGCGCGCTGCGCGTGTCGGACCCGGCGGAGGGCGTGGTGCTGCCCCACGAGGACGTGATGCCGCACGTCGTCGCCGACCGCGCCGCCCTGATGCGCGCGACCCGCGCCAACCTCGAACCGCTGCTGCTCACCTACCGGGGCAACGGTTCGACGGCCGCCGCCACCGTCGCCATCGAGCGCGCCGCCGAACAGCCTCCGCTGCTGTCGACGACCACCGAGGACGGCTACAGCCACCGACTGTGGGCCGTCACCGCCCCCGCCGCCCTGGCCGGCATCCAGGAGGACCTGGCCCAGCACCAGGCCCTGATCGCCGACGGCCACCACCGCTGGGCCACCTACCGGCGGCTACGCGCGGAGCACCCCTCCCCCAGCGCCTGGGACTACGGTCTGGTGCTCCTCGTCGACACGGCCCGCTACCCGCTCCGGGTCCGCGCCATCCACCGCCTGCTGCACGGCCTGCCGGTCGCCGACGCGCTGTCCGCGCTGGACGGCCGGTTCCGCGTACGGCGGCTGGACACGCCCCTGAGCGAGGCGCTGGAGGTTCTCGCGGACGCGGCCTGCGCGGGCAACGCCTTTCTGCTCGCCGGGGACGGCGCCTTCCACCTCGTGGACCGCCCGGACCCGGACCTGCTGGCCCGCACGGTCCCCGCCGAGCACCCGGCCGCCTGGCGCACCCTCGACGCGACGGTCCTGCACGCCACGCTCCTCGAGCACGTCTGGGGCATCCCCGAGGACTCCCCGGCCCACATCGCCTATATCCACGACACGGTCGCCACCGTGGAGAAGGCCGAACACGACGGAGGTACGGCCGTCCTGATGCACCCGGTCCGCGAGGAAGTGGTCCGCGACCTGGCACGCCAGGGCGTCACCATGCCCCGAAAGTCGACGTCGTTCGGGCCGAAGCCGGCCTCGGGGCTGGTGCTGAGGGCGCTGGACCTCTGACAGGGGTGGACGTCAGTCCTTGTCGTCCTCGCGGTTCTCGCCGGCCTCGGCGGCCTCAACGGTCTCGTCGAGCGCGTCGGTGAACTCCACGCCGTCCAGCTCGGCCAGCCGGTCGGAGGCGTCGGTGCTGCCGTCCCGGTCGGCCTCGACGGCCTTGGCGAGCCACTCCCGCGCCTCCGCCTCCCGGCCGACGGCGAGCAGCGCGTCGGCGTAGGCGTACCGCAGCCGCGCGGTCCACGGCTGGACGGAGTTGGCGGCCAGCTCGGGACTCTGCAGCGTCACGATGGCGGCATCCAGCTGCCCCATGTCGCGCCGGGCGCCGGCCGCGACGAGCCGCATCTCCACCTGGCCGGCCTTGTCCAGCTTCTGCACCTCGGGCGCCCCTGCCATGTCCAGCGCCTTCTCCGGCCGCCCGAGCCCGCGCTCGCAGTCGGCCATGACGGGCCACAGGTCCATGTTGCCGGTCATCCGCCGGGCGGCCCGGAACTCGGCGAGCGCCTCGCTGTACTTCTGGTTGGCGTACGCGGCGAACCCGGCCGCCTCCCGTACGGCGGCGACCCGGGACGCCAGCCGCAGGGCCACCTTGGAGTAGCCGTAGGCGGACTCGGGGTCCTCGTCGATCAGCCGGGCGACCATCACCAGGTTCTTGGCCACGTCCTCGGCGAGCGTCTTCGGCAGGCTCTGCAACTCCTGCCGTACGTCCTTGTCGATCTCCTCGCCGGTGACGTCCTCCGGGATCGGCAGCCGCTTGATCGGCTCCCGGTCGCGGTCCCGGTCCCGCTCGTCGCGGAAGCGACCGCCGCCGCGCCGGTCGTCGCGGCCACGGAAACCACCGGGGCGCCCGCCGCGGTCGTCACGGCGGGGGCCACGTCCACCGCGGTCGTCACGGCCACGGAAACCACCGCGGTCGTCGTCGCGGCGGCCATAACCACGGTCGTCGTCACGACGGAAGCCACGGCGGTCGTCCCGGCGGTCGTCCCGCCGTTCATCGCGGCGGTCGTCGTCACGACGGAAGTCCCGGCGGTCGTCCCGGCGGTCGTCGTCACGACGGACGTCTCGCCGGTCGTCCCGGTGGTAGGAGGGACGGTCGCCCTCGCGGCGGGAGCCGCGGTCACGGTCACGATCGCGGTCATCGCGGCGGCCGTAACCCCCACGATCACCATCACGACGATCGTCCCGGCGGAAGCCGCCACGCTCCCCACGGTCGGGACGCTCGGACCTGTCGTCGCGACGGAAACCGCCTCGGTCGTCGCGGCGGCCATAACCACGGTCGTCGTCACGACGGAAGCCACGGCGGTCGTCCCGGCGGTCATCCTGGCGGTAGGAGGGACGGTCGCCCTCGCGGCGGGAGCCGCGGTCACGGTCACGATCGCGGTCATCGCGGCGGCCGTAACCCCCACGATCACCATCACGACGATCGTCCCGGCGGAAGCCGCCACGCTCCCCACGGTCGGGACGCTCGGACCTGTCGTCGCGACGGAAACCGCCTCGGTCGTCGCGGCGGCCATAACCACGGTCGTCGTCACGACGGAAGCCACGGCGGTCGTCCCGGCGGTCATCCTGGCGGTAGGAGGGACGGTCGCCCTCGCGGCGGGAGCCGCGGTCACGGTCACGATCGCGGTCGTCGCGGCGGCCGTAACCCCCACGATCACCATCACGACGGTCATCGCGGCGGAATCCCCCGCGGTCATCGTCACGACGGCCGTAGCCGCCACGGTCGCTGCCACGGCGCGGGCCTCCGCGGTAGCCGCCACGGTCACCGCGGTCACCACCGTCCCGGCGGCGCTGATCGCGCTCCGGGCGCTCGTCGGGAGAGTTGGTGGACATCGGTGACTCCTGTCTTCGGTACTTCTGTACTTCTGTACTTCTTCTGTGGGAAAAACGAAAGGACCCCTGGTCCCAGCTGAACGCTGGTGACCAGGGGTCCTCCAAAAATTGTTCGGCGGTGTCCTACTCTCCCACAGGGTCCCCCCTGCAGTACCATCGGCGCTGTGAGGCTTAGCTTCCGGGTTCGGAATGTGACCGGGCGTTTCCCTCACGCTATGACCACCGAAACCCTAATGGTTTCGAGCGAACAAGCACACTCTTCAATTGTCTGTTCTGCTCAAAGCCGGCAACTGTTCGTTGCCTCAGAACTGACACAGTGGACGCGAGCAACTGGGGACAAGCCCTCGGCCTATTAGTACCGGTCACCTCCACGCCTTGCGGCGCTTCCAGATCCGGCCTATCAACCCAGTCGTCTACTGGGAGCCTTACCCCATCAAGTGGGTGGGAGTCCTCATCTCGAAGCAGGCTTCCCGCTTAGATGCTTTCAGCGGTTATCCCTCCCGAACGTAGCCAACCAGCCATGCCCTTGGCAGAACAACTGGCACACCAGAGGTTCGTCCGTCCCGGTCCTCTCGTACTAGGGACAGCCCTTCTCAAGACTCCTGCGCGCACAGCGGATAGGGACCGAACTGTCTCACGACGTTCTAAACCCAGCTCGCGTACCGCTTTAATGGGCGAACAGCCCAACCCTTGGGACCGACTCCAGCCCCAGGATGCGACGAGCCGACATCGAGGTGCCAAACCATCCCGTCGATATGGACTCTTGGGGAAGATCAGCCTGTTATCCCCGGGGTACCTTTTATCCGTTGAGCGACGGCGCTTCCACAAGCCACCGCCGGATCACTAGTCCCGACTTTCGTCCCTGCTCGACCCGTCGGTCTCACAGTCAAGCTCCCTTGTGCACTTACACTCACCACCTGATTGCCAACCAGGCTGAGGGAACCTTTGGGCGCCTCCGTTACCCTTTAGGAGGCAACCGCCCCAGTTAAACTACCCATCAGACACTGTCCCTGATCCGGATCACGGACCCAGGTTAGACATCCAGCACGACCAGACTGGTATTTCAACGACGACTCCCACCGCACTGGCGTGCGGCTTTCACAGTCTCCCAGCTATCCTACACAAGCCGAACCGAACACCAATATCAAACTGTAGTAAAGGTCCCGGGGTCTTTCCGTCCTGCTGCGCGAAACGAGCATCTTTACTCGTAGTGCAATTTCACCGGGCCTATGGTTGAGACAGTCGAGAAGTCGTTACGCCATTCGTGCAGGTCGGAACTTACCCGACAAGGAATTTCGCTACCTTAGGATGGTTATAGTTACCACCGCCGTTTACTGGCGCTTAAGTTCTCAGCCTCGCCCACCCGAAGGTGAGCTAACCGGTCCCCTTAACGTTCCAGCACCGGGCAGGCGTCAGTCCGTATACCTCGCCTTACGGCTTCGCACGGACCTGTGTTTTTAGTAAACAGTCGCTTCTCGCTGGTCTCTGCGGCCACCCCCAGCTCGGAGTGCAAGACTCGTCACCGGGCGCGGCCCCCCTTCTCCCGAAGTTACGGGGGCATTTTGCCGAGTTCCTTAACCATAGTTCACCCGAACGCCTCGGTATTCTCTACCTGACCACCTGAGTCGGTTTAGGGTACGGGCCGCCATGAAACTCGCTAGAGGCTTTTCTCGACAGCATAGGATCATCCACTTCGCCGCAATCGGCTCGGCATCGGGTCTCGGACTGCATGCCAGGCGGATTTGCCTGCCTGGCGTCCTACACCCTTACCCCGGGACAACCACCGCCCGGGCTGGACTACCTTCCTGCGTCACCCCATCACTCACCTACTGACCGCTTGGTCCGGCGGCTCCACCACTCCCCTCAACTCCGAAGAGATCAGGGCGGCTTCACGGCCTTAGCATCACGATGCTCGATGTTTGACGCTTCACAGCGGGTACCGGAATATCAACCGGTTGTCCATCGACTACGCCTGTCGGCCTCGCCTTAGGTCCCGACTTACCCTGGGCAGATCAGCTTGACCCAGGAACCCTTGGTCAATCGGCGCACACGTTTCCCACGTGTGTATCGCTACTCATGCCTGCATTCTCACTCGTCAACCGTCCACGACTACCTTCCGGTGCCGCTTCACCCGGCAGACGACGCTCCCCTACCCATCACAGCCGGCGTTGGCCGTTATGCTGCAATGACACGACTTCGGCGGTACGCTTGAGCCCCGCTACATTGTCGGCGCGGAATCACTAGACCAGTGAGCTATTACGCACTCTTTCAAGGGTGGCTGCTTCTAAGCCAACCTCCTGGTTGTCTGAGCGACTCCACATCCTTTCCCACTTAGCGTACGCTTGGGGGCCTTAGTCGATGCTCTGGGCTGTTTCCCTCTCGACCATGGAGCTTATCCCCCACGGTCTCACTGCCGCGCTCTCACTTGCCGGCATTCGGAGTTTGGCTAAGGTCAGTAACCCGGTAGGGCCCATCGCCTATCCAGTGCTCTACCTCCGGCAAGAAACACACGACGCTGCACCTAAATGCATTTCGGGGAGAACCAGCTATCACGGAGTTTGATTGGCCTTTCACCCCTAACCACAGGTCATCCCCCAGGTTTTCAACCCTGGTGGGTTCGGTCCTCCACGAAGTCTTACCTCCGCTTCAACCTGCCCATGGCTAGATCACTCCGCTTCGGGTCTTGAGCGTGCTACTCAACCGCCCTGTTCGGACTCGCTTTCGCTACGGCTACCCCACCCGGGTTAACCTCGCAACACACCGCAAACTCGCAGGCTCATTCTTCAAAAGGCACGCAGTCACGAGAACGAGGCAAGCCTCGTTCCGACGCTCCCACGGCTTGTAGGCACACGGTTTCAGGTACTATTTCACTCCCCTCCCGGGGTACTTTTCACCATTCCCTCACGGTACTATCCGCTATCGGTCACCAGGGAATATTTAGGCTTGGCGGGTGGTCCCGCCGGATTCACACGGGATTTCTCGGGCCCCGTGCTACTTGGGTGTCTCTTCGACGAGCCGCTGACGTTTCGGCTACGGGGGTCTTACCCTCTGCGCCGGACCTTTCGCATGTCCTTCGCCTACGCCAACGGTTTCTGACTCGTCCTGTTGCCGGCAGACAACAGCAAAGAGATCCCACAACCCCGCATGCGCAACCCCTGCCGGGTCTCACACGCATACGGTTTGGCCTCATCCGGTTTCGCTCGCCACTACTCCCGGAATCACGGTTGTTTTCTCTTCCTGCGGGTACTGAGATGTTTCACTTCCCCGCGTTCCCTCCGCACTGCCTATGTGTTCAGCAGCGGGTGACAGCCCATGACGACTGCCGGGTTTCCCCATTCGGAAACCCCCGGATCACAGCCTGGTTGACGGCTCCCCGGGGACTATCGCGGCCTCCCGCGTCCTTCATCGGTTCCTGGTGCCAAGGCATCCACCGTGCGCCCTTAAAAACTTGGCCACAGATGCTCGCGTCCACTGTGCAGTTCTCAAACAACGACCAGCCACCCATCACCCCCGGACAACATCCGGAGTTCACTGGGGCCGGCGGCCGAGGAAAGGTCATTCCCTCAGACACCCAACAGCGTGCCCGGCACGACCGGCCGACCAGGCCAGCGTTCCACGCCCCGAAGGGCAGTACTAGCGCCTGGTCCGTCCTGGACCGTACCGAATAATCAACGTTCCACCCATGAGCAACCAGCACCGGGCACTCGCCGGTGTACTGGCCCCCGGCCGGGCAAGCCCGGCAAGAAGTGCTCCTTAGAAAGGAGGTGATCCAGCCGCACCTTCCGGTACGGCTACCTTGTTACGACTTCGTCCCAATCGCCAGTCCCACCTTCGACGGCTCCCTCCCGCAAGGGGTTGGGCCACCGGCTTCGGGTGTTACCGACTTTCGTGACGTGACGGGCGGTGTGTACAAGGCCCGGGAACGTATTCACCGCAGCACTGCTGATCTGCGATTACTAGCAACTCCGACTTCATGGGGTCGAGTTGCAGACCCCAATCCGAACTGAGACAGGCTTTTTGAGATTCGCTCCGCCTCGCGGCATCGCAGCTCATTGTACCTGCCATTGTAGCACGTGTGCAGCCCAAGACATAAGGGGCATGATGACTTGACGTCGTCCCCACCTTCCTCCGAGTTGACCCCGGCGGTCTCCTGTGAGTCCCCAGCACCCCGAGGGGCCTGCTGGCAACACAGGACAAGGGTTGCGCTCGTTGCGGGACTTAACCCAACATCTCACGACACGAGCTGACGACAGCCATGCACCACCTGTACACCGACCACAAGGGGGACCCTGTCTCCAGGGTTTTCCGGCGTATGTCAAGCCTTGGTAAGGTTCTTCGCGTTGCGTCGAATTAAGCCACATGCTCCGCTGCTTGTGCGGGCCCCCGTCAATTCCTTTGAGTTTTAGCCTTGCGGCCGTACTCCCCAGGCGGGGAACTTAATGCGTTAGCTGCGGCACCGACGACGTGGAATGTCGCCAACACCTAGTTCCCACCGTTTACGGCGTGGACTACCAGGGTATCTAATCCTGTTCGCTCCCCACGCTTTCGCTCCTCAGCGTCAGTAATGGCCCAGAGATCCGCCTTCGCCACCGGTGTTCCTCCTGATATCTGCGCATTTCACCGCTACACCAGGAATTCCGATCTCCCCTACCACACTCTAGCCAGCCCGTATCGAATGCAGACCCGGGGTTAAGCCCCGGGCTTTCACACCCGACGTGACAAGCCGCCTACGAGCTCTTTACGCCCAATAATTCCGGACAACGCTCGCGCCCTACGTATTACCGCGGCTGCTGGCACGTAGTTAGCCGGCGCTTCTTCTGCAGGTACCGTCACTTGCGCTTCTTCCCTGCTGAAAGAGGTTTACAACCCGAAGGCCGTCATCCCTCACGCGGCGTCGCTGCATCAGGCTTGCGCCCATTGTGCAATATTCCCCACTGCTGCCTCCCGTAGGAGTCTGGGCCGTGTCTCAGTCCCAGTGTGGCCGGTCGCCCTCTCAGGCCGGCTACCCGTCGTCGCCTTGGTGAGCCGTTACCTCACCAACCAGCTGATAGGCCGCGGGCTCATCCCTCACCGCCGGAGCTTTCGACCCCCGCAGATGCCTGCGGGAGTGATATCCGGTATTAGACCCCGTTTCCAGGGCTTGTCCCGAAGTGAAGGGCAGATTGCCCACGTGTTACTCACCCGTTCGCCACTAATCCCCACCGAAGTGGTTCATCGTTCGACTTGCATGTGTTAAGCACGCCGCCAGCGTTCGTCCTGAGCCAGGATCAAACTCTCCGTGAATGTTTACCGGTAATCCGGTCGACACCACGAGAGCGGTGCGAGAGGAGGAATGATCCCCTCGCACACAGCGTCCTCGCTGTGTTTCTTCAAAGGAACCACGACCATCGGAGTGTTCCGACGGACGGGGTATCAACATATCTGGCGTTGATTTTTGGCACGCTGTTGAGTTCTCAAGGAACGGTCGCTTCCTTCGTACTCACCCTCGCGGGCTTTCCTCCGGGCGCTTCCCTTCGGTGTTCACTACGTTAGCCGATTCTCCCGGTAACTCATAATCGAGTCTCGCGAGTTCGAACCCGGACGCACAGGCGCACCGAAGTCGACCCCCGCTGAGGGGGTGCTCGGTAGGTAGTGGATTGGCCGCTCCGGCTGCAGGCGATGGCCGTACCCGGTTCAGCGGCTTGGGCTACGTTACGCACCTTCCGCCGGCGAGTCAACCTCGACGGCGCCGCGGCACGTGGGCTCGGTAGGGCTCACCGTCGGATCGTCGGCGACCCAGAAGTGAGGTTCCCCTCGTAGCGTGGAGTCCGTGACAGCAGGGGATGTTGGTTGTCATGGCGGAGAAGGGTCGCAAGTTCACGGCGGAGTTTCGCGAGGGGGCGGTACGCATCGTGACGGAGACCGGAAAGCCGGTCCCCGAGGTCGCGAAGGACCTGGGGATCAACGAGACGACCCTGGCGAGCTGGGTCTCGCGGGCGAAACGTGCCGAGAAGGCCACGCCCGAGGACAAGGACGCATTGATTGCCCGGCTGACGGCGGAGAACGCGGCGTTGAAGAAGGAGAACAAGGCGCTGGGGATGGAGCGCGATGTCCTCAAACGCTGCATGGTCCTGTGGGTGAAGTAGCTGCGGCGGACCCGGCCGCCGTGGCCGGGGTGATCAGCGACAACAGGACCGAGCACAACATCCCGCACACCATCTCGTGCCGCGCTCTCGGTGTGAGCGAGTCATGGTTCTACAAATGGCACGACCGCCGGCCCACCGGGCGTGAACTGCGCAGACAGCGGCCGGCCGACGAGATCGAGGAGATCTTCACCGCATCCGGCGGCACCTACGGATCACCGAAGATCTTCCGTCTGCTGGTCCGCAGGGGCCGGCGTGTGTCGGTGAACACCGTCGCGAAGCTGATGGCCGAACTCGGCCTCGTCGCCCGGGCGGTCAGACGCCGAAGCGGACTGCGCCTCCCTTTCTTCGCGGGGGTGGACCGGCCATGGCTGGCACGGTCCCTCTTCACAGGTGGCGCCCAAGGCTTCGGCCCTGGACTCGGTCTCGTGCAGTCGGTAGCGACGGCGGCGACCTGGCGGGGAATCATGCAAAACGGGGAGGCCCCCACCAAGGGGCCCTCCTGGTTGGTGCCGGTTCGGCTCAGTCTTCGTTGTGCATGGTGACCGTGAGTCTGGCGGTGCGGAAGAACGCCCCAAGGGGGTCATCCCCACCTCTCCGGCCCGAGTCGGCACCCGTCGACAGTCACCCGACCGGCCGGGAACGCGTCACGCGCCACGCTCGCGAGCGATCACACATCTTCGGGCCAACTCCGCGCCGACTCAGCGGCGAGCCGCGAGCAAGGCGCACAGCGGCTCAGGCTCCGCCGGGCGGCTTGGCTCTCGGGCTCAGTCGGTACGCCGAGACCGTTGGATCATCGGCGACGTAGAAGCGGTGCTGCCAGTCGTGGGCTCTACTCACGCCTACCCGAGGGCCAACCCGGATGAGCGCAGCGGGTACCGGCTCGCCCTCGGACAGCGCGACCGAGGCACCCGTCAGCAGGTCCGTGCCGTTGTGCTCTGCCGTGATGCCGAGCGCCTGGCAGAAGTTCCCCGGACCCCGCGCAAGGCGTGGGCTCTCGACCTTCGCCCCTCGCCGCTTGCGTGCCAGGTCTTCCCCTTCGATGACCCTGCCTGCGCGGATGAGGACGGCCGAGGCGACGCCGTCTGTTCCGGTGACGATATTGGCGCACCAGTGGAGACCGTGAGACCGGTAGACGTACAGATGTCCCGCGGGCCCGAACATGACGGCGTTGCGGGGTGTCCTGCCCCGGTAGGCGTGGGAGGCGGGGTCGGCCATACCGGAGTACGCCTCGGTCTCCGTGATGGTGATGCGCACGGTTCCCTCGGGGGTCTCGTGGGTGAGGATGGCACCGAGCAGCTTGGGGGCGACTTCTTCAGCAGGGCGAGCAAGGAGGGTGACGCTCATGCCGACCGCCTTGACACGCCGTAGGTGAAGTAGACGTGGCCGGGCGGACCGAACATCACGCCATCGCGGGCGGTACGGCCGCGGTAGGCGTGGGAGCCCGGGTCGTTCGAGCCGTCGTAGGCCTCGGCCTCGGTCAGGCGCAGGGCGATCGGGCCGTCGGGGGTCGTACGTACCAGGAGGCGGCCCAGCAGGTCGGGGGCGACCTCCAGGACCGGGCGGTCGAAGAACTCTCCGGGCAGGGGCGTACGGTCCGAGGGCGCGATCATGACTTCCGAGCGTAACCCAGAGGGGCGGGCACCCATCCGTGTTCGGGGGATCGCTCCCCTGCGGGGTGCGAGCACGGAACCGGTGGCGGTCGGATCGCGTTTGTAGGGGTCAGAGATCCACGTAAAGGGAGAGTCATGGGGTTCAAGAAGCTGCTCGCGAGCCTCGGCGCCGGCGGTGCCTCGGTCGAGACGGTGCTGCACGAGGTCAACGTCGTGCCGGGCGGGGTCGTCCAGGGGGAGGTGCGCATCGAGGGCGGCTCGGTGAACCAGCAGATCGAGGGGCTGTCGGTCGGGCTGCAGGCGAAGGTCGAGGTCGAGGGCGGCGACCAGGAGTACAAGCAGGACATCGAGTTCACCAAGGTGCGGCTCGGTGGCGCCTTCGAGCTGCAGGCGGGGGCCGTGCACGCGGTGCCGTTCGGACTGGAGATCCCGTGGGAGACGCCGGTCACGATGATCGACGGGCAGGCGCTGCGGGGCATGCACATCGGGGTGACCACGGAGCTGGCGATCGCGCGTGCCGTGGACTCGGGTGACCTGGACCCGATCAACGTGCATCCGCTGCCGGCGCAGCAGGCGATCCTGGACGCGTTCATCCAGCTCGGCTTCCGGTTCAAGACCGCGGACCTGGAGCGCGGTCACATCCGTGGGACGCGGCAGCGGCTGCCGTTCTACCAGGAGATCGAGTTCTACCCGCCGTCGCAGTACCGGGGGCTGAACGAGGTCGAGTTGAGCTTCGTGGCCGACGAGCACGGCATGGACGTGGTGCTGGAGATGGACAAGAAGCCGGGTCTGTTCAGCGAGGGCAGCGACACGTTCCGGTCGTTCCAGGTGGGTCTGCACGACTACCAGGGGACCGACTGGGCGGCGTATCTCCACCAGTGGATCGCCGAGGTCGGCAGCAGGCGTAACTGGTTCTAGGCTCGGGAACCGGAGATCCAGGAAACGATCAGGAGGTATCGAGGTGACCGAGCTCAAGAGGCGGCCGCTCCCCCATGACTTCCATCCGCCCGTGCCGTCGTTCACGGTCACGAGTGACGACGTCCGGGAGGGCGCGACGCTCAAGGACGCTCAGGTCCAGGCGGGCGGGAACACCTCGCCGCAGCTGCGCTGGGAGGGCTTCCCCCCGGAGACCAAGAGCTTCGCCGTGACCTGCTACGACCCGGACGCCCCGACGGGCAGTGGGTTCTGGCACTGGGTGGTGTTCGACATTCCGGCCTCCGTGACGGAGTTGCCGGCGGGTGCGGGCGGCGGCAAGTTCGAGGGGCTGCCCGAGGGTGCCGTGCACGCGCGCAACGACTACGGGACGAAGGACTTCGGGGGCGCCGCGCCGCCGCCCGGGGACGGGCCGCACCGGTACGTCTTCACGGTGTACGCCGTCGACCAGGAGAAGCTGGGGCCGGACGCGGACGCCTCTCCCGCGGTGGTGGGCTTCAATCTGCGCTTCCACACGCTGGCGCGGGCCCGGCTGATCGGTGAGTACGAGGTGCCCGCCGAGGGCTGAGTCCCGCGCGGCGCAGGCCCGCGTTCACCGAACATTTGCTCGCCTCCGGTCTTGGAATTGGCCGGAGGCGGGCATTTATTGCGTTGTCCCATCCCGGCGCGCCCGGCCAGAGTTGATCCAAGCCCGCCATGGGGTGGGCCGGTGCACACGGGAGGTGGGCTGGAATGCGGGACACACTGGTGCTGAACGCGAGCTTCGAGCCGCTGTCGACGGTGACGCTGAAGCGAGCCGTCGTGCTGGTGCTGCAGTCGAAGGCCGTGGTCGAGCAGGCCCACCCCGAGCTGCGGTTGCGGGGTGCGGCGGTGGACATACCCGCGCCCCGGGTGATCCGGCTGTGCCGGTACGTGCGCGTGCCCTTCCGAAGACGGGCTCCGTGGTCGAGGCGGGGTGTGCTGGTACGGGACCGGCACCGGTGCGCGTACTGCGGGCGGCGGGCGACGACCGTGGACCATGTGGTGCCGCGGTCGCGGGGCGGGCAGGACACCTGGCTGAACACGGTGGCCTCGTGCGCGGAGGACAACCACCGCAAGGCGGACCGGACTCCGGAGCAGGCGGGTATGCCGCTGCTGCGGGAGCCGTTCGAGCCCACGCCGGCTGACGCGATGCTTCTGGCACTGGGGCAGGAGGAGTTCGAGGCGCTGCCCGCCTGGCTGGCTCAGTCGGCCGCGTAGCTGTACGGCAGTGGGGTCCGCCTTCGTCGCGACGAAGGCGGACCCCACTGCGTAGGACCGGGCTGCTCAGTCGATGGACGGCTTTTCGCGGCGCTCCGTGCCCGTACCGGCGTTGCCACCACCCGAACCGCCGCCCAGGGAGCCGAAGTTGCCGATGGCGCCGGACAGACCCTTGAGGGCGTCGCCGATTTCGCTGGGGACGATCCAGAGCTTGTTGGCGTCGCCCTCGGCGATCTTGGGAAGCATCTGGAGGTACTGGTAGGAGAGCAGCTTCTGGTCGGGGTCTCCGGCGTGGATGGACTCGAAGACCGTACGGATCGCCTGGGCCTCGCCCTCGGCGCGCAGGGCGGCGGCCTTGGCCTCACCCTCGGCGATCAGGATCGCGGACTGCTTCTCGCCCTCGGCGCGCAGGATTTCGGACTGCCGGACACCCTCGGCCTGGAGGATCGCGGCGCGCTTGTCACGGTCGGCGCGCATCTGCTTCTCCATCGAGTCCTGGATGGAGGTGGGCGGTTCGATGGCCTTCAGTTCGACGCGGTTGACGCGGATGCCCCACTTGCCGGTGGCCTCGTCGAGGACGCCGCGCAGGGCCGCGTTGATCTCCTCGCGGGAGGTCAGGGTGCGTTCGAGGTCCATGCCGCCGATGATGTTGCGCAGCGTGGTGACGGTGAGCTGCTCGATGGCCTGGATGTAGCTGGCGACCTCGTAGGTGGCGGCGCGGGCGTCGGTCACCTGGTAGTAGATGACGGTGTCGATGTTGACGACCAGGTTGTCCTGGGTGATCACCGGCTGCGGCGGGAACGGTACGACCTGTTCACGCAGGTCGATGCGGTTGCGGATGGTGTCGATGAACGGGACGACGATGTTGAGGCCCGCGTTCAGCGTCCGCGTGTAGCGGCCGAAGCGCTCGACGATGGCGGCGCTCGCCTGTGGGATGACCTGGATGGTCTTGATCAGGGCGATGAAGACCAACACCACCAGAATGATCAGGACGATGATGACCGGTGCCATCGTTGCTGCCCGTACCCCTTCTCCGCCTCGGCTCTTTCGGAAGATCTCATGACTGTTGAAGATCTTGTTGGTCGAGTCTGACAGACCGTCGTACACCTTGTGGGGTGTTCGGTCCACTTGCGTCAATGCCCGGTGGTGGGCGGTCACATGACGACGGCGGTGGCCCCCTCGATGTCCACGACGTCCACCTGTTCGCCGGCTTCGTAGGCGCGGTCGGTGTCGAGTGCGCGCGCCGACCAGATCTCCCCGGCGAGCTTGATGCGGCCGCCGGAGCCGTCGACGCGTTCGAGCACGACGGCCTGCTTGCCCTTCAGGGCGTCGACTCCCGTGGCCAGTTCGGGGCGCTGTTTGCCGTGCCGGGCCGCGATGGGCCGGACCACGGCGATGAGGGCGACGGAGACCACGACGAAGGTGAGCACCTGGACGACGACGCCGAAGCCGAAGCCCGCGACGATCGCGGCGGCGACGGCGCCCACCGCGAACATGCCGAACTCCGGCATCGCGGTCACCACGAGCGGAATTCCGAGCCCCGCCGCGCCGACCAGCCACCACACCCATGCGTCGATGTTGTTCACATGGTCATGGTAGGCCGCGGACGATGACGGCGGACAGGGTGCGGTAAAGCTGGGGAGGGGGGATCAGGACAGCGGCAGGCCCTGGGCGGTCCAGCGGTCGCCGACCTGCTCGACGACGAGCGGGAGGCCGAAGCACAGGGAGAGGTTGCGGGAGGTGAGTTCGAGCTCCAGGGGGCCGGCGGCGAGGACCTTGCCCTGGCGGATCATCAGGACGTGGGTGAAGCCGGGGGCGATCTCCTCGACATGGTGGGTGACCATGATCATCGAAGGGGCGATCGGGTCGCGGGCGAGCCGGCCGAGGCGGCGGACCAGGTCCTCGCGGCCGCCGAGGTCGAGGCCGGCGGCGGGCTCGTCGAGCAGGAGCAGCTCGGGGTCGGTCATCAGGGCGCGGGCGATCAGGGTGCGCTTGCGCTCGCCCTCGGAGAGGGTGCCGAACTTCCGGTCGAGGTAGTCGCTCATGCCGAGGCGGTCGAGGAAGGCGCGGGCGCGCTGCTCGTCGATGTCCTCGTACTCCTCGTGCCAGCCGGCGGTCATGCCGTAGGCGGCGGTGAGCACGGTCTGCAGCACGGTCTGACGCTTGGGGAGCTTCTCGGTCAGGGCGATGCCGGCCACGCCGATGCGGGGGCGCAGCTCGAAGACGTCGGTGCCGGGCCTGCCGAGGCTCTCGCCGAGGACGGTGACGGTGCCGGCGGTGGGGAAGAGGTAGGTCGAGGCGATGTTCAGCAGGGTGGTCTTGCCGGCGCCGTTGGGGCCGAGGATGACCCAGCGCTCGCCCTCCTTGACCGACCAGGAGACCTGGTCCACCAGAGCCCGGCCCTCGCGGACCACGGATACGTCCTGAAGCTCCAGAACATCGCTCATGAGCGCGTTGTCTCCCCTTGCAGTGTGCCGCCGGTCTCGGCTGTCGCGTACGCCTGTGGCTCGGTCCGCCGCGCCGGTGGGCGCAGCCCTCAACGAATCTACGCCACGAGCCGGGCGGGACGGCCCATCGGTCCTCTCCTTAGGGTGGAGGCATGCTCTCGGAACCGCGCTCTGGACGCCTTGCCGCTTGGGGAAACGCCCTTTTGTCCGGACATGTCTCGCCGGACGACGCCGTGCTCGCCATGGTCGGGGACGATGCCGTCCACCGAGTGGAGGGACTGCCCGGGGAGTCGGGGCCGGTCGGGCTCACGCTGGCCCTGGGGCGGCTGCGGACGCTCGGGGTGACGGCACTGCGGGTGGCGCTGCCCGCGCCGGGGCATCCGCTGGGGCTGAGCGGGCCGCCGGAGTTCAATGCGCGGGCGCTGGAGGCCGAGGAGGCCGTGATCTGTCACGGGGCTGCTTTCGGGCTGGTGCCTCGGGCGTACGAGGTGGGGCCCGAGGGTGATGTGCACGCCGAGGTGGTGTGGCACGTGCTGCCCGTGCGGGAGGCGCCGCCGGCCGACGTGCCGTCGCTGGGTGAGGCCGAGCGGGAGCTGGCGGAGGCGTTGCGGGAGGCCACGGAGGTGCTGTCGCGGTTGGACGTGGCCGGGTCGGGGCCGGTGGCGGAGGCGGCGATCGACGCGTATCGGGCTCGGGCCGAAGGGAGGCGTGGGCGGGAGCTGCTGGCGCCCGGGTATCCGCCGCGGGCGGTGCGGGTGCTGGAGCTGGCGCAGCGGGTGGGGCTGCTGGTGTCGCTGGCGTACGAGAACGGGCACGGGGGTGCGGTGAGTGCGTCCGAGATGGGGGCGCGGGGGGATGTGCTGCGGGTGGTGGAGCGGACGGCTCGGCGGGCACAGGTCGCGGCGTACAACTCCGTTGTGGAGGAGCGGGAGAAGGGGGTGCGGTGAGCGTGGGGTGCGCAGGTGCCCGGGGGTGCGCTGTAGGGGTGGGTCGCGCAGCCCGGCACTTGCGGGGTGCCTCCCCCAAGCTCTTCGAGCAGGGAGCACCCCCAGCGCCCACCCGTGCCGCAGGGCGGCACGACTGCCCGCGGGGTACGCGCGGGTGCCCGCGGATTACGAGCCCGCGGGTTGGAGTTCAGCCCACTCCGTGGCGTACCGCCCATAGGGCCGCCTGGGTGCGGTCGGAGAGGTCCAGTTTCATCAGGATGTTGGAGACGTGGGTCTTGACGGTCTTTTCGGAGAGGACCAGGGCTCTGGCGATCTCGCGGTTGGAGCGGCCGTCGGCTATCAGCCTCGATCCACCGTGTGATCACCGGTCGGCGTGAGGGCCGGGAACGAAGAGGTGCCTTGTGACCTGCGATGATGAGAGTTCTCTACGCTCACATCAGGCACGATCAGCAAGGCACCTCTCGAGTGAAATTGTTCCACAGCCCGGCGCGGGTGTTCGCCGCGTTCGACGAGCCGAATCTCATCGCGCATGCCGGACTGGTCCCGGTGATCCGGCTGGCCGAGCGGTGCGGCCTGCCGGCCCTGGTCGCCGAGAAGGTCAAGCTGACCGGCGCGAAGAACGGCGCCGGGACGGCCGCCGACGCGAAGGCGATGAGCGTCGTGGGAGGCATGGTGGCCGGCGCGGACTCCATCGACGACCTGGATGTGCTGCGGCACGGCGGGCTGCCGAAACTCTTCGCAGGGGTGCGGGCACCGTCCACGCTCGGCACGTTCCTGCGTGCCTTCACCTGGGGACACGTGCGTCAACTGGAGGCGGCGGTACGCGCGTTCACCTGCAATCTGGCCGCCCACACGGGCTTCGTCCCGAAGGGGGACGAGGTGGTGTTCGTCGACATCGACTCCAAGGTCAAGCAGGTCTACGGCCCGGCCAAGCAGGGCGCCTCCTTCGGCTACACCAAGGTCCGCGGCCTCCACTTCCAGATCGTCACCGTCAAGACCGCCACCTGCGCGCCGGTCATCGTCGCAACAAGGCTGCGCAAGGGCTCGGCGGGCTCCGGCAAGGGCGCCGCCTCGCTGCTGCGCGAGGCCCTCGCGGCGGTGCGGTCCATGGGCATCACCGCACAGATCATCGTCCGCGCGGACTCCGCCTACTTCTCCCACAAGGTCGTGGACGCCTGCCGCAAGGCCGGCGCCCGCTTCTCCCTGGCCGTCGCGGTCACCAAGACGATCCGCGTAGCCATCGAGACGATCGATCCCGACGCCTGGAGATCGATCAAGTACACCGACGCGATCTGGGACGACGAGGAGGAACGCTGGATCTCCGACGCAGAGATCGCCGAGATCGGCTTCACCGCGTTCACCAGCAAGAAGAAGGCCTTCCGCGTCACCGCCCGGCTCATCGTGCGCCGCGTGAAACGGCTGAACCCCAAGACGGTCCCCGACGGGCAGAGCGAACTGTTCGCCGTCTGGCGCCACCACGCGATCTTCACCGACAGCGTCTTCGTCCTCACCGACGCCGAGCCCATGCACCGCGCTCACGCCGCGGTGGAACAGGTCTTCGCCGACCTGGAGGACTCCGCCCTGGCCCACCTGCCCTCGGGGAAGTTCACCGCGAACGCGGCCTGGCTCACCCTGGCGGCAGCCGCCTACAACCTCACCCGCGCCGCCGGCCACCTCACCTCCACCTTCCACGCACGGGCCCGGACCGGCACCATCCGCCGCCACCTGATCACCGTCCCGGCCCGCATCGCCCGCCCAGGACGACGCCTCGTGCTGCACCTGCCCCAACACTGGCGCTGGGCCGACGACTTCATCGGCCTGTGGACCGCCACCGGCCAGCGCATGCAGACCTGAGCAGCCAGACCCCGCCGTCCACCCACGACCTGGAAGACCTCGGAGAACCCGCCACCGGAACGGCCATCCGGAACCCCGCCCTGCCCCAAACCGAAAACCCACCCCGAAAAGCAATCACACTGCGCGATCAAAAATCACGCGGTGGATCGAGGATCAGGGCGAGGACCTCGCGCTCCCGTTCCGTCAGGGATGTTCCGCGGCCCTGGCCGGTGGCGGTCTCCTCCTGGGACAGCAGGGCGATCGCCACCTCCGGTTGGAGGAGGATGTGGCCGGCGTGCACCGAACGGATGGCGCCGGCGAGAGCGTCGGGGTCCACGTCCTTGTAGACGTACCCGGCGGCGCCCGCGCGCAGGGCCGGAACGACCGTGCGCTGTTCGGTGAAGCTGGTGACGATCAGCACGCGCGCGGGGTTGCCGAGTTCACGGAGCCGGCGCAGTGCCTCGACGCCGTCCATGACGGGCATCTTGACGTCCATGAGGACGACGTCGGGCCTCAGTTCCTCGGTCCGGGCGACGCCTTCCGCACCGTCGGCCGCTTCGCCCACGACCTCGATGTCGTCCTGTACCTCCAGAAAGGTGCGCAGGCCCCGGCGGACCACCTGGTGGTCGTCGACGAGCAACACCTTGATCGGTTCAGCCACCGGGGACCTCCATCTCGATCACGGTGCCCTTGCCGGGCGCCGATTCCACCGTCAGCCGGCCGCCGACACCGCTCGCCCGGTCCCGCATGGAGACCAGGCCGAGGTGGCGGCCGGCCCGGCGCACCGCCATGGGGTCGAAGCCGGTGCCGTCGTCGGTGATCCGCAGGACGGCACCGCGGCCGTGGCGGTCCAGGGTGACGTCGACGTGTTCCGCCCGGGCGTGCCGCAGCGCGTTGTGCAGGGCCTCCTGGGCGACGCGGAGCATGGCCTCCTCCTGGGCGGCCGGCAGGGCGCGCGGGCCGCGGGCGGTGAAGGTGACGCGCGCGCTGTGGGCGCGGTCGAGGACCTGGATCTGGGTGCGGAGGGTGGCGACCAGGCCGTCCTCGTCGAGGGCCGCGGGGCGCAACTCCACGACGGCGGCGCGCAGTTCGTCGACCGCTTCGGCGGCGAGGACGGCCACCTGCTGCAGTTCGCCCTTGGCGCGCACCGGGTCGCGGTCGACGAGGGCGGCGGCGGCCTGGGCGGTCAGGCGCAGGGAGAACAGCTTCTGGCTGACCGCGTCGTGCAGTTCGTGGGCGAGGCGGGAGCGCTCCTCGGCGATGGTCAGCTCGCGGCTGCGTTCGTAGAGGCGGGCGTTGGTGAGGGCGATCGCGGCGTGCTGGGCGAGGATGGAGAGCAGTTCCTCGTCCTCCTTGGTGAAGCCGCAGCTGCCCTCGGGCTTGGGGCAGCGCTTGTTCGCCAGGAACAGCGCGCCGATGACCTCGTCGCCGTCGCGGATCGGCAGACCCAGGAAGTCGGACATCTCCGGGTGGGCGGCCGGCCAGCCCTCGAAGCGCGGGTCCTTGCGCACGTCCGCGAGGCGCTCGGCCTTCGCCTCGCGCAGCATCGCGGCGAGGATGCCGTGCTGGCGCGGGAGCGGGCCGATGGCCCGCCACTGCTCGTCGCTGACCCCGTCGACCACGAACTGGGCGAAGCCGCCGTGGTCGTCCGGTACACCGAGGGCGGCGTACTGCGCGTCGAGCAGCTCGCGGGCCGAGGCGACGATCGTCTTCAGGACGTCGCGCACCTCGAGGTGCCTGCTCATGGCCAGCAGCGCGGAACTCACCGCGGCGAGGCCGGACCGGGGACCTTGACTCATGTCCTCACGGTACCGGCGGGGTCCGACACCGCGGATCGGCCCCGGGGCTGCCCCGCCCGGGCCACTGGACCTAGGTCCGCGGGCCGAGCGCGAGCGACCTGGGCCGGCGGGACCGGGTCGCTCGCCCTACGGCGAAAGGCCCCGCCGGTTTGCGGCCCGCGTCCGAGGCGGCGCCAGGGTCGCCGTTCCTACGTTGGGCGGCGCGCCGGTTCGGAGGCGCACGAGGACGGCCCGGCGGCAAGGGACGGGTGTCATGAACAGGGGACGGGTGTCATGCCGGTAGCGATCATCACAGGGGCTTCGAAGGGGCTGGGGCGGGCGCTGGCCCAGGCGCTGGCCGCGCACGGCTGGGATCTGGTGCTCGACGCCAGGAGTGCGGAGGTGCTGGGGGAAACGGCGCGGGCCGTCTCCGCGCACGGCACGCGCGTGGAGGCCCTGCCCGGGGACGTCACGGACGCCGGGCACCGGGCCGAGCTGGTGGCGGCCGCGCGCAAGCTGGGCGGTGTCGACCTGGTGGTGCACAACGCGAGCGCGCTGGGCGCGGAGCCGCTCGTGCGGCTGGCGGAGCTGCCCCTGGAGGGGCTGCGCCGGGCGCTGGAGGTGAACGCGGTCGCCGCGCTGGGGCTGGTGCAGGAGGCGCTGCCGGCACTGCGGGATTCGGTACGCGGCACGGTGGTCGCGGTGAGTTCGGACGCGGCCGTCGAGGCGTACGGGACGTGGGGCGGCTACGGGGCGTCCAAGGCGGCGCTGGACCACCTGGCGGCGGTGCTCGCCGAGGAGGAGCCGGGACTGCGGGTGTGGGCGGTGGACCCGGGGGACATGGCCACCGACCTGTATGCGGCGGCCGTACCGGACGACGACGCCCCGCGTCCGGCGCCGGGCCAGGTGGTGCCGGCGTTCCTGCGGCTGCTGGAGGAGCGTCCGGCGAGCGGCCGCTACAGCGCGCCCGCCCTGCTGGAGGGGCGATGACCCTGACCGTGCGGGTTCCGCGGGAGCTGTCGGCGCGGGTGCCGGCCGAGCAGCGGGGTCCCGGGCTGGACCGGGACGCCGTACGTCTGCTGGTGTCGCGTGGCACGGAGGTGTCGCACCACGCCTTCCGGGAGCTGCCGCGGCTGCTGCGCGCCGGGGATCTGCTCGTGGTGAACACCTCCCCCACGCTGGCCGCCGCGGTGGACGGGCGGATCGGGCACGCGCGTGTGGTGGTGCACTTCTCCACGCGCGGGGACGACGGTCGCTGGGCGGTGGAGATACGGGACCCGGACGGGGCGGGTACTACACGCGCGCGTGAATCAAGCTGGGCGCGAAGCGCTCCTTGCAAGGGTGGTGGTGGGAGACGGGCGGGCGGGCCCGCGGGTACGGAGGTAGGGGTGCCCGGGGGCGTACGGCTGGTGCTGGAGGAGCCGCTGGGCGCGGAGAGCGCGCGACTGTGGTGGGCGCGGGTGTCGGGGCCCTCGGTACTCGGGATGCTGCGGGTGCACGGGCGGCCCATTCGTTACTCCTATACGGAGCGGGACCAGCCGTTGTCCGTGTACCAGACGGTGTTCGCGGTGCCGTCGGCCGACGGCTCGGGCAGCGCGGAGATGCCGAGCGCGGCGCGGCCCTTCACGGGGCGGCTGGTGGCTGAGCTGGTGAGCCGGGGGGTGCTGTTCGCGCCGATCGTCCTGCACACGGGCGTGGCCTCGGCCAAGGCGCACGAGCCGCCGTATCCGGAGCGGTTCTCGGTGTCCGAGGCGTCGGCCCGGCTGATCAACGGCGTACGGGCGGGCGGCGGCCGGGTGATCGCGGTGGGGACCACGGCGGTGCGGGCCGTGGAGTCGGCGGCCGGGCCGGACGGTGTGGTCCGAGCGGTCGCGGGGTGGACCGATCTCGTGGTGACGCCCGGGCGCGGCGTACGGGCCGTGGACGGGCTGCTGACCGGGCTGCACGAGCCGGAGGCCTCGCATCTGCTGATGCTGGAGGCGGTCGCGGGACGGGCGGCGGTCGACCGCGGGTATGAGCAGGCCGTTCGTGGGCACTATCTCTGGCACGAGTTCGGCGATGCGCATCTCGTCCTTCCGGCGAAAACCGCTCACCCGGAGCGTTGCGGCGGCAACCCGGCGTGATGAGACCCCTCCCCCGGTGTGAGGCCGCGCATAGGGCGCGCATCACGTACGAACCGGCATAGGAGACACAGGACCCCCACGTGAACGGGACGGATGACCTGATCTGTCCCGTTTTATCTGTTCCCGTTCCACTATCCGGCTTCGTACGTCACACCTTTGCCCGCCGATTTTGCGGCAGCTAAGAATTACTCCCGTCGCTCAGCGCCGCGGTTTTCCGCTCGCGGTGTTTGCGCGGGAAGGACCCCCTCCCGCAGTCCGGAGAGCGACCTCCGAGCTACTCGAAGAGGTCCATTAGCCATGCCCGCAAACTTCCGTCTCCGTGCTCATGGCCGTGCCCTGACCAAGCGCCGCAAGGTCGTCGTCGCCGGTGCCGCCGTTCTCGGCGCCGCCACCCTGGCCGTCTCCGCCGCGCCCAGCCAGGCCCAGACGGCGACCGGCGCCGCCGCCGTCTCCGCGGCCCCGGTGCAGCTCGGCACCCAGCCGATCAAGGGCGTCAAGGCCGGCGTCACCGACCAGCTCGCCGGTGACAGCGTGAAGATCCAGGCCATCGAGGCCAAGAAGCAGGCCGCTGCCAAGAAGGCCACCACCCAGGCCGTCGCCAAGAAGGCCACCACCCAGGCCGTCGCCAAGAAGGCCGCCGTCAAGAAGGCCCGGGCCGCGCACCAGGTCAAGCAGTCCGCGAGCCGGTCCGCCGAGCGGCCGCAGATGCAGATGGTCGCCGCCTCCACCAGCTACGGCAACAACCTGGACGGCTGGATCCGGCAGTCGCTGGCCGTCATGAAGCAGAACAACATCCCCGGCTCCTACCACGGCCTGCACAAGAACATCATGCGGGAGTCCTCGGGCAACCCCAACGCCATCAACAACTGGGACATCAACGCCCGCAACGGCATCCCGTCCAAGGGCCTGCTGCAGGTCATCGAGCCGACCTTCAGGGCGCACCACGTCCCCGGCACGTCCCACAACATCTACGACCCGGTCGCCAACATCACCGCCGCCGCCAACTACGCGGCCAAGCGGTACGGCTCGATCGACAACGTCAACAGCGCGTACTGACGTCGCGTACTGACGTACTGAGGCCGGCGCGGACCTCTCACGAGACGCGGAAAGGGCGGCACCCCGTTGCGGGGTGCCGCCCTTCGGCGTCCTGACACGGCCTCGTGCGGTTACTTGCGCATGACCTCCGGCTCGTGGCGGCGCAGGAAGCGAGCCACCAGGACCCCGCAGACCACGCCGAGGGCGATCAGCGCGGCCATGTCGACGGCCCAGGCCGAGGCCGCGTGGTCCCACAACGGGTCGGTGCTGGACGGGTCGTCGGTGTTCGGGGCGATGTTGTTGAAGTCCAGCGTGGTGCCGGCGGCGGCCACCGCCCAGCGCGACGGCATCAGGTACGAGAACTCGTTGACGCCGACGGTGCCGTTCAGGGTGAACAGGCAGCCGGTGAAGACGACCTGGACGATCGCGAACATGACCAGCAGCGGCATGGTCTTCTCGGCGGTCTTCACCAGCGAGGAGATGACCAGGCCGACCATCATCGAGGTGAAGCCGAGCCCCATGACCGGCAGGCACAGCTCGAACAGCGTCGCGTTGCCGAGGATCAGACCCTTTTCCGGGATCTCGCGGCTGGAGAAGCCGATCAGGCCGACCATCAGGCCCTGCAGCACGGTGACGGTGCCGAGCACGACCACCTTCGACATCAGATACGCCGAGCGGGACAGGCCGGTCGCGCGTTCCCGCTCGTAGATCACCCGTTCCTTGATCAGCTCACGGACGGAGTTCGCGGCGCCCGCGAAGCAGGCGCCGACCGCGATGAGCAGCAGCACCGTGGTCGCCGTGCCGTTCGGGATGGGCACGCCGGTCTTCGGGTTGACCGGGTTGACCAGCAGACCTCTGTTGTGGTCGATGAGCAGGCTGACCGCGCCGATCACCGCCGGCAGGATCACCGACAGCGCCATGAAACCCTTGTCGGAGGCGATCACCGCGACGTACCGCCGGATCAGGGTCAGCAGCTGCGAGCCCCAGCCCTGCGGCTTGGGCGGCTTGATGGCCTGCGGCGGCGGCATGTGTGCGGACTGCGGGGCGGCCGCGTCGATGTCCGCGGCGTACATCTGGTAGTGCTGCGAGCCCTTCCAGCGGCCCGCCCAGTCGTAGTCGCGGTAGTTCTCGAAGGCGGAGAAGACGTCGGCCCAGCTGTCGTAGCCGAAGAAGTTCAGCGCCTCCTCCGGCGGGCCGAAGTAGGCCACGGCGCCGCCCGGCGCCATCACCAGCAGCTTGTCGCACAGCGCCAGCTCGGCCACCGAGTGGGTGACGACGAGGACGGTGCGGCCGTCGTCGGCCAGGCCGCGCAGCAGCGTCATCACGTCGCGGTCCATGCCCGGGTCGAGACCGGAGGTCGGCTCGTCCAGGAAGATCAGCGACGGCTTGGTGAGCAGCTCCAGGGCCACCGACACGCGCTTGCGCTGGCCACCGGAGAGGGAGGTGACCTTCTTGTCCTTGTGGGGGTCCAGCTTCAGCTCGCGCAGCACCTCGTCGATGCGGGCCTCGCGCTCGGCTGCCGTGGTGTCGGCCGGGAAGCGCAGCTTGGCCGCGTACTTCAGCGCCTTCTTGACGGTCAGCTCCTTGTGCAGGATGTCGTCCTGCGGGACCAGGCCGATGCGCTGACGCAGCTCGGCGAACTGCTTGTAGAGGTTCCGGTTGTCGTAGAGGACCTCGCCCTGGTCGGCGGGCCGGTAGCCGGTGAGCGCCTTGAGCAGGGTCGACTTGCCGGAGCCGGACGGGCCGATGACCCCGACCAGCGACTTCTCCGGGACGCCGAAGGAGACGTCCTTGAGGATCTGCTTGCCGCCGTCGACCGTCACGGTCAGATGGCGGGCGGAGAAGGACACCTCACCGGTGTCGACGAACTCCTCCAGCCGGTCGCCGACGATCCGGAACGTCGAGTGGCCGACGCCGACGATGTCGGTCGGGCCGAGCTGCACCGAGCCGCCCTTGGGGACCGGGTGGCCGTTGACGTACGTGCCGTTGTGCGAGCCGAGGTCGCGGATCTCGAAGCGCCCGTCGGGCGTGGCGTGGAACTCCGCGTGGCTGCGGGAGACCTGGAGGTCGGAGACGACCAGGTCGTTCTCCAGGGCACGGCCGATGCGCATCACACGGCCGAGCGAGAACTGGTGGAAGGTGGTGGGGCTGCGGTCGCCGTAGGCGGGCGGCGCGCCGGCGCCACCGCCGGGGCCCTGCTGCTGCGGAATCGACGGTGTCTGCGGCCCCTGCTGCGGTTGCTGCCGGCCGGCCTGCGGCGCCTGGTGTTGCGACGCCTGCTGCTGCGCCCAGCCGGGGCCGGCGCCCTGGGCGGAGTACGGCTGCTGCTGGGGCTGGGCCTGCGGCGTGCCCACGGGGGCCGCGGCCGCGGAGAGGCTCAGCTGCGGCCCGTCGGTCGCGTTGCCGAGACGGACCGCCGAGCCGGGGCCGATCTCCGTCTGCTGGATCCGCTGCCCCTGCACGAACGTGCCGTTGGTGCTGCCGTGGTCCTCGATGCCCCAACTGCGGCCGTCGAAGCGGACCGTGGCGTGACGCCAGGAGACCCTGGCGTCGTCGAACACGATGTCTCCCTGCGGATCGCGTCCCAGGGTGTAAGGCCTGGACGGGTCGAGCGTCCAGGTCCGTCCATTGGTTTCCAGTACGAGTTCCGGCACTCCAAGCCCCACTGAGTTGTCCCCCGAGTTACCCCCGTCGCAGGGAGTCTAGGGATGTCGAACATCGTGGGGAACTATTTCAGGCTCCGTCCTCTGACCGAAACCCGGGCCTTGTGAAGAGCGCCCACGTCCGCTTCGACTGTTTCCCGTTGACGGGGTTGAAACCCGGCCGGAGAGTGGTATTCCACGCGAGGGGGACATGCGCGGCAGTCGCGCCGCGCCGCGGATCGGGGGGCCTGCCATGAACGCTGCCACGGAAGCCGGGACCGCGAGGCGCGGTGCGCGCCTGCCCTGGCTGGATGTGCTGCTGTCCGCGATCGCCTCCGTGAGCTGGACTTTGATCGGCATGGCGGGCACGGCGGCGCTGGGGCTGCACCTGCTGCGGGCCGACTCGGCGGGATCGCTCGGGCCGATGACCGCGGCGGTGGTGGCACTTGGGGCGGGTGGTTCGGTCACGCCGTCCGGCGACGTGTCCGCGTTCGGTCTCAAAGGCGCCGAGGCGCACACCGCCATCCAGATCACGCCACTGGGGGTGAGCCTGGTCGGGGCGCTGCTGCTGTCGTGGTTCTTCCTGCGGTCCTTGCGCACGGCGGGAGTTGTGATCTCACCGGCCGAACTCCTCACCCGGGCGGGTGCGGTGGTGACGCTGTTCGTGGCGATGCTGGGCGGGCTGGCCTGGGCGGGGCACGATGTCGTCACGATCGACGGGAGCTCGCTCGGGCAGGGCAGGCTGCCCGGCGGCGGAGGGTCGGGGGACGTGCGCCTTCCCGGGCTGGGCGACCTGGGGGACATCGGCGGACTCCTCCCCGACGACATCGGCAGGCTCATCGACGCCAAGGCGGCGGTCGGCTTCACCGTCGACACGGCGCCGACCCTGCTGGGCGGGCTCGGCTGGTCGGCCGGGATCCTGCTGATCGCCCTGCTGGCCTCGCGCCGTACGCCGTTGCCGCACGGCTGGGACGTCGTGCACCGGGTGGTGCGGCCGGCCGTGTCCGCGCTGGTCACGGTGGTGATGCTCGCGGTGGCGGCGGGTCTCGCGGCGGCGGCGTACGCGGCGATCGGCGACGACCGTCCCCGGCGCATCGCGGGCGCCGCGCTGCTCGGCGCGCCCAACGGGGTGTGGCTCGGCGTCCCGGTCGGCCTGTTCGTCCCCTTCGACGGCCACGCGACCGGCGAACTGGCCAAGCTCCTGCCCGACCCCCTGGACAAGTTCCTGACCGTGCACTCCGACCAGCCGGTCACGCTGTCCCGGCTGGCCGACCTGGACGGCCGGGTGTGGCTGCTGGGGGTGGCGGCGGCGCTGATGATGCTGCTGGCGGGGGTCCTGACGGCGGTACGGACGCCGGTGGGGGCGGGGCAGGGCGCCCTCGGTCTCGCGGGGCGGTGCGCACTGCGGCTGGGCATCGCCACCGCGCCGGCGCTTTTGCTGCTCGCGTGGCTGACGGAGGTGTCGGTGGACGCGTCCCTGTCCGTACTCGGCTTCGACGCGTTCGGCGCGGGGTTGGAACTGCGCGGCCACCTGGGTACGGCGTTGCTCATGGGCGCGGCGTGGGGCGCCGGGGCGGGCGCGGTGGGTGCCCTGATGGCCCACGCCACCGGAGCTGCGGGACGGCGGGCGGCGCCGTTGGCACGGGGTGACATGGGAGGCGGCCCGGGGCCGGGGGCGGGGACAGGGGGCGGCGCGGGCGGGGCCCGGCGTCCCGAGCACGCGGAGCAGCAGGCCGGCCCCTACACGCCCGGTACGCCCTACCGGCCGCCGAACCCGTCCACCAATCCGTATCTCCGTCTGCCCGGTGAACCGCGATCCCCGGAAGCCCCGGAAGTCCAGGAATCCCCTGAGGACGCCCGCCCGCCGGACGGTCAGGGGCAGGGCGGCGGGGCGGCGTCCTCCGGGCGGGCGGAGCCCGGGAGCGGCGGGCCGCCTCGGCCCGGGTCGTCGGCCGACGGCGTGTACGGCGCTCCGACGGTGATCGGCCCCATGGAGCCGCCCTCACGTCCGCCCGGCCGGCGTGCGAGCAAGTGGCCGGGCGACGGTCCGCCGCCCCCGCCTTCTCCTCCACGGCCTCCTCGACGCCCGGAGCAGTGATGCCCGTGCTGCTGTCCGCCAGGCGGACCTGGAAGGCGGGAGGCACTGGGTGCCGGATACCGTGGAAACACCATGAGCGCTTCGCAGACCTCTGACGATCCCACCCTTCTCGTCAAGATCTTCGGGAAGGACAGGCCGGGCATCACGGCCGGACTCTTCGACACCCTCGCCGCCTACTCCGTCGACGTGGTCGACATCGAGCAGGTCGTCACCCGTGGCCGTATGGTGCTGTGCGTGCTCGTCACGCAGCCGCCCGCCGGGCTCGAGGGCGATCTGCGGGCCACCGTGCACAGCTGGGCCGAGTCGATGAAGATGCAGGCGGAGATCATCTCCGGCCGTGGCGACAACCGGCCGCGCGGCCTCGGACGCTCCCTGGTCACCGTGCTCGGCCACCCGCTCACCGCGGAGGCGACCGCCCGGATCGCCGCGCGGATCGCCGGGGCCGGCGGCAACATCGACCGTATCTTCCGGCTGGCCAAGTACCCGGTGACGGCGGTGGAGTTCGCGGTGTCCGGCGTGGAGACGGAGCCGCTGCGCACCGCTCTGGCCACGGAGGCGGCGGCACTCGGTGTCGATGTGGCGGTCGTCGGCGCGGGCCTGCACCGGCGGGCGCAGCGGCTGGTGGTGATGGACGTGGACTCCACGCTCATCCAGGACGAGGTGATCGAGCTCTTCGCCGGGCACGCCGGCTGCGAGGACAAGGTCGCCGAGGTGACGGCGGCCGCGATGCGCGGCGAGCTGGACTTCGAGGAGTCGCTGCACGCGCGCGTGGCGCTGCTGGCGGGGCTGGACGCCTCGGTGGTGGACAAGGTGCGCAGCGAGGTGCGGCTGACTCCGGGCGCGCGCACCCTGATCCGTACGCTCAAGCGGCTCGGTTACCAGGTGGGTGTCGTCTCAGGCGGGTTCACGCAGGTCACCGACGATCTGAAGGAGCGGCTCGGGCTGGACTTCGCGCAGGCCAACACGCTGGAGATCGTCGACGGGAAGCTGACGGGCCGGGTCACCGGCGAGATCGTGGACCGGGCGGGCAAGGCGCGGCTGCTGCGCCGGTTCGCCGCGGAGGCGGGCGTTCCGCTGTCGCAGACGGTCGCGATCGGTGACGGCGCCAATGACCTGGACATGCTGAACGCGGCCGGTCTCGGGGTCGCCTTCAATGCCAAGCCGGTGGTGCGGGAGGCGGCACACACCGCGGTGAACGTGCCGTTCCTCGACACGGTCCTTTACCTGCTCGGGGTCACCCGGGAAGAGGTCGAGGCGGCGGACGCGCACGTGGAGGACTGAGCGGTTCACGAGAGGCGGCCCGGCACCCACGCGGTGCCGGGCCGCCTCTCGCTCGGGCCGTCGGGCTACTCCGACGGCGCCCAGTAGTCGAGCAGCGTGGCCACGCCCGGCTCCAGGGTCTTCCAGGAGCCGTCGAAGGACACCAGGGCGAACGCCGCGGCCGGGAATCCGCGGCGGCTCATCCGCTCGCGGGCGCCGCCCTCGGCCGAACCGGACAGCACCTCGGCCAGACCCTGGATGCCCGGGTTGTGGCCGACGAGGATCAGGTTCTGCACGTCGTCCGGCGTTTCGTTGAGCACGGCGATCAGCTCGCCGGGCGAGGCCTCGTAGACCCGCTCCTCGTAGACGGTTTTCGGCCGCTGCGGCAACTCGTGGACGGCGAGCTTCCAGGTCTCACGGGTGCGGGTCGCGGTCGAGCACAGGGCCAGGTCGAAGGGGACACCGGTGTCGGCGAGCTTTCGGCCGGCGACTGCGGCGTCCTTGCGGCCCCGCTCGGCGAGCGGTCGTTCGTGGTCGGTCACCTGTGGCCAGTCGGCTTTCGCATGCCGGAAGAGGACGATCCTGCGGGGTTCTGCGACGCTCATGGCACCCAGCTTCGCATGAAACAGGCCACGAGGCGCAGGGAGTTGACATGCGACTTCTCGGCCGACGCGGGTGGCACGGGGCCGTGCCCGAGGGCGCCTGGGCGGGGCGGTGCGGGCGTCACCGGGCGAGCAGCTCCTGGACGCGCTGGAACAGCTGGGTGATCGCGGGGCCGCCGGCGGCCGCGTGGGCGTCCGCCGGGTTCAGTATCAGGGCGAGCAGCGCGACGAACGCCAGGACGGGCAGGGCAAGAGCCCACCACGGCAGCCGGGAGTCGACGCCGCCCGTGGTCGCCGGGTGGGGCCGGGTGTGCGTACGGGCCGACATGCTCGCCTCCGCTGGTCTCCGAGGTCCGTGGACCGCCTCTCGCGGTCACATCTCGAAGCTACGGAATCCGCGCTCCCCGGCCCATCCGGTGATCCACCCACTTGACCCTGACCCTCGCCCCCTAGGGGACGGGGGGTTATCCCCACCACCGGCCCTGATGCGGCGGGGTCACGGTGACACGAGGGTCACGGCGACACGAGGGTCGCGATGATGGCGATGATCACGAAGATGGCGAAGAACGCGCCGAACACGATCAGCAACTTCTTCTGGCCGTTCTGCGGGTCCGGGTCGAGCACAGGCTGCATGCGCCCCAGTCTCGCACCCTTCGTCCGGAACACGGCCCCCGGGGGCCCGCCTCAGCGCGCCGCCTCGTCCTCCACCGTGCGGTTGCGGCCGGCCAGGCAGCCCACCACCATCTGCGGGACCATCAGCCCGGACATGAGTGCGAGGGGCACCCCCCAGCCGCCGCTGCTCTGATACAGCACGCCCACCAGCAGCGGCCCGGGGATGGAGATCAGGTAACCGGTGCTCTGGGCGAACGCGGACAGCTGGGCCACGCCCGGGCCGGTCCTGGCCCGCATGCCGACCATGGTGAGCGCGAGGGGGAAGGCGCAGTTGGCGATGCCGATGAGCAGGGACCAGGCCCAGGCCCCCGCGGCCGGCGCGAGGTACAGACCGGCGTAGCCGGCCAGACCGCAGACGCCGATCACCAGCACGATCGGTCCCTGGTGCGGCAGCCGGGTGGCCAGGCGCGGGATGACGAAGGCCAGCGGTACGCCCAGCACCATCGTGAAGGCGAGGAGCAGTCCGGCCGTGCCGGCGGGGACGCCCGCGTCCCGGAAGATCTGCGCCATCCAGCCCATCGTGATGTAGGCGGCGGTGGCCTGGAGCCCGAAGAAGACGGCCAGTGCCCAGGCGGTACGGCTCCGGGTGATCCGCAGGGCCGGTGCCTGCGCCTCCCGCGCGGGAGCTGCTTCCTCCCGCGCGGGTTCGGTGCGGGCCGGTGCCTGCGCGGCGGGCTCGGCTCCCCGGCCCCGCAGCAGCGGCAGCCACGGCAGCACGGCCACCGCGGCGAGCAGCGCCCACACCGAGAGCCCGGACCGCCAGCTGTGGCCGAGCGCTCCGGCCAGGGGCACGGTCGCCGCGGCGGCGGACGAGGTGCCCATGGCCAGGGCCATCGAGTACAGGCCGGTCATGGAGCCGACCCGGTCGGGGAACCAGCGCTTGACGATGACCGGCATCAGGACGTTGCTGACGGCGATGCCCATCAGCGCGAGCGCGCTGGCGGCCAGGAAGGCGGGCGTGCTGCCCACGTAGGGCCGTATGACCAGTCCGGCGGCGATGGCGACCATGCCCGCGCACACCACCGCGGCGGGTCCGAAGCGGCGGGCCAGCCGGGGCGCCATGACGCCGAAGACGGCGAAGCAGAGCGGGGGCACGGAGGTGAGCAGGCCGGCCACGCCGCCGCTCATGCCGAGCCCGGCGCGGACCTCCTCCAGGAGCGCGCCGAGGCTGGTGATGGCGGGGCGGAGGTTCAACGCGGACAGCACGATGCCGGCGACGACCAGGCGCGTCGCCCACGCGCGCGTGGACGTTCCCCGGCCTTCCCGGGGGGCGCTGGTCGTGGCCTTGGCCCGTCCGGTCGACGAGGTCGTGGTCCGGGTTTCCTCGCTTGGCATGGGTTCCATCATAGAATCATGGGATGTATTGCCGTCCATGGTCCACGGAACGGGCGGCGACTTCCGGGTCCCCCGTACGAAGGTGTGTCATGACCCTGAGCCTTCCGCGCCGGTCGGCACTGTCCGAACAGGTCATCGCCGCGCTGCGGCACCAGATCACCTCGGGCGAGTGGCCGGTCGGCTCCCGCATCCCGACGGAGCCGGAGCTGGTGGAGCAGCTCGGCGTCGCCCGCAACACCGTCCGCGAGGCGGTCCGGGCGCTCGCCCACAACGGCCTGCTGGACATCCGCCAGGGTTCCGGCACGTACGTCGTGGCCACCAGCGAGCTGGCGGGCGTGATGCAGCGCCGGTTCGCCGGTGCCGACCTGCGGCACATCGCCGAGCTGCGCTCCGCGCTGGAGTCGGCCGGGGCGCGGCTGGCCGCCGAGCGGCGCACCGAGAAGGACCTCAAGCAACTGCACGCGCAGCTGCTGCGGCGCGAGGAGGCCTGGGAGTCCGGTGACAAGGAGGCGTTCGTGACCGCGGACGCCACGTTCCACCTGGCGGTGGTGTCCGCCTCCCACAACGACGTCATGACCGCGATGTACGCGGATCTGGGCGAGGTGCTGCGCGACTGGCTGCGCGCGGACGTCGGCGCGGGGCTCACCCCGGAGGTGTACATGAACCACACCCGGCTGCTCGACGCCATCCGCGCGGGCGACACCGAGACGGCCGCCACCGAGGCCGCGAGCTACCCGCTGCTGTGCCGCCCGGGCCGGTTCAGCCCGCCCGCCGGCGACTGACCCTGCACGGCACGGCCCCCGGGTGGCCGACGGCCCCTGACGGCGAAGGGCCCGCACCCCTGAGGGGTGCGGGCCCTTCACTGCTGGTCCTGCTCAGCGCAGCGTCACGCTCCGATGGCGTGCAGGCCGCCGTCCACGTGGATGATCTCGCCGGTGGTCTTCGGGAACCAGTCGCTCAGCAGGGCGACGACGCCGCGGCCGGCCGGCTCGGGGTCCTTCAGGTCCCACTCCAGGGGGGCGCGGGTGTCCCACACCGAGGCCAGCTCGCTGAAGCCGGGGATGGACTTGGCGGCCATGGAACCGAGCGGGCCGGCGGAGATGAGGTTGCAGCGGATGTTCTGCTTGCCGAGGTCGCGCGCCATGTAGCGGCTGGTGGCCTCCAGGGCGGCCTTGGCGGGGCCCATCCAGTCGTACTGCGGCCAGGCGTACTGGGCGTCGAAGGTGAGGCCGACGACCGAGCCGCCGTTCTGCATCAGCGGCAGGCAGGCCATGGTCAGCGACTTCAGGGAGAACGCCGAGACGTGCATGGCGGTGGAGACCGACTCGAACGGCGTGTTGAGGAAGTTGCCGCCGAGCGCGTCCTGCGGGGCGAAGCCGATGGAGTGGACGACGCCGTCGAGGCCGCCGAGCTCCTCGCCGACGACGTCGGCCAGGCGGCCCAGGTGCTCGTCGTCGGTGACGTCGAGCTCGATGACCTTGGTGGGCTTCGGCAGCTTCTTGGCGATGCGCTCGGTCAGGGTGGGCCGCGGGAACGCGGTCAGGATGATCTCGGCGCCCTGCTCCTGTGCCAGCTTGGCGGTGTGGAAGGCGATGGAGGACTCCGTCAGCACACCGGTGATCAGGACGCGCTTGCCCTCGAGAATTCCGCTCATGTCGTTCAGTGACCCATTCCCAGTCCGCCGTCAACGGGAATGACGGCTCCAGTGATGTACGAGGCGTCGTCCGAGGCGAGGAACCGCACGGCCGCGGCGATCTCCTCCGACCGCGCGTACCGGGCGAGCGGTACCTGCGCGAGGATCTTCGCCTGCTGCTCCTCGGTGAGCTCCCTGGTCATGTCGGTGTCGACGAAGCCGGGGGCGACGACGTTGAAGGTGATGTTGCGCGAGCCCAGCTCACGAGCGAGGGAACGCGCGAAGCCGACCAGGGCGGCCTTGGAGGCGGCGTAGTTGGCCTGTCCCGCCGAGCCGAGCAGACCGACCACCGAGGAGATCAGGACGACGCGGCCCTTCTTGGCGCGCAGCATGCCGCGGTTGGCGCGCTTGACGACGCGGAAGGTGCCGGTGAGGTTGGTGTCGATGACCGAGGTGAAGTCCTCCTCGGACATACGCATCAGGAGCTGGTCCCTGTTGACGCCGGCGTTGGCGACGAGGACCTCGACGGGGCCGTGCTGGGCCTCGATCTCCTTGTAGGCCTGCTCCACCTGCTCGGGGTCGGTGATGTCGCACTTGACGGCCAGGAACCCGGCCGGCGGCTCCCCCGACCGGTACGTGATCGCGACCTTGTCGCCGGCGTCGGCGAACGCGCGGGCGATGGCGAGGCCGATGCCCCGGTTGCCTCCTGTGACGAGAACCGAGCGGCTCAACGGATCACCCTTTCGATAGCGGTCTCTCAGCGTTCCGACAACCGCCCGAGCATGTGGACGACAGTCGGCTTCCCCGAAAACCTATCGGTCCGACCACGTCGAAGGGCAATCCGGCACCGACAGTGGCGCCTCCCGCCTCCTGTCGGGTTCCTACAGTCGGGAGCCCCTGGTCGGTCCCCCGTGCCGGGGCCGTGAGCGTGCTGCCGGCGTTCACCGGCTCAGGTCATGGCGGGGTTTCCGCAGCACTTCTTGTACTTGCGGCCCGAGCCGCACCAGCAGGGGCCGTTGCGCGGCGGCGGCCAGGCGGTCGCCTGGCCGCGGCGGGCGAGTTCGGCCGCGTACGCGGAGCGGGTGGCGGGAGTGTCGGGAGAGCCGCCGTCCGCCTCGGCGTGGGCCTGGAGCCCGGCCACCGTGGCGCGGCCGACCGCGAGGTGCGGGGTGCCCTCGTCCGACATTTCACGCAGGGTGCGCTCCACCTGGCGGAGGTGGGCGGCGTGGTCGTCGCCGTACGCTTCCGCGGCCTCCGGCCGGCGTTGAAGCAGCAGCGCGAACTCCTCAGCGGGCCAGAACAGGACACAGGCCCTCAGCGGGCCGGTGCGTGCGGTTCGCTCCTCCTCTTCCAGTCCCAGCTCCTCCGTCAACTCCCTGATCTCGGCCTCAAGGGCTTCCGGGCCTTCCTCCTTGAGCCGCCTGAGGCGGATCGGGTCGTGCAACTCGTCGAGGGGGCGCATCCGCCCGCGCAGGGGCGAGGCACGGCGTTCATGGAGCTCGTCGGCGGCCTCGTCCCAGTCGTCGTGCGGGGCGCCGAGCAGGCGGCGCACCCGGTGACGGCCGATGACCAGCGACTCCAGGTCGAAGTTGTCCGGGTGTTCCCCGACCGTGTCCGCGGTGACCGGCGTGCCGGCGCCCAGGACGTGCGTGATACCGGCCGTGTACCACTCCGCGGCCGTCGCCGTCTCGTCCTCCTCGAAGCACTCGGCGACGAACATCCAGGCGCCCGCGTCCCGTGGATGGCGTGTGCGGAACGCCGCCGCGCCCGCGTGGGCCTCCTCCCGACGCCGGAGGTCCCACAGTGCGCTGATGCGGAAGGCGTCCACGAGGTCGTACCTCTCGCTGCCGCCCTCCCCCCGGTCGAGAAGCCTCTCGTACACCGCGAGCGCCCGCTCGGGTTCGCCCGCGTCCCGCCATGCGTCGGCGGCCTCCATGAGGAGATCCTCGCGCTCTTCGGGGTGCTGCTCCGCGAGCCGTTCGTAGTCCTCGGCGGCCTGGGCCAGGGTGCTGGGCCTGGGAGCTGCCGCTCGCGCAGCCGGGCTCCGCTTGCTCTTGCGGGTCTTCTTCTTGCCGGTGTCACGGCTCTTGCTGGGCATGGGACGACCGTAGTGCGGTCGGAATCGGGCCCTCCGGAGTACCCCCTGAAATCACTCCTCCGGGCGGTCTCCGCTGTGCCGGCGGAGATCGTGTCCCCGCAGGTCGTGTCGTTTTACGTGAGGCAGGGTCCCTCGCACATGTCGCGTTGCGACGAGTCGTCGTGCTCCTTTCCTTGATCAGGTGTGTGGTTGAGGTCACCCCGGCGTCACGAGCGTGAGCGGGCCCAGCTCGGCGTCCAGGCATCGGCCGGTGGCGTCGGTCGTGCCTTTCTCGGGTTCCCACGAGTGCGGCCAGTGCTGCGGAGTCCGCGATCGAGTCCATCAGCGCTTCGGTCCCGAAGTCGGGGCCGACCGCGTCGATGCGCAGGTCGAAGGTTCCCCTGAGCTCGTCGTAGCAGGCGGCCCACTCGGTGCCCTGCTTTCGGGATCGGCGCGATCCGGCAGAAGGAAGCCGAGCCCAAGTGGGCCGAGGCCGAGAAGTTCCGGGCCGCAGACCTGGTCAAGGGCTGGAAGTTCATCCACGACGACCGGCAGCTGCGCCCGCTGTTCTGGAACACCGTGGCCGTCAACGCGCTGATCATGGCCACCAGCCGCTGCCGGCCGTCCTGCTGCTGGATGACCTGGGCCGGGCGGCCTGGCAGTACGGGCTCGCGTTCGGCCTGCCCTGCGTCGGCGGATTCGTCGGCGCTCAGACCGCCCCGTGCCTGGAAGCCCCCTACGGGCGCCGCCGCGTCCTGATCACCTCCGGGGTGCCGCGTGCTCTGTGGCCCGTCGGGCTGTTCTTCGCCATGCCCGGGAACGCCGGCATGGCCCTGGTCATCGCCGTCGCACTGGTCCTGATCACCTGCATGGGTGTGTTCAACCCGCTGTTCGCGACCGAGCGCCTCCGACGGGTGCCGGCCGAGCGGGTCGGGCGGGTTCTGGCGGCCTGGAAAGCGACCAGCACCGGCGCGGTCGCCGTACTGACCGCCCTGTGGGGCGCCCTGGCCGCTGTCACCGATGCGCGCATCGCGATCGGCATCGCCGGCGTGCTGCTCCTGGCCACCCCGTTCCTTCTGCCGCGTAAGGACAAGCACCAGCCTCCGGCCACCGAGCCGGAGGAGCCCGCCCTGACCACCACGGCCCCGCCCGTCGGCTACGCCAGGTCGGTGGCAGCCGGTCCCGTGCCGCCGAGACGCTTGCGGCGTCGTGGAACGGGCCGGCCGGGACGTGGTCGATCGCCGCGACCGCCCGCTCTGCGGGGTGCTGGGCAGTCATGTGTCGGCCGTACCGTCCGGGCCGGGGGGCTCGATCGCATGCAGCCTGCGCCGCAGGTGCGCCCGTTCGGGTTCGGTGCCGGCCAGGTCGAGTGCCTGCCGGTAGGCCACCGCGGCCTCGGGGAGCCGGCCGAGCCGGTGCAGCAGGTCCGCCCGGGCGGCCGGGTAGGGGTGGTAGCCGCGCAGCAGCGGCTCGCCGGCCAGTGCGTCGAGCAGCGACAGGCCTGCCTGTGGGCCGTCGCGCATCGCCACCGCTGCGGCCCGGTTCAGGGCGACGACCGGGGACGGTGCAAGCGCGAGCAGCACGTCGTAGAGCGCCACGATCTGCGGCCAGTCGGTGGTCGTGAGGTCCGCGGCCTCGTCGTGCAGGGCGGCGATCGCGGCCTGGACCCCGTACGGGCCGGGCGGGCCGCCGGTCAGCGCGACGGGCACCAGAGCGAGGCCCTCCTCGATCATCGTGCGGTCCCAGCGGCCGCGGTCCTGGTCCTCGAGCAGCACGATCTCGCCGTCCGGGCCGGCCCGGGCGTCGCGTCGCGCGTGGATCAGGAGCATCAGGGCGAGCAGCCCGGCGACCTCCCGCTCGGCGGTCAGCAGCCGGCGCAGGATCCGCGCCAGCCGGATGGCCTCCTGGGCGAGGTCGAGCCGCTGCAGCCGGGGCCCCGAGCTGGCCGCGTACCCCTCGGTGAAGATCGAGTAGATGACCTGGAGCACTCCCGGCAGGCGCTCGGGCAGCTCGTCGGCGCCGGGCACCCTGAACGGGATCCGGGCCTGACGGATCTTCTTCTTCGCCCGCACGATCCGCTGGGCCATCGTCGCGGACGGGACGAGATAGGCCCGCGCGACCTCGGACGTCGTCAGCCCGGCCAGGCAGCGCAGGGTCAGCGCCCCGCGGGCCTCGGCCAAAAGGGCCGGGTGTGCGCAGGTGAAGAACAGCTGCAGCCGTTCGTCGGGCAGATCACTGTCCGCAGCGGCGGGCGGGGCGGGGCCGGCCCGGTCCGCCTCCACCTGCAGGACGGCGAGCCGGGCGGCGTAGACCTGGTCCCGCCGCAGCCGGTCGACGGCCTTGCGCCGAGCCGTCGTCAGCAGCCAGGCAGCGGGCCTGGCCGGCACGCCCTGGACCGGCCAGTGCACCAGTGCCGCCTCGATGGCCTCGGAAGCAACCTCCTCGGCCAGGTCCAGGTCGCCGAAGCGGCGGACCAGGCAGGCGAGCAGCCGGCCGTGTTCCTCCCGGAACACCGACTCCACGGACGACGTGACGGGCATCCGGGTGCCGGCGGCTGCCTCGTCCATCGCCGTCAGATCCCGAACTCGGCGACCGGCCGCACCACGACCGACCCGCTGCCGCGCGCGCCGGGGCAGCGTGCGGCCCAGTCGAGCGCGGCATCCAGGTCCGGCACGTCGATGACGTAGAAGCCGCCGAGGACCTCGCGGGTCTCGGCGAACGGTCCGTCGGTGACGGTCCGCTCGCCGTCCGGGCCGACCCGGACCGTCGTGGCGGTGACCAGGTCCGCCAGCGACTCACCCGAGACGTGGATCCCCGCGTCCTGCACGGCCTTGTCGTAGACCATCCAGTCCTCGACGCCGCACTCGGCGGCCGCACCGTCGGCGTCGATCGCGCCACTGTGGATCAGCAACATGTACTTCATGGTCCGACTCCTGTCAGGTTCTGTCGCTACCCTCGCACGGCGGGTCGCCGTACACCATGACGACGAACGGGACGCAGCCGGATCGACAGCGCCCCGAAGATTTCATCAAGGGTGACCCGGCGAACAAGACCAATCCCGGCGTTACTGCCTGTACCGGAACTGCTCAGGTCGGTCCAGCAGCTCACGGCGACCAGCAAGATCCACAGACGTCACGTCGAGCATCCAGGCAGGGGCTCGGGAACCACTGCCACCGCATTGACGTCCTGTCACAGCCGGCTCCCGGACGAAGCGACGGGCAACTGCCGACAGAGGTGTCGCGAACCAAGTCGTCACTGGACGACGCCGGCCAAAGAACCCCGCCCGACTCCGCGCCCCGTCCGTCTCCAGCCTGTGCGGCAGGGAAAGGACGTGCTTCACTTCGGTCTTGCGTATGAGCTGCGCGAGCAGGACGTAATCACTGGCCGGAGCGAAGGGAAGCCGTTCGTGGCCCATGAAGTCGATCAATCATTCCTGGTGCTGCCCCTGCGCGCCCTGGCCGACGCCGCGCTCGCACGCGCGCGTGCGCTCGGGGCCGAGCACGCCGACTTCCGGTTCGAGCGGGTGCGCAGTGCGGCCTGGCGGCTGAGGGACGCGCGGCCGGCCGGGTCGTCGGACACCACCGACCTGGGATACGCGGTGCGGGTCGTGCACGGCGGGACGTGGGGGTTCGCCTCCGGGGTGGATCTGACGCTGGACGCGGCCGCCAGGGTCGCCTCGCAGGCCGTGGCGATGGCCAAGCTGTCCGCCGAGGTGATCCGGGCCGCCGGGTCGGATGTGGGGGCACCTCCCACGCCGTTCAGGCAGTGGGGGAGGGTCGAGCTGGCCGACGAGCCGGTGCACGCCGAGAAGACGTGGGTGTCGTCGTACGAGATCGACCCCTTCTCCGTGCCCGCCGAGGAGAAGTCCGGGCTGCTCGCGGAGTGGAGTGCGCGGCTGCTCGCCGCCGACGGGGTCGACCATGTCGACGCCTCGCTGCTCACCGTGCACGAGAACAAGTTCTACGCCGACACCGCGGGGACCGTGACCACGCAGCAGCGGGTGCGGCTGCATCCGCAGCTGACCGCCGTGTCGGTGGACGAGTCCAGCGGGGAGTTCGACTCCATGCGGACGCTGGCCCCGCCCGTCGGCCGTGGCTGGGAGTACCTGAAGGGCACCGGCTGGGACTGGGACGGTGAGCTGGAGCGGATTCCCGAGCTGCTCGCCGAGAAGATGCGGGCGCCGAGCGTCGAGGCGGGTGTCTACGACCTGGTCGTCGACCCCTCCAACCTGTGGCTGACCATCCACGAGTCCATCGGGCACGCCACCGAGCTGGACCGGGCGCTCGGCTACGAGGCCGCCTACGCCGGCACCTCCTTCGCCACCTTCGACCAGCTGGGCAAGCTGAGGTACGGCTCCGAGCTGATGAACGTCACCGGCGACCGCACCGCCGAGCACGGACTGGCGACCGTCGGCTACGACGACGAGGGCGTCGAGGCCCAGTCCTGGGACCTGGTGAAGGACGGGACGCTGGTCGGCTACCAGCTGGACCGCAGGATCGCGAGGCTGACCGGGTTCGAGCGGTCCAACGGGTGCGCCTTCGCCGACTCCCCCGGACATGTTCCCGTGCAGCGCATGGCGAACGTGTCGCTCCGGCCCGATCCGGCCGGGCTGTCGACCGAGGATCTCATCGGGAGCGTCGACCGAGGCATCTACGTCGTCGGGGACCGCTCCTGGTCCATCGACATGCAGCGCTACAACTTCCAGTTCACCGGGCAGCGGTTCTTCCGGATCGAGAACGGGCGGCTGGCCGGGCAGTTGCGGGACGTCGCCTACCAGGCGACCACGACCGACTTCTGGGGCTCCATGGCGGCCGTGGGCGGCCCGCAGACGTACGTCCTCGGGGGCGCCTTCAACTGCGGCAAGGCCCAGCCGGGGCAGATCGCGGCCGTCTCCCACGGCTGCCCCTCGGCCCTCTTCAAGGGCGTCAACATCCTCAACACGACCCAGGAGGCCGGTCGATGAGCGTCAGTTTCGGAGCCGGCTGGGGGTCCGGGGGTTGTCCCCCGGGAAAGCACAGTCCGAACACCACGCAGGAGGCCGGTCGATGAGCCCGCGCAACGCCAAGCCGCACGAGGTCGTCGAGCGCGCCCTCGCACTGTCCCGGGCCGACGGGTGCGTCGTGATCGCCGACGAGCACTCGACCGCGAACCTGCGCTGGGCGGGCAACGCGCTCACCACGAACGGGGTCACGCGCGGGCGTACGCTCACCGTCGTCGCCACCGTCGACGGCAAGGAGGGCACCGCCTCGGGCGTCGTGTCGAGGTCCGCCGTGACGGAGGAGGAGCTGGAGCCGCTGGTGCGGGCCGCGGAGGCCGCCGCGCGCGGGGCGGGGCCCGCGGAGGACGCGCAGCCGCTGGTGGCGGACGTACCGGAGTCGCCCGACTTCACCGACGCGCCCGCCGAGACCTCCTCGGCGGTGTTCGCGGACTTCGCGCCGGCCCTCGGCGAGGCGTTCGCACGCGCGCGTGCCGGTGGCCGTGAGCTGTACGGCTTCGCCAACCACGAGATGGTGACGACCTACCTGGGCACGTCCACGGGGCTGCGCCTGCGGTACGACCAGCCGGGCGGCACCCTGGAGCTGAACGCGAAGTCCCCGGACCGTACGCGCTCGGCCTGGGCGGGGCGGTCGACACGCGACTTCAAGGACGTCGACCCGGCGGCGCTGGACGCGGAGCTGGCCGTACGGCTCGGCTGGGCCGAGCGGCGCACCGAGCTGCCGGCCGGGCGGTACGAGACGCTGCTGCCGCCGACCGCGGTCGCGGACCTGCTGATCTACCAGCTGTGGTCGTCGTCGGGCCGGGACGCGGCCGAGGGGCGCACGGTGTTCTCCAAGCCGGGCGGCGGCACGCGCGTGGGCGAGAAGCTGAGCGAGCTGCCGCTGACCCTGCGCAGCGACCCGGACGAGCCGGGGCTGGAGTACGCGCCGTTCGTGATCGCGCACTCGTCCGGGGACGACCGCTCGGTGTTCGACAACGGGCTGCCGGTGCGGGCCACCGAGTGGATCGGCGGCGGTGAGCTGAAGCACCTGCTGACCACCCGGCACAGCGCCGGCCTGACCGGTCTGCCCCTCGCCCCGTCGGCCGGGAACCTGATCCTGGACGGCGGCACCGACCGCTCGCTGGAGGAGATGGTCGCCGGCACGGATCATCGCGGGCCCTGCCTGCTGCTGACCTGCCTGTGGTACATCCGCGAGGTGGACCCGGCGACGCTGCTGTTGACGGGGCTGACCCGGGACGGTGTGTACCTCGTGGAGAACGGCGAGGTGACCGGCGAGGTCAACAACTTCCGCTTCAACGAGTCGCCCGTGGACCTGCTGAGCCGGGCGACCGAGGCGGGACGGACCGAGAAGACCCTGCCGAGGGAGTGGAGCGACTACTTCACCCGGGCCGCCATGCCGGCGCTGCGCATCCCCGACTTCAACATGAGCTCGGTCAGTCAGGGCGTATAACCTCGTATGCGTTCGTGGTCGGGTGTCACCCGACTGCCCGAAGAGCATTGAGCACCACCGAGGAGACACGAGAACCGTGACGGACATCGTCGACGAGCTGAAGTGGCGGGGCCTTTTCGCCCTGTCCACCGACGAGGACGCTTTGCGCAAGGCGCTCGCGGACGGTCCCGTCACGTTCTATTGCGGCTTCGACCCGACGGCACCGTCGCTGCACGTGGGGCACCTGGTGCAGGTGCTCACCGTGCGCCGGCTCCAGCAGGCCGGCCACCGGCCGCTGGCGCTGGTCGGCGGCGCCACGGGCCTGATCGGCGACCCGCGCCCGACCGCGGAGCGCACGCTGAACGATCCGGAGACGGTGGCCGGCTGGGTGGAGAAGCTGCGCCGCCAGATCGAGCCGTTCCTGTCCTTCGAGGGCGAGAACGCCGCGGTCATGGTGAACAACCTGGACTGGACGCAGGGCCTCTCCGCGATCGAGTTCCTGCGGGACATCGGCAAGCACTTCCGGGTCAACAAGATGCTGACGAAGGACTCGGTGGCCCGGCGCCTGGAGTCCGACCAGGGCATCAGCTACACCGAGTTCAGCTACCAGATCCTGCAGGGCATGGACTTCCTGCAGCTCTACCGGCGCCACGGCTGCACGCTCCAGCAGGGCGGCAGCGACCAGTGGGGCAACCTCACGGCGGGGCTGGACCTGATCCACCGGCTGGAGCCGGACGCCGAGGTGCACGCGCTGGCGACGCCGCTGATGACGAAGGCGGACGGCACCAAGTTCGGCAAGACCGAGGGCGGCGCCGTCTGGCTCGACCCGGAGTTGACGACGCCGTACGCGTTCTACCAGTTCTGGCTGAACGTGGACGACCGGGACATCTCCAAGTACATGCGGATCCTGTCCTTCAAGTCCCGCGAGGAGCTGGAGGAGCTGGAGCGGCAGACCGAGGAGCGTCCGCAGGCGCGGGCCGCGCAGCGCGCGCTGGCGGAGGAGTTGACGACGCTGGTGCACGGCGCCGACCAGACGGCCGCCGTGATCGCCGCGTCCAAGGCCCTCTTCGGCCAGGGCGAGCTCGCGGAGCTGGATGCCCGGACGCTGGCCGCGGCGCTGTCCGAGGTACCGCACGTCCGGGTCGCCGAGCTCGGCCCGGTGGTCGACCTGTTCGCCGAGGTCGGCCTGGTGCCCAGCAAGTCGGCCGCCCGCCGCACGGTGAAGGAGGGCGGCGCCTACGTGAACAACGTCAAGGTCACCGCCGAGGACGCGGTCCCCGCCAAGGAGGACCTGCTGCACGGCCGCTGGCTGGTGCTGCGCCGGGGCAAGAAGAACCTGGCGGCCGCCGAGGTCACGGGCGGCTGAGTCCGGCCGTACGGCCGTACGGCTGTACGGCTATGAGGCGGCGGGCCCGGCCAGGGGCTGTTGCGAAAGTCCCGTCGTCCGCCCGGAGGGCGGGCCTCGCGGCGTCAGGTGCGTGTTCTGGGTTCCCCCTGCTCGAAGAGCTCGGGGGAGCGTGCATGGCGTCGCGGGGCTGGGGGCACCTCCCGGCCGAATCCTGGGGGAGGGATTTTCGCAACTGGCCCTACGCCTGCTGGGCCCGCTGCTGCTTCTTGTTGCCCCACAAGGCCATGTACGCCGTGTCGCCGATGGCGACGATGATGATGGCGGCCACGAGCTGGAAGATGTGCCGGCTCCAGTCGATGCCGCGAGTCGAGGCGACACCGGCCGCGCGGGCGACCGCGTTGCCGACGATCGCGCCGAGCATGCCGAAGATCGTGGTCAGCCAGAGCGGGCTGTGCTGTTTGCCGGGGATGACCGCCTTCGCGATCAGGCCCAGTACGAAACCCACGATGATCGCCCACAACCAGCCCATGGCTGCCTCCTCGTTCGGCTCGACGTGAGCATTACAGTCAGTCTCGGGGCGGTGGCTGTAAGTCGCATCCCGGACAGGGCATGCCCGGCCTGGTCGCCCACCCGCACAGGCCGGGCGTGGGCCGTTCGTGCAGGCAGGCCAAACCCCGGCCTCGTAGGCGGTGAGCGCGCGGCGTAACGTGGTGAAAGTGCGGGCCGGCGTTCCCGGCCGGTCACGGGCCGGACACCGGCTGGGAAATTGTCCGATACGGGCGAATGGTGGAATGTGATGCGGAAACTGCATGGCGAGGGCAACGGCCAGGTGTTCCGGATCACGGGAGCCCGGACAGGCCTGCAGGAGGATGTGCGCGCCCGGCAGCGCCGGTATGTCATCTCGATGTCGATCCGTACGGTGTCGGTGATCCTCGCAGTGGTGCTGTGGCATGTCGAGCACTACGTGGCGATCGTGGCGCTGGTGCTCGGCGCGGTGCTGCCCTACATCGCCGTGGTGATCGCGAACGCGGGGCGGGAGAACGCTCCCGAGCTGCCGTCCACGTTCGTCGCCATGCCGACGAAGCCGATGATCACTGCCCCGCGGACCGACGAGGATTTCGCCCGGTCGACCCCGGAAGACTCCGCGGCCGACCCCGCGGCGGGCGCGGCCGGCGAGCCGCGCGACAGGGCCTGACGGGCCCCGGAGACCGTCTCCGGGCAGGCGCTTCGCGGGAAGCTCAAGAAAAGCTCAGATCAATCATGCTGTTCCGGTGCCGGGCGACGGGTTACCCATGACATACTTCCTACGCGCTCCGCATCCCCCGTCGGAGCGACAGACCGACGCCGGGCAGCTCCCCCCGTGGCTGCTCGGCGTCGCCTTGTTTGCGTGGCTGTGAGACCAAGTGGTGACTGACGAGACCCCGATCTGCTCCGCCAAAGGCTGCCGTGCCGCCGCCGTGTGGGTGCTGGCCTGGAACAACCCGAAGATCCACACGCCGGAGCGCCGCAAGACGTGGCTGGCGTGCGAGGAGCACCGCGAGCACCTGTCGCAGTTCCTCGGGATGCGGGGATTCCTGAAGGACGTCGTGAAGTTCGAGGAGTGGGAAGCGTCCGGGAGCCCCGAGGGCTCATGACGCCGTACCCGTCTCAGCCGCCGATGGCCGACATCGGCCGCTCCGGCTGGACGAACGAGGGGTCGTCCAGGCCCGCACCGGCCTTCTTGCCCCACATCGCCACCCGCCAGATGCGGGCGATCTCCTCGTCGGGTGCGCCGGAGCGCAGGGCGGCGCGCAGGTCGGTCTCCTCGGTGGCGAACAGACAGGTGCGTATCTGGCCGTCGGCCGTGAGGCGGGTGCGGTCGCAGGCCGCGCAGAACGGGCGGGTGACGGAGGCGATGACGCCGACGCGGTGCGGGCCGCCGTCGACGATCCACCGCTCGGCCGGGGCCGAACCGCGCTCCTCGGCGCCCTCGGGGGTCAGCTCGAAGCGGGTGCGCAGGGAGGCCAGGATGTCTCCGGCGGTGACCATGCCTTCGCGCTTCCAGCCGTGCTGGGGGTCCAGGGGCATCTGCTCGATGAAGCGCAGCTCGTAGTCGTGTTCCACCGCCCAGGCCAGCAGGTCCGGGGCCTCGTCCTCGTTCAGGCCCGGCATCAGGACCGTGTTGACCTTCACCGGGGTCAGGCCGGCCTCGCGGGCGGCCCGCAGTCCCTCGATGACGTCCTTGTGGCGGTCCCGGCGGGTGAGGGCCTTGAAGACGTCCGGGCGCAGGGTGTCCAGGGAGACGTTGACCCGGTCCAGGCCGGCCGCCCTCAGGGCGCTCGCCGTGCGCCTCAGCCCGATGCCGTTGGTGGTCAGCGACATCCGGGGGCGGGGGGCCAGGGCCGCGACCCGCTCGACGATGCCGACCAGGCCGGGGCGCAGCAGGGGTTCGCCGCCGGTGAAGCGGACCTCCTTGATGCCGAGGCGGGAGACGGCGATGTCGATCAGGCGGACGACCTCGTCGTCGGTGAGCAGGGTGGGCTTGGCCAGCCACTGCAGGCCCTCCTCGGGCATGCAGTACGTACAGCGCAGGTTGCACCGGTCGGTCAGCGAGACCCTCAGGTCGGTGGCCACCCGGCCGTAGGTGTCGATGAGCACGTGGGCCCCCTCCCTCGTCGCGGATCCCTGTGACGGATCTCTCTTTACCGTCTCCTGCGAGACTACGCGACCCCACTGACAACGACAGCGCCCGGAAGTCACGGGGATACGGCACGGCCGCGTCGCGGGGCTTCACGAGCCCTGCGACACGGCCGCCCCGAACGGGTGGGCGCTCAGTGCGCTCCCGTGCCCGTCAGGGACCGCACCTCCAGTTCGGCGTACTTGGCGGCGTCGGGGGTCTCCTTCGACAGGAGGGTGCCCACGATGCCCAGCAGGAAGCCGACCGGGATGGAGATGAGGCCCGGGTTCTCCAGCGGGAACCAGTGGAAGTCGACGTCCGGGAACATCGACGTCGGCTTGCCCGACACCACCGGCGAGAACAGCACCAGGCCGACCGCGGTGACGAGGCCGCCGTAGATCGACCACAGGGCGCCGGAGGTGGTGAACCGCTTCCAGAACAGACTGTAGATGATCGTGGGCAGGTTGGCGGAGGCGGCGACGGCGAAGGCGAGCGCGACCAGGCCGGCGACGTTCAGGTCGCGGGCGAGGGCGCCCAGCAGGATGGAGACGGCGCCGATGCCGATGGTCGCCCAGCGGGCGGCGTTGACCTCCTGCTTCTCGGTGGCGGTGCCCTTCTTGATGACGTTGGCGTAGATGTCGTGGGCGAAGGAGGAGGACGAGGCCAGCGTCAGTCCCGCGACGACGGCGAGGATCGTGGCGAAGGCGACCGCGGAGATGGAGGCGAGCAGGACGGCGCCCCAGTTGGAGTCGACTCCGCCCAGGTGCAGGGCGAGCAGCGGGGCGGCGGTGTTGCCCGCCTTGTTGGAGGCGATGATCTCGTCGGGTTTGATGAGCGCGGCGGCGCCGAAGCCGAGGGCGAGGGTCATCAGGTAGAAGGCGCCGATCAGGCCGATCGCCCAGATCACGGACTTCCGGGCGGCCTTGGCGGTGGGCACCGTGTAGAAGCGGATCAGGATGTGTGGCAGGCCGGCGGTGCCGAGGACCAGGGCGATGCCGAGCGAGAGGAAGTCCAGCTTGGTGGTGCCGGTCGCGCCGTACTTCAGTCCGGGCTCCAGGAAGGCGGCGCCCTTGCCGCTGTTGTCGGCGGCCTTGCCGAGCAGGTCGGAGATGTTGAAGTTGAACTTCAGCATGACGAGGAAGGTCAGCAGGATGGCGCCCGCGATGAGCAGCACGGCCTTGACCATCTGCACCCAGGTGGTGCCCTTCATGCCGCCGATGGTGACGTACACGATCATCAGGACGCCGACCAGCGCCACGATGGCGATCTTGCCGCCGTCGCTGGTGATGCCGAGCAGCAGGGAGACCAGGACGCCGGCGCCGGCCATCTGGGCCAGCAGGTAGAAGATCGACACCACGATCGTCGAGGTGCCGGCCGCGGTGCGGACCGGGCGCTGGCGCATGCGGTACGCCAGGACGTCGCCCATGGTGTAGCGGCCGGAGTTGCGCAGCGGTTCGGCGACCAGGAGCAGGGCGACCAGCCAGGCGACCAGGAAGCCGATGGAGTACAGGAAGCCGTCGTAGCCGAACAGCGCGATGGCGCCGGCGATGCCGAGGAAGGACGCGGCGGACATGTAGTCGCCGGAGACGGCGAGTCCGTTCTGGAAGCCGGTGAACTGCCGTCCGCCGGCGTAGAAGTCGGCGGCGTCCTTGGTCTGGCGGCCCGCCCAGACGGTGATGATGAGGGTGGCGACGACGAACAGCGAGAACAGGGTGATGATCAGCGGCCGGTGCTCGCCCGCCTCGCCGGCGGCAAGGGTGATCGCGGGGTTCATTCTGCGCCCTCCATCCGGGACTTGATGGCCTCGGCCTTGGGGTCGAGCTCGGCGGCGGCGTGCCGCGCGTACCACCAGGCGATGAGGAACGTGGTGAGGAACTGGGCGAGGCCCAGGACGAGTGCGACGTTGATGTTGCCGAAGAGCTCGGTGCCCATGAAGCCGCCCGCGTAGTTGGAGAGCAGGACGTACAGCAGGTACCAGGCGACGAAGGCGACGGTCAGCGGGAAGGCGAAGGAGCGGTAGGAGCGGCGCAGTTCACCGAACTCGTCGCTCTCCTGCGTCGCGACGAACTCCTCGGCGGAGGGCAGTGGGGCCTGGGGTTTCGAGGGTGGCGGTGTCTCGGTGGCCACGTCGGTCTCCTCGCGTTGCGGGTGCGGATGCGACAAGGGGGCTCGAGCGTGCTCGGGGTCCCGCCCAAGGTCCACGGCGCCGCGCGGTGACCGGTTCAAGTCCCTCGCGTTCTTTCGCAAGCGGTATGAACAAGTCATTGTCAAGTCATTGCTGGTGAGGGGGGTGGCGGGATAGCTTCAGCCTGCATACGCACCACCCGTCATGTACCTGTCCTGGGCAAACACCTGTGCCCGTGGCAGGTTTTCCACCCGGATGATGTGGAGACCCCATGGCTCATCTGCGTTCCGGACGCAGACTCGCACTGGCCGTACCGGTCGTGCTGTCGCTGACCGCGTCGCTCGGCTTCCTGCCCTCGGCGGCGTCGGCGGCGCCCCAAGCGGCCCCGGCCGCGCAGGCGGAGGACGCGGCCACTCTGACTTACGTCGTCAACACCAAGACGAACCATCAGACGGTCGCCAAGGTGGAGCGGGCGATAGCCGCGGCCGGCGGGAACGTCGTGACGACGTACGACGAGATAGGCGTCATCGTCGTCCACTCCGCCAACCCGGACTTCGCCAGGACCATCCGCAGGACCCCCGGAGTGGACTCGGCGGGTGCCACCCGCACCGCGCCGCTGAGCGCGTCGGGGACGACGGACGTGGGCGGGGCGCAGTACCTGTCCAAGGGTGAGGTCGCGCAGCTGGCGAAGGCGGCCAAGACGACGAAGCAGCCGAAGGGTTCGGTGCCCCTCGAGCCGCTCGAGGCCGACCAGTGGGACCTGCGGGCGATCGGTGCCGACAAGGCCGCCGCGATCAACCCGGGCAGCCGGAAGGTCACGGTCGCCGTGATCGACACCGGCGTGGACGACACCCACCCGGACCTCGCGCCGAACTTCTCCCCCTCCCAGTCCGCGAACTGCGTCAGCGGCAAGGCGGACACCACGTACGGCTCCTGGCGGCCGGTGGACGCGGACCACTACCACGGCACGCATGTGGCGGGCGAGATAGCCGCGGCCCGCAACGGCATCGGGGTCGCGGGTGTGGCGCCCGGCGTGCGGGTCTCGGGCATCACGGTCGCCCAGCCGGACGAGAACCAGTTCTTCTACGCCGAGAGCGTCGTCTGCGCCTTCGTGTTCGCCGCCGACCACGACGTCCAGATCACCAACAACAGCTACTACGTGGACCCGTGGAACTTCAACTGCCCCGACGAGGCAGACCAGAAGGCCATCCTCGACGCCGTCGACCGGGCTCAGCTGTACGCGCAGCGCAAGGGCACCCTGCACGTGGCCTCGGCGGGCAACTCGAACCACGATCTGGCGGCCAAGTCGATCGTCGACACCTCCAGCCCGAACGACACCACCCCGGTGACCCGCACGATCGACCCGAAGAAGTGCCTCGACCTCCCGGCGCAGCTGCCGGGTGTGGTGACGGTCAGCGCCACCGGCGTTCAGGGCCTCAAGTCGTACTACTCCAACTACGGCAACGGAGTCGTCGACGTCGCCGCGCCGGGCGGCGACAAGTACCAGATCCCCGCCACCCCGTCGGGCAACGGCCGCATCCTGTCCACGATGCCGAACGGCGAGTACGCCTTCCTGCAGGGCACGTCGATGGCCGCCCCGCACGTGGCCGGTGTCGCCGCGCTGCTGAAGTCGACGCATCCGCGCGCGACGCCCGCCCAGCTGCAGGCCCTGCTCAAGGCCCAGGCGGACAACCCGGGATGCCCCGTCGAGCCCTACGACCCGGACGGCAACGGCACCGTCGACTCGTTCTGCAAGGGCAACAAGAACCGCAACGGTTTCTACGGTTCCGGCGTCGTCAACGCGCTCCGTGCGGTCAAGTGACCGGCCACGCACGTCACTTCCACAAACTCCCCCCACGCCTCGCATGCCGTGTGGCATGCCGCATCGCAATGGTTCAACACACTGGAGTTTCACATGAGCGTTCGCCTCAACCGGCGTACCGTCACCATCCCGCTCGGCATGGCCGTCGCCTCCGCTCTCGCGTTCCTGCCGAACGTGGCGTCCGCCGCCGAGGCCGGTACGCAGGTGTCCGCCGCGCAGAGCACGTCCGCCGCTGACGGGGAGACGCTGAGCTACGTCGTCAACGTCCGTCCCGGGCACAGCTCCGCGTCCGTGCAGAAGGCGATCGGCAAGGCGGGCGGCACGGTCGTCACGGCCTACGACCAGATCGGCGTCATCGTCGTCCACTCGGCGAAGGCCGACTTCGCCAAGGAGATACGCAAGGACAAGGGGGTCGAGTCGGCCGGCGCCACGCGGACCGCTCCGCTGTCCCCGCAGACGACCACCGAGATGTGGGCGCCGGAGGTGCTCACCGGTGCGGAGCTGAAGGCGGCGACCGAGGCGGCCGCCGCCGGTCAGGAGCCGCTGCAGGGCCTGCAGTGGGACCTGCCGATGATCAAGGCGGACAAGGCCCACGAGGTCACCCTGGGCAGCTCCAAGGTCACGGTCGGCGTGATCGACACCGGTGTGGACGACACCCACCCGGACCTCGCCGCCAACTTCGACCGGGCGGCGTCCGTGAACTGCGTGTCGGGCAAGCCGAACACGGCCGACGGCGCCTGGCGGCCGAACAAGGGCGAGAGCGCGCACGGCACGCACGTCGCCGGTGAGATCGCCGCCGCGAAGAACGGCGTCGGCATGGTCGGTATCGCCCCGGGTGTGAAGGTGTCCGGCATCAAGGTGTCGACGCCCGGCGGCTGGTTCTACACGGAGGCCGTGGTGTGCGGCTTCGTCTGGGCCGCCGAGCACGGTGTGGACGTCACCAACAACAGCTACTACACCGACCCGTGGCAGTTCAACTGCGCGGACGACCTCGACCAGAAGGCTCTGGTGGAGGCCGTGTCGCGCGCCACCAAGTACGCGGAGAGCAAGGGCACGGTCAACGTCGCGGCCGCCGGCAACGACAACTGGGACCTCGCCGCCAAGACGATCCTCGACGACGGCAGCCCGAACGACGGCACCCCCGGCGACCGGGTGATCGACCCGAAGAAGTGCCTGGACATCCCGGCGATGCTGCCGGGCACCGTCACGGTCTCCTCCATCGGTGCCAAGGGCATCAAGTCGTCGTTCTCCAACTACGGCCAGGGCATGATCGACGTCGCCGCGCCGGGCGGCGACTCGACCCGCTACCAGGCGCCCGACGCCCCCGCCACCGACGGCCGGATCCTCGGCACGCTGCCGGGCGGCCAGTACGGCTACATGGCCGGCACGTCGATGGCCTCGCCGCACGCCGCCGCTGTCGCCGCGCTCATCAAGTCGACCCACCCGAACGCCAGGCCGAACCAGGTGAAGGCGCTGCTGGCCCAGGGTGCCGACAAGAAGGAGTGCACGACCCCGTACGACATCAACGGCGACGGCAAGGTCGACGCCGAGTGCAAGGGCGGCAAGGGCAAGAACTCCTTCTACGGCGAGGGCGTCGTGAACGCCCTGAACGCTGTGACCAAGTAATCACGGGAGATGTCGGTCAGTACTGCATAGTGCAGTCATGACTGATCTTTCCTTCGCGTGGTCCGCGGTGGGTGGCGATCCCGCCCTTCTCGGGCGGGTCACCACCGTGGAGCGGGAAGGCGCGCTTTCGGCGCGCCTTCCCGTGCGGGAGCTGGCACGCGCGTGTGTGGGTGCCTGTGCGCTGGCCGCCGCCGAACTGGGCGCGGCACGGGCCCGGTTCGCCGAGGTGCCGGCGGTGCGGGTCGACGACGGGGCCGTGGCCACGGCGTTCCTCAGTGAGCGGCATCTGCTGGTGGACGGGCGGGCACCGGTCTCCTTCGCGCCGCTGTCGCGGTTCTGGCGGACGGCGGACGGCTGGGTGCGCACACACGCCAACTATCCGCATCACCGGGAGCGGTTGCTCTCCGCGCTGGGGGTGCCGGACGACGTGGACCGCGTCGCGTCGGTGCTCGCCGAGCGGTCCGCGCTCGAGGTCGAGGAGACCGTGTACGCGGCCGGCGGCCTCGCCGTCGCGCTGCGCACCCCCGAGGAGTGGGCTGCGCACGAGCAGAGCACCGCGGTGGCCGCGCGGCCGCTGATCGAGCGGGAGCGGCTGGACGGGGCACGCGCGCGCGTACTGCCGCCCGTCGAGGGTGCGCCCCTGCTCCCCGCCGCCGGGCTGCGCGTCCTGGACCTGACCCGGGTGCTCGCGGGCCCCGTCGCCACCCGCACGCTCGCCCTGCTGGGCGCGGACGTGCTGCGCGTGGACGCGCCGGAGAGGCCCGAACAGGCCGACCTGCACGCGGACACCGGCTTCGGGAAGCGGTCGGCGGCGTTGGACCTCGCGGCCGACCGGGCCGCCTTCGAGGAGTTGCTCGCGGCGGCGGACGTCGTGGTCACCGGGTACCGGCCGGGCGCCCTGGACCGGTTCGGCCTCTCCCCCGAGGCACTGGCCGAGCGGCGGCCCGGGCTGGTCGTGGTCCAGTTGTCGGCGTGGGGCGGGTACGGGCCGTGGGGCGGGCGGCGGGGCTTCGACAGCCTCGTACAGGCCGCCACCGGCATCGCCGCGGTCGAGGGCTCATCGGAGCGGCCCGGCGCGCTGCCCGCGCAGGCCCTGGACCACGGCACGGGCTACCTGCTGGCGGCCGCGGTACTGCGCGCCCTGACCGAACAGTCGCAGCAGGGCGGCACCCGCACCATACGACTGGCCCTGGCACGCACGGCGGCCTGGCTGAAGGACGCGGACGCCCCGAAGCCCGCCCAGGCCACTGAGGAGGGCTCCCCCTACGACGGCCCCGCCCCCTGGCTCACCGAGACCGACAGCCGCATCGGCCGGCTACGGCACGCCCGCTCCCCCATCACCTTCACCGACGGCCCGGCCGACTGGCCCCGTCCCCCGGTCCCGTGGGGCTCGGACACGGCCCGATGGGCCTGAGGGCAGCGGCCCGAAGCACCGCCGGCCGGATCCGAGCGGACGGGCGGTGTGCGAAGTCGGGGTGGGCGGAACGGCGCTCCCTCACTTGGTAGTGGCCACTTGCTCCGTTCGGGGTGGCTGGTGAAGATCGTTGGGTGACGCTCATACGACCGGCCGCCGAGGCGGAGAACGCGCGCGGGGCGGGGCGGCGGGCCGCGACCGTCCGGGCCGTCGCCGTCCTCGTCCTGGTGGCCCTCGCCGCACTGATCCCGCTGCTCGGTCCGTCCGCCGCCCTGCACGGCACCGGGGAGGCCGCCGCGCCCGGGGCCGGTGGCATAGCGGTGTTGCGGACGGTGCTGTTCGCGGCGGTCTGCGTCCCCGTCGGTGAGCTGTTCGTGAAGCGACTGGCCGACCGCGTCCCCGAGGCCCCCGGCCGGCTGCCGCGCAGCTGGTCGCCGTACGCGGCCGCCGCCGGTTTCCTCGCCGCCCTGGGCCTGGCCTCCGTGGTGGCCACCGGCAACCTGGTGCCGCACAGCCCGGCCCAGATCGACGTGGGCGGCCTGTACCGGACCCGGGACGGCTCACTGGCCCTGCTGGAGGTCAACGCCTTCCTCCTCATGGGCCTGTGCGCGCTCTCGCGACGCCCGTCGAGGCAGGTGTGGCCGCTCGCCGCGGTGGTCGTCGCCGAGGCCCTGCGCGCGCACCCCGGCACCGAGAGCAGTCCACTGATCGGCACCGCCCTGACCGTCGTCCACCTGGTCTGCGGGGCGCTGTGGGTGGGCGCGCTGCTGCACGCGCTGCGCACGCTGCGGCTGTGGCGCGGCGCGGCGGCGGGCGCCGCCCTGCTGGGCCGCTACGCGCGCGTGGCGGCCGTTCTGCTGGCCGCCGTCACCGCGACGGGCGTGTGCAGCACCCTGCGCCGGATGCCGGCGGACACGGTGCTGCACCAGCTCACGGCGACGGCCTACGGCCGCGCTCTGCTCGCCAAGGTGATCCTCATGGCCGGCGTCGCCCTCTTCGCCCTGTGGGCGCGGATCCGGCTGCGCCGGGCCCCCGACCCGCTGACCGCGTCCGCTCCCGCCTGGGCGGAAGTCGCCGCGCTCGGTGTGGTGGTCGCGGTGTCGGGGCTGCTGACGGCGCTGCCGTTGCCGATCCGCTGGTGAGCGGTGGGCGGGGTGCCGTCACACGCCCACCGCCCCCAGCAAGGTCCCCGCCGTGTAGGTCACCGCCATGGCCAGCGCCCCGCCGCCCACGTTGCGCAGCACCGCCCGGCCGGGCCTGGCCGCGCCCAGCCGTGCGCTGCTCCAGCCGGTGAGGACGAGGGCGGCCAGGACGGACAGCACGGTGACGCCCAGCCGCCACCCCGCCGGCGGCAGCACGATCGCCAGCAGGGGCAGCAGGGCACCGATCGTGAACGCCAGGAAGCTCGCCCAGGCCGCGTGCCAGGGGTTGGCCAGCTCGTCGGGGTCGATGCCGAGCTCCACGCGCGCGTGGGCCCGCAGCGCGTCCCGCGCGGTGAGCTGCTCCGCCGCCTCCCTGGCCACGTCACGCGACAGACCCCGCTCCTGAAGCATGTCGGTCAGCTCCCGCAGCTCCGCCTCGGGCTGCTCGCGCAGCTCCCGCCTCTCCAGGGCCAGCGCGGCCGTCTCAGAGTCCCGCTGGGTCGACACCGACACGTACTCCCCCGTCGCCATCGACATCGACCCCGCGAGCAGCCCGGCCAGCCCGGCCGTCAGCAGCGCCGACCGGGAGTCCGTCGCGCCGGCCACACCGACGACGAGTCCCGCGGTGGACACGATGCCGTCGTTCGCCCCGAGAACGGCGGCCCGCAGCCAGTTGAGCCGCGCCCCGAGCGCACCCCCGTGCGCCTCGTCATGCGTAGGTTCCGTCACAGAACGGAGGATCGCACGGTTCGTTCGTCGCACAGGCCCCCGGTGGGCAGTCGGTCGCCGCCGTACTGGTCCTGTCGGGCGGCTTTTCGTCGGCTGCGCAGGGCCACCGGGGGGCAGGGCTGTCAGTCGGGGATCGTATCCTCAGGGACCATGCTCGAAGACCGCACGCTCGCAGGGTTTTCCGCCGCGCCGTGGCCGGCCGCGTATCCGAAGGGGTACGCGGTTGTCGACGTGGAGACGACCGGCCTGGCGCGGGACGACAGGATCGTCTCCGCGGCGGTCTACCGGCTGGACGCGCGCGGTGAGGTCGAGGACCACTGGTACACGTTGGTCAACCCGGAGCGGGATCCGGGGCCGGTGTGGATCCATGGGCTGACGAGCGAGGCCCTTCAGGGCGCGCCGCTGTTCACGGACATCGCGGAGGAGTTCGGGGCCCGGCTGGCCGACCGCGTGCTCGTCGCGCACAACGCGGTCTTCGACTGGCAGATGATCGCGCGGGAGTACGCGCGCGCGGAGCGTGAGGCGCCGGTGCGGCAGCGGCTGTGCACCATCGCGCTCGCCAAGGAGCTCGGTCTGCCGCTGCCCAACCACAAGCTGGAGTCGCTGGCGGCGCACTTCGGCGTCGTACAGCGGCGGGCGCACCACGCGCTGGACGACGCGCGCGTGCTGGCGGAGGCGTTCCGGCCGAGTCTGCGGGCCGCGGCCGCGGGCGGGGTGCGGTTGCCGCTGCTGGAGTGCCGGCCGCTGACGGAGTGGTCGGACCGGCCGGTGCCCCGGCAGTCGTCGGGCGGCTACGGCGGCTATCGGCAGGGCAGCTGGCGCCCGTCCCGCAAAAGACCCGCGTGCCCCTATCCCAACCCAGGCCGCTATGAAGCGGGCGAACGCCTCAAGCAGGGCATGCGGGTGGCCTTCTCCGGGGACACCTCCACCGAACGCGAACTGCTGGAGGACCGGGCCGTCGAGGCCGGGCTGCATGTGTCCACCAGCCTGTCCAGGCTGACCAGCCTGCTGGTGACCAACGACCCGGACTCGGGCACGTCGAAGGTGGTCAAGGCGCGGCAGTACGGCACTCCGGTGGTGGACGAGGCGGCGTTCGGGCAGCTGCTCGGGGACGTGGAACCGGCGGACGGCTGTTGACGGGCGTACGGGTGATTGCCGGACGACTCGCCCGCCGCCCGCTCGCCCGCGCGGCGGCCACGGCTCACCCTGTGGCGCATGGCGAGATGTGAAGTGTGCGGCAATGACTACGGAATGACCTTCGAGGTGCACGCCCAGGGCGCGGTGCACGTCTTCGACTGCTTCGCCTGCGCGATCCACCGCATGGCGCCGATCTGCGAGCACTGTCGTGTACAGATCATCGGGCAGGGCGTCGAGGTCGAGGGCCACTGGTACTGCGGCGCCCACTGCGCCCGCGCGGAGGGGAAAGTCGGAATCGTCGACCGCGTGTGAGGACGCCGCACGAGGACACCCCTGCCGAAAACACCCCACGGCGCGGGAGGTACCGTCGTGGGGTGTACCGCTTCCTGTGGACCCGCCAGTGGGTGATCCTCACGATCGTCGCGATCGCACTGATCCCGGCGATGATACGGCTGGGCTTCTGGCAGCTGCACCGCCATGAGCACAAGGTCGCGCTGAACAAGGTGATCGCCGCCTCGCTGGCGGCCAAGCCGGTCCCGGCCGAGTCGCTGACCGCGCCCGGCGCGACGGTGAAACACGCCGACCTGTACCGCAAGGTCACCGCCAAGGGCCACTTCGACACCGCGAACGAAGAGGTCGTGCGCCGCCGCACCAACGCCGACGACAACGTCGGTTACCACGTGCTGACACCCTTCGTCCTCGAGGACGGCAAGGTCCTCATGGTCAACCGGGGCTGGGTCCCCGCGGACGCCTCGCAGACGGCGTTCCCGAAGATCCCGGCGCCCGAGCGCGGCGAGATCACCGTCACCGGCCGGCTGATGCCCGACGAGACGACCGCGGAGAGCGGCATCAAGAACGTCAAGGGCCTGCCCGACCGCCAGGTGATGCTGATCAGCAGCGCCCAGCAGGCCGAGCGGCTCGGCAAGCAGGTCCTCGGCGGCTACATCCAGCTGGTCTCGCCCGTGCCCAAGGACGGCAGCCCCCAGCTGCTGCCCGAACCCGAGCACAGCGACATCGGCCCGCACCTGGCGTACGCCATCCAGTGGTGGCTGTTCGCGGCGGGCGTCCCGGTCGGCTGGGTGGTCCTGCTGCGCCGCGAGGCCCGCGAGCGCTCGGAGGCGGCGGCGAAGGAAGGGGCGCAGGAGGCGGAACCGGCGTCGGTGTAGGAAGAGGTCCCGGGCCGTCCCATCCGCACGGCACGTCCCTGATTGCCGCCCGCGTCCGCCGGGAATCCGGTCATCCGTGCACCCGCGGATCGAGGACTACGCGCTCATCGGCGACGAGCAGACCGCCGCGCTGGTCGGCAGGGACGGCTCCGTCGACTGGCTGTGCCTGCCCCGCTTCGACTCCGGCGCCTGCTTCGCCAGGCTGCTCGGCGACGAGGACAACGGCCACTGGCGCATCGCCCCCAAGGGCGCCACCGGCCCCTGCGCCCGTCGCGCCTACCGCCCCGACACCCTGGTCCTCGACACCGAGTGGGACACCCCGGACGGGTCGGTACGCGTCACCGACCTGATGCCGCAGCGCGACCGCGCGCCGGACCTCGTACGGATTGTGGAGGGCCTGAGCGGCCGGGTGACCGTGCGCAGTACGCTCCGGCTGCGTTTCGACTACGGCTCGATCGTCCCCTGGATGCGCAGATCCGACGGCCACCGGGTGGCCGTCGCCGGCCCGGACTCGGCGTGGCTGCGCAGCGAGCCCCCGGTGCGCACCTGGGGCGAGCACTTCCGCACACACGCGGAGTTCACGGTCGCCGCGGGCGAGAAGGTGGCCTTCGTCCTGACCTGGCACCCCTCGCACGACCCGCGCCCGCCGCTCATCGACCCGTACGAGGCGCTGGAGCACAGCGTCGAGGACTGGAGGGCCTGGGCGGCACGCTGCCGCTACGACGGCCCGCACCGGGACGCCGTCGTCCGCTCCCTGATCACCCTCAAGGCGCTCACCTACGCCCCCACCGGCGGCATCGTCGCCGCCCCCACCACCTCCCTGCCCGAGGAACTGGGCGGCGTACGCAACTGGGACTACCGCTACTGCTGGCTGCGCGACTCCACCCTCACCCTGGGCGCCCTGCTGTCGGCGGGCTACCAGGAGGAGGCCGAGGCGTGGCGGAACTGGCTGCTGCGCGCGGTCGCGGGCAACCCGGCCGACCTGCAGATCATGTACGGCCTCGCGGGCGAGCGGCGGCTGCCCGAGTACGAGCTGCCGTGGCTGTCCGGCTTCGCCGGCTCCGCGCCCGTACGGGTCGGCAACGACGCCGTCAGACAGCTCCAGCTCGACGTGTACGGCGAGGTCATGGACTCGCTGTCGCTGGCCCGGCGCTCGGGCCTGTCCGCCAAGCCGCACATATGGTCGATGCAGTGCGCGCTGCTGACCTTTCTGCGCGGGGCCTGGTGGCAGCCCGACGAGGGGCTGTGGGAGGTGCGCGGCGGCCGGCGCCACTTCGTGCACTCCAAGGTGATGGTGTGGGTGGCCGCCGACCGCGCGGTGCGCACCCTGGAGGAGAACCCGTCTCTGCGCGGCGACCTCGACGGCTGGCGGGCACTGCGCGAGGACGTGCACCGCGAGGTGTGCGAGAAGGGCTATGACGCCGAGCGGAACACCTTCACCCAGTCCTACGGCTCCCGCGAACTGGACGCCGCCCTGCTGCTCATCCCCCGGGTGGGCTTCCTGCCGCCCGACGACCCGCGCGTGGTCGGCACCGTGGACGCGATCCGCGCGGAACTCGGCGAGGGCGGCCTCGTACGCCGCTACAGCACCGACACGACCAACGTCGACGGGCTGCCCGGCGGCGAGGGCACCTTCCTGGTCTGCTCGTTCTGGCTCGCCGACGCACTGCACATGACCGGCCGGACGAAGGAGGCCCGGGAGCTGTTCGAACGGCTGGTGGGCCTCGCCAACGACGTGGGGCTGCTCGCGGAGGAGTACCTGGTGGGCCGCGACGGGATGCCCGGCCGGCAGCTCGGCAACTTCCCGCAGGCGTTCAGCCACATCGGCCTGGTGAACACCGCCCTCGCCCTGTACGGGGACGAGCGGGCAGGATAGGTGTCATGGATCTTGGATTGAAGGACCGGGTGTACGTCGTCACCGGCTCGACCCGCGGACTGGGCAACGCCGCCGCGCGCGAGCTCGTCACCGACGGCGCGAAGGTGGTCATCACCGGGCGGGACGAGAAGCGGGTCGCCGAGGCGGCGGCCGAGCTGGGCCCGAACGCGGTCGGGGCGGCCGTGGACAACGCGGATCCCGGGGCCCCCGCGCGGCTGATCGCGGCGGCGCGGGACAACTTCGGCGGCTTCCACGGCGTCCTCGTCAGCGTCGGCGGGCCGCCGCCCGGCTTCGTCGCCGACAACACCGACGAGCAGTGGCAGGCGGCGTTCGAGTCGGTGTTCCTGGGCGCGGTGAGGCTCGCTCGCGCGGCGGCGGCCGAGCTGGAGCCGGGCGGGGTCGTCGGGTTCGTACTGTCCGGATCGGTGTACGAGCCGATTCCGGGGCTGACCATCTCCAACGGGCTGCGGCCCGGACTCGCCGGGTTCGCCAAGTCCCTCGCGGACGAGCTGGGGCCGCGGGGCATCCGGGTCGTGGGGGTGCTGCCGGGCCGTATCGACACGGATCGCGTGCGCGAGCTGGACGCGTTGTCCGCGGATCCTGAGGCTACGCGGGCGGCGAGTGAGTCGCGTGTGCCCCTGCGGCGGTATGGGACGCCGGCGGAGTTCGGCCGGGCGGCCGCGTTTCTGCTGTCGCCCGCGGCGTCCTATGTGACCGGGGTGATGTTGCCGGTGGACGGCGGGGCGAGGCACGGTTTTTAGCACCTGAACGGTGGGGGTGCCATGTTTTCGTGCGTGTGCGGGTCGTGTGTGGCTGGTCGCGCCCACGCGGCGGAGCCGCAAATCGGCACAGCCCCGCGCCCCTTTGAGGTGGGTCAGCTCACCCTTTCCGCACGGTGCTTGACGCTGCTCAGTCTCACCTCCGCCGGGAGAGCCCTCAGGTTGGCCGAGTCCCTGGCACGGGCAAGGGACTGAGCCGTGAGGTGGGTCAGGGTCGTTCCCGGGTCCACGTACGGTTCCAGGAGGAGCTGTACGTGGGTCGCGGGAGCGTTGCGGCGGCCGGTGAGGTGGACCTGGGCTCGGGCTACGCCGTCCAACTGCTGGGCGTCCGCCGCCAGTACGTCCCCCAGGGCGCGGCCCCGCAGCAGGGCCTCCTCGCCGTCGCCGGTGTCGACCAGCACCTCGGCCAGCCGGCGGCGGCGCAGTACGGCGATCAGCCACCACAGGGCCAGCAGGAACAGGACGGCCAGGGTGGCGATGACGGCGGGCCACCACCAGCCGGTCTCGCGCCACCGGGTCCGCTCGGCGGTGGTCAGCAGTACGTCGTGCCGGCCCCGGTGGATCCACCAGGAGGGCGGTCGTACGCCCAGGCCCACGGCGAACACCGAACCGCCGACGACGAGCAGGACCAGTCCGATGAGCCCGGTCAGCACCCGGTTGACGATCCTGAGCACCGGTCTCACCCCTTCCGTCCGGGACGGGTGACGCGCACCGACAGGGCGGGCGGCCGGGTCAGCCCCAGGCCGCTGACCGCGTCGGCGAGCACGGTGTCCAGGTCGGCCCGTACCTCCTCCAGCTCCCGGAAGTGCGAGACCGCGCGTACATCGGCCCGGCGGCGGCGCAGTCGTACGCGGACCGACCGCACTCCGGAGATCTCCATGGCCCGGTCGCGCAGCACGAGCGCGGCGGCGTTGCGGTGCAGCCCTGCCCGTACGTCGGGGTGGGTGCGCCGCATGGGCAGCAGGCGGCGCAGGCCGGGGGTGACGGCCAGCACGATCAGCCACAGGCCGAGGAGGGCTGCGACGCCCGCGCCGACGCGTACCCAGGTGTCGTCCAGGGGGCGCTCGGCCAGTTGCCGGGCCAGTTCGCGGCGCCAGGACAGGGCGGACCGGTGGGCGCGTACGGCCGCGATGTCGTACAGGAACGCGCCCGTGAGGATCAGGAGCAGCAGGGCGACGACGCCGGCGGGCACCCGGCGCGCCGACCAGAAGCGGCCGCCGCGTCCGTCCGCGCCGTCCTGGACGGGCGGTGGTTCGTGGGCGTCGGGGGCCGCGGGCCGCCCGAAGGTGTCGTCCTTCTCGACGACCGGTAGGGGCTGCGTGGTGCTCTCCGAGCCCCGGGGCTCGCTCATGGCGTCCTCCCCTGTGCCGCGCCGTGCGCGGGTGTCAGGTGCAGCCGTTCCACCCGGACGGCGACCTCCGGTACCCGCATTCCCACCAACGCGCCTACCCGCTCGACCACTTGACGACGCACCGCGCGGCAGCACGCGCCGATGTCACGCGGATAGGCGAGGTCGAGGAGGATCCGGACGCGTGCGACGTCGTGGTGCACGACCACCGTGGCGTGCGGCGGCGCGGCGTCCGGCGGCAGCGGGCCGAGCGCCTCGCGGGCCGCCTGTGAGGCGATCTTGGCGACGACGCGGTCGGCGATCGTCGTGGCGCCGCGCTCCCCGGGCTCGATGTTCACCGCGGGTCACCGCCGGCGGTTGTCACGGGGACGGAAGAAGTCGCCGAGTTCCAGGTCCCCCTCCAGGAACCGGCCGACGACGAAGCCGACGGCGCCCAGGGCCGCCACCAGCAGGAAAGCGCCGAATCCGCCGAAGTAACCGGCGAAGCCCAGCGCCATGCCGGCGATCATGCCGACCACGGCCATGCTCATCCCGCGCTCCTCCACTGCTCGGCCGTCGCCGGGCCGTTCCCCAGTCGTCCCTCGGTTCTGTCCTTCGGTCCTGTCGTTCGGTGGTGCCGCGGTCGCCGGCGTGTCACTGGATGCGCGGCTCTGCTTCCTCCTCCTCTTCCTCCGGCAGCTTCACGTCGCTGACGGCGATGTTGACCTCGACGACCTCCAGTCCGGTCATCCGCTCCACCGCCGCGATCACGTTCTCCCTGACCGCTCGGGCCACCTCGGTGATCGACACTCCGTAGTCGACGACGATCTCCAGGTCGAGCGCGGTCTGCACCTCGCCGACCTCGGCCTTCACTCCGCGGGTCACGGACTTCGCGCCGCCGGGCACCCGGTCCCGTACGGCCCCGAAGGTCCTCGACAGGCCGCTGCCCATGGCGTTCACGCCGACCACGTCGCGCGCGGCGAGTCCGGCGATCTTCTCCACCACACCGTCGGCGATGGTGGTCCGCCCCCGGCTGCCGGGCTCTCCCAGTCCGCGCCGGGTCGCAGAGGCCCCGCGGGTCGCGGAGGTCTCCGGTACCTCCCGCTCGGCTTCGAGGGCGCCTGTCCGGTCCTGTTCCGTCATGTCGGTCACCGCCGTACGTCCCTTCGGTCGTCGTCCCTCACCCACGGTAGGCGGAACGACGGGATCCCGCCCCCGAAGCGGGCGGGTGGAGTCAGGGCCTGTCCGGCGGATCATGCCGGAATCGCGGGGTCCGACACGCACTCCCCCGAGCTCTTCGAGCAGAGGGGGACCCCAGCGGCGTTGCCGTCGGTCCCCGACGCTCCGCGTCGACTCCCTCCTCTTCCTCCTCCGCCTTGCAACCGCACGCTCCCCCAAGCTCCAAAGGAGCAGGGGGACCCTCATACAGCCCCCGCTCACCTGGGTTGACAGGCCCCGTGGCCCGGAGCCGGCCTGATCCGCCGGACAGGTCCTACTCCCCGGCGCCGGCCAGGTCGCGCAGACGCCGGCCCTGGGCCTCGCGTTCGGCGGCGCGCTGCTGCTCGTAGGTGCGTTCCTGGGCACCTCGCAGCAGGGCCTTGGTCTCGACGACGGCGTCACGAGGTGCCGCCAGGAGTGCGGAGGTCAGGTCCCGTACGGTCGCGTCGAGCTGGTCGAGGGGCACGGCGAGGTTCGCCAGACCGGTCTGCACGGCCTCCTCGGCACCCACGTACCGGCCGGTGACGCAGATCTCCAGCGCGCGGGCATAGCCGACCAGCCCCACCAGCGGATGGGTGCCGGTGAGGTCGGGGACCAGCCCGAGGCCGGTCTCGCGCATGGCGAACTGCACGTCGTCCGCGACGACGCGCAGATCACAGGCCAGCGCCAGCTGGAAGCCGGCCCCGATGGCGTGCCCCTGGACGGCGGCGACGGACAGGATGTCGTTGCGCCGCCACCAGGTGAACGCCTCCTGGTACTCGGCGATGGTCGCGTCCAGCTCGGCGTCGCCGCCGCGCGCGAGGTCGATGAACGACGGCTCGCCGTCGAAGCCCTCGGGCGTGAACGCCTGCCGGTCGAGCCCGGCGGAGAAGGACTTGCCCGCGCCGCGCAGCAGCACGACGCGGACGGAGCCCGGCAGCAGCCGCCCGGCCTCGGTGAGCGCCCGCCACAGGGCGGGGCTCTGCGCGTTGCGCTTGGCCGGGTTGGCCAGCGTCACCGTGGCGATCGCGTCGTCGACGGTGAGCCGTACGCCGTCCTTGTCGAGTACCGGATCGAGGTCGTGCTCGGGCGAAGCCATGGTGCGCCTCCGATGGGTGCGGTCAGCGTGGATGCCCTGCGGGCATCGTAAGTGACTGCACAGTAACCACCCGGCCGATCGGTGAACCGACCGGGTGGTCGCCATCGAAAGCCGATGGGCCGCCCGTGACCGGTCAGGCCGACGGGGCCTTTTTGCCCCGTGTCGCCCCGCCACGCCCACGGAGCGTGACGCCCGACTCGCTGAGCATCCGGTGGACGAAGCCATACGAGCGGCCGGTTTCCTCGGCCAACGCCCGAATGCTCGCACCGGCGTCGTACTTCTTCTTCAGGTCTGCCGCGAGCTTGTCGCGCGCGGCGCCGGTCACCCGGCTGCCCTTCTTCAGAGTCTCGGCCACCCGTGCCTCCTCATGGGAAGTGCGCTCTGGTCCCCTCATGATCACCCCTCCGGGCCCCGATGGCCACCCATTCGGCAAGGTCCGTGAGACAGGCTTGTGACGACAGGAGCGCGTCCCCACAAGCGGAATCCGCCACTCCGCACGGTGGCGTCCGTGCCGCCGAACGGGTTCTTCCGCGAAACGCCTGGTCAGCGACGCACGACGGCCGAGCCCTTGGCACATAAGGGCTCGGCCGTGAAATCGATGTAGAACACACCTCGGTATGAGGAGATCTCACACAGATGATGGATCACCGATGGGCCGAATGATCCATACCCCGTTGATCAGCTGTTCGATCAAGCGAGGGCGACGAGGTCCGCGTAGTCGGCGCCCCACAGGTCCTCGACACCGTCGGGCAGCAGGATGATCCGCTCCGGCTGCAGCGCCTCGACGGCGCCCTCGTCGTGGGTGACGAGGACGACGGCGCCCTTGTAGGTGCGCAGCGCGCCGAGGATCTCCTCGCGGCTGGCCGGGTCGAGGTTGTTGGTGGGCTCGTCGAGCAGCAGGACGTTCGCGGAGGAGACGACCAGGGTGGCGAGCGCCAGGCGGGTCTTCTCGCCGCCGGAGAGGACGCCGGCCGGCTTGTCGACGTCGTCGCCGGAGAACAGGAACGAGCCCAGCACCTTGCGGACCTCGACGAGGTCCATGTCGGGGGCGGCCGAGCGCATGTTCTCCAGGACCGTGCGGTCGGGGTCCAGGGTCTCGTGCTCCTGCGCGTAGTAGCCGAGCTTGAGGCCGTGGCCGGGGACGACCGCGCCGGTGTCCGGCTGCTCCACGCCCGCGAGCAGGCGCAGCAGGGTGGTCTTGCCGGCACCGTTGAGGCCGAGGATGACGACGCGGGAGCCCTTGTCGATGGCCAGGTCGACGTCGGTGAAGATCTCCAGCGAGCCGTACGACTTCGACAGGCCCTCGGCCATCAGCGGGGTCTTGCCGCAGGGCGAGGGCTCGGGGAAGCGCAGCTTGGCCACCTTGTCCTGCCGGCGGACCTCCTCCAGGCCGGACAGCAGCTTCTCGGCGCGGCGGGCCATGTTCTGCGCGGCGACCGTCTTGGTGGCCTTGGCGCGCATCTTGTCGGCCTGGGCGTTGAGCGCGGCGGCCTTCTTCTCGGCGTTGGCCCGCTCCCGCTTGCGGCGCTTCTCGTCGGCCTCGCGCTGCTGCTGGTAGAGCTTCCAGCCCATGTTGTAGACGTCGATCTGGGAGCGGTTGGCGTCCAGGTAGAACACCTTGTTGACGACCGTCTCGACCAGGTCGACGTCGTGGGAGATCACGATGAAGCCGCCGCGGTAGGTCCTGAGGTAGTCGCGCAGCCAGATGATCGAGTCGGCGTCGAGGTGGTTGGTGGGCTCGTCGAGCAGCAGGGTGTCCGCGTCGGAGAACAGGATGCGGGCCAGTTCGATACGGCGGCGCTGACCGCCGGAGAGCGTGTGCAGGGGCTGGCCGAGCACCCGGTCGGGCAGGTTGAGCGCGGCGGCGATCGTGGCGGCCTCGGCCTCGGCGGCGTAACCGCCCTTGGTGAGGAACTCGGTCTCCTGGCGCTCGTACTGCTTGAGCGCCTTCTCGCGGGTGGTGCCCTTGCCGGTGGCGATGCGCTGCTCGTTCTCGCGCATCTTGCGGATCAGCACGTCCAGGCCGCGGGCGGAGAGGACGCGGTCGCGGGCGAGCACGTCGAGGTCGCCGGTGCGGGGGTCCTGCGGGAGGTAGCCGACCTCGCCGGAGCGGGTGACGGCGCCGGCGGCGGGGATGCCCTCGCCGGCCAGGACCTTGGTGAGAGTGGTCTTGCCGGCGCCGTTGCGGCCGACCAGGCCGATGCGGTCGCCCTTGGCGACGCGGAAGGTGGCGTTCTCGATGAGGATGCGGGCACCGGCGCGCAGCTCGATGCCGGAAGCGGAGATCACGGACAGACTCCAGGGCGGATGGGGGCGGGATGGGCGGCTGAGGACGTTCCCGCCGTCTAATGCGCGAGGAGAATGGCCATGGGGGAGAGTCTAACGGGGGTGTGCAAGCGGTTTTCCCGTGTGTTGGCGGCGGGGCGTTGTCAGTGGCGGGTGCCACACTGAGCCGCGAACCGGATTCTTCGGCGAGAACCGACGCACAAGGGAGTGATCGGCATGGCAGACACGGCCGGCGGACGCCCGAGCATGTACCCGACGCTGCTGTACGCGGACGCCAAGGCGGCCGTCAAACAGCTGACGGAGGCCTTCGGCTTCACGGAGCTCTCGGTGTACGAGGGCGAGGACGGCCTCGTACAGCACGCCGAGCTGGTGCTGGGCAACGGTGCGGTGATGCTGGGCTCGAAGGGCCGCGGCGGCCGCTTCGACGAGGCGATGCGCGACGCGGGCCCGGCGGGGGTGTACGTGGTGGTGGACGACGTGGACGCCCACTACCAGCGCGCGGTGGACCACGGAGCGGAGATCCTGATGCCCCCGACGGACCAGGACTACGGCTCCCGGGACTACATGGCCCGGGACGTCGAGGGCAACGTCTGGAGCTTCGGCACGTACGCGCCTCGTATCGAGGGGTGACTTCCGCTGCCCTGGCCCCTGTCCGGCGGATCAGGCCGGCTCCGGGCCACGGGGCCTGTCGGCCCACGTGAGTGGGGGCGATGAGGCCCCTGCCGAGGAGTTCGGGGGAGCATGCCGGACCCCGCGGTTCCGGCATGCTCCGCCGGACAGGTTCAGCTGCCCCCGGTGTGCACCTGGAAGGCGGCCCGGCGGACGGCCTTGGCCAGGGCCGGGTCGGGGTGGGCTGCGGCGAGGGCGACCAGTACCTGCACGGTGCGGGGGTGGCCCACGGCGCGCACCTCGTCGAGCAGGGCCGGGACGGTGGGCTGCACCGCGGCCTCCAGGTGGCGTACGAGCATGGGGGCCTCGCCGTGGTCGGCGACGGCGGCGGCGGTGTCCACCCACAGCCACGTGGCTTCCTCACGGGTGAGGACCTCGTGGGCGTCCTCCGCGTCGACGCCGTCGTGCTCGGCGAGCCACAGCAGGGCGTACGGCCTGAGCGCCGGTTCGTCGAGCACGGACCGTACGTCGGGCTCGGCGGGCGCGCCGACGACCCGCAGCGCCTCGAAGGCGAGGCCGCGCAGCAGGGCGTCCTCGCCGCGGGCGGCACCGAGCAGCTCGGTGACGGCACTGCCGACGGGCCTGGCGGCCAGCCAGGCCCGGTATTCGGCCCGAGCCGCGTTCGGCCGCAGCTGCGCGCAGCCGCGAAGCATGTCCTCCGCCGACTGCTCGATGTTCCCCGCGGGACTCTGGGCGGCGACACAGATCTGCTCCAGCTTGACCCAGACCGCCCAGCTGCCGAGCGGCGTGAGCGTGGCCTGCTCGCCCCCGTAGGTGAGCGCCCCGACGGACGCGAGCGCCCGCAGCGCCCAGTCGAGCAGGGGCGCGAGCGCGGCGCCGCCGGCCGGCTCGGCAACGGCCCCGGCGGGCGCGCCGGTCGGCGGCGCCGCGGGGAGCGCCGGGTCGGAGGCGGCGGCGTCGGACGGGGCGCCCGGAACCGGCGGGCCCACGGGCTCGCCGGCCTCGGTGGCGGCCGAGGCGGCCGGGTCCGTCGACCCGTGCGCGGCGGCGCGTCGCGAACCCCCGGGCCCACTGCCGTCGGCGGCCCGGGCGGCAGGGCCCGCCGCCCCGTGCGCGGCGCCGGGGCGCGGGCCCACGGGCTCGCCGGCACCGGTCGTTGCCGGGGCGGTCGGGGTGGGTTGTGGGTCGTAGGGGATCTCGCAGCGTTCGGTGCGGAGTTCGGTGACGCGTTGTTGGAGGAGGTCGAGGAGCTGGTCGACGGGGACGGGGCCGGCGGAGAGCTGGAGGAAGGAGAGCACCTGCGGCATGGCCGAGACGACCTCGGCGACGGCGGCGGGCTCGTGGCCCCCGGGCTCCGGGCAGGCCAGCGACCAGGCGTCGAAGAGGGCGACCCAGCCGCGCAGGACGGCGCTGTCGTCGCGGTTCCAGGCGCGCAGCCGCCAGCCGGAGCGGGCACTGTCGCCGTGCACCTCGATCAGGCCGGCGAGACGGGCGGTGTCCCAGTCGACGCGGACCTGATCGGCGGTCAGGCCCAGGGCACCGGCCGCGTGTTCGGCGGACGCGTCGGAGAGGGTGGCCTTGCCGCCGCCGGTCGCCCCGTCGCGGCCGGGACCGAGGGCGGCGTCGGCCCAGCGGGCCACGCGGGCCGCCCCGGCCAGCCGGGAGCGCGCCATTCTGGCCAGCTCCGCGGGGGCCGGAGTGCCCTCCGGAGGGCGCGGCGCGGCGCGGCGCGGATGCCGCTGGTTCACGGCTCGGGGGGCGGCGGCCAGGGGTCGCGGGCGGACGAGTCGAAGCCTGGAGTCGCGCGGGATACGGGACGTCACGGGTGCAGTCTTCCGGTTGACGGTCCGAAAACCCAAACGGAATGTCACGCCGGGCGACGGGGATGGCCAAGGGAGGGGTCGGGAGGAGGGCGGCACGACGCCATCAGGCCGGCGCCGAAGGCCGTCGGGGGCCGCGGTCACCGGCCGAAACGGAACCCGAACGGCCCGGTCCGGCCCACCCGCGGGCCCCGGCCTCCGCCCCGGCTCACATCAGCGGCGTCAGGAAGCGCCGCAGCGTCTCCTCGTACCCCTCGGGGTCGGCGTTCCACATCGCGCCGTGCGGAGCGTTCCGCACCGTGTGCAGGGCGACCAGGTTGGGGCGGCGGTCGGCGAGGCGGCGGGAGAGCTGCCAGGGGGCCACCTGGTCGCCGGGGCCGTGGAAGATCAGCGTCGGCACCGTGAGCCCCTCGGGATCGGTCGCCTCGGTGAGCCGGTCGCCGTACAGGCCGGCGCGCCCCTGCGCGGCGCGCACCGCGAGCGGCAGCAGCGGCCCCGGGGTGTGCCGGGCCCGGGCCAGGGCCCGCACCGTGACCTCCCAGTTGAGCACCGGGGAGTCCAGCACCAGCCCGGAGACGCGCTCGCGCAGCTCCGAGCGGCGGGCGGCCCGCAGGGCCATCGTGGCGCCGGTGGACCAGCCGAGCAGGACGACCCGCTCGGCCCCGTACCGCACCGCGTGGCGGATCGCCGCGTCCAGGTCGCGCCACTCGGTCTCGCCGAGGTGGTTGAGCCCGTCCGGGGAGCGGGGCGCGCCGACGTCGCCGCGGTAGGCGAGGGCCAGCACCGGGAAGTGCCGGTCGTGCAGGAACTCCATGACGTTCATGGCCAGTTCGCGGGTGGCGCCCAGACCGTGCACCGCGATCACCCAGGTCTCGCGCACCCCGGGCACGAACCAGGCGGGCAGGGCGCCGAGTTCGCCCAGGACCTCCACGTCGTCGTGGTCCAGGCCGAGCGCGGAGCGGGGGTTGCCGACGTGCAGGCCGGGGGTGAGCCACACCTTGTCGCGGGGGTGCAGGGAGCCGTGGGTGACACGTTCCAGGCGGCGTACGACGGTGTCGGGGCGGTGCGGGGCACCGGGCAGGACGGGGCCGACCACCGCGTGGGAGTCGTTGCCGGCCAGACCGTAGGTGCCGGGGCGCAGGGAGGCCAGGTCCCGGGTGAGGGTGATCTGGCCGGCGGCCGTGCCGTGCACGGTCAGCCGCGGTTCGGTGGGCAGCGGCCGGCCCGGGACCGCCCTGAGCGCGGCGTCGCTGGCGAGCCGGCCCGCGGCGACGCTCGTCGCGCCGGCCGCCGCCAGGACTGCGGTGACGGCCGCGGCCGTCGCTGTGACTGTGCGCACGGGACCAGTGTCGTGGCGTACCCGGCCACGGGCCAGTGGGAGGAAGGGTCGGGGTGACATGACCCTGCGAGTTCCACCGAAGAGCGGCGTTCACCCCTGCGCCGCCCGCACAGGCCGCTACCGCCCCGGCTGTCCGTACCCCCGCAGCCGCTCCCCCGCCTGCGCCAGTTGCTCCGGCGTCAGCAGGGCCGGCGTCAGACCGGGCACGGACGACGCCGTCAGCCAGAGGCGGCACATCCACTCCAGCTGGGCGGTGCGGTCGTAGGCCTGGTCGAGGGTGGTGCCGTAGGTGATCGTGCCGTGGTTGCGCAGTAGGCAGCCGGTGCGGCCGGCGAGCGCGCGCAGCGTGTTCCGGGCCAGCTCCTCGGTGCCGTACATCGCGTACGGGGCGACCCGGACGGGCCCGCCGAGCGCGCCGGTCATGTAGTGGATCGGCGGCAGCTCGGTGACGAGCGTGGAGACGGCCGTCGCGTGCACGGCGTGGGTGTGGACGACGGCGCGGGCGTCGGTGGTGCGGTGGACGGCGAGGTGCAGGGGCAGCTCGCTGGTCGGCACCAGCGTGCCGAGCACCTGCCGTCCCTCCAGGTCGACGCCGGTCACGTCGTCGGGTGTGAGCCGGTCGTAGGGGACACCGGACGGGGTGACCAGTACGGTGTCGCCCACGCGCACGGAGACGTTGCCGGAGGTGCCGGCGACCAGTCCGTCGGCCACCGTGCGGCGGGCCGCCGCGACGAGCGCCTCCCATGCGCCGGCCACCTCCGCCGCACTCCGCGCGCCCCCTGCGTGCCCCTGTACGTCTTCTCTCTCCCGCCGCTGCTCCGTCATGCCCCGATCCTGTCAGGACACGCCCCGGAAGTGACCAGCGTCTCCCTGGCGGATCACAGGAACGGACACCGCGACGACCGCCCCAGTTCATCTTCTGTTCACCCTGGTTACCTACGTTCAACGCGCCAATGACGCTCGAACGATTGCCAGGTAAATGGAAAACTTCTCGCTGATCCTCGCGATTGTGGTGGTCACCGCACTCGCGTTCGATTTCACGAACGGTTTCCACGACACCGCCAACGCGATGGCCACCACCATCTCCACCGGCGCACTCAAGCCCAAGGTCGCGGTGGCCATGTCCGCCGTGCTCAACCTGGTGGGCGCCTTCCTCTCCGTGGAGGTCGCCAACACGATCTCCAAAGGTCTCGTCGACGAGAGCGGCATCCGTCCCGAGGTCATCTTCGCCGCCCTGGTGGGCGCGATCCTCTGGAACCTGCTGACCTGGCTGGTCGGGCTCCCCTCCAGCTCCTCGCACGCCCTCATGGGCGGTCTGATCGGCGCCACCGTCGCCTCGGCCGGCTTCAGCGCGGTGCACGGCGGCGCCCTGGTCACCAAGGTGCTCATCCCGGCGCTCGCCGCCCCACTCGTCGCGGGCATCGCCGCGCTGTTCGCGACCCGGCTGTCGTACGGCCTCGGCAAGAAGTCGGACGGCAAGGCGGCCGAGAAGGGCCACCGCGCCGGCCAGATCGCCTCCGCGGGCCTGGTCTCGCTGGCCCACGGCACCAACGACGCGCAGAAGACGATGGGTGTCATCACCCTCGCCCTGGTCACCGGCGGCGCCCTCGCCCCCGGCTCCAACCCTCCCGTCTGGGTCATCGCCTCCGCGGGCGTGGCCATCGCGCTCGGCACCTACATCGGCGGCTGGCGCATCATCCGCACCATGGGCAAGGGCCTGACCGACCTCCAGCCGCAGCAGGGCTTCGCCGCCCAGACCAGCGCGGCCACCGCCATCCTGGCCTCCTCCCACCTCGGCTTCTCCCTGTCCACCACGCACGTCGTCTCCGGCTCGGTGATGGGCGCCGGCCTGGGCCGCAAGGGCGGTGTCGTCCGCTGGTCCACCGCGACCCGCATGCTCGTCGCCTGGGGCCTCACGCTGCCGGCCGCGGCCCTGGTCGGGGCCGGCGCGGAGGCCGTGACGCGCCTCGGCGACTGGGGCACCGCGTTCGTCGCCGTGTTCCTGGTGGCCTCCAGCGCCGCGATCTGGAAGATCTCCCGCCGCGAGGTCGTCGACCACACCAACGTCAACGACACCCACACCGGCGACACCGAGGAGCCGGCCGGCGTGGTCACCCAGGCCATGGCCGCCGTCACCCCGCCCCCGGCCTCCCCGGCGAGCGAGGAACTCACGGCGACGATCCCCGCCCAGGCGTCCGCGCCCGCCACGCCCGCCCCCGCGCCCACGGCGACCCCGCCGGCCGCCGCCGTCTGAGCCCGCGTCCAGGCAGAAGGAAGAGAAGCACCATGAAGATCGACTGGGCGGCCCTCGGCTCCGTCTTCGGCGTCAGCCTCGGCGTATCGGTGGGCCTCGTCGCCCTGTTCACCCTCGGCATCGCCGGTCTCTCCCGCCGCGAGGCGGCATCGAACCGCGGCGAGTCGGCCCTCGTCGCCACAGCCGGGGCGTATGTGTGCTTCGCGCTGTGCGCGGCGGCTGTCGCCTATGGAATTTCCCTGATTGTGAGCTGACACCAGAAGGAACACCGGCCTGACAAGGCCCCAAGCGCAACTTCTGCATCACCCCCCGTAGGGCACTGTGTGCCCCTTGCGGGGGGTTTATTCGCATTCGACGCAGCAGCGTGAGCCCATCAAAACGACACATGTCATACTGACGAACGCTAGCCGCCGTGGTCTAAGTCACCTACTCTCATGGGTAGTTACTGTTCGATGGTGGCAGCCCGACGAGTCAACGCCGACATGTGGCAGGGAGCGCCATGCCAAGAGACATCGATCCGAGCCTCAACCGACGCAGGCTGCGAATCGAACTGCGCAAGGCCCGCGAAAACGCCGGGATGACCCAGCGGGACGCCGCGAAAGCCCTCGAATGGTCGCTCTCGAAACTGATCAGGATCGAGGCGGGCACGGTCAGCCTCGGAGTCACGGACCTGCGAGCACTGCTGCAGTTGTACGAGGTCACGGACCCCGGACTGGTCGCGGAGCTCGAGGACGCGGCCCGCGGCTCGAAGGGACAGTCATGGTGGGCGCAGTACAGCGACGTGGTGTCACCCCAGTACGCGTTGTACCTGGGGTACGAGGGCTCGGCGGACACGATCCGCATGTACAACCCGGTCGTCCTGCCGGGCCTCCTCCAGACGGAGGACTACGCCACCGCGCTGCTGTCGGTCCAGATCCCGGAGACGAGTGTGCGGCAACTCGTGGATCTCCGCCTCACCCGGCAGGAGCGGTTCTTCGACGCGGACGACGGCCCCGACATCGACATCGTGCTGGACGAGGCGGCCATCCGCCGCCAGATCGGCGGGCCCTCGGTGATGCGCCGGCAGATCGACCACATCCTGACGCTGGCCGAGCATCCGCGCGCCACGCTGCGGCTGCTGCCCCTGTCCGCCGGGGCGCACTTCAGCGTCGGGACGCCGTTCATCCTGCTGAGCTTCAAGGACGACGACGACCTGCTCTACGTCGAGGGCCCGGGAGGCGGCCTGTCGAGCCGTGACGACCTGGCGCTGATGGTCCGCTTCCAGGAATGTTTCGAAGACATCGGCGCGATCGCGTACGAGGGCGACCGGATGACTGAGCTGCTCGCCGCGGTCAGGGAGAGTCTGGACAACAGCTGACCCCGGGCGGGACGACCCGGGCGGGAACGGGGTGGGAGGGCCATGGCGGTCTTCGGAATACGAGCGTGGTGGCAACGCCTGCGCACGGGGGACGTCGAACCGGAGAACGCTGTTCCACTCGACGACAACGCCGTCAAGGTCGAGGCGATCAAGCAGCCGGAATGGCTCCAGGGGCTCATCGAGCTGGAGAGCGCCCGGGTCTCCAACGAGATCCGGCTGCTGTCGGCCCGGCTGCTGCTGGGCACCGCCTGCGCGAGTGCTCTGCTGCTCAGCCTCGCCGTCGCCACCCGGGTCGCCCCCAGCATTCCCTCCGGAGCCGCCACCCCGCTGACCACGACGGTCGCCGGGGCGGTCGGCGCCGCGCTCGTCACGGCACTGAGCGCCGTACTGGGCAGAGCGCTGCGCCGACGCTCCAGCGGCTCAGAGACCGGCGGGGTCAGCGACGGGGCGCGCTTGGGAGCTGAGCCGTCGCAAGGGCACGGTTCAGGACCCGGAGCCGCTCCGTGACCGGGGTGAGCCCCCACCACAGACCGGCGGCCACGGCGATGAGCACGGTCACCAGCAGCCAGACGACACCCCGCGCCGCACCACCGGGCACCAGGAGCCCCGCCAGCGCTCCCAACCCCACCGCGACGACCCCGGTGACCAAGGCGAAGAGGGCCAGCGGGCCCACCGCCGAGTGCCGGCTCTCCTTCGCTCCGCCGGAACTGCCCGCACCGGCCGACGCCGTCCCTTGTTCAGCTCGCTCTCGCATCTGTGCGCCTCCCGTCCCCCCGGCGGATCATGAGCCGCCCGCCTCCGGGTCCCCCAGCCCAGCCAGAAAACCACACCACGCCGCACGGCGAAAGGCGAGAACTTCGCCGTCTCCGCCGTTCCCTGGCCGTTTCGAGTCGCGCACGAGCACGCGGCCCTGTGCGAGGGCCGCTTCCACGCATTCCCCGTTCTGGTTGGAGTAACTGCTCCTGACCCACGCACGCCCCGACGGCTCCCTGCCTGCCAACGCCCACCTCCTTCTGCCTCCATGGGTGTCCATGCCGGAAGTCTTCCCAGCTTCACACCTGCGGAAGAGGTAAAAAACAGCTGTTTCAAGCCACTGACGCCGCGTCACGGGTGTGGGCCTCAGCACACTGGTCCGCCGCAGGTCAAAGGCAGGTTGACGGGTGTTCACGGGGCGTGGTGGACTGCCGGGGCCATGTACGGCGGCAAGAGAGGAAGCCGGTGCGAATCCGGCGCGGTCCCGCCACTGTGACCGGGGAAGAACCCCCGGGAGCCAGGAACTCTCACCGCCGGTCTCGTCGAACCAGGGCGTGGACACCCTGAGTGAGGACATATCGCCATGCGCGGCTGCCGACCGAGGTTCACCAGCGACATCCCGACCGCACCCACGGCCGGCTGACCCGATGGGTGCCGACCGCGTCTTCGCGTACGGCGCCACCGCCGGCCTCCTCGGTGACCTGCTCCTCGGCGATCCCCGCCGCGGGCACCCGGTCGCCGTGTTCGGACGGGCCGCCGGTGCCGTGGAACACGTGCTGTGGCGGGACCACCGCGGCTGGGGCACCCTGCACACCGCGGTGTGCGTGGGGGGCGCCGTGGTGACGGCCGCGCTCGCCGCGTCCGCCGTGCACCGCTCCCGTACCGCCTCCGTCGCCCTGACCGCCGCGGCCACCTGGGCCGTCGTCGGCGGCACCTCGCTCGCGCGGGAGGCACGGGCGGTCGGGCAGGCGCTCGGGGCCGGGGACGTCGAGGGCGCCCGGGCGCGGCTGCCGCACCTGTGCGGGCGCGATCCGCAGGCGCTGGACGCCGACGGGATCGCCCGGGCCGTCGTCGAGTCCGTCGCCGAGAACACCTCCGACGCGGTGGTGGGCGCCGTGGTGTGGGGCGCCGTCGCCGGAGTGCCGGGCCTCCTCGGCTTCCGGGCCGTCAACACCCTGGACGCCATGGTCGGGCACAGGTCCCCCCGCTACCGCCGCTACGGCTGGGCCTCGGCCCGCCTCGACGACCTCGCCGGATGGCCGGGAGCACGGCTCACCGCCGCCCTCGCGGCCGTCGCGGGAGGCGACCCACGGGGTGCCGTACGGGCCTGGCGCGCCGACGCCGGCAAGCACCCGAGCCCCAACGCCGGCCCGGTCGAGGCCTCGTTCGCGGGGGCGCTCGGCGTGCGGCTGGGCGGCACGCTCTCCTACGGAGGGCGCGTGGAGCACCGCCCGGTGCTCAACGGCTCCGGGCGCGCCGTCCGGGCGGGGGACATCGAACGGGCCGTACGGCTCTCCCGGCGCGTGAGCTGGCTCGCGCTCGGCGTGTGCGCGGGCGCACGGCTGCTGAGGAGAGGACGTACGTCATGAACGGCGGTCTGCTCGTCGCCGGCACCACCTCCGACGCCGGGAAGAGCGTCGTCACGGCCGGGATCTGCCGGTGGCTGGTGCGGCAGGGCGTGAAGGTCGCGCCCTTCAAGGCGCAGAACATGTCCCTCAACTCCTTCGTCACCCGCGAGGGCGCCGAGATCGGGCGGGCGCAGGCCATGCAGGCCCAGGCGTGCCGGATCGAGCCGACCGCGCTGATGAACCCGGTGCTGCTCAAGCCCGGCGGCGAGCAGAGCAGCCAGGTCGTGCTGCTGGGGAAGCCGGTCGGCGAGCTGAGCGCGCGCGGCTACCACGGCGGGCGGCAGCAGAAGCTCCTCGGCACGGTGCTGGACTGCCTCGCCGAGCTGCGGGGCACGTACGACGCGGTGATCTGCGAGGGGGCGGGCAGCCCGGCGGAGATCAATCTGCGCCGGACCGACATCGTCAACATGGGGATCGCGCGGGGGGCTCGGCTGCCCGTGCTGGTCGTCGGCGACATCGACCGCGGCGGCGTCTTCGCCTCCTTCTTCGGCACGCTCGCCCTGCTGTCCCGCGAGGACCAGGAGCTGGTCGCCGGGTTCCTGGTCAACAAGTTCCGGGGCGATGTCTCGCTGCTCGAACCCGGGCTCGACATGTTGCACGGGCTCACCGGACGGCACACGTACGGCGTCCTGCCCTTCCGGCACGGGCTCGGCATCGACGAGGAGGACGGGATGGGGGTCCCCCCTGCTCGAACGCAGTCGAGAGCTCGGGGGAGGGTGTCGCTCCGGGGCGCGGTGCGGGAGTCGGCCGTGGCGCCCCCGGTGGGCGAGGACGTGCTGCGGGTCGCCGTCTGCGCGATTCCGCTGATGTCCAACTTCACCGACGTGGACGCACTCGCCGCCGAACCGGGCGTCGTCGTACGGTTCGTGGACCGCTCGGAGGAGCTGACCGACGCCGACCTCGTCATCGTGCCCGGGACCCGGGGCACCGTCCGGGCGCTTCAGTGGCTGCGCGAGCGGGGCCTCGCGGAGGCGCTGCGCCGCAGGGCTGCCGAAGGGCGGCCGGTCCTCGGCGTCTGCGGCGGCTTCCAGGTCCTCGGCGAGCACATCGAGGACGAGGTCGAGTCGCGGGCCGGGCGGGTCAACGGCCTCGGGCTGCTGCCCGTACGGGTCCGGTTCGCCCGCGAGAAGACCCTCACCCGGCCCGAGGGCGAGGCCCTGGGCGAACGGGTCGAGGGCTACGAGATCCACCACGGGGTCGCCGAAGTCATGGGCGGGGAGCCCTTCTTGGACGGCTGCCGGGTCGGGGCCGTCTGGGGCACGCACTGGCACGGCTCGCTGGAGTCCGACGGCTTCCGGCGTGCCTTCCTGCGCGAGGTGGCGGCCGCCGCGGGCCGCCGCTTCGTACCGGCCGCCGACACCTCGTTCGCCGCGCTGCGCGAGGAGCAGCTGGACCGGCTCGGCGACCTGATCGAACAGCACGCGGACACGGACGCGCTGTGGCGGCTCATCGAGTCGGGCGCGCCGCAAGGACTGCCCTTCATTCCACCGGGAGCGCCCGCATGAGCACAGTGTTGTTGTTGTCGACCGCCGACACCGATCTGCTGGCGGCCCGTGCCTCGGGCGCCTCCTACCGGATCGGCAATCCGACCCGCGTGGACGTCGCCGAGGAGCTTCCCGGGCTGCTCGACGGCGCGGACATCGCCGTCGTACGGCTGCTCGGCGGCAAGCGCGCCTGGGAGGACGGGCTCGCCGCGCTGAGGGCGTCCGGCGTTCCGACCGTGCTGCTGGGCGGCGAGGCCGTGCCGGACGCGGAGCTGATGGCCGAGTCGTCGGTGCCGGCCGGGGTGGTGGCGGAGGCGCTGCGGTACCTCGTCGAGGGCGGTCCGGCGAACCTGGCCGAGCTGGCCCGGTTCCTGTCGGACACGGTGCTGCTGACCGGCGAGGGCTTCGAGGAGCCGCGGAAGATGCCGGAGCACGGCGTCCACGGCGACCGTGCCTTCGTGGACGGCCGCCCGACGGTGGGCGTGCTCTTCTACCGCGCCCACGAACTGAGCGGCAACACCGCCTTCGTGGACACCCTGTGCGACGCGATCGAGGCGCGCGGCGCCAACGCCCTTCCGGTGTACTGCGGTTCGCTGCGCGGTGCCGACGCGGGGCTGTACGAGATCCTGGGACGGGCCGATGCCCTGGTCGCCACCGTCCTCGCCGCCGGCGGCACGCACGCCTCGCAGGCGTCGGCGGGCGGGGACGAGGAGTCCTGGGACGTCGGGGCGCTGGCCGAGCTCGACATCCCGGTGCTGCAAGGGCTTTGCCTGACCTCGTCGCGCGCCGCGTGGGACGGGTCGGACGCGGCCCTCTCCCCGATGGACGCGGCGATGCAGGTCGCGATCCCGGAGTTCGACGGACGGCTGATCACGGTCCCGTTCTCCTTCAAGGAGCAGGGCCCGGACGACGTGCCGGTGTACGTCGCCGCCCCCGAGCGGGCCGCCCGGGTGGCCGGAATCGCCGTACGGCACGCGCGGTTGAAGCACAAGCGGAATGCCGAGAAGAAGATCGCGCTCGTCTTCACCGCGTACCCGACCAAGCACTCGCGGGTCGGCAACGCGGTCGGTCTGGACACGCCTGCCTCGGCGGTACGGGTGCTGGACGCGCTGCGGGACGCGGGGTACGTGGTCGAGGGGTACCCCGACCACGGCGACGAGTTGATCCACCGTCTGATCGAGGCCGGTGGCCACGACGTGGAGTGGCTGACGGAGGAGCAGCTGGCCGCCGCACCCGCGCGGGTGCCGCTGGCCGACTACCGGGCGTGGTTCGACAAGCTCGACCCCGAGCTGCGGGACGCGATGCTGGAGGCGTGGGGCGAGCCACCGGGCTCGCTGTACGTCGACGGCGACGACATCGTGCTCGCCTCCCTGCGGTTCGGGAACGTCGTCGTGATGATCCAGCCGCCGCGCGGCTTCGGCGAGAACCCGATCGCGATCTACCACGACCCCGACATGCCGCCGTCCCACCACTACATGGCGGCCTACCGTTGGCTGGAGGCCGCGGCATCGGAGGGGGGCTTCGGCGCCGACGCGATCGTCCACATGGGCAAGCACGGCACGATGGAGTGGCTGCCGGGCAAGGGCCTCGGGCTCTCGCGCGGGTGCGCGCCGGACGCGGTGCTGGGCGACCTGCCGCTGGTGTACCCGTTCATCGTCAACGACCCCGGCGAGGGCACCCAGGCCAAGCGGCGCGGGCACGCCACGGTCGTCGACCACCTCGTGCCGCCGATGGCGCGCGCGGACACCTACGGCGACCTGGCCAAGCTGGAACAGCTGCTCGACGAGTACGCGCTGGTCTCCGACCTGGACCCGGCGAAGGCACCGGCCGTGCGGGCGCAGATCTGGACCCTGGTCAAGGCCGCCGAGCTGCACCACGACCTGCGCGTGGACGAGCAGCCGGACGACGACGAGTTCGACGAGTTCGTCATGCACATCGACGGTTATCTGTGCGAGATCAAGGACGTGCAGATCAGGGACGGCCTGCACATCCTGGGCGGCGGCCCGGTCGGTGAGCCCCGCGTGAACCTGGTGCTCGCCGTGCTGCGCGCCTCGCAGGTGTGGGGTGGGCAGGCGAACGCGCTGCCGGGGCTGCGGGCCTCGCTGGCGGAGCACTTCGGGCTGACAGAGAAGGAGTTGCTGGCCGAGCCGGGTGCGCCGGTGAAGGTGCCGGTGGAGCTGACGGACCTGGTGGAGGGTCCGGCGCGTACGGCCGCCGACGCGATCGATCTGCTGGAGCAGCTGTGCCGGCGGATCGCGGAGGGGATGGAGGAACGCGGCTGGGCGGCTTCCGGGAGCGGGGCTCTGATGCGGGAGGTGCTGGGTGCCGAACTTCCGGACGCGGTGGCCGTGCTGGACTTCGCCTGCGACGAGGTCGTGCCCCGGCTCGCCCGTACGACGGACGAGATCGGGCACATCCTGCGGGCGCTGGACGGCGGTTACGTCCCGGCGGGTCCGTCCGGCTCCCCGACCCGGGGTCTGGTCAACGTCCTGCCGACCGGCCGGAACTTCTACTCGGTCGACCCCAAGGCGATTCCGTCGAGGCTGAGTTGGGAGGTCGGCCAGTCGCTCGCGGACTCGCTCGTGCAGCGGTACCTGCAGGACACGGGCGAGTACCCGGAGTCGGTCGGCCTGACGGTCTGGGGTACGTCCGCGATGCGCACCCAGGGCGACGACATCGCCGAGATCCTGGCACTGCTGGGCTGCCGCCCGGTGTGGGACGACGCGTCGCGCCGGGTGACCGGTTTCGACATCGTCCCGCTGGAGGAACTGGGCCGGCCGCGCATCGACGTCACGGTCCGCATCTCCGGCTTCTTCCGGGACGCGTTCCCGCACGTGGTCGGCCTGATCGACGACGCGGTACGGGCGGTGGCGGAGCTGGACGAGCCCGCCGAGCAGAACTTCGTGCGCGCCCACGCCGACGAGGACACCGCCGAACACGGTGACCGGCGGCGCGCGACGGCCCGCATCTTCGGCTCCAAGCCGGGCGCGTACGGCGCGGGCCTGCTGCCGCTGATCGACGCGCGGAACTGGCGCTCCGACGCCGACCTGGCCGAGGTGTACGCGGTCTGGGGCGGCTACGCCTACGGGCGCGGGCTGGACGGGCGAGCGGCGCGCGGGGACATGGAGACGGCGTTCAAGCGGATCGCGGTGGCCGCGAAGAATGTGGACACGAGGGAGCACGACCTCGTCGACGCGGACGACTACTTCCAGTACCACGGCGGCATGGTCGCCATGGTGCGGCACCTGACGGGGGCGAGCCCCGAGGCGTACGTGGGCGACAGCGCCGTACCCGACCAGGTGAAGACCCGCACGCTGGGCGAGGAGACGCACAGGGTCTTCCGCGCCCGTGTGGTCAACCCGCGCTGGATGGCGGCCATGCGCCGGCACGGCTACAAGGGCGCCTTCGAGATGGCGGCGACCGTGGACTACCTGTTCGGCTACGACGCCACCGCCGGGGTCGTCGACGACTGGATGTACGAGAAGCTCAGCACCGAGTACGTCTTCGACGCCGAGAACCGCGACTTCATGCGGAAGTCGAACCCTTGGGCCTTGAGGGGCGTCACCGAACGCTTGCTGGAAGCGGCGGACCGCGGCCTCTGGGCGGAGCCGGACCAGGAGACCCTGGAGCGGCTCCGGGCGACCTACCTCGAACTTGAGGGAGACCTGGAGGGGGACGGATGATCTCCCACCGCATCCCCGCGTGTGCGGGGAGCACAGCAGCTGCGGCCGCAGCTCGCCCTCATCGGGAGGGTCGTCCCCGCGTCGGCGGGGAGCAGGTTTCGATGATGGCGGACCCGCAGCTCGGATCCGCATCGCGCTGCCACAAGTCATCCAAAGGAGTGATCGTAGCGTGAGCACGCCCTATCCCTTCACTGCCGTCGTCGGACAGGACGCTCTGCGGTTGGCCCTGCTCCTCAACGCGGTGTCACCTCAGGTGGGCGGAGTCCTCGTGCGCGGCGAGAAGGGCACCGCGAAGAGCACCGCTGTGCGTGCCCTGTCGGCGCTGATGCCCACGCTGAACGTCGTCTCCGGCTGCCGTTTCTCCTGTGACCCCGACGCACCCGACCCCGCCTGTCCGGACGGGCCGCATGAGCCGGGGGCGTACGAGACGCGGGCGGCGCGGATGGTCGAACTGCCCGTGGGGGCCTCCGAGGACCGGCTCGTGGGTGCGCTGGACATCGAGCGGGCGCTCGCCGAGGGCGTGAAGGCCTTCGAACCGGGCCTCCTCGCGGACGCGCACCGCGGGATCCTGTACGTCGACGAGGTCAATCTTCTCCATGACCATCTCGTCGATCTGCTGTTGGACGCCGCTGCGATGGGCGCCTCGTACGTCGAACGCGAAGGTGTCTCCGTACGGCATGCGGCACGCTTCCTGCTCGTCGGGACCATGAATCCTGAGGAAGGCGAATTGCGACCCCAACTGTTGGACCGCTTCGGGCTGACCGTCGAGGTCGCGGCCTCGCGGGAGCCGGAGCAGCGGGTGGAGGTCGTGCGCAGGCGGCTCGCCCACGACGACGATCCCGCCGGGTTCGCCGCCCGGTGGGCCGAGGAGGAGGCCGCCGTACGGGCGCGGATCGTGGCCGCGCGGAAGCTGCTGCCGCAGGTCCGGCTGGGAGACGGCGCGCTGCGGCAGATCGCGGCGACCTGTGCGGCCTTCGAGGTGGACGGCATGCGCGCCGACATCGTCATGGCCCGGACCGCCACCGCGCTGGCCGCCTGGGCCGGGCGGACCGACGTGCTCGCCGAGGACGTACGGCAGGCCGCGCTGCTGGCCCTCCCCCACCGCAGGCGTCGCAACCCCTTCGACGCACCCGGCTTGGACGAGGACAAGCTCGACGAGACCCTCCAGGAGTTCGGAGGCTCGGAGGACGACGATCCCGACCCCGGTCCGGACGGCGGCCCCGACGGTGGCGGCGGGCAGCCCGCGCCCGACGACGACGGCGGCGGTCCGCAGGACGGTGAGAGCGGCGGAGAGCCGCGGCCGTCCGGTGCCGGCGCCGGTGAGCAGTCCGCCGTGCGCGCCTCCGAGCCGTTCCGTACCAAGGTGCTGAGCGTGCCCGGCCTCGGTGAGGGCGCCGCCGGGCGGCGTTCGCGGGCGCGGGCCGAGCACGGGCGCACGATCGGGGCCCGGCGGCCCCGTGGGGCACTTACCAAGCTGCACCTGGCGGCGACCGTACAGGCGGCGGCCCCGCACCAGCGGGCGCGGGGCCGAACCGGATCCGGCCTTCTCCTGCGTCGTGACGATCTCAGGCAAGTGGTACGAGAAGGCCACGAATCCAATCTCGTGCTGTTCGTCGTGGATGCCTCCGGGTCGATGGCCGCGCGGCAGCGGATGGGTGCCGTGAAGGGCGCGGTGCTGTCGCTGCTGCTGGACGCCTATCAGCGGCGGGACAAGGTGGGGCTGGTGACCTTCCGGGGGTCGGGCGCCGAGGTGGCGCTGCCGCCGACCTCGTCCGTCGACGCGGCGGCGGCCCGCCTGGAGTCGCTGCCGACGGGTGGGCGGACTCCGCTCGCCGCCGGGCTGCTCAAGGCGCATGACGTGCTGCGCGTGGAGCGGTTGCGGGACCCGGCGCGGCGGGCGCTGGTCGTGGTGGTGACCGACGGGCGGGCCACGGGTGGCCCGGAGCCGGTCGCTCTCGCCGGGCGTGCGGCGCGGCTGTTCGCCGCCGAGGGTGTCGCGTCGGTGGTCGTGGACTGCGAGTCGGGGCCCGTACGACTGGGGCTGGCCGGGCGGCTCGCGGGTGAACTGGGCGGTACGGCGGTGGCGTTGGACGAGCTGCGGGCCGACTCGATCGCGGGGCTGGTCAAGGAAGTTCAGGGCGACAGGAGGGCCGCGTAATGCCGCAGGGGCAGCCGAGTGCCGTACCGGACGACGGACTGACGACCCGTCAGCGGCGCAACCGGCCGCTCGTCGTCGTGCACACCGGGGTCGGCAAGGGCAAGTCCACCGCCGCCTTCGGGCTGGCGCTGCGCGCCTGGAACCAGGGCTGGCCGATCGGGGTGTTCCAGTTCGTCAAGTCGGCCAAGTGGCGGGTCGGCGAGGAGCGGGCGCTGCGGGTGCTGGGCGACTCCGGCGAGGGCGGGAGCGTCGCCTGGCACAAGATGGGCGAGGGCTGGTCGTGGGTGCAGCGGGACGCCCAGATGGACAACGAGCAGAAGGCCCGCGAGGGCTGGGAGCAGGTCAAGCGGGACCTGGCCGCCGAGACGTACCGGCTGTACGTGCTCGACGAGTTCGCGTACCCGATGCACTGGGGCTGGGTCGACACCGACGAGGTCGTGGACGTGCTGCGGGACCGGCCCGGGACCCAGCACGTGGTGATCACCGGGCGCAACGCGCCCCGGAAGCTGGTCGACCTCGCCGATCTCGTCACCGACATGTCCAAGGTCAAGCATCCGATGGACGTCGGGCAGAAGGGACAGAGGGGCATCGAGTGGTGACGTCCACGTCCGTGCCCCGGCTGGTCATTGCCGCGCCGGCCTCCGGCAGCGGCAAGACCACCGTCGCCACGGGGTTGATGGCCGCGCTGGCCCGGCGCGGGCTCTCCGTGTCCCCGCACAAGGTGGGGCCGGACTACATCGACCCCGGGTACCACGCGCTCGCGACCGGGCGCGTGGGGCGGAACCTGGACGCGTATCTGTGCGGGCCCGAGCTGATCGGGCCGTTGTTCCTGCACGGGGCGCGCGGGTGTGACATCGCCGTCGTCGAGGGCGTGATGGGGCTGTACGACGGGGCCGCCGGGGAGGGTGAACTGGCGTCCACCGCTCACGTGGCCAAGTTGCTTCGGGCGCCGGTGGTGCTGGTCGTCGACGCTTCGTCGCAGTCTCGGTCGGTGGCGGCGTTGGTGCACGGGTTCGCGTCCTGGGACCCGGAGGTGCGGGTCGGGGGCGTGATCCTCAACAAGGTGGCCTCCGAGCGGCATGAGGTGCTGCTGCGGGAGGCGCTGGACTCGGCGGGGGTGCCGGTGCTGGGGGTGCTGCGGAGGGCTCCGCAGGCCGACACGCCCTCTCGGCACCTGGGGCTGGTGCCGGTCGCCGAGCGGCGGGGGGCGGCCGTGGAGGCCGTTGCGGCGATGGCCGCGCAGGTCTCCGACGGGTGTGACGTGGAGGGCTTGGTCGCGCTGGCGCGCAGTGCGGGCGCGTTGTCGTGTGCGGCTTGGGATGCGGGTGCGGTTGTACGTTCCTCGCCCCCGCCGGCTGCCGGCCCGGTGCCGAAGGTTGCCGTTGCCGGCGGGGCCGCCTTCACCTTCTCCTACGCCGAGCACACAGAACTGCTCACCGCCACCGGCGCCGAAGTCGTCCCCTTCGATCCCCTCCGCGACGAGCGACTGCCCGAAGGAACCCGTGGGCTGGTCATCGGCGGCGGTTTCCCCGAGGTGTACGCCGCCGGGTTGTCCGCCAACGAACCTTTGCGGAAAGCCGTCGCCGAGCTCGCGCTCAGCGGTGCTCCTGTCGCCGCCGAGTGCGCCGGGCTTCTCTACCTCTGCCGGGAGCTCGACGGGCAGCCGATGTGCGGAGTGCTGGACGCCGCCGCCCGGATGACCGGGCGGCTCACCCTCGGCTATCGGGACGCCGTGGCGGTCGGCGACAGCGTGCTCGCAGGCGCCGGGGAGCGGATGCGCGGCCACGAGTTCCACCGGACCGTCGTCGAGCCCGGCTCGGGCACGGGACCGGCGGCTCCCGCCTGGGGGGTGCGCACCCCTGAGCGCCGGGTCGAAGGGTTCGTACAGAAGAACGTGCACGCGAGTTATCTGCACACCCACTGGGCCGCCGCGCCCGGTGTCGCCCGTCGGTTCGTCGAGAGGTGCCGGACGTCATGAGCAGCAGGCTGATCGGAGTGGGGGTCGGGCCCGGTGACCCCGAGCTGGTGACCGTGAAGGGCGTCAACGCGCTGCGCAGGGCCGACGTCGTCGTCGTACCGGTGATGGACACCGGGGAGCGCGGGCGCGCCGAGGCGACCGTGCTGCACTACGTGCCCGAGGAGAAGGTCGTCCGGGTGGTGTTCGCGCTGAACGAGCGGTCCGACCGGGCGCGGCGCGAGGCAGCGTGGGACGCCGCCGGGGAGCGGGTCGCCGGCCTGTTCGAGAAGCACGGCTGCGTCGCCTTCGCCACCATCGGTGACCCGAACGTGTACTCCACCTTCACGTACCTCGCGCAGACCGTCGCCGAGCTGGTGCCGGGGACCGTCGTCGAGACCGTGCCCGGGATCACCGCCATGCAGGATCTGGCGGCGCGCTCGGGCGCCGTGCTCACCGAGGGCACCGAGCCGCTCACCCTGGTTCCCGTCACCGCCGGGGCCGCCGTGCTCAAGGACGCGCTGAGCGGGCCCGGAACGGTCGTGGCGTACAAGTTCGGGCGGCAGGCGCGGGAGGTCGCCGAGGCGCTGCGGGACAGCGGGCGGATCGACGGCGCGGTGTGGGGGTCGGCGCTCGGGCTGCCGGAGGAGTCCATCCGGCCCGCCGCGGATCTCGACGGGGCTCCCCTGCCGTACCTCTCCACGCTCATCGCGCCCGCGCGGCGCGACGGCGGGCGGGGCGGCAAGCTGTGAGCCGTGCCCACGCCCGGGGGGACCGGTCAGCCCGACAGGCCGACCACCACCCAGATGAACGCCACGCCCGCGACCGTGCACAGCAGGGTCGAGCGGGCCGGGTGCTCGTGGTGGGCCTCGGGGAGGATCTCGGCCGCGGCGAGGTAGAGCAGCGCCCCGCCGAAGAGGCCGAGATAGCCGCCGAGGAACCACGCCGGGATGGCGACGAAGGTGGTCGAGGCGGCGCCCACCACGGGGGCCAGCGCGTCCGCCACGAGCATGGCGACCGCCTTGCGGCGCGCGTTGCCGTACAGGCTGGTGATGGTGAACGTGTTGAAGCCGTCCGCGAAGTCGTGGGCGATGACCGCGAGCGCGACCGCCGCGCCCATGCCGCCGCCCACCTGGAAGGCGGCTCCTATCGCCACGCCGTCCATGGCGCTGTGACCGACCATCGCGGCCGCCGCCGTCAGGCCCACCTCGGGCGTGCGGTGGTTGTGCCGCTCGTCGCCGCCGTGCGCGGCCTGCCGTGCGGCCAGCAGGCGCTCCACCAGATGGGCCAGCAGGAAGCCGGCCACGAACAGCAGCAGGGCCGCCGGTACGCCGAACACCTCCCCGCCCGCCGCGTGCAGCGCCTCGGGGAGCAGGTCCAGGCCGACCACGCCCAGCATCAGGCCGCCGGCCAGTCCCAGGACCAGATGGCGGCGGTCGGTCACCCGCTGTGCCGTCCAGCCGCCGGCCAGCGTCATCAGGAACGCGCCGAGCGCGACGTAGACCGCCATGTGCCCTTGCTATCGGATCAGCCCCCGGTCGCGCACATCCGGCCACCGCTGCACCCCCACACACCGTGATATTTCGCACGAGAGGACCCGACCCATGGCCGATGCCCCCACCGGCAAGGTGACCTTCGTCGGTGCCGGCCCCGGCGCCGCCGACCTGCTGACGTTCCGCGCCGCCCGCGCGATCGCCGAGGCCGACGTCGTGATCTGGGCGGCCAGTCTCGTACAGGCCGAAGTGCTCGAACACGCACGCGAGGATGCGGAGATCCTGGACTCGGCGGCCATGTCCCTGGAGGACGTCGTCGCCGTGTACGAGCGGGCCCGTCGGGAGGGGCTGAAAGTGGCCCGTATCCACTCCGGCGACCCTGCCCTGTGGGGCGGTACGCAGGAGCAGCTCGACCGGTGCGCGGACATCGGGATCGCTACGGAGGTCGTGCCGGGCGTCTCCTCCTTCTCCGCCGTCGCCGCGCTCGCCCGGCGCGAGCTGACCATCCCGGAGGTCGCCCAGTCGGTGGTGCTCACCCGGCTCGGCGGCGGCAAGACGCCGATGCCGCCCGGCGAGGAGGTGCGCGAGTTCGCCCGGCACGGCACCACCATGGCGGTCTTCCTGTCGGCGGCCCGCAGCGGCCAGCTGGTGCGGGAGCTGCTGGAGGGCGGCTACCCGACGTCCACGCCGGTCGTGGTGGCGTACCAGGCGACCTGGCCGGAGGAGCTGGTCGTCAGGTGCACGGTCGGCACGCTGGAGGAGACGGTCAAGGAGCACAGGCTCTGGAAGCACACGCTGTTCCTGGTCGGCCCGGCCCTGGACGCGCGCGGCACCCGCTCGCACCTGTACCACCCCGGCCACTTCCACGGCTACCGCAAGGCCGACCCCGAGGCCCGCAGGGCCCTGCGCGCGCGGGGTGCGAACACGTGATCACGGTCGTCGGTACGGGGACGGGGGCGGCGTACGACACTCAGGTGCTACTCGGCGCCGGGCTCGTCGTGGGCGGACGGCGCCATCTGGACGCCGTACGGCTGCCGGAGGGCGCCGAGCGGGTCGTACTCGGGCCGCTGGAGCCCGCGCTCGACGTGGTGGAGCGGTACGTCGACAAAGGGCGGCGTGTCGTCGTGCTGGCCTCCGGCGACCCCGGGTTCTTCGGGATCGTACGGGCGCTGGCCGAGCGGTTCGGGCCCGAGCGGCTGGACGTCCGGCCCGGGGTCTCCTCCGTCGCCGCGGCCTTCGCGCGGCTCGGGCTGCCCTGGGACGACGCGGTGGTCGTCAGCGCGCACGGGCGGGACCTGCGGACGGCCGTCAACGTGTGCCGGGCCCGTCCGAAGGTCGCCGTGCTGACCGGGCCGGGGGCCGGGCCCGCCGAGCTGGGCGCCGCGCTGGCCCGGACCCCCGCCGGTGACCGGGCGCTGGTCGTCGCCTCCGCGCTCGGCGATCCGGCACGCGAGCGCGTGGAGCGGGTCACGCCCGACCAGGCCGCCGCCCGGGACTGGGGGACGGCGGTGAGCGTGGTGCTGTGCCTGGACGGGTCGCGTGCGCCGGGTGGCGTACGGACCGTTGCCGGGCCCGCGGACGGCCCGGCGGGCTGGGCGCTGGACGAGGGCGCGTTCGCGCACCGCGACTCGATGATCACCAAGTTCGAGGTCCGGGCGCTGGCGCTGGCCCGGCTCGGGCCGCGGCTGGGCGACCTGGTCTGGGACGTGGGGGCCGGGTCGGGGTCGGTGGCGGTGGAGTGCGCGCGGCTCGGTGCCGCGGTCGTGGCCGTCGAGAAGGCGGCGGACGGCGTCGAACGGATCCGCGCCAACGCCGCCGCCCATGGGGTCGACGTGGCGGTGGCGCACGGTGCGGCACCTGCCGTGCTGTCCGGGCTCGACGACCCCGACGCCGTGTTCGTCGGCGGTGGCGGGCGCGAGCTGCCGGACATCGTCGGCGCGTGCGCGCGGCGGGCCCGGCGGACCGTCGTGGTCGCCATGGCGGCGCTCGACCGGGTGCCGACCGCGCGCGAGGCGCTCACCGCCGCCGGGTTCGCCTGCGACGGGGTGCTGCTGCAGTCCTCCCGGCTCGCGCCGCTGCCGGGGGACGTGACCCGGCTGGCGGCGGCCAATCCCGTGTTCCTGCTGTGGGGCGTACGGCCCCCGGCGTCCAGCGAAGGAGTAACTCAGTGATCGGCCTCATTTCCGCCACCGCGGCGGGCGCGGCTGCGCGGGACCGGCTGGCGGCCGCGTGGCCGGACCGTACGCGGGTGTACGACGGGCCCGTCGGGGACGCCGTACGGGCCGCGTTCGCCGAGTGCGAGCAGCTCGTGTGCTTCCTGGCGACGGGGGCGGTGGTACGGCTGGTCGCGCCGCTGTTGAGTGACAAGGCGTCCGATCCGGGTGTGGTGTGCGTGGACGAGGGCGGGCGGTTCGCCGTGTCGCTGGTCGGCGGGCACGGCGGCGGAGCCAATGAACTCGCCGCGGAGGCAGGCGAGTTGCTGGGGGCCGAGCCCGTGGTGACGACCGCGACGGACGCCGTGGGGCTGCCGGGGCTGGACACGCTCGGGCTACCGGTGGAGGGGGACGTGGCCGGGGTGTCGCGGGCGCTGCTCGACGGGGAGCCCGTCGCCCTCGACGCCGAGGTGCCGTGGCCGTTGCCTCCGCTGCCGGTGGTGGCGCGGGGGCCGTACACCGTGCGGGTGACGGACCGGGCGGTCGAGCCGGGCGAGCGCGGGGTGGTCCTGCGGCCGCCGTCCCTCGTGGTCGGCGTCGGTGCCTCCAAGGGCGCTCCCGTGGAGGAGGTGCTGGGGCTGGTCGAGGGCGCGTTGCGGGACGCGGGGCTGTCCGTGCGGTCCGTCTGCTGCCTCGCCACCGTCGACGCCAAGGCGGAGGAGCCGGGTCTCGTCTCGGCGGCCGAGCGACTGGGGGTGCCCCTGGTGACGTACTCTGCCGAGGAGTTGGCGGCGGTCGACGTGCCGAACCCGTCCGCCGCGCCGCTCTCCGCCGTCGGTACGCCGTCCGTCGCGGAGGCGGCCGCACTGGTGGGCGGGGGTGAACTCCTCGTGCCGAAGCGGAAGTCGGAGCGGGTGGACGGGCAGCCGGCCATGGCCACGTGTGCCGTCGTACGGCGGCCGGGGCGCGGGCGGCTCGCGGTCGTCGGGCTCGGGCCGGGCGCCCGGGACCTGCTGACCCCGCGCGCGAAGGCGGAACTGCGGCGCGCCTCCGTGCTGGTGGGGCTCGACCAGTACGTCGACCAGATCCGCGACCTGCTGCGGCCCGGCACCCGGATCCTGGAGTCGGGGCTCGGCGCCGAGGAGGAGCGGGCGCGGACGGCCGTCGCCGAGGCCCGGCGCGGGCACGCCGTCGCGCTGATCGGCAGCGGGGACGCCGGGGTGTACGCCATGGCCTCCCCCGCGCTCGCCGAGGCGTCGGACGACATCGACGTGGTCGGCGTGCCGGGGGTCACGGCGGCGCTCGCGGCCGGAGCGATCCTCGGCGCGCCGTTGGGGCACGACCACGTGTCGATCAGCCTCTCCGACCTGCACACGCCGTGGGAGGTCATCGAGCGGCGGGTGCGGGCGGCGGCCGAGGCGGACCTCGTCGTGACCTTCTACAACCCGCGTTCCCGGGGGCGGGACTGGCAGCTGCCCAAGGCGCTGGCGATCCTCGCCGGGCACCGGGAGCCGACGACGCCGGTCGGTGTCGTACGCAACGCCTCACGGCCGGACGAGTCCGCTCGGCTCACGACGCTGGCCGCGCTGGACCCGGCGACGGTCGACATGATGACGGTCGTGACGGTCGGCAACACGGCGACCCGCGAGATCGCGGGGCGGATGGTCACGCCCCGGGGCTACCGCTGGCAGGAGACCCAGGAGGATCGGAAGTGAACCGCGTCGTCCACCCCATCGAGCAGGAGTCCTTCCGGCGGCTGCGCGCCCGCCTGGACACCTCGCACTTCCCGCCGCTGACGCGGGCGGTGGTGGAGCGGGTCATCCACTCCGCCGCCGACCTGGAGTACGCCTCCGACCTCGTCATGGACGAGGGCGAGTTGGTGAAGGCGCACGCCGCGCTGCACGCGGGGGCGCCCGTGGTCGTGGACGTGGAGATGGTGGCGGCCGGGATCACCCGGCGCGACACCGTCTGCCGTCTGAAGGACGCCGGGTCGGGCCCCGGGCTGACGCGTTCGGCGCACGCGATCCGGCTGGCGTACGAGCAGGTCGGCCCGGGCGCCCTGTGGGTGATCGGCTGCGCCCCGACCGCCTTGGAGGAGCTGCTGAGGCTGGACGCCTCCCCCGCACTCGTCATCGGCCTCCCCGTCGGTTTCGTCGGGGCGGCCGAGTCCAAGGCCGCGTTGCGCGAGAGCGGGCTGCCCGCCGTGAGCAACGTGTCCGAGAAGGGCGGTTCGGCGGTCGCCGCCGCCGCGCTCAACGCCCTGCTGTACCACCCCACTTCACCTTCACCTTCGCTTGAGGAGACTCTGTGACCACCCCGCCGCCGCCCGCCCTGCTCATCGCCGGTCACGGCACCCGGGACGAGGCCGGAGCCGAGGCGTTCCGCGACTTCGTACGGGAGTTGGGGCGTCGCCACCCCGGACTGCCCGTCGCGGGCGGCTTCATCGAGCTGTCCCCGCCGCCGCTGGGCGAGGCGGTCACCGAGCTGGTGGAGCGGGGGGTACGGCGGTTCGCCGCGGTGCCGCTGATGCTGGTGTCCGCCGGGCACGCCAAGGGCGACATTCCGGCGGCGCTGGCCCGTGAGAAGGAACGGCACCCGGGAATCTCGTACACCTACGGCCGTCCGCTGGGCCCGCACCCCGCGCTGCTGCGGGTGCTGGAGCGGCGGCTGGACGAGGCGGTGGATCCCGCCTGGGACCGCTCCGAGGTGACGGTGCTGCTGGTGGGGCGCGGGTCGACGGACCCGGACGCCAACGCCGAGGTGTTCAAGGCGGCGCGGCTGCTGTGGGAGGGGCGCGGGTACGCGGGCGTGGAGACGGCGTTCGTGTCGCTGGCCGTGCCGGACGTGCCGAGCGGTCTTGAGCGGTGCGCGCGGCTGGGGGCGCGGCGGATCGTCGTACTGCCGTACTTCCTGTTCACGGGCATCCTGCCGGACCGGGTGCGGCAGCAGACGGCGGACTGGGCGGCGGCCCACCCGGAGGCCGAGGTGCGCTCGGCGGACGTGATCGGGCCGGAGCCGGAGCTGCTGGATCTGGTGAGGGAGCGGTACGAGGAGGCGGTGAAGGGCGATCTGCGGATGAACTGCGACTCGTGCGTGTACCGGATCGCGCTGCCGGGCTTCGAGGACAAGGTGGGGCTGCCGCAGCAGCCGCACTACCACCCGGACGACGACGGCCACCACCACGGACACCACCACCACGGCGGACACGCACACTCCCATGCGCACTGAGGAGGGGATGCGGGGCGGCCACGACCTGCGGCACCACGGAGACGCGGAGGTGCGGGACGACGGTTCGGCCCTGGTGGACCTCGCCGTGAACGTGCGGGCGGACACGCCTCCGGCGTGGCTGCGGGAGCGGATCGCCGCCTCGCTCACCGGTCTCGCGGCCTACCCGGACGGGCGGGCCGCGCGGGCGGCGGTGGCGGCGCGGCACGGGCTGCCGGTGGAGCGGGTGCTGCTGACGGCGGGGGCGGCGGAGGCGTTCGTGCTGCTGGCGCGGGCGTTGAAGGTACGCCGTCCGGTCGTCGTGCATCCGCAGTTCACGGAGCCGGAGGCGGCGCTGCGGGACGCGGGGCACACGGTGGACCGGGTGCTGCTGCGGGAGGAGGACGGCTTCCGCCTCGACCCGGCGGCCGTCCCGGAGGACGCGGACCTGGTGGTGATCGGCAACCCGACGAACCCGACGTCGGTCCTGCATCCGGCCTCGACGATCGCCGAACTGGCCCGTCCGGGCCGGGTGCTGGTGGTCGACGAGGCCTTCATGGACGCGGTGCCGGGCGAACGTGAGGCACTGGCGGACCGGACGGACGTGCCCGGTCTGGTGGTGCTGCGCAGCCTGACCAAGACGTGGGGACTGGCGGGCCTGCGGATCGGCTACGTGCTGTCCTCCCCGGAGGTGATCACCGAACTGGAGCGGGCCCAGCCCCTGTGGCCCGTGTCCACACCGGCACTGGCGGCGGCTGCGGCGTGCGTGGAGCCCCGGGCACGGGTGGAGGCGGAGGAGGCGGCCCGCCGCATCGCGGAGGACCGGGCCCACCTGGTGGCGGGCCTGGCCTCCTTCGCGGGGGCGGGGGTGCGGGTGGTCTCGCCGGCCGAGGGCCCCTTCGTACTGGTCCGTATGCCGGGGGCAGCGGACGTACGGCACCGGCTGCGCACCCTGGGCTACGCGGTGCGGCGCGGGGACACGTTCCCGGGGCTGGGCGAGGAATGGCTGCGCCTGGCGGTACGGGACCGCCGAACGACGTCCGGCTTCCTGGCCGCCTTGTCCACGGCGCTGGGCCCACGGCTGTAGGGCTCCGCCCAGCCCCTGGTGCTCACCCCCTGCGCTTGCGTGCCAGCGCCACCGCTCCTCCGCCCAGGGCGAGCAGCACCGCTGAGCCTCCCGCCAGGTAGGGGGTCAGGGAGTTGCTGCCCGTTTCCGCCAGGTCGTGCTTGGCCGCGGGGGCGCTCTGGGGCTTCACGTCGGCGGCGGCGGGGGGTGCCGCGGACTCCTCAGGAGCCGTCGGGGATTCGCAGGTCGCCCGGGCGAGGGTGAGGGTTCCTTCCACCTCGGCGACGTTCAGTTTCAACGGGTTGACGGAGACCTTGAGTTCCAGAGCGGTCGCCGCGGCCGTACGGGAGGTCGTCTCCCGCTTCGACAGATCCAGGCGGACCTCACCGACGCCCGGCACTTGGACGTCGGTCGTGCCGCCGGGGGTGACGGTCACCCGTTTACCGAGGACGGTGACCGGGCCCAGGACGTTGGACGTGGCGACCGGGGGCTTGCCCGTCTCGCAGGTCGCCCTGGACGTGACCTGGTCGACCTCGATGACGGACAGCAGGGGCAGGCCGGGGACATGGAGTTCGGCGTGGGCCAGGTCGACCGCGCCCTCGGCCTTGTCCGCCGAGACCGTCGCGTCGGCCTTGGCCACGTCCGCTCGGAGCACGCTGAAGGGCTTTCCGCCGTCGACGCCGTCGAGCCGGGCGGTCAGCGCGGTCTGCTCCGCGCTCTGTGGTGCCTGCACCTCGTCGAGGGAGACGGCGAGCGGGACGTTCACCGTCTTGTTGAGCAGGGACACGTCGAGCCCGGTGCGCAGGACGGAGGCGCCGGCGCGACCGTCCTGTGCGCCGGTCGCATGCGCGGAGCCCGCGCCGGCCAGCGTCACCGGGCCGGCGGCCAGGACGGTGGCCGCGGCGACGGTGACGCAACGGCGTGCGGGCATGCGGAAGGTGTGGCCGTTCAAGGTGCGGGACCCCCAGAAGAGAATGCTTGGGACCCGGTAAGAATTACGCACTGAGAGTGAACGGTCAGCGATCTAGCGTGACTTCACTCCTTCGTGGGGTTTTCGGTCAGTTTTTCGATTCAATCAGTACAGGCGTTCCCTCGCCGTCCGTAACGCCGCGTCAAGCAGGCACCTACCCGACCACCCTGCCGTTCAGCACCACCCGCCGCGGCGCCGCCAGCACCCGTACGTCCGCGCGCGGGTCCTCGTCGTAGACCACGAGGTCGGCCGGGGCGCCCTCGGTCAGGCCGGGGCGGCCGAGCCAGGTTCGGGCGGACCACGTCGTCGCCGACAGAGCCTCCAGGGGCGGGATGCCGGCCGTGACCAGTTCGGCGACCTCGGCCGCGACCAGGCCGTGGGGCAGGGAGCCGCCGGCGTCGGTGCCGACGTAGACCGGGATGCCGGCGTCGCGGGCGGCGCGGACGGTGTCGTAGCGGCGTTCGTGCAGGCGGCGCATGTGGGCCGACCAGCGGGGGTACTTGGCCTCGCCGCCGTCGGCCAGCTTCGGGAAGGTGGCGATGTTCACCAGGGTGGGGACGATCGCGACGCCGCGTTCGGCGAAGAGCGGGATCAGGTCCTCGGTCAGGCCCGTGGCGTGCTCGATGCAGTCGATGCCCGCTTCGACCAGGTCGCGGAGGGAGTCCTCCGCGAAGCAGTGCGCGGTGACTCGGGCGCCCAGGCGGTGGGCCTCCGCTATCGCCGCCTCGGCCGCCTCGCGCGGCCAGCAGGCGGACAGGTCGCCGAGGTCGCGGTCGATCCAGTCGCCGACCAGCTTGACCCAGCCGTCGCCGCGCCGGGCCTCCTGGGCGACGTGGGCGACCAGGTCCTCCGGTTCGATCTCCCACGCGTAGTTGCGGATGTAGCGGCGGGTGCGGGCGATGTGGCGGCCCGCGCGGATGATCTTCGGCAGGTCATCACGGTCGTCGATCCAGCGGGTGTCCGAGGGCGAGCCCGCGTCCCGGATGAGGAGGGTACCGGCGTCACGGTCGGTCAGGGCCTGCTTCTCGGAGACGTCCTCGGGGACCGGGCCGTGGGCGTCCAGGCCCACGTGGCAGTGCGCGTCGACCAGGCCGGGCAGCGCCCAGCCCTCGACGGTCGTCACGTCCCTCGCGCCGGCCGGACGGTCGTAGGAGATCCGGCCGTCGACGACCCACAGCTCGTCCCGGACCTGGTCGTCCTGCGGCCCGACGAGCACCCGCCCCTTCACGTGCAACACCGCGTGATCGCTCATGCCCTGCACTTTAGTGAGCCACCGCTCGCTCCGGACCATCCCGTCCGAGGTCACCGGTGGAGGCGGGGTGAAACCCGCCGACTACTCTCGAACCGTTCACCCTCGACCGTAGAAGACCGCAGAAGAGAGCACCGCCGTGACCCATCCCTTCCTCGACCTCGCCCCGCTGAGCGCCGACCGCTTCGCCTCGATCGAGGACCGGGTGGCGCGGCTGCTGGCCACCGAGCAGGACGTCGTGATCACGCAGGGCGAGGCGCTGCTGCCGCTGGAGGGCGCGATCCGGGGGACGACCGGTCCCGGCACGACGGCGCTGAACGTGATCACGGGGCCGTACGGGCAGACGTTCGGCAACTGGCTGCGGGACTGCGGGGCGACGGTGTACGACCTGTCGGTCCCGTACCACACGGCCGTCACGGCGGACCAGGTCAAGGAGGCCTTCGCCGAGCACCCGGAGATCGACTTCGTGTCGCTGGTGCACGCGGAGGCGGCGACCGGCAACACCAACCCGGTCGCGGAGATCGGCAAGGTCGTACGGGAGCGGGGAGCCCTGTTCTACCTGGACGCCGTGGCGTCGGTCGGCGCCGAGCCGGTGCTGCCGGACGCGTGGGGTGTGGACCTGTGCGTGATCGGGGCGCAGAAGGCGATGGGCGGGCCGGCCGGGGTGTCGGCGGTGTCGGTCAGCGAGCGTGCCTGGGCCCGGATGGCGGCGAACCCGCGGGCGCCGCGCCGCTCCTACCTGTCCCTGCTGGACTGGAAGGAGCGCTGGATCGACGGCGGCCGCAAGGCGCTGCTGCACGCGCCGGCGCAGTTGGAGATGCTGGCGCTGGAGGCCTGCCTGGAGCGCATCGGGGAGGTGGGCCTGGACGAGGTGATGGCCCGTCACCGCCGCGCCGCCGCGGCGACCCGCGCGGGTGCGACGGCCCTGGGCGGTGGCCTGGAGCCGTACGTCCACGCGGCCTCCGAGGCGGCCCCGGTCGCCACCACCCTGCGCGCCCCCTCCGGCATCGCGGCCTCCGACCTGGTGGCCCGGGCCCTGGGGACGGACCCGGCCCTCCCCCTGGCCGCGGGCGGCGGCCCGCTCGCCAAGGAGATGATCCGTGTCAACCACTACGGACCGGACGCCACGCGGGAGGCGGTGGAGGCGAGCCTGACGGGCCTGGCCACCGCCCTGGCCGGCCATGGCGCGGACGTGGACGTGGAGGGCGCCCGGCGCGCGGTCGCGGAGGCGTGGCGCCGGTAGCCGACCGGGGCAGGGCAGACGGGGCTGAAATGGCGGGGGCGTCGGACCCCCCGCCCGTGCCATGCTCGACCCCATGCCCACCGACGCACCCCGGACCCTGCCCGACGGCCGCCCGGTTCCGCTGATGACCGGGGCCGAGCGGCCCATGCTGGAGAGCCGGCTGGGCTTCCACCGGGCCACCCTGGAGCCGAAGTGCGCCGGGCTGGACGACGCGCAGGTGCGGACGGCCTCGGCGGAGCCCTCGTCGCTGACGCTGCTCGGGCTCGTGCAGCACCTCGCGGAGGTGGAGCGGAACTGGTTCCAGCGGGTGGTGGGCGGGCTCGACGTACCGTCGGTGTTCGGGAAGGAGACCGGGTACGTGCTCGATCCGGCGCGCGGCCTCGGGGAGGCGCTGGACGTGTGGCGGCGCGAGATCGCCCGCGGGCGGGAGGTGTGCGCGGGCAGGGGACTGGACGACACCGGGCGGATCGCCGGCGGTCCGATGGCGGGGCTGGAGGTCAGTGTGCGGTGGGTGTTCGTCCACATGATCGAGGAGTACGCGCGCCACAATGGACATGCCGACATTCTCCGGGAGCGCATCGACGGGGTCACCGGGGCTTGATAGCTGCTTTATATCGGTGTAATCCTGCAATTCAATTCGGATAGCCAACCGTCTTCTTCTGCCCCGTTCCCCGCGGGCTAAACGCAAAGATTTCGCGAACGCTCGGCGGCGTATTTTCAGGGGCCTCGCAAGAGTTACTCAGCTGTGACACATTCCACAAAGGCAGCCCTTTTGCCCGGTAATGAACGGGCAAACCCGCACATCACGCCGCCGCTTCGCGCGATCGGGCGCCCGCGCGATAACACACATGCGCGATGCATGTAAGACCCAAGGGCGATGCATTTTTGAATTCCTCTCGGTAAGTTCATTTCGCATGACTGCCGCACAAGCAGACCTGCAAACCCCCCACACCGAATTGCCGGAGACCCTGCGCATCGAGCGTCCCGCCGTCGCCGACGGCGCCGCGCTCTGGCGGCTCGCGAAGGACTCCGGGACGCTGGATGTGAACTCCTCGTACAGCTATCTGCTGTGGTGCCGCGACTTCGCCGCCACGTCCGCGGTGGCGCGCGGCGCGGACGGTGAACCGGTCGGTTTCGTCACCGGGTACGTGCGGCCCGACCGCCCGCGCACCCTGCTGGTGTGGCAGGTGGCCGTCGACGCCGGCCACCGCGGCCGGGGCCTGGCCGCCCGGCTGCTGGACGGACTCACCACTCGGGTCGCCGCCGAGCGCGGGCTCACCACCGTCGAGACCACGATCACCCCGGGCAACACCGCCTCCGAGCGGCTGTTCACCTCCTACGCCGCCCGGCACGGCGCCGCGGTCGAGCGCGAAGTCCTTTTCGACACCGGGCAGTTCCCGGACGGGCCGCACGACCCGGAGGTCCTCTACCGGATCGGTCCGCTGTCCTTCTGAGACCCGACCGCTCCCCCTCCCCGGTCCATTTCCTCCCAGATCCCTTCTCTCTCCGACCCCCTCTCACTCCCCACACCGAGGAGCGATTCGTCGTGACCATCACCCAGCCCGACCTGAGCGTCTTCGAGACCCTGGAGTCCGAGGTGCGCAGCTACTGCCGCGGCTGGCCCACCGTCTTCGACCAGGCGCGCGGCAGCCGCATGTACGACGAGGACGGCCACGAGTACCTCGACTTCTTCGCGGGCGCCGGCTCGCTCAACTACGGCCACAACAACCCCGTCCTGAAACGGGCGTTGATCGACTACCTGGAGCGCGACGGCGTCACCCACGCGCTCGACATGTCGACCACCGCCAAACGCACGTTCCTGCGGACCTTCCAGGACCTGGTCCTGCGGCCCCGCAACCTGCCGTACAAGGTCATGTTCCCGGGCCCGACCGGCACCAACGCGGTCGAGTCCGCGCTGAAGCTGGCCCGGAAGGTCAAGGGCCGCGAGGCCATCGTGTCGTTCACCAACGCCTTCCACGGCATGTCGCTGGGCTCCCTCGCCGTCACCGGCAACGCCTTCAAGCGGGCCGGCGCCGGCATCCCGCTGGTGCACGGCACGCCGATGCCGTTCGACAACTACTTCGACGGCACGGTCCCGGACTTCCTGTGGTTCGAGCGGCTGCTGGAGGACCAGGGCTCCGGGCTCAACAAGCCGGCCGCCGTGATCGTCGAGACCGTGCAGGGCGAGGGCGGCATCAACGTCGCACGGGCCGAGTGGCTGCGCGCCCTCAAGGAGCTGTGCGAGCGGCAGGACATGCTGCTGATCGTCGACGACATCCAGATGGGGTGCGGGCGCACCGGGGCCTTCTTCTCCTTCGAGGAGGCCGGGATCGTGCCGGACATCGTCACCGTGTCGAAGTCCATCAGCGGCTACGGCCTGCCGATGGCGCTGTGCCTGTTCCGGCCCGAGCTGGACCTGTGGGAGCCGGGCGAGCACAACGGCACCTTCCGCGGCAACAACCCCGCGTTCGTCACGGCCACGGCCGCGCTGGAGACGTACTGGACCGACGGCTCGGCGATGGAGAAGCAGACCCGCGCCCGCGGTGAACTGGTCGAGCAGTGGCTGGTCTCGATCGCCGAGGAGAACCGCGCCGAGGTCAAGGAGTTCCGGGGCCGGGGCCTGGTGTGGGGCCTGGAGTTCCACGACAAGGGCCGCGCCGAGCGGATCGCGCGGCGCGCCTTCGACCTCGGGCTGCTGGTGGAGACCTCCGGCCCGGAGAGCGAGGTCGTCAAGCTGCTGCCGGCCCTGACCATCACCCCCGAGGAGCTGGACGAGGGCATGCGCGTCCTCGCCCGCGCGGTCCGCGAGACCGCCTGAACACCCGACCGAGCAGAAGAGCAACCCAGCTAGGAGGCACGCACCACCGTGATCGTCCGTTCGTTCAAGGAGATCGAAGGCACCGACCGGCACATCAAGTCCGAGTCCGGTACTTGGGAGAGCAAGCGCATCGTCCTCGCCAAGGAGAAGGTCGGCTTCTCCCTGCACGAGACGATCCTGTACGCCGGCACGGAGACGTCGATGTGGTACGCCAACCACATCGAGGCCGTCCTCTGCACCGAGGGCGAGGCGGAGCTCACCGACCGCGAGACCGGGAAGACGTACACGATCACGCCCGGCACCATGTACCTCCTCAACGGCCACGAGCGGCACACGCTCAAGGTCAAGGAGAAGGACTTCCACTGCATCTGCGTGTTCAACCCGCCCGTGACCGGACGGGAGGACCACGACGAGAACGGCGTCTACCCGCTGCTCACCGAGCCCGAGGAGGTGTGACCCCCATGACCGCCACCACGACCACCGTCACCGACCTCTACCCCACCCGCGGCACCACCGAGGTGACCGTCCCCCGTCAGGACCCCGTCGTCTGGGGCTCCCCCGACACGCCCGGCCCGATCGCGGCCGCCGACCTCCAGGCGTACGAGCGTGACGGCTTCCTCGCCGTCGATCAGCTGATCACCGAGGAGGAGGTCGCCGTCTACCGGCAGGAGCTGGACCGGCTGGTGAGCGACCCGGCGATCCGGGCCGACGAGCGCTCCATCGTCGAACCGAAGTCCAAGGAGATCCGCTCGGTCTTCGAAGTGCACAGGATCAGCGAGGTGTTCGCGAACCTGGTGCGCGACGAGCGCGTCGTCGGCCGGGCGCGGCAGATCCTCGGCTCGGACGTGTACGTCCACCAGTCGCGGATCAACGTCAAGCCGGGCTTCGGGGCGAGCGGCTTCTACTGGCACTCGGACTTCGAGACCTGGCACGCCGAGGACGGCCTGCCGAACATGCGGACGGTGTCCGTCTCGATCGCTCTGACCGAGAACTTCGACACCAACGGCGGCCTGATGATCATGCCGGGGTCGCACAGGACGTTCCTCGGCTGTGCGGGGGCCACGCCGAAGGACAACTACAAGAAGTCGCTGCAGATGCAGGATGCGGGCACGCCGTCCGACGAGGCGCTGACCGCGCTGGCGGGCGAGCACGGCATCAGGCTGTTCACCGGCAGGGCGGGCTCGGCGACCTGGTTCGACTGCAACTGCATGCACGGCTCCGGCGACAACATCACGCCGTACCCGCGCAGCAACGTGTTCATCGTGTTCAACAGCGTGGAGAACACGGCGGTGGAGCCGTTCGCGGCGCCGGTGCGGCGGCCGGAGTTCATCGGGGCACGGGACTTCACCCCCGTGAAGTGATCGCGCCGTGACTGCCGGGCAGGGGCCTCCTCGGGTGGGACGGGAGGCCCCTGCCCGGTTGCGCTCATCCGGCCAGTACGTCCAGCAGGCGGTCGACGTCCGCGGGCGTGTTGTAGAGGTGGAAGGAGGCCCGCAGATTACCCGCGCGGGCGGAGAGCTCGATGCCGGCATCGCTCAACTCGCCCTGCCGGTGGCCGAGTCCGGGCACGGAGACGATCGGTGAGCCGGGCGCGGGAAGGGGCTCGTGGCCGAGGGAGCGCAGGCCGGCGCGGAACCGTTCGGCGAGGGCGAGGTCATGGGCGCGTACGGCGGACACACCGAGCTCCTCGAGGAGTTCGAGGGAGCGGCGGGCGCCGACGTGGGAGAAGAGCGCGGGACTCTCGTCGAACCGCCGTGCGGAGTGGGCGAGTTCGTCGATGGGGCCGTAGCAGCTGTCCCAGGGCCGCTCCCCCGCCACCCAGCCGGCGAACAGCGGGCTGAGACCGCCGAGGTCGTCGGGGACGACCAGGAAGGCCACGCCTCGCGGACACAGGAGCCACTTGAAGGCGACGGCGGAGACGTAGTCGTGGGCGTCCGCGTCGAGTTCCAGCCAGCCGGCGGCCTGGGAGGCGTCGACGTAGGTGCGCGCCCCGTGCTCGCGCGCGGCCTCGCGGATCGCGGGCAGGTCGGCGATCCGGCCGTCCGCCGACTGGGCGGCGCTCACCGCGACCAGCGCCGTGCCGGACCGTACCGCCTCGGCGACGTGCTCCAGCGGGGCGGTGCGCACCTTCAGGTCGCGGCGGACGTGGAAGGGGTTCACGAGGGAGCTGAAGTCGCCCTCGGCGGTGAGGACTTCGGCGCCCTCGGGCAGCGAGGCGGCGATCAGCCCGGTGTAGACGGCGACCGAGGCGCCGGCCGCCACGCGGCGGTCCGGCACCCTTGTCAGCCGGGCGAAGGAGGCGCGGGCGGCCTCGACGTCGGCGAACATGTCGGTGGGCCGCCCGGCGGCGGCCGCGTCCACGGCGGCGCGCAGGGCCGTCACCGCACGGGCCGGGAGCAGCCCGAGGGCCGCGGTGTTCAGGTAGGTGTTCTTCGGGGCGAACTCGGCACGGACGAGGCTCTCGAAGGTCTCCATGGCACCACTGTGCGGCCCGGTGCGGTCGCAGTCCATCGCGTATTTCTGCGCGGTACACCCAAGCGCCGCTTATGCGTCCGCGCCGACCTGGGTGGACGTGCCGGTCTCAGCTCTGCGGCACCGCGCATCCGTCCGGTCCGCAGGCGTCTCCGTCGCCGCCCTGGAGGAGGGTGAGCGGCGAACGCTCGCCCCACGCCTGGGTGAGCGCCCGGGTGAAGACCTCGGCGGGCTGGGCACCGGAGACGCCGTACGTGCGGTCGAGCACGAAGAACGGCACCCCGGTGGCGCCGAGCTGGGCGGCCTCCCGCTCGTCGGCGCGGACCTCGTCGGCGTAGGCGCCGGGGTCGGCGAGCACCTTGCGGACCTCGCCGGCGTCGAGCCCGGCGGAGACGGCCAGCTCCACCAGCCGTTCGTCGCCCTCGGCGAAGACGGACCGCTCCTCGGCGAAGTTCGCCCGGTACAGCGCGTCCAGCAGCTCGCCCTGCCGGCCGTGCTCCTTGGCCAGGTGCAGCAGGCGGTGCATGTCGAAGGTGTTGCCGTGGTCGCGGCCCCGGGTGCGGTACGCGAGCCCCTCGGCGGCGGCCTGCTGCCCCAGGTTCTCCTCACCGGCCTGAGCCTGCGCCTCGCTCATGCCGTACTTCTTGGTGAGCATGGTGAGCACGGGCTGGATGTCGTCCTTGGCGCGGTGCGGGTCCAGCTCGAAGGACCGGTGCACCACCTCGACCTGATCACGGTGCGGGAAGTCCGCGAGCGCCTTCTCGAAGCGCGCCTTTCCCACGTAGCACCAGGGACAGGCGATGTCCGACCAGATCTCGACGCGCATGCTCTCGGCTCTCCCACTCGTACGGAAGCGGAGGGAGGCCCCCCTCCGCCGAGTCCGTGAACGATCAAGCAGCCTGTTTCATTCCCCGGTCACCGCGTACCGCAGGCGCAGGTGGGTGTCGCCTTCCGCGAGCGGGTGCTCCCGGTCCGGGGTCCAGCCCCGGCGGGTGTAGAAGCGCTGGGCGCGGTGGTTGTCCGCGTGGACCTCCAGGACGGCCGTCCGCCTGCCGTCGGTCCGCCACTGCTCGGCGCAGGCCGCGTGCAGTGCCGTGCCGATGCCGGAGCGCCAGTGGCCGGGGTCGACGTGGAACTGGAACAGCGTGACCGTGTCCGCGGCGCTGTCCGGCGGGGTGCGGAAGGAGGCGACGCCGACGGTGCGGCCCTGGCCGACGACGCACAGCACGTGGCCGTCGGGGTTCTCGATGGCCTGGCGCCACCTGGCGGTCCAGTCGACCTCGGCGTCCGGGATGCCGTCCGGGTAGTACGTGGACCGCGCGCGCACCATCAGGTCGGCGACGGCCGCCGCCTCGGCAGGCACGGCCGTACGGATCACCAGGCGTCCGCGCACACTGTTGTCGATCATGTGAGGGAGGACGCGGACGCCCGGCGATCCGGTTCCGTGCGGCCGGTTCAGCGCTCCAGGCGGCCGTTGAAGCGGCGGGGCAGACCGAGGGGGTTGTCGTCGCGCAGCTCGGGCGGGAGGAGGGCTTCCGGGGCGTTCTGGTACGCCACCGGGCGCATCCAGCGTTCGATCGCCGTGCCGCCCACGGAGGTGGACGTGGACGTCGTCGCCGGGTAGGGACCGCCGTGGTGCTGGGCGGGGGCCACCGCGACGCCGGTCGGCCAGCCGTTGACGAGCACGCGCCCGGCGAGCGGGGTCAGCTCGGCCAGCAGTTCGGCGCCGCGTCCCTCGCCGGCCGCCTCCTCGGTGGACAGCTGCACGGTCGCGGTGAGGTTGCCGGGGAGGCGGGACAGGACGGCCGTGGCCTCGCTCTCGTCCTCGTAGCGGGCCACCACGGTGACCGGCCCGAAGCACTCCTCCAGGAGCACGTCGTACGCCCCCTCGCCGGTCAGCTTCCCGGCCGGGACCGTCAGGAAGCCCGCGCTGACCGTGTGCTCGCCGCCCGCGCCCGGGGCGACCGGGGAGTCGACACCGGGCAGTTCGGTGCGCTCGGCGACCCCGGCGAGGAAGTTGTCGCGCATCCGGTGGTCGAGCAGGACACCCGGGTCGGTGTCGCCGACGGCGTCGGTGAGCGACTTGACCAGGGCGTCGCCCGCCCCGCCGGACGGCACCAGCACCAGGCCCGGCTTCACGCAGAACTGCCCGACGCCCATCGTCATCGAGCCGGCCAGACCGGCCCCGATGGCCTCCGCCCGTTCGGCCGCGGCCGCCTCGGTGACGAGCACCGGGTTCAGCGAGCCCAGTTCGCCGTGGAAGGGGATCGGCACCGGCCGTGCGGCGGCGGCGTCGAACAGGGCCCGGCCGCCGCGTACGGAGCCGGTGAAGCCGGCCGCGGCGACCAGCGGGTGCCTGACGAGCTCGATGCCCGCCTCGAAGCCGTGGACGAGGCCGACCACGCCCTCGGGGACGCCGTGCTCGGCGGCGGCCCCCCGCAGCACCCGGGCGGCCAGCTCGGACAGCGCCGGGTGGTCGGGGTGGGCCTTGACGACGACCGGGCAGCCCGCGCCGAGCGCGCTCGCGGTGTCACCGCCGGCGACGGAGAAGGCGAAGGGGAAGTTGGAGGCGGAGTAGACGGCGACGACGCCGAGCGGCACCTTGTAGCGGCGCAGGTCCGGGATCGGCGGGGCCGCGGTGTCGTCGGGGTGGTTGATGATCACGTCGAGGAAGGCGCCCTCGTCGACGATGTCCGCGAAGGCCCGCAACTGGTAGCAGGTCCGGGCCAGTTCCCCGGTGAGCCGGACCGGGCCGAGCGCGGTCTCGGCGTCGGCGGCCTCGACGAGCCGGTCCCGGGTCGCTTCCAGCCGGTCGGCGGCGGTGCGCAGGAAGGCCGCGCGCACGGTCCGGTCGGCGAGCGCGGCGCGCGCCCCGTGGGCGGCCCGTACGGCGGTGTCCACCTCCTGGGCCGTGGCCTCCACCGCGACCTGTTCCCGCTGCTTCCCGGTACGGGGGTCGACACTCCAGACTGGTGCTGCCACCGCGGATCCCTCCACATGTCTTGCCGCAGTATCCGACCGGTCCCTACGGTCGGCCCGGTCGGCCGTATTCGGGTCATCCACCAGGGCGTTCGATATACTGAACGCTGTCTCTGATGATGAATACGCTGAGACTATATCTGCAGCTTCTCGTCGAACGAAGGGGTCAAGGGCGATGTCGGCAGGCGAGACGGGCGGTGGGGCGCAGGTCAAGTCCGCGGTGCGGACCGTGGAGTTGCTCGAGTACTTCGCCGGCCGGCCCGGTATGCACTCCCTGGCCGCGGTCCAGGAGGCCGTCGGCTATCCCAAGTCCAGCCTGTACATGCTGCTGCGCACGCTCGTCGAGCTGGGCTGGGTGGAGACCGACGCCACCGGCACGCGCTACGGCATCGGTGTGCGCGCGCTGCTCGTCGGCACCTCCTACATCGACGGCGACGAGGTGGTCGCGGCGGCCCGCCCGACGCTGGACCGGCTGTCCGACGACACCACCGAGACCATCCACCTCGCCCGTCTGGACGGCACGAACGTCGTCTACCTGGCCACCCGCCAGTCGCAGCACTACCTGCGCCCCTTCACCCGGGTCGGCCGCCGCCTGCCCGCCCACTCCACCTCGCTCGGCAAGGCGCTGCTGAGCACGTACTCGGACGAGCAGGTGCGCAAGATGCTCCCCGAGACGCTGCCCGCGCTGACCGAGCACACCATCACCGACCGCGAGAAGCTCATCGAGGAGCTGCACCGGATCCGCGAGCAGGGCTACGCCGTCGACCGCGAGGAGAACACCCTCGGCCTGTGCTGCTTCGGCGTGGCGATCCCGTACCGCACTCCGGCCCGGGACGCGGTCAGCTGCTCGATCCCCGTGGCGCGCCTGACGCCCGCGCACGAGCAGATGGTGAAGGATGCCCTTTTCGACGCCCGTGACCGTCTGACGCTCGCCACCCGGAGGCTGTGAGCCATGGAGGTCGTGCTCCGCGAGGTCCACGACAGCGATCTGCCGGTGTTCTTCCGGCAGTTGAACGACCCGGAAGCCCTGCGGATGGCCGCCTTCACCCCGGAGGACCCGGCCGACCGCGGCGCCTTCGACGCACACTGGCACAAGCTGCGTGCCTCGTCCGACGTGCTGCGCACGATCCTGGCGGACGGTGACGTGGTCGGCAGCGCCGCCGTCTACGGCGAGCCGGGCGAGCGGGAGGTCACCTACTGGGTGGACCGCGCCTACTGGGGCCGGGGCATCGCCACGGCCGCGCTGCGCGCCCTGCTGGCCGAGGTCCCCGAACGCCCGCTGTACGCACGCGCGGCGGCGGACAACGCGGGCTCACTGCGGGTGCTGCGCAAGTGCGGCTTCCGGGAGTCCACGCGGGCCAGGGGGTACGCGCAGGCGCGGGGCGAGGAGATCGACGAGGTGGTGCTGACGCTGCGGGACGCCGAGGGCACCGGGCTCGGCTCGGGCGCGGACGGCACGAACCGCGAGTCCTCCGGCTCGGACGTCACCGGTCAGTAGGCGGCTCACACGGTGTCCAGCCGCCGAGGTAGGCCCGACGGGTCGCCGAGGCGGCCTGGGCGCGGGTGAGTCGGGGGCGGTTGTCGGGGACGGTGATCCGCGCGCCGGGGCCGGAGTTGCGGTACTCGGCGAAACGCTGGTCCTGCCACGGGTAGGCGCTCGACATGTCGGTGTAGGGCGCGACCGCGTCGATGCCGGGGCCGAGCCAGGTGTCCCGGACGGTCAGCATCGGGCGGGCGGTCGTGTCCGAGCCGGGCACCCAGGGGCGGGCGAGCTTGTAGAAGCCGTCGGGGGCCTCGCTGGTGACCCGGCCGCGGACGACCAGGTGGCCGCGCGGGTTGGCCAGGGCCGTGGAGGGCGCGAAGACGAAGCCGTACGGTGCCGTCGTCAGGTCGGTGCGGTTCAGGGTGCGGAAGTGGCAGTCCTCGAACACCGCCGTCGCCCGGCCGAAGACGAAGTCGACGTCGCCCTCCACATGGCAGTGGGCGTAGTACTGGCGGGCGAAGGAGGACAGGGCCGTCGAGTCGGCGTACAGGGTGTCCTGGTGGCCGAGGAAGCGGCAGTGCCAGAACGCCGAGCGGTCGCCCTGCACCTTGACGGCGACGGCCTGGGTGCCGGTGACGCCGGGGTGGTCGGCGCGCAGCCAGTCGTTGGCGAAGGTGATCCGGTGGGCGGTGAAGCCGTCCGCCTGGAGGGTGGTCGTGGCCGATCCGCTGGTGCCGTGGGTGCCGCCGCCGGGCTTGGGGGTGCCGGCCGCGTTGTCGTGGACGATCACCACGTCACGGGCGTCACCGGTGGCGCCGATCCAGGTCATGTCCGCACGGCTCGCGTCCACGGCGACCGTCTCCCGGTAGGTGCCGGGCGCGAGGACCAGGGTCCAGCCGCCGCCGGCGGTGGCGTTCACCGCGGCCTGTACGCCGGTGAAGTCGCCGCGGCCGTGCGGGTCGACGTACAGGGTCTTCGGGGTACGGCGGGCGGCCGGTGAGCCGTGGCGGCCGAACGGGTGCGGCCGGGCGGCGGCCCGCGCGGGCGTGGCCGTGAGGCCGAGCGCGGCTCCGGCCAGCAGAAGTCCCCTTCTGGACAGCGGCATGCGGGTGCTCCTTCGCGGTGCGGCAGGGTCGGCGGGTGGTGGCGGGCCGGGGCGGAGGGGGTGCCCCGGCCCGCTGGAACAGGGGCGTCAGCGCAGGTGGCCGGCGCCCGCCTGGTGGTCGACGATCCCGGGGACGGCCCTGGGGTGGTCGATCCGGGTGCGCAGGGTCGGGGTCCAGCCCGCGCCGGACTGCAGGATCTCGTCGGGGACCTGGGCGTTGTGGACGGCGATCAGGTCGGTCCGCTTGCCGTTGACGTAGTTGTCGGTGGCGGTGAGCGGCGCCTCCTTCCACTTCTTGAGGATCTTGCCTGCGGCGACTCCGCGCGGCAGCGTGAACGCGTTGTGTTCGGCGACGAGTCGGGACTCCATGCCGATGCCGTAGCTGTAGCCGTAGTCGGTGTTCGCGACGAAGTGGTTGTTGTAGGAGTCGACCTGCCCGAAGCGGACGCGCGGGGCGCGCTCGATCAGGTTCCTGAACAGGTTGTGGTGGAGGGTGACCTTCAGGTGGCCGCGGTCGACGGCGGCGGTGGAGGCGCTGTCGCTGTTGCCGATGAGGATGGTCTTGTCGTGCTCGGCGAAGACGTTCCAGGAGGCCGTCACGTGGTCGGCGCCCTTGACGATGTCCAGCTGGCCGTCGTGCTGCTCGTAGATCCGGCCGTAGTGGTACGGCAGGGTGCTGTTGGGGTGGTCGCCGTCGGTGAAGGTGTTGTGGTCGATCCACACGTGGGTGGAGCCGGTGATCACCGCGCTGTCGTACTCGGAGTTCCAGTTGCCGTCGGCGGTGTCGGTGGGGTCCCACTGCGGGAAGCAGTCCAGCGGACTCTCCAGGGTGAGGTTGCGGACGATGACGTTGTCCACGTTCTTGATCTGGAGGCCGGCGCCCTTGAAGCCGGCGTTCCCGCCGATGCCGACGATGGTGGTGTTGGCGGGGATGTTCGCCTTGATGTAGGCGTCCTGCCGGGCGGCGGAGGCGCGGCGCAGGCCCTCGGGGCTGTCGTCGGGCTCGGCGTCCAGGTTCCGGTCGCGGCCCCAGGTCTCGGGGGCGTAGGTCTTCAGGTAGGTGTCGAAGTCGTAGCCGGGCGCCTCGAAGGCGGAGCAGCCCGGGCCGTCGGCGTCGATCGTGCCCTTGACCTTGATGATCTTCGGTGCGCTGCCGCCGGCGGCGAGGGCGGCCTTGAAGCCCTCCCAGGTGGTGACGGTGTGAACGTGCGCGGCGTCGGCCTTCGCTCCACCGGTGGTGCCGGTGCCGTACGAGCCCCAGCCGTCCTTGGCACCGAGCACCTGGCGGGCGGGGTCGGGGGTGTGGGGCCCGGGGGCCGCGGCGGCGGTGCCGGTGGCGGCGAGCACCAGGGCGGTGCAGCCCACGGCTACCACCATGACGCGCTCATGACATCCTTGTGTACGCACTGTACGGATCCTCTTTCAACAGGGAGTGGGACAAGAAGGGGCGCGGGGAACCGCGCGCCCGGCCACGGACGGCCCGCAGTCCGGAAACGACCTCGAGCCCTCGGACCGTCCGCCTTCGAACAGGCGGGCTAGCCGCGGTTCTGCTTCCACTCGGCCTGCGCCTTGTTCAGCTGGTCGGCGAGGGTGTCCAGGAACTGCTTGGCGGTCATCTTGCCGAGCAGCACCTTCTGGAAGTTGGGCTCGTTGTCGGCCTTGGAGATGGTGTTCCAGTCGGGCAGGTAGTACGGCAGCTGCACGATCTTCGTGTTCTCGCCGTTGAGCGCCTGCGCGGCCAGCTTGGTCGGCTCGGCCTGCCGGATCCAGTCGTCCTTGGCCGCGTCGACGTTGACGGGCACCTGCCCGGCGGACTCGTTGAACTTGGAGTTCTCCAGGGCCGAGGCGGCGAACTCGATGAACTTCCAGGCGGCCGCCTTGTTCTTGCTCGCCTTGAACAGGCCGAGGCCGTCGACCGGGTTGGACACCTGCACCCGGGTGCCGTCGTCCAGCGTGGGGTTCGGCAGGCCGCGGAACTTGCCCTTGCCCAGCGCCTTCAGGTGGTCCTGGTAGGAGCCGAGGTTGTGGCTCAGCATGCCGATGGTGCCGCTGTCCCACTGGGCGACCATCTTGGTGAAGTCGTTGTTGACGTCGGCGGACGGGGTGTTCTTCTTGTAGAGCGCGACGTACTTCTCCAGCGCCGCCACGTTCCTGGGATCGTTGACGGTGGTCTTGTCGCCGTTCCAGAACGAGGTGATGCCGGTCTGGCCGTACACCGCGTCCAGGGCCGGCGCGATGGAGCCCTCGCCGCCGCGGATGGTGAAGCCGAACTCGTTCTTGCCCCTGTTCGTGAGCTTGTCGGCGGCCTCGTAGAACTTGGCCCAGGTGGTCGGCGCGTCCAGGCCGGCCTTCTCGAACAGGTCGGTGCGGTACCACAGCGTGCCGTTGTTCACGGAGGTCGGCACGTGGTACAGGGTGTCGCCGCCGCCCGCCGCCTTGCTGACGCCGAGCACGTTCTCGCTCAGCTTGCCGTTCAGCGAGCTCTCCTCCAGCCGGCCGTCCAGCGGCTCCAGCGCGCCCTGGGCCGCGATCTCGGCGAGCATCGCGGTGCCCACGCCGCCCACGTCGGGCAGGCCGCCGCCCTGGATGGCGGTGTCGTACTTGGACTGGGCGCCGGCGGCCGGGATGCCGACGTAGTCGACCTTGATGTCCGAGTGCTGCTTCTCGAAGTCGGCGATGATCTGCTTCCAGATGTCGGTGCGCACACCGCCGTTGTTGTCCCAGAAGGTGATCTCGCCCTTGCCGGAGCCCTCGGAGCCCTTGCTCTTCCCGGAGCCGCTGCCGTCGTCGCCGCACGCGGTTGCGGTCAGCGCGAGCACGGAACCCAGGGCGACGGCCAGGGCGGCGCGCCTGCTTCTACGGATGTTGATCTTCATTGATCGACTCTCTTCTTCTGGATCCGACTCGGAGGTGGAGCTGTGGGGGGAGAGGCCTGGGCAGCCACCGTGGGCACACATCCGGGGTAAGCGCTTGCTACGAGGATGTGCCACAGTGCCTCCCAAAGGGCCGACGGAGGAAACGGGTTACAGAACTGTGATGCGGGACCGGGTGAAGGCCGCCGCGCCGGCAGCGCCGAGCGGGCTCATGGGATCACCGCCTTGCGTGCCAGCGCCGCCGCCTCGTCCCGGCCCAGCCGTCCGTCGGCGACGACGGTGACGATGCGGCGTACGACGCTCTCGCCCGGCGCGATCGCGAGCCGGTCCCCGGCCGCCAGCGACGAGCCCACCCCTGGGTACTCCGCGGCGCGCACGAACCAGGCGTCGCGGCGGGTGGCGTCGGTGGCCCCGGCGAACACCAGCGTCCAGGTGCTGCCGGCGAGCGCCAGCCAGTCGGCGCGGGTGCCGTGGGCCTCCGCCTCGCCGTCCCGGTCGGCGGTGAACACCAGCGGGGGCTCCTGCTCCTTGCGGGCCCGCCAGAAGAAGCCGCCGTAGGCCGCGCCGGGGCGCCCGTTGGTGGCGGGGCTGCCGATCGACAGCGGCTCCCGGGTGACGTTGGCCAGGGCGAAGGTGAAGTCCAGCGCCCAGGCGGTGCCGGTGAGCCCGGTGGCGGCCACGGTACGGCGCTCGCGCAGCAGTTCGCGGCCCTCGGCGACCCAGCGCAGCTCCTCCACGAACCCGCCGGGGTCGCGCAGCTGGAAGGCGGTGTGCCGCTGGGCGCCGTGGTTGTCCAGCTCGGTCGGGCCCTGGTCGCACACGAAGGTGCGCCCGCCCCAGAAGTTGTGCCCCTCGACGTCGGGAACGGCGACACCGACGCCGAGGTGGTGCAGGTGGTCGGCGGGGCTCAGCTCGGTGACCACCGTGCCGGCCAGGGTGGTGACGGGGTGCAGGTAGGGGCGCGGGGAGAGCCGGCCGGGCAGTTCGGGCCGGGTGACGTACCGGGCGACCGGGCGGCCGGCGACGCGCAGCACCGGGGAGTCGTTCGAGGTCATCCGGGGGTCGCCTCCTTCGGCGGGGCCCAGGCGGCGCCCAGCTCGGAGTAGAGGGAGAGGGTGTCGGCGGCGGCCGCGACGAGTCCGTCGACGCCGGGCACGATCCGGCGCCGCTCGCCGTCGTCCCTCCGCCAGGCCGTCCTCGGCAGCGGGCGGGGGTCGGGGGCGGTGCGGATCGCCTCGACGACCCGCATGAAGGCGCCCGTGGCCGCGGGCGGCACCAGCAGTGCGGCGCCGGTGGTGAGGTGGGCGACCAGGTTCTGCAGCAGGTCGGTCCGGCCGTACTCGAACTCCTCGGGGCCGTGTCCGGCGCGTTGCAGCAGCACGCGGTCCTGCTTGTACCAGAAGGTGATCCGGCCGCTGCTGCCCTGCACCAGGACGTACGGCTCGTCGGCCCGCTCCGCGCACAGGGTCGCGGCGACGACGGCCGGGCCGTGGGGGGTGGTGACGCGGACGCAGGAGGTGTCGTCGGCCTCGATGGCGTTGGCCCGCCACAGCTCGGTCTCGACGCCGGTGACGTCCTCGGCGCCGGTGGTGCCGAGCAGGGCGAGCGCGGTGGCGACGGCGTGCGCGAGCGGGTTGGTGAGCACCCCGTCGACCACGTCGACGCCGTTCAGGCGGCGTCGGCCCGCCCAGGGCGCCCGCGTGTAGTACGCCTCGTCGCGCACCCAGGCACCGGCCCCGCCGACCCCGGTGACCGTGCCGATCGCGCCCTCGGCGATCAGCCTCCGGATCGCGGGCAGCGCGTGCGAGCCCAGCGACTGGAAGCCGATCTGACAGGCGACGCCGGCCTTCGCGACCCCGTCGGCCATGCGGCGGAACTCGGCGTAGGAGGGGGCGGGCGGCTTCTCCAGCAGGAGGTGGACGCCCCGCTCGGCGGCGGTGAGCGCCAGGTCGGTGTGGGTGGGGATGGGCGTGCAGATCACGGCGATCCGCGCGCCGGTGGCGTCCAGGAGGGCGCCGAGGTCGGCGGACTGTTCCGGCACGCCCAGCCCGTCGGGGATCTCGTCCTCGGTGAGCGGGGTCAGCTCGCAGATCCCGGCCGGCCGTACCAGGCCCATGTCCTGCAGCCGGCGGATGTTGTCCAGATGCCGGCGGCCGTGGCCGCGGGCGCCGGCCAGCACCAGGGGCAGCGGTGTCGTCGTCATCCCTTCACCGCTCCCGCGCTGAAGCCGGTGATCAGCCACTTCTGGATGAAGGCGAACACGATCACCACGGGTACGGCGGCGACGATGCCGCCCGCGGCCAGGGCGCCCAGGTCGACGCTGTCCGCGTTCATCAGGGTGTTGAGGCCGACGGGGATGGTCTGCTTGCTCTGGTCGGAGAGGAACATCAGGGCGAACAGGAAGTGGTTCCAGGCGTGCACGAAGGCGAAGGAGCCGACGGCGATCAGTCCGGGCCGCAGCAGCGGCAGGACGACGATCCGGAAGGCGGCGAACCGGCTGCAGCCGTCCACCCAGGCGGCCTCCTCCAGGGAGGGCGGCACGTTTCTGATGAAGCCGCTGATCAGGATCATCGACAGCGGCAGCTGGAAGACGGTCTCGGCGACGATGACACTGCCGAGCGAGTTGATCATCGACAGCTTGGCGAAGATCTGGAAGAGCGGCACCAGCAGCAGCGCGCCGGGCACGAACTGCGAGCACAGCAGCGCCAGCATGAAGCCGCGCTTGAGCCGGAAGTCGAACCGGGCGAGCGCGTAGCCGCCGGCCAGGGCGACGACCGTGGTGAGGACCAGGGTCGCGATGCCGACCAGCACGCTGTTGTAGAAGTAGAGGCCGAAGCTCCGCTCGGTCCACACCTTCTCGAAGTGGTCGAACGTCATCGGCCAGGGCACGAGCGAGGTGGAGCCGGCCGGGCGCAGGGCGAACAGCAGGATCCAGTAGAAGGGGATCAGGGTGAACAGCAGATAGACGGACAGCGGCAGGTAGATCTGCCGGCGGGGAACCTCGTCCCAGGCGCAGCGCCTGCCGCGCGGCCGGACCGGCTCGGACACCACGCGCTCGGACGCGGGCGCGATCTCGGTGATCACTTCTCACCTCCGAACTTGCTCAGCCGCAGATAGACGATCGAGAAGAAGAGCAGGACCACGAACGCCACCGTGGTCAGGGCGGACGCGTAGCCGAAGTTGTGGGCGTCGACGCTGGTGTTGGCGACGTAGAGCGGCAGTGTGGTGGTCACGCCGGCCGGTCCGCCGCCCGTCAGGGTGTAGAGCAGGTCGACGTTGTTGAACTCCCACACCGCGCGCAGCAGTGTGGACAGGACGATGGCGTCCTTCAGGTGCGGCAGGGTGATGTGCCAGAACTGCTTGAGGCGGCTCGCGCCGTCGACCTCGGCGGCCTCGTACAGGTCCTTCGAGACGGACTGCAGGTCGGCGAGGATGAGGATGGCGAAGAAGGGCACCCCGCGCCACAGGTCGGCGACCACCGCCGCCGGGAAGACCGTGGAGGTGTCCGACAGCCAGCTGGTGCCGTAGGAGCCGATGCCCAGGTCGGCGAGGTAACGGGTGATGCCCGTCTGGGAGTTGTAGAGCAGCACCCAGATCGCGGAGGTCAGTACGCCGGAGACCGCCCACGGGGAGAACACCAGCGCCCGGCCGAGTCCGCGGCCCACGAAGGTCTGGTTGACGATCAGGGCGAGGGCGAGTCCGAAGAGCAGTTGCAGCCCGACCTCGACGACGACCCACTTCGCGCTGAAGATCAGCGTGTCCCAGAACTGGGGGTCCTGGGTGAAGGCGTGGACGAAGTTGTCGAGGCCCGCGTAGCCGTTCCGCCATGGCTTGGTGGGGTTGTAGTGCTGCAGGCTGTAGTAGAAGACGCTGAGCACCGGGTAGGCGATGAAGCCCAGCATGAGCAGGGCGGCCGGGGCGATCAGCAGGTACGGGAGCCTGCGCGGCGTGGCGGAGGCACGGCGCCGCCGGGGTGGCGCGGGCGGTTTCGCCACGGCTGCGGCTTGGGCCATGACTTTTCTCCGTTCGCAGTGGGACGCTCGGTAGGAAGCGCTTGCTACATGCGCGTGGGTCAAGCGCTTCGCGAGGGGGTCGAAGGGGGTGGAGCAGTCGGTTCGGCGTCGGCTTCGGCAAGGGCCCGGTCGTCACCCGGCGTACGGGTCCGGCACCTTCCCCGGCCGGGCCAGGAACTCGAAGTCGCAGCCGGTGTCGGCCTGGGTGATCTGGTCGGAGTACAGGGCGCCGTAGCCGCGCTCGTACCGCACGGGCGGCGGCGACCACCGGGCCCTGCGGCGCTCCAGCTCCTCGTCGTCCACGTTGAGCCTCAGGGCGCGCGCCTCGACGTCGAGGGTGATCGAGTCGCCGGTGCGCACCAGCGCGAGCGGGCCGCCGACGTACGACTCCGGAGCGACGTGCAGCACGCAGGCGCCGTAGCTCGTGCCGCTCATCCGGGCGTCGGAGATCCGGACCATGTCCCGCACGCCCTGCTTGAGCAGGTGGTCGGGCAGCGGCAGCATGCCGTACTCGGGCATCCCGGGGCCGCCCTTGGGGCCGGCGTTGCGCAGCACGAGGACACTGTCGGCGGTGATGTTCAGCGACGGGTCGTTGATGGTGCGCTGCATGGTCCGGTAGTCGTCGAAGACGACCGCGGGGCCGGTGTGCTCGAGCAGGTGCGGCTCGGCGGCGATGTGCTTGATGACGGCGCCGTCCGGGCAGAGGTTGCCGCGCAGCACCGCCACCCCGCCCTCGGACGCGACCGGGTTGTCGCGGGGCCGGATCACGTCGTCGTCGTGCACCCGCGCGCCGGCGATCTGCTCGCGCAGGGTGTCGTACGACACCGTCGGCCGGTCCAGGTGGAGCAGGTCCGGGATGCGGGAGAGGAAGCCGGGCAGGCCGCCGGCGAAGTGGAAGTCCTCCATGAGGTACTTCTCGCCGCCGGGGCGGACGTTGGCGAGGACGGGCACCGTGCGGGCGATGCGGTCGAAGTCGTCGAGGGTGAGCTTCACGCCCGCGCGGCCGGCCATGGCGATCAGGTGGATCACGGCGTTGGTGGAGCCGCCGAGACCGAGGACCGTGGTGACGGCGTCCTCGAAGGCCTCGCGGGTGAGGATGTCGCTCAGCCTGCGGTCCTTGTGGACCAGTTCGACGATCGTCATCCCCGCCCCGGCCGCCATCCGGTCGTGTCCGGAGTCCACGGCCGGGATGCTGGAGGCGCCGGGGACGGTCACGCCGAGGGCTTCGGCGGCGGCGGTCAGCGTGGAGGCCGTGCCCATGGTCATGCAGGTGCCGGGCGAGCGGGCCAGACCGTTCTCCAGCTCGGCCATCTCGCGGTCTCCGACGAGGCCGGCGCGCTTGTCGTCCCAGTACTTCCACATGTCGGTGCCGGAGCCGAGGACTTCGCTCCGCCAGTGGCCGGGCAGCATGGGCCCGGCGGGCACGAAGACGGTGGGCAGGTCGGCGCTGGCGGCGCCCATGAGGAGGGCGGGCGTGGACTTGTCGCAGCCGCCCAGCAGGACGGCGCCGTCGACCGGGTAGGAGCGCAGCAGCTCCTCGGTCTCCATGGCGAGCATGTTCCGGTAGAGCATCGGGGTCGGTTTCTGGAAGGTCTCGCTGAGGGTGGAGACCGGGAACTCCAGCGGGAAGCCGCCCGCCTGCCACACCCCGCGCTTGACCGCCTGGGCGCGGTCGCGCAGGTGGACGTGGCAGGGGTTGATGTCCGACCAGGTGTTGAGGATCGCGACGACCGGCTTGCCCAGGTGCTCCTCGGGCAGATAGCCGAGCTGGCGGGTGCGGGCGCGGTGGCTGAAGGAGCGCAGTCCGTCGGTGCCGTACCACTGGTGGCTGCGCAGCTCCTCGGGGCGCCTGCGGCCGGTCATACGGACCACCCGGCGGCGATGGCGGCGACCTCGGCGCGCTCGCTCCGAGGCAGCGGCTTGCTCGGCGGGCGTACGTCGCGGCGGCACAGGCCGAGCGCGGCCAGGGCCTCCTTGACGACGGTGACGTTGTTCGCCGAGCCGTTGGCGGCGCGCAGCTCCTCGAAGCGGCGGATCTGCTCCCAGACCTTCATCGCGGCCGGGTAGTCGCCGGACCTGAGCGACTCGAGCATGTTCCGGGAGACCGCCGGGGCGACGTTGACCAGGCCGGAGGTGAAGCCGGTGGCTCCGGCGGAGAAGTAGGAGGGGGCGTACGGCTCGGCGAGGCCGGCGACCCACACGAACCGGTCCAGGCCCGCGTCCCGGGCGAAGGCGGCGAAGTGCGCGGCGTCCGGGACGGCGTACTTGACGCCGATGACGTTGGGGCAGGCGTCGGCGAGTTCGGCCAGGCGGGCGCCGGACAGCCGCGCGTTGCGGATGTAGGGGACGACGCCCAGCTCGGGCACGGCCTCGGCGATGGCGCGGTGGTAGTCGACCCAGCCGCCCTGGGAGACGTAGGGGTGGACGGGCTGGTGGACCATGACCATCCGGACGCCCAGCTCGCGGGCGTGCCGGGCGGAGGCGACGGCGGTGGGCACGTCGTGGCCGACCCCGACCAGGATGTTCGCCCGGTCCCCGGCCTCCTCCACGGTCGCCTCGGTGACCAGCCTCCGCTCCTCGGGGGCGAGGGCGTAGAACTCGCCGGTGTTGCCGTTCGGCGTGAGGGTGGTGACGCCGCCGTCGAGCAGACGACGCAGCAGGGCCCGGTGGGTGGCGGTGTCGACGGCGCCGTCCTCGGTGAACGGGGTCACCGGGATCGCCACCACGTCGGCCAGGGCCGCCCGCTGGGTCTCGAACGTCGTTGTCATGCCTGACCGTCCTCTCCCTGGGCCGTCGACTCCGCGTGCGGATAGGCCCGTTGCACGAACGACGCGATGTGGGCGTGGAGGGCGCGGGCCGCGCCGTCGGCGTCGCCCTCCAGGGCGAGCCGCAGGATCTCCCGGTGCTCGGTGGCCTCCCGCTCCCAGGAGGGGTCGGCGGACCAGGCGACGGCGGAGACGAGGGCCGCCTGGTCGCGGACCTCGTCGAGCATCCGGCCGAGCAGCGGGTTGCCGCAGGGCAGGTAGAGGGCGCGGTGGAACTCGCGGTTGGCGAGGGAGCGTTCGGCGGTGTCCGCGGCCTCGTCGGCCCGCTTCAGCGCGTCGCGCGCGGCGTCCAGGGAGGCGCCGCGGCGCACCGAACGCCTCACGGCCTCCGGCTCCAGCAGCAGCCGCACGTCGTAGACCTCGCGTGCCATGTCCGCGTCCACCTCGCGCACCGTGACGCCCTTGTACTGGCTCATCACGACCAGCCCGGTCCCGGCCAGGGTCTTCAGCGCCTCGCGCACCGGGGTCTTCGACACCCCGAACAGCGCGGCGAGCTCGGTTTCCACCAGCGCCTGACCGGGCGTCAGCTTCCCAGTCAGGATGCGGTGTTTGATCCCCTCCAGCACGACCTGCGTGCGCGAGGGGATCGGCGTGGGCACAGAGGTCATGCGCGCCTCTCGGATCTCACATATCGCGTCTCATATATGACGTACGAAGTACGACGCGTCGAAGGTAAGAGGGGCCTGAGGTTCCGTCAATGCTTCTGACAGAAGAAAGGCGGGATGCCGGACGGCATCCGGCGGATCCCTGTCCGGACGGTCCGGCGTATACGGAATCCGCCTCATCCGCGGGGCGGGGCCTTAGGGCGACGATCTGCGGACATGACGACAACCGACTGGACCCTGGTACGGGTGCTGCGCGACCGCCGGGCGGGGCTGTGTCTGGCCGCGGTGGTGGTGTCCGGCTTCGGCACCTCGGCGCTGTGGCTGGCCTCCGGCGTGTGGGTCAAGGACCTCACCGGCTCGGACGGGCTGGCCGCGCTGTGCCTGCTGGCGATGTGGGCGCCGGCCCTGGCCGGCCCGCCGCTCGGCACACTCGCCGACCGCGCCCGCCGCGGCCCCCTGCTGATCGGCACGAACCTGCTGCTGGCGGCGCTTGTGCTCACCCTCCTCACCGTCGACTCCCCCGGCCGCCTCTGGCTGCTGTACGCGGTGCTGTTCCTCTACGGCGCCACCGGCGTCGTAGAGGACGCGGCGCAGTCGGCGCTCGTCGCCACCGCCGTCGACCCGAAGCTGCTGGGTGACTTCAACGGGCTGCGCACGACCGCGACGGAGAGCATGAAGCTGCTGGCCCCACTGGCGGGCGCGGGCCTGTACGCGGCGTACGGCGGCCCGTGCGTGGCCCTGCTCGACGCGGTCACCTTCCTGCTGGCCGCGGGCCTGTACGCGCTGCTGCGCGTCCCCGAGGACAAGCCGCGCCGCCCCCAGGGCTCCTGGCGCGAGCAGACCGCCGAGGGCTTCCGCCACCTGTGGCCCCACCCTCGGCTGCGGCCGCTGGTGCTGGCCGGCGGCGCCACGATGCTGCTCACCGGCGTGAGCGGCGCGCTGCTCTACGCCGTCATCGACGGCCTCGGCCACGCGCCCGCGTACGCCGGAGTGCTGTACGCCGTCCAGGGCGCTGGTTCGGTCGTGACCGGCCTCGCTTCGGGCACCGCCCTGCGCCGCCTGGGCGGCCGCCGCTTCGCGGCCTGCGGCATCGCCCTCACCGCGGCCGGAGTGGCCCTGCGCGCGATCCCGTCCGACCCGGTGGCCCTGGTCTGCAGCGCGGCGATCGGCGCGGGCCTGCCGTGCGTGCTGATCGCCGCGCTCACCGCCGTACAGCGCGAGACGCCGGCGGAACTGCTCGGCCGGACGACCGCCACGGCGAACACCCTGCTCTTCGTCCCCAACGTCGTCGGCCTGGCCGCGGGCGCCGCGCTGGTCGGCGCCGTCACCCTCCCGGTGCTCCTGGTTCTCCTGGGTCTGGGGCTGCTGGCGACGTCACTGTCCCTGCTTCAGAGTCCCGCCAGCGCCGAGCGCACCGCCGCCAGGTCGCCGTCCGATGCCAACCCCGCGTGATACAGCCGCAGTTCCGTCGCGCCAAGATCCCGCGCGCGGGTGGCGTCCTCCGCGAGGGTTCCGGGGCTGCCGCCCATGCCGGAGACGATCGTGAAGTTGGCGGCCAGGACGGTGTCCGCGCGGGCGTGGGCGGCGAACGGGGTCAGCAGACCGGGGCCGCCCGTGCAGGGGACCACCACGCCGTCCGCCACGGACAGGATGTGGGCGGGGTCGACGCCGGCGTTGGCACCGCAGTGGTAGGAGGCCGGGTCGGCGTGCAGCAGCACCTGGAAGCCGGCCGGGGCTGCCGCGCGGACCGCCGCCACCGCCGCCTCCTGCAGGGTGCGGGCCGTGGTGTCGCGCCACGCGCGCGTGGCGGTCGCCGTCGCCTCGCCGAGGAGTTTCTCCACGCCGGCCCAGCCGCCGCCCGAGGGCGCCCCCTGCCAGACCGGCTCCAGGGCGGTACGCACGGCGCCCGCCAACTCGTCGGCATCGAGGCCCTGTTCGGCGTAGCCGACGCGGCAGGACGGGCAGAAGCACAGGGACATCAGGTACTGGCCGGCGTCCCCGAGGGCGACCCCGCCGGTCTTGTCGTGGGCGTGCAGATGGGCGAGGCCGTACCAGCCGAGGGACTCCAGTTCGGTGCCGCGCGCCCCGGGGCGTACCGCCGCCTCGGCGGCCAGGTCGGTCAGGTACGCGCGCGTGGCGGGCTGCGCGACGCACGGTGCCCACGGGTAGCGGTCGCCGTAGGCGTTGACGACGGAGGTGTCCGGATGCTCGGCGCCCAGGCGGGAGTTGTGCGCGAGGACGACCCAGGTGTGCACCTCCAGACCGGTTCCGGCCAGGGCCGCCGCCGCCTCGCCGTAGGCGTCCCCGGGTGCCCAGTCGCCGGCCGGGTACGGGCGCAGCGCCCGGCCCTCCCAGCGGTCGTCCGCCGGGTACAGGACGGCCGCGTGCTCGGCGGTGACCACGCGGTGGCGCGGGTGGCGGGGGGTCAGCGCGCGCGTGGAGTGGTAGGCGGCGGCGAGCGTCGCCTGCCGTACACCGAGCGCGGCCAGGCGGCCCGGTGCCCCGGGGTCGCCGTTGACGTCCCAGGGGTAGACGAAGGCCGAGGTCTTCACGCGTCCTCCTCGAGCAGCGCGTAGCCGCGTTCGATCAGCTGGGCGAGCTGCTTGACGTGGTCCTCGGCCGGTTCGTGCAGCGGCGGCCGTACCTCTCCGACGTCAAGACCGCGCAACCGTACCCCGGCCTTGACCAGGGAGACGGCGTATCCCCGCCCCTGAGCACGCAGTTCGACGAACGGGCGGTAGAAGCCGTCCAGGAGCCGGTGCGCAGTGGCCTCGTCGCCCTCACGGAGCGCCCTGTGGAAGGCGAGCGCGACCTCGGGGACGAAGCAGAAGACGGCGGAGGAGTACAAGGTGATGCCGATGCCGCGGTAGGCGAGCTGGGTCAGTTCGGCGGTCGGCAGGCCGTTGAAGTACAGGAAGCCGCCGGGGACCTCACCGCGTACGGCGCTGACCGTGCGCTGCATGAGGTCGAGGTCGCCGTGGCCGTCCTTGAGGCCGACGATCCCGTCGGTGCGGGCGAGTTCGACGACCGTGGGCGGGGTGAACACCGCGTTGTCGCGCTGGTAGACGACGACCGGCAGGTCGGTCGCGGCGGCCACCTCGCGGTAGTGGCGCAGCAGCCCCTCCTGGCCGGCGACCACGAGGTAGGGCGGCATGGCGAGCAGCCCGTCCGCCCCGGCCTCCTGCGCGAGCCTCGCGTAGCGGACGGCGAGCGCGGTGCCGTATCCGGTCCCCGCGACGACCGGGACCCGCCCCCGGGTCGCCTCGACGGCCGCGCGGACGCAGCGCTCGTACTCCTCGGGGGTGAGCGCGTGGAACTCCCCGGTGCCGCAGCAGGCGAACACGGCGGCGGCCCCGGCCTCGACCCCGCGGCGTACGTGGGTGCGGTAGATGTCGAGGTCGACGGAGCCGTCGGACGCGTAGGCGGTGACGGGGAAGAACAGCGGCCCGCTGGGGATGCTGAGGCGTTCGGCGAGAGGGGCTGACGTCACGGGCTCTCCCTGAGGCAGGCGCGCACACGGGAACAGACACTCACAGCGGTGCACGTTTCTGATCGATGTCCATATGTCTGAACGCGACCACGTTAAAGGCCCCTGTCCGGACCGGTCAAGCGCGCAAACCGCCAACCCAGCAGCGTATTTCAGCACTTCACGGCGCACTTGACGAGGCGCGGCCGCCCTTCATAGCGTGTCCACGCATGTGAATCGCATCCATGCACGCGGCCCCGGCGCAAGCCGGAGAACAAGGAGACCGAGGATGCCCGCTCCCCGCACCGTTCTGCTCACCGGCGCCGCCGGCGGGCTCGGCACCCTGATGCGGGGCCTGCTGCCCGACTACGGCTACGAGTTGCGCCTCCTCGACATGCGGCCGATCGAGGGCGAGCCGGACGCGATCGTCGCCGACCTCGCCGACCGGGACGCGCTGCGCGAGGCCCTACGGGGCGCCGACGCGGTCATCCACCTCGCGGGCATCTCCCTGGAAGCCCCCTTCGAGGAGATCCTCAAGGCCAACATCGAGGGCACGTACCACCTGTACGAGGCGGCCCGCGAGGAGGGCGTCCGCCGGATCGTCTTCGCCTCCTCCAACCACGTCGTCGGCCACACCCCGCACCCCGCCCCCGGCGAGCCGCCCGTCCCTATCGAGACCCCGCGCCGCCCGGACACCTTCTACGGCCTGTCCAAGTCCTTCGGCGAGGACCTCGCCCAGCTCTACTGGGACAAGCACGGCCTGGAGACCGTCTCGGTGCGCATCGGCTCCTGTTTCCCCGAGCCGACCAGCGTGCGGATGCTCTCGATATGGATGAGCCCCGCCGACGGCGCGCGCCTGTTCCACGCGGCCCTGACCGCCGAGAACGTCGGCCACACCGTCGTCCACGGCGCCTCCGCCAACACCCGGCTGTGGCTGGACCTGACCAGCGCGCGGGCGCTCGGCTACGAGCCGCAGGACGACTCCGAGAGTTACGCCGAGAAGCTGATCGCCGAGCAGGGCGAGCTGGACCCGGACAACGAGTCCCAGGCGTACATCGGCGGCCCCTTCGTGACCGACCCACCCATCTGGCCGTACTGACACGCCACCGGCGCGGCGGAAAACCGACGCAGCAGAGGGCGGGCGGGCACCGAACGGGCCCGCCCGCCCTCGCATTCGGGCATCCGCACCGCCCGATCCCACGCCCCGGGTCGCCCCCGTGCAGGTCCGAGGCGGGCACCGCCCGAGCCGAACGGGCACAAACGGGCAATAGCGAACCCATAACAAGCCTGGTCAGAACCGCGTACCCGCTGTAGAACATCCGGCAAGGGCCGCACCGGGCCCGAACGGGCAGCGAGACCAGGAAGCAGGTGGTCGACCCATGAGCCACGGGACGGCCGAGGAACGCCAGCGCGAGATCGTGCGGTTGGCGCGTGCCACCGGCTCGGTCGACGTCACCACGCTCGCCGCCGACCTGGGCGTGGCCAAGGAGACCGTACGACGGGACCTGCGCGCCCTGGAGAACCACGGTCTGGTACGCCGTACCCACGGAGGCGCCTACCCCGTGGAGAGCGCCGGCTTCGAGACCACCCTGGCCTTCCGCGCCACCAGCCACGTCCCCGAGAAGCGCCGGGTGGCGACCGCCGCCGCCGAACTGCTCGGGGACGCCGAGACGGTCTTCGTCGACGAGGGCTTCACCCCGCAACTCATCGCCGAGGCCCTGCCCCGGGACCGGCCGCTGACCGTGGTCACCGCCTCCTTGCCGGTCGCGGGCGCGCTCGCCGAGACCGGCACCATCTCCGTGCTGCTGCTCGGCGGCCGGGTCCGCTCCGGCACCCTCGCCACCGTGGACCACTGGACGACGAAAATGCTGTCCGGTTTCGTCATCGACCTGGCGTTCATCGGCGCCAACGGCATCTCCCGCGAACACGGTCTGACCACGCCCGACCCGGCGGTCAGCGAGGTGAAGGCGCAGGCGGTCAGGGTCGCGCGCCGGGTGGTGCTCGCGGGCGTCCACACCAAGTTCGGGGCGGTCAGCTTCTGCCGGTTCGCCGAAGTCGGCGCGTTGGAGGCGATCGTGACGAGCACCTTGCTCCCAGCGGCCGAGGCACACCGCTACTCCCTGCTCGGGCCACAGGTCATCCGGGTCTGACCGCCGAGCCGCCCGGCACCCCGCAGCACCTCCCCTTCCACCCGCCCCGCGAGGCACCCCCGTCCCGCACAAGTCCCCATTAGTGTCAACATATCCTGGAGTACCCCATGCGAACCCAGAGCCGACGCTCGCCACGGACCTTCTTCGCCGCGGCGGCGGTAGGGACGCTGCTCGCTCCGCTCGCCGCCTGCTCGGGCGCCGGCGGGTCCGGATCCGCCGGCGGCAGCTCCGTCAACGTCCTGATGGTGAACAATCCGCAGATGGTGGAGCTGCAGAAGCTGACCGCCACTCACTTCACCAAGGACACCGGTATCAAGGTGAACTTCACCGTCCTGCCGGAGAACGACGTCCGTGACAAGATCAGCCAGGACTTCGCCAACCAGGCCGGGCAGTACGACGTCGCCACCCTGAGCAACTACGAGATCCCGATCTACGCCAAGAACGGGTGGCTGCACTCCCTGGACGACTACGTCAAGAAGGACACCGCCTTCGATCAGGCCGACATCCTCACCCCGATGACCCGGGCGCTCACCGCGGAGGACGGCAAGCTGTACGGCGAGCCCTTCTACGGCGAGTCCTCCTTCCTGATGTACCGCAAGGACGTCCTGGAGAAGGAGGGCCTGACCATGCCGGACAAGCCCACCTGGAAGCAGGTCGCCGACCTGGCCGCCAGGATCGACGGCTCGCAGCCCGGCATGAAGGGCATCTGCCTGCGCGGACTGCCGGGCTGGGGCGAGGTCATGGCGCCGCTGACCACGGTGGTGAACACCTTCGGCGGCACCTGGTTCGACAAGGACTGGACGGCACGCCTGGACTCCAAGGAGTTCAAGGAGGCCACGCAGTTCTACGTCGACCTGGTCCGCAAGCACGGCGAGGCCGGTGCCGCCCAGTCCGGCTACGCGGAGTGCCTGAACAACATGACCCAGGGCAAGACGGCCATGTGGTACGACGCCACCGCCGGAGCCGGCTCCCTGGAGGCCGACGGCTCTCCGGTCAAGGGCAGGATCGGCTACGTCCCGGCCCCGGTCGAGAAGACCGACGGCTCGGGCTGGCTCTACACCTGGGCGTGGGGCATCCAGAAGGCGTCCAAGAACTCCGAGAACGCCTGGAAGTTCATCTCCTGGGCCTCCGGCAAGGACTACGAGAAGCTCGTCGGCGAGAAGGCCGGCTGGTCCAACGTCCCGGCCGGCAAGCGCGCCTCGACCTACGACATCCCGCAGTACCGCGAGGAGGCCGCCGCGTTCGCGGACGTCACCCGGGACGCCATCGCGAACGCCAAGCCCGAGGACCCGGGCGTGCAGCCCCGGCCCGCGCCCGGCATCCAGTTCGTCGGCATCCCCGAGTTCACCGACCTGGGCACCAAGGTCTCCCAGGAGATCAGCTCCGCCATCGCCGGACGTCAGTCGGTGGACAGCGCCCTGAAGAAGGCCCAGAAGCTCGCCGAGGCCGTCGCCGCGAAGTACGAGGGGTCATGACCTTGACGTCACCGGCCCGCGCCGCCACCGTCTCCGGACGGCCGGCGGCCCGGCGCCCGAACCGCATGCGCGCCTGGGCCACCCGGGCGCCCCTGCTGCCGGCGTTGCTCTTCATGATCGTCGTCACCCAGCTGCCCTTCGTGGCCACCCTGGTGATCTCGTTCCTCGACTGGAACGCGCTCTACCCCGACCAGCGCCGCTTCGCCGGATTCGCCAACTACGGCGAGGTGCTGAGCGACCCCGAGCTGCGCAGTTCGGTGTGGACGACCATCCTGCTGACCGTCACCGTGGTGCTGGTCAGCCTGCTGCTCGGCCTGCTGCTGGCGCTGCTGCTGGACCGCCGCTTCCGCGGCCGGGCCGCCGTGCGCACCATGCTCATCGCGCCGTTCCTGCTGGTGCCGATCGCCGCCGCGCTGATGTGGAAGCACCTGCTGTTCAACCCGGAGTACGGGCTGTTCAACGGCATCCTGCACGCCATCGGCGGGGACGGGGCGGTTCAGCCGGACTGGATCTCCGAGATGCCGCTGATGGCGGTGGAGGCCGCGCTGATCTGGCAGTGGACCCCGTTCATGATGCTGATCCTGCTGGCCGGACTGCAGAGCCGCGACCCGCAACTGATCGAGGCGGCCGGGATGGACGGGGCGAGCGACTGGCAGATCTTCGTGCACATCACCCTGCCGCATCTGCGCCGCTACCTCGAACTCGGCGTGCTGCTCGGCTCGATCTACATCGTGCAGAACTTCGACGCGGTGTTCACCATCACCTCCGGTGGCCTGGGCACCGCGAACCTGCCGTACACGATCTACCAGACCTTCTACCAGGCGCACGAGAACGGCCTCGCCTCCGCGGCCGGCGTCGTCGTCGTGATCGGCTCGATCATCCTGGCGACCTTCGCGCTGCGTGTGGTGTCGTCGCTGTTCCGTGAGGAGGTGTCCCGCTGATGGCCGCCATCGCCACCACCGCCCCGCGGCACAGCAGGCCGCGCGGCCGGTTCCGGGGGGCAGCCCTGGGCGTCGTCGCCTGGCTGGCCGGACTCGTGTTCGTGCTGCCCCTGCTCTGGATGGTGCTGACGTCCTTCCACTCCGAGGCGGACGCGGCGACCAACCCGCCGTCGGTGGCCGCCGGGCTGACGTTGGACGGCTACCGCGAGTTCTTCGGACTGACCGGCGGGGCCAGTCCCTGGCCCGCGCTGATCAACTCCATGACCGCCTCGCTGGTCTCCACCCTGCTGACCCTCCTCCTCGCGCTGCCCGCCGCGTACGCGCTGTCCATCCGGCCGGTGAAGAAGTGGACCGACGTCCTGTTCTTCTTCCTGTCCACCAAGATGCTGCCGCTGGTGGCCGCTCTGCTGCCGATCTACCTGTTCGCGAAGAACACCGGCCTGCTCGACAACATCTGGGCGCTGGTCATCCTCTACACGGCCATGAATCTGCCGATCGCGGTCTGGATGATGCAGTCCTTCCTGTCCGAGGTCCCGGTCGCGATCATCGAGGCCGCCCAGATCGACGGCGCCCGGCTGCCGACCGTGCTGGGCCGCGTGGTCGCCCCGATCGCCCTGCCCGGCATCGCGGCGACCGCCCTGATCTGCTTCATCTTCAGCTGGAACGAGTTGATGTTCGCGCGGGTCCTCACGGGCGTGGTCGCCGAGACCGCCCCCGTCTTCCTCACCACCTTCATCACCAGCCAGGGCCTGTTCCTGGCGAAGGTGTGCGCCGCGTCGCTCGTCATCTCCCTGCCGGTGCTCGCCGCGGGGTTCGCCGCCCAGGACAAACTGGTCCAGGGCCTGTCGTTGGGAGCCGTGAAATGAAGGCCGCCGTCATCGAGTCCGTGGGCCGCGCCGTCGTCACCGAGGTCCCGGACCCGGTGCCAGGGCCGCGCGAGGTCGTCGTCGAGGTGGCGGCCTGCGGGCTGTGCGGCACGGATCTGCACATCCTGCAGGGCGAGTTCGCGCCGAAGCTGCCGATCGTGCCGGGCCATGAGTTCGCCGGCGAGGTGGCCGCGGTGGGCACGCGGGTCACGGAGGTGTCGGTCGGCGACCGGGTGGCGGTCGACCCGTCGCTGTACTGCCACGAGTGCCGCTACTGCCGTACCGGCCACAACAACCTGTGCGAGCGGTGGGCCGCGATCGGGGTGACCACGGCGGGCGGCGCGGCACGCTACGCGGTGGCCCCGGTGGCGAACTGCGTGAAGCTGCCCGAGCACGTCCGCACCGAGGACGCGGCCCTGATCGAGCCGCTGTCGTGCGCGGTCCGCGGCTACGACGTGCTGCGGTCGCGTCTGGGCGCGCATGTGCTGGTCTACGGCTCCGGGACCATGGGCCTGATGATGCTGGAGCTGGCCAAGCGGACCGGCGCGGCGAGCGTGGACGTGGTCGACGTGAACCCGGCCCGGCTGGAGACGGCCAGGCGGCTGGGGGTGTCGGCGGCGGCGGCGAGCGCGGACGAGCTGGACCGGCCGCGGGGCTGGGACGTGGTGGTCGACGCCACCGGCAACGCGGCGGCGATCCAGGACGGCCTCGGCCGGGTGGCCAAGGCGGGGACGTTCCTGCAGTTCGGGGTGGCGGACTACGCGACCCGGGTGACGATCGACCCGTACCGGATCTACAACCAGGAGATCACCATCACCGGTTCGATGGCGGTGCTGCACAGCTTCGAGCGGGCGGCGGAGCTGTTCGCGAACGGGGTGCTGGACCCGGAGGTCTTCATCAGCGACCGGATTCCGCTGGAGCGGTACCCCCAGGCGCTGGAGCAGTTCGCCTCGGGAGTGGGGCGGAAGATCGTCGTGGTGCCGTAGGGGCCGGCGGGGGGCATGGGGCGTGTCACCCGTTTGCCGGGTAAGGGAACGGTAAAGCGGTCTCGTTCGTTACCTCCCACATGACAGCTATGACCCCCGGCTCGAACGTCCCTCTGGCCGCCGCGCGCGTGACGGTGGACGTCGCCGCTCCGGTGCGGCTCGACGTATCGGGCCTGCTGCTCACGAGCGACGGCAAGGTGCGCTCGGACGACGACTTCATCTTCTACAACCAGCCGTCCGGGCCGGGCGTGACGTACCGCTCGGGCGGCGGTACGGCGCCCGACGCGATCACCGTGGACACCACCGCCGTACCGGCGGGCATCGAGAAGATCGTGGTCACCGCCAGCCCGGACGCCGCCGGGCAGACGTTCCAGGGCATCGAGCCCACGGCCACCCTGCGCAACGCGGACGACGGCTCGGTGCTGGCCACGTTCACCCCGCCGCGGCTCGGCACCGAGACGGCGCTGGTGGTGATGGAGATCTATCTCCGCAACGGCCAGTGGAAGGCGCGGGCCGTCGGCCAGGGGTACGCCAACGGACTCGCGGGCATCGCGACCGACTTCGGCGTGACGGTGGAGGAGCCGACGCCCGCCCCGGCCGCTGAGCCGCAGCCGGTCGCCCCGCCGCACCCCGGCACCCCGCCGCGGCCCATGGCTCCGCCGCCGCCCGCCATGCAGCCCCAGGTCGCCCCGCCCGCTCCCCCGGCCCCCGCTCCCGGCTCCGGGAAGATCAACCTCGACAAGGGCAGGGTCAGCCTGCAGAAGAACCAGACCGTGTCCCTGGTCAAGGGCGGCCGCCCGCTGCTCTCCCGGGTCAAGATGGGCCTCGGCTGGGAGCCGGCGTACCGCGGCGCGGACATCGATCTGGACGCCTCCGTCATCGCCTACGGCCCGCAGCGCAACCACATCGACAGCTGCTACTTCGGCAAGCTGACCATCCTGGGCGGCGCGGTCAAGCACTCCGGTGACAACCTCACCGGCGAGGGCGCGGGCGACGACGAGGTGATCGTGGTCGACCTCGGGCGCCTGCCCCAGGAGGTGACCGGCCTGGTGTTCACCGTGAACTCGTTCTCCGGCCAGAAGTTCAACCAGGTCGCCAAGGCCTACTGCCGCCTCCTGGACGCCACCACGGAGGAGGAACTGGTCCGCTTCGACCTCACCAACGCCGAGCCGCAGACCGGTGTGATGATGGCCAAGCTCATCCGCCAGTTCTCCGGCGAGTGGGAGATGACGGCCATGGGTGAATTCGTCAAGGCCCGCACCGTGAGGAACATGGTGAAGCCGGCCGCCCAGGCGCTGTAGGACACAATGCGCCTGTCGCGCAGTATCTCCACCAGAGGATGAATCACGCATGATTACGCTGACGAAGGAAGACGGCCCGGCGGACCTGGACGGGGTGACCCACATGTCCATCGGCGTGTCCTGGGACCCCACCGCGGGCACCAGCGGCGGGGTGATGGGCAAGCTCCGCCGCAAGGCCGGCACCGACCTCGACCTCATCGCCGTCGCCATGCACGGCTCGGACCCGGTGCGCCTGGCGGGCCTGGACTCCCTGGACCCCATGGGCAACGGCTCGCTGGCGCACAGCGGCGACAACCAGACCGGCCACGGGGACGGTGACGACGAGACGGTGACGGTCGAGTTCGCCCGGATACCGCCCCACATCACCTCGATCGTGTTCGTCGCCGCCGCGTTCAAGAAGGGCAGTTCCTTCCAGAAGGCACGCAACATCAGCTTCAAGGTGTACGACGCGACCGGAGGCAGCTCCCAGCAGGTGGCCGACATCTGGCCGAGCCTGCTCACCCAGGACAACGGCTGCGCCGTGGCCAAGGCCATGCGGGTGAACGGCTCCTGGAAGCTGCAGGTGATCAATGAGACGGGGAAGATCAAGCAGGGCGACGAGCACGCCCTGATGCGGTTCGCCGTCAGCAAGTGACACGACGGCCGCGGCCCGCACCGGTGTGGTGCGGGCCGCGGCCGTCGCCGCCGGTCTCTACTTGCGCTGCCGCTTCCAGGGCCCCGTGATGGCCAGCATGACGCCGGGCTCCTGGATGTTGGCGAACAGGGTCTTCCCGTCGGGCGAGAAGGTGACGCCGGTGAACTCGCTGTACTCGGGGTCCTGTTCGGTGCCGATGTTCAGCTCGTTGCGGGCGATGGGGTAGGTACGGCCGCTCTCGGTGGCGCCGAAGAGGTGCTGGACGCCCTCGCCGTCCTCGGCGATGACGAGGCCGCCGTAGGGGGAGACGGTGATGTTGTCGGGGCCGTCGAAGCCGCCTTCTTTCGACGGGTCCGGGTTGACGCCGAGCAGTACCTTCAGCGTCAGGGTGCGGCGCCCGGGGTCGTAGAACCAGACCTGGCCGTCGTGCTGGGCGGGGCTCTCCTGACGGGCGTAGGAGGAGACGATGTAGGCGCCGCCGTCGCCCCACCACATGCCCTCCAGCTTGCGGGCGCGGGTGACCTGGCCGGTGGTGAACTGCTTGCGTACGGAGGTCGTCCTCGCGTCGCGGTCGGGGACGTCCACCCAGTCGACGCCGTACACGGTGCCGGTCTTCGTGGCGCGGGAGAGGTCGTCGACGAACTTGCCGCCGGAGTCGAAGCACTTGAAGGCCTGGAGCGTGCCCGCGTCGTCGGCGAGGGTGCGCAGCCGGCCGCGGCCGTGGCGGAAGCCCTCCGGCGGGGTCCAGCGGTAGAGCAGGCCGTTGGGGCCCGAGGCGTCCTCGGTCAGGTACAGATGGCCGCGCCTGGGGTCGACGACGACGGCCTCGTGGGCGTAGCGGCCGAGCGCCTTGACGGGCTTGGGGTCGCGGTTGGCACGGCGGTCGGCGGGGTCGACCTCGAAGACGTAGCCGTGGTCCTTGGTCATGCCGTTGACGCCGGCCTTGTCCTCGGTCTCCTCGCAGGTCAGCCAGGTACCCCAAGGAGTGCTGCCGCCCGCGCAGTTGGTGGAGGTGCCGGCGATGCCGACCCACTCGGCGACATGGTCGCGGCGCACCTCGACGACGGTGCAGCCGCCGGAGGCGGCGGGGTCGTAGACCAGGCCTTCGGTGAGCGGCACCGGGTACGTCCAGCCGGCGCGCGGGCCCTTCAGTTCGTGGTTGTTGACCAGGAGGGTCGCTCCGCGCGGGCCGTCGAAGGCGGCGGTGCCGTCGTGGTGGGACGGGGTGAACTCGCCCGACTCCAGCCGGGTCTTCCCGCTGTGGGTGATGATCCGGTACGAGAAGCCCGCCGGCAGGGCGAGGATGCCCCGGGGGTCGGGGAGCAGCGGGCCGTAGCCGAGCCCGTGGTGCGCGTCCGCCGGCTTCTTCCCCGCGGTCTCGGTCTCGGCGGCGGCGAGGGCGTTTGGTGCGGTGGCGAGAGCTCCGACGCTGCCGACCAGGGCGACCCCGGCGCCGGTGAGCGCGGATTGTCTGGCGAAGTCCCTGCGGGTGAGCGGCATGCTGTCTCCTGTGACGGGTGACCTCGGTTCGGCGCAACCGTCCCGCCCGTGCCTGAACGGCGGTTGAACACGGGGCGACCGCGCGTGCCCCGGTTCCGTGAATCAACCGCCGTGCGCGGAGCGGGCCTTGAACGCCGCCTTGCGGGCTTCCTTCGCGATCTTCCTGTCGGGGTGGAGCCGGCCCATCGCCTCCAGCACGTCCGCGGTCTGCGGATGGCGCACCCGCCAGGCCGCCGCGAAGAAGCCGCTGTGCTGTTCGGCGAGGCCCTTGACGAGGGCGTGCAGTTCCTCGGAGTCGCCCTCGGCCGCCAGTTGCGCGGCCACCGTGTCGATGGTCAGCCAGAAGATCATCTCCTGGGAGGGCGCCGGTACGTCGCCCAGGCCTCGCTCGGTCAGCCAGACCCGGGCCAGCCCACCCAGTTCGGCGTCGTCGAGTACGTCCCTGAGCGCCGGGCCGGCCTCGGCGCCGACCAGGGACAGGGCCTGCTGGCAGCGCAGCCGGCGCAGTGGCGCGCCCGGGTCCGTGCCGCGGGCGGCGGCCAGCAACTCCCGTGCGGCGGCCAGGGGTTCACGGCGGGCGAGCCACTGCTCGGTCTCGGCGTGGGCGGCCGCCGGGGGGAACGCGGCGGTACCGTCGAGCAGCGCGTCGGCACCCTTGTCCGCGAGGTCGCCGACCACCGGGGCCTCGTGGCCGGCCTCCAGCAGCCGGGCGCGCAGCCCGTACAGCCCGAGCGGGGTCAGCCGCACCATGCCGTAGCGGGCCACGTCGACCTCGTCGGCCGGCGTCGACGGCTCCTCCTCTGCGTCCGTCATCAACCCCTCGTCCACCGGCCGGTATTCGACGAGCCCGGCCGGTTCGAGGAGCCGGAACCGCTCGTCCAGCCGCATCATCGCCTCGGAGATCTGCCGCAGCATGTCGTCGGTGGGCTCCCCCATGTCGTCGGGCACGATCATGGAGGCGGCGAGCACGGGCAGCGGCACCGGGCCGCCGCCGGGTCCGCCCTCGCCGACGGTGAGCAGGTAGAGGTTGGCCAGCACCCCGTCGAGGAACTCCGCCTCGGCCTCCGGATCCCAGCCCAGCGCGGACAGGTCGACGGTGCCGCCCCCGTCCATCGCGTCGGCCAGGCCCTCGGCGTCGGGCACGCCCGCGTCCGCCAGCACGGCCTCCAGCACGGTCAGCCACACCGCGAGCACGTCGTGCGGCGATCCTCCGGTCAGCGGGCCCAGGCCGGCACCGGCCGCGACGGTGCCGGCCTCCTCGTCGGCGATCTCGACGAGCCCGGTGTCCACGGCGATCCGCCACGCCTCGCTCACCCGGGCCGCCGCGTCGTCCCCGCTCGGGCCGAGCACCCCGGCCGCGGCGGGCAGTTGCTCCTCGGTCAGCAGCCCGTCGGCGTCGACCCGCGTCTCGGCTCCGGCCCAGCGGGCGAGCCGCGCGGCGCGCGACAGCAGCGGGGTGGCGAGCGCGTCCCGGGCCAGCTCCGGTTCGGAAGCGAGCCGAACCGGCGGGAGCGGGGACCTGTCTGACATCGGCTGGTTCTCCTAGCGGGCATGTATGTGCCGTACGACTCGACCGCTCAGCCTAGACGGATTTCCACCGATGCCACCCGGTTCATTTTCCCGTCACCGGCCGTGCATGGCCGAAACCTTGACGACGGACCGTGCCGCGCAGGAAATTGACGCGCGTAGAAGTTCAGGGGACAGCTGTTCACTGATGTCTGCGTGTCGCCTCCGCCCACCGGTCGCGGCCCTCGTTCCACCAGGGCCTGACCTCCCAGTATCAGCCGTCGGCGCGCGGCTCGGAGGTCCAGCGCCACCTTCAGGCGGCCGAGGTGAACTCCTTCGTCAGGGACATCCTGAAGGTGGAGAAGAACGCGGACGTCATCGCGCTCGGCGACATGAACGACTTCGAGTTCTCCGGGACGGCGAAGATCCTCGAGGGCGGCGGCGAGCTGTGGTCGGCGATCAAGTCGCTGCCCCGGAGCGAGCGTTACTCCTACGTCTACCAGGGCAACGCGCAGGTGCCGGACCAGATCCTGGTCAGCCCGTCGATCCGGCGCGGCTGCGACTTCGAGTACGACAGCGTGCACATCAACTCGGAGTTCCACGACCAGATCAGCGACCACGACCCGCAGGTGCTGCGGTTCCGCCCGTAGCCGGGCAGTGGCCGTGTCAGGACTGGCTGAACACCCCGTTCAGCCAGTCCTGCCAGGCGGTTTCGGTCGCCTTGGGGTCCGCGTCCGGTGCGAAGTCGTGGACGCTGACGCCGACCGGGGCGCCCCAGTGGTTGCGGCCGAAGAGGCGGACGAGGGCGTCGTCGGTGCGCAGCCCGACGAAGTACGGGTCGCGGTAGTCGAGTACGGCCTCGAACTCCTTCGGGCCCTGGACGGTCACGCGCGCGCCCGTGGCCGTCTCCTCGGTGAGTCCGAGGGCCCGTCCGACGGCGGTGAAGGCGTCGGGGGCGGTGGACTCCTCGGGGCCGTTCAGGGTCGTGAAGGCCACCGGGCGGGGTGCGAAGTGCGTCAGGTACTCGCGCAGGGTGTGCAGGTAGAAGTCGGTGTGCTTGTTCGCGCCGTCGTACTGGTTGTCCCAGTCGTCGGTGAAGATCCCGCTGTGCACATAGCGCACCCAGGCGCGGCGGCCGCCGTCGCGCGGTTCGATGGTGTGGTCGAGCTGGTTGAGCGACTGGGTCGGCACGCCGGGGTTCTCGCTGCGGTTGGTGTAGCGGTGCGGCGGCTCCCAGGCGGTGACCGTGGACCCGAAGGGTCCGGCGCCGCCCGCCCGGGGCTCGGGCGGGTCCATCGGCCACAGATAGCCGCCGGTACCGGTGGTGATCGCCGCCCACACCTCCTCGGGCGTGACGTCGACCTCGAACTCGCGGACGATCTCGAATTCCTTCTCGGACTCCTTGGACATGGCGGGCTCCTGCCGGGTGTGAGGGTTCAGGGTGCGTCGAGTTCCGGGGTGGCCGCCCCGGCCGGGTCCTTGACCGTGGGGTGGACTGCCACCACGATCCGGTGCTCCCGGCCGCCCTCGGCGCCGGGTGCGTCGTACTTGCGGATCAGCGCGCCGACGCCGGCCGTGAGTTCCTGGACGAACGCGGCCCGGTCGGCGGCCGAGGCGAAGCGGACCTCGCCGTCCAGCGCGTACGTCGCCAGCCGCTTGCGCGCCCTGGCCGCGCCGGTGATCAGCGAGCCGACGTCGCGCACCAGCCGGGCGCCGAGGGCGAGCAGCCAGCGTGCGGAGAGCTGGTCGCGGAAACGGTCCGGGTCCGGCTGCACGGAGGCCAGGGCGAGCGGCGAGATGACGTACGACGCGGCGGTCGCGCGCATCAGCCGCTCGGTGACGTTGCCCTTGCGGCGCTCGCCGGCCAGTTCGACCAGGCCGTGCCGCTCCAGCGCCTTGAGGTGGTAGTTCACCTTCTGCCGGGGCAGGCCGACCTTGCCGGCCAGCATGGCCGCCGACGCGGGGCCGGCCGCCAGCTCGGCGAGCAGCCGGGCCCGTACGGGGTCCAGGGAGACGGCCGCTGCCTCGGGGTCCTCGATCACGGTGACGTCGAGCATGGGTCCACCGTCTCACCGAAAACTTTTTTTGTCCAGACTGTTTGAGTTTTCGGCAGGGAGCTGTCGGGTGCTCGAACGCCGAAGGCCGCTCCCCACCTCTCGGGCGGGGGCGGCCTTCGGTCGAAGCCGGTGAGTGTGCGGCCTCAGCAGTCCCGGTTGCGCCGGATCAGCAGCCCGGCCGCCACCAGCGCCGCGCCTGCCGCGAGCGCGATCATCAGCGGGCGCGGATTGCGGCGGCACGCCTGGACGGCGTTGTTCACGCCGCTCATCGGGGCGCTGTGCCCGGCCCGGCTCGCCGTGTCCTGGACCGTGTGCCCGGCCCGGGACGCGGTGTCCACGACCGTGTGCCCCGCCCGCGACGCCGTGTCCGTGGCCGTGTGCCCGGCCCGGGACGCCCTCTCCTGCGCCCGGTGACCGGCGTGGCTCGCCTTCTCCTGGATCCGGTGGCCGGCCTGCGCGGCGGTGCTGCGCAGCTGGACCGTCATCGCGCCGGCCTTGTCCCTCAGGTCGGCCGCGCGAGCCATGGCGCGGCCCTTCACGTCGGCCCTCGCGGCCAGTTCCTCGACGGTGTCGCCGAGCCGGCTCCTGGTCTCCTCGATCTGCTGCCGAAGTTCGTCGGGGCCTTTCGCGCCGGCGACCGGCGCCGGCCCGCCGTCCGCCCCCTGCGTCCTGTCCGTCATCGGTGGTGCGCCCTTTCCTTGATCTCCTCGACATCCGCCTTGACGCTGCCGAGCGTCGCCTCCGGCCTGGGCGGTGCGGCATGGTGCAACTGGGCGCGGCCGGTCAGGGCCAGCACGCCCGCGATCGCGAACAGTGCGCCCGTCACGATGAGCGCCGCGGCCCACACGGGCAGCGCCAGCGAGATGGCGGCGACGCACGTGCCGGCGAGCGCGATCAGCCCGACGTAGCCGATGGCTCCCGCCGCGCCCAGCAGCTCACCACCGCGCCCCATACGGCGCCCCTTCTGGACCAGCTCCACCTTGGCGAGGGCCATTTCCTGCCGGATGAGCTGGGAAAGCTGTTCAGTGGCCTGGTGGACGAGTTCGCCCACCGGACGCTCGCCCGCCGGGTGGCCGCGCACCGTGCGGTGCTGGCCGCTCGCAGGCCTCGCATCGATCGTCCCGGTCACGGTGTCCCGCCTCCTCTCGGTACGGAACATCCGGGTACCCCGTGACGGCCCCCCTACCCCCTGCCCGCGCCGCCGGGCCCGCGCTCGCCGAGGCGGGCCAGCTGGGTCTGGAACCAGTCGAGCCTCGCCTGCAGCAGGGCGGCCTCAGCGACGAGTTCGGGCACACCGAGCCCGGTGGGCAGGCCCGGTCCGCCGGGCGGGGCGGTTCCCGGCTGCGCCGGGCCGCCGCCCGCCACGACCCGCAGCCCGTCCCCGGCCAGCCGGGCGAAGCCGGTGAGCGTCACGGACGTACGGCCGCGCACGCACCCCGGGCAGGCGGCGGCCAGGACCCGCCAGCCGGGCCTGCCCCAGCCCGCGTCGGCCAGCGCGGAGGCGGGCGCGCGGCACGCGCACGGCCCGACCCTCGCCGTGCGCACCCGCTGGCGGGCGTAGCGGAAGCCGCGTTCGAAGCGGATGTAGGCGCCGAGGACCACGACCTCCAGCAGGACGGCCGTGCGGTGCTCGGCCGTGCACAGCAGGGCCTCGGCGTCGGCGCGTGCGTGCACGCAGTGGAAGCCGCAGTCGCACAGGCGGGCGGGCGGCCGGTGCCGGCGGCCGTAGACACAGGACGCGTCCGCGAGAACGCCGTACGGCAGCGCGCCGCCGAGCGACACACCGGTGAAGCGGGCCCGGGTGCCGTCCTGGGACAGCACCGGGTGGGCGATCTTGTATCCGGTCGGCGGCTCCGTCGGGCGTTCCGCGGGCAGCCGCAGCCTCATCGGGCGGCCGGGACCTCTTCAGGCGCTTCGGCCTGCGGCTCCTGGGTCTCCTCGGGGAGTTCGGGGGCTTCCTCCTCGGAGACCGGCGGCTGCTCCTGCGCGACTCCGGTGGCCAGTGCCTTGCCGAGCTTCATGACGCCTCCCATGAGCTGCCCATTGGTGACCTCATGCCCATGGTGACCCATGACGGCCGGGTTTGGACATAGGACGCGGTACGACCCCGCCACCACACGGAAGAAAAACTTACCGGTACCTGGTAGGGGAATTAAGTGGAGCTGCACGATGCGGGCTGCCGAGACTACTCCCATGACGACCGCAGCGACTCCCGCCGCCCCTTCCGCCGCGCCTCCCTTCGGCCGCGCCCTGTGCGCCATGGTCACGCCCTTCACCGCCTCGGGCGCACTCGACCTCGACGGCGCCCGGCGACTGGCCGCCCGGCTGGTGGCCGGGGGCTGCGACGGTCTCGTACTCAACGGGACGACGGGCGAGTCGCCGACCACGACGGACGCCGAGAAGTCGGCGCTGGTGCGGGCCGTGCGGGAGGCGGTCGGGGATCGGGTGTCCATCGTCGCGGGCGTGGGCACCGCCGACACTCGGCACACCGTGGAACTGGCCCTGGAGGCGGAAAAGGCGGGCGCCGACGGGGTCCTGGTGGTGACGCCGTACTACAGCAGGCCGCCGCAGGACGCCGTGGAGGAGCACTTCCGCACGGTCGCGGACGCCTGTGGACTGCCGGTGGTGCTGTACGACATCCCCGGCCGCACCGGCACCCGCATCGAGCCGGAGACGATGCTGCGGCTGGCCGGCCATCCCCGGATCGTGGCGGTCAAGGACTGCTCCTACGACTTCCTCGGCGCCCAGAAGGTCCTGGCCCGCACCGAGTTGGCGTACTACGCGGGCTGCGACGAGCACATCCTCGCCCTGTACGCGGTGGGCGGCGCGGGGTACGTCAGCACGGTCGCGAACCTCGCCCCGCGCCAACTCCGTTCCGTCCTGGACGCGTTCGACGCCGGCGACACGGCGCGGGCGGCCTGTCTGCAGCAACGAGCCACGGAACTCATCGAGTCGACGATGTCCTCCGGCCTGCCCGGCACGGTCACCGTGAAGGGCCTGCTGAACGCCCTGAACCTGCCCGCGGGCCCGGTCCGCGCACCCCTGCGGCCCGCGGCCCCGGAAACGGTCGCGGCTCTGCGGGCGGCCTACGAGCGGCTGGTGGCAGAGTAGCCGTGTGAGCCGCCCGCTGCTGTTCCTCGACGTCGACGGCCCCCTCAATCCGTGGGCCGCCTGGCGAGAGCGGCTCCCGGAGGGCTGTGTGACGATCGTGGTGGCCCTGCACCCGGGGCGCGCGCTGCGGGTCCGGCTGAACCCGGCGCACGGCCCGGCGCTGCTGCGGCTCGGCTACGACCTGTGCTGGGCCACCACCTGGATGGACGCCGCGAACCGCTGGATCGCCCCGGTGGTCGGCCTGCCCGAGCTGCCGTACGTCGACTTCGGCGCGGGCCTGTTCGCGACCCGCCCGGACGGTGTGCACTGGAAGACCGAGGCGATCGTGGCGTATGCCGCCGGGTGTCCGTTCGCCTGGGTGGACGACGAGCAGAGCCCTGCGGACACGGCGTACGTGGCCGCGGAGCACCCCGCGCCCGCGCTGCTGCACCATGTCGACCCGGGGGTCGGGCTGCGGGAGCCCGACTTCGTGGCGCTGGCGGAGTTCGCGGGCGCGGTGACGTAGCCGCCTTGTCAGTTGTGGCTGTTCTGATTGCGATGCAGGTCAGGGGGTCAGCTTGTCCCCTGGGCCGTATCGGGGCCGTCATCGGCGCTGTCCTGGCCCCGGAAGACCCGGTCGACGGCGGCCCGGGTGCGCGCCTCGCTGTTCGGCATCAAGTGCGTGTACGTGCGGAGCGTGAAGCTCGGGTCGTGGTGGCCGAGGTACTCACTCAGGGCCTTGATGCTCTCCCCCGCGTCCAGGAGCACGGAGGCGTAGAAGTGGCGGAGGGCGTGCATGCCGTTCTCACGGCCGAGAGGTATGCCGGCGGAGGTGAGAGCCGGGTGCCACACGGCCCGGTTGAAGCGGTACCGGTGCAGCCACTGGTTCCGGGCATCGATGAACAGCAGTGAGGCCGTGACGGGCGGGCCGTCCGGGGTCTTCCACGGCAGGGTGACTTCTACCGGCTTGTGCTTCGTGATGTGCGCCGCCAGTGCGAAGGAGACGGTCTCCGGCAGCGGGACGTGACGCTCCTTGCCGCCCTTAGGCGGGCCGAAGACCGCCTGTACGCCTCGGATGAGCTTGATCTGCCGGACCACGTGAACCGTGCCGCCGAGGAAGTCGACGTCCTCAAGAGCGAGGCCGAAGATCTCGCCCTGACGGAGGCCGCAGCCCGCCCCCAGGGAGACCATCTCCCGGTAGGCGTCCGGCATGGCTTCGTGCATGGCCATGACCCGCTCGACGGACCACGGCTTGACCTTCCGGCCGTCGAGGGAGGGCGCCCGCACCGAGCGAGCCCGGCAGGGGTTCTCGGCGATGATCCGGTCCTCCACGGCCGCCGTGAACACGGCCGACACGTTGGCGAAGATCGACCGCCGGTAGGACGCCGCGCGCCCGGTCGCCTCCAGCTGGCGCATCCACGCACGCAGGTGGGAAGGCCGGAAGGACGCCATCGGCCGATCACCGAGGTACGGAAGGGCGTGGACCCGCAGGCGGATCTCGACGCTCTCACGGGTCACCGGGTCGATGGTGAGCGCCGCCATCCATTCCTTGGCGTACTGCGCAAAGGTCACCGAGCCCGCGGCCGGGTCGATGTACCGCCCCTGCGACATGTCCGCCTCGATGTTGGACAGCCAGGCTTCGGCCTTGCGCTTCTGCTTGTCCGGGAAGCTCTTGGACTTCTCGGAGCCGTCCGGCGCGATGTACCGGGCACGGTAACGGTGACCGACGCCGTGGCGTTCGGTCTTGACCTTGACGGGTTTGCCGTCCGGGCCGGTCTCGGTCTTGTACCAGCGGTCTTGGACGTGATCGGCCATCAGGCAGCCCCTTCCATCAGGGACTCGACCCAGGCGCGCACGTCCTCCGGGTCGAAGCGGAGATGCCGGCCGACGCGGAAGCCACGGGGACCGGTGCCCTTGCGCCGCCACTGGTAGACGGTCTCGACCGGCACACCGAGCAGGTCAGCAACGTCGATCGGCGTCAGGTAGCGGGAAGGCAGCGGGCGCCTCATGCGCACACCTCCCAGTCGTCCAGGTCGGCCAGCGCTTCGCGTGCTGTCTCTCGGTTCAGTCGGATCTCCTTTGCGATCGTGGCGGCGAGCCAGGATTCGCCGGGGGTGTGGCCCTGTCCGGCGTAGGTCCAGTGGGCGAGCACGAGCGTGGAGCCCTCCGTCTCGTCGAGGTCTTCGGAGAAGCCGCGTTCGTGGCGTTCCTGCCGCGCGCGGTAGCCAGCCCGGACCTGGCGCAGTGCGCCGAGGGTGGTGGAGTAGCGGCGGGACTTGGTGGAGAAGTGGCCGCGGAAGCCGAGCATGTGAGCCCAGCGCGCCAGCAGCCGTTCCGGATAGGCGTCGTCCAGGTCCCAGCACGCCTCGATCAGCCGCCGCGTGTGCGCGGGCAAGGGGAGCTTGTCCAGCTCGGAGAGCTCCCCGATCCGGCGGTCGACCGTGCCGGTGGTCTCGGCGGCCTTGGTGGCGTACTTGGCCACGTAGGAGGCCACGGCCTGCTCGGTCAGCTCCTCCTGGCCCAGAGCGCCGATGGCCTGCACGTCGACCTGGGAGCCCCAGCACAGCACGCGGGCCGGGTGGTCGCCGGACGCCCGGTACGGGCACGGAGACGCGAGCGGCAGCGGCCTTGATGGAGCCCTCCAGGAGAGCGACGGTGGCCCATGCCGGCGGAGCCGAGTCAGGACCGTCCGGCCCGTCGAGCCGCACCACCGCATGAAAGTGGACCGAGCCGCGCTTTTGGAACTCGGCGACCTTGCCGAAGGAGACCCGGCACACCTCCCGCAGGGCCGTCTGCGTAATGCCCGCGCGGGCGGCGATCTCCCGGCGCAGGTAGATGGTGAAGCGCCGCCACAGGTCCCCGGCGTGGTTGTTCCACAGCACCGCACCCGCGTAGTCGTACGACTCCGGGTCGAGCGCCGTGCCGAGCGCCGGGTCGTCCTCGGCGTGCCGGGTGCCGCAGCGGCAGCGCCCGGAGTCGGGCCGGTTGTGAACGGGGCCGAACGAGGGCGCGGTGAGGGTGGCGAAGACACGGGGGTGATCCCGCACGGTGGCGGGCACGTCCTTGCGTTCGTCGCCCGTGATCCCGGCACGGATCAGGTGATAGGTGTCGCCCGCGTAGGTCCAGGCGCAGGCCGGGCAGCGCGAGGCCCGCCGGTTGCCGCAGGCCACCCGGAGCACGCCGCCCGGCTCCTGCTCGGTCGAGTACGAGTAGAGGACGTCGCCGGTCTTGGCGTCGCGGGTGACCGTCGAGCCCATCAGGCGGATGGGGTGGGCGCAGCCGCCCGTGCGCCTGATCTGTTCCTGCCAGCGGTCGAAGCCGGGAGTGTTGGCGACCCGGAGCAGGTCGGCCAGGGTCAGGGGGTCGGTGCCCACGGCCGCCGCCACGTCAGCGACGGCAGCCGGGGCAACGGGCAGGTGGGTCACGCGGCCACCGCCCGCAGGTGGGAGCCCGCACGGGCCGGGGTGGCGGTGGCGAAGAGGTGGTCGAGGGTGGCCAGGTAGCCGCCGACCATCGGGGCCGGACCCAGCCGCCGCAGGTGCAGCACCGGCGCCAGCGCCGGGGTCAGCCCGTCGATCGGCGTGGTGACCAGCAGGTCATCGTCCGCGCGCATCACGTCGGCCCGCAGGCCCGGATGGGTGGCCAGCCGCAGACCGGGCACGGCCGCCAGTGACGGGAAGACGTCAGCGATCCCGGTAACCGGCCCGTCCGGGGTCTCCGGGGTGACGATGCGGACCCGGACCCCGGCGGCGGTCTTGTCGGCCAGCAGCGTGGGCAGGTCCCACACCGCATCGGTCAGAAACAGCAGATTGGCGATGGCCAGGTCGATGACCGTGCAGGCACCGGCCAGGATGGTGCGCCACAGGCCGGAGGGGACGGTGCTGCGCATCGGGTAGCAGGCGACCACCTCATCCTGCGGGGTCGGCGCAGAGCGGTGCCGCTCGCCCAGCCTGGGCCACAGCTGGTAGGCGTCCACCCCCAGCAGCCGCGCGGCGGCCTCCGCGTTGCGGGCGTGCGGGGTGCGGTCGGTGCTCAGCCAGCGGTCCACCGACTTCGGGTCGATCCCCAGATGGTCGGCCAGACCCTCGATGGTGACGTTGGCGGCAACCATGGCACCGCGCAGCCGCTCATTCCCGGCAATCGTCGCGGTCGTCATGCGACCACCGCCGTCGAGGCGAGCGCCACCGGGTGGACCGGGCACGGGCGGTAGAGCGGGCCGTCGTCGTCGAACTCGTCCGGCGTCAGCGGCACCAGCCCGGTGTGACCGGCGTTGAACGGCCAGCGCGCCATCCAGCACGCGCACACGTCACCGGACGGACCCGAGCACCACTCCCACCGGCCGCCGAAGGACGGCACGCAGATGCAGGGCACCAGCACACCCGGCAGACCCGACAGCTCCCCGCCGTCCACGGTCAGCAGCGAGCCGACGCAGTCCGAGCACCGCTCATCATCCTCGACCGAACGTGCGATGTGCAGAACCTCAACGGTTCCAGCCATGATGGAGGCCCCCTTGTGGGATCAGCCCCGGGCTGCGTTGTGATCTTGGCGGATGGCACGTAGCCCGGGGCGCCTTGTTGTTGCGACTCCATCGAAGCTACTCACAGAAAAACTGCGAGCCAACAGAAAGACTGCGACTAGCAGCAGAACTCTGAGTCTGCGAGACTGAGCGCGACGAGAAGGAGCAAAAAATGACCAACTACGGGCTCTTTGTTCGCTTCACGCTGCGCGAGGGTGCAGGCGAGGCGTTTGACGCACTGGTCCGCGAGACCGCCGCAGGAATCCGGGCACACGAGCCCGGCACACTGGTCTATGCGTGCCACGAGGTCGAGGGCGCGCCCAATGAGCGGATCTTCTTCGAGCTGTACGCCGATCGCGCCGCCTTCGAGGAGCACGAGCGCCAGCCCCACACGCGTCACTTCCTGACGGAGCGCGAGAAGTACGTCGAGAAGACCGAGGTTGACCGCCTCCAGCCGTACGCCGGCAAGTACCCCACCGGAGCCGAGAAGTGACGGCTTCCGACCCCAAGGCCCTCGGTCAGAGGGTCAAGGAGCTCCGTCGCGCCGCAGGCATGTCGCAAAGCGACCTTGCCGCCGCGATGGGGCGCTCAGAGAGCTGGGTGTCACAGGTCGAAAGAGGTGTACAGCCGGTCGAACGACTGTCGGTCCTACAGGCCCTGGCCGACGCGCTCAACGTGTCCGTGCGCGAACTACGGCCGGACGCTGCCCCAGCAGAGGAAGCCGAGCCAGAGGCGCAGACAAGGAGCAACGACCTCGACGGGCTACGAGTGGCCCTCACGGGTCACCCGGCGCTGGGCAGCCTCTTTCAGCAGCCGCCATCCGAACCGACTCCATCGCTTGCCGACTTCCGTCAGCAAGTAGAGGAGGCGTGGACTCTCGTACACGCATCGAGCTACGCGGCGCTGAGCGACCACATCGCCAAGCTACTCCCGAGCATCGAGACCGCAGTGCGCCACGCGCCAGCAGGTGAGCGCACAGAGCTGCACGCCCTACGGGCCAAGGCGTACCAGGTAGCCGCAGCCAGCTTCACCCGGCAGGACCAGGCGGATGCAGCGTGGGTCGCGGCAGACCGGGCACTACAGGCAGCCGAACTTGCCGGACAGCCCCTGGAGGTCGTTGCGAGTCTGTTCCGCATGGCGCACGCCTTCATGCGGCAACAGCACATGCAGCAGGCCGAGCAGGCAGCCCAATCCGCTGTTGCCGTAATGGCGCCGAGGGCGGAAGCCCCAACGTGCTCGCCGGAAGAACTGTCGCTGTTGGGCGCCATGAACCTGGTCCTTGCAGTGATCAACGCGAGAGAGGGCAACCGCGGGCGGACCCATGAACACATCGACCGGGCGCGAGAAATCGCAGCGCGGCTGGGCGAGGACCGAAACGACTTCGACACGGAGTTCGGGCCAACTAACGTCGCGATCCACGCCGTAAGCACGGCGGTCGAGTTGGGAGACGCAGGGCTTGCCCTGGAGGTGGCGCAGGAAGTCGACGCATCGGACCTTTCGCCCGAGCGGCAGGCACGTTTCCTGCTTGACGTGGCGCGAGCCCACGCGCAGCGGCGACACGTCGGAGAAGCCACAGCCGCGATCCTGGAGGCCGAGGCCCTAGCGCCCGAGCAGATCCACGATCACCACTTGGCCCGCGAAGTCATCCGCGACTTGATCCAGCTCTCAGGCCCTCGGGTTCCTGAAGCCTTGCACGACTTGGCCGAGCGGAGCGCTGTCCTCTAAGTCATCCTGTTACGGGTTTCTCTACCTCATCAAGCCCCGGCTGCGCTCCGCTCCGCCGGGCGCGCTTCCCGGCTCCGCTGCGGGCGCCGCTCCTGCCTTCGGCCCGCTCCGCCCGCGCTGCACCGACGCGCGCCCACATGTGGATAGGGCCGGTGGCCATGAGTCGATCACCGCATAGCGGGGCCACGGTCAAGGCAATGCCTCCGGCGGGGGATCGGCCGGCACCGGGATGGAGGGGGCGCCGTTCCCGACTGCGGGTCCGTAGTGGCGTGCGTGGGGAGCTCCCATCCCGTCCACCGTCGACCCAGGCGAAGCCGAGCAGACGTGGTCCCTGGCGTCCAGGTCGTTCGTACAGTGGCGCGCTCCACCTGGACGCCAGGGACCACGCCCGCTCCACGGTGTGTGGGTCGACGGCGGACGGGATGGGAGCTGGGGTGGTGGGGGGGTTGCGAGAGTCTGTGTCGTGATCGCTTGGATTCCCGATTTGCCTCAAATCCCCTTCGTGGGCTACGACTTGAATGCTTGTAGCTCAGTGGATGGAGCGCAGCCAGGTCTCCGTTGTATGTAGTGTGCGGAAATGACAAGAAGCGAGCGGCTCGCGGAGCAGCTGGACTGGCACTGGCGCACGAACCTGCGGCCACGGCTGGACGGTCTCACCGATGAGGAGTACTTCTGGGAGCCGGTGCGCGGCTGCTGGAGCGTCCGCCCGCGTGGCACGTCGGCCGCACCGATGTCGGAAGGTTCGGGGGAGTGGACGATGGACTTCGCGTCCCCTGGCCCGATGCCGGCGCCGGTGACCACGATTGCCTGGCGGCTGGCGCACATCATCGTCTCGTGCCTGGGCTATCGGGTCGGATGGTACTTCGGCGGCCAGGACGTCGACTCCCAGACATTCGCCTACGCAGGGACCGCTGACGAGGCGCTGAAACAGCTCGATGAGATGTATGGGAGATGGAACGAGGGGGTCCGCGCGCTCTCGGACGCTGACCTGGAGAATCCGCCCCCGGTGGGTCCCGAGCGGTTTCCCATGGAGAACAGGGTCCTGCACGTCAATAGGGAGCTGATCCATCACGGCGCTGAGATTTCCCTGCTGCGCGACCTCTACCGCTGGCAGGACGGAGCCGTACCGCACCGAATATGACCTTTCGGTAACCGGCGATCGAGCTTCGGAAACCTACGTGGACTCCGTGACGCTCCGTGGCTGGGAGCTCACTGGTCAGAGCGTCAAGCGGCGACCGATGTCTGACATCAATGGCTGACACCAACAGCGGCGAACGACTGCGGATCAGTGCGGACCTTAACGGCCGGTCTAAGGGCACGGAGCGGCTTCAATGCAGGTACGGGAGCCCCAAAGGATCGACCTGATAAGGATGAGGCCAGACTGTAAGTCCTATGCCCGGAGGGGTCGTTGACCTGTCGAGGGATGGCGCCTCTCCGGCTTGACTCGGTCATAAGCCCGCACCGAACGGAGACCTACTGTGCTGACCTCCCACTTCTCCCGCACCGACTGGTGGATCGCCGCCTTCGTGGCGGGCACCGCGGCAGCGGTGGCGTTCCAGTCCCTGATACCTGAGAAGAAGAACAGATGGAAGGCGATACTGCCCCCGTTGGTTGGCGGGCTCGGCATCGTCCTGGGCTCGGCGGCGCGGGGCATCGAGGGAGACATCCCGCTGCAGCTGTACACGGTGGCCATGCTCGGCCTGGCCCTGACGAGAGTCGTCTTCGCGGGCTTCCTCAGACGCGTGATGGAACAGGCCCGTTCCGGACAGCCCGTACAACCGCCGAAGGTTTGGCAGAGCATGCTCTTCGTCGTCACCCTCATGGCCATCATGCTGGGCATCGCCGTCACCCTGTAAGCCCGGCCGAAGCCCTCATCGCCTGCGTCCTGCTGCCCTGACTCCCGCGGACCCAGCCCACAGCGGAGGCCCGGTGCGATGTCCGGGCCGTCTCTGGGCCGTCCGAGGCCACCCGACGCCGACCGACAACGACCGAAGCCCACGGCATCTGAACTGGTCAGAGCCGTGGGCTTCTTCAGGCCCGCTGGTCAGCGGGACCGGTGATCAGTAGACCGGCTACTGATCGCAGTTGCCGACGCTTGCCACGTCCATTGAGACTCCACCGACCTCGTGCCCCGGCTCACGCTCCATACGGACGAGATGCTCAAGCTCGAGGAACGCGAGATGAGTTGACCCGCGCGCGATGCCCCAGTGCCGCCCAGGTCAGCGTCTCCCTCCGTTACTTGTCCGCTCGGTAGAGCTTGATGTCCCTGTTGACGAAGAGGTGGACGTAGCCGCACCGCCAGCAGATCAGCCCGGTGGCGCTCTCGTTGGCCCAGGCCAACTTCATGAACTCCATGCCGGTGCTGTTGAGCAGGACTTCCCGCTCTCGGAACAGGTCTCCTTGGCAGACCTGGCAGGTGAGCCAGACTTCCCCCAGTGCTGCACGTACCGGCTTTGCCATCGAGTGAACGCCCCCGTCCTTACCGTGTTGACGGAACGAGACTACGAGGCAGTCCGAGCCTCTCACAGCCCGGGGAGGGCGCAGTAGGGTCTTCTTGCAACGGGTCTGCCGTCTGGCGGCCGAAGGTGCGGCGGAGGAGCACACGTGCCCTCCGCATGCCCGATCGAGCAGCAAACAGCGGGGAACAACGGGGATCGTCGGCGAGTGCCCGGAGAACTCACAGTTCAGCGTCACGCCAGCTCAGCCCAAATCCGGGTACGCGATCTTCCAAACAGGTGCTCCAGGGCGGGCGGCGACGCTGACTGGGCCAGGCTTCGTACACCACGTGATCAAGGTCGCGACCTCGTGCCACGAGCATGCCAGAACGACGGGGGAACCACGGGGAACCACGGGCACAGGGGGTGGGTGGAAAAGAGAGCGGCCCCCGACCAAACTTGCTGGTCAGGGGCCGATTCCCACGAGAGTGGCGGCGCCAGGATTCGAACCTGGGAAGGCTGAGCCGGCAGATTTCAAGGTTGTGTGTGGCACGCGGCTCTGCGACGCAACCCCCACGCCCTGAACCGACTGCTCACGAAGATACCGACGCCGATGGACAGCGCGATCGGCACGACGTCAAGGGTCACGTGGCAGCGGGGGGAACTTCACCCGGCTGCCAACGACACCAGAAACGCGATCGCCGTGAGGGTCGCGGCGGCTGCGGTAAGGAAGACTGCCATCTCGGCCCACCACATCGCCCGCGTCGGTTGAGTCATCATGCCGATGTTGTACATCGCGCATCTGGTTGCTGTACAGCAGCGAAGTACAGCAACTCCGCCGGCCGGTGCCGACCGTCCGTGCCTCCCACAACCCGTCTGAACAGCGCGGCAGACCTCAGCGACCGTCCCGCCCGTAGTTCGCATCGAGGGGCCCAAGGCACGGTCCCGTGGCCGTGCCACTCCCGTGCCAGAACGGACGGGGACTCACGGGGAACCGGGGTCCACAGGGGTAAGTTCGGCCGGACTCTGCCCACGGTACGGAATCCGCAGGTCACACGCGTGATCGCCCAACCTCGCTCCTGAAGTGGTTGTCCAGCCCGCTCACCGCGTCCACACCCGCTGGAACTCCTCTGCCGGGATGGCCTCCAGCAGGTCCTCTTCAGGATCGATCGCCTGGTCCGTCAGGAAGCCGTGTTCGTCCTCCAGGTGCTCCCAGCTGTACCGGTGGAGTCGGCCGGCCGGAGTCAGCTCGGCTTGCTTGATGGCGATCAACTCGCCGCGGTCGGGTACGGCCTCGAAGTACCACAAGCCGCCCTCCTCGTCAGTGCCGCGGAAGTGGTGCCGCAGGGTGGCGTTCTCATCGAGTGCTCGGAAGTACGCCACGGTCTCTGCTTTGATGCGCTCCAGGTCAACCACGGGATCATCGTGCCAGCGAGCGAGCGCGGGTGGCTCCGTTCTGACATCTACGAGTGACATCAACGACGCCGGACGCCGGCACTCCTGGGCGATCCGACACGGCCAGTGTGACCGGGTGGTTCCCCGGCAGTGCCGAGGAGTGATCGAACTCCTAATGCGGTGTTCACGCACGAGCGCCCTCCCGGGCCGTCCTGGGGCCGTGGAAGGGCGCTCGATGATGACCAACGTCGACAACTGCCGACAGCTCAGCAGCAGGTCAGGACGTTGATCGCTTAGGCGGCCGCAGGTCACGGCCTCCGGTGATCAGTTGTGGCTGTGCAGGATCTCGTTCAGGCCGCCCCAGACCGCGTTGTTGGGGCAGGCCTCGACCGCGCCGGTGACCGAGTTGCGGCGGAAGAGGATGTTGGAGGCGCCGGAGAGGTCGCGGGCCTTGACGATCTCGCCGTCGGGCATGGTCACACGGGTGCCCGCGGTGACGTAGAGGCCGGCCTCGACCACGCACTCGTCGCCGAGCGCGATGCCCACGCCCGCCTCGGCGCCGATCAGGCAGCGCTCGCCGACGGAGATGATCACGTTGCCGCCACCGGAGAGCGTGCCCATGGTGGAGGCGCCGCCGCCGATGTCCGAGCCGTCGCCGATCACGACGCCTGCGGAGATACGGCCCTCGACCATGGAGGTGCCGAGCGTGCCGGCGTTGAAGTTGACGAATCCCTCGTGCATCACGGTGGTGCCCTCAGCGAGGTGCGCGCCGAGGCGGACGCGGTCGGCGTCGGCGATGCGGACGCCCTTGGGGACGACGTAGTCCGTCATGCGCGGGAACTTGTCGACGGAGGTCACCTGCAGGTGCAGGCCCTCGGCGCGGGCGTTCAGGCGCACCTTCTCGACGTCGTCGACGGCGATCGGGCCGAGCGAGGTCCAGGCGACGTTGGCGAGGAAGCCGAAGATGCCGTCCAGGCTCAGTCCGTGCGGCTTGACCAGCCGGTGGGAGAGCAGGTGCAGGCGCAGGTAGACGTCGTGCGCGTCGATCGGCTTCTCGTCGAGCGAGGCGATGACCGTGCGGACCGCGACCACCTCGACGCCCCGGCGGGCGTCCGGCCCGGTCGCCGCGGTCGCGCCGCCGCCGAGCAGCTCCGCGGCCCGCTCGGCGGACAGCCGCTCGGTCCCGGCCGGGCCGGGCTCGGCCGTCAGCTCGGGCGCGGGGAACCAGGTGTCGAGAACGGTGCCGTCGGCGGCGATCGTGGCGAGTCCGGCGGCCACGGCGCCGGTGGAGCGGGGAGCAGTCGTGTCGGTCATAGAAGGAAACCTAACCCGCCCCCGCGCGCACCGGCGAACCGGTGCCGACACCGTCTCATGTGCCGGTCGGCACGGCCGAACTCCCGCTCCGGGTCAGTGGGCGCCGCCCAGGCTCAGCACCACCACCCCGCCGATGATCAGCACGATCCCGGCGACCTTGGCCAGGGTCAGCCCCTCGCCGAAGAGCACCAGGCCGATCGCGGCCACGGCCGCGGTGCCGACGCCGGACCAGATCGCGTAGGCCGTGCCGATGGACAGGGTCTTGAGGGTCTGGGCGAGCAGCGCGAAGGAGACGACGTAGCCGACGAGCGTCACCAGCGAGGGTCCGAGTCTGCTGAAGCCCTCGCTGTACTTCATGGCGGTCGTGGCGGCGACTTCCGCGGCGATAGCAGCGGCGAGCATCAGATATCCCATGCAGGGAGCGTAGAGAGCGCGGCGTACGGCCGTACACGGTGGGTGATCGGTGGGTGATCGGTGGGTGAAACGACTCAACGGGCGGTACACCGAGAGAAGTTGAGGTCTCAGGGACATCACTCGCCGAAACGGCCCCTCCGAGGTCACTGGTCCACTAGTGTTTCAGAGTTCAACCACCACCCCTCACGTCCCGGCGGCGTCGCTCTGAGCGCCGCTGAAGGAACTGCGCATGCCAAAAATCCCCTCCCAGCCCCCGCAGCTCCCACCCTGGGAGAGCGGCTGGGCTCCCGAAGGCTCCCGCATCCCCGGTACCCGGCGACTGTGGCTGGCCGGCGCCCTCGCGCTGGCCACCGTCGTCGCCGCCGTCACGGCGATATCGGTGGGCCGCGACCGATCCGACGAGGCGTCACCCGCGGGGCAGGCACCCCTGACCCTCGCCGACGGCCCGGGCCTGCTCTCCTTCGCCTCCCCTTCGGCGAGTGCGAGCGCTTCCCCGAAGCGGCCGTCCGGCACACCGCCCGCGTCGACCACGCCCACCGCGTCGGCCACACCCCGGCGTGACGACCCCGCGCCCGCCTCCACGGCCCCGGCCGCACCCGTCAAGTCCGCGCCGGGTCACGGCAGTTCCTCGATCCCGCCGCAGCCCTCGGCCACCTGGGTGTCGCTCCGCTCGGTCAACTACTCCGACCGCTACTGGCAGGTGGGCGGCGGCCTTGTGAAGCTCGGCCCGGTCGGCTCCGACTCGGCCCGGCGCGAGGCCACCTTCCGGTTGGTCGACGGACTGGCGGACGCCTCCTGTCACTCCTTCGTCACGGCCGACGGCGGCTACCTGCGTCACCGCGGCTTCCTGCTGCGCGCCGAGCCCGGCGACGGCTCCGTCCTGTTCCGCCAGGACGCCACCTTCTGCCCCCGCGCCTCCGTTCACGCCGGCGCGGTCATGCTGGAGTCGGTGAACTACCCCGGCCGCTTCCTGCGCCACCAGAACTTCCAGCTGCGGCTGGATCCGTCCCAGAACGGCGACCTGTACGTCGCCGACTCGGCCTTCCGCCTGGTGGGCGGCCTGGCCTGAGCACCCGCCGGGCACGGGAAACGGCGAGGTCCCAGCGGACCTCGCCGTTTCTCCTACGCACGCCCGTGCGCTCGTTCGCTCGTGGATCTCAGCTTGACGTTTAACCTCGCTGGGCTTGGTGTTCCTTGATCGATTCGGCGCGTTTGACGGTCTTGCCGACGTCGTGGCGCCTGGCCCGTTGCTTGTTCTTCGAGCCCGGAGGCCGTCCAGGGCCTGGTCGGGACGGTTTCGGCGCGCTTGCCGGGCGGGCTGCTGTCGCGCGGACGTTGCGAAACCCCCGGCGGACCCGGGCGGGGGTGAGACGGCGGGGTTCCGCGGGCCGTTCCCAGGGCCGGCGGAGGTCCTCGGCGAGGGGCCGGGCGAGGCGGAGCTGGGTGTGTGCGGCGATGATCAGCCAGGTCCACAGGTCGGCCGTGTCGGGATTCCTGACCTTCGGGGCGGTCCAGCCCAGGGTCTGTTTCATCAGCCGGAAGGTGTGCTCCAGGTCGAAGCGGCGGAGGAACGACTGCCACCAGCGGTCCACATCCGCCGGTGCGGCGGCGGTGGCCGAGCACCACAGCCAGACCGGTTTCGGGTCGCGGTCACCGGGCAGGTGCTCGACTTTCAGGCGGATCAGCGTGCCGTGCAGGACGGGGAGTTCTTCCTTGGCGTGGTTCAGCCAGGGTCCGCGGTGGGTGAGCCGGGGGTGCATCCGGTCCCAGGCCGTCGCGGTGGCCGTGCCGTAGCGGGTGGTGTCCGTGGCGGTCGTGACGTCGGGCTCGTGCCAGCTGTCGGGCTTCTTGAACGTGAGGACGCCGCCATGCCGACGGGGACGCCCGCCTCGGGGACCCGACCGGGCGGGGCCGGGGTCGCGGAGCATGACGCGGTCCGAGCGCAGGCGCCCGACCAGCACGACGGGCAGGTCGGCGAGAGCGTGGGTCAGGTAGGCGACGTCGTAGCCGGAGTCCATCACGATCAGGATGTCCGGATCGCCCGGTCTCCAGTGGCCTGCGCTCGTCAACCGCTCGACGACATCGCGGAGTTGGGCGGCAGTGACGGTGGTCGCGTCATCGGCCGGGCCCAGGCGGACCGCGTCCAGCAACGCGACCCAGGAGGTGCGGCCGGACTCCAGGGCCGCGACGAAGGAGTAGGGCCAGCCGGGCACCAGCTGGTCCGAGCTGCGGTCGCCGCGTCCGTAGACATGGCAGAACAGCCGCTCGCCGCTGGTGGGAGCGTCGGGCCGCAGCCAGTGCGACACGTCCACCGCGAGCACGATCCGTCCGTCGGCTGCTTTCGGCAGCGGCAGGCCCGCCAGCGTGCGGCGCAACCGTGTCGGCTCCAGCCAGCCACGGTCCAGGGCGGCGTACAGCGCGCCATGTCCCCGCCGGTGCTCGGCCGCCAAGGAGAGCTCGACCAGGGTTTTCACCGGCCCGTCCGCGCACAGCACCGCGTCGGTGAGCTCGAAGAGCGCATCCGCGCGGCTGTACAGGCACTCGTAGAACTCGACCCGAAAGCGGGACAACAGGCCCAACGCCTCGCACGTGGGCGGATCGACGGGCAGACTCATGGGCAGCGGCCGTTCTCTCGCACTTCGTTACTCGACATCTCGAAGCGTGGCGAACGGCCGCCCTGCACATGCCCGGATCTCGCTGATCTCAGCAGGTCGAGTGACCAGCGACGTTAAACCTCAAGCTCAGACGTTGAAGCCCAGCGCCCGCAGTTGCTCGCGGCCGTCGTCCGTGATCTTGTCCGGGCCCCACGGCGGCATCCAGACCCAGTTGATGCGCAGCTCGCTGACGAGGCCGTCCGTGGCGGACCTGGCCTGGTCCTCGATGACATCCGTCAGCGGGCAGGCCGCCGACGTCAGGGTCATGTCGACGGTCGCGATGTTCGACTCGTCGATGTGGATGCCGTAGATCAGGCCCAGGTTGACGACGTCGATGCCCAGCTCGGGGTCGACGACGTCCATCAGGGCCTCCCGGACCTCCTCCTCCGAGGCCGGCTTCATCTCCACGGTCTCGCTCATGCCGTCTTCCTTTCGGCGTCGGCGCCGTCCAGCGCCTGGGCCGTCGCGTCCTTCCAGGCCATCCAGCTCAGCAGGGCGCACTTGACCCGGGCCGGGTACTTGGACACCCCGGCGAACGCCACCGCGTCCTCCAGGACGTCCTCCATCGCGTCGTCGGGCTCGATCCTGCCCTTGGACTGCATCAGCTCCAGGAAGGTCTCCTGGATCTTCTGCGCCTCGGCCAGCTCCTTGCCGACGAGGAGTTCGTTCAGTACGGAGGCCGAGGCCTGGCTGATGGAGCAGCCCTGGCCCTCGTACGAGACGTCTTTGATCGTGGTGCCGTCGTACTTCACTCGGAGGGTGATCTCGTCGCCGCACGTCGGGTTCACGTGGTGCACCTCGGCGTCGCCATCCCGAAGACCACGCCCGTGCGGGTTCTTGTAGTGGTCCAGGATGACTTCCTGGTACATCGAATCCAGCTTCATCCGATCGCTCGTCCCGTCCCGTCAGCCGAAGAAGTTCCGTACGTGCTCCAGGCCGTCGACCAGTGCGTCGATCTCGGCCGGCGTGGAGTACAGATAGAACGACGCTCGCGTGGTCGCAGGAATTCCGTACCGCAGGCAGACGGGCCGTGCGCAGTGGTGGCCCACGCGCACCGCGATGCCCTGCTCGTCGAGGACCTGGCCCACGTCGTGCGGGTGGATGTCACCGAGGGTGAAGGAGATGGCGGCCCCGCGGTCCTCGGCCGTGGTCGGGCCGATGATCCTGAGGTCGGGGACCTCCGCCAGCCGCTTCACCGCGTACTCGGTGAGCGCGTGCTCATGGGCGAAAATCCTGTCCATCCCGATCGCGTTCAGGTAGTCGATCGCCGCGCCCAGTCCGACCGCCTGCGCGATCGGCGGGGTGCCCGCCTCGAACTTGTGCGGGGCGGGAGCGTACGTCGACGAGTGCATCGACACCGTCTCGATCATCTCGCCGCCGCCGAGGAACGGAGGCAGGTCCTCCAGGAGTTCCTGACGGCCCCAGAGCACGCCGATGCCGGTCGGACCGCACATCTTGTGGCCGGTGAAGGCCACGAAGTCGGCCTGCAGGGCCTGCACGTCCAGCGGCATGTGCGGGGCGGCCTGCGAGGCGTCGACGCAGACCAGGGCGCCGACCTCCTGCGCCCGGCGGACTATCGCCTCGACCGGGTTGACGGTGCCGAGGATGTTGGACACCAGCACGAAGGAGACGATCTTCGTCTTCTCCGTGATGACCTCGTCGAGGTTCGACAGGTCCAGGCGGCCGTCGTCGGTCAGGCCGAACCACTTCAGCTTCGCGCCCGTGCGCTGCGCCAGCAGCTGCCAGGGAACGATGTTGGAGTGGTGCTCCATCTCCGTGATGACGATCTCGGTCTCGTGGTCCACGCGGTAGGGCTCGTCGGCCCAGCCGAGCATGTTCGCGACGAGGTTGAGCGACTCGGAGGCGTTCTTGGTGAAGATCACCTCGTCGCGGCTGGGCGCGTTGATGAACGCGGCGACCTTGTCGCGCGCGCCCTCGTACAGCGCCGTGGCCTCCTCGGCGAGCACGTGCACACCGCGGTGGACGTTGGCGTTGTAGCTCTCGTAGTACTCGCTCAGGGCGTCCAGCACCTGGCGCGGCTTCTGCGAGGTCGCCGCGTTGTCCAGGTACACGAGCTTCCTGCCGTCGTGGACCAGCCGGTCCAGGACGGGGAAGTCCTTGCGGAGCGCCTCGGTGTCGAGGAGGCCCGGCAGCTGTGTCACGCGGATGCGCCACCCTTCACGTATGCCTCGTAGCCCTCGTTCTCCAGCTTGTCCGCGAGCTCCGGGCCGCCGGACTCGACGATGCGGCCGTCGGCGAACACGTGGACCTGGTCGGGCTTGATGTAGCGCAGGATGCGCGTGTAGTGGGTGATCAGCAGGGTGCCGACCTGACCGTTCTCACGGACCCGGTTCACGCCCTCGGAGACGATGCGCAGGGCGTCGACGTCCAGGCCGGAGTCGGTCTCGTCGAGCACCGCGATCTTCGGCTTGAGCAGCTCCAGCTGAAGGATCTCGTGCCGCTTCTTCTCACCGCCGGAGAAGCCCTCGTTGACGTTGCGCTCGGCGAAGGCGGGGTCCATGTTGAGGCGCTCCATGGCCTCCTTGACCTCCTTCACCCAGGTGCGCAGCTTGGGGGCCTCGCCGCGGATCGCGGTCGCGGAGGTGCGCAGGAAGTTGGAGACCGAGACGCCGGGGACCTCGACCGGGTACTGCATGGCCAGGAACAGGCCCGCGCGGGCGCGCTCGTCGACGGGCATCTCCAGGACGTCCTCGCCGTCCAGGGTGACCGTGCCGCCCGAGACGGTGTACTTGGGGTGGCCGGCGAGGGCGTAGGCGAGGGTCGACTTGCCCGAGCCGTTGGGGCCCATGATGGCGTGCGTCTCGCCCTGCTTCACGGTGAGGTCGACGCCCTTGAGGATTTCCTTCGTGGCGTTGTCGGCCTCGACGGTGACGTGCAGGTCTCGGATTTCAAGCGTTGCCATGGGTGCCTCAGGACTCCTGGGTGAGGGAGACGAGAACGTCGTCCCCTTCGATCTTTACGGGGTATACGGGGACGGGGCGCGTCGCGGGGAGCGCGTCGGGCTTGCCGGAGCGGAGGTCGAAGCGCGAGCCGTGCAGCCAGCACTCGATGTGGCAGTCGTCGACCTCGCCCTCGGCCAGCGAGACGTTCGCGTGCGAGCAGATGTCGTAGATCGCGAACACCTCGCCGTCGGTGCGCACCACGGAGATGGGCGTGCCGTCGAGTTCCACCCGCTTCGGGGTGTCCTCCTCCAGCTCGTCCAGTCCGCAGACGCGGACAAAGGCGGGGCTCATGCGACCGCTGCCTCCAGCTCCTCCTCGATCTTGGCGATCAGGCGCTCCTCGAGGTCGGCGACGCCGATCTGCTGGACCAGCTCGGCGAAGAAGCCGCGGACCACCAGGCGGCGGGCCTCCTGCTCCGGGATGCCGCGGGCCATCAGGTAGAAGAGCTGCTCGTCGTCGAAGCGGCCGGTGGCGGAGGCGTGGCCGGCGCCGACGATCTCGCCGGTCTCGATCTCCAGGTTCGGCACGGAGTCGACCCGGGCGCCGTCGGTCAGCACCAGGTTGCGGTTCATCTCGTACGTGTCGGTGCCCTCGGCCTCGGCCTCGATCAGTACGTCGCCGATCCACACGGCGTGCGCGTCGTCGCCCTGGAGCGCGCCCTTGTAGACGACGTGCGACTTGCAGTGCGGGGTGTTGTGGTCGACGAAGAGCCGGTGCTCCTGGTGCTGGCCGGCGTCGGTGAAGTACAGGCCGAACATCTCGACCTCGCCGCCGGTGCCGGCGTACGTCACGCGCGGGTGCAGGCGGACGACGTCACCGCCGAAGGTGACGACGATCGACTTGAGGGAGGCGTCCCGGCCGACCAGCGCGTTGTGCTGGGCGACGTGCACGGCCTTCTCGTCCCAGTCCTGGATGGAGACGACGGTCAGCTTGGCTCCGTCGCCGAGCAGGTAGTCGACGTTGGCGGCGAGGGCCGCGTCACCGGTGTGGTCGATGACGACGACGGCCTCGGCGAAGGCCCCGAGCTCGATGACCTGGTGGGCGTAGGCGACCCCGCCCTCGCCGTGCACCGCGATGCGGATCGGCTCGGTCAGGACGGTCTCCTTGGGGACGGTCACGACCGAGGCCTCCTCGAAGGCGGAGTAGGCCTGGGCGGCGACGCGGTCCACCGGGGTGCCCGCCCTGCCGAGCCGCGCGTCGTCGCGGCCGACGGTCTCGACGGTGACGCCCTCGGGGGCCTGGACGTCCACCTTCACGCCCTCGCCGGTGGCGGTCGCGGTGCCGTCGTGCAGGCCGCGCAGCCGCTCCAGCGGGGTGAACCGCCACTCCTCCTCGCGGCCGTGCGGGACCGGGAAGTCCGCCACGTCGAAGGAGGGGGGCGCGCTCATGCGCGTGGCGACGGTCGACTCGGCGGCGACCGCGATCGAGCCGGTGGTGGCGGAACCCACCGGGATGTTCTGGGCCTCGGCCATGGCTGTCGTAATGCTCGCTTTCTTGCGGTTGCGATCCTCGGCCCGCTGTCAGCGGGCCGCCGGCTGCTTCTTCGGACGGCGCGTCAGCCGACCGCGCCCTCCATCTGCAGCTCGATCAGCCGGTTGAGTTCCAGCGCGTACTCCATGGGCAGTTCCTTGGCGATCGGCTCGACGAAGCCGCGCACGATCATCGCCATCGCCTCGTCCTCGGACAGACCGCGGCTCATCAGGTAGAAGAGCTGGTCCTCGGAGACCTTGGAGACGGTGGCCTCGTGGCCCATGGACACGTCGTCCTCGCGGACGTCGACGTAGGGGTAGGTGTCCGACCGGGAGATCGTGTCGACGAGCAGCGCGTCGCACAGCACGTTCGACTTCGATCCGGCGGCGCCCTCGCCGATCTCGACCAGGCCGCGGTACGACGTACGGCCGCCGCCGCGCGCCACGGACTTGGAGACGATGTTGGAGGACGTGTTCGGCGCCATGTGGACCATCTTGGAACCGGCGTCCTGGTGCTGCCCCTCGCCCGCGAAGGCGATGGACAGGGTCTCGCCCTTGGCGTGCTCGCCCATCAGGTAGACGGCCGGGTACTTCATCGTCACCTTGGAGCCGATGTTGCCGTCGATCCACTCCATGGTCGCGCCCTCGTAGGCCACGGCGCGCTTGGTGACCAGGTTGTAGACGTTGTTCGACCAGTTCTGGATGGTCGTGTAGCGGCAGCGGGCGTTCTTCTTGACGATGATCTCGACGACCGCGCTGTGCAGGGAGTCGCTCTTGTAGATCGGGGCGGTGCAGCCCTCGACGTAGTGCACGTAGGCACCCTCGTCGACGATGATCAGGGTCCGCTCGAACTGGCCCATGTTCTCCGTGTTGATGCGGAAGTAGGCCTGGAGCGGGATCTCCACGTGGACGCCCGGCGGGACGTAGATGAAGGAGCCGCCGGACCACACGGCGGTGTTCAGCGAGGCGAACTTGTTGTCGCCGGCCGGGATGACCGTGCCGAAGTACTCCTTGAAGAGCTCCGGGTGCTCCTTCAGGGCGGTGTCGGTGTCGAGGAAGATGACGCCCTGCTCCTCCAGGTCCTCGCGGATCTGGTGGTAGACGACCTCCGACTCGTACTGCGCGGCGACACCGGCGACCAGGCGCTGCTTCTCCGCCTCGGGGATGCCGAGCTTGTCGTACGTGTTCCTGATGTCCTCGGGCAGGTCCTCCCAGGACTCCGCCTGCTTCTCCGTGGAACGCACGAAGTACTTGATGTTGTCGAAGTCGATCCCCGACAGGTCCGAGCCCCAGTTCGGCATGGGCTTCTTCTCGAAGAGCCTCAGGCCCTTGAGGCGCAGCTTGGTCATCCACTCCGGCTCGGACTTCTTCGCCGAGATGTCCCGGACGACTTCCTCGTTCAGACCGCGCCTGGCGGAGGCACCGGCCTCGTCGGAGTCGGCCCAGCCGTATTCGTAGTTGCCCAGGCCCTCGAGTTCGGGGTGGACAGTCTCCGTGGGGAGAGTCATGCGGGGTTCCTCCCGGCCGTGCTTGCGGATGCGTTGTCGCTTCGGTGATCGTTCTGGGACATCTTGGGGATGAACGTCGTGCAGACGCCGTCGCCGTGCGCGATGGTCGCCAGTCGCTGGACGTGAGTCCCCAGCAGCTCGGCGAAGATCTCCGTCTCCGCCTCGCACAGTTGCGGGAACTGCTCCGCGGCGTGGGCCACCGGGCAGTGGTGCTGGCAGAGCTGCTCACCCTTGTGCGGGAGGGGCGCACTGCGCGCCGTAGCAGCGTACCCGTCCGCGCTGAGGGCCTTCGCCAGCGCTTCCGTCCGTTTGTCGGGACCGGCCGCCTCGATCGCCTCGCGGTACGCGCTCGCCTGCGCGGCGACGCGGGCCCGGGCGAAGGCCGCGACCGCCTCCGGCCCGCCCTCCCGCTCGGCGATCCAGCGGAGCGCGTCCACGGCGAGCTCGTCGTACGACTGGTCGAAGGCGTCCCGGCCGCAGTCGGTGAGCGCGAAGACCTTGGCGGGACGGCCACGCGCGCGCGTGCCGTACACCCGCTGCTCCCGCGCCTCCACCACGTCGTCGGCGACCAGGGCGTCCAGGTGGCGCCGTACGGCGGCCTGGGTGAGCCCCAGCCGGCCGGCCAGCTCGGCGACGGTCGACGGCCCGTGGTCCAGGATGGACCGCGCGACCCGGTTGCGCGTGGAGCGCTCCCCGGTCGCGAACTCCTCCTGCGGGACCCCCGTGGGGGTCTCCCGAGCCTCGCCGACGTTTTTCACAACGCCATTGTTGCGTAATTCCTCAGGGCCTGACAAGCGACGCTGCTCCGGGCGGGCGTGCGCTGCGTCACTTAGGTGTACCTGATCCGACTTGCGGAAACGATCTCGCGCGAGGAACCGGGTGGCGCCCCCGGGCCCCGCCCGCCGGACTGCCGCCCATGCCCCCGCCCCCTCCGCCGGCCCTCTCGTCACGCGCGACACCGTCAGCACCCAGCTGCGCGAGCTGGGCGTCCGCCCCGGCGAAATCCTCCTGGTCCACTCCTCCCTGAGCTCCCTCGGCCGGGCCTGCGGCGGACCGGTCGCCGTCGTCCAGGCCCTGCTCGACGCCCTCGGCCCGGACGGCACCCTCGTGGTCCCCGCCCATTCCGGCGACCTGTCCGATCCGGCGCTGTGGAGCCGGCCCCCGGTGCCCGAGGAGTGGTGGGAGACGATCCGGGCCACGATGCCCGCCTACGATCCGCGGACCACGCGCACCCGCGGGGTCGGCGTGATTCCGGAGACCGTGCGCACCTGGCCGGGCGCCCTGCGCAGCGCGCACCCCCACGCGTCGTTCGCCGCGATCGGGCCGCGCGCCGCGGAGATCACCGAAGGGCACGCGCCCGACTGCCGCCTGGGCGAGCACAGCCCGCCGGCCCGGCTGGAGGCCCTGGGCGCCCGGGTGCCGCTGCTGGGCGCCGGCTACGACTCCTGCACCAGCTTCCACCTGGCCGAGTACCGGATCCCGGCACCGCTCGTCGAGCTCGGGCGGCCCGGCCCGGACGGATGGGAGGTCGTGACCGAGGTCTCGATCAGCGCCGAGCGGTTCGACGAGCTCGGGCACGACTTCGAGCGGGACCGGCCCGTCGTGCGGGGAAAGGTGGGCGCGGCCGGCGTGCGGTTGTTCACGGTGGCGGAGGCCGTGGCCCATGCCGAGCGATGGCTCGCGGTGCACCGGCCCTGTGAGGAAGACTTCACGCACCCGCCCGCCGGAGAGACCGGGCACGTCCCTAGACTCTGACCCCATGCGAAGTGAGCCCGTGGTGCAGGTTCAGGCTCTGGTGAAGCGGTACGGCGCGAAGACCGCGGTGGACGGCCTCGACCTGGTGGCCCAGGCGGGTGTGACCGCCGTACTCGGTCCCAACGGCGCGGGCAAGACGACGACGGTCGAGACCTGCGAGGGGTACCGGCGGCCGGACTCCGGCACGGTGCGCGTCCTGGGCCTCGACCCCGTCAGGCAGTCGGCCGAGCTGCGGCCCCGGATCGGCGTGATGCTGCAGTCCGGGGGTGTGTACTCGGGGGCGCGGGCGGACGAGATGCTGCGGCATGTCGCCAAGCTGCACGCCCATCCGCTGGACGTGGACGCCCTCGTCGAACGGCTCGGGCTCGGCAGCTGCGGGCGGACCTCCTACCGCCGGCTGTCCGGCGGGCAGCAGCAGCGGCTGGCGCTCGCCATGGCCGTCGTCGGCCGGCCCGAGCTGGTCTTCCTCGACGAGCCGACCGCCGGACTCGACCCGCAGGCCCGCCGGGCCACCTGGGACCTCGTGCGCGACCTGCGCGCCGACGGCGTGTCCGTGATCCTCACCACGCACCACATGGAGGAGGCCGAGCAGCTCGCCGACGACGTCGCGATCATCGACGCGGGCCGGGTCATCGCCCAGGGCTCACCGGAGGAGCTGTGCCGCGGTGGCGCCGAGAACACCCTGCGTTTCACCGGCCGCCCCGGGCTCGACGTGGGCTCGCTGCTCAAGGCGCTGCCCGCCGACTGCACCGCCGCCGAGCTGACCCCGGGCGCCTACCGGGTCGTCGGCAAGGTCGACCCGCAGCTGCTCGCGACCGTGACGTCCTGGTGCGCGCAGAACGGGGTGATGCCGGACCGGATCTCGGTCGAGCGGCACACACTGGAGGACGTGTTTTTGGAGCTCACCGGCAAGGAGCTGCGCTCGTGACCCTCGCCACCGGTACGGGTGCGTACACCCCGAAGCCCGGCGCGGCCCCGCTGCCCCGCATGATCGCGGCGCAGGCGGCGCTGGAGACGAAGATGCTGCTGCGCAACGGCGAGCAGCTGCTGCTGACCGTCGTCATCCCCACGCTGCTGCTGGTGCTGTTCAGCTCCGTGGACATCGTGGACACCGGCGCGGGCAGGGCCGTGGACTTCCTCGCCCCCGGCGTCCTCGCCCTGGCCGTGATGTCGACGGCGTTCACCGGGCAGGCCATCGCGACCGGCTTCGAGCGGCGCTACGGCGTGCTCAAGCGGCTGGCCGCCTCGCCGCTGCCGCGCTGGGGGCTGATGACCGCCAAGACGGCGTCCGTGCTGGTCACCGAGGTTCTGCAGATCGTGCTGCTGACCGTGATCGCCTTCGCGCTCGGCTGGTCGCCGCACGGCAACCCGTTCGCCGTGCTCCTGCTGCTGGTCCTCGGCACGGCCGCCTTCTCCGGGCTGGGCCTGCTGATGGCGGGCACGCTCAAGGCCGAGGCCACCCTGGCCGCCGCCAACCTGGTCTTCCTGCTGCTGCTGGTCGGCGGCGGTGTGGTCGTACCGCTGGAGAAGTTCCCGGCCGGCGCGCAGGACGTGCTGGGCCTGCTGCCCATCTCGGCGCTGTCCGACGGGCTGCGGGACGTGCTCCAGCACGGCGCCGGGATGCCGTGGGGCGACCTGGGGATCCTCGCCGTGTGGGCGGTGGCGGGCCTCGCCGCCGCCGGAAAGTTCTTCCGCTGGGAGTAGGGCGCGATGGACCCTCGTGAAAGCGTGCACAAGCGGCGGCCTACGATGGAACGCGTGCCGAACCTGACCCGCGCCGACGCCGTGTCCGCCGCGCGCAACCCGCTCGCCTTCATCGCCGCACGCTGGACCCCGCACCCGAGGACCGTCCAGCGGGCGGCCCTCGCCGCGCTCGTCATGGCGGTCGTCATCGTCGTCACCGGCGGTGCCGTCCGCCTGACCGGCTCGGGCCTCGGCTGTCCGACCTGGCCCAAGTGCACCGAGGACTCGCTGACCACCACCAGCGAGATGGGCCTGCACGGCGTGATCGAGTTCGGCAACCGGCTGCTGACGTACGTGCTGTGCGCCGCCGTCGGCTGGGCGATCGTCGCCGCGCGCTCCCAGAAGCCGTGGCGGCGCAGCCTCACCCGGCTGGGCTGGGCTCAGTTCTGGGTGGTCATGGGCAACGCGGTGCTCGGCGGCATCGTCGTCCTCGTCGGCCTGAACCCGTATACCGTCGCCGCGCACTTCCTGCTCTCCTCGGCGCTGATCGCGGTCGCCACGGTGATGTGGCAGCGCACCCGCGAGGGCGACGCCGGGCCGCGCCCGCTGGTCGGCAAGCCGATCCGGCAGCTGGTGGGGTTCCTCGTCCTCGCGAGCGCGCTGCTCATCGCGGTCGGCACGGTGGTGACCGGCGCCGGGCCGCACGCGGGCGACTCCCAGGAGGTCGCCCGTATCCCGATCGACTGGCAGACGGTCGCCAAGCTGCACGCCGTGCTGGCCTGGATCGTGGTCACGCTGACGTTCGCCCTGTGGTTCTTCCTCAAGGCCGTCGACGCGCCGAAGGGCCCGCTGGCGCGGAGCCGCGAACTGTTCCTGGTCCTGCTGGCCCAGGGCGCCCTGGGTTATGCCCAGACCTTCCTGCACCTGCCCGAGGTCCTGGTGGGCCTGCACATGCTGGGCTCGTGCGTGATGTGGATCTGGGTACTGCGGGTGCTGCTGTCGCTGCGCGAGCGCCCCGAGGTGGTGGCCGACCTGCCGGGCCCGACGGCCGAGCCCACCCTGACGAAGGCCTGAGACCGCTCAGCCGACGGGCCGGGGCGCAGGGCAGTACGGCTCCTGCGCCCCGGCCCGTCCGTGCGTGACCGGGGCCGCGGGGCTCCGCTTCAGCCGTTCCTCGGGCCGCCGACCTGGATGCCCGCCATGCGGCTCCACTCGTACGGGCCCGTCCTCACCTTGGCCGCGAACTCGCCGTCGAACGTCTCGTGGACGGTGATCCCGGACTTCTCCACCGCCGTCCTGGCGATGGCGTAGGTGGGGGCCACGAGGTCGCCCCAGGTGCCGTCCTCGCCGACGAGGACGATGCGGGCGCCGCGCTGTCCGAGATACGCGACCTGGCCCTCGGCGCCTCCGTGGGCCCTGGAGAAGGAGCCGATCCGCTGGGCGAGGCGGGTCGCCTTGCGCTCGGCCTTGGGGTCAACCTGCTGCGTGTCTGCCATGGCCAGGATGCTACCGGCGGGTAGATCAAACGGCGACGGGCGGGGCGGGTGGCCTTGACCACCCACCCCGCCCGTCCAGGAGCGTACGGGACCGTCAGCGCAGGAACGGATCCACCGCCACCGCCACGAACAGCAGCGACACGTAGGTGATGGACCAGTGGAACAGCCGCATCTCCTTCAGCTTCGCGCCCGTCACCTCGGCCTTGGCCCGGTTCTGCAGGGCGTGCGCCTCCCACAGCCACCAGCCACCCGCCGCCAGCGCCACCGCCGTGTAGAACCAGCCGGTGTAGCCGAGCGGGGTCAGCAGCAGCGAGACCGCCACCATCACCCAGCTGTAGATCACGATCTGCCGGGCGACCACCTTGTTGGAGGCGATGACCGGCAGCATCGGCACACCCACGCGCGCGTAGTCCTCGCGGACCTTCATCGACAGCGGCCAGTAGTGCGGCGGCGTCCAGAAGAAGATGACGAGGAAGAGGACGACCGGCGCCCAGGACAGCGAGTTGGTGACCGCGGACCAGCCGATCAGCACCGGCATGCAGCCGGCGATGCCGCCCCACACGATGTTCTGCGACGTGCGCCGCTTGAGGATCATCGTGTAGACGACGACGTAGAAGAGGAGCGCTCCGAGCGACAGCCACGCCGACAGCCAGTTGACGGTGAGGCCGAACAGCAGCGTGGAGACGACCGCCAGCGTGATCCCGAAGACGAGGCACTCGCGCGGGCCGACCATGCCGGTCACCAGCGGCCGCTGCGAGGTGCGGTCCATGAGCGCGTCGATGTCGCGGTCGATGTACATGTTCAGCGCGTTGGCGCCGCCCGCGGACAGATAACCGCCGACGCAGGTGAGCAGCACCAGCGTCAGGTCGGGCACACCCTGCTGCGCCAGGAACATCACCGGAACGGTGGTGATCAGCAGCAGCTCGATGATCCGCGGCTTGGTCAGTGCCACGAACGCCTTGACACGGGCCCCGAACGGCCGGTGGCTCGGGCTCTGGCTCGCACCGAGTACCCCCGCTGGACGGGATTCGACGGCCGTCACGCACACCCCTGACAGAGACATCCCAGCGAGCCCGGCCGTGTGAATTCACGGCAAAGGCTCGCGCGTACCACGCCACTGTAGACGTTGCCCAGACCCGGACATTCGCGGGGGTGGGGTCGTGTTGGTGCGGGCCCTTCTCGAGCTCGATTGAGCGATCGGGTGAACGGTTGCGTATTGAGTTGCCGAACACCATCCCGGCCGGTCCGGAGGCGGATAGTGAACAGTCCCGGCAGTCCGGATCGGCTCGAAAAAACGCACGTCCTTACGGGGGTAGGCTCGACGAAGGCCGGCCGACGCCGAGAACGCCGGCAGCCGGTGCGCGTGACGTACCGGCATCCGACTTGTGGAGAGGAGCCCTGACCCAGGGTGAGCACCAAGCCGACCACCACAGACCTCGAGTGGACCGAGTTGGACCAGCGTGCGGTGGACACCGCGCGCCTCCTGGCCGCCGATGCCGTACAGAAGGTCGGCAACGGCCATCCCGGCACGGCGATGAGCCTGGCTCCCGCCGCCTACACCCTCTTCCAGAAGGTGATGCGGCACGACCCGGCCGATCCGCAGTGGGTGGGGCGCGACCGCTTCGTGCTGTCCGCCGGCCACTCCTCCCTGACCCTCTACACCCAGCTGTACCTGGCCGGTTTCGGTCTGGAGCTGGACGATCTGAAGTCCTTCCGGACCTGGGGCTCCAGGACGCCGGGCCACCCGGAGTACGGGCACACCCCGGGCGTGGAGACCACGACCGGCCCGCTCGGCCAGGGTGTCGCCAACGCGGTGGGCATGGCGATGGCCGCCCGCTACGAGCGCGGCCTGTTCGACCCCCAGGCACCGGCCGGCGAGTCCCCGTTCGACCACTTCGTCTACTGCGTCGCGGGTGACGGCTGCCTGCAGGAGGGCATCTCCGCGGAGGCGTCCTCGCTGGCCGGTCACCAGAAGCTCGGCAACCTGATCCTGCTGTGGGACGACAACCACATCTCGATCGAGGGCGACACCGAGACGGCCGTCTCGGAGGACACGGCTCTGCGGTACGAGGCCTACGGCTGGCATGTGCAGCGCGTGGAGCCGAAGGAGAACGGCGACCTCGACCCGAGGGCCGTCTTCGCGGCGATCCAGGAGGCCAAGGCGGTCACCGACCGGCCGTCCTTCATCGCCATGCGCTCGATCATCGCCTGGCCGGCCCCGCACGCGCAGAACACCGAGGCCGCGCACGGCTCGGCGCTGGGCGAGGACGAGGTCGCGGCCACCAAGCGGGTCCTCGGCTTCGACCCCGAGCAGCACTTCGAGGTCTCCGACGAGGTGCTCGGCCACACCCGCAAGGCCGTGGAGCGCGGCCGGCAGGCCAGGGCGGAGTGGGAGAAGTCCTTCCAGGCCTGGCGCGAGGCCGACGCCGAGCGGGCCGCCGAGTACGACCGCGTCGCCGAGGCGGAGCTGCCCACCGGCTGGGACGAGAAGATCCCGGTGTTCGAGGCGGGCAAGGGCGTGGCCACGCGCGCGGCCTCCGGCAAGGTGCTCCAGGCCCTCGGCGAGGTGATCCCGGAGCTGTGGGGCGGCTCGGCCGACCTGGCCGGCTCGAACAACACGACGATCGACAAGACGTCGTCGTTCCTGCCCGAGGGCAACCCGCTGCCGGAGGCGAACCCGTACGGGCGCACGATCCACTTCGGCATCCGTGAGCACGCGATGGCCGCGACGATGAACGGCATCACGCTGCACGGCAACACCCGCGTCTACGGCGGCACCTTCCTGGTGTTCTCCGACTACATGCGCAACGCGGTGCGCCTGTCCGCGCTGATGCACCTCCCGGTGACGTACGTGTGGACGCACGACTCCATCGGTCTGGGCGAGGACGGCCCGACCCACCAGCCGGTCGAGCACCTGGCCTCGCTGCGGGCCATCCCGGGCCTGAACATCGTCCGTCCGGCCGACGCCAACGAGACCGCGATCGCCTGGCGCGAGATCCTGCGCCGCTGGACCAAGGAGTTCGGCAAGGGCGCCCCGCACGGTCTGGCGCTCACCCGCCAGGGCGTGCCGACGTACGAGCCGAACGACGACGCCGCGCGCGGCGGATACGTGATGTTCGAGGCCGAAAGGCCCGACGGGCAGAACACTGCGGCGCAGGTCATCCTGATCGCCACCGGCTCCGAGGTGCACGTGGCGGTCGAGGCGCGCGAGCGGCTGCAGGCCGAGGGTGTCCCCACGCGGGTCGTGTCCATGCCGTCCGTGGAGTGGTTCGAGGAGCAGGACCAGGGGTACCGGGACAGCGTGCTGCCGCCGGCCGTCCGGGCGCGTGTCGCGGTCGAGGCGGGCGTCGGGCTCACCTGGCACAAGTACGTGGGAGACGCCGGCCGGATCGTCTCCCTGGAGCACTTCGGTGCTTCGGCCGACGCCAAGACGCTCTTCCGCGAGTACGGCTTCACCGCCGAGAACGTGGCCGCGAAGGCCCGGGAATCCCTCGCCGCCGCCCAGCGCTGACGCTCATATACGACAGACACGTAGGAGATGCATTTTCCATGACAGACGCACTCAAGCGCCTCTCCGATGAAGGCGTCGCGATCTGGCTGGACGACCTGTCGCGCAAGCGGATCACGTCCGGCAACCTCGCCGAGCTGATCGACCAGCAGCACGTCGTGGGCGTCACCACCAACCCGACGATCTTCCAGAAGGCGATCTCGCAGGGCGACGGCTACGACCAGCAGCTCTCCGACCTCGCCGCCCGCCGGGTCACCGTCGAAGAGGCCATCCGCATGATCACCACGGCGGACGTCCGGGACGCCGCCGACATCCTGCGCCCCGTCTTCGACGCCACCGACGGCCAGGACGGCCGGGTCTCCATCGAGGTCGACCCGCGCCTGGCGCACGACACCAAGGCGACGGTCGCCGAGGCCCGCCAGCTGGCCTGGCTGGTCGACCGCCCCAACACCCTCATCAAGATCCCGGCCACCCAGGCGGGTCTGCCGGCGATCACCGAGACCATCGCCAACGGCATCAGCGTCAACGTCACGCTGATCTTCTCCCTCGAGCGCTACCGCGCGGTCATGGACGCCTACCTCAGCGGCCTGGAGAAGGCGCGCGAGAAGGGTCTGGACCTGTCGAAGATCCACTCGGTGGCGTCGTTCTTCGTCTCCCGCGTGGACACCGAGATCGACCGGCGCATCGACGAGCTGGGCACCGACGAGGCCAAGGCGCTGCGCGGCAAGGCGGGCGTGGCCAACGCGCGCCTGGCCTACCAGGCGTACGAGGAGGTCTTCGGCTCCGACCGGTGGAGCGCGCTGGAGCGGGAGGGCGCGAACAGGCAGCGTCCGCTGTGGGCGTCGACCGGGGTGAAGGACAAGGCGTACAAGGACACCATGTACGTCGAGGAGCTGGCGGCGCCGAACACGGTGAACACCATGCCGGAGGCCACCCTGGAGGCCACCGAGGACCACGGCGAGATCCGAGGCGACGCCGTCAAGGGCACCTACGGGCAGGCCCGCGCCGACCTGGACGCGCTGGAGAAGCTCGGGATCTCCTACGACGACGTGGTCCAGGTCCTGGAGGACGAGGGCGTCGAGAAGTTCGAGGCGTCCTGGAGCGACCTGCTGAAGTCGACCGAGGCGGAGCTGGAGCGCCTCTCTCCCGCGGAGGGCTGAGACCTTGACGCCCCTTCCCGTCACTGGAGCGAATCCGCTCCGTGACCCCGCCGACCGACGGCTCCCGCGTATCGCGGGGCCGTCGGGCCTGGTCATCTTCGGCGTCACGGGCGACCTGTCCCGCAAGAAGCTGATGCCCGCCGTCTACGACCTCGCGAACCGGGGTCTGCTGCCGCCGGGCTTCTCACTGGTCGGCTTCGCCCGCCGCGACTGGGAGAACGAGGACTTCGCCCAGGTGGTGCACGACGCGGTCAAGGAGCACGCGCGCACGCCGTTCCGGGAGGAGGTCTGGCAGCAGCTCATCCAGGGGATGCGCTTCGTGCAGGGCACCTTCGACGACGACGACGCGTTCGAGCGGCTGCGCGGGACGATCGAGGAGCTGGACAAGGCGCAGGGCACGGGCGGCAACTTCGCCTTCTACCTGTCGGTGCCGCCGAGGTCCTTCCCCGTCGTCATCCAGCAGCTGAAGAAGCACGGCCTGGCCGACCAGACGTCCGGCTCCTGGCGGCGCGCGGTCATCGAGAAGCCGTTCGGCCACGACCTGAAGTCGGCCGAGGAGCTCAACAAGGTCGTGCACGAGGTCTTCGCCCCGGACCAGGTCTTCCGCATCGACCACTACCTGGGCAAGGAGACCGTCCAGAACATCCTGGCACTGCGCTTCGCCAACACGATGTTCGAGCCGATCTGGAACCGGTCCTTCGTGGATCATGTGCAGATCACCATGGCCGAGGACATCGGCATCGGCGGCCGGGCCGGCTACTACGACGGCATCGGCGCCGCCCGGGACGTCATCCAGAACCACCTGCTGCAGCTGCTCGCGCTGACCGCGATGGAGGAGCCCGCCTCCTTCGACGCGGACGCGCTGGCCGCGGAGAAGACCAAGGTGCTCGGCGCGGTGAAGCTGCCGAAGGACCTGGGCAGGTCCACGGTGCGCGGGCAGTACGTGGCCGGCTGGCAGGGCGGCGAGAAGGTGATCGGCTACCTCGAGGAAGAGGGCATCGACAAGCAGTCGAAGACCGACACCTACGCGGCCGTCAAGCTGGGGATCGACAACCGCCGCTGGGCGGGCGTCCCCTTCTATCTGCGCACCGGCAAGCGGCTGGGCCGCCGGGTCACCGAGATCGCGGTCGTCTTCCAGCGGGCCCCGCACTCCCCCTTCGACACCTCCGCCACCGAGGAACTCGGGCAGAACGCCATCGTCATCCGGGTCCAGCCGGACGAGGGCGTCACCGTCCGCTTCGGTTCCAAGGTGCCGGGCACGTCGATGGAGATCCGGGACGTGTCGATGGACTTCGCCTACGGCGAGTCCTTCACGGAGTCCAGCCCGGAGGCGTACGAGCGGCTGATCCTGGACGTGCTGCTCGGCGACTCCAACCTCTTCCCGCGCACCGAGGAGGTCGAGCTGTCCTGGAAGATCCTCGACCCGATCGAGGAGTACTGGGACAGGCACGGCAGGCCCGCGCAGTACGCGTCGGGCACGTGGGGGCCCGCCGAGGCGGACGAGATGCTCGCACGAGACGGACGGAGCTGGCGCAGGCCATGAAGATAGACCTGACCGACACCACGTCCAGCAAGATCAACAAGGCGCTGGTGCAGGGTCGCCGGGCGATCGGCACCCCGGCCGTGGGCATGGTGCTCACCCTGGTCATCGTCACCGACGAGGAGAACGCCTACGACGCGCTGAAGGCCGCCGACGACGCCTCGCGCGAGCACCCCTCGCGCATCCTGCTGGTCATCAGGCGGGTCTCGCGCACGCCGCGTGACCGCACGTCCTCGCGGCTGGACGCCGAGGTGCGGGTGGGCGCGGACGCGGGCACCGGCGAGACGGTGGTGCTGCGGCTGTACGGCGAGGTCGCCGACCACGCCCAGTCGGTGGTGCTGCCGCTGCTGCTCCCCGACGCGCCGGTCGTCGTGTGGTGGCCGGTGAACGCCCCACTGGATCCGGCCAAGGACCCGCTGGGCGCCCTGGCGCAGCGCCGGGTCACCGACACCTACACCTCCGAGCAGCCGGTGCGGGAGCTCTCGGCGCGCGCCCAGGCGTACACGCCGGGGGACACGGACCTGTCGTGGACCCGGATCACGCCCTGGCGCTCGATGCTGGCCGCCGCCCTCGACCAGGTCACCTGCGAGGTCAGGGCCGTGGAGGTGGAGGGCGAGGAGTTCAACCCGAGCTGCGAGCTGCTGGCGATGTGGCTCGCGGACCGGCTGGACGTACCGGTGAAGCGCTCGCAGTCCGCCGGGCCGGGACTGACCGCGGTCCGCATGGACACCACCTGCGGCCCGATCACCCTGGACCGGGCCGACGGCCGCCTGGCGACCCTGTCCATCCAGGGGCAGCCGGAGCGCGCGGTGGCGCTGAAGCGGCGCGACACGGCCGAGCTGATCACCGAGGAGCTGCGCCGGCTGGACCCGGACGACACGTACGCCTCGGCGCTGAGGTTCGGCGTGGAGAAGCTGAACGCTCCCCCGGCACCCGCGAAGGAGCCGGTCGCGGTGCCCGTGCCGAAGGAGGAGGCGACGAAGTGAGCACTCCCCAGTTGGTCGTCCACCGGGACAAGGAGCTGATGGCGCAGGCCGCCGCGGCCCGCCTGATCACCCGGATCGTGGACGTCCAGGCCTCTACGGGCTCGGCGTCCGTGGTCCTCACCGGTGGCCGCAACGGCAACGGCGTACTGGCCGCCCTGGCGGCCGCACCCGCCCGGGACGCGATCGACTGGGGCCGCCTGGACCTGTGGTGGGGTGACGAGCGGTTCCTGCCGGAGGGCGACCCGGAGCGCAATGTCACCCAGGCCCGCGAGGCCCTGCTGGACTCCGTGCCCCTGGACCCCAAGCGCGTGCACGCCATGCCCGCGTCGGACGGTCCCCACGGCGCGGACGTCGAGGCGGCGGCGGAGGCCTACGCCGAGGAACTGGCCCGCGCGGCGGGCCCGGAGAACCACGGCGCGGTCCCCACGTTCGACGTCCTGATGCTGGGCGTGGGCCCGGACACGCACGTGGCGTCCCTCTTCCCGGAACACCCCGGCGTACGGGAGACGGAACGCACGGTCATCGGCGTCCACGGCTCCCCGAAACCGCCCCCCACCCGCGTCTCCCTCACCCTCCCCGCCATCCGCTCGGCCCGCGAGGTCTGGCTGCTGGCGGCGGGCGAGGACAAGGCGAACGCGGTGGCCATGGCCCTGTCGGGCGCGGGCGAGATCCAGGCCCCGGCAGCAGGCGCGTACGGCCGGACCCGCACCCTGTGGCTCCTGGACACACCGGCGGCCTCGCAACTGCCGAGGTCGCTGTATCCGCCGGCGTCGGCGTAAAAAATAGCCCGTCCGGGGGTACCCCCTGCTCGAAGAGCCTGGGGGAGTTTGAGGACGAGGCCGTCAAGGCCGAAGCGGGGGGCTGGGGGCGGCAGCCCCCAGGGACGGGAAGGGTAGGGGCGGCGGGGGTGAAAAACCCAAGCCGCCGCCTCCACCGCTCGCACTCACACCCTCACTTCACCGACCCCGCCATCACCCCCTGCACGAAGTGCCGCTGGAACGCGAAGAACACAACAACCGGCACCACCAGCGACAGAAACGCGCCCGGCGCCAGCACATCGATATTGCTGCCGAACTGCCGGATCTGCGACTGCAGTTCCACCGTCAGCGGCTGCGACGACGTGTCCGCGAACAGCAACGCCACCAGCATGTCGTTCCACACCCACAGGAACTGGAAGATCGCAAGGCTGGCAATCGCCGGCCGTCCCACCGGCAGCACCAGCCGAGTGAAGATCCGCCACTCGTTGCCACCGTCCATCCGAGCCGCCTCCAGCATCTCCTTCGGCATCTCGGCGAAGTAGTTCCGCAGCAGGAACACAGCGAACGGCAGTCCGTAGGCCACGTGGAAGAGGACCACACCGGGAATCGTCCCGAACAGCCCCAGCTGCCCGAAGAGCTTGGCGACCGGCAGCAGTCCGATCTGCACGGGCACCACCAACAGCGCCACCACCAGCAGGAACAGCGGCTCCCGCCCCGGAAAGTCCAGCCACGCGAAGGCATACCCGGCAAGCGCCGCGACGACGACGACGAGAACAGTCGTCGGCACCGAGATGAGCACGGTGTTCCAGAACGCCTGCGTCATGCCCGCGTTCTTCAGCAGCGCCGAGTAGTTGTCGAACGACAGCTGCGCCGGGCTGGTGAGCGCCGTCCACCAGCCCCCCTTCGCGGTGTCCTCCGCCGACCGCAACGACGACACGAACAGCCCCGCGAGCGGGGTCAGCCAGATCAGGCCGATCACCACGAGGAACGCCTGGACCAGCCAGTTGCCCAGGCCCCGCCTGACCGCGTTCATCGCTGACTCCTTCGGAAACGGCGGACGTTGAACACCATCGCGGGGATCACCAGGAGCAGCAGGAGCACACCGAGGGCGCTGCCGAGGCCCTGGTTGTTGCCGCCGCCGAAGGACACCAGCCACATCTGGGTCGCCAGCACGGTGGCGTCCTCCTGCACCGGGCCGGGCGCGATGATGTAGACGAGGTCGAAGACCTTCATCACATTGATCACGAGGGTGACGAAGACGACCGTCAGGACGGGGGCCAGCAGCGGCACGGTGATCCGGCGGAAGATCTGCCACTCGTTCGCTCCGTCGATGCGCGCCGCCTCCAGCGCGTCCCGCGGCAGCGCGGACAGTCCGGCCCCGATCAGCACCATCGCGAACCCGGTCCAGATCCACAGGTACGCCCCGATGATCATGGGGGTGACCAGTGTCGGCCCGAGCCAGGAGATGCCCTGGTAGGGCGGGGCGAAGTTGGACTCGGGCAGCTTCACCTCGTACGACCCCGCCTTCAGGCCGGTGAAGTGGAAGGAGCCGTCGGAGGCGGTCGTGGTGCTCGCGACGGTCCGCCCGTCGCGCACGGCCTCGACCTTCATGCCGGGCAGTCCGCTCTCGCCGCTGTCGACCTTGCCCTGGGTGCCGCCCCCGCCTGGGGTGAAGTCCAGGTAGACGACACCGCGCAGTTCGTCCGCCGCGGCCTTCCGGCCTGCCGCCGCGGACGCCGGTTCGGCGCCGCTCGGCAGGTCCTTGGGCAGCACGCCGACCATCGGCAGGTGCACCGTGTCGCCCGGCGACAGGCCGGCGCGGGTGGCGTACGAGCCGTCGTCGCCCTTGGTCAGCCCGTGCCCCTCGCGGGCGCGGGCGGCCGGATACGACGAGGAGTCCTTGAAGACGTCGTGCACGGAGACCACGGCGGCGTTGAGCACGCCCTTGTCCGGGTCCTCGTCGTAGGCGAGCCGGAAGATGATGCCGGCGGCCAGGAAGGACACGGCCATCGGCATGAACAGCAGCAGCTTGAACGCCGTCGCCCAGCGGACCTTCTCCACCAGGACGGCGAGGATCAGTCCGAGCCCGGTGAGCAGCACCGGGGCAACGACCACCCAGATCGTGGTGTTCCGGATGGCCTTCAGCGTCGCCGGGTTGCGGAACATCTCGGTGTAGTTGTCCGCGCCGACGAACCGGGTGCCGGAGGCGTCGAAGAGGCTCCGGCCGACGGAGAACAGCACCGGGTAGACGACCAGCGCGCCGAGCAGCAGCAGCGCGGGGAAGACGAACAGCAGGGCGACGGTCCGCCCCCGCCGCCGCAGTCGCCGCGCGCGCTGGGCGAGCGGGACGGGCGGCGGCGGGGGGCTCGCGCCCTTCTCCTTCGCGAGCATGGAGGTCATGTCGGGTCAGCCCTGGTTCTGGTACGCCTTGGCCGCCGCGGCCTCCAGCTTCGCCGCCGTGCCCTTCGGGTCCGACGGGTCGCGCAGGAAGTCCTGCAGGAGCTTCCACTCGCCGGCGCCGCTGGTGCCGCCGAAGGCCGCCGGGGCCTGGTCGGACATGTCGAACCGGACCGAGTCCGAGTCACCGGCCTCGACCAGGGACTTGGCGGTGGCGCGGGTGACGTCGTCGTTGTAGGAGGCGGGGTCGAGGTTCTTGTTCGGGGACAGGAAGCCGCCGGCCTTGGCCCAGACGGCCGCGGCCTCCGGGGTGGCCAGGAACTCCAGGAGCTTCATGCCGGCCTTGGCGTTCTTGCCGTCCTTGAGGACGACCGCCGCGTCGCCGCCGCTGACGACCGGCGCGTTGCCGCTGCCGACCGGCGGGAACGGGAAGAAGTTCGCGTCCTTGCCGATGGTCCTGCCGAACTGGTCGTGGGCCACACCGGCGACGAAGTCGCCCTCGTAGACCATGCCGGCCTCGGGCTTGGGGCCGAAGACCCTCTCCACCGAGCCCGGGAAGTCGGTGTTGAGGGCCCCCTTCTGGCCGCCCGCGATCAGCTGCTTGTCCTTGAACAGCTTGCCGAGCGTGGTGAGCGCGTCGACCACGCTGCCGTCGGTCCACTTCAGCTTGTGTGCGGCGAGGGCGTCGTAGTTCTCGGGGCCGGCCTGGGAGAGGTAGATGTTCTCGAACCAGTCGGTCAGGGTCCAGCCGTCCTGCCCGGCGACCGCGAAGGCGGCGAGCCCGGAGTCGGAGATGGTGCGTCCGGTGTTGAGCATCTCGTCGTAGGTCTTGGGCGGCTTCACCCCGGCCTGGTCGAAGGCGTCGGGGCTGTACCAGACGGTCGACTTGTGGGCGGCCTTGAAGTACAGGCCGTACAGGGTGTCGTCGACGCTGCCGTACTTCTTCCACACGGGCGCGAAGTTGGTGTCCACCGACTTCTGGGTGGTGTCGGACAGCGGCTGGAGCCAGCCCTTCTTGGCGAACTGCTGGAGCACGCCGACCTGCGGGACCATCACGACGTCGGGGGCGTTGCCGCCCTCGATCTTGCTTCCGACGACGGTGGAGACGTTGTCGCCGGTCGACATGAACTGCGTCTTGGCGCCGGTCTTCTCCGTGAACGCGTCCAGCACCTTCTGGAAGTTCTTCTGCTCGCTGCCGGACCAGACGCCGGCCACGGTGACCGTCTGGCCGCTGAGCGACTTGTCGCCGCCGCCCGCGGAGACGGGGTCGGAGCTGCCGCAGGCGGTCGCGCCGAGCGCCAGGACGAGGGCGGTGCAGCCGGTGAGCAGGGTGGTACGTCGTCGCATCATCGTTGATGTCCCTTCATGAGGTGGGAAGTTGACGGTTCTGACAGGGCTGACGGGAACAGGGCTGACGGGGAATCAGGGCTCGGGGGTGTCGTCGGCGATCCACCAGGCGGTGGTGGATCCGGCGAGCACTCCGGGCGGGCAGGGGCCGCTGGTCAGCAGCGGCATACCGGGGACGGGCGCGGGCGTGGGGGCCGTACCGAAGTTGACGGCGCAGATCAGGCCGTCGCCGCGGACGAAGGCGAGGACGCCCGGCGGGGTCTCCAGCCAGCGCAGCGTGCCCTCGCCCAACTGGGGCAGTGCGGCGCGCAGTTGCAGACCGTCGCGGTACAGGTGCCAGAAGGAGCGGGTGTCGGCGAGGGCCCGCTCGGTGACGTACTCGGCGAAGTACTCCGGCTGCGGCAGCCAGGGCTTGGCGTTCTGCGCTCCGGTGGTGAAGCCGAACGGTGAGGCCTGTCCCGACCAGGGCAGCGGCACCCGGCAGCCGTCGCGGATGCGGGCGCGACTTCCGGTGCGGTGGAAGATCGGGTCGGTGAGCACGTCGTCGGGCAGGTCGACGACCTCGGGCAGGCCCAGTTCCTCGCCCTGGTAGATGTACGCGGCTCCGGGCAGCGCCAGCATCAGCAGCGCGGCGGCGCGGGCGCGGGCGGCGCCGAGGCCGCTCGCCTCGGGGGTGGGTTCGCCGTAGCGGGTGACGGTGCGGACCTGGTCGTGGTTGTTGAGGACCCAGGTGACCGTGGAGCCGGTGCCGGCGATGTCCTGCATGGCCTCGGAGATGACCTTGCGGAAGGCGTCGGCGTCCCAGGGGGCGCCGAGCAGGTCGAAGAAGAATGCCTGGTGCAGCTCGTCGGGGCGGACGTACTTGGCGTGTTCGCGGGCGCTGGGCACGGACACCTCGCCGACCAGCAGGCGTTCGCGGCCGTCGCGTGCGGTGTACTCCTCGCAGACCGCGCGCCAGTGCCGCCACACGTCGTGCACCTCGGGCTGGTTCCAGGCGAGCGGGTTGACCGAGTCGCGGGTGCGGGCGTCGATCTCGGGGTCCGGGGAGTCGGGCAGAGCGGCGTTCTTGTAGAGGCCGGCGGCGACGTCGATGCGGAAGCCGTCGACGCCCCGGTCGAGCCAGAAGCGCAGCACCCGGTCGAACTCGGCGGGGATCTCGGGGTCGCGCCAGTTCCAGTCGGGCTGTTCGGGCGTGAACATGTGCAGGTACCACTGGCCGGGGCTGCCGTCCGCCTCGGTGATCCGGGTCCAGGCGGGGCCGCCGAACATGGCGTGCCAGTTGTTGGGCGGCTCGGCGCCGTCCGGGCCGCGGCCGTCGGCGAAGTGGAAGCGGGCGCGGGCGGCGCTGCCGGGTTCGGCGGCCAGCGCCTCGCGGAACCAAGGGTGTTCGCGCGAGCAGTGGTTGGGGACGACGTCCAGCAGCACCTTGACACCGAGCCGGCGGGCGGCCGCCATCAGCTGGTCGAACTCGTCGAGGTCCCCGAAGACCGGGTCGACGTCGCAGTAGTCGGCGACGTCGTAGCCGTGGTCGTGCTGCGGGGAGGGGTAGAAGGGGCTCAGCCAGATCCCGTCGACGCCGAGCTTCTTCAGATACGGCAGCCCCGCGCGGACACCGGCCAGATCGCCGATGCCGTCGCCGGTGCTGTCCAGGAAGCTGCGGACGTACACCTGGTAGATCACGGCGTCGCGCCACCAACCATGCCTGTTCAACCCATTGACCTGTTCCTGTGAAGAGCAGCAGTTATGCATGCATGTTAGGTAGGCTCGATGTGAGGATGTCAATGAACTCGGCGACATCTACCGGGAAGTCGACCTGTCAAATCGGGACATGTCCGAGCATTCGGTGGAGAGTTGAGATGGTCGCGTTACCTAACACGTAAGTAGGGCGACGGGATAGGCTGAGGCTCAGCGGTGGGAGATGGCCGCGAGCTCGCGGGCGAGCCGCCGTACGGCCGCCTCGGGCGTCTGCTGTCCGGTCAGCGTGTCGTGCACGACCGCCTGCACCACCAGGCTGACCTGGTCGTAGTGCGCGCTCTTGGGGCGCGGCGCGGCCGCCAGCACGGCGTCGCGCAGAGTCGGCAGATAGGGGAACTGCCGCACCAGCGCGGGGTCTTCGTACAGCGCGGCGCGCACGGGCGGCAGCGCGCCCTTGGTGAGCACCTGGCGCTGGACGCGCTCGCTGGTGAGGTACGCGATCAGGCGCGCGGCGGAGTCGGGGTGCCGCGCGTGGGTGGCGACGGCGAGGTTGGAGCCGCCGAGGACGCTGGTCCCCGGCCCCTCGGGCCCGGGCAGCGGTACGGCGCCGATCTTCCCGGCGACCTTGGAACCCGGCGCGGAGGCGACGGCGTAGGCGTACGGCCAGTTGCGCAGGAAGAGCAGCCGGCCGTCCTGGAAGGCCTGCTTGGACTCCTCCTCCTTGTACGTCAGCGCCTCCTTCGGGATCCAGCCCTCGCCGAAGCCGCGCGCCAGGAAGCCGATGCCCTCGCGGGCGGCGCCCGAGTTGACGGTGACGCGCTCGCCCTCGTCGCCGAGGATCGTGCCGCCCGCCGAGTACACGGCCTCGGCCGCGTTGACGGTCAGCCCCTCGTACGGCAGGAACTGGCCCGCGTAGCCGCCCAGTCCGTATTTCGGCGCGATCGTCCTCGCGGCGTGCTCCAGCTCGGCCCAGGTACGCGGCGGCGGGACGTCCTCCTTGGCGAGAGCGTCCTTGCGGTACAGCAGGAGTCCGGCGTTGGTGACGTACGGCACCGCGTACAGACGTCCGTCGTACGTGGCCGTGTCGACGACCGGCGGCAGGAAGGTCTGGAGCGGGAAGCGGTCGCGGGGCAGCGGGCGGATCCAGCCGGCGGCGGCGAACTCCGAGGTCCAGTTGACGTCGATGTTGAGCACGTCGAACCGGCTGCGCTTGCCGCCGCGCAGGTCGGTGGTCATCTGCGCGTGGGTCTCGTCGGCGGAGTCCGGCAGCTCGACCAGGGTGACCTTCTCGCCGGGGTGGGTGCGGTTCCAGCCCTCCAGCAGCGGACCGAGGTAGCCGGTGAGGTCGCCGGCGGTGGCCAGGGTGAGCGGTCCCCGGCCGCCGCCGCGCCCCTCGTCGGCGCGGGCGCCGGAGGCGACGTAGCCGGTCACGACCACGACCAGAACGAGGAGGCCCCTACCGGCGGCGCGCATCCACCGCATAGGTTCCTCCTTGCACACCGGCTCCGGGCATCTTCGCCGGGAGTCAGGCCATGTATACCTGTTAGGTATGGGCGATACTAGGGCCTGGAGCACATGACGCATGACGCGTCTGACGAGGACCTAGGAGGAGAGCACGCGTGCGCCTGCCCCTCCTGGCACTCCTCGCGCGCGGTCCCGCCCACGGCTACGAGCTGAAGCAGGACCTTGAGCAACTGCTGGGCTCCGCGTACCCTCAGCCGAACGTCGGCCAGATCTACGTGACCCTCGGCCGCCTCGAGAAGTCGGGACTGATCGAGGGCGAGGAGGTCGAGCAGTCGAGCCGGCCCAACAAGAAGATCTACCGCCTCACCGACGCCGGGCGCGAGGCGCTGCGCGCCTGGTTCCAGAAGCCCGAGGACGAGCCGCGGGTGCGGGACGAGTTCTTCATGAAGCTCGCCCTCGCCCCGCAGACCGGTCTCGCGGACCAGATCGCCCTGATCAACAAGCAGCGGCGCCAGTACCTCAACACCATGCGCAACCTGTCGAAGCTGGCGGCGGCCGAGGACCGGGACAACAGAATCGCCCATCTGCTGATCGAGGGCGCCATGCTGCACCTGCAGGCCGACCTGGACTGGCTGGAGCGGTGCCAGGAGGAACTGGAGGGGCTGGAGTGAGTGACGTCCGGACTCCGGTGCTGCTGCGGGCCGAGGGCCTCGTCAAGACGCACCACGGCGAGGGCGCGCCCGCGCGTGCCGTGCGCGGGGTGGACCTGTCGGTGGCGCGTGGCGAGTTCGTGGCGGTCACCGGTCCCTCCGGGGCCGGCAAGTCCACGCTGCTGCACCTGCTCGGCGGGCTGCAGCGGCCGGACGAGGGCAGCATCTGGCTGGACGGCCGGTGCACCGACTCCTACGGCGAGGCCCGCTGGGCCGAGGAGCGCCGCAGCGGCATCGGCATCGTCTTCCAGTTCTTCAACCTGGTCTCCAACCTGTCCGTCGCCGACAACGTCGAGCTGCCCGCCCTGCTCGCCGGCCGCTCCCCGAAGCAGGCCCGCGCCGAGCGGGAGGCGCTGCTGGCCGAGCTGGGGCTCGAGGGCAAGGAGCGCAGCATGCCGGGCGAGTTGTCCGGCGGCGAGCAGCAGCGGGTCGCGCTCGCCCGCGCCCTGGTCAACCACCCGCCGCTGCTGCTGGCCGACGAGCCGGCCGGCAGCCTCGACAGCAAGGGCACCCGCGAGGTGATGCGGCTGCTGTCCCGGTTCCACCGGCGCGGGCAGACGATCGTCCTGGTCACCCATGACGCCCGGCTGGCGAGCGCCGCGGACCGGGTGATCAGCTTCTTCGACGGCCGGATCGTCGACGACGCGGAACTGGACGGGACGACGCCGTCGCGGGGGCCGGGGATCTCGGGTGTGCTGGAGCTGAGGGACTGAGTGCGGTGTACAACCATTCGACGCGCTTGACCTGGTTGAAGGGCTGAGACCGGTGCGGGCGACGTTGCGCTGGGCGCACTCGGATCTGCGCGCGCATCGCGGGGAGGCGCTGTTCATCGTGCTGGCCACGGCCGGCATCGTCGCCTCGCTGCTGCTGGCCACCGCGCTGTTCGGCTATGCGACCAACCCCTGGCAGCGGGTCTTCACCCAGTCCCACGGGGCCCATGTGTGGCTGCACACGGCGAGGTCCGCCGACACGGACCGGCTCGCCTCGCTGGACGGCGTGGAGTCGGTCACGAGCGCGTACCCCACCGAGTCCGCCACCGTCTCCTCCCGCGGCACCCGTGCCTCCGTGGAGCTGCGCGGTACGCCCTCGCGGCCCACCGTGGGCCGGCCGCTGCTCACCTCCGGCCACTGGCTGGACGCCGGGGAGCCGGACGGCGTGGTCCTGGAGAGCCGGCTGGCCCGGGCACTGCTGGCCGAGCCCGGGGACACCCTCACGCTGCCCGGAACCACGCGCACGCTGACGGTGGTGGGCATCGCCGACAGCGCGGAGCCGCGCTACCGGCCGGGTGAGCAGCCGGGGCTGGTGTGGGCGCAGCCGTCCGCGGTGCGCGACCCCGGCGGCCGGGTGATCGGGCTGCGGCTGACCGACCCCGACGACACCGGCTACGCCGTCCAGCGCGCCGTCACCGTGCTGGGTGCGGGCGCGGTCGGCGAGGTGTCCAACTGGCAGCAGGCGCAGGCCGAGGCGCAGGGCGACAACCGGCTGCTCGGCCAGGTGCTGGGCCTGTTCGGCCTGGGCGCGCTGATCGCGGCCGGGCTGGCGGTGCACGGCGCGATCGGCACCCGGATCCGGGGGCATCTGCGGGACATCTCGGTGCTGAAGGCGATCGGTTTCGCGCCCGGCCAGGTGGTCCGGATCTTCCTCCTCCAGCATGTGGCGTACGCCGTGCTCGGCGCGGTGGCCGCGGCGGTGCTGACCCAGTCGCTGGGCGCGCGGATCCCGGGCCGGCTGGGCGACGCGGTCGGGGTGTGGCAGGGGCTGCCGGGTCACCCGGTGACGCTGTTCGCGGTGCCGGTGGGCGCGGTGCTGCTCATCGGCGCGGTGACGGGGCTGGCGGCCTGGCGGGCGGGGCGGGTGCCGCCGGTGCCGGTGCCGCGGCCCGCGGCACCGCCGGCCGGGCGGCTCATGGGGGTGGCCCGCCGGGCACTGGGGCTGGGGCTGCCGCCCGCACTGGTGCTGGGCTGGCACAAGGTGGTCACCCGCCGTGTGCGCACCCTGGCCACGGTGGGACGGCTGGCTCTGCCGCTGCTGCTGGTCGTGGTGGCGATGAGCGCGTGGACGACGATCGACCGCTTCCACAGCAGGCCGGAGGAGCTGGGGCTGCCGGCCGCGTTGACCGTCCGCGCGGACAGCGGCCTGAACGACGAGGACACGCGGGCGCTGCTGGCGCGCGAGCGGGGGGTCGCCGCCGTCTACCCCGGGGTGGAGGTGGCCGCGCTCGTCCCCGGCCAGACGGCCACGATCGCCCTGCGGGGCCTGGGCACCCGCGAGGACCCCTACCCGTACGCCCTGGCCGAGGGCCGCCGCGCCGACGGCCCCGACGAGGCGGTGGCCGGTCAGGGCCTGCTGGACCTGCTCGACGTGCGGGTGGGCGACTGGGTCCGGATGACGGTGGGCGACCAGCCGCAGATCCTGCACATAGTGGGCCGCAGCATAGAACCGGAGAACGCCGGCCGGGTCATCTCCACCTCCCTGGACACCCTCCGGGAGAACGACCCGGACCTGCGTGCCACGCTGTACCAGCTCCGCCTGTCCCCGGACGCGGACCGCGACCCGGTCGCGAGGTCCCTGCTCACCTCGGGGCACGGACACCTGGACGTGCACGCCGTGACCAACCCGGCCGACGGCCTGTCCCCGCTGCGTGCGGTCGTCGCCGGCCTGATCTGCGTGCTGGGCCTCATCGGCCTCATCGAGCTGCTGACGGCGATCGGCGGCACGATCCGCGAGAGCGAACGGGACCTGCTGGCGCTGAAGGCCATCGGCCTCTCCCCCCGGCAGATCACCGCGATCACCGTCACGGCCACCGCCCTGTCGGCGCTGGCGGCCGTGCTGGTCGCCACCGCCCTGGGGCTGCCGCTGGCGCACTGGCTGATCGACGCCCAGGGCAGATCGAGCGGCATCGGCGCGGGGATCGCCCAGGGGCCGTCCCCGCTGTTCCTGCTGCTGCTCGGGGCGGCCGCCGTGCTGGGCGCCGCCGCTCTCGCCGCCCTCCCGGCCACCCGTGCGGCCCGCCGCCGCCTCGCGGACACGCTGAGCGCGGTGGCCTAGCCACCCGGGCGCCTCCTCGGCGCGCGTCAGCCTCCGTAGGGGTTCTGCGGGGGGTGCTGCGTCTGCGGAGCGTACGGGTTGCCGGCCGCTCCGGGCGCGTACGGGTGCTGCGGGCCCGGGGCGTACGGGTTGCCGCCTGCCCCCGGCGCGTACAGGTGCTGTGAGCCCGGGGCGTACGAGTTACCGCCCGTCGTGTGCGGGTGCGGGTGGCCGTAGGGGGTGCCCTGCGGCGGTACGTACGGCAGTCCCGTCGGCGGCGTGGGCCGGGTGGGGCGGCCCGGGAGGGGCGGGTGGCTCGCCGGGTGCGGCGCCCAGCCGGATGCCGTAGCGCCGCTTCAGCCGGCCCGTCTCCAGCAGGGCGATGGCCGTGACCGTCACCGGAGCGCCCAGGATGAAGACGATGCCCATGGTGAGGCTGAGCCCGTGCAGATCACCCGTGACCAGGTCCGGGATGGCCATGAGCCAGGTGGTCACCGTGGCGAGCAGCGCCGGCAGGCAGTGGTGCACGGCGGCCGTGCCGAAGAAGTTGCCGGAGACCCTGATCGTCCCGACGACCACGAAGACGATCATCCACAGCGTCGCGATGGCCACGGGCAGGAACATCAGCCCACCCACCGAGGTGGAGAACTGGAGCAGCAGGAGCGTGACGACGACGGCAGCGATGAACAACAGCAGCAGCCTCAGGGAGTTGAGGAGCTGATGCCGCAGCTGCCGCGCGGTGCCGCCGCGCCGCCGGACGAACAGCATCACCCCGACGGTGAGCGGGGTGACGAACAGCAGCACGGTGGAGGCGGTGAGCGCGTTCTCCATCAGCTCGTCGAAGGCGAACCCGCCCTCGATGAAGGTGTAGACCCCGAAGGAGGCGATCGCCCCGACGACGACCCTGAGACGCTTGAGCCGCTCCACGGACGGGTCGAGCGGTTGCGGGATCCAGGCCGGGTGGAACACCGCCCACGCCGCGTCCCTGGGTTTCCAGAAGGAACGCCCCTCCGCCCTGCCGCCGATCCAGCTCCCAGGTGCTCTGGTCATGTCGTGCTCCCCCGACCCACCACTTCCATGATCGCCGGGAGTTTACGGGATGCGGGCGGGGCGTCCGCCGCCCGCATCCCGTACCGCCCTCACCGCCTGCCGCGCAGCTCCCGGTAGGTGGCGACCAGGGCCTTGGTGGAGGGGTCCAGCCCGGGTACGTCGGCGCCTTCGGTGAGCGCGGGCTCGACGCGCTTGGCCAGGACCTTGCCCAGTTCCACGCCCCACTGGTCGAAGGAGTCGATGTTCCAGACGGCGCCCTGGACGAAGACCTTGTGTTCGTACAGGGCGATCAGCTGACCGAGGACCGACGGGGTCAGCTCGCGGGCGAGGATCGTCGTCGTGGGGTGGTTCCCGCGGAACGTCCTGTGCGGGACCAGTTCCTCCGGCACCCCTTCCTCCCGTACCTCCTCCGGCGTCTTGCCGAAGGCCAGCGCCTGCGTCTGCGCGAAGAAGTTGGCCATCAACAAGTCGTGCTGCGCCTTGAGTTCACCGCTCAGCTCCGCGACCGGCTCGGCGAAGCCGATGAAGTCCGCCGGGATCAGCTCCGTACCCTGGTGGATCAGCTGGTAGTACGCGTGCTGCCCGTTCGTGCCGGGCGTGCCCCACACCACCGGCCCGGTCTGCCACCCCACCGGCTCGCCGTCCCGCTGCACCGACTTCCCGTTGGACTCCATGTCCAGCTGCTGCAGATACGCGGTGAACTTCGACAGATAGTGCGAGTACGGCAGCACCGCATGCGACTGCGCACCGTGGAAGTTGCCGTACCAGATCCCCAGCAACCCCAGCAGCAACGGCACGTTGGCCTCGGCCGGCGCCGTCCTGAAGTGCTCGTCGACCAGCCGGAAGCCCTCCAGCATCTCACCGAAGCGCTCCGGACCGATCGCGATCATCAAAGAGAGGCCGATCGCCGAGTCGTACGAGTACCGGCCCCCTACCCAGTCCCAGAACTCGAACATGTTGGCCGTGTCGATGCCGAACCCGGCGACCTTCTCCGCGTTCGTCGACAGCGCCACGAAGTGCTTCGCGACGGCCTCCGGGCCGGCCTTCAGCTCACCGAGCAGCCAGTCCCGCGCCGACGTCGCGTTGGTGACCGTCTCGATGGTGGTGAACGTCTTGGACGCGATGATGAACAGCGTCTCCGCCGCGTCCAGGTCACGCGTCGCCTCGTGCAGGTCGGCGCCGTCGACGTTGGACACGAAGCGCACCGTCAGCCCGCGGTCCGTCCAGGCGCGCAGCACCTCGTACGCCATCGCCGGGCCCAGGTCCGATCCGCCGATGCCCACGTTCACCACATTGCGGATCCGCTTGCCGGTTTGCCCCGTCCACTCTCCCGAACGGACGCGGTCCGCGAAGTCGCTCATCCTGTCCAGAACCGCGTGCACCCCGGGCACGACGTTCTCCCCGTCGACCTCGATCACCGCGTCCCGCGGCGTCCGCAGCGCCGTGTGCAGCACGGCCCGGTTCTCGGTGACGTTGATCTTCTCGCCGCGGAACATGGCGTCCCGCAGCCCGAACACGTCCGTCGCGGCGGCCAGCCCCCGCAGCAGCCGCAGGGTCTCGTCGGTGACGAGGTGCTTGGAGTAGTCGACGTACAGATCGCCGACCCGGAGGGTGTACGCCTCACCGCGCTCCGGGTGGGCGGCGAACAGATCCCGCAGATGGGTGTCGGCGAGCTCTTCGCGGTGCTCGGCCAGAGCGGTCCACTCGGGCCTCTGGTCGAGCCTGGTACGGCCGTCTGCGTTCATTCGGACTTCAGCCTCTTTTCTAGCTGTCCTGCTGCGTCCTGCCCCGCTGCCGGTCCAACCTAGTTGATCAGCGGGCGACGTGAGTCGTCGTCACGCCGTCGTCCGGCGCACCCACCACTACGTCCGCCGCCCGCGCGGGTATCAGCGCGGCCACGGAAAGGACGAAGAACCCCGCCGCGAGCAGCGCCGGGCGGTTCGGCCCCCACGCTGCGGCGACCGCCCCGCCGAGCACCGCTCCGAGCGGCGCCCCGGCCACGGCGAGGGTGCGGAAGGCCGCGCTGACCCGGCCCAGCATCCCGGCCGGACTGCGCTGCTGCATCAGCGTCGTCGTGTTGACGTTCCACACCATGCCCATCAACCCGAACACGGCCAGCGCGGCCACCGTCACGGCCAGATGACGCACCACCCCCATCACCGCCAGCGCGGCGATCTGCACCGCCCCGGCCAGCAGCACGGCCCGCATACGTCCCAGCCGGGCCACGATCCGGCTGTTGACCGCTCCCCCGACCAGGCTGCCGACCGTGTACGCCGTCAGCGTCGCCGCGTACCCCTTGGTGCCGGCGCCCAGCCAGCCGGTCACGATGACCACCAGGGTGGCGATGAGGGCGCCCATCCCGACGTTGCACAGCGCGGTGGCCGCGCACAGCCCGCGCAGGGCCCGGTCCCGCCCCAGGGCGCGCAGTCCGTCGGCGATCTCGCGCCGCAGCGTGCTGCCCGCCGGTCTCGGCGCGCGCTCGGGCCTGGCTGCCCGTAAGGAGGCGACGAGCGCGGCGGCCACCAGGAACGTGGCGGCGTTGGCGGCGAAGGGGGCCGCGGCGCCGGCGACGAGCAGCAGCGGCACGGCCGGGCCTCCGAGCAGCCCGCCGGCCACGCGCTGCCCGGTCATCAGCCGGGCGTTGGCGCTGCCCAGCGCCTGCGGCTCCACCAGGACGGGCAGCAGGGCCGTGGCCGCGTTGTCGAAGAGCGTCTGCAGCGTGGTCAGCGCGAAGGCCAGGGCGACCAGCAGGCCGATCGAGGCGTGCCCGAGGGCCACGGCCACGGCGAAACCGCCGACCAGCAGGGCCCGTACCGTGTCCGCCGCCCACATCGCGCGCCGCTGGTCCACCCGGTCGGCGACGGCGCCGCCGAGCAGTCCGAAGACGATCCAGGGCAGATAGCCGCAGGCCGCGACGGAGGAGATGAGCAGCGGGTCGTCGGTCAGTGACACGGCGAGCAGCGGCAGCGCGGCCGTACGCAGCGAGTCGCCGAAGCTGGACAGCACGGCGGCGCTCCACAGCCGTCCGAATCCCCCGCGCCAGGCGGGCGCACCCGCACCCGCGGTCTCGGCCGATGTCATGGCTTCCCCTCACGATTCGCCTGTGCGGCAAACCGTAGAGGGCACCACTGACAATCGGTCCGCGGCGGCCGGCCGGGTGTGCGACAGGTCCGGTCCGGCGCCCGCAAGCGGCGCCGACCGGAGCCCAATTCCTAAATCTCGCCCCGCAGTTTGGCGAGTGCCTCGGCGAGGATCGCCTCGCCGTCCGCGTCGCTGCGCCGCTCGCGCACATAGGCGAGGTGCGTCTTGTAGGGCTCGGTGCGCGGCGGGGCCGGCGGGTTGTCCTGGTCCTGACCGGCCGGGAAGCCGCAGCGCGGGCAGTCCCAGGTGTCGGGGACCTGCGCGTCACTGGCGAAGCTCGGCTGGGTCTCGTGTCCGTTGGAGCACCAGAAGGAGATGCGCAGACGCGGCGCGGACTCACCGCGCTCGGCCTCGCCCATCGGCCCCGCCCCGACCCGGCTTCCTCGGATCGCGTTGCCACTTGCCACGGTCGTAACTCCCTGCGTGATGGTGCCGCGAAGCGAGTCGGCGTACCGCTTCGCTGCGAGCGCCTCAGTCTACGTAAGGCTCAACGCGCGTCCAGTGACTGGAGTTACCGCCCCCCATGCACAGACGCAAGCCCCATGATAGGACGCGCCCGGGAGCGCGTACCGACCATGGGGCCTTACGTACGAATATGTGCCGGTTGTTGTTCAGCTGCTCGTCTTCATCAGGATGCCGAGCACGACGATGCACGCTGTCCACAGCAGGCCGACCACCACGGTGATGCGATCCAGGTTGCGCTCGGCGACCGAGGAGCCGCCGACGGAGGACTGGACGCCGCCACCGAACATGTCGGAGAGGCCGCCGCCCTTCCCCTTGTGCATCAGCACCAGCAGCATCAGCAGCAGGCTGAAGACGATCAGGGCGATCGAGAACCCCAAAACCACGGCTGGACCAACTTCCTCGGATTCGGATGGACGACGGGGGCACGCAAGCACTGCCTACCGTGCCCCCGCAAGGGTACGACGGATCGCCGCTACCGCATACTCACAGCTCGGCTCGCCGCCCCGCTCACTGCTCGCGGAAGCGCACGATCCTGACGAACTCGTCCGTGTCCAGCGAGGCACCGCCGACCAGGGCACCGTCGATGTCGGCCTGCGCCATGATCTCGGCGACGTTGCCCGACTTCACGGAGCCGCCGTACTGGATGCGGACCTGGTCGGCGACCTCCTGCGAGTACAGCTCGGCGATCTTGCCGCGGATGGCGGCGCAGACCTCCTGGGCGTCACCGGCGCCGCAGACCTTGCCGGTACCGATGGCCCAAACGGGCTCGTAGGCGATCACGATCGACGCGGCCTGCTCGGCCGGGAGGTCCTTCAGACCGCCCTCGACCTGGGCGAGCGTGTGCGTGACGTGGTCGCCCGCCTCACGGACGTCCAGTTCCTCGCCGACGCACAGGATCGGGGTCAGGCCGTGCTTGTAGGCGGCCTTGACCTTGGCGTTCACCAGCTCGTCGGTCTCGTTGTGGTACTGCCTGCGCTCGGAGTGCCCGATCACCACGTACGTGCACTTGAGCTTGGCCAGCATCGGGCCGGAGATCTCGCCGGTGTAGGCGCCGGAGTCGTGCTGCGAGATGTCCTGGGCACCGTACTTGATCTTGAGCTTGTCGCCGTCGACCAGGGTCTGCACGGAGCGCAGGTCGGTGAAGGGCGGCAGGACGGCGACCTCGACGGCCTCGTAGTCCTTGTCGGCCAGGGCGAAGGCGAGCTTCTGGACGTGTGCGATGGCCTCGAGGTGGTTGAGGTTCATCTTCCAGTTGCCCGCCATCAGCGGCGTGCGCGTGCTCATGCGGTTCAGTCCTCCAGTGCGGCGAGGCCGGGGAGCGTCTTGCCCTCGAGGTATTCGAGGGAGGCGCCGCCTCCGGTCGAGATGTGGCCGAATGCCGACTCCTCGAAGCCCAGCGTACGGACGGCCGCGGCGGAGTCGCCGCCGCCCACGACGGTGAAGCCGTCGGAGTCGGCCAGGGCCTGGGCGACCGCCTTGGTGCCCTCGGCGAAGTCGGGGTGCTCGAAGACGCCCATCGGGCCGTTCCAGAAGACGGTGGCGGCGTCGGCGAGCTTCGAGGCGTACAGCTTGCGGGTCTCGGGGCCGATGTCCAGGCCCTCCTGGTCGGCCGGGATGGCGTCCACGGCGACGGAGGCGGGGTGGGCCGGGGCCTTGGTCCTCAGGTCCGGGAAGTCGGGCGCGACCAGCGTGTCCACGGGCAGGATCAGCTCGACGCCGGTCTTCTCGGCGCGCTCGATGTACTCCTTGACGGCCGGGAGCTGGTCCTCCTGCAGGAGGGACTTGCCGACCTCGTGCCCCTGGGCCTTGAGGAAGGTGTACGCCATGCCGCCGCCGATGAGCAGCCGGTCGGCCTTGCCGAGCAGCTGGTCGATGACGGCGAGCTTGTCGGAGACCTTGGCGCCGCCGAGCGCGACGACGTAGGGCCGCCGGACGTCCTCGGTGAGCTTCTTCAGGACGCCGACCTCGGTGGCGATGAGGTGGCCGGCGTAGTGCGGCAGGCGGGCCGGGAGGTCGTAGACGGAAGCGTGCTTGCGGTGCACCGCGCCGAAGCCGTCGCCGACGTAGACGTCCGCGAGGGCGGCGAGCCGGTCGGCGAACTCGCCGCGCTCGGTGTCGTCCTTGGACGTCTCGCCCGGGTTGAAGCGGAGGTTCTCGATGACCGCGACCTGGCCGGGCTGGAGGCCGTCCACGGCGTCGTGGGCGGCGGGGCCGACGGTGTCCTGGGCGAACGCCACGGGGGCGCCGAGGAGTTCGCCGAGCCGCTCGGCGGCGGGCAGCAGGGAGAAGGCCGGGTCCGGGGCGCCCTTGGGGCGGCCGAGGTGGGAGGCCACGACCACCTTGGCGCCGGCGTCGGCGAGCGCCTTGACGGTGGGCAGTACGGCGCGGATGCGGCCGTCGTCGGTGATGACACCGTCGGCCAGCGGCACGTTGAGGTCGGCGCGGACGAAGACCCGCTTGCCGTCCACGCCTTCGGAGAGAAGTTCGTCGATCGTCTTCATGGTTGGGACTCCTGGGGAGGGTCTCTTGATCGTACGAGGGCTGATCGATCGGCACGTGGGCGGGCCGTTGTTCACCCTGCCGCTGTACGTGCGTCAGGGCTCGGGCGGCGCGTCGTGTGCGCTGCCCGAGCCCTGATGTCACATCGAAGTGCCTGCTCTGTCGATCAGAGCTGGTTGCCGACGAAGACCGTCAGGTCGACGAGGCGGTTGGAGTAGCCCCACTCGTTGTCGTACCAGCCGATGACCTTTACGTTCTTGCCCTCCTGAACCATCGTCAGGGAGGAGTCGAAGGTGCAGGACACGGGCGAGTTGACGATGTCGGAGGAGACGATCGGGTCCTCGGTGTACTCGAGGATGCCCTTCAGCTCGCCCTCGGCGGCCTTCTGGAAGGCGGCGTTGACCTCTTCCTTGGTGACCTCGCGGGAGAGCTCGACGACGAGGTCGGTGACGGAGCCGGTGGGCACCGGGACGCGCATGGCCATGCCGTCCAGCTTGCCCTTGAGCTGCGGCAGCACCAGGGCGGTGGCCTTGGCGGCGCCGGTGGTGGTCGGGATGATGTTCTCCGCGGCGGCACGGGCGCGGCGCAGGTCCTTGTGCGGGAAGTCCAGGATGCGCTGGTCGTTCGTGTACGCGTGCACGGTGGTCATCAGGCCCTTGACGATGCCGAAGTTCTCGTCGAGGACCTTCGCCATCGGCGCCACGCAGTTGGTGGTGCAGGAGGCGTTGGAGATGACGTCGTGGTTCGCGGCGTCGTACTTGTCCTGGTTGACGCCCATGACGATGGTGACGTCCTCGTTCTTCGCCGGGGCGGAGATGATGACCTTCTTGGCGCCGCCGGCGATGTGCTTCTCGGCGTCTTCCTTCTTGGTGAAGATGCCGGTGGACTCGATGACGATGTCGACGCCGAGCTCGCCCCAGGGGATGTCGGCGGGGTTGCGCTGGGACAGCACCTTGATGGCGTGGCCATCGACGGTGATGGTGTCCTCGGTGTGGGAGACCTCCTGCTTGAGGCGACCGAGGATGGTGTCGTACTTCAGCAGGTGAGCGGTGGTCGCGGTGTCACCCAGGTCGTTGACAGCCACGATCTCGATGTCTGCACCCTGCTCCAGCAGCGCGCGGAAGTAGTTACGACCGATGCGGCCAAAGCCGTTGATGCCTACGCGGATCGTCACGAACCGATCTCCTCGTTGGTACGCCGGTTTCGACGCCGGCGAGCTGTATGGGATGTCCCCGACCACCCCCGACCCTACCCCCCTGGGGCCTCCGTAGTGACATCTGAACGGCACGGTGTCCCATATCCGCCAGTAGGCCTACGGACCCCTCGGCACAGGCGTCCGGATCACCCCGTTCCGCTACGGATTGCCGATACCAATTGCCCCCGTTGATCACTCATCCGTGCCCCCGAGGGCTCACTTGTGAAATCCGGCAATCCGGACACCTACAAGTCCGACATGTCCCCCGGCCGACGGCTGCCGACCAGCCCGTACCGACCGGTCGGTGTCCGGTGCCGGGGTGGCCGGTGGCAACCGTTGGTACACGCTGATCACACCGAGCGGGGTACCCGCGAGCAGGGCGGCTACGCGCATCCGCCCCGGGCCGGAGGCACCGGCAGCGCCACCCGGAGGAACAGGCACACGTGCACATCGAAAACGCGGCCGGCCGACCGGGCCTCCCGCGGCTCAGTCCCACGTCGCCCTGCCGATACCGGTCGGGCGCTGTCGACGACCGGTGTCAGCCGGCCATGCTCGCCGGCTGATGTCGGTGTCGGCCGGCCCCCGTCGGTCAGCCCTGCCGCCCGGCCGGTGCCAGCCCGGCCGGTGCCAGCCCGGCCAGTGCCAGCCCGGCTGGTGCCAGCCCGGCTGGTGGGGGCCGGGCCCGTACCGACCGACCTCGTTCGCCCGGGCGCGCGGTCGGCCCGGGTCAGCCGACCAGGTTGTCCGCCAGGTCCTCCGTGAGATTGGCCTCGGTGCCCGGGATGCCGAGGTCGGAGGCTCGTTTGTCGGCCATGGCGAGGAGGCGGCGGATGCGGCCCGCGACCGCGTCCTTGGTCAGTGGGGGGTCGGCGAGGGCGCCGAGCTCCTCCAGGGACGCCTGCTTGTGGTCCATGCGCAGGCGGCCCGCGGCGGCGAGGTGCTCGGGGACGTCGTCGCCGAGGATCTCGAGGGCGCGCTGCACGCGGGCGCCGGCCGCGACGGCGGCGCGGGCCGAGCGGCGCAGGTTGGCGTCGTCGAAGTTGGCGAGGCGGTTGGCCGTGGCGCGGACCTCGCGGCGCATCCGCCGTTCCTCCCAGGCCAGCACGGACTCGTGGGCACCCAGACGGGTCAGCAGGGCACCGATGGCGTCACCGTCACGGACGACGACCCGGTCCACGCCCCGCACCTCGCGGGCCTTCGCCGCGATGGACAGCCGCCGGGCCGCGCCGACCAGGGCGAGCGCGGCCTCCGGACCCGGGCAGGTCACCTCCAGGGAGGAGGAACGGCCCGGCTCGGTGAGCGAGCCGTGGGCCAGGAACGCCCCGCGCCAGGCGGCCTCGGCGTCGCAGGTGGCCCCCGAGACCACCTGCGGCGGCAGACCTCGGATCGGGCGGCCCCGCCCGTCGACCAGCCCGGTCTGGCGGGCCAGTTGGTCGCCGCCCGCCACCACGCGGACGACATAGCGCGAGCCGCGGCGCAGCCCGCCCGGCGCCATCACGATCAGCTCGGAGCTGTGACCGAAGATCTCCAGGATGTCCCGCTTCAGACGCCGCGCCGCCATGGCGGTGTCCAGCTCCGCCTCGATCACGATGCGCCCGCTGACCAGGTGGAGGCCGCCGGCGAACCGCAGAACGGCGGAGACCTCCGCCTTTCTGCAGCAGGTCCGGGTGACGGGAAGCCGGGAGATCTCGTCCTTCACCGCTGCCGTCATCGCCATGGGCCGATCCTTCCATGCATCCGAAAAATACGGTCGTACGCGGCGGCCAGCAGCTCCGGGTCGTGCCGCGGAGTTCCGTCCCTCCGGGCCACCGGCGCGAGTTCGACCGCGGCGCCGAACCGCTCGGCGGCCTCGCTGAGGTCTTCGCGGTCGGGCACGGCGGCCTCGTCGGCCAGCACCACGTCCAGGGCGAGTTTAGGGGCGTGTCGCCCCAAAACCTCCAAATGACGCTGCGGGGAGAAGCCGTCGGTTTCCCCCGGCTGCGGCGCGAGGTTCAGGGACAGCACCCGCCGTGCCTTGGTCTCGGTGAGCGCGTCCAGCAGTTCCGGCACCAGCAGGTGCGGGATGACCGAGGAGAACCAGGAGCCGGGCCCGAGCACCACCCAGTCCGCGTCCAGGACCGCCTCCACGGCCTCCGGCACCGCGGGCGGGTCGTTCGGCACGAGGTGCACGGACTGCACCTCGCCGGGGGTGAGCGCGACCGTGGCCTGGCCGCGGACGACATCGATGTCCTCGGGCCGCTCCGGGTCGTGCCCCTTGACCAGCGCCTGCAGCTCCAGGGGCACGGCCGACATGGGCAGCACGCGCCCGTGCGCGCCCAGCAGCTTGCCCACCAGGTCCAGCGCCTGCACGTGATCGCCGAGCTGCTCCCACAGGGCGACGATCAGCAGGTTGCCCACTGCGTGGTCGTGCAGATCGCCCCGCGAGGTGAAGCGGTGCTGGATGACCCGGGCCCAGGTCTGGCCCCAGTCGTCGTCACCGCACAGTGCGGCCAGCGCCTTGCGCAGGTCACCGGGTGGCAGCACACCCAGCTCGTCGCGCAGGCGCCCGCTGGAGCCGCCGTCGTCGGCCACGGTGACGACGGCGGTGAGGTCGCCGGTGATCCGGCGCAGTGCGGCGAGCGAGGCGGACAGGCCCATGCCGCCGCCGAGGGCGACCACCTTGGGCTGGGTCCCGCGCCGGCGCGCCCGCGCGCCCCGGGCCTCCACGACGCGCCCCGCGCGCGCGGCGGTCGCCAGACGCGCCGTACGTCCCTCCGGCGCCACCCGGCGCCACCCGCTCAGCCGCGGAGTACGTCTTCCGGTCACTCCCGCCCCACGTCCCGGTGGACGACGACGGTCTCCACGCCCTCGGCCGAGAGCCGCGCGGCCAGCTTCTCGGACATGGCCACCGAGCGGTGCTTGCCGCCCGTGCAGCCGATGGCGATGGTCACGTACCGCTTGCCCTCGCGGCGGTAGCCGGCCGCGATCAGCCGCAGCAGCTCGGCGTAGCGGTCGAGGAACTCCTTGGCACCGGGCTGGTTGAAGACGTACGCGGCGACCTCGTCGTTCAGCCCGGTGTACGGGCGCAGTTCGGGCACCCAGTGCGGGTTGGGCAGGAACCGCATGTCCGCGACCAGGTCGGCGTCGACCGGCAGGCCGTACTTGAAGCCGAACGACATCACCGTGGCCCGCAGCTCGGGCTCCTCCTCGCCGGCGAACTGGGCGTCCATCTTGGCGCGCAGCTCGTGCACGTTGAGGCTGGAGGTGTCGATCACCAGGTCGGCGTCGCCGCGCAGCTCCCGCAGCAGCTCCCGCTCGGCGGCGATGCCGTCGACGATGCGGCCGTCGCCCTGGAGCGGGTGGGGCCGGCGCACCGACTCGAAGCGACGCACCAGGGCGTCGTCGGAGGACTCCAGGAAAACGATCCGCCGCGTGACGTTCTTGGCCTCCAGGTCGGCCAGGGACTCGCGCAGGGCGTCGAAGAAGCGGCGGCCGCGGACGTCGACGACGACCGCGATCCGGGCCACGTTGCCCTGCGAGCGGGCACCGAGCTCCACCATGGTGTTGATCAGCGCCGGCGGCAGGTTGTCGACGACGAACCAGCCGAGGTCCTCCAGACACTTGGCGGCCGTGGACCGGCCGGCCCCGGACATGCCGGTGATGATCACCAGCTCGGGAATGGCCGCGTCGGGGACGCCGGCCGTGTCGATACTCACCTGTGCTCCGTCTTCCTGGACCGCGCGCCGCCGCTGCCCGGCGCGCGTCCCCTCGTGGGCCTGATCTCGCTCGGCGGTCCGCCGTGCCTCGTGCTCGGTCATGTCTCCTGCCCCCGTCGGTCGTCCGGGGCACCCGTGGTCACGGGCTCCCCCACGTCGCTCGTCGTCGCCTCGAACGGCGCTTCCTCCACGTCTTCCATGATCTCTCCCGTCGCTGTGTTGACGGCAGGTGCTGCCGGGGCCGCCTGGGCGAGGGCCGCGGCGATCGTCTCGGCCGTCTTGCGGCCTATGCCGGGCACCTCGCGGATCTGGTCGATTGTCGCGGACCGCAGCCGCTTCACCGAGCCGAAATGCTTGATCAGCGCCTGTTTACGCGTCTCGCCGAGGCCGGGTACGCCGTCCAGGGGCCCGGCCCGGAAGCGCTTGGCCCGCCGGGTGCGCTGGTAGGTGATCGCGAACCGGTGGGCCTCGTCGCGCACGCGCTGCAGCAGGTACAGGCCCTCGCTGCTGCGGGGCAGGACCACCGGGTCGTCCTCGCCGGGCAGCCAGACCTCCTCCAGGCGCTTGGCCAGCCCGCACACGGCGATGTCGTCGATGCCGAGCTCGTCCAGGGCCCGCTGGGCGGCGGCCACCTGGGGCTGCCCGCCGTCGACGACGACGAGCTGCGGCGGGTAGGCGAAGCGCCTGGGGCGCCCGTCGTCCTCGGTGAGCGCGCCCGGCGAGCCGTCGGCGAGGGCGTCCTCGCCATCGGCCCACTCGCCGGTCCTCTCCTTCTCGGCGAGGTACCGCCTGAAGCGGCGGGTGATCACCTCGTGCATGGAGCGGACGTCGTCCTGACCTTCGAAGCCACGGATCTGGAAGCGGCGGTACTCGCTCTTGCGCTGCAGGCCGTCCTCGAAGACGACCATGGAGGCCACCACGTCGTCGCCCTGGAGGTGGGAGATGTCGTAGCACTCGATCCGCAGGGGGGCGCTGTCCAGGCCGAGGGCCTCGGCGATCTCCTCCAGGGCACGCGAGCGCGTGGTCAGGTCCGAGGCGCGCCTGGTCTTGTGCAGGGCGAGCGCCTGCAGGGCGTTGCGCTGCACGGTCTCCATCAGGGCCTTCTTGTCGCCGCGCTGCGGGATGCGCAGTGAGACGTTCGACCCGCGGCGGTCGGTGAGCCACTGCTGGACCGGCTCCACCGGGTCGGGCAGGGCCGGGACGAGGACCTCCTTGGGTACGGCGTCCCCGCTCTCCTCGCCGTACAGCTGCTGCAGGGCGTGCTCGACGAGGGCGCCGGTGGTGACGTCCTCCACCTTGTCGGTCACCCAGCCGCGCTGGCCGCGCACGCGTCCGCCGCGCACGTGGAAGATCTGCACGGCGGCCTCCAGCTCGTCCTCGGCGACGGCGATGAGGTCGGCGTCGGTCGCGTCGGCGAGCACGACCGCGTTCTTCTCCATGGCCTTCTTCAGGGCCCCGATGTCGTCGCGCAGACGGGCGGCCCGCTCGTACTCCATCTCCTCGGCCGCCTCGGTCATCTCCTTCTCCAGGCGGCGCAGGTACGTGCCCGTGCGGCCGGCCATGAAGTCGCTGAACTCCTCGGCCAGTTCCCGGTGGTCCTCGGCGGAGACGCGGCCGACGCAGGGCGCGGAGCACTTGCCGATGTAGCCGAGCAGGCAGGGGCGGCCGGTGCGTGCGGCGTTCTTGAAGACGCCGGCCGAGCAGGTGCGCACCGGGAAGACGCGCAGCAGCAGGTCGACGGTGTCGCGGATGGCCCACGCGTGCCCGTACGGCCCGAAGTAGCGCACGCCCTTCTTCTTGTGGCCGCGCATCACCTGTACGCGCGGGAACTCCTCGTTCATCGTCACCGCGAGGTACGGGTAGCTCTTGTCGTCGCGGTACTTGACGTTGAACCGGGGGTCGAACTCCTTGATCCAGGAGTACTCCAGCTGCAGTGCCTCGACCTCCGTGGACACCACGGTCCACTCCACGGACGCGGCCGTGGTGACCATCGTCCGGGTGCGCGGGTGGAGGTTCGCCAGGTCCTGGAAGTAGTTCGCCAGGCGTTGGCGCAGGCTCTTGGCCTTTCCGACGTAGATCACCCGGTGGTGCTCGTCACGGAACCTGTAGACCCCGGGAGAGTCCGGGATGTCTCCCGGCTTGGGGCGGTAGCTGGAGGGGTCGGCCATGTCTCACACCCTACTGTCGAGCACCGACACAGCGGCGGGCCTCGTGTGCCGGCGGCTCCCGGCCCGCTCCGGCCGGGGTGCGGACTCGGCCAGGAGTGCACGGCTGTCGGTCTCAGGTGTTGTCGGGACTTGGTCAACACGCTTCAATGCGGGGGAACTCGGGGCCGTCGACGGCGGCGTACGGAGATGAGGACACCCGTTGCCCGCGCGCGGGGGTGGCCCCGGGGACCCGCGGAACGGTCCGACCAGCCGTCCGCCCCTTCACAGAGAGGCCCGTGCATGCCGTACGCCCCGCAGCAGGCGGACATCGTGACCGCCGAACTGGACACGGCCCTGCGCGGCGGCCCCTTCCACGTGGCGCTGCGCGCCGCGATCGCCGCCCGCGGACTGCCGTTGCAGCGCGTGCAGCACCATCTGACGCGCTACGGGGTCAGGGTCGGGGTCACCAGTCTGAGCTACTGGCAGCAGGGCGCGCGGCGCCCGCAGCGGCCGGAGTCGCTGCGGGCGGTACGGGCCCTGGAGGAGATCCTGCGGTTGCCGGACGAGTCGCTGATCCGGCTGCTGGCCGAGGCCGAGGAGCGTCCGGGCGCGCGGCGGCCCGGTGTGCGCTCCTACCGCTCCCTCGTGGAGGCGTCGGACGTGCTGCGTGGGCTGCTGGCCGAGCTGGACTGCCCGCCCGGCAGCGGTCTGCACACGCTGGGGTACCACGAGCGGGTGCGGATCGGGACGCGCCGGGAGCTCGCCGAGCGCGAGTCCCAGCACATCGTGCGCGCCCACCGGGACGGTGTGGACCGCTTCGTGGCCGTCCACCACGGCGACCCGGGGTGCGTGCCGGAGCGGATGACCGTGCACGCCCTGGAGAACTGCCGTACGGGGCGGATTCGGCGGCACCACGGCACCGGGGTGCTGGTGGCCGAGCTGCTCTTCGACACCCGGCTGCGGGCCGGCGACACGTTCCTGTTCCGGTACGGCGTCGAGGACGGCACGGCCGGTGTGGCACGCGAGTGCGTCCGGGAGTTCGACTCGCCCGGCGGTCAGTACGCCCTTCAGGTGCGGTTCGACACCGGTGTCCTGCCGGTGCGCTGCCACCGGTTCACGCAGGCCTCGGCGGCGGCCCCGCGCGGCGGCCGTCAGGAACTGCCGGTGAGTGCGTGGCATCGCTCGGTCCACCTCGTGGAGGCGCGGGTGCGGTCGGGGATCGTGGGGATCGGCTGGGACTGGGAGTGAGCGGGCCGGGCCGGCGGCGACCGGCGGCCGTCAGGCGCCGGGCCCGGCGACGAGCTTGCCGCCCTGCGCGCGTATGGGCAGCTCGGGCAGCGGGACGGAGGCCGGGGACCGCACCACCTGGCCGGTGGTGGCGTCGAACTCGCTGCCGTGGCAGGGGCAGATCAGCCTCGTCCCCTCGAGCTTGTTGATCGGGCACTGCGCGTGCGTGCAGATCGAGCTGTACGCCTTCAGGGTGCCGTTGGCGTCCCGGCTGACCACCACGTTGTGGTCCCGGTACAGCTTGGCGCCGCCCTTGGGGACCTCGCTCTCGGCGCCGAGGTCGACCGGTGCGGTGGGCGTGGCGGGAGCGGAGGTGCCGCCCGGTCCGCAGGCGGTGAGCCCGAGCGCGGCGACGGGGGTGAGGGCCGCTCCGCGCAGGACGGTACGGCGGCTCGCGGAGGGACGGCCGGACATAAGGGTCTCCACTGGTCAAAGGGCTGGACACGCCGACGATACCCACCGGGGCCGACGTGGGCGGGGGCGGGTCGTCCCGACGTCGACGCGTGGGTCCGGCGTTTACCTCCGGCGCGGAATGGGATAGCTTCCCGGGCCCTGGGGCTTTCGTTCGGATCAGGCCGCGAGCCCGGCATGATCCGAACGAGAGGCCCTGACTGCCGAAAGGAACCGACTCGTGATCGTCGTCGCCGGTGAGGCCCTGATCGACCTGGTACCGCGGGGCACGGGCGCCCTCGCCGACCTCGGGCCGGCGCTCGGCGGCGGCCCGTACAACACGGCCGTCGCGCTGGGCCGCCTCGGTTCCCGTACGGCCTTCTGCTCCCGCCTGTCGTACGACGCCTTCGGTGAGGCGCTGCTCGGCGGGCTGCGGCGGGCCGGGGTGGACGTCTCGGGCGTGCAGCGCGGCGCTGAGCCGACCACGCTGGCGGTCGCCACGGTCGGCGCCGACGGCTCGGCCGCGTACTCGTTCTACGTCGACGGCACCGCCGACCGTCTGTTCACCGCGCCCGCCGAGCTGCCCACCGGGACCCGCGCGGTGTCCTTCGGCACCTGTTCGCTGGTCCTGGAGCCGGGTGCGAGCGCGTACGAGGAGCTGATGCGGAACGCGGCCGGGCAGGGCGTGTTCACCGCGCTGGACCCGAACATCCGGCCCGGTCTGATCGCGGACGCGGACGCCTACCGGGCGCGCTTCGCCGGCTGGCTGCCCTCGGTGTCGCTGCTGAAGCTGTCCGAGGAGGACGCGCGGTGGCTGGGCGGAACTCCGCGCGAGTGGCTGGCCGCCGGGCCGTCGGCCGTGGTGATCACCCACGGGGGCGACGGGCTCACCGCCCACACCAAGGACGGCGCCGAGCACTCCGTACCGGGCGAGAAGGTCGACGTCGTGGACACCATCGGCGCGGGCGACACCGTGAACGCGGCGCTGCTGCACGCGCTGTCCGTGCGGGACGCCCTTTCCCCCGAGGGCCTGGCCGGGCTGGGCGCCTCGGGCTGGACGGGGCTGCTGCGGTTCGCGGCCCGCGCGGCGGCGGCCACCTGCTCGCGCGCGGGCGCCGAGCCGCCGTACGCGGCGGAGGTCGGCGAGCCGTAGCAGCACCCGTCCGGGCGGTGGCTCAGGCCTTGCGGGCCCGGGTCGTCCTCTTGGCGGGTGCGGCCTTCCTGGTCACCGTGTTGTTGACGGCCTTGGCCGAGGACGCGGCGTCGCTGATGCTGTCCGGCCGCAGGATCTCGCGCAGGAACTTCCCGGTGTGGCTGGCGGGGACGCCGGCCACCTGCTCGGGTGTGCCCTCGGCGACGACCAGGCCGCCGCCGGCGCCGCCCTCGGGGCCCATGTCGACGACCCAGTCGGCGGTCTTGATCACGTCGAGGTTGTGCTCGATGACGATGACCGTGTTGCCCTTGTCGACCAGGCCGGACAGCACCTTGAGCAGCTTGCTGATGTCCTCGAAGTGCAGGCCGGTGGTGGGCTCGTCCAGGACGTAGACGGTGCGCCCGGTGGAGCGGCGCTGCAGCTCGCTGGCGAGCTTCACGCGCTGTGCCTCACCGCCGGACAGGGTGGTCGCGGACTGGCCGAGCCGGACGTAGCCCAGGCCGACGTCCTTGAGCGTCTTGAGGTGGCGGGAGATCGCCGGGACCGCCTCGAAGAACTCGGTCGCCTCCTCGATCGGCATGTTCAGCACGTCGGCGATGGACTTGCCCTTGTAGTGGACCTCCAGGGTCTCCCGGTTGTACCGGGCGCCGTGGCAGACCTCGCACGGCACGTAGACGTCCGGGAGGAAGTTCATCTCGATCTTGATGGTGCCGTCGCCCGCGCAGTTCTCGCAGCGGCCGCCCTTGACGTTGAAGGAGAAGCGGCCGGGCAGGTAGCCGCGGACCTTCGCCTCGGTGGTCTCCGCGAACAGCTTGCGGATGTGGTCGAACACACCGGTGTACGTCGCCGGGTTGGACCGCGGGGTGCGGCCGATGGGCGACTGGTCGACGTGCACCACCTTGTCGACGAGGTCGTCGCCGTCCACGCGCGTGTGCCGGCCGGGCACGTTCCGCGCGCCGTTGAGCTCGCGGGCCAGGTGTGTGTAGAGGATGTCGTTGACCAGGGTGGACTTGCCGGAGCCGGAGACGCCGGTGACGGCCGTGAACACGCCCAGCGGGAAGGACACGTCGATGTCCTTGAGGTTGTTCTCGCGGGCGCCGTGCACGGTGAGCTTCCGGGAGGGGTCGCGGGGGCGCCGGACGTCGGGCACCGGGATGGACCTCTTGCCCGACAGGTACTGGCCGGTGTGCGACTCGGCGTTGGCCAGCAGCTCCTTCAGGGAGCCGCTGTGCACGACCTTGCCGCCGTGCTCGCCCGCGCCGGGGCCGATGTCGACGATCCAGTCGGCGGTCTTGATGGTGTCCTCGTCGTGCTCGACGACGATGAGCGTGTTGCCCATGTCGCGCAACCGGACCAGGGTCTCGATCAGCCGGTGGTTGTCGCGCTGGTGCAGGCCGATGGACGGCTCGTCCAGGACGTACAGCACGCCGACGAGACCGGAGCCGATCTGGGTGGCCAGGCGGATGCGCTGGGCCTCGCCGCCGGAGAGCGTGCCGGCCGCGCGGTTCAGCGAGAGGTAGTCCAGGCCGACGTCGACCAGGAAGCGCAGCCGCTCGTTGACCTCCTTGAGCACGCGCTCGGCGATCTTCTTGTCGCGGGCGTCCAGCTTCAGCTCGCGCAGGAAGTCGGCGCAGTCGCTGATCGACATCGCGGAGATCTCGGCGATCGACTTGCCCATGAGCGTGACCGCGAGGACGACCGGCTTCAGGCGCGTGCCCTCACAGGCGGGACAGGGAACCTCGCGCATGTACCCCTCGAAGCGCTCGCGGCTCGCGTCGCTCTCGGCCTCGCTGTGGCGGCGCTTGACGAAGGGGACGGCGCCCTCGAAGGGCGTGGTGTAGACGCGCTCGCGCCCGTACCGGTTGCGGTAGCGGACCTCGACCTGCGTCTTGTGGCCGTACAGCAGGGCCTTCCTGGCGCGCTGCGGCAGGCCCGCGAAGGGGATGTCGGTGCGGAAGCCGAGGGCGTCGGCGAGGGCGCCGATCAGCCGGCCGAAGTACTCCTTGGTGTGCCCGTGCGACCAGGGGTGGATGGCGCCCTCGTCGAGGGTCTTCTCCTCGTCGGGGACGATCAGTTCGGGGTCGACCTCCATGCGCGTGCCGATGCCGGTGCACTCGGGGCAGGCGCCGAAGGGCGAGTTGAAGGAGAAGGAGCGGGGCTCCATCTCCTCGAAGGACAGGTCGTCGTACGGGCAGTACAGGTGCTCCGAGAACATCCGTTCGCGCTCGGGGTCGTCCTCGGGCAGGTCGACGAAGTCGAGCACGACCATGCCGCCCGAGAGGCCGAGGGCGGTCTCGACGGAGTCGGTGAGGCGGCGCTTGGCGCTGCCCTTGACGGTGAGGCGGTCGACGACCACCTCGATGGTGTGCTTCTCCTGCTTCTTCAGCGTGGGCGGGTGGGAGAGCTGGATGGTCTCGCCGTCCACGCGCGCGCGGGAGTAGCCCTTGGTCTGCAGGTCGGCGAAGAGGTCGACGAACTCGCCCTTGCGCTCGCGCACCAGCGGCGAGAGCACCTGGAAGCGGCTCCCCTCCGGCAGTTCCAGGACCTTGTCGACGATGGCCTGCGGCGACTGGCGGGAGATCGGGCGGCCGCACTCCGGGCAGTGCGGCTTGCCGATGCGGGCGAAGAGCAGGCGCAGGTAGTCGTAGACCTCGGTGATGGTGCCGACCGTCGAGCGCGGGTTGCGCGAGGTCGACTTCTGGTCGATGGAGACCGCCGGGGACAGGCCCTCGATGAAGTCGACGTCCGGCTTGTCCATCTGGCCGAGGAACTGGCGGGCGTACGAGGAGAGCGACTCCACGTAGCGCCGCTGGCCCTCGGCGAAGATGGTGTCGAAGGCCAGGGAGGACTTGCCCGACCCGGACAGGCCCGTGAAGACGATGAGCGAGTCCCGAGGCAGGTCGAGCGAGACGTTCTTCAGGTTGTGCTCGCGCGCGCCACGGACGATGAGACGGTCGGCCACGCCGGTCCGCACCTTTCTTGAGAGAAGTGACAGGGGCGGGGCCCCCGTGCTTTCTCAGACTAGGGGGAGCCACTGACAACGCCGGGCGGGTTTCCCGGATGTGCCCGGATGCTCAACAAATCCCGGCTCTCCGGCATGCCCGATGCCGCACTCGACCTTATAGGACGTGCATTCGATTTACGGGCGCGGTCTGCCGCCTTCACCCGATGGTGTGACCCGGCTAATGTCGGCGCCATGATTGATCACGCGCGCGACCTGGCATCTGTGCAGGACGCAACCGAGCGGCTGCTGACCGCAGTCGGCACCTTGGACAACGCGGCTGTGACCGAACAGTCACGGCTGCCCGGCTGGACCCGGGGCCACATCCTGGCCCACCTGGCCCGCAACGCGGACGCGCTGGTGAACGTCTTCGAGGGGCGTCCCATGTACGCCTCCGCCGAGACCCGGGACGCCGACATCGAGCGGGACGCCCCGCGCCCCCTCGGCGTGCAGCTCGCCGACGTACGCGAGAGCGCGGCCCGCCTGCGGCGGGTGGCGGCCGAGCCCGCGGACTGGTCCCGCACCGTGGAGCTGCGCAACGGCGTCACCGACTCCGCGTCCCGGGTGCCGTTCCGGCGCTGGGTGGAGGTGGAACTCCACCACGTGGACCTGGGGATCGGCTACGAGCTGGAGGACCTGCCGGCGGAGTTCGTCGAGCGGGAGATCGAGTTCCTGGCCCAGCGGTTCGCCGGGCACCCGGACGTGCCGCCCACCCGGCTGACGGACGGCACACGCGCGTGGGACACGGGTCAGGAGGCGGACGAGGCCGCCGTCACCGTCACGGGAGGCCGGGCGGACCTGCTCGGCTGGCTCGCGGGGCGCCGCGACGGATCCGCCCTGAAGGTGACGGGCGGCGCGCTTCCGGCGCTTCCACCGCTGTAGCCGCGTGCACGGTCCCCGGGCCGCTCCCCCGCTATAGGCTGACGACCATGACGTACAGCGGAGAGGTGAAGGTCGGCGGCCCGGCGGACGTGCACGAGCTGAAGGACCTGATGATCACCAAGATCGCGGTCGGCCCGATGGACAACAACGCCTATCTGCTGCGCTGCCGGGCCACGGACGAGCAGTTGCTGATCGACGCGGCGAACGACGCGCACACCCTGCTCGGCATGATCGGCGGCGACGGCATCGCCTCGGTCGTCACCACGCACCGGCACGCGGACCACTGGCAGGCGCTCGCGGAGGTCGTGGCGTCCACGCGCGCGCGTACATACGCGGGCCGGGACGACGCCGAGGGCATCCCCGTGCCGACCGACGTCCTCGTCGACGACGGCGACTCGATCCGGGTGGGCCAGGTGGAGCTCACCGCACGCCACCTCGTCGGCCACACCCCGGGCTCGATCGCGCTGGTCTACGACGATCCGCACGGGCACCCGCACGTGTTCACCGGGGACTGTCTCTTCCCCGGCGGAGTGGGGAACACCCGCAAGGACCCCAAGGCGTTCGCGAGTCTCATCCACGACGTCGAGACGAAGATCTTCGGCGTGCTCCCGGACGAGACGTGGGTGTACCCGGGCCACGGCAACGACACGACGCTGGGCGCGGAGCGCCCGTATCTTCCGGAGTGGCACGCGCGCGGGTGGTGAGCCGGCGTACGAGCGCCCCCTCGCACCCCGTGTGAACCCTTCGCACGCGCCGGTGGTACGCACCCGTCGGCCACTCGCCTCGGTGCGCGGTCAACTGACAGCAGCTCCGCACAGGATGACGGCTCCTGCGCGGTACGGGCCGCCGGTCCTCATTCCCCGCCCTCGGCCGGCGGCCCCTGGCGGCGGGCCGCCGGCCGAGGGCGGGGCGGTCGCGGTCTACGCGTCCGCCTGCCCCGCGCCGGCCAGTGCCGCCACCCGCTCCACCGCGAAGGCGTACCCCTGCACCCCGCACCCGGCGATGACGCCGTCGGCGCGCAGCGAGACATAGGAGTGGTGCCGGAACTGCTCGCGCTGGTGGATGTTGGAGATGTGGACCTCCACCACCGGCAGCCCGTCGCAGGTGTTGAGAGCATCCAGGATCGCCACGGAGGTGTGCGAGTAGGCGGCGGGGTTGATGACGATCCCGCAGTGGTTCAGCCGGGCCTCGTGGATCCAGTCGACCAGCTCTCCCTCGTGGTTGGACTGACGGAAGTCGACCGTGCCGCCGTGCGCGGCCGCCGCCTTGGCGCACAGCGCCTCGACGTCCGCGAGCGTGTCGGAGCCGTAGATCTCCGGCTGCCGCTGCCCGAGCAGGTTCAGGTTGGGCCCGTTGAGGACCATGATGGGCGCGGTCGCGAGGGTGCGGGCGGGGCGGGTCATATCGGGCCTCCGGTGAGATCGGTGCTTCGGTGGAGGTCTATCACGGAGCACCGGAGGCCCGTCCGCTGTTACGGATTGATCGCCAGTTCCAGATAGGCGGCCAGCAGCACCAGATGGACACCGCCCTGCAAGGGCGTGGCCCGCCCCGGGACCAGGGTGAGGGTGCCGACGACGATGGTCAGCGCGAGCAGCACCATATGGGTGGCGCCGAGGCCCAGGATCAGCGCCCCGGGCAGCCAGATCGACGCGATCGCCACCGTGGGGATGGTGAGGCCGATGCTGGCCATCGCCGAGCCGAGCCCGAGGTTGAGGCTGATCTGCACCCTGTCGCGGCGGGCGGCGCGCACCGCGGCGATCGTCTCCGGCAGCAGGATGAGCAGCGCGATGAGCACACCCACCACGGCGTGCGGCAGGCCGGCGCTGTCGATGGCGGTTTCGATGGTGGGCGACACGCCCTTGGCCAGGCCGACGACGCCCACAAGGGCCAGACCGAGCAGGCCCAGGCTGGTGAGAGCGACCCGGGTGGTGGGCTTTTCGATGTGCTCCGGGGCCGAGATGACCTCGCCCTGGCGGGTCAGGGGGAGGAAGTACGAGCGATGGCGCACGGTTTGGGTCGTGACGAACAGGCCGTAGAGCACCAGGGAGGCCAGCGCGGCGAAGATGAGCTGGGCCGGGGAGTATTCCGGTCCGGGCTTGCTGGTGGTGAAGGTCGGCAGCACGAGGCAGAGAGTGGCCAGGGTGGCGACCGTCGCGAGGGCCGCGCCGGAGCCCTCGGGATTGAAGACGGCGACCTTGTGACGCAGCGAGCCCACGAGCAGGCTCAGACCGACGATGCCGTTACAGGTGATCATCACCGCGGCGAACACGGTGTCGCGGGCGAGCGTGGCGCTCTTGTCACCGCCGTCGATCATCAAGGTCACGATGAGCGCGACCTCGATGACCGTGACGGCGACCGCGAGGATGAGGGAGCCGAAGGGCTCGCCCACCCGGTGGGCGACGATCTCGGCGTGGTGCACCGCGGCCAGGACCGAGCCGGCCAGGACCAGGGTCAGCAGTCCGACGATCCCACCGGGCAGGGAACGACCCCAGGTGAAGACCAGGAGGATGACCGCGAGCACCGGCGCAATGGTCGTCCACTGCGCCATGAGGAAGCCCCTGAACCGCGGGATCATGCCTCGATCCTTGCAGCGTCCTGGGTCCTTCGCATGCGCGGTGCCCGCTCGTGCGTCGTCCTGGCGATCAAGCATTCACATGGCCCTTCGTCTCGTCGTCGTGATGTTCCTGCACCTCCTCCGCCTCGGCCTGTTTCTTGGTGACCATCAGGCTGGTGACCGTGGTGACGGCCAGGACGGCGCAGATCACACCCAGAGAGACCGGAATGCTGATCTCCGGGACGTTGACGCCGGACTCGTGCAGCGCGTGCAGCACCAGCTTGACGCCGATGAAGCCGAGGATCACCGACAGTCCGTAGGACAGGTGGACCAGCTTCTTCAGCAGGCCGCCTATCAGGAAGTACAGCTGCCTGAGGCCCATCAGGGCGAAGGCGTTGGCGGTGAAGACGATGTACGGGTCCTGGGTCAGGCCGAAGATCGCGGGGATGGAGTCGAGGGCGAACAGGATGTCGGTGGTGCCGATCGCGAGCATCACGACCAGCATCGGCGTCATCACGCGCTTGCCGTTCTGCCGGATCCACAGCTTGGTGCCGTGGTAGCGGTCGGCCACGCCGAAGCGGCGCTCGGCCGCCTTGAGCAGCTTGTTCTCCTCGAACTCCTCCTCGTCGTCCCCGCCGGAGCGGGCCTCCTGGATGAGCTTCCAGGCGGTCCAGATCAGGAAGGCGCCGAAGATGTAGAACACCCACGAGAAGCTCGCGATGATCGCGGCTCCGGCGACGATGAAGCCGGCCCGCAGCACCAGGGCTATGAGGATGCCGACCAGCAGCACCCGCTGCTGGTACTTCGACGGCACGGCGAACTTCGCCATGATCAGGACGAAGACGAAGAGGTTGTCGACACTCAGCGACTTCTCGGTGATGAAGCCCGCGAAGAACTCGCCGGCCGGCCGGCCGCCGCCGAAGACGAACAGGCCGAGGCCGAAGAGACAGGCAAGCGCGCCCCAGACGACGGTCCAGATCCCGGCCTCTTTGACCGACACGTCATGCGGCTTGCGGCCGATGAAGAAGTCGACCGAGATGAGGGCCGCCAGGCCCCCGATGGTCAAGACCCACAGGGTCAGGGAAACATCCACAACGCCTCCGGCAGGTGTGTCGCTTGCAAATGACTTGGCGTCCTACTGCCGGAGGTCTCTTCCACCCGTGCGGCCGGGCGCGTGAGGCGCCGGGACCCAACGGGCCGACGCCCCGGGATCCGTCCGGATCCGTACTGACGGGACGCCGCACCAGACAGGGAATACTCCCCTCCGTACGAAGAAACTGTAACTGCTCCACCAAGGGAAGGTAAAGCAGTACACCAAGAAAGTTTCAAAAGCCCAGATCGGGCGGCTTTACCGTTCCTTGGACGTCTCGCCTTGTGGTCAGCGATTCCACTCACGGCGGGCCGCCGCGACCTGGGTGAGGACCAGGTGGAGCACCTGACTGCCCTGCGGAACCACCGGCGGCTCGTACGTCCAGGCGTGCCCGACCCAGGGGTCGGCGAGGTGGTCGTCGGGCACCGGGGTCAGTCGCAGCAGGGAACGCCACAGCGGGTCGAGCAAAGGACCGTAGGCGGCGGCGTCCTCGCGGTCGGCGACCATCATCAGGTGGACGCCCACGGCCGGGCCCTCGTCGGCGAGGTAGCGCAGCCGGGTCACGGCACGGTCGTCGAATCCGTGCGGGAAGTCGTTGACGATCAGCAGCTGCTCGGAGGTGTCGAAGCCGGGCGGCAGCGCGTCGGGGGCGCCCCCGCGCACGGCCATCTGCACCAGGTCGACCCGCTGGGTGAGCCTGCTCAGGACGTCCGCGACCCCGGCGGCGCCGGCCGCGGGCGGGCCCGCGAGCACGCCCGCCTGCACCAGGGGCGCGAGGGCCCGCGCCCCGGATCCGGCCGGGTCGATGACGTGGACGCCGAACTCGCCGGGCGGGTGGACGGCGAGCAGCCGGGCCGCGTGGGCCACGGCCGCCTCCATCGCCAGGCGGCGCACCTCTCCCTCGTCGGCGAACGACTCGTCGTCGGAGGCGGACGGCAGGTGGCCGCTGTCGATCCACAGTCCGCGCTGCAGCGGCAGCCGGACCAGCATCGGGATGCGCAGGGACGGGTTCTCCGGCAGGTGCAGGTCCCCGAGGCGTACGGCCATCGGTATCTCCATCGGCACCCGGTAGCCGTGCCAGACCGGGTTGTCCCAGCGCGCGTACGCCGGTGGCAGCGCCGGTTCGACGACCTCCGACTCGGCGGTGAGCTGGTCCAGGTCGCGGTCGAAGGCCGCCCTGGCCTGGTCGACGAGTTGCGCGTGCTTGGCGCGGGCCGCCTCCCGGGCGGTCTCGGCCCGCCCGCCGATACGGCTGCGCGGGTCGGCCAGTGCCTGGTCGATCTCCTTCTCCAGCCGCGACTCGGCGAAGTCCACGGCACTGCGATAGGCGGCCGTGGTCCGCGCCAGGTCCTCGAACATGCCCCACACCTGGTTGTAGAGCCGCTCGTCCATGGACCACCCGGTCGCGTCCCCGGCGACGGGCTGCGCGGGCGCGGTCGGCGGGGGCGTGGTCCGTCGTTGTGGGTGGCTGTAGTCGACCGAACCGCCCGTGGGCGTGGAGGGCGGGGGTACGGCCGCGGGGGCAGGGTCGGCCGGCTGCGGCGCCGGCTCTCCGGGCGCGGGCGGCGGTGGCGCCGCGCTCTGTCGCCGCGGGTGACGGTAGTCGACCGGGCCGCCCGCGGGGGCCGGGTTTCCGGAGTCCTCCGGCCCCGCAGCCTGCGGGGCTCCGTGGCCCGGAGAGGGCTGGTCCGGATACGGCGGCTGCGGCGCCGGCTGTCCGGAGCCACCGTAGGAAGCCACGGGCTGCGTCGGCATGTGGCCTGAGGAGACCGCCGGGTCGGCCTGATCCGGGCCCAAGGCCCGCGTCGGCGCCTGCCCAGAACGGTCACCATCCGCCGCACATGGCGAAGAGGCCGCCACCGGACCCGGCTGGTCCGAGCCCGAGACCCGCGCCGGCGCCTGCCCAGAGCGGTCGCCGTGCTGCGTGCGTGGTGGAGGGGGTGCTATCGAGCGGGCCAGGCCCTGGGTCACCGCTTCCTCCACGGCGGTTGCCAGGCGGTGGGGCTCGGGCAGGTGCTGGTCGGTGAGGAGTTCGGTGAGGCCGCCGGCGTAGCCCTGGCCCACCGCCCGTACTTTCCAGGCGTCCTTCCGGCGGTAGAGCTCCAGGGCGATCACGGCGGACTCCGCGTCCAGGCCGGTGACCGTGTAGGTGGCGAGTTCGGTGCCGTCCAGGGCCGTGACGGCGACGAAGGGGGCGGGGACCGCGCCGAAGCGGGCCGGGCCGTCGCCCGCCGTGGGCAGGGCGAGCAGGACGTCGACGCGGTGCACCGCCTCGGGCATGGCGGCCAGGTCGACGGCGAGCCGGTGGTCGGCGGCGGCCTGGCGGGAGACCTCCAGGCCCGGCAGCACGGGGGCGCCGGGGTGGACCACCCACTCGGCGCCCCGCACTCTGCCGCTGTCGTCGCTGAGCGTGGCCGCGGCCACGACCGGACTGCCGGCCGAGATCCGGATCTCCAGGCGGACCTCGGAGAGCGGGTGGTTCTGCCCCCGCACCAGCTCGGCCGTCATCGCCCTCGTCCCCCTGGTGTCGCTGGTGTCGCTGGTGTCGCTGGTGTCGTGATACTTACAGGTGCGGCAGGACGACCGGGATCAGGTCCTGGAAGGTACGGCCGTTGGCGGGGACGCCGAGAGCCGTCATCGTCCAGCCGCCGCCCGTGCGGTGCACCTTCGCCATGATCTGGGCGGTGTAGTTGCCGCCGCCCGCGAGGGTGTAGCGGGCGAGCTCCTGGCCGTTGGTCTCGTCGACCAGGCGGCAGAACGCGTTCTGCACCTCCTGGAACGTCTGGCCCGTGAAGGAGTTCACGGTGAACACGATCTGGTCGATGTGGACCGGCACGCGCTGCAGGTCGACGAGGATCGCCTCGTCGTCGCCGCCCTGACCGGCGCCGCCGACCAGGTTGTCACCGGTGTGCCGCACCGAGCCGTCGTCGCTCATCAGGTGCTGGAAGAAGACGACGTCGACGGGCTGCTTGTCGGCGAACAGCACGGCGGAGGCGTCGAGGTCGATCTCGCGCGTGCGCGAGCCGAACAGGCCACGGCGGGGCGCCGCCTGCCAGCCGAGACCCATACGGACCGCGGTCAGGCTGCCCCCGTCGTTCTTCTGCAGACTGATGGCCTGACCCTTGGTCAAGTTGACGGTCACGGCTGATACCCCTCTCGGACTACTCCCCTGTCGCCGCGGATTCCACGGCTTCCAAGAACCCTACGCAGAGGCGCGGACGTCGCCGCACACCGGTCCGCACATTGTGTCGGTCTTGCAACACAGCGCATCCGGTCCGCGCCCCCACCGGCCCTCCCACCACAAGGTGCGAGGTCAGGCCAGGCCCGCTTCGCGCATCTGGCGCAGTTCCTTCTTCATCTCCGCGACCTCGTCCCGCAACCGGGCCGCGACCTCGAACTGCAGATCGGCCGCGGCGGCGCGCATCCGCTCCGTCATCTCCTCGATCTGCTCGGCGAGTTCGGCCGCCGGCCGGTCGGTGGGCACCGTCTCCTTCGCCTTGCCCTTTGCGGACTTGGCCGGCTTGGCAGCGCCGGCGCCCTTCCCGCCGAGGGCCGGCACGGGGGCCTTGGCGCCCTTGCCGTCCTTCGTCTGCCGGTACCCGGTGCCGAGCAGCTGTTCGGTGTCGACCTCCTCTCGGGCGATCTGCGCGACGATGTCGTTGATCTTCTTGCGCAGCGGCTGCGGATCGATGCCGTTGGCCTTGTTGTACGCGACCTGCTTCTCCCGGCGGCGGTTGGTCTCCTCGATGGCCTTCTCCATCGCCGGGGTGATCTTGTCGGCGTACATATGGACCTGGCCGGAGACGTTGCGCGCGGCGCGGCCGATGGTCTGGATGAGCGAGGTGCCCGAGCGCAGGAAGCCCTCCTTGTCGGCGTCGAGGATCGCCACCAGGGACACCTCGGGCAGGTCCAGGCCCTCGCGCAGCAGGTTGATGCCGACCAGGACGTCGTACTCGCCGCTGCGCAGCTCGCGCAGCAGCTCGATCCGGCGCAGGGTGTCGACGTCGCTGTGCAGGTAGCGCACCTGGATGCCGAGCTCCAGGAAGTAGTCGGTCAGGTCCTCGGCCATCTTCTTGGTGAGCGTGGTGACCAGGACGCGCTCGTCCTTCTCCACGCGGCTCCGGATCTCGTGCACCAGGTCGTCGATCTGGCCCTCGGTGGGCTTGACGACGACCTGGGGGTCGACCAGGCCGGTGGGGCGGATGATCTGCTCGACCTGACCGTCGGAGCGCGACAGCTCGTACGGCCCGGGGGTCGCCGACAGGTACACCGTCTGGCCGATGCGCTCCTGGAACTCCTCCCACTTCAGCGGGCGGTTGTCCAGGGCGGAGGGGAGCCGGAAGCCGTGCTCCACGAGGGTGCGCTTGCGGGAGGCGTCGCCCTCGTACATCGCGCCGATCTGGGGAACGGTGACGTGCGACTCGTCGATGACGAGCAGGAAGTCCTCCGGGAAGTAGTCCAGCAGCGTGTGGGGCGGGGTACCCGGCGCGCGGTCGTCGAAGTGCATCGAGTAGTTCTCCACGCCGGAGCAGGTGCCGATCTGGCGGAGCATCTCGACGTCGTACGTGGTGCGCATGCGCAGCCGCTGGGCCTCCAGCAGCTTGCCCTGCTTCTCCAGCTCGGCCAGGCGCTCGGCCAGCTCCTTCTCGATGCCGTTGATCGCCCGCTCCATGCGCTCGGGGCCGGCGATGTAGTGCGAGGCCGGGAAGACGTACAGCTGCCGGTCGTCGCTGATGATCTCGCCGGTGATCGGGTGCAGCGTGGACAGCGCCTCGATCTCGTCGCCGAACATCTCGATGCGGACGGCCAGCTCCTCGTAGACCGGGAAGATCTCGATGGTGTCGCCGCGCACCCGGAAGGTGCCGCGGGTGAAGGACATGTCGTTGCGCGCGTACTGGATGTCCACGAAGCGGCGCAGCAGCTCGTCCCGGTCGATCTCGTCGCCGACCCGGAGGGGGACCATGCGGTCCACGTACTCCTGCGGTGTGCCGAGGCCGTAGATGCAGGAGACGGAGGCGACCACGATGACGTCGCGGCGGGTGAGCAGCGAGTTGGTCGCGGAGTGGCGCAGGCGCTCGACCTCCTCGTTGATCGAGGAGTCCTTCTCGATGTAAGTGTCCGACTGGGGGACGTAGGCCTCGGGCTGGTAGTAGTCGTAGTACGAGACGAAGTACTCGACCGCGTTGTTCGGCAGGAGTTCGCGGAACTCGTTGGCCAGCTGGGCGGCCAGCGTCTTGTTGGGCGCCATGACGAGGGTCGGGCGCTGGAGCTTCTCTATCATCCACGCGGTGGTGGCGGACTTGCCGGTGCCGGTGGCGCCGAGCAGGACGACGTCCTTCTCGCCCGCCTGGATGCGCCGGGCGAGCTCGTCGATGGCCTGCGGCTGGTCGCCGCTGGGCCGGTAGGGGCTGACGACCTCGAAGGGCGCCACCGTGCGTTCGATGTGTGAGACGGGCCGCATGACATCCACCGTACGACCCGCCACTGACAACGGGTCCTGATCAGCGGTTCTGCGGGGTGCGGAAGCGTTCGCGGGCCAGGTCGCGGTGCTGGGTGCGGGCAGGGTCGCGGCGGGTGCGGGACAGGGAGCGGCGGGTGGCGTGGGAGGCGGGTCCGCCGGCCGGGACGCCCGGCTTGTGCTCGGCGGGGGCCCAGTCGGGCCCGCCCATGACCGCCTGGCGGTCGAACAGGACGACGGCACCGGCGAGCAGCAGGAAGGTGAGCGGGCCGACCATCATCGGCGCGAGCAGGGCGGCCGGCGACTCGCCGGCGGTGGGGGTGCCGCCGGTGCTGTGCAGGTGGACGCTGACGGCGGCCATGCCGGTGTAGTGCATACCGCTGACGGCGAGGCCCATGACCAGGCTCGCGCCGACGCTCCACAGCGGTCCCCTGACCTGTCCGGCCGCCCAGAGGGCGGCGGTGGCGGCGACGACGGCGATGACGACGGAGGCGGCGACGGTGAGGGTGTTGTACTCCAGGGTGCCGTTGAGCCGCATTCCGGCCATGCCCAGATAGTGCATGGTGGCGATGCCCAGGCCGGTGATCGTGCCGCCGGTGAACAGCGCGGAGCCGGTCGCGCCCTTGTAGCCGACGATGAAGATCCCGACGCCCACCATGACGATGGCCACGGCCAGGCTCGCGTACGTCGTCGGCCGGTCGTAGTGGACGGGCGCCTCCTCGACGGTGAAGCCGATCATCGCCACGAAGTGCATGGTCCATATGCCGGAGCCGATCGCCGCCGAGGCCAGGGCGAGCCAGCCGGGGCGCCAGGAGTTCGCGACCAGCAGGGCGCGGGTGGTACAGCGCAGGCCGAGGGCCCCGCCCAGGCAGGCCATGACACAGGCCACCACCGGGGTGACGAGCCCGTAGCTGAATCCGTCGACCGTGCCCTGCATGCGCGGCTGCCCTTCCGCCCTCTGAAGTCCCGGAATATCGCGATATGCCCCCCGTCCCAGGACCGCCACGCGGTCAGGGCTGACGCAGAGAGTATGACTCCCCCGGATCGGCCGACCGATTTTGCGGCAAAGAAACACGCCCTCGCCGCAGATGTGTGGCAACGGTGGGCACGCGGGGGGTCAACTCCGTGCACACCGTGATCTCCGTACGCCCGCGCCCCATCGGCCACCTGCTGCCACTCTTGTGCTGTCCGTGATCGTCCTGTCGCGAGGAGTACACATGCGCGCACGTGCAGTTGCCGCCACGACCACCGTGCTGGTGGGGACCACCCTGCTGTTGCCCGCGTCCGAGGTACGGGCCGCCGGAACCCGTGAACGGCCCCCTGTGGTCGTCGCACACCGGGGCGCATCCGCCTACGCCCCGGAGAACACCCTGCCCGCCATCGACAAGGCCGCCGCGCTCGGCTTCTCCTGGGTGGAGAACGACGTGCAGCGCACCAAGGACGGCCGGCTCGTGGTCGTCCACGACGACAGCCTGCAGCGGACGACCAATGCCAAGAAGGTCTTTCCCGGCCGGGCGCCGTGGAAGGTGAAGGACTTCACCGCCGCGGAGATCGCCCGTCTGGACGCGGGCAGCTGGTTCTCCCCCGCGTACGCGGGCACGCGCGTGCCGACGCTGGAGCAGTACCTGCGCCGGGTCGGGCACAACCACGAGAAGCTGCTGCTGGAGATCAAGAACCCCCAGCTGTACCCGGGCATCGAGCGGCAGATCCTGAAGCAGCTCGCCAACGACGGCTGGCTCGACCAGCGGCATCTGGCGGACCGGCTGATCGTGCAGAGCTTCAGCGCGGACAGCCTGCGGATCGTGCACGATCTGAAGCCCGCAGTCCGGACCGGCTTCCTCGGCCGTCCGGCCGTGTCGGACCTGAAGCGGTACGCCGCCTTCGCGGACCTGGTCAACCCGTCCTACGGCACGATCTCCGCGGACTACGTGAAGGCCGTCCACGCCCATGTCGGGCCGCACCACAAGTCGCTGAAGGTCTTCGCCTGGACGGTGAACGACGCCGCCCACGCCCGGACCGTCGCCGGGTACGGCGTGGACGGGGTCATCACGAACAAGCCGGACGTGGTGCGGGCGGCGCTCGGCGGTGCGTGAGCGGCCCGGGGGCGTTGTCAGTGGCGGGTCGTACCGTAATCGCATGGACAGCCACGAGCGGAACGAACAGGTCGTGTGGGCCGTCGTCGACACCGGCATCGGCCCCCTGCTGCTGGCCGCGACCCGCGAGGGCCTGGTCAACGTCGTGTTCCACGCCACCGACGCGATACGGGACCGGGCGCTGGCCCGGCTGGCGTCCCGGCTGGGCGGGGAGCCGGTCGAGGAGCCAGGCTCCCCGCTGCTCGCGGAGCCGATACGCCAGGTCCAGGCGTACTTCGCGGGCGAGCGGCGCGACTTCGAGCTGCCGTTGGACTGGTCGCTGATCTCGGGCTTCAACCGGCAGGTGCTGCGCGAGCTGGCGTCGGGCGTGCCGTACGGCACGGTCGTCGGGTACGGCGATCTCGCCGAGCGGGTCGGGCAGCCCGGTGCCGCGCAGGCGGTGGGCGTGGCGATGGGCTCCAATCCGCTGCCGGTGGTGGTGCCGTGCCACCGGGTGGTCGAGAGCGACGGGGGCATCGGCGGATTCGGGGGCGGGCTGGAGACCAAGCGGAGGCTGCTCGCGCTGGAGGGGGTGCTGCCCGAGCCGCTGTTCTGAGGTGCCGGCTCGTCCAGGGGTCTCTGCTCGTCTAGTCGTAGTGACGGACCTCGAAGATGTTCCCGTCGGGGTCGCGGAAGTAGAAGCTGCGCTTGGCGTTGCCGCGCGCGCCGTAGGAGTCGTGGGAGAAGTCGGTCACGGGGACGTCGTGCTCCTGAAGGCGGGTGCGCAGGGCGTCGAAGGCGTCGGCGGGCAGGGACAGGCAGACGTGGTTCACCGGGTGGCCCGCGCTGTCCGCGGCGCCGGGGAGCATGTTCATGCCGCGCACCATGTCGTGCGGGGCGAGGTCGAGGATCGTCTCCTCGTTGAGGCGTACGGAGGGGAAGGAGACCTTGCCGGCGGCGAACTCGTCGATCCGTAGCGGCTCCAGGCCGACGGTCTTCTCGTAGAAGCCGGCGGCGGCGACCGGGTCGCGCACCCATAGGACGACGTGGTCGAGGCGTGGTGTGTTGTCCGTCATGGCGTCCAGGCTGGGGGCATGTCGTGCGGGTCGCAAGGGTTTGACGGTGCGCGTCCCTGCCGGGGGCGTGCCCCGGCTTTGCCCACCCGGCCCGCCCGTCTCGGCAGGGAGAGAGGTCCCGTCCCTGGGGCTCCGCCCCAGACCCCCGCGGGGGCTCCGCCCCCGCACCCCTGGCTCGACCTACCCCACCCGCCCGTCTCGGCAGGGAGAGGAGAGAGGCCCCGTCCCTGGGGCCCCACCCCGGACCCCCGCGGGGACTCCGCCCCCCGCGCCCAGCAGGGCTCCACCGGTGCCTACCCCTTGGTTCCCCACGCCGAGATCATCGGGGCCGTGGCCAGGTCCATCGTGCCGGTGGCCACGTTGGCCAGGTGCTGGTCGATCTCCTCCTCCGTGGCCAGGCCCGCGGTGACGAGGCGGGTGCGGATCTGGCGGATCGTGGCGGACTCCAGGGCGGCGCAGGCCGGGGAGGCGAGGGGGAAGTAGGCGTCGGCCTCGACCTGGTGCAGGCCGGCCTCGCGCAGCAGGCGGGGGAGCTTGCGGCCGTAGGAGAGGTCGGCGCCGTGGTCGGCCAGCAGTTGGCGGAAGCCGCGGCGGAGCCGGTTGGCCAGTTCCTGCGCCGGGCCGTGTTCGTCGGGGCAGGGCAGGGGCTGGAGCGCGGGGTCGGCGTCCTCCAGCAGCAGCCGTCCGCCGGGCCGCAGCGCCTTGGCCATGGACCGCAGGGCCCGTTCCCGGTCCGGCACATGGACCAGGACGAGCCGGGCGTGCACGAGGTCGAAGTCCTCCTCCGGCGGCTCCTCGGCGCCCACGTCGTGCACCCGCACCTCGACCGGCGGGCGAGCGGCTCCGGCGACCAGCGAGGTGTCGATGTCGGTCGCGACGACCCTGCCGGTGGGCCCGACCCGCTCGGCCAGCCAGGAGACGACGGAGGTGCCGCCGGCGCCGACCTCCCAGCAGCGCCAGCCCGGCCCCACGCCCAGTTCTTCCAGGTGGCGGAAGGTGGTGGGGTCGAAAAGCGTCTCGAAGGCGTCGAAGCGTTCGCCCGCCTCGGTCTGCCGGTTGTCGAGCAGATAGCCGTCGTCGTGCGTCGTCATGACCGGATTGTCTCAACCGTTCCAGGCCGGATGGCGTGGGTCGTCCGCGCGTACCAGAACGTCGGCGGTGGCGGACGGGACGGTTTCGGTCTCGTAGCGTTCGAAGGCGGGCAGTGTCCAGTGCTCCGCCTCGGGGGTGCGGCGGCGCAGGGCGCCCGGGGAGAGGAGGAGGTGGACGGTCAGGTCGAAGGGGAACCAGTGGCGCAGCAGGAGGGGGCCGTGCAGCAGGAGCAGGGCGCCGGGCGGGAGCTGGACGTAGGAACTGCGGGTGGCGCGGTCGGTGACCGGGTCCCACAGGTCGGGCAGGACGCGGCCGTCACCGCCGGGTTCGAGGGGGCCGAAGACCTCGCGCCACAGGGCGCCGGTGTCGAGCCAGCCGTCGTAGTAGGAGTCCACGTCCCGGTGGCCGTGTTCCAGGCGGAGGGAGGCCGGGCGCAGGAAGCCCTCGGTGCCGACGACCAGCGAGGGCCGGCCGAGCGGGCGCAGCGTCTCGGCGACGCGTTCGGCGAGGCCGCCGGGGTGGACGGCGGGGGCGCCGTCGAAGGCGACGCGCGGCCAGGGGCTGCCGTCGCCGGGCTTCAGATCGAGCAGACGCTCGGCGAGGCGGTCGGCGAGCCGTTCCCAGGTGATCGCTTGAAGTCGCACACCGCCCATGATGCGGCAGGCCGTGCCGTGCCCCACGGTGCTCTGTGCGGGCACTGCGCGCACGCTGCCCGCCGACGTATCGTGGCCGGGAAGAGGTGGTGCCCAGGCAAGGGGGACGGCCATGGCCGATCCCAAGGGTTTCATGACCACACCTCGGCGGGAGTGGCCGCGCCGGCCGGTCGAGGAGCGGGTGCGGGACTGGCACGAGGTGTATGTGCCGGGCGGGTTGTTGCCGATCATCAGCAAGCAGGCGGACCGGTGCATGGACTGCGGGGTGCCGTTCTGCCACGAGGCCTGTCCGCTGGGCAATCTGATCCCCGAGTGGAACGACCTGGTGTCCCGGGAGGACTGGCGGGCGGCGAGCGACCGGTTGCACGCGACCAACAACTTCCCCGAGTTCACGGGGCGGTTGTGCCCGGCGCCGTGCGAGGCGGGGTGCGTGCTGGCGATCAACCAGCCGGCCGTCACCATCAAGAACGTGGAGTGCGCGATCGCCGACCGGGCGTGGGAGGAGGGGTTCACCCCGCCGCAACCGCCGGACCGGCTGTCCGGGCGGACCGTCGCGGTGATCGGTTCGGGGCCGACGGGACTGGCCGCGGCGCAGCAGCTGACCCGCGCGGGGCACACGGTGGCCGTGTACGAGCGGGACGACCGGCTCGGTGGGCTCATGCGGTACGGCATCCCCGCGTTCAAGATGGAGAAGCACCATCTGGAGCGGCGGCTGGAGCAGATGCGGGCCGAGGGGACCAAGTTCCGTACGTCCACGGAGGTGGGGCGGGACGTGGGGGCGGCGGAGCTGCGTGCGCGCTACGACGCCGTGGTGATCGCCACGGGGGCTACCGCGTGGCGTGAACTTCCCGTACCCGGACGGGAGTTGGCCGGGGTCCACCAGGCCATGGAGTATCTGCCACTGGCCAACCGGGTGTGCGAGGGGGACCTCGAGGCGTCCCCCGTGTCCGCCGCCGGGCGGCACGTCGTGATCGTCGGCGGCGGGGACACCGGGGCCGACTGCCTGGGCACGGCGGTGCGGCAGGGCGCCGCGTCCGTGACCCAGCTGGACATCTACGCCCAGCCGGGCACGGAGCGCGACGACGACACCGAACCGTGGCCGACGTACCCGAAGATCTACCGGCTGTCGGCCGCCCACGAGGAGGCGGGCGCCCTGCGCACGGCGCCCGCCGCGGATGCCGACGCGCGGCTGTTCGCGGCGTCGACGCTCCGCTTCACCGGTGACGCCGAGGGTCACGTACGCGAGTTGCACCTGGTCGAGGTCGACGCGCGGCGCCGCCCCCTGCCGGGCACCGAGCGCGCGCTCCCCGCCGACCTCGTCCTGCTCGCCCTGGGCTTCTCCGGCCCGTCCCAGGAGGACGGCCTGATCGCCCAACTGGGCCTGGACCTCACGCCCCGCGGCACGATCGCCCGCGACCGCGCCTTCGCGACCGACGCCCCCGGCGTCTTCGCCGCCGGTGACGCGGCCCGCGGCCAGTCCCTCATCGTCTGGGCCATCGCCGAGGGCCGCGCGGTGGCGGCGGCGGTGGACCACCACCTGACCGGCGCCCCCTCACGACTCCCGTCCCCGATCGGCCCGTACGACCGTCCCATGAGGGTCTAGCAACCGGACGGACTGACCCCGATGGCGGTCGGTGGAGATGCGTGGGGCGGGGCCGTTGGGGACCATCGGAAGGGCGGCGGCCCGCGCCGCCCGCCCGGTCCACCTCGCACAGGAATCGCCATGCCCACCAGGAACGACGGGGGACAGCCCGGCCTCCCGGTCCGGCGACCTCCATCCCGATGGCCCGCTTGGCCCGCTTGGCCCGCTCCGGGCGGACTGCTAGCGCGTCCTGCCCCGACGCCGCCTGGACCAGCCGAGGAGCCGACCGGGCGCCGGCGCGGCGGGCGGCACACGCTGCGCCGGCGCTCCCGCGCGGATCGCCTTGATCGCATCGGCGAGATCGACGCCGGCGAACGCGATGACGTCGGCCGCGGCCATGCGGAGACTGTGGGCCAGGAACGTCCGCTCCGAGTCGGCCGACCCGGCGTCCGCGGTGAGCCGCGTCGCGAGCTCCAGCGAGCGGTCCGCGGCGTGCTGGCGGACGTCGCGGTCACCGAACTCGCGGGCCAACGAGGCGATGACGTCCGCCAGGTCGCGCACCGGCTGCCGGAAGCGGCCACGGGTGCCGGAGCCGGCCGACGCGACGAGGCGCGCGAGCGTGAGGCAACTGGCACCCAGCAGACTCAGGTGCTCCGAGTTCTCCTTCTCGCGCACGACGACGGTCGCCCGCCACACCAGCGCCCTGCGGGTGACACTCGTGCTGGCCCGCCCGACCCGGTGCAGCTCCGCCAAGCGGTCCTGCACGTCGCGGAACTTCCCGACCACGCGCTCGGCGAGCTCGTCGTCGTCCTGGGCGATGGCGTCGGCCGTGGTGGCGAGGCCGTCGGCGATCGCGGTGAGCGCCGCCTTCTCGGCGCGACGCAACAGGGCCAGTGGCTCCGGCGGGAAGAGGATCTGCGTGAACACCAGAGCGATGCCCGCGCCGATCAGCATGTCCACCAAACGCTGGACACCGTTCGACTGATCACCCAGCGCCACCACGAGGACGGTGCTCACGCCGGCCTGGACGACGACGACCTGCGGGCCCCCGATGAAGCGTGCGGCCGTGAGGGCGACGAAGACGCCCAGTGCCATCGAGCCCGGACCGGTCCCCACGGTGGCGAGTACCGACTCGCCGACCAGGAGGCCCAGGAGCACGCCCTTCAGGAGCCGGATCGCGTGCAGGCCGCGTTCGCCGAGGTTCGCGGTCAGCGCGATCATCGCCGAGACGGGGGCGAAGTACGGGGCGGGGTGATCGAGCACGTAGCGGGCCACCAGCCACGCCGCTGTGGCACTGGCGATCGCCTGCAGGAGCGGCCACCCATCCGCGACCGCTCGGCGGGCGCCGTCCGAGAGACCGGCTGCCGCCCGATGCATCACCGCGCGGGCTCTGCGGGACCGCGGCGCGCTCACCTTTCTCATCATGCCATCCGGTCATCCCGCCCACCCGGCGTCGGCCGGCTCCGGCGAGCCGTGCCCGCGCCGGAAAGCCCGCGACGGAAAGGGAGGTGGCGACGGTGAAGGTCGAACAGCTCACCGAGCCGCTCGCGTACCACGGTGAGGGGCCGGTCTGGTCCGACGCGTGGGGCGGTCTTCGGTGGCTGGACATGCTGGCGGGGGACGTGCTGTCGCTCGCCTCGGACGGAACCGTGACGCGGCGGCACGTCAGCACCGTGGTCGCCGCGATCCGGCCCAGACGGCAAGGGGGCGCCGTGATCGGTGTCGAACGCGGCTTCGCCCTCGAAGAGGCGGACGGGACGGTGACCGTCCTGGATTCCCTGTGGAGCGATGAGCGTGTGCGCATGAACGAGGGAGGATGCGATCCCGACGGGCGGTTCTACTGCGGTTCCATGGCCTACGACACCCGGCAGGGGGCCGGATCCCTCTACCGCCTGGACCCCGACGGCTCGACGACGACCGTCCTCGACGCCGTGACGATCTCCAACGGCCTCGAGTGGAGCCCCGACGGGAGCCGCGCGTACTACGTCGACACCGCCACGGACCGCATCGACGTCTTCGGCTACGACCGTGAGGGCGGGCTGAGCGGACGTCGCCCGTTCGTCGCCGTACCGGGCGGTCCGGGCGGTCCGGACGGGTTGACGGTCGACGCGGAGGGCGGCGTGTGGGTCGCCCTGTACGGGAGCGGCTCGGTGCACCGGTACGCGCCGGACGGCACTCTCGACGAGGTCGTGCAGCTCCCGGTCACCAAGGTGACGGCGTGCACCTTCGGCGGGCCCGGGCTCGACCGACTGTTCATCACGACCTCGCGTGAGCACCTCGAGCCTGGCACCGAGCCGGAGGCGGGTGCCCTGTTCACCTGCGCACCGGGGGTCAGGGGCGTGGCCGTACGGGAGTTCGCCGGATGAGCGCCGCCGACCTCCCCGCGGGCGGCCCGAACGGCGAGCCGGCCGAGCAGCCCGGGCAGACACAGACGCTGCTCGTCCTCGGCGCGCGCGGCGACCTGACGGCGCGGCTGCTCCTTCCGGGTCTGGGCGACCTGGTCGCCGCGTCTTCGCTGACCGACCTCTTCCTCGTCGGCAGCGACCGGGGCGAAGGGAGCGACGAGGAGTGGCGGACGGTCGTCGCGCAGGCGTTCGCGGCGGGCGGGGCGAGCGGGCCGGCCGTCGACGCCGTCGTCCGCGACGCGCGCTACGTGGCCGCGGACGCCACCGACGAGGACGACCTGCGCCGCCTGCTGGCGTGCCGCCGCGGTCGTCCCACGCTGTACTTCGCGCTGCCGCCGGCGGTCACGGTCGAGGCCTGCCGGGCGCTGGCCCGGATCGGCGTGCCGCACGGTACGCGCCTGGTGCTCGAGAAACCCTTCGGCACCGACGCGGCCAGTGCCACCGCGCTGAACGAACTGCTGCACCATCTCGTGCCGGAAGACCACGTGCACCGCGTCGACCACTTCCTCGGCATGTCGACGGTGCTCAACATCCTGGGCGTCCGGTTCGCCAACCGGGTGATCGAACCGCTGCTCACCGCGGAGCATGTCGAAACGGTCGACATCGTGTTCGACGAAACGCTCGGCCTCGAAGGCCGCGCCGGCTTCTACGACACGACGGGCGCCCTGCGCGACATGATCCAGAGCCACCTGCTCCAGGTGCTGGCGCTCGTGGCGATGCCCGCACCGAGCACGCTGGAACAGCTCGACGTGCGGGACGCCAAGGCGCACGTCCTGCGCGCGACCCGCGTCTGGAACGACCGTCCCGAGCGGTTCAGCCGTCGCGCCCGCTACACCGCCGGCACGATCGACGGCCGTTCACTCCCGTCGTACGTCGACGAAGCGGGCATCGACCCCGCCCGGGAGACCGAGACCCTGGCCGAGGTCGTGTTCGCGGTCGGCACCTGGCGGTGGGCCGGTGTGCCGTTCCGCGTCCGATCGGGCAAGGCGATCGGCTCGCCCCGGCAGGAGGTCACCTTCTGGTTCAAGGCCCCCCAGCGCGTCCCGGACGGGCTCGCCGGCGAGGTCCTCGGGAACCGGCTGCGCATCGGCATCGGCCCCCGCCGCCTCCAACTGGACATCAACATCAACGGGCCGGGCGACCCGTCCACCATCTCCCCGGTGACGCTCGACACGAGCTTCGGCCCCGGCGACCTGCTCGAGTACGGAGAGGTGCTCCGGGGCGTCCTGGAGGACGAGCAGCCCCTGTCGGTGCGCGACGACATGTCGGTGCGCGACGACATGTCGGTCGAGTCGTGGCGCATCGTCGAACCGGTGCTGGACGCGTGGCGCGACGGCCGCGTCCCCCTCGACGACTACCCGGCCGGGAGCGCCGGTCCGGCGACATGGGGACCTGGGCGACATGACCGAACCACTGAACACGCGCCCGGCAGAGGAGAGCCGGTTCGTCCGGCTCACGCCGCAGGGGCTCAAAACCGTCCGCAGATGGGCGATGTCCATCACCATCGGCAGCTTCCTGTTCGGCTTCGACACCGGGATCATCTCCGGCGCTCTGCTGTTCATCCGTGAAGACTTCCACCTCAACTCCTTCGAGCAGAGCTCAGTGGTCAGCGTCCTGCTGCTCGGTGCGGTCGTCGGCGCGCTGAGCAGCGGGAGGATCGCGGACCGCTACGGACGACGACCGCTCCTCGCCGGCCTCGGTGCGCTGTTCTTCCTCGGGATCGTCGCCGCCGCCGTCGCAGGCGGCTACGGGGTGCTGTTGCTCGGCCGCATCATCATGGGCCTCGCCGTCGGCGGCGTGTCGGCCACAGTGCCGACCTACCTCGGTGAGATGGCGCCGACTCAGGTCCGGGGCCGCGTCCTCAGCCTCAACCAGCTGCTCGTCACCGTCGGCCTGCTCGCCTCCTACCTCGTGAACTGGGCCTTCTCCCAGTCCGGGCAATGGCGCGCGATGTTCTGGGTCGGCGGAATCCCCTCCGCGCTCCTCGTCCTCGCGTGTCTGTGGCTGCCCGAATCCCCGGTGTGGTCGATCGCCCACGGCAGAACGGAGCAGGCACGAAAGGTCCTCGACAGGGTCACCGAACCGGGCGGCGCGGACCTGGTCGTCTCACGCGTCCGCGGCACCGACCGCGACGGCGAGCAGCGCCGGGGCGGGACCGGAAGCGGGCCGGGAGGCGTGCGGGCGTTGTTCGCCCCGGCGGTCCGTCCCGCGCTCCTGGTCGGCCTGATCCTTGCCGCTCTTCAGCAGTTCTCCGGGATCAACACGATCCTCTACTACGCGCCGACGATCATGGGCGAAGCCGGCCTGTCCGCCTCGAAGGCGATCTACTACTCGGTCTTCATCGGCGTCATCAACGTCATCATCACCGTGGTCTCCGTCAACCTCGTCGACCGGCTCGGCCGCCGCCCCCTGCTGCTCGGCTCCCTCGTGGGGATGGGGATCTCCATCGCGCTGCTGGGTGTGGCGTTCGCCGCGGGTCTGAGCCCACTGCTCATGCTCATCTTCATGCTGCTGTACATCGTGGCGTTCGGGATCGGCATGGGCCCGGTCTTCTGGGTCCTGCTCGGCGAGATCTTCCCCCCTGCCCAGCGCGCTGAAGGATCCAGTGCCGGTGCGACCGTGAACTGGCTCTCGAACTTCGTGGTGAGCCTGCTGTTCCTTCCCCTCATCGGGGCCATCGGGCAGGCGCCGACGTTCTGGATCTTCGCCGTGATCTGCGCTCTCGGCGTGGTGTTCGTCGCCCAGTGGGTCCCCGAGACGCGCGGCCGTCACGCCGACGAGGTGGGTGAGGACCTCCGCCGGCGGTGGAACGTGCGGGCGAAGTGACCTCCGTGCGCGGAGCGCGTGCCCGGGGTGGGGCTGCTCGTCCGGGGTGACGGCGTAGGACCGTCCCAGGTCGCGCAGCACGTCCACGACGCGGTCGGTGATCTCCTCGGGGCCGCCCGACACGTCCACCGTGACCCCCGCCTCGTCCGGCTCCAGCGGCTGGAGCGCGGCGAGCCGGGAGCCGAGCGGCGTCGTGCGCGTGAAGTGCCCCCGCAGGCGGGCCGGCCGCTCCTCGACGCGGGCGCGGTCGCCCGTGAGGTGCACGAACACGATGCCGGGAGCCGCGGCCCGCACCCGGTCGCGGCAGGCCCTCCTCGGCGCCGAGCCGCCGATCACCCCGCCGAGCCCCGCCCGCCCGCACGCCCAGGCGCCGATCGCGTCCAGCCAGGGCCGGCGGTCCTCGTCGGTGAGCGGCACACCGGCCGGCATCCTGGCGATGCCGGCCCGCGGGCGGAAGCCGTCGCCCGCGGCGTACGGAACGCCGAGCCGGGCCGCGGACAGGACACCGACGGTGGTCCTGCCGGTGCCCGCGGCGCCCATGACCACCACGACCCGCACGAAAGGAGACGGACGTGCCATGGCCCGACCCTCTCAGGGAACCGGGCCTCCAGCAGGCCCGGAGGTCCCCCCGGACGGGCCGGGCCCCCGCCCGTCCGCCGTCCTCACGGCTTCCGTGCCACCGCCCCGTACCCCGGGATCACCCCGTCGTCCTGGCCCGGGACCGGGTCGCCGAGCTCCGGGTGCCACTTGTGGACGATCTCGACGCCCGGCTCCACCGGCTCCAGCCCGTCGAAGAAGCGGGTGAACTCCTCGCGGGAGCGCAGGGCCAGGGTTACGCCGGCCGCCCTCAGTCTGGCCGCGGCCTCCGTCGCCGACTCGTCCTGGCTGAAGTCGGCCGTGGCGTGGGTCATCACCAGGTAGCTGCCGGACGGGAGTTCTGCGAGGAGGCGGGAGACCAGTTCGTGGGCGCCGTCCTCGTCGGGGACGAAGTGGAGCAGGGCGATCATGGAGAGGGCCACGGGCCGGCCGAGGTCCAGGACCTTCCGGGCGCCCTCCATGATCGTGGCCGGGTCGCGCACGTCGGCCTGGAGGTACTCCGTGACGCCCTCGGGCGTGCTGCGCAGCAGGGCCGCCGCGTGGGCCAGCACGATGGGGTCGTTGTCGCAGTAGACGACACGTGTGTCGGGCGCGACCGCCTGGGCGACCTGGTGGAGGTTCGGCTCGGTCGGGATGCCGGTGCCGATGTCCAGGAACTGCCGTACGCCCTGCCCGGCCAGCCACCGCGTGGCCCGGTGCATGAACGCGCGGTTGACCTTGGCCATCACCGGCACCCGCGGTTCGAGGGCCACCATCTGCCGGCCCATCTCCTCGTCGACGGGGTAGTTGTCCTTGCCGCCGAGGTACCAGTCGTACATCCGCGCGGGGTGCGGCCTGCTCGTGTCTATCTCGTTTTCGATCCCGGTCATACGGCGCCTCTTAAGCATCTGAAGGGGAAGGCAATCATGGTCAAGTCTGTGCCAAGTTTAGGGAGTTGAGAGGCAATCAAATAAACTCAGGTGAGCAGGAAGTCAGCCACCCCCGCCTTCGCGCCCTCGATGAACGCCGTCATCTCGTCCGTGGTGTAGATGAGCGCCGGCCCGTCCGGGTCGGTCGACTGACGGACCGCGATCCGGCCGTCGGCCAGCTTCATCGCCTCCAGGCAGTTTCCTCCGTTGCCGCCGCTCCACGGCCTGTGCCAACCCTCGCTGCCCAACTCCCGGGCGGGCATGCCGTTGTAGACGTGTTTCATGAGAGCTCCTTGCGGAGATCCCGGAGGATCTCCTTCGTGCGATGTGCTGTAGCGGCCTGCGCCGCCATGCGGTCCATGACCTCGAGGTGGGTCGCCACCTCTTCGCGCGCGTCCAGGTAGACGGCACCGGTCAGGTACTCGCTGTAGACCATGTCCGGCAGTTCGGGCATGGCGAATCGGAACAGCACGAAGGGCCCGTACGTGCCCGGGTGCGGCCCCGAGGAGAACGGGGCGACCTGGAGCGTCACATTGGGCGACTTCGTGGCCTGAAGCAACTTGTCGATCTGCGCGCGCATCACCTCGGGCCCGCCGACCTGGCGGCGCAGCGCGGTCTCGTCCATCACCACCCAGAACCTGGGCGCGTCGGGACGGTCGAGCAGATCCTGGCGTCGCATGCGCAGCGCGACATGGCGCTCGATGTCCTCGGGGCTGGTCTGGCCGATGGCCCCGGACTTGAGCACGCCGCGCGCGTAGTCCTCGGTCTGCAGCAGACCGGGGACGAAGTGCGGCTCGTAAGACCGGATGAGCGCGGCGGCGCCCTCCAGGCTGACGTACATCGAGAACCAGCCCGGCAGGATGTCGTGGAAGCGCTGCCACCAGCCGGGGCGGTTGGCCTCCTCGGCGAGCTGCACGAAGAGCTCGGCCTCGTCGTCGGGAACGCCGTACGCCTTCAACAGCAATTGCATGTACGGGATTTTGAGGGCGACCTCGGCCATCTCCATACGGCGTACGGTCGCGGGGGCGACGCGCAGGACGCGCGCGGCCTCTTCACGCTTGAGCCCCGCACGCTCCCGCAGGTCCAGCAGGCGCCGGCCGAGCACGACCTGCCCGACGGTCGGCGCGGACCGCGGCTCGCTCACACTCCACCTCCACGACTCGGGGACAGCCTCGCGGCGCCGTTCGACGATCCGTTTCGAGGGTCGGACAAGGACCCCGGCGTGCCCCAGGCGATCCCAAGGCGGTTCCAAGGCGGTCCCAACTGACGCCGTCCGACGTGCTGTTGCGTGCAGTGTGCCATGAGCTCTCACCGCGTCACACAGCACTCTGCATTTTTCAGAGTGCCACTTGCCAAGTGTTCACGGCGGGGAGATAGTGGCAAGCGTGATTCCGTCCCCGCCCTTAGGAACAGCCACGTCCGCGAGCCCGTTGGGCTCCGGTGCCCCCACGGGAGCGGGCCCCGGCGAGACCGCCGCCCCGCGCCGGTTCCGTTTCGAACTGGCCGCGCATCCCGGTTCTCCCGCTCAGGCCAGGCGCCTGACCAGGGCCCGGCTGACCGGCTGGTCCGTGTGCGAGGACACGTGCGAAACGGCGGCCCTGGTCGTCTCCGAGCTGGTCACCAACGCCGTCGTGCACACCGCCAGCAGCCAGATCGTGTGCGAGCTGCAGGACGGTGAGGACCTGGTGCGCATAGCCGTACGCGACGAGGGGTGCGCGCCGAATGAGTCGCACCCGTCGCCGCAGCTGCCGGAGGAGGAACACGGGAGGGGACTGCTTCTCGTCGACGCGCTGTGCCGGGCGTGGGGTGCGCAGGAGTACGGCCCCGGCCTGGTGGTGTGGGCGGAGGTCCCCCGCGGGTCCGCTCCCGCGCAGGACACCTCCCAAGCGCAGGACATACGCGGCGACCTGGGCTGGGGCGCCCGCCCCAAGCCGGGCCGGGCCCGCGACGCGGGCGACGAGGACGACCCGCAGGCACACCACGGAACGGAGCCCGTATGGCTGTGACGGTCGGTGCCCTGGGCGCCGGCCGTGCGCTCAGCCTGGACACGCTCGTACGCCTGGGCCGCGGCGCGCGCACGCCCGGCGCACCCCGACGGCTGCCCCTCCCCGAGGGCATGACGACCCCTCTGGGCCACGACGCGGTGGCGGTCCCCGCCCACCTCGGCCCCCAGCTCATGCCCCGCCTCCCCCGCGTGGGCTGTGTCCACGCCGACCGCGCGCACTGGTGGTGGACAGTCCCCGCGGACTCCGACTACGCCCTGCGCTGGCCGGCTCCCGCCCACTACTCCACGGGCGCGATCCTCCCCGCCACTCCGCACCCCACCCCCCTCACCCTGGTCCACCGCCCCCAGGGCACCATCCCCTACACCCCACCGATCCCCCTCTACCTGGCCCTGTGCCGGGTGACGGGAGCGACCCCGGCCTGGTCCCGCCCCGTCACGGCGTGACACACCTCGTGACACACCCCATGCCCGCGGGCCGCACGCTCACGCCTCGTCCGCTTGTGCCTCGGCGTAGTAGCGGATGGTGCGCACCGCCTCGTAGGCCACGCGGCGCAGACCGGCGTTCTCCGACGGCCGGCGGCTGAGCTCCTCCAGCGGGCCGATCGCCCGCGCGGTGCCGGTACGGGCGAGTGCGACGGCGGCGGCCAGGACCCGCTGGTCGGACGGACGCTGTTCGCCCTGGCCTGGGTCCGGGGTCCGGGCCGGCCAGCTGGGCGGCCAGGTGGCCGGGTCGAGACAGGAGAGCAGCGCTTCCTCCGCCCTCGGCGTGCGCAGCGTGCCGAGGGCCTCGATGCCCTGGACGGTGGCCACGGGATGGTCCTCCTCGGCCAGAGCCCGCAGGAGCAGCCCCTCCGCCCGCGGGTGTTCCAGCCTGGCCAGTGCCCGGTAGGCGGTGACCCGGTCGACGAAGCCCTCGGGGCCCGGCCGCCGCAGCAGGGCGTCGAGTGCGGGGAGTACGGACGGGTCGCGCAGCGCGGACGAGCACAGCAGGGCGAGACGGAGCCGTTCCGCGTCGTCCGGTCCGCACCTGGAGGTGCGGACCGTGCGCAGCCAGCCGCGGCACGCGGGGGTGGGCACCTGGGAGAACAGGCGCAGACACAGGTCGAGCAGCCAGTCGTGACCGGGACGCAGGGAGCGCTCCAGGAGAAGGCTGTGCGCCTGGGTGTTGCCCGTGCGGGCCAGTGCGGCGGTGGCCGCCCGCACGAGAGTGCGTTCGCCCTCGTCGAGCAGACCGGCGACGAGCCGTTCCGTGTGTTTGGGCTGACAGCGCAGCAGGAACGAGACGGCCGCGACGCGCAGCCGCTGATCGGCTTCGCGGTCCAGGGCCGTCTCCAGCAGCTGTTCGGTGTGCTCGGCGTACACGCCGAGCGAGGTGAGGCACAGGAGGTTGGCACGCGCCTGGTCGTCCGCCGCCTCCGCGAGGAGACGCGCGTGGAACCGCCCGTCGCCCTCCACCCACTCGGGGTCCACGGCGTGGCGGATCGCGAGCTGGCTCAGGGAGTCCGGTGCGTCGACGAACAGCCTGTGCATCGTCTGCCGTACGAACGCCGCCGAGGTGACCCGCATGGCGAGCGGTGCCCGCAGGAGACCCAGTGGGTCGCCGTGGTCGCCGTGGTCGCCGGTCACCAGGGAGCGGGCGGTCTCGGGGCCGAGGGGGATCTCCGTGAGTGCCCGGCCCGCGGCGCCCGACACCGCGCTCATCGGGTGGTCCAGCAGGGGAGCGAGCAGCGGCACCGACTCGGGTCGCCCGCACTGACCCAGCGCTTCGATGGCCTCCACGGCGGACAGGACGTACCCCTCCAGGTCGTACGTGTTGCCGAGGGGTGCGCCCGACGCCGTCGGATCCGCTTCCAGCAGTCTGCGCAGTATCTCGCCGAGCACCTCGCAGGCGGTCTCCCCGGCGACGAGCCCGAGGAAGTCCACGTACCGCAGGAACAGGTTGAGCGGCGGCTCGGCGTCCCCGAAGAGGCGCTCGGCGATCGTGTCCACGTACTCGGGGAAGGCCGCCGCGAGGGCTGCCAGGGCGTGCGTGGCCTCTATGCCGAGGGGGGATCCGGGGCCGAAGGCGACCGGTGCGAGCCAGTGGACCAGTTCGTCGCAGACCGGCGCGACCTCGGGCAGTCCGTCCGACGCGCACCGGGCCGCGAGGGTGAGCGCCTCGACGGGACGCGGATCTCCCTGGGGGGTGAACGCGATCCGCCACACGAACCACTCGGCCTCGGTCTGTTCGAGGAAGCCGGTGTACAGCCGGACGACCTCTTCCCAGCGCGGGTCGGCGCAGTGTCCGAGGGCCAGGTCCTGTCCGTCGGGACGCTCGCTGAGGGCACGTGCCGCGAAGTACTCCTGGAAGGTCAGGTGGAGGAAGGTGTAGCTGCCGCCCGGCCCGCGCAGCAGTACGGCGTCCCGCTCGGTGAGCATCCTCAGCACCTGGTAGGGCGAGTCGGCCGGGGCGGTTCCCGCCGGCCGCCCTTCCAGGAAGCGGTTCCAGAGCGCGTAGAACTCCTCCTCGCCGAACGACTCCCGGCGCAGGTTCATCAACTCCAGTGCCAGCCAGCTCAGGAAGGAGCGCTTGAGGAACGGGGAGCACGCGCCGTCGGCGGATTCCCGGCCGGTCAGCAGCACCTCCAGCAGTACGTCGTACAGCTCGGTGCGCTGTCGGGGTACGCGCACTTCGTCGTGGTCCTGCTGCGCGGCCGACAGCAGGGACAGCATCAGCGGGTTCTGCCCGAACTTGGCCAGTGCGGGGCTCGCGTCGATCTGGCGCTCGATGTCGTGAGCTGTGGCGGGACGGTCCTCGAACCAGCGGGTCAGGAAACGTCCCCGCTGACTGCGGCTGAAGCCGACGCACTCGAAGGTGCGGAACGTCCCCGGCAGCAGGCCGCGCGGGAAGGCCACGGTCCGGCAGGAGACGTAGAAGCGGTTCTGCGCGGCGAGCAGGCGGCGGATCTCCTCCGCCACCCTGCGCTGCAGCAGGGCGGGCGCCTCGTCGAGACCGTCCAGGAAGAAGACGACACGGCCGGTTTCGCAGGCGGCGTGCAGGTCGTCGGCGACCGCGGGATAGGCGCGGTTCAGGTACGTGCGCAGGCAGTCGGGCTCGTCGGTCAGCGAGGCGATGCGTACGAAGACCGGCAGGTCGCCGCCGAACAGCTCGCCGCGGCAGGTTCTGATGAGCAGGTGGCGCAGCAAGGTGGTCTTGCCCGCGCCGGGTTCTCCCAGCACCGTCGCGCAGGGAGCCGCGAGCAGTTCGCCCAGCGGAGCGTTCGGCCGGCGTACCCGCGGTTGCGGACTGCCCCGGTCGCGCCGGGCGTCCCTCTTCTCCAGGGCGTCGTCGGGTGCGGACTGGACGCCGCCGCCGGAGCGCCGGGAGAAGGCGGTGCCGTCGAGGGTGTCCGAGGCCAGCGTCAGGGTGACGTACACCTCGTCCAGGCGTACGTCCCGCTCCAGGTTGGCGAACGCGACGTAGGAGTGTTCGCGCTGGAGGTTCATCAGGTAGCCGCTGACGGCCGCGGAACGGTGGTCGTCCTCTCCCTCCCCGCCGTTGTTCCGGGCGACGGCCCTGGCGTTCTCCTCCAGCAGGCCCGGGCGGAGTTCCTCGGCCTCCTCGATCGGCACGGCGTAGCCGCCGCCGTCGGGGTTCAGGCGCTTCACCACGCCGACGACGCGGTTGTCCACGAGCGAGTGGACGGGACCGCCGCTGATGCCGGGTCTGATGGTGGAGTCGCTCAGCACCAGCAGCCGCTGCGGCTCCTCGGCCCGGCCGGGACGGCCGCGGTAGGGCGTGGCGCCGGTCACCCGGCCGGCCGCGGGATAGCCGCGGTATCCCCGTTCCTCCCACTGGTGGCCGTACGCGTAGAAGCCGAAGATGCCGTATCCGCTGGGGCCGATGGGGAGCACGGGATGGTCCGTGCGGTCGACCTTCACGAGGCAGAGGTCCGGCGCACCGCCGGGGCCCGGTCTCACGATGTCCAGTACGGGCAGCTCGGTGTCCTGCCACTGCACGTGCAGCGGATCGCGACTGCCGGGGTCGTGGACGTGGGCGCAGGTCAGGAGCCAGCCCGGCAGGACGAAGAAGCCGGTGCCGACGGCGTCGGGGCCCTGGGTGATCCGCGCGACGGCCGCGTCGACGGCGGCGACGGTCGCCGCGGGGACCGCGTCCTCGGGGGGTCTCTGTGTACCGGTGCTCATCGCGTGGCGTACGGTCTGCGCGATCCGGCCGGTGGTCGCGGTATGTGCTCAGCGCCAGGCGCGCACGCACACTCGGAAGCCGTCATCGGCACCTCCCTGGTTGTACGAGTTCGTCCAGTCCCGGCACGCGGGGCGCACGATCTCCTTGGTGCAGTAGGCGGATCCGCCCTTGACGACTCGGCGGGAGGCAGGACGAGCGGCGAACGGGTCGATGAACTGGGCCTCTTGATGTGCGTGGCCGTGGTAGTAGTCCTCGCACCACTCCCACACGCCCCCTGCCATGTGCAGGCACCCGTAAGGGGACCGTCCTTGCTCCAGCTCGTACACGGAGCGGAAGGCGTTCCTGCCGTCCTCGGCGGAGTTGCACAGTTCCGGCCGGAACTCGTTGCCCCAGGGCCAGATCCGGTCGTCGCCTCCGCGGGCCGCCTTCTCCCACTCCGCTTCGGTGGGGAGCGTGAAGGAGAGGCCGGAACGCTCGCTCAGCCATGCGCAGTAGGCGAGGGCGAGTTCCCAGGAGACGTTCACGGCGGGCAGGTCGGCGAAGGCGTCGTCGCCCGGCCGGCGCGGGCCGGGCAAGCGCCAGGTGTCGGACGGGAGTTCCCAGCCGGCCGCCTGCCGGAACACGGCCATCTGGCGGCGGGTGGTGGGGTGGCGGGACATGCGGAACTCCGACACGTACACCTCGCGCATCGGGAACTCCAGCTCGCCCGCGTACGGGTCGAGCACGGAGCTGCCCAGACACGACATGCCCGCGGGGATGTCCACGAGTTCATGGCCGTTGAGGAACACGGTCGCCGTCCTGGTCCCGCGCCCGGGTCACGCGTCTTCGTCGTCCTCGGCGCTTCCACCGGCAGAGGACTCGGGCTCACGGGCCGGGCCGTGGTCCCGTGACCACTCCAGCGTGATCATGAAGTTGGCCTCGACGCCGGCCTTGGCGATCAGCGCCGACAGTCCTGTGCTCTCCGCCTTGAACGCCACTCCGAACTGCACCTGGGTGCGGTGCGGGGCGACCGACTTCAGGGCGTCCCCGAGGTCCTGGCAGAGGGTGACCACCGAGGGCAGGATGTCGGAGAACGCGGCCTCCCTCCGCCGGAACGCCACCTCCTCCTCCACGTCGCCGGCGACCGCGTCCACCCAGACGACGGATCCGTCGGACAAGGTCAGGCGCTGACTGGTCATGCTTCCCCCCGCTTCATGCCGTCCCCCGCTTCACGCTTCCCCCGCTTCATGCTTTCCCCCCGATTCGCCACCGTGAAGCGGCGCCGCCGGGCCTGCCCGGCGGCGCCCGGAACTACTGCCAGAGGCTGAAGCGCCCGGTCAGGGCGGTCACGGCGTCGAGATTCCCGTAGACGATCACTCCGAGGTAGTTGATGTCCTTTTCGGCGGTGGCCGCCACGGCGTCCGCGAGCTCGTCGTCGTGCCCCGTGGTGAGCATCTGCTCCGGATAGTCGGCCAGGAACACGTCGTCGCGCTCCCTGGCCTCCGCGACGAGCCGCCGCAGCCGGTTCTGCTTGACCTTGGTCACGATGACCGGATACTTCGAGATCCCTGTGTGCGAGACGCCGGAAGCGTCCTTGAGTGCGTCCCGCCCCATGAGGTCGCCGTCGTCCCCGTGAGCGCCGAGGGCGACGGACAGATGCCCGGTGACGTTCAGCGCCGTGCCCGGTTCCAGGTGGGAAGCCAGGGCAAGCACCGTCTTCTTGGCGCGGTAGTCGTAGGTCACGCGTGATTCCTTCGCTGAACTGTCTTGCTTCCCGGGTGAGTTCGGCAGCTTACTCGCCGGCCGGCGCTGATCGCGTCACCCTCGGTGAGACGGTCGGTACTCGACCGGAATCGGTCGTAAGTGGTCTCTACGAGCCGTCCGGGAGCCCGTTCAGGGGGTTCCAGCGGTCATCGGTGATCCGCAGCGGTTCGACGTGCGAGTCGAAGACGCCGTACGCCTCGTCCAGCAGGATCTCCATACCGCGCTGCCCGAGTGCGATGCCGAACCGGAGCTCCTTCTCCTCGACGTCGGGCAGCGCCTCCACGGCCTCGTACAGGGCTGCGACGTGGTGGTCGTCGACCTCGATGTGCAGATCGAAGAAGTTCGTGTCCAGGGCCGGGTGGTGCCGGGTGAGTGCCTGCCGTGCCGCGTTGTAGGTCACGGGGGTCATCGCCTCGTTGACGAGCATGTAGCCGATGGCGCGGCCGGCGCTGCGGCACTTCGCCACGTTGAAGGCGAGACTCAGGGCCAGAGTGATCCCCGCGCGCTCGGCGTAGGAGTCGAATTCCTCGCGCTTCACCCCGAGTTCGTCGAGCAGGTGCAGGTAGTGCAGGAAGTGCGCGTGACGGGGATCGCCCGAACCCAGCTCGTCGTCGAGGTTCTCCTGGAGGATCCGGCGCACCTTGTCGTCCTCGGTCCAGGCCAGCAGTTCCCTGAGGATCCAGGGGAAGCTGCGGGACTCGCGCCCGGCGCAGAACACCCAGCGCAGTGCGTTCTCCCGGGGCAGCGTTCCCGACGCGGCGGAGGCCACGAGGGGGTGGCCCCTCACCTCTCCCAAAGCGGCTTCGACCTGACTTCTGATCGCTGATACGAACATGCGCTTTCCCCGATCTTTCCTACCGACGTGTGGTGTGATCGGGCGACTGATGGCCTACCGCCCTGGCGATTCAGCGTGGCAGAAATCAAGAAGCGCGGGAGGCCCCTTGAAGGGGTGGGCGAGGAATGGCCGATACCGTCTTCTCGGGCAGGGCCCGGCCCGTCACGCCGTCGCGTCCGCCGCCCCCTCGCCGCTCCGGACGATCACCAGGAACGTGTCCGTCGCGAGGTCCATGACAACCTCGGCGGGAAGGCCCTCCTGGCGCCGGGCATGGGCGAACTCCTCCGCCGGCCACGAGCCGCGCGGACCACCTGCGGGAAAGCCTCGAAGCACCGTTCGCCCGTTCACCTGGCACCTCCACCTTGTCGTGCTGTAGCTCAGAGATTTAAACGCCAAACAAGGGGTGAATACCTCTCCCAGTGACGGTACTGAGACGTATTCGACACGAAACCAAGGCCAAAAGTGCGTCTCACCTCACACTTTCGGGTGTTTCCGGTACCGTCCGTTCAACCTCGCGCACCCCCCGTGTTCGTCCCGTCTTCATCTCCTCTCACCTCTGCACTGCGGTTACGACTGCTGACATACACCCGCCGAGCAGGGCGAAAGGACGACCGCGTGAACCCGGCTCCGCTGAGCCCCGAGGACCCGGCCGAACTCGGCGGGTTCGAGCTGCTCGAGCGTATCGGGCACGGCGGCATGGGGCAGGTCCATCTGGGGGAGTCGCCCGGCGGGGAGCCCGCCGCCGTCAAGGTCATCAAGCCGTCCGTCGTCGGCACCGAGACCCGGTTGCGCTTCGCCCAGGAGGTCGAGGTCCTCAAGACCGTCTGGGTCGCCCGCACCGCCGCCTTCCCCGACGCCGACCCGCCCTCGCCACCGAGTACGTCGAGGGGCCCAACCTGCGGCGGTACGTCCACTTCCACGGGCCGCTCCCCGTCGCCCTGACCGCCTCCCTCGGTGCCCTCGTCGCCGAAGCCCTCGCCGGTGTGCACAAACAGGGGCCGCTGCACCGTGACCTCAAGCCCGCCAACATCCTCCTCGGACCCAACGGGCCCAAGATCATCGATTTCGGTCTCGCCGCGTACGTCGAGTCCAGCGCCTCCCTCACCGCCGCCGTCGACGTGTACGCCCTGGGCGCCGTCCTGCTCTTCGCCTCCGGCGGTCACCACCCCTTCCAGGCCGGCAACCTCCGCGCCCACTTCCGGGCCCGCCTGGACAGGGCGTAGGCACGCCAGTACCCCGTGACCCAAGCTGAACGGTCACGGGGCACTGCACCGCTCTACGCGGTGTGCCGAGCGGTGAACCCGACGAACTCCGCCCAGGCGTCCGGCGTAAGGCTCACCACCGGGCCCGCCTTGTCCTTCGAGTCTCGTACGTACATGGCTCCACTCCAAGCGGCCACCTCAACGCACTCCCCGCCGTCACCGGCGCTGTAACTGCTTCTGACCCAGACCTGGCCGGGTGCTGCCCCGCTCTTCTCTCTCCCAACAGCTGCTCGATCAACGAAAGCGACTCCTCCGGTGTGAGCGCCTGCGCTCGGCACCTCCCGTACGTGCTCACCCTGCCGATTCGCCCCGCATCGCGTTCGCTTCCGCGACCAACTCGCCGTACCGGAGGCCGGTCACGCCTCAGCCCACGTACAGCCGGGCTCCCGGTGGGGTACAGCCGGGGCCGGTCGGCGGATCACGCCTGTTCGAAGCTACGCACAGCCAGCGACCGTCTACCGCATGAAGCCGGCAACTCCCCCACAAAGGCGTACGCCGGACCCCGTGGCGGCGCCGCTCGAGTTCGCGATGCAGTTCACCTCGACCCCGCGCGGCGCGCGTCTGGCCCGCCGGCTGGTCTCGCACCGGCTGAACGAATGGGGCCACCCGTACACCTCGTCGGTGAACGAGACCGTCACGCTGATCACGGCGGAGCTGACCGCGAACGCGGTGCGGCACGGGCACGTACCCGGACGGGACTTCCACCTGCGGATCAGCGAGGCGGAGGGCGTGCTGCGGGTGGAGGTCGGGGACACGCGCGGGGAACGGCTGCCCGCACCCGGAACGCCGTGCCCGGAGGGCGAATCGGGGCGGGGCCTGCTGCGGGTGGAGGCGCTGACGGACGACTGGGGGGCCGCTCCCCGGCCCGGCGGTCCCGGCAAGGTCGTCTGGGCCGAGGTGCGGTTGCCGGGGACGGGCGGGGTGACGTGACGCCCGGCGGAGACGGGGCGTCGGCGCCGGGCGACGACGTCCGGGAAGCCCGGCACCGGCTCGCGCGACGCGTCGCGGCCGACGGCGGTCGCAGTACGCGACGACCGTTGCGCTCAGCTCACGGTGGGGCTGCGGCGCTCGACGAGGACGACGTCGCGCCACTTCCCGTGGTGGCGGCCGATGCGCTCGCGGGTGCCGACGACGCGGAACCCGGCCCGCTGGTGCAGGGCCAGGCTGGCAGTGTTCTCCGGGAAGATGCCGGACTGCACCGTCCAGATGCCCGCGGCGTCGGTGGAGGACAGCAGCGCGTCGAGGAGCGCCCGGCCCACCCCGCGGCTGCGGGCGTCGGGGTGGACGTAGACGGAGTGCTCGGCGACGCCGGCGTACGCGCACCGGTCGGAGACCGGCACCACGGCCGCCCAGCCCAGCACCCGGCCGCCCTCGTCCAGGGCGACCAGGCGGTGGTCGTCCAGCTTGGCGGTGTCGAACGCCTCCCAGGTCGGGGCGGCGGTCTCGAAGGTGGCGTTGCCCTCGTCGATGCCCAGCTGATAGATCGTCAGGACCTGCTCGGCGTGGGCCGGTCCCATCGGCGCGATGTGCACGCCGGTTGCGGTGGTCCTCACCCGCGGACCTTGATGCCGAGTTCGGCGAGCAGGCCGCGGATGCGCCGCTCGATCTCGTCGCGGATCGGCCGGACCGCGCCGACGCCCTGCCCGGCCGGGTCGTCCAGCTGCCAGTCCAGGTACCGCTTGCCGGGGAAGTACGGGCAGGCGTCGCCGCAGCCCATGGTGATCACCACGTCCGAGGACCGCACCGCCTCCGCGGTGAGGATTTTGGGGGTCTCGGCCGAGATGTCGATGCCGGCCTCCTTCATGGCCTCCACCACGGCCGGGTTCACGGCGTCGGCGGGTGCGGAACCGGCCGAGCGGACCTGGACGCGGTCGCCGCCGAGGTGGGTGAGGAAGGCGGCGGCCATCTGGGACCGGCCGGCGTTGTGCACGCAGACGAACAGCACGGAGGGAACGGCGGGGGTGCTCATCAGGTCAGGGCGCTTTCTTCGGCGGAGCGGGCGGGGGCGGCGGGCCGCTGCCCGCCGTGGGGGACGACGACCTGGTCCTCGGTCGCGGAGGCCGGGCGGCCGAAGCTGAGCGCGACCAGGCCCAGGCCCACGGCGGCGCCGACCAGTTGGGCGGCCAGGAAGGGTGCCACGGAGGCGGGGGCGATACCGGCGAAGGTGTCGGTGAACGCCCGACCGATCGTCACGGCCGGGTTGGCGAAGCTGGTGGAGGAGGTGAACCAGTACGCCGCCCCGATGTAGGAGGCGACCAGCGGCGGCGCCAACTGCGCGCGGCCGGCGCGGGCCAGACCGAAGACGAGCCAGATCAGCCCGGCGGTGGCCACGACCTCGCCCAGCCACAGGTGGCCGGCGAACCGGTCGTGGGTGGAGAAGTGCACCAGCGGCTTGCCGAACATGGCGTCGGCCAGCACCGCGCCGGCGATCGCCCCGGCGATCTGGGCGGGCACGTACACCGCGACGTCGCGCAGGGTGGGGGCATCGCCGGTCCGGCGGCCGTCGAACCAGGCGGCGAGGGTGACCGCCGGGTTGAAGTGCGCCCCGGACACCGGGCCGAGCAGGGCGATCAGCACGCCGAGGCCGAACACGGTGGCCAGGGAGTTGGCCAGCAGCTGCACCCCGACGTCGCGGGTCAGCTCGGTGGCCTGGATGCCGGAGCCGACCACCACCGCGACCAGCGCGGCCGTGCCCAGCCCCTCGACGACCGCCCGCCTCGCAAGTGGCACATACCCGCTCACGCGGGGGCCTGCACGGGCACGGCGGGGGTCTGGAGCAGGGCGGACAGCTTCGCCAGGGCTGCGGGGAGCACCCAGTAGTACACCCAGGTCCCGCGCCGCTCGGAGCCGACCAGCCCGGCCTCCCGGAGGACCTTCAGGTGGTGGGAGATGGTCGGCTGGGAGACGTCGAACGGGCCGACGAGGTCGCACACGCATGCCTCGCCGCCCTCGTGGGAGGCGATCAGCGACAGCAGCCGCAGCCGGACGGGGTCCGACAGCGCTTTGAACATCCGCGACAGCTCGGCCGCGGCCTCCTCACCCAGCGGCTCGCGGACCATCGGCGCACAGCACACCGCGTCGTCCTGCCCGAGCACTGACAGACCAGCTTGTTTCGACATGCCTCTATGTTGACAGTCGTCTAAGCGGGTGGCAACGTCACCTGTATCGACAGACGTCGAAACAAGCCGTTTCCGGATGGGAGACCGCCATGTCCCGCGTTCAGCTCGCCCTGCGCGTCGCCGACCTCGAAGCCTCGATCGCCTTCTACTCCAAGCTGTTGGGCGCCGAGCCCGCCAAGCGCCGCGAGGGCTACGCCAACTTCGCCGTCGCCGAGCCGCCGCTGAAGCTGGTCCTCATCGAGGGCGAGGCCGGCGAGGACACCCGCCTGGACCACCTCGGCGTCGAGGTCGCCTCCACCGAGGAGGTCACCGCGGCCACCTCCCGGCTCAAGGAGGCGGGCCTGGCGACCTTCGAGGAGAACGACACCTCCTGCTGCTACGCCCTCCAGGACAAGGTGTGGGTCACCGGCCCCGGCAAGGAGCCGTGGGAGGTCTATGTCGTCAAGGCCGACGCCGACACCCTCGGCAAGAGCGCCCGGACCACCCCCGAAGCCTGCTGCGGCAGCTGACCGACTCGGGCCGTCGCGGCCGGCCCATGCGCCGCTCGCGTCATCGTCGGCCATGCGCACCCCGTTGTTCGTCAGCACCCAGGTCCATATTTCCTGCGGGAAACTCACACCCAGCCGCGCCTCGGCATCGCTGATCATCTTCGGCGCCGCGGGTCCGCACAACGCGGCCGCGTTCTTCGGGGCGTTCTGCTCGAGCCACCTTGTGACCCGCCCCCGTGCCCTCCGCACATTCTCTGCCTCGCGGGACCGTGCTCCGCCCATGGGTGATCTCCAGTCGTCGGTGATCTTCTCGGTACTGCTTCGCGTACGGACAGCGTGATCGTTCGGTTCGGGCCGGGTGAGCACGAGTTCCGTTCGGAGGCGGTCGGTCAGGCCGGGATCGGCTGTTCCGGGAACACCGGGGTTCCGGCCGGGCCGAAGTCCCCCGCGGGCTGGGGCAGGTCACGCGGGCCGGGCGGCAGCGGGTCGTGGAGGACGTGTTCGGCGGGCGGCCCGGCATGGGTGAGAGCGCCCGTCACCGTCCGGGCCATCGCCGGTGGCCCGGCGGCTTCCAGCCGGCTCGCCGCCGACTTCGGCCAGCTCCAGAACCTCAAGTCCGGAAAGTACCTGCACCCTCTGAGCATCGCCAACGGCGCCAAGGTCGTTCAGCGGTCCTACGACGGGACCGGCATACAGGAGTGGACGTCAGTGCGCGACGGCAACTACTGCTCCTTCGAGAACTACGGAGCAGGACGGAATCTCGGAATTGACGGGGCCAGCACGGCAGTCGGCGCGGCGGCCATCATCGCGAACGGGTCCGGCGACACCAACCAGGACTGGGAGCGGATCACCTACAACGGCGGCGAATACTTCGCGTTCAAGAACCGCAAAAGCGGCCTGTGCCTCGGCGTCTCGGGCGCCAGTACCGCCGAGAACGCGCAGGTCGCCCAGTTCCGCTGCGACGGATCAGCCAACCAGGGCTGGTCATACGCGTGATCAAGTGGTCATCCGAAGCCTGGGCACCTCAGGTGCGAGCACCGCGAACGGCGCGCAGGCCGCCCAGTTCACCCGCGACGACTCGTCCAGCCAGTTCTGGGCACTCGACGACCGGTGATCGGGCGGTCACCGCAGACGCCGGCCGGCATCCCAGGTCGAGCGCGGTCCGCACTCCAGGGCAAGCCTGACCCTTTCAGCCGTCCACAGCCATGCCGTGGCGCCCCGGGCCTTTCCACCGTCCGGGGCGCCACGGCCTGCTACCGGGCAGGGGCTGGCGCACATGACGGACGGCCGCTCGTCATGACGGCTCGACGCGACGTGCCGGCTTCCGCCCCCACCTCTGGCCCGGCGCCTCGATGTAACGGTACGTCAGCACGCACAGCGGCAGCAGCACGGCACAGAAAGCCACCTCGAGCACAAGGCTGTCATGCGTTTTCCGGCCGATCGTGGCGTCGCTCACAGCCGGCAGAAGCGGATGCAGCATGTAGACCGAGAAACTGATCGTTCCCAGCCCGCTCACCAAGCGAGGCATTCGCCGACGGCGCAACGTCAGTCCGATTCCGAAGGTGAGTACGGCCAGCGAAAACGCCAAAAGCCAGGCGCGCCGTGTGAAATGGTTCCCGTCTCCGTACGAACAGGCGCTCACCACGGCGCAGGAAACCACGATGACGGCCGTGCAAGCCGCGTACCACCAGGTGTTCTGACCGTGCTCGGCCCGGTACACGACCGTGCCGAGGAACATCACCGCGAGGATCACCAGTCCCTCCCACATAGGGACCGTGCCGTTGAAAGCGACCAGGACGAGCGCCGGCACACCGCCCAACGCGCCCCCGAACACGCGAAGCGCGAGCAGGCCGGTGCTCGCACAACAGACGGCAATCACCATGGCGACCGCGGCAACGGCGACCAGCAGGCCGGTGCCGACCATGCCGGAGAGAGCGGAGATCGGCAGCGCGCTCCCCGCCGTCACGCTCACGGCGGCCAGGACGGCCAGGGCCAGGGCCACGGCGACCGGCGCCGACCGCCGGTGCAGGCGAACCGTAAAAAGCCCGACGACCGACAGATAGAAGGCCATCTCATACGAAAGCGTCCACAGAACGAGGAGCAGATTCGGGGTCCCAAGCAGCTCCTGGAGCAAGGTGACATGGGCGACAGCTGCAACGGCAACGCTCTCGCCGTCGAAATCGCGAATCTCCGCGAAGCCCAACGCGTTGACGGCAAGAAGCCCGACAACAACAGCCATCCACAGGGGATAGACGCGGAATATTCGCCCGATCCAGAATGTCCGGACGCACCCCCGACGCTCAAGCGAGGCGGGGATGGTGTAACCGCTCACGAGGAAGAACACCATGATGCCGTACCGGCTCGTGTTGAATTCCGGCATGAGTTCCCGCCGGAACTCCGCCATGAAAGAGTACGACGAGTGGTCGAACACCACGACGAGTGCCGCGATGCCGCGCAATGCGTCCAACCAGGCCAACCGCGACGGCTGGGCCGGTGCGCCGGGTGCAGGTAACCGTGGCAGCGTAGGGGGTAATCTCTCCGGCGTCGGGCGGACACGGTGTGTGTCTCCATACCCATCTCACGTGCAGTGCCTCGCCGATGTTCAACCTCGATCTCGAACAACACCGGGGACGAAGCCGGCGTTCCTCGCCGGATCCGTACCGCTGGATGCTCGTGGAGAGCTGATCGGAGCGGGGGATCCGGTGCGGCAGGCCGAGCAGGTGATCGCCAATCTGGCGGAGCAACTACGGGCAGTCGGGAGCGACTTCGCGTACGTGCTGTCGACCGACGTATACGTCGTCGCCAGTGAACCCGCCGTGCTCGGCGCCGTGTGGGAGGTGGTCGAGGCGTCCGGGCTCAGTGCGGGGCCGCACGCGTCGACGCTGCTCGGGGCCGCCTGCCTCGGGTACCCCGGACAGTTGGTGGAGATCACCGCGACGGCCGTCGTACCGGAGGAGGAAGAGGGGGAGAGCGTGTGAGCGCTGAGAGCGTCGTCGTCCTGCGCCGGGCCGCCGGCCCCGATGCCCGGGCCGCTGCCGACGTCTGGCTGCGTTCCTTCGCCGCCGCGCTGCCGACCGTCGTCCGGCCGCACTCCGACGACGCCGTGCGCGCCTGGTTCCGGGACGTGGTGGTGCCCCACCGCGAGACCTGGATCGCCGAGGCGGACGGCGCCGGCGGCGTCGTGGGCGTCATGGTGCTCGACGGTGAGGTGCTGTCGCAGCTGTATATCGACCCGGACCGGCGCGGGCGCGGCCTCGGCGACCGTTTCGTCGCGCTCGCCAAGGAACGCAGCCCGCGGGGCCTGTCCCTGTGGACCTTCCAGGTCAACAAGCCCGCCCACCGTTTCTACGAGCGGCACGGTTTCGTCCCCGTCGAGCACACCGACGGCAGCGGGAACGAGGAACGGGAACCGGACGTGCGGTACGTGTGGCGGCCGTGAGGTCGGTGGAGGTTGCCGAAGTCGAGGCTGCCTTGTACGAGGGTGCGGGGATGCCCTTGAGCAGGTGGGCGTCCCGAAGGATTACGCCCTCGTCGTTGCCCTCGCCGAGGAAGTGGCCGTCACCGATGTCGAGCATGCCGTGGTCGTACGGTTCGTTCTCCGGGTACAGGCCCGTCGGGGCGCCCTAACTGCCGTACGACGGCCCCGCCGGCAATCCCGCCGCCTGTGTTGCTGTGCGCAGGACGGCTCGCAGCATGTCGGGGGTGAGTTTGCCGGTGAAGGTGTTGCGTTGGCTCACGTGGTAGCAGCCGAAGAGGGTGATGCCGTCGAGGGGGACCTGGGTGGCGTGGGCGAAGGGTGGGCGGGGGCGGGGGACCTTCCAGCCTGCTTCCGCGAAGGCGGGGAGGGCTGCCTGCCAGCCGAAGGCGCCGAGGATGACGGCCGCACGGAGGGTGGGGCGCAGGAGGGTCAGTTCCTGGACGAGCCAGGGGCGGCAGGTGTCGCGTTCGGTGGGGGTGGGTTTGTTGGCGGGTGGGGCGCAGTGGACGGGGGACGTGACGCGTACTCCGTACAGTCGCAGGTTGTCGTCGGCGGAGACCGAGGTGGGTTGGGAGGCCAGGCCCACGTCGTACAGGGCCTCGTAGAGGACGTCTCCGGAGCGGTCGCCCGTGAACATGCGGCCGGTGCGGTTGCCGCCGTGGGCCGCCGGGGCCAGGCCGATGATCAGCAGGCGGGCGTCCGGGGGGCCGAAGCCCGGTACCGGGCGGCCCCAGTACGTCTGGTCGGCGAACGCGGCCCGCTTGGTGTGGGCCACCTCCTCCCGCCAGGCGACCAGCCGCGGGCAGGCCCGGCAGCCGGTGATCCGCTCGTCGAGGGCGGTGAGGCTGCTGGGGTGGTCCATGCGTCCACGGTAATTTCCCGGGAGCCGATGGGGTGATGCGGCTATGGTCGGACGCATGGCTACCCAGAACGACCAGGGCGTGGACCCGAAGATCGCCGCCGCCGTCGCCGCCGCCGAGGCCGCCGGTCCGGCCGCCGGTGAGAACGTGCGGATCGACAGCTGGATCTGGGCCGTCCGTCTGGTCAAGACCCGTTCCATCGGCGCGACCGCCTGCCGGGGCGGGCACGTCCGGGTGAACGGGGAGCGGGTGAAGCCGGCCCACTCCGTGCGCATCGGGGACGAGGTGCGGCTGCGGCACGAGGGCCGTGAGCGGATCGTCGTCGTCAAGCGGCTGATCCGCAAGCGCGTGGGCGCCCCCGTCGCCGCCCAGTGCTACATCGACAACTCCCCGCCGCCCCCGCCCCGCGAGGCCGTCGCCCCCATCGGCATCCGCGACCGCGGCACCGGCCGCCCCACCAAGCGCGACCGGCGCGAACTCGAGCGCTTGCGGGATCCGGGCGCCGGCCCACGGGGGCGATGACGCCGCCCGTGCCTCACGCCTGCCGCCGCACCAGTCGCAGCAGCTCCGCGTTGTACCCCCGCCGCGCCCACGCGATCATCGCGAGCGGCACGATCAGGATGAGCGGGGTCGCCGCGTACTGACCGTCGAAGACGGTGAGCTGCACGACGAACGCCCCCACCATCAGCGCGCTCAGCCCCACCGCCGCCACCGACTGCAGCACGGGGATCAGCAGTCCCACGGCCCCGGCCAGCTCCAGCACCCCGATGCTGTACATCCCCGCACTCCCCCACCCGAGCTTGTCGAACGACTCGGCCGCCGACGGATGCGCGATCAGCTTGGGCAGCGCGCTGGCGAACGCGTAGAACAGCGCGAGCACCACCTGTACGGTGCGCAGCGCGACCCGGGCGGCACGGCGGCCACGAGCGGGCACTGCCCCGGCGGTAACGGACATGGGAGCCTCCTCCAAAAAGCGGTTCGCTGAGCTTTCGCAGAGGTAGACCGGGCCGCGTCCTCGGACTCATCGCTGCCGCTGCTGCTTTTGTGAAGGTCTCGCGCGCGGAGTACGTTGCGAAGAGGAGTGGTGATCGGCCATGCGTACGGGTAGTGAACCCACCACCGCGCGCAGTGCTCTGCGGGCGCGGTTCTGGCTGAGTGTGTGGGGGCTGGCCTGGGCGAGCTTCGGCACGGTGGTGTTCGTGCTGGTGGGGCAGCCCGGGTGGGCGGCGGCCTGTGGGGTGTTGTGGTTGGTGATCGCCGTTGATCTGGCGGTGATCGTGCGGCACATACGGCAGGGGCCGCACTACCAGCCCGGGCGGGACGTGCCGCCGTACTGGCCGCCGGAGAACAGGCGTCGGTAGGCGCCGGCCGGTGTCAGGTGTCGAAGCGGGCCCTCTGCAGGTACTCCGGGTTCGGGTCCAGTGCCGCCGCCAGCCGGAAGTGGCGCCTGGCCAGGTCGGGGCGGCTCTGCCGTTCGTAGGTGCGGGCGAGCGCGAAGTGCGCGTAGGCGTTGTCCGGCTCACGCTCCAGCACGATCGTGAACTCCAGCTCGGCCGACCGCAGCTGTGCGGCGGCGAAGAAGGCGCGGGCGCGCAGCAGCCGGGCCGCCGTGTTCTCCGGGTGCGCGGCTATCACCCCGTCGAGCAGCTTCACCGCGCCCCGCGGGTCCCGCGCGGCCAGCAGCTGCTCGGCGGCACGGTAGTCGATGACATGTGTCTCGGGAGTTTGTTCGGGCACGGCTGAATCCTTCCCTTGCCGGGGATCTTCAATGCCTCGGCCCGGCGGTTGTATTTCCGCGCTCCTACTTCCGCCGAGGCGTGTGCGCTCTGCGGGTCAGGTCCGTCCAGACCTCCCGTACCCGCTCCTCCAGCCGTTCCAGCGGTACGTCGTTGTCGATCACGATGTCCGCGATCTCCAGGCGCTTCTCGCGCGTCGCCTGCGCGGCCATGCGCGCGCGTGCGTCCTCCTCGGTCATGCCGCGCAGTCGTACGAGGCGGTCGAGCTGGGTCTCCGGGCTCGCGTCGACCACGATGACCACGTCGTACAGAGGGGCCAGGCCGTTCTCCGCCAGCAGCGGCACGTCGTGGACCACTACCGCGTCCTCGGCCGCGGCCTCCTCCAGTTCGCGGGAGCGGGTGCCCACCAAGGGGTGCACGATCGAGTTCAGGACGGCCAGCTTCTCCGGGTCGGCGAAGACGATCGCGCCCAGCCGGGGGCGGTCCAGGCTTCCGTCCTCGGCCAGGACGTCCCGGCCGAAGGCCTCCACCACCGCCTCGAGTCCGGGCGTGCCCGGAGCGACCACCTCGCGCGCGATGCGGTCGGCGTCGATCAGCACGGCCCCGCACTCCACGAGGAGCCGCGACACCTCGCTCTTACCGGCTCCGATACCCCCGGTCAGGCCCACGGACAGCATGACCGGAAGCGTATCGGATCAGTTGTCGCCCTCCCGCTCCGCCAGGAAGCGTTCGAACTCGCGGCCGATCTCGTCCGCCGACGGGATGTCGACCGGCTCGGCGAGCATGTTGCCCCGGGTCTGCGCGCCGGCCGCCGCGTCGTACTGGTGCTCGAGGCCCTGGACGAGGGACGTCAGCTCCTCGTCGCCCTCGCGGATCTGGCGGTCGATCTCGGTCTGCGTGAGGTGGGCGTCGTTGCGCAGGGAGTGGGCCACGGTCGGCAGGACCAGGCCGGTGGCCGAGGTGATGGCCTCCAGGACCGTCAGCGCCGCGTCCGGGTACGGGGAGCGCGCGATGTAGTGCGGCACGTGCGCGGCCACGCCCAGCACGTCGTGTCCGGCCTGCATCAGGCGGTACTCCAGCAGCGCCTCCGCGCTGCCCGGCACCTGCGCCTCCTCGAAGGGGCTGCGGTGGCCCGGTACGAGGTCGCTGCGGTTGCCGTGCGGGGTCAGACCCACCGGGCGCGTGTGCGGGACGCCCATGGGGATGCCGTGGAAGTTCACCGACAGGCGTACGCCCAGCCGCTCCACCATCTGCCGTACGGCCGCCACGAAGCGCTCCCACTCCACGTCGGGCTCCGGCCCGGACAGCAGCAGGAACGGCGCGCCCGTCGTGTCCTGGACCAGGCGCAGTTCGATGGCGGGCACCTCGTACCCGGTCCAGCGGTCGCGCTGGAACGTCAGCAGCGGGCGGCGGGCCCGGTAGTCCACGAGCCGGTCGTGGTCGAACCGCGCCACGACCTGGTGGGGCAGCGAGTCCAGCAGCCGCTCGACGATCTGGTCGCCGATCTGGCCCGCGTCGATGTATCCGTCGAAGTGGTAAAGCATGACAAGACCGGCCGACTCCTGGGCCAGCGCCATGTCGACGACTGCCAGACCCTTCGGCTCCCATGCGTACAAACCCTGCGGATCAAGCACTGTGTGATCGCCCCTCCTCGTGTCCGTAGGTTTACAACGAGGAACGGGGCCCCGGCATTCCCGGATCTTCCAGGGGCGCGGGGAACCGCGCGACCAGCCACAACGAAACCGGCACTTGGCAGACAGCCGATACCACCCGGACAAGCCCGAGGGGCCGCACCTTTTCAGGTGCGGCCCCTCGAAGCCATCGGCTAAGCCCAGCGGCTGGCGATCAGCTCTGGCCTCCGGCCAGCTTCTCGCGCAGCGCGGCCAGCGCCTCGTCCGAAGCCAGCGCGCCGGAGCTGTCGCCGCCCTCGGAGGAGTACGAACCGCCGGACGCGGCCGGAGCGGCGGCCTCGCCACCCTCGGCAGCGGCCTGGGCGTCCGCCTCGCGGGACTTGACGACCTGCGCCTGGTGCTGCTCGAAGCGGGACTGCGCCTCGGCGTACTGGCGCTCCCACTCCTCGCGCTGCTTCTCGTAGCCCGGCAGCCAGTCGTTGGTCTCCGGGTCGAAGCCCTCGGGGTAGATGTAGTTGCCCTGGTCGTCGTAGGACGCGGCCATGCCGTACAGGGTCGGGTCGAACTCGACCGCCATCGGGTCGGCGCCGAAGGACTCGTTGGCCTGCTTGAGGGACAGCGAGATCCGGCGACGCTCCAGGTCGATGTCGATGACCTTGACGAAGATCTCGTCGTTGACCTGGACGACCTGCTCCGGGATCTCCACGTGGCGCTCGGCCAGCTCGGAGATGTGGACCAGACCCTCGATGCCCTCGTCCACGCGGACGAACGCACCGAACGGAACCAGCTTCGTGACCTTGCCGGGCACGACCTGGCCGATCTGGTGGGTGCGGGCGAACTGCTGCCACGGGTCTTCCTGGGTCGCCTTCAGCGACAGGGAGACGCGCTCGCGGTCCATGTCGACGTCGAGGACCTCGACGGTGACCTCCTGGCCCACCTCGACGACCTCGGACGGGTGGTCGATGTGCTTCCAGGACAGCTCGGAGACGTGGACCAGACCGTCGACGCCACCCAGGTCCACGAAGGCACCGAAGTTGACGATCGAGGAGACCACACCGGAGCGGACCTGACCCTTCTGCAGGGTCGTGAGGAACGTCTGGCGGACCTCGGACTGGGTCTGCTCCAGCCAGGCACGGCGGGAGAGGACCACGTTGTTGCGGTTCTTGTCCAGCTCGATGATCTTTGCCTCGAGCTCCTTGCCGACGTACGGCTGGAGGTCGCGGACACGGCGCATCTCGACGAGGGAGGCCGGCAGGAAGCCGCGGAGGCCGATGTCGAGGATGAGACCACCCTTGACGACCTCGATGACGGTACCGGTGACGATGCCGTCCTCTTCCTTGATCTTCTCGATGGTGCCCCAGGCACGCTCGTACTGGGCGCGCTTCTTCGAGAGGATCAGGCGGCCTTCCTTGTCCTCCTTCTGGAGGACAAGGGCCTCGATCTCGTCGCCGACGGCAACGACCTCGTTCGGGTCGACATCGTGCTTGATCGAGAGCTCGCGGCTCGGGATGACACCTTCGGTCTTGTAACCGATGTCGAGCAGGACCTCGTCCCGGTCGACCTTCACGATGACGCCGTCGACGATGTCGCCGTCGTTGAAGTACTTGATCGTCTCGTCGATCGCTGCGAGGAATGCTTCCTCGTTACCGATGTCGTTGACCGCTACCTGCGGGGTGGTGGCGGTGGTCTCGGTGCTGCTCGTCATGTGGGAAAGGGCTCCGGTACGGACATTGAAGTCGTAGGTACTGCGTTACGCCGGGAGCCCGTTTCGCTCTGTAGAAGCCGGACAGCCAAGGAAGCGCCACCCAGGACCACTGTGGCGCCTCGACAACCGAGGGGACATACAACAGATGCGAGCGCAGCCTGCTCCGTCTGAGGTGCGCAGGCCCGCAGCGCAACTTGTAGCATACGGGGGCAGCCGGACAGGGTCAATGCGCGAAGCCGCCCACCCGGGGCGGATCCCCCCATTCCCGGCAGAAAACCCGTCTTGGCGTCCTGCGTGGCCACGCGGCCCGACGGAAGAGTACGACGAGGGAGCCGATCATCCAAGTGTCCGAATCCTCCCAGGCGGTTGACGCGTTCGAACCGGAGGCCACCCGGCGTGAGGCAGGTGTCACGGAGAGCGCCCGGGCCAACCGGGGCTGGTGGGACCGCAACGCGGACGAGTACCAGATCGAACACGGCACGTTCCTCGGCGACGACCGCTTCGTGTGGGGCCCGGAGGGCCTGGACGAGGCGGAGGCGGAGCTGCTCGGCGATCCGGGCGAGCTGAAGGGCAAGGACGTCCTGGAGATCGGCGCCGGCGCGGCGCAGTGCTCGCGCTGGCTGGCCGGGCGGGGAGCGCGCCCGGTCGCCCTGGACCTGTCCCACCGCCAGCTCCAGCACGCGCTGCGGATCGGCGGAACGTTCCCCCTGGTGTGCGCGGACGCGGTCGCGCTGCCCTTCGCGGACGGCTCCTTCGACCTGGCCTGCTCGGCGTACGGGGCGCTGCCGTTCGTCGCCGACCCGCGCGCGGTGCTGCGGGAGGTGCGACGGGTGCTGCGGCCGGGTGGGCGGTTCGTGTTCTCGGTGACGCACCCGATCCGCTGGGCGTTCCCGGACGAGCCCGGTCCGGAGGGGCTGTCGGTGGCCGCGTCCTACTTCGACCGTACGCCGTACGTGGAGCAGGACGAGGACGGCCGCGCGGTGTACGTCGAGCACCACCGGACCATCGGCGACCGGGTGCGGGACGTGGTGGCCTCCGGTTTCCGCCTGGTGGACCTGGTCGAGCCGGAGTGGCCGGCCTGGAACACCTCCGAGTGGGGCGGCTGGTCGCCGCTGCGCGGGAACCTGATCCCGGGAACGGCGATCTTCGTCTGCGTACGGGACTGACCGCGTGATCCGTCACCAGGAGCTGGACGCGTTGCCGGTGCGCGGGGCGCTGCCCGGCCTTCACGACGCGCTGGACGGTCACGGGACCGCCGTTCTGGTGGCGCCGCCCGGTACCGGCAAGACCACGCTGGTGCCGCTCGCGCTGGCCGGACTGCTGGGCGAGGGTCCGGCGCGGCGCGTCGTCGTGGCCGAGCCGCGGCGGATCGCGGCGCGGGCGGCGGCCCGGCGGATGGCGTGGCTGCTGGGCGAGAAGGTCGGCGGGAGCGTCGGCTTCACCGTGCGCGGGGAGCGGGTCGTCGGGCCGCACGCGCGCGTGGAGGTCGTGACGACCGGCGTGCTGCTGCAGCGGCTGCAGCGGGACCAGGAGCTTGCCGGTGTGGACGTGGTGGTGCTCGACGAGTGCCACGAGCGGCATCTGGACGCGGACACGGCGGCGGCGTTCCTGTGGGACGTACGGGAGACGCTGCGGCCGGAGCTGCGGCTGGTGGCCGCCTCGGCGACCACGGACGCGGAGGGGTGGGCGCGGCTGCTGGGCGGGGCGCCGGTGGTGGAGGCGCACGGCGTGTCGCATCCGGTGGAGGTGGTGTGGGCACCGCCCGCGCGGGCGGTACGGCCGCCGCACGGGATGCGGGTGGACCCGGCGCTGCTCGCACACGTGGCGTCGGTGGTGCGGCGGGCGCTCGCCGAGCGGGACGGGGACGTGCTGTGCTTCCTGCCGGGGGTGGGCGAGATCGGGCGGGTCGCCGGCCGGCTGGGCGAGCCGGCCGGCGCGGACGTGCTTCAGGTGCACGGGCGGGCGCCGGCGGACGTGCAGGAGGCGGTGCTGTCGCCGGGGCGGCGGCGCCGGGTGGTGCTCGCCACGTCCGTGGCCGAGTCGTCGCTGACGGTGCCCGGAGTGCGGGTGGTCGTCGACTCGGGGCTCGCGCGGGAGCCGCGGGTGGACCACGCGCGCGGGTTGAGCGCGCTGACGACGGTACGGGCCTCGCGGGCGTCCGGGCGGCAGCGGGCGGGGCGTGCCGGGCGTGAAGCGCCGGGGGCGGTGTACCGGTGCTGGGCGGAGGCCGAGGACGCCCGTCTGCCGGCCTTTCCGGCACCGGAGATCAAGGTGGCCGACCTGACGGCGTTCGCCCTCCAGGCGGCCTGCTGGGGCGACCCCGACGCCTCCGGGCTGGCGTTGCTGGACCCGCCGCCGGGTGGGGCGATGGCGGCGGCGCGGGAGGTTCTGGGGGCCGTGGGGGCGGTGGACTCCGCGGGGCGGGCCACGGAACGGGGGCGGTCGCTGGCACGGCTGGGGGTGCATCCGCGGTTGGGGCGGGCGTTGCTCGACGCCTCCGGCCGCGTGGCTGCGGAGATCGTCGCTCTGTTGAGCGAGGAGGTGCCGCGGGAGTACGGAGACGACCTTGCCGCGGCTCTGCGGGGTGTGCGGCGTGGGGGTGACGCGTATGTGTCGCGGTGGCGTGCGGAGGTGCGGCGGCTGCGGGCCGTCGTGGGAGAGGTTTTCCACCCGCCCACCCGTCTCGCTCGTTCACAGGTGGACGCCGAGGCAGGACCAGGCGCCCCGGGCGGGAAGGCCACAGGACTCCGGGCTGACGCCGGAGCAAGGGACGCGAGCGAGTCGGGGGCTGCCGCGGGTGCGCGGACCGCCGGAGTTGTTGCCGCCCTGGCGTTTCCGGAGCGGGTGGCCAGGCTTGATGGCGGGTCTTATCTCATGGTGTCCGGAACGCGGGCCGAGCTGCCGGAGGCGTCTCCTCTGCAAGGGGCGCCCTGGATCGCCGTTGCCGTGGCCGACCGGCCGGTCGGCAGGAGGCACGCGCGCGTGCGGCTTGCCGCGGCCGTCGACGAGGACGTGGCCCGCCTCGCGGCCGGGACGCTGTACGAGGAGCGGGACGAGGTGCGCTGGGCGGACGGGGACGTCGTCGCCCGACGGGTGGAGCGGCTGGGCGCCGTGGAGCTGTCGGCACGACCGCTGACCGATGCCGACCCCGCCCTCGTACGGGAGGCGCTGCTCGCGGGCCTGCGGCAGGAAGGCCTCTGCTTGCTGCGTCGGACACCGGCGTCCGCCGTACTGCGCCTCCGGCTGGCCTTCCTGCACCACCACATCGGGGACCCCTGGCCCGACGTGTCCGACGACGCGCTCCACGCGCGTGTGGACGAATGGCTCGAACCGGAACTCAGCCGCGCCCGGCGCCGCGCCGACCTCGCCCGCATCGACGCCGGCCAGGCACTGGCCCGACTGCTCCCCTGGTCCACCGGCGACGCGACCCGCCTGGACGAGCTGGCCCCGGAGCGGATCACCGTCCCCAGCGGCTCCCGGATCCGGCTGGACTACTCGAACCCCGAGCAGCCCGTACTGTCCGTGAAGCTCCAGGAAATGTTCGGTCTGACCGAAACGCCCACCGCGGCCGGCGTGCCCGTCCTCGTCCACCTGCTCTCCCCGGCCGGCCGCCCCGCCGCCGTCACGACCGACCTCGCCTCCTTCTGGAAGGGCGGCTACCGGGACGTACGAGCGGAACTGCGCGGGCGGTACCCCCGGCATCCCTGGCCCGAGGACCCCGCGAGCGCCCAGCCGACCCGGCACACCAACGCCCGGCTCGGACGCTGACTACGAGGATGCCGACGGGCTCGGTGACGGGTCCGTCGGCTCCACCTTCAGCTCCACCGTCAGCGTCGCGCCGCCGGTGGTGGTGATGCGGAGCAGGAACGTGCCGGTGGTGTCGTCCGCGTACAGCTTCGGGAGTTTCAGGAGGCCCTTGGCGTCCGTCCGGAGGTCCTTCAGGGTGCGGACGGGGTTGCCGTCGGCGTCCTTGAAGTGGGGGCCCTTGTCGTTCTCGGTGAGGTCGTCGTCCGACCTGATCAGGGTGGCGGTGGCCGCGACCTTGTCCGCGGCGGCGCCCTTGTAGGTGGCCTCGACCTCCACCTGGTCGGCGAACTCGCCGCCCGGCGTGCAGGTCAGCGGGGTGTCGGAGGTACGGGTGAGGGCGTCGGCGGCGCGCTCGGTGACGGTGGCCGTGTAGCCGACGCCGGGGGCCATGCGGCCGGCCACCGCCGCGCGGACGGTGAAGTCGCCCGTCTTCTCACCCGCCCGGAGCGCGGGCGCCACCGCCACGCCCGAGGAGTCCGTGGTCACTGTGGCGACCTTCTCGCCGCCGGTGAAGGTGGCGTCGGTGTCGCCGGTGATCGTGAACCGGATCCGGACCTTGCCGACCGGCTTGCCGTCCTTCGTCTCGGCACGCGTGCTGATCTTCTCGGAGAACGCGTCACCGGCCATGGCGGAGAGCTTGCCCGTGCCCGCGTCCTCGAGGTGGTGCACGGTGTCCGTGGCCGTGGGCGGCGGGGTGGGCTTGCCCGGGGTCGGCTCCTCCGGGGTGGACGGCGGGGTCGGCTTGGACGGCGGCGACGGCTTGGAGGGCGGCGACGGCTTCGGGCCCGGGCTCGTCGTACCGCCGCCGCCCGGCTTGGCCGGCTTGCCGGGTGCGGGGCTCGACGTGCGCGGGGACGGACCGGTGCCCGCGCCGGCCGTCTCGTCGCTGCGCCGGGACGGCAGCGGGCCCGTGCCGTCCGGCACCGAGTGGGTGCCCTTGCGGTAGTACTCCAGCCAGGACAGGACGGTGTTCAGATAGGCCTGCGAGTCGTTGTAGCTGAGGATCGCGCGCCTGAGGTCGGCGTCGGTGGACAGGTCCCAGCCGAAGCGGCACAGGTAGTGGCCGGCGGCGAGGGCGGCGTCGTAGACGTTGTTGGGGTCCTTCTTGCCGTCGCCGTTGCCGTCGCGGCCCGCCCAGGCCCAGGTGGACGGGATGAACTGCATGGGGCCGACCGCACGGTCGTACACGCTGTCGCCGTCGTAGGCTCCGCGGTCGGTGTCGCTGATGTGGGCGAAGCCGTTGCCGTCGAGAGGGGGGCCGGTGATCCGGGAGAGAGTGGTGCCGTTCGCGTCGACGTTGCCGCCGCTCGCGTGGCCGGACTCGACCTTGCCGATGGCGGCGAGCAGTTGCCAGGGCAGGTTGCAGCCGGGCTTGGCTGCGTGCAGCTCCTCCGCGGCCCTCTTGTAGGCGTCGAGGACGGTCGCGGGTATGCGGGCCTCGGCCGGCCCCTGGACGACGGGGGTGCCGTCGGTGGGGGTGCCGGTGGTGGGCGCCGGGCTGGGGCTGTTGAGGGGCGGCAGTTCCGTGTAGTACGGCGAGTTGCCGGTCGCGGCGCCGTCGGTGTTCGCCTCCGGCCCGGAGGGCGTCGCCTCGGCGGCGGACTGTCTGCCGTGGTCGTCGACCGTGGCCCCGGGAGCCTGGGAGGCGGAGAGAGCCGCGACCACCGCTGCGGCCACGGCCGTGGTCGCCGCTCCCTTGCGCAGCCTGCTGCCGAAATGCGCCGCCATACAGTGAACCCCTCCCGTGGACGCCCCGACGTCCGTCTGTGCAGGTGACCCTACGACAACTTCTTTTCCCTCGGCACCTGTTCATGCCCGGTTTTCACCGGTTGGGCACGAGGTGTTAAACGAAGACCGCGTTGGCGTGTACCCCATACTGGGACGTCAACAGCCGTTCGAAGGAGCTCCGTTGCCGTTCACACTCAGCCATGCGGCGGCCGTACTGCCCGCCGTGCGCGGCGACGGGACGGGGCGGGGCCGGCTGGTGCCGGCGGTGCTCGTGGCGGGCTCCTTCGCGCCCGACATGACCTATTACGCGGCAAGTGCCGTGTCCGGCGCGATGGAGTTCGGTGCGGTCACCCACTCCCTCCCCGGGGTGTTCACGCTCGACGTGCTCATCGCCTGGGCACTGGTGGGACTGTGGCTGCTGCTGCGCGAACCGCTGGTGGCCCTGCTGCCACGCCCGCTTCAGGGACGTACGGCGGCACTGGTGCGGTGCGGGGTCCCACGCGCGCGCGTGGAGGCGTCCTCGGTGCCGTGGTGGTACGTCTCCGCCGCGCTGGGCGCGCTGACGCATGTGGTCTGGGACGCGTTCACCCACCTCGACCGGTGGGGGATGCGGCAGTTTCCGGTGCTCGGGCAGCAGGTGGCGGGCATGCCGGTCTACACGTACCTGCAGTACGGCAGCTCGGCGGTGGCGGCGGTCGTGATCGCCGCCTTCCTGGTCCACGCGCTGCGGCGGGCGCCGGCGGGTGAGCCCGCGGGGGTGCCCGTGCTGTCGGTACGGGACCGGTGGTGGGCCTGGGCCGTGATCATCGGCTGCGCGGCGGCCGGGGCCGTGCAGCGGCTCGCCAGGGCCTGGTCCTTCCTGCGGGAGGCCGGGGCCGGGGTCGGGGTCGGAGCCAGGGTGCGGGACGTGGTACCGACGCTGTGCTTCGGTGCGGGCGCGGGGCTGGTGGCGGGGCTGTTCGTGTACGCCGCCGCGGTCAGGGCGTGGCGTCCGGCTCGGGGCCCTGCCGGTGACCCCGGTCCTGACAGGGGCGGTGCGGAGGCGGGCCTTCGGAGCGGTCGCTGACGGGGGCGGGAGCCGCGGTGGCGACGAAGACGGTGACGTGCTGCGCAGGGCCCGGCCGGTGCAGGCGGGCGAGGAGGAGCGCGAGGTAGCCGCGGGCGACGTCGGCCCACAGGCACCAGGGGGGTGTCTCTCCGAGGGCGGGCTCGCCGGGCGTCAGCCGGCGGCGGAGGTCCCGCGCGGCGCGGCGCAGGGTCGTCGGCAGGTCGGTGGGGACGCGGGCGGTGCTCGCGTCGGCCGCGAAGGGCGGCACCGATGGCGGCGGCTCGGCGGGGACCTCGCCGATGTCCGCCCGGATCACCACCGGCCGGTGGTTGAGCATACGTATACCCATGCCCGCATCCTGGCGGGCATGGGTGACGACTGCGTTTCTGCGGGGGCCACGTGAGTGACGGGCGTGGCGGGCGTCCTCGGCGGTGCGGGACCGGCCGGGGCCCGTCCGGTGGATCAGGCCCTGGCCGGCTTCAGGTCGCGGGGCCGTGTCGGGCCCGGGCGAGCGGCGCTGGTGCGTGGAGTCGGCAGGCGGAGGAGGGGGCCGACGCGGAGCGATGGCGGTCCCCCTGCTCGAAGAGCTGGGGGGTGGGGCCGACCCTCACGATCCGGTGGGGGCCGGCCTCCGCGATCCCGTCATCCGCCGGACGGGCTCAGTGCGCCGCCGACTCCCAGTCCGGGCCCACGCCCACCGAGACGTCCAGGGGGGCCCTGAGCCGGACCGCGCCGGACATCTCGCGGCGGACGATCTCCTCGGCGGCCGCGCGCTCGCCGGGGGCGATCTCCAGGACGATTTCGTCGTGGACCTGCAGCAGCATCCGGGAGGCGAGACCGGCCTCGCGCAGGGCGCTGTCCACGCGCAGCATGGCGATCTTGACGATGTCCGCCGCCGTGCCCTGGATCGGCGCGTTGAGGGCCATCCGCTCGGCCATCTCGCGGCGCTGGCGGTTGTCACTGTTGAGGTCGGGCAGATAGCGGCGGCGGCCGAAGAGGGTTTCGGTGTAGCCGGTCGCCCGTGCCTCGTCGACCACGCGGCGCAGGTAGTCCCGTACGCCGCCGAAGCGCTCGAAGTAGGCGTCCATCAGGGCGCGGGCCTCGGCCGCCTCGATGTTCAGCTGCTGGGAGAGGCCGAAGGCCGACAGCCCGTACGCCAGGCCGTACGACATCGCCTTGATCTTGCGGCGCATCTCCGCGTCCACGGCCGAGCGGTCGACGCCGAAGACCTGCGAGGCGGCCGTGGTGTGCAGGTCCTCGCCGGAGGTGAACGCCTCGATCAGGCCCGCGTCCTGAGACAGGTGGGCCATCACGCGCAGCTCGATCTGGCTGTAGTCGGCGGTCATCAGCGACTCGAAGCCCTCGCCGACGACGAAGCCGCGACGGATGGCCCGGCCCTCGTCGGTGCGGACGGGGATGTTCTGCAGGTTGGGGTCGGTGGAGGACAGGCGGCCGGTGGCGGCCACCGTCTGGTTGAAGGTCGTGTGGATACGGCCGTCCGCCGCGATGGTCTTGATCAGGCCCTCGACGGTGACGCGGAGCTTGGCCTGCTCGCGGTGGCGGAGCATGATCACCGGCAGCTCGTTGTCCGTCCGGGTGGCGAGCCAGGCCAGGGCGTCGGCGTCGGTGGTGTAGCCCGTCTTGGTCCTCTTGGTCTTCGGCAGGGCGAGCTCGCCGAAGAGGACCTCCTGGAGCTGCTTGGGCGAGCCGAGGTTGAACTCGTGGCCGGCCGCCGCGTGCGCCTCCTTCACGGCCTGCTGCACCGCGCCGGCGAACGTCTGCTCCATCGCTTCGAGGTGGGCGCGGTCGGCGGCGATGCCGTGCCGCTCCATGCGGGCGAGCAGCGCGGAGGTGGGCAGCTCCATGTCGCGCAGCAGCTCTGCAGCGCCGACCTCCCGCAGGCGGCCCTCGAAGGCCTCGCCCAGGTCGAGGATGGCGCGGGCCTGGATCATCAGGGCCTCGGCCTCGGCGCCCTCGTCCGCGCCGAAGGCGAGCTGGCCGTCGGCCTGGGCGGCGGGGGCGAGCTCGCGGTGCAGGTACTCCAGGGACAGCGCGTCCAGGTCGAAGGAGCGGCGGCCCGGCTTGACCAGGTAGGCGGCGAGCGCGGTGTCCATGGCGACGCCCTCGACGCGCCAGCCGTGCTCGGCGAAGACCCGCATCGCGCCCTTGGCGTCGTGGAAGACCTTGGGCCGGCCGGCGTCGGCCAGCCAGCTCGCGAACGCGCCCTCGTCGGCCTCGTCCAGCTGGGTCGGGTCGAACCAGGCGGCGGCTCCCCCGGACGCGGCGAGCGCGACCTCGGCGACGGAGCCCGCGCCCAGCGCCCAGGCATGGACGGTGGCGACACCGAGGGTCTGCGTGCCGTGCTCGGCGAGCCAGGGCGCCAGCTCGCCGGTGCCGAGCACGGTGCCGTCCAGCTCCACGCCGTCCGCGGCGATCGGGGTGGCCTCGGCCTCCTCGGCACCCGGGTCGACGGCGAAGAGGCGCTCGCGCAGGGAGGGGTTGCGGATCTCCAGGGTGTCCAGGACCGCCGCGACGGCCTTGCGGTCGTACGGCGTGCGCGCGAGGTCGGTGACCGCCTTGGGCAGCCCGACGTTCCGCTCCAGCTCGGTGAGGCGGCGGTTGAGCTCGACGGACTCCAGGTGGTCGCGCAGGTTCTGCCCGGCCTTGCCCTTGACCTCGTCGACGCGCTCGACGAGCTGGGCGAGGGAGCCGAACTGGTTGATCCACTTCGTGGCCGTCTTCTCGCCCACGCCGGGGATGCCGGGCAGGTTGTCGGAGGGGTCGCCGCGCAGGGCGGCGAAGTCCGGGTACTGGGCGGGCGTCAGCCCGTACTTCTCGGCGACCTTCTCCGGGGTGAACCGGGTCAGCTCGGAGACGCCCTTCGTGGGATACAGCACCGTGGTGTGCTCGCTGACCAGCTGGAAGGAGTCCCGGTCGCCGGTGACGATCAGTACCTCGAAGCCCTCGGCCTCGGCCTGGGTGGCGAGGGTGGCGATCACGTCGTCCGCCTCGTACCCCTCGACGGCGAAGCGGGCGGCGTGCATCGCGTCGAGCAGCTCGCAGATCAGCTCGACCTGGCCCTTGAACTCGTCCGGCGTCTTGGAACGGTTCGCCTTGTACTCGGTGAATTCCTCCGAGCGCCACGTCTTGCGGGACACGTCGAACGCCACCGCGAAGTGCGTGGGTGCCTCGTCACGCAACGTGTTGGCCAGCATCGACGCGAAGCCGTAGATCGCGTTCGTCGGCTGTCCCGTCGCGGTCGTGAAGTTCTCCGCGGGCAGCGCGAAGAACGCGCGGTAGGCCAGCGAGTGCCCGTCCATGAGCATCAGCCGCGGGCGGCTGCCGCCGGGGGTGCTGTCGGTCTTCTTCGATGCTGTATCTGCCACGTCCCCGATCCTGCCACGGACCACTGACAGCCGGACCCAGCCCCTTCGGAGCGGGGTCTTGCCCACCCACCCGCCCGTCTCGGTGGGGGAAGAGGCCCCGTCCCCGGGGCTCCGCCCCAGACCCCGTTCGGGGCTGCGCCCCGTGCTTTGCCCACCCGGTCCACCCGTCTCGGTGGGGAGAGAGGTCCCGCCCCGGGGCTCCACCCCGGACCCCGGCGGGGGCTTCGCCCCCTGCACCCCAATTTCCCAACCTCCCACCCCTCTCGGTGGGGAGAGGAGTCCCGCCCCGGGGCTCCACCCCGGACCCCGGCGGGGGCTTCGCCCCCTGCACCCCCGGCAGGGTGGCCCCATCCGTCTCGGTCCTCCCGCCGGGTCAGTCGGTGAAGCCCTGGGCGCTCAGTGCCTTCTCGATGCGGGCGCGGTGGTTCTCCTCCCAGGCGTCGAGGGGCTCCTCGGCCTCCTTGGCCAGCTTCGCCCGCGCGGCGGCGAGGATCTCGTCCCGGCGGGCGGCGGGGGTGACGACGACGCCCTCCTCGTCGGCGACCACGATGTCGCCGGGGTGCACGAGAACGCCGCCGACGCGGGCGGGCTCACCGAGCGAGCCGAGCTTCTTCTTGGTGCCGGGTATCGGGATGACGCCGCGCGCGAAGACCGGGAAGCCGGCCTCGCGCACCTCGCCGAGGTCGCGGACGACGCCGTCGACCACGAAGGCCGCGATGCCCCGGCGCTGGGCGACGGCACACACGTTGCCGCCGGCCAGCGCGTAGTCCACGTCGCCCGACTCCACGACGACGACCGCGCCCGGCTCGGCGCGGTGGATCGCAGCGTGCAGCATCAGGTTGTCACCGGGCTCGCACCGCACCGTGTACGCGGGGCCGGCCACGCGCGGCGAGTCCCACAGCGGGCGGATGCCGATGTCCATGACCTGCTCACGGCCCAGCAGGTCGGCGAGGGTGGTGGGGGGAACGTCCTTGAACGGGTTGCCCATCGTTTCCTTCCGTTCCGGTCGGCGAGTCGCCGATGATCGCATGCTCCGGTCCCGAAGTCCGCTTGTACGGTCCGGGGCATTGTCAGTGGGGCGTGGCAGGATCGGGGGCGGTCTTCAGTCCGCGTGGTCGAAGGGGAGCGTGCGATGGTGGCGAAGGCGCCGAAGGGGGATCCGGTTCAGGACGCGCCGGAGGTCGTCGAGCCGGAGCATGCGGCGGCGGGGTTGCCGGCCATCGGGCACACGTTGCGGGTGGCGCAGCGCCAGATGGGCGTGCGGCGCACCGCGTTGACGTTGCTGCGGGTCAATCAGAAGGACGGGTTCGACTGCCCGGGATGCGCGTGGCCGGAGCCGGAGCGGCGGCACACGGCGGAGTTCTGCGAGAACGGGGCGAAGGCGGTCGCCGAGGAGGCCACCCTGCGCCGGGTCACCCCGGAGTTCTTCGCCGCGCACCCCGTGTCCGAGCTGGCGGAGAAGAGTGGCTACTGGCTGGGACAGCAGGGGCGGCTCACGCATCCGATGCACCTGCCCGAGGGCGCCGATCACTACGAACCGGTGAGCTGGGAGCGGGCCTTCGACATCGTCGCCGAGGAGATCTCCGCCCTCGGCTCCCCCGACGAGGCCCTCTTCTACACCTCCGGCCGCACCAGCAACGAGGCCGCGTTCCTCTACCAGCTCTTCGCCCGCGAGCTCGGCACCAACAACCTGCCCGACTGTTCCAACCTGTGCCACGAGTCCTCCGGTTCGGCCCTGTCGGAGACGCTCGGCGTCGGCAAGGGCAGCGTCCTGCTGGAGGACCTGTACAAGGCCGACCTGATCATCGTGGCCGGGCAGAACCCGGGCACCAACCACCCGCGCATGCTCTCCGCCCTGGAGAAGGCCAAGGCCGGCGGCGCGAGGATCATCAGTGTCAATCCGCTGCCCGAGGCCGGTCTGGAGCGGTTCAAGAACCCTCAGACCCCGCAGGGCATGCTCAAGGGCGCCGCGCTCACCGACCTGTTCCTGCAGATCCGCATCGGCGGCGACCAGGCCCTCTTCCGCCTCCTCAACAAGCTGGTCGTCGAGACCGAGGGCGCGGTCGACGAGGAGTTCGTCCGTCAGCACACCCACGGGTACGAGGAGTTCGCGGCCGCCGCCCGTGCCGCCGACTGGGACGAGACGCTCGCCGCGACCGGTCTGGCCCGCGAGCGGATCGAGGAGGCGCTGCGCATGGTGCTCGCCTCCCGACGCACCATCGTGTGCTGGGCGATGGGTCTGACCCAGCACAAGCACTCCGTGCCGACCATCCGCGAGATCGTCAACTTCCTGCTGCTGCGCGGCAACATCGGCCGGCCGGGCGCGGGCGTGTGCCCGGTGCGCGGCCACTCCAACGTGCAGGGCGACCGCACCATGGGCATCTTCGAGCGGCCCGCCCCCGCCTTCCTGGACTCCCTGGAGAAGGAGTTCGGCTTCGCTCCGCCGCGCGCGCACGGCTACGACGTCGTCCGGGCCATCCGCGCCCTGCGCGACGGCGAGGCGAAGGTGTTCTTCGCCATGGGCGGCAACTTCGTGGCCGCCTCCCCCGACACCGACGTCACCGAGGCGGCCATGCGCCGCGCCCGGCTGACCGTGCACGTGTCGACCAAGCTCAACCGCTCGCACGTCGTCACGGGCGCGCGTGCCCTGATCCTGCCGACGCTGGGCCGCACCGAGCGCGATCTGCAGGCCGGCGGCGAGCAGTTCGTCACCGTCGAGGACTCCATGGGCATGGTGCACGCCTCCCGTGGCCGGCTCCAGCCGGCGAGCGTCCACCTGAAGTCCGAGCCCGCCATCGTGTGCCGGCTGGCCCGCCGGGTGCTGGGCGAGGACAGCGTGGTGCCGTGGGAGGAGTTCGAGCGGGACTACGCCACGATCCGCGACCGCATCGCCCGCGTGATCCCCGGCTTCGAGGACTTCAACGCGCGCGTGGCCCGCCCCGGGGGCTTCGCGCTCCCGCACGCCCCGCGCGACGAGCGCCGCTTCCCCACGGCCACCGGCAAGGCCAACTTCACCGCCGCGCCCGTGGAGTACCCCGAGGTGCCCGAGGGCCGGCTGCTGCTGCAGACGCTGCGCTCGCACGACCAGTACAACACCACCATCTACGGCCTGGACGACCGCTACCGCGGGATCAGGAACGGCCGGCGGGTGGTGCTGGTCAACCCCGAGGACGCGCGGGCGCTGGGCGTCGCCGACGGGTCGTACGTGGACCTGGTCGGCGAGTGGAAGGACGGCGTGGAGCGGCGGGCGCCCGGCTTCCGGGTCGTGCACTATCCGACCGCGCGCGGGTGCGCGGCTGCGTACTACCCGGAGACCAACGTCCTGGTGCCGCTGGACGCCACCGCGGACACCAGCAACACCCCGGCCAGCAAGTCCGTCGTGGTGCGTCTGGAACAATCGGCGACCGACTGAGCGTTCGCTCAGTAAGCAGTCGATCAACGACGAACGGAGCCGGACGCCATGGGCGAGCAGCACGACGTGAAGTTCCCGCAGGAAGTCCTCGACGAGTACGCCGCCCTCGGTATCGACCTGCCCGCCCTGTTCTCCGCCGGACACCTCGGCACCCGTATGGGCGTGCAGATCCTGGAGGCGTCCGCCGACCGCGTCGTCGGCACCATGCCGGTGGAGGGCAACACCCAGCCCTACGGACTGCTGCACGGCGGCGCCTCCGCCGTCCTCGCCGAGACCCTGGGCTCCGTCGGCTCCATGCTGCACGGCGGCAGCTCCAAGATCGCGGTCGGCGTCGACCTGAACTGCACCCACCACCGCGGAGTCCGCTCCGGCCTGGTCACGGGCGTGGCCACGCCCGTCCACCGGGGGCGCTCGACGACGACGTACGAGATCGTCATCAGCGACGAGGGGGGACGGCGGGTGTGCAGCGCCCGCCTGACCTGCCTGCTGCGCGACGTGAACCCGGGCGAGGGCGACCCCGGCGGCCCCGGCAGCACTGGCAGCCCCTCCGCGGCCGGCTGAGCCGCGAAGCAGCCTTCCCCCGGCCATTGCCCCCGGACCCGGCCGGCCCTAGCTTCATGGCATGGCAGCGGGAGGAGCCCCCCGGCCGGGGGCACGGGCGCTCCGGTCCTGGCTCGGACCGGGGCACCGCGTCGCCGGCACCTCCGGCGAAGGGCCGTCGCGGTGAGCGGCGTCGGTCCGCTCGAACCGGGCGAGGGCACGCGCGCGTGGGACGCGCCCGGCCCCGACGACCCACCCCGCACCACCCCGGCGTACGGCCCCCTCGCACGGCTGTACCAGCGGCACCGCCGCGCCGTCCTCACGACCGCCGCGCTCATCCTCCTTCTCATGGGCGGCAGTTACCTCTACACCACCCGCGAGCACACCCCGCCGCCCGCGCCCTCTCCCACGCCCCCTCCCCCGCCCTATCCCTCCCAGGTCACCGACATCTCCTACCTGGACGCGGTGGCCACGCCGCCCCGCGACGCCGGGACCAGGAGCTTCAGTTTCGCGGTGCTGGTCAGCGTGCGATCCGGCCCGCCCGTGACCGTGACCCGCATCGGCCAGCCGTACGCGGGACTTTCCGTCACCTCCGAGCCCCGGCCCCCTTTCCGAACGAAGGCGGGATCCGCCCAAAAGGTTGTCATCACCATGCATATAAGGGAATGCGGGCAGGTTTCGGAGAACGCCGGACTGCCTTTCCTGGATGTGACACTGCGTAATACGCGAGCAATCCAAGTGCACAGTTTCATCCTCGGCCCGCGTTACGCGCAGGCCCTCTCCCGGGCCCTTCACGTAGCCTGCGGCAACGATTCCAGGTAATCACCAAAACGCCCGAGACTCCTGAACCCAACTCTCCGCGTCCTGCGGGTTCTTGGAATCCGGACCGGGCGAATCGGCCCGAATTCCGCTGTTCCACCCGTGCGGTACCGCTCCGCATTAGTCCGGGTGATAACAAGAACATCACAGCCTCGCCCAGACCCTCCTCCATGCTCCCCGCCCACGCCTAGAGTCACGGCCAGTCACGGCGCGGTCAGGAAAGACCTTCGGACCGACGCTCGACTCGGCCACTTCCAGGGGGGAGGGGCCGTGCCAGGGAAAGGACTGATCGTGCGTCAACGTTCGCTCATCGCCATTACCGCCGCGCTGGCAGCAGGAGCGCTCACCCTCACCGCCTGCGGCTCGCGGGGCGGAGACAAGGGCTCGGACTCCGGCAAGGGTGGCACCACCGTGATCATCGGCGTCGACGCCCCGCTGACCGGCGACCTGTCCGCAATGGGCCTCGGCATCAAGAACTCCGCCGACCTCGCCGCCAAGACGGCCAACAAGCAGAACTTCGTCAAGGGCATCACCTTCAAGATCGAGGCCCTCGACGACCAGGTCCAGCCCTCCGCGGGCCAGCAGAACGCCGTCAAGCTCGTCGCCAACAAGGACGTCCTCGGCGCCGTCGGCCCCCTCAACTCCTCCGTCTCCGAGTCCATGCAGAAGGTCTTCGACGACGCCAAGATGGTCCAGGTCTCCCCCGCCAACACCGGCCCCTCCCTCAGCCAGGGCCCCAACTGGCGGACCAAGAAGGTACGCCAGTACAAGGCGTACTTCCGCACCGCGACCACGGACGCCATCCAGGGCCCGTTCGCCGCCCAGTACGTCTACAACACCGCGAAGAAGACGAAGGTCTTCGTCATCGACGACAAGAAGACCTACGGTGCCGGCCTGGCCGGCACCTTCACGGAGGAGTTCAAGAAGCTCGGCGGCAAGGTCGTCGGCACCGAGCACATCAACCCCGACACCAAGGACTTCTCCGCCGTCGCCACCAAGGTCAAGAAGTCCGGCGCGGACATCGTCTACTACGGCGGCGAGTACCCGCAGGCCGGCCCGCTCAGCAAGCAGATCAAGGCCGCCGGCGCCAAGATCCCGCTCATCGGCGGCGACGGCATCAACGACCCCAAATTCATCGAGCTGGCCGGCCCCGACAGCACCGGCGACCTCGCCACCTCCGTCGGCACCCCGGTCGAGGAACTCGACTCCGCCAAGCAGTTCGTGGCCGACTACAAGACCGCCGGCTACAAGGAGGGGTACTCCGCCTACGGCGGCTACTCCTACGACTCCGCCTGGGCCATCATCGAGGCCGTCAAGAAGGTCGTCGAGGACAACGGCGGCAAGCTGCCCTCCGACGCCCGCGCCAAGGTCACCGAGGCCATGCAGAACGTCTCCTTCGACGGAGTGACCGGCAAGGTCTCCTTCGACGAGTTCGGTGACGCCACCAACAAGCAGCTCACCGTCTACGCCGTCAAGAACGGCGCCTGGGACTCGGTCCACTCCGGAACCTACACGGGCTGAGCCACAACCAGCACCGCTCAACCGTCGCGCGGGGCGCTGTTCCACTGGCGCCCCGCGCGCACGCGCATCCGGCCACAATCCGTCAAACATCCGAAGTCTCGGAGGACATGCGGTGAACGAACTGCCGCAGCAGCTGGTCAACGGCCTGCTACTGGGATCCATGTACGGGCTGGTCGCCATCGGCTACACAATGGTCTACGGCATCGTCCAGCTCATCAACTTCGCCCACGGCGAGATCTTCATGACCGGCGCCTTCGGCGCACTCTCGGTCTACCTGTGGGTACTTCCGAACGGCACGTCCATGTGGATCGCGCTGCCGCTCATGCTCCTCGGCGCCATCATCGTCGCCGTCCTCGTCGCCATCGGGGCGGAACGGCTCGCCTACCGTCCCCTGCGCGGCGGCCCACGCCTGGCGCCCCTGATCACCGCCATCGGCCTCTCCCTCGCCCTGCAGCAGGCGGTGTGGGCCTGGTACCCGGATGCCGCGTCCGCCCGCACCTTCCCACAGATCGCCGGAGGCCCCTTCGAGGTCGGCGGCGTCACCATACAGACCGGTGACATCTTCCTCTTCTGCGCCGCCCCCATCAGCATGGCCGTCCTCGGCTACTTCGTCATGAAGACCCGCACCGGACGCGGCATGCAGGCCACCGCCCAGGACCCCGACACCGCCAAGCTCATGGGCATCAACACCGACCGCATCATCGTGGTCGCCTTCGCCCTCGGTGCCGCCTTCGCCGCCGTCGGCGGCGTCGCCTACGGCCTCAAGTACGGCGAGATCCAATTCCGCATGGGCTTCATCCTCGGCCTCAAGGCCTTCACCGCGGCCGTCCTCGGCGGCATCGGCAACATCTACGGCGCCATGATCGGCGGACTCGTCCTCGGCGTCGCCGAAACCCTCGCCACCGCCTACATCTCCGACATCCCCGGCATGCACCAGTTCGGCAGCCAGTCCTGGGCCGACGTCTGGGCGTTCGTACTCCTCATCCTCGTGCTGCTGTTCCGGCCCCAGGGTCTGCTCGGCGAGCGCGTCGCGGACAGGGCGTGACACCGATGACCACACAAACCACAGCACCCGAAACCCCCAACGCCCCCACCGCCGACAGCAAGCCCACCGGCCTCATCCCCATACCGGCCCACATCGGCCGCGCCCTGGCCGCCGGCGGCGCCGTCCTCACCTTCATCTCCACCTTCCTCGCCTGGACCTGGACCTCCGACTTCCCCGGAGACCTCACCGTCAACGGCTACCCCGGCGGCCTCCAGGTCCTCGTCCTCATCGGCGGCGCCCTGACCGCCCTCTTCGCCCTGTCCTCCTACGGCGTCAAGGGCCTCGGCTGGCTCACCCCTTCCGGCGCCGACGCAGCCGTCAAACTCGCCGCCCTCGCCACATTCGCCACCGCCTGGTACACAGTGCTCGCCATCAGCGTCGAACTCGGCGGTGTGGTCAACCTCGAACCCGGCGGCTACATCGTCGCCGCCACCAGCCTCACCGCCCTCATCGGCGCCCTGGCCCTGCCCTTCGAACGCCCCGAACCCAACCCCACCGACCCCGACGACAGCGGCTGGGAACAGTTCAAGCACGAAGCGGCCCACTTCCGGGACACGCTCAAGGCGGTCTTCGCCACCGGCACCGCCCGCCCCGCCGGCAAGCTCCCGCCCTACGCCGAAATCCTCATCATCATCGCGGCCATGGCCATCGGCCTCACCGTCTTCACCTACGGCATCAGCACCCCGTACAGCGAGCTCTTCATCGGCTTCCTCATCACCGCCGGCTTCTGCTTCGCCGCCCTCTCCAAGGCCGGACTGGTGGGCCGCATCTCGGCGATCACCGCCAAGCACCGCAACATCACCATGATCGGCGCCTTCGTCGCAGCCGCCGCCTTCCCCTTCACCCAGTCCGACGACCAGTACGCGACCATCGGCGTCTACATCCTGATCTTCGCCACCGTCGCCCTCGGCCTGAACATCGTCGTCGGCCTCGCCGGCCTCCTCGACCTCGGCTACGTCGCCTTCCTCGGCGTCGGCGCCTACACCGCCGCCCTCGTCTCCGGCTCACCGGCCTCGCCCCTGCACGTCCACTTCCCGTTCTGGGCCTCGGCACTGCTCGGCGCCGTAGTCGCCATGGTCTTCGGCGTCCTCATCGGCGCCCCCACCCTGCGACTGCGCGGCGACTACCTCGCCATCGTCACCCTCGGCTTCGGAGAGATCTTCCGCATCACCGTCAACAACACCGACGGCACCTCAGGACCCAACGTCACCAACGGCTCCAACGGCATCTCCTCCATTCCCAACCTGAACATCCTCGGCTTCGACTTCGGCCAGGAACACACCTTCCTCGGGTTCACCATCGCCCGCTTCGCCAACTACTTCCTGCTGATGCTCCTCATCACGCTGGTCGTCGTCGTGGTCTTCCGGCGCAGCAGCGACTCACGCATCGGCCGCGCCTGGATCGCCATCCGCGAGGACGAGACCGCCGCCCGCGCCATGGGCATCAACGGCTTCCGCGTCAAACTCATCGCCTTCGCCCTCGGCGCCACCCTCGCCGGCCTCGCCGGCGCCGTCCAGGCCCACGTCACCTACACCGTGACTCCCGAGCAGTACCAGTTCGCCCATGCCATCCCACCCAACTCCGCCTTCCTCCTCGCCGCGGTCGTCCTCGGCGGCATGGGCACCATCAGCGGTCCACTCGTCGGCGCGGCCCTGCTCTACCTCATCCCCGCCAAGCTCCAATTCCTCGGCAACTACCAGCTCCTGGCCTTCGGGCTCGCACTCGTCCTGCTGATGCGCTTCCGCCCGGAAGGCCTCATCGCCAACCGGCGCCGCCAGCTCGAGTTCCACGAGGACACGGAAGCGCCCGCGGTCCTCAGCAAGGCAGGGGTCTGACCCATGACAACCGACACCACCACCAAGGGCACCACGCCCGACGCGACCACCCCCGGCGAGGCCATCCTCGACGCACGCGGCGTCACCATGCGCTTCGGCGGCCTCACTGCCGTACGCGGAGTCGACCTCACCGTGAACAGCGGCGAGATCGTCGGACTCATCGGCCCCAACGGCGCCGGCAAGACCACCTTCTTCAACTGCCTGACCGGCCTCTACGTCCCCACCGAGGGCGAGGTCCGCTACAAGGGCAAGGTCCTGCCGTCCAAGTCCTTCAAGGTCACCGCGGCCGGCATCGCCCGCACCTTCCAGAACATCCGCCTGTTCGCCAACATGACGGTCCTGGAGAACGTCCTCGTCGGCCGGCACACCCGCACCAAGGAAGGACTCTGGTCCGCCCTCCTGCGCGGCCCCGGCTTCCACAAGGCCGAAGCCGCCTCCCGCGCACGCGCCATGGAACTCCTCGAGTTCGTCGGCCTCGCCCACAAGGCCGACCACCTCTCGCGCAACCTGCCCTACGGCGAACAGCGCAAGCTCGAGATCGCCCGCGCGCTGGCCAGCGAACCCGGCCTGCTGCTCCTGGACGAGCCCACCGCCGGCATGAACCCGCAGGAGACCCGCGCCACCGAGGAACTGGTCTTCGCCATCCGGGACATGGGCATCGCCATCCTCGTCATCGAGCACGACATGCGGTTCATCATGAACCTCTGCGACCGCGTCGCCGTACTCGTCCAGGGCGAGAAGCTCGTCGAGGGCGACAGCGCCACCGTCCAGCGCGACGAACGCGTCGTCGCCGCCTACCTCGGCGAGCCCTTCGAGGGCGCACCCGGCGACGAGGAGGCCGCCGAGGTGGAGAGCGCCGAGGCCCAGGCGGAGGCCGAGGCGGAAACAGAGGCCGAGAGCGCCGAGACCCCGCAGGACGCCGCGCCCGGCAAGGAGAACGACCGATGACCGCACTGCTCGAAGTCGAGGACCTCCGCGTCGCCTACGGCAAGATCCAGGCCGTCAAGGGCATCTCCTTCACGGTCGAGGCCGGCCAGGTCGTCACCCTCATCGGCACCAACGGCGCCGGCAAGACCACCACCCTGCGCACCCTGTCCGGGCTGCTCAAGCCGGTCGGCGGGCAGATCAGGTTCAACGGCAGGTCGCTGAAGAAGGTCTCCGCCCACCAGATCGTCTCCCTCGGCCTCGCCCACTCCCCCGAGGGGCGGCACATCTTCCCGAGGATGACGATCGAGGACAACCTCCGGCTCGGCGCCTTCCTCCGCAAGGACAGGGACGGCATCGAGAAGGACATCCAGCGCGCCTACGACCTCTTCCCCATCCTGGGCGAACGCAGAAAGCAGGCCGCGGGCACCCTCTCCGGCGGCGAACAGCAAATGCTCGCCATGGGCCGGGCCCTGATGTGCCGGCCGAAACTGCTCATGCTCGACGAGCCCTCCATGGGCCTCTCCCCGATCATGATGCAGAAGATCATGGCGACCATCGCCGAGCTGAAGGCCCAGGGCACCACCATTCTGCTCGTCGAGCAGAACGCCCAGGCGGCACTCTCCCTGGCCGACCAGGGCCACGTCATGGAAGTCGGCAACATCGTCCTCTCCGGCACCGGCCAGGACCTGCTGCACGACGAATCGGTCCGCAAGGCGTACCTGGGCGAGGACTGAGAGAGGACGAGGGCCTGCGCCCCCCTCGGAGGGGGGCGCAGGCCCTCGTCCTCCCCGGCCCCACTCAGCCCTCATCGGGCTTGGGGGCGCCCTTCGCGGCCTTCTTCTCCTCGCTGTCCTGGATGACCGCCTCGGCGACCTGCTGCATGGACATACGGCGGTCCATCGAGGTCTTCTGGATCCAGCGGAACGCGGCCGGCTCGTTCAGCCCGTACTCCGTCTGCAGGATCGACTTGGCCCGGTCGACGAGCTTGCGGGTCTCCAGCCGCTGGGCGAGGTCCGCGACCTCCTTCTCCAGCTCCTTCAGCTCGGTGAACCGCGAGACGGCCATCTCGATCGCCGGAACGACGTCGCTCTTGCTGAACGGCTTCACGAGATACGCCATCGCACCGGCGTCCCGAGCCCGCTCGACCAGGTCACGCTGCGAGAACGCGGTGAGCATCAGCACCGGCGCGATCCGCTCCTCGGCGATCCTCTCGGCCGCCGAGATGCCGTCGAGCCTGGGCATCTTCACATCGAGGATCACCAGATCCGGCCGGTGCTCCCGGGCCAGCTCCACGGCCCGCTCCCCGTCCCCGGCCTCCCCGACGACCTGGTACCCCTCCTCCTCCAGCATCTCCTTGAGGTCCAGCCGGATCAGCGCCTCGTCCTCGGCGATGACGACGCGCGTCGTCAGCGGAGGCACGTGCGACTTGTCGTCGTCGGACACGTCTACGGGCTGGGGCGACTCGGCGGTCACGGGGGCGCTCCTTGTTCCGGGGGAGGCAGATACTGCTCTCAAGAGCCTACCGAGCTGCGGTAAGGTGGGGGCACGGCGGGTGACCGTCGATCTTCGTTTTGAAGGGGCCCCGGTAGCCCAGCGGTAGAGGCAATGGTCTCAAACACCATCCAGCGTCGGTTCGAATCCGACCCGGGGTACGTTCTTCCGATTTCAAGGTCACCGGTTTTGCTTGGGGGTGTCATCCTCCCCGATGTGGTGCACCCGGACCAGGTTGGTGGAGCCGGGCACGCCGGGGGGTGAGCCGGCTGTGATGACCACCACGTCGCCCTTCTCGCAGCGGCCGTGCCTCAGGAGCAGTTCATCGACCTGGTCGACCATCGCGTCGGTCGAGTCGACGCGCGGGCCCAGGAACGTTTCCACGCCCCAGGTCGCGCTGAGCTGGGAGCGGGTGGACGGTTCCGGGGTGAAGGCCAGGAGCGGGATCGGGGAGCGGTAGCGGGAGAGGCGGCGGGCCGTGTCGCCCGACTGGGTGAAGGCGACCAGGAATCTGGCGCCGAGGAAGTCGCCGATCTCCGCCGCGGCGCGGGCGACGGCGCCGCCCTGGGTGCGGGGCTTGTTGCGCTCGGTCAGGGGCGGCAGGCCCTTGGCGAGGATGTCGTCCTCGGCCGCCGTGACGATGCGGGCCATCGTCCGTACCGTCTGCACCGGGTACTTGCCCACACTGGTCTCGCCCGACAGCATCACCGCGTCCGTGCCGTCGATGACCGCGTTGGCCACGTCGGAGGCCTCCGCCCGGGTCGGGCGGGAGCTGTCGATCATCGAGTCGAGCATCTGGGTGGCGACGATCACCGGCTTGGCGTTGCGTTTGGCCAGTTTGATCGCGCGCTTCTGGACGATGGGCACCTGCTCCAGGGGCATTTCCACGCCCAGGTCGCCGCGGGCGACCATGATGCCGTCGAAGGCCGAGACGATGTCCTCCATGGCCTCCACCGCCTGGGGCTTCTCGATCTTGGCGATGACCGGGAGGCGGCGACCCTCGTCGTCCATGACGCGGTGGACGTCGAGGATGTCCCGGCCGCTGCGGACGAACGACAGGGCGACGACGTCGAAGCCGGTGTGCAGCGCCCAGCGCAGGTCGTCCTCGTCCTTCTTGGACAGGGCGGGGACGGAGACGGCGACTCCGGGCAGGTTCAGGCCCTTGTGATCGGAGATCACTCCGCCTTCGATCACCCTGGTGCGGACCCGGGGGCCGTCGACCGCGGTCACCTCCAGGCCGACCCTGCCGTCGTCGACGAGGATGCGTTCGCCGGGGGTGACGTCCTCGGCGAGGCCGGCGTGGGTGGTGCCGCAGATGTGGCGGTCGCCCTCGACGCCCTCTTCCACGGTGATGGTGAAGGTGTCGCCGCGTTCGAGGAGTACGGGTCCTTCGCGGAAACGGCCGAGCCGGATCTTCGGGCCCTGGAGGTCGGCGAGTATTCCGACGCTGCGGCCGGTCTCGTCGGCGGCCTTGCGTACGTGCCGGTAGCGCTCCTCGTGCTCGGCGTGGTCGCCGTGGCTGAGGTTGAGTCGGGCGACGTCCATTCCGGCGTCGACCAGGGCTTTGATCTGGTCGTACGTGTCGGTGGCGGGCCCGAGAGTACAGACGATCTTTGCTCGGCGCATGATGTGAGCCTAGGCCTTACCAGTCGGTAGCGATGTGGTGCGACGTGACTGCTCAACAACCTTTGGGCAAAGGGACATTGACAACTTCTGAACTGTGCGGGGCGGTGCTCTGACTACAGTTTGGGCGGTGCCATCGTGAATCGCGCGTTGAGTTGCGCGTACACGTGCTGCCGTTCCGGCTCCAGGTCCAGGGGCGCGGCCTCGTCCTGCGGGACGGGTGCGCCGTAGGCCGCCCTCGTCCGCATGCTGCCCGGGGCCTGCGGCATGGGCCGGGCGTTCTCCGCGCCGATGTCGGCGATTTCGACGAGGGCGGCGAGCGTGGTGCCGAGCGCCTCGGCGTACTCCCTGGCCCGCTGGACGGCCTCGCGTACGGCCTGCTGCCGTGCCTGCCGGTGGGCCGGCGAGTCGGGGCGCAGTGCCCACCAGGGTCCGTCCACCCGGGTGAGTTCCAAGTCGGCCAGTCGGGTGGTGAGTTCGCCCAGGGCGGTGAAGTCGGAGAGCTCCGCGGTGAGGTGGACGGTGCCGTGATAGGTGCGGACGCGTTCGCCGCGGCCGTGCCGGGTGAGTTCCGGGGTGATGGAGAAGGCGCCGGTCTCCAGGCGTTCGACCGCCTGGCCGTAGGACTTGACGAGGTCGATGACGCCGGCGTTGCGCCGGGTGAGGTCGTCGAGGGCGGAACGGCGGTCCTTGCCGCGGGCGGTGACGGTGATGCCGATGCGGGCGATCTCGGGGTCGACTTCGAGGTGGGCCTCGCCTCGGACGGCGATGCGGGGTGCGTCAGGGGTGCCGTGGGGGACGGCGGGGCCGGATTCGGGTGCGGAGGCTGACGTCATACGCCCCACTCTGTCACCGTTGCCCGGTCCCCCGCCCCCCGCCGGTCACCAGATCGCAACCTCCCGGGGGTGTTGCGGCGCGCCGCGGACCGCCAGAATCTACGCGCGTCATTGACCCCTTCACCAGGAGACCCAGCCATGCCGCTGAACCGCCGGAAGTTCCTGACGAGATCCGCCGCGACCGGGGCGGGGGTGGCGCTGGCCGGCGCGGCGGCTCCGGCGGCCGGGGCCGCGCCGGTCACGGGCCCCGCGGCGGCCGGGAAGTCCCGGAAGCCGGGCAAGCGCTACTCGCTCACCGTCATGGGCACCACCGACCTGCACGGGCACGTCTTCAACTGGGACTACTTCAAGGACGGGGAGTACACCGACGCGGCCGGCAACGCCCAGGGCCTGGCCCGGATCTCCACGCTGGTGAACCAGGTCCGCAAGGAGAAGGGCCGCGAGAACACACTGCTGCTGGACGCCGGCGACACCATCCAGGGCACCCCGCTGACGTACTACTACGCGAAGGTGGACCCGATCACCGCCAAGGGCGGCCCGGTGCACCCGATGGCCAAGGCCATGAACGCCATCGGGTACGACGCGGTGGCGCTCGGCAACCACGAGTTCAACTACGGCATCGAGACGCTGCGCCGGTTCGAGCAGCAGTGCGACTTCCCACTGCTGGGCGCGAACGCGGTGGACCACAGGACCCAGAAGCCGGCCTTCCCGCCGTACTTCGTCAAGAAGTTCCACAAGCCGGGTGTCCCGCCGGTGACGGTCGCCGTGCTGGGTCTGACCAACCCGGGCATCGCGATCTGGGACAAGGCCTATGTCCAGGGCAAGTTGGACTTCCCGGGGCTGGAGGAGCAGGCCGCGAAGTGGGTGCCGAAGCTGCGGTCGATGGGCGCGGACGTGGTCGTCGTCTCGGCGCACTCGGGTACGTCCGGCAAGTCGTCGTACGGTGATCAGCTGCCGTGGGTGGAGGACGCCGCCGCGAACGTCGCCCGGCAGGTGCCGGGTATCGACGCGATCCTGGTGGGTCACGCGCACCAGGAGATCCCGGAGCTGAGGGTCACCAACGAGAAGACGGGCAGGACGGTCGTGCTCTCGGAGCCGCTGTGCTACGCCGAGCGGCTGACCCTCTTCGACATCGAGCTGGTGTTCGCCAAGGGCCGGTGGGAGGTGGAGTCGGTCTCCGCCTCGCTGCGCAACTCCAACACGGTCGCCGACGACCCGAAGATCACCAAGCTGCTGGCGGGCGAGCACGCGAAGGTCGTGAAGTACGTCAACCAGGTGGTCGGCCGGGCGACTCAGAGCCTGACGACGGTGGACGCCCGCTACAAGGACGCCCCGATCATCGACCTGATCACCAAGGTGCAGGAGGACGTGGTGAAGGCCGCGCTGGCGGGCACGCAGTACGCCGCGCTGCCCGTCATCGCGCAGGCCTCCCCCTTCTCGCGGACCTCCGAGATCCCGGCCGGCGAGGTGACGATCCGGGACCTGTCCAGCCTGTACGTGTACGACAACACACTGGTCGCCAAGCTGATGACGGGCGCCCAGATGCGGGCGTACCTGGAGTACTCGGCGGAGTACTTCGTGCAGACGCCCGCCGGTGCGCCGGTCGACGTGGACAGGCTGACGAACGCGAACAACCGCCCGGACTACAACTACGACTACGTGTCGGGGCTCCGGTACGACATCGACATCGCCCAGCCGGCCGGTTCGCGGATCAGGAACCTGACGTACGACGGTGCCGCGCTGGACGACGCGCAGCAGTTCGTGATGGCGGTGAACAACTACCGGGCCAACGGCGGCGGCGCGTTCCCGCACGTGGCCTCGGCGCAGGAGCTGTGGTCGGAGTCGACGGAGATCCGTACGCGGATCGCGGAGTGGGTGACGGCGAAGGGCGTACTGGACCCGAAGGACTTCGCGTCGGTGGACTGGAAGCTGACGCGTAACGGCACGCCGGTGTTCTGACCGGCTCCCCGCGCGGGGACTTGAAGGCGCGGCCTCAGATTCCGTCCGCCAGGAGAGCCTTGATCCGGCGGGTGGGCGGGATCTGGGGCTGCTTCTGTTCCAGGCCGAAGGTGGTGAAGGCGGTGCGGGCGGGCAGCGGGTACGCCTGTGTCCCGGTCACCGAGTTGAGGATGGTGGCGCTGCGCCAGGCGGCGAGACCCAGGTCGGGGGCGCCGACGCCGTGGGTGTGGCGTTCGGCGTTCTGCACGTGGATGTGGCAGCCGGTGGCGGTGATGGACGTGTCCAGGGCGAGGCGGAACTGCTCGTCGACGCGCGGGCGTTCCTTGCTGTCGCGGTGCAGGTAGGGCTCGAGGGCGGTCAGCAGGGGGGCGAGGGGGCGTTCGCGGTAGCCGGTGGCGAGGACGACCGCGTCGGTGGTGAGGCGGGTGCGGGTGCCCTGCTGGACGTGTTCGACGTGGAGTTCGATCTGTGAGGTGGCGAGGCGGCCGGCGGTGCGGACGCGGACGCCGGGGGTGAGGACGGCGTCGGGCCAGCCGCCGTCGAGGGTGCGGCGGTAGAGCTCGTCGTGGATGGCGGCGAGGGTGTCGGCGTCGATGCCCTTGTGGAGTTGCCACTGTGCGGCGACGAGCCGGTCGCGCACGGGTTCGGCCAGCGCGTGGAAGTAGCGGGTGTAGTCGGGGGTGAAGTGCTCCAGGCCCAGCTTGGAGTACTCCATCGGGGCGAAGGCCTCGGTGCGGCCGATCCAGCGCAGCCGTTCGCCGCCGGCGGGGCGGTGGCGCAGCAGGTCGAGGAAGACCTCGGCGCCGGACTGTCCGGAGCCGACGACGGTGATGTGGCCGGCCGCGAGGAGGGTGTCGCGGTGCCTCAGGTAGTCGGCGGCGTGGACGACGGGGACGCCGGGGGCGTCGGCGAGGGGTCTGAGCGGGGCGGGTACGTGGGGTTCGGTGCCGATGCCGAGGACGACGTTGCGGGTGTGGGCGCGGCCGAGGGCCTCGGCTTCGCCATCGGCGCCGAGCTGGGTGAAGTCGACCTCGAACACGTGGAGTTCGGGGTTCCAGCGGACGGCGTCGACCTGGTGGCCGTAGTGCAGTGCGGGCAGGTTCTCGGAGACCCAGCGGCAGTAGGCGTCGTATTCGGCGCGCTGGATGTGGAAGCGTTCGGCGAAGTAGAAGGGGAAGAGTCTGCCGCGGGTTCTCAGGTAGTTGAGGAAGGACCAGTCGCTGGTGGGGTCGGCGAGGGTGACGAGGTCGGCGAGGAACGGCACTTGGACGCGGGCGCCGTCGAGGAGCAGGCCGGGGTGCCAGTGGAAGCGGGGGCGCTGTTCGTAGAAGGCGGTGCGGAGCCCGGTGAGGGGGTGGGCGAGGGCGGCCAGGGAGAGGTTGAAAGGGCCGATGCCGATGCCGACCAGGTCGTAGGGGGCGTGGGGGGTGGGGTGCGGCTGGTTCATCCGGGGATGCTTCCTTCCACCAGTTTGAGCAGGGCGGCCAGGTCTTCGGGCCGGGTGTCGGGGTTGAGGAGGGTGGCCTTGAGCCAGAGCCGGTCGTCGAGGCGGGCGCGGCCGAGGACGGCACGGCCCTCGGTGAGGAGTCCGCGGCGTACGGCGGCGACGGTGTCGTCGGTGGCGCCGGCGGGCCGGAACAGGACGGTGCTGATGGTGGGCCGGTCGTGGAGCTCGAAGCCGGGGTGGTCGTGGATGAGGTCGGCGAACTCGCGGGCGCGGGCGCAGACCTGGTCGACGAGGGCGCCGAGGCCGCTGCGGCCGAGGGCCTTGAGGGTGACGGCGATCTTGAGGATGTCGGGGCGGCGGGTGGTGCGCAGGGAGCGGCCGAGGAGGTCGGGCAGGCCGGCCTCGGTGTCGTCGTCGGCGTTGAGGTAGTCGGCGCGCTGGTGCAGGACGGCGAGGTCGCGGGGGCGGCGGACGGCGAGGAGTCCGGCGGCGACCGGCTGCCAGCCGAGTTTGTGCAGGTCGAGCGTGACGGTGTGGGCTGCTTCGAGCCCGGTGAGCTTGTCGCGGTGGCGTTCGCTGAACAGCAGTCCCCCGCCGTGGGCGGCGTCGATGTGCAGGCGGGCGCCGTGGGCGGCGCACAGTCCGGCGATCTCGGGGAGGGGGTCGATGAGGCCGGCGTCGGTGGTGCCTGCGGTGGCGGCTACGACGAGGGAGCCGCGGGGACCGGTGAGGTGGGTGAGGGCGCTGTGCAGGGCGGCGAGGTCGATGGTGCCGGTGGGGGCGGGCACGATCACGGGTTCGGGCAGGCCGAGCAGCCAGGCGGCGCGGGGCAGGGAGTGGTGGGCGTTGGCGCCGCAGACCAGGCGGATGCCGCCGCCGTAGGTCTCGCGGGCGAGCAGCAGGGCGAGTTGGTTGGACTCGGTGCCGCCGGTGGTGACGACGGAGTCGGCGAGACCGGTCTCATGGGCGAGCGCGCGGGTGACGAGGGCTTCGAGTTCGGAGGCGGCGGGAGCCTGGTCCCAGGAGTCCAGGGAGGGGTTGAGGGCACTGGCGGCGAGGTCGGCGGCGGTGGCGACGGCGAGCGGCGGGCAGTGCAGGTGGGCGGCGCACAGCGGGTCGGCGGGGTCGGCGGCGCCTTCGGCGAGGGCGTGCACGAGGGTGCGCAGGGCGTCCGGGGCGCCGTGCTCGGGCAGGACATCTCCCACGGCGTCGCGGACCCGGGCGGCGACCGCCTCGGGCCCGCCCGCGGGCAGCGGCCCACCGCGGGCACGCCGGCCGCTGTCGAGGGCGTCGAGCACGGTGTGGACCAGGGGCCGCAGGGTGCGAGGGCCGTCGGGGCCGGAGGCGAGGCGGGCGGGGTCGCCGGGGGGCGGGGTGCTCATGGGACTGTCCTCCGGGTCGCGGGGGCAGGGGCTACCAGCTTGTACGCAGTAAAGCCCGACGCGCCCGAAAGCACGACGATCAGAACCCGAAAGTGGGTACGGGGCCCTGCCGGGCGTGGGCGGCGGGGTGCTCACGGGTCACCCGTCCGGGTGTGACGCCGCCTGCCGTACCGCCCGCTCACCGGGATCCGCCCGCCGGCCGGCGGCCTCGGCACCGACCGGCGACGGCTCCGGTGGGGCCTCGCGTCAGGGCCGGAAGTCGGCCCTGTGGTCCTGGGCCCACTGGGCGAAGGTGCGGGCCGGGGTGCCGGTGATTTTCTCCACCGTGTGGGTGATCTCCGGGGGGACGCCGAGCGTGGACTCGAAGGTTTTCAGCAGGGCCTGGAGCATCTGGGGCGGCAGGTGCGGGTAGAGCTCGGGGCCGGCCTGGTCCGGCGGGATCTCGACGAAGGCGAGTTCGCGGCCGAGGGCGCGGCCGATCGCGGCGACCTGTTCGGCGTTGGTGGTGGGCTCGGGTCCGGTGAGGCGATGGGCGGCGCCCTCGTGGCCGTCGTCGAGGAGGGCGCGTTCGGCCACGGCGGCGATGTCGTCCTCGTGGACGGGCGCGGTGACGGCGTCGGCGAAGACGCCGCGGACGGTGTTCCCGGAGCGGATCTGCGGCGCCCACTGCAGGGCGTTGGTGGCGAACGCGCCCGGCCGCAGGAAGGTCCACGCCAGTCCGCTGTCGCGGATCTGCCGCTCGGCGCGGGCGTGCATGACGTGGATCGGGTGGGTCTCGTCGGCGCCCTCGCGGATGATCGCGGAGGAGAGCAGGACGACGTGCCGTACGCCGGCCTCGCGGGCCGCCCGCAGCAGGGCGGTGGTCCGCTCGCCGCCGGCCTGGACGTACAGGAAGAGTTTGGTCGCGCCCGCGAACAGGGCGGCCGGGTCGTCCGTCTGGAACCGTACGACCTCGGCGCCTTCGGGCAGCGCGGCCCGCCGCGGGTCGCGGGTCAGCGCCCGTACGGGCCGGCCGGCGGCGACGAGGCGTTCGACGAGGGCGCGGCCGACGTTGCCGGTCGCACCGGTCACTGCGATCACGGGTCTGCCTCCGGGAAGCTCGGGCTGGTCGTCCCTGACCTCTGGAAGCCTAGGAGGGGACGACCGGCCCGTGCGGGATCACCGGCGGCGACCGGCCGTGTTCTACGCCTCCCGGACCCGTAGCGCGCGGGCCAGGTCGTCGAGCTGGTCGACGAGTTTGCGGCGCAGCGCCGGGGTCGGGGTGGCGTCGCGCAGGCAGGCCTCGCCCAGGCGGAGGTGGTCGGCGTCGACGGCGTGGGCGGGGAAGGCCCAGTGGCCGGCGGCCTCGGCGATGGCGGGGCCGCGGCGGGCGGCGAGGGCGACGGCGTCCTGGTAGAAGCGGGGGACGTAGTCCCGCAGGAGGTCGGCCTGTTCGGGCTGCCAGAAGCCCTGGGCGGTGGCGGTGAACAGGTAGTTGGACAGGTCGGTGCGCTCGTCGGTGGCGAACATCGACTCCCAGGCCGCCTGCTTGGCCCCGGCGTCGGGCAGTGCGGCACGGCAGCGGGCGGCGCCCTCCTGGCCGGTGGCGGACGGGTCGCGCTCCAGCTCGGCGGCGATGGCGGCCTCGTCGGCGGCGCCGAGGACGGCGAGCCGGGCGAGGACGCGCCAGCGCAGCTCGGGGTCGAGTTCGGGGCCGCCGGGTACGGTGCCGTCGGCGAGCCAGGCGGCGATGGTGTCGGGCTGGGTGGCGACGTCGATGAAGTGGCGTACGGCGGTCAGGCGCAGGCCCGGGTTGTCGCCGTCCTCGGTGCGTCGGATGAGGTCGCGGCACAGGGAGCCGAGGCCGGCCAGGGCGGCGGGCCGCTGCTCGGGGTGGACGTACCGGTCGGCGATCCGCGTGGTGGCGAAGGCCAGGACGCCCTGGACGAGGGCGAGGTCGGTCTCCTCGGGCAGGTGGGCGGCGGCGGTCGCCAGGTAGTCGGCGGGGGCGAGTTCGCCGTCGCGGACCATGTCGCGCAGCGTGTTCCACACCACCGCGCGGGTGAGTGCGCCGGGGATGCCGGACAGGCCGCGCAGGGCGGTCTCCAGGGAGGTCTCGTCCAGGCGGATCTTGGCGTAGGTGAGGTCGAGGTCGTTGGGCACGACGAGGGCGGGGCGGGTGCCGGAGCGGGGTTGTGCGGCGCCGTCGCGGGGGACGTCGGTCTCGTAGCGCTCCCGTACGACCAGGGTGCGGCCGTCGCTGAGGTCGCGGTCGTAGACGCCGACGGTGACCCGGTGCGGGCGGCTGCCGTCGCGGTCGAGGGCGAGGGTCCACTCGCCGGGGCGGGCGTCGACGGACGCGGTGAGCGTGTCGACGCCGGTGGTGCGCAGCCAGGCGTCGGCCCAGGCGTGGACGTCGCGGTCGGTGGCGGAGGCGAGGGAGTCGATGAAGTCGGCGAGGGTGGCGTTGGCGAACCGGTGGCGTTCGAAGTGGGTGTTGATGCCGGCCAGGAAGTCCTTCTCGCCGAGCCAGGCGACCAGTTGGCGCAGGGCGGAGGCGCCCTTGGCGTAGGAGATGCCGTCGAAGTTGAGCAGGGCGGAGGCGGTGTCCTCGACGGCCTCGGGGGCGACGGGGTGGGTGGAGGGCCGCTGGTCGGCGTCGTAGCCCCAGGACTTGCGGGCGACGCCGAAGTCGGTCCAGGTGTCGGTGAAGCGGGTGGCCTCGGCGATGGTCTGGTAGCCCATGTACTCGGCGAAGGACTCGTTCAGCCAGATGTCGTCCCACCACTTGAGGGTGACGAGGTCGCCGAACCACATGTGGGCCATCTCGTGGGCGATGACCATGGCGCGGGTCTGCCGCTCGGTGTCGGTGACGGCGGAGCGGTAGACGAACTCGTCGCGGAAGGTGACCAGGCCGGGGTTCTCCATGGCGCCGGCGTTGAACTCGGGGACGAACGCCTGGTCGTAGGAGTCGAAGGGGTACGGCTCGTCGAACTTCTCGTGGTAGCGGTCGAAGCACGCGCGCGTGACGTCGAGGATCTCCTCGGCGTCGGCGTCGAGGTGGGGGGCGAGGGAGCGGCGGCAGTGGATGCCGAAGGGCAGGCCGCGGTGCTCGGTGCGCACCGAGTGCCAGGGGCCGGCGGCGACGGCGACGAGGTAGGTGGAGATCAGCGGGGTGGGGGCGGCCTTCCACACGCCGTCGCCGGTGTGCTCGGTGACGCCGTTGGCGAGGACGGTCCATCCCTCGGGGGCTTTGACGGAGAGCTCGAAGACGGCCTTGAGGTCGGGCTGGTCGAAAGCGGCGAAGACGCGCTGGACGTCCTCCATGAACAGCTGTGTGTAGACGTAGGTCTCGCCGTCGGTGGGGTCGGTGAAGCGGTGCATGCCCTCGCCGGTGCGGGAGTAGCGCATGGCGGCGTCGACGCGCAGTTCGTGCTCGCCGGGGGTGAGGTTCTTCAGCGGCAGACGGTTCTCGGTGAGGTCCTGCGGGTCGAGGGGCTGTCCGTCGAGGGCGACGGAGCGCAGGTCGGCGGGCTTGAGCTCGACGAACGTGTCCGTGACGTCCTGACCGGCCCGTACGGTGAACCGGATGACGGTCACGGAGTCGAAGGTGTCGTCCCCGCCGGTCAGGTCGAGGCCGACGGTGTAGTGGTGGACGTCGAGGAGCTGGGCACGGGTCTGCGCTTCGTCGCGCGTGAGTACGGACATGGACGCCATGCTGCCCGATGGCACCGGCAGGGCACGAGGGCGTTTCGCCGACAGCCGTACGGCGTTCGCGCACGCCGGTGCGCCCGGCACGGCGTGTGCGGGACGTGGGGGTCAGGTGGCGTCGGCGGGCCTTTCGATGCCGCTGTCCTCGGCGATGCGCTCGTGGTGACGGATCACCTCGGCGACGATGAAGTTCAGGAACTTCTCGGCGAACGCCGGATCCAGTTTGGCGTTCTCCGCCAGGGCCCGCAGCCGCTCGATCTGCCGCGCCTCACGGGCCGGGTCGGCGGGCGGCAACTGGTGGGCGGCCTTCAGGTGCCCGACCTGCTGGGTCGCCTTGAACCGCTCGGCGAGCATGTGGACGACGGCCGCGTCGATGTTGTCGATGCTGTCCCGCAACCGCGCGAGTTCCGCACGCACAGCGGGGTCGACGTCACCGGTACCGGTACTGCTGGTGCTCATGGACGACAACCCTACGGGGTGAGCGACTGTTCGATCATGTCCGCCCGGCAGGCACGAAAGGTTGGTGGGCGCGCATAGAGTGAGAAGGAGTCCCGGGCGTCCTTGGGGGTACGACGTGGCGAACGACGGACCGGTCGAGCACGGGTATCCGCATCTGGAGACGGTGCGGGCCGCGATCACCGCGCTGTACAGGCGGTTGTCGTACGGCACCATTCAGACGTTCGCGACCAGTGTGGCGCCGGCCGATGTGGCCTTCTGCGACACCGACGACCTGCATCTGGGCGCTCAGCGCGTGGCGCGGGAGCTGGTGCGGCACTACCGGCTGCCGGACGCGCGGCTGGTCGTCAGCTTCCGGGAGATGACGCACGCGGCGAACGTCGAGCTGACGGCGGGCCCCGAGTACTTCGTCGAGCTGAACGACCGCTTCCGCACCCACCGCCGGGACATCGGCGCGGCCCTGGCGCACGAGGTGATGCACGTCTATCTGCACCGCCTGGACCTGTACTTCCCCGGCACCCGGGAGAACGAGATCCTCACCGACACGGCGGCGACCTATCTGGGCGCGGGCTGGCTGCTGCTGGACGCCTTCCGGGAGCACGGCGAGTCCTCGCAGAAGCTCGGCTACCTCACGCCGGAGGAGTTCGGCTACGTCCTGGCCAAGCGCGCACTTGTCTTCGGCGAGGACCCCTCGACCTGGTTCACCAGCCCGCAGGGTTACGAGGCGTACGTCAAGGGCATGGCCCAGGCCCGCCGCGACGGGCAGCAGCCGCCGCTGACGGCCGCCGGCTGGGCGGGCCGGCGCCGCTACGCCCGCGACCGGCGCCACGCCCAGGATCACGGCCCGGTGTCGCTCACCCAGCCGACGGCCCCCTACTCCTTCACGTCCGCCGGGCCGGAGCCGCTGCGGGTCTCCTTCTCCTGCCCCACCTGCCATCAGCGCATCCGCGTGCCGGTACGGGGCCGGGTGCGGGCGCGGTGCGCACTGTGCCGGACGGTGCTGGAGTGCGACACGTAGGACCGGGCACGGATCAGCCCGTCCCTCCGGCGTGAAGGATCACAGCCCCCGCCTTTCGCTCCTGTCCCAACGGTTCGCTATTTTGTTCGCTGCCGAACTGTCTGAGGGGCGGTCTGATCGGGGCTGATCAGGGCCGTAGAGGTGTCTGTCATGAAACGTCCCGGAATACTGCTGCTCATGGCCGCCCCGGCCGTCGCGCTGGCGGTCCTGCTCGCCGCCAACCCCCAGGACTCGGAGCCGTCCACGGAAACAGGGAAGCACACGTCGGTCTCCCACGAGTCCCGCAAGGACGCCAAGGCGCGGGCCGAGCAGTCGCAGGAGGAGGCCGAGGACGACGACGTGATCGCCGACGCCCCGCCGGGTCTCGCCGCGCCCGCGAAGCAGGAGCTGGCCCATCGGCTAGTGGCGAGCGCCGTGCACTCCACGCTCGACTGGCGCACCACCTACGGCTCCATCGAGGACTTCGGCGACGGCCAGGGCTACACCGCCGGCATCATCGGCTTCTGCACCGGCACCCAGGACCTGCTCACCCTGGTCGAGCGCTACACCGAGGACCACCCGGACAACGGCCTCGCCCCGTACCTGCCCGCGCTGCGCAAGGTCAACGGCACGGACTCCCACGAGGGTCTGGACCCCGGCTTCACCGCGGCCTGGAAGGCGGAGTCGGAGCTGCCGGCCTTCCGCAAGGCTCAGGAGGCGGAGCGGGACCGCTCCTACTTCCGCCCCGCCGTCCGCCTCGCCAAGCTGGACGGCCTGAGCACGCTGGGCCAGTTCATCTACTACGACGCGATGGTCTTCCACGGCCCCGGCGTCGACCCGGACAGCTTCTACGGCCTGCGCGAGCGTGTCCTGAAGCAGGCCGGCACCCCGGCCATGGGCGGGAGCGAGAAGGCGTACCTCGACATCTTCCTGAAGATCCACCGCGAGGCCATGCAGGACAAGAGGCCCGACGTCGGCACCGACCGCATCGACGCGGCCCAGCGGCAGTTCCTGAACGACGGGAACATGGATCTGAGGACGCCGCTGGTGTGGACGATGTACGGGAAGACGTACCGGGTGGAGTAGGCGTCGCCGGCGTCCCGGGCGCCCCGGCATGCGACGGCGCCTGCCCCCTGGTCCGGTCGGGGACTCGGGCAGGCGCCGTCTCGGGGGGTCTGGGGGAATCCCCCAGATATCCCGCCCGTACGCCGTTGTACGGGACGTGTTCGGGGTGACCTCAGGTCACAAGTGCGGCGCTCAGACCATCAGGGCGCGGTCCGTCGGGCGGATCGGGGCCGGCAGGTCGCTGGCGCCCGCGAGGTGACGGTCGACCCCGCGGGCGGCCGAGCGGCCCTCGGCGATCGCCCACACGATGAGCGACTGGCCGCGGCCGGCGTCACCGGCGACGAACACGCCGGGCACGTTGGTCCGGAAGTCGGCGTCGCGGGCGATGTTACCGCGCTCGTCGAGCTCCAGGCCGAACTGCTCGACCAGGCCGTTGACCCGGTCGGTGCCGGTGAAGCCCATGGCCAGGGTGACCAGCTGGGCGGGGATCCTGCGCTCGGTGCCCGGCTTCCGGGTCAGCCTGCCGTCCACGAACTCGACCTCGGCCAGGTGCAGCCACTGCACGTTGCCGTCCTCGTCGCCCTCGAAGTGGGTGGTGGAGACGGAGTAGACCCGCTCGCCGCCCTCCTCGTGCGCCGAGGTGACCTTGTACAGCATCGGGAAGGTCGGCCACGGCTGGGTCACCGGGTTCCGCTCCTCGCCCGGCCGCGGCATGATCTCCAGCTGGGTGACGGAGGCCGCGCCCTGGCGGTGGGCGGTGCCCACGCAGTCCGCGCCGGTGTCACCGCCGCCGATGACGACGACGTGCTTGCCCTCGGCCGAGATCGGCGAGGTCACGTAGTCGCCCTCCTGCACCTTGTTGGCGAGCGGCAGGTACTCCATCGCCTGGTGGACGCCCTTCAGCTCCCGCCCGGGGACGGGGAGGTCACGGGCGGTCGTGGCGCCGGCGGCGACGACGATCGCGTCGTACCGCTTCCTCAGGTCCGTCGCCGTGATGTCGCGGCCGATCTCGACGCCGGTGCGGAAGCGGGTGCCCTCCGCGCGCATCTGCTCGATACGGCGGTTGATGTGCCGCTTCTCCATCTTGAACTCGGGGATGCCGTACCGCAGGAGGCCTCCGACGCGGTCCGCGCGCTCGTAGACGGCGACGGTGTGACCGGCCCGGGTCAGCTGCTGGGCGGCGGCCAGGCCCGCCGGGCCCGAGCCGATGACGGCGACGGTCTTGCCGGACAGCCGCTCGGGGATCCGCGGGGCGACGTCACCGGTCTCCCACGCCTTGTCGATGATCGAGACCTCGACGTTCTTGATGGTGACCGGCGGCTGGTTGATGCCGAGCACGCAGGCCGACTCGCACGGGGCCGGGCACAGCCGGCCGGTGAACTCCGGGAAGTTGTTCGTGGCGTGCAGGCGCTCGGAGGCGGCGGCCCAGTCCTCGCGGTAGGCGTAGTCGTTCCACTCCGGGATCAGGTTCCCGAGCGGACAGCCGTTGTGGCAGAACGGGATGCCGCAGTCCATGCACCGGCCGGCCTGCTTGCTGATGATCGGCAGCAGGGAGCCGGGGACGTAGACCTCGTTCCAGTCCTTCCTGCGCTCCTCGACCGGGCGGGAGGTGGCGACCTCGCGGCCGTGGTTCAGGAAGCCCTTCGGGTCAGCCATTGATCGCCGCCTCCATCATCTTCTCGGTGATCTCGGTCTCGGACAGACCGGCTCGCTCGGCGGCGTCCTTGGCGGCGAGCACTGCCTTGTACGTACTGGGGATGATCTTGCTGAAGCGCTCCACGGCCGTGTCCCACTCGGCGAGCAGCTTCCCGGCGACGGTGGAGCCCGTCTCCTCCTGGTGGCGGCGCACCACCTCGTGCAGCCACTGCCTGTCGGTGTCGTCCAGCGCCTCGAGCGAGTCCAGGTTGCCGGCGTTGACGTTGTCGCGGTCCAGGTCGACGACGTAGGCGATGCCGCCGGACATGCCGGCCGCGAAGTTGCGGCCCGTCTCGCCGAGGACCACCGCGCGGCCGCCGGTCATGTACTCGCAGCCGTGGTCGCCCACGCCCTCGGAGACGACCAGCGCTCCGGAGTTGCGGACACAGAAACGTTCACCTGTCCTGCCGCGCAGGAACATCTCGCCGCCGGTCGCGCCGTAGGCGAGGGTGTTGCCCGCGATGACGCTGTACTCGGCGAGGTGGTCGGCCGTGCGGTCCGGGCGTACGACGATCCGGCCGCCGGACAGACCCTTGCCGACGTAGTCGTTGGCGTCGCCCTCCAGGCGCAGCGTGATGCCGCGCGGAACGAAGGCGCCGAAGGACTGGCCGGCGGAGCCGGTGAAGGTGATGTCGATGGTGTCGTCGGGCAGGCCCGCACCGCCGAACCTCTTCGTCACCTCGTGGCCGAGCATGGTGCCGACCGTGCGGTTGATGTTGCGGATGGCGACCTGGGCGCGCACCGGCTGGGCACCGTCGGCGCCGGGCGCGGCCAGGGCGTCGGCGGCGAGCCTGATCAGCTCGTTGTCGAGCGCCTTCTCCAGGCCGTGGTCCTGGGCGGTCACCTGGTGGCGCACCGCGCCCTCGGGCAGTTCGGGCACGTGGAACAGCGGCTCCAGGTCCAGGCCCTGCGCCTTCCAGTGGTCGACGGCGCGGGTCACGTCGAGCACCTCGGCGTGGCCGACGGCCTCCTCCACGGAGCGGAAGCCCAGTTCGGCCAGGAGCTCGCGGACCTCCTCGGCGATGAACTGGAAGAAGTTCACCACGTGCTCGGCCTTGCCGGAGAACCGCTCGCGCAGCACCGGGTTCTGGGTGGCGATGCCGACCGGGCAGGTGTCCAGGTGGCACACGCGCATCATGATGCAGCCGGAGACGACCAGCGGCGCGGTCGCGAAACCGAACTCCTCGGCGCCCAGCAGCGCGGCGATCACCACGTCACGGCCGGTCTTGAGCTGACCGTCGGTCTGGACGACGATGCGGTCGCGCAGGCCGTTGAGCAGCAGGGTCTGCTGGGTCTCGGCGAGGCCCAGCTCCCAGGGGCCGCCCGCGTGCTTCAGGGACGTGAGGGGAGAGGCACCCGTGCCGCCGTCGTGGCCGGAGATCAGTACGACGTCCGCGTGGGCCTTGGACACGCCGGCCGCGACCGTGCCGACGCCGACCTCGGAGACCAGCTTCACGTGGATGCGGGCCTGCGGGTTGGCGTTCTTCAGGTCGTGGATCAGCTGGGCCAGGTCCTCGATGGAGTAGATGTCGTGGTGCGGCGGCGGGGAGATCAGGCCGACACCGGGGGTGGAGTACCGGGTCCTGGCCACCCACGGGTACACCTTGTGGCCGGGCAGCTGGCCGCCCTCGCCGGGCTTGGCGCCCTGAGCCATCTTGATCTGGATGTCGTCGGCGTTCACCAGGTACTCGCTGGTCACGCCGAAGCGGCCGGAGGCCACCTGCTTGATCGCCGAGCGGCGCGCCGGGTCGTACAGGCGCTCCGGGTCCTCGCCGCCCTCACCGGTGTTGGACTTGCCGCCCAGCTGGTTCATGGCGATGGCGAGGGTCTCGTGCGCCTCCTGGGAGATGGAGCCGTAGGACATGGCGCCGGTGGAGAAGCGCTTGACGATCGCGGAGACCGGCTCGACCTCGTCGACGGGGATCGGCGCGCGGCCGGACCTGAAGCCGAACAGGCCGCGCAACGTCATCAGTCGCTCGGACTGCTCGTTCACCCGCGAGGTGTACTTCTTGAAGATGTCGTAGCGGCCGGTGTGCGTGGAGTGCTGCAGCCGGAAGACCGTCTCCGGGTCGAACAGGTGCGGCTCGCCCTCGCGGCGCCACTGGTACTCGCCGCCGATCTCCAGCGCGCGGTGCGCCGGGGCGATGCCGGAGGCCGGGTAGGCCTTGGCGTGGCGGGCGGCGACCTCCCGGGCGATGACGTCGATGCCGACGCCGCCGATCTTGGTGGCGGTGCCGTCGAAGTACTCGTCGACGAAGGTCTCGTCCAGGCCGACGGCCTCGAAGACCTGGGCGCCGCGGTAGGAGGCGACGGTCGAGATGCCCATCTTGGACATGACCTTCAGCACGCCCTTGCCGAGGGCGTGAATGAGGTTGCGGATGGCCTTCTCGGGCTCGACGCCCGGCAGGAAGGTGCCGGCGCGGACCAGGTCCTCGACGGACTCCATCGCCAGGTACGGGTTGACGGCGGCGGCGCCGTAGCCGATGAGCAGGGCGACGTGGTGGACCTCGCGGACGTCGCCGGCCTCGACCAGCAGGCCCACGTGGGTGCGCTGCTTGGTGCGGATGAGGTGGTGGTGGACGGCCGCCGTGAGCAGCAGCGACGGGATCGGCGCGTGCTCGGCGTCGGAGTGCCGGTCGGACAGGACGATCAGGCGGGCGCCGTTGCCGATGGCGGCGTCGGCCTCGGCGCAGATCTCCTCGATGCGGGCGGCGAGGGCGTCACCACCGCCGGAGACCCGATACAGGCCGGAGAGGGTCGCGGCCTTGAAGCCGGGCATGTCGCCGTCGGCGTTGACGTGGATGAGCTTGGCCAGCTCGTCGTTGTCGATCACCGGGAAGGGCAGGACGACGGACCGGCAGGAGGCCGCGGTCGGCTCCAGCAGGTTGCCCTGAGGGCCCAGCGAGCTGCGCAGAGAGGTGACCAGCTCCTCGCGGATCGCGTCCAGCGGCGGGTTGGTGACCTGGGCGAACAGCTGGGTGAAGTAGTCGAAGAGCAGCCGCGGGCGCTCGGAGAGGGCGGCGATCGGCGAGTCGGTGCCCATGGAGCCGATCGGCTCGGCGCCGGCCTTGGCCATCGGCGCGAGGATGACGCGCAGCTCCTCCTCGGTGTAGCCGAAGGTCTGCTGGCGGCGGGTGACCGAGGCGTGGGTGTGGACGATGTGCTCGCGCTCGGGCAGGTCACCCAGCTCGATCTCACCGGCCTGCAGCCAGTCGGCGTAGGGCTGCTCGGCGGCGAGGGCCGCCTTGATCTCGTCGTCCTCGATGATGCGGTGCTCGGCGGTGTCGACGAGGAACATGCGGCCGGGCTGCAGGCGGCCCTTGCGGACGACCTTGGCCGGGTCGATGTCGAGGACGCCGACCTCGGAGCCGAGGACGACGAGGCCGTCGTCGGTGACCCAGTAGCGGCCGGGGCGCAGGCCGTTGCGGTCCAGTACGGCGCCGACCTGGGTGCCGTCGGTGAAGGCGACGCAGGCGGGGCCGTCCCAGGGCTCCATCATCGTGGAGTGGTACTGGTAGAAGGCGCGCCGGGCCGGGTCCATCGAGTCGTGGTTCTCCCACGCCTCCGGGATCATCATCAGGACCGAGTGCGGCAGCGAGCGGCCGCCGAGGTGCAGCAGCTCCAGGACCTCGTCGAAGGAGGCGGAGTCGGAGGCGTCCGGCGTGCAGACCGGGAAGATCCGCTCCAGCTTCTCCTGGTCTCCGAAGAGATCCGAGACCAGCTGGGACTCGCGGGCGCGCATCCAGTTGCGGTTGCCCTTGACGGTGTTGATCTCGCCGTTGTGCGCGACGAACCGGTAGGGGTGCGCGAGCGGCCAGCTCGGGAAGGTGTTCGTGGAGAAGCGGGAGTGGACGAGCGCGATCGCGGAGGCGAAACGGCGGTCGGACAGGTCCGGGAAGAACGGCTCCAGCTGACCGGTGGTGAGCATGCCCTTGTAGACGAGGGTGCGGGCGGACAGCGACGGGAAGTAGACACCCACCTCACGCTCGGCGCGCTTGCGCAGCACGAACGCCTTGCGGTCCAGGGCGATGCCCTCGCTCACACCGTCGGTGACGAACAGCTGGCGGAAGACGGGCATGGTGGAGCGGGCGGTGGCACCCAGCAGCTCGGGGGCGACCGGCACCTCGCGCCAGCCGAGGACGGTCAGGCCCTCGTCGGCGGCGATCGTCTCGATCCGCGAGACGGTGTCCGCGGTGCCGTCCTCGGGCAGGAAGGCGATGCCGACGGCGTAGGCGCCGGCCGCGGGCAGGTCGAATCCGGCCACCTCGCGCAGGAAGGCGTCCGGGACCTGGGACAGCAGGCCCGCGCCGTCGCCGGAGTCGGGCTCGGAGCCGGTCGCGCCGCGGTGTTCGAGGTTGCGCAGGACGGTGAGCGCCTGCTCGACCAGCGCATGGCTCGCCTCGCCGGTGAGGGTGGCCACGAAGCCGACGCCGCAGGCGTCGTGCTCGTCGCGGGGGTCGTACATTCCCTGCGCGGCAGGGCGAGCATCCATGAAGGACCGGTTCAGGCGGTCGTTCGCGGAATGCTGGGACGGCTGGCGCGGCATACGCATCGGCTCTCCCGTCGTCGTCATGTGGCTGGGGGCACCTCCCAGGCCCTTGAGGCTCTGGGAGAGCTGGTGCCGAGGGACGACGTTGGCCCTCTGCGTGAAGTCCGGAAATGTCGTGCAGATTACATGATGGAACGGCTCTCGGGAAGCGGATATTCCGTTCCAGCATGCGGGCACCGCAGGCGACGACGGGTACCGCGCCCGGCGGTGAAGGCTGTGGAGGCCGACGGCGGACGAGATCGGTCGGATCGGTGTCCGTCGGCCCGGGGGACGGGGAGGGCGGTGTCACCCGGCCCCGTGGGTGCGCGGCAGCGGCGTCATTGCCCGCGGCACTTACGGCTCATGCCCAGCGGTCATGCGGTCGAAACCAGCGAGTAACAGTGTCGAGCAGTGATGCCGGACAAGGGTGTCGAGCAATGGTGTACTCATACGGCCGAGCGCATAAGTCCCAGCACATCATCCAATGGCGGTTCCGAACAGCGCACCCAGGGCGTAGGTCACACCTGCGGCTGCACCACCCAGGGCAAGCTGCCGCAAACCGCTGTACCACCAGCTGCGCGCGGTGACCTTGGCCACCACCGCGCCACAGGCGAACAGCCCGAGGAGGGCGAGGAGCACGGCCGGCCACAGGGCGCCGGCACCCAGCAGGTAGGGCAGTACGGGCAGCAGCGCGCCGAGCGCGAACGAGCCGAAGGACGACACCGCGGCGACCATCGGGGAGGGCAGGTCGCCCGGGTCGACGCCCAGCTCCTCGCGGGCGTGTATCTCCAGGGCCTGCTCGGGGTCCTTCGACAGCTGCCGGGCCACCTCGTGGGCGAGGCCCGGCTCGACGCCCCGCGACACGTACAGGGCGGCGAGCTCCCGCTCCTCGTCCTCCGGGTGCTTGCGCAGCTCGCGGCGCTCGACGTCCAGCTCGGCCTCGACGAGCTCGCGCTGCGAGGCGACGGAGGTGTACTCGCCGGCCGCCATGGAGAAGGCGCCGGCGGCCAGGCCCGCGAGGCCGGTGAGGACGATGGTCTGCTGGCCCACCGAGCCGCCCGCGACACCGGTCATCAGGGCGAGGTTGGAGACCAGGCCGTCCATCGCGCCGAAGACCGCCGGGCGCAGCCAGCCGCCGTTCACGTCGCGGTGCGTGTGGTTGTCGCGGTGCGCCTCGTGGAGCGTCGCTTCGGTGTCGATGATGGCCATGAGGGTCCCCCTGGAAGGCGTTGCGAACCTGGGCAAGAACTTAGGTAAGGCTGACTTTTGGACGAGTTCTATTTTTCGACAACACCGAATCTACGTCGGAAAATCCCCCGCCGCCAGCAAGGGAAGGCTGGGCTAACCTGGGGTTTTACGCCGCATCGCTCATCCGTGCTATGTAGTGCACAGATGTCGTACGGGTGATGCTGGGGCTCGCGAGGCTGCACGGAGCGCTGTACCGGGGACAGATCCGCAGAGGGCTCCCGCCCGGCGGGGCGCCCCGAGAGGAGAGCCCGTCATGGGATCGACCACCCGCGTCCCTCAGGCCCCCGCCCCGGCCCCGGTCACGGCCCCGGTCACGGCCTCGCTTCGCGAACGGGCGCGCGGCGCGCTGCTCGGCCTCGCCGTCGGAGACGCCCTCGGGGCGCCCGCGGAGAACCTGAAGCCGTCCGAGATCCGCGCCCGCTGGGGCCGTATCACCGGCTACGTCACCGAGCACCCGGCCGGCACCGACGACACCGAGTACGCCATCTTCTCCGGCCTTCTGCTGGCCCGGTACGGCTCCGCGCTCACACCCGCCCATGTGGAGGCGGCGTGGCACGAGCACATCGCCGACCGCGCGGAGTGCCCCTTCCACGGCGCCGGCTTCAGCGAACGCGGCACCCTGGAGAACCTGCGCCGGGGCCTGGCCGCGCCCGTCTCCGCCCAGCACCGGCACGCCTGGAGCGACGGCCTGGCCATGCGGGCGGCGCCGTTCGGGGTGTTCGCCGCCGGGCGTCCCGCCGAGGCGGCCCGGCTGGTGGCGATCGACGGCTCGGTCAGCCACGAGGGCGAGGGCATCCACGGCGGCCGGGCGGTGGCCGCCGGGGTCGCGGCGGCGATGGCGGGCGCGCCGCCGGTCGCGGTCGTGGCGGCCGCGCTCGCCGTCGTCCCGGACGACTCCTGGACCGCCCGCTCGCTGCGCCAGGCCACGGCCGCCGCCCACCGCGGCGAACGCGCGGTCCGCTCCGCGGTGGTCGTCGCCGGCTACCCCTGGTCCGACCTGGCCCCCGAGGCGGTCGCCCTCGCCTTCGGCGCGTACGCGGCAGCCGACGGCGACTTCCGCGACGCCGTCCTCACCGCCGTGAACATGGGCCGCGACGCCGACACCACGGCAGCGGTCGCCGGCGCCCTGGCAGGCGCGACCCAGGGTGCCTCGGCCATCCCCGAGCCCTGGGCAACGGCCATCGCCCCGGCCCGAGGCAGCTGCCTGCCGTCGATGACGGGGCGGCACGTACTGGAGGTGGCGGACCTCCTGGTGGCGCGCTGTACACCCGAGAGCGACCCGACGCCCGGGCGACGGGAGGGTGCCGCACGGGCCGGAAATCCGGTGCGAGCCGGGGATCGGGTGCGGGCGGAAGACCCGGCACGGGCCGGGAATCAGACACGGACCGGGAATCGGGCACGGACCGGGAATCGGGCACGGACCGGGAATCGGGCACGGACCGGGAATCGGGCGCGGGCAGGCGACCCGGCGCGGACCGGGGATCGGGTGCGGTCAGAGGATGTTGTGCGGCTGGACGCTCTCGTACGGTCCGAGGTCCCCCTAGGGGCCGACACCTCCCCGCGGGCCGGCGTCCCGGTACGTTCCAGCACCACCGCATGGTGTGGCGCCGCCACGCCGCCGGGCGGCCTCGGCGGGCGTGGCGCGCGTCCCGCCCCCGCCGCCGCCCGTCCCCTCCCCGTCTCCCGTGTTCTCACCGTGGGCAAAGGCGAGGTCTCGTCGTGACGCGCCGGATCGAGGGACTGTTGCTCGGGCTGGCCGCGGGGGACGCCGCCGGGTGGCCCGCGGGACGGCATCGGGCTGCTCGGATGCCGGAGTGGACCAGGCGGCTCACCCGTGAGCTGGATGTCTTCGCCGAGCAGAACGCCACGACCACGCTTCCCGTCCCCATCGCGCTCAACCAGCCCCCGGAGCCATTGCGGCTCGGCCCCTCCGACGACGCCGAGTGGGCGGTGTTCTCGGCGGAGGCGCTGCTGCGGGCCGGGGACGACGACGTGCTCGGCGACCTCAGCCGGGAGCGGCGCACCAGGGCCGCGATCGACCTGACCTGGAACACCCTGGCCGGCGAGGTCGCGGCGGCGGCCGAACGCGCACCCGAGATCGAGTCGGCGGTACTGCCGCTGCGCGCCCGTATCTCCGTCCGGGCCGGCCTCGGCAACCTGGCGACCGGACTGCGCCCGCCCGCCACCGGCCACGACAACCCGCACTACTTCGACGACGCCGCCTGCGTACGGGCCTGTGTGCTGGCCGCCGCCCACCCGGGCGACCCCCGGCGCGCCGCCGCGCTGGCCGAGTTCGACGCCCGCTACACCCAGGACGGCGACGGCGTCCACGGCGCCCGCGCGATGGCGGCGGCGCTCGCCCTGGCGCTGGCCGGCGCGGAGGTCGAGCACTGCGTCACGGCCGCGCTGGCCGAGCTGCCCGAGGAGACGGAGATCGGCCGCAACGCCCGGCACGCCCTGCGCCTCGCCCGGGACACCGAGGGCGCGTTCGCGCTCGTACCGCTGCTGGAGCACCAGATCGTCGACCACGTCTACAGCTACGGCGTCGCCGCCGCCGAGACGGTTCCGGTCGCCCTCGCCCTGGCCGCGGCGGCGGACGGCCGGATCGCCCACGCGCTGCCGGCCGCCGCCTGCCTGTCCCGGGTGGCCGACTCGGCCCCGGCCCTGGCGGGCGCGCTCACCGGTGCGCTGGGCGGCGCCGAGGCCGTCCCGGAGTCCTGGCGGGAGGCCTGCCGCACCCTGTCCGGCTGCGTCCTGCCCCACCTCACCGGCACCGACCTGGTGGAACTCGCCGAACTCCTCGAAGCCGAACAACCGGCGCCTCCAGGGGGATGATTCGGGGCATGACACCCAAAGGAGACACATTCGAAGGAGAACAGGGCCGAGGCGCGGTCCGGGGTACGAGCCTGGAGGAACGGATCACCGGCGCGCTCGTCGGAGCGGCCGTCGGCGACGCCCTCGGCGGCCCCGTCGAGGGCCACTCCCCCGACCGGATCCTCGAGCGCCACGGCGGCCGCGTGCACGGCGTCGTCGGCCCCTGGCACGGCGAGAACTGGCGCACTGCCCGCCCGATCGCCCCGTACCACAAGGGAGACGGCCACGTCACCGACGACACGTTGATGACGCACGCCCTGGTACGGGTGTACGCGCGTGTCCGCGACCACCTCGACGCCTACGCGATCGCCGACCACCTGGTCCCCGACCTGATGACGAATCCGCGCTGGATCCCGGAGCTCGAGGCGGAGGCGCTGCCGCTGCACCGGATCTTCCTGGCGGAGAAGTGGCTGGTGGCACGGCTGCACTACGGCCACGTCGATCCGCGCGAGGCCGGCACCGGCAACATCGTCAACTGCGGTGCCGCGATGTACACGGCCCCGGTCGGCCTGGTCAACGCGGCCAACCCGACGGCCGCGTACGCCGAGGCCCTCGACATCGCCGGCGCCCACCAGTCCTCGTACGGCAGGGAGGCCGCGGGCGTCCTCGCGGCCGGGGTCGCGGCGGCGTGCGCACCGGGCGCGACGCCGGACTCGGTGGTGACGGCGTGCCTGTCGCTGGCGAAGGACGGCACCCGGGCCGCGATCGAGAAGGTCTGCGAAGCGGCCCGCCGCCACACCGACTTCGAGTCGGCGCTGGGCCCCCTGCGGGAGGCGGTCGCGCCGTACGACACGGTGGGCCCGGACTACCGCAACCCTTCCCTGGGCGCCCGCCGCCCGTCCCGTCTGCACGCGATCGAGGAACTGCCCGTCGCACTGGGCATGCTGACGGTGGCACGCGGCGACTTCCGGCAGGCCGTCCTCGGCGCGGTGAACTACGGCCGCGACTGCGACTCCATCGCGACGATGGCCGGGGCGCTGGCGGGAGCGCTGGGCTCGCCGGTCCCGGAGAACTGGGCGAAGACGGTGGCGGAGGCCAGCCGCCTGGACCTGTGGGAACCGGGACGCACGCTGGCCGGAGTGACCCGGGAGATCTTCGAACGGGACGTACGGCGGCGTCGCGCCCACGAGCGGGCGTTCACCGAGTTGGGAGGGCCGGGATGCTCCGACTGACCTGGGTCCAGCCGGAGGACCTGCTGGGCCACGAACTGTGCCAGGCGGCACAGGACGGCCGCGAACCCTCGGCCGTCGCCACCCGCTGGCGAGCCGCGGGCGGCCCCGAGGCCCCACCCCGCGCGGGCGCTTCCCCCCAACCCGCCTCCCGCTACCTGCGCCTCCTGGCAGAAGACCTCCTGGACGAACTGTCCGAGCTGCCAAGCCGCTTGACGGACACGGAGCCAACAGACCTCCCCAAGATCAAAGCCCTGTGCCCGAACTGGCCGGTCGCGCAGCCTGCGGGCAGTCGTGCCGCTGGGGCGATGGGGGTCCCCCCTGTTCGAGCGGAGTCGAGAACTTCGGGGAGGGTGGGCTGGGGGTCCCCCCTGCTCGAAGAGGTTGGGGGAGGCACCCCGCAAGCGCGGGCGAGTGTCCCCACCCCCACAGCACGCACCACCCAGGCCCGCCTGGAAGCCGCCTGGCTGGGCCGCGCCGCAGGGTGCCTGCTGGGGAAACCCGTGGAAAAGCTCCCCCTCACCGGCATCCGCCAACTCGCCCAGTGCACCGGCAACTGGCCCCTGAACACCTGGTTCACGGCAAAAGCCGTCCCCGACGACCTCCTCGCCGCGTACCCCTGGAACCGCCGCTCCGCGGCCACCTCCCTCGCCGAGAACATCGACGGCATGCCCGAGGACGACGACCTCGACTACCCCGTCCTCGGCCTCCTCCTCCTGCAACGCCACGGCAGGGACTTCACCACCACCGACGTGGCCCGCCTCTGGCTCGACGAACTCCCCGCCGGCCGCGCCTTCACCGCCGAACGCGTCGCCTACCGCAACCTCCTCCTCGGCATCGACCCCCCGCACACCGCCCGCCACCGCAACCCCTTCCGCGAGTGGATCGGCGCCCTGATCCGCGCCGACGTGCACGGCTGGACCAACCCCGGCGACCCGGCCGCCGCGGCCGAACAGGCGTACCGCGACGCCACCCTCACCCACACCGCGAACGGCGTCTACGCCGCGATGTTCGCCGCCGCCGTCATCGCCACCGCGGCGACCGGAACGCACGACGTCCACGCCTGCCTGGCCACCGGCCTGACCGTCGTACCGCCCGGCTCCCGGCTCGCCCGGGCCGTCCGCCACGCCATCCGGCTCGCGAGGACCCATGAGGACTTCGACGCCGTCGTGGACGCGCTCCACGCCACCCACTCCGCCACCCACCACTGGGTCCACGCCGTCCCCAACACCGCCCTGACCGCCGCCGCCCTCACCCACGCCGACGGCGACTTCACCGGCTCCATCTGCCGTGCCGTCTCGGGTGGTTGGGACACCGACTCCAACGGCGCCACGGCCGGCTCCATCGCCGCCCTGCTCGCCGGTTCCCCGGTCGCTCTCCCCGACCGCTGGACGGCCCCGCTGAAGAACCGACTGGCCACGTCCGTCGGCGACTTCAACGGCATCGGCTTCGACACCCTGGCCCAGCTCACCCACCGGGAGGCGTCCCGCCCATGACGCCCCATACGCCGCACAGGCCCGAGGCGGAGCCCACCGCCCCGCTCACCGGTCTCCGCGTGCTCGATCTCGCCACCCTCTTCGCCGGGCCGATCGCCGCCACCATGCTCGGCGACTTCGGCGCCGAGGTGATCAAGGTCGAGCATCCGACGAAGCCCGACCCGTCGCGCGGCCACGGTCCGTCGAAGAACGGCGTCGGCCTGTGGTGGAAACTGCTCGGCCGGAACAAGCGCACGATCACGCTGGACCTGTCCAGGCCCGGTGGCCGCCGCACCCTGCTGCGGCTGGCCGCCGGCGCCGACGTGATCGTGGAGAACTTCCGGCCCGGCACCCTGGAGAGGTGGGAGCTGGGCTGGCCGGAGCTGTCGGCGGTCAATCCGCGTCTGGTCCTGGCCCGGGTCACCGGGTTCGGCCAGTTCGGCCCGTACGCGCCCCGCCCCGGCTTCGGCACCCTCGCCGAGGCGCTGAGCGGGTTCGCCGCGATCACCGGCGAGCCGGACGGGCCGCCGACGCTCCCGCCGTTCGGGCTCGCCGACGCGATCGCGGGACTGGCGACGGCGTACGCGGTGATGACCGCGCTCGCGGCACGGGAGCGCACCGGCGAGGGGCAGATCGTCGACATGGCGATCATCGAGCCGATCCTGACCGTCCTCGGCCCTCAGCCCCTGTGGTACGACCAGCTCGGCTACGTCCAGCCCCGCACCGGCAACCGCACCCGGAACAACGCCCCGCGCAACACCTACCGCACCTCGGACGGCACCTGGGTGGCCGTCTCGACGTCGGCCCAGTCGGTCGCGGAACGCGTGATGCGCCTGGTGGGCCGCCCGGAGCTGATCGAGGAGCCGTGGTTCGCGACCGGCGCGGGGCGGGCCGCGCACGCCGACGTGCTCGACGAGGCGGTCGGCGGCTGGATCGCCCGGCACACCCGCACCGAGGTCCTGTCCGCCTTCGAGAAGGCCCAGGCGGCGATCGCGCCGGTCCAGGACGTACGGGACGTGATGGCCGACCCGCAGTACCAGGCCCTGGGCACCTTCACCACGCTGTACGACCCGGAGCTGGGCCGGCTGCGCATGCAGAACGTCCTCTTCCGGCTCTCCGCCACCCCGGGCGCGGTCCGCTGGGCGGGCCGTCCGCACGGCGCGGACACGGACGCGGTGCTGACCGAGCTGGGCCTCACCCCGGAGGAACTGGCCGCGCTGCGCGCGGAGGGCGCCCTGTGACGGCCATCGTCCCGTTCCCGCTGACCTGGCTGTACGTCCCCGGCGACCGTCCACACGTCGTCACCAAGGCCCTCGCCTCCGGCGCGGACGTGGTCGTCGTCGACCTGGAGGACGCGGTCGCCCCGGACCGCAAGGAGTACGCCCGTGGCGCCACCGCCGAGCTGCTGAGCGAGCCGCCGCCGGTCCCGGTCCACGTGCGCGTCAACGCCGTCGACGGACCGCTGGCCGCCGCGGATCTGACGGCGGTGGCGCACCGGCCGGGTCTGGCCGGGCTGCGGCTGCCGAAGGTGACGTCCGCCGAGCAGGTCGTCCGCGTCGCGGCACGCGCGAAGGCCGCTCGGAGCCCGTCGCCGGCGGACGGGTCGGGGCCCCCGCTGTACGCCCTCCTGGAAACGGCCCTGGCCATCGAGCGCGCCTACGCCATCGCCTCCGCGCACCCCTGCCTGCGCGGCGTCTCGATCGGCGAGTCGGACCTGCGTGCGGACCTGGGCGTGCAGCGGGACTCCGGACTGGACTGGTCCCGCGCCCGTGTCGTGGTGGCCGCCCGCGCGGCCGGACTCGCCCCTCCGGCCCAGTCCGTGCACCCCGACATCCGTGACCTGGAGGGCCTGGCGGCCTCCTGCGCCCACGGCCGCGCCCTCGGCTTCCTCGGCCGCGCGGCCATCCACCCCCGCCAGTTGCCGATCATCGAACGCGCCTACCTGCCGACCGACCGCGAACTCGAGGAAGCGGAGACGATCGTCAAGGCGGCCACCACGGACCGCGGCGCCCAGGCCCTCCCGGACGGCCGCTTCATCGACGCGGCGGTGGTGGCGGCGGCCCGGCGCACCCTGGCGCTGGCCCGCCGGTGCTGAGCTGACATCAGGCACTGACACCAGGTGCCGAATCGAGTAGGAGGGCCGGGTCGCCCGGCCCTCCTCTCACACCACCGGACATGCGGGCCCGCATCCGGCGGTTCACCGAGCTGGTCTCATCCGGTACCAGGTCGCCTTGAGGGTCAGCAGGCCACGGTCTTCCCAGTAGGAGTTGGGCAGTGCCCGCTGGAGGACGGCCGAACCCGCGATCCGCCAGTAGCCCTTGCTGCTGTATCCCCACTTGCTGGAGAAGTGCTCGTTGATCCCGAGCTTCAGCAGGCTGGCCCGACGGGTCCTGGGCCGCTTCCATTCCTTCCAGCGGATCTGCCGCATCCTGCGGCGGAACCATTCATCCAGATCCCGGAACGGCCTGGAGGCGTCCGAGAGCCGGAAGTAGCCCATCCATCCGGTCATGAAGCGGTTGATCTCCGCGATACGTTCATCCATCGCGATGCTCCACCGCCGCGAGGTCAGCTCCCGGATACGGTCCTTCCAGCGCGCCAGCGCCTTCGGGTCGACACGGATTCTCACCCCGCCCCGGGTGAAGTAGAAGCCGAACCCCAGCAGCACCGCCGAGCGGGCGTGGACCACCTTCGACTTCTCCCGGTTGACCTTCAGTTTCAGCCGCTGCTCGACCACGGCCGTGACCGAGGCGAGCACCCTGTGGGCGGCCCGTTCGCTGCGCACGAAGACGCGCACGTCGTCGGCGTAACGCACGAACCGGTGACCGCGCCGAAACAACTCCCGGTCCAGATCATCGAGCATGATGTTCGACAAGACGGGCGACAGCGGGGACCCCTGCGGGGTCCCCTCCACGCTCGGCGACTTCACGCCGTCCACCATGATCCCGGCGTCCAGATACCGGCGAATCAGCTTCAACACCCTGCGGTCACCGACCTTGCGCGCCACCCGTGCCATCAGGACGTCATGCTGGACCCGGTCGAAGAACCGGTCCAGATCAAGGTCCACGACCCACCGGCAGCCGTCCTCAACCGCCCGCCGCGCGACCCGCACCGCCTGATGGGCGGACCGGCCGGGGCGGAACCCGAAGGACGACCCCGAAAACCGCGGGTCGAAGATGGGCACGAGCACCTGCGCGACGGCCTGCTGGATCAGGCGGTCCAGCACCGTCGGCACCCCCAGCATCCGCTCGCCGCCGCCAGGCTTCGGGATGACCACCTGACGGACCGGCGCCGGCCGGTAGGTGCCCGCATCGAGCTCGGCCCGCACAGCGGGCCAGTGGACCAGCAGCCACGGGCGAAGTTCCGCCGTGGCCATCCCATCCACCCCGGGGGCACCCCGGTTCGCTTCGACACGGTTGAGCGCCGCGAGCAGGTTCTCCCTCGAGAGCATCAGCTCCCACAGGGCCTGCCCCTGTTCGCGGTGAACGATCTCCTCAGCGCGCGCCGACCGGCCACTACGCTCTGACGCGGTGTTCAACGGAATGCACCGTCTCCTTCCGCACCAGGCCCGCAAAGCGGGGTGGCTGCGATGTCCGTGACCAGCACGAGCAGCACCGATTCCTTCGTTCCACTCGATGTTCGGCCCTTCCCAGCCCGCCGCCCTCGCGGCCCATCCCGGCTGGTACTACGGCCTCTGCTGACTTCTGCCCGGTCAGCCCGCGCCCTCACGGGCACCGGCCGTCGGCGCGGCGGCATCTTCAGCACAACCGACACCCGGACAGATCTCCCCAGGTAAGAACGATCAATGTCCCCGGATCCCCGCCGCGTCTACGCACTGGCCCCCTTGGCAGTGACGGGCATCGCCGAGCATGGCAGGCTCACCCAGACCAGCACGCCTTCTACGCGGTTCGTGTTCCTCGGTACCCGGGTCTCGCCTCGGGCTTCCTCCAGACCCCACCTCACGGTGACGCCCTTGCCTCCGGCTCGGGGTCAGCACCGCCTCTTCCCCCAGGGGACTTCCACCCCAATCGATCGCCCATGCTGGGCGCACCACGACGAGGGCGCCCCGGAGTCCGGGGCGCCCTCGTCCGCGTACGGCCGGCCGTCAGCCCTTCCGCGCCGACTCGGCGCCGTCCTTCGCATCAGTCGCATCAGTCGCGTCCGCCACGTCGGCCGCGTCGCTCGCATCGGCCGCTTCCCGCGCGTCTTCCTTCGCGTCCCCGGCATCCCGCGCCTTGGCGTCCTCCTTGCCGTCGGCGGCGCCGGCCTCCTCGCCGGAGGCGGTCCCGCCCGGTTCGACCTCGGCCTCCCGGCCCGGCCGCTTCTTGGCGGACACCCAGATGTAGGTCACCGCGAGCAGGAAGACGAGCAGCGCGGTCCAGTTGTTCAGCCGCAGGCCCAGGATGTGGTGGGCCTCGTCGACCCGCATGTACTCGATCCAGAACCGGCCCACGCAGTACGCGGCGACGTACAGGGCGAACGCCCTGCCATGGCCCATCCTGAAGCGGCGGTCGGCCCAGATGACCAGGAAGCCCACGCCGACGCACCACAGCGATTCGTACAGGAACGTCGGGTGGTAGTACCCCGGCACCCGGCCGTCCGCCGCGGAGGTGATGTGCACCGCCCATGGAACGTGCGTCTCCCGGCCGTACAGCTCCTGGTTGAACCAGTTGCCCCAGCGGCCGATCGCCTGTGCGAAGGCGATGCCCGGTGCCACCGCGTCGGCGTACGCCGGCATCGGGATGCCCCGGCGCCGGGCGCCGATCCACGCACCCAGCGCACCGAGCGAGATCGCGCCCCAGATACCGAGGCCGCCCTCCCACACCTTGAAGGCGTCCACCCAGTCACGGCCCTCGCTGAAGTACAGCTCGTAGTCCGTGATCACGTGGTAGAGCCGGCCGCCGACCAGGCCGAACGGCACGGCCCAGACCGCGATGTCGGCCACCGTGCCGGCCCGCCCGCCACGGGCGATCCAGCGCTTGTTGCCGAGCCAGACGGCAACGAAGACGCCGATGATGATGCAGAACGCGTAGCCGCGCAGCGGGATCGGGCCGAGGTACAGCACCCCGCGCGACGGGCTGGGAATGTAGGCAAGTTCCATGGCAGGGTCGACGCTACCGCAGCCGGAGGGGGGCCACGTCAAGCAGCCCGGCTACGGCTCCATAACAGGCCCGGCGCCGCACTCGTCTTCTCGTCCTCCCTCGGTCAACCCTTGTCGGCCGCCTCCACCGTCTGCTTCAGCTTCGTCGGGGTCATGCTCCGGTCCTGCAGGATGTTCTTCCCGTTCAGCAGGACGGTCGGGGTGCCCGAGAAGCCGCCGGCGTTGAAGGCATGGTGGGACTTGTCGACCCAGCTGTCGTGCGTGCCGTCCTTGACGCACTTGGTGAAGGCCGGGGTGTCCAGGCCGCTCACCTTGCCGGCCAGCTGGATGAGCTTGCCGTTGTCGGCGTAGGCGTCGTCGGTCTCCTTGGGCTGGTTCTCGAACAGCACGTCGTGGTACGCGGGGAACTTCCCGGCGTCCTGGGCGCAGGCCGCCGCGTTGGCCGCGCGCAGCGAGCCGCTGCCGCCGAGGTTGCCGTCGATCAGCCTGACCAGGTGGTACTCGACTCTGAGCTTGCCGGAGCCGGTCAGCTCACGGAGCGTCGGGCGGTACGCCGCCTCGAAGGCCTGGCAGGCCGGGCAGCGGAAGTCCTCCCACACGGTGAGCGTCGACCTGGCGCTGCCCTTGCCGACCGGGATCGCCAGGCTGTCCTTGCCCTGCGCGCCCGAGGGCGCCACGACCGGGCCCGCGCTGCTCTTCTTGCTCTTGCCGGAGTTGGCGGCCAGCAGGCCGATCACCGCCGCCAGCCCCAGGACGCACACGACGGTCGCGGCCACGATCAGCGTGCGCCGCCGCCTCTCCGCGGCCTTCTGCTTCTCGCGCTCGACCGCCAGCCGCTGCCGGGCGGTGCGCTTTCCCTGATGGTTCTTCTCGCTCACACCCCCAGAACGAACCGGGGAGGCGCATTGCGCCCCCCCGGTCCCAGGACCACCCGTTCGGGTGACCGAATCTTCCGCCGCGGCCCGCCGCGGCTGTCGTTACGCCTGTCCGCGCACGCCGCTCGCCAGCTCGCCCGCGAGCGCGCGGACGGCCTCGAGGCCGGCCGCGGGGTCCGGGGCGTCCAGCATCCGCTTGACGAAGGCGGAGCCGACGATCACCCCGTCGGCGAAGCCGGCGACCTCGGCGGCCTGGGCGCGGCTGGAGACGCCGAGACCGACGCACACGGGCAGTCCGGTGCCGGTGGCCCGGATCCGCTCGACCAGTTCCTGGGCCTGCGCGCCCACCGACTCGCGGGTGCCGGTGACGCCCATCAGCGAAGCGGCGTAGACGAACCCGGAGCCCGCCGCGGTGATCTCGGCGAGCCGCTCGTCCTTGCTGCTCGGCGCCACGACGAACACCGTCGCGAGGCCGTGCTTCTCGGCGTGCTCCCGCCACAGCGCCGACTCCTGGACCGGCAGGTCCGGCAGGATGCAGCCGGCGCCGCCCGCCTCGGCGAGCTCGGCGGTGAAGCGCTCGACGCCGTAGCGGTCGATCGGGTTCCAGTACGTCATGACGAGCACGGGCTTGCCGGTGGCCGCGTGGGCCTCCTCGACCGTCCGCATCACGTCCGCGATCTTGACGCCGCCGCGCAGCGCGATGTCGTCGGCGGTCTGGATGACGGGCCCGTCCAGGACCGGGTCGCTGTGCGGCAGCCCGACCTCGACGACGTCCGCGCCCCCGTCGAAGACGGCCTTGATCGCGTCGATGCCGCCGTCCACGGTCGGAAAGCCGGCCGGCAGATAGGCGATGAGCGCGGACCGGCCCTCCGCCTTGGCACCCGCGAGGGTGTCGTTCAGCAGCTGAATGTTGCCGCTCACTTGGCGTCCCCCTCGATCTCGGCGGTGTCGGCCTCGTCGGCGGCCACCTCGGCGTCGGTGTCGTACAGGTCGAAGTAGCGGGCGGCGGTGTCCATGTCCTTGTCGCCGCGCCCGGACAGGTTGACCACGATCAGCCCGTCCTCGCCCAGCTCCCGGCCGACCTCCAGGGCCCCGGCCAGCGCGTGGGCGCTCTCGATCGCCGGGATGATGCCCTCGGTGCGCGACAGCAGGCGCAGCGCCTGCATGGCCGCGTCGTCGGTGATCGCGCGGTACTCGCCGCGCCCGGAGTCCTTGAGGTAGGAGTGCTCGGGGCCGATGCCCGGGTAGTCCAGACCGGCCGAGATCGAGTACGGCTCGGTGATCTGGCCCTCCTCGTCCTGCAGGACGTAGGAGCGGGAGCCGTGCAGGATGCCGGGCTCGCCGGCGGTCAGCGCGGCCGCGTGCTCGCCGGTCTCGATGCCGCGTCCGGCGGGCTCGCAGCCGATGAGGCGTACGCCGGTGTCCGGGATGAAGGCGTGGAAGAGGCCGATGGCGTTGGAACCGCCGCCGACGCAGGCGATGGCCGCGTCGGGCAGGCGCCCGGCGCGCTCCAGGAGCTGGCGGCGGGCCTCGACGCCGATGACCCGGTGGAAGTCGCGGACCATGGCCGGGAAGGGGTGCGGCCCGGCGACGGTGCCGAACAGGTAGTGGGTGCGGTCGACGTTGGCGACCCAGTCGCGGAACGCCTCGTTGATGGCGTCCTTCAGCGTGCGGCTGCCGGACTTCACGGCCACGACCTCGGCGCCGAGCATGCGCATCCGGGCCACGTTCAGGGCCTGTCGCTCGGTGTCGATCTCACCCATGTAGATCGTGCACTCGAGCCCGAACAGGGCACAGGCGGTGGCGGTCGCGACGCCGTGCTGGCCGGCGCCGGTCTCCGCGATCACGCGCGTCTTGCCCATGCGCTTGGTGAGCAGCGCCTGGCCGAGCACGTTGTTGATCTTGTGGGAGCCGGTGTGGTTGAGGTCCTCGCGCTTGAGGAACACGCGGGCGCCGCCGGCGTGCTCGGCGAAGCGGGGCACCTCGGTGAGGGCGCTGGGCCGGCCGGTGTAGTTGACGAGCAGGTCGTCGAGCTCGCGGGCGAACTCGGGGTCGGCCTTCGCCTTGTCGTACTCGACGGCGACCTCGTCCACGGCGGCGACGAGGGCCTCCGGGATGAACTTGCCGCCGAACGCCCCGAAGTAGCCTTCGGGACTGGGGACTTGACCCTCCGGGTCGGGGATGAAGAATTCGCTGGGCATGCTGGAACCTCACGGTGAGTGCGGACACTGATCGCCGTGGGGGCGGGGATTGTCAGGCGGCTGTCGGCCGTCTGTGGCTCGGCGTGCCCGCGCGGCGGAGCCGCATGATCGGGCACAGCCCCGCGCCCCTAAACGGGGCGCTGCCATCGCATGCCGTTCACCTGGCCCGGCTCGTCGCCGATGACGTACCGCACCCTACGGCCGTGTACGCGCCGTGCGGGCGCGCGGCACCCCCGGGGCCGGCAGCCGCGCGCGAGGCGGGCGTACGGGTCCCTGGAGGGCTCGGTGCGGAGGGACACGGGTCAGCCCCGTCCGTGCCGCAGTGCCGGGTGCGCCCCGGCCGCCACCAGGTCGGCGACCGCCGTCTTCGGGTCACGGCCGGTGACGAGGGACTCGCCGACCAGGACCGCGTCGGCGCCGGCGTTGGCGTAGGCGATGAGGTCGTGCGGGCCGCGGACTCCGGACTCGGCGACCTTGACGATGCCGTCCGGGATCTCCGGCGCCAACCGCTCGAAGGTGTCGCGGTCGACCTCGAGCGTCTTCAGGTTGCGCGCGTTGACGCCGATCACCTTGGCACCGGCGGCCACCGCGCGCTCGACCTCCTCCTCGTCGTGGGCCTCGACCAGCGGGGTGAGTCCGATGGACACCGCGCGCTCGATCAGCGACTCCAGGGCCGGCTGGTCGAGGGCGGCGACGATCAGCAGGGCGAGGTCGGCGCCGTAGGCCCGGGCCTCCCACAGCTGGTAGGAGGTGACGATGAAGTCCTTGCGCAGGACGGGGATGTCCACGCGCGCGCGGACCGTCTCCAGGTCCGCCAGCGAACCGCCGAAGCGGCGCTCCTCGGTCAGCACCGAGATGACGGAGGCGCCGCCGGCCTCGTAGTCCGCGGCGAGGCCGGCCGGGTCGGCGATCGCGGCCAGCGCGCCCTTGGACGGGCTGGAGCGCTTGACCTCGCAGATCACCTTGACGCCGTCGCCCTTGAGCGCGGCCACGCCGTCCTTGGCGGCGGGAGCCTTGGCCGCGCGCTCCTTGAGCTCGTCGAGGCTGACGCGCGCCTGCCGCTCCGAAAGGTCGGCACGGACTCCGTCGATGATCTCGTCGAGCACACTCACGCGAGCGGCCCCCTTCCAGACGGTGGACTGTTCTGATCGAGCGGCCTCCGGTGGCCCGCCCGGAACGGATCCGGCGGATCGGGCGGATCCGGCACGGTCCGGCAGACCAAGTAGATCAAGCGGGCGAAAACCGGTGGTCACTGCGATGGTAGCCGGACCTGGGCGCGGGTCTCGCATCCGGGCTACGGCGGTCCCACTAGCTGGACATATGCCGATCGGTCAAGGCCGGAGCCAGCTGCCGAACGGCAGGTTCCGGACAACGGTGAACGCCACCAGGAGCACGCCGAGGCTCCACAGGTGCACCGGCCCGAGTGCGATCCGCGGCGGCCGCCCGCGCGCCGCACGGACCGCCCAGAGCGTCCAGAACACGGCGAAGGCCAGGAAGCCCACGACGGCCAGGGCGTTGTCCTGCAGGGCCGCCGGGACGTCCCCGTGGGCGAGGGCGTGGGCGCTGCGCAGCCCGCCGCAGCCGGGGCAGTGGACGCCCGCGTAGCGCAGCAGGGGGCACACCGGGTAGTGGCCCGGTTCGTTGGGGTCCACCGCCCCGACGTAGGCGAAGGCGCCGGCGACGGCGGTCAGGACCCCGGCGGGTACGGCGAGCCGGCCCAGCACGGCCGTGGCGCTCATCGGGACGGCCGGCTCGTCCTGCGCGTGCCTCGGGCGGGGTATGGGCGTCCGGCCGCGCGTCACCCTCCGGCTGTCGGTGTTCACGCCTCGCATTCTGCCCCGGACCGGGCGCACGCGCGCGAGGGGCGGCGCGGGGGCCGCCCCTCGACCTCCCGCGTCGTACGGGTCCGCCGGGTGGGCCTCAGCCCTCGGCGCGGACCGGCTCGCGGTCCTCCTGCTTGCTTCCGACCTGGTGGACCGGGTGCTCGTCCTTCTGCCCGAGGCCCATCGTGCGCATGACCCCGCCGACGACAGCGCCGGCCAGCGTGATCCCCATGCCGACCCAGAAGCCGACCGGCTGGGCCATCACCATGAAGGCGCCCGCGACGCAGAAACCGATGAAGGCGATGATGACACCGGTCCAGGCGGCCGGGGTGTGACCGTGGTGGCTGCTGCCCGCCATGACTTGCTCCTCGTTGCTGTGTACCTGTCTGAGCCGGACGCTCGCGTCCATTGTCCCGTACGCGTGCACCTGGCGTGAGCGGGGGTGGCTCCCTGCCACACCCGTTTCATCACGACGGGAAGGCGCCGCTCGGGGCGGCGGTCAGCCGGGTTCGGTGCCGGTGGGGTCCTCGCCGCGGTCCAGGGCCTTCCACAGATCCTCCGGGCGGTCGGGGTCGACCGGGCGGGGCGCGCGGGAGCGGGGCGCCCCGGAGCGCTCGTAGCGGCCGGACATGGCCGGCCACAGGCGGCCGTAGCGCAGGGCGAGCAGGCCGGCGAGGAGGAGCAGCACGCCGCCGACGGCCGCGACGTAGGGCCAGCCGGTGTGGCTGAGCGCGGCGGCGGTCGCGGCGGTGTCGCCGGAGGTCTGGGCGGCCTTCTCGTCGAGGGTGGAGCTGTCGGAGGCGCCGAGCAGGGCGGCGGCGACCGTGCCGGCGCCGGACAGCGCGAGCAGGGCGGCGACCAGATGGCGACCGGCCCGGCGGACGGCGAACACGGCGACGAGCGCGGCCAGGCCCACTATGGCGAGCGCCGCGGGCACGCCGGTGACCTCGCTGCCCTTGGCGGTCAGGGGGAAGGCGCCGCCGGCCACCGTCGCGGTGCCCTCCGCCCAGCGTTGCCGGGTGGCCAGCAGCGCCACGGCCGCGCCGAGCGCACCGCACAGCAGGGCGACGGCGAGGCTCCGGCGGCCGGACCGGGCGGGGGCGGCGGCTTCGGAACGGGAGTGGGGTACAGCAGTCACGTACTCCACTATCGCGTGAACCCCGGGCGCGGCGTCACCCGGGGTTCACGTGGGGGACGTGAGAAAGGCCCTATTGCCCCAGCCGGTTGGCGGTGTGCACGGCGCGCAGTACGGCCGCCGCCTTGTTGCGGCACTCCGTGTCCTCGGCGACCGGGTCGGAGTCGGCGACGATGCCGGCGCCCGCCTGGACGTAGGCCGTGCCGTCGCGCAGCAGGGCGGTGCGGATGGCGATGGCGGTGTCGGAGTCGCCGGCGAAGTCCAGGTAGCCGACGCAGCCGCCGTACAGCCCGCGCCGGGACGGCTCGAGTTCGTCGATGATCTGCATCGCGCGCGGCTTCGGCGCGCCGGACAGGGTGCCGGCCGGGAAGCAGGCGGTGAGCACGTCGAAGGCGGTACGGCCCGCCGCGACCCGCCCGGTCACGGTGGAGACGATGTGCATCACGTGCGAGTACCGCTCGATGGACATGAAGTCGACGACCTCCACGGAGCCCGGTTCGCAGACCCGGCCCAGGTCGTTGCGCCCGAGGTCGACGAGCATCAGGTGCTCGGCGCGCTCCTTGGGGTCGGCGAGCAGCTCCTCGGCGAGGGCCTGGTCCTCCTGCGGGGTGGCGCCGCGCGGCCGGGTGCCGGCGATGGGGTGCACCATGGCCCGCCCCTCCTCGACCTTCACCAGCGCTTCCGGGCTGGACCCGACGACGTCGAAGCCGTCGAAGCGGAACAGGTACATGTACGGCGAGGGGTTGGTGGCCCTGAGGACCCGGTAGACGTCCAGCGCACTCGCCGTGCACGGCGTCTCGAAGCGCTGCGAGGGGACGACCTGGAAGGCCTCGCCCGCGCGGATGCGTTCCTTGACGTCGTCCACGGCCGCCTGGAAGTCCTTGCCACCCCACAGGGCGGTGTACTCGGGCAGTTCGGAGGGCGGCAGTGCGGCCGGGGGCTGGGCGACGGGGCGGGCCAGGTCCGCCTCCATGGCGTCCAGGCGGGCCACGGCGTCGGCGTAGGCCTCGTCGACGCCGGTGTCCAGGTCGTTGTGGTTGATCGCGTTGGCGATCAGCAGGACCGTGCCGTCCCAGTGGTCGAGGACCGCGAGGTCGGAGGTGAGCAGCATGGTCAGCTCGGGCAGCCTCAGATCGTCCCGCTCGCCGGGGCCGATCTTCTCCAGGCGGCGCACGACGTCGTAGCCGAGGTAGCCGACCATGCCGCCGGTGAAGGGCGGCAGGCCCAGGTCGTGGGCGAGGTCGCGGGGGGTGTGCAGGGCCTCGACGGTGGCGCGCAGGGCGGCGAGCGGGTCGCCCTCGGCGGGGACGCCGACCGGCGGGGTGCCGAGCCAGTGGGCCTGGCCGCCGCGCTCGGTGAGGGTCGCGGAACTGCGTACGCCGACGAAGGAGTAGCGGGACCATGTGAACGCAGTGCGGCCGTTCTCGGCGGACTCCAGCAGGAAGGTGCCGGGGCGCTCGGCGGCGAGCTTGCGGTAGAGCGCGACCGGGGTGTCGCCGTCGGCGAGGAGCTTGCGGGTGACCGGGATGACGCGGCGGTCGCCGGCCAGCTTGCGGAACGTCTCGAGGTCCATGGCGGCCGACCCTACTGACCTTCGGCCGGTGCGCCGGAATCGGCGTCCTCGAGCAGGACGTCGGCGTCGAAGCAGGTGCGGTCGCCGGTGTGGCAGGCGGCTCCCACCTGGTCGACCTTGACCAGAACGGTGTCGGCGTCGCAGTCGAGGGCGACGGACTTGACGTACTGCACGTGCCCGGAGGTGTCGCCCTTGACCCAGTACTCCCGGCGGCTGCGCGACCAGTAGGTGCAGCGGCCGGTGGTCAGCGTGCGGTGCAGCGCCTCGTCGTCCATCCAGCCGAGCATCAGTACCTCGCCGGTGTCGTACTGCTGGGCGATCGCGGGCAGGAGCCCGTCGGCGCTGCGCTTGAGGCGCGCCGCGATCTCGGGGTCGAGGCTGCTGGTGGGGGGTGTGCCGGGCGTGCTGGTCATGGGTGCCATTGTGCCGCGCGGCACTGACAGCGGGGCCGTGTTGTCCACTGTGCGGACTCGGTGCGTAGCCGTAGGCTGACCTTATGTCGACCTTTGCCAAGCGTGAACGGCTCCTGCTCGCCGATCTCTTGGAGACCGCCGGCCCCGAAGCGCCCACCCTCTGCGAGGGCTGGCTCACCCGTGACCTCGCCGCGCACGTGGTGGTGCGCGAGCGGCGCCCCGACGCGGTCGGCGGCCAGCTGGTCAAGCAGCTCGCGCCCCGTCTGCGGAAGGTGATGGAGGAGTACACCGACAAGCCGTACGAGGAGCTGGTCCAGCTGATCCGTACCGGACCGCCGCGCTTCTCACCCTTCCAGCTCAAGCAGATCGACGAGATGGCCAACACCGTCGAGTTCTACATCCACTCGGAGGACGTGCGCCGTGCCCAGCCCGACTGGTCGCCGCGCGAGCTCGATCCGGTCTTCCAGGAGACCCTGTGGTCCCGCCTGGAGCGCACCGCCCGGCTGCTGGGCCGGGGCATCCCGACCGGCCTGGTCCTGCGCCGCCCCAACGGCGAGACGACCGTCGCCCACCGGGGCACGCCGGTGGTGACGGTGACGGGCGAGCCGTCGGAGCTGCTGCTGTTCGCGTTCGGCCGGCAGAGCGCCGCCCACGTCGAAGTGGACGGCGACAAGGACGCGATCACGAAGCTGTCGGAGACCAAGCAGCTGGGGCTCTGACCCACGCCGAAACAGTGGTCAGCGTGGCAGTTCGACGCGCCGCAGGTCGCGGGCGGCCAGGGCGACGACGCCGCCCAGCCCGCACACCACCGCGCTGACGACGAACACCGGTCCGGTCCCCCAGGCCCCGATCGCGGCGGCGGACAGCGGCATGCTGAGCGGGGCGAAGCCCAGGCTGACCAGACCGGCCACGGCGGTGACCCGCCCGAGGTAGGCCGGGTCGGCCTGGGTCTGCAGCAGCGCCCCGCACAGGGCGCCGCTGAGGCCGGCGAGAAGGCCGATCAGCACGGCCACCCCGGTGGCGGCGACGACGCTCGGAACATGGGCGAGGGCGCCGATGGCCACGGAGCCGGCGATGATCGCGTACGCGGCCGTGTGTCCGGCGTACGGCACCCGGCCGCGCACGGCCAGCAGCAGGGAGGCCGCGCCCGCCCCGGTGCCGAATCCGGCCAGTACCCAGCCCATGCCGGAGGCTCCCCAGCCGCGTTGGTCGGCCAGCAGGGCCAGGCCCACGTTGAGCGGGGCGACGAAGCCGAGGTCGCCGAGGGCGATGGCCAGCATCAGCGGGCCGAGGACGCGGTGGCGGCGGATGTAGCGCAGGCCGCCCAGCAGGTCCCGCCAGGCGGTGGAGTCACCGGCGTCCGCGGTGTCGTCCCGCGGCAGCTCCCGGATTCGTACGGAGACCAGCAGCGGCACGGACACGGCGATCAGCAGCCCGGCGAGCCCGAACGCCGCCGCGGCACCTCCGAGCGCGACCCCGAGACCGCCGAGCGGCGCGCCGACGACACTCGCGAACCGGATCGCCAGCCCCCGCATGCCCTGCACGCGCGCGAGCTGCCCACGGCTCGTCACGCGCGCGGGGAGGGCGCCCACGGCCGGCATGAAGACGGCATCGACGGTGCCGAAGACGAGGGCGAGCACGGCCAGCGGCCACAGACCAGGACTGGTCGTCCAGAGCAGCGCCGCCACCGCGAGCACGGCCGCGCACCGCACGACATCGCTGCCGATGACGACCTTGCGCGGCCCGAGCCGGTCGGCGACCACTCCCCCGCCCAGCATGAGCAGTGCCCTGGGCAGCGCGCTGACCGCCATGACGACCCCGGCCTGCGCGGGCGATCCCGCACGGATCGCCGCCCAGGACAGCGCGATGTAGTAGATGTTGTCGCCGACCATCGAGGCGGTGTAGGCGGCGAGCCAGCGCTGGACGTTCCCGTCACGGTGGGCGGGGCGTTCGAACGCGGGTGTGGCGGCGGATATGGCGGGCACGGTGGTCAACGAACCGGGTGTCCCGCCTCCCTCAGTGTCTCCTTGACCTGCCCGATGCGCAGGTCCCCGAAGTGGAACACCGAGGCGGCCAGCACCGCGTCCGCGCCCGCGGCGACGGCCGGGGGGAAGTCGGTGAGCTTGCCGGCGCCGCCCGAGGCGATCACCGGGACCGTGACGTGCTTGCGGACGGCGGCGATCATCTCCAGGTCGTAGCCGTCCTTGGTGCCGTCGGCGTCCATGGAGTTGAGCAGGATCTCGCCGGCGCCCAGCTCGGCCGCCCGGTGGGCCCACTCGACCGCGTCGGTGCCGGTGCCGCGGCGGCCGCCGTGGGTGGTCACCTCGAAGCTCCCGGAGGGGGTCCGGCGGGCGTCGACCGACAGGACCAGCACCTGGCGGCCGAAGCGTTCCGCGATCTCCCGGATCAGGTCGGGGCGTGCGATCGCGGCGGTGTTGACGCCCACCTTGTCCGCGCCCGCCCGCAGCAGCCGGTCCACGTCCTCGGCCGTACGGACGCCACCACCGACCGTCAGCGGGATGAACACCTGTTCGGCGGTGCGGCGCACCACGTCGTACGTCGTCTCCCGGTTGCCCGAGGACGCGGTGATGTCCAGGAACGTCAGCTCGTCGGCGCCCTCGGCGTCGTACACCTTGGCCATCTCGACGGGGTCGCCCGCGTCACGCAGGTTCTGGAAGTTGACGCCCTTGACGACCCGGCCGTTGTCCACGTCCAGGCAGGGGATGACTCGGACCGCCAGGGTCATGAATCCACGGCTCCTCTGAATGCCTCTACTTCGACTTCGACCAGGATGCGCGGATCGACGAAGCCCTCGACCACCAGCAGCGTCGAGACCGGGCGCACCGAGTCGAACAGTTCCTTGTGGGCCCGGCCCACCTCGTCCACATCCCGCAGATGGGTCAGGTACATCCGGGTCCTGAGCACCGACTCGGGGCCGAGCCCGAACTCGGCGATCGCTTCCAGCGCGCTGGTGAAGGCCACCTTGGCCTGTTCGTACGGATCGCCCTCCCCGTACAGCACGCGGCCCTTGAAGGCCGTTGTGCCGGACACCAGGACACGGTCGCCCGCCGCGACGGCGCGTGCGAAACCGAAGGTCTCTTCCCAAGGACTTCTGCTCTGCACGCGCCGCACGGCTTCCGACGTCATGACGCCACTGCCTCCAAGGCCTCTTCCAGGGTGAACGCCTTCGCGTACAGGGCCTTCCCGACGATGGCGCCCTCGACACCGAGCGGCACGAGGCCGGCGATCGCACGGAGGTCGTCGAGCGAGGAGACGCCGCCGGAAGCCACCACCGGACGGTCCGTCGCCGCGCAGACGTTCTTCAGCAGCTCCAGGTTGGGGCCCTGCAGCGTGCCGTCCTTGGCGATGTCGGTGACGACGTAGCGCGCGCAGCCCTCCTTGTCCAGGCGCTCCAGCGTCTCGTACAGGTCGCCGCCGTCGCGGGTCCAGCCGCGGCCGCGCAGGGTGGTGCCCCGTACGTCCAGGCCGACCGCGATCCTGTCGCCGTGCTCGGCGATGACCTTGGCGACCCACTCGGGGCTCTCCAGGGCGGCCGTGCCCAGGTTCACGCGCGTGCAGCCGGTGGCCAGGGCGGCGGCGAGGGTGTCGTCGTCGCGGATGCCGCCGGACAGCTCCACCTTGATGTCCATCGCCTTGGCCACCTCGGCGATCAGCTCGCGGTTGTCGCCGGTGCCGAACGCGGCGTCGAGGTCGACCAGGTGCAGCCACTCGGCGCCCGAGCGCTGCCAGGTCAGGGCGGCCTCGAGGGGAGAGCCGTAGGAGGTCTCGGTCCCGGACTCGCCGTGCACGAGGCGGACGGCCTGGCCGTCGCGGACGTCGACGGCGGGGAGGAGTTCGAGCTTCGAAGCCATCAGAGGGTTCCGATCCAGTTGTTCAGCAGCTGCGCTCCGGCGTCGCCGGACTTCTCGGGGTGGAACTGCGTGGCCCACAGGGCGTCGTTCTCCACGGCGGCCACGAAGGGCTTGCCGTGGGTGGCCCAGGTGACCTTGGGGGCGCGCAGCACCGGGTTGTTCGTCTCCAGCCTCCAGTCGTGGACGGCGTAGGAGTGCACGAAGTAGAAGCGGGCGTCCGCGTCCAGGCCGGCGAACAGCTCCGAGCCGGCCGGCACCTCCACGGTGTTCCAGCCCATGTGGGGCACGACGTCCGCCTGGAGCGGCTCCACCGTGCCGGGCCACTCGTCCAGGCCCTCGGCCTCCACGCCGTGCTCGATGCCGCGCGCGAAGAGGATCTGCATACCGACGCAGATGCCCATCACCGGGCGCCCGCCGGCCAGCCGGCGCTCGATGACCCAGTCGCCGCGCGCCTCCTTCAGGCCCCGCATGCAGGCGGCGAAGGCGCCCACGCCCGGCACCAGCAGACCGTCGGCGTTCATCGCCTTGTCGTAGTCGCGGGTGATCTCGACCTCGGCTCCCGCGCGCGCGAGGGCCCGCTCGGCCGAGCGCACGTTGCCGAAGCCGTAGTCGAGGACGACGACCTTCTTGGCCTTGCCAGGGATGGTCAATTCCACACCTCCAGCCGCATCACGCCCGCGACGAGGCACAGTGCCGCGCCGACGGACAGCAGCACGATGAGGCTCTTCGGCATCTGCTGCTTGACGAAGGAGATGATGCCGCCGGCCAGGAACAGGCCGACGACGATCAGCAGGGTCGACGGGCCGGTCACAGCGCGCCCTTCGTGGACGGGATGATGCCCGCCGCGCGCGGGTCCCGCTCGGAGGCGTACCGCAGGGCCCGGGCCAGCGCCTTGAACTGGCACTCCACGATGTGGTGCGCATTGCGCCCGTAGGGCACGTGCACGTGCAGCGCGACCTGGGCCTGGGCGACGAAGGACTCCAGGATGTGCCGGGTCATCGTGGTGTCGTACTCGCCGATCATCGGCGCCATGTTCTCGGGCTCGGTGTGCACGAGGTAGGGGCGGCCGGACAGGTCGACGGTGACCTGGGCGAGGGACTCGTCCAGGGGAACCGTGCAGTTGCCGAAGCGGTAGATGCCCGCCTTGTCGCCGAGGGCCTGCTTGAAGGCGGCGCCGAGCGCGAGGGCGGTGTCCTCGATGGTGTGGTGGGAGTCGATGTGCAGATCGCCGTCGGTCTTCACGGTCAGGTCGAACAGACCGTGCCGGGCGAGCTGGTCGAGCATGTGGTCGTAGAAGCCGACTCCGGTGGCGATGTCGGCCTTGCCGGTGCCGTCGAGGTCGATCTCGACGAGGACCGAGGTCTCCTTGGTGGTGCGCTCGATCCTTCCAAAGCGTCCCTCGCGAGTCATCCGCTCTGCTCCTGTTCCTTCTTCAGTTCACGAACCGCGTCGAGGAACGCGTCGTTCTCCGCAGGCGTCCCGGCGGTGACCCGCAGCCACCCCGGTACGCCGTTGTCACGGACCAGGACGCCCCGGTCCAGGATCCTCTGCCAGGCGGTGTGGGAGTCCTCGAACCGCCCGAACTGGATGAAGTTGGCGTCCGACTCCGTCACCTCGTAGCCGATCGCACGCAGTTCGGCGACCAGCCGGTCACGCTCGGACTTCAGCTGCTCGACGTAGCCGAGCAGGGTGTCGGTGTGTTCCAGGGCGGCCAGCGCCGTCGCCTGTGTGACCGCCGACAGGTGGTACGGCAGCCGGACCAGCTGTACGGCGTCCACGACCGCCGGGTGCGCGGCGAGGTAGCCCAGGCGCAGCCCGGCGGCGCCGAACGCCTTCGACATGGTCCGCGAGACGACCAGGTTCGGCCGGCCGTCCAGCAGCGGCAGCAGCGAGGCCCCGTGGCTGAACTCGATGTACGCCTCGTCCACGATCACCATGGACGGCTTGGCCGCCTGCGCGGCCTCGTACAGCGCGAGGACGGTCTCGGGCGGGACCGCGTTGCCCGTGGGGTTGTTGGGCGTGGTGACGAAGACGACGTCCGGGCGGTGCTCGGCGATCGCCTTCTCGGCGGTGGGGAGGTCGATCGTGAAGTCCTCGGCCCGCGGCCCGGAGATCCAGCCCGTGCCCGTGCCGCGCGCGATGAGCGCGTGCATGGAGTACGACGGCTCGAAGCCGATCGCGGTGCGGCCCGGCCCGCCGAAGGTCTGCAGCAGCTGCTGGATGACCTCGTTGGAGCCGTTGGCCGCCCAGACGTTGTCGACGCCGACCGGGTGCCCGCCCGTGCGCGTCAGGTACCGGGCGAGTTCGGTGCGCAGCTCGACCGCGTCCCGGTCCGGGTAACGGTTGAGGTTCCGGGCGGCCTCGCGCACCCGCTGCGCGATCCGCTCGACCAGCGGCTCGGGCAGCGGGTAGGGGTTCTCGTTGGTGTTCAGCCGTACGGGGACGTCCAGCTGGGGCGCGCCGTAGGGGGACTTGCCGCGCAGCTCGTCCCGTACGGGAAGATCGTCGATTTCGAAGCTCACTTGCTCGTCGGTACCTTCCACCCGAACCTCGCCTTGATCGCCGCGCCGTGCGCCGGCAGGTCCTCCGCCTCGGCCAGCGTCACCACGTGGTGGGCGACCTCGGCGAGGGCGTCCTCGGTGTAGTCCACGATATGGATGCCGCGCAGGAAGGACTGCACGGACAGGCCCGAGGAGTGGCAGGCACAGCCGCCGGTCGGCAGCACGTGGTTGGAGCCGGCCGCGTAGTCGCCGAGCGAGACGGGCGCCCATGGGCCGATGAAGATCGCGCCGGCGTTGCGCACCCGGTCGGCGACCGCGGCGGCGTCGGCGGTCTGGATCTCCAGGTGCTCGGCGCCGTAGGCGTCGACCACGCGCAGACCCTCGTCCAGGCCGTCGACCAGGACGATCGCGGACTGCCTGCCGGACAGGGCCGGGCGGATCCGGTCCTCGACGTGCTTGGTCGCCGCGACCTGCGGCTCCAGTTCCTTCTCGACCGCGTCGGCGAGCTCCACGGAGTCGGTGACCAGGACGGCGGCGGCCAGCGGGTCGTGCTCGGCCTGGCTGATCAGGTCGGAGGCGACGTGGACGGGGTCGGCCGTGGCGTCGGCGAGGACCGCGATCTCGGTGGGGCCGGCCTCGGCGTCGATGCCGATCCTGCCGGTGAAGTGGCGCTTGGCCGCGGCGACCCAGATGTTGCCGGGGCCGGTGACCATGTTGGCGGGCGGGCAGGACTCGGTGCCGTACGCGAACATCGCGACGGCCTGGGCGCCACCGGCCGCGTACACCTCGTCGACGCCGAGCAGGGCGCAGGCGGCGAGGATCGTCGGGTGCGGCAGCCCGCCGAACTCGGCCTGGGGAGGCGAGGCGAGCGCGATCGACTCGACGCCGGCCTCCTGGGCGGGCACGGCGTTCATGACCACGGAGGACGGGTAGACCGACCGGCCGCCCGGCGCGTACAGCCCGACGCGCTCGACCGGCACCCACTTCTCGGTCACCGAGCCGCCGGGCACCACCTGGGTGGTGTGGGTGGTGCGGCGCTGTTCGCGGTGGACGAGCCGGGCGCGTCGGACGGACTCCTCCAGGGCGGCGCGCACGGCCGGGTCCAGCCGCTCCAGCGCGTCCTCGAGGGCCTGGGCCGGGACCCGCACCGACTCCAGGCGTACGCCGTCGAACTTCTCGGCGAAGTCGATCAGCGCCGCGTCGCCACGATGATGCACGGCCTCGCAGATCGGACGCACCTTCTCCAGGGCGGCCTGAACGTCGAAGTCGGCTCGGGGCAGCAGGTCGCGCAGGGCGGGGCCCTCGGGAAGGGCGTCGCCGCGCAGATCGATTCGGGAGATCACGGTTTCAATTCTCTCAGACCGCGCACGGGCCCCGTCCGTCCGTATCAGTGGCTGATACGGAACCCCGCGACTTCCGGACTCCAGTCTCGCGCGGCCCCCGCGGAAAAGGTCCGTCACTGTTCGCGTTCAGTCCGTCACACAACGGGCATGACCCGTTGTACGCATCGCAGAACCCACGAGTAGCCGGGGAAGGAGGGAAGACCGTGACCGAGGAGGTCGGCATCCGCGCCGGGGACCCGCCCGAGGACCTGACCGCCACCGAGGCGGGAATGTGGCAGGCCTTCCGCAACGGGAGCGTGTACGACCTGCGCAGCGGGGACGCCGCGGTCGACGACCCGCACGGCGGCCTGCCGTGGGGACCCGAGCGGGCCGTACGCGCCCGTGTCGTCTGCTGGCTGCTGCTGGACGGCCCGCCCGCGCTCGCCGGGCGTGTGTCGTCCCTGAAACTGACCGGCCTGCGGATCACGGGCACCCTGGACCTCGCCGGGGGCACGGTGGTGCCGTACGTGGAGATGAAGGGCTGCCGGTTCGAGCGGCAGGTCCTCCTGCCGGAGGCCCGCTTCACGACCGTACGGCTGGTGGACTGCTCGGTGCCGCGTCTGGAGGCGGCCCGTGTGCACACCGAGGGCGACCTGCACCTGTCGCGCTGCCGGTTCCCGGGCGGGATACGGCTCACCGACGCGCAGATCGGCACGGACCTGCTGCTCGACCAGGCGGTCGTGCACCAGGACCGCGCGGGCCGCTCGATCGCCGCCGACGGGATGACGGTCGGCCAGGACCTCCAGGCGGAGCTGCTTCAGGCGCACGGCGAGTTCAGCCTGCGCAGCGCGAAGATCGGCGTCTCGCTGAGCCTGCGCGGGGCGCGGCTGGCGGGCGCGCGGGCGCGGTTCGCGCTGAATGCGCCCCAGCTGACCGTCGAGCGCACCCTGTACCTCACCCCGGCGGGCCTGGGCAGCCCGCTGAGCGGCGTGACCCCCGCGCGCGGGACCCGGGTCCAGCCCTTCGAGTGCCGGGGCGGGGTGCGCCTGGACGACGGGCGGTTCGGGGACGCGGTCGACCTGGAGCGGGCCCGGTTCTCCTTCACCGACGAGCAGGAGCTGTCGCTGCGCCGGGTGCAGACGCCCGAGCTGCGCTTCCTCGGGGAGAAGCCGCCGCGCGGCAAGGTGGTGCTGTCCGGGGCGCGGATCGTCACCCTCGTCGACCGGGCGAGCAGCTGGCCCGGCCCGGGCAGCCTGCACATGGGCGGCTTCGTCTACGAGAACCTGGTGCCGAGGGGCCCGTTCCCGCTGACCGAGCGGCTGGACTGGGTGGCGGCGGCGACCGCCGAGTACAACCCGGAGCCGTACGAGCGGCTGGCCGCCGTGCTGCGGGAGGCGGGCGAGGACGAGGACGCGCGCGAGGTGTTGCTCGCCAAGCAGCGCCGCCGCCGCGAGACCCTGCCGCTCGCCGCCAAGCTCGTGGGCTACGTCCAGGACTGGACGGTGGCCTACGGGTACCGTCCCGGCCGGGCCGCGGTGTGGATGGCCGTGCTGTGGGCGGCCGGCTCGCTCGCGTTCACGCACGCCGGCCGGCCGCCCCCGGCCGGCCCGGGCGAGCACCCCCCGTGGAACCCCGCCCTCTTCGCCCTGGACCTGCTCCTGCCGGTCGTCGACCTCGGCCAGGCGAGCCGGTGGCAGTTGAGCGGCGGCTGGCAGTGGCTCGCCGCGGCCCTGATCCTCCTCGGCTGGACCCTGGCCACCACGGTGGCGGCGGGGGCGACCCGGCTGCTGCGGCGCAACTAGGACCTCGGTCGCCGAAGGGGCACCTTTTACCTGCTCTTGACCGTCCGTCGTACAACTTTCCCCGGCTTGCCCACACCCTCTGGCGCGCCACGACCTGCGGTCTTTCAATGGTCGGCACCATGGCTCTGCTCCCCCCGTTCATCCGCCCCACCCGTACCACCAGAGGCGCGCCGTGCCCCGCCGCCGGGTTCCCCGCCGACGACGAGGTGCTCCTCGACGCGCCCGACGAACATCTCGGCTCGGCGCTGGTCGCCGCCGCCCAGGGCGCGTACGGTCCCGCCGCCGGCCTGCTCGCCGCCACCCGCCGGCAGGCCCGCTGGGAGGACCGCGACCGGTACGCGACCCGGCTGGCCGCCTTCGCCCGCTCGCGCACCGAGTGGCTGGACGCCTGGCGCGCCGCCGCCCCGCGGGACCCGGACGCGCTGCTGGTCGCCGCCCAGCTCGCGGTCGACCGCGCCTGGCCCTCGCCCGCACGGGCCGAGCTGCTGCGCGAGGTCAGCCCGCTGATCACGGCCGCCGCGCGCGCCGACGACCGCGATCCGGTGCCGTGGCGGGTCGCGCTGGACCACGCGCGCGGCAGCCGCGCCGGACACCGGTACTTCGAGGAGCTGTGGGAGGCCGCGGTCCGCCGCGCCCCGCACCACTACGGCTGCCACGTCGCCGCCCTGCGCTACCTGGCCTCCTGCTGGCACGGCTCCCACCGCGAGTGCTTCGACTTCGCCGACCTGGCCGCCCAGGACGCCCCGGCCGGCTCGCTCGTCCAGGCGCTGCCGCTGCGGGCCGCCTTCGCCTATCTGACCGACGGCTGCGGGTCCGAGGTGCCGCGGGCCCGGCTGGACGCGGCCGCCGACCGGGCGATCGCCCTGTCCGCCGTCCTCCCGGCGGCCGTGCCCTGGCCCTCGGAGATCCGCAACCTGCTGACCTGCGTCCTGGTGCGTCTCGGCCGCCGGGAGGACGCCCTGGTCCAGCTGCGCCTCATCGGCCCGTACGCCACCTCGTTCCCCTGGGACCGGCTGTCGGACGACCCGCTGGGCCTGTTCCTCACGCTGCGCCGCGACACAGGGGCGGCACCGCTCGCGCGGCCGTCCCTGCGGCCGCGAAGAGAGCGCGGCGGACGCGACCGCTCCCGCGACCATTAGGCTTTTGCGCCGTGACCACCGTCCGCCTCCCGCTCTTCCCGCTGAACTCGGTGCTGTTCCCGGGGCTGGTGCTCCCCCTGAACGTCTTCGAGGAGCGCTATCGCGCCATGATGCGCACGCTGCTGAAGACCCCCGAGGACGAACCGCGCCGGTTCGCCGTCGTGGCCATCCGCGACGGCCACGAAGTGGCCGCGAGCGCCCCCGGCATGCCCGATCCGACGGCCCTGCCCGAGCGCGGCGCCGCGGCCGGGTTCGGCTCCGACCCGGCCAAGGCGTTCCACGGCGTGGGCTGCGTGGCGGACGCGGCGACCGTACGGGAGCGGGCCGACGGCACCTTCGATGTGCTGGCCACCGGCACCACCCGGGTGCGGCTGCTGTCGGTGGACGCCTCCGGCCCGTTCCTCGTGGCCGAGCTGCAGGAGCTGACCGAGGAGCCCGGCGACGAGGCGGGCGCGCTGGCCGAGGGGGTGCTGCGGTCCTTCCGCCAGTACCAGAAGCGGCTGGCGGGCGCGCGGGAGCGGTCGCTGTCCACGGGCGCGGAGCTGCCGGACGAGCCGAGCGTGGTGTCGTACCTGGTGGCGGCGGCGATGGTGCTCGACACGCCGACCAAGCAGCGGCTGCTCCAGGCGCCCGACACCTCCTCCCGGCTGCGCGACGAGCTGAAACTGCTGCGCGCGGAGACGGCGATCATCCGTACTCTGCCGTCGCTGCCGGCGGCGGAGCTGACGCGCGGCGCGACCAGCCTGAACTGAGAGCTCCGTACATGGCGAAGAAGACGAAGAAGCAGCAGGAAAAAGGAGCGCGCGAAGCGCATCCGAACAAGGGTGGCGGCGGGCGGCGGGCGGGAGGGACGCCGGCGACGGTGGCCCTGACGTCCGCGGGCGTGGAGTACACGGTCCACGCCTACGACCACGACCCCTCCCACCCCTCCTACGGCGAGGAGGCCGCCGAGGCGATGGGCGTCTCCCCGGACCGGGTCTTCAAGACCCTGGTCGCCGACGTCGACGGCACGCTGACGGTGGCCGTGGTGCCGGTGGCGGGCTCCCTGGACCTCAAGGCCCTGGCGGCAGCGGTCGGCGGCAAGCGCGCGGCCATGGCCGACCCCACACTCGCGGAACGCACCACGGGCTATGTCCGCGGCGGCATCTCACCCCTGGGCCAGCGCAAGAGACTCCCCACGGTCCTGGACGACTCGGCCACCGCCCACCCCACGATCTGCGTCTCGGCGGGCCGAAGGGGCCTGGAGGTGGAACTGTCACCGGCCGACCTGGCCAACCTGACGAACGCGACCCTGGCCCCGATCGGGCGCTCGTAGCTACGGGCAGTCGTGCCGCACAGCCTGCGGGCGGTCGTGCCTTCCCCAGTGCTGAACGCCTGGGTGGACCCCCAGGGTGATGGGGGCCCCTGTTCGAGCGGAGTCGAGAACTTGGGGGAGGGTGGGCTGCGGGTCCCCCAGGTCGAAGAGCTTGGGGGGAGGAACCCCGCAGGCGCGGGCAAGCGCCCCCACACGACGGCAACCACCACCGACGCGCACCGAAAACTACGGCGCCGAAGACTCCTCGTACGGCTCCGGATCCCGCGGCCCGAACAGCGCCGTCACCCCGAGGTGAACGACCAACGCGGCCAACGGCCAAGCCAGCAACGCCCCCGACGCCCCCAACTTCAGCGGCGCCGAGAACGTAACCCCCTTGCCCACCGCCTTGGCGTGGGCGATCACGTCCCGCTCGGGCCCCAGCGCCACCCCCAGCCGCCAAGCCAGCAGCGACCCCAGCAGCCCCCCGGCGCACAGCGCCACCACCAGCGGCACGCCCCCACGCCGCCGCGCCAGGAAGACGACCACCGCGCTCACGGCGCCGAACGCCAGCCCCAGCAGTGTGAACGTTCCGTCGACCCCGACCGCCTGTTCCCCCTCGGTGTCCTTGAGGTAGACGACCCAGTTGCTCCCGGACACGTCCCCGACCAGCGGCACCCGCGGCGCCAGCCACAGCCAGAGCAGCCCCAGCAGCACCCCGCCGAGCGCCACGGCCACCAGGACGACGACGGCCTCCCGGATCTCGGCCTTCAGCCCGGGGCCGTCCTGGTCGTAGGCGGTCACCGGCCGGGCTCCGGGAGGCGGCACCTGCCGGCCCCGCTCGGCTTCGGGGTGCCCGGGGAACCGGAACGGCTGTGAGGGCCGCCGGTGCGGCGGCGGAGGCGGAGTCAACGGAGCGGTCACCTCGTCATCGTGCCAGTTGCGTCGAAAACCCGCGTCACCGGACGGCCGCCCGGCGATACGCCCAGGTGGCGACGGTCAGCGAGACCACCCCGACCCCGGCGCAGACGGCCATGTCGGTGAACACGAGCGCCCAGTCGGGACGGGCCGTGAAGGTGCGCGCGTACGCCTCCACGCCGTACGTCGACGGCAGCAGGTCGCGCAGCAGCCGTATCGCCTCCGGCATGCGGTCGGGGGGCAGCACGCCGAGCAGCAGCGCCGCCGACATACCCAACTGTCCGAACAGAGTGGCGAGTTCCGGGCGCGGCGCGAGCAGCCCGCAGGCGGCGCCGAGTCCGGAGAGCGCGGCGCCGGCGAGCGGGATCACCGCCACCAGCACCCACAGGTTGCCCAGCGGCAGCCCGAACAGCACGGACCCGAACACGGCGGTCACGAGCGCACCCGGCACCGTGAAGGACGCGTACGCGGCCGCCGCGCCCAGCACCACGGCCGCGGGTGGCACCGGCAGCGTCGCGTAGTGGTCGAGCCCGCCGCTGGCCCGCAGCTGCCCGAAGTACTGGGCGAGCAGGTTCAGGGCGACGTAGGCGACCACGACGATCGACGCGCCGGCCACCACGTACTGGGCCTCACTGCCTCCGCTGACCACGCCCCGCATCATGATCATGATGCCGACGGACTGGAAGGTCGCCACGAACAGCAGCGGGATCCGCGCCACGCGCGCGCGTGACAGCTGGGCCCGGTACACGGCGGCCAGCGACGGCCGCAGCCGCGCCGGCGGCCCGAGCACGGCCGCCCGACCGGCACCGCCGTCCTGTGCGGCCGTCGTGCCCGGCAGCACACCGGCGGGTACGACACTCACGTCGAACTGCTCCTCTTCCCTACGGCGGACGCCGCCCCCACGGCGAACGCGGTGCGCGTGGCGGGTGCGGGCGCCGTTCCGGTCGCGTTCCCGGCGCCGGACGGGTTCCCCGCGGCGCCCGCGCGATCCCGCCGATCCTCCCATCGATCCGGTACGGATCGACCGGCCCGCGCGCTCACGCCTTCACCAGCCCCTGCCGGGCGGCGCCGCCCAGTGCCAAGTACACGTCCTCCAGGCTGGGCGTGGCCAGGGTGAAGTCGTCCAGGGCCGCGTAGGCGGCCCCGCCGGTGACCGTGGCGACGGCGGCGCGGGCCTCCTCGGGCGCGAGCCGCAGCGTCCAGCGGCGCCCCGACTCCACGGCCCGCTCCTTGAGGGCGGCGACCTCCGCCACCTCCAGGGGCGCCCGTTCCCGCCACACCAGTTCGACGTGCACCTCGCCGGAGACCCGCTCCTTGAGCGCGGCCGGGGTGTCGCAGGCGATGACCCGGCCCCGGTCGAGGACGGCGACCCGGTCGAGGACGGTCTCGGCCTCGATGACGTTGTGGGTGACCAGCACCACCGTGGTGCCGCGCTCGGCGCGCCGCCGGTCGACGGCGGACCACACCGCCCGCCGCGCCACCGGGTCCATGCCGGTGGTCGGCTCGTCGAGCACGAGCAGCGGGCGCTCGCCGATCAGCGCGGCGGCGAAGCAAGCGAGCCGCCGCTGGCCGCCGGAGAGCTTCTTCAGCGGGCGCCCGGCGATCGGCGCGAGGCCCAGTTCGTCCAGCACGGCGTCGCGCTCGGCGCGCGCCCGCCTGAGGTCCAGGCCGCGCAGCCGCCCGGTGGTCTCGGCGGCGAGGGAGACGGTCAGCTCGTCCAGGGCGCTGGACTCCTGCCCGAGGTAGGCGAGGATCCGCGCGGCCCGCTCGGGGTGGGCCACGATGTCGTGGCCGAGGATCCGTACGGTGCCGTGGTCGGGGCGCATCAGCCCGGTGAGCTGGCGTACGAGGGTGGACTTGCCGGCGCCGTTCGGACCGAGCAGTCCGAAGATCTCACCGCGCCGGACGTCGAGCTCGACCCCGTCGGTGGCCCGCACCTCGGGCGCCGCGGGTACGCCGCGCCGGCCGCGCAGCGCGGGATAGGTCTTGGTCAGTCCGCGCACCGCGCACACGACGTCGTCCCCGGGCCGAAGTGCCTGTACCGCGCGCGTACTCACAAAGGACGAGGGTACGGGGTCGGCGGGCTTCGCTCACCCTTGGGTCGGTCCCCGCCCGGTGAGGCCCGCCGCTCAGTCGCCCGCGGGAGCGTGCTCGGTGGAGGTCCGTACGTCGATCTCCCGCCAGAAACCGGCCCGGATGGCGTATCGGTCGTGCTCGTCGATCTGGTCGTCCTTGTGCGCGAGCAACCCGAACCGGGCGGCGTAGCGCAGCAGCTCGCCGTCGATGCGGTGCGGGATCCGCGGGTACATCGACGACAGCCTCTGCAGGTGCGCCTGGTCGCCCAGCCGTTCCACCCAGCGCCGGGCGAAGACCTGCCCGACCTCGTACGGGTCGCCGCCGACGGTCGTGATGTCCTCCTCCCGGTCCGCCCACCGCTGCTCGGCCGTGGTCAGCTGGGCGAGGGTCGGCATGGAGGCGGCCTCGGGGGGCTCGGCGGCCACGCCCGGGCGGTCCACCCAGCCGCGGTCGGAGGACCAGCGCAGGGTGGCCGTCGCGGGGTGCTGGGCGGGCGGGGCTCCAGGGGCGCGCAGCGCGGCGAGGTCCTTGGGGGTGGGTACGCCCTTGCCGGCCGGCGCCCGCTCCCCGGTGAGGTCGCGTCCGGTGGCGGCGGCCGGGTGCGGGCGCTGCTCGGCGGGGCGTTCGGCGGTGGTGCCGAGCGTGGACTCGGGCAGCGGCGCGGAGAGGATCGCGGCGATCTCGGGGCGGGGCGCGGGCGGGGGCGCGCAGACGCCGCCGAGGTCCTTGGCGCGGACGGCTTTGGTGATCCACGTACGGTCCAGGACGCGCCGTTCGTCGGCCTCGGCGACCAGGTCCTCGGACTGGTTGTAGTCGCCGTCGGCGGCCTGTACCGCCCACAGGTGGACGGCGACGCCGTGCTCCTTGGCGGCCATCATGCCGGGCAGCAGGTCGCCGTCGCCGGTGACGAGGACGACGTCGGAGCAGGCGCGGTTGCGGGCCAGTTCGGTGAGTTCGGCGTGCATGGCGGCGTCCACGCCCTTCTGCGCCCAGCGTCCGTCGCTGCGGGTGAGCGCGCCGAGCCGGACGGTGACCCGGGGCATCACGCGCAGCCGGCGGTGCTCGGGCTGCGGTACGCGGTCGGGGGCGCCGTCGAACCAGTAGATGCGCAGCAGGGGCCGCTGCGTGTCGGACTCGGCCTGTTCGCGCAGCCCCTGGACGAGGGCGGTGTGGTCCACGGTGATCCGGGACCGCGACGGTTCCCCGGCGAGGAGACTCGCGGCGGCCCCCAGCAGATACCCGGCGTCCACCAGGACGATGCAGCGGTCCACGCGATCCACCCTCTTTCCGGGAGGTTGCTTCGGGTTTGCTTCGGGCTTCCTTCGAGTCTGCCCGACCCGGCCGGGGTTAACGGCCCGAACTCGATCTTCGGCGTGGCGTTTCCGGGACCTGTGGCCCGATGACCCGTGTTACATACGGTAATTATCCGACATGCGTTCATTGTCGGCCTATGTGAATCTGGTCCCGGCCCTGGCCCCTAGATCCCCCACAGGAGGCTGATCACCATGGCCAAGAACCGGAAGCAGGACCGCAGCCGGCAGAAGGCGTCCGTGACAGCGGGCGGCCCGCAGGAGACCGAGCACTCCGTGACGGAGCAGCAGCCCGAGCGCCATCACGCGCCGCAGGCAAGTCCCACCGATACGGGCCGCAAGGGAGGTCAGAAGCGCTTCGGCCACAACTGAGGTCCCGGGCACGGGCCGTTGAACGAGCCCATGTACCGATGAGGGGCGTACCCGGTGTTCCCGGGCACGCCCCTCGCTCGCGTCAGCCGGCCAGGCAGGACGGGCCGAGCAGCACCTTCAAGTCGCCGAACAGCGCGGGGTCCGGCTTGACCCGGTGCCGGTCCAGGCGCAGCACGGTCGTCTTGCGCGGCCCCTGCAGCTTGATGCGGACCTCGCTGTCGCCCTTGTGGTGGCTGAGGATCTCGCCGAGGCGGCTGACCATGGGCGGGGTGACCTTCAGGGCGGGGATGGTGAGGACCACCGGTGCGTTGGCGCCCGCGGCGGACAGGTCGGGGACCATCAGCTCCATCGCGACCAGGCGGGGCACGTCCTCCCGCTTGTCCAGGCGGCCCTTGACGAACACCACGGCGTCCTCGACGAGTTGAGTCGACACCAGCTGGTACGTCGCCGGGAAGAACATGCACTCGATGGAGCCGGCCAGGTCCTCGACGGTGGCGATCGCCCAGGCGTTGCCCTGCTTGGTCATCTTGCGCTGCAGGCCGGAGATGATGCCGCCGATGGTGACGACCGCGCCGTCGGCGTGCTCGCCGCCGGTGAGCTGGGCGATACCGGCGTCGGCCTTGTCGGCGAGCACGTGCTCCAGGCCGAAGAGGGGGTGGTCGGAGACGTACAGGCCGAGCATCTCCCGCTCCTGGGCGAGCAGATACGTCTTGTCCCACTCCTCGGTGGAGAACTCCACGTCCAACCCGAAGCCGGGCTCGTCGCCGGCCTCCTCGCCCATCCCGCCGAAGAGGTCGAACTGACCCTCGGCCTCCTTGCGCTTGACCGCGACCACGTTGTCGATCATCGGCTCGTACTGCGCGGTGAGGCCCTTGCGGGTGTGCCCCATGGTGTCGAAGGCGCCGGCCTTGATCAGCGACTCGGTGGTGCGCTTGTTGCAGACCACCGCCTCGACCTTGTCGAGGTAGTCGGGGAAGGAGGCGTACTTGCCCTTGGCCTTGCGGGTCTTGATGATCGACTCGACGACGTTCGTGCCGACGTTGCGCACGGCGGACAGCCCGAAGAGGATCACGTCGTCGCCCTGCGCGGCGAAGTTGGACTCGGACTCGTTGACGTTGGGCGGGAGCACCCGGATGCCCATGCGGCGGCACTCGTTGAGGTAGACCGCCGACTTGTCCTTGTCGTCCTTGACCGAGGTCAGCAGCGCGGCCATGTACTCGGCGGGGTAGTTGGCCTTCAGGTAGGCGGTCCAGTACGACACCAGGCCGTACGCGGCGGAGTGGGCCTTGTTGAACGCGTAGCCGGCGAAGGGGACCAGCACGTCCCACAGGGCCTGGATGGCCTCGTCGCTGTAGTCGTTCTTGCGGGCGCCGGCCTGGAAGATGGCGAAGTTCTTCTCCAGCTCCTCCGGCTTCTTCTTGCCCATCACGCGGCGGAGGATGTCGGCCTCGCCGAGCGAGTAGCCGGCGATGATCTGGGCGGCCTTCTGCACCTGCTCCTGGTAGACGATCAGGCCGTAGGTGACGTCCAGGACCTCCTTGAGCGGCTCCTCCAGCTCCGGGTGGATCGGGGTGATCTCCTGCTGGCCGTTCTTGCGCAGGGCGTAGTTGGTGTGGGAGTTCATGCCCATGGGGCCCGGCCGGTACAGGGCCGAGACGGCGGAGATGTCCTCGAAGTTGTCGGGCTTCATCAGGCGCAGCAGGGAGCGCATGGGGCCGCCGTCGAACTGGAAGACGCCGAGGGTGTCGCCGCGCTGGAGCAGTTCGAAGGTCTTGGGGTCGTCCAGCTCCAGGCCGAGGAGATCGATGTCGATCCCCTTGTTGGACTTCACCATCTTCACGGCGTCGTCCATGATCGTCAGGTTGCGCAGGCCCAGGAAGTCCATCTTCAGCAGGCCGAGCGACTCGCAGCTCGGGTAGTCCCACTGCGTGATGGTCACGCCGTCGGTGTGCCGGACCCAGACGGGTACGTGCTCGGTGATGGTCTCGCTGGACATGATCACGCCGGCCGCGTGCACGCCCATCTGCCGGACCAGGCCCTCCACGCCGCGCGCGGTGTCGATGACCTTCTTCACGTCCGGCTCGTTCTCGTACATCGAGCGGACCTCGCCCGCCTCCGAGTAGCGGGGGTGCTCGGGGTCGGTGATGCCGGACAGCGGGATGCCCTTGCCGAGGACGTCGGCGGGCATGGCCTTGGTGATGCGGTCGCCCATCGCGTACGGGTAGCCCAGCACGCGCGCGGAGTCCTTGATCGCGTTCTTGGCCTTGATGGTGCCGTAGGTGCCGATCATGGCGACCTTGTCGGCGCCGTACTTCTCCGTCACGTACCTGATCACCTCGACGCGCCTGCGCTCGTCGAAGTCGATGTCGACGTCGGGCATGGAGATGCGCTCGGGGTTCAGGAACCGCTCGAAGATCAGACCGTGCGGGATGGGGTCGAGGTCGGTGATCCCGAGCGCGTAGGCGACGATCGAGCCGGCCGCGGAGCCTCGGCCGGGGCCGACCGCGATGCCGTTGTTCTTGGCCCACATGATGAAGTCGGCGACCACGAGGAAGTAGCCCGGGAACCCCATCTGGATGATGACGTCCATCTCGTACTCGACCTGCTTCTGGCGGTCCTCGGGGATGCCGCCGGGGAAGCGGCGCTCCATGCCGCGGCGGACCTCCTCCTTGAACCAGGTGATCTCGGTGTAGCCCTCGGGGATGTCGAACTTGGGCATGAGGTCGCGCTTCTCGAACATGCCCGTGGTGTCGACCATCTCGGCGACCAGGAGCGTGTTGGCGCAGCCCTCCTGCCAGGCGTCCGAGGAGTCGATGGCGTACATCTCCTCGGTGGACTTCAGGTAGTAGCCGGTGCCGTCGAACCTGAAGCGGTCGGGGTCGGAGAGGTTCTTGCCGGTCTGGATGCACAGCAGGGCGTCGTGGGCGCCGGCCTCGTGCGCGTAGGTGTAGTGCGAGTCGTTGGTGACCAGGGGCGGGATGCCGAGCTTCTTCCCGATCTCCAGCAGGCCGTCGCGGACCTTGCGCTCGATGTCGATGCCGTGGTCCATCAGCTCCAGGAAGTAGCGGTCCTTGCCGAAGATGTCCTGGTAGTCGGCGGCGGCCTTCAGGGCCTCGTCGAAGTGGCCGAGGCGCAGCCGGGTCTGCACCTCGCCGGAGGGGCAGCCGGTGGAGGCGACGATGCCCTCGGACCACTGCGCGATGGTCTCCTTGTCCATGCGGGGCCACTTCTGCAGCCAGCCCTCGGCGTAGGCGTCGGAGGACAGGCGGAAGAGGTTGTGCAGGCCCGTCCTGTTCACCGCCCACATCGTCTTGTGGGTGTAGCCGCCGGAACCGGAGATGTCGTCCCGCTTCTGGTGCGGCTGGCCCCACAGGATCTTGCGCTTGTTGCGCCGGGACTCGGGGGCGACATACGCCTCGATGCCGATGATCGGCGTGACTCCGGCCTTCTGCGCGGAGTGGAAGAAGTCGTACGCCCCGTGGAGGTTGCCGTGGTCGGACATGGCGATGTGTGTCATGCCCATGTCGTTGCAGGCCTTGAACATGTCCTTCAGCCGCGCGGCACCGTCCAGCAGCGAGTACTGGGTGTGGACGTGCAGGTGCGTGAACGGCGGCTTCGACACGGTTCGGCCTCCATCAGGAAGAGTAGGCGACGGGCTGCGGACAGTCTGGGGACAGCCTCGAAGTCTAGGCCCCGGCACTGACACTCGGGCCGGGTCCGCGCCGTACCTTCGGGCGGGAGGGCGCGGGCACTCCGCCGCACCGCCGGACGTTGGGGTGAGGGAACGCCCGGCCGGACCCGCTCCACACGTCAGCGCACCACCGCACCTGGAGGCACCCCGCGATGTCGGTCCACCCGCTCAACGACGAGCAGCGCGGCAAGGAGATCCTCGCCGTCCTCGACACCGCCCTCGGCGAGCTCCTGACCGCCGACCCGGCCGCGTTCCGCGCCACGCTCCGCAGGATGGCGGCCTCGGCCTTCGCGTTCCACCGGGGCACGGTGTGCCTCTTCCACCACGACCTGGGCGCCGAGAACACCGGGCGGGGCGGCGGGAGGGTATTCAGCGGTCCGTACCTGGACGAGCGGACCTCGCGCGTGTGGATCCACGGCGATCTGCACGCGGAGAACTTCGGCACCCACCTGGACGCGAACGGCTGTCTGGTCTTCGGCGTCAACGACTTCGACGAGGCGTACGTCGGCCCCTTCACCTGGGACCTCAAGCGCTTCGCCGCCTCCCTCGCCGTCCTCGGGTACGCCAAGGCGCTCAGCGACGAGCAGATCACCGGGCTGGTGACCCTCTACGCGACCGCCTACCGCGACCGGATCCACGCCCTGGCCACCGGCGCCAAGAGCGACGAGGTGCCGCCCTTCACCCTGGGCACCGCCGAGGGCCCCCTCCTGGACACGCTGCGCGACGCCCGCTCCCTGACCCGCTTCGGGCTGCTGGAGTCCATGACCGGGATCCGCGACTTCGAGCGCCGCTTCGCGCCCGGCGGCGGCGCGATCGAGCTGGACGCCGCCACCCGCTACAAGGTGCTCGCGGCCTTCGACGGCTATCTGGAGACGCTGCCGGACGCGTCGCTGGCCCGCCCGGAGTCCTACCGCGTGAAGGACGTCGTCGGCCGCCGCGGCATCGGGACCGGCCCGGCCGGGCTGCCGTCGTACGACATCCTCCTGGAGGGCCACAGCGACGCCCTGGAGGACGACGTGGTGATCTCCGTCAAACAGGCGCGGAGCCCGGCGGTCTCCCGGTACGTCACCGACCAGACGATCCGCGACCACTTCGAGCACGAGGGCCACCGCACGGTGGTCTGCCGGCGCGCCCTGCAGGCGCACGCCGACCCGTGGCTGGGCTGGACCGAGCTGGACGGCGCGGGCCAGGTGGTCGCCGAGGTCTCGCCGTACGCCGTCGGCCTGGACTGGGACGACATCGACGACCCGGAGGAGATCGCGCAGGTGGTCGCCGACCTGGGCCGGGCCACGGCCGCCATGCACGCGGCGGCGGACGACCTCTCCGGCGAGTCGCTGGTGCCGTTCTCCACCGAGCGGGCCATCGACGCGGCGATCGCGGGCGACGAGGAGGGCTTCGCGCCGCTGCTCGTCGACTTCGCGCACACGTACGCGGCACGCGCGCGTGCCGACCACCAGATCTTCGTGGACCTGTTCCGCAACGGGCGGATCCCGGGTCTGTGACGAACAGGACCCTTTAGGAGGGCCTTACCGGCCCACGTGACACACTCGTACCTCGCTATGGACATATCCGGGACCCAGCTCAGAGCCGTGCGCGCGGCGCTGTTCACGGCCGTGGTCGTGACGCTCAGCACCGCGTCGCACGTGCTGCTGTCCCGGGTCCCGCTGCCACTGAACACGGTGGCCGCCGTCGCGGCCGCCGTGTTCGTACTCGCCTACGCCCTGGCCGGCGGCGAGCGCGGCTTCGGGCGGATCGCCGCCCTGCTGATCCCGCTGGAGCTGGCCGCCGACACCGTCTTCACCACCGGCCAGCACGTCTGCTACGGCGCCGCGGGCGGCCCGGTGGCCGGGCCCCTGCGCTCGGTCGGCTTCGACCTGCTGTGCGGCGGACACACCGACGTCGGCACCCCGCTGGCCCGGATGACCGGCACCGACACCGACCGGCTGGCCGCCCTGCTCGCCCACGCCGACCCGGCCACCGCCTGGCTGCTGCTGGCCGCGCACGTCGGCGTCGGTCTGCTCGCGGCCGGCTGGCTGCGCCGCGGCGAGCGGGCGCTGGCCCAGCTGCTGCGCGCAATGGCCGCGACGACGTTCCGGCCGCTGCTGGTCGCGGTGGCGGCGGTCGCGGTCCACCGGACCCGCACGGTACGCCGCCCGGCGCACCCCGCACCGCACCACTGCGCCCTGCGCACCCGCCTCCTCGTGCACTCCCTGGGACGGCGCGGACCGCCGTGCTCGGCCGCCCTCGCCTGAGCGACGGCGAACCCCGCGCACGAGCAGTCCCCCACCCATACGTATCCCGCGCAGGACAACTGCGCGTCCCACAGGAGAACACCCACCATGAGCAAGCGGAACAGCCAGGCGGCGAAGACGGCGGCCCGGGAGCGGCTGCGCGCCGAGCGCGAGCGCCAGGCCAAGCGGGCCAAGATCAAGCGGCAGATCGTCGTCGCCTGCTCGGTCGTGGCCGTGCTGGCGGCGGCCGGCGGCATCGGCTACGCCGTCGTCCAGGCCAACAAGCCCGGCCGCTGGGAGGCCGTGAAGGACCAGAAGGTCGTCGCCCCGGCCAACACCACGGGCAAGGACGGCACGACGGTCGTCATCGGCAAGGACACCGCCAAGAAGACCCTCGCCGTGTACGAGGACGCGCGCTGCCCCATCTGCGCCCACTTCGAGCAGGCCTTGGGCCCGACCATCAAGAAGGACGTCGACGAGGGCAAGTACAAGCTGCAGTTCGTCGGGGCCACCTTCCTCGACGGCAACCTCCAGGGTGAGGGTTCCCGCAAGGCCCTGAGCTCGATGGGTGCCGCGCTGAACGTGAGTCCCGAGGCCTTCCTCGAGTACAAGGCGGCGCTCTACTCGGCCAAGTTCCACCCCGAGGAGACCGACGACAAGTTCAAGGACGACGCCTACCTGATCAAGGTGGCGAACACCGTCGACGCCCTCAAGAACAACAAGGCGTTCCAGAACGACGTCAAGAACGGCACCTTCGACAAGTGGGCGCTGGTCATGAGCGACAAGTTCAACGAGGACGGCAAGAAGTACGACTTCCAGGGCACTCCGACCCTCGTGATGGACGGCAAGAAGGTCACGGGCAGCGACGGCCGGAGCGCCCCGATGACGGCCCCGGAGTTCACCGCCGCGATCGACAAGGCGCTGAAGGGCTGACCCCTTCCGCGGCGTAATCCGCGCCGAAGAGCGGGCGAACTTTTGCCGTTCGCCCGCTCTTTGCATGTACCGGTCAGTAATCTGATCGGCCGTGACCAGTCGATACAGATCCTCCGAGAGTCTCAACTCCTTTGCACCACGCCGCCGTACGGTCGTCAAGGCCGCGGCGGCCACCGCTGTCCTGGCCGGGCCGTTCGCCGCCGCGCTGCCCGCGCGGGCGGCCACCGGGGCGCCCGCCTTTCTGCACGGCGTCGCCTCCGGTGATCCGCTGCCGGACGGCATCCTGCTGTGGACCCGGGTGACCCCCGTGCCCGAGGCGATACCCGGCTCCGGGCTCGGCCCGGACACCGAGGTGAGCTGGGTGGTGGCCACCGACAAGGCGTTCACGAACGTCGTCGCCAAGGGGACGACCACCGCGACGGCCGCCTCCGACCACACCGTCAAGGCCGACATCCGGGGCCTGAAGCCGGCCACCGACTACTGGTTCCGCTTCTCGGCCGGCTCCACCGACTCCCCCGTCGCCCGCACCCGCACCGCGCCCGCCCACGACGCCGCCGTCGCGGGCCTGCGCTTCGGCGTGGTCTCCTGCGCCAACTGGGAGGCCGGCTACTTCGCCGCCTACCGCCACCTCGCGGCCCGTGGCGACCTGGACGCCTGGCTGCACCTCGGGGACTACATCTACGAGTACGGGTCCGGCGAGTACGGGACCCGCGGCAAGGTCGTACGGCCGCACGCGCCCACCCACGAGATCCTCACCCTCGCCGACTACCGCACCCGGCACGCGAAGTACAAGACCGACCCCGACCTGCAGGCGTTGCACCACAAGGCGCCGGTCATCGCGATCTGGGACGACCACGAGTTCGCGGACAACGCCTGGTCGGGCGGCGCGGTCAACCACACCGAGGGCGCCGAGGGCACCTGGACCGCCCGCCAGGCGGCCGCCAAGCAGGCCTACTTCGAGTGGATGCCGGTGCGCCCGGCCATCGAGGGCACCACCTATCGGCGGCTGCGTTTCGGCAAGCTCGCCGACCTCTCCCTGCTGGACCTGCGCTCCTTCCGCTCGCAGCAGGCCACCACGGGCAGCGGCTCGGTCGACGACCCGGACCGTACGCTCACGGGCCGTGCCCAACTCGACTGGCTCAAGGCCGGTCTGAAGGCGTCCGACACCACCTGGCGGCTGGTCGGCAACTCGGTGATGGTCTCCCCGTTCGTCGTCGGCTCGCTCTCCGCGGACCTGCTCAAGCCGCTGGCCAAGCTGCTGGGGCTGCCGCAGGGGGGCCTGGCGATCAACACCGACCAGTGGGACGGCTACACCGACGACCGCCGGGAGCTGCTGGCCCACCTGCGCTCCAACGCCATCCGCAACACCGTCTTCCTCACCGGTGACATCCACATGGCGTGGGCCAACGACGTACCCGTCAACGCCGGGACGTACCCGCTGTCGGCGTCGGCCGCCACCGAGTTCGTGGTCACGTCGGTGACCTCCGACAACCTCGACGACATCGTCAAGGCCCCCGAGGGCACGATCTCGGCGGTCGCCGCACCGGTGATCCGCGCCGCCAACCGGCACGTGCACTGGGTCGACACCGACCGCCACGGCTACGGCGTACTGGACATCACCGCCGACCGGGCGCAGATGGACTACTACGTGCTGTCCGACCGCACCAGCCCGAACGCGACCTCCGCGTGGACCCGTTCCTACCGCACCCGCAACGGCACGCAGAAGGTCGAGCGGAGCTACGACCCGGTCTGAGGTCTAGGCGTTCTCGAGCTCCTCGAGGAAGCCGAGCGCCACCCGCCAGGTGGCCTCGGCGGCCTCCTCGTCGTAGTCCGGCAGTTCGGGGTCGGTGTAGAGGTGCCCCGCCCCCGCGTACCGGTAGACCTCCACGTCGGCGCCGATCCGGCCCATCCGCAGATACCAGGCGCTGAGCCAGTCGTCCGTCTCGAACGGGTCGGGTTCGGCCACGTGCAGCTGGACGGGCAGGTCGTCGACGCTCGCGTTCGGCGCGATGTCCGAGGTGCCGTGCAGGAGCAGCAGGCCGCGGGCCTTGTCGTCGCCGAGGGCGAGGGTCTGCGCGACGGAGGCGCCCAGCGAGAAGCCGGCGTAGACCAGACCCCGCTCCGAGTAGGGCGCCGCGGCCAGCACGGCCCGCTTGAGCAGCTCGTCCTTGCCGACCTCGTCCTTGAAGGCCATGCCCTCCTCGACCGAGTCGAACGTACGGCCCTCGAAGAGATCCGGCGTCCACACCTCGTGCCCGGCGGCGCGCAGCCGGTCGGCCGCCCGCCGCACCGCGGGTCCGAGGCCGTAGGTCGAGTGGAAGAGCATGATGTTCATGAGGCCATGGTGCCAGCCGGGTACGACAACGCCGGACCGCGACCGTATCCAGGAAGGGACGGAAGTCACATGTTCATGCCCGCGCGGTGGCGGTTAGGCGCGGAGGCATGGAGAACGTACTCCGACCCCTGATCGTGGTCGGCGGCGCAGTCGTCCTCACCCTGGTCATCGGCTGGGCCACCGACCTGCTGCTGCGCAAGGCCGACGAACGGCACCACGACACACCGCTGTGGGGTCTGCTGCGCCGTGCCCGCATCCCCTACCAACTCGTGCTGTGTGCCGCCCTGCTGAGAGGGTCCTACGACCAGGCCGAGCTGCTGGAGGAGCACCAGGCCGGCATCGGCCGGACCCTGACCCTGGTGCTGATCGGGTCGGCCGCCTGGCTGACGATCCGGATCGCGGGGGCCGTCGTCGAGACCTCGTACTCGCGCTATGCCAGCGCCCGTGCCCACCGGGATCCGGCCCGGGTGCGGCGGGTGCGCACGCAGGTCGAGCTGATCATGCGCGTGGTCTCCGCGATCGTCATCGTGGTGGCCGCCGCCTCGATGCTGCTGACCTTCCCTGCGATGCGCGCGGCCGGTGCCTCGCTGCTGGCCTCGGCCGGCATCCTCGGCATCGTCGCCGGTGTCGCCGCGCAGTCCACGCTGAGCAACATGTTCGCCGGACTGCAGATCGCCTTCGGCGACATGGTGCGCATCGGCGACACCGTGGTCGTGGAGGGGGAGTGGGGCACGGTCGAGGAGATCACGCTGACCTTTCTGACGGTACGGACCTGGGACGAGCGCCGGATCACCATGCCGGTCTCGTACTTCACGTCCAACCCGTTCGAGAACTGGTCGCGCGGAACCCCGCAGATGACCGGCACGGTCTACTTCCAGCTGGACCACTCGGCGCCCATGGAGGCGATGCGCGAGCAGCTGCGCGACATCCTGCGCGCGTGCCCGGCCTGGGACGGCCGCGCCTACAACCTGGTGATCACGGACACCACCCCGAACACGATCGAGGTACGGGCGCTGGTGACGGCGAAGGACGCCGACGACATCTGGACGGTCCGCGTCACGGTCCGCGAACAACTCCTCCGCTGGCTCGGCGAGCAGCACCCTTATGCCCTCCCCCGCGTCAACACGGCCGACGCGGTGCCGCCCCCGGGCCGCCCCGACCGCCACGCCCCGCCCCGCGACGGCGCCGTGTGGCCCACCTTCGACAAGTCGGGAACGGACCGCGGCTGACCGGCCGGCCGGTGGGTGCCGGAGGGACCGGCCCCTGGCCTGCGACCGGTCCACCGGCGCGGCGGCCGGGAACCGGCGTCGGGTCCGGCACCGACGGCCGGCCGGCGACCGGGCGGGCGCGCTGCCCGGCCCCGCGCGGCCGTCCCACCGGGCCCGCAGCCGTCGCAGCCGGGGCCGTGGTGTCTCCGTCGGCGGCCGGGGCCGAAGTGTCCGGCCCTCCCGCCCGGCAGGGCTCAGTGGCCGCGTTCCGCGCCGCCGTTGACCTGGATGATCTGGGAGGTGATGTGGGCTGCGGACGGGGAGGCCAGCCAGTGGAGGGTGGCGGCGATGTCGCCGGGGGTGCCGGGGCGGCCGGTGGAGGTCTCGGCGATGAGCCGGGCGCGGCGGTCGTCGTCCAACGCCTCGCCGAAGAAGTCGGTGTCCTCGACGTACCCCGGCGCGACCAGGTTCACCGTGATCCCGCGCGGGCCCAACTGGCGTGCCAGGTCGTGAGCATAGGGGTGCAGGGCGGCCTTGGAGGCGGCGTAGGCGCCGCTGCCCGAGCCCCGGTACGCGGCGATGGAGCTGAGGAACAGCACCCGGCCGCCCGGTTCGGCGAGCCGGTCCTTCAGGGCCTCGGTGAGCAGTACGGCGGTCAGGGTGTTGATCCGGAAGTTGACCAGCCAGTTGTCGGCGACGAGGTCGAGCGGCTCGTCCCGCTCCACCCGCGGCTCCAGCCGCCCCGACCCTCCGGCACTGTGGATCAGCACGTCCACCGCCCCGAGCTCGTCGGCCACGAACCGGGCGACTCCCCGCACGCCCGCCACGTCGCTCACATCGGCGGCGTACGTCAGCGCGCCCGGCACCTGCGCCCTGCGCAGCACCTCCTCCCGCCGCCCGAGCAGCAGGACCCGGTCCCCGCCGTCCGCGAAGGCCCGCGCCGCGGCGAGTCCGATCCCCGTACCGCCCCCGCTGATGACGACGTTGCGACTCATGATCCGAGCGTACCCACGTGGACCGCGGGTCACCGCAGGCTGCGTACGTCCAGATGGCGCAACACCCGGTCCACGATCTCCGGATCGGCCCCCGGCTCACTGCGCGCGGCCAGCACCTCGTGCCGCGCCGCGCTCAGCATCTCGCTGTGGATCTGCCGTATCCGCTTCAGCCGCCGTACGCGCTTGTCGTGCCCCTCCCGGCGCTCCTCCTCCCCCATCTGAGGGCTGATCCGCAGCCCGATGTCGAAGGCCCGCCGCAGCAGCTGCTCCGACAGCTCCTCCGGCAGGTCCTCGACCGCCTCGATCTCCCGCAGCCGCTTCCTGGCCGCCTTCGCCGCCCGCTCCGCCAGCTCCTCCTCGAACGCCTTCTCCCGCTCGGTGTCCGCCCGCACCCCCAGCCGCTTGACCAGCCACGGCAGCGTGAGCCCCTGGAGCACGAGCGTCGCCATGATCACCGCGAAGGCGATGAACACGATCTCGTTCCGGTCGGGGAACGGCGCGCCGCTGTCCGTCTTCAGCGGAATGGCCAGCGCGAGCGCCACCGAGGCCACGCCGCGCATCCCGGACCACCACATGACGACGGTCTCCCGCCAGGTCGTGGGGATGTCCTCCTCGCGGTCCCGCCGCGCGTGCAGCCGTTGGGTGAGCCAGGTCGCCGGCAGCAGCCACAGCAGCCGTACGAACACCACCACGCCCACGACCACGCCCGCCCAGCCGAGCAGCTCGCCCCACCGACCCGACGCCGTGCGCAGCGCGTTGTGCAGCTCCAGGCCGACCAGTCCGAACGCGATCCCGGTGACGAGCGTGTCCACGACGTCCCAGACCGTGTATCCGGCCAGCCGGGTCAGCACGTCGTCGGCGTCGGCGGCGTACTCGGACAGGAACAGCGCGGTGGTGAGCACGGACAGGACGCCGGAGCCGTGCAGCTCCTCGGCCAGCACGTAGGAGGCGAACGGCACGAGCAGCGTCAGCCCGATCTGCAGCGTCGCCTCCTCCAGCAGGCCCAGCAGCTTGTTCGCGGCCCAGCCGACCGCCAGGCCCACGACCACCGCCACCACCGCGGACAGCACCAGGTCGAGCCCGGCCCGCCAGACCGAGAACTCCCCGCTGACGGCGGCGGCGATCGCCACGTGGTAGAGGACGATGGCCGTGACGTCGTTGAACAGGCCCTCGCCCTCCAGGATCGACACCAGGCGGCGCGGCAGCCCCAACTGCCCGGCGACGGCGGTCGCCGCAACCGGGTCGGGCGGCGCGACCAGCGCGCCGAGGGCCACCGCGGCGGCGACGGAGAGTCCCGGCACGATGCTGTGCGAGACGGCTGCGACACAGAAGGTAGTGACGAACACCAGTGCCACGGCCAGCAGGAAGATCGGCCGTTTGTTCGCCGTGAACTGCCGCCAGGACGTGCGCCGCACGGCGGCGTAGAGCAGCGGCGGCAGCAGGGTGGGCAGGATCAGCGCGGGCGGGATGTCGACGTTGGGCACGAAGTCGGACAGCGCGAGGCCGATCCCGAGCAGCGTCATCAGGACCGGCGCGGGCAGCCCGAGCCGGGCCCCGAGCGGGACGGTGATCACAGCCCCGAGCAACACGATGAACAGCAGGGCCAACTGATCCACGCTCAGCGCTCCCGTGGGTCGGACGTTCGCACGGCAGGCTTCAAGCCTGCCACGCCGCTGTGCTCACCGGCCTCTTCCGGACCGTGGGCTACACCGCGCGCCGCATCGCCCGGTGCGGGATGCCCGCGTCGGGGAACTCCGGCCCGTACGCCGTGTATCCCAGCCGCTCGTAGAAGCCGAGCGCGTGGGTCTGCGCGTGCAGGTCCACCGCCGTGAGGCCACGCGCGCGTGCCGCGTCCTCGATGGCGCGCACCAGGGCCGCGCCGACGCCCAGCCCGCGCGCGTCCCGGGTGACGGCGAGCCGCCCCAGGGAGCCGACCGACTTCTCCCCGCCGGTCTTGGCGACGGCCGCCTCGCCGTACAGCAGCCGCCCGGTGCCGAGCGGTACGCCGCCCTCACGGACCGCCAGCACGTGCACGGCCACGGCGTCGTGGGCGTCGTACTCGATGTCCTGCGGGACGCCCTGCTCGACGACGAAGACCTCCTTGCGCACCGCGAAGCACGCCTCCCGGTCGGCAGGGTCCTCGGCGACGCGCACCTCGTACGGCGTACTCATGCGTAGGTCTCCTCGCGGACCTGGTCCAGGGCCTTCTGCAGGTCCTCGGGGTAGTCGCTGGTGAACTCCGCCCACCGGCCGTCATTGGGGTGCTCGAAGCCGAGCCGTACGGCGTGCAGCCACTGGCGGGTGAGTCCCAGCCGCTTGGCGAGCGTGGGGTCTGCGCCGTAGGTCAGGTCGCCGACGCAGGGGTGGCGGTGGGCGGCCATGTGGACGCGGATCTGGTGGGTGCGGCCGGTCTCCAGCTTGACGTCGAGCAGGGAGGCCGCGCGGAAGGCCTCGATCAGGTCGTAGTGGGTGACGGAGGGCTTGCCGTCGGCGGTGACCGCCCACTTGTAGTCGTGGTTCGGGTGCCGGCCGATGGGGGCGTCGATGGTGCCGCTGGTCGGGTCCGGGTGGCCCTGGACGAGGGTGTGGTAGCGCTTGTCGACAGTGCGCTCCTTGAACTGGCGCTTGAGCGACGTGTACGCGTACTCGGACTTGGCGACCACCATCAGGCCGGAGGTGCCGACGTCGAGACGGTGCACGATGCCCTGGCGCTCGGCGGCGCCGGAGGTCGAGATGCGGTACCCGGCGGCGGCGAGGCCGCCGATGACCGTCGGCCCGGACCAGCCGGGGCTGGGGTGCGCGGCGACGCCGACCGGCTTGACGATCACGACGACGTCCTCGTCGTCGTGCACGATCTCCATGCCCTCGACCGGCTCGGCGACGACCTGCACGGGCGCGGGTGCCTGCGGCATCTCGACCTCGAGCCAGGCCCCACCGCGCACCCTCTCGGACTTGCCGACCGCCGTGCCGTCGACCAGCACCTTGCCCGCGGCGGCCAGCTCCGCCGCCTTCGTACGGGAGAAGCCGAACATGCGGGAGATGGCGGCGTCGACACGCTCGCCCTCCAGGCCGTCGGGCACGGGCAGGGTACGGATCTCGGGAATCGTGCTCACCCGTCGAGTATGCCGGACGGGCCCGACAGCCCCGTACGCGCGTACCCGGCGGTCAGCCCTTGTGGACGGTGCCGTCCGGGTCCAGGCCGCGGAAGGAGAGCAGCACGATCAGGATGCCGCCGCAGACGATCGCCGAGTCGGCGAGGTTGAAGACGGCGAAGTGCTTGGGCGAGATGAAGTCGACGACCGCGCCCTCGAAGACGCCGGGCGCGCGGAAGATCCGGTCGGTGAGGTTGCCGAGCGCGCCGCCGAGCAGCAGGCCGAGCGCGATGGCCCAGGGCACGCTGTAGAGCTTGCGGGCGAGGCGGGTGATCACCACGATCACGGCGGCCGCGATGACCGTGAAGATCACGGTGAAGGCCTCGCCGAAGCCGAAGGCCGCACCCGCGTTGCGGATCGCCTCCAGCTGCAGCCAGTCGCCGATGATGCGGATCGGCGGGTGGTGCTCCAGCTTGGCGACCACGATCATCTTGCTGACCAGGTCGAGGACGTAGGCGACGGCGGCGACCGTGAACAGCACGGCGATGCGGCGCGGGCCGCGGGGCCTGTCCCCCGCGGTGCCGTCCTGCGGCCCGTCCGCGCGGGAGGAGGTGCCGGGCGTCCTGGCCGCCTCGTCCGCCGCCGTGCCGTCGGTGCCGGGGTCGTCGGCCGGGGCCTGTGCCCTGCCGCCCCCGGACCGCCGGCCGGGCACGGCGTTCCCGCCCGGCCGCTCCTGCCCGGCCCCTGCCGCGTGCGGGGTGTCCGGCGTACCGATGATGCGCTCCGCCTCTGCCACGTGAGTCCCTCGACCTAGGTACCTGACTGAGGACGAGACTACGGCACGCCTCGGACCGCGATCAGTACCGGCGTTCCTGCTTCTGCTTGCACTCCACGCACAGGGTGGCCCGCGGGAAGGCCTGCATGCGGGCCTTGCCGATGGGGTTGCCGCAGTTCTCGCACAGGCCGTAGGTGCCCGCGTCGAGCCGTTGCAGGGCGCGCTCGGTCTGGGTGAGCATCTCGCGCGCGTTGGCGGCCAGCGCCATCTCGTGCTCGCGCGTGATGTTCTTGGTGCCTGTGTCGGCCTGGTCGTCTCCCGCGCCGTCGCCGGAGTCCCGCATCAGGCCCGCGAGGGACTCCTCGGAGGAGCTGATCTCGGTGCGCAGCCGCTCCATCTCGGACTGCAGCTCCGCGCGTGCCTCGGCGACCTCCTCCGGGGTCCAGGGGTCCTCGCCCGGGCGCACCGGGAGGTCGCCCGGCTCCACCGCCGCGGCGACGCGTGCCTTGGGGACGGCTGTCTTCGCCGCCGTGGCCGTGCCAGGAGTCTTCTTCGCAACCACCGTCGTGGCTCCCGTCTGCTTCGCGGCCCGAGCCGCGCCCACCTTCTTGGCCGTCCTCTTCCTGCCCGCACCTTCCCCGGAAACACCCCGGGCCCCCACGCCGACGCCACCGTCGCCCACCTCGGCGTCGGCCGCCGCCTCCTCGGCAGCCTCCTTCCCGGCACGGGCCTTCCCGCCGGCGGCCACCTGGGGCACAGCACCTCCCCCGGCAGCCTCGCGCGCGCGTGTCTTCTCGACGGGCGTCTTCTCGGCGCGCGGCGCCTTCTTCCCCGCCGTGGGCTCCGGGGTCGTCTTCTTGTGGTCGGCCCCCCTGCCGGTGCCCTCCTTGCCCGTGGCCTCCCGGGCACCTGCCCGCTCGGCGGCAGACCTCATGGCGCCCGCCTCCCGCGCGGCGGGCTTCTTCGCGGCGGTGCCCCTGGTCCGGGGTTCCTTGGTGGCGGACCCCTTCGCCACCGGCTCCGGCTCCTTCGGGGCCGTCGTCCTCGGCGCGGTGTCCTCCGGTGGGGGCTTCCCCGCCGTGGCCTTCTTCGCGTCCGCCTTCTTCGCGTCCGCCTTCTTCGCGTCCGCCTTCTTCGCGTCCGCCTTCTTCGCGTCCGCCTTCTTCGCTGCCGTCTTCTGCGCGCCCTCCGCAGGAGGTGCCTGCGTGGCCCTGGTCGGCCCGGGTGCGGGCGGTTTCTTCATGGCCGCTGCCTCCTTTGCGGCCGTGCCCCGGGCCGCCGCCCGAGTGGTCTTCCTGGCCGCGCCGCCGATGGCACCGGTGCTCCGGGACCCGCCGGACGCCGACTGCTCGGCGGTCTTCTTCGCCACCATGGCCGCGGCCCCTTCACATATTGTGATCTTGTTCGCGAATCGTGCTGGGACGATAAATCGACTCGAGTCCCGCGGCAACGGGGCACGCCGCCCGATTCGCCCGCCTCGCGCGTGCCGCGGGGTCGGCATGCATGCGTTGTGCCCAGCTCTTCGCCGGGTAATCCGTTCAGCCGCGCGTCCTGCGATCCGAACGGCCCCGCCGCGCCATTCGGGTCAGCGCCCGCCCGGGAAAACCGGTCGGTCACTGTCCCCGGGGCGCCGTACACTGGGCGGAGCGAGAAGCGTGGATGGGGACGAGTAGCGGCGTACGCAGCCCAGAGCGACCCGGGGACGGTGTGAGCCCGGGGGCGAGCGCGACGTGAAGATCACCCCGGAGCCGCCGGAAGAACACCCCCTGGGACAGCCCGAGGGGCCAGTAGAACCGGCATCGCGACCCCAATGAGGGGGCTCACCGGAGCGTACGGCGCACCGGAGGGCCAAGGAGGGTGGTACCGCGGGAGCGCGCCGCACACGGCGTAGGCAGCACAAAGGCTCTCGTCCCTCCGACGGAAGGCAGCACATCCGTTGGAGGAAGCTCGTTGAGTACGCAGCCGCAGTACCGCCAGGTGCCCGCCCAGGTCGACCTGCCCGCGCTCGAGCACGCCGTGCTCGACTTCTGGCGCGAGCAGAAGATCTTTGCCAAGAGCCTGGAGCAGTCCGAGGGCCGCCCCGAGTGGGTGTTCTACGAGGGCCCGCCCACCGCCAACGGCATGCCGGGCGCCCACCACATCGAGGCGCGCGTCTTCAAGGACGTCTTCCCCCGCTTCCGCACCATGCGCGGCTACCACGTCGCCCGCAAGGCCGGCTGGGACTGTCACGGCCTCCCGGTGGAGCTGGCGGTCGAGAAGGAGCTCGGCTTCTCCGGCAAGCAGGACATCGAGGCGTACGGCATCGAGGAGTTCAACGCCAAGTGCCGTGAGTCCGTGACCCGTCACACCGACGCCTTCGCCGAGCTGACGACCCGCATGGGCTACTGGGTCGACCTCGACGACGCCTACTGGACCATGGACCCCGAGTACGTGGAGTCGGTCTGGTGGTCCCTGAAGGAAATCTTCGACAAGGGCCTGCTGGTCCAGGACCACCGCGTCGCCCCCTGGTGCCCGCGCTGCGGCACGGGCCTGTCCGACCACGAGCTGGCCCAGGGCTACGAGACGGTCGTCGACCCCTCCGTCTACGTCCGTTTCCCGCTCACCTCCGGTCCGCTGGCCGGCCGGGCCGCGCTCCTGGTGTGGACGACCACGCCCTGGACGCTGGTGTCCAACACCGCGGTGGCCGCGCACCCCGAGGTGACCTACGTCGTCGCGACGAACGGCGAGGAGAGGCTGGTCGTCGCCGAACCGCTCGTCGGCAAGGCGCTCGGCGAGGGCTGGGAGACCACGGGCGAGACCTTCACCGGCGCCGAGATGGAGCGCTGGACGTACCAACGCCCGTTCGAACTGGTCGAGTTCACCGAGCCGGCCCACTACGTGGTCAACGCCGAGTACGTCACCACCGAGGACGGTACGGGCCTGGTCCACCAGTCCCCCGCCTTCGGTGAGGACGACCTGAAGGTCTGCCGCTCCTACGGCCTGCCGGTGGTCAATCCGGTCCGCCCGGACGGCACGTTCGAGGAGGACCTCCCCCTGGTCGGCGGCGCCTTCTTCAAGAAGGCCGACGAAAAGCTCACCCAGGACCTCGCCGACCGCGGTCTGCTCTTCCAGCACCTGCCGTACGAGCACAGCTACCCGCACTGCTGGCGCTGCCACACCGCGCTGCTGTACTACGCCCAGCCGTCCTGGTACATCCGCACCACCGCGATCAAGGACAAGCTGCTCCGGGAGAACGAGAAGACCAACTGGTTCCCTCCGAGCGTCAAGCACGGCCGGTACGGCGACTGGCTGAACAACAACATCGACTGGGCGCTGTCCCGCAACCGCTACTGGGGCACCCCGCTGCCGATCTGGCGCTGCGAGGACGACCACCTGACCTGCGTCGGCTCCCGCGCGGAGCTGACCGGGCTGACCGGCACGGACCAGTCGGAGCTGGACCCGCACCGCCCGTTCATCGACGCGGTCACCTTCCCGTGCCCGCAGTGCGGGAAGACGGCCACGCGCGTGCCGGAGGTCATCGACGCCTGGTACGACTCGGGTTCGATGCCGTTCGCGCAGTGGGGCTACCCGTACAAGAACAAGGAGCTGTTCGAGGCCCGTTACCCGGCGCAGTTCATCTGCGAGGCCATCGACCAGACCCGCGGCTGGTTCTACACGTTGATGGCGATCGGCACGCTGGTCTTCGACAAGTCCTCGTACGAGAACGTCGTGTGCCTGGGCCACATCCTCGCCGAGGACGGCCGGAAGATGTCCAAGCACCTGGGCAACATCCTCCGGCCGATCCCGCTCATGGACCAGCACGGCGCGGACGCGGTGCGCTGGTTCATGGCGGCCGGCGGTTCGCCGTGGGCGGCCCGCCGGGTGGGGCACGGCACCATCCAGGAAGTCGTCCGCAAGACGCTCCTGACGTACTGGAACACGGTCGCCTTCCAGGCGCTGTACGCCCGTACGTCCGCCTGGGCGCCCTCCGAGGCCGACCCGGCCCCGGCCGACCGTCCGCTGCTCGACCGCTGGCTGCTCAGCGAGCTGCACGCGCTGACCGACCAGGTCACGCAGGCACTGGAGGGGTACGACACCCAGCGCGCCGGCAAGCTGGTGTCGGCGTTCGTCGACGACCTGTCGAACTGGTACGTCCGCCGCTCGCGCCGCCGCTTCTGGCAGGGCGAGAAGGCCGCGCTGCGCACGCTGCACGATGCGCTGGAGACGGTGACCCGGCTGATGGCGCCGATCACCCCCTTCATCACCGAGCGGGTCTGGCAGGACCTGGTCGTGCCGGTGACCCCGGGCGCGCCGGAGTCGGTGCACCTGGCCACCTGGCCGGAGGCGGATCTGTCGGCGATCGACCCGGAGCTGTCCCGGCAGATGGCGCTGGTACGGCGGCTGGTGGAGCTGGGCCGTGCCACGCGCGCGGAGTCGGGCGTCAAGACGCGCCAGCCGCTCTCGCGCGCGCTGGTCGCGGCGGCGGGCTTCGAGTCCCTGGACCGGGAGCTGCACGCGCAGATCACGGAGGAGCTGAACGTCTCCTCCCTGGCGTCGCTCAGCGAGGTCGGCGGGTCCCTGGTGGACACCACCGCGAAGGCCAACTTCCGGGCGCTGGGCAAGCGGTTCGGCAAGCGGGTCCAGGACGTGGCCAAGGCCATCGCGAACACGGACGCGGCGGCGCTGTCGCTGGCGCTGCGCGAGGGCACGGCGTCGGTGGAGGTCGACGGTGAGACGATCACCCTGGCCCCGGACGAGGTGATCATCACGGAGACTCCGCGCGAGGGCTGGTCGGTGGCGTCCGACGCGGGCGCGACGGTGGCTCTGGACCTGGAGATCACGGAAGAACTGCGGCGTGCGGGTCTGGCCCGGGACATGATCCGCCTCATCCAGGAGGCCCGCAAGAACAGCGGCCTCGACGTGGCCGACCGCATCGCGCTCCGCTGGACCGCGACGGACCCGGCGACGATCGCCGCGCTGACCGAGCACGCCGGTCTCATCTCCGAGGAGGTCCTGGCGACGGACTTCGCCCAAGGCGAGGCGGACGACACGTACGGTGACGCTGTCACCGACGAGGCCCTGTCCCTGACGTTCCGCCTCCGCAAGGCGTAGCCCTCCGGGGGGCGGCCCCAGGAGTTCTTCGCCCCCGCCGCCCCTATACCCGTCCCGTCCCCAGAGGCTCCGCCCCCTGGCCCCGCAGGGGTCCCAGGGGGCGGAGCCTCTGGGGACTGCGCGACCGACCCCACCCGCCCGCAGCCGGGCACGCTCCCCGGCGAAAAGGGGCTGGGGACGGAGCCCCCAGGACGGGATGGGACGGGTAGGAGCGGCGGGGGCGAGAGTCCTTTCCGGACGCGCCCCCGCACCCGCCCGCGCCATTCCCCACACACGAGAACGGCCCCGGAGGGAAACCCTCCGGGGCCGTTCTCACAGGCTGCCGATGCCTACCTCGTCACACAGAACCCGTCATGGGCCGCTCAGTTGTCGTCCTCGTCGATCAGGAAGCCCCGCATCGGCGAGGGCGCCTGCCCCATCGGCGACGGCCCCTGCGGGCGCACCGGCGCCATCGGCTGGGTCATCGCCGGAGACATCTGCTGCTGCCCACCGTAGGACGGCCCGGACGGGCTCGGCCCGCCCATCGACTGGTTGCCGCCGTACGACGGGGCGCTCGCGCCGGCCGGAGCCATGGAGGGCGCCGGAGACGGCGGCAGCGACGCGGTCGCCGGCGTCCGCGGCGGGGCCAGCGAGTCGTCGGACTGGGTCTCCAGCTGACGCAGCTGAGACTCCAGGTACGACTTCAGCCGCGTACGGTACTCGCGCTCGAAGCCCCGCAGATCCTCGACCTTGCGCTCCAGCGTGGCGCGAGCGGACTCCAGGGAGCCCATCGCCACACGGTGCTTCTCCTGCGCGTCCCGCTCCAGCGCGTCGGCCTTGGCACGGGCGTCACGCTCCAGACCCTCCGCACGCGAACGGGCCTCGCCCACGATCTTGTTGGCCTCGGAACGCGCCTCGGCGATCGCCTGGTCGGCGGTCTGCTGAGCCAGCGACAGAACGCGCGCGGCGCTGTCGCCACCGGGGCCCTGACCCATCGGACCGGGACCACCCATGGGACCGGGGCCGCCCATCGGGCCGGGGCCCATGCCCTGCATCGGACCGGGGCCGCCCATCGGACCGGGACCCTGGCCCTGCATCGGACCCGGGCCGCCCATCGGACCGGGACCCTGGCCCTGCATCGGACCCGGGCCGCCCATCGGACCGGGACCCTGACCCATCGGACCGGGACCCTGGGGACCCTGACCGCCCGGGCCGGCGGGCAGCTGCGGGGCACCGCTCGGCAGCTGGGGCGGACCACCCATGGGGCCGCCCATCTGCTGCTGCGGTGGGCCCGATATCCCGGCGGGCACCGGAGCGCCCGGCCCTCGCATGCCCTGCTGCTGCGGATGCTGCGGATGCTGCGGATGCTGCTGGTCCTCCGGAGGCTTGCGCATGTTCTGCTGGTTCTGGGCAGCGGCACGCGTGGCCGCGGCCAGTTTGGCGCGCAGGTCCTCGTTCTCGCGGAGCAGGCGGGTCAGCTCGGCTTCGACCTCGTCGAGGAAGGCATCGACCTCGTCCTCGTCATAGCCTTCTCGGAGGCGGACGGTCGTGAACTGCTTGTTCCGCACGTCCTCGGGGGTCAACGGCATCTCTTCACCTCAACGTAGTCATCGGCAGTCGGCAAGACCGTATCGTCCACAGTCACCTCGGCAGGCCCCCCACGACGGAGATGAGGATGTAGACGATGATCATCAGGACGAAGAAGGACAGGTCTAGCGCCACGCCCCCGAGACGCAGCGGCGGGATGAACCGCCGCAGAAGCTTCAGCGGTGGATCGGTGACAGTGTAGGTGGCCTCCAGAACGACCACCATCGCCTTGCCGGGTTGCCATGAGCGGGCGAACTGGAACACATAGTCCATGACCAACCGGAAGATGAGCACGATGAGGAAGCACATCAGCGCGATGTGGATCACGTCCAGAAACACACCCATGATCGGTGCTTCCCTCTCCCCTGTTCCGTGCCAGTTCTTGCCAGTGTTGCGGTAGTGCGTCTCAGCTCTGGTTGAAGAACCCGCCCTCTGCGATGCGGGCCTTGTCCTCCGCCGTGACATCGACGTTAGCAGGCGACAACAGGAACACCTTCTGCGTCACCCGCTCGATACTGCCGTGAAGACCAAACACCAAACCAGCCGCGAAGTCGACAAGTCGCTTCGCGTCCGTGTCATCCATCTCAGTCAGATTCATGATCACCGGAGTGCCCTCACGGAAGTGTTCCCCGATGGTACGGGCCTCGTTGTAGGTCCGGGGGTGAAGTGTGGTGATCCGGTACGGCTCACGTTCCGACACGACCTTGGGCATGATCACCGGTGCGTTCTTCTCCAGGCTTGCGCGTTCTTGTGTGATGGATGCCACGGGCGCGATGCGCGCCGGACGCCCGGATTCCGCCGGGAGCGAAGCGGAGTGGGACACCGGTTCGCGCGGCGCCGGAGGCTGCACCACTCGTACCGATTCATCCCTTTGAGGCTGATGTGCTCCATGCGACTGGTGCGACGGCTCGTGCCGTCGGCGGTCCCGTTCGGGCTCCGGGTCCAGCTCGGGCTCGAAGTCGTCATCGGGGTCGAATCCCCGGCCGTCGTACCCATCGTCCTCCACGAGGCCGAGGTAGACCGCCATCTTGCGCATCGCGCCGGCCATGCTCTGAGTCCTCCGCTCTGTGGTGGATCCGCTGACGACCGCCAAGTGCCCGCGATCCACGAGGTCGTTGCGCCGTGTTCGGCGGTATTGACCATATTTTCTGCTGTGGTCCGACTTCCTGGCGACGTTACCCGAGCCTGGGGCGGACTCCGAGTACCGCGGTGCCGACGCGTACATGTGTCGCCCCGGCCGCCACGGCCTGCTCGAGGTCCCCGCTCATCCCTGCCGAGACCATGGTGGCAGCCGGATGGGCGCCGCGCAGGTCGGTCGACAAATCCATGAGCCGCTCGAACGCCGCCTGTTGACGGCCGGCGTACTCGCCGGTCAGCGGGGCGACGGTCATCAGCCCGTCGAGCCGCAGTCCCTCGGACCGGGCGACGAGGTCGGCCAACTCTTCGATTCCGCCCGGCGCCACGCCTCCCCGCTCCCCCCGTCCGCCCTCTCCCGCGTCCAGCGCGACCTGGATGAGGCAGCCCAGCTCGCGCCCCGCCCGTACGGCCTCCTTCGACAGCGCCGTGACCAGCCGGGAACGGTCGACGGACTGCACGACATCGGCATAACCAACCACGGATCGCACCTTGTTGGTCTGAAGTTGACCAACAAAATGCCAAGTCAGAGGCAGATCCGCGCACTCGGCGGCCTTGGGTGCCGCCTCCTGGTCCCGGTTCTCGGCCACATGACGCACACCGAGTTCCGACAGGATCCGCACATCCGCGGCCGGGTAGGTCTTGGTGACCACGATCAGGGTCACCTCTTCACGCGGCCGGCCCGCTCCAGCGCACGCGGCGGCGATGCGCCGCTCCACCTTCGCCAGATTCGCGGCGAGTTCGTCCCTGCGGTCGTCCCTGTGGTCCGTCATGCGTCCGTCGTGCCCCATCAGTCCAGCCAGACATAGCCCGCGAGCCGACCGGTGGTGCGGTCGCGGCGGTACGAGAAGTGGTCCCCCGACTCCCGCGTGCACACCGGCGACTGCTGCCGGTCGTGCACCCCGAGGCGCGCCAGTTGCGCGTGCACCCCGGCGCTCACGTCGACGGCCGGAGTGCCCCAACTCGTCTCGGCGTGCGCCGCCGGCTCGACGGCGGCCACCTCCGCGCGCATCGCCTCGGGCACCTCGTAGCAGCGGCCGCACACGGCGGGTCCGGTGCGGGCGACGATCCGGGCCGGTTCGGCGCCGAGTCCGGCCATGGCGCGTACGGCGGCGGGGACCACCCCGGCCATCATGCCGGGCCGTCCGGCGTGGGCCGCGGCGACCACCCCGGCCACCGGGTCGGCCAGCAGCACCGGCACGCAGTCGGCGGTCAGTACGGCAAGGGCGAGCCCCCGCCGCCCGGTCACGACCGCGTCGACGGACGGGATGTCCGCCGCGGCTCCCCACGGACCGTCCACCACCGCCACGTCCGCGCCGTGCACCTGGTTCATCCAGACCACCCTGGCCGACTCCAGCCCGAGGGACTTGGCGGCCAGTTCCCGGTTGGTGCGTACGGCGTCGGGGGCGTCGCCCACCGCGCCGCCGAGGTTGAGCTCCTCGTACGGAACGGCGCTCACCCCACCCCACCGGTCGGTGAAGGCGAAGTGCGCGCCGTTCACGGTGTCGTGCTGTCCTATCACTTGAGGAAGTCCGGTACGTCCAGTTCCTCGGCCGCGCTGTCCGTGTAGGTGGGCCGCGGCGACGGCGTGACCGGCGGGGCGGCGGGCGGCAGGTCGCGCACCGGCTCCGGGGCGACGGGCTCCGGGTCCTCCTTCGGCGTCACGCTGCCCAGCGAGCCGAAGGTCGGACGGCTCTCCGGCTGCCGTACCGGGGCCGGCTCCTCGCGGCGGGCCGGGGACGGGGAAGAGGAGGAGGTCGAGCCGAGGACGTTGTCCCGGCGGGCCGGCGGCTGACCGCCGTCGAACCCGGCCGCGATCACGGTGACCCGGACCTCGTCGCCGAGGGCGTCGTCGATGACCGCGCCGAAGATGATGTTGGCCTCGGGGTGCGCGGCCTCGCTGACCAGCTGGGCGGCCTCGTTGATCTCGAACAGGCCGAGGTCGCTGCCGCCGGAGATGGACAGCAGCACGCCCCGGGCGCCGTCGATGGAGGCCTCCAGGAGCGGCGAGGAGATCGCCATCTCGGCGGCGGCCACCGCGCGGTCGTCGCCGCGGGCCGAGCCGATGCCCATCAGGGCCGAACCGGCCTCGGACATGACCGACTTCACATCGGCGAAGTCGAGGTTGATCAGGCCGGGGGTGGTGATCAGGTCGGTGATGCCCTGTACACCGGACAGCAGCACCTGGTCCGCGGACTTGAACGCGTCGAGCACGCTGACCTGGCGGTCCGAGATGGACAGCAGCCGGTCGTTGGGGATGACGATGAGGGTGTCGACCTCTTCGCGGAGTTCGGCGATGCCGTCCTCGGCCTGGTTGGCGCGGCGCCGTCCCTCGAAGGTGAACGGGCGCGTGACCACGCCGATGGTGAGGGCACCGAGCGAGCGCGCGATGTTGGCCACGACGGGTGCCCCGCCGGTGCCGGTGCCGCCGCCTTCACCGGCCGTCACGAAGACCATGTCGGCCCCCTTGAGGACCTCCTCGATCTCCTCGCGGTGATCCTCGGCGGCCTTGCGGCCGACGGCCGGGTTGGCTCCGGCGCCGAGTCCGCGGGTGAGTTCGCGGCCGACGTCGAGCTTGACGTCGGCGTCGCTCATCAACAGCGCCTGCGCGTCGGTGTTGATGGCGATGAACTCGACGCCCTTGAGACCGACCTCGATCATCCGGTTGATGGCATTGACACCACCGCCGCCGACACCGATGACTTTGATGACTGCGAGGTAGTTCTGCGGTGCTGCCACGTCGAAGGCCTCTCGCCTCGAGTTACGTGTCGCCGCCTCACGGCCTTGCCGCGAACCGACGACTGATGCCGAATGGGACGGTCCGAACGCCGACCCGAACCCTAACCCTGAAGTTTAGGGTTACCAGTGTGCCTGCTCCCTGAAGTCTTCGGAACAGGACACTAAGTCGACAAGTGGCGCCCGTTCAACGAACACGCCGAACCTCCCGTTTTTCTTTTCACCCTATGTGATCAGGCATAGCGCTGCCCAACCAGGGGGCCGACCTGCACGGATACCCGTCAACTCCCTGATGATGCCGGGGCGGTGGGAACCCTGACGTCGAAGTGCCGGGCCCCGGGCGCCGCTTTCATCAGCGCGGTGAGCGCGCGGGCCTTCAGGCGGCCGCTCTCGCCGCTCCCCCAGGCGACGGTGCGCCCGTCGCTCAACTCCAGCGAGATGTCGTCGTAGGTACGGACCTTGACGACCCTCGTCTCGCGTGCGACCGCGGCCGGAATCTGCCCGGCGACCGTGACCGCCTCGCGCACGAGCCGGCTCTCGCCGAACCGCCGCAGGCTCGCCGCCGCCGAGCTCGACCGGGAAAGCGACAATTCCAGGACGGGTACGCCTTTCGGCGCCTGGGAAACCGTGGCGAACCGGGCACCGTCACGGTCCACTTCGACGAATTTTCCGCCCTTTTCCTCCACCATGACCGGAGTGCGCTCGATCACTTTCAGTTCGATTCCGTCGGGCCATGAGCGCTCGACGTCAACCGAGTCGATTCGGGGCAACTCGCGGCGCAGTCGAGCCGCGACCGTGTCGGTGTCGACGGAAATCAACGGGCTTTCCAGCCGCACCTTCGCGGCGGCGCGCACCTCCTCCGGCGTCAGGACCCGTGTCCCGGAGACGGACACGCGCTTCACGTGCGTCCACTCGGAGCCGTACAGCATCCACAGCGAACCGGCGTTGAGGAGCAGCACGGCCAGCGAAAGAATGACGATCGTACGAGGGCGCATCCGTCCGAACCGGCGGATCCGAGGCGGGCCGGACGACTCCTGCTGGCGTTCACCGCGTTCGGCGGTGGTCGGTCCGGCCACGCTCTCAAGCCCTTTCGTGCATACGGTCCAGGTCCTAATGGCGCGAGGCGATCGCCTCGTACACCATGCCGACGAGCAGCTCGTCGGCGTCCCGACGGCCGAACTCGCCGGCGGCGCGGGACATCTGGTACAGCCGGTGCGGATCGGCGAGCACGGGCAGGACGTTCTGCTGCACCCACTCCGGGGTGAGTTCCGCGTCGTCGACCAGCAGCCCGCCGCCGGCCTTGACCACCGGCTGGGCGTTCAGCCGCTGTTCGCCGTTGCCGATGGGCAGCGGGACGTAGGCGGCCGGAAGTCCGACGGCGGAGAGTTCGGCGACGGTCATCGCACCGGCGCGGCAGAGCATCATGTCGGCCGCGGCGTACGCGAGGTCCATACGATCAAGGTAACTTACCGGGATGTAGGGGGGCATTCCCGGCATCTGCTGCACCTGCGGCAGTTCGTTCTTCGGTCCGACCGCGTGCAGGATCTGGATGCCCGCCTGCTGGAGCCGGGGCGCGGCCTGCTGGACGACCTCGTTGAGCCGGCGGGCGCCCTGCGAGCCGCCGGAGACCAGCAGCGTGGGCAGGTTCGGGTCGAGTCCGAACGCCGCGCGGGCCTCGGGGCGCACGGCCGCCCGGTCCAGGGTGGCGATGGCGCGGCGCAGCGGGATACCGATGTAACGGGCCCCCCGCAGCTTGCTGTCCGGGGTGGAGACGGCGACCTGGGCGGCGTAGCGCGAGCCGATCTTGTTGGCCAGGCCCGGGCGGGCGTTGGCCTCGTGGATGACGATGGGCACGCCGAGCCGCTTGGCGGCCAGGTAGCCGGGCAGGGCGACGTAGCCGCCGAAGCCGACCACGGCGTCGGCCTTGGTGCGCTCCAGGATCTGCTCGGCCGCCTTGATCGTGCCGCGCAGCCGGCCCGGGACGGTGATCAGCTCGGGGGTGGGCTTGCGCGGCAGCGGCACCGCCGGGATCAGCGCGAGCTCGTAGCCCCGCTCGGGCACGAGCCGGGTCTCCAGGCCGCGCTCCGTGCCCAGGGCCGTGATCCCCACGGTCGGGTCCTGCCTGCGCAGGGCGTCCGCGAGGGCGAGCGCGGGCTCGATGTGGCCCGCGGTACCTCCGCCGGCGAGTACGACATGCACCGAAATTCACCGCTCTCCGGACGAACGCGCCGCCGAGGCACGCCGTCGCATCGTGTTCCATCTCCGAGGCTCGCGACCGGATGCGCGGTCGTGTTTCCGGCCGGACGCCAAGCCTCCTGCCCGCTTTCTACCAAAGCGAGGTTGCCGCATGGCAAGCGCCGCCCGCGCAGCGGGCTCGTCACGCGCGAAGGCGATCAGCAGCCCGATGGCGAACATGGTCGGCAGCAGGGCGGAACCTCCGTAGGAGAACAGCGGGAGCGGGACGCCGGCGATCGGCAGCAGACCGAGCACCGCACCGATGTTGATCACCGCCTGTGCGGTGATCCAGGTGGTCACGCCTCCCGCGGCGTATCTCACGAAGGGGTCCTCCGTGCGTCCGGCCACGCGGATGCCCGCATAGCCTAGAGCCGCGAACAGGGCGAGCACGGACAACGTGCCCGCCAGGCCCAGCTCCTCACCGGTGACGGCGAAGATGAAGTCGGTGTGGGCTTCGGGGAGTTGCCCCCATTTCTCCACGCCGGCACCGAGCCCGGAACCGAACAGCCCGCCGGAGGCGAGGGCGTAGATGCCGTGCACCGCCTGCCAGCACTTGTCCGCGTCGGTGGAGCCGACGCAGGCGAACCGGACGAGCCGGTTGGGGCTGGTCTGGATCAGGGTGGCGCCGATCACGGCGGCGAACGACAGCACGCCCACGAACAGCCGGGTGGGCGCGCCCGCCAGCCACAGCAGGCCGAACAGGATCGCGGTGAGGATGATCGCCGTACCCATGTCGCCGCCCAGCATGATCAGGCCGAGCAGCATGAAGGCGACCGGGACGAGCGGCACCAGCATGTGCTTCCACTGGGTCAGCAGCCGCTTGTCCTGTTTGCGCGCGATCAGGTCGGCGCCCCACAGCACCAGTGCCAGCTTGCCGATCTCGCTGGGCTGGATCTGGAAGGAGCCGCCCAGCGAGATCCAGTTCTGGTTGCCGTTGACCGCCATCCCTATCCCCGGCACCTGCACCAGCGCCATCAGGAACACCGCGCCGGCCAGGATCGGGTAGGCCAGCGCCCGGTGCAGCTTGACCGGCATCCGGGCGGCGGCCAGCAGCAGCCCGGTGCCGATCACGGCGGCGAGCAGCTGCTTGCGGAAGAAGTACGAGCCCGGCAGCGCCTTCTGCAGCGCGGTGATCTGGGAGGCCGAGTAGACCATCACCAGACCCAGCACGGTGATCAGCAGACTGCCGCCGAGGATCAGGTAGTAGGCGGTGAGCGGCCGGTCCCAGGCCCTGCGCGCGTGGACGATCATGTTCCGCAGGGGGTTCTCGCGTGCCGGCCGGGCGGCGGCGGGCCGCTTGACGGTCCGCTGCACGGGCGGGCGGCCGGTGCGGCTGCCGGGGCTACCGGGCATCTGAGCCTCCGCTGTACGTCGGCCGCGCAAGTCCGGCTCGGCTCACGGGTCCCACGCCTCCCTCCCGAGGTCGCCCGGCAGCGCAGGCGGCCGGGGTCAGGCGCCGAGTCCGGACACGGCCTTCGCGAACGCCTCGCCGCGCCTGTTGTAGTTGGCGAACATGTCCATGGAGGCGCAGGCCGGGGCCAGCAGTACCGTGTCGCCGGGCCGTGCGAGCCGCCGCGCCTCCTGGACGGCCTGGAGCATCGCCCCAGTGTCGGTCCGGTCGAGGTCGACGACGGGTACTTCCGGGGCGTGTCGCGCGAGGGCGTCGCGGATCAGGGCGCGGTCGGCACCGATGAGGACGACGCCGCGCAGCCGCTTCGCCGCTCCCGTGACCAGTTCGTCGAAGGCCGCGCCCTTCGCCAGGCCGCCCGCGATCCATACGATCGACTCATATGCCGCCAACGAGGCCTCGGCGGCGTGGGTGTTGGTGGCCTTGGAGTCGTCGACGTAGGCCACGCCGTCCACGTCGGCCACGTGCGCGATGCGGTGGGCGTCGGGAGTGAAGGCCCGCAGGCCGTCCCGGACCGCCTTCGCCGGCACGCCGTAGGCGCGCGCGAGGGCCGCCGCGGCAAGGGCGTTGGCGATGTTGTGCGGGGCGGGCGGGTTGACGTCGGAGACCTCGGCGAGCTCCTGGGCGTTCTTCTGCCGGTTCTCGACGAAGGCGCGGTCGACCAGGATGCCGTCCACCACGCCGAGTTGGGAGGGGCCGGGCGTGCCGAGGGTGAAGCCGATGGCCCGGCAGCCCTCCTCGACGTCCGCCTCGCGCACCAGGTCCTCGGTGGCCTTGTCGGCGGCGTTGTAGACGCAGGCGACGCGATTGCCCTCGTAGACACGGCCCTTGTCGGCGGCGTAGGCCTCCATCGAGCCGTGCCAGTCGAGGTGGTCCGGGGCGAGGTTGAGGACGGCGGCGGAGTGGGCGCGCAGGGAGGGCGCCCAGTGCAGCTGGTAGCTGGAGAGTTCGACGGCGAGCACGTCGTACCGCTCCTCGCCGAGCACCGCGTCGAGGAGCGAGACGCCGATGTTGCCGACGGCCGCCGTGCGCAGGCCCGCCGCCTTCAGGATGGAGGCGAGCATCTGCACGGTCGTGGTCTTGCCGTTGGTGCCCGTCACCGCGAGCCAGGGGGCTGCTTCTCTGCCGTCCCGGCCGCGCAGTCGCCAGGCGAGTTCGACGTCGCCCCAGACGGGGACGCCGGCCCGCTCGGCGGCGCGGAACAGCGGCTTGTCCGGCTTCCAGCCGGGCGCGGTGACGATCAGCTCGGTGCCGTCGGGCAGGGTGTCCCCGTCACCGAGGCGCACGGCGACGCCCAGGGCCTCCAGCTCGGCGGCCTGCGCCCGGGCCCGCTCGTCGTCGCCGTCGTTGACGACGGTGACCTTCGCGCCGAGCCCGTGCAGGACCTTGGCCGCCGGGACCCCTGAGACGCCGAGTCCGGCGACGGTGACGTTCTTCCCCTGCCAGTCGGTCACTTGTCCGCTGCCCATCCCGCGTAGAAGATACCGAGTCCGACAATGACACAGATGCCCTGAATGATCCAGAAACGGACCACGACGAGCACTTCGGACCAGCCCTTGAGTTCGAAGTGGTGCTGGAGTGGCGCCATCCTGAAGACGCGCTTGCCGGTGAGCCGGAAGGAGCCGACCTGGATGACCACCGACATGGTGATGAGGACGAACAGGCCGCCCAGCAGCGCGAGCAGCAGCTCGGTGCGCGAGCAGATCGCCAGGCCCGCGAGCACACCGCCGAGCGCGAGCGAGCCGGTGTCGCCCATGAAGATCTTGGCGGGCGAGGTGTTCCACCACAGGAAGCCGAGGCAGGCGCCCATCAGCGCGGAGGACACGACCGCGAGGTCGAGCGGATCGCGCACCTCGTAACAGGCGCCCGGGTTGGTCAGGGTCATCGCGTTGGCGCAGGACTCCTGGTACTGCCAGACGCCGATGAACGTGTAGGCACCGAAGACGAGCACGGAGGCACCGGTGGCCAGACCGTCCAGACCGTCGGTGAGGTTCACGCCGTTCGACATCGCGAGGATCATGAACAGCGCCCAGACCACGAACAGCACCGGGCCGATCGTCCAGCCGAAGTCGGTGATGAACGACAGCTTGGTGGAGGCGGGGGTGTTGCCGCGGTTGTCCGCGAACTGCAGTGAGAGCACCGCGAAGGCGATGCCGACGATCAGCTGGCCGGCCATCTTCGCCTTGGCGCGCAGACCCAGCGAACGGCGCTTGACGATCTTGATGTAGTCGTCGAGGAAGCCGACCAGACCCATGCCGACCATCAGGCCCAGCACCAGCAGACCCGAGTAGGTCGGGGGCTTGCCCGTGATCACCTTCGACAGGAAGTACGCGGCGACCGTCGCCAGGATGAAGGCGATGCCGCCCATGGTCGGCGTACCGCGCTTGCTGGCGTGCTCGCGCGGGCCGTCGTCGCGGATGTACTGGCCGTAGCCCTTGCGGGCCAGGAGCTTGATCAGCAGCGGGGTGCCGATCAGGGTCAGGAAGAGGCCAATGACACCTGCGAACAGGATCTGCTTCATCATCGGGCGGCGACCTCACCCTCGGCACCGGTCTCGAGCAGCGCCTGGGCGACACCCTCCAGACCGACCGAACGGGACGCCTTCACGAGCACGACGTCCCCCGGGCGCAACTCGCTGCGCAACAGGTCGATCGCCGCCTGTGCGTCGGACACGTGCACCGACTCCTCACCCCACGAACCCTCGTTATATGCGCCCAGTTGCAGCCAGGACGCTTCCCTGCCCCCGACCGCGACGAGCTTGCTGACGTTGAGCCGGACGGCGAGCCGTCCGACCGCGTCGTGCTCGGCGAGCGCCTCGTCCCCGAGCTCGGCCATCTTGCCGAGCACCGCCCAGGTCCGCCGTCCCCGGCCCATCGCCACGAGCGCGCGCAGGGCGGCCCGCATGGACTCCGGGTTGGCGTTGTAGGCGTCGTTGACGACGGTCACGCCGTCCGGGCGCTCGGTGACCTCCATCCGCCAGCGGGAGAGGGAGCCCGCCTCGGAGAGCGCGGTGGCGATCTCTTCCGCGGACATGCCCAGCTCATGGGCGACGGCGGCCGCGGCGAGCGCGTTCGACACGTGGTGCTCACCGTACAGGCGCATGGTCACATCGCATGCACCGGAGGGTGTGTGAAGTCTGAAGGCGGGCTGTCCGCTGTCCGTGAGTCTCACGTTCTCGGCGCGTACGTCCGCTTCGCCGGACTCTCCGAAAAGGATCACCTTCGCCTTCGTACGGGAGGCCATGGCCCGTACCAAGGGGTCGTCGGCGTTGAGGATGGCGGCGCCGCCCTCCTCGGCGGGGGGCAGGCTCTCCACCAACTCGCCCTTCGCCCGGGCGATCTGCTCGCGACCGCCGAACTCGCCGATGTGGGCGCTGCCGACGTTGAGCACGACGCCCACCTTCGGCGGGGTCAGTTCGGTGAGGTAGCGGATGTGACCGATGCCGCGGGCGCCCATCTCCAGCACGAGGAATCTCGTCTCCTCGGTGGCGCTCAGCGCGGTCAGCGGCAGCCCGATCTCGTTGTTGAGCGAGCCGGGCGTGAACACGGTCGGCGCCTTGCGCCCGAGCACCTGGGCGATGAGGTCCTTGGTGCTGGTCTTGCCCGCGGAGCCGGTCAGCGCCACGAGGGTCGCGCCGAGCCGGCGTACGACATGGCGGGCGAGGGCGCCGAGGGCGGCCTGCACGTCCTCGACCACGATCGCGGGCACGCCGACGGGCCGGGACGCCAGTACGGCGGCCGCGCCCGCCTCCACGACGGCGGCGGCGAAGTCGTGGCCGTCCACGCGCTCGCCGACGAAGGCGACGAAGAGGCTGCCGGGCACCGCCTCGCGGGAGTCCCGGACGACGGGTCCGGTGACCTTCACGGACGGATCCGGTATGTCGTGCGTCTGCCCGCCGACGACTTCTGCGATCTCGGCGAGGGAGAGGGCGATCACAAGTTCATCCCCTGGTCTTCTGGATTTTCATCCCCGGGCCTTCGGGATTCTCGTCCCCGGGTCGTGGCGGATGTTCATCCCTGGTGGTTCTGGATGGCTTCGCGAAGCACCTGGCGGTCGTCGAAGGGACGGACCACTCCGGCGATGTCCTGGCCCTGCTCGTGGCCCTTGCCGGCGACCAGCACGGTGTCGCCGGGCCGGGCCCGGCCGACGGCGGCGGCGATGGCGGCGGCCCGGTCCTCGAACAGGAGCACCTCGCCGCGCTCGTGCGCGGGCACCGAGGCGGCGCCCTCGAGCATAGTGGCGAGGATGGCGAGAGGGTCCTCGGAGCGGGGGTTGTCGGAGGTCAGTACGGTGGTGTCGGCGAGCCGGGCCGCGGCGGCGCCCATCGGCGCGCGCTTGGTCCGGTCGCGGTCCCCGCCGCAGCCGAGCACGAGGTGCAGCCGGCCCCTGGTGACCTTGCGCAGGGCTCTGAGGACCGACTCGACGGCGTCCGTCTTGTGCGCGTAGTCGACGACCGCGAGGTACGGCTGACCGGCGTCCACGCGCTCCAGGCGGCCCGGCACGCCCGGTACGGCGGCGATGCCGTCGGCGGCGGCCTGTGGGTCGAGGCCCGCGGCGGCCAGCGCCACGACGGCGGCGAGGGTGTTGGCCACGTTGAACGGGCCCGGCAGCGGCGAGCGGGCGGCGATCCGCCGGCCCTCGGGGCCGATCACGGTGAACGTGGAGTCGACCGGGCCGACCTGGACGTCCTCGGCGCGCCAGTCGGCGTCCGGGTGGCCCTCGGCCGAGAAGGTGACGACCGGGACGGTGGCCTCCTTGACGAGCCGGCGCCCGTACTCGTCGTCGTGGTTGATCACGCCGAGCCGGCTGCGCTCGGGTGTGAACAGCTGTGCCTTGGCCCGGAAGTAGTCCTCCATGTCGGAGTGGAACTCCATGTGCTCCGGGCTGAGGTTGGTGAAGACGCCGATGTCGAAGACGCAGCCGTCGACCCGGCCGAGCACCAGGGCGTGGCTGGAGACCTCCATGGCGACCGCCTCGACGCCGCGCTCGCGCATGACCGCGAACAGGGCCTGGAGGTCGGTGGCTTCGGGGGTGGTGCGCTCGGACTTGATGCGCTCCTCACCGATGCGCGTCTCGACCGTGCCGATCAGTCCGGTGGACTTCACGGTCTTCAGGCCGCCCTCGACGAGGTAGGCGGTGGTGGTCTTGCCGGAGGTGCCGGTGATGCCGATCTGGAGCAGGTCGCGGCCCGGCCGGCCGTAGATCGTGGCCGCCAGCTCGCCCATCCGCCCGCGCGGGTCGTCCACGACCAGGACCGGCAGGCCGGTCGCGGCGGCGCGCTCGGCGCCGAACGGGTCGGTGAGCACGGCGGCCGCGCCCAGGCTCGCCGCCTGGGTGACGAAGTCGGCGCCGTGCGCGCGGGCGCCGGGCAGGGCGGCGTACAGGTCACCGGGGCGCACGGCGCGCGAGTCATGGGTGATGCCCGTGACCTCGGCCGCGCCGTCCGGGGCGGTGACCTCCAGCTGGCCGGCGAGCTCCGCGAGGGGTGTGGCGGAGACCCGGGCCGGTCGCGGCGGTCCCGGGTACGTCACGGAAGCGCCCGTCTCGGTGGTCTGGGACTGATCAGCGTGTGGCACGGCCGTGAGCGTACCCGGCATACCTGCTTCGGAGCGAAGTGAGGGCCGGGGCGGGGGGCTGTTGCCGGGGCCGGGAGTGATCGTTGTCACGGGCTGGTTCCTGGTTGTTCCGTTCGGGTGATGCCGGGCGTGAAAGGTGCGTGTGGAGGGTGTGCGGGAGCGGTGGGCGCCGGTCACGGGTTGAAGGCGACGGGCAGGCTCGCGGGCTTGGCCCCGGTCGGCGGTACCTGGAGTGTCTTCAGCGCGAACCCCATGACCTGCTTGTAGACCGGGCCGCAGATCTGGCCGCCGAAGTAGCTGCCCTTGGTGGCGTTCTGGATCGCGCAGTAGACGGTGACACGGGGGTTGTCGGCGGGGGCGAACCCGGCGAAGGAGGACGTGTAGCCGCGGTATCTGCCGGTGGCCGGATCCACGCGGTTGGCCGTACCGGTCTTGCCCGCGACGCGGTAGCCGGGGATGCGCGCCTTGACGCCGGTGCCCTGCTCGTCGTCCACCACGGACTCCAGCATCTGTGCGAGTTCCTTGGCCGTCTTCTCGCTCACGACCCGCGTCTTCGCGGGCTCGGGGGCCGGCGTGAAGCGGCCGTCGGCGCCCTTGGTGCCGCGCACCAGGGTCGGCTGGATGCGGACCCCGCCGTTGGCGATGGTCGAGTAGACGGACGCGGCCTGCAGGGCGTTGATGGAGACGCCCTGGCCGAAAGGGATCGTGTACTGCTGCGAGGTGGACCACTTGTCGGCCGGGGCGAGGATGCCCTTGGTCTCGCCGGGGAAGCCGAGACCGGTCGGTTCGCCGATGCCGAACTTGCGCAGGTAGGAGTGGAGGACCTTGTTGGCCTCCTGCTGGGTCTTCCCGAGCTGGCCGGTGGCCAGGATGGTGCCGATGTTGCTGGACTTGGCGAGCACGCCGTTCAGCGTGAGGTACCAGGTCTCGTGGTCGATGTCGTCCTGGAAGAGCCGGTCGCCGCGGTGCAGCCGGTTGGGTACGACGACGTGGGTGAGCGGTGTGGCCGCGTTCTCCTCCAGTACGGCGGCCATGGACATGACCTTGGCGGTGGAGCCGGGCTCGAAGGCGTCCTGGACGGCGGCGTTGCCGAGGGCGGCGGGGTCGGCGTGGGACAGGTCGCCCGGGTCGAAGCCGGGGGAATTGGCCATGGCGAGGATCTCGCCGGTGCGGGTGTCCTGCACGATGACGTAGCCGCGGTCCGCCCCGGACTTCTCCACCTGCTCGGTGATGGCGTTCTGGGCGGCCCACTGGATGTCGCGGTCGATGGTGAGCTCCACGTCGGAGCCGGGCACCGCGGGCGTCTCGGTGGAGCCGACGGTGGGCACCTCGCGGCCGCCGGACTGGGCGTAACGGATCTTGCCCGGCTTGCCGGCCAGCTGCTCGTTCAGCTGCTGCTCGAGACCGCCGCCGCCCTTGCCCTCGGCGTTGACCCAGCCCAGTATCCCGGCGGCGAGGTCGCCGTTGGGATACACGCGCTTGCTGCTGGGGTCGGAGAAGACACCGGCCAGGACATTGACGGTGGTCTTGGTCCTGTCCGCCTGCGCCTTCTTCGCGAGCGCGGTCTTCAGGTCCTTGATCTGCTTCCAGACCTGGGGGGTCTGGCGGCGGGCGAGCAGCACGTACCGGGTGTTCGGGGTACGGAGCTTCTTGGCGATCACGGCCTGGTCCTGGCCGAGGATCGGGGCGAGGAGGGCGGCCGCCTGCTCGGGCCCGTCGCCGATCCTCAGCTGATCCCGGGTGAACATCGTGGGGTCGGCGGTGATGTCGTCGGCGTCCACACTGGCCGCCAGCGCGACCCCGTTGCGGTCGGTGATACCGCCCCGCTCGGCGGCCAGCGTGTGCACGACGTACCGGTTCTCGTCGGCCTTGGCGGCATACGCGCTCGCGTCGACGGCCTGCACCTGCAGCAGCCGCACGGCGAAGACGAGCAGCACCAGAGCCAGCGCGAACCCGACCAGCCGCAACCGCGGCCGAGGACTGCCGAGCCGGATCCGCCCGGCCGCCGGCCGCCGAACCGCCCGACCACCGCCCCCGGCCCGCTGCCGACCACCCGCCCGGACGGCCCCAGCGGGCCCGGGCACACGACGCCGCGGAGTCTGCCTGTCGGACACTTCCGTCACCTGCCGGGGGTCGGGGACGCGGAGGGCTGGGGCGTGGTCGCGGTGGTGGGCGGTGTGGTTTCCGTGGGTGTGCCGGGCGTGGGGTACGGCTCGGTCGTGAGGAGCTCGGGCGGGCGCAGCACTGCCGGTACGTCGGCGTAGGGGGATTGTTCGGGGGCGGGTGAGGGGGCGCCCTTGACCGTGCCGCCGGGGGCCAGGAAGGCGGGGTCGCCGCCGGGGACCATGCCGAGTTCTCGGGCGCGGCGCTGGAGGGCGTCCGGGGCGGAGTAGGCGTCGATGTCCCGCTGCAGGGCCTGTTCCTCGTCGGTGAGGTTCTTGGTGTCCTTCTGCAGGTCCTCCCGCTGGAACGCGCCTTCGCTGAGCGCGGAGTTCAGCATCAGCAGCCCGATGAGGCCCCCGCCGAGCAGGAGCACGACGAGGAGGACGAAGGGCATGCGGGCGGCCTGGCTGCGGTTCGCCGGGAGGAGCCGGGCGAGCCGGGCGGCACGCCCTCTCAGTTCGGGTTTCCTGCTCAACTGTCCCCCTGCCTCACTCGACGTCCTCCCTGATGCGCTCGGCGCCGCGCAGCCGGGCCGGTGCCGCCCGCCGGTTCTCGGCGATCTCCTCCTCGGTGGGAAGTTCGGCACCGCGCGTGAGCAGCTTGAGCCGGGGCTGGTAGCGCTCGGGCACGACCGGGAGCCCGGGAGGCGCACTCGACGCGGCGCCGGCCGCCAACACCTGCTTGACCAGACGGTCTTCGAGCGAGTGGTACGACAGTACGGCGATCCGACCGCCGACCTCGAGTGTCTTCACCGCGGCCGGGATCGCCCGTTCCAGGACGGCGAGTTCGCCGTTGACCTCGATGCGCAGCGCCTGGAACGTGCGCTTGGCCGGGTTGCCGCCGGTGCGCCTGGCGGCCTGCGGCAGCGCGTCACGGATGAGCTCCACCAGCCGGGCACTGTTGGTGAACGGCTCCTTCTCACGCTCGCGCACGATCGCGGCCACGATCCGCTTGGCCTGCTTCTCCTCGCCGTACGCCCGAAGAATGCGGACCAGTTCACCGGCCGGGTAGGTGTTGAGGACCTCGGCGGCGCTGATGCCGGCGCTCTGGTCCATGCGCATGTCCAGGGGCGCGTCCTGGGCGTAGGCGAAGCCGCGTCCGGCCTCGTCGAGTTGCATGGAGGAGACCCCGAGGTCGAACAGGACGCCCTGCACACGCGCGATGCCCAGCCGGTCGAGCACGCCGGGCAGCTCGTCGTAGACGGCGTGCACCAGGGTGGCCCGCTCACCGAAGGGGGCCAGCCGCTCGCCGGACAGCCGCAGCGCCTCCTTGTCCCGGTCCAGGGCCACGAGCCGTACACCGGGAAAGCGGGTGAGCAGTGCCTCGCTGTGCCCGCCGAGGCCGAGGGTGCAGTCGACGACCACCGCTCCCGGCCCCTGAAGGGCGGGCGCCAGCAGGTCCAGGCACCGCTGGAGCATCACGGGGACATGTCGGCTGTCGCTCAAGGGGCCCTCTCAGGTCCGGCGCGTCCCGCACGCACCGCCGGGTCCCCCGCCGCTCAGATACGAGAAGCCTGCCGGCGCCGGAAGCGTCGGCCGGCCGGAAGCGGGAGGAGGCCGAGCCGTACGTACGCGCCGCGCACGTGTCGGGCCGCCGGTGCTCAGGCCGGGGCCTTGGGAAATGCAGTCCAGCAGGGAGGGCCACGCCTCCCGCTTCGCGTCACTTTAGTCCACCCTGTCTCGCGGTCAATCAACCGGCCTGCGCGTCGCCCGACGGAGTGCCCGTGACACCCGAATTCGAAAAGATTCACCCGTACGGATACTGTTTGCCATCTGTGTGGGGTCGCTCACAACAAGCCACGATGGGGTTCTTTGTCCACTCTCATAACAGGACCGGAGCGGGCACGGCCAGTAACGTCATGAGTATGACGACATCCGCATCGATTCCCCCCGGATCCGAGGACGCCATAACGGCAGAAACGGTCACCGACCGCCTCACGGAGGCCAACCAGCGCTATGCCGCCGCGTTCGCCGACCCGGGGATGGACGCCCGGCCCGTGCTGCGCGTCGCGGTCGTGGCCTGCATGGACGCCCGACTCGACCTGCACGCCGCGCTCGGCCTGGAGCTCGGCGACTGCCACACCATCCGCAACGCGGGCGGCGTGGTCACCGACGACGTCATCCGCTCGCTGACCATCAGCCAGCGCGCCCTCGGCACCCGCAGCGTCGTGCTCATCCACCACACCAACTGTGGCCTGGAATCAATCACCGAGGAATTCCGGCACGACCTGGAGATGGAGGTCGGGCAGCGTCCGGCCTGGGCCGTGGAGGCCTTCCGGGACGTCGACCAGGACGTACGGCAGTCGATGCAGCGCGTGCGCACCTCGCCGTTCCTGCTGCACACCGACGACGTGCGCGGCTTCGTCTTCGACGTCAGGACGGGCCTGCTGCGCGAGATCGACCCCGCCTGAACACCACCGCGCGCGCCGGCGATCCGGTACGCGTCATGCCGCCGTCACCAACGAAAGGCCGTAAGACCCGACATATCGCGGCCAGTTGTCCACAGGCGAGTGACACGAATCGGTAACGGCGGCAAGAATGCGGGGTGTGGCCGCACGCGGAACCTTGCAGGACCTTTCCGTGTGACGGCCGTGATTCGGGGTGGGCCGGACCGCACAGCAGAGCGTCGGCCCGGAAAGTTGGGGTATCCCCTGCTCGGCAGAGGGCTTGGGGAAGGGCCGAGGAGGGCCGGGTGACGACCTATGACGAGCGAGCGAGCCTCACTGATCTGACCTCCACCGTGGAGCGGATCCGCAGTTCGGTGGAAGGAGTGATCGAGGGCAAGCCCGAGGTCGTACGGCTTTCGCTGACCGTACTGCTCGCCGAGGGGCATCTTCTGATCGAGGACGTCCCCGGGGTGGGCAAGACGATGCTCGCCAAGGCGCTGGCACGGTCCATCGACTGTTCGGTGCGGCGCATCCAGTTCACGCCCGACCTGCTGCCGTCGGACATCACCGGCGTGTCCATCTGGGACCAGCAGCGCCGGGACTTCGAGTTCAAGCCGGGCGCCATCTTCGCGCAGATCGTGATCGGCGACGAGATCAACCGCGCCTCGCCCAAGACCCAGTCGGCGCTGCTGGAGTCCATGGAGGAGCGTCAGGTCACCATCGACGGGCAGACCTACGAACTGCCCACCCCGTTCATGGTGGTGGCCACGCAGAACCCGGTCGAGATGGAGGGCACCTACCCACTGCCCGAGGCTCAGCGCGACCGCTTCATGGCCCGGGTGTCCATCGGTTACCCGAGCCCGGACGCCGAGTTGCAGATGCTGGACGTGCACGGCGGGGTGAACCCCCTGGACGACCTCCAGCCGGTCGCGCACGCGCACGAGATCGTCAAGCTGATCGAGGCGGTGCGCGGCGTGCACGTCGCCGAGACGGTGCGGCGGTACGCGGTGGACCTGGTCGCCGCCACCCGCACCCACCCGGACCTCAGACTCGGCGCCTCGCCGCGCGCGACGCTGCACCTGCTGCGCGCGGCGAAGGCGTCCGCCGCCCTGAGCGGCCGGGAGTACGCGCTGCCGGACGACGTCCAGGCGCTCGCCGCGGCCGTCCTGGCCCACCGGCTGCTGCCCACCGCCCAGGCCCAGCTCAACCGCCGCACCTCCGAACAGGTCGTCCAGGAGATCCTGCAGAACACCCCGGTGCCCGCCGGACCCCAGCAGTCCGGCGGCTTCGGCCTGGGCCACGGCACGCCGGCGTACGGCCGGCAGACGCCGCGGAGGCTGTGATGACCCACGCGGGGGCCGCGCACGCGGAGGACGACCAGAGGGAGCGGGGCGGCGTGCGCACCGCGCTGGCCGGCCTGACCACCCGAGGGCGCTCCTTCCTGGCAGCCGGGGTCGCCGCCGCCCTGTGCGCCTACGTCCTCGGCCAGCCCGACCTGCTGCGGGTCGGCCTGCTGCTCGCCGTCCTGCCGCTGGTCTGCGCGACCGTGCTCTACCGCACGCGCTACCGGGTGGCCGGCAGCCGCCGGCTCTCCCCCGCGCGCGTGCCCGCCGGCAGCGAGGCCCGCGTGCACCTGCGCATGGACAACGTCTCCCGGCTGCCCACGGGTCTGCTGATGCTCCAGGACCGGGTGCCGTACGTGCTCGGGCCGCGGCCCCGCTTCGTGCTCGACCGGGTAGAGCCGGGCGGGCGCCGCGAGGTGTCCTACCGGGTCCGCTCCGACCTGCGGGGCCGCTATCCGCTGGGCCCGCTGCAGCTGCGCCTGACCGACCCGTTCGGGATGTGCGAACTGACCCGGTCCTTCTCGACGTACGACACCCTCACCGTCGTGCCGCGCGTGGAGCCGCTGGCGCCGGTGCGGCTGACCGGCGAGGCCAAGGGGTACGGCGACGGGCGGCAGCGCTCGCTGGCGCTGGCCGGCGAGGACGACGTCATCCCACGCGGGTACCGCTACGGCGACGACCTGCGCCGCGTGCACTGGCGCTCCACCGCTCGCTACGGCGAGCTGATGGTGCGCCGCGAGGAGCAGCCGCAGCGCGCCCGCTGCACGGTGCTGCTCGACACCCGGGAACTCGCCCACCGGGGCGCCGGCCCCGACTCGGCCTTCGAGTGGGCGGTGTCCGGCGCGGCCTCCGTCCTGGTGCACATGCTGGAGCGGGGTTTCTCGGTCCGGCTGCTGACCGACACCGGCAGTTCCGTGCCCGGCGAGGCCTCCGACGGTTTCGCGGGCACCGGCCAGGAGTCGGCGGACGCGGCCGGACTGATGATGGACACCCTCGCCGTGGTCGACCACTCGGACGGGGCGGGCCTGTCCCGCGCCTACGACGTGCTGCGCCGCGGCAAGGAGGGGCTGCTGGTCGCCTTCCTCGGCGACCTGGACGAGGCCCAGGCCGCGGTGGCCGCCAGGATGTGCCGGCGCAGCGGCGCGGCGGTCGCCTTCGTCCTGTCCAGCCACACCTGGTCACGCGAACCGACCGACGCCCCCGCCCCGGCCGACCCCACCGAGGAACGCCTGCGCCTCCTGCGCGAGGCCGGCTGGACGGCCATCGGCGTGCCCCGGGGCGCGGCACTGGACGAGGTATGGCGCCGGGCGGACCACGACCGCACGACCATCGGCACGACGAGCGGCACGGGCCTGGGCGAGGGATGGTCATGAACGCCACGAGGGCCCGGCCCGTCCTGGGCGAATGGCGTGACCGGCCCGGCGGCCACCCACGAGGAAGAAACGCCCCGCACGAGGGCCGTGAGCGACACCACGAACCGGGCAGGCGGCCGGCGGACACGGGCCCGCGCGACACAACCGACCGGGCCGTCCCGCACGCACGCCCCACGCGAGGCCACGAACCGGGCAGGCGGCCGGCAGGGGCGGAGCGGGGCGTCCCGGGCGAGTGGTGTGGGCGGCTCGGCAGGGGGCCGGTGGGCGTGAGCTGTACGGGGGAGCGGGAGGGGTGGGTATGAGCGGGCGGGCGCGGTTGGCGTTGTGTGCCGCGGCGGCCACGTTGATGGCGGCGTGCGCGCTGCTGCCGCTGGTTTCGCCCGCGACGTGGATCGTGCAGGTCGCGCTGATGCTGGCGGTGCAGTCGGGCGTCGGCGCGGTGGCCCGGCGGGTACCGCTGGCGCGGCCGCTGACCGTGGCGGCGCAGGCCCTGGTCACGCTGATGCTGCTGACCCTGGTCTTCGCCCGGGTGCAGGCCTTCGCCGGGCTGGTCCCCGGCCCGGAGGCCTTCCGTCACCTGGCGGAGCTGCTGCGGCAGGGCGCGGACGACGTCGGCCGGTATGCCATCCCGGCGCCGCTGACCGACGGCATCCGGCTGATGCTCGTCGGCGGCGTGCTGCTGATCGGGCTGATCGTGGACACCCTCGCGGTGACGTTCCGCAGCGCGGCCCCCGCGGGCCTGCCGCTGCTCGCCCTGTACTCCGTGGCCGCGGGCCTGTCCGAGGGCGGCGCCGACTGGCTGTGGTTCCTGGTCGCCGCCGCCGGCTATCTGATGCTGCTGCTGGCCGAGGGCCGGGACCGGCTCTCGCAGTGGGGGCGGGTGTTCGCCGGGGCGCCGCGCCCGGGGGGCGGAGAAGCCGGCGCGGTCGCGCCGGTGCGCACCGGGCGCCGGATCGGCGCGCTCGCCCTGGGCATCGCCCTGGTCGTGCCGCTCGCCCTGCCGTCCATGCGGGGCGGACTGCTGGACGCCACCGGCACCGGAGTCGGCGGGCGAGGCGGCAACGGCGGCACGATCTCTGCGGTGAATCCGCTGGTGTCGCTGCGCGACAGCCTGAACGTCGACGAGGACCGCACGGCCATGAGCCTGCGCACGGACACGTCCGACACCTCGAACCTGTACTTGCGGATCGTGTCCCTGGACGACTTCGACGGCACCACTTGGAAGCCGTCCCAGCGGCACATCGTCGGCGTGCCCGACCAGTTCCCCGCCCCGACCGGCCTGGACGGCGACGTCAAGCGCAGGGAGATCACCACGACCATCGCGGCGGCCGACTGGTACGCCCAGGACTGGCTGCCGATGCCGTATCCGCCGAGCGGCGTGCGCATCAAGGGCAGTTGGCGCTACGAACCCGTGGGAATGACCCTCGTCGGCGACCACGGGCAGAACACCCGCGGACTGACCTACCAGGTGAAGAGCCTTCAGGTGCAGCCGACGGCGGAGCAGCTCGCGACCGCGCCGGACCCGTCGCCGTCCCTGAAGCGCGAGTACACCAAGGTGCCCAAGTCGCTGCCGGCGGATGTCGCGAGGACCGCGCGCCGGATCACCGAGGGCGCGTCGAACCACTACGAGCAGGCGGTCAAGCTGCAGGACTGGTTCGCCGTCGACGGCGGCTTCCAGTACGACACCCAGGTCGACACGGGCAGCGGGCCGCAGGCCATCTCGCGGTTCCTGAAGGACAAGCAGGGCTTCTGCGTGCACTTCTCCTTCGCGATGGCGGCGATGGCCCGCACGCTGGGCATACCGGCCCGGGTCGCGGTGGGCTTCGCGCCCGGCACCCCGCAGGGCGACGGCACGGTGGCGGTGGGTCTGAAGGACGCGCACGCCTGGCCCGAGCTGTACTTCGAGGGCGTCGGCTGGGCCCGGTTCGAGCCGACGCCGACGCGCGGTACCGTGCCGTCGTACACCCAGCCGGAGACGCCGGGCACCAGCCTGCCGGAACCCGCGGTGCCGTCCCAGGACGCGAGCACGGCGCCCTCCGCCGCGCCCTCGGCGAACCAGAGCTGCCCGCCGGAGCTGAGGCGGCTGCAGGAGTGCGGGGGCCCGTCCGCGCAGGCCGTGCTGCCCTCCGACGGCGGCGGTCCGAAGTGGTACGCGGTCCTGGGGTGGGCGCTCGGCGGCCTGGTGGTCGTCGCCCTGCCGCTGTCACCGCTGCTGTGGCGCAGGCGGATGCGCTCCGTCCGGCTGGGCGCGCACGGGCGCGGCGAGGCGGACGCGGCGCCGCACATCCTGGGGGTCTGGCAGGAACTGACGGATACAGCCTGGGATTTCGGGATCCCGCCGGACGAGTCGCAGACTCCGCGCAAGGCCGCCGCCCGGATCGTGCGCCTCGGGCACCTCGACCCGGCGGCCGCGGCCTCGGTGCACCGTCTGGCGGACGCCGTGGAGCAGGTCCTGTACGCGCCGAGCCCGCGCCCGGTGGCGGGGCTCGCCGAGGACGTCCGTCAGGTCACCGGGGCCTTGCGGGGCACGGTGTCCCGCGGCACCCGACTGCGGGCCGCGCTCGCTCCCCGCTCGACCGCGCGCCTGGCCTGGTCGGCCTCGGCCCGGTGGACCGCCTTCCGCTCCCGCCTCGCCGCCGCCCGGCCGACCCTGCGCGGGCCGTCGGGGCAGCGGGGCTGAGACGGCCGGGGCGGCGCCGGAGGGGTTCTCCGGGCGTGCGTGAGGGGGTGACCACCGTCGGTGGTCACCCCCTCACCACAACCAAGGGTGGTCGGCGGGCTAGCGGCCGCCCTGCTCGTCGCGGCGGCGCTGCCAGCGCTGCTCGATGCGGTCCATCATGGAGCGCTTCGGCCGGGCCTGGCGGCGGGCGTGCGGGCCGCCGGCGGCCTGCTCGCCCGGCTTGGGGGCCTTGCGCCAGCCGGTCACGGCCAGCACGGCGCAGCCCAGCATGACCAGGAAGCCCACCACGCTGACCCAGATCTGCTGGGCGACCATTCCTGCCATGAGAAGCGCGATACCTACGAGGAAGCCCACGACCGCCTGGTAGACCCGCCGCCGGGTGTACGTACGCAGCCCGCTTCCCTCGAGCGCCGACGCGAACTTGGGATCTTCTGCGTACAGCGCTCGCTCCATCTGCTCGAGCATGCGCTGCTCGTGCTCCGAGAGCGGCACGGAGTCCTCCTCATTGTGCAGTCGCCGGGGGACGACCCGGGGGGTCCCTTCAGGATAGGCAGGGAATCGCCCCCGTGAAACCCGCCCCTCTGCGCCAATTGGCCAACCGGAACCCACCATGCCGGACCCGGCTCGCTGAGGCTGTCATTCCCCGGCAGCCGGCCCGTCATGCCGGGCGGTCTCCCTCGATCATACGGGGCAAAGCCGTCGTCCGGGGGGCCTGTGGCGCACTCCATGCCCGGCGGGACGGCGACCGGCGGCCCGCGCCCGGGGGGCCGGCTCAGGCCCCGGCGGCGCCCCGGGTCTCGCCGAGTACGTGCAGCTGCGTGGCCACCGAGTGGAACGCGGGCAGCTCGGCCGCCGCCTCCTCCAGTTTCAGCAGGGCGTCCAGCGCTCCGGGTTCGGTGTCCACGAGCACGCCGGGCACCAGGTCGGCGAAGACCCGTACGCCGTGCACCGAGGCGACGGTCAGCCCCGCGCCCTCCACGAGGGCGGTGAGCTGCTCGGCGGTGAAGCGGCGCGGCACCGGGTCGCCCTCGCCCCAGCGTCCGTGGGGGTCGTCGAGCGCCCGCCTGGCCTCCTTGAAGTGGCCGGCCAGGGCGCGGGCGAGCACGGCGCCGCCGAGCCCGGCGGCGAGCAGGCTGAGGACGCCCTCGGCGCGCAGGGCGGCGACCGCATTGCGCACGCCCTCGGCGGCGTCGTCGACGTACTCCAGGACGCCGTGGCACAGCACGACGTCGTAGCCGCCGCGCTCGACCACGTCGAAGAGGCCGTGGGCGTCGCCCTGCACGCCCCGTACCCGGTCTGCCACGCCGGCCTCGGCGGCGCGGCGCTCCAGCGCGAACAGGGCGTTGGGGCTGGGGTCGACGACGGTGACCCGGTGGCCGAGGCGGGCGACGGGCACGGCGAAGTTGCCGCTGCCGCCGCCGGTGTCGAGGACGTCCAGGGACTCCCGGCCCGCGGCCTTGACCCGACGGTCCAGGGCGTCCCGCAGGACCTCCCAGACCACGGCGGTACGGAGAGAGGCGCGGGGGCGCATCGGGTCCGACACGGCAGTTGACTCCTCGGCGCGGCACCGCCTCTTGCGCGGCGGAGCGATCGGTCCGCCCTTCCCGCCCGGGGTACGGGAGCGGGAAGGGCTTCAGGCGCCTTCCACCCTATTGCCTCCCACCCCCGCCCTGCCGCTCGGCTCCGCCGACCCCCGCGGCCGTGATCGCCGCCGTGGCGGCAACCGCCGTACGGGCGCGGCCTGCGCCTGTCAGCCCGCGTCCGGCAGCCCGTGTGGGCCGGCCCCGCGGCGGGAGGCGCCCGGCTCGTCCGCCGTGCCGGTGTCCTGGCGGGGCCGGGGCAGGGACGGCTGGAGGACGAGTATGCGCTCGACGAGGCGGATGAACATCGCCACGTCGCGTATCAGGTCGTCGGCGTCGCGGTGGCCGGCCGCGCCCCGGATGCCGGCCTCGGCCCGGGCGCGGCGCGCGGCACCCGCGGCGAACAGCGCGCTCCACTCGGCGAGTTCGGGCGCGATCTCGGGGAGCACTTCCCAGGCGCTCCTGATGCGTGCCCGCCGTCGGGGGGTGGGCTCCGGACGCCCCCGCGCGGCGAGCACGGCGGCGGCGGTGCGCAGGGCGGCGAGGTGGGCCGTCGCGTACCGCTCGTTCGGGGTCTGCAGGACCGTGGCCTCCTCCAGGCCCGCGCGGGCCTGGGCGAGCAGGTCGAGGGCGGCGGGCGGCGCCGTGGTCCGGCGCAGGACGGGGTGAACGTCGCTCGCCGGGCCGGTCAGTGAGGGGGCAGGGCCGGCGGCGCGGCGCCGACGCGCGGCGGCTGCGGACGAGTTGGCCATGACGAACCTCCTGTCGTCTGAATGACGGCACGGGTGCCGTATGTGCCCATCGTGAGGTATGGCACTGACAATCCGTTCTGACCTGGCCTTTTGCCTCGATCGTAGGTTCGGGGTACCTTTTTGCACTGACCAGTCAGTTCAAAAACAAGGGGGAGGGCAAACCGTGCACGACCACACGGCACACGGTCTCGGTGTCACCGCCCGCGACTTCGGGCTGCGCGGGCCCCGCGGCTGGGCGTTCCGCGGCATCGGCCTCGACGCGGAGCCCGGTGCGCTGATCGCGGTGGAGGGCCCGTCCGGTTCCGGCCGTACGTGCCTGCTGCTCGCACTCACCGGGCGGATGCGGCCCACGGAGGGAGTGGCCCGCGTGGGCGGGTTCGAACCGCCCCGGCACATGTCCGCCCTGCGCCGCGTCACCGCGCTCGCCAACGTGGCGGGCGTCACCGACCTCGAGCCGGCCCTGACCGTCGGCGAGCACCTGCGCGAACGGGCACTGCTCCAACGCCGGTTCGGCGGCTCGCTGCGCGGCCTGCTGCGGCCCCGGTCCGAGCGCCGGGCCGAGGCGAAGCAGCTGATCGACACGGCACTCGGCACCGCCGGCCTCGACCTCGCGACCCTGCCCAAGGGCGACCGCACCGCCGTACGCGATCTGGAGCGCCCGGAGGAACTGCGCCTGTCGATCGCCCTGGCGCTCATGTCCCGGCCGCTGCTGCTCGCCGTCGACGACACCGACTTCAAGCTCTCGGGCACCGAACGAGCCGCCCTCTGGGCGCAGTTGCGGTCGATCAGCGAGTCCGGGACGACCGTGCTCGCGGTATGCGGCGAGGCACCGGAGGGCGCGGTGGCCGTCTCCACCAAGCCCTCCGCCACCCCCTCCGCCGGGCCCCCCGCCACGACAACCGACGACGAACCGGCCGACGTGAAACCGATCGACGACGAACCGGCCGACGCGGAACCGACCGACGACGAACCGCACGACCAAGCGAAGGAGGCGGCCGATGCGCTCGCCGAAACTGGCCGCTCTTGAGCTGAGGCGCTTCGGACGCGGCAGGCTGCCGCGCGCCGCCCTGGTCGCCCTGCTGGTGCTGCCGCTGCTGTACGGGGCGCTGTACCTGTGGTCCTTCTGGGACCCGTACGGCCGCCTCGACCGCATCCCCGTGGCCCTCGTGAACGACGACCAAGGGGCCACCGCCGACGGCCGCAGGATCGCGGCCGGCGACGACCTCACCGAGGGGCTGCTGAAGAGCAAGGTCTTCGACTGGCACGAGGTGAGCGCCGCCGAGGCCCGCAGGGGCGTCGAGGACGGCACGTACTACCTGTCGCTGACCATGCCGGCCGACTTCAGCCGACGGATCGCCTCCAGCGCGGGCGACTCCCCCGAGACCAGCGCGCTCCAGGTCCGTACGAACGACGCCAACAACTACATCGTCGGGCAGATCTCCCGGACGGTGTTCAGCGAGGTGCGCACCGCCGCGTCCACCAAGGCCTCCCGGTCCTACCTGGACAAGATCTTCGTGTCGTTCTCCGACATCCACGGCAAGACGGTCGAGGCCGCCGGCGGCGCCGACCGGCTCAAGGGCGGCATCGGCAAGGCCGAGCGGGGTTCCAAGGACCTCGCCGACGGTCTGACCGAGGCCAAGAGGGGCTCGTCCGAGCTGTCCAAGGGCCTGACCAGGCTCAGCACCGGGGCGGGCGACCTGGAGAACGGCTCACGGCAGGTCGCCGACGGCACGCGGACGCTGGCCGACAGGATCAACGCGGTCGACGGCACGGTGGGCCCGTTCCTGAAGGACAACGAGAAGTCGATCGGCGACTCCGCCCGGCTGGTCGCCGACTCCGCCAAGGCGATCCGCCGCAACCTCGACACCCTGGTGGAGCGGGCCCCGGCCGCCGCCAAGGACGCCCACGCCGCCTCCGCCGACCTGGACGGCATCCACGCCCGGCGCTGCGCCGACCCGGCCCTGCCGGACGCCGCCTGCGCGGATCTGACGCAGGCCAAGGAGACTGCCGCCGACGTCGCGAAGATCGCCGACGACGTCAACACGCTCGTCGCGGACAACGGCGGAGACCTGAAGAAGCTCGACAGCGACCTCGCCACCCTCCAGACACGGGCCCAGGCGCTCGCCGACCGCGCGCCGCACCTGTCCGAGGACATCGACGACGCCGTCAAGAAGATCAACAAGCTGAACGAGGGCGCCGGCAAGGTCGCCGCGGGCGCGAAGAAGCTGCATGCCGGGATCGGCACGGCCAGGACCGGCGCGACCGGCCTCGACAAGGGCGTCGGCAGGCTCGAGGCGGGCGCCGTCGACCTCAACGGCGGCATGTACAAGCTGGTCGACGGCTCCGGCAAGCTCGCCGGCGGGCTGCACGACGGCGCCAAGCAGATCCCCGACTACGACAAGAAGGACCGCGACCAGCGCACCGGCGTCATGGCCGACCCGGTCCAGCTGGCCGCCCGGGACCTGCACCACGCGCCGAACTACGGCACCGGCTTCGCCCCGTACTTCATCCCGCTGTCGCTGTGGGTGGGCGCCATGGTGGCGTACATGCTGATCCCGCCGATGAACCGGCGCGCGCTCGCCGCGGGCGCCTCCTCCTGGCGGATCGCGCTGGCCGGCTGGCTGCCGGTGGCGGCGGTAGGCGTGCTGCAGACGGCGGCCCTGATGGCGGTGCTGCACTGGGCGGTCGGCCTGGAGATGACGCGCGCGGGAGGCACGATCGCCTTCCTGTTCCTGGTGGCTGCGTGCTTCGGGGCGATCGTGCAGTGGCTGAACGCCCGCTTCGGGCCGGCGGGCCGGATCCTGGTCCTCGCCCTGCTGATGCTCCAGCTGACGTCCGCGGGCGGCACGTACCCCGTGCAGACCAGTCCGGGCTTCTTCAACGCGATCCATCCCTTCCTGCCGATGAGCTACGTCGTCGACGCCCTGCGCAGGCTGATCACCGGCGGCGGCCTCGGCCCGGTGTGGCTGGCCTGTGCGGTGCTGACGGGCTTCACGGCGGCCGCGCTCGCGCTGACCGCGCTGTCGGCCCGGCGCCGGCAGGTGTGGACGCTGAACCGGCTGCATCCGGAGCTGAGCCTGTGATCTCGCCGTTGACCTCCCCTTCCGTACCCTGCGAGGAGTCCGCACCTGTGACAATCGGGGCCATGGAACGCAGCAGCGCCACGCCGGGCGGCCGCACCCGCCGCGAGGCCACCCGGCAGAAGCTCTACGAGGCGGCCGTCACGCTCATCGCCGAGCAGGGGTTCTCCGCCACCACCGTGGACGAGATCGCCGAGCGGGCGGGGGTCGCCAAGGGCACGGTCTACTACAACTTCGCCAGCAAGTCCGTCCTCTTCGAGGAGCTGCTGCGGCACGGGGTGGGGCTGCTCACGGCCTCCCTCAGGGAGGCGGCCGAGCGGACCGCGCGGGAGGGCGGCAGCCGGGTCGACGCCCTGGACGCGATGGTGCGCGCCGGACTGGTCTTCATCGACCGCTACCCGTCCTTCACCCAGCTGTACGTGGCCGAGCTGTGGCGCACCAACCGGGCCTGGCAGTCCACGCTCATGGTGGTACGGCAGGAGGCAGTCGCCGTCGTCGAGGGCGTGCTGCGCGAGGGTGTGGCGAACGGCGAGTTCAGCGAGGAGCTCGACGTGTCGCTCACCGCGGCGGCGCTGGTCGGCATGGTGCTGGTGGCCGCGCTGGACTGGAAGTCCTTCCAGCCGGAGCGCTCCCTGGACGACGTGCACAGGGCGCTGTCCAGACTGCTGCAGGGGCGGGTGAGCGGACGCCCCTGAGGACGAGAACGCCGGTGCGCCGTGGCCGCGTCCCCCGCGGGCCACGCCGCACCGGCGCGTCCTCGTACTCCCCCGCTCCCCCGTGCCTCACTCCCGCCGACTGGGCCGGCGGAAGGAGCGGTCGAGGGCCGCGCCGTTCCGCCGCCCCGTGTCGGCGGTGCCGGCGCCGGGCCCCTTTCCGTGTCTCCACCCTCTCGTCCACGCGGTTCCCGCCTCATCCGCGCGCGTACTCATCTCACCGGCTAGGTACGGATACTCAGTTGTGCGCGCTCATCCCCACGACGCCGGGCCGTGCGCTGGTTACGATCGCGTCCGTGTCCGTACTTCCCCTGGTGTTCACAAGCGGCTGGGCCAGCGGCATCAACGCGTACGCGGTGGTGCTGCTGCTCGGTGTGTTCGGCGCGACGGGACTGAGCGACGACGTCCCCTCCGCTCTGCAACGGCCTGAGGTGCTGATCGCGGCGGGCGTGCTGTTCGTGTGCGAGGCGGTCGCCGACAAGATCCCGTACGTGGACTCGGTGTGGGACACCGCGCACACGGTGATCCGCCCGGCCGCCGGCGCCTGGGTCGGCGCGCTGCTCGCCGGGCAGAGCGGCTCGCTGTCGGACGTCACGGCGGGCCTGATCGGCGGCGGCACGGCACTGGCCAGCCACGCGGTGAAGGCCGGGACGCGGATGGCTGTCAACACCTCCCCCGAGCCCGTGAGCAACATGCTCGTGAGCCTGGCCGAGGACCTCGGAGTGGCCGGCCTCGTCACCTTCGCGATCTTCCATCCCCTGGCCGCGGCGGTCATCGCCGCCGTTCTCCTCCTCGCGGGCGTCGTCATCGTCGCCTTCCTGATCTCCCGCATCCGCCGCTACCTGCGCCGCCGGGCCCGCCGCCGCGAGGCACGCCGCCTGGCCGCCCGGGCGGAGACCCCACCGGGCTGACCCCGCCCACCGCTTCCGCGTCCGCGGGCCGCGGGTGGGGTTGTCAGTGCGGGTCGATACAGTCGCTGGCATGGGACGGATTGTGGTGGTCGGTGCTGGGATGGGCGCGATGGCGGGGGCTGCCCGGCTCGCCGTCGCGGGGCACCGGGTGACGGTGTTCGAGCGTACGGAGACGTACGGCGGTGCGGTGCGCCGGGCCGAGCGGGACGGCTTCGCCTTCGACACCGGGCCCGGGCTGCTGCCGCTGCCCGCCGTCTACCGCGACCTGTTCGTCAAGACCGGCAAGGAGCCGCTGGAGGACTGCGTCGAGCTGGTCCAGGTCGATCCGTCGGCGCGGCACGTCTTCGCGGACGGCACCGAGATGTCCCTGCCGAACGCCTCCCGCGCGGGTGTCGTAGCGGCCCTGGACGACGCCCTGGGGGCGGGTGTCGGGCAGCGCTGGGGCGACTTCCTGGTGCGGGCGCGCGAGACCTGGGACCGCTCCCGGCGCCCGCTCCTGGAGGAGCCGCTGTGGCCCAACTGGCCCGTGCTGGCCGAGCGCGAGCCCTACCCGGCCGTCCCGCACAAGCGCCTGCTGCGCACCCGCCGGGCCGGCACGCTCGCCGAGGTCGGCGCCTGGGAGCTGCGCGATGCGCGTCTGGCCGCCCTCCTGGAAAGTCATGCACTCGTGCACGGCCTCGACCCGCGCACCGCCCCGGCGAACGCCGCCGTGCTGCCGTACATGGAGCACGCCTTCGGCACCTGGTACGTCCGCGGCGGCCTGCGCGAGCTGGCGCGCGCCGTGTACGAGCGGTGTCTGGCCCGCCGGGTCGAGTTCGTCTTCGGCGCCGAGGTCACGCGGATCGTCGAGAAGGACGGCAGGGCGGCCGGGGTCGAACTCGCCGACGGGACGGTGGCCGAGGCGGAGTTCGTGGTCGCCGGTGCGAGCCCCCGCGCGCTGGACGGCATGGTCCGGAGCACGGCTCTCCGGGGCGCGGGAGAGGTGCCGCCCCAGCCCGGGGCGCCCAGCCGCCTCACCGTGCTGCTGGCACTGCGCGGCGGCCGACCCGAAGGGACGGCCCATCGGACGGTGGTGCACGCGGAGGACCGCGAGGCCGAGCTCGACGCGTTGTTCGGCACGGTCCCCGAGTTGCCCGCACGGCCCACGGTCACGGTGTCCCGCCCGGACGACCCGGCGCTGGTCCCGGACCCCGAGCACGAAGCGATCACGCTCACGGCAACGGTCCCGGCGTCGGCATCGGCGGGACTGCCGGCGCAGGCCGACCGTATGATCGCCGCCGCCTCGCGTGCCGTACCCGGGCTCCGCGACCGGCTCCTGTGGCACGAGATCCGCACCCCTGCCGACATCGCCCAGGTGACGGGCGCGGAGGGCGGCGCCGTTCCCGCGCCGGCGCTCGCCGCGGCGGAAGGACGCCTGCTGCATCCGGCCAACACCACCGCGCTCCCGGGCCTGTTCACCATCGGCGGCTGGTCGCACCCCGGCGGCGGGCTGCCGCACGCCGGCATGTCGGGCGCGCTGGTGGCCGGGCTGATCGTGGAGGGACCGGAGTTCCGCGGCTCCCAGTGAGCCGGGCGGCGGTCAGAAGCGGTACTGCTCGTCGAAGCCCGAACCGTGCTGCTGCTGACCGTGGTTGTCGCCCTGGTACGGGTACGACTGCTGCTCCTGCGGGAGTTCGCCGCCGTAGGACTCGTCGCTGCGCTGCTGCGGGACCCACACCCCGCCGGCCGGAGTCTCGCCGCCGTAGCCCGAGCCGGCGTAGGCGTCCTGGGTGCCGTAGTCCTGCTGCCCGTAGCCCTGCTGCCCGTAGCCCTGCTGGCCGACGTAGGTGGTGTCGTAGGAGGTCTGGGTGCCGACGTACGGGTCGGAGTAGCCGGCGTACTGCTGCTGGCCGGAGGTGTCGTAGCCGTAACTCTGCTGCCCGTAGCCGGAGTAGTCGTACGCGTAGCTCTGGTCGGCGGTGGCGTAATGGTCCTGGGTCTGGTCCGCGCCCGCGTAGGAGGAGTGCGTGCCCGCCTGCTGGGCCGAGTCGCCGTAGACGCCGTACGAGCCGGTGTCGTCGGGCAGGGGCTGCGGCTCGTACACCGTGGTGGCCTCCGCGGCCGTGGGCTCGGCGGCGCCGACGGGGGTGAAGACGTCGTCGCGGTCGAAGTCGTCGTCGTGCCCGTACGACAGGCTGTCGTGGCCGTGCAGGGTCCGCATGGTGCCGGTGTCGCCGTGCTCCGCGTCGGCCACTTCGAGGTCGGAGACCTCCAGCGTCGGGTCCTGGTGCTCGCCCTTGCCGCGGCGGCGCGGCAGCTTCTCCGCACCGTCGGCGCCGGGACGGCCGACCGCCCAGCCGGCCGCGAAGCCGCGGCGGAAGGACAGCGTGACATAGGTCTGTCCGACCGCGAACGCGGCCGCGCCCAGACCGATGACGACGACGGACGGGATCAGTACACCGAGCACGACCCCGAGGAAGCCCATGAAGGCGAGCAGCCGCCAGCGCAGGCGCGCCTTGTACTGCAGCAGCACCTCGCCGAGCAGCCACAGCGCGACGACGCCGAACGCGATGTAGAGGACCGTCCAGCCCATGTACGCCCCTCTCCCAGTGGCCGCTCCGCAGTGTGTCGTACGCGGATGCGGCCGGTCTAGGTCTGCGGCGGTTGGTGCAGACCCAGGTTCTCGTAGATTTCCAGCGTCGCCGTGGAGTTGTTGAGCGTGATGAAGTGCAGTCCGGGCACTCCCTCGGCCTGCAGCCGCGCGCAGAACTCCGTGGCGAACTCGATCCCAATGGAGCGTACCGCCGCCGGATCGTCCTTCGCCGCGAGGATCCGCTCTTTCAGGCCGTCCGGGATGGTGGCGTTGCTGAGCCGGGGCAGCCGCTCGAGCATCCTCACACTAGTGACCGGCATGACTTCGGGGATGACCGGGGTCTCGCAGCCGGCGGCGGCGACGCGGTCGCGCAGGCGGAGGTACGACTCCGGCTGGAAGAACATCTGCGTGATGGCGTAGTCGGCGCCCGCGCGGCACTTGGCGACGAAGTGCTTGACGTCGGTGTCCCAGTCGATCGAGCGCGGGTGCATCTCGGGGAAGGCTGCGACGCCGACGCAGAAGTCGCCCGACTCCTTGATGAGCCGGACGAGTTCGGCGGCGTACGTCAGCCCGCGCGGGTGCGGGATCCACTCGCCCATCGGGTCGCCGGGCGGGTCGCCGCGCACGGCGAGCATGTTGCGGATGCCGGCGTCGGCGTACTGGCCGATGATGTTGCGCAGTTCGGCGACGGAGTGGTTGACGGCGGTGAGGTGCGCGACCGGGGTGAGGGTGGTGTCGGCGACGATCTGCTCGGTCTCCTTGACCGTGCCCGCGCGCGTGGAACCGCCCGCGCCGTAGGTCACGGAGACGAAGTCCGGCGCGACCGCCTCGACCCTGCGCAGCGCGCTCCACAGATTCCGCTCGCCCTTGGGGGTCTTCGGCGCCGAGAACTCGAACGAGTACGTCGTCTTGCCGGCGGCGAGGATGTCACGCACGGTGCGTGCGCGATCAGTCCTGGTGGATGCGGTTCCGAGGGCCATACTCGCAGGTTAGCCAGGGGGCGGCGGTCCCCCAACCGAAGGCCGGAAATTTGCCCGAATTGTCGGATTGCCGTCCACCTTTCGGACAGCAGGGCCCGAATGGGCGGGTCGGGTTTCGCGAGGTGTCCACTAGGTGAGACGCCGGCGTACCGTGCCCGGGCCCCGCTCGGCGCCCTGCTCGGCCGCCTGCCGCAGCCGCCCGGCGAACTCGGCCGCCGCCGCGCCGGGGTCGTCGGCCTCGGTGACGGCCCGGACCACGACGACACGGCGGGCGCCGGCCTCCAGGACCTGGTCCAGGTTGCCGAGGTCGATGCCGCCGATGGCGAACCAGGGCCGGTCGGTGCGCAGGGAGGCGGCGTACCGGACCAGGCCGAGGCCGGGAGCGGGCCGGCCGGGCTTGGTGGGGGTGGGCCAGCAGGGGCCCGTGCAGAAGTAGTCCACGCCGTCCTGCACGGCGGCCGCGGCGGCCTCGGACTCGGCATGCGTGGACCGCCCGATCAGGGTGCCGTCACCGAGGATCGCGCGGGCCGCGGGAACGGGGAGGTCCCCCTGCCCCAGATGCAGCACGTCGGAGCCGGCGGCGTAGGCGACGTCCGCCCGGTCGTTGACCGCGAGCAGCTTCCCGTGCCGGGCACAGGCCTCGGCGAACACCTCCAGGTGCTCCAGCTCCTCCCCCGCCTCCATCCCCTTGTCCCGCAACTGCACGACATCGACGCCCCCCACGAGCACGGCGTCCAGGAACTCGGCGAGATCACCCTGCCGGCGGCGGGCATCGGTACACAGATAGAGCCGCGCACCGGCAAGCCGCTCCCGAGCGTCGGCGACGGCAACGGTGTCGGACATGGCGGATCCCCCCAGGACTCATCGGTTCGGGTACGCGGCCGGCGTACGAGCACGCGGCACGGCCTCGCTCGGCCCACACCCCGACCATCCGAACGGACCTTACCCGCGCCCCCGACCGGAGCGGTCGCCTGACGGGCCGCAGGCACCTCCACCACAAGGCAGCGGCGCCGTGAGCAGCCGGCAAGGACGCGAGCGCACGCCGACCTCTGACGCGCCTCCGCCACGCGCGACGGCGCCCCGACGCGGAGTGCCCCGGGCGCCCCCAGGAGTTCGCGACCCACCGGCTTGCGCGGTCCGGGCCCTGCGTGCCGCAGGCAGCCCGGCGGCGGTCCGGGCTCCCGCAACCGGCCTGGGGCCACCCCGAGGCTGCCGGCCGCGGGTCGGCGGCGTGCCCCGGTACGGCCGGGCGGCCGTACTCCGGGGCCGAGACGGCCATCACCAGCGGCTCGTGGCCGCTCACCCGCCCGCGCGGGCCGTCAGGACGTCCCGGAAGCCGGTCCCTGCGCGCCGCAGGCAGCCCGTGGCGGTCCGGCCGGTCCGGGATCGCGCACGCCGGGCCTGCGGGCCGCACCGACGACCGCGCAGCCAGGCGGCTCCGTCGCGAGCGGCGTGGGTGGCCGGTGGGGTGTGCCGGTTGCCCCCCGTAAGGGCCGCCCACGCCGCTCCGGTGTGCGGGTCAGACCGCCAGGGCCTGGGCGCGGCGCTTCACCTCTGTGCCGCGGTTTTCGCTCAGGGCCTGGGCGGGGGTGCCGGGGAGGGTCGGGTCGGGGGTGAACAGCCACTCGATCATCTCTTCGACCGTGAAGCCGTCGTCCCTCAGGAGCGTCAGGGTGCCGGACAGGCCCTTGACGACCTTGTCGCCGTCGATGAAGGCGGCGGGGACGTGCAGCGCGCGGTTCTCACCGCGGCGTACGGCGATGAGCTGGCCCTCCTTGACCAGCTGCCGCACGCGCGTCACCTCGACGCCGAGCTTTTCGGCGATGTCGGGGAGGGTGAGCCAGGCAGGGACGAGAGCATCGATCTTTGCGTCAATCTCGGTCACGGAGTCAAGCCTGCCATCTGCCACTGACACTAGGAAGTCAGGCCCGTCCGCCGGTGACCTCGCGCCTCACGCCGTCGCCGCCTTCAGCGGCCGCGCCGGGTCCGTCAGCAGGTCCGGATCCATGGGCGTCCCGGACTCGATCAGCCGCCGGCCCTGCGCCAGATCCCGCGGTCGGCCGACCGCCAGCAGGGCGACGAGCCGGCCCTCGCGCAGCCAGCAGACCGTCCACGCCGGCCCGGAGGGATCACCGCGCCAGATGGTGGTGTCGGCGGACGTGTGGTGGCCGGCGTACTGCACGAAGCGCCCGAACTGCTCGGACCAGAAGTACGGCACCGGGTCGTAGACCGCGGGCTCCAGGCCGATGACATTGGCCGCGACCGTGCGCGGGCCCTGCAGCGCGTTGTCCCAGTGGTGGACCAGCAGGCGCTCCCCATACCTTCCCGAGGGGAAGGAGGCGCAGTCGCCGACCGCGTACACGTCCGGCACCGAGGTGCGCAGATGGTCGTCGGCCAGGACGTCGCCGTGCTCGCCCAGCTCGATGCCGGAGCCGGCCAGCCAGCCCGTGGCCGGCCGGGCGCCGATGCCGACCACCACGGCGCCCGCGGGCAGCCGCGAGCCGTCGTCGAGCACCACCGCGCCGGGCTCGACGTGCTCCACGCGCGCGCGTGTACGCAGCTCGGTGCCGCTGTCGGCGTACCAGGCGGCCATCGGCGCGGCCACCTCCGCGGGCAGCGCACCCGCGAGCGGCCGGTCCGCGGCCTCCACGACCGTCACGGCGCAGCCCGCCTCACGCGCCGCGGTGGCGAACTCGGCGCCGATCCAGCCGGCGCCGACGACCACGATGTCGTGCTGCTCGGTGAGCACCGGCCGCAGCCGTTCGGCGTCGTCCAGGGTGCGCAGCAGATGCACGCCGGGGACGCCCTCGGCGCCCGGCAGCCGGATGGGTTCCGCACCGGTGGCCAGGACGAGCACGTCGTACGGCACAGGCCCGGCGGAGGTGTCGAGCACATGCGCGTCGGGCCGTACGGCCAGTGCCTCGCAGCCGAGCCGCAGGTCGAGGCCGAGCGACTCGAAGTCGATGTCGAAGGCGGTGCCCTCGGCCTTGCCGAGCAGGACGGCCTTGGACAGCGGCGGCCGGTCGTAGGGCTGGTGGGGTTCGGCGCCGATCAGTGTCACGGTGCCGGTGAAGCCCTGCTCACGCAGGGCGACCGCGGTCTGCACGCCCGCCATGCCCGCGCCCACGACGACCACGCGCCGCGGCTGTGACGTGCCCTTTTCCTGCGTCTGGTCGCTCACCTGATCACCATAGTCAACTGATGATCCGTCAGTCAGGGGGCGTGCGGGGTGACCTGCTCCACAAGCTCTTCCACCACACTCGTCCCGCTGCCCGGCTGTGACTCCCACTGCCAGGCCTCCTCCAACCGCACCCGTCCGTCGGGCAGTTCGACCACCGTCGACACGCAGTGCCCCGACGACGTCGTCCCGTCCCGCCTGAGCTGCACATACCGGAAGTCGAGGCGGTCACCCTCCCGGGTACCCACCAGATGGCCGTGTACGACGTCTCCGCCCGCGTACTCGGCCCAGATCCGCCCCTCCCGCTCGTGATAGGTGAACCGGGTACGGGTGCCCACCTGCCCGGGGGCCTGGTCGGCGACGGGGGCGAGGACGAGGCCGTCCAGCGAGCGGGACATGGAGGAGGCTCCCTTACAAGATCGGCGCTCTGCGGGCTAGGGTGGCCACCGTACAAGGACTCGCGGGAGCCCGGACGTACCGGGCTGAGAGGGAGGCTGGCGGCCTCCGACCGTACGAACCTGATCCGGGTCATGCCGGCGAAGGGAGGGGCTGGACGCCCATGTCGTTGCCGCGTATGTCGGACGTCCTGATCGTCGGGGGCGGAATCATCGGGCTGGTGACGGCCTGGCGCGCGGCGCAGCGCGGGTTCGCCACCGCCGTGGTGGATCCCGAGCCGGGCGGCGGGGCCGCGCAGGTGGCCGCCGGGATGCTCGCCGCCGTCACCGAACTGCACCACGGCGAGCAGACCCTGCTCGGGCTCAACCTGGCCTCCGCCCGCCGCTACCCGGACTTCGCGGCCGAGCTGACCGAGCTGACCGGCCAGGACCTCGGCTACCGCCGCTGCGGCACGCTCGCCGTCGCGCTGGACGCCGACGACCGCGCCCACCTGCGCGAACTGCACGCGCTGCAGCACGGGTCGGGCCTGGAGTCGGAGTGGCTGTCCGGGCGGGACTGCCGGCGCCTGGAGCCGATGCTCGCGCCGGGCGTGCGTGGCGGGCTCCGGGTGGACGGCGACCACCAGATCGACCCGCGGCGGCTGGCCCACGCCCTGGTAGCGGCCTGCGAACGGGCGGGCGTGGTCCTCCACCGCGCCTGGGCCGAACGGCTCACCGTGGCCCGTGACCGGGCCGTCGGCTGCGTACTGAGCGACGGCACCGCGCTGGAGGCGGACCAGGTGGTCCTCGCGGCGGGCAGCCGCAGCGGGCAGCTCGCGGGCGTCCCGGACGACGTACTGCCACCGGTGCGGCCGGTGAAGGGGCAGGTGCTGCGGCTGACCGTGCCCAAGCGCTACGCGCCGTTCCTGAGCCGTACCGTGCGGGCCGTGGTGCGCGGCAGCCACGTCTACCTGGTGCCGCGGCTCAGCGGCGAACTCGTCGTCGGGGCCACCAGCGAGGAGCTGGGCTGGGACACGACGGTGACGGCGGGCGGCGTGTACCAGCTGCTGCGCGACGCGCACGAGCTGGTGCCCGGGATCACCGAGCTGCCGCTGACGGAGACCCGCGCGGGACTGCGTCCCGGCTCCCCCGACAACGCGCCGCTGCTCGGCCCGACCGAACTCGACGGGCTGCTGCTGGCCACCGGCCACTACCGCAACGGCGTGCTGCTCACGCCGGTCACCGGTGACGCCATGGCGCACGCCCTGACCACCGGCGAGCTGCCGGACGAGGTCCGCCCCTTCACCCCGAGGCGCTTTCGCGCCGCCGCACTCACGGAGCAGCCCGCATGAACATCTCCGTCAACGGTGAACCCCGCCGGGTCGCGCCCGGCACCGCTCTGGTCACCGTCGTGCAGACCCTCACCGCGGCGCCCTCCGGGGTGGCCGCCGCCCTCAACGAGACCGTCGTCCCGCGCGCGCAGTGGCCGTCCACGGCGCTGGCCGAGGGCGACCGCGTCGAAGTGCTCACCGCCGTCCAGGGAGGCTGAGCCATGGCTGACGACCCCCTGGTCCTCGGTGGGACGTCCTTCACCTCCCGGCTGATCATGGGCACGGGGGGTGCGGCCGGCCTGGAGGTGCTGGAGCGGGCGCTCGTCGCCTCCGGCACGGAGCTGACCACCGTCGCGATGCGGCGGGTGGATCCGTCCGTGCACGGGTCCGTGCTGTCGGTGCTGTCGGTGCTGGAGAAGCTGGGCATCCGGGTGCTGCCCAACACCGCGGGCTGCTTCACCGCCGGCGAGGCGGTGCTGACCGCGCGGCTCGCGCGCGAGGCGCTGGGCACCGATCTGGTCAAGCTGGAGGTCATCGCCGACGAGCGCACGCTGCTGCCGGACCCGATCGAGCTGCTGGACGCGGCGGAGACGCTGGTCGACGACGGGTTCACGGTGCTGCCGTACACGAACGACGACCCGGTGCTCGCGCGGAAGCTGGAGGACGCCGGCTGCGCGGCGATCATGCCGCTGGGGTCGCCGATCGGGTCGGGGCTCGGGATCCGGAACCCGCACAACTTCCAGCTGATCGTGGAGCACGCGCGCGTGCCGGTGATTCTGGACGCGGGGGCGGGGACGGCCTCGGACGTGGCGCTGGCCATGGAGCTGGGGTGTGCGGGGGTGATGCTCGCGTCGGCGGTGACGCGGGCGCGGGAGCCGGTGGTGATGGCCCAGGCCATGAAATGCGCGGTTGAGGCGGGGCGGCTGGCGCGGCTGGCTGGGCGGATTCCTCGGCGGTACTTCGCGGAGGCGTCTTCTCCCGCGAAGGGGCTGGCTTGGTTGGATCCTGAGCGGCCTGCTTTCTAGGTGCCCTGGGCTGCGCTGGGGGGTGGGGCGCTTGCCCGTGCTTTGCGGAGCGCCGCCTGCGCCCACCCGTGCCGCCCTGGAGGTCTCCCCTGCTCGAAGAGCTTGGGGAGGCACGACTGCCCGCAGGCTGTGCGGCGCGGCTGCCCGCAGGCTGTGCGGGCTGGAGCCGGACCGTCACAGGTCGGTCGCAGTACCAGCGGCGTGTCCTTGGCTGCTCGTACACTCACCTGCGTGGATACGACCCTTCAGGACCCTCTCGTCGGGCAGGTGCTCGACGGCCGTTATCGCGTCGACGCGCGGATCGCCGCCGGCGGGATGGCCACGGTCTACCGGGCCCTGGACACCCGCCTGGACCGGATCCTCGCGCTCAAGGTGATGCACCCGACCCTCGCGGCCGACGGCTCGTTCGTCGAGCGGTTCATCCGGGAGGCCAAGTCGGTCGCCCGGCTCGCCCACCCGAACGTGGTGCAGGTCTTCGACCAGGGCACCGACGGGTCGTACGTGTACCTCGCGATGGAGTACATCGCAGGCTGCACCCTGCGCGACGTGCTGCGCGAGCGCGGGGCGCTGCAGCCGCGGGCCGCGCTGGACATCCTGGAGCCGGTGCTCGCCGCGCTGGGCGCCGCGCACCGCGCCGGATTCGTGCACCGGGACATGAAGCCGGAGAACGTCCTGATAGGGGATGACGGCCGGGTCAAGGTCGCCGACTTCGGGCTGGTGCGCTCCGTGGACACGGTGACGAACACCACCGGAGCCGTCCTCGGCACCGTCTCCTACCTCGCGCCGGAGCAGTTCGAGCACGGCACGGCCGACCCCCGGGTCGACGTGTACGCGTGCGGGGTCGTGCTGTACGAGATGCTGACCGGCGGCAAGCCGCACCAGGGGGAGTCCCCCGCCCGGATTCTCTACCAGCACCTCCACGAGGACGTGCCGGCCCCGTCGGCCGCCGTTCCGGGGCTGCCGTACGAGCTGGACGAGCTGGTCGCACAGGCCACCGCGCGCACCCCGGACGTCCGGCCGCAGGACGCGGTCGCGCTGCTCGCACGCGTGCGCGAGGCGCGCGCGGAACTCAGCGAGGAACAGCTGGACGCTCTGCCGCCGCAGGCCCTCGCCGCGGAGCACGACAACGCGGAGGACCGTACGAGCGTGATCCCGCGCGCGCTCACGGTCCCGCGCCGGCTGCCCGTCGACGAGGACGTCGACGAGGGGCCGGCCGAGGCCGGCCTCAACCGCACCGCCCGCTTCGAGACGCCCCCGCCTCCGCCGGCGTCCGGTCCGCGGCGCCCGGGCCGGTCCCGCCGGGGTCTGCTCACGATCGTCGCCGCCGTCCTCCTGGTCCTCGGGCTCGGCGGAGGTGTCTGGTACATCAACTCGGGCCAGTTCACGAAGGTCCCGCCGCTGCTGGCGAAGACCGAGGCGCAGGCGAGGGAGCGGCTGAAGGAGGCCGGTCTCGAGGTCAAGGACGTCAAGCACGCCTACAGCGACACGGTCAGGCGCGGCACGGTGATCAGTACGGACCCCGAGGCGGGCGCCCGGATCCGCAGCCACGACTCGGTGACGCTCACGGTCTCCGACGGACCGGAGACCGTGAAGGTGCCCGACCTCGAGGGCCGCTCGCTCGGCGAGGCGCGGGCCCTGCTGAAGAAGGAGGGGCTGGAGCCCGGCATGGTGACCCGGGAGTTCAGCGAGAACGTGGCCAGAGGCTCGGTGATCGGCACCGACCCCGCGGCGGGCACCGAGCGGCGCGCCGGCTCGGCGATCGCGCTCACCGTCAGCAAGGGCCGCCCGGTGGACGTGCCGGACGTCACCGGCGAGGACCTGGACCGGGCGAAGTCCGACCTGGAGGACGCCGGCCTGAAGGTGCGGATCGCCTCCGAACAGGTGAACTCCGAGTTCGACAAGGGCCAGGTCGCCCAGCAGACCCCGGCGGGCCGCAGCCAGGCCGCCGAGGGCGACACGGTCACTCTGACGCTGTCCAAGGGCCCCGAGATGGTCGAGGTGCCGAACGTGACCGGCAACAGCGTGGACGACGCCAGGAACACGCTGGAGAAGGCCGGCTTCAAGGTCGAGGAGGACCGCGGTCTGTTCGGGCTGTTCGGCGACACCGTCAGGAAGCAGTCCGTGAAGGGCGGCGACCGGGCACCGAAGGGTTCGACGATCACGATCACCATCCGGTGAGACACGGGGGAAATCCGAGGCAGCGGGTGACGCACGCCCGGCGGCCGGGTACCGCCGGGCGCATGACACCCTGAACAGGTGAGCAGTCAGCAGTCCCGCGTCCTTCCCGGCCCCTCCCGCAATCCCGTCGGCAGCCATGTGCCCGTCGCCGGCGGACTGCACTCGGTGGGCCTGTCCTACGCCCGTGAGCTGAAGGCCGAGACCGTGCAGGTCTTCGTCGCCAACCCGCGCGGCTGGGCCACACCCGTCGGCAATCCGCGGCAGGACGAGGAGTTCCGCGCGGCCTGCGCCGAGGAGTCGGTCCCGGCGTACGTCCACGCGCCGTACCTGATCAACTTCGGTTCGCACACCGAGGCGACCGTGGAGCGGTCGGTCCAGTCGCTGCGGCACTCGCTGCGGCGCGGGCGGGAGATCGGCGCACTGGGCGTCGTCGTGCACACCGGGAGCGCGACCGGCGGCCGGGACCGGTCGGTGGCGTTGAAGCAGGTACGGGAGCACCTGCTGCCGCTGCTCGACGAGCTCACCCACGACGACGACCCGTACCTGCTCCTCGAGTCGACCGCGGGCCAGGGCGCCTCCCTGTGTTCCCGCACCTGGGACTTCGGGCCGTACTTCGAGGCGCTGGATGCCCATCCGAAGCTGGGCGTGTGCCTGGACACCTGCCATGTCTTCGCCGCCGGGCACGACCTGACCGGCCCGGACGGCATGCACCGGACGCTGGACCGGCTGGTGGAGACGGTCGGCGAGGGGCGGCTGAAGCTGATCCACGCCAACGACTCCAAGGACGTGGCGGGCGCGCACAAGGACCGGCACGAGAACATCGGCGCCGGTCACATAGGCGAGGACCCCTTCCGTGCCCTGATGACCCACCCCGCCACCGAGGGCGTACCCCTGGTCATCGAGACCCCGGGCGGCAAGGAGGGCCACGCGGCGGACGTGGCCCTCCTGAAGAAGCTCAGGGACGGCTGAGCGGCACCGCCGTCACAGCTCCGGCCCGTCCCCCGGCGCCTCCTGGTAGGAGTACCGCTGCTCCTTCCACGGGTCGCCGAGGTTGTGGTAGCCGCGCTCCTCCCAGAAGCCGCGGCGGTCGGCGGTCATGTACTCCACGCCGCGGACCCACTTCGGTCCCTTCCAGCCGTACAGGTGGGGGACGACCAGGCGGAGCGGGAAGCCGTGCTCGGCCGTGAGCAGTTCGCCGTCCTTGTGGGTGGCGAAGAGGGTGTGCTCGGAGGTGAGGTCGGACAGGCGCAGATTGGCGCTGTAGCCGTACTCCGCCCATGCCATCACATGGGTGACGCCCGGGGCGGGCGGGACGATGTCCAGGATCGTGCGGGCCGGGATGCCGCCCCACTCGGCGCCGAGCATGCTGTACTTCGTGACGCAGTGCAGGTCGGCCACCACGGTGGTGTAGGACAGGGCCGTGAACTCCTCGTGGGTCCAGCAGTGCTTCTCGCCGTCGGCGGTGGCGCCGAAGACCCGGAAATCCCAGCGTTCGGGCCGGAACTTGGGCACCGGCCCGTAGTGCGTGACCGGCCAGCCCCGCTGCAGTCGCTGCCCCGGCGGAAGCTCCGGCTGTGCCGCTCCTCCCGACACTGCTCCAGACGCGTTCCCGGACGCGCGTTCCACCGGCTGACCCATGACTCCATCCTGACAGACGGGAGAGGGTGCACATGACCAGCCCTGGGCCAATCCGGGCAAATAGCAATAAGCGTGCACTTACTGGACGGTCGTGGGTGCCGGTGAAATCATGCGGCGCAGCCTGCCAGTCCCCGCGCGGAAGGAGCCTTGACGATGCAGGGCGACCCGGAGGTCATCGAATTCCTCAACGAGCAGCTCACCGGCGAGCTGACCGCGATCAACCAGTACTTCCTGCACGCGAAGATGCAGGAGAACAACGGCTGGTACAAGCTCGCGAAGTACACGCGGCGCGAGTCGTTCGACGAGATGAAGCACGCCGAGGTGCTCACGGACCGGATCCTGTTCCTCGAGGGCCTGCCCAACTACCAGCGGCTGTTCCATGTACGCGTGGGGCAGACCGTGAAGGAGATGTTCGAGGCGGACCGGCAGATCGAGGTCGAGGCAATCGACCGGTTGCGGCGCGGTATCGAGGTGATGCGGGCGAAGGGCGACATCACGTCGGCGAACATCTTCGAGGGCATCCTCGCCGACGAGGAGCACCACATCGACTACCTGGAAACCCAGCTGGAGCTGCTGGACAAGCTCGGTGAGGCGCTCTACATCGCCCAGGTGATCGAACAGCCGGACAGCTAGGCGGCCTCGTCGAGGCCCGGGTCCACGTCCGACAGGACGGGCCGCCCCTGGTCGGCCCGCTCGTGGCGCGGGCATGCGCCGCGGCCGAGGAGTGCCTGGATACGCCGTACGCACGAGCCGCAGTCCGTGCCCGCCTTGCAGGCCGAGGCGATCTGGCGGGGTGTGCGGGCGCCGTTCTCCGCGTGCTGCTCGACCTGCTGCTCGGTGACTCCGAAGCAACTGCAGACGTACACGCGGTTCACCTCCCGCCGGGATCGGTTCAGTGGCGCCGTCCCGACTTCTCGGTGAGGCAAACCTAACCTTACTCGCCGCGCAGGAGCCGTGAAAGACAGGAGGGGCGCGGATCGTATGTGATCCGCGCCCCACTTCACACGTCCTGAAGAGGCGGCCGCCTCACTGGTCCCGGTACATCTCCGCGACCAGGAACGCCAGGTCCAGGGACTGGCTGCGGTTCAGCCGCGGGTCGCAGGCCGTCTCGTAGCGCTGGTGCAGGTCGTCGACGAAGATCTCGTCGCCGCCGCCCACGCACTCGGTGACGTCGTCGCCGGTCAGCTCCACATGGATGCCGCCCGGGTGCGTGCCCAGCGCCTTGTGCACCTCGAAGAAGCCCTTGACCTCGTCGAGCACGTCGTCGAAGCGACGGGTCTTGTGGCCGGAGGCCGCCTCGAAGGTGTTGCCGTGCATCGGGTCGGTCACCCAGGCCACGGTCGCGCCCGAGGCCGTGACCTTCTCCACCAGCTCGGGGAGCCGGTCGCGGATCTTGTCGGCGCCCATGCGGACGATGAACGTCAGCCGGCCCGGCTCCCGGTCGGGGTCGAGACGCTCGATGTACCGCAGCGCCTCCTCGGCCGTCGTGGTCGGGCCGAGCTTGATGCCGATCGGGTTGCGGATCTTCGAGGCGAACTCGACGTGCGCGTGGTCCAGCTGCCGGGTGCGCTCGCCGATCCACACCATGTGCGCCGAGACGTCGTACAGCTGCCCGGTGCGGGAGTCGACGCGGGTGAGCGCCGACTCGTAGTCGAGCAGCAGCGCCTCGTGCGAGGAGTAGAACTCGACGGTCTTGAACTCCTCCGGGTCCGTGCCGCAGGCCCGCATGAAGTTGAGCGCGTTGTCGATCTCCCGGGCGAGCTGCTCGTAGCGCTGGCCGGACGGGGAGGACTTCACGAAGTCCTGGTTCCAGGCGTGTACCTGGCGCAGGTCGGCGTAGCCGCCGGTGGCGAAGGCGCGCACCAGGTTCAGCGTGGAGGCGGAGGCGTGGTACATCCGCTTCAGCCGCTCCGGGTTTGGGATCCGGGATGCCTCGGTGAACTCGAAGCCGTTGACGGAGTCGCCCCGGTAGACCGGCAGCGTCACCCCGTCGCGGGTCTCGGTCGGCTTGGAGCGCGGCTTGGAGTACTGGCCGGCGATCCGGCCGACCTTCACCACCGGCACCGAGGCGGCGTACGTGAGCACGGCGCCCATCTGGAGCAGGGTCTTGAGCTTGTTGCGGATGTGGTCGGCGGACACCGCGTCGAACGCCTCGGCGCAGTCGCCGCCCTGGAGGAGGAACGCCTCTCCCCTGGCGACGGCCGCCATCCGGGCGCGCAGCTGGTCGCACTCGCCCGCGAAGACGAGCGGCGGATACGACTCGAGGTCCGCGATCACTGCGCGCAGAGCCTCGGGGTCGGGGTACTCGGGCTGCTGCGCCGCGGGCAGGTTTCGCCAGGTGTTGCCAGCGCTCGCGCTGGTCTTAGCGTTCACGGTCACGTCTTCAACCCTACGGGGTCGCCCTGTGCGTCTGTTTCATCCGCTCATCAAATGAGACAGATGGTGTGAGACGGAGGGTGGTCAAGTGCCGGTTCCGACGTCCATCTGGTCGCGGTCGATGTTGATGGTCACCCCGCCGTACGTCTCGGTCCTGTCGCCCGCGTACTGGTGAACGCGCTGCTGGTTCGCCCACATCGCGGCGGGCAGGCTCGGGTGGTCGGTGGTGGCCTCGCCGTTCCAGTGCGCGAAGTGGATCACGTCGGGGAGAGTGGCCTTCCCGGCGTTGCCGACCAGGTCGGGGACCAGGGAGGAGACACCGCCGTACGCGCCGGAGCGGTAGCCCAGTTCGTGCAGCCGCTCGGTCCAGGCCTCCAGATAGCCGAGTACGCGCGTGGTGAGGGCGCCGCCGCGCGTGTACTGCTCCAGGTCGTTGTAGAGCACCGAGCCCTTGCCCAGGCCGAGCGCGGCGGCCTGGGCGACCGCGTCCTCGGCGGCGGCCTTCCCCTGCGGCGCCGGGTCGGTGATGGACACGCACCTGTTCTGGCAGCTGCCCGCGCCGGAGGCGGGCTGCGGGCCGACGTAGAGCGGGAAGAAGCGCCATCCGTCCACGTACTGCGTCCGCACCCACTCGGGGGTCAGCTCGGCCTGGGCGCAGGCGCGGTTGACGCCGCCGATGTAGACGCCCACGGCCCGGTAGGGCGAGCCGGCCTTCCAGGCGTTCATGGCCGTCCGGCTCGGGGCGGTGCAGGTGTCGAAGCCCCTGCCCCGGTACGCGGTCGCGTCGGCGGGCACGGAGAGGGCGGCGGGCGTCTCGCCCGGCTGCTCGGCGCGGGCGGCGGCGACCGGCAGCCCGGCGCTGCCCAGCACCCGCTGGATCGTCGCGCGGTCCTCGCCGTACGGGGCCGTGACCGCGATGCCCTCGTTGGTGGCCGTCGCCCGGAAGACGCGGGACGTACGGTCCTCGGTGACGGAGGCCTTCGTCGCCGCCGCGGGCTGCACCCACAGGGCCTCGGTGCGCCCGGTGGCACGGGCGGGGCAGTCCTGCCGCTCCCCGGGCTCGCCGAGGTAGACGGCGTGCCGGTCGAAGCGGACGCAGGCCGTCGGGTCCTTCCCGAGATCGACGACCTGCCAGTCGGCCGGAACGGTGAACGTGTGACCGCGGTACGCCACCGTCCTGGTGGCGTCTCCGGACGCCGTACGGGCGACGGCCGGCGAACCGGCCCCGAGGGCCGCGCAGACGGCCAGCGCGGTGAGCGCCCGCCGTGCCGGGCGTGACGATCGTGGGGAACGCGATGTGGAAATGACGTACTCCTCGGTCGGGCACAGCATGTGCGACGGAACACCGGGACGGATTCGCCACCCGGCCGACGCTCGCCCTCTTCCACCACGCCCCTTCACCGAAAACCGCCGTGTGGTGCGTCCGGGCGACCTGGCATGCGGTAGGGTGCGGGCATGTCTGTACGCGCATATCTGAACCAGAACTGGTGGTGGACCGCTTCTTAGGCGGCCCACTGACTGCGCGTATCCCACACTTCGCGAAGGCCGCCCGAGGGGCGGTCTTCGGCGTTTCGGGCGCTCGGACCGTTCCTCACCGACATCGACGGAAACATCGACGGAAGAGGAACCCCTTCATGGATCTGGTAGAGCTGTTGCACGACACCCGCCCGTTCGCCCTGCTCCGGCGTCGCACACCGGGGCGTGACCACGACCTGGTCGAGGTTCTGCTCGGGCCGGTGGCCGAGTGCGAGCGACTGGCCGAACTGCCCGACGAGGGCCTCGCGCTGGTCCCGTTCCGGCAGATCCGGGAGCGCGGCTTCGACGTGCGCGACGACGGCACCCCGCTGGTGGTGCTGACGCCCGAGGAGACGTACGCCCTCCCGCTCGCCGAGGCGCTGGCGCAGCTTCCCGCGCACGACGTGCGGGTCGAGGGCGGCGGCTTCGACGTCGGCGACGAGGAGTACGCGCGGATCGTCGGGCGTGTGCTGCGCGAGGAGATCGGCGCGGGCGAGGGCGCGAACTTCGTGATCCGGCGGACGTACGAGGGCCGCCTCCCGGGGTTCGGGCGGGCCGACGCGCTGGCGCTGTTCCGTCGGCTGCTGGAGGGCGAGCGGGGGGCGTACTGGACCTTTGTCGTGCACACCGGGGAGCGGACGCTGGTGGGTGCCAGTCCCGAGGTGCATGTGCGGATGTCCGGCGGGACCGTCGTGATGAACCCGATCAGCGGGACGTACCGCTATCCGGCCGAGGGGCCGACGCCCGAGCATCTGCTGGACTTCCTCGCCGACGGCAAGGAGATCGAGGAGCTGTCGATGGTCGTCGACGAGGAGCTCAAGATGATGTGCACCGTCGGCGACATGGGCGGAGTCGTCGTCGGGCCGCGGCTGAAGGAGATGGCGCACCTCGCGCACACCGAGTACGAACTGCGCGGGCGGTCGTCCCTGGACGTGCGGGACGTGCTCAGGGAGACCATGTTCGCCGCCACCGTCACCGGCTCGCCCGTGCAGAACGCCTGCCGGGTCATCGAGCGGCACGAGGCCGGCGGGCGCGGCTACTACGCCGGTGCGCTGGCCCTCCTCGGCCGCGACCCCGGCGGCGCTCAGACCCTCGACTCCCCCATCCTGATCCGCACCGCCGACATCGACGTCTCCGGGCGGCTGCGCGTGCCCGTCGGTGCCACGCTGGTCCGCGGTTCGGATCCGGCGAGCGAGGTCGCCGAGACGCACGCGAAGGCGGCGGGCGTGCTGGCGGCGCTGGGCGTACGGCCCGCCCGGCCGCGTACGGAGCGGGCGCGGCCCCGGCTCGCCGACGACCCGCGGGTGCGGGCGGCGCTGGACGGGCGCCGGGCCTCGCTGGCGCCGTTCTGGCTGCGGATGCAGGAGCGGTCCGAGGACCTCACCGGGCACGCTCTCGTCGTGGACGGCGAGGACACCTTCACCGCGATGCTCGCCCATGTGCTGCGGTCCTCGGGGCTCGAGGTGACCGTCCGCCGCTACGACGAGGACGGACTGCGCGAGGCGCTCCTCGCGCACGAGGGACCGGTCGTCCTCGGCCCCGGCCCCGGCGACCCCTCCGACCTGACCGACCCGAAGATGCGTCTGCTGCGCTCCCTGACCGCCGAGGTCATCCGGGAGCACCGGCACGGCGTGCTCGGCGTCTGCCTGGGGCACGAGCTGATCGCGGCCGAGCTGGGCCTGGAGATCGTCCGCAAGGAGGTGCCGTACCAGGGCGCGCAGACGACGGTCGACCTGTTCGGCCGCGCCGAGACCGTCGGCTTCTACAACAGCTTCGTGGCGGCCTACGACGACGAGGCCCACGCGGAACTCGCCGCGCACGGCGTGGAGGTGAGCCGGAGCGCGACCGGAGAGGTGCACGCCCTGCGCGGTCCCGGCTTCGCCGGCGTGCAGTTCCACCCGGAGTCGGTGCTGACGCTGAACGGCGCCGCCATCGTCACCGAGCTGGTGGGTCAGCTGCGCGGCACCAGCACGTTCTCCGAGCGGCGGCCCGCCTTGTAGTCGAGGACGTTGCGCACCGTGGCGTCGATGATCTGCCGGACGGCGTCCTCGGTGTAGTACGCCTGGTGGGAGGTGACCAGGACGTTCGGGAAGGTGACCAGGCGGGCCAGGGTCTCGTCCTCGACGGCCGCCAGGGACCTGTCGACGAAGAACAGTCCCGCCTCCGCCTCGTACACGTCCAGGCCGACACCGGTGAAGCGGCCCTCGCGCAGTTCGGCGACGAGGGCCGTGGTGTCGATCAGGCCGCCGCGGCTGGAGTTCACCAGGATCGCGTCGTCCTTCATCGCCTTCAGTGCGTCGGCGTCGATGAGGTTGTGCGTCTCCGGCATCAGCGGGACGTGCAGGGAGACCAGGTCGGAGTCGGCGAGGAGCTGGTCCCGGGAGACGTACTTCATGCCGAGCTCCATGCAGGCGGGGTTCTCGGCGATGTCCCAGCCGAGCAGCCGCATGCCGAAGCCGTGCGCGATCCGGGCGAACACCTCGCCGATCTTGCCGGTGCCGATCACGCCCGCGGTGCGGCCGCGCAGGTCACGGCCCATCAGGCCGTCGAGCCGGAAGTCGAAGTCACGGGTGCGGATGGCGGCCCGCACGATGCGCCGGTTGACCGCGAGGGCGAGCGTCCAGGCGAACTCGGCGACGGCGTACGGCGAGTAGTACGACACCCGGGCGACCGTCATGCCGAGCCGTTCGGCGACGTGGAGGTCGATGTTGTTGAAGCCGGTGGAGCGCTGGGCGATCATCCGGGTGCCGCCGGCCGCCAGGGTCTCGAGAACCTGGGGCCCGAGTTCGGCGCTGACGCTGCTGGAGACGATCTCGTAGCCGGCGGCGATGGGCGCGGTGTCCTCGTTGAGGAAGACGTCCAGACAGCGGATCTCGTGGTGGTCCCGGAAGGCGTGCTCGATCAGGGGTTTCTCGTCGGCCTGCACTCCGAAGGCCAGGATTTCCACGGTGGCTCCCGTTCTGCGGGGGTGTGGGCCGAGGATACGGCCCACACCCCGGGTTTCCGGTCCATCACAGGTCGAACGGGGTCGGCTCTTCAACGCCGCTGCGTTTAGCGATGTGAGCGGGATGCAAGCCCCTTCTCCATGATCGTGATCTCGGTGTGGAGGGTGTAGTTCTGGGCGGTGGCGGGGTGCTTGCCGACGTTCGGGGCGTACTTGCTGTGGCTCTTGAGGCTGCGGGCTTTCATGCGTCGGCGGCGAAGGGCTGGCAGCAGGTTGTCCAGCAGCGCGCGGCCGATGGCTCCGACCAGACGGACGGGACCGTGGGGAAAAACGCCGGAGGCGGTCACGATCTGGTCGCGGGCGGCGTTCAGGGCCACGGTGAAGCTGAGCCGGTCCATGTCCAGGCCCGGCCGGTGGGCCGCGGCGTCGACAGCGGTGCGGATCAGGGCCTGGTAGACGGTAAGGATGCCCCAGACTTCCTGATCCAAGTCGGCGGGATGCCCGGAGCGCAGGACGCGGCCGTCCAGCAGGGTCGCCTTCAAGCTCGCATACGTGGTCTCCGCCTGCCACCTCTCGTGATACAGCGACACCAGGCGCTCGGCGGGGTGACGGGCGGGGTCGGTGAGACTGGTGACCAGCCGCCATTGCTCACGGCGTACGGTTCCGTCCGCCAGCGTCACCGTGATCCACGCCTCGATCACGCGGACGGTCAGCATGCCGTAGCCGTGTCCGGCCCGATAGGGCCCGGACAGGCGGGTCAGATAGGAGCCGTCCGGCAGACGGCGCTGGACGAGGGGGCGGCGGCTGGCCGAGGAGCGCACCAGGAACTGCGCCCCGGTGGTATGGATGTCACGTAGGAAAGCGACCGCGTCGAAACCGGCATCCGCCAGGACCAGCATTTTCGCCTCCAGATGAGCCAGCAGTCGCCTCGCGTAGGCGAGTTCACCGTCGCTCTCGGGTCCGAACGCGGCGGCGATTACAGCGCGGGTGCCTGTCTCGACCAGGGTGACCAGGCGCAGCAGTGGATAGCCGAACTCACGTTCCTGGCCGCTGCGCTTGGGGAAGTGGCAAGTGACCGGGGAGCGATCGGGTAACTGCAGGCTGGTGCCGTCGAAGGCGACCGTGCGCATCCCGCACCACCAAGCCCCTGCCGTATTTCTCGCGGCCACGGCCCCGGCCAGCGTCTCGAACAACACCCGCAACGGCCGCGCGCCCAGCCTGCGGCGGGCCCGCGAGAGCGACGAGGAGTGCGGTCGCGCTACCGGCAGCCCGGCCAGACCAGCGGTGAGCTTGTCCCACACCGCCCGGTACGAGCAGTCCTCGAACAAGGCCAGCGCGAGGACGAAGTACACCACCACCCTCGCCGGCAGCAGACGGATGCGCCGCTGCACCGCGCGGGTCTCGGCCAGCACCGCGTCCACCAGCGCGAAGTCCACGATCTGCGTCAACTCGCCCAGGTGCCCCGGCGCGAACACACCCCCGGCCGTCTCGATCGTGCGCGTGATGACAGACTTCTCCAGCAACGGGACTCCCGGACTTGATGATCACCTTGCTCGACACAAGCTGATCTACCAGGGGTCCCGTTCCTGCTGCTCAGGCAGGGGTTGCCAACGACTCAAGATCCCTAACGCAGCGGCGTTGGTCGGCTCTTCCGCTCGCGATCAGCCGAAGAAGACCCCGATCTCCTCGTACAGCTTCGGGTCCACCGTCTTCAGCTTCGTCGTGGCCTCACGGATCGGGACGCGGACGATGTCGGTGCCGCGCAGGGCGACCATCTTGCCGAAGTCGCCGTCGCGGACGCAGTCGATGGCGTGCAGCCCGAAGCGGGTGGCGAGCCAGCGGTCGAAGGCGCTGGGCGTGCCGCCGCGCTGGATGTGCCCGAGGACGGTGGTCCGGGCCTCCTTGCCGGTGCGCTTCTCGATCTCCTTGGCCAGCCACTCGCCGACGCCGGAGAGGCGGACGTGCCCGAAGGAGTCCAGCGAGGAGTCCTTCAGCACCACGTCGCCGTCCTTGGGCATGGCCCCCTCGGCGACGACGACGATCGGGGCGTAGGACGCCTTGAAGCGGGAGGTGATCCAGGCGCACACCTGGTCGAGGTCGAAGCGCTGCTCGGGGATGAGGATGACGTTCGCGCCGCCGGCGAGACCGGAGTGCAGGGCGATCCAGCCGGCGTGCCGGCCCATCACCTCGCAGACCAGGACCCGCATGTGGGACTCGGCGGTGGTGTGCAGCCGGTCGATCGCCTCGGTGGCGATGCCCACGGCGGTGTCGAAGCCGAAGGTGTAGTCGGTGGCCGACAGGTCGTTGTCGATGGTCTTGGGCACACCGACGCAGGGCACGCCGTACTCGTCGCTGAGCCGTGCGGCCACCCCGAGGGTGTCCTCGCCGCCGATCGCGACGAGCGCCTCGACCTCCTGCTTGGCGAGGTTGTCCTTGATCCGCCGGATGCCGTCCTCCTGCTTGAGGGGGTTGGTCCGCGAGGAGCCGAGAACGGTGCCGCCGCGGGGCAGGATGCCGCGCACCGCGGGGATGTCGAGACGGACGGTGTCGTTCTCCAGCGGCCCCCGCCAGCCGTCCCGGAAGCCGACGAAGTCATAGCCGTACTCCTGCACGCCCTTGCGGACGACGCCCCGGATGACGGCGTTGAGCCCGGGGCAGTCGCCGCCACCGGTCAGTACTCCGACCCGCATGGAAATGTCCCTTCACCGCGGTTGCCTGGTGAAGCTCACGCTAATGGTGACGCACGTCACTCCGACATGCGCGGGAAAGCCAATTCCGGTGAAATGTCCGGCAGTTGATCATCAGCCGACACGAGAGAAACCACCCGAAAGGGTGCCGATGCCGGATGGCGCGGGTTTACTCGCCGTCGAGTCCGCGCTCGATCGCGTACCGCACCAGCTCCACCCGGTTGTGCAACTGCAGCTTGCCCAGGGTGTTCTGCACATGGTTCTGCACCGTGCGGTGGGAGATCACCAGACGCTCGGCGACCTGCTTGTAGCTCAGCCCCTTGGCGACCAGGCGCAGCACCTCGGTCTCGCGGCCGGTGAGCCGGGGCGCCTTCGGCGCGTCGGCGTCCACCGCGGGCGCGGGCTCGGCGGCCAGCCGGCGGTACTCGCCGAGGACCAGGCCGGCCAGGCCCGGAGTGAACACCGGGTCGCCGACGGCCGTACGGCGCACCGCGTCCAGCAGCTCCTGGGTGGAGGCCGACTTCAGCAGATAGCCCGTCGCGCCCGACTTCACCGCCTCCAGCACGTCGGCGTGCTCGCCGCTCGCGGACAGCACCAGCACCCGCAACGCCGGGTTGGCGGCGACGAGTTCCTTGCAGACCTGGACGCCGGGTTTCCTGGGCAGGTTCAGGTCGAGGACGAGCACGTCGGGCGCGGCCGCCCTGGCGCGGCGCACCGCCTGCTCGCCGTCGCCCGCGGTGGCGACCACCTCGAAGCCGGACTCGGTCAGGTCGCGGGCGACGGCGTCGCGCCACATCGGGTGGTCGTCGACCACCATCACCTTGATCGGGTCCTGCTCCGCGCTCATCGGCTCTCCGCCTTCCCCCGCGTGCTCTTCTTCTTCGGTGCGTTCATCATCGCGTTCTTCGGTACGTTGAGTTCGACCTCCGTGCCCTGGTCCGGCACCGAGATCAGCTCGGCGGTGCCGCCGATGTCGCGCAGCCGGCCCTTGATCGACAGGGCCACGCCGAGCCGGCCCTCGCTCTCGGCCTGGGCGAGCCGCCCCTGGGGGATGCCGGGACCGTCGTCCCGCACGGTCACGGTCACCGACTCCGGCTCGTCCTCGACCAGGATCCAGGCCCGCGCTCCCTCGCCCGCGTGCTTGCGGACGTTGTCCAGCGCGGCCCCGACGGCCCCGGCCACCTCGCGGGCGGTGGCGGGCGGCAGCAGCACCGGGGCTCCCGGTTCGGCGAGGCCGACCCGTGAGCCGGCGTACGGGGCGAGCAGCGAGCGCAGGTCGACGGGCTGGTCGCCGTCCTCGCCGTCCTCGCCGTGGCGGCCGTCCGCACGGTCGCCGGCGGCCCGGACGACCGCTCCCCCGCCCGCGTCCTCGGACACCCGGGGGACCGGGACCAGCCCGCCGGAGACCAGGGTGCGCAGCGCCACCTCCTGCTCCCCCGCCATCCGGCCCAGCTCCGCCGCCTCGCCGCCGATGACCGCGCCGCGCCGCTGCACCATGGCCAGCACCTGCAGCACGCTGTCGTGGATGCCCCGGGCCAGGCGCTCCCGTTCACGGGTGGCCGCCTCGATCTCCAGGGCGCGGGCGAGGGTGCGCTCGGAGGCGCGGGCGACCTCGACGACGTAGCCGATCGCGATGGAAGCGACCCAGACCAGGATCACGGCGTGCACGGTGTCGCGGGCCGGGGAGCCGCGCTCGACCAGGTTGGCGGCGGCGACCGCGGTGGAGGCGAGGACGGCCCACCGCCAGCCGCCCTTGACGGCGAAGGCGAGGACGGAACCGGCGGTCCAGATCGACGGCAACGTCGGGCCGCCGTCCGCGATCCGCTCGGGGGCGTCGGCGACGGGTGTGAGGAGAATGCCGGTCAGCGCCACGGTGAGGTCGGCGGCCAGGAAGGGCTTGGTGCAGCTCGCGGCGTTCGCGACCTTGGGCAGGGTGGCCAGGGTCCACACGAACAGGACGCAGTAGAAGACGATGGCGACCCCGGGGCGCGGGAACCGGTCGTAGCTGGTGGCGAACAGGCCGACCGCGTAGAACATGGTCAGCACCCGGTATCCGGTGAGCGCACGCCACAGCGGCTGCTCGACCGACATCCTCACGACGCGCTCACGCTTCGGCATGTCCCCCCCTGGCGGTCTGCCCTACTCCGCCCGCTTCTCCTTCTCGGCCTGTTCCTTCTCGGCGCGCTCCAGCGCGGCCCTGGCCTCCTTCTCGGCCTCCTTCGCCGCCCTGTCCGCCGCCTTCCCCGCCTCCTTCTCGGCCTTCGCGGCCTCCGCGATCTGCCGCTTGGCGACGGTGGCGTAGATGTCGACGTACTCCTGGCCGGAGAGCTTCATGATCTCGTACATGACCTCGTCCGTCACCGCCCGCAGCACGAAACGGTCGTGTTCCATGCCCTGGTAGCGGCTGAAGTCCAGCGGCTTGCCGATGCGGATGCCGGGACGCATCAGCTTGGGGACGACCTTCCCGGGCGGCTGGATCTTCTCCGTGTCGATCATGGCGACGGGGATGACGGGCGCCCCGGTGGCCAGCGCGACGCGGGCCAGGCCGCCCGGTTTGCCGCGGTAGAGGCGGCCGTCGGGCGAGCGGGTGCCCTCCGGGTAGATGCCGAACAGCTCGCCGCGCTCCACCACCTCTATGCCACTCCTCACCGCCGCCTCGGCGGCGCCGCGCGCCCCGGAGCGGTCCACGGGGAGCTGGCCGACCCCTTTGAAGAACGCGGCGGTCAGCCGGCCCTTCACACCGGGCGTGGTGAAGTATTCGGCCTTCGCGATGAAGGTGACCTTGCGGTCGAGCACCACGGGCAGGAAGAAGGAGTCCGAGAAGGACAGGTGATTGCTCGCCAGAATGGCGGGGCCCTCGGCCGGGACGTTCTCCAGACCCTCCACCCAGGGCCTGAAGACGAGCCTCAGCGGTCCCCCGATGGCGACCTTCATCGTGCCGTACAACAACCGAGTGCCTTCCTGTGTGTGCCGATCAGACAATAACCCCAGCACGGCCTCCGGGACCCGGCGACCCTGGTCGGTGTCGGTGCGGTCGCGTACGGTGAAATACCTGCCATCGACGAACACAGGAGAGCGACGTGCCGGTGCTCCCCGGAGCCGAGCCGTACCGCCACGACGGCGGGGAGGTCGGCGTGCTCCTCTGCCACGGTTTCACCGGCTCCCCCCAGTCGCTGCGTCCCTGGGGGGAGTACCTCGCCGAGCGCGGCCTGACCGTCTCCCTCCCGCTGCTGCCCGGGCACGGCACGCGCTGGGAGGACATGCGGCTCACCGGCTGGCAGGACTGGTACGCGGAGGTGGACCGCGAGCTGCGCCTCCTGCGCGAGCGGTGCGCGCATGTGTTCGTGGCCGGCCTGTCCATGGGCGGCGCCCTCGCGCTGCGGCTGGCCGCCCGGCACGGGGAGGCGGTCGCCGGGGTCGTGGTGGTCAACCCCGCCGACAAGGTGCACGGCCTGTCGGCGTACGCGCTGCCCGTGGCCCGCCATGTCGTACGGACGACGAAGGGCATCGCGAGCGACATCGCCAAGGAAGGCGCCGCCGAGCTGGGGTACGACCGGGTGCCTCTGCACGCCGCGCACTCGCTCCGGGTCTTCTTCCGGCTGCTGGACGGCGAACTTCCGCAGGTCACGCAGCCGCTGCTGCTCCTGCGCAGCCCGCAGGACCACGTGGTGCCGCCGGCCGACTCGGCCCGGATCCTCGGCCGCGTCTCCACCACGGACGTCACGGAGGTCCTGCTGGAACACAGCTACCACGTCGCTACGTTGGACCACGACGCGGACCGGATCTTCGAGGAGAGCTACGCCTTCATCGGCCGGCTCGCACCCAGTGTCGGCAAGGAAGGGACGGCCGCAGGTGGCTGAGCACGACTCCGACCGTGAGAACCGCGAGGGCCGGGAGCCGGTCGAGCCGGTGCAGCCGGCCAAGGAGCCGGGCGGGGCCGGTCGGTCCGGTGAGCCCGGCGGCGAGGACGGCGTCCCCTTCGACGAGGAGGCCGCCTGGGCGGCGATCGTCGCCGGGTACGGCGACGAGCCGCCGGACCCGCCGGGCGCGAAGCCGTACCGGCCGGTCGAGGACCTGGCGCTGCCGCCGGAACCCGGGACGGACGGGACCAGCGAGACCGACGGGGCGAGCGGCGAGAAGCCCGAGGCAGACGCGGACAGCGCGGCGGACGACGAGGAGGACAGGGACGGCAAGGACGCCGGCGGGGACAGGCCCGCCCCGGCCAGGCCGCTGGGCGGTTCGGTCTCCTTCGCACCCGGGGTCGGCCTCTCCGGCGCGGGACCGCGCGACTACTCGCTCGCCGAGCCGTCCGACGACGACGACTTCGACGAGAACGACGAGGGTCACTTCGTCCCGCCGGAGCCGCCGCCGCTGCCCTCCGGCGACGTGACCGCGAAGTTCGCCTGGCTCGCGGTGATAGGCGGGCCCGTCCTGCTCCTGCTGGCCGTCATGTTCAGCTGGGACATGACGTGGTGGCTCACCACACTCGGCATCGGCGGCTTCCTCGGCGGCTTCGCGACGCTGGTGGCACGCATGAACCCGGACGACGAGGACGACGACCCGGGCCGCGGGGCGGTGGTCTGAGAGCCCGTCGTCGAACTCCCGCCGTCCGCCCGAAGGGCGGGCCCGGCGGTGGCATGAGGGGTCCCCCTGCTCGAGCGAAGCCGGGAGCCTGGGGGAGGAGCCACGTGGGCGGTTCGGCAACGCGGCTGGGGGTCCCCCCTGCTCGAAGGGCTCGGGGGAGTGCGTGCCAGGCGTCGCCGGGCAGGCGGGAGTTCGACGACAGGCTCTGGGCCCTACGGCCGTGACTTCGCGGCCCGTGGGACCGGGAGCGCCGGGACCCTGAGGGCGGCCAGTACCGGGAGGTGGTCCGTGGCCGCTCTCAGGTCCGCTTCCGTCACGCCGGGATGGCCATGGGGGTCTCCCCGCTCGAGCGAAGCCGGAAGCGGGGAAGGCACCCCGCAGCCGAGGACCTCGATGCCGCGGGTGGCGAAGACGGCGTCGATGCGCTGGTACGGGTCGGTGGACGTCCAGGTGTGTTCGGCGCCCCAGGCCGCGGTGGCCCAGCCGTCCTGGAGCAGGCCGGACAGCCTCCGGAACGCCGGACCGTCCGGCCGCTCGTTGAGGTCGCCGCCCGCGACCGCGTGCTCCACGCCCATCCCGGCCAGCCGGTCGAGGAGCATGCCGGCCTGCTCGTACCGCTCGTCCTTGTCGAGCGAGAGATGGCAGCTGAGCACGCCGAGCCGGGCGCCCGCGAACCGGACGACCGCCGTGGCGAAGCCGCGCCGGTGCAGACCGGGGGTGAGCGGCAGCAGTACGTCCTCGGTGCGCTCCACGGTGGCCTTGAGCGAGCAGAGGACCGCCGGGCCCGCGGCCGTCGCGCCCCCGGTGAGGATCACCAGGTCGCAGTCCGCCGCCAGCTTCGCCAGCTTCTTGCGCCAGCGGAAGAAGCGCGGCGCCTCCTGGACCAGGACGAGATCGGGCGCGCAGGCGCGGATCACCCGGGCGAGGGCCTCGGTGTCGTCCCGCATCGACCGGATGTTGTAGCTCAGGACGCGGATGACGGCGGTACCGTCCGACTCGGTACGGGAGTTGGGCAGCAGCATGACGATCAACATACGCCGCGGCCGGCCCGGCGGCCCGGTACGACAGCGCCCACCGGTCCCGGAGGGAGGGGACGGTGGGCGCGTGTGGTGGGTGGATGCGCGGGCGCGCGGGGCCCTACATGATCGGGTCGGGCTCCCGGGCCAGGTCGGCCGCGCCCACCAGGCCGGCCTTGTTGCCGAGCTGGGCGGCGAGGACGTCGGCGACCGGACGCCAGTTGCCGCCGACCAGCCAGCGCTTGTACGACTTGCGGATCGGCTCCAGCACCAGCTCGCCCTCGTCGGAGAGGCCGCCGCCGACGATGAAGGCGGACGGGTCGAAGAGGGAGGCCAGGTCGGCCAGGCCCGCGCCGACCCAGCGGGCCAGCTCGCGGTAGGAGTCCACGGCCACCGGGCAGCCCTGGCGGGCGGCCATGGAGACGTGCTTGCCCTCGATGCCGGCGGGGGTGCCGTCGCCGAGGGCCAGCAGCATCTGGGCGTTCTCGGGGGTGGCGTTGGCGCGCTGCTTGGCGTACCGGACGAGGGCACGCCCGGAGGCGTACTGCTCCCAGCAGCCCTGCGAGCCGCAGCCGCACAGCAGCCCGTCCGGGACCATCTTGATGTGACCGAACTCGGCGGCCACGCCGAAGTGGCCGCGGCGCAGCTTGTTGCCGATGATGATGCCGCCGCCGAGGCCGGTGCCGAGGGTGATGCAGATGACGTTGCGGTGGCCCTTGCCGGCGCCGAACTTGTACTCGCCCCAAGCCGCGGCGTTGGCGTCGTTCTCCACGACGACCGGCAGGTTGACGCGCGCCTCGACCTTCTCCTTCAGCGGCTCGTTGCGCCACTCGATGTTGGGCGCGAAGTAGACCGTGGAGCGCTGCCGGTTGACGTATCCGGCAGCGCCGATGCCGACGCCGACGATCTCGTGCCCCCCGCGCGCGCCCTCCACCGCCGAGGCGATGGCGTCCACGATGGCCTCGGGTGTGGTGGGGGTCGGCACCTTGAAGGTCGAGAGGATGTTGCCTTCCTCGTCGACCACGCCGGCCGCGATCTTCGTGCCGCCGATGTCGACGCCGATGGTGAGTCCCATGAATCCCTCAGTTTCGGTCGAGCCCCGCTACGGCCAACCGTACCCGAGGCCCTGCCGTCAAAGGCCCGTCGTCCGCCCGGAGGGCGGACCCGACATCAGGCCCTGAGGGATCCGTCAGTCCAGGTCGATGCGCTCGCTGCCGCCGGTGCCCTCGCCGCGGTCGCGGCCGTCGCCGGGGCGGTCGTCCAGCTCGGTGAGCTCGTCCTTCGGGTTGTCGCCGGTGCGGGACGTCGTCCAGCGGCGTTCCTGGGACTCGACGGCGGAGCGGTAGGCGGCGAGGAGTTCGCTGCCGGCCGCGGCGAGATGGTCGAAGACGTCGGGGTTGCGCTCCATGACCGGCTCGACGGCCGCCCTGGCCTGCTCCACGACCTGCCGCACCACCTGCTGGGCCGCGGGCCCCGCGACCGCGCCGAGCAACGGTGCCTGGAACGACGACAGCTTCTCGGCGACGGTGTCGACGAACTTGCGCAGCTCCTCGGCGGCCGAGCCGGGAGGCGGGCCGTACTGGGCGCGACGGCGGGCCTTCTCCGCCGCGAGATCCTCGGCGCAGGCCGTGGCCCACGCATCGGCATCGCCGGCACGCGGCGCCTCGCCCCCGGGCTCCTCCTGAGCGGCGTCGGACGGTACGCGCTCTTCGCTCATGGCGGACTCCTGACTACGGTTCGTCCTTACGACGTTACCCGAACGGGGGTGCGGGGTTCATCTCGCGAGGACGGGGTGGGCGGGACCTTCGTCCCCGGCGAGACGGGCGGGAGGATGGGAAACGGGGGTGCAGGGGGCGAAGCCCCCTGCCGGGGTCCGGGGCGCGGCCCCAGGGACGGGGCCCTCACCCACGCGGCCACAGCTCGGGATCCGGCGCGAAGCGGATCCGCAGCTCACCGTCCCGCAGAGCTGCTCCATCCACGCCGCACCGCCGCAGCGCCGACGGCAACGGCACGATACGGCGGAACAGGCCGACAGACAGCACGAGTTCGTCACCCCGCCGAATGAGTTCCAGCTCGTCCCGTATGGCCCCGGGCAGCGGGATGTGCCACACCAGCACCCCGTCCTCGGCGAGCCGGTCGGTGACGGGCCACTCGACCGGGGCGGTCGCCGGGTTGGCGCCGGGCACGGCCAGCGCCGCGAGATCGTCCAGCCCACGCGGGTCCCGCCCCAGGTGGGCGGCCCGATGGACGTAGTACGCCTCCTCCCACTCGTCCAGAGCCTTGCGCTGCTGCGCGACCGGCCCCGCCAGCCACGAGCCGGCGGGAGCCTCCGGCAGGACACGGCCGGCCACCAGGGACTCGACGGCCAGGCCGCGTACGGCCAGACCGAGCGCCGCGCCACGGACGGCGTCCGCACCGGCCGGACCCGGCTCGGCGACCAGGCGTACCGACGTGCCGGGATCCGCGACGACCGCCGCCACGGCGGCCAGCTCGACGTCCCACCGGGCGGCCGTCTCGTACAGCCACTCCGCCGGCATGGGCACCCCCGCGAGCCGCCCGAGGACCGGGCGCAGGGCGCGGGCCGCCTGCCGCTCAGGGGGAAGGAGGCGGCGCAGATAGCGGCGCAGTTCCTCGGGCAGGGCCAGCAGGGCGAGCGCCTGCGGGGCGGGCGGCAGGTCGACGACCAGCAGCTCGAACCGCTCCGACAGCGCCGCGTCGCGCAACGCCCGCAGCAGGGCCAGCTCCTCGGCCCCGGGCAGCGGGGTGACCTCCTCGGCGTCGAGGCGGGAGGCCCCGAGGAGGTCCAGGACGTTGCGCGCGCGGTCCTGGAAGGCGGCCAGGTCCGCCCGGAAGTCGGCCGCCGCGTCGGGGCGCCAGGCGGTGAGGTGCGGGGCGACCGGCACCGGGGACGCCCCGGTGGGCACCCCGAGCGCCGTGCCCAGGGTGTCCGTGCGGTCGGCGCTGAGGACGAGGGTGTCCACGCCTTCACGGGCGGCGGTCAGTGCGGTGGCGGCGGAGATCGTTGTGCGGCCGGATCCGCCGGGGCCCGTGATCAGGAGGGTGCGCATGGGGGTGAACGGTAACGGTAGGTGGGTGGTGTGGTGGACGGCTCGGTCCGCCGTGGGGTTTTTACTTGGTCGACCGTGGGGCTTGTAGTGGGCCGCGGGTCTGACGGCTCGGTCGCCTACGGGCGCTGGAAGCCGGGGCCGAGGCGGCGATCGTGCTCAGCGCTTCGCGCCTCCGCGCTCCCCCGAGCTCTTCGAGCAGGGGCACCCCGGCCGCCCCGGCCCCGGCGCGCCCTTCGGCTCCCTCGCGGCCGGCGCGTGGGGATTCGTGCCCCGGGTGGGCCCGCACCCTGGGGCAGGGGCCCCGGGCGGGCCCGCGACCTCGGTTGTGGTGCTTCCGCCGGCGTTACTCGTCGGGGGACTCCACCCGCTTCTTGAGGCCCGCCAGCGCCCGGTCGATGATGACCTTCTCCGCCTTCCGCTTGATCATGCCCAGCATGGGAATCTTGACGTCCACCGTGAGGCGGTAGGTCACCTCGGTCGTCCGGGGGCCGGTCGGCTTGAGGAGGTAGGAACCGTCCAGGGAGCGCAGCATCTGGGACTTCACCAGGGTCCAGGAGACCTCGTGGTCGCCGGTCCAGGTGTACGCCAGGGTCTGGTCGTCCTTGATGGCGCCCGCGTCCATGACCAGGCGCACCTGCTCGGCTCGGCCCTGGTCGTCGGCCTTGAGGACCTCGGCCTCCTTCACCTCACCGGTCCAGTCGGGGTAGCGGGCGAAGTCGGCGATCACCCCCATGACGTCGGCCGGTGCCGCCTCGATCGTGATGCTCGAGCTGGTGTGTTCCGCCATCGCCGTGGCTCCTCCAGATGCGCGCCGGTGGTGCGGCCGTACTCGGCCGGTGGTGCGGGTGTCGTGCGCACGTGTGTGCAGCGTGAAGGCTACCGCGCGGCCGGCCGCCGGACTCCACCCCACCTGCGTGGTCGGCCGGAACGCTCACCATTCGAGTACCCAGGGCCGGCCGGTCCCGGCGAAGTGCCCCACGTTCACGCACTCGGTCGCGCCGATCCGCATCCGCCGTACCAGCGGCTGGTGGACATGGCCGAAGAGGGCATGGCGGGGGCGGGTGCGGCGGATGGCGTCGAGCAGGGCGCGGCTGCCGCGTTCGAAGCGGCGGGCGACGGTGTCGTAGACGAGTTCGGGGACCTCGGGCGGGATGTGGGTGCACAGGACGTCTACCTCGCCGACCGCTTCGATCTTCGCGGCGTACTCCTCGTCGGTGATTTCGTAGGGGGTGCGCATGGGGGTGCGCAGACCGCCCCCCACGAAGCCGAAGACGCGGCCGCCGATCTCGACGCGTTCCCCGTCGAGCACGGTGGTGCCCTCGCGGGCGTACTCCTTCCACAGGGGCGGCATGTCGACATTGCCGTAGGTGGCGTACGTCGGGGTGGGGAACGCGGCGAAGAGTTCCGCGTACTGCCTGCGCACCGCCTGTTCGATGACCGCCGTGCGGTCGCCGTCGAGGCCCGCCCACAGCCGGGCGCCGAACTCGCGGGCCTCGGCGAAACGGCGGGCGGTGCGCAGTTCGACGATGCGGTCGGCGTTCTCCACGCCGAACAGGTCGGGGAAGATTCCGCGCGAGTGGTCGGCGTAGTCGAGGAAGAGGATCAGATCGCCGAGGCAGACCAGGGCGTCGGCGCCCTCGCCCGCTCGGGCCAGGTCACGTGCGTTGCCGTGCACGTCGCTGACCACATGGATGCGTGTCCTGCCGCGGCCGGCCGATGTGGGTGCCATGTCCATGGAGCCTAATGAACAGGGGCGGAGCCTGGTGAACCGTGGGGGCGGGACCCGCCGTTACTGGCTAGGCGTTCAGCGGGTCGACTACTGTGCGCACAAGAACATCAGTCCGTGTGACACAGCGAACATCTCGCCGGGACCCCTGTCGGAGAACCGTACTGACGGGTAACGTCCGGGCCGTCCAGCGTTTCTGGATTTCAACAACGTCGTGGCGCCGGCGCCCTATGAGGAGCAGCAGTCTTGCGCGAGTTCAGTCTTCCGGCTCTCTACGAGGTCCCCGCAGACGGCAATCTGACCGACATCGTCCGCAGAAACGCCTCGCAGCATCCCGATGTCGCCGTCATCGCGCGCAAGGTGGGTGGCGTCTGGCAGGACGTGACGGCGAGGGACTTCCTCGCCGAGGTGCACGCCGCCGCCAAGGGGCTCGTCGCCTCCGGTATCCAGCCGGGTGACCGGGTGGGCCTGATGTCGCGCACGCGGTACGAGTGGACGCTGCTGGACTTCGCGATCTGGAGCGCGGGCGCCGTCACCGTGCCGGTGTACGAGACCAGCTCGGCGGAGCAGGTGCAGTGGATCCTCGGCGACTCCGGCGCGACCGCCTGCATCGTGGAGCTGGACAACCACGCCGCCGCCGTGGAGTCGGCGCGCGAGACGCTGCCCGCCCTGAAGAACGTCTGGCAGATCGAGGCCGGCGCGGTCGAGGAGCTGGGCCGGGCAGGGCAGGGCATCAGCGACGCCATGGTCGAGGAGCGCAGTTCGCTGGCGAAGGCCGACGATCCGGCGACCATCGTCTACACCTCCGGTACGACCGGGCGGCCCAAGGGGTGTGTGCTCACCCATCGCGCCTTCTTCGCCGAGTGCGGGAACGTGGTGGAGCGGCTGCGGCCGCTGTTCCGTACCGGTGAGTGCTCCGTGCTGCTCTTCCTGCCGCTGGCGCACGTCTTCGGGCGGCTGGTGCAGGTCGCGCCGATGATGGCGCCGATCAAGCTGGGCTGCGTGCCGGACATCAAGAACCTCACCGACGAGCTGGCCGCGTTCCGCCCGACGCTGATCCTCGGTGTCCCCCGGGTCTTCGAGAAGGTCTACAACTCGGCCCGCGCCAAGGCGCAGGCGGACGGCAAGGGCAAGATCTTCGACAAGGCCGCGGACACGGCGATCGCGTACAGCGAGGCGCTGGACGCTCCGGGGGGTCCGTCCTTCGGGCTCAAGGTCAAGCACAAGGTCTTCGACAAACTGGTCTACAGCAAGCTGCGCGCGGTGCTCGGCGGGCGCGGCGAGTACGCCATCTCCGGCGGCGCCCCGCTCGGCGAGCGCCTGGGCCACTTCTTCCGCGGCATCGGCTTCACGGTCCTGGAGGGCTACGGCCTGACCGAGTCCTGCGCGGCCACCGCCTTCAACCCCTGGGACCGGCAGAAGATCGGTACGGTCGGGCAGCCGCTGCCGGGGTCCGTGGTCCGTATCGCGGACGACGGGGAGGTGCTGCTGCACGGCGAGCACCTGTTCAAGGAGTACTGGAACAACCCGGCCGCGACGCGGGAGGCACTGGGCGACGGCTGGTTCCACACCGGTGACATCGGCACCCTCGACGAGGACGGGTATCTGCGGATCACCGGGCGGAAGAAGGAGATCATCGTCACCGCGGGCGGCAAGAACGTCGCCCCGGCCGTGATCGAGGACCGTATCCGGGCGCACGCGCTGGTCGCGGAGTGCATGGTGGTGGGCGACGGACGGCCGTTCGTGGGCGCGCTGATCACCCTGGACGAGGAGTTCCTGGGCCGCTGGTGCGCCGAGCACGGCAAGCCGGCCGGCTCCACCGCGGCGTCGCTGCGCGAGGACCCGGATCTGCTGGCGGCGATCCAGACGGCGGTCGACGACGGCAACGCCGCGGTGTCGAAGGCGGAGTCGGTGCGGAAGTTCCGCGTCCTCCCCTCCCAGTTCACGGAGGAGTCGGGCCACCTCACCCCGTCGCTGAAACTCAAGCGGAACGTGGTCGCGAAGGACCACGCGGACGAGATCGAGGCCCTCTACGCCAAGTAGAGCCTCACAGAAGTTCCTTGAGCCGGTCCGCCAGCAGGTCCCATCGCCATTTCTCCTCGACCCAGCGCCGGCCCCGCTCCCCCATGCGGTGGCGCAGCTCGGCGTCGCCGAGGAGGGTGACGATGCGGTCGGCGGCCTCCTGGGGGGAGCCGCCGCGCACGACCCAGCCGGTCTCGCCGTCCAGCACCGCGTCGGGCGCGCCGCCGGAGTCCCCGGCGACGACGGGCAGGCCGGTCGCGGACGCCTCCAGGTAGACGATGCCCAGGCCCTCGACGTCGAGTCCGCCGCGCCGGGTGCGGCAGGGCATGGCGAAGACGTCACCGGCGCCGTAGTGCGCGGGCAGTTCGGCCCAGGGCACCGGGCCCGTGAAGCGCACGGAAGCGGCCACCCGGGTCTCCGCCGCGAGCCTGCGCAGGTCCTTCTCGTACGGCCCGCCGCCGACGATCAGCAGCACGGTGTCGGGCTCGGCGGCCAGGATCCGGGGCATGGCCCGGATGAGGGTGTCCTGGCCCTTGCGCCGCACCAGTCGTGAGACACAGACGACCACCGGCCGGTCGGTGAGCCCGAGCCGGGCGCGCACCTCGTCGCCGCCGGAGCCCGGGTGGAAGGTCTTCTCGTCGACCCCCGGCGGCAGTTGCACCATCCGCGCGGCGGCCTCGGGGGTCAGCACGCCGGCGATCCGGGAGCGGGTGTACTCGCCGAGGTAGGTGATCGTGTCCGTGGACTCCCCGATGCGGCGCAACAGGCCGCGGGCAGCGGGCAGTTGGGCCCATCCGGCCTCGTGGCCGTGGGTGGTGGCCACCAGCCGCCGGGCGCCCGCCTTCCGGAGGGCCGGCGCCATCAGTCCGAGCGGGGCCGCCGCCCCGAACCACACCGAGGTGCACCCGTGTTCCCGCAGCAGCCCGACCGCGCGCCGGGTCGCCTGCGGGGTGGGCAGCAGCATCGTCGTACGGTCGCGTACGACGGTGAAGGGCTGCTCCGCGTCGAACGCCGCCGTCGCCTCGACGCCCTCCCGGCTCCGCTTCCAGGTGGAGGCGTGGACGACCAGCCGCTCCGGGTCCAGCCGCAGCGCCATGTTGTGCAGGAACGCCTGGATCCCGCCGGGCCGGGGCGGGAAGTCGTTGGTTACGATGAGGGTCTTGTGCATCGCCGCCGACCCTACCCAACCCGGGTGAGACGGCCGGATACGGCCGTGCTTCCCGGCCCGCGCACAGCCGGCCGGGAGATCGTGCTCGGGACGGAAAGCGGACGGACGGGGCCTGAGGTGGACGGGACGGGCACGCGTCGGAACCTGGCGGGGGTACTGGCGGCCTGGGGTGTCACGCGGGCGGTGCTGCTGCTCTTCACTTTCAAGGTGTTCGTCTTCCCCGGGCCGGACGTCACCAGTGATGTGTCGGTGATCTACCAGGGGTGGTACGAGGTGCTGCGGGGCGGCACCTTCCCGCTGGACGACGTCACCTGGCAGTACCCGCCCGCCGCCGCGCTGGCGATCCTCTCCCCCGCCGTCCTGCCGTTCCTGGACTACACCGCCGCCTTCAGCGTCCTGGCCCTGCTGGCCGACCTGGCGGTGCTGTGTCTGCTGCTGTACGGCGGCCGGCGCCCCGGCCGTCCGTTGCGCGGCGCCTGGGTGTGGACGGTGGGCGCGGCCCTGCTCGGTCCGACCCTGTACGCGCGCTACGACGTGATGGTGACCGCGGTGGCCGTGGCCGCGCTGTTCGCGGGGACCCGGTACCCGCGGGCGATGGGGGCGCTGGCCGGCTTCGGGGCGCTGCTGAAGGTGTGGCCGGCGCTGCTCCTGGTCGGCGCGGTCCGGCGCCGGTCGTGGGTGGCCGCGGCGGTGACCGCGACCGCCCTCGGCTCGCTGTTCGTCCTCACCATGCCGGGGGCGCTGTCCTTCCTGACCGCCCAGCGGGACCGGGGCACGGAGGTGGAGTCGCTGGGCGCGCTCGTCTTCCACGTGGCCCGGCACTTCGGCTGGAGCGGTCAGGTGCTGATGAACTACGGCTCGGTGGAGTTCGTCGGCCCGTACGTCGGCGTGGTGAGCACCGCGTCCCTGGCGCTGACCGGAGCCGCGTTCGGCTGGCTGCTGCTGTGGCGGCTGAGCGCGCGCCGCTTCGGCCCGACCGCCCTGGCGGACGCCGCGTTCACGGCTGCACTGCTCTTCACGACCACCAGCCGCGTGATCAGTCCGCAGTATGTGGTGTGGCTGGTCGCCCTGGCCGCCGTCTGCCTGTGCTTCCGCGACAGCGGCATGGGGTTGCCGGCCGGTCTGGTGCTGGTGGCGGCCTTGGTGACGGTCCTGGAGTTCCCGGTCTTCTTCGGGGACGTCGTGGCCGGCGACCGCCCGGGTGTCGGCCTCCTGTTCCTCCGCAACGGCCTGCTGGTCGCCGCCTGCGTGACCGCGTGCCGCGCACTGTGGCGCGCGACGGTCCCCGGCCCGGCCGGCTCGGTCAGCCCAGTTGATTCCTCAGATACTCACGCCACTGCTCGGTGAACTGCTCCAGGGTGGTGCCGAGGACCTTTCGCAGGGCCTCCTCGACGGCGCCCTCGCGTCGGGTGTGGGTGCCGACGGCTCGGTAGAAGGCGTCGAGGTCGTGTTCGCCCCAGTGGGCGGCGATCATGCGGCAGGCCATCCAGCCGCTCTCGTATGCCTGGGCGAGCCCGGTGGGGTCGCCGGCGAAGCCGAAGTCCTTGTCGGTGGGCAGGGCGGCCGGAACGTTTCCGTCGGAGACGGCCCGCTGGAGTTCCGGGGCGGCCTGGACCGGGGTGCGGCCGGTGCGGCGGTAACCGACCCAGTCGGCGTAGCCCTCGGAGAGCCACAGCGGGGTGGCCGGGTTGGTGTGGGCGCGGGTGGCGACGTGGGTCGTCTCGTGGGTGAGCACGACCTGTTTGCCGAGCGGGCCGAGCATGCCGTAGGCGTCGGGGTTGACGATGATCCGGTCCGCGGGCGCCCGGCCCGTGCCTCCGGTCTCGCCCGTGGTGACGGCGGCGATCCCGCGGTAGTTGGAGGCGGGTGAGCCGAGCAGTCCGGCCATGTCCCGCAGGGACCCCGGGACGAGCAGCATGACGCGCCGGCTCCAGTCGGTGCCCCACGCGTCCGACACGGCGGGCACCGCGCGGTCGGCCAGCTCGGCGTAGCGGTGCAGGGTCGCGGTGGGCCGGCCGACGCCGAGGACGAGGCTGCGCCGCCCGTGGACCACCGACACCGGGCCCTGGTCCCACAGTTGCTGGGCGGACTTCTTCCCAGGGCGGTCGGAGTCGACGTACCACTTCCCGTCGGCGCCGGTGGACAGGGTGAGCGTGCGGCCCACGGTGACCGGTGCCTTGTCGTACCCGGTCACCCGGTAGCGCAGTTCGGCCTGTGCGGTGGCGGTGTGACCGGTGCGGTGCAGGCCGGTCAGGCGGTAGGACCAGGCCGTCAGCGGTACGGACTTCAGGTTCGCGTACGGGGCGCGGCTGCCGGTGGCGGCGTAGGCCGCCGGGTCGTGGTGGAGGACCGCCGCCGCCCGCCGGTCGAGCACCCGCTGCACCTCGGTCCTGGCGGTGTCGGCCGCGGACGGCCCGCCGCAGGCCGTCAGGGAGGCGAGCAGCAGGCTCACCACCAGGACCGAGAGCCTGTCGTCGAACTCCCGTCGTCCGCCCGGAGGGCGGGCTGCGCGGCGGCGATGGGGGTTCCCCCTGCTCGTCAAGAGCTTGGGGGAGCGTGCGATCGCAAGGCGCCGGAGCCTCCTCGATGGGGGTCCCCCCTGCTCATGGGGGTCCCCCCTGTTCGAGCGAAGTCGAGAACTTGGGGAAGAAGCCGAGAGCTTGGGGGAGGAGCCACATGGGCGGTTCGGCAACGCGGCTGGGGGTCCCTCCCTGCTCGAAGAGCTCGGGGGAGTGCGTGCCGGACGCCGCGCAGCAGGCGGGAGTTCGACGACAGGCTCTGAGGATCTCGACGTCCGCCAACGACCAGCCATTTCCCGATCGTACGGCGGCATCGGGGTGGCCGTCAGACCCTGGTGACCGACGAGACGGGCATCATGTTCACCGGGTCGTAGCGCACCGGGGCGCCCGGGTGGGGTGCGTGGATCACCCGGCCGTTGCCCACGTACATCGCGACATGTCCGGCGTCGGAGCGGTAGACGACGAGGTCGCCGGGCCGGGCCTGGGAGAGCGGGATGTGCCGGCCGGCGTTGCGCTGCTCCTGCGAGGTGCGCGGCAGATCCACCCCGGCCTGCGCGTACGCCCACTGCATCAGGCCGGAACAGTCGAATCCGGAGGGTCCGTTGGCGCCCCAGACGTAGGGGCGGCCGAGCGCGGAGCGGGCGGCGGCGACGGCGGCGGCCGCGCGGGCGGAGGCGGCCGGGCCGTCGTCGAAGCCGGGGAGGAAGCCGTCGCGGCGGGAGCGGGAGGCCCGGTCGTAGGCCTCGCGCTCCGACGGGGACAGGGAGCCGAGCAGCCGCCGGGCCTCGGCGAGTTTCCGCTCGACGGTGCGTTTGTGGGTGACGGCCGCCTTGCGGCTCTTGTCGAGTTCGGCGAGGGCGCGGGTGGCCTCGGCGCGCTCCTGGGAGATTTCGCGCAGGGTCTGCCGCAGGTCCTTCAGTTCGCCGGCCTGGTGGGTGGTGATCCGGTCGAGGGCGGCGGCCCGGTCGAGGTAGTCGGCCGGGTCGTGGGAGAAGAGCAGGGCGAGGGAGGGGTCGAAGCCGGAGCGGTACTGGGCTCCGGCGACGGAACCGAGCGATTCCCTGAGGTCGTTGATGCGCTGCTGCTGCCGGGCGATGCGGTCCTGGGAGTCGTGTACCCGGTCACGCAGGAGGCCGGCGCGCTCGCCGGCCTTGTTGTAGGCCTCGGTCGCCTTCTCGGCCTCCTGGTAGAGGCGGTCGACCTCGGCCCGGGTGTCGCCGTGCGGCGCGGCGACGGCCGAGCCGACCGGTACGGCGCCCAGGGCGGTGGCCGCGGCGGACAGAACGCAGAACGCGGCGCCGGCGCCCCGGTCGAACCCGGACGGTGCAAGGCGGCGATGGGACCTCACGGGAAGCCGTACTCCCTCCACTGGCGGACACTGACCGCTTCCCCGGACCAGGGCGCGGGGCGCCCAGGCCTGGGGGGAAACGCGCCAGACATTGACGTCCTCGCCTGCGCGAACGCAGACGATTCCGGTCTGCACCGCTCCGCGATGCTCCCTCGGGTTCCTGCTTCATCGACCCCTGCCACCCCTGGGGGTGGTCCGACAAGGTCTCCACAGGCTTCACTTCCCGCCCGTCCGGCGGTAGGTCCGCCAACTACGTCGTCGGACAGGGCGACACTAGCAGTGCCGCTGCGGCCCCTCCGGGCCGCCGGCGTGGGCAGTGAACACCGGCGCCCCGCCTTTGACGCAGGTCACGGGCGGGGCGCGGGGTCGGCGTGGGGTGCCGGGATTCGCCCGTTCGGGCGGTACGGCGCCTTGGTTCCGGGCGGGGTCCGGGTGGGGTCAGACGCGGACGCCGAACTGGAAGGGCATGTTGTTGATCGACTCGTAGCGCACGACGGTGCCGGGGCGCGGGGCGTGCAGCACCTGGCCGTTGCCCGCGTAGAGACCGACGTGGTGCAGGTCGCCGTAGAAGATGACCAGGTCGCCGACCTGGAGCTGGCTCTGCGAGTAGATGCGGGTGCCCGCGTTGGCCTGGGCCTGGGAGGTGCGCGGAAGGCCGACCCCGGCCTGGCCGTAGGCCCAGGAGGTCAGGCCCGAGCAGTCGTAGGAGGACGGGCCGGTGGCGCCGTAGACGTACGGGGAGCCGAGCTTGGTCTGCGCGGCGGCGAAGGCGGCGCCGGCCCGACCGGAGGCGGAGGGGGCGTTGCCCAGCTGGACCCGCTCGGCGGAGGCGCGGCTGGCGCGGTCCTGCTCGGCGGCGAGCGCCGCCTTCTCCTGCGCCGTGAGGGAGTTGAGGAGCCGCTGCGCCTCGGCGAGCTTGGTCTGGGCTTCCTTCTTCTTGTTGCCCAGCTCGGTGCGGGTGGCGGCGAGATCCTTGAGCTTGGCGGTGGCCTCGGCCCGCTCCTGGGCGAGTTCGCGCTGTTTGTCCTGGATCTTCTTCAGCGCCTCGACCTGCTGGCCGCTCAACTGGTCGAGCGTGGAGGCCTTGTCGAGGTAGTCGTCCGGGTCGGAGGACAGGAAGAGCTGGAGCGCGGGGTCTATCCCGCCGGTGCGGTACTGGCCGGCCGCCACCGAACCGAGGCTGTCGCGCAGCTGATTGAGGTCCTGCTGGCCGCGGGCGACGTTGTCCTGGATGGTGGAGATCTCCTTCTGGAGCTTCTCCTGCTTCTCCTTGGCCCCGTTGTACTTCTCGGTGGCCTGCTCCGCCTGCTCGTAGAGCTTGTCGACCCTGGACTTGACCTCGTCCTTGCTGGGGTTCGCGCTCGGGGCGGCGTTCGCGGCCTGGGCACTGACGGCTACGGCCGCTGCCGCCACGGTGGTGAGCACGCTCACACGTGCGCGACTCGGTTGCTTGGGTCGACGATGGGACGCCACGAAAGCGAGCTCCTTCTTCTGAGTGATCACCCGCTCGGAGGTTCGACGCCAGACCTTAGTGACCTCATCGTGACGAATTCAAATCCTCCGCCGAAAAATCCCGGCGCGCAATGCATTCTTTGCTTCCAACTCACCAGAAGTAAAGCCAGGTTGACGCTGAGTTGCATGGTGGTCCCGGTAATTCCGGTCTTAAACCCCTACGCTGCCCTTGAGGGGGATATCGCCTTATGCCCGTTTTCAGCCGCGTGACAGGCGCTTGAGGAGAACCGCCGACGCGACCGGCCGCGCGCCCGCCTTCGCGATGCCGTCGGCCACCTCGCGGTCGGTGGAGGCGACGACGACCGGCCGGCCGGGCGGCTCGGCCCGCACCAGCTGGCGGATCAACTCGTCCGCGGTGACGCCCGGTTTGGAGAACAGCACCCGCACCCCGCGCGGCGGCGCGAGCAGCACCGGCGCGGCCAGCTCGGCCCCGTCGAAGACGCAGGTGACCTCCGCGCCGGTCTGCGCGGCGAGCTGCGAGAGCTGACCGAGGAGCCTGAGCCGCTGCTTCTCCAGAGGCATCTGGGGATAGCCGGTCTTGGTGACGTTGTAGCCGTCGACGACCAGATGCACCTGCGGCAGCGCGAGCAGCTGGTCGAGGATCGCCGGATCGTGCTCGGACAGCGCGCGGGCGGCGATGTCCTTGGGGGTCATCCGGCCCGGCTCGACCGCCTCCACGGTCTGAGCGGGCCGCACCGACACCGGCGGCAGCGCAAGCTCCCGGCGCAGCCCCTGGGCCGCGTCGAGCACGGTGTCCAGCAGCAGCCGTACCCGCATGTCCTCGACGCTGCGCCCCTCACGGGCCGCCCTGCGGGTGGCCTCGAGCGCGGCCTCCGCCTCGCCCAGGCGCGCTTTGAGCCGCCGGGTCTCGCTCTCGGCGGCCGACACCTGCGCCTGCCCCTCGGCTCGTACGGCCTCCGTCTCGGCGCGCGCCTTGCGCAGCGCGGCCTCACCCCGCTTGACGTCGCTGAGCGCGGCCCGCAGCTTGCGGTGCAGCGACTCGGTCTCTTTCCTGGCGGTGTCCAGCTCGGCGCGCAGCCGCTCGGTGTCGGCCCGGGTCTGCTCGCGGGCCGCCGCCAGCTCGGCGCGCAGCCGCTCCAGCTCGGCCCGGCTCTCCTCGTCGGCGCGCTCGGCATCCGCCCGCTGGGCCTCCTCGCCGGCCGCGGTCACCAGCTTCACCCAGCCCGCCGACCTCAGCACATAGGCCGCGGCCGCCACGTCGAGCGGGTCCGCGGCCGGGAGCGGCGAGCCGGAGTCCAGGGCGCCGGACAGCTCCGGCTGGGCCTCTCTGAACTTCTCCCCGATGCGCTGGCGGAACACCGGATCGGTCTCCAGCGCCGCCGCCATCGCGTTGCCCGCGAACTTCGCCCGGCGACTGGGGGTGAACCGGGCGTACTGCCGCAGCTGCGCCGGCAGCTCGCCGACCTTCAGCCCGCCGAAGGCGTCGGAGACGATCTGGACGACCCTGCGACGCACCCCGTCGGGCAGCGGACGGTCGAACACCTCAGCGGCGCCGTCGGCCGGCCCCCCGCCTTGTGTCTCCACCATCCGTCAACCCCAATGCTTGCGGGACCCCCGCGGGGGGCCATCCGTACGGGGCCCGCTCCGCTCAGGAGCCGGCGCCCGGCCTGTCCACGAGTTCCACCTGGTCCACGGCGTTGCACCAGCGGCAGCGCACCGATTCGATCGTCTCACTGACCACCTCGCGCTCCTCGACCCTGGGCTCTCCGGCCAGATCGAGGTGGACGTACTCGACGACCTTCGACGAGCGCGTCACGTCGAAGCGGGTGAGGTTGCCGCAGAGAGTGCAGCGCCACCGCGTCGTGGCGGTCGGCAGGGGAACCGTCATCGTGACTGTTCGCTTTCCTTCTAGTTTCCGTGACGCGCCGGCTTCCCCGGAGCGTGTGGCACGTAACCCTACGGCCTGGCGGCGACCCGTCGCTGGGTGTGTCCATGACGGCGAGGCGGTCCGTGCGGTTGCGTCCCGTTGCGCCATGCTCTGTACACATGACCGGCAACAGGAACGCGGTGGCCGTCCGGGCGGTCAGGCTAGTCAAGGCAGTCAGGGCGGTCGGGACCGTACGGACCGTGCGGGCGCCGGTGACGTGCGCCCTGATCGTCCTGTGCTGCCTGATCTTCGTGACCGGCCCGGCGGCGGGCCTCAGCTCCGGCTACGGCACCGGCGACGCGCTGCTGCTCGCCCAGCGGGCGTACTTCCGGCGCTGGGGCGTGATCCCCGCCGAGTTGTTCACCGGCGCACCGCGAGCCGCCCTCACCCCGGCGACGGCCCTGTTCGTGCACGGCAGCTGGGTGCATCTGCTCGGCAACATGCTCTTCCTCTGCGTCTTCGGGGCGATGACCGAGGAGCGCATGGGCCGCGTCCGGTTCACGCTGTTCTACGTCGGCTGCGGCTACCTCGCCCTGGTGGGCTACGCGGCCGCCAACACCGCCTCCGGGCAGTCCCTGGTGGGGGCCTCGGGAGCGATCTCGGCGGTCCTCGGCGCGTTTCTCTACCTGTTCCCCCGGGCCAGGGTGACCAGTCTCTTCCCGTTCCTGTTCTTCCTGCCGCTGCGGTTCCCCGCGTGGGTGGTGCTGCCGTTCTGGGCGGCCCTGCAGTGGCTGGCCGCCGGGCGCGCGGCGCAGGGGCCGGGCGTGGCCTACCTGGCCCATGTGGTGGGCTTCGCCCTGGGCTTCGCCTGCGCGTGGGCCGGATTCGGCCGGGAGACTAGAGTGAAGGTCGCCCCTGCTCCGGCCCCCGAGGGAGAGAAACAGCCGTGATCACCGCGATCGTCCTCATCAAGACCAGCGTGGACCGGATCCCCGAGATCGCCGAGCGGATCGCTTCACTGGACAGCGTGAGCGAGGTGTTCTCCGTGACCGGGACGTACGATCTGATCGCCATGGTGCGGGTGCGGCAGCACGAGGATCTGGCGGAGATCATTCCGGGACGGATCAGCAAGATCCCCGGGGTGGAGGCCACGGACACGCACGTCGCTTTCCGCACGTACTCGCAGCATGACCTCGAGGCCGCGTTCGCCATCGGGCTGGACTCGTGAGGGGCGCCTAGGCGTCTGCGAGGCGCGGTGCGTGCGCGGGTGCCGGTCGTTCGTGGCTGGTCGCGCCCACGATGGGGGTCCCCCCTGCTCGTCAGGAGCTTGGGGGAGGAGCCGCATATCGACGCAGCCCCGCGCCCCTTCCGTTACTCACCCACCGCGGGGATGCAGCGGCCGTTCTCCGTGCGGTAGCGCCACTTCGCACCGTTTGCGACCAGTTCCCCCACCGCCGTCACGAAGCGGTCCACGTGCTCGTCGGGTGTGCCCGCGCCGAAGCTGACGCGGATGGCGGCATCGGGGCCGCCGCACTCGCCCTGGGCCTGCGGGTCGCCGTCGAGCAGGGTGCGGACCAGAGGGTGGGCGCAGAAGAGGCCGTCGCGGACGCCGATGCCGTACTCGGCGGAGAGCGCGGCGGCGAAGTGGGAGCTGTTCCAGCCCGCGACCACGAAGGAGATCACGCCGACCCTCGGGGCGTCGGCGCCGAAGAGGGACAGGGTCTTCACCTCCGGGATCTCGGCGAGGCCCTCGCGGACCTTGCGGATCAGGTGCTGCTCGCGGGCGACCAGCGCGTCGAAGCCGGCCTCGGTCAGTGCCTTGCAGGCCGAGGCGATGGCGTAGGCGCCGATGACGTTCGGGGAGCCGGCCTCGTGGCGGGCCTCGCCGTCGTGCCAGTGGACGTCCACTCCCCCGTCGGCGCGCCGCGCGACCCTGCGGCTGGCGCCGCCGCCCGCCAGGTACGGCTCGGCCTCGCGCAGCCAGTCGGCGCGGCCGGCCAGCACGCCCGCGCCGAAGGGGGCGTAGAGCTTGTGGCCCGAGAAGGCGACCCAGTCGACGTCGAGGTCGCGGACCGACACCGGGTGGTGCGGGGCGAGCTGGGCGGCGTCCAGGACGATGCGGGCGCCGTGGGCGTGCGCGGCGGCGGCCAGTTCCCGTACGGGCCACAGCTCGCCGGTGACGTTGGAGGCTCCGGTGACACAGACCAGGGCCGGGCCGTAGGGGTCGCGGTCGGCCAGGGCCAGCTCCAGCGTCCGTACGGCCTGCTGCGGGGTGCGCGGGGCGTCCAGGCAGGTGACCCGCGCGTGCTGCCAGGGCAGCAGCGCGGCGTGGTGCTCGGTCTCGAAGACGAAGACCTGGCAGCCGGCCGGAAGCGCGCGGGCCAGGAGGTTCAGGGAGTCGGTGGTGGACCGGGTGAAGACCACCTGGTCCCCCTCCCGTCGCCCACCACCCTTGCCGGACCGGGCTTCGCCCAAGCTGCCTTCGATGCGGCAGTCGAGGAACTCGGCGACCGTCTTCCGGGCGTTCTCGAACAGCTCGGTGGAGAGCTGGGAGAGGTAGCCGGCGCCGCGGTGCACGCTGCCGTAGTACGGCACGTACGCCGCCACGTCGTCCCAGACCCGCTGGAGGGCGGGCGCGCTGGCGGCGTAGTCGAGCGCGGCGTAGGTGACCTCACCGCCGGTGACGAGCGGGACGGTGACATCCCCGCCCAGAACGGGCAGCGGGGCACAAACGGACTGTTCGGCGGCAACGGTGGACACGGACATGGGTGAACTCCCGTGGAAGCAGGCGGAATCACCACGCGAGCAGGCGCGGCTCAAGCGTGGAGAAAGGTGAAAAGGGGGATGCGGAGGCGGGGCTCTACGCCCTAACGCATTCGCTCGCTCACGGAAGGCTCCCTCGTACGACCCCAGGACCCCTGGTGTCCGCTCAAAGGAGCGCGAGGGGTCCGCGCTTGCCGTAGACCTCGCTGCCTACGGCCTGGTCCTCACCCGGGGCACCCCGCCACGGACGGAGGGTTGCCGGACAGCCGGCCGGGGCCAAAGGGCTGTCACTCATGACCTGGTTCAGCATCCTGCCACACGTTCTCCGACGCGCAAGGCGCAGTCCGGATCGTGGACTGCGCCTTGCGTCGGACGGGCCGCGTCTCAGGCGTTGCTGGCCGCCACCCAGCGCTCCAGCGTGCGCTTGGCCGCCCCGGAGTCGATCGACTCCGCCGCGCGGTCCATGCCGGCCCGGAGCTGCTCGGCGAGCGTGCCCGAGCCCGGCTGCAACGCCACCAGTGCCGCCGCCGAGTTCAGCAGGACGGCGTCCCGTACGGGCCCCTTCTCGCCGTCCAGCACACGCCGGGCGACCTCGGCGTTGTAGGAGGCGTCCGCACCACGCAGGGCGTCCACGGGCACCAGCTCGATGCCGACGTCGCGCGGGTCGAAGCGCTCCTCGGTGACCTTGCCGTCCCGGACGATCCACACCCGGGAGGTGGAGGTCGTGGTGAGCTCGTCCAGGCCGTCGTCGCCCCGGAAGACCAGGGAGGAGTGGCCCCGCTCGGCGAAGACTCCGGCGACGACCGGCGCCATGCGCGGGTCCGCGACCCCGACGGCCTGTGCCCGCACCCTGGCCGGGTTGGTCAACGGGCCGAGCACGTTGAACACCGTGCGGATGGCCAGCTGGCCGCGTGCGGCGCCGGCGTGACGCAGCGCCGGGTGGAACTTGACGGCGAAGCAGAAGGTGATCCCGGCCTCCCGGGCCACCTCGGCCACCCGCTGCGGGGTCAGCTCCAGATTGACGCCGAGCTTCTCCAGCACGTCGGAGGCTCCGGACGCGGAGGACGCGGCCCGGTTGCCGTGCTTGACGACACTGACGCCCGTGCCGGCCACGACGATCGAGGACATCGTGGAGATGTTCACCGTCTTCGCGCCGTCGCCGCCCGTGCCGACGATGTCGACGGCCGCGCCCGGCACTTCGATCACGTTCGCGTGCTCGTACATCGCGCGGACCAGACCGGTGATCTCCTCCACCGTCTCGCCCTTGGCCCGCAGGGCCACCACGAACCCGGCGATCTGCGCCTCGGTCGCCTCGCCGCGCATGATCAGGTCCATCGCCCAGGCGGTCTCGTCGGCGGTGAGGTCCCGGCCCTCCAGCAGGCCGTTCAGCAGGACGGGCCAGGAACGGCCCGCCGCGGTATCGCCTCCAGCGGGGGTCACAGCGCTCATAAGCCGCTCCTGGGTCGGTGTCCCGTAGTGCGGGACGAATCTCGAACAACTCCACCCTATCCAGCCCGGCGCACAGCGAGAGGCCCCGTCCGAGGTTCGGACGGGGCCTCTCGACCGTGGCGTGGCGACGCTCAGCGGTCAGCGATCAGTGATGGCCGTGGCCGCTCGTGATCTCCTTGTACTCCTCGACGGTCGGCTTCTGGATCTGGTTGTCCTCGCCGTAGTACGCGTTGCTGAGCTTGGCGCGCAGCTTCTGCTTGACGCCCACCTTGCGCTCGACGCCGTTCTCGTCGACCGCCGGGCCGATCTCGGCCGGCTCGTACTGCTGGTGCGCCGTGAGGGTGTAGAGCTGCTCCTGGCTGAGCGGCTCGTGGACCTCGATGAACTCACCGTGCGGCAGGCGCTTGATGATGCCGGTCTCGCGACCGTGCAGCACCTTCTCCTTGTCGCGGCGCTGCAGGCCGAGGCAGATCCGCTTGGTGACGACGAACACCACGGCCGGCACGAGGAAGAAGCCGACGCGCACGAACCAGGTGATCGCGTTGATCGACAGGTGGAAGTGCGTGGCCCACAGGTCGTTTCCGCCGCCGACCAGCAGCACGAAGTACCAGGAGATCCACGCCGCGCCGAAGGCGGTACGAGTCGGGGCGTTGCGCGGGCGGTCCAGGATGTGGTGCTCGCGCTTGTCACCGGTGACCCAGGCCTCGATGAACGGGTAGACCGCGATCGCCACCAGGACCAGCGGGAAGATCATCAGCGGGATGAACACACCCAGGACGAGCGTGTGACCCCAGAAGTTGATCTCCCAGCCCGGCATCACACGGATCAGGCCCTCGGAGAAGCCCATGTACCAGTCGGGCTGGGCGTTCGTGGACACCTGGTCCGGACGGTAGGGACCGAGGGTCCAGACCGCGTTGATCTCCGCGATCGCCGAGATGACCGCGATGACACCGAAGACCAGGAAGAAGAAGCCTCCGGCCTTGGCCATGTAGACCGGCAGCAGCGGCATGCCGACCACGTTGTTGTTGGTCTTTCCGGGGCCCGCGAACTGCGTGTGCTTGTGGTAGAAGACCAGGATCAGGTGGGCCACCAGCAGGCCCAGCATGATGCCCGGCAGCAGCAGGATGTGGATCGAGTAGAACCGGGCCACGAAGTCGTGACCGGGGAACTCGCCGCCGAAGAGGAAGAACGACAGGTACGTGCCGACGACCGGCACGGACAGGATCGCGCCCTCCATGAAGCGGACACCGGTGCCGGAGAGCAGGTCGTCCGGGAGCGAGTAACCGGTGAAGCCGGTGAACATGCCCAGGACGAACAGCAGGAAGCCGAACAGCCAGTTGACCTCACGCGGCTTGCGGAACGCGCCGGTGAAGAACACGCGCATCATGTGCACGAACATGCCGGCCAGGAAGATCAGCGCGGCCCAGTGGTGGATCTGCCGGATGAGCAGACCACCGCGCACGTCGAAGGAGATGTGCATGGTCGAGTTGAACGCCTCGCTCACCAGCTGACCCTGCAGCGGGACGTACGAGCCGTTGTACACCACCTCGTTCATCGAGGGGTGGAAGAACAGCGTCAGGTACACACCCGTGAGGATGATGATGATGAAGCTGTAGAGGCAGACCTCGCCCAACATGAACGACCAGTGGTCGGGGAAGATCTTCCGCATGTTGGCCTTGGCCAGGGCGTAGATCCCGAGCCGGCCGTCGGCCCAGTCGGCGAGCCTCTCGCCGCTCGGCGCCTTCCCGCGCGAGCGGGACTCGTTCGCTGCTGTTGTACTCATCCGCGCTCCCAGAATGCAGGACCGACAGGCTCCTCGAAGTCGCCGAGCGCCTGGAGGTAACCCTTTTCGTCCACGTCGATGCGCAGCTGCGGCAGGGCGTGGCCGGCGGGACCGAAGATCACTCGGGCACCGTCGGAGAGGTCGAAGGTGGACTGGTGGCACGGGCACAGGGCGTGGTGCGTCTGCTGCTCGTACAGGGAGATCGGGCAACCCACGTGGGTGCAGATCTTCGAGAAGGCGACGATGCCCTCGTGCCCCCAGTCGAGCTCGCGCTTGTCCTTGATGTCGCCCGGCTGGAGCCGGACGACCATCAGGGCGGCCTTGGCGATCTCGGTCTGGAAGTCCTCGTCCGTCTCCTTCAGCCCCGCGGGCATGGCGAAGGTGAGCGAGCCGACCGCGATGTCCTCGGGGCGCAGCGGCAGGTTGGTGTTCATGTTGACCAACTGCTTGCCCTTGGCCCACCGCGTGGTGCGCAGGGTGGTCCCGGGCAGCGGGCCCAGGTCGCGCAGCAGCACGACGCCGGTCAGCGGCACCAGGGTGAGCGCGCCGAGCATCGTGTTGCGGATCAGCTTGCGGCGGCCGATCGCCGACTCCTTGGCGCCCTGCTTGAAGTCCGCGTGGACCTTGGCACGGACCTCGGGGGACGCCTCGATCGGGTGACGCTCGTCGGCGACCTCCACGTCGGACATCAGGGTGCGGGCCCAGTGGACCGCGCCCGCGCCGATCGCGAACAGCGCCACGCCCAGCGTCAGGCCCAGCGCGAAGTTCAGCGCGTTGATGCGCCCGATCGGGAAGACGAAGACCGACTTGTCGTGCGGGATCGTCACGTACGAGGCGATGAAGCCGATGGTGGCCAGCATCGACACCGTGAACAGCAGGGCGACGGTGCGCTCGGACCGCTTGGCGGCCCGCTCGTCGACGTCCTGGATCCGGTGCTCGTGGGGCGGCAGGCCCGGGTCGGCGAACGGGTTCCGCTCGTCCGCCACGGAGACCGCGCCGCGCCCGCGCTCGTGGACGGCCTGCTCTGCAGGCAGGTTCTCTTCTGGAATGTCTCGGCTACTCATGACTTCTTGGCCTTTGCGGTCCGAGCGGCGACCCAGACGGCGACCGCGATCAGGGAACCCAGCCCGAAGATCCAGGCGAACAGACCCTCACTGACCGGTCCGATACCGCCCAGGTCCATACCGCCCGGGGTCGTGCTCTCCTCACCGTTGACCTCGTTGAGGTACGCGATGACGTCCTTCTTGTTCTGCTCCGTCAGCGTGCTGTCGGGGAAGGAAGGCATGTTCTGCGGGCCGGTCAGCATGGCCTCGTAGATGTGCTTGTTGCTCACACCCTGCAGCTCCGGGGCGTACTTGCCGTGCGTCAGCGCACCGCCCTTGCCGGTGAAGTTGTGGCACTGGGCGCAGTTGGTGCGGAACAGCTCACCGCCCTTGGCGGCGTCCGCGCCCGCGGGGTTGTACTGGTTCGTCGTCGGCGTGGCCGGGCCGGCGCCGAGCGAGGCGATGTACGCGGCGAGCTGGTCGATCTCGGCCTGGGTGTACTTGACCTTCTTGCGCGGGACCTGCGCGCCCGGCTGCTGGGCCGGCATACGGCCGGTGCCCACCTGGAAGTCGACCGCAGCGGCGCCCACGCCCACCAGGCTCGGACCGTCGGTGGTGCCCTCACCACCGGTGCCGTGGCAGCTGGCGCAGCCGACCAGGTAGAGCTTCTTGCCCTCTTCGATGGCGAGGGACTGGGCGGTGTCGTCGGCCTTTGCCTTGCTCGCGGGTGCGAACGCGGTGTACAGCCCCCCAGTGGCCGCCAGCGCGAGGAGTAGGACGACGACCGCCGCCAGCGGATGGCGTCGTCGTGCGGAGAGCTTTTTCACGATTACCCCGGTGTCAGGATCTTCTGCGTCGATGCTTTGCGGACTTGGATCGGCTCGTCGGCTACTGAATCAAGTAGATCGTCGCGAAGAGTCCGATCCAGACGACATCGACGAAGTGCCAGTAGTAGGACACGACGATGGCCGCGGTCGCCTGCTCGTGGGTGAACCTCCGGGCCGCGTAGGTGCGGCCGAGGACCAGCAGGAAGGCGATGAGACCGCCCAGCACATGCAGGCCGTGGAAGCCGGTGGTCAGGTAGAACACCGAGCCGTAGGGGTCGGAGGAGATGGAGATCCCCTCGTGCTTCACCAGCTCGGTGTACTCGAAGATCTGGCCACCGATGAAGATCGCACCCATGATGAAGGTGACGATGAACCAGCCCCGGAGCTTCTTCACGTCCCCGCGCTCGGCGGCGAAGACGCCGAGCTGGCAGGTGAGTGAGGAGAGCACCAGGATCGTGGTGTTCACCGACGAGAAGGGGACGTTGAGAGCGCCCGCCATCTCCTTCCAATGCGCCGGACCCGTCACCGAGCGCAGGGTGAAGTACATCGCGAAGAGGGCCGCGAAGAACATCAGCTCGGAACTCAGCCAGATGATGGTTCCGACGCTGGTGAGGTTCGGTCGGTTGACCGACGGGTGCGCGTGCCCGGTATCTACTGTCGTTGCTGTCGCCACGCCGACATTATGTCGGTCGCTTATCCCGCCCTCACCCCGGGGGGTGCTGTTCGGAGTGTCCGGGGGGTGTGCCCTCCCCGTATGGCCCATCGAAGGACTGTTCCAGCCGCTGTTGACCAGGGGTGGGAGGGGGTAGCATCCGCGCCATCGGTACCCGTGAGTTCCCGACGGTTCCCGACGGGTTTCCCCGACCAACGACGCGGAGGAACAATGCAGGCGACCGCCACGGTGCTGGTCTACAGCGACGACGCCAACACCCGGGAGCAGGTGCGGTTGGCCTGCGGCCGCCGGCCGGCCCCGGACGCCCCTGTGGTGGAGTTCCTGGAGTGCGCCACGCCCGCCGCGGTGCTCAAGGAGCTGGACAGGGGCGGGATCGACGTCTGCGTCCTGGACGGCGAGGCCGTGCCGATGGGTGGCATGGGGATGTGCCGGCAGATCAAGGACGAGGTCTTCGACTGCCCGCCGGTGCTGCTGCTGATCGCTCGGCCGCAGGATGCGTGGCTGGCGACGTGGAGTCGCGCGGACGCGGCGGTCACCTTGCCGGTGGAGCCGGTGGAGTTCGCTGCCGCGCTGGCCTCATTGCTGCGGCGGCATGCGTTGAGCGCCTGAGAGCTCGGGACGGCCCGTCGTCGTGCGACTGCGGGCCGTCCCGGGTTGTTCGCGCCCACGCGGCGGAGCCGCATGTCGACCGGCCCCGCGCCCCTACCCCCTAGGCGCCCCTGTGTTTACAGGCTCTGCGGGACGTCTACAGGCTCTGGGGGCGCAGTCTGGGCTGGTTTGCCTTGGGGGCGTCCGGTGTGGTCAGGGCGCTGCCCTGGAGCCACTTCTGCCAGGGGACGTTCCAGTCGCCGAAGCCGTTCTTGAAGGGTTCCATCGGCTGGCCGGCGGAGTTGACGACCTGGACGATGTCGCCCTCGTGGACGGTGTCGAAGAACCACTTGGCGTTGGGGGTGCTCATGCCGGTGCAGCCGTGGCTGACGTTGGCCGTGCCCTGGGAACCGACGGACCAGGGGGCGGCGTGGACGTACTCGCCGCTCCAGGTCACCCGGGTGGCGTAGTACACGGGCAGGTCGTAGGAGTCCGCGGAGTCGGCGGCGATGCCCACGGTGGTGCTCTTCATCCGTACGAAGTACTCCTTGGCCAGGACGACCTTGATGCCGTTGCGGGTCTCGAAACCGGACTTGCCGGTGGTGATGGGGATCTCCTTGATCTTCTCGTCGTTCTTGTAGACCGTCATCCGGTGCTTGGCGGCGTCCGTGAGAGCCAGGATGCGGTCACCGATGGTGATCCTCAGCGGCTTGGCGGCGCCGCCCCACAGCTGGTCGCTGATCTTGATGTTCTCCAGGTTGCTGCGCACCTCGATGGTGGCGTTGGCAGGCCAGTAGAACTGGGGGCGGTAGTGGAGCTCCTTGTCGCTCACCCAGTACCAGGAGCCCTCCACGGCGGGCGTGGAGTCGACCTTCAGGGCGCGCTCCACGATGGCCCGTTGGCCCTTGTCCGTGATCGGCTGGTCCAGTTCGGCCGTGATGGGCCGGCCGACGCCGTAGGTGCCCTCCTGCGGCCCGAACGAGACGTTCAGGCGCTTGGGGCCGGCGGGCTTGCCGGTGTCGAAGGCGAGGACCTTGCGGCCGGGTCTGCCGCTGCCGTCCTCCGTACTCACGGTCACCGTGTAGTGGGCACCCGCGGCGAGCGGTGAGGTGCTGTGCCAGCGGCCGCCGTCGGCGGCGAGTTCACCGGAGACGTAGCGGCCCGCGGCGTCCACGGCGGTGACGTCCGTGATCCGGCCCTCCGAGCCGTCGGCGGTGACCTCCAGGGGCTTGTCCGGGTCGGCCTTCTTGCCGACGTCCTTGGGCCCGCTGAAGGAGATCTGGTCCGCCGCGTCGTACGGGGTGGCGGCCAGCGGGTTGCCGTCCGCGCCGCAGGCGGTGACGGTCGCCCCCAGGGTGGCTGCCAGCAGGACGCAAACGGTGCCGGTGTACGGAGTGGTGGCGCTCATGAGGTCACGCTAAGAAGCGTCGTCAACTCCGGCGCGATTAATCGCCCATGCGAGTGAGCACCACCCGGCAAACGAAGTGGCCCGGACGCTCCGTCAGGAGCGTCCGGGCCACCGGTGTTCGACGAGGGTCACTGGGTGCGGTTCTCACCGCGGTAGTACTCGAAGACCCAGCCCCACACGCTGATCATGATGAGCGGCGCCGCGAAGTACAGCAGCCACCAGCCGACCGCGATGCCGAGGAAGGCCAGCGCGGCACCGATACCGAGGCCGAGCGGCTGCCAGCTGTGCGGGCTGAAGAAGCCCAGCTCGCCGGCGTCGTCCGCGACATCGGCCTCCTTGTTGTCCTGGGCGCCCGGGTCGACCCGCCGGGCCGTGAAGCCCAGGTAGAAGCCGACCATGACGGCCAGGCCGAAGGCCATGAAGAGGGTCGTGGCGCCGGCCGCTTCCTTCGACCACACGCCGTAGACGATGGCGGTGATGAGCAGGAAGACGCCCAGCCACATGAACATCTTGCCCTGGATCTTCACTTGCCGGCCTCCTTTCCACCAGCGAGGACCTTCTCACCGTGACCGGCGTTCTCGAGCTGGTCGAGCGCGGCGATCTCCGGGTGGTGCAGGTCGAACGCCGGGGATTCGCTGCGGATCCGCGGCAGGGTGATGAAGTTGTGCCGCGGGGGCGGGCAGGAGGTCGCCCACTCGAGCGAACGGCCGTAGCCCCAGGGGTCGTCCACCTCGACCTTCTTGCCGTACTTGGCCGTCTTCCAGATGTTGTAGAAGAACGGCAGGATCGACAGGCCGAGCAGGAAGGAGAAGATCGTCGACACCGTGTTCAGCGCGGTGAAGCCGTCGGCCGCCAGGTAGTCGGAGTACCGGCGCGGCATGCCCTCGACACCCAGCCAGTGCTGGATGAGGAAGGTGCCGTGGAAGCCGATGAACAGCAGCCAGAAGGTCATCTTGCCCAGACGCTCGTCGAGCATCTTGCCGGTGAACTTCGGCCACCAGAAGTGGAAGCCGGCGAACATCGCGAAGACGACCGTGCCGAAGACGACGTAGTGGAAGTGGGCCACCACGAAGTACGAGTCCGAGACGTGGAAGTCCAGCGGCGGCGCGGCCAGGATGACACCGGTCAGACCACCGAAGAGGAAGGTGATCAGGAAGCCGGTCGTCCACAGCATGGGCGTCTCGAAGGACAGCGAGCCCTTCCACATGGTGCCGACCCAGTTGAAGAACTTCACGCCGGTCGGAACCGCGATCAGGAAGGTCATGAAGGCGAAGAACGGCAGCAGCACCCCGCCGGTGACGTACATGTGGTGGGCCCACACCGTCACCGACAGACCCGCGATGGCGATGGTCGCGCCGATCAGACCCATGTAGCCGAAGATCGGCTTGCGGGAGAAGACCGGGACGATCTCACTGGCGATGCCGAAGAACGGCAGCGCGATGATGTACACCTCGGGGTGGCCGAAGAACCAGAACAGGTGCTGCCACAGCAGCGCACCGCCGTTGGACGCCTCGAAGATCTGGGCGCCGAACTTGCGGTCCGCCTCCAGCGCCAGCAGGGCGGCGGCCAGGACCGGGAAGGCCAGCAGGACCAGCACACCGGTCAGCAGCACGTTCCAGGTGAAGATCGGCATGCGGAACATCGTCATGCCCGGCGCGCGCATGCAGATGATCGTGGTGATGAAGTTGACCGAGCCGAGGATGGTGCCGAAGCCCTGCAGGGCCAGGCCCATGATCCACAGGTCGCCGCCCAGACCCGGCGAGTGCACCGCGTCCGACAGCGGCGTGTAGCCGAACCAGCCGAAGCTGGCCGCGCCCTGCGGGGTGAGGAAGCCGCTGACAGCGATCAGCGAGCCGAGCAGGTACAGCCAGTAGGAGAACATGTTCAGCCGCGGGAACGCCACGTCCGGGGCGCCGATCTGCAGCGGCATGATCCAGTTCGCGAAGCCGACGAACAGCGGCGTCGCGAACATCAGCAGCATGATCGTGCCGTGCATCGTGAACGCCTGGTTGAACTGCTCGTTCGACATCACCTGCAGACCCGGACGGGCCAGCTCGGCGCGCATGAGCAGCGCCAGCACGCCACCGATGCAGAAGAACGCGAACGACGTCGCCAGATACAGCGTTCCGATCGTCTTGTGGTCCGTGGTCGTCAGCCACTTCACCACGACGTTGCCCGGTTGCTTGCGCCGGACCGGCAGCTCGCTCTCGTAAGAGTTTTCAGCTGCCGCGGCACCCTGAGGTTCGTTGAGGATGCTCACAGCTTGTTCGTCTCCCGGTTCTTCTCGTGGCTCGTCTGCGCGATGCCGGCGGGAACGTAACCGGTCTGCCCCTTCTTAGCGAGGTCCTTGAGGTGCTGCTCGTAGCGCTCGGGCGAGACGACCTTCACGTTGAACAGCATCCGGGAGTGGTCCTGGCCGCAGAGTTCGGCGCACTTGCCCCGGAAGGTGCCCTCCATGGTGGGGGTCACCTGGAAGGAGTTGGTGTGGCCGGGGATGACGTCCTGCTTCATCAGGAACGGCAGCACCCAGTAGGAGTGGATGACGTCCCGCGAGGTGAGGATGAAGCGGACGGTCTTGCCCTTGGGCAGCCACAGGGTCGGGCCGGGGTTGCCGTTCTGGGGGTTCCGCGTGCCCGGAATGCCGTATTCGTAGACGCCGCCGGCGTTGGCCGGGAACTCGTTCTTGAACCGGTCCGGGATGGCGGCCAGGTTCTTGTCGGTCTTCGCGTCACCGGTCGAACCGGCGACGGGCTCGATGTAGTTGAAGGCCCAGCTCCACTGGTAGCCGACGACGTTCACCGTGACGTCCGGCTTCTTGGACATGTCCAGGAGCTTCGACTCGTCACGGGCCGTGAAGTAGAAGAGCACCGAGACGATGAGGAGCGGGACCACCGTGTACAGCGCCTCGATGGGCATGTTGTACCGGGTTTGCGGAGGTACCTCCACCTTGGTGCGACTGCGCCGGTGGAAGAAAGCACTCCACAGGATCAGACCCCACACCAGGCAGCCGACGGCGAGCGCGGCCGCCCAGGACCCCTGCCACAGGGAGAGGACGATCGGAGCCTCTTCCGTGGTCGGGGTGGGCATACCAAGTCGGGGAAAGTCCTTGTATGTGCAACCGGTAGCGGTCGCCAGGACCAGGCCCGCAGTCAGTGCCTGCAGCAGCTTCCGCCGCATCGGGCGCCGCGGCGAGCGGTCGGAGCCGTTGGGACTCACGTAGCGCCTTCCCGAGAGTCTCGCCCGCGCGGTTGGCTGCGGCCTGCCTTCTCGCTGGTCGGTCGCCGCCCTGCGTCGGGCAGGGGTTTGGATGTTTATGCGGACCAAACCCTACTGGACGCCTTCCGGCGGGTCGCGGGGAGGGTGCCGTACGCGCCGCGGGTCACCCCGAAGGGGTGGGATGCGGCTGCGGCACCCCGCGATTTGACGGGATTTGGGCGCCCAATGGGGGCGGAGTGCGGCATTCATGGCGGCTGCGGGCCGGTGGGGGCTTGTCGCGCCCACGATGGGGGTCCCCCCTGCTCGTCAAGAGCTTGGGGGAGGAGCCGCATATCGGCACTGTCCCGCACCCCTCCTGTTCTGCCCTGGGTCGTAGCGTTGCCGTGTGGCCTACTTCGATGCTGCTTCCAGTGCTCCTCTCCATTCTGTTGCCCGGCAGGCGCTCGTCGCCGCCCTCGACGAGGGGTGGGCCGATCCCGCGCGGCTCCATCGGGAGGGGCGGCGGGCTCGGTTGTTGTTGGATGCGGCTCGGGAGGCGGCCGCGGAGGCGGTGGGGTGCCGGGCGGACGAGCTGACGTTCACCTCGTCGGGGACCCGGGCCGTGCACAGTGGGATCGCGGGTGCGCTGGCGGGGCGGCGGCGCGTCGGACGCCACCTGATCGTGTCAGCGGTCGAACACTCCTCGGTCCTTCACTCGTCCGAGGCACACGAGGCGGACGGCGGGACGGTCACGCAGGTGCCGGTGGACCGTGGGGGCGCGGTGGCCGTCGCGTCGTACGAGGCCGCGCTGCGCGAGGACACCGCGCTGGCCTGTCTGCAGTCGGCCAACCACGAGGTGGGCACCGAGCAGCCGGTCGCCGAGGTGGCCGAGGTGTGCCGGGCGGCGGGCGTACCGCTGCTGGTGGACGCGGCGCAGTCGCTGGGCTGGGGTCCGGTGGAAGGGGACTGGTCGCTGCTGACGGCCAGTGCGCACAAGTGGGGCGGGCCGTCCGGGGTGGGGCTGCTCGTCGTACGCAAAGGCGTGCGGTTCGCGCTTCGGGGGCCGGTGGACGAACGGGAGTCGGGACGGGCGGCCGGGTTCGAGGACGTCCCCGCGATCGTGGCGGCGGCGGCGTCGCTGCGGGCGGTGCGGGCGGAGGCGGCCGCGGAGGCGGTACGGCTGCGGGAGTTGACGGAGCGGATCCGGGCGCGGGTGCCACGGCTCGTGCCGGACGTGGAGGTGGTGGGCGATCCGGTCCGCCGACTGCCCGGCGTCGTCACCTTTTCGTGTCTTTATGTCGATGGAGAGACATTGCTGCACGAGCTGGACCGCGAGGGATTCTCCGTCTCCTCCGGTTCGTCGTGCACGAGCAGCACGCTGACGCCGAGCCATGTCCTGAAGGCGATGGGCGTACTGAGCGAGGGCAACGTGCGGGTGTCGCTGCCGCCCGGGACGCCGGAGGAGGACGTCGAGCGGTTCCTCGCGGTCCTGCCGGGCGTGGTGGCGGGGGTCCGGGAGAAGCTCGGGGCGCCGACCGGGGCGCCGGCCGCCGTGCGGGAGGACGCGCTGGTCGTGGACGCCCTCGGCAGGCGCTGCCCGATCCCGGTGATCGAACTGGCCAAGGTGTTCGGGGACGTGCCCGTCGGCTCCACGGTCCGGGTACTGGCCGACGACGAGGCGGCACGGCTGGACATTCCGGCGTGGTGCGAGATGCGGGGCCAGGAGTACGTCGGCGAGGAGCCGGCGGACGAGGGCTCTGCCTACGTCGTCCGCCGGGTCTCGTAGGTGCCGGCGCGCCGTCAGGCGAGGTGGGCGTGGACCTCGTCGGCCGCCTCGTCGCCGTACGCCTTGGTGAAGCGCTCCATGAAGTGGGCGCGGCGCAGCTGGTACTCCTGGGTGCCGACCGTCTCGATGACCAGGGTGGCGAGCATGCAGCCGACCTGGGCGGCGCGCTCCAGGCCGACTCCCCAGGCCAGGCCGGAGAGGAAGCCGGCGCGGAAGGCGTCGCCGACGCCCGTCGGGTCCGCCTTGCGCTCCTCGTCCGGGCAGCCGACCTCGACCGGCTCCTGGCCGGCGCGCTCGATGCGCACGCCGCGCGAGCCGAGGGTGGTGACCCGGTGGCCGACGCGGGAGAGGATCTCGGCGTCGCTCCAGCCGGTCTTGGACTCGATGAGGCCCTTCTCGTACTCGTTGGAGAACAGGTACGTCGCCCCGTCCAGCAGTATCCGGATCTCGTCGCCGTCCATCCGGGCGATCTGCTGGGAGAAGTCGGCGGCGAACGGGATCTCGCGCGAGCGGCACTCCTCGGTGTGCCGGAGCATCGCCTCCGGGTCGTCCGCGCCGATCAGCACCAGGTCGAGCCCGCCGACGCGGTCGGCGACGGTCTTGAGTTCGATCAGGCGGGCCTCGCTCATCGCGCCGGTGTAGAAGGAGCCGATCTGGTTGTGGTCGGCGTCGGTGGTGCACACGAAGCGGGCGGTGTGCAGGGTCTCGGAGATACGGACCGACTCGGTGTCGACGCCGTGCCGGTCCAGCCAGGCGCGGTACTCACCGAAGTCGGGGCCCGCGGCGCCGACCAGGACCGGCCGGGTGCCGAGCTGGCCCATGCCGAAGGCGATGTTGGCGCCGACCCCGCCGCGCCGGACGTCCAGCTGGTCGACCAGGAAGGAGAGCGAGACCGTGTGCAGCCGGTCCGCGACGAGCTGGTCGGCGAAACGGCCGGGGAAGGTCATGAGGTGGTCGGTGGCGATGGAGCCGGTGACTGCGATGCGCACGGCGTGGACGCTCCTGGAGTCAGGGGGATTGACAGTTCACGCTACCCGGTGTCGCGGTTCACGCCACCCGGCCGGTGGACGACACTGAAGCGGACGAAACTACCCGATGGTAGATCTGTCTCGGGCGACTCTTCCATGCCTACGGTTCGCCCATGACGAACCTCAGGGCCCACGCCGTCCGCACTGCCCCCGCTCCGGCCGATCCCGAGAGCGGTCTGGCCTCGCTGCGCGGGGACTGCGCCCGGATGGCCCCCCTCTGGGCGGCGCCCGACCGGGCCACCGCGCTGCCGGTGCCGCCGTCCCGCATCCACGGCGTGGACGTGCCCGCCTCCTCCGCCCGGCTGCTGGACGAGATGTCGGACTACGGAGACTGACCGGCCGAACCGGCGTACTGAGGGGAACCGCGCGCTCCCCCGCTGCGTCCCATCGCTGTCCCCCCTCTGGGGGATGCGGGATACGACCCACCGGCCCGCCACTTTGTCAGGACCGGGTCAGGGTCACAGGGACAGCTGTGCAGCCGAAGGAGCGATGCGGTGAACACCGAGCGACCCGACCACGACGACGCGGCCGCGGGCACCGCCGAGGAAGCGCCGGAGCCGAGGGAGACGCCGACACCGGAGGCCTCGGAGGCCGGGGCTTCGAAGCGCGAGCCTGAGCCTGAGCCCGAGAGCGGGCCTGGGGCCGAAAGCACCGGGAGTGCCGGAGCCTCGGCGGTCCCTGAAGCGTCGGAGGCCGCCGAGGCCGAGGATGCCGCGGAACCCCCCGACGGCACCGAGGTCCCGGACGTCACCGCGGCCCCGGACGGTGACGGACGCTTGGGTGGGTGGCGTGTGCGGGGGCGGTCGCCGGTGGTCATCGCCTCGGTCGCCGCCACGGTGCTGCTGGTGGGCGGCGGCGGGGCGTTGCTCGCCGCGGGTGCGGGTGAGCGTACGGGGGCGGCGGCGCCCGGCGGGCGTGGCACTCCCCCGCCGCTGGTCCTCGACGACCACTCCGCCGCGGGCACCGGCGGCGGCAGCGGCGGTACGAACGGGATCGCGCCCGGTGAGCCCAACCCCTACGGGGCGACCTACCGGGTGAGCGGCACGCTGCCCGGCGGGCCCGGCTCGGCGCCGGTGTACCGGGCGCGGGGCGAGGTCACCCGGGAGGAGGTGGCCCGGCTCGCCGAGGCGCTCGGCGTGGAGGGCACGCCGGTGGCCGACGCACAGGCCTGGAGGGTCGGGTCCGGGAAGGACGGTTCCGGGCCGATGCTGCGGGTGAACAGGCAGGCGCCCGGAACGTGGACGTTCGGCCGGTACGCACCGGGCACCGACAACTGCAAGGGTGCGCTGTGCACGCCGGACCCCGCGGCTCCGCCCGTCCACCCGGTGAGCGTGGCGGCGGCGCAGAAGGCGGCGGCGCCGGTGCTCAAGGCGCTGGGCCAGGACGACGCCAAGGTGGACGCGAGCCAGATCATGGGCGACGAGCGGGTGGTCAATGCCGATCCGGTGGTCGGCGGGCTGCCCACGTACGGCTGGACGACGGGCCTGAGCATCGGCCGGCAGGGCGAGGTGACCGGCGGCAGCGGCCGGCTGAAGGCGCCGGTGAAGGGCGACACGTATCCCGTGCTGAGCGCGCGCAGGACGCTGGAGTTGATGAACGCGGCCCCGCGGACCGGCCACCGCATGGGCATCGGCGGCTGCGCCAGTCCCGTACCGCTGAAGGACCGTTTGGAGGCGCCGTGCGGGACGGGGACCTCGGACCCCGCGGCCCCGGCCCCGGCTCACGAGGACGCCTTCACGATCGGCAAGGCCGTGTTCGGGCTGGCCTCGCACTCCTCCGACGGCCGGCGGACGCTCGTACCTTCCTGGCTGTTCGAGGTACGGGCGCCGGGCGGGCAGGGCGCTCCCTTCACGGTGACGTATCCGGCCGTGGACCCGAAGTACCTGACCTCGTCGGCCACGCCGTCCGGGCAGCCGGCCCCGGCACCGAGCGGCTCGGGCGGTCCCCTGGTGACGCGGGACGTGAAGGCGACCGGCTACAGCACCGAGGGCGACGAGCTGACCGTCCGTTTCTACGGCGGGGTGTGCCAGGGCTACAGGGCGTCCGTGAAGGAGGACTCCGGCCGGGTGACGGTCACGGTGACCGAGACCTCGCGGCGGGACCAGCCCTGCATCCTGATCGCCAAGGTGTACCACGAGACCGTACGTCTGGAGCGGCCGCTCGGGGACCGGAAGGTGGTCGGCTCGGACGGGCGGGAGATCCCCCGGGAGAGGCCGGGGGCGCGGCTGCCGGAGCCGTCGCTCGCCCGCTGAGGCGGGGGCATACAGAAGGCGGCGGCCCCTTCGCCAGGGGCCGCCGCCTTGTCCGTCCTACCGGTGACCGGCTCAGCTGAAGGAGTCGCCGCAGGCGCAGGAGCCCGTCGCGTTCGGGTTGTCGATCGTGAAGCCCTGCTTCTCGATCGTGTCCACGAAGTCGATGGTGGCACCGCCGAGGTAGGGGGCGCTCATACGGTCGGTGACGACCTTGACGCCGCCGAAGTCCTTCTCCACGTCGCCGTCGAGGGAGCGCTCGTCGAAGAAGAGCTGGTAGCGCAGGCCGGAGCAGCCGCCGGGCTGGACGGCGACGCGCAGGGCGAGGTCGTCACGGCCTTCCTGGTCGAGCAGGGCCTTGACCTTGGACGCGGCGGCGTCGGTCAGGACGATGCCGTCGGTGACGGTGGTGGTCTCGTCCGATACGGACATCTACATCTCTCCCGGGTTGTACGGAGACTGCTTGCCGACGAGTGCAACCGGCGGAGCGACGGATTCATTCCGGGCCGGGCGCGTGCTTTTTCTCTTCTCCGCGCTCGTCCTCTTCATGCTCGCACACGCGTGGGGGGACGGACAGCGGCCTGTGGAGGGACGAGGTCGGGTTGCGGCTCGGGCCGTCGGCCTGGTGGCCGGGATTCACGTCACATCGACACTATGACGATCGTCAAAGTGACGTGAAGCGGCTATGATGGATAGCGTCAGTTCGACGAAAAGTAGAAAGGGTGCGTGTCGTGACCACCGCCCAGACCCAGGACCTCGACGTCCAGCCGACGCCGCTCGCCCTGCTGCTGCTCGGCCGCGAGGCCGACCCGAAGAGCGAGCGCGGCGTCGAGTGCCCCGGTGACCTGCCCTCCCCGTCCGATCCGGACCTGGTGGAGCGCGCCCGCGCGGCCAAGGAGAAGCTCGGAGACAAGGTCTTCGTGCTCGGCCACCACTACCAGCGGGACGAGGTCATCCAGTTCGCCGACGTCACGGGTGACTCCTTCAAGCTGGCGCGGGACGCGGCGGCGCGCCCGGAAGCCGAGTACATCGTGTTCTGCGGTGTGCACTTCATGGCGGAGTCCGCGGACATCCTGACGACCGACGCGCAGAAGGTGGTCCTGCCGGACCTGGCGGCCGGCTGCTCCATGGCCGACATGGCCACGGCCGAGCAGGTCGCCGAGTGCTGGGACGTGCTGACCGAGGCGGGGATCGCCGAGCAGGTCGTGCCGGTGTCGTACATGAACTCCTCCGCCGACATCAAGGCCTTCACCGGCAGGCACGGCGGCACGATCTGTACGTCGTCGAACGCGAAGCGGGCCCTCGAGTGGGCCTTCCAGCAGGGCGAGAAGGTCCTGTTCCTGCCCGACCAGCACCTGGGCCGGAACACGGCGGTGCGGGACATGGGCATGTCCCTGGACGACTGCGTCGTCTACAACCCGCACAGGCCGAACGGCGGTCTGACCGCCGACGAGCTGCGTGCCGCGAAGATGATCCTGTGGCGGGGCCACTGCTCGGTGCACGGCCGCTTCAGCCTGGACTCGGTGAACGACGTCCGCGAGCGCATCCCGGGGGTGAACGTCCTGGTCCACCCCGAGTGCAGGCACGAGGTGGTGGCCGCGGCGGACCACGTCGGCTCGACCGAGTACATCATCAAGGCCCTGGAGGCCGCCCCGGCCGGCTCCAAGTGGGCCATCGGCACGGAGCTGAACCTGGTCCGCCGCCTGGCGAACCGCTTCGCGCCCGAGGGCAAGGAGGTCGTCTTCCTCGACAAGACGGTCTGCTTCTGCTCCACCATGAACCGCATCGACCTCCCTCACCTGGTCTGGGCCCTGGAGTCCCTGGCCGAGGGCAACCTGGTCAACCGCATCGAGGTGGACGAGGAGACGGAGGCGTTCGCGAAGCTGGCGCTGGAACGGATGCTGGCGCTGCCGTAACACCGACGTCGCAGGGGTGTGCCCCGGCCGTCTCACGGCGGCCGGGGCACACCCCTGCGCACACGAGGACGGCACCGACCCGTGTCTTCGGGGATGCGCTGACGTTCAAGGTCATGGACGTACGCCACCTCGAACGACTCCGCCACATCCTGGGCCTGCTGTCCGCCCGCGGCATCGACACCACCCACGCCCGCCCCGCCTGCTACAGCGGCCTCGGCTTCACCCCGGCCCTACAGGCCGCGGCCGCCCGGGACGAAGTGATCCTCGTCGACCTGCAACGGCTTTACAGCGGGGCCTGATCTCAAATACGACGACCTGCGGGCCCTGTCACCGCTGTTCTACGTCAACCCCTACGGCCGGTTCGAGTTCAACATGAACAACTGGTTCGTTCTCACCTGGGTGGTCACGGTGCCCGGCTCCGTAGGACACCCGACGCCCAATCTCCGCAGCCGGTGCCGGACGATTCCGAGTCACCGTTTCTCCCTCGGGGAGAGGACGCCGACCACCCAGGAATCCATGTCCGGACTCCGCCGGTAGAAGACGTTCGACTGGACCGGATCGCACAACGCGACCAGGATCTCGCCTTCCTGCAGGTCCACCACCTTCAGGAACGAGGTGCTTCTCCTGGCTCTCACGCGTGTCACCTTGAACTCGAGCCGGTGAGAGTCGGACGGCAACGCGACAAACCTGGGCATCTTCGCGTCGCGACTGCGGGAGCAGAGCTCCACACCGTTCTCCCAGAGAGACACGACGCCTGTCTTGTACGTCAGGCTCCGAACCGGCTCCCTGATCTCGGCGAACAGCAAAACGCCCGTTCGCCTTCCCTTCTGCTCCCTCCGCAAGCGCCACCTGACCAGCAAGGGCAGCCGCTTCGACTCATCGAGCGCCTTCACGGAGGGGCGCCCACCGGAACCCGTCATGGGCTAATCGTCCTTCCAACGGCCGGAGTCGCCCAGGTTGCCTCCCGTGGCGGTTCCGATGGTCGCAAAACCAACAGAACTCACGTTGGCGACACCGGCAACGGTCCGGAACAGCACCGCCCCCCTTGAGGAGCGTCCGCGAAAAGGTGCCGGCGCCTGCTGCCTCTCGAAGCGCTGAGCCTGCGACCTCGGCGCCATGCGGCTGTCCCCGGACGGCTGCGGGCGCGCGATGCCCCGCGCCACGCAGCACGCCGGACTCACCGGACGCCGGATCACCGGCCACTCCGCACGGCGCGGCGTCAACGTCACGGGCCGCAAGAAGGGCGAACGCGTCGAGAAGCTGCGCGCCCAGGGCGGTTGGTCGAAGAAGAGCCCGGTGTTCTGGGAGTACGCCGACGAGGGCGAGCGCTGGGAGGACAACGCCACCGGCGGAATCGGACTGTGACCTACAAGACCACGCGTGGCCCACTGAACACGAAGTACGCCCTTGATACCGTCCCGACGTACAAGATCGGGGCACAGACGCTTCCCAAGTACGGCAAGGCGTGTGCCCAGCTCTTCGTCAATGGCGAGCGGCGGACTGTGCAGTGTCACTGCATCACGCAGTAGTCAATGACGGAGAGCATGACGTACAGATCCCGTGACTGGTGGGTCGAGATGGCGGTGTTCGTCTCGATGACCGCGGTGTGCACCGTGCTCCTGGTCCTGCCGTGGATCTGGTCTCTCAGCGGCGCCAGGGCGAGCGCGAACCTGTGGGGTTTCGTTGCCCCAGTGCCCTCGTCGGGCTGTGGGCATCACGGCGCTACCGTCGCGCCCACATCTCTTGAGGGGCCACCGAGGCAGGCTCAACGGCGATGTCCGTGCTCGTAGGCGGGGCATCGCCTTCGATGTCGACGAGCCGACCCGTGCCCGGCGTGTGGACGGCCTCCAGGCGGTCAAGGCCGCCGACGACCCGCGCGCCGAGCGTCGTAGGCAGTTGGCCGAACCAGGCCTGGAGTACACCGGGTTCTGCGACGCACCGGAACACCCTGACGTTTCACTGTGCAGGGTGGACTCGCCCGGACCGCTGGGACGCCCACCAGACCGAACTCCGCCGCCGCGGCGAAACCGACGATGGCCCAGGCACCGTGTACAACCCGTTCTGCCAGGGCCGCTGAACCGTGGGGATCGGCCGGTGCGCCGTTCAGGAAAATGCACACCGAAGCGGCACTCACCGCTCGGATATTTCCCGAAACCCTACGGATTGCATCACACGATATCAACTGCCGCTGAGCACCATCCAGATTGCGCCTGCACCTGAGACAGCAGCGCATAGGATAAGAGACGCGTCAGCGCTCCGGCATCGCGTCCAGCAGACCTGTGGAGCGGCGGCCTTGGGCTCGCTTACCGTGCGGGCGGAATCCAGCCACATACTGATCTTTCGCTCCGCCTCTCCGCTTGAACCTTTGAAGCGATCGATCAGAGATCCCCCGAAGGCGAAGACCGAAACGGACCGGTCTTTACTGAGATACACCTCAAGCGTGCCGTCATCGGCGACCGAGACACCACGGATGGCCATTTTCGGAAGAATATGACTACGCAGAGGATTCACTACTATGAGCACATCCTCACGCAAGATCATTTTACAGTTGGCGATTCGCCCGCAGACGCCCGCAGCCGCCAAGTAGACCGGTATCCCCTGCCAACCGGTCCGGAACCCGTTCACCAAGGTGACCTTGCACACTGCCGCAAGCATTCCAACCCCAAGACCTACGATTACGATCCCGCAAAAAATAGGCCAGGAACGCCGCCGGAGTACAGCTTGATTCGTTGCGGATACCGTCACGCTCTCTCCCGTTCCTGACCGTTCAAGCACTTCAGGACATTAGGGTCATCTTCAGCACCACCCTGCAGCGTTCCGGGGAGGAAGTAGACCAGAATAACCATCTGTTTCTTCTTCATTCAAAATGCCTCACACTTCTCACCGACTCCTCGTCGATCCGGCGGACGTGGAGCCGTCTTCATTGACTACGCTGAGCACGGGCGTGCCCTCCCGAGGGACGATCCGCAAGTCATGAACATTGCTTGGCTCTGCAGCCGCACGGCAGTGCCGCGGTTTCAGCAATCTGGGCAGTACGGACCAGCGGGTGCCTTCGGAAAGTCCGAGCGTCCGTCCAGCCACCCGCAGAGCCGTTCGGCCAGTGTGAGGTCTTCGGGGAACAGAGCGTGCCCGTGATCAGGGCATCGTTCGTTGGGATCCCAACCCCACATGCGGCCTTCTGGGGTGCTGTAGTCGACGAGGGACCAGATCGCACAGCCCCACGTCAGGAGCGGTACCACAGACGGTGGGTGGTTGGGGGTTCCGCGCCAGCCCAGGTACTCCTCCAGCAGCCGACCGCTGTCGCTGAAGCTGTAGGTCGTGTCGGTAAGGGACAAAGCCTCCCCCCAGCGGCCGAACCCACCGTCGGCGACTTCGAGGTAGATCCGCTTGAGGAGTGGTGGCATCGGATGCCCCACCGCGGCCTCAAGCTCGGCCACGGCCTCGGGCGGCGCAGGTGGTGGCAGTTCGCCAGCCGCATTCTGCTCTCGGGTCCTGTGGATGATCTCGTCGTCGGTCATGCCGACATTCGTACCAGGTGGCGTAGGGGATCAAGACGCCGGAATCCGCAGGTGGGGGTCGGTTGGCTCCGCCGGATCGAGTGTCCGATCCGTCTCAACGAGACACTTCGCGGGCTGCCACTTCTCCGGAGAACGCCACGGACCCCGTATCGGAACGCGAAGTGCTTGACCACCTGCACCGCGTCGTGGGACACGGGCCAGGAGGCACATACTCCTCTGGAAAGTGGGAGCATCTCGACCTCCAGTGTTCACACGCCGCCCATTTGAGCGCATGAGTTACATTCACCTGCCGAGTGCTCACACTTTCAGCGGAGCGGGCGTCATGAGTCCCCGGAGATCGCGTTCCGCCGGGCGGTGCAGCCGGTCAAGCACTTGGAATACGCAGATCATCGCCGCATTGACGTGGTTCAGGGACCGCCAATGATGCTGACGGCGGGTCAGCCGTGCGAGGTGCGGGAGTCTTTGTCTCACAAGATGGCCGATGTGCGACTTACCGGAATGCGTGGAGCAAGGTCGCATGCACCACGAGGCGGAACACGATCGTCCGCCCCGGCGGCACCGATCATGCGACCTATCTCGCCGGCTCTTCCCTTTGGCTCTTCTGGAGGGGCTGGCCACGGCCGAGACGGCGGACCTGCGTTCACCCCTTCGGCAACCGCGCACCCCGGCTCTCCGCGATTCTCAGCGCGTCCGCCAGCGCCGCGGCGAGTTGTACGCCCGTGAAGCGCAGCTCCCGTACCCCCGTCGCCCCGTCGGTGAGCAGCGGTCTGGCCTCGGTCAGGACGAACTCGGCCGAGTCGAGCAGATCCGCCTCCAGTTCGTCGGCCAGACGGGACAGGCGGCTGCACGGGTCGTCGGTGCTCAGGTAGCACGGGGCACCGTCCGGCGTCGTCCACGGCAGCAATCGTAGTGGCGTGCCGTCCCGTCCGTCGCGGATCATCGCGTCGCTCCCTTCGGTGGGATCCGGCCATTCCGCTGCGGGGCCGGATCTCCGGTCATTACCTTCTGTGCCGTAATCGTCGCTGTGCGCACGCGCCCGTAACAGGAGCGCCGCGTCCCAGCGTTGGGAACGGGACGATCAGCCAGGAAGGCGAGACCGATGACGTTCAAGCCGCAGGCCCTCACCCCCTACCTCTCCGCCCGCCACTACTTCGGCGCCGAGCAGCGCCGTCACCGCGAGGCCGCCAAGTTGTCGCTGCTTCAGCTCGCGGGCATCCTCAACTCCAGCAAGAGCACGCTGGCTCGCATCGAGACGGCGGAGTTGATGCCGCCACCGGACCTGCCGGACCGGCTCGACGCCGCGTTCGGCACGGACAAGCACTTCCACGGGCTGTACGAGCTGGCCAAGCGCGAGGCCCACCCGGACCAGTACCGGCGGTTCATGGACTTCGAGGCGCAGGCGGAGGTCGTCGAGAACTACGGGGCGCAGGCTCTTCCGGGGCTGTTGCAAATCAGGGAGTACGCCGATGCCCAGCTCAGCCTGCGGGAGGAGTTGCTGCCGGAACAGGTGGAGGAGCGTGTCAACGCACGGATGTCCCGGCAGGAGAGGATCCGCTCGGCCCAGCCCCCGCTGCGGTGGGCGATCATCGACGAGTCCGTGCTCCGGCGCCCCTTCGGCAACCGGGAAAGCATGTACAAGCAATTGGCCCGGCTGCTCGAACAGATGGATACTCCGGACAGCAAGGTCCAGGTGATGCCCTTCAGTTCCGGTGCGCACTATCTGATGGGCGGCGCGCTGACCCTGCTGGCCCTTCCCAACGGCTCAACCGTGGCCTACGAAGAGGGCATCGAGGTCGGTCACCTCCACGAGGACCGGGATTCGGTGAAGAGGTGGCGACGGCACTACGAAGTGCTCCGCGCCGACGCCCTCTCGCCGGCCGCCTCGGCGGAGCTGATCCGACAGGCGATGGAGGACTACAAGCCATGCGACACACCCCCGAGCTGAACGACGTCCGCTGGCGCAGGAGCAGCTACAGCAACGCCAACGGGGGCGAGTGCGTCGAGATCGCCGAGGACTTCCCCGGTGTCGTCCCCGTCCGCGACAGCAAGACCCCCCACGGCCCCGTGATCGTCGTCCCAGTCGGCGCCTGGGACGCGTTCGTCAACTCTCTGAAGGCATGAGAAAACGGCCGGGTCTCCCGCGAGACCCGGCCGTTCATGCGTTACGTGCCGTCACACCCCTGCGGGTTCCAGCACCTTGTCCTCCTGGGCCTCCTGCTTGGCCGCCCGCTTCTTCGCGCGGCGCTCCTTGCGGAGTTCCAGCATCGCGTAGAGCGTCGGGACCAGGAGGAGGGTGAGGAGGGTGGAGGTGAGGAGGCCGCCGATGACGACCACCGCCAGCGGCTGGGCGATGAAGCCGCCCTCGCCGGTGACGCCCAGGGCCATCGGGAGCAGGGCGAAGATGGTCGCCAGGGCCGTCATGAGGATGGGGCGGAGGCGGTGGCGGCCGCCTTCCACGACCGCCTCGACGATGCCGTAGCCCCGCTCCCGGTACTGGTTGATGAGGTCGATCAGCACGATCGCGTTGGTCACCACGATGCCGATCAGCATCAGCATGCCGATCATCGCGGGGATGCCCATCGGCGTACCGGTGGCGATCAGCAGGCCGAGTGCGCCGGTCGCCGCGAACGGGATGGAGACCAGCAGGATCAGCGGCTGGGCCAGCGAGCGGAAGGTCGCCACCAGCAGCATGAAGACGATCGCGATGGCCGCCAGCATGGCCAGACGCAGGTTCGTGAATGCCTCGTCCTGGTCGGCGGTGACGCCCCCGATCTCGGCCTTCGCGCCCGCGGGCAGCTTCAGGGCACTGAGCTTGGACTCAAGGGCCAGACTGACCGCGCCGGTGTTGTCCCCGGTCGGCCTGGCCGTGATCGTGGCGGCGCGCTGGCCGTCGATCCGGGTCATCGACACCGGCCCGTCGACGAGTTCGACGGTCGCGATGTCACCCAGCTTCACCGGGCCCAGACGCAGGTTCTTCAGCTGGTTCAGCGTCTGTGCCGGCTTCGCCGACCTGATGACGACGTTCCGCTCGGTGTCGTCCAGTACCGCCTTCGCGGCCGTGGTGCCCCTGACCGACTGGGCGACCGCCATGCCGAGGGTCTGGTCGGTGAAGCCCGCCGCTGCCGCCTTGGAGTTGGCTCGCACCGAGATGCGCGGCACGCTCTGCGACAGGTCGCTGGTGACGTCGGTGACGTCGTCGAGGCCGGCGACCGTCTTGCGGACCTGTTCCGAGGCCCGGCGCAGCACGTCGGCGTCGCCCGCCTTGACGATCACCTTCAGGTCCTGGGAGCCGAAGCCGTCCCCGGCGCCGACCTTGGTGGTGCCGATCCCGGACAGCTTGCCCAGGCGGTTCTCGATACGGGCGCGTACGTCGTCGACGGACGCCGAGTCCTGAAGCATCACCTGGTAGGAGGCCCGGTTGGTGTCCGTACCGCCGCCGAAGGCCGCCATGAAGCCGGAGGAGCCGATGGTGACCTGGTAGTCCTTGACGCCCTCGACGCCGGCGAGCACGTCCTCGACCTTCCGGGCCGCGGCGTCCGTCGTCGCCAGGCTGGCGCCGGGTTTCAGCTGCTGCTTGATGCTGAGGACCTTCTGGTCTCCGGGGTCGAAGAGGTTCGTCTTCAGCAGCGGGGTCATGCCGAGGGTGGCGACGAGGACGACGACCGCGATCAGCACGCTGGTCAGACGCCGCCGGGTGGCGAAGCGCAGGACGGGGACGTAGAGGCGCTGCAGGCGGCTCCTGGCCTCCTTCTCCTCGGCCAGGCGGCGGGCCTCCTCCGCCTGGGCGGGCGTGCCCTTGGGGGCGCGCAGGAACCAGTACGACAGCACCGGCACGACCGTCAGCGACACCAGCAGCGAGGCCAGCAGCGCCGCGGTGACGGTGAGGCTGAACGGGCCGAACATCTCGCCCACCATGCCGCCGACCAGGCCGATCGGCAGGAACACGGCGACCGTGGTGAGCGTGGAGGAGGTCACCGCGCCGGCCACCTCGCGCACGGCGGTCATGATGGCCGTGTGGCGCTCCTCGCCGTAGCCGAGGTGGCGCTTGATGTTCTCCAGGACCACGATCGAGTCGTCGACGACCCGGCCGATGGCGATGGTCAGCGCGCCCAGCGTCAGCATGTTCAGCGACAGGTCGCGGGTCCACAGCACGATCAGCGCGAGGAGGACGGACAGCGGGATCGACACCGCGGTCACCAGGGTCGAGCGGACCGAGGCCAGGAAGACGAGGATGACGAGGACCGCGAAGAGCAGGCCGAGCGCGCCCTCGCTGGTCAGTCCTTCGATGGCCTTGGCCACGGCCGGGCCCTGGTCGCTGACGATGGTGATCTTCGCGCCTGAGCCGAGGGTCTTGCGCAGGTCGGGCAACTTGTCGTTGACCGCGTCGGAAATGGCGACCGCGCTGCCGTCGTGGTCCATGGTGACGACGACGGCCAGGCTGGGCCTGCCGTTGGTGCGGGTGAGGGAGTCGGCCCTGGCCGGCTCCTGCTGGACGGTGGCGACCTCGCCGAGGCGCACCGGCTTCTTCGCGCCCTCGCCGGTGATCATCAGGTCCTGGATCTGCCGCAGCGAGGTGAAGCCGCCGCCGACCTGGACGGTGCGGTTGGCGCCGCCCTCGTCGAAGGAGCCGGCCGGGACGGTGGCGCCGCCCGCCTGCAGGGCCTGGCTCAGGGCGGCGGAGGTGAGGCCGGCCGCGGCGAGCTTCTTGTCGTCGGGGGTGACGGTGACCTGCAGGTCCCGTACGCCGTTGACGGTGACCTGGCCGACGCCGCCGATGTTCTTCAGCTCCGGTACGACCGTCCTGTCCAGCTGGTCGGCGAGGGCCTGCTGGTCCTTGTCGGAGGTGACGGCGAGGACCATGGTGGGCATGTCGTCCGTGGAACCGGCGATGACCTGCGGGTCGACGTCGTTCGGGAGATGGGCGCGGGCCCGGTTGACGGCCTGCTGGACGTCGGCGACGAGCTGCTTGGTGTTGTTGCCGTAGTCGAAGGACGCCATGATCACGGCGTTGCCCTCGCTCGCCGTGGAGGTGACGCCGGTGATGCCGTCGACGGCCTTGAGGTTGTTCTCGATGGGCTCGACGACCTGCTTCTCCACCACGTCCGGGGACGCGCCCTGGTAGGGCGCCAGCACGGACACCATGGGGAGTTCGATGCTGGGCAGCAACTGCTGCTTGAGCTGGGGGATGGCGATCGCCCCGAAGACGAGCGCGACGATCGACATCAGCCCGATCAGGGCCCGTTGCGCAAGGCTGAATCTGGACAGCCAGGACATGGGTGAGGGTCTCGATTCTGTGAACGGCACACGAGGAGCGCGGCACAAACGGCAAACGGTACGAACGATAAACGGCACAGGCGGCGCGGACGCACAGGGGGCGCCACCCCTACACCTTCGGGCATCGGGGAGCGGCGATCCGTAGCCCCCTGGTCCATTTCCGCGCGCGGCTCCTACTCCGAGCGCAGTACGCTCACTCCGCCCTGGGCCGTACCAGTCCCGACTCGTAGGCGATGACGACGAGCTGTGCCCGGTCGCGGGCGCCCAGCTTGGCCATGGCCCGGTTGACGTGGGTCTTCACCGTCAGCGGGCTGACCTCCAGACGCTCGGCGATCTCGTCGTTGGAGTGTCCGCCGGCGACCTGGACGAGCACTTCGCGCTCCCGCACGGTCAGCGCGTCCAGCCGGGCCGAGCGGGCCGGGTCGTGGCCGTCGCCGGCCGGGTCGCCCTGCGCGAGGAAGCGGGCGATCAGACCCTTGGTGGCGGCCGGGGACAGCAGCGCCTCTCCCTGGGCGGCGACGCGGATGGCGCTCAGCAGTTCCTCGGGTTCGCTGCCCTTGCCGAGGAAGCCCGAGGCGCCCGCGCGCAGCGACTGCACCACGTAGTCGTCGACCTCGAAGGTGGTGAGGATGACCACGTGCACCTGGTCGAGGGCGGGGTCGGCGCTGATCATGCGGGTCGCCGCGAGGCCGTCGGTGCCGGGCATGCGGATGTCCATCAGTACCACGTCGGCCCGCCGCTCCTTGGCCAGCCGTACCGCCTGAGCGCCGTCGGACGCCTCGCCGACCACCTCCATGTCCGGCTCGGAGTCGACGAGCACCCGGAAGGCGCTGCGCAGCAGGGCCTGGTCGTCGGCGAGCAGGACACGGATCGTCATGCGGGGTCCCCCGGGACGCTGGTGCGGGTGTCGACCGGCAGGATGGCATGGACGCGGAAGCCGCCGCCGTAGCGGGGGCCGGTGGTGAGGGTGCCGGCGAGGGCGGTGACCCGCTCGCGCATGCCGAGCAGCCCGTGCCCGCCGCCCTCCCGCGGTCCGCCGTCCGCGCCGGCTCCGCCCTCCCCCGGTCCGCCGTCCGCGCCGGCTCCGTCGTCCAGGACGGTGATCTCGACGTTCGGTCCGACGCGTACGACGCTGACCTCGGCCTTCGCCGTCGTACCGGCGTGCTTCTGGACGTTGGTCAGGGCCTCCTGGACGACCCGGAACGCGGCCAGGTCGACGGCGGCCGGCAGTGTGGTGCCCTGGTCGGTGCGGGCGACCTCGACGTGCAGGCCGGCGCTGCGGAAGGTGCCGACGAGCTCGTCGAGGCGGTCCAGGCCGGGGGCCGGTTCGGTGGGGGCCTCGGGGTCGCCGGACTGCCGCAGCAGTCCGACGGTGGCGCGCAGTTCGTCCAGCGCGGAGCGGCCCGCCTCCCGGACGTGGGCGAGGGCCTCCTTGGCCTGGTCGGGCCGCTTGTCCATGACGTGGGCCGCGACTCCGGCCTGCACGTTGACCAGGGCGATGTGGTGGGCGACGACGTCGTGCAGGTCACGGGCGATGCGCAGGCGTTCCTCGGCGACGCGGCGGCGGGCCTCCTCCTCCCGGGTGCGCTCGGCGCGCTCGGCACGCTCCCTGATGGCGTGCACGACGGCGCGGCGGCTGCGGACGGCGTCGCCGCCGGCGGCGGCCATCCCGGTCCAGGCGAAGATGGCGACGTTCTCCTGCGCGTACCAGGGCATCGGCCCGGCGAGCATGGCGGCGCCGGTCAGCACGGTCATGGTGGTCAGGCCCAGGCGCCAGGTGGTGGGGCGGTCGGTGGTGGCGGCGACGGTGAAGAGGGCGACCACGGCGGACATGGCGACGGGGGCGCGGGGGTCGCCGGTGACGCACTCCACGAGGGAGACGGTCCCGGTGACGGCGAGGACCGTGCGCGGGGCGCGGCGGCGGAGGACGAGCGCGGCGGCGCCGAGGGCCATGAGGATCAGGCTGGGCGCTTCGGGCCGGCGGACGGCCCAGCTGACGCCGTGCTCCCCGCGGGGGTCCACGAAGGAACCGGCCACCATGCACACCAGCACCCCGGCCGCGAGGGCCGCGTCCAGCGCGAGGGGGTGTGCTTTGAGGCGGCAGCGGGCGCGGTCGAGGGTAGTGGTCACGTTCGCGTACGGTCCGGGGTTCCTGCGGGGGGCCGGGGCTCCACGTCTCCCTGGGTGACCCTCACCCAGGGATCAGGCCGTCGTCGCTCAGCAGGTCCCGTACCTCCTCCAGGGTCGCGTCCGCGGCCGGGAGGATCAGTTCGGACGGTTCCAGGGAGTCGTCCGGCAGGGACTCGCCCAGTTCGCGGACCCTGGACAGCAGGGCCGAGAGGGTGCGGCGGAAGCCGGGGCCGTCGCCGTTCTCCATCTCGGCCAGGAGTTCGTCGTCCAGTTTGTCGAGATCGGCGAGGTGGCTGTCGGCCAGCCTCACCTGTCCCTCTCCCATGATCCGTACGATCATGTCCGCCCTCCTCGGCGTGGCCCCGGCCGTCGGTGACGTGGCGTGCCTCGACGTGGCTTACTGCTTGTCGAAGCGGGGGGTGTCCTGCGGCTGCTGCTGGGGCTGTGCCTGGTCCTGGCCGCCCTCGAGCGCCTGCCGTTCGGCGGACGTGCCGCCGGCCAGCTCGGCCTTCATGCGCTGCAGCTCCAGCTCCACATCCGTACCACCGGAGAGCCGGTCCAGCTCGGCCTGGATGTCGTCCTTGGCCATGCCGGAGGGGTCGTCCAGGGCGCCGGAGGCGAGCAGCTCGTCGATGGCGCCGGCCCGGGCCTGCAGCTGCGCGGTCTTGTCCTCGGCACGCTGGATGGCGAGCCCGACGTCGCCCATCTCCTCGGAGATGCCGGAGAACGCCTCGCCGATCCGGGTCTGCGCCTGGGCGGCGGTGTAGGTCGCCTTGATGGTCTCCTTCTTCGTGCGGAAGGCGTCGACCTTGGCCTGCAGACGCTGGGCCGCCAGAGTGAGCTTCTCCTCCTCGCCCTGGAGGGTGGCGTGCTGCGTCTCCAGGTCCGTCACCTGCTGCTGGAGCGCGGCGCGGCGGGAGAGCGCCTCGCGGGCCAGGTCCTCGCGGCCCAGCGCGAGCGCCTTGCGGCCCTGGTCCTCCAGCTTGCCGGACTGCTGCTGCAGCTGGTTGAGCTGGAGCTCCAGACGCTTGCGGCTGGTCGCCACGTCCGCGACACCGCGCCGCACCTTCTGCAGCAGCTCCAGCTGCTTCTGGTACGAGTAATCGAGGGTCTCGCGCGGGTCCTCGGCCCGGTCAAGGGCCTTGTTCGCCTTCGCGCGGAAGATCATCCCCATACGCTTCATGACACCGCTCATGGGCTTCGCGCGCCCCCTTCTGACGGACTCCAGCTCACAGCCTTGCGACAGAACCCACAGTACGGGCCCTGCATCCATTACCGCACTGTTCGGGAACGGATGCGGTCATCCCCGAGGACGACTGTGTCCGCTTCCGCTCCGGCGTAGGGAGGATCTCACCCCCGAGGGCCGCCGGACCAGGGCGGGCACATCGTCCCCTCTGTCCCTCTACAGACGACCGGTGTTGCCGGATCGTTCCCCACCGGGCTGGGGTCCATGCGGGTCGAGCCCGTACCCTTGGGTTCTGTGTTCCGTAGCCGTGCCAAGGAAGAGAAGACCCCGGTCGCCGACAAGGCACCGGTGAGCGTCTCCAAGCAGCCCCGTGACCCGCAGGCCCCCAAGGGCCGCCCCACCCCCAAACGGAGTGAGGCGCAGTCCCAGCGCCGCAGTGTCGCCAACACCCAGATGACGCGCAAGGAGGCCGCCAAGCGGCAGCGAGAGGAGCGCCGCGCCCAGATGGAGCGGCAGCGCCAGGCGCTGGCCAGCGGCGACGAGCGCTACCTCCCGGCGCGCGACAAGGGACCGGTGCGCCGGTTCGCGCGGGACTTCGTCGACTCGCGGCTGAACATCGCGGAGTTCTTCCTGCCGATGGCCGTGGTCATCCTGGTGCTGAGCATGATCCGGATGCCCGAGGTGCAGAGCATCGCGCTGCTGCTGTGGCTCGTGGTGATCGTCCTGATCGTGCTGGACTCGGCCGTCACCGGCTTCCGGCTGAAGAAGCGCCTGAACGAGCGCTTCCCGGACCAGAACAAGCAGTGGGCGGTCGTCTACGCCCTGATGCGCTCCCTGCAGATGCGTCGGCTCCGGCTGCCCAAGCCGCAGGTCAAGCGCGGGGAGCGGCCCTGAGCGCGACCGCTTTCTCCGGGGATGCCGCGAGCGCGTGGCTGAAGAAGCTGGGCGGGCTGCGTGATGTCGTACGACAGGAACTGGTGGCCCGGCAGCTCGACGAGCAGATAGCCGGGCGGTTCCCGGTCGGGCGGCGGCTGCGGGTGCTCGACGTGGGGATGGGCCAGGGCACGCAGGCACTGCGGCTGGCCCGGGCCGGGCACCAGGTGACCGGGCTCGAGCGGGACCGGACGATGATCTCCGTGGCGCGTCAGGCGCTGGCCGCCGAGCCGGAGGGCATACGGGCGCGGATGCGGATCGTCGAGGGCGACGGCCGGGACACCGGGGTGCACTTCCTGCCGGGCAGCTTCGACGTCGTGCTGTGCCACGGCGTACTGATGTACGTCGAGGAGCCGGACCCGCTGCTGGCGGGGCTGGCGCGGATGCTCGCGCCGGGCGGTCTGCTGTCGCTGCTGGTGCGCAACGGCGACGCGCTGGCGCTGCGCCCGGGTCTGTCCGGGGACTGGGCGACGACGCTGAGCGCGTTCGGGACGACGGCGTACCGGAACCGGCTGGGGCTGGACGTACGGGCGGACCGGCTCACGGACCTGACGGCGACGCTCGCCGGGATCGGGGCGCCGCTGCACGCCTGGTACGGGGTGCGGGTCTTCACGGACACGGCGGCGGACGGCGCCGAGCCGCCGGCCGATGTCGAGGTGCTGCTGACGGCCGAGGAGCGGGCGGGACGCACGGACCCGTACCGCGCGGTGGCGGCGCTGCTGCATCTGTGCGGGGTGCGCGGCTGAGAGCCTGTCGTCGAACTCCCGCCGTCCGCCCGAAGGGCGGGCCCGGCGGCGTCATGGGGGTCCCCCTGCTCGAGCGGAGCCGAGCGCTTGGGGGAGGAGCCACGTGGGCGGTTCGGCAACACGGCTGGGGGTCTTCCTGCTCGAAGAGCTCGGGGGAGTGTGTGCCGGGCGCCGCCGGGCAGGCGGGAGTTCGACGACAGGCTCTGCACGTCTCCCGGCGCTCGTTCGGGTGAGTACCGCAAGCCCGGCCCTCGTCCCGAGGGGAGACTCGGGGCATGGATCTCTCCGCTGCCCGTGCTTCCCGGCTGGTCGGTTTCCTCGCCGTGTGGCTCTGCTGTGCCGCGCTGCTGTCCGGGTGCACCGGCTCGGCCGCCCCGGAGCCGGCCCGGAGCACGAAGGACCTCTCCGCCACCAGGGACGCCGGGCAGCGACGGGCCGACGCCCCCATGTCGGCCGACCAGCTGCAGAGCGACTACCTGCGGGTGATCAAGGACGTGCTGCCGTCGGTGGTGCAGATCCAGACCGGCCGCGAGCTGGGGTCGGGGGTCGTGTACGACGACAAGGGACACATCGTCACCAACGCGCACGTGGTGGGCAGCGCGCGCACCTTCAAGGTGACCACCGCCAACAGCGAGACGGTGCTCACCGCACACCTGGTCTCCTCCTATCCCGGGCAGGACCTCGCCGTGGTGAGGCTGGACAAGGTGCCCCCGGGGCTGCGGCCCGCCACCTTCGGCGACTCCGCGAAGGTCGAGGTGGGGCAGATCGTGCTGGCCATGGGCTCGCCGCTGGGGCTGTCGTCGAGCGTGACCCAGGGCATCGTGTCGGCGACCGGACGCATCGTCAGCGAGGGGCAGGGCGGCGGCACGGGGGCGACCATCGCCAACATGGTGCAGACCTCGGCCGCGATCAACCCGGGCAACAGCGGGGGCGCGCTGGTGAACCTCGACAGCCAGGTCATCGGCATCCCCACGCTCGCCGCCACCGAGCCCCAGCTCGGGGGCAGCGCGGCGCCCGGCATCGGCTTCGCGATCCCGGCGTCGACGGTGAAGGCGATCGCCGGCCAGATCGTCCGCTACGGCAGGGTCGTCGAATCCGGCCGGGCCGCGCTGGACATCACCGGGCGCACGGTGGTGAACGCCGCGTACCAGCCCGCGGGGGTCGCCGTCGTCGACGTGAAGGCGGGCGGCGCTGCGGACAAGGCGGGCATCCAGTCCGGGGACGTCATCGTCAAGCTCGGCGGCAAGGACATCACCACCATCACCTCGCTGTCCGAGGCGCTGGCCGCGGACAAGCCGGGGCAGCGGACCTCGGTGACGTTCGTGCGGGACGGCAGTCGGAAGACCGTGGAGGTGACGCTGGGCGAGCAGTGAGCGGGGGCGGCCGAGTACGACCGCCCCCGGCCCGGAGAAGTCCCTAGGACTCGTTGGCGTGCAGGCTCATCGGGCCGTAGATCTCCGTGGCGTCCTCGAACAGCCGTACCTGGTCCGCTCCGCCGTCGAGCAGGGCCTTCCAGTTCTCCCCGATCCATGACTCCGCGTCGCCCTGCGTGGTGAACTCCTCGGGCTGCACCGCGGGCTGGACCTCCGTCCCGTCGGCCGTCTCGAACCGCCACGTCCATGCCACCATGTACGCCTCCCTGGTTTGAACCCTCCCCAACCGAAGCAGGGGATTCCTGGCTCACGTCGCCTGCGGGCCCAGCAGGCCAGCAGGTCTTGCACGATCAACGCCAGCCGGGTTGGAACCAGCCCGGTTTGGTATTGCAAGCAAAGGAGTTGCTGTGCTGGCTTGGTTCTCGCTCAGCACGGCAAGGAGCATACCAGCCGTGCCGGATCTCGGTCCGGCTCCTGCACAGAGCCTAGCCGGGCGCGCAGGAGCTGCGGCCACCCTGGAAAATCAGGTCCGTGGACGTGACTCTGCTCGGCACCGGTGCCCCCGCGGGACTGCCCCGCCCCGACTGTCCCTGTGCGGCCTGCGCGTCGGCGCTGGGCGCGGACGCGCGGGCGGCGACCGCGCTGCTCGTGGACGGCTCGCTGCTGCTGGACCTGACGCCGGGCGCGGCGTTCGCTGCGGCGCGGGCGGGGCGTTGGCTGGGCGGTGTGACGCAGGTGCTGCTGTCCCACCCGCACGACGGGCCGGCCATCGAGGTGCCGGCCGGGCTGCCGCAGCCCGGGCGGGTGCCGGACGGGCAGGAGCTGGCGCTGCTGACGGGGCATCGGGTGCGGGCGGTGGCGCTGGACGCCCCCGGCACCGGGTACGCGGTGACCGGCCCGGACGGGCTGCGGCTGCTGTACCTGCCGCCGGGCGGCGCGCCGGCCGGTCTGGAGGAGGGCTCGGCGGAGTCGTACGACCTGGTTCTCGCGGATGTCGTGGGGCGCCCCGACGCCCTGGCCGAGCTGCGGGCGGTTGGGTCGGTGGGGCCGACCACGGACGTCGTCGCGGTCCACCTGGACCATGACGTGCCGCCGGGGCCGGAGCTGAGCCGGCGGCTCGCGGCGGCCGGGGCGCGGGCGGTGCCGGACGGTACGACGCTGGTGGTCGGGGCGTACGAGGACGTACCGGACGTGCCCCGGCGCACGCTGGTGCTCGGCGGGGCGCGCTCGGGGAAGTCGGTGGAGGCCGAACGACGGCTGGAGGCCTTCCCCGGTGTGCTGTACGTCGCCACCGGCGGGTCCCGCAGCGGGGACACCGAGTGGGCGGCCCGGGTCGCCGCGCACCGGGAGCGGCGGCCGGGTTCCTGGCGCACCGCGGAGACGTGCGACCTGGTGCCGCTCCTCGAGGAGGACGGTCCGCCGCTCCTCGTGGACTGTCTGTCCCTGTGGCTGACGGACGCGATGGACTCCGTCGGTGCCTGGGACGACGCCGAGTGGGCCGACGGCGGCGAACGCGCCCTGCGCGAGCGGGTGGCCGCGCTGACGAGCGCCCTGCGCACGACCCGGCGCACGGTGGTCGCCGTCTCCAACGAGGTGGGCTCTGGCATCGTCCCCGCCACCGCCTCCGGCCGTCGCTACCGTGACGAACTGGGCCGTCTGAACGCGGCGTTCGCGGCGGAGTGCGAGCACGTGCTGCTGGTGGTGGCGGGCCAGGCCGTCACGCTGCGCGGGCGATGACGCGGTAGGCGTTGGACAGGCCGGGGGTGCGGCACAGGAGGGGGGACAGGAGGAAGTCCAGGACGGCGGCCGCGTCCACCAGGGGGCTGGTCACGGTGGACAGGACCGCGCGCAGGGCGCGTTGGAGGGTGGTCGGCGGGGCGTCGTGCCAGGGGGCGTCGGCTGCGGGCAGGGCGTGGGCGAGGCCCAGGGCGACGGCTGCCGACAGGTCGCCCGGGGTGTGCGGGGTGCGGCGGTCGGTGACCAGGACCGTGCAGCCCTGGGACTCCAGTTCCGCGCGCAGGTTGTGCAGGGGCAGCAGGTGCAGATGGCGCGGCTGGCCGTGCGGCAGCCACCACTTGCCCAGCAGCAGGGCGAACAGGCAGCGCGGATCGGGGAGTTCGATCAGCAGGTGGCCGCCGGGGCGCAGCACGGTCAGGGCGCCGCGCAACTCGGCGCGGGGGTCCGGCACATGGGCCAGGTGGTGGAAGATGCTGACCACGTCGTAGCGCCCGCGCAGGCGCTCGGCGACGTGCGGGTCGGCGAGGTGGCCGATGTGGGCCTCCTCGACCCGCCCGTCCGCGCGGGCCCGCTCCACGCGCGGGGTGGGGTCCAGGCCGTCGAAGGAGGTGTACGGGAACACCTCCTGCGCGGCCCGGGGAAAGTGGCCGTGGCCGGTGCCGACGTCCAGCCAGGCCTCCGGTTCCCCGACGCCCCGCATCAGGTGCGCGTCCCAGCGGTGCCGCCGGTGGCCGCGGCGGGCCGCGAGCGCCGGGTCGGCGAACCCCTCCGGGTCGGTTTCGTCGAAGTCCCGGTGGTAGAAGGCCAGTCCGGCGGGGGTGAGACGGGGGTTCTGGAAGGCGTGGCCGCAGTCCCGGCACTGGGCGAGCGCGAACGTGCCCGGCTTGTGCTGGAGCAGGTCCGGCGCGCGCAGCCGGGTGCGCAGCCGCCGGGAGCCGCACCAGGGGCAGTCCTCGCGGGGCGGCTCCTGGAAGCGGCGCGTGCCCTGGGCGAGTTCGGAGGCGTACGCGATGCGGCGCGGGTCGTAGAACCGCGGGGCGTACGGCAGGGGCGGCATGGGCGGCTCCTGGGGGCGAGGACGATTCGCTGAAACGGTCTGCTGAACAATTCACTACAAAGTTGGCGCAAAGGGAACGTAGGGGATCGGGATCCCGGGCGGAAAGACGCCGTACGGGTGTGGCGCCGACGTGGCACCGCCCTGTTCGACCAGGGCCGGTACTGTTCGGCGAATGAGCTCGCTGAATCTCGACGACTTCACCGATCTGATCGAGCGTCCCGACGGCGGTGTGCGCCGTGACGCGGAGGCGCGCCGGGAGCGTCAGATCGTGCCGCCCGGGGCACTGGGCCGCCTCGACGAACTGGGTGAGTGGCTGGCCGCGGCCCAGGCCTCCGTCCCGGTGCGGCCGGTGGAACGGCCGCGGGTGGTGCTGTTCGCCGGCGATCACGGGATCGCCGAGCGGGGCGTCTCGGTCCGGTCGGCGGGCGGCGCCGAGCAGCTGGTGCGGGCGGTACTGGAGGGCGGCCGGCCGGTGTCCGTGCTGGCCCGGCGGCTCGGCGTACCGGTGCGGGTGGTCGACATGGCGCTGGACTGCGCGCCCGAGACGCTGCCCGAGGACGTCGTACGGCACCGGGTGCGGCGCGGCAGCGGGTGCATCGACGTGGAGGACGCGCTGACCCCGGAGGAGGCGGAGGCCGCCTTCCGGGCCGGGGTGGCGGTGGCCGACGAGGAGGCCGACTCCGGTACGGATCTGGTGGTGCTCGGCGACGTCAGCGTGGGCGGGACGACGCCGGCCGCCGTGCTGATCGCCGCGCTGTGCGGGACGGACGCCTCCGTGGTGACCGGGCGCGGCGGCGAGCCCATCGACGACCTGACGTGGATGCGCAAGTGCGCGGCGATCCGGGACGCGCTGCGCCGGGCGCGGCCCGTGCTCGGCGACCAGTTGCGGCTGCTGGCCGCGGTGGGCGGCGCCGACCTGGCCGCGACGACGGGCTTCCTGCTGCAGTGCGCGGTACGGAAGCTGCCGGTCATCCTGGACGGCGTGGTGTCGGCCGCGTGCGCCCTGGTGGGGCAGCGGGTGGCGTTCCGGGCCCCGGACTGGTGGCTGGCCGGCCACAGCAGCGGCGAGCCGGGCCAGGCCAAGGCCCTGGACCGCCTGGCCCTGGAACCCCTCCTCGACCACGGCGTGACCGTCGGCGAGGGAGTGGGCGCCCTCCTGGCCCTCCCCCTGGTCCAGTCCGCCGCCGCCCTGGCCGCGGAGCTTCCCGAGCGCCCGGAGGACTGGGGCGAGCCGGAGGAGAAGGAGAGCGAGGAGTAGCCGAGGGCGGACGGGGGGGCAGCCGAGAGCCGGACAGGCGGCGGCCGGGAGCCGGACGGGAAGCAGCCGAGGACCGGACAAGCGGCGGCCGGGTCCGCGCATTCCGCGCTGCCCTGGCCGCGCGGGCCGAGGCCCTGTCGTCGGATTCCCGCCTGCCGCGCGACACCCGGCACTCCCCCAAGCTCTTCGAGCAGGGGGTACCCCCACCCCGAGCTCTGAACGAGCGAGGGGTATCCCGTCGCCGCCGGGGTCGAGCACGGACGGCGGACCGAAAAGAGCGGTTCGCCGGGGTGACGCCCATATGATCTTTCATCATGGGAGATGCCCGAATTGCCGAGCGTGAGGGGTGGGCTCCGGTCCGCGCGAGCGAGGTGGCGCGGCCGGCCGGCACCACCTCGCGGCCGGCCGGCGGTACTCCGCGGCGGGCCGCCGCCTTCGCCGTCTGGTACCTGCGGGCGGTGGCGTTCGTCAACTTTCTCAGCGCGGTGTGGGTCTCCCTGGGGCAGGACGTGCGGCGGCACAACCAGGAGGACCTGTTCACGCCGTACCTGCTCACCGCCGGCTTCGCCTCCGGCGTGTTCGCCGCCTTCCTGGCCGTCACCATGCGCCGCCGCAAGCGGGCCGCGTGGATCCTGAACCTCGCGCTCAGCGGGCCGTTCCTGGCGCTGTTCGCGTTCACGATGACCTTCCCGGAGATTCGCCGCTTCCCGCAGAACTGGGTCTCCCTGGTCATCACCGCCGCCTTCGTCGCCGCGCTGCTGCTCGGGCGCCGGGAGTTCTACGCCAAGGGCGACCGGGCCAACCCGCGGCTCGCCGCCGCCGTCGCGGCCGCCGGGCTGCTGCTGTCCTCGCTGCTCGCCGCGCTGCTGGTGACGGTCACCAACCAGGCACCGGACGCGTCCCGTTCGACGTACCTCCAGCGCTGGCACTACGGCACCCTGCGGCTGGTCTCGGTCGCCGCCTCCGGAGCCCACGTCCCCGGAATCGACACGCCGAACTGGACGAACGTGTCGATCAACGTGCTCTCCACCGCCCTGGTCCTCGCCGTCCTCTACGCCGCCTTCCGCTCCCGCCGCGCCGTCGACCCGCTCACGAAGGACGACGAGAAACGGCTGCGCGAACTGCTGGCGGCACACGGCGAACGCGACTCGCTCGGCTACTTCGCGCTGCGCCGCGAGAAGAGCGTCGTCTGGTCGCCGACCGGCAAGGCCGCCGTCGCCTACCGCGTGGTCGGCGGAGTGTCCCTGGCCTCGGGGGATCCGCTCGGCGACCCCGAGGCCTGGCCCGGCGCCATCGAGCCGTGGCTGGCCGAGGCGCGGGCGCACGGCTGGATCCCGGCCGTGATGGGCGCGAGCCAGGAGGCCGGCACGGTGTACGCGCGGCACGGCCTGGACGCCCTGGAACTGGGCGACGAGGCCGTGGTGGAGGTCGCCGACTTCACCCTGGAGGGCCGGGCCATGCGTGCCGTACGGCAGGCCTGCAACCGCGTCGCGCGCGCGGGGTACTCGGTGCGCATCCGGCGGCACGGGGACATCCCGGCGGACGAGATGGCGTACCTGGTCGAACGGGCCGACGACTGGCGGGACGGGCCCACCGAGCGCGGCTTCAGCATGGCGCTGGGCCGACTCGGCGACCCGGCCGACGGGCGGTGCGTGATGCTGGAGTGCCACGACGCCCACGGCGAGCTCAGGGCCCTGCTGTCCTTCGTGCCCTGGGGGCCGTACGGGCTGTCCCTGGACCTGATGCGGCGCGACCGGCACGCCGGGAACGGACTCGTGGAGTTCATGGTGCTGGAGCTGCTGCGCCGCGCCGGGGAGATCGGAATCACCCAGGTCTCGCTCAACTTCGCCATGTTCCGCTCGGTCTTCGAACGTGGGGCGCGCCTCGGCGCCGGGCCGGTGCTGAGGGTGTGGCGGTCGCTGCTCGGCTTCTTCTCCCGCTGGTGGCAGATCGAGTCGCTGTACCGCGCCAACGCCAAGTACCGGCCCGTCTGGGAGCCGCGGTTCCTGCTCTTCGAGAAGAGCGCGGACCTGCCGCGCATCGGCCTCGCGTCGGCGCGCGCGGAGGGCTTCCTGGAGGTGCCGGGACTGCCGAAGTGGCCGCGCCTGCCGCACCGATCGCACCGAGGGCACCTGGAGACGCACGGATGACCGCACTCGCCCGCTGGACCCGCGCCGAATGGGGGCTGGTGTACGCCACCGTGCGCGAGCCGCTGCTCCGGCGGCGCCTGCGGGCGATCCCGATGACGCTCGCGGCGGTGTGCCTGACGGCGCTGCTGCAGTGCGTGCAGAACCAGCCCTGGGGCTACGGCCTCGTCCAGCACCTCGGCGCCGTACGGGCCGCCGAACCCCTATGGCTCGCGCTGCTGCACACCCCGCTGTCGCTGTTCGTGCCCGCGCTGGATCTGCCGGTGTGGGGCGCGCTGGCGCAGATCCTGTTCGTGTTCGGCATCGCCGAGATCTGCCTGGGCCCGCGCCGCACCCTCGCCGTCGCCTACCTCGCCACCCTCTCCGGAACCCTGTACGCGCGCGTGGGCGTCGCCCTCGGCCCGCACCTCCCGCTGGGCCTGCCCGCCACCGACGCGCACGTGGTGGACGCCGGTCCGTCGGCCGCCGTGGTGGGCCTCGCGGTGTACCTCGGCCTGCGCTACGGGGCGTACGTCACGGCGGTCGCGGTCACCGCGGCGATGGCGCTGGAGGTGGCGCTGAAGGAGAACCTGGCCGGCAAGGAGCACCTGGCCGCGATCCTGGGGGTGCTGCTGGCGTGCGGGCTGTCGGCGCTGCGTCACCGGGCGGCCCGCCGGTGGCGCGGGTCATCTGCGTCCCGGAAGGCGGGCCTGCTGCGCGTCCGGCTTGCCGCCGATCCAGTCCTGGAACGCCCGGCGGGGACCGGACCAGCGGCGGTCGTGGCGGTCGGCGCGCAGCCCGGCGCGGGCCCGGGCGCGCGGACGGCGGCGATAGAAGCGCCTGGCCCAGTAGGAGCCGGGGCGGGCCAGGCGGATCGCGCCGAACAGCGCGATGAACGGGATGATCACACCGAACAGGGCGATACGGCCCTTGCCCTTGCTGAGGGCCACCAGGGAGAACAGGAAGTTCACGACCACGGTGATGATGACCGTGCCGCGGTTCTGCAGTTCGCCCGCGGACAGGTTGCTGACACCGAACGGTGAGAAGCCGGCGAGCACCAGCCCGACCAGCGCCGCGGTGATGACGACGACCTCGACGCTCTTGCGGCCGGCCTCGGTCCAGTAGACGTCGTCCAGGTGCAGGATCAGCGCGAACTCGTCCAGCACCAGACCCGCACCGATCCCGAAGACCACCGCGGAGGCCTCCGTGCCGAGACCGCGCCCGTTGCTGGCGACCGCGCCGAAGCCGCCGAGGACGGTCAGGACCACGCCGGGCACCACGTGGTGGATGTGCAGACCGCCGGCCTTGACGTTGCCGAAGGGGCCCTTTCCGGCGCGGATCAGGCGGGTGATGGTCCGGGTGACCACGAAGGTCAGGACGAACGCGGCGAGGGCGAGGAGCAGGGGCAGTTTCCCGGGTTCGACGATGTTGCGCTCCAGCCAGTGCCCCATGGGTGTAGTGTGCCGCGCCCGCCGGTGCGCCGCCCGCCCGCGGAGGGGCCCACGTCGGTCCCGTAGTCTGCCCGGGTGTCCACGACCCCCCGGCCGGTTCCCCCGCCGCACGGACTGCGGTTCGCCTTCGGCACCCTCACCGTGCTTCCGGTCCGGGTCGGCCGCTGGGACCGCGAGGCCGCACGCGCGGGAATGCTCTGCGCGCCGCTCGCCGGACTCGTGGTCGGGGTGGCGGCGGCGGCCGTGGGACTGCTGCTGCTCCTCCTCGGCGCCGGCCCGCCGCTCGCCGCCGTCGCCACCGTCGCCGTGCCCGCCGTGCTGACCCGCGGTCTGCACCTCGACGGACTCGCCGACACCGCGGACGGGCTGGGCAGCGGCAAGCCCGCCGAGGACGCGCTGCGGATCATGAAGCAGTCGGACATCGGCCCCTTCGGGGTGATCACCCTCGTCCTCGTCCTGCTCGCCCAGGTGGCCGCCCTGACCCGGGCCTACGACGACTCCTGGGCCCGGGGCGCACTCGCCGCCGTCGTCTCGGCGACCGCCGCCCGGCTGGCCCTGACCCTGGCCGCCCGCACCGGGGTCCCGGCCGCCCGCCCGGAGGGGCTGGGCGCCGCGGTCGCGGAAGTGGTCCCGATACCGGGCGCGATCGCCACGGCCCTCGCCGTCACCCTGGCGGCGGCAGCGGCGGGCGCGCGCTTCGGCCCGTACGCCTGCGCCCTCACCGCCCTCTCGGTCCTCGCCGCCCTCGCCGCCGCCGAACTCCTCCTGCGCCACTGCACGCGCCGCTTCGGCGGCGTGACGGGCGACGTCTTCGGCGCCCTGTCCGAGACGGCGGCCACGACTGCCCTGGTCCTTCTCGCGCTGCGCTGAAGAGCCTGGTCCTTCTCGCGCTGCGCCGAAGAGACCGGCTCGGCAGGTCCGTCAGCTCGTACTCGGCGTGGAGGACCGGCTGCCACGCCCCGGTCGTGGGCGAGCCCGGTGATCAGGCGGTTGCGGCGAGCCGGGCGGCCGGCCGCCGTGCTGCCACTGCCGGCCCGTGCCCGGCCGCCGGCGCTCGGCGGCAGCCGTCCGCCGGCCGCGCCGGACCGCCCGGCAGAGCCGCTGTGGGCGCCCCGGGTCACGGGCGTGCGGGCCGGAAAGCAACGGCGGCGCCGCCCCCGGGCACACACCCGCGGAGCGGATCCGCGGCGGGGCGCGCGTAGGCTCGGAGCGGGTGTTTGCCTGCCCGGGTGAAGACCGCGCCGGAGGAGAGTTCTAGGGTCGGTGGTCGGGCCCGGTCGACCCACCTGTTTTCGGCCACACACCTCTCACAGGGAAGCGAGATTTCACCACCGTGACTGCTCTCACTCTCAGCACCGCCGCGGCGCCCGGCCTGCGGGCCGACGCGATCGTGATCGGTGTCGCCAAGGGCGCTGGATCCAGGTCCGGGAACCTGGTCGTCGCACCGGGCGCCGAGACCGTCGACCAGGCGTACGACGGCAAGCTCGCCGGTGTCCTGGAGACCCTCGGTGCCTCCGGTGCCGAGGGCGAGGTGACGAAACTGCCGGCCCCCGCCGGTTTCAAGGCCCCGCTCGTCCTCGCGGTGGGCCTCGGCCCGCAGCCCGAGAAGGACGCCGCCTACGACGCCGAGGCGCTGCGCCGGGCCGCCGGTGTGGCCGCCCGCGCCCTCGCCGGGGCCAAGAAGGCCGCCTTCGCGCTGCCGCTCGCGGACGCCGCCGACGCCGCCGCGGTCGGCGAGGGGGCCCTGCTCGGTGCGTACTCCTTCGACACCTACAAGAACAACGGCAAGGACGCCAAGGCCCGCGAAGCCAAGGCTCCGCTCGCCGACGTCGTCCTGCTCGGCGGCAAGCCCCGCGACAAGGCGTACAAGGCGGCCGTCGAGCGTGCCACCGCCGTCTGCGAGGAGCTCAACCGCGCCCGCGACCTGGTCAACACCCCGCCGAACGACCTCGACCCGGCCGCGTTCGCCGCCGTCGCGCAGGAGGCGGCCAAGGAGCACGGCCTGAAGGTGCAGGTGCTCGACGAGAAGGCGCTCGCCAAGGGCGGCTACGGCGGCATCCTGGGCGTCGGCTCCGGCTCGGCCTCCGCCCCGCGGCTGGTCAAGCTGTCGTACACCTCCGCCAAGGCGAAGAAGCACCTCGCCCTCGTCGGCAAGGGCATCACCTACGACTCGGGCGGCATCTCGCTCAAGCCGGCCGGTCACAACGAGACGATGAAGTGCGACATGAGCGGCGCCGCCGCCGTGTTCGCCGCGGTCGTCGCCGCCGCGCGGCTCGGCCTGGAGGTCAACGTCACCGGATGGCTGGCGCTGGCCGAGAACATGCCCTCCGGCTCCGCCACCCGTCCGGGCGACGTGCTGCGCATGTTCAGCGGCAAGACGGTGGAGGTGCTCAACACCGACGCCGAGGGCCGGCTCGTCCTCGCGGACGCGCTGTGGGCCGCCTCCCAGGAGAAGCCGGACGCCATCGTGGACGTCGCGACCCTGACCGGCGCGATGATGCTGGCGCTGGGCAACCGGACCTTCGGGGTCATGGCGAACGACGACACGTTCCGCTCCGCGGTGTTCGAGGCGGCGGGGGAGGCCGGCGAGGACGCCTGGCCGATGCCGCTGCCGGAGCACCTGCGCAAGGGGATGGACTCCCCCGTCGCCGACATCGCGAACATGGGCGAGCGGATGGGCGGCGGGCTGGTCGCCGGTCTGTTCCTGCGCGAGTTCGTCGTGGACGGCATCACGTGGGCACACCTGGACATCGCCGGGCCGGCGTTCAATGAACAGGGACCCTTCGGGTACACGCCGAAGGGTGGGACGGGGTCCGCGGTGCGGACGCTCGTTCGACTTGCCGAACGAGCGGCTTCCGGTGACCTCGGCTGAGTTCGCGGCTGAGTTCGCGTAAGAGCTCGGTCCAGTCCGTCGCACGGCGGCTGCGGGCGCGGGGGGGTTGTTCGCGCAGTTCCCCGCGCCCCTTCGGCGGGCTGCTCCGCCGTAGGTCGCATACGTGCCGTGTCTCACACTCCAGCCCGGCGTCTCGTTCCCCTCCCACAAGTGCGAAGATGGGCGGCGGCAGGACAGGGCCCCCACCGAAGGGCCGAAAATCAAGCGGCCGGACACCAGCCGCCTGCCGGCCACCGACGGCCGGCGCACGGCGCACATGCATGGAGGACGTGACGTGGCGAACGACGCCAGCACCGTTTTCGACCTAGTGATCCTCGGCGGTGGCAGCGGTGGTTACGCCGCGGCCCTGCGCGGGGCGCAGCTGGGCCTGGACGTCGCCCTGATCGAGAAGGACAAGGTCGGCGGTACCTGCCTGCACCGGGGTTGCATCCCCACCAAGGCCCTGCTGCACGCGGGCGAGATCGCCGACCAGGCCCGCGAGAGCGAGCAGTTCGGCGTCAAGGCCGCTTTCGAGGGCATCGACGTCCCTGCCGTCCACAAGTACAAGGACGACGTGATCTCGGGCCTGTACAAGGGTCTGCAGGGGCTCATCGCCTCCCGCAAGGTCACCTACATCGAGGGCGAGGGCCGGCTGTCCTCCCCCACCTCCGTCGACGTCAACGGGCAGCGGATCCAGGGCCGCCACGTCCTCCTGGCGACCGGTTCCGTGCCGAAGTCCCTGCCGGGCCTGCAGATCGACGGCAACCGCGTCATCTCCTCCGACCACGCCCTCGTCCTGGACCGTGTGCCGAAGTCCGCGATCGTCCTGGGCGGCGGCGTGATCGGCGTGGAGTTCGCCTCCGCGTGGAAGTCCTTCGGCTCCGACGTCACGATCATCGAGGGCCTCAAGCACCTCGTCCCGGTCGAGGACGAGAACTCCTCGAAGCTGCTGGAGCGCGCCTTCCGCAAGCGCGGGATCAAGTTCAACCTCGGCACCTTCTTCCAGAAGGCCGAGTACACCCAGGACGGGGTCAAGGTCACCCTCGCCGACGGCAAGGAGTTCGAGGCCGAGGTCCTGCTCGTCGCCGTCGGCCGCGGCCCGGTCTCCCAGGGCCTGGGCTACGAGGAGGCCGGGGTCGCCATGGACCGCGGCTACGTCCTCGTCGACGAGTACATGCGCACCAACGTCCCGACCATCTCCGCCGTCGGCGACCTCGTCCCGACGCTGCAGCTCGCGCACGTCGGCTTCGCGGAGGGCATCCTGGTGGCGGAGCGTCTGGCCGGTCTGAAGGCCGTTCCGATCGACTACGACGGTGTCCCTCGGGTGACGTACTGCCACCCGGAGGTCGCCTCCGTCGGCATCACCGAGGCCAAGGCCAAGGAGATCTACGGCGCGGACAAGGTCGTCGCCCTGAAGTACAACCTGGCGGGCAACGGCAAGAGCAAGATCCTGAAGACCGCGGGCGAGATCAAGCTCGTCCAGGTCAAGGACGGCGCCGTGGTCGGCGTCCACATGGTCGGCGACCGCATGGGCGAGCAGGTCGGCGAGGCCCAGCTGATCTACAACTGGGAGGCGCTGCCGGCCGAGGTGGCCCAGCTCATCCACGCCCACCCGACCCAGAACGAGGCGCTCGGCGAGGCCCACCTGGCCCTGGCCGGCAAGCCGCTGCACTCCCACGACTGACGCCTTCGTCATCGGGCGCGACGACACAGACTTCCGCACTTCGTAAGGAGCAACCGAAACCATGGCGGTTTCCGTAACCCTTCCGGCGCTCGGCGAGAGCGTCACCGAGGGCACTGTCACCCGCTGGCTGAAGGCCGAGGGCGAGCGCGTCGAGGCCGACGAGCCGCTGCTCGAGGTCTCCACCGACAAGGTCGACACCGAGATCCCCTCGCCCGTCGCCGGTGTGCTGTCCTCGATCAAGGTCGCCGAGGACGAGACCGTCGAGGTCGGCGCCGAGCTGGCCGTCATCGACGACGGTTCCGGCGCCCCCGCCGCGGCCCCGGCCCCCGCCGCCGAGCAGGCCCCGGCCCCGGCCCCGACCCCGACGGCCGCCCCGGCCGCCCAGGCCCCGGCCGCTCCCTCCACCGAGCAGGCCGCCCCCGCCCCGGCTCCCACGGCCGAGGCCGCCGCCGGTGCCGGCACCGCCGAGGGCACGGACGTGGTCCTGCCCGCGCTCGGCGAGTCCGTCACCGAGGGCACCGTCACCCGCTGGCTGAAGTCGGTCGGTGACTCCGTCGAGGCCGACGAGCCGCTGCTCGAGGTCTCCACCGACAAGGTCGACACCGAGATCCCCTCGCCCGTCGCCGGTGTGCTGCTCGAGATCGTGGTCGGCGAGGACGAGACCGCCGAGGTCGGCGCCAAGCTCGCCGTCGTCGGCGCCCCGGGCGCCGCTCCCGCGGCCGCCCCCGCCCCGGCCGCACCGGCTCCGGCGCCCGCCGCCGAGGCCCCGGCCCCCGCGGCTCCCGCCCCGGCACCCGCTCCCGCCGCCCCGGCCCCGCAGGCCCCGACGGCTCCGGCCCCGCAGCAGCAGGTGACCCCGGCTCCCGCGCCGGCCCCCGCCGCGCCCGCCCCGGCCGCGGCCCCCGCCGCCGCCCGGCCGACCGACGAGGGCGCGTACGTGACCCCGCTGGTGCGCAAGCTCGCCGCCGAGAACGGCGTCGACCTGTCCGCCGTCAAGGGCACGGGCGTCGGCGGGCGTATCCGCAAGCAGGACGTGCTCGCCGCCGCCGAGGCCGCGAAGGCCGCCGCCCCGGCCGCCGCCGCTCCGGCCGCCCCCGCCGCGAGGAAGGCCCCGGTCCTGGAGGCCTCCCCGCTGCGCGGCCAGACCATCAAGATGCCGCGGATCCGCAAGGTCATCGGCGACAACATGGTCAAGGCCCTGCACGAGCAGGCCCAGCTGTCCTCGGTGGTCGAGGTCGACGTGACCCGCCTGATGAAGCTGCGCGCCCGGGCGAAGGAGCCCTTCGCCGCGCGTGAGGGCGTCAAGCTCTCCCCGATGCCGTTCTTCGTCAAGGCCGCCGCCCAGGCGCTGAAGGCCCACCCGGTCATCAACGCGAAGATCAACGAGGCCGAGGGGACCATCACCTACTTCGACACCGAGCACATCGGTATCGCGGTGGACTCCGAGAAGGGCCTGATGACCCCGGTCATCAAGAACGCCGGTGACCTCAACATCGCCGGTATCGCCAAGGCCACCGCCGACCTGGCGGCCAAGGTCCGCGGCAACAGGATCACGCCGGACGAGCTGGCCGGTGCGACCTTCACCGTCTCCAACACCGGTTCGCGTGGCGCACTGTTCGACACGATCATCGTGCCGCCGGGCCAGGTCGCGATCCTCGGCATCGGCGCCACCGTCAAGCGCCCGGCCGTCATCGAGACCGAGGAGGGAACGGTCATCGGCGTCCGCGACATGACGTACCTGACCCTCTCCTACGACCACCGCCTGGTGGACGGTGCCGACGCGGCCCGTTACCTGACGGCGGTCAAGGCGATCCTGGAGGCGGGCGAGTTCGAGGTCGAGCTCGGTCTCTGATCCCCGCTCTCGGGAACAGCAGTACGGCGCCCCCGTCCGGAGCACTCCGGGCGGGGGCGCCGCTTTGCCCGTTCTTGGCCTCGACGGCGTGTAAGCCTCGTCTCACCTGCGTGAAAGCGCCCGTATGCGCCCTTCCGCGTACCGCCGACCGCCGTATTGTCTAAGCGTCAACGCCCTCGGGGACCCGCCGGTCCCCCGCTAAGGAGCCCTCCATGACCGCGCCCCTTGTCCACTCGCTGCGCGAGCAGATCCGCGAGCACATCGTGGAGGGGATCGTCAGCGGGCGCTGGAAGCCGGGCGAGCGGATCGTGGAGCGGCGGATCGCGACCGAGCTGGAGGTCAGCCAGACGCCGGTGCGGGAGGCGCTGCGCGAGCTGGAGTCGCTGCGGCTGATCGAGTCGGCACCCAACAAGGGCGTACGGGTGCGGAATCTGACCGCCGCCGACCTGGAGGAGAGCTACCCGGTCCGGGCCGGCCTGGAGGCCATCGCGGCGGAGCTGGCGGCCCAGCGTCTGGCCGACGACTGCTCGGCGCTGGAGGCGCACGTGGCCGCGCTGTACGAGGCCGACCGCAAGGCCGACGGCACGGCCCAGGTGCGGCACACGGTGGCCTTCCACCGCGAGATGGTCCGCGCGGCCGGCAACTCGGTGCTGCTGCACACCTGGGAGGGCCTGGGCATCGAGGTGTTCACCGCGCTGTCGATCCGCTGGCTGGGCACGGTCCAGCAGTCGTACGCGGAGGAGCACGAGGAGCTGGTGCAGGCGTTCCGGCGGCGCGATCCGCGGATCGCCGAGCTGGTCAAGGCGCACGTCCTCGGCTGCGCGCCGCGGGCTTGATCCAGTCGAGCACTCCCCCGCTCACCAGGGAAAACCACACGAAATCGCGGCACCGGGTGCCCGATTCCAAGGCACCGCGTGCCGACTTTCTGGCAATCGAAGGATTTTGATCGCCAAACCTTTGATCGATCATCGATCAGGGGGTTAGAGTCACCGCTGGGCTTCCACCAAAGCCTCACGCCCTGTCCTGCCAAAGACCTAGGGCACCCCCGAACCCTTACCGACGAGGGAACCCCCTTCGACTGAGGAAGGCGGCGACATGACCGACCCCAACGCCATCCAGCCGAGCGAGCTCGACCAGCTCCCGGACCGCGACCCGGAGGAGACCGCCGAATGGCAGGCCTCCCTGGACGCCGTCGCCGAGGCGGCCGGGCCGCACCGTGCCGCGTATCTGATGCGCCGCACGCTGGAGCGTGCCGAGGGCACAGGCGTCGCCCTGCCCAAGCTCCTCGAGACGGACTACGTCAACTCCATCCCCACCGCCGCCGAGCCGGCCGTCCCCGGTGACGAGGCCCTGGAGGCCCGTATCACCGCCTGGAACCGGTGGAACGCGGCGGCGATGGTGACCCGCGGCAGCAAGTACGGCGTCGGCGGCCACATCGCCACCTTCGCCTCCGCGGCCTGGCTGTACGAGACCGGCTTCAACCACTTCTTCCACGGCAAGGAGGGCGACGGCTCCGGCGACCAGCTCTACCTCCAGGGCCACGCCTCCCCGGGCATCTACGCCCGCGCCTTCCTCGACGGCCGGCTGACCGAGCAGCACCTGGACAACTTCCGCCAGGAGGCCGGCGGCAACGGCCTGCCCTCCTACCCGCACCCGCGCCGCCTGCCCTGGCTGTGGGAGTTCCCGACGGTGTCGATGGGCCTCGGCCCGATCTCCGCCATCTACCAGGCCCGGTTCAACCGCTACCTCACCAGCCGCGGCATCAAGGACGTCTCCGACTCCCACGTCTGGGCGTTCCTCGGCGACGGCGAGATGGACGAGCCGGAGTCCACCACCGCGCTGACGCTCGCCTCCCGCGAGGGCCTGGACAACCTCACCTTCGTCATCAACTGCAACCTGCAGCGCCTGGACGGCCCGGTCCGCGCCAACTTCAAGATCGTGCAGGAGCTGGAGGCCCTGTTCCGCGGCGCCGGCTGGAACGTGATCAAGACGCTGTGGGGCTCGGCCTGGGACGAGCTGTTCCGGCTCGACACCACGGGCGCGCTGGTACGCCGGCTGCGCGAGGTGCCGGACGCGCAGATCCAGACGTACCAGACCCGTGACGCCGCCTACATCCGCCAGGACTTCTTCGGGGCCGACCCGGCGCTCGCGGAGATGGCGAGGCTGCTGAGCGACGACAAGATCATCGAGTGCTTCCACCTCTCCCGCGGCGGCCACGAGTCCCGCAAGGTCTACGCCGCCTACAAGGCCGCCCTCGCCCACAAGGGCGCCCCGACGGTGATCCTGGCCCAGACGGTCAAGGGCCACACCCTCGGTGAAGGCTTCGCGTCGAAGAACGCCAACCACCAGATGAAGAAGCTGTCGGTGGACGAGTTCAAGGCGATGCGCGACCGCCTCGAACTGCCCATCCCCGACAGCGCCTTCGCCGACGGCCAGGTCCCCTACGCCCACCCCGGCGCCGACTCCCCCGAGGTGCGCTACCTCCAGGAGCGCCGCGCGGCCCTCGGCGGCCCGGCCCCGGCCCGCCGCGTCCACCCGGTCGCCCCGCTGCCCGCGCCCGCCGACAAGGCGTTCACCGCCTTCGACAAGGGCTCCGGCTCGCAGAACGTGGCCACCACCATGGCGTTCGTCCGCCTGGTCAAGGACCTGGTCCGCGACCGGGAGACGGGTCGGCGCTGGGTGCCGATCGTCCCGGACGAGGCGCGTACCTTCGGCATGGAGAGCCTGTTCCCCTCGCTCGGCATCTACTCGCCCATGGGCCAGACGTACGAGCCGGTCGACCGCGACCAGCTGATGTACTACAAGGAGGCCAAGAACGGCCAGATCCTCAACGAGGGGATCACCGAGGCCGGTTCGATGGCCGACTTCATCGCGGCGTCCACGTCGTACGCGACGCACGGCGAGGCGATGATCCCGTTCTACATCTTCTACTCGATGTTCGGCTGGCAGCGCACCGCCGACCAGATGTGGCAGCTCGGCGACCAGCTCGGCCGCGGCTTCCTGGTCGGCGCCACGGCGGGCCGTACGACGCTGACCGGCGAGGGCCTGCAGCACGCCGACGGCCACTCCCCGGTCATCGCGGCGACCAACCCGGCGGCACTGACGTACGACCCTGCGTTCGCGTACGAGATCGCGGTCATCGTCAAGGAGGGTCTGCGCCGTATGTACGGCGAGGCCGCGCCCGGCGAGGACCAGGACGTCTTCTACTACCTGACCGTCTACAACGAGCCGCTGCCGCAGCCGGCGAAGCCGTCCGGCCTCGGCATCGACGAGGGCATCGTCAAGGGCCTGTACCGCTTCAACACGGCGGAGTCGGCGGGGCTTTCCGTCCCGGCCAACGCCCCGCGGATCCAGCTGCTCGGCTCCGGCACGGCGATCCACTGGGCGCTGGACGCGCAGCGGCTGCTCGCCGAGGAGTGGGGCGTGGCCGCCGACGTGTGGTCGGCGACCTCCTGGGGCGAGCTGCGCCGGGACGCCCTGGAGGCCGACGCGGCCGGCCTGCGCGGCGAGGAGCGGGTGCCGTACGTCCGTCAGGCGCTGCAGGGCGCCGAGGGCCCGGTTCTCGCGGTCTCCGACTACATGCGTCAGGTCCCGGACCAGATCGCGCAGTGGGTCGAACAGGACTACACCTCGCTGGGCGCCGACGGCTTCGGTCTGTCGGACACCCGTGAGGCCGCCCGCCGCCACTTCGGCGTCGACGCCCAGTCGATCGTCGTCGCCGCCCTGGCCCAGCTCGCCCGGCGCGGCGAGGTGAAGGCCTCGGCGGTCAAGGAGGCGCGGGAGAAGTACGGCCTGTAAGGGCTCGCGTGTGACGGAGGGGTACGGCGACTCGCCGTACCCCTCCGTTGCCGGCGGCCCCCGGCATGATGGCCGTATGCGTGCCGCCCGCCTGATCAAAATGGTGCTGCTGCTCCAGTCGCGGCCCTCCATGACCGCTGCCGAGCTCGCCCGGGAGCTGGAGGTGTCGGAGCGGACCGTCACGCGGGACGCGCAGGCGCTGTCGGAGGCGGGCGTGCCGGTGTACGCCGACCGGGGCCGGGCCGGGGGCTACCGCCTGGTGGGCGGCTACCGCACCAGGCTGACCGGGCTGGCCCGCGGTGAGGCCGAGGCGCTGTTCCTGAGCGGCGTACCGACGGCCCTCAGGGAGATGGGGTTGGAGGACGCCGCGTCGGCCGCCCGGCTGAAGGTGTCGGCGGCGCTGCTGCCCTCCCTGCGCGACGCCTCCCGTACGGCGGCGCAGCGCTTCCACCTGGACGCGCCCGACTGGTTCCGGGAGCCGAAGACCCCCGAGCTGCTGCCGGCGGTCGCGGACGCGGTGTGGGACGACCGGCGGATCACCGCGCGGTACCGGCGCGGCGAGGAGGAGGCCGTGCGGGAGCTGGAGCCGTACGGGCTGGTGCTCAAGGCGGGCGTGTGGTACCTGTGCGCGCGAGTCGCCGGGCCCGGTTCCTTCCGGGTGTACCGCATCGACCGGTTCACCACGGTGGAGGCGGCCGGGGAGCGGTTCGAGCGGGACGGCGGCTTCGACCTGCCCGGCTTCTGGGAGGAGCGGGCGGAGCAGTTCGCGCGGTCGATCCTGCGGGCCGAGGTGGTGGTGCGGCTGTCCGAGGAGGGCGTACGGCGACTGGTGCACGCCGTGGGTCCGGTGCCGGCCCGGGAGGCGCTGGCGGCGGCCGGCGCGCCTGACGAGCACGGGTGGGTGACGGTCACCGTGCCGGTCGAGTCCGAACAGGTCGCGCACACCCAACTCATGGCGCTCGGGCCGGAGGTCGAGGTGCTGGCCCCCAAGGCGCTGCGGGAGCGTTTCGCGCGCGACGCGGCACGGCTGGGCGCGCTGTACCGGTCATAACAATCCGCCGTACTCCGCGTGCGCCCCCCGGCGCGAGGGCCGATGCTTGAGCCGTGATGGACGAGACGGAGTTCTGGGAGCTGATCGACGGCAGCCGCGAGGCAGCCGAGGGCGATCCGGAGGAACAGGCCGATCTGCTCGTCGAGCGGCTGCTCGGCTGCGACCCCGAGGTGATCCTGGACTTCGCCCGTCACTTCGAGTCCCGGTACAACCGCGCCTACCGCTGGGACCTGTGGGGCGCCGCCTGGGTGCTTCTGGACGGGGCCAGCGACGACGCCTTCGACTTCTTCCGGTGCTGGCTGATCGGCCAGGGCCGGGAGGTCTTCGAGGGCGCCCTGCACGACCCGGACTCGCTCGCCGACCTGCTGGACGACTTCGACGAGGAGATCGACGGCGACGGCGAGGAACTCGGCTACGCCGCCGACGAGGCCTACGAACAGCTCACCGGCACGGTCGCCCCCGACCTCGGCCTCGCGCCGGCCCCCGCCGAACCGGAGGGCACCCCGCTCGACTTCGAGAACGACCGGGTCCTCGCCCAGCGCTACCCCAAGCTGTGGAACCGCTTCCGCGATTAGGTCCCGCGCCACGTGAAGCGGGGTGCCGCGTTGGCCTGGTCGAGGACGGACGCGGTGACGTCGGCGGGTCCGAGGAGGACCGTGGCGACCGCGCACGCCACCGTCCAGGGGCCGCGCACGGCCGCCGTCCATCCCGCCGCTGTGCGCTCCCGGGTCGCCCTCCGGGGGCGTCGCCGGGGATCAACTCCTCCCCTGCAGTCGGGCCGCCGTCTCCCGGATCACCGGCAGGCGGAGCGTCAGGGCCGCCCCCGGGCAGTTGGTCCTGAAGCCGTCCTTGTGGCCGGACAGGGCGGGGAGCAGGGCGGTGGTACCGGCCTTGTAACGGCTGTGGCTGTTGCTGGAGACGAGGCTGACGCTCGCGCGCGGGTCGACTCCGGCCAGGCCCAGCTTCCAGGCGGCCAGCGCGGCGATCGCGTCCGTCATGGCGCGCGGCACGGGTGTCCCGGCCGTGAACGTGCCTATGGCCGCGATGCCCGCCGTGCGGTGGTTGAAGCCCTGGGTGTGGGCGCCGGTGACCGGGCGGTCGACGCCGCCGGCGCGGCCCTCGTAGACGGTGCCGCAGCGGTCGACGAGGAAGTTGTAGCCGATGTCGTCCCACTGGCGGACGCCGGTCTGCCCGGCGTACAGGTGGCGGATGATGCCCGGGGTGTCGGCACAGTCGTAGCCGCCTGGCGAGTCGGTGTGGTGCACGAAGACGGCGACGACCTTGTCGTCGTAGTGCGGGGGCGGCTGCGTGTGCCGGACGGTGGCGTCCAGCCAGGCCGAGCGGGGCACGATCCGCGGCCGGGGCGCGCCGCCGTACCCGGGTGCGGAGGGGTCGGGTACGACGGCCCGCGCGGACACCGATACGGAAACGTTCCCTCCGGAGCCGGGGGCGTACAGCAGCACCCCGACCACGGCGGCACCCGGCAGACAGCACAGCAGCACCACCAGGGCGCGGGGCGGCCGTCCCGGGCGCCGGTTCCGGGCGCGCCCGGTGATTCCCACAACACGCATGCCCCCACTGTCGGCCCGTTGCGCTCCGCCCGCGATGTGCACTGTGCCACCCGGTGGAACCATCGTCCTGGTCCGGGACGTTTCTGGGGGTACACGTACACGTGGCCGGTCCCCGGACCCACGTGCGCGTGGCTGATCACTGGGCCCGTCCGACGCGTACTTGAGGGTCCGAGAGAAAGGCGGCGCGAGTGGACCTGCTGGACCTGCTGTTGGTGTTGGTGATCCTCGTCTACGCCGCGTCCGGCTACCGGCGGGGCCTGGTGGCCGGATGCGTCTCCCTGGCCGGTTTCGTCGGCGGTGCGGTCGTCGGCGTGTGGATCCTGCCGTGGGTGATGGGCTTCGTCACGCGCGGGACGACGGCGGCGACGGTCACCGCCGTGCTCACGGTGCTGGTGCCTGCCGCGGTGGGTCACGAACTGGCGGGGCGTCTGGCGCTGCGGCTGCGGCGAGAGCTGGACCACGGCCCGCTGCGGGTGGCCGACGGCGTCGGCGGGGCCGTCGCCAACTCGGTGGCGGTGCTGATCGTCGCCTGGGTGGCCGCGAGCGTCCTGGGCGCCTCCTCCTCCCCGGTGGTGACCTCGGCGATACGCGACTCGAAGCTGCTGGGCACCGTGCAGAACGCGATGCCGGACACCACCCCGGCCTGGTTCTCGCGCGCCACCTCCGCGCTGACCGAGGCGGGCTTCCCGCAGGTCTTCAACCCGTTCGAGAACGAGCCCGCGGCGGGCGTGGCCAGACCCTCCGGCGACAGTGTGACGGCGAGCGCGACGACCGCCGCCCGGCTCAGCACGGTCAAGATCGAGGGCATCTCGGGCAACCAGGGCCGCGAGGGCAGCGGCTTCGTGTACGCGCGCCGGCACGTGATGACCAACGCGCACGTGGTGGCCGGCATCGACAACCCGACCGTGCGGGTCGGCGGCGTCGGACGGTCGTACGAGGCGCGGGTGGTGCTGTTCGACCCGGACCGGGACGTGGCCGTACTGTACGTCCCCGAACTGCGGGCCCCGGTGCTGCGGTTCGACGACACCGCCACGCGCGGCGAGGCGGCGGTGGTCGCCGGCTATCCGCAGGACGGCAGCCTGGACCTGCAGGCGGCGACGGTCGCCAACCGGATCCGGGCGACGGGCCGGGACATCTACAACAGCGCCACGGTCACCCGGGAGATCTACTCCATCCGCTCCACCGTCCGCCCGGGCAACTCCGGCGGCCCGCTGCTCACCACGGACGGCCGGGTCTTCGGGATGGTCTTCGCCCGGTCCACCTCCGACAGCGAGACCGGCTACGTGCTGACGGCGGCCGAAATCGCCCCGGACGCGCGGTGGGCGGCGAGCGCGACCACACCGGTGGACACGGGCCGGCTGGTCACCTCGTGACGCGCACGGCTCACACGGGGCGGCCCATGAGCACGTCGTCGACGTAGGCGCCGTCCAGGTGGAACTCCTCCGGCAGGACGCCCTCCACCACGAAGCCCTCGGACTCGTACAGCTCGCGGGCCGGGGTGTTGTGCCCGAGCACCCGCAGGGTGAGGCGGCGGGCGCCCTGCCGGCGGGCCTCCTCGACGGAGGCGCGCAGCAGGGCGCGGCCCACGCCCTGGCCTCGGGCCTGTTCGGCCACGGCGAGCCCGCGGACCATCCGTACGTGCGCGTTCGACGCGAGCTCCGTGGCGAGACCGAGGCGGAGGTAGCCCACGAGGCGGCCGTCGAGCTCGGCGACGAGGTGGTCCTTCGGTCCGCTCCGCTCGCCGAAGAAGGGTTCGTACGGCTGCTGGGGGCGCGGTTGCACGGAGTGCAGCGGGGACCAGGTCTCGCGGTCGAGTCGGCCGAGAGCGTCCTCGTCGTCGTACATGGCGTGGCGTATGAGCGGAACCGGCATGGGGCCACCCTATGCGCGGGCCCGGTGGCGCCCACCGGATTTTCGGGCGGTCGCCCGGCAGGATGGTGCCATGGAACGTTCGCGAATCGCGGTGGCCGGCGCGTCCGGTCTCATCGGCGGCGCACTGGTGCGGTCCCTGCGGGCGGACGGGCACGAGGTGGTGCGCCTGGTGCGCCGTACGCCACGCGGCACGGACGAGGTCCGCTGGGACCCGGCCGGGCGGTCGGTGGACGTGGCCGGGCTCGCCGGGTGCGACGTGGTGGTCAATCTGGCGGGCGCGGGGGTGGGCGACCACCGCTGGACCGAGGCGTACAAGAAGGAGATCCGGGACAGCCGGGTGCTGGGCACGGCGGCGCTCGCCGAGGCCGTCGCCTCCCTGGACGTACCGCCGCGGGTGTTCGTCAGCGGCAGCGCGATCGGCTTCTACGGCGACACCGGGGACCGGGCCGTCGACGAGGACGCGCCGCCCGGGGACGGTTTTCTGCCACGGCTGTGCGTGGAGTGGGAGCAGGCCGCCGCTCCCGCGCGGGAGGCGGGCGTGCGGACGGTGTTCGCGCGCACCGGGCTGGTGGTGGCCCGCCGGGGCGGGGCGTGGGAGCGGCTGTTCCCGCTGTTCAAGGCCGGGCTCGGCGGGCGGCTCGGGGACGGGCGGCAGTACTGGTCGTTCATCGCGCTGCACGACGAGGTGGCCGCGCTGCGCCATCTCATCGACACCGGGAGCCTGTCCGGGCCGGTCAACCTCACCGCGCCGCAGCCGCTGACGAACCGTGAGATCACCGCGGCGATGGGCCGGGTGCTGCACCGGCCGACGCTGCTGTCCGTGCCGGCGCCGGTGCTGCGGGGTGTGCTCGGGGAGATGGCGGGGGATGTGCTGGGGAGCGCACGGGTGGTGCCGAAGCGGCTGCTGGAGTCGGGGTTCTCGTTCGTCTTTCCGGGAATCGAGGACGCCGTACGGGCGGCGCTGTGACGCCTGCGACGGCAGCGACGAACCCTGGGGCCGTGTGCGACCGCCGTGCGACCGTGCCCTGCCCATGTGCGACCGTTCCTGACCGGTCACGGGCCTAACCTCGACGCGAACTCGGGTATTCCTCAAGCCGGTTGAGGGCATCACTGCCCCACCTGCCGCGCAACCTCGAGGAGGGGCACGTGCTTGAGCCCGCGTATGAGGCGGACGTCGTCGTCGTGGGAGCCGGAGTCGCCGGGCTCTCGGCGGCGCATCGGCTGACCAGCGCAGGAGTGACCACCGCGGTCCTGGAGGCCGCCCCTTGGGTGGGCGGCCGTATGTCGACGGAGAAGGTCGACGGGTTCCGGCTCGACCGGATCGGACAGCTGCTGTCCACGTCGTACCCCCATCTGGCCCTGAGTCCGGGGCTCGACGCGCTCGTGCTGCGCCCCTTCGCGCCGGGGGTCCTGCTGCACAGCGACGGACGGCACCACCGCGCGGGCGCCCCGGCGCACGGGGGGAGCACGAGGAGCGCACTTCACGTCGTGCGCGCCCTGGCAAGCGCCCCCCGGCCGCCCGCGGCCCGCCAGGGCGTGCGGCCCCGCACGAGTGACGTGTCGGGCGCCACCGCGCCGTTCCTCGACGGCCCGCCCTCCGGGCGGCTCGGCCGCGGCGCGTCCCTCCGGCTGCGCTCCGCGCTGGCCCGGATCGCCGCCACGCCCGTCGACCGCCTGCTGTCCCGCCCCGAGCTGCCCGCCCGGGAGGCGCTGGCGGCCCGAGGCCTGCCCGCCCGCACGGTCGACGGCTTCCTGCGTCCGCTGCTGGCCTCCCTGCTGTGCGACCCGGACCTCACCACGTCCAGCCGTTGCGCGGACCTCGCCCTGCACGCCTTCGCGTCCGGCCGGCTGTGCCTGCCGGAGGGCGGCGCGGAGGTCCTGCCGGAACTGCTCGCGCGCTCCCTGCCACCGGGCACCGTGCACACCGGCGTCCGGGTCACCTCGGTCTCCACCACCGCGGTGACCACCGCCGAGCACGGCGAGATCCGCTGCCGCGCCGTACTGGTCGCCACCGACGCGCGCACCGCCGCCGGGCTGCTGCCCGGGCTGCGCGTGCCGGACTTCCACCCGGTGACGGTGGTCCACCACACGACGGACGAGCCCCCGGCGACGGGCGGGTACCTGCTGCTCGACGCGGACCGCGGCGGCCCGGTCGCCCACACGGCGGTGATCAGCCGCGTCGACCCCTCCCGCGCCCCCGCCGGCCGCGCCCTGGTGTCTTCGACCGTCCTGGGAACGCCCCCGCCCGACGTCGACACCGCCGTACGCCGCCACCTGTCCCGCCTCTACGGCACCTCCACCACCCGCTGGGAGACCCTGGCCGTGCACCACACCCCCGAGGCCGTCCCCGCGATGCGCCCCCCGCACGACCCGCGCCGCCCGGTACGGCTGCTGGCGGGCCTGTACGTCTGCGGCGACCACCGCGACACCAGTACCGTCCAGGGCGCCCTGTACTCGGCCCACCGGGCCTCCACGGCCGTCCTGGCCGACCTGCGGGCGGGCCGCCCGATGCACACCGCGGACCCACGCCCGGCCACCCCACCGGCCGCGGCGGCCTGACCCACGCCGGACGCGCCGCTACGGCGGCCCCGGGAGCCACTCCGGGGCCGCGCCCTGCACGCGCCCGGTGACCACCGGGACACCAGGACCGTCCGGCACCGCCCCGGCGGGGCCGGCCGCCGGGCCACCGGGACGCACCGCCCCGGCGGTCCCGTGGTCAGCCCAGGGCCGCGACCTTGTCGCGGTAGGTGCGCACCGGGGTGGCGTCCTTGTACGGCTCCAGGCGGCGTTCGAAGTCCCTGACGTACTCGAGAGCCCGTACCGAGCGCATGTCCGCCGCCTGGGCCGCCGCCTCGGCGCCCAGGCGGCAGGCCTGGTCCAGGTCGCCGAGGCCGAGGCGGGCGGTCGCGAGGACCACCCGGCAGAACAGGCGGCTGCGGGCGTACGCGGGGGCGCGCAGCTGGAGCGAGCGCTCGGCGTGCTGGGCGGCGGCACGGTACTGCTGCAGATCCCGGTGGCAGTGCCCGAACTCGTCGGCCAGCTGCGCCTCGTCGAAGGACCGCGCCCAGACCGGCACCTCGTCCCCGGGCCGCGCGGCCTCCAGGCAGCGCTCGGCCCGCGCCAGGGACGCGGTGCAGGCGCGCACCTCGCCGAGTACGCCGTGCCCGCGCGCCTCGACGGCGTGCAGCAGCGCCTGCACGCCGGCCGGGGCCGAGCTGCCGAGCCCCTGCTGGGCCACCCTTACGAGCTGCACCGCCTCCCGCCCGTGCCCCAGGTAGACGGCCTGCCGGCTCATGGTGACGAGGACGTAGGCGCCGTAGGACCGGTCCCCCGCGGCCTGGGACAGCCGCAGTGCCTGGACGAAGTAGCGCTGGGCGAGCCCGTGCGCGCCGATGTCGTACGACGTCCAGCCCGCGAGCCGGGTCAGATCGGCGGCCGCCCCGAACAGCCGGCGCCCGGTCTGCTCCCCGTAGGCGCCGCGCAGCATCGGCTCGCACTCGTGCTCCAGGTAGCGCACGAGGGCCTGGCGGGCGTGGCCGCCGCCGTACATGTCGTCCAGGGTGCGGAACAGTTCGCCGACCGAGCGCAGCGCGGCGATGTCCCCGGCGGTGACCTTCTGGCCCGGTTCGCGCTCGGTCCGGCTCGGGGTGCCCCGGCCGCGCTGCCGGGGCACCCCGGGCACCGCCGGGTCGGGCGCGAGCGCCGGCCCGGCGGCGGGCCGTCCCTGCACGGGGACCCCGGCGCCGGGCACCTCGAGCCGGGCCACCCGGTCGTCGGCCCGCCCGATCAGCCAGTCCCTGCTGGGCACCACCAGCCCCGCCGGGGTGAAGGCGATCCTGCGCAGCTCGGCGTGGCTGCCGGAGTCCTTGCGCCACAGCCCGCCGACGATGTCCACGGCCTCCTCCGGCGTGGCGGCGAACTCCAGCCCCGCGTACACCGGCGCGCAGGCGTCCAGGCCCAGGTCCTGGGTGGTCAGGCGGCGGCCCAGGCGCCGGGTGAAGACCTCCGCGATGAGGGCGGGCGTGGTGCCCCGCGGCTGCTGGCCGCGCAGCCAGCGGGTGACCGACGTCTTGTCGTATCTCAGGTCAAGCCCGTGTTCGAGACCGAGCTGGTCCACGCGACGGGCCAGACCCGCGTTGGAGAATCCCGCTTCTGCGATGAGCGCGGCGAGCTGGCGGTTGGGAGTGCGCGGCGCGGGTCGTTCCGTCATCTGCGGTGCGGTCTCCTGCCTTTCGGGCGTCCACGCGGCCGCGTGGATGCCCGGATTGCCTGTGAGCAGCCTTTACGGCCTCATGAACGGCGCGAATGTAGCGGAGAGTGAGCAGCCGACCGCGGTCTTCGCCAGCCATTCATCCGATCGTGTGAGGATTGCCCGCGAGGCTGACGTCCGTCGGCCGGACGTACAGTGGCGTGGGCACGTTTCGTGCCTTACGACCTTCCAGGGAGGCGCTTGCCGTGAGTGGGTTGCGGTTCATCCGCATGGGATTCGGTACCGAGGCCGTGGACTACCAGGCGGCCTGGGACGAGCAGCGCCGGGTGCACGCCGCCCGGTTCGCGGACGAGATCCCCGACACCGTGCTGCTCCTGGAGCACCCGCCGGTCTACACGGCCGGCCGGCGCACCGAGGACAGCGAGCGCCCGCTCGACGGCACGCCCGTGATCGACGTGGACCGCGGCGGCAAGATCACCTGGCACGGCCCCGGCCAGCTGGTCGGCTACCCGATCCAGAAGCTGCCCCGCCCGGTGGACGTGGTGGCCCACGTACGACGCCTCGAGGAGGCTCTGATCCGCGCCTGCGCGGAGTTCGGCCTGGAGACCACCCGAGTCGAGGGCCGCAGCGGGGTGTGGGTGCTCGGCGACCCGGTCGAGCAGCGGCCGTCGCTGGGCGGGCTGTCGCTGGACTTCGATCCGCGGCTGACCGACGACGAGTTCGACCCGCGGCTCAACGGCCCGGAGTACGCCCCCTCCAACGCCGGGCAGCGGCGCGAGGACCGCAAGATCGCCGCGATCGGCATCCGGGTCGCCAAGGGCGTCACGATGCACGGCTTCGCCCTGAACGTGAACCCCGACAACAAGTGGTTCGACAAGATCATCCCCTGCGGAATCCGCGACGCGGGCGTCGCCTCACTGGCCGGCGAGCTGGGCCGCGAGATCACGGTCGAGGAGGTCCTGCCGGTCGTCGAACGGCACCTGCGGGACGTACTGGAGAACGCGGAGCTGAAGCCGCGGGAGATCGAGAAGACGCCGGCGTGAGTCAGCCGGTCCGGGGGTCCCCCTGCTCGAAGAGCTCGGGGGAGTTCGAGGCGAGGCCGTTCAGGCCGACAGCGGGGGTCCGGGGGCGCAGCCCCCGGGGAGACGGGAAGGGTAGGGGCGGCGGGGCGGAACAAACCCCGACGTACCCTGGGGGACACCGAAGAGTCAATTGCTAGGGAGCCGGTCGTGTCCGCAGTCGCACCCGACGGACGCAAGATGCTGCGCCTGGAGGTCCGCAACAGCCAGACCCCCATCGAGCGCAAGCCCGAGTGGATCAAGACCCGGGCGAAAATGGGCCCCGAATACACGAAGATGCAGAACCTCGTCAGGAGCGAGGGCCTGCACACGGTCTGCCAGGAAGCCGGCTGCCCGAACATCTACGAGTGCTGGGAGGACCGCGAGGCCACCTTCCTCATCGGCGGCGACCAGTGCACCCGGCGCTGCGACTTCTGCCAGATCGACACAGGCAAGCCCGAGGCCCTGGACCGTGACGAGCCGCGCCGCGTGGGCGAGTCCGTGGTCACCATGGACCTGAACTACGCCACCATCACCGGCGTCGCCCGCGACGACCTGGAGGACGGCGGCGCCTGGCTGTACGCCGAGACCGTGCGCCAGATCCACCGGCAGACCGCGGACCGCGAGGGCGGCCGTACGAAGGTCGAGCTGCTGGCCCCCGACTTCAACGCCGTCCCCGAGCAGCTGGCGGAGGTCTTCTCCGCCCGTCCCGAGGTGTTCGCGCACAACGTCGAGACGGTCCCCCGGATCTTCAAGCGGATCCGCCCCGGCTTCCGCTACGAGCGCTCCCTGAAGGTCCTCACCGAGGCCCGCGACTACGGCCTGGTGACCAAGTCCAACCTCATCCTCGGCATGGGCGAGACCCGCGAGGAGGTCGGCGAGGCGCTCAAGCAGCTGCACGACGCGGGCTGCGAGCTGGTCACCATCACCCAGTACCTGCGCCCGTCGGTGCGCCACCACCCCGTGGAGCGGTGGGTCAAGCCGCAGGAGTTCGTCGAGCTGAAGGAGGAAGCCGAGCAGATCGGCTTCTCGGGCGTGATGTCCGGTCCGCTGGTACGGTCCTCCTACCGCGCCGGGCGCCTGTACCGGATGGCCGTCGAGAAGCGGGGCGCCTACGTCGCCACCCAGGCGGTCTGACGACGGGTGACACTCCGTCACCGGCCCTGCCCCGTAAGCGGGCGGGCAAGCGTGTGAAACCGGGCACAAGAAACTACTGCCCGGTAATGGCCGATACGACGCGGTCCTGACCGTCTTCGCAGATGAGGACGTCCGTCAGGGCCGCGTCAGCCTTTTGGCCCGCGACTCCAAGGCTTCATCGGTGTTTGACCGGTCGGTCACACCCTGGTAACACCAATCAGTGACCCTGGACTCACACCACGTACCCCGACAGCCGCCACGAGGGGGAACCTCCACCATGCAGGCCGCGCCCGTTCGCGCCACCGCGATCCCGTCCTTCACCGACGCACTGCGTGCGGTCGAGTCCCTGCTCATGAGCAGCGGCCAGCGCACCGCCCGCCGCAACGCCTGGACCTCCGTCCTGGAGGACCGCCGCCGCGCCAAGGACCGGGTCGAGGCCCAGCGCGTCCTCGACCAGTTCCCCACCGTCCGCCTCTGACCGCTCCTGCCCGCACGGGCCGTACGGGCACTGCCGTCGTCGGCCGCTCGTGGAGCCACGTAGACTTCGTGGCATGGCGAGGAAGGACAACGCAGCCACGGCTGCCAACCCCGGGCGACTGAAGCAGATCGCTCTGACCTACAAGATGACCCGCAAGGCCGACAGCAGGATCGGTCTGGTACTCGCGGGTGTCTTCATCATCACCTTCGGTGTCCTCCTCGGGATCGGCTTCGCGATCGGACACCCGATCTACCTCGGCATCCTGGGTCTGCTGCTCGCCTTCCTCGCGACGGCGATCATCTTCGGACGCCGGGCCGAGCGGGCCGCCTTCGGACAGATGGAGGGCCAGCCGGGCGCCGCCGCGGCGGTCCTGGACAACGTGGGCCGCGGCTGGACCACCACTCCGGCGGTCGCCATGAACCGCAACCAGGACGTGGTGCACCGCGCGGTCGGCAAGGCCGGCATCGTGCTGGTCGCCGAGGGCAACCCGAACCGGGTGAAGTCCCTGCTCGCCGCCGAGAAGAAGAAGATGAACCGCATCGTCGCGGACGTCCCGGTGCACGACGTGATCGTCGGCACCGGCGAGGGCCAGGTCCCGCTGAAGAAGCTGCGCACCACCATGCTGAAGTTCCCGCGTGTGCTGACCGGCCCGCAGGTCACCACCACCAACGACCGGCTGCGCGCCCTGGGCGACCTGATGAGCAACATGCCGCTGCCGAAGGGGCCGATGCCGAAGGGCATGCGGATGCCGAAGGGCGGCCCGAAGGCCCGCTGACCCACGCGCACGACGCATACGACTCCTACGACGATGGGGGCGCCCGGCCACTCCGGGCGCCCCCATCGTCGTAGGAACAGAACGCGTCAGATCCGCACCTCCACCGTGCCCGCCAGCCGGTCGTGCAGGCCGCGGCCGTCGCGGTCCCAGATCAGGGCGGGGATGGCAAGGCACAGCAGCACCGTGCGCAGCGCGGCGCGCAGCGGCTGCACGCGGCCGGTGCCCAGGGCGAGGACGCGCAGGCCGAACAGGCGCTTGCCGGGCGTGGAACCGACCGTGCCGACCGTGAGAACGCCGAGCACCAGGAAGATGAGCAGGGCCCAGTTGCCGGTGGCCTGGTTGTAGCCGTGGGTGACCAGGCTGTATGCGATCAGCATGCACATCGCCCAGTCGACGGCGAGGGCGCCGAAACGCCGGGCCGGACGGGCGATCGAGCCCGGTCCTTCTTCCGGCAGCCCCAGATGTTCACCCGGGTAACCGAAGTCGGCACCGGCGTCCTCCATGGCCGCGCGCGGCCCCGACAGCCATGATCCCATTGCTTGCCTGTTGTCCACGCGTCCACCGTACTGCGACGCTGGAGGCGGGGAGGTCGGCGGGGTGTCCACGGCCGTGACCCACACCCGAGCCGGTTAACTTCTGCGAAACAAACGGGTCACGCCCGGGAAATCACCCGTCCCTAGGGTCTAGGCAGCGTGTGCCGCGCACTGGCCGCACAATGGATCTACCACCCCGGCGGGACGGTCGGGAGTAGGAGGAGCTGGATGTTCCAGAACGCCGACGAGGCCAAGAAGTTCATCGCGGACGAGGACGTCAAGTTCATCGACGTCCGCTTCTGCGACCTGCCGGGCGTCATGCAGCACTTCACGTTGCCCGCCGAGGCGTTCGACCCCGACGAGGAGCAGGCGTTCGACGGATCCTCGATCCGTGGCTTCCAGGCCATTCACGAGTCCGACATGGCCCTGCGCGCCGACCTGTCCACCGCACGCGTGGACCCGTTCCGCCGGGACAAGACCCTCAACATCAACTTCTTCATCCACGACCCGATCACGGGTGAGCAGTACTCCCGTGACCCGCGCAACGTGGCGAGGAAGGCCGAGGCGTACCTGGCCTCCACCGGGATCGCCGACACCGCCTACTTCGGTCCCGAGGCCGAGTTCTACGTCTTCGACTCCGTCCGCTTCCGGACGGCCGAGAACGAGGCCTACTACCACATCGACTCCGAGGCCGGCGCCTGGAACACCGGCGCGCTGGAGGACAACCGCGGCTACAAGGTCCGCTACAAGGGCGGCTACTTCCCGGTCCCGCCGGTCGACCACTTCGCCGACCTGCGCGCCGAGATCTCCCTCGAGCTGGAGAAGAACGGTCTGAAGGTGGAGCGGCAGCACCACGAGGTGGGCACCGCCGGCCAGGCCGAGATCAACTACAAGTTCAACACGCTGCTCGCCGCCGCCGACGACCTGCAGCTGTTCAAGTACATCGTGAAGAACGTCGCCTGGCGCAACGGCAAGACGGCGACCTTCATGCCGAAGCCGATCTTCGGCGACAACGGCTCGGGCATGCACGTGCACCAGTCGCTGTGGAGCAACGGCGACCCGCTGTTCTACGACGAGGCCGGCTACGCGGGCCTGTCGGACACCGCCCGCTACTACATCGGCGGAATCCTCAAGCACGCCCCGGCGCTGCTGGCCTTCACCAACCCGACGGTGAACTCGTACCACCGCCTGGTACCGGGCTTCGAGGCCCCGGTGAACCTGGTGTACTCGCAGCGCAACCGCTCCGCCGCGATGCGCATCCCGATCACCGGCTCCAACCCGAAGGCCAAGCGCGTGGAGTTCCGCGCCCCGGACGCCTCCGGCAACCCGTACCTGGCCTTCGCGTCGCTGCTGCTGGCCGGCCTGGACGGCATCAAGAACAAGATCGAGCCGGCCGAGCCGATCGACAAGGACCTGTACGAGCTGGCGCCCGAGGAGCACGCCAACGTCGCCCAGGTCCCGACCTCGCTGTCGGCCGTCCTGGAGGCGCTGGAGGAGGACCACGAGTTCCTGCTCCAGGGCGACGTGTTCACGCCCGACCTGATCGAGACGTGGGTCGAACTCAAGCGCACGAGCGAGATCGCGCCGCTGCAGCTGCGTCCGCACCCGCACGAGTTCGAGCTGTACTTCGACGTCTGAGAAGCGGGGTCGGGTGATCAGGGCGGAAGTCCTGTAAACATGCTGCGACCTGCGGAAACTCTTCTCAGTAGTTCTCGCTGTCGCCGTCTGCTTTCCGGCCCCTTGTGCACCGGGTGTGCACCGCCCGGCCACTTATCTGACTTCGCGTCAGAAACACAGCGAGGGCCGCTACCCCATGGTCGAGGTAGCGGCCCTCGCCGGCTCGTCCAGGCTCTGTGTGCGGCAGCCTTCTTGGTCTCCTGGTAACGGGCCGGGGCGGTGTCCTGCGGACTGTGTGCGAACTGCTGTCCCGTCCGGGGTCGGACGTGGCTGATGCCGGACCGCTGGGGGCCGGGGCGCACCTCCGTTGACCCTGGTCAACCGCTCTCAAAGACATGCTGAGCGCAAGGACCGGCTCTGTCCCGGCGCGCCACTGGGCGCCGGGGAGCAGGTCCCGAGGCAGGAAAATACCTGGTCATCCGCAGCCTTTCGGGCCGGCGAGCGGAGTAGTGTGAAAACACCGGGAGTTCTTCGCGCACCGGCTCCGCTGCGGGTGCCGTTTCCGGTGATTGACAACGCCGGGCCGCCCCACGAGCCCGGGGGCAGGTCCGCGCCATGACCGTGACCATCGACCGTACGGCATCGAGCAGGCGCGCGCCGTCGCTGCCGGCTCGCCTGTGTCTGACGCCCGCGCCGGGCGGACTGGACGGCATGTGGTGGCCCCGCTCCCGTGCCCTCACCCGTGAGCTGCCACCCTTGACGGCCGCACTGGGCGCCCTCTGGGGCCGCATCACAAGTGTCACGGTGAACCCGGACCACTGGCCCGTCCTCCCGCATTGGGTGTCCGCCGCCGGGCGCACCGTACGTGTGGGCTGGTCCACCGAGGAGCAGAATCCTCACAGGCTGACCCTTTTCTCCGCCGATGGTCATTGGGACGTGCTGGTGATTCCGCCGGAAACCAGTGCGGATACCGCCGCACGGCTGATGGCCGGTGACGGCATCGATGCCCCGGGGCGGGAGGAGGCAGCAGACAGGATCGATGCCCGAAGTCGGGAAGAAGCGTGGGAGACCGACGGCGGGGCAGGTCCGCCGTCGTCCCCGCCCCGGCCCATCGGCTCGACAGGGCGTTCGCCCGCCGGCCAACGGAGGTGAGAGGACCATGACTGTCATCGCCGTGGCCGCGCTGCTCGTCCTGATCGCCGTCGGATTCGTTCTGATCCACCGGCTCAATGCTCAGCACGACGAACGGATCGCTGCCTTCCCCTACAGCGATGCTCTGCCGGGGATAGGCCGTCGGCCCCGGAGGCACCGCCGGCCGGCGGTGAACGCGACCGCCCCGACACGCCCCACCGCGACAGCGACCGCGGATGACATCGGCTTCGGCCCGACCGGGGGCGGTAGGGGGCGGCGCGTCATGGCGATACTGCGCGAGCGGAAGATGCGCCGCGAGAAGATCATGCGGGCTCTGTACCAAGCCGCCGAGGGCAATCGCCTCCTGGGCGTCGACGGGGCGAAACTCCGCAACGACCTCGGCATCTCTGAGCAGGACCTGGCCGCTGCCTGTACGTATCTGGCGAGCGAGGGCCGGGTCGTCGTCGACTGGAGGAGGGGTAACACGCCCGCGATGATCACGCCGACGCACCAGGGGATCCGGCAGATGGAGACAGAAGAGGAAGAACGTGGCTGAGCCGCGTCCACAGAGACAGTGCGGCCGCAGCGCGTGCGACCGGCATACGAAGGACGAGCGGACACCATGACCGACTCCGACACCCCCGACACTCCCAGGTTGCTGCCGGACGCCGTCCACCAGTCGGTAAGACCCGGGACGGCCCTGCTGAGGCTGGAGACGACACACACGCGCGAGGGAATCCTGGACGGTGCCTGGTGGCCGCGATCGCGGGACATCGGTGCCGAGCTTCCCTCGCTGATCACCGCGTTGGCCGAGCATCTCGGACCTGTCACCCGCGTCGGTCTGGACGCCAGTGCCTGGGACGAACTGCCGACACGGCTGGTGATCGACGGCCGAGTCGTGCACATCGACTCCTTCCCGGTCGGTGACGACACCGTCCTCATCACCCGAGGCGACCGGGACTATTTCTCTCTGCTGGTAGTCCCGCCGGACACGATGCCTGACGCGGCACGCGCCGCGATGGCCAGGGCCGTCCGGGCCGACAACGTCACCGGGGCCGAACAGATCCTCATCGACATCGACACCGGCAGCGACACGCCGTCTCCGCCGAACTGACGCCTCCGTCGCAGACCGGATCTCCGGAGGCCAGGACGCTAGATACGGGCGAACTTCTCGGTCTGCTCGGCGAACTCCTGGGCCATGACGCTGCTGACCGTGGGCTGGGTGTCGCGGATCGTGGCCAGGTAGTCGTCCGTGGTGGGCAGGGTCCGGGTTCCGGTGTCGAAGGTGCGCTCGAACTGGGCCTGGGAGACCGTACGCGCCACGTGGGCGATGTCGGCGGGGGTGAACCCCTCGCTGGCGGACGCGAGCGCCGCGCTGTCGGCCTGGGCGTCCGCTCGGGCCAGGTAGCTCTCCCACAGTGCGGTCCTGGCGCTGTGGTCGGGAGGGCCGAGGGGCAGCACGTAGTCGAAGCGACCGTGCCGCAGGAAGGCCGGGTCGAGGGTGGTCACGTTGTTCGTGGCGCAGACGAGCAGCCGCCCGTCCTGGTTCCGGAACCGGACGATCGCCTTGAGCAGCTCGTTGACCACGCCGACCGCGGTCGCGTCCGCACCGCTGCGTGTCCCGGCGACCTCCTCGACCTCGTCGATGAAGACCAGGACGTGGTCGAGCTGGGCGATCTCGTCGAAGCGCCGGCTCAGCCCGCTCGCCAGCCCGTACTCGGCGGCCAGACGTGCGGGGAACAGTTCGAGGAAGGGCCAGCCCAGGCGGCCGGCGATCGCGTGCGCGAACGTGCTCTTTCCGGTCCCGGGCGGACCGAACAGCATCACCGCCCGCGGCAGTTCCACACCGTGCTGGGCGGCCAGTTCGGGGTGGGCCAGCGGCAGGACCAGGCGGCGCTCGATGAGTTGCTTCTCCCTGTGCATGCCCGCGACCTTCTGCCACAGTCCCCCGGGCGGCAGCTCCGCCCCGAGCGAGGAGAGCATGCCGACCGCCTGCGGAGTCACCGGCCCGCGCTTCTCGAAGACGACCAGGCCCGAGCGGGCGCCGAAGCCGCAGTTGTGCAGAGCGGCGGCACCGGTCCCGCCCTCGGGCAGGACCGCGTGCACCGCGCGGACGCCACCGGCGAACAGCCGGTGCTCCAGGGCTGTGATCAGGGCACTGCCCAGCCCGCGCTGCCGCCAGGCAGGTGCCATGCAGATGCGCAGGATCCATGCCCGGTCGCCCTCCACCCTGCTCACCGCGGCGCCGATCACCACCTCGTCCGCCGTGGCCACCACCGCCGGGTGGAGGGCCTGGAGGGCCGTCACGGCGTCCGAGAGCGGGAAGAGAGGGGGCTCTTCGGCCGTGCTGCTCTCCGCATCGACGCGGATCACCGCTTCGAGATCGTCCTGGGAGTAGTCCCTGACACGCCACCCCGTCATCATCAGCTCCGCGTGTTCGGCCGTACTCCCATCATCAGCCGATGCACGAAAGGATGCGCGCGACAGGCCCCGACCGCGAGTCCGATCAGCCGGCGCCGCGCCACTCGATCAGCAGGAGCGTCGCGTCGTCCGTCGTGATCCCGCCCCGCGCCCGTTTGAGCGTGTGGGAAAGGGAACGGGCCACGGCCCGGACCTCCTGCGCCGTACGTTCGATGCGGTCCACCCAGCCGATGAACTGTTCCTCACCGAATTCCTCACCACCGACATCGTGTTCCTCGATCAACCCGTCGGTGAAGCACATGATCCGGTCTCCGGGGTCGAGGGCCAGTTCACTGATCCGGGGCTCGTGACCTCCGAAGCCGACAGGGAGCGTCGTCGGGCCATGGAGCCGCCGTACGACACGGTGTTCACGGATCAACAGGGGAGCCGGATGTCCCGCGTTGACCCACTGAAGACGGCCCGTAGCCGTGTCGAGCCGCATCATCTGAGCGGTCACGAAGTGGTCGGGGCCGAACTGCTCGGCGACGGCCCGGTCCATGAACGCGTAGATCTCCGCCAGGCCGACACTGATCCGCCGGGCATGCCGGTAGGCACCGATGGCCACCGTGGCCATCGTGGCGGCGTCCAGGCCGTGGCCCATCGCGTCGATCATGGCCACATGCAGCACGTCGCCGTTGAGGGCGTAGTCGAAGCTGTCACCGGCCACGTCGTAGGCGGGCTCCAGCATCCCGGCCAGCATGACCCGAGGCGTGGACATCGCCAGCGGCGGCAGCAGCGACCACTGGATCTCCGCCGCCACACTCATCGGTTCTCTGCGCCGGACCCGGAAGAACAGATCGGTGTAACCGTGCTTGGTCACCAGCATGTCGGCCACGAGAGCGGCGATCCTGCGCAGCAGCCGTCGGTCATCGTCGTCGATCCCGTCCAGAGTGACGGCCAGGATGCCCATCTGGTCGCCGCCGTCCAGCAGAGGCAGGTAGACCCGTACACCATCGGCCTGAGGCACCTCGACAGGGTGCGCCTCCTGGAAGGCGCGACCGGCATCGGAGCCGTCGATCGGCTGCGGTTCCCCCGCTGCCAGCCCGTCGCCCGGCAGGGGCACGAGCCACACCTGACCGTAGTCCTGCAAGAGGACCGAGGTCTCGCGGCCACCGAGCCTGCACACTTGCTGCGCGACGAGCGGACCGAGCAGATGCGGCGGCAACTCGTGCCCCCGGTCCAGCAGAGCCCCCAGAAGCTCCTCACCGAACCCCTCCGACCGGTCCGTGCCTCCTCCACTGCCCTGCCGTTCACCGCCCGTCATCGCCGTGGCCACGGTGGACGCTCTGATGGCTCCTCACGAAGAAACTGTGCACACGAACTCCCGACGCAGCCTGACCGACCGGAGCAGCGTGCAACTGCCGCCCGATCCAGTCGGGCCATTGCTCCCGTCCCGTCGCCACGACCGGGCCACCAACCCGTGGCCGTCGGCCCTGCTCTCGTCCGGCGAGAGCTGACACAACCTCTACCACGCCGACACCGCCTGCGCCCGGCACGGCGTCGACCGCGGTCAAATCGACCTCTCCGCCGCGTTCATTCGCCTCCCGAACGCCTCGGCTGGGTCTACGACGTGCGTCGGCCGGCTTCGGCCCGCGTCGCCGCTCGCCGGACCTGACCCCGATCACCAGTAGTGGCGTCGACCGGCGACGGCGTGTCCCATCGCGCCGAGGACCCACAGGATGGCTCCGACGACCGCCAGGACGATCCCGATGGTCCACAGGATGGCTATCCCGGTGACGAAGCCGACGACGAGCAGAACGATGCCCAGGATGATCATGATCTCTCCCTTGGGGAGTAGTGCCGGTTCCCCTGTGAACTGCGAAAGACCGCAAGGGGGCGGACACGGAAATGGCCGGTCTCCTCCTCACTCTGCGCGGTGTGGTTTGTGGCGGGCGACCTGCAGGCGGACTTTGGTGGGCATGTCAGGGAAGCCGGTGGACCGATGGGCGGTTCGGAGCGGGCCTTCGCTGAGGGCATCGAGGGCGGCGCCGGGTGCCGTCCGAGGGGTGAGGGTGAGCCTGACGCGGGTGCGGGGGTGGGCAGGCCGGCCAGTGATGCGTACGGCCGCATGCTCAACCCCCGGCAGGGCACCGGCTTCGGCGGCGATCGCGTCGCTGAGCGCTCGGTCGCGCAGTTCGACGCCTTCCTGCGGGGGTGTGCCGCCGACGGGCAGCGCTCCGGGGCGGCGCCGGCGCAGTTGGGCGAGCAACCACCACAGGGCGAGCAGGGCGACGAGGGCGAGGGCGGCGATGACGGCGGGCCACCACCACCAGCCCTGGCTGCTCCAGCGGGCCCGGTCGGCGGAGCTGAGCAGGACGTCGTCCGCGGCGGTCAGGGGCCAGCCGACGGGCGGGACCAGATCGTGTCGCCGGTAGACGTCGAACCCGGCGAAGAGGATCAGCAGACCGCCGCCGAGCAGGACCAGTCCGGTGAGGGCCAGCAGACTGCGGTTGAGTACGGGTCGCGGCGTCATGGTGCGGGCTCCGGTGCTGGGTTTTCCGGTCAGTTGGTGCGTTGCCGCACCCGTACGACGATGCGGGGAGGGCGGGCGAGGGCTAGCCGGCCGCGCTCCTCGTCGAGGACGGCGGTGAGGTCGTCCTTCACCTGCCGGGGGTCGCGGAAGCGGACGTCCGCGCGGGCTTTGACGCGGTGGCGGCGCACCCGGATGCGAGCCTTGCTGACCCCGGGGACCCGCATGGCGGCGTCGCGCAGCAGATCGGCGGCACCGTCGCGGTCCAGGGAGGCCCGCAGCCCGGGCACGGGGGAGCGCAGGGGCAGCCAGTGGCGCAGGCCAGGGGTGAGGGCCAGGACGATCAGCCAGATGCCGACGGCGGCGGCCACGGCGGCTCCCGTGAGCATCCACACGTCGTCCACGGGGCGGGTGGCCAGTGCGTCGGCCAGGTGCCGTCGCCAGGCTGCCGCAGGGCGTCCCGCCCGTACGGCGACGACGTCGACCAGCGCCGCGACCGCCGCCACGAGGATCACCGAGGCGACCAGCGCGGACGGAAGGCGCCGCGCGGACCACGGGCGGTGGGTCCGGTGCCCTCTGTCGCGCTCGCCGGCCGTCGGGTTCGGCGAACCCGGCTCTGTCGGCTCCCTCGGCTCCTCGGGCTCCTTCGTCAGCGGCACCGCGGCACGGTGCGCGGATGGCGTGGAACTGTGAGTGGGAGGGTCCGGGCCGGTTGTCATTCCGGTCCTCCTTCCTGCGCGGTGGGCCCGGCGGTGCGGGCCGCGTGGCCGCTCACCGGACCCGCCTCCGGTTCGCGGCGGCGGTCACCAGCCGCCGGACGGTGAGGGTGACCTCTCCCACCTGCAAGCCGGTCAGCTGAGCCACCCGTTCGGCGACGTCGCGCTGGATCCGCTCGCAGACCTGGGGGATGTCGGTGGGGTAGGGCAGGTCCATGGTCAGGTGCAGGCGCACCGATCCGGTACGGACGGCGGCGGAGGCGCTGGGTGCCGCCGGTCCGCTCCGGTCGGGCGGTATGGCTGCGCGCCGGGACTGGGCCGTGCGTGCGGCCTGGGCGGCGATGCGGGCGACCACCCTGTCCGGGATGACGGTGGCGCCCCGCTCGGCCGGAGGCGGCAGGCCGGCGGCCCGCGCCGGTGGGCCGGACCCTTCGCCGAGGGGTGGGGAACCGGGCCGGGTCTTCACCGCTGCCTCCGTCCGCGGACGTCGAGGTCGCCCTGCACGGCGAGGCCGACGATCAGCCCAGCCGCGCCCAGGACCAGGACCAGCAGAAATGCCCAGAAGCCGCCGAAGTAACCGGCGAAGCCCAGGGCCATGCCGGCCGCGAGGCCCGTCGTTGCTGTGTTCATCATGCACTCACCCGTCCCGCGAACGTACGTCGCCGTTCGCGCGGTCACCCGCGCCCGCCCAGGGTGCGGCGGTGGATCACCTCACGCGGCCCTCGTCCGGTTCGGCCTCTTCCTCCTCGTCGGGAAGGTGGACGTCGTCGACGGCGATGTTCACCTCGACGACCTCCAGTCCCGTCATCCGCTCCACCGCGCTGATCACGTTGGTACGTACGTCGCCGGCGACGTCGACGATGGAGACGCCGTACTCGACGACGACGTCCAGGTCCACGGCGGCCTGCCGCTCGCCGACCTCGACCTTCACTCCTTGTGTGACGCTGCCGCCTCCGCCGGGGACGCGTTCCCGCACGGCGCCGAAGGCGCGGGCCATGCCCGCCCCGAGGTTGTAAATGCCCGGTACCTCGCGGGCGGCCATGCCCGCGATCTTCGCCACCACGCCGTCCGCGATGGTGGTCTTCCCCCTTGTCTCGGCCGGAGCCCCGGCCCCGGTACGGCCCTTCAGCGCGCTCACGCCCGCCTCGGGCCGGCTGCCCCCGCCGACGCTGGTGATGTTGTCCGTCATGGCGGTCGCCTCGATCGGTCGCTCGGACACCGGTGCGGCGCCCTTCGAAAGGTTGGACATATCGGGCGTCGCATTCCTCACACGCATTGAATGTGATGTGCATCACATACGCCCCGTCGGGTACACGGACAGTCCGAACCCTGTGCGGGGGGCGCCATGATCGAAAGCGCTGTTTCCCCATCGCCGGGCCGCGACCTGATGGGACGCGACCTGCCGGACGGCCTGCTGGCTGTACGGGCGGCCGAGGGGGACGAGGACTCCTTCGCCGTTCTCGTCCAGCGGCACGGTCGCCCCCTCCTTGTCCTGGCCCGGTGCCTGCTCGGCAACCCCCAGGACGCCGAGGAAGCGGTCCAAGACGCCTTCGTCAGCGCCTGGCGGCGACTGCCGGAATACCGCCACAGCGCGGAGTTCCGTACCTGGATGTACCGGATCACCGTCAACCGCTGCCTGACCATGCGCCGTCGCCGGCCGCCGCCCCTCCCTCTGGGCACCGTCGCCGAGCCCGTGGCAGGAGACGCCTGGAGCCAGCCCGCCCGGTCCGCCGAGCAGGACGCGGCCACCGCCGCCCTGTCCCGCGCGCTCGCCGAGCTGGACGCCGGGCAGCGGATCTGCTGGATCCTGCGGGAGGTGCAAGGCCTGTCCTACAAGGAGATCTCCCATGTGACGCGGACCAGTGAGCAGACGGTGCGGGGCAGACTGTTCAGGGCACGCCGATCCCTGCAGGAGGCGATGGGCCCATGGCGCTAGACGACCCGCACGCGCGGCCTTCCGAACCTCTCGGAGCCGACGGGACCGGTTCCGAGCCGGGTGCCACCGACGTCCCCCCGTTCGCGGGTGATGAGGTGCTGCCCTGCGGCCGCCTGCTCAGCCGGGTCTGGGAACAGGCCCGCGACGCGGCGCCGGCCGCGGATCCGCACATTCTGTCCTGTCCTCACTGCCGCGAGGCCGTCGAGGGACTGGCCACGGTGAACGCGGCCACCCGGGCGCTGCGCGCCGAGGACCCTCCCGGCCTGCACGCACTCGTCGGCCGTGTCATGGACGTCGTCAGGGCAGAGGTCCGGCTCGGGCGGCTGCTGCCCCTGGCCGACCCGGACCGGGACCTGCGGATCGCCGAGAGCGCCGCGGCAAAGGTGCTGCGGCGGGCCGCGGACACGGTCTCCGGTGCCAGGGCCGCGACCTGCCGGCTCGTACCCGAGGGCGAGGGCACCGACGTGCGGGTGACCATGACCCTGGCCGCCGCCCTCGACCGCCCGCTGCCCGACCGGGTTCATCAGGTGCGCCGATCGGTCCTCGACTCGGCCGGACAGGACCTGGGCCTTGCCATGACGGCCGTCGACATCACCGTGGTCGACGTCCTGGAGCCGGAGCCGCTCCTCGGTTCCGGCCTCCCGACCGGCGGCGGTGCGTGATGACCGTCATCCGCACGAGCACGCTCCTCGGCGTCGCGGTCGAGGCGGCCCTCGCGGTTCCCGGCGTGGCGGGCCTGCAACCCCGTCTCTCCCATCGCCTCGCGGCAGCCGCCGCGCCCACCCGGACGGACACCGCGCCTCACCGCACCTCTCCCGAGGCAGGCATCCGCGCCGACCGGGCGCCGGACGGTTCGGGATGGCACATCGAGGTGCGCTGCGTCCTGGCCGAGGGCCAACGGGCGCTGGACACCGCCCGGAGCGTCCACGACCGGGTGGGGGCCGCCGTCCTCTCCCGCCTCGCCGCCCTCGGTGTCGCGGAGCGGGTCACCGTCGCGGTCACGGTGACCCGTATCACCGCCCGGTGCGACGCGGCATGAACCGCCCCGGGTTCGGTAGAGATCTCAGATTGTGGTTGTGACCTGGGGTTTCGTAGATTCCATGTAGTGGTTGGCCTCGTACTCGACGGGCGGAACGTGGCCTATCTCACCGTGGAGTCTTCGGTGGTTGTACCAGTCGACCCACTCGGCGGTGGCCAACTCCACCTGGGAGAGCGTCTTCCAGGGCCGCTGGGGCTTGATCAACTCAGTTTTGAACAGGCCGATCGTGGACTCCATCAGGGCGTTGTCGTAGGCGTCGCCGACTGAGCCGATGGAGGCGGCGATGCCGGCGGCGTCCAGGTGCTCGGCGAGCTTGAACGATGTGTATTGCGACCCGGCGTCCGAGTGATGGATCAACTCGCCTGGCTGAACAGACTGTTGGTCGCGGTCGCGTTGCCAGACGGCCATCTCCAGGGCGTCCAGGACGAAGACGGTCTCCTTCACGGTGGCCGCCGACCAGCCGACGATCCGGCGGGAGAAGGTGTCCACGACGAACGCGACGTAGACGGTGCCGGACCAGGTCTTCACATGGGTGAAGTCCGCCACCCAGCACCGGTTCGGAGCGACGGCGACGAAATTGCGGTCGACCAGATCGGGGGCCCGCTCGACCTGCCCGCCGGGGATCGTGGTGATGACGCGCTTGCCGCGCACCGCGCCCTGGACACCCATCTCGCGCATCAGGCGCTCGACGGTGCAGCGGGCCACCGCATGTCCCTGCCGGTTCAGCTCCCGCCAGATCTTCCGGGCGCCGTAGACGCGGTAGTTGGACGTGTAGACCTCCTGGATCCGCTCCTTGAGCTCCGCATCGCGCAGGGAACGGGCGGAGGGGGTTTCGAGGCGTTTCTTGTGGGCGTAGTAGGTGGAAGGGGCGATCTTGCAGTCGTGTGCGGTGAGCGTCCTGCAGATCGGCTCGACGCCGCCGAAGCGGTCCCGGTGCTCGTCGATGAAGGCTACGAGCGCGTGTGTGGCCGGTCGAGCTCGGCCGCGAAGAAACTCGCCGCGGCCTTCAGGATCTCGTTGGCCCGCTTGAGTTCGGCGTTCTCCTTCTTGAGCGCCTTGAGCTGGGCGGACTCCTCCGTCGTCGTCCCCGGCCGCGTCCCCGCGTCGATCTCATGCTGCTTCAGCCAGTTCCGCAGTGTCTCGCGGGAGCCGATGCCGAGCTTGTCCGCGACCGCCTGCAGGGCCGCCGTCTCGTTCGGGTAGTCGCCGCGCACCTCGGCGACCATGCGCACCGCACGACGGCGGAGCTCAAGCGGGTAACGGGAGGGTCGTGCCATGACTCAATCCTTACATGGAATCGAGCCTCCACCTGACCCGGGGCGGTTCACGTCAGACGGGCGTCTGTGCAGGCCAGGGGTTTTATCGAGCTGTACTTCGACGTGTGAGCAGACGCCTGAGCAGACGGCTGAGCAAACGGCTGAGCAGACGTCCAAGCGCCGAGGCGCAAAGCTGAGGGCCGCCGCCTGTGAGCCACAGGCGGCGGCCCTCGGCCGTACCGCGCTCAGCGGATCACGATCACCACCGGGCCGTTGCCGTAACCGTAGTTGTAGGGGAAGAAGCCCCCACGGCCGAAGCCACCGCAGTAACCGGACCACCAGCCGCCGTAGAAGCAGCCGCCACCATGCCCGACACTGGTGGAGACGTGGGCCGGAGTCGTTGCCGGGGTCGCTGCCGAGGCCGTGCCTGCCGCGCCGACGGCGGCGCCACCGGCCATCAGAACGCCGACCGCGGACATCGCGAAGAGACGCCTCGCACGTTGTGCTTTCATAGGGATACCTTCCTTTCCACCCCCTCGTACGGCGTTCGCGCACAAGGCAGATGGCCGCGGCCGCAGCGGGAAAGGTACGGCAACGCGGTCGTAGGTGTTGCCGCCTGCTGAGTGCGGCCCTCACCAAAAGAGGCTAGACGTGTGCCGTTCGCGCGGCATCTTGGAGACGGAGGGCGGGAACAGGCGGCACGCGGCCTTGAGGGGTGAACGGGGATGACGGGGACGTCCGAGCAGGACGACTGGGAGCGCGAGTTCGATCACCGGTGGGCGAGCGCCGCCGAGCACAAGGAGCCCTCCGCCCGGGCCCGTATGCTCGCCGCCCGCTGGAAGGACAACCCGCCGTGCCCGGTCCCGTTCCGCGCCGGCCCGGACCCGGTCGCACCGCGCCGCTCGTCGTGGATGTCCACCGTCGTGGTGCTCGGCTGCGTCGCCGTGGTGATCGTGCTGCTCGGCTACGCCCAGACGCGCGCCTACCGCTGAGGCCGGGCGGCCTTTGCCGCCACTGGGGCCGCACAGGACCCCTCCATGGGCACCGGCAGGTGCACACTGGATGGCGGGACGAGTGCCTGACTGTGCGGGGTGATGCAAGATGCAGAGCCGCTTCCGGAGCGACCGACGGCTGACCGTGCGCATGGGGGTCACGCTGTTCCTGCTCGGGTTGCTGTACGTGGCGTTCGTGGCCGCACTGATCGTGCTGCTGAAGTCCTGGGTGCTGGTCGTGGTGATCGCGGCGGGCGCGCTCGCCGCCCAGTACTGGTTCTCCGACCGGATCGCGCTGTTCGCGATGCACGGACGGGTGGTGGAGCGGGAGGAGTATCCCGAGCTGCACGCGGTGATCGACCGGCTGTGCGCCATCGCGGACATGCCCAAGCCGGTGGTCGCCGTATCCAACATGGACATGCCGAACGCGTTCGCGACGGGACGGAATCCCGACAACGCGGTGGTGTGCGTGACGACCGGGCTGCTACGGCGGCTGGAGCCCTCGGAGCTGGAGGGCGTACTCGCGCACGAGCTGTCGCACGTGGCCCACAAGGACGTCGCCGTGATCACGGTCGCCTCCTTCCTCGGCGTGATCGCGGGACTGGTCGTACGGTTCGCCTTCTACTCGGAGCTCCTCGGCGGGCGGGGCCGCAAGGACCAGAACACCCTGGCGGTGCTCGCCATGGTGATGGGCGTGTCGGCGGCGGTGTACGCGATCAGCTTCCTCCTCATCCGGGCCCTGTCCAGGTACCGGGAGCTGGCCGCGGACCGGGCGGCGGCGCTGCTGACCGGACGGCCCTCGTCGCTGGCGTCCGCGCTGACCAAGGTCACGGGCGACATCGCGAGGATCCCGTCCGAGGACCTGCGCACCGCCCAGGCCTTCAACGCCTTCTACTTCACGCCGGCGCTGGGCTCCGACCCCGGTATCGCCCGGCTCTTCTCCACCCACCCGAGCCTGGAGCAGCGGCTGGAGCAGCTGGGGCGGATCTCCGCCGAGCTGGGCGAGGCCGCGACGCCGGGGAAGGCGGGCTGAGGATGGGGCTCCTGGACATCCTGCTCGGCCGTTCGAAACCCGCCCCGCCCGATCTGGACCAGCTGTTCGCGCTGCCGTCCGCGGCGATCACGCTGCAGGCGGCGGCCGGTTTCACCCCGACCGGGCAGGGCGCGGTGTGCTTCGCCACGGTCGAGGGCGCGGCCTTCGAGCAGACCCACCGCGAGGTCCAGGCCCTCCTGGACGCCGACGCCGACCGCTCGGGCCCGCCCGTGGAACTCTCCCAGGACTCCTACGGCTACTCCTGGCTGGTCTCCCGCCGCACCCCGGACCAGCTGCCGGACCTGGTCAACGACCTGCACGCCGTGAACAGCGCGATGGAGGTCAACGGCTTCGGCCCCCAGCTGCTGTGCTCCCTGGCCGGCTTCCACGACGACACCGGCCGCCGGCTGGCCCTGGTCTATTTGTACAAACGAGGAACCTTCTACCCCTTCGCCCCGCTCCCCGGCCAGGCACAGCGCCGCGACAACGCCCTGGAACTCCAGATGAAGGCCACCCTCGCGAACGACCTGCGCATCGAACAGGACCTGAGCCGCTGGTTCCCCGTGTGGGGCGCCCCCGGTCTGTGACCGCCGCCGCGGTTCACCGGGACCGGTGACCATGGAGGAAGCGGCGGCCGTGTGCGCGGGGGTCGACCTACGGTCCGGGGCCGTGCAGCTGGTGGTGCAGGTGAGGCTGCTGCCGACGCCCGGGCAGGCGTCGGCCCCGGAGGCGACCCTGCGCGCCTGCGGCGTGGACGGGCGGATGAAGAACCTCCGGTTCGCCTGCTCGCCCGGCCGGCTCAGGACCCTCGTCGAGCACCGCAGGGGCGAGAGCGATCCCGTCCGGCGCGGCGGGAAGTGGTTTCCGGTCGCCGCCTGCGGCGCGTCCCGGAACCCGAGGTGTTCGAGCCGGTCGACTTCATCGGGGTGGACCGGGGCATCGTGAACCCGGCCACCGCCTCCGACGGCACCGACCACCAGGGCCGCCGCCTGTTCCGCCACCGGCGCCGGCAGGCCCGCCAACGCGCCGGACCCCGGGCGCCGGGCGGGCCGGGGTGCCGTTCATCGAGGTGGACGCGGCCCGTACCCCCCGCAGCGCTGTCCGCGCTGCAATCTCGCCGGCCCCGCCGACGTCGTCGCCGGGGTCAACGTGCGTGACCGCGCACGCTCGACGTGGGTGTTCGTCACCGCACCCGCATCCAGGCCCTGAACCAGGGGCTGGGTGGATGCGACCCGTGGCCGTCCCGTCGCAGGGGGCGGTCGGGAGCGCGACGAGGTGCGAGCGGCCGGGCGAACAAGCTCGGCCGCTCACGGCTGAGAAGGCGACTTCTGGCGCAGTACGCCGACGGATGTGCCGTCGTCCAGGGTCCCGGTGAGGTCCGCCTCGGCGCCCTGCCGGGTCCGCACGGCGAGCAGGTGGCCCTCGGAGGTCGCGCGGACGCCGCCCGTCGCGCTGATCGACGCGGTGTCCTCGGTGCCGGCCGCGAGCAGGTACCAGGTGCCGGCCTCCGACTTCCACAGCACCCCGGCCAGCACGTGCGGATCGCGGGCGCCGCACGCGGACACGTCCTCGGCCTTGGCCACGGCCGCGCCGTACTTCCCGCCGGGGAGGTGGAACTGGGCCAGCACCCGGGGGCCGGTGCCGCGCCAGGTCTCGGCGCGGGTGCACACCCACTCGGCCGTGCCGCTGTCGTCGGGCAGCGGCTGCTCGGAGTACTGCCAGGCGTTGACCGACCGTACGCCCTGTGCGCGCACGGCGCCCAGCGAGCAGGCGAACGGCGCCCAGGCGCGGCGCCCCGACTCGTCCGACGTCTCCTGCGGGGCGGTGGGGTTGCCGGTGGTGAGGCGGGCGGGGACCAGTTCGCCCAGGTCGCTCAGCAGGTGCGTACCGGAGTCCGCGGTCAGCTGCAGCGCGTTCCACGAGGTGCAGGGGCCGGTCTTCTGGGCCGGGCTCGCCAGCGGTCGGGTGACGCCGTCCTTCAGGCCGAGGTCGGTGGCCTCGGAGTCGGGCCTGAGCAGGTCCCGTTCGGCCGCCTTGGTCACCCAGGGTGCCGTCAGATAGCGGACGTTGCCGTCGGAGCGGCCGAGCACCATCGCGGCCGCTTCCGCGCCGGTGGCGCCGTCGACGCGGGCGAAGTCCAAGGCGACCTCGGCCGTGGAGCCCTTCGACTCGGCGTAGCGGGCGATGCGCAGGCCGTCGTAGAAGATCACCACGTGCGCGTTGTCGACGTCGCCGGCGTAGAGCAGTTGCGGTGGTCCGGCGGGGCCGCCGGAGGGGGTGCCGGGGGTGGCCGAGACCCGGACGGATTCGCCGGGGCGGGCCCAGACGGCGAGTGCGCGGCGCAGCAGGGCCGTGTCGCCGGTGCGGTCGCCGCGCGCCGGCCACACGGAGAAGCCCAGGCGCGCGGAGGTCTGCCAGGCGGTGGGGGCGGCCTTCGTCAGCTTGGCCGGGTCGAGCGCGGCCTCGGCGGAGGGGTTCTTCGCGTACACCGGGGCGGCGGCGCCGTCGGGGCCCCAGCCGCCGCGGGGCAGGGCGACGAGGGCGCCGCACACGGCGAGGGCCGCGACGCCGGCGAGCGCGGCCCTGCTGTGCTGCCTGCGCCGCATCAGGTCGGTGGGACGGACCTGCAGCGAGCAGGGGTCGAACTCGGGGGACTCCAGCAGCGCGTAGTGGCCGGGCACGCGGTCGGCCTGGCGCAGCGCGGCGCCGGGGTCGGTCACCCCCGCGGCCGTCAGCAGTTCGTGCACGACGGGGTCCGGGAGCCGTTCCAGGCCGCGCAGCACATAGGCGGCGCGGGCCGGTCCGGACAGGGACGCCAGCCGCTGGTCCAGGGCGAGTTCGTCGGCGCCGCCCGAGCGCGGGAACAGCCGCAGGCCCCACACCGCGGGCAGCAGCGGCGGCAGCTGGGCGCGTTTGGGCCACACCGTACGCCTCAGCGGCCGGCCCGCCTCCAGCGCCGTACGCAGCACCTGGAGCCGTACGAAGGCGTACCCCGGGTCGGCCTCGCGGCCGCCCGGCCGGACCGGGACCCCGGACGCCGACCGCCCGCGCGGCAGCGCCCGCTGCACGAGCGCGTGCGCGCTCAGCACCCGCCGTCCCCGCCCGAGCCCCGGCGGCAGTACCAGATACGCGAGCCGGACCAGCCGCGGGTAGTGCTCGACGAGCGCGGCCTCGGCCCGCTCGACGTCGACGACCGGCCCGGAGGAGGACGAGTGACGCGGGGCTACATCCTGTGACTGCACGCCCAGCAGAACGAGCGAACCGCCCGTTGGTCACCGCTGTCCCGTGGACTCAGTCCGCCGGCTCGACCAGCAGCCGGGCGTAGTTCGCCATCGACCGCTGGTACCGGGGCAGATGGGGCGCGAGGGCGCCGAGGACGAGGGACAGGCCCTCGCGGTCGCGGCCGAGACCGGACAGGCACAGGGCCAGACACGCCCGGACCGCGTCGTCCAACTCGTCCGACGGCGCGTCCAGTTCGGGCGTGAGCAGCTTGACGCCCTCCTCCGGCTCGCCGGTGTTCCGCAGCGAACTGGCCAGCTGGATCTTCGCCCGGCGGCCCCGGTAGCCGCTCAGCCCCCGGGCCAGCGCCTCCCGGTACAGCGGCACGGCCCGGTCCGAGCGGCCGGTGGAGTCCCAGGCGCAGGCCCGCTCGAACGGGCCGAGCGGGCTGCCGTCCGGCAGCTCGGCGACGAGGGCGTCGATCACCGCCCGGAACGCGGGGGCCTCGTCCTCGGAGTAGTCGTCGAAGCGGGCCCAGGCGGCGGACACACGGTCTTCCCAGTCCTGGTTCACCGGCTCACTTTCGCACGCGTGTGCCGTCGCGGGCCACCGGATTGAGTGCTGGACGCCTCCCGGCCGTATCGGTGGGTGGGCCCCCGCTCGGGGGTCTCTGCGGCATGCTTGTCGGGCGTGCCGGTGCGAACTTGGGGCCGGAAGCGACCGGAGGAACAGATGAGGGTGACCCGACCGATGCTCGCGGTGGCCGGGGCCGCGGCGGTGCTGGCGCTGGCGGGGTGCGGCTCCGGCAGCGGCGGGGCGAAGGTGCCGCCGACGGCGACCGGCAGCCTGGAGAGCCTGGCCGCCGAGGTGAAGTGCGAGCCGGACATGCAGACCGACGCCGACACGATCCGGCAGGCGATCTGCACCAACGCCACCGGCAAGTTCGTCCTCGCCACCTTCTCCACCGACCGCGGCCAGCGCGAGTGGATCAACGACGCCAAGGACTACGGCGGTTTCTACCTCGTCGGCCGCAAGTGGGTCGCCGTCGGCGACAACGGCGTGGTCACCGCGTTGCGCGGCACCCTCGGCGGCGAGGTGGAGGTCGGCACCGACCACAGTGCCCACGGCGCACACGGCGGCTGAGCCCCACGCGCGGGGCGCGCACACGGCGAAGGCCGGCGGCGGGATCTCCCGCCGCCGGCCTTCTTCAGTGGGTCACCGGCCCGGTCGCGTCACTGGCAGTTCCGGCCCGAGTTGACGCAGTTGGCGATCTTGTTCGCCAGACCGTTCTTCGTGATGTTGATGAAGTCGTCGTGGTCGGTGTGCGCCTTGTGGAGCTGCTCCGGGAAGCCGTCCACCGCGTACGCGTTCTTCACCACGCCGTTCTCGATGGTCGGCCGCGGCACGTCGTAGACCAGGCGCATCGTCAGCTGCGGGATCGCCTTGAAGCCGTTCTTGCAGTTGCCGCCTGCGTCGGCGAAGTCCACGTGCGTACGGTGGTTGGCGCTGTCGCTGTTCTGCCCGTCCCAGCAGCTCTGGAAGGCGAACGTACGGACCATCTGGCTGCCCTGCGGGCAGATCGGGTACTGCTCCGTCAGCTGGACCTTGTTCTCGAAGCCGGTGCAGCTCCAGTGCGCGTTGGCGTTCGCCAGACCGTTGGTCGTGGTCTTGGCGTCACCGGTGATGATGCGCAGGAACTGCGGCATCGCGACGACCTTGCCGGTCGGGCTGCCCACGTACTTGATCTGAGCCTGGACCGGCTTCAGGATCCGGCCGACGTTGCCCTCCTTGCCGCCGCCGTCCGCGTTCTGGTCGAAGTCCTGCGTGCCGTCCTGGACGCGGACCACCGGCCAGTAGTACGACGACAGGTCGTTCTTGTTCTGGCAGCTGGTGCCGCCCTGCAGGAACGTGTCGTTGCTGGCGAACGCGTCGATCTTCTGGTTGCCGACGTAGTCGTGCAGGTGGTGCGCGCCGTTCTTCACACCGGGCGCCACGATCACGTTGTCGGTGTTGTGGTTCCCGTTGGCGTTCACACCGCAGCGCGTGGTGAACGAACCGGTCGAGGCGTTGCGGTTCTTGCGCGGCTTCGGCGGGACGTTGGGCTGGACCGTGGTGATGTCGACGAAGTCCGCCGCGACCGGGCCGTTGCCGGCCTGACCGCCGACGCCCTGCTGGCCGTTGTTGTCCTGCTGGCCGCCGTTGTTGTCGCCCTGCTGGCCGCCGTTGTTGTCGCCCTGCTGGCCGCCGTTGTTGTCGCCCTGCTGGCCGCCGTTGTTCTGGCCGTCCTGACCGTTCTGGCCGTTCTGGCCGTTCTGGCCGTCCTGACCGTTCTGGCCGCCGCCCGCGGTCGTCTGGTCCGCGGGGGTGCCGGTGCAGTTGGCGAGGTTGTCCAGGTCGCCGGGGGCATTGCCACCCGCCCGGTTGATCTCCAGTTTGATCCGGTCGATGATCGCCTTCCGCCGGTCCTTCAGCGGACCCAGAATGGAGTTCTGGACGAAACTCGCGTCCCTGGCCTGGGCGTCCCGTGTGGTCGCCAGGCGCTGGTAGGCGTCGGTGATCTGGCGGTCGAGCGTGGCGAGTTCGCCGTCGACCTCCCCACGGGCCTGTTGCGGCACGTCGGTGAGCTTCTGGCCGATGTCCGGACACGAGATCGTCGCGACCTGCGCGCTCGCGGCCTTCGTCCGGCTGCCCCACGCGTTGTTCTTCGACTCGTGCGCGGAAGCGTAGTAGTTCGCCCAGACCAGCCCGCCCCCACCGAGCGCTAGGGCCGCCGTCCCGGCTATGACCTTGGTGGCCAGCGGCATACGGCGTTTTCGTGTGTTGCGTCCCATGGAACTCCTCTGACTTCCTTGCGGGGCAGCATCGAGGCGCCCGACAGGAGTGAAGCGGCTCCCTTTCATACGGACGCGGTCCCAGGAGTGTTCAGCCGACTCACGAATCGATGCGAGATTCTTGAGCCGAACGCGCTTCAACTGCCTCTTTAATACGGCTAGTTGTTCCGACCTCACCTGCAGTGGTCAGTGGCCGGCGGTTCCGAGTACCTTCGCCTCCAGCGCCGGATCGAGCCCTTTGCACGTCCGGTCCGGGCGCTGCGGTGCCGTGCCGCCGATGTCCTGCAGCCACGTCCAGGTGCCGGACACGGTCTCGCCGACCGGCCGGCACACCAGCCCCGTCTCCAGCGCCCGCGAGACGTCCGCGCGGTGCAGGGCGTCGTACATCTCGCTGCCCGGCGGCACCCACACCGGCAGCTGGACCCACGGCTCGATCCCGGCGCCGAGGACGACCTCCGGGTCGGTCCAGTGCAGCCGTGCGTCCGCGCCGGTGACGCGGACGCACGCCTCGAGGAACTCGCCCATCGTTGTGTGCCCGGGCGGGCTCACCAGGTTGTACGGCCCGCCGAGCCCCCGCTCCACCGCCCCGAGAATCCACTCGGCGAGGTCGCGCACGTCGACGTACTGCAGAGGCAGCTCACGCGGCCCGGGCGCCAGGACCGGGCCGCCGCGGGCGATCCGGGTCAGCCACCAGGGCAGCCGGCCGACGTTCTCGTACGGGCCGAGGATCAGCCCGGCCCGCACCAGCAGGGAGCGGTCCGCGCCGAAGGCATCGACGGCGGCCAGTTCGCCGCCCCGCTTGTCCCGCGCGTAATCGGTCTGCTCGGCGTCGGCCGAGGCGCCCTCGACCAGCGGCGCCTCCTCGGTGAGCCCGCCCGCCGGGGGGTAGGCGTAGACGGAGCGGCTCGACACGTACACATACCGGCCGGCGCGGTCCCGCAGCAGCCGCGCCGTCTCCCGCACGGCGCGAGGCGCGGCCGACCAGGTGTCGACGGCGGCGTCCCACTCGCCGGCGCCGGCGAGTGCGGCGAGCCCGTCGGCGGCGGTGCGGTCGCCGTGCAACGACCGCACCCCGGCCGGAGGTTCGTGCCGTCCCCGGTGAAAGACGGTCACCTCCCAGCCGCGCCGGAGGGCCGACTCGGCGACGGCCCGTCCCACGAACTCCGTACCACCCAGCATCAGAAGTCTCATGCCGGTGACTGTGCCCCGCGCGGTCGTGGGACGGAACCGAATCCGCCGAGGGCAGAGGGGATCAGTGCCCGGCCGGCGGGGCGTACTTGTAGCCCACGCGGCGTACCGTCCGGATCGCGGTGCGGTGCTCGGCGCCCAGCTTGCGGCGCAGGCGGGCGATGTGGACGTCGACGGTGCGGCCGTCGCCCACGTGGCCGTAGCCCCAGACCGTGGTGACCAGGTGGTCGCGGGTGTGGACCCGGTGCGGGTGTGCGACGAGGTGTGCGAGCAGCTCGAATTCCAGGTAGGTGAGGTCGAGTTCGCGTCCGGCCACCTCGGCGATACGCCGTACGGTGTCGATGCGGACGAGCGCGTCGCCGCCCCCGTCGGTGGCCTCACCGGCCTCCGGCCGGCCGGGTACGGCCACCGGTGGGAACGGCGGCTGCTGGTCGGCGGGCACCAGCACCAGGTAGCCGACCATCGGCGGCCGGCCCGGCAGCGTGGGCAGGGCGTGCTGCGGAGCCGGCAGCCAGGTGGCGCCCGGCGGCAGCAGGTCCGCGATGTCCAGGGTCTCGCCCCGGTCCACGGCGCGCAGCCTGTGCCGGACGGAGGCGGGGGAGGGGACGGTGGTCAGAGAACGGGGGGTCGCCATGAGACGTCAGCTCTTTCGCGCGAGAGGTTCGCCGGGAGGATCGACGGCCGCGAGTTCGTGGTCGGGCGCGCCGAGGGACGTACGTCGTTTCGCGCTGGCCGAAGGCCGGGATGTACGGCTTTACCGGGCCGGCGCGCTGAGCGCGTGGCAACACACCCGGTCGAAGTCGTGGTGCTGGCGTGAAGGCCAGAAGGGCTCGAGGTCGGAGTGACCCGTCGCGGTGTACTTCTGGAAGCCGGCCATGTCCCCCATTGAAGCAGACCCGGCGTCCGGACAGGGCCCCCCTCTCACTGCTCGGACGCCTCCTCGGCCTCCTGGCACGCCCGGGCCACCGGGCCGGCGAACCCCCCGTAAGGTCGCCGGTCCGGTGGCCTGGCCGGCCACTGTCGGGGTGGGCGTCACCCCACCTTCTCGATCAGCGCGCGGCGGATCAGGAACTTGCCGGGTTCCCGGACCTCCTCGAAGGCCGCGTTGTTGAGCAGGACGCAGCTGCCGGAGACGGATGTGACCTTCACCGTGGTGGACTTGTTGTTGTCCAGGTTGGTGACCTTCAGCGTCGTACCCGCCGGGAACTGGTTGCTGGACGCCGCCGGCGCACCGCCCTCGCCCGAGAGCGTGACGGTGGAGCCCTGGCACACCTGCTGGCCGGACGCCGCGGCGCCACCGCCCGCGTTCCCCGCGTCCCCGGCCTGCTCGCCGCCACCGGCCTGCTGACCGGCCTGTTCACCCGCCTGCTGGCCGGCCTGCTGGCCGTTCTGCGCCTGCTGCCCGGCCTGGGAGTCCTGAGCCGACTCCCCCACCGTGCACCCCGACGCGGCCTGCTTGCGCTTGATCTCCTCGATGACCGCCTCACGGTTGGCGATCCGCGCCTCGGACTGCGCGTCCGGGTTGGCCCGCTGGCCCTCGATGAACTTCTGATTGTTGCCGAGGGCGGTGGCGAGCCCCTGACAGACCGTCGAGTCCCCGGCGGACAGGGTGCGCGCGCTGCCCGGCTGCGCGGCGTTGGACGTGGCCGCCATGGCGAAGGCCCCGCCTCCCGCCACCACCGCGGCGCTGACCAGCAGTGCGACCTTCTTCTTCGTGCTGAGAGTTCTCCTGCGCGACATGCGCGCCTCCTCCAAGAGGTAGGGGAGCGTACGCCGCTATGTACGGGATACCGAACGAGGTTACTCAGCGGTTGCGGGAGTTGGTTGACGTAACCTGCGTCACAGTCGGGTCGGCGTGGGCTCACTTCCGCCCAAGAGCGTCCCGCACCGCGTCCTCCGTCCGTGCCACCACCGCCGTGCCGTCGTCGGCGGTGATGATCGGCCGCTGGATCAGCTTGGGATGCTCGGCCAGCGCCGCGATCCAGCGGTCACGCGCCCCGGCGTCCCGCGGCCACTCCTTCACTCCGAGTTCCTTCGCGGCGGTCTCCTGCGTCCGGGTGATGTCCCACGGCTCCAGCCCGAGCCGTTCGAGCACCTCCCGGATCTCGTCCTCGGTCGGCACGTCCTCCAGATAGCGGCGGACGGTGTAGTCGGCGCCCTCGGCGTCGAGCAGACCGATCGCGCTGCGGCACTTGGAACAGGCCGGATTGATCCAGATCTCCATATGCCCACGGTATCCGCCGAACGCCCCTCCCACGCGCCCGCTACCGTTCCCGTGGATCGAAGACGGCACGGCAGCCACAGGGAGACCGGCACGGTGAAGCGGCACAACAGGCGTAAGTTCCACGGATCGTCGGCGGGCGCGGTCGCGCTGGCCCTGGCAGTCGGTGGTTGCGGCGGGGATCCGGGCGTGAGTGTCGGAACCGGCTCCGCCTCCACCGCGCCGCGGCCCGCTCCCACGGCTCCCCCCGCCGCCGCGCCGGGCGTCGACGCCAACTGGCACAGGTGGGGCCTGAAACCGCTGCCCGCACCCCCCAGGCCCCCGGCCGACAGGCCCGTCAAGCTCTCCGCCACCGGCGCCGTCCCGGTCGTCTCCCACATACCGACCGCACAGAAGGTCGTCTTCATCACCATCGACGACGGAGCGGAGAAGGACCCGAAGTTCATAGCGATGATGCGGGACTTGCGGATACCGATCACCATGTTCCTGACCGACGACGCCATCAAGTCGGACTACACGTACTTCAAGCCGCTGAAGGCGCTGGGCAACCACATACAGAACCACACCCTGCACCACCCCGCGATGAACACCGTCCCGCTGACCCGCCAGAGGGAAGAGGTGTGCGGCAACCAGAAAGTCCTCACAGAGCAGTACCGCACCGCACCCCTGTTGTTCCGCCCGCCCTACGGCGCGTACAACGCCGACACCAGGACCGCGGTGGGAGAGTGCGGGCCCCGCGCGATCGTCTGGTGGCGGGAGTCCATGCAGATCACCGACATGCAGTACCAGACGGCGGACAGGAAACTGCGCCCCGGCGACATCATCCTCGCCCACTTCCGCGGGCCCAAGGAGCTCAAGGGCGCCACGATGACGGAGATGTTCGCCAACCTGCTCAAGCGCATACAGGAACAAGGTTTCACCGTGGCACGCCTGGAGGACTACATCCAGCCGCCGGCCCCGTGAGGACCGTGAGGTCTCCCGCCCGTCGGGGCGGATCGGCCTGTTCGAATTCCTTCCGCCTCACAGGCATCTCGTGAAGCCGCTGTGACAGGGCGTCAATCAACCTGCTCACCTGCACATTCAGAGCCTTTGCAGACCCCCTGGATGTCAGTGCCGGGCGGTAGACTGGAAGCAGTGTTCGAGAGCGTCGCCGGGGCTTTCCACGACGCTCCCACCGCGACAGGAGGATGCCTGTGCCCGCTGCCGCACTGAAGCCGAAGCCGACCCAGTCCACCGCGAAGCGTCCCGTCCTGCTCGACCTGCCCTACGAGCCCGTGCGGAAGCGGCCGTTGCCGGCGGGTCGTCCGCGCGAGTGGTACGTCACCCACAACCGCCGCCTGAAGGCGATGCGGCTCGCCATCGCCCTGCTCGACTCGGGCGTCTACCTGCCGAACCAGGCCCGCAACGAGACGATCCGCAGCACCGCGGCACTCATCGGCGTCCACCCGCCGTCGGACACGACGTGCCACATGGTGCGGGCGCTGATGCGGTACTCGCGTTGAGCCGATGGCGCCGAGTGCTGCCGCCGGTCCAGCGGCACCCGGCGCCGTCGTGGGTGCCCGGAGGGCAGATCCGGGCTCACGGTTCCTCGACAGCGGGATTTGAGGTCCTCCTCACCTCTCCGAATAGCTCACTTGCGGCACGGACTCGCTGACGTATAGAAATGTCGCGCACACAACAACCGGGTGATTGGCCGCGAGCCAAAGCGCCTCAGGGTGTGCCTCGGTTCCGCCGACCACGGAACCGCTGACCAGGACCTTTCGAAACGGGGCAGAATGAGCCGCGCCGCACTGCGCACCGCAATTCCTCTCATGACCACCGCCGTCGTGCTGCTGGCGGCAGCCAACACGGGTGTCGCCGTCGAGGATGAGGAACCGGTGCCGGCCGACGACGCGCAGATTGTTCTCGACAACGGAGAAATAATCGGCGTCAATGACAAGATCGAGTTCTCTTTCGTGGGGGACAAGCCCAGTGTCAAGGCCCCTCAAGCCGCAGCGGCCTGCCCTGAAGTGAACGATCCCCCGACCTACAAGGTCACGGGGAGCCCGTACTTCCTGCCGGACAGGAACAAGCCTCAGTCGACGTGGCTCCTGCCCCGACAGACGGTTTCCTGGACCGTGACGGGAAGTCACACCTTCACCTGGGACATCGGTGTGGGATACGAGGCCGAGGCGAGCATCATCGTCGAGAAGGCCAAGGTGAAGGTCGATACCAAGATCAGCAATTCGTGGACCTGGACCGGGACGCAGACCGTCACTGACACGAACACGACCAGCAAGGGATACAGGGCCGTCCTCGGGCAGGTCGGGTGGAAACTCACCGCCATCAAGACATGGACAGCGGCGCCCTGCAACGTCAAGACGCAGACCATCGTGGTAAAGGCTCCGCGAAAGGGAGACATGTCGATCGGGCGGCAGAACTCGTGATGCGTGACAAGGTAAATCGAATGTCGGCGTCGCTGTGTCTGGCGGTCGCGGTGATGCTCACTGGAGCGTGCACGTCCAGCGGGTCGGCGGATTCCACCACGTCCGCTTCCCCGGCGAGCAAGTCCTCCTTGCCGAAGGAGCCGGAGCCCGGTAAATCGGCTGAGGCCGTCCTCGATCAGACGTTTACAGGGCGAGACGCTCTGGGGAGCGGTCACGGAATCCTGCGTTCGGACATCGGTAATACCCTGGTCGGGACGCCGAAAGACGTGCTGAGGGTGACGTTCGCGTTCGCCTGTACCGGAAACGCGACGGCTTCCCTCAGGATCGAGGTCGACGGCAAGGACGTCGAGTCGGCCGCCGGTACGCACAAGTGCGGCACCTCGGTCTTCCAACAGAGCCTGGAGATGTCCAACGGCGGATCCGTCGGCTTCTCGGCCGATGTCAAGGGTTCGCACGAGGGAGGCTTCGCCTACTCCTACTACACGGAGAAGAAGCAGTTGCCGTAGGGCGTGGCGAGCGCGTCGGGTCAGCTCGCCAACTCCTTCTCCAGCGGTGTCCGGAAGCGCGGTGTGACCCTCGTCGGGCCCAGCAGGCTCCGTAGGCTCTCCGCCTGCCGGCCGATCGCCGCTTCCGCCTCCGTGCCCACCCCCTCCCGGTCGAGGATCCGCCAGACGATCTCGCCGTCGGGGCGCTGGGCCCAGGCGCCGATCACCCGGCCGTTCCACCACACCGTCGGGCCCACGTTGCCGCTGCGGTCGAACAGGGACGGCCACAGCTCCGGCGGGAGGTACCAGTCCCGTTGCTGCCAGCCCATCGCCGTGGGGTCGAGGGCCGGCAGCAGGGCCGCCCACGGCTCGGCCGGCCCGGCCACCGGGTCGACGTCGTCCTCGGCGACGTACGCCGTGCCCTCGTCCACCCGCACCTCCCGCGCCCCCGCCGCGGCCAGCGCCCGCCGTACGTCCGTCACCCGCCACCCCGTCCACCACTTCAGGTCGGCCTCGGTCGCCGGGCCGCAGGACGCCAGCCAGCGGCGCAGCAGGTCGGTCTGGGCCTCGGCCGTGTCGAGTTCGGGGTGCGCGGGGGCGAGGGCCCAGCGGAACTGCGTGGACGTCCAGGAGCCGAGCGGCCGGCCCCGGGCGACCTTGCCCTCCACGCCCAGGAGACGCAGCAGCCGGGAGGAGACCGTGTGCACGCCCTCGTAGCTCTTCCCGGCCGCGTACACGAACTGCTCCCGCAACCGCGGTTCGTCCTGGGCGAGTTCGGCCGCAGTGGCCTGACCGCGGCGGGCCAGCGCGGCCAGCGTCGACTCCTCGACCTCCTTCAGCCACGCCGCGTCCGGCGCGCCCGCCTTCTCCATGTCCTTGATCAGCGCGGCGCGTGCCTTGGCGGCGACGGCGAGACCGGTCGAGGCGTGCACCACCGCGGTCAGCTCGGCGGGGAGGACGAACACGGTGTTCCGCATGCCGTGCATGCGCACCAGCGTGCGGTCCTCGTACAGCGCGCGCTCCGTCCGCTCCACCGTCCCGTCCGGCTCCGCCAGCCGGGCGCCCACCCCCAGGTACACCGTCGCCGGGTCCGTCCCGTGCAACGCCACCAGCGACCGGGCGACCTCCTCCGGCGTCGCCGCCCCCGCCCCGCCGGCCAGCCGGTGCCGCCACGCCAGCCTGTCCCGCCGCTCCGCCACTCCGATGTACCGCGGCTCCCCGCCCATCAGACCTCCACCCGTAGTCGCCTCGACGGCATCCTGCCCGACAGCACTGACATCGGCCCCCGTATCCGGGTTCACGTCAGCCGTACCGCTCCAGCAGCCCGCGCACGTACGCCTCCAGCCGGTCGCCGAGCAGTTCCGGTGTGAGGTCGGTCCGTCCCAGCTCGCGCCAGGGACCGGCGAGCTTGGCCGCGTCCGGGGCGTAGGACAGGGCGTCGAGCAGCCGCCAGTACAGGTGGTCGGGGCCGTCGGCGAGTGGCCGCCCGCCGTGGACCTCGTAGCGGTCCCGGAAACGCAGGCCGTGCTCGGGGCCGTGCAACAGCGCGAGCGCCGTCGAGCAGTGGGCCACGTCGAGGTCGGCGGGACCCCAGGAGGTCTCCACCCAGTCGACGACGCCGCTGATCCGCAGATCGTCACCCGCACCGGTGAACAGCACATTCCCGGGATGGAAGTCACGGTGCAGGAAGCAGCCCTCGTACGCCGGAGGCTCACGGCGGAGCACATCCACCGCACGCTCCCACAGCGCCCCCGGCCGGGCACGCACCCGCTCCGGTGACGTCCACGCCTCGTACCGCCGCGGGCGCTCGTCCGGCACGACGCCGTGGATCCGCACGAGCTGCGCCGCCAGCAGGTCCAGGCGCGCCGCCAGGTCCTCCTCGTCGACCCGCACCCGGCCCGGGAGCGCGGACATCAGCAGGGAGGGGTGGTCGCAGTGCTCGGCCGTGGCGTCGACGGCGACCGGCGCCGGCACCGGGATGCCGCCTCGGCCGGCCAGCAGCGCCAGGACGGCGGCCTCACGGGTGAGCAGTCCGGGCGCGTGGCGCCGGAAGAAGGGCTTCACGAAGGTCCGCAGCACCAGGCCGGTGCCGTCGTCGAGCGTGAGCGCGCGCATCTGCGAGCTCCAGCCGCCCCGCAGCAGGGCGGTGCCGCGTACGGTGCGGCCCTGCGGCAGCTGCTTGGCCACCCATGCCCTCGTCGCCGTCCAGCCGCCCTCGCCCAGCCCCGTCAGCACCGCGTCCACGAAGCCCCGCCGGTCGTCCGGGCGGTCGTGGAACCACAGCCCCAACGCGTGCCCGGCGCCGGGGAGTTCCAGCCGGGTGAACTGGGCGCGGGCGCTCAGCGCGTCCTGGACGGCCTCGGTGACGGCGGGTGGGATGACGGCGTCCGTGCCGGGCACCGCGAGCACCGCCCGGCCCTCGTAGGCGCGCAGCACGTCGAGCGCGGGAGCCGTACGCCAGCTGCCGGGGCGGCGGATGATCTCGCTGAACCGCCCGTCGCCCGTGCCGAACGGCACGTCCCACGCCTCACCGGCGTAGACGGCCGGCGCGCACAGGCCCAGCGCCACGACCCGCTCCCCGTAGTGCCGAGCCAGGTCGGCCACGGTCTGGCCGCTCATGCTGAACCCGACCAGGATCAGCGGGCCGCCGGCGGGCACCCGGGCGTCGATCACGGCGACCGCCTGCTCGAACCGCCGGCGCAGGCTCAACTCCCGCAGTGCGCCGGTGCTGTCGCCGTGCCCCGAGAAGTCGAACGCGACACCGCGGCAGCCACGGGTGACGAACTCGGCGAGCAAGGGCAGCAGCCGCTCCTTGCCGCCGTTGCCCGCGCCGTGCAGCAGGACGACGCCGGGCCGGTCCCGGGCACCGTCGCCGCCGTACACACCGCTGAGCTGTTCGCCGTCATGGTCATGACTAAAGGAGGAGAGCTCGCTCATCGCGCCATTCACGCACAGTGCCCCCGCGTGCCGTGACCGTTTCCGCACACGCGACAAGGGCAAGTGAACACCACGGCCGGTCCGGTCCGTTCGGGGCCGGATTCGATCGGTAAGGTGTTCGTATGACTACCGGGGTTCGCCGCAGAATGGGAGTCGAGGAGCGACGGCAGCAGTTGATCGGCGTCGCCCTCGAACTGTTCAGCCGCCGCTCGCCCGACGAGGTCTCCATCGACGAGATAGCGTCCGCGGCGGGCATCTCCCGTCCGCTGGTCTACCACTACTTCCCCGGCAAACTCAGCCTGTACGAAGCCGCGTTGAAGCGTGCCTCGGACGATCTGGCGGGCCGGTTCGTGGAGCCGCACGAGGGCCCGCTGGGGGCCCGGCTGCTGCGGGTGATGCGCCGGTTCTTCGACTTCGTGGACGAGCACGGGCCCGGCTTCTCGGCCCTGATGCGCGGCGGCCCCGCCGTGGGCTCCTCGACGACCAACGCGCTCATCGACTCCGTACGGCAGGCCGCGTACGACCAGATCCTGTCGCATCTGCGGGTCGAGGACCCGCCCGCGCGCCTGGAGCTGGTCATCCGCTCGTGGATCTCGCTCGCCGAGTCGACGGCGCTGATCTGGCTGGACGGCCGGCGCATCCCGCGAGCCGAGCTGGAGGTACAGCTGGTGCACGACTTCGCCGCGCTCGTCGCGGTCGGCGCCGCCTACGACGAGGAGATGGGCGCGCTGATGCGCCGGGTCTTCAAGGACGAGCCGGCCGAAGGCCCCTTCGTGGACCTGGTCGGCCGGCTCGTCAATCTCGCTTCCTAGGCGTCGAACTTCCGGTAGGACGGGTCGAGGTCGCGCACCTCGGCCGAGGCGTGCAGGACCAGGCCCTCCACCGGCTTCACATGCTGCCGCAGCGCCTGGAGGACCGCCTCCGTCAGACGTGCCTTGGTCTCGTCGGTGCGGCCGGCCAGCAGGCCGATGGTGACGTGCACGATCGCGTGCCCCTCGGCGTCCGGACCGACGACGGTGTCCTCGGTCCGGCGGAACTGCGTCTTGCACGCCGGGGGCTTCGCGGCCGCGATCTCGACCGTCCGCGCGTGCAGCTCCCGCGCGAAGGCGGGCCGGTCGAAGGCGTCCGCCAACCGCTCGGAGTAGTCGACGGTGATCTGCGGCATGAGCGCTCCTGTTCTACGGCGGTCCGACCGCCTCAGCCTAGTTCCCGAAGACCGCGACCGTACGGGCCGCAACGGTGAACGTGCCCGTCGCCGCCGTGTAGGAGGAGGTCTTCACCACCGGGTCCGCACCCGCCGCCTGCACCGGGTGCAGCCGGTAGTGCGCCCCGGCGAGCGACGCGACACGCTGCTGCTGCCGCTCGGGCGTCGCGTTGAACACCACCACCAGGTCACCGAGTCTCATGGTGATCACGCCGGGCGTCTCGTCCTTCCCGGACAGCGGGAAGGACAGCCGCTCCTGCACCTGCGCTGCCGTGGTGAGCGAGAACGCCTTCTCCGTCGTACGGATCCTCAGCAGGTCCCGGTACGCCGCCGACGCCCCCTGGATCTGCGGGCAGCCCACCTTGACGGAGGTCAGCAGCGGCTTGGCGTACGGCCACTTGGACTCGTTGTCGGCCGCCATGGGCAGACCCCGTCCGAAGCCGTTGCCGTCCGCGCAGTTCCAGTGAATGGCGTTGAACCAGTCACCGCTGTCGTAGGAGTTGCGGTCCAGCGACTTCGAGCGCAGCAGGTCGGTGCCGGCCTGGGAGAGCGCCGGTCCCTGCGAGAGCGTGGCCGTAGCCATGGCCAGGACCTGCATACGGGCCCGGTCGGCCGCCGGGGTGTCCTTCGGCAGCTTGTAGGCCAGGGCGTCGAACAGCGACTCGTTGTCGTGCGCGTCGGCGTAGGCGAGGGCGTCGCCGGGGGCGTCCGCGTATCCGGCGGGCGCGCCGTTGTAGTCGACGTCCGCGCCGGTGACCTGCCTGCCGTCGGTGTCCGTGAAGCGGTACGTGGCCAGGTTGCCGCTCAGGCCGACCTTGATCAGGTCCTGGTAGTGCAGCAGGCGGGCCTTCTGCTCGGCCTTGGTGCCGTTGGCCGCCGACGAGTTGGGCTCGGTGTAGAGGCCGGAGGCGAAGCCCTGGACGCCGGGGTCGTCGTCGAAGGGGCCGCCGCCGCGCACCGCGTCACGCGCCCGGTCGGAGAAGGTCGCGATGCCGGTGCCGGCCATGTTCTTCTGGGTGGCCTGCACGAACCGGGCGTCGTCGGCGATCTCGCCGAAGTTCCAGCCCTCCCCGTACAGGATGATGTTCTTGCCGTCCACGCCGTCCTTCTTCGGCGTGAGCGCGTCGAGAGCCTTCCTGACCTCGAGGATGTTGGCCTTGGGGTGGTGGCCCATGAGGTCGAAGCGGAAGCCGTCGACCTTGTACTCCCTGGCCCAGGTGACGACCGAGTCGACGACCAGCTTGCCCATCATGGCGTTCTCGGGTGCGGTGTTCGCGCAGCACGTGCTGTTGGCCACCGAGCCGTCCGCGAGAAGGCGCTGGTAGTAACCGGGCACGATCCTGTCGAGCACGGAGGTGCCCGCCTGGCCGCCGGCCGCCGTGTGGTTGTAGACCACGTCCATGACGACCCTCAGGCCGTCCCGGTTCAGCGCCTGCACCATCTGCCGGAACTGCACCGTACGGGCCGTGCCGTCCGGGTCGGTGGCGTACGAGCCCTCGGGGACCGTGTAGTGGTAGGGGTCGTAGCCCCAGTTGTAGGCGTCCTTCGCGGCGGTCTTCGCCACGCACGCCTGCTGCCGCTCGGAGTCGGCCGGGTAGGCGGCCAGGTCGCAGTCGGGAGTGGCCTGGTCGGCCTTCTTCTCCGGGATCGTGGCGATGTCGAAGGCCGGCAGGAGATGCACGTACGACGTACCCGCCTTCGCCAGCTCCCGCAGGTGCTTGGAGCCGTCGCTGTTCTTGTCCGTGAAGGCCAGGTAGGTGCCCTTGTCCTTCGCCGGGACCGTCCGGTCCGCGATGGAGAAGTCGCGGATGTGCAGCTCCTGGATCTGCGCGTCCCTGAGCGGTACGGCCTTGGGCTTGGCCAGGCCCGACCAGCCGCTCGGGGCCAGCGCCCTGTCGCCCAGGTCGACGACGAGGCTGCGCTCGGAGTTCGCGGTGAGGGCGACCGAGTACGGGTCGGTGACCTTGTTGGTGACGACCTCGCGGACGGAGGGCGCCCACACCTTCACGACGTACCGGTACGGCTTGTTCTTCCACGACGCCGGGCCGGTGACCGACCAGACACCGGTGGTGTCGTCGCGGCGCATGGCGACCGTCCTGCCGTCCAGCTCCAGCGCCACGCTCTGCGCGGTCGGCGCCCACACGCTCAGGCTGGGCCGCCCGCCGTGGAAGACCGGGCCGAGCTGCGCCTTGGCGGCGGCGGTGCCGTACACGTCGTCGAGTGCGCCGGCGAGCTGGACGCCGGTCGCCGTGAGCACGGCCCCGTTCGCGGCCCGCTGGGAGGCGACGACCTGGCCGCGCAGCGCCTCGCGGACCCGGGCGCGGTCGCGCGGGTCGACGGAGTAGGCGGTGTAGTCCTTCAGGTGCGGGAACTTCGCCTTCTGCGCGTCCGTGAGCGTGGTCTTCGCCAGCCGCAGCCAGCGCTCGTCGTCGCTGGTCAAGGTCCCGTCCTTGACGGTGATCGAGCCGTCGTGGGAGTAGACCAGCTGGGTGGAGGCGGCGCCGTCCGCGCCGTTGAGGGTCACCGTGTTCCGGTCGATCCAGATCGCCTTGGAGGTGGTGAGGTCCAGGGCGGCCGTGCCGCCCGCGGGCTGCGGCAGCAGGTGCTTGTCCTGTCCGTTCAACAGCCACACCTCGTAGCCGTCGGCCTTGAGGTCCAGGGACTGGTCGGCGGCGAGGTCCTTCTCGTCGCCCTTGTGGATGATGTAGCTGAGGCTGGTGGCACCGTCGGTGAGCGGCACCTCGAAGACCGCGCCATAGGAGTCAGTCTTGACCGGCTGGAGGGGTTTCGACCAGTCGGTGGGGTCAGCAGCGCCCGTCCAGACGTGCAGGCCCCAGCCGTCGTGGTTCCCGTCGGCGCGGTGGTAGTGGAGGACCGCCTTGGTCGTGTCCTGTGCGGGGTGGTCGGCGTGCCGCGTGGTCCGTACGGCCTCCTTGCCCTGCTCGACCCAGACCTCGCCGGTCCTGGTGACGTCGATGGACCGGTCGGCGGAGACGTCCTTGTTGCCGTCCTTGTCGATGACCAGGAAGCCGACGTCGGAGGCGCCCGGCTTCAGCTTGACGTAGGCGAAGGCGCCGTAGGCGTCGCGGCCGATGAACGGGTGGCTGTCCGGCCAGGTGGTCGCCTCGCCGTCGGCGAGGTCGCCCCACGCGTACAGGCCCCAGTCCGCGTAGTCGCCGTCGGTGCGCTTGTAGTGCACGATCGCGTAGTCGCGGGAGGAGGCGGTGGGGACCTCGGGGGCCGGCGGAGTGCCGGTGGTGGAGGCCGCGGTGGCGCTCGCCGTGCGGCCGGCCGAGTCGACGACGACCGCCTTGTAGCGCAGGGCGGTGCCGGCCGGGACGGTCCCGGCCACGGTGTGGGTGACCTTGTAGGGGGCGTGGTCGGCGGAGCCGAGCACCTTCCACGGGCCGTTTCCGACCTGGGCGGCGAAGACGACCCGGTTGAGCTGCCCGCCGGTCACGTCGGCGCTGAGGTCGACGGTGCCGGTGGCTCCGGCGGCGGGGGCCGTCAGGGTGAGGGCCGGCTTGGTGGCGGGCTTGTCCAGGGCGCCGGCCGCCTTGAGGACGACGGCGGAACCGGCCGGGACGGTGACGGTGACCTTGCGGTCGGCGCCGGAGGTCACGGTCGTCTCGGTGCCGTGGATGCCGCGGTACGTCATCTTCGCGGAGCCGGTGGCGAAGGTCGCCGTCTTCGCGTCGTCGGCGTTGTTGAAGGCGACGACGTACTCGGCGCCGGTCCTGGCGTCCGTACGGGTGAAGGCGTAGACGCCCGGTCCGTCGGCCGCGTACCGCTCGGTCTGGACGCCGTCCGTGAGGGCAGGGTTGTCCTTGCGGAGCTTGGCCAGGCCGGCGATCTGCCGGTAGAGCGGCGCGGTGGTGTCGTAGGAGTCGCGGGCGTGGGTGCGGCCGGTGCCGATCTGCTCGTCGTCGAGGTAGTCGGCGACCTTGGAGGCGAACATGGTCTGGCGGGCGTCCTTGTCGCCGCCGGATCCGGTGAAGCCCTGCTCGTCGCCGTAGTAGACGACGGGGTTGCCGCGGCTGAGGAACATCAGCTCGTTGGCGAGCTCGTCCTTCCGCAGGATCTCGGCGTCGGTGGCCTTCGGGTTGTCCTGCTCGAGGAAGTACCCGATGCGGCCCATGTCGTGGTTGCCGAGGAAGGTGACCTGCTCGTAGGCGTTGGCCTTGTCGGTCGTGTACTTGTAGTCGTCGCCGAAGACGCTCGCCAGCTTCTTGGCGCTGCCGCCCTGGGAGGCGTAGGCGCGGGCCGCGTCCTGGAAGGGGAAGTCGAGCGTGGCGTCCAGGCGGCCCTGGGTGACGTAGGGGGCGTTCACGGAGGTGTCGGCCGAGTAGACCTCGCCGAACATGAAGAAGTTCTTACGGCCGTGCTGGGCGGCGTACTTGTCCAGTGCCGTGGCCCACTGGGTCCAGAACTCCATGTCGACGTGCTTGACGGTGTCGATGCGGAAGCCGTCGACGCCGAAGTCCTTCACCCAGCGCTGGTAGATCTTCTCCATGCCGCTGACGACCTCGGGGCGCTCGGTCCACAGGTCGTCGAGGCCGGAGAAGTCGCCGTAGGTGGAGTTCTCGCCGGCGTAGGTGGAGTCGCCGCGGTTGTGGTACATCGTCGGGTCGTTGAGCCACGACGGGACCTTGAGGTTCTTCTTGGCGGCGGGGACGGCCGGGGTGTACGGGAAGGAGTCCTTGTCGACGGCGGGGAACTTCTTGGTGCCGTCCGCGTGGTCGGCGTCGTCGAAGGGGCGGCCGTCCTTGGTCAGGTACGGGAAGGCGCCCTTGGACAGGTACGTGTGGGAGCCGCCCTCGTAGTCGATGACGTCGGCGGTGTGGTTGGTGATGACGTCGAAGAAGACCTTCATGCCCTTGGCGTGCGCCTTGGAGATGAGGGTCGACAAGTCCTTGTTGGTGCCGAAGTGCGGGTCGACCTGGGTGAAGTCGGTGATCCAGTAGCCGTGGTAGCCGGCGGAGGCGTCCTTGCCGGCGCCCTGCACGGGCTGGTTCTTGAAGATCGGCGCGAGCCAGATGGCGGTGGTGCCCAGGCCCTTGATGTAGTCGAGCCGGCTGGTCAGGCCCTTGAGGTCGCCGCCCTGGTAGAAGCCCTTGTCGGTGGGGTCGTAGCCGGTGGCGAGCCGGGAACCGGTCAGTCCGCCCTTGTCGTTGGAGGTGTCTCCGTTGGCGAAACGGTCCGGCAGGACGAAGTAGAACTGCTCGCGGGTCAGGTCGTGCCGGGCTTGCTCGGCGGCGAGCTTGGCGTCCGAGGGCGGCGCGGGCGGTGCGGCCGCCCGCGCCGTGAGCGGTGGGACAAGCGCTGCGGCGAGCGCGGCCACGGTGACGGCGGCGACGCGTCTGCCTGACGGGGTGCGGCGCCGCGAGGGCGCCGGCCATCTCGGTATCACGGGACGAACTCCTTGACGGTACGGCTCACTTGACTGCGACCGCTCACCCCGGCAGCGGCTCCGCCGCCGGGCGTGGGCGCGACCGTATCGCCTGCGCAAGGTTTACAGCAATACTTCTGAAACCTCCAGCAAGAGTTTTCACATCCACGCACCCGGTCGGCCGGCGCACCGCGCGGCAGACGTACCGCCGTTCAGCAGCTCGACCTGCCCGCGTAGAGCGCCAACGCGGTGTTGGAGCCCAGGGTGGCGGTGAACTGGCCGGCACTGTTCACGGTCACCGGCGTGTTGTTCTGGACGTTGCAGTACGTGCCCGCCGGGAGGGAGGTCTGGTAGGTGCGGGTCAGGGTGCCCGGCTCGTGGTTGACGGCGACGAAGCCCTTGGCGCCGCGGCCGAAGGCGATGGCGTTGTTGCCGTTGTCCCACCAGTTGGTCACCGCCTGGCCGCGGGTGGCGTTGCGGAAGGCGACCATGGACTTGATCTCCGGCCAGGCGTGCTGACACTTCCAGCCGTCCTGCCAGCAGGCGTTGACCTTGCCGCCGTTGGGGGGACCGGCGTCCACGTCGGACCACTCGTAGGCGGAGTTGATGTCGGGGGCGCCGTACGGCCAGGCCAGCATGAAGACGTTGGCCAGGGTGTAATTGGCGCCGTTCTTGTAGTTGAGGGTCGAGCCGTTGCGCTCGGTGTCGTGGTTGTCGACGAAGACACCGGCCACCGAGTTGCTCAGGTAGCCCCAGCCCTCGCCGTAGTTCTTGAGGTACGCGAGCTTCTCGTTGTTGAAGACCCGCTTGAGGTCGTACGCGTAGCGGAACTCCTGGACGTCGCCGTTGCCCGTGTACTCGGCGGGCTGGACCGCCTCGCCTGCGCCGTGGATGACCTCCTGCTTCCAGTACGCGTTCCTGTTCGTCAGGCGGGACTTGATGTTGGCGAGGTCGGCCGCGTCGATGTGCTTGGCCGCGTCGACGCGGAAGCCGTCGACGCCGAGGGAGAGCAGGTCGTTCATGTAGCCGGCGATGGTCCTGCGGACGTACTCCTCGCCGGTGTCGAGGTCGGCGAGGCCCACCAGTTCGCAGTGCTGGACGTTCCAGCGGTCCTGGTAGTTGGTGATCTGGGCCGTGCAGTCGTCGAAGTCGTACACCGAGTACAGGCCGGGGTAGTCGTACTTGGTGTACGACGAGCCGCCGGTGCCGGTGCCGCTGCCCGCCGACATGTGGTTGATCACCGTGTCGACGACGACCTTCACACCCGCCGAGTGGCAGGTGTTGACCATGTTCTGGAACGCGGCGCGGTCACCGAGCCGGCCGGCGATCCTGTAGCTCACCGGCTGGTACGACGTCCACCACTGCGGCCCCTGTACGTGCTCGGCGGGCGGGGAGACCTGGACGTAGCCGTAACCGGCGGGACCCAGGGTGCTGGTGCACTCCTTGGCGACGGAGGCGAAGTTCCACTCGAAGAGGACCGCGGTGACGTCCTTGGTGCCGGGCGGGGAGGCCGCGGCGGGGGACGCGAGGACGACCGAGGCTGCCGCGGCGAGGGCGGCGGCGCATGAAACGGGTCTGCGGATGGTCATGTGGGGGTTCCTTCTTCGTTGAAGGCTCTTGCTGAAAAGTTCAGCAAGTTGTTGACCGCAGAATAAAGGCCCGCTGCCCCAACGGACAGCGGGCCGTGTGGAGTTGATGTCAAAGTGTGGCCTCAGGCCCCGTTCCTCAAGCCCCGTTCCTCAAGCCCCGTGCCTCAGTCGGTGGTCCACCACACCGTCGTGTCGCCCGGGACCTTGGCCTCGCCGTCCGCCTCCGCCACCTCGCCGCTCGTGAGCAGGACGCGGCCGTACGCCGGGGTGGTGACCGACTCGCCGGTCGTGTTCGCCACACAGACGAACTCGCCGCGCCGGAAGGCGAGGACGCCCTCGGAGGCGCGCAGCCACTCCACGCTGTCGCCCGCGCCCAGGTCGGGGTGGGCGCGGCGGGCGGCCAGGGCGGCGCGGTACAGCTCCAGGGTGGAGCCGGGCACGCCCTGCTGGGCCTCGACGCTCAGCCTGCCCCAGTTCACCGGCTGCGGGAGCCAGCTGCCGCCGTCGCCGAAGCCGTGGGAGGAGCCCTCGCGGGTCCACGGGATCGGCACCCGGCAGCCGTCGCGGAAGCCGTCCTGGCCCTCGCCGCGGAAGTACGCCGGGTCCTGGCGCACCTCGTCCGGCAGGTCCACGACGTCCGGCAGACCGAGCTCCTCACCCTGGTAGACGTACGCCGAACCGGGCAGCGCCAGCATCAGCAGGGTGGCAGCGCGGGCCCGGCGCAGGCCAAGCTCGCGGTCGCCGGCGGTGCGGATCTGGGTGCCGAGGCCGGGCGGGTTGGCGAAGCGGGTGGCGTGCCGGGTGACGTCGTGGTTGGACAGCACCCAGGTGGCGGGCGCGCCGACCGGGCGCATGGACTGAAGGGTGCGGTCGATGACCTTGCGCAGTTCGTCGGCGTCCCAGTCGGTGCCGAGGTACTGGAAGTTGAACGCCTGGTGGAGCTCGTCGGGGCGGACGTAGTTCGCGGTGCGCTCGACGGTCGGGGTCCACGCCTCGGCGACGAAGATCCGGTCGCCCGAGTACTCGTCGAGGATGTGCCGCCACTGCCGGTAGATCGCGTGTACACCGTCCTGGTCGAAGAACGGCATGACATCGTTGCCCAGCAGCTTCAGCTGGTCGTGGGTGCCGAGGTCGGGCAGGCCCTCGGCCTTGACCAGGCCGTGGGCCACGTCGATGCGGAAGCCGTCGACGCCCATGTCGAGCCAGAAGCGCAGGATGGAGCGGAACTCGTCGCCGACGGCCGGGTGGTCCCAGTTGAAGTCGGGCTGCTCGGGCGCGAACAGGTGCAGGTACCACTCGCCGGGGGTGCCGTCCGGTTCGGTGACCCGGGTCCAGGCGGGGCCGCCGAAGATGGACTCCCAGTCGTTGGGCGGCAGTGCGCCGTCCTTCCCCTTGCCGGGGCGGAAGTGGTAGCGGTCCCGGAGGGGGGAGCCGGGGCCCTCGGCGACGGCGCGCCTGAACCACTCGTGCTGGTCGGAGGAGTGGTTGGGCACGATGTCGACGATGATCCGCAGGCCCAGCTCGTGGGCGTCGCGGATCAGCGCGTCGGCGTCCAGGAGGTTGCCGAACATGGGATCGACGGCCCGGTAGTCGGCGACGTCGTAGCCGGCGTCGGCCTGCGGGGAGGCGTAGAAGGGACTGAGCCACACGGCGTCCACACCGAGGTCGCGCAGGTACGGCAGGCGGGAGCGGATGCCCTCCAGGTCGCCCATGCCGTCGCCGTTGCTGTCGGCGAAGCTGCGCGGATACACCTGGTAGATCACCGCGTCCCGCCACCAGTCGCGACGCGGGGCGACGGTGGCGACGGCCGCTTTGGAGAGGGGGGATTCGGCCGGGAAGTGCTGCTGGCTCATGGCGTCCTTGGTGCGTACGGAGTAGGGGTGGGGTGCGGGTGACGGCGGCGTCCGGGTGATGGGGCGGCCGCGGTGCCGGCGGGGTCGGTGAGGCACCGCGGCCGCCACCCGCGCGGGCGGCGCGCGGGAACCGGTTGCCGGCCAGTGGGGGTCAGCCCTTGGTGCCGCCCGCGGTGAGGCCGGTCACGAGGTTTTTCTGGACAAGGTAGAAGAAGACCGACACGGGAATGGCGATCAACACCGCGGTGGCAGTCATGTAATTCCACTGGGCGTCGTGCTCGCTGACGAAGCTCTGCAGGCCGACGGCGAAGGTGTACTTGGAGTCGTCCAGCATGAAGGTGGTCGCGAAAGCGACCTCGCCGACGGCCGTGATGAAGTTGTAGAAGGCCGCGACGGCCAGCCCCGGGCGGGCCAGCGGCAGGATCAGCCGTACGAAGGTGCCGAAGGGGCTGAGCCCGTCCACGCGTCCCGCTTCGTCGATCTCGAAGGGGATGGTGTCGAAGTACCCCTTGAGCAGCCAGGCGCTGTACGGCACGGCCGTGGTGCAGTTGATGACGATCAGGGCCCAGTAGGTGTCGATGAGACCGAGCTGGCTGAAGATCTCGTACATCGGCACGATCAGGATGGCGATCGGGAAGGCCTGGGTGAGCAGCAGCACCCACATCAGCTGCTTGTAGCCGGGGAAGCGCATGCGCGAGACCGCGTAGCCGGTGGTGGCGGCGACGAAGACACCGATCAGGGTGGTGCCGAGGGCCACGATCATCGTGGACTTGAGCCAGTCGAAGAAGGCCGTGTGCTGCAGCACGAAGCTGTAGTTGGAGAAGGTGAGCTTGCCGAGGATCTGGCCGGGGTGCAGGTAGTCGTCCTTGCCCGGACCGAGCGACAGGTAGAACAGCCAGGCCACCGGGGCCAGCGCGATGAGGCTCGCCACGGCGAGGCCGCCGTGCAGGAGGGCGCCGCCGAGCGGGCCGCGCTCGCCCCGCCGGCGGGTCCGGCGCGGGGACGGCGGGGCGGAGGCCGGTCCGGCCTGCGTCTTTTCGAGGGTCGTGGTGCTCATGGCGGCGGCTCCTGCGGCGTCAGACGGCGAGCTGGTCATTGCGCTTCAGCCAGCGGAAGTAGAAGGAGGTGAAGACGGTCAGGATCGACAGCAGCAGCACGCCGTACGCGGCGGACTGGGCGAAGTCACGCGGCTGCTGTCCGAAGCCCAGGTAGTAGGCCCAGGTGACGAGGATCTGGGCGTCGGGCGCGCTGTTGGGGCCGAACAGCAGGAAGATGATGGCGAACTGGTTGAAGGTCCAGATGATGCCGAGCAGCACCACGGTGGAGCTGACCGAGCGCAGGCCGGGCAGAGTGACGTGCCGGAACCGCTGCCAGGCGTTCGCGCCGTCCATCTCCGCGGCCTCGTAGAGCGTGGAGTCGATGGACTGCAGGCCGCCGAGGAGCGAGAGCATCATGAACGGCACACCGCACCAGGTGTTGACCATGATCGCGGCGAACCGCTGCCAGAAGGCGTCCTCCAGCCACTGCGGCTCGGGGAGGTGGAGCGCGTGGAGGACCTGGTTGAGCACACCGGAGTCGGCGAGCATGATCCGCCAGGAGAAGACCGTGACGAAGGCCGGCACGGCCCAGGGCAGGACCAGCATCAGCCGGTAGAAGGTACGGCCGCGCAGCTTCTGGTTGAGCATGAGCGCGAGGCCGAGGCCGATGCTGTAGTGCAGGAACACGCAGGCGGCCGTCCAGAAGACGGTCCACAGGAAGTGCGACCAGAACCGGTCGTACGCGGTCGGGCCGAACAGGATGTCCTTGTAGTTGTCCAGCCCGATGAACCTGTAGGTGGCCTCGATGTGGTTGACGCCGATGGTGCGCGCCGAGTTGAGGCTGTTGGCGTCGGTGAGGGTCAGGTAGGAGCCCCGCACCAGCGGGTAGCCCACGATGACGCCGAGCACGACGACCACCGGCGCGATCATCGCGTAGGCGTACCAGTGTTTGTGGAATCCGTTCTTCAGGCGCTGGCCCAGCCCGGGCCGAGGCGCGCGGTCACCGCGGCGCCTGCCGGTCGCGCGGTCGATGGCGACTGTCATGGTTCGACACCTTTTGCAAGATCAGGGAGAGTTGGGCCGGGCACAGGCCGGTGGCCGTCGGACCCGTCCCTCGTGGGACGGGTCCGACGGCCACGCGGGCTCACTTGCTGAAGTCGGGGACCAGCTTGGTGATCGCGAGCTCGGCGTTGCTCAGGCCCTTGTCCAGGGACTCCTTGCCGGCGGCGATCTTGGGCAGCTCGGTGTCGAGCGGGCCCCACAGGGAGCTGTACTCGGGCAGCGCCGGGCGCGGCTGGGCGGCGGGCAGGACGCCCTGGTAGCCGGCGATGCCGGGGTCGGCCTTGACCTCGGCGGTGTAGGCGTCGTCGCGGGTCGGCAGCGTGGAGTTCTTCAGGGCGATGGCCTCCTGGGCCTTCGCCGAGGTCATCCACTTCACGAACTTCAGGGCCGCGTCCTGGTGGGCCTTGTCCGAGCCGGCGTAGACCGAGAGGTTGTGGCCGCCGGTCGGGGCGCCCGCCTTGCCGGAGGAGCCGGCCGGGACGGTGGCGATGCCCAGGTTGGACTTGTCCGTGAAGGCGGAGCCCTTGTAGAAGTTCGTGATCTCCCAGGGGCCCTGGACGATCGCGGCGACCTTGCCGTTGACGAACGCGTTCTGGATGTGGGCGTAGGCGTCGGCGGTGGTGTCGGCCTTGTGCAGGCCCTTGCCGTCGAACAGGCTCAGCCAGGTGCCGTACGCCTTCTTCGCGGCGGCCGAGTTCATGGTGATCTTCTTGGCGTCGGCGTCGACGGTGTCGGTGCCCTCGCCGTAGAGGAAGTTCTGGGCGTAGTAGGCCTGGGTGGAGCCCCAGTAGCCGTCGACGCCGGTCTTGTCCTTGATCTTGGCGGCGGCCGACTTCAGCTCGTCCCAGGTCTTGGGGGCCTCGGTGATGCCGGCCTTCTTGAACAGGTCCTTGTTGTAGACCAGGGCCAGGGTGTCGGTGACCAGCGGGACGCCGTAGGTCTTGCCCTCGTACTGGGCCTGCTTGATCAGGCTGGGCTGGAACTTGTCCTGCTCGGCGAGGGCCTCGGTGCCGTCCAGCGGCAGGAAGTAGCCCTTCTTGGCGAAGGCCGGGGTCCAGCCGACCTCGGAGCGCAGCACGTCCGGGGCGCCCTTGGCGCCGGCGGCCGTGTCGAACTTGTTCTGCGCCTGGTCGAACTGGACGTTGACGTACTTGACCTTGATGTCCTTGTTGGCCGCTTCGAACTGCTTGACCAGGTCCTGGTACGTCGGTGCCTCGTTGGTGGCGTTGGAGGTGTCCCACCAGGTGATGGTCACCGGGCCGTCCGACTTGTCGCTGCCGCTGTCGCTCCCGCACGCCGTCGCCGCGAGGGCGAGGGACGCCACCAGCGCGGTGGCCGCTATGCCACGCCGCATGAGTTCTCCTTGAGGGTGAAAGCCCGTGAGCGGGAAGCGGTCCCGTCCGCCGCTCCCGCCGCTGCGCCATTGCCGCCGCCGGGCGACGGTGAAAGTAACAGCGTTGCAACCGCTGCGAAAGACCTTGCAGAAAAAAAGTGCAAGAGATCGTGAGAGTTACGCCTTCGTGACCTGTTCGCAGGTGTCCCGCTCCCCTGGTTTCATACGGGTCGGCGGGGTGCAGGACACTTGTGCAAGACTCTGCAAGCCCTTGCCATACGGTGGCGAGGGGTGAATCATCCCGTTGCGGACCGGACGCCGAGACCCGGACACCGACCGGACGCCGACCGAACACGAGGGAACGCGATGACGCAGCAGCCCGCAGCGGGCCGTCCAACGGCCCGCACCAGGCGGCCGACCGGTGGGCAGGGCGGGAGGCGACCGGTACAGTCCACTCATGTGACCACACGGCTTGCCGACATCGCTGCCCAGGCGGGGGTGAGCGAAGCGACCGTCAGCCGCGTCCTCAACGGGAAGCCGGGCGTCGCCGCCACCACCCGCCAGTCCGTGCTGGCCGCCCTCGACGTCCTGGGCTACGAGCGCCCGGTGCGGCTGCGGCAGCGCAGCGAGGGCCTGGTGGGCCTGATCACCCCCGAGCTGGAGAACCCGATATTCCCGGCCCTGGCCCAGGTCATCGGCCAGGCGCTGACCCGGCAGGGCTACACCCCGGTGCTCGCCACCCAGACCCCCGGCGGCTCCACGGAGGACGAGCTGACCGAGATGCTGGTGGACCGCGGGGTCGCGGGCATCATCTACGTCTCCGGCCTGCACGCGGACACCACGGCGGACATGGAGCGCTACGAGCGCCTGCGCGCCCAGGGCGTGCCCTACGTCCTCGTGGACGGCTTCTCCCCGAAGGTCCAGGCGCCCTTCATCTCCCCCGACGACCGCGCGGCCATGACCCTGGCCGTCACCCACCTGGCCTCCCTGGGCCACACCCGCATCGGCCTGGCCCTGGGCCCCAAGCGCTTCGTCCCGGTCCAGCGCAAGATCGAGGGCTTCGTCCGCGCGATGCAGGACCAGCTGAACCTGCCCCCGGACGTCGTCGAATCCGAGCTGATCCAGCACTCCCTCTACACCCTGGAGGGCGGCCAGGCGGCCGCGACGGCGCTCATCGACCGGGACTGCACGGCGATCGTCTGCGCCAGCGACATGATGGCGCTCGGCGCGATCCGCGCGGCCCGGCAGCGCGGCCTGGAGGTCCCCCGGGACGTCTCGGTCGTGGGCTTCGACGACTCCCCCCTGATCGCCTTCACCGACCCGCCCCTGACCACGATCCGCAAGCCGGTGCCGGCGATGGGCCAGGCGGCGGTGCGCACACTGCTGGAGGAGATCGGCGGGACGCCCGCGCCGCACAGCGAGTTCGTGTTCATGCCGGAGCTGGTGGTGCGCGGTTCGACCGCTTCTGCCCCCGGTGACCGCAATCGCCCGTAAAGCGGAGAACGTGCGAGTGGAACCCGACCGGGGGTGATCGTCCCGGGAAGGTTTGTCTGGCAGACTCTGTGCCCATGGGCGATACGACCGTGACTCGACTGGAAGGCCGGGAAGAGGCCGTTCCGCCTCCCGTCACGGACGACATCCGCCCCACAGCCGTACGGCGCCTGCGCACCCCCCGGCGCCCCCGGCTGTGGTTCGAGATCCTGCTGATCGCGGTGAGTTACTGGACGTACTCGCTGATCCGCAACGCGGTCCCCGAACAGAAGGCCCAGGCCCTGCGCAACGCCGACTGGCTCTGGAGCACCGAGCACCAGCTGGGCATCGCCGTCGAGCACTCGATCAACCATGCCGTGAACTCGGTGTCTTGGCTGATCATCGGCATGAACTACTACTACGCGACCCTGCACTTCCTGGTCACCATCGGCGTCCTGGTGTGGCTCTACCGCAGCCACCCCGGCCGCTACGCGGCGACCCGCCTCACCCTCTTCATCACCACGGGCACGGCCCTGCTCGGCTACTACCTGTACCCCCTGGCACCCCCGCGCCTGATGACCGGCGGTCACTTCATCGACACCGTCCAAGTCCACAACACCTGGGGCTCGATGGCCTCCGGCGACCTCAAGCACATGTCCAACCAGTACGCCGCGATGCCGTCCATGCACATCGGCTGGTCCCTGTGGTGCGGCCTGATCCTCTTCGCCCTGTGCACGATCCCCTGGGTCCGCGTCCTCGGCCTGCTCTACCCCGTGGCCACCCTGATCGTCATCGTCGCCACCGCCAACCACTTCTGGCTCGACGCGGTCGGCGGCGTCCTGTGCCTCTCCTTCGGCTTCACGGTGGCCCGCACCTGGTACGGGGCGCTGCCGCACGCGCTGCCGAGGGCTGCGCAGGCTTTGCAACCCGCGGAGGCGTAGGAACTCGAACGGTGCCCGGAGTTCGGGTGCCGTGGGGGTGGGTGCGCTCGCCCCGCTCGAGGGGCGAGCGCACCCACCCTCCCCCAATCTCTCGACTTCGCTCGAGCAGGGGGAACCCCAGGCGTTCAGCACTGAGGGAGGCACGACTGCCCGCAGCTACGCGGGCCCGCACCCGCGCGACGGCGGAAGGGGCCGTGGGGGTGCGTCAACAGCCCGCCGCATACTTCGTCCCTGCCCAGTCCAACCCGACAACCCAGGGCAGTACGCCCGTGCGCGGCGGGCTGGACGCACCCCCACGGCCCCGACCCCCAACGCACCGCAGGCGCACCCGCACCCCCGCCGGAGGCACCCGCACCCGCACCCCCCGCCGGAGGCACCCGCACCCGCACCCACCGCCGGAGGCACCCGCACCCGCACCCACCGCCGGAGGCACCCGCACCCGCACCCACCGCCGGCCCCGCCCCACCCACACACCGCAGGCGACAACCGCGACCCAGCGGAGCGCCTACGCTCCGTAGAACAGCGTCTCCATAACCCCCCGAGCCCGCCGAGCAGTCCGCCGGTACGCATCGAGCATGTCCCCCACATGCCCCAGCCCATACCCCAGGTACCGCCCCACCGCGGCCAGCTCCCGCGGCTCCGTGGGAAACGTGTCCCCGGCCCGCCCCCGCACCAGCATCACCGCGTTCCGCACCCGCGTGGCCAGCACCCACGCCTCGTCCAGTGTCGTGGCGTTCTCCTCGGACACCAGCCCCAGCCCCCGCGCCGCCGCCAACGCCTGCCGAGTCCGCGGAGTCCGCAACGACGCCTCCCCAGCCCCGTGCCGCATCTGCATCAGCTGCACGGTCCACTCCACATCCGACAGCCCACCCGGCCCCAGCTTGGTGTGCAACTTGGGATCCGCCCCCCGCGGCAACCGCTCGGACTCCATCCGCGCCTTCAACCGCCGGATCTCCCGCACCGCGTCGTCCTTCAGCCCACCCCGCGGATACCGCAACGGATCGATCAGCTCCACGAACCGCCGCCCCAGCTCCTCGTCCCCCGCCACCGGTTCGGCCCGCAGCAACGCCTGCGACTCCCACACCTGCGACCACCGCCGGTAGTACGCCTCATACGACTTCAGCGTCCGCACCAGCGGTCCGGACTTGCCCTCGGGCCGCAGATCCGCATCGACCAGCAGCGGCGGATCCGCACTCGGGATCTGCAGCAGCCGCCGCAGCTCGGCGACGACCCGCCCCGCCGCCTCGGCGGCCTCCCGCTCGTCCACACCCTCCCGCGGCTCGTGCACGAACAGCACGTCCGCGTCCGACCCGTAACCCAGCTCGTGCCCCCCGAACCGCCCCATCCCGATGATCGCGAACCGGGTCGGCAGAGTGTCCCCCCATCCCTCCCGCACGACCGCCCGCAACGTGCCCGCCAGTGTCGACGCCGTCAGATCCGACACCGCACCGCCTACCCGGTCCACGAGCGCGCCCTGGTCGGCCTCGGCCGGCTGCGCCTCGGTGCCGTAGGAACCGACGATGTCGGCGGCGGCCGTACGGAACAGCTCGCGCCGCCGCACCCCACGGGCCGCCGCGACCCCCTGCTCGGCGCTCTCGGCGCGCCCCACCGCGGCGAGCATCTCCTGCTCCAACTGGGCCCGCCCACGCGGCTCGAGCCCACCCCCGTCACCGCCGCCGTCGCCCAGCAGGGCCACGGCCTCCGGCGCCCGCATCAGCAGATCGGGGGCGAGCCGCCCTGCCGACAGCACCCGCGCGAGATTCTCCGCCGCGGCCCCCTCGTCCCGCAGCAGCCGCAGGTACCACGGCGTCTTGCCGAGCGCGTCGGACACCTTGCGGAAGTTCAGCAGACCCGCGTCCGGATCGGCCGAATCCGCGAACCACCCCAGCAGCACCGGCAGCAGCGTCCGCTGAATGGCGGCCTTCCGCGTCACACCCGACGCGAGAGCCTCCAGATGCCGCAGGGCGGCGGCCGGGTCGGCGTACCCGAGCGCGACCAGCCGTTCCCGTGCCGCCTCGGGACTCAACCGGGCTTCGCCAGGCGCGAGTTGGGCGACCGCGTCGAGCAGCGGCCGGTAGAACAGCTTCTCGTGCAGCCGTCGCACGACGCCGGTGTGCCGCTTCCACTCCCGGGTGAGCCCGGTGATCGGGTCACTGCGCAGGCCGAGGGAGCGCCCGAGCCGGCGCAGATCGGCCTCGTCCTCGGGGACGAGGTGGGTGCGCCGCAGCCGGTACAGCTGGATACGGTGTTCCAGGGAGCGCAGGAACCGGTAGGCGTCGTCGAGCTGCATGGCGTCCACGCGGCCGACGTAACCCCCCGCGGCCAGCGCCTGCAACGCGTCCAGGGTCGACCCGCTGCGCAGGGAAACATCGCTCCGTCCATGCACCAACTGCAGTAGCTGCACGGCGAATTCGACGTCCCTGAGACCACCGGGCCCGAGCTTCAGCTCGCGTTCGACCTCGGTCACGGGGATGGTCTCGACCACACGGCGGCGCATCTTCTGCACATCGGCGACGAAGTTCTCGCGCTCGGCGGCCTGCCAGACCAGCGGGTCGACCGCGGCGATGTACTGCCCGCCGAGCTCCAGGTCGCCGGCCACCGGGCGGGCCTTGAGCAGCGCCTGGAACTCCCAGGTCTTGGCCCACCGCTGGTAGTAGGCGACGTGACTGCTGAGCGACCGCACCAGAGGCCCGTTGCGCCCCTCGGGCCGCAGATTGGCGTCGACGGGCCAGATCGACCCCTCGACGGTGGTCTCGGAACAGATCCGCATCATGTGCGAGGCGAGCCGGGTGGCGGCGCGCAGGGCCTTGGACTCGTCGGCGCCGTTCGCGGCCTCGCCGACGAAGATCACGTCGACGTCGGAGACGTAGTTCAGCTCGTGGCCGCCGCACTTGCCCATGGCGATCACCGCGAGCCGGCACACCGCGTCGTCCTCGGGGGCGGCGGCGCGGGCGATCCGGAGCGCGGCGCGCAGGGTGGCGGTGGCGAGGTCGGCGAGCTCGGCGGCGGTCTCGACCACGTCGGTGGTGCCGCACACGTCGCGGGCGGCGATGGACAGCAGACAGCGCCGGTAGGCGACGCGCAGCGCGACGGGGTCGCCGGCCTCCGCGAGCCCCCGCTCGAACTCCTCCACCCCGGGGTGCAGGTCGCGCGGCTCGTAGGTGACGAGCGCCTGCCAGTCACCGGCGTGCCGGGCGAGGTGGTCGCCGAGCGCGGCGGAGCAGCCGAGCACACCGAGCAGCCGGTCGCGCAGCGGCTTGGCCGCTATGAGCGTGTCGAGCAGTTCCCGCCGGTCCGTCGGCGTGGGCTGCGCCTCGATCAGCCGTACGAGCCCCCGTAGCGCGAGATCCGGATCGGCGGTGGCCCCCAGCGCCTCCAGCAGCACCGGGTCGTTCCTGATGGGAGCCAGCTCCGGGCTCTCCAGCAGCCGCTCGGCGCCCGAGGCATCGGTGAAGCCGTGCCGCAGCAGCCGCGTGAAGGTACTGCTCCTGCGCCCCGGCGCCGTCATCCCGGCCTCCCGTCGGATCGAGCTCACCCTGGCCAGAGCCTAACCGGAGCGCCGGTCCCGGGCCCCGGCGGCGGGCCCCGTTTTCGGTGTCTCGGAGGCACCGAGCACACCCCGGGCGTGTGGCAGGCGCACCATATGGCCTGAGCCTCGACCGCACGACGATCTGTCCCGAGGAGGAGGACCTCCGCAGCCTCAAGGCCGCTGCCTCGCGCAGAGGAGTCAGCGAGGCCGAGCTGATCCGCGAAGGTGTCCGCCTGGCGATCGCGCGCGATCGCGTGCGGGACGAACCGGCAGGGCTCCCCGTCCTTGACAGCGGTGACCCCACCTTCGCGGAACGGGTCGACGACATACTGTGGGACACCGGCCTCAGCGACGGGAACCGGGCCTCATAAGTGATCGCCATGGCCTTGCCGAGCAGGTTCCCCGAGGCAAGCGGAGGATTTGAGCCACCTCAGGGAGACATGACCTGACCTGCGTTTTCACCTCTGCGGGTCGGCCCGGATCCTTTACTTCACCTGTTGCCCACCAGCGTCGGGACGGGGTCGGTATTGCCGCCGCCGAGGCAAAAGGTTAGCCTTGCCTAAGCTATTTTTTCGGGTGATTCCGGGGTTTGAGGATGTCGATGGTCTCAGCGCAGTCAGGGGCGCGCCGGAAGAGCGGCCCGTCCATGCTGGTGGACTCCGCGCCGGATGCGCGACTGGCCGACCTGCGCCCCGGGATGAGCGGCCAGGTGGTCGACATCGACGAGTCGGTCGAGCCGAGCACCGCGCGACGGCTGTTCGACCTGGGGTTCGCCCCCGGCGCCGAGGTCGCCGTGGTGCGGAAGGCGCCGCTCGGCGACCCCGTCGTCTTCCAGGTCGCGGAGTACGAGGTGGCGCTGCGCAAAGTGCAGGCCGCCGGCATCCATGTACGGCGCGTTGCGTGAGCGCGCACTGCGGTCCGGTGGCCCAGGCAGTCACTGGCGAGACCCGTCTGGCTCTGGTCGGCAGCCCGAACTCGGGCAAGACCACGCTTTTCAACGCCCTGACCGGCCTGCGGACCAAGACCGGCAACTACCCCGGAGTGACCGTCGCGCGCTATGAGGGGGTGGCGCGTGTCGGCGAGCACGAGGTGGTCATCGAGGACCTGCCCGGCACCTACAGTCTCGATCCGATCAGCCCGGACGAACAGGTCGTCGCCGATGTGCTCGACCCGGACAACCCGGCCCTCGGCACACCCGACGGCATCCTCGTCACGATCGACGCGACGACGCTGCGCCGTTCCCTCGGGCTGCTCGCCCAGGCCATGCGGACCGGCCTGCCGATCTGCGTGGTGCTCACCTTCCGCGACGAGCTGGCCCGTCGCGGCGGCGCCCTCGACGTCCCGGCCCTCCGTCGCGCGCTGGGCGTGCCGGTCGTCGCGGTGACGAGCGGGTCACGCAACGACCTGGCGCAGTTGCAGTCCGTACTGCTCGACCGGGCCGCATGGGAGCGGCCGGTCGTCCCGCCGCCCACCGACCCCTCGCAGCGACGGGCCTGGGTGGAGTCGCTGCTGCAGAGCGCGGGCTACGAGGTGCCCGAGGTCGATCGCCGCACACGGCGCATCGACGCCGTGCTACTGCACCCACTGTGGGGCACGCTCATCTTCTTCGCGACCATGTTCGCGTTCTTCCAGATCATCTTCACCGTCGCGGCACCGCTGCAGGACGCGGTGCAGAGCCTCTTCGACCGGCTCGGCACGCTGGTCACCGAGCACATCTCGAACCCGTTGCTCTCCGGCTTCCTCGGCAACGCCCTGATCGGCGGCGTGGGCGGCGTGCTGGTCTTCCTGCCGCAGATCGCCCTGCTGTTCCTCATGATCTCGCTGCTGGAGGGCAGCGGCTACCTCTCCCGCGCGGCGTTCCTGATGGACCGGCTCATGGCCAAGGCCGGGCTGGAGGGCCGGGCGTTCGTCGCCCTGCTCTCCTCCCTCGCCTGCGCCATCCCGGGCATCATGGCCACCCGCGCCCTCCCGTCGGCCAAGGACCGCTTCGCGACCATGATGGCTGCGCCGCTGATGACCTGCTCGGCGCGCCTGACCGTCTATGTGCTGCTGATCGGCCTGCTGGTGAGTCCCGACACCAGGGTCGGTCCCTTCGGTGCCCAGGGCATCGTCATGTTCGCCCTGTACCTCGTCGGTGCGCTCTCGGCCATGGCCACGGCCTGGGTCTTCAAACGGTTCAGCAGCAGGGGTGAGCCGGTGCTGCCGTTCTACATGGAGATGCCGTCCTACCGGATGCCGCGGCTGCGGTCGGTGGTCGACGCCATCTGGAGCGCCTGCAAGGGCTTCCTGCACAAGGTCGGCCGGGTCATCCTGCTCGTCACCGTCGTGCTGTGGCTGCTGCTCAGCCTGCCCATGCACAGCGATGCGCAACTGCGCTCCGCCGGGGTCGACCCGGCCGACCGGACCGCGGTCTCGGCCTATGCGGTCGACCACAGCTACGCCGCCGACATCGGTCATGCCATGGAACCCGTCTTCGCACCCCTCGGCTTCGACTGGCGGATCAACATCGGCGTGCTGGGATCGCTGTCCGCCCGTGAGGTGTTCGTCGCCACCCTCGGCCAGGTCGCTGCCGCCCAGAACCCCGAGCAGCCGGCCAAGGCCCTGACACGCATGACCTACACCGACGGGCCGCACCAGGGACAGAAGGTCTTCACTCCGGCCACGACGGCCGCCCTGCTGGTCTTCTTCCTCTACGCGCTGCAGTGCATGTCGACCATCGCGGTCATGCGCCGTGAGACCGGCTCGTGGAGATGGCCCGCGGTCGCCTTCGGCTACATGTTCGTGCTGGCCTGGACCATGGCCTTCCTGACGCACACCCTCGTGGGACTGCTGGCATGAGCGTCATCCCCATGCACCCCGAGGCCACGGCCGATCCGCAGGTCGTCCGCTGGGTGATCCCCGCCGGCACGCTGCCGGTCGTCGGAGAGATCGCCGAGGCACCGGACGAGCTCGGGAAAATGCTCCGCTCCGAAGACGTCGCCTCCATCGAGGTGGAGACACGGGCCGTGGTGATCCGGCTCGCCGACGACCGGAGCTGGTCCGGCACGGGAGCGCGGGTACGCGACGCGCTCGGCGCCGCGTTGCGGCACCCTCGGCAGTGGCGGCCGGCCGACGTGGTCACCGAGGACGACGTGCTGCGCGCCGCGCTGCAGGACGTCCTGGACGGATCCGTCGGTGACTACATCCGCTCCCACGGCGGCGAGGTGACGATCGTGTCCGCCCACGACCGGCGCGCTCAGGTGCGGATGGCGGGCACCTGCACGCACTGCCCGGCCGCCGGGTTCACCCTCCACTCCCGCCTCGAGTCGGAGCTGCGCGCCCGGTTCCCCGACCTGGTCGAGCTGCGGGCCACGGAGGAGCCCGGCAAGGCGGCAAGGCCCACGTGGCTCACCCTGCGCCGCCGCAGCACGTGACCGCCGAAGCGGACGGTCCGCAGACGGCCCGGGGCCGGTGAGCAGCGGAGGGGCCGACGGCGCACAGCCGCCGGCCCCTTGCGTCCGATCAGCGGGAGACCCGCCCCGGCCCGCGCTTACAGCACCGGCAGGTTCTTCTTCAGCTCGAAGGCCGTGACCTCCGAGCGGTACTCCTCCCACTCCTGGCGCTTGTTGCGCAGGAAGAAGTCGAAGACGTGTTCGCCCAGGGTTTCGGCGACCAGGTCGCTGGCCTCCATGAGGGTCAGGGCCTCGCCGAGGTTCTGCGGGAGGGGGTCGATGCCCATGGCGCGGCGCTCGGCGTTGGACAGGGCCCAGACGTCGTCCTCGGCGCCGGGCGGGAGCTCGTAGCCCTCCTCGATGCCCTTCAGGCCGGCGGCCAGCAGGACGGCGTAGGCGAGGTAGGGGTTGGCGCCGGAGTCGAGGGAGCGGAACTCCACGCGCACGGAGCCCATCTTGCCGGGCTTGTACATCGGGACGCGGACCAGGGCCGAGCGGTTGTTGTGGCCCCAGCAGATGTACGAGGGGGCCTCGCCGCCGGCGCCCGCGGTGCGCTCGGAGCCGCCCCAGATGCGTTTGTAGGAGTTGACCCACTGGTTGGTGACCGCGGCGATCTCGGCGGCGTGGCGGAGGATACCCGCGATGAAGGAGCGGCCCACCTTCGACAGCTGGTACTCCGCGCCGGACTCGTAGAACGCGTTCCGGTCGCCCTCGAACAGGGACAGGTGCGAGTGCATGCCGGAGCCCGGGTACTCCGAGAACGGCTTCGGCATGAAGGTCGCCTGCAGGCCCTGCTCCAACGCGACCTGCTTCATGATCAGGCGGAACGTCATGATGTTGTCCGCGGTGGACAGCGCGTCGGCGTACCGCAGGTCGATCTCCTGCTGCCCCGGCGCGCCCTCGTGGTGGGAGAACTCCACCGAGATGCCCATCGACTCCAGCATGGTGATCGCCTGGCGGCGGAAGTCCATCCCGACGGCCTGCGGGGTGTGGTCGAAGTAGCCGGAGTTGTCGGCGGGGGTGGGGCGTGAGCCGTCCAGCGGGCGGTCCTTGAGCAGGAAGAACTCGATCTCCGGGTGGGTGTAGAAGGTGAACCCCAGGTCGGAGGTGCGGGCCAGGGCGCGCTTGAGGACGTAGCGCGGGTCCGCGAAGGACGGGGAGCCGTCCGGCATGAGGATGTCGCAGAACATGCGGGCCGTGCCGGGGGCCTCGGCGCGCCAGGGCAGGATCTGGAACGTGGACGGGTCGGGCTTGGCGATCATGTCGGACTCGTAGACCCGGGCGAAGCCCTCGATGGCGGACCCGTCGAAGCCGATGCCCTCGTCGAAGGCCTGCTCCAGCTCGGCGGGGGCCACGGCCACGGACTTGAGGAAGCCGAGCACGTCGGTGAACCACAGGCGCACGAACCGGATGTCACGCTCCTCCAACGTCCGGAGCACGAACTCCTGCTGCTTGTCCATCTTCCGCTTCCCCATCCTTGCTGGTCAGGCCACCTGTGTCCGCGTGCCGCGGGAGGCGGTCGGGCACCTGTGCAGCATCCCACCACAGCGGTGTTTCGCGCGCGTTGCGGACCCCTCCCGCCCGGCCGTCGCGGGCCCGGACGCCCCGCGTACGGCGGGTGCACCGCCCTCTCGCTCATCTTGCCCCCTGAGCGGCGTTCCCGTAATGGCCGAACTCTTTCTCACGTGATCGAGACCACGCCCGTTTAATTTGCATATCAAATGCAAGTTTCAATACCGTTTCGATCAGTCGAGCGATCGAGCAATCCGATCGAGCCTTCGAGGAGCCACCATGCTGTCCGAGCAGTCAGCAGCCACCGTCCGCGCCACCCTCCCCGCCGTCGGCGCGGCCATCGGTGAGATCACCGAGCGCTTCTACGCCCGATTGTTCGAGGCCCACCCCGAGCTGCTGCGCGACCTGTTCAACCGCGGCAACCAGGCCGCCGGCACGCAGAAGCAGGCGCTGGCCGGCTCCATCGCCGCCTTCGCGACGTACCTGGTGAACAACCCCGACCAGCGGCCCGACCTGATGCTGCAGCGCATCGCCCACAAGCACGCCTCGCTGGGCGTCGTCCCGGAGCAGTACCCGATCGTCCACGAGCACCTGTTCGCCGCCATCGCCGAGATCCTCGGTGACGCGGTCACCCCCGAGGTCGCCGCCGCCTGGACCGAGGTCTACTGGCTGATGGCCAACGCCCTCATCGCCATCGAGAAGCGGCTGTACGAGCAGAGCGAGCAGACCGGCTGGCGCGAGTGGGAGGTCGTCGAGCGGATCGAGGAGACCGCGGACGTGGCCACCTTCAAGCTCCGCCCGGCCGACGGCGGCCCTGTGCCCGGCTACCGCGCCGGACAGTACGTCTCGGTCGGCGTCAAGCTCGCGGACGGCGCCCGGCAGATCCGCCAGTACAGCCTGACCGCGGCGCCCGGTTCGCCGGTGCGGCAGTTCGCCGTCAAGCGGGTGGCCGGTGACGCCGCGACCCCCGACGGCGAGGTCTCGAACCACCTGCACGCACATGTGCGCGTGGGCGACGTCCTGCAGCTGTCCGCCCCGTACGGCGACCTCGTCCTCGAGGACACCGACGCACCGCTGCTGCTCGCCTCCGCCGGCATCGGCGTCACCCCGATGATCGCCATGCTGGACCAGCTCGCCCTCACCGGCCACAGCGCCCCGGTGACCGTGGTCCACGCCGACCGCTCCCCCGCCGCGCACGCGCTCCGCTCCGACCACGAGGCGTACGCCGCCAAGCTGGCGGACGCGCAGGCGGTCTTCTTCTACGAGCAGTACGACGAGGACGCGGCAGGCGCCGGGCGGCCCGGCCTGGTCGACCTCACCGACGTCGACGTCCCGGCCGGCACGCGCGCGTACCTGTGCGGCCCGCTCCCCTTCATGCGGGCGGTGCGCGAGCAGCTCCTCGCCAAGGGTGTGGCCCCGGCCGACATCCACTACGAGGTCTTCGGCCCGGACCTGTGGCTGGCCCAGACCGCGGTCTGACCGAACCGGCCGGCCTTTCCGTGTCATCGTGCGCGTCCGCTCAGGACGCTCAGGACGCCGCCCGGGCGCTGGGCAGTCCCAGCAGCAGCGGGCCCGTCGGGGCCGCGACCATGTCGGCGACCGTGAGGGGGTCGAGCGTGGCGTAGAAGGCTTCCTGGGCCCGGCGCAGAGCGCCGCGCAGGCGGCAGTCGGAGCTGAGGGGGCAGGGCGTGGTGCCGTCGCAGTCGGCGACGTCGCCCTCGCCCTCCAAGGACCGTACGAGCGCGCCGACCGAGGCGTTCCGGCCGGCCTCGGTGAGGCTCAGGCCGCCGCCGCGGCCGCGGCGGGCCGCGAGCAGCCCGCGGTGCTGGAGCTCGGCGACGACCTTCGCGGCATGCGTGTACGGCACGCCCATGTCCGCCGCGACCTCCCGGGTCGTGGGGTTGGACTCACCCGCGACGGCGAGCCGCATCAGGACGCGCAACGCCATGTCGGTGGAGCGCAGCAGCCGCATAGGGCCAGGGTAGATAATACGCATCCGGCGTTCAACTTATCGGCCGGGCCTCTCCCGCAGCGCTTTCGCCCCACTCCGTCGTGCGCGAGCGCACCCGCGACACCGAAGCGCGCCGGCCCGCTCGCCCGACGACCCGTCACCAGGGCGGCGAACGGGCCCGTTTGCGGCAAGGGCCCCTCTCACATCAGAACGAAAGCCGAAATTCACCTCTCCTGACGGTTACTTGGGTGTCTCTTGGCCTCCGCATTCCCCTGGCATGAACGGTTCATCGACAGAGTGGCCCTCGATCGTGTGATCCATTCACGGGCCGTACCGCCGCGGGCTCCACGCGGATCACGCGAGGCCAACCACTCATTGCGTCACATGCGATCCGCATCGCAGGGGGTTCTATGAGATCCAATCGCGCCATCGCGCGCGCCGGATTGAGCATGGCGGCGACACTGCCGATGCTCGCCGGCGCACTGGCGCTCGGCACGCCCGCGGCGCACGCCGCGGACCACCCGGCCCGTCACGCGCTCGCGGGCACCAAGCCCGTGTGGGCGACGGCCACGGCGGACAAGGGCGCCACCTCCGACAGCGCCCGCCTCGACGCCCGCGTGTACCTGGCCGGCCGGGACGCCGCCGGCCTCGCCGCGTACGCCGAGGCGGTCGCGGACCCGTCCTCGCCCCAGTACGGCGAGTACCTGACCGCCCAGCAGGCGCGGGCGCGCTTCGGCGCGACCGAGGCCCAGGTGGCCGCCGTCAAGTCGTGGCTGACGTCGGCGGGCCTGACGGTCACTTCCGTGACCCCGCACTACATCGCCGTCACCGGTGATGTCGCCGCCGCCGAGAAGGCGTTCGGCACCCAGCTGCACAACTTCGCCAAGGGCTCCAGGACCTACCGCGCCCCGGCGCGGGCGGCCTCGGTCCCGGCGTCCCTCGACGGCGCCGTGCTGACCGTCACCGGCCTGGACAACGCCCCGCACAAGGCGAAGCACAAGGGCCAACTTCCGCCGCCTGACGCCGTGTTCAGAAACTCCGGGCCGTTCTCCTCGTACTACGGCTCGAACATCGCGAGCACGCTGCCGTCCGCGTACGGCCAGAAGGTCCCGTACGCCGTCAAGGGCTACACCGGCAAGCAGCTGCGCTCCGCCTACGGCGCGGGCAAGTACACCGGCAAGGGTGTCCGCGTCGCCATCACCGACGCGTACGCCTCGCCGACCATCGCCTTCGACGCGGCCACCTACGCGAAGAAGAACGGTGACAAGGCCTGGAGGACGGGACAGCTGCGCCAGGTGCTCCCGGCCGGCTACACCAGGACGGAGGAGTGCGGGGCGGCCGGCTGGTACGGCGAGGAGACCCTGGACGTCGAGGCCGTGCACGCGGTCGCGCCCGACGCGGACGTCGTCTACGTGGGCGCCGCCTCCTGCTACGACGACGACCTGCTCGACTCGCTCAGCAAGATCGTCGACAACCACCTGGCCGACATCGTCTCCAACTCCTGGGGCGACATCGAGGCCAACGAGACGCCGGACGTCGCGGCCGCCTACGACCAGGTCTTCCAGTTCGGCGCGGTCGAGGGCATCGGCTTCTACTTCTCCTCCGGCGACGACGGCGACGAGGTCGCGGGCACCGGGACGAAGCAGGTCGACACTCCCGCCAACTCCGCCTGGGTGACCGCGGTCGGCGGCACCTCGCTGGCCGTCGGCAGGAACGACAAGTACCTGTGGGAGACCGGCTGGGGCACCCGGAAGGCCGCGCTGTCCGCGGACGGCAGGAGCTGGGTGGACTTCCCGGGCGCCTTCACCTCGGGCGCGGGCGGCGGCACCAGCAGGACCGTGCCGCAGCCGTACTACCAGAAGGGCGTCGTGCCGAAGGCACTGGCCAAGGCCAACAACGCCGCCGGCAACCGCGTCGTCCCGGACATCGCGGCGATCGCCGACCCGAACACCGGGTTCCTGGTGGGCCAGACGCAGACCTTCCCCGACGGGTCGCAGCGGTACGGCGAGTACCGCATCGGCGGCACCTCGCTGGCCGCGCCGGTCGTCGCGGCCGTCCAGGCCCTGGCCCAGGAGGCCCGCGGCGGCAAGGCGATCGGCTTCGCCAACCCGGCGATCTACGCCAAGTACGGCTCGAAGGTGTACCACGACGTGGTGGACCGGCCGACCGGCAGGGACCTCGCGGTCGCGCGCGTCGACTACGTCAACGGCTACGACGCCGCCGACGGTCTGAGCGTGTCCGTCCGCAGCCTCGGCAAGGACAGCTCGCTGAAGGCCGTCAAGGGCTACGACACCGTCACCGGCGTGGGTTCACCCGCGAAGGGCTACGTCGAGTCCTACCGCCGCCGCTGACCTCCGGCCGACGCGCGTGCGCCCGCTCCTCCCGCGGGAGGGGCGGGCGCACGCGCGGGCGTGGGGCGCCCCACAGCTTCGCGCCACCCCATCGTGTCGCTTTGACGATTACACTGGGCGCGTGCCTCAACTACGTCTCGCCCTGAACCAGATCGACTCGCGCGTCGGCGACCTCGCCCGGAACGCCGACACGATCGTCCGCTGGACCCGGGACTCCGCCGAGCGGGGAGCGCATCTCGTGGTGTTCCCGGAGATGGCGCTGACCGGGTACCCCGTGGAGGACCTGGCCCTCAGGTCGTCCTTCGTGGAGGCGTCCCGCGCCGCGCTGCGCGCTCTGGCCGCCCGGCTCGCCGAGGAGGGCCTCGGGGAGCTGCCGGTGCTCGTCGGCTACCTCGACCGCTGTGAGACCGCCCAGCCGAAGTACGGCATGCCGGCCGGCGCCCCGCAGAACGCGGCGGCGGTGCTGCACCGCGGCGAGGTGGTGCTGACCTTCGCCAAGCACCACCTGCCGAACTACGGCGTCTTCGACGAGTACCGCTACTTCGTGCCCGGCGACACCATGCCGGTGCTGCGGGTGCACGGCGTCGACGTCGCGCTCGTCATCTGCGAGGACCTGTGGCAGGACGGCGGCCGAGTGCCGGCCGCGCGCAGTGCGGGCGCCGGGCTGCTGGTCTCCGTCAACGCCTCGCCGTACGAGCGGCTGAAGGACGACACCCGCCTGGAGCTGGTCCGCAAGCGGGCCCAGGAGGCCGGCTGCACCACCGCCTACCTCGCCATGACCGGCGGGCAGGACGAGCTGGTCTTCGACGGCGACTCGATCGTGGTCGCCCCGGACGGCGAGGTGGTCGCGCGGGCGCCGCAGTTCGCGGAGCACCTGATGGTGCTGGACCTGGAGCTGCCGGCCGCCGCGGCGGACGCGCCCGGCGGCGTGGTCGACGACGGTCTGCGCATCGAACGCGTGGTGCTGTCCGAGGCGCCGGTGCCGGCCTACGAGCCCGAGCCGGCCGCCGGGTACGCCGCGCGCATGGACGACGACGAGGAGGTCTACACGGCGCTGGTCACGGGCCTGCGCGCGTACGTGCGCAAGAACGGTTTCCGGTCGGTCCTGATCGGGCTGTCCGGCGGTATCGACTCCGCGCTCGTCGCGGCGATCGCCTGCGACGCGGTGGGCGCCGAGAACGTGTACGGCATCTCCATGCCGTCCAAGTACTCCTCGGAGCACTCCAAGGACGACGCGGCCGAGCTGGCCCGGCGCACCGGCCTGAACTTCCGTACCGTCTCGATCGCGCCGATGTTCGACGCGTACATGGAATCCCTCGGCCTGACCGGCCTCGCGGAGGAGAACCTGCAGTCCCGGCTGCGCGGCACGCTGCTGATGGCGGTCTCCAACCAGGAGGGCCACATCGTGCTGGCGCCCGGCAACAAGTCGGAGCTGGCGGTGGGCTACTCGACGCTGTACGGCGACTCGGTGGGCGCCTACGGTCCGATCAAGGACGTGTACAAGACGTCGGTCTTCCGGCTGGCGAAGTGGCGCAACCGGGCCGCCGCCGAGCGGGGCGAGACCCCGCCGATCCCGGAGAACTCCATCACCAAGCCGCCGAGCGCGGAGCTGCGCCCCGGCCAGGTCGACACCGACTCCCTCCCGGACTACCCGGTGCTGGACGCGATCCTCGAGCTCTACGTCGACCGGGACAAGGGCGCGGACGTGATCGTCGCGGCCGGCTACGACCGGGAGCTGGTCACCAGGACGCTGCGGATGGTCGACAGGGCCGAGTACAAGCGCAGCCAGTACCCGCCGGGCACCAAGATCTCGGCGAAGGGCTTCGGCAAGGACCGCAGGCTGCCGATCACCAGCGGCTGGCGGGAGACCGCCTGACCGGTCAGGAGTCGTCGGCGGGCAGCTTCACGCGTGCCGCCACGGGCAGATGGTCGCTGCCCGTGCGCGGCAGCGTCCAGGAGCTCACCGGCTCCACTCCCCTGACCATGATCTGGTCGATCCGGGCCATCGGGAACGACGCCGGCCAGCTGAACCCGAACCCGTCGCCCACCGCGCCCTGGGTGGAACGCATCTGGGAGGTGACGGCGTTGAGCGAGCGGTCGTTCATCGTGCCGTTGAGGTCGCCGAGCAGGACCACCCTGGACAGCCGCTCGCCGGCGATCGCCTCGCCCAGCGCGTCCGCGCTCTCGTCGCGCTGCTGGGCGGTGAAGCCGGCGTGCATCTTCACCCGCACCGACGGCATGTGGGCGACGTACACAGCCACGGGCCCCTCGGGGGTGGTCACCGTGGCGCGCAGGGCGCGGGTCCAGCCGAGCTTGATGTCGACGGCCCGGACGCGGCTGATCGGGTACTTGCTCCACAGCCCGACGGTGCCCTCCACCGAGTGGTACTTGTACGTCGGGGCGAGCGCCCGCTCGTAGACCGGGACCGCGGACGCCTTCAGTTCCTCCAGGGCGAGCACGTCGGCGCCCGCGGCGGCCATCTCCCGGGCGGTGCCGGACGGGTCGGGGTTGTCGGCGTTGACGTTGTGCGTGGCGACCGTCAGATCGCCGCCGGTGCCGGCCTTGTCGGTGAGCAGCCCGCCGAACAGGTTCAGCCAGACGACCGCGGGCAGCAGCACCGCGATCAGCGCGGTCGCCGACCTGCGCGCCAGGGCGAGGGCCAGCAGCACCGGGACGAGCAGGCCCGCCCAGGGCAGGAAGGTCTCGGTGAGACTGCCGAGGTTGCCGATCCGGTTGGGGATGCGCGCGTGCAGTGCCATCACCAGGGCCAGGATCACCGCGAGTGCGGCGAGGAGGATGCCCCGGCGCCAGATCCGCGTGTCACCGCGCCAGCCGTCCAGGAAGCGGTGCGTCGCGCGCCGGAGCCGGTCCCCCCGGCGCTCGTTCCCCGAGCCGCCGTCCACCGTTTCCGTCACGTACGCCTGCTGCGCCATACCGTCGCCTCACTGCCTGCCGTGCACACCGTTCACCCCCGTGTTCTACGACCCTAGGGGATGATCGGCGTCGTTCCCGCCGTCTTCGACGGCCGTACTGGCACGAGGACGAGCGGGTGGGCGCGCGGGGTTCCTGCGACGGCTCCCGGAGGCGGGTCTGTAACGAAACGCGCACATTAGGACGGGGAACTGACGGGCCGTAGCCCCTCCAGCACCGCGTCCACGATCTGCTCCGACAGCCCCTCGGGCAGCTCGGTGTCGGGGCGCATCACGGCGCGCACCAGCATGGGGCCGACGATGATGTCGCTGAGCACGTCGACGTCGATGTCCGCGCGCAGCTCCCCGTCGCGCTGCCCGCGGCGCAGGACCTCGGTCTGGAGCCTGCGCCGCGGCTCGACGACGGTCGCGTGGTAGGCGGACCAGAGATTCGGGCTGCTCTTCATCTGGGCGTAGACGTTGAGCAGGATGGCGGAGGAGCGGCTGACCAGTCCGCGCCTGCGCAGCTGTTCGCAGATCGCCACGAGGTCGTCGCGCATGGAGGTCCCGGGCAGTTCCGGGTCGGGGGGCTCGGTGGCGCGTATGACGTCGACGAACAGCTCCTCCTTGCCGCGCCAGCGGCGGTAGATGGTGGCCTTGCCGACGCCCGCGGTGCGGGCGATGCGCTCCACGGAGAGTTCGGCGAGCGGCACGCCGTCCTCCAGGAGCTTCATCACGCCCTCGACGATGGCGCGTTCCAACGCCTCGCTCCGGGGCCGGCCCCGCACGGGGGCGTCGGAAGCGGTGTGGCTGTCGGCAAGGCTCACGTGGGCCGTCCTTTCGTCGTACCGGAAGATTGTCCTCTTCCCCCGGCTGCCCCCCGGCCGTCCCCGCCTACTCCACCGCCGCCACCAGCTCCTGCTCCTCCTCGCCCTCCCGGGGCGTGGACGGCTTGCCCGGCAGGAACACGGCCACCACGACCGCGCCGACGACCGCGACCACGGTGCCGCACAGCGCGGTGACGTGCATGGCGTGCAGGAAGGCGTCGTTGGCCGGGCTCACCAGGGCGTCACCGCGCGGGCCGAGCCTGGCGGCGATGCCGAGGGTGGCCTCGATGGACTCGCCGGCCTTGCCGCGCAGTCCGGCCGGGAGCAGGCCGAGCTTGTCCTCGATGCCGTTGCGGTACGCCGCCGAGAGCACCGAGCCGAGCACGGCGATGCCGAGCGCGCCGCCGACCTGGCGGAAGGTGTTGCTCAGCGCGGAGGCCGAGCCGGCCTTCTCACGGGGCAGGGCCTGCATGATGACGACGCTGGTCGGCGTCATGATGTGCGCCATGCCGGTGCCCATGAGGAAGAAGACGGCCTCCAGCATCCAGATCGGCGTGTCGGCATCGAGGCCGGCGAAGGCGGCCAGCATGGCGGCGAGCAGGAGCAGACCGGCCGTGGTGGTGGCCTTGTTGCCGAAGCGGTCGACGACCAGCCGGGCCCTCGGCGCGAAGATCATCTGTGCGGCGGCCAGCGGCAGCATCAGCAGACCGGACTGAAGCGGCGTGTAGCCGCGCACGCTCTGCATGTAGAACACCGAGAAGAACGTCACGCCCATCAGCGCGAAGAACACCAGTGCGATGGCGGCCATGGCGGCCGAGAAGACCTTGTTCTTGAAGTAGGTGACGTCCAGGGACGGGTGGTCGCTGCGCTTTTCGAACCACACGAAGGCCGTGAGGACGACCAGGCCCGCCACGATCGTCGACAGCACGGTGGGATCGGTGAAGTCGGCGAGCTCGCCGCCCTTGATGATGCCGTAGACGAGCAGGACCAGGCCGACCACGGACAGCACGACGCCGACCGGGTCGACGCGGCCGGGCCGCGGGTCGCGGGAGTCGGGCACCAGCCACACCATCAGCGCCACCGCGACGATCACGATGGGCACGTTGATGAGGAACACCGAGCCCCACCAGAAGTGGTCGAGCAGCAGACCACCGGTGATCGGGCCGATGGCGATGGCCAGGCCCACGCCGCCGGCCCAGATGCCGATGGCCTTGGGCTGCTCCTCGCGCTCGAAGACGTTCATGAGGACGGCGAGGGTGGCCGGCATGACGAAGGCGGCACCGAGGGCCATCAGGGCGCGGTAGGCGATGAGCTCGCCCGGCGAGCCGGACTCGGCGGCCAGCGCGGACCCGAACCCGAACACCACGAGGCCGGCCAGCAGAACCTTCTTGCGGCCGACGCGGTCGCCGATGAGCCCGGCGGTGAACAGCAGACCCGCGAAGACGAGCGTGTAGGCGTTGATCGCCCACTCCAGCTCACTCTGCGTGGCACCCAGTCCGGTCGGGGCCGGGGTGGAGATCGTCTTGATGGCGACGTTCAGGATCGAGTTGTCGAGCACCACGATCAGCAGGCTCAGCATCAGCACGCCGAGGATCGCCCAGCGGCGGCGGTGCACCGCTTCCGGAATCCGGGAGCCGCGACTGGCGTTGTCGGCAGGAGTAGTCATGGTGCGAGCCTAGGCCTCTTCCGATACGAGACCGTCTCGTATCGTAAATCTTTTACCCGGTTCTTACGCCCCCTTACCGAGACGTTGCGCACACGAGCGCCCTATGGCTCGAACTGGCACGAGGTGCCACCATGGGAGGGATCCGGGGACGCCGTCAGGGCGCCTCGAGATGACTGAAGGAGCCGTTGCCATGACGCAGCTTTCGGCTGCCCAGACGAAGCCCTCCGACAGCAGCAAAGCGCTGTACGGGGGCAAGGGCACCCGTCGCATCACCGTCCGCGACATCGCTCTCGCCAAGGAACGCGGCGAGAAGTGGCCCATGCTCACCGCCTACGACGCCATGACCGCCTCCGTCTTCGACGAGGCCGGCATCCCGGTGATGCTGGTGGGCGACTCCGCGGGCAACTGCCACCTCGGGTACGACACGACCGTACCCGTCACCCTCGACGAGATGACCATGCTGTCCGCCGCGGTCGTACGGGGCACGCACCGCGCCCTGATCGTCGGCGACCTCCCCTTCGGCTCCTACCAGGAGGGCCCGGTGCAGGCGCTGCGCTCGGCGACCCGGCTGGTGAAGGAGGCGGGCGTCGGCGCCGTGAAGCTGGAGGGCGGCGAGCGGTCGCACGAGCAGATCCGGCTCCTGGTGGAGTCCGGCATCCCGGTCATGGCCCACATCGGTCTGACCCCGCAGTCCGTCAACGCCATGGGCTACCGCGTCCAGGGACGCGGCGAGGAGGCGGCGGCGCAGCTGCTGCGGGACGCGAAGGCCGTGCAGGACGCGGGCGCGTTCGCGGTCGTGCTGGAGCTGGTGCCGGCGGAGCTGGCGGCCGAGGTGACGCGTGTGCTGCACATCCCGACCGTCGGCATCGGCGCCGGTCCTCAGACGGACGCGCAGGTCCTGGTGTGGACCGACATGCTCGGGCTGACGGGTGGGCGCGTGCCGAAGTTCGTCAAGAAGTACGCGGATCTGCGGCAGGTCATGGGCGATGCGGCCAAGGCCTTCGCGGAGGACGTGGTCGGGGGGACGTTCCCGCTGGAGGAGCACTCGGTCCACTGAGCCACTGCGGTACCAGCCGGCCCCGCCGATCTTCCCCCGTCGGCGGGGCCGGCCCTTTTTGCGCCTGAACCGGCACCGCTCTCGCGGAGGTGGTGCTCGCCGTCGTGGTGGCTCGATCGATGGTTGCGGTGCTCGTCGGGGGTGTGTCGGTGCTGTCGGTTGCCTGTCGGTTGCCTGTCGGTGATTTGTCGGTGGTGGCTGACACCGTTTCCGTCATGACACCAAACGACACGAAACCCAGTGCCGTGACCGTGCGGGGGCTGGTCAAGCACTACGGCGAGACCAGGGCGCTGGACGGTGTGGACCTGGACGTGCGCGAGGGCACCGTGATGGGTGTGCTCGGGCCGAACGGGGCCGGCAAGACCACCCTCGTGCGCATCCTGTCCACTCTGCTGGTCCCGGACGCCGGCCGGGCGACCGTCGCCGGCTACGACGTCGTACGGCAGCCCCGGCAGCTGCGCCGGGTGATCGGGCTGACCGGGCAGTACGCCTCCGTCGACGAGAAGCTGCCCGGCTGGGAGAACCTGTACCTGATCGGCCGGCTGCTCGACCTGCCCCGCAAGGAGGCCCGCGCCCGCGCCGACGAGCTGCTGGAGCGGTTCTCGCTCACCGAGGCCGCGCGGCGGCCGGCACGTACGTACTCCGGCGGCATGCGGCGGCGGCTGGACCTGGCCGCCTCGATGATCGGGCGGCCCGCCGTCCTCTACCTGGACGAGCCGACCACGGGACTCGACCCCCGTACCCGCAACGAGGTGTGGGACGAGGTCAAGGCGATGGTCGGGGACGGGGTCACCGTCCTGCTGACCACCCAGTACATGGAGGAGGCCGAGCAGCTGGCCTCCGAGCTGACCGTCGTCGACCGCGGCAGGGTCATCGCGAACGGGGCCATCGAGGAGCTCAAGGCGAAGGTCGGCGGGCGCACCCTGCGCGTGCAGCCGGCCGATCCGCTTCAGCTGCGCCCGCTGGCCGGGATGCTCGACGAGCTGGGCATCACCGGGCTCGCCGCGACGACCGTGGACACCGGGACCGGCTCCCTGCTGGTGCCGATCCTCAGCGACGAGCAGCTGACCGCCGTGGTCGGCGCGGTCACCGCGCGCGGTATCACGATCTCCTCCATCACCACCGAACTGCCCAGCCTGGACGAGGTGTTCCTGTCCCTCACCGGCCACCGCGCCAGTGCCCCGCAGGACGCCCGGCCCGCCGACTCCCGCGAGGAGGTCGCCGTATGAGCGCCCACCCGTCGCCCACCACCCTGAACGAGGCGCTTCGCGCCGCCCCTTCCGGTGTCACCACCACCCCGGGCCTCCAGGCCGACGCCCGGATCCCGCTGCGCGCCCATCTGCGGCACACCGGCGCGCTGGTCCGCCGCAATCTGCTGTGGATCCGCCAGGACCCGGAGTCGATGTTCGACGCGATCCTGTTCCCGGTGATCTTCACGCTGCTGTTCGTGTACGTCTTCGGCGGCTCGATCGGGCAGTCCCTGGGCGGCGGGCGGGAGCAGTACGTGCAGTACATCGTGCCCGGCCTGATGGCCATGATGGGGATGAACCTGTCCCAGAGCGTGGGCACCGGCTTCAACCAGGACTTCAACTCCGGTGTCATGGACCGCTTCCGGTCCCTGCCCATCGGGCGCGGCTCGGTGCTGTTCGCCAAGATCTCCGTCGAGCTGGTGCGGATGCTCATCGCGACGACGATTCTGATGGTCGTCGGCGTCGCCGTCGGCTTCGACATCGAGAACTGGCCCGGCCTGTTCGCCGCCGTGGGACTGTCCGCGGTGTTCGGCTCGGCGCTGATGTGGGTGTTCCTCACGCTCGGCGTGGTGATGAAGAACGCGCAGTCCGTGCAGGCGATGGGCTTCCTGGTGCTGATGCCGCTGCAGTTCGGCTCGTCCATCTTCGCGCCGCCCGGGACGATGCCGGGCTGGCTGCGGACGTTCACCGAGTACAACCCGCTGTCCACCCTCGCGGACAGCGCCCGCGGACTGATGACGCACGGCCCGGTCGCGCACAGCCTGTGGCTGACACTGGCCTGGTCGGCGGGGATCACCGCGGTGATGGCGCCGGTCGCGATCCACAAGTTCCGCACCAAGACCTGACCGTGACCTGACCGTACGGCTCCGGTCGGGCGCGTCAGACCAGGGCGGCGGCCTCCTGCGGGGTGAGGCCGCCGCCCTCCGCGTACGCGGCCTCGTACGCCTCCTCGCCGAGCACGGCACGGATGCGGGCGACCGCCTGGCCGTGGACGTGGCGTTCCAGGGACGAGGGCACGTGCCGGGGCGGCAGCAGGGCGTCGGCGGCGCCGAGGCAGCGGGCGGCGTCCCGGGCACGGCGTCCGCCGTCCGCGCCGGCGACGGCCAGGGCGCCGATGGTCAGGTACGCCGAGCGCATATGGGGCGCGATGGCCTGGGACAGCGGGTCCTGGGCCCGCTCCAGTGCCCGGCGGGACTTGTCCAGGGCGTCCTCGTAGCGGCCGTCCGCCGCGTCCACCCAGGCCTCCGCGCCGAGGATGAAGGCGTCGAAGACGGCGAAGTGGGAGATGCCGAACTCATCGCGCAGCAACCGTAGTTGCTCGCGCGCCTCGGAGATGCGGCCGGTCATGCTGAGCCAGCCGGCGAGGAAGATACGGGAGGCGGGCATGGCCTCGTTGGGGATGGTCTCCCGCTGGGCGATGACCTCGCGCAGCATCGCCTCGCCCTCTTCGGCCTCGCCCGCCTCCAGCAGGGCGCCGCCGAGGCGGACGTTGAGGACGGCGATCTGGGCGTGGGCGCCGAGGCGTTCGGCGTGCTCGATGGCCGCGCGGTAGTCGGCGGCGGCCGCCAGGTGGGCGCCGGTGCGCTCGTGGGCCTCCGCGCGCGCGGAGAGAGCCTCCGCGGTGCCCCAGACGTCCCCGAGGCGGCGGAAGATCTCCAGTGACTCGTCGGCGTCCCGGCCCGCGTCCCCGGCCCAGTCGGTGCGGTTGGCCAGCAGGTTGGCGCGCCACTGGAGGCAGTGGGCGAGCTCCCACTCGAATCCCGGGGTACTGCGGCAGGTGCGTACGGCGGCGTCGATGACCTCGCGCAGGCGCTGCACGTCGCCGGTCAGCATCACCGCGAGGAGCCAGAGCATGCCGGGGTTGCGGCAGGTCTGCGGCATACCGGGCTCGTAGACCTCGGTGATGACGCACAGCTTGCGTTTCGCCTCCGGGGACTGCCAGGCGTCCAGCTCAGTGTCCATGCAGGCCAGGTGGACCAGGTGCAGACCCCGGCGGGCCTCGGCGAGGATCTCGCCGGTCAACGGCGGCGGGACGTCCGTGCACCGCTGCCACACCGGTGCGGCGCGCCGCACCGGCTCGGTGAAGGGGTCGGGGCCGAGCGCCATGACCTCGGCGCACCAGGTGCGGGCCTCGATGCGCACGTCGCGCAGGTGCCAGTACCCGGCGAGCGACAGGATCAGGCACAGCCCCTCCTGCTCGTCGCGTGCGGCGACGGCATAGCGCAGGGCGGTGCGCAGGTTCTCGTGCTCCCGCTCGAGCTTGTCGATGGCGGCGCGCTGGCCGGGGCCACGCAGCAACGGGTCGGTGGTGCGGGCGAGTTCGCGGTAGTACGTCAGGTGGGCGCGCTCGGTCTCCGTGCGGCCGCCGGCCTCGTCGAGCCGTTCGCCGGCGTACTCGGCGACGGTCTCCAGGAGCCGGTAGCGCATCTCGCCGTCGGCGGCGGGGGCGGCCACCACGAGGGACTTGTCGACGAGGGAGGCGAGGGCGTCGAAGGCGGCGGGCCCGCACACGGCCTCGGCGGCGGCCAGGTCGCAGCCGCCGGCGAAGACGGACAGCCGGCTCAGCACGTCCCGCTCGTCCTCGTCGAGCAGGTCCCAGGACCAGTCGACGACGGCCCGCAGGGTCTGCTGGCGGGGCAGCACGGTACGGCTGCCGGAGGTGAGCAGGCGGAAGCGGTCGTCGAGCCGGTCGGCGATCTGGCGCGGGGTCAGCATCCGCAGCCGGGCGGCGGCGAGTTCGATGGCGAGCGGCAGGCCGTCCAGGCGCCGGCAGATCTCGGCGCAGGCGACGACGGTGTCCTCGTCGGCGTCGACACGGAAACCGGGCCGTACGGCGGCCCCCCGGTCGGCGAGCAGCCGCAGTGCGACCGGCTCGGGCAGCGGCTCCACCGGCCGCAGCACCTCACCCGGTATGCCGAGGGGTTCCCGGCTGGTGGCCAGCACGGTGAGGTGCGGGCAGCGGGCGAGCAGTTCCTCGACGAGGCGGGCCGCCGCGTCGACGACGTGCTCACAGTTGTCGAGCAGGAGCAGCATGCGGCGCCGTGCGCAGTGGTCGACGAGCCGCCCCACGGGGTCGTCGTGCTGGTCGGCGATCGCCGCCCGCATCTCCTCGGCTCCGGCGCCGTACAGCACGGTCTCGCGGGCTCCCACGGCCGTGAGCACGGCCTCGGGTACGGCTCCGGCGTCGTCGACGGGAGCGAGCTCGGCCAGCCACACCCCGTCCCGCACCGCCGGCCGCACGGCCTCCGCGGCCTCCTGCGACAGCCGCGTCTTCCCGGCCCCGCCGGGCCCCAGCAACGTCACCAGCCGCGCGGCCCCGAGGTCGGCGCGGATCGCCTCGATGTCGGCCTCACGGCCGACGAAGGAGGTGAGGCGGGCGCGGAGGTTGCCGGGGGGCTGGAGGGCGGGGGTCCCGGCGGGCGCGGTGGGGTGCTCCCGCTCGCCTTCGGCGACGGTGCGGGCATGCACGGGGGCGCCGGCCACGGGTGCCGCCACGGGAAGACCGGAGAAGGCCGCCGGGGCGCCGGGCCCGCCGGCGGCGGGTGGTCCGGACGTCCCGTCGGCACGTGGTCCGGACACCCCGGCGAAGTCGCGCGCGGCGCCGCCGAAGCCACCGGCCGGGCCGGGCACTCCCCGCAGCGGCGCCGCACCGGCATCGGCGTGCCCGGCCCGTGGCGCCGCGCCCGCGCGCCCCTCACCAGCGGAACGCCGGCTGCCCGCCGAGGCGCCGAAACCACGCCCGTCCGGTTCGCCCGGCCGCAGCAACTCCCCGTGCAGCGCGCGCAGTCCATGCCCCGGGTCCGAGCCCAGCCGGTCGGCCAGCAGGCGCCGTACGTCCTCGTAGGCGGCCAGGGCCTCCGCCGTGCGGCCCGTGTCGCGCAGGGCGCGCAGGCGGAGGGCCTGGAGGGGTTCGTCCAGGGGATGGGTGTCGCACAGGGCGGTCAGCTCGGGCAGGGCCTGCTCGGCGTGGCCGAGGGCGAGGGCGGCGGTGAGGCGGGCCCGGCGTACGTCCAGGTGGCGGGTGTCCCAGCGGGCCGCCTCGGCGGTGCGGTCGGGCAGGTCGGCGAGGGCGGGGCCGCGCCACAGGGCGAGGGCGTCGTCGAGGACGACGGCGGCCTTGGCGGGGTCGCCGTCGGTCAGCGCGCGCAGGCCCTCGCCCGCCAGCCGTTCGAAGCGGTGCAGGTCGATGTCGTCCGCGGCGGTGGTGAGCCGGTAGCCGCCCTCCGCGGAGGCCACCGCGCCGGCACCGAGCGCCCGGCGCAGCCGCCCCACCAGCGCCTGGAGCGCGCCCGTGGCGTCGGCGGGCGGAGCGCCGTCCCACACCTCGTCGACCAGGACGCTCACCGGCACCGTACGGCCGGGCCGCAGGGCGAGCACGGTCAGCAGGGCACGCAACCGCGCCCCGCCGACCGGAACGAGGGTGCCGTCGGGGCGGAGCGCCTGAGCGGTGCCGAGGATGCGATAGCGCACGGGGTCCATTGTCTCCGGCGGTCTCACAGCCGGTCACGGGGTTCGAACGGCGCGGCGCCCGGCACGTCCAGCGCGACGAGGACTCCGGTCGCGACGCGCTCCCGGCGGGGTCCCGGCCCGGCCGACGGCTCGCCATGACCGAACCACCGCGGGCAGCTGTCGACGGTTTCGAGGGACACCTGCCCCGGCACGGGTTCGAAGGTGCGCGAGCCCGGCCCGGTCTCCTCGTACATCCGGCGCACCAGAAGGATCGCGCGGACCCGGCCCGTGGTCCGGGGCCACCCGTCGCCGTGCCACTCGGCCAGCAGCATCCCGCCGTACTTCTCCTCGTCGTGTCCCTCGCCCAGCACGTCCTCCGGGTCCACGGGCATCAACGGCCGGCCGACCTCCTCCCCCACGGAGAAGGGCGTGCCGCAGCACTCCATCTGCCAGCTCTCGTAGAACACCCAGCGCACTGCCATGGCCCCACCCTCCAGGGAACCGGCGCAGGGCGCGAGACGTTTTCTCCGTGCGCCCGGTACGGTCGACCCCGCCCCACCCCGACACGCCCCCTCAGGAGCCCGCCCCCATGACCAGCGCCGCCACCCGCCACAGCGACCGGCGGGTCAGTCCCGTCTTCCTCGGGATCCTGGCCGTCACCGCGGTCACGGGCTGGGCCACCTGGACCGGATACTCCCAGCAGCCGGGCGTGGCGGTGTTCCTGTTCGTGACCGCGGCGTGGATCGTCTCGCTGTGCCTGCACGAGTACGCGCACGCGCGCACGGCGCTGCACAGCGGGGACATCACGGTCGGCGCCAAGGGCTATCTGACGCTGAACCCTCTGAAGTACACGCACGCCCTGCTGAGCATCGTGCTCCCGGTCCTGTTCGTGATCATGGGCGGGATCGGTCTGCCGGGCGGTGCCGTGTTCATCGAGCGCGGCCGGATCCGGGGCCGCTGGCGGCACAGTCTGATCTCGGCGGCGGGGCCGCTGACGAACGTGCTGTTCGCGGCCGTGTGCACGGCCCCGTTCTGGCTGGGCGCGCTGGACGGCGTGCCCGCCGGCTTCCGGTTCGCGCTGGCCTTCCTCGCACTGCTCCAGGTGACGGCCGCCATCCTGAACTTCCTGCCGGTGCCGGGCCTGGACGGCTACGGCGTGATCGAGCCCTGGCTGTCGTACAGGATCAAGCGCCAGGTGGAGCCGTTCGCGCCGTTCGGCCTGATCTTCGTGTTCGCGCTGCTGTGGGTGCCGTCGCTCAACGCCGCGTTCTTCGACGTGGTCGACACCGTCCTGCGCCACCTCGGCATCGGCGCCCTCGACCCGTACTGCGGTCACGAGCTGTACCGCTTCTGGAAGGACACCCACGAGCTCTGCTCGGTCAGCCGGTGACGGACCGGTCCTGCCGCATCCGCCCGCGGCGGGCGTAGTACCAGGTCATGTTGGACGACAGGCCCGCCAGCAGCACCCACACGATCCCCAGCCAGCTGCCCTCGACGAAGGAGACGACGGCCGCGGCCGTGGACAGTACGCAGACGATCAGGGCGTAGAGGGCGAGGCGGGGCATGGCGGTCGGCTCCTGTCGGGGACTACGGGGGGGGACTACGGGGGACGCCGGAACTTCCGGGACTTCCGGCACCAGTGTCCCCCATCGGCTCATACGTCCGTGATGCGGAGCCCCGCGTGCGCCTTGTACCGCCGGTTGACCGAGATCAGGTTCGCGACCAGCGACTCCACCTGGTGGGCGTTGCGCAGCCGCCCCGCGAAGATGCCGCGCATGCCGGGGATGCGGCCGGCCAGCGCCTGGACCGTCTCCACGTCGGCACGTTCCTCGCCGAGGACCATGACGTCGGTGTCGATCCGCTCGATCTCCGGGTCCCGCAGCAGCACCGCGGACAGGTGGTGGAAGGCGGCCGTCACCCGTGAGTCCGGCAGCAGGGCGGCGGCCTGCTCGGCGGCGCTGCCCTCCTCGGGCTTGAGGGCGTAGGCGCCCTTCTTGTCGAAGCCGAGCGGGTTGACGCAGTCCACGACGAGCTTGCCGGCCAGTTCCTCGCGCAGCGACTCGAGGGTCTTGCCGTGACCCTCCCAGGGCACGGCGACGATCACGATGTCGCTGCGGCGGGCGGTCTCGGCGTTGTCGGCGCCCTCGACACCGTGCCCGGTCTCCTCGGCCGCCGCCCGCGCCCGCTCGGCGGCCCGGGAGCCGATGATCACCTTCTGCCCGGCCCGGGCGAGCCGGTAGGCGAGGCCCTTGCCCTGCGGACCGGTACCGCCGAGCACGCCGACGACCAGCCCGGAGACGTCGGGAAGGTCCCAGGGGCCCTTGGCGGGATTTTTGTGTGCGCTGTCACTGGAGGTCATGCGCCGACTCTACGTCCCCGGAGCGGGCGAATTCGGCCCGAAGTCCCGGTCACCGGTGTCCGTTTGCGGCAGCATGCGCACGTATGGATGCCGTACGGGTCGCGTTGCTGCGCGAAGTGCTCGCCGGGACCGAGTGGCTGGGGGCCGCACGGCGGTTCGCGGGGGTGCTGCGGGGGTCCGTGGTGTCGTACGGGGGCGGGCTGCTGCTCGTGGGCACGCCGCGGTACGAGCCGTGGCACCTGGCGGCCCACCTGGTGGACGAGGCCGCCTGGTCGGGCACCCCGGAGCTGGCCCCGACGCTCGTACGGCACACCGCCCACCCCTCGGACCCGGCGCACCTCGCCGTCGGGCTCGGCCGGCTGGAGGCGGCCCGGCGGGGCGAGACGCTGCTCGTCGTGGCCCCCGAGGAGCCCGCGCCGCTCCTGGAGCGGGTGCACGAGGCCCGGCGGGCCGGGGCGACGGTGCTGGCCCTCGGCCCCGGCGGGGGTGAGCTGGGGTCGATGGCGCACGAGACGCTGGCGGTGCCGGAGGGCTCCGAGCTGGACCTGGACACCGTCCAGCACCTGGTGAGCGCGGCGGCCGGGGAGAACGCGATGCCGGCCCCGAGGGGACGCGGCCGCTTCCGGGACCGCCTGTCGAGACTGACGGAGCACCTGACGGCACCGCCGCCCCCGCGCTGGTAGCGAGTGCCGGGCGGAAAACCGTCTGCCCGCCACCCGCTCGGCTCAGCTGCTGGTGGGCCCACCAGCAGCTGAGCCTCCCGCACGTCCGGGCCCGGTCAGCTCTCCTCGGTGCCGCTCGTGGGGGCGTCGTGCCAGCGGGGGTCGTTCTCCCAGTGGAGGTTGCGTTCGCGGGCGGTCTGCATCGCGTGCTGGGCCTCCTCGCGGGAGGCGTACGGGCCGAACCGGTCCTTGGCGGGGCATTCGGGCCCCTCCTCGACCTTCTTGTGCTCCAGGCAGTAGAACCACTCGCCCGGCTTTCCTACGGTCCGCTTTTTGAACAGGGCCATGACCAGCTCCTCTCGCCACGGACATGTTCCCCCATCACCCCCGGATAGACTCGCGACCATGTCTGGCCAGTCGTTGCTCGTTCCCGGGGAACTGTCCCCGACCCGTTCCGTGCCCGGAAACATCCGCCGCCCCGAGTACGTCGGCAGGCCCGGGCCGAAGCCGTACACCGGGCCGGAGGTGCAGACGCCGGAGACGATCGAGGCGATGCGGATCGCCGGGCGGATCGCCGCGCAGGCGATGGAGGAGGCGGCCAGGTACATCGCGCCGGGCGTGACCACGGACGAGCTGGACCGGGTGGCGCACGAGTTCATGTGCGACCACGGCGCCTACCCCTCCACGCTGGGCTACCGGGGTTTCCCCAAGTCGCTGTGCACGTCGGTCAACGAGGTGATCTGCCACGGCATCCCGGACTCGACGGAGCTGCGGGCCGGCGACATCGTCAACCTGGACGTGACGGCGTACGTCGGCGGGGTGCACGGCGACAACAACGCGACCTACCTGGTCGGCGACGTGGACGAGGAGAGCCGCCTGCTGGTGGAGCGCACCCGCGAGGCGCTGAACCGCGCGATCAAGGCGGTCCGCCCGGGCCGGCAGATCAACGTCATCGGCCGGGTCATCGAGTCCTACGCCAAGCGATTCGGCTACGGCGTGGTCCGCGACTTCACGGGCCACGGCATCAACACCTCGTTCCACTCCGGGCTGATCGTCCCGCACTACGACAGCCCGCACGCGACGGCGGTCATGCAGCCGGGGATGACCTTCACGATCGAGCCGATGCTGACGCTGGGCACCTACGAGTACGACGTCTGGGACGACGGCTGGACGGTCGTCACCAAGGACCGCAGGCGCACCGCCCAGTTCGAGCACACGCTGGTGGTGACGGACACGGGCGCGGAGATCCTGACGCTGCCGTAACGCCGCGCTCGCCTCGGCGGGAGCCCGCTCTCTTCGGAGGGCGGGCTCTTTTCGCGCCCGCCGTGTCCGCTGTGTCCCGTAGGCCGCTTTCCGGATAGAGTTTTCCCGACAAGCTGTCGGCAAACCTCTTGATTTAGGTTAGCCTTACCTTAAAGGGTGGCCCCATGGACCCCATGGACTCCTTCTCGGCACTCATCCGCACCGCGTCCCACGAGCAGCACAGGAAAGCGGAGACCTCGACCTTCATGAGCGAACTGCTCGGCGGCCGGCTCGGCGTGGACGCGTACGCGCGCTACACCGAGCAACTGTGGTTCGTGTACGAGGCACTGGAGCGCGGGGCCGAACGGCCGGCGTCGGATCCGGTCGCGGGGCCTTTCGTCCGCCCCGAACTGTTCCGGCTGGCCGCGCTGGAGCGGGACCTGGCACATCTGCGGGGCCCGAAGTGGCGGTCGGCCCTCACGCCCCTGCCCGCGACCCGCGCGTACGCCGACCGGGTGCGCGAGTGCGCCGAGCAGTGGCCGGCCGGCTACATCGCCCACCACTACACGCGCTACCTCGGCGACCTCTCCGGCGGCCAGATCATCCGCGACAGGGCGGAGAAGGCGTGGGGCTTCACCGAGAAGGGCGACGGGGTCCGCTTCTACGTCTTCGAGGAGATCCCCAACCCGGCCGCGTTCAAGCGGCGCTACCGCGAACTCCTGGACGCCGTCCACGCCGACGACCTGGAGAAGCAGCGGATCGTGACCGAATGCAAGCGGGCGTTCGCCCTGAACACGGCGGTCTTCCACGCCCTGGGCGAGGAGTTCCCCCTGACGGCCTGACCGCTCGTCGCGGTCGTCGCGGATCATCCGCAGCCCTCAGCGTTCCAGGACTACTCGACCCCCGACTTCCACCCAGCCGCCCGGCTGCGGTGCGGTCAGGATCTGCGAACCCGCGCCCTGGATGATGTTCAGGGCACGGCCCAGTTCGGCGGTCAGCAGCAGGGCCGCCGCGCCCGTGGCCTCGTCCTCCTCGATGCCGTCGCCGCGGCCCGGGAAGGCGCGGGCCCGGATGCGGCCGGCTGCCTCGTCCTCCCAGGACCAGGCATAGATCCTCCCCCGGACTTCGTCCGGGGGGACCCCCGTCTCGCTTCGCTCGCCGGGCGGGGGGACGGGGAGGGCGTCGACCTCGGCGGGGGTGGCGTACTGGCGCAGGGTGTGCGGTGGGGCCCACTCCGGGCGGGCCTCGATCCAGGTGAACTCGCCGTCCAGGCGGGTGCCGACCGGACCGGCGGGGGTGACCAGTTCCGGGACGTCCAGCAGCCAGGCGGTGCCGACGCAGGGGTGGCCGGCGAAGGGCAGGCGCAGGGTGGGGGTGTAGATGTCGATCGCCCCGCGCTCGGGGTCGTCGACGAACACCGTCTGGCTGAAGCCGAGTTTGGCGGCGATCTCCTGGCGGTCGTCCTGGGCGGGGACGAGGGAGCCGTTGCGGACGACGCCGAGCTCGTTGCCGTAGCCGCCGTTCGCCGCGCAGAACACGCGCAGCACGTCGTAGTCAGTCACCGGGGCATTGAAGCACCGAGGGGGCGGTGCCGGCGGACGGACCGGCACCGCCCCCTCACATGCCTCACGCCTGCGTGTCGCGCCGCCTGCGCATCGCGAACAGCACGCCCGCGCCCGCCGTCACGGCCGAGGACGACAAGATCGTGGCCGAGGCGATGGCCCGCCCGGCGGGATCTTCTCCGAGTCCCTGCTCTCGCGCATCCACGACCAGCCGGTCGAGGTGCTGCCGCATCCGCGGACGGGGGCACTCCTCGTGATCCCGCAGCCAACCTTTGACTTCCTCGTGACCGTTTCTTTGCGATCGTTTTGGCCATTCGCGATCAGATCGTTCCCCTACGCCGCCCATGAGACCTGAATCACGGTCCACGGGGGTGCCAATCAGGTAAGCCTCAGTTAAGTTAGGCAAGCCTCACCATCTCGCGTGAGTGCGATCACGTCACTTTTGAGCCACTTCCGGGAGCCCTCGCATGCGAGCCGTCCGACTCTCCGTCGTCACCGCCGCCGCCACCGCGGCCGCTCTGACCACCGTGACGGCCTGCACGCAGAAGAGCGGCGCCGACAGCGGCGACCACGTGATCAGCGTGACCGCGACGGACGACGCCTGCGAGGTGTCGAAGAAGGAGTTCCCGGCCGGGCACATCGAGCTGGCGATCGAGAACAAGGGCTCGAAGGTCACCGAGGTCTACGTCCTCTTCCCCGACGACCGGATCGTCGCCGAGCGCGAGAACATCGGCCCCGGCACCAAGCAGCGGGTCACCGCCGAGGTGAAGTCGGGCGACTACGTGATCGCGTGCAAGCCCGGCATGAAGGGCAAGGGCATCCGCCAGGACGTCAAGGCGACCGGCGGCTCGGTCGCCAAGCGGAACCCGAAGCTGGACCAGGCCGTCGCCGCGTACCGCCAGTACGTCCAGGAGCAGGCCGACCAGACCCTGCCCCTCGTCGAGACGTTCGTGAAGGCCGTCAAGGCCGGCGACGTGGAGGCCGCGAAGAAGGCGTACGCCATCTCCCGCCTGGGCTGGGAGCGCACCGAGCCGGTCGCCGAGTCCTTCGGCGACATCGACCCGAAGGTCGACCTGCGCGAGGCCGACCTGGAGCCCGGCCAGCAGTGGACCGGCTGGCACCGGCTGGAGAAGGCGCTGTGGAAGGAGAAGAAGGCCGGCGCCGAGGAGAAGGCCCTCGCCGACCAGCTCGTCACCGACCTGAAGGACTGGCAGCAGCGGGTCGGCACCGCCGAGATCACCCCGACCTCCATGGCCAACGGCGCCAAGGAGCTCCTCGACGAGGTCGCCACCGGCAAGGTCACCGGCGAGGAGGAGTTCTTCTCCCACACCGACCTGATCGACTTCAAGGGCAACGTCGAGGGCGCGGAGAAGGCGTACGACCTGCTCAAGCCAGTCGCGCAGAAGAACGACCCGGCGCTCGCCAAGGAGCTGGACAAGCAGTTCGCCGCACTCGACGCGCTGCTGGACAAGTACCGCGTGGACAGGGCGGACAAGACGTCGTACGAGTTCGTCTCCTACGACAAGGTCGGCGAGGACGACCGCAAGGAGCTCTCGGACGCGGTGAACGCGCTCGCCGAGCCGCTGTCCAAGCTGGCCGCCGCGGTTGTGAAGTAGGGGGGACGGGAGATGAGCGAGGACCAGGGCAGGAGCCCGTCCCGCCGCGCGGTGATCGGCTGGGGCGGGGCCGGGATCGCGCTCGGCGCGGTGACGGCCGGCGGCGCGGTGGCGATGACCGGCTCCGGCACGGCCCCGGCCGGAGCCCAGGCGGGCGGCGCGGTGGAGTTCCACGGCGCCCACCAGGCCGGTATCGCCACGCCCGTGCAGGACAGGCTGCACTTCGCCGCGTTCGACGTGAGGACCGACGACCGCGCCGAGTTCGTGCGGCTGCTGAAGGACTGGACGGCCGCCGCACGCCGGATGACCGCCGGGAAGGAGGTCGGCGAGGGCGCGCACGGCGGACTCGCCGAGGCGCCGCCCGACGACACGGGCGAGGCGCTGGGCCTGCCGCCCTCGCGGCTGACGCTGACCATCGGCTTCGGGCCTTCACTGTTCGAGAAGTTCGGGCTGAGGGACAAGCGGCCGGCCGCCCTGGTCGACCTGCCCCCGTTCCCCGGCGACAACCTGGAGCGCTCCCGCACCGGCGGCGACCTGTGCGTCCAGGCCTGCGCGGACGACCCGCAGGTCGCCGTGCACGCGATCCGCAACCTGGCCCGCATCGGCTTCGGCAAGGTCGCCGTCCGCTGGTCGCAGCTCGGCTTCGGCAAGACTTCCTCGACCACCCCGGACGCCCAGACCCCGCGCAACCTCTTCGGGTTCAAGGACGGCACCCGCAACATCGCGGGCACCGAGACGGACCGGCTGAAGAGGTTCGTGTGGGTCGGCGACGGGGACGGCGGCGCGAACGACGCCTGGATGCGCGGGGGTTCGTACCTCGTCGCCCGGCGTATCCGGATGAACATCGAGACCTGGGACCGGGCTCCGCTGCAGGAGCAGGAGGACATCTTCGGCCGGGACAAGGGCGAGGGCGCCGCGGTCGGCAAGGCCGAGGAGCACGACGAGCCGTTCCTGAAGGCGATGAAGCCCGACGCGCACGTACGGCTCTCGCACCCCGACAGCAACGGCGGGATCACGATCCTGCGCCGGGGCTACTCCTTCACCGACGGCACGGACGGGCTGGGCCGGCTGGACGCCGGGCTGTTCTTCCTGGCCTACCAGCGCGACCCGCGCAAGGGGTTCATCCCGCTGCAGCGCAGGCTGGCGGCGTCGGACGCGCTCAACGAGTACATCCAGCACGTGGGTTCGGCGGTCTTCGCGATCCCGCCCGGCGTTCGCGACGCGAACGACTGGTGGGGCCGCACGCTGCTGTCCGAGGAGGCGTAGGCCCGTGTTCTCCAACTATCTGATCGGTCTGCGCGAGGGGCTGGAGGCCAGCCTCGTCGTGTGCATCCTGATCGCCTACCTGGTCAAGACCGGCCGCAGGGACGCCCTGAAGCCGATCTGGACCGGCATCGGCATCGCGGTCGCCATCGCCATGGGCTTCGGCTGCGTCCTCGAATTCGGCTCCCAGGAGCTGACGTTCGAGGCGAAGGAGGCGCTCGGCGGCGGGCTGTCCATCCTCGCGGTGGTCCTGGTGACTTGGATGGTCTTCTGGATGCGGCGCACCGCCCGGCACTTGAAGTCCGAGCTGCACGGCAAGCTGGACCAGGCACTGGCGATGGGCACGGGCGCGCTGGTCGCCACCGCGTTCCTGGCCGTGGGCCGGGAGGGCCTGGAGACCGCGCTGTTCGTGTGGGCGTCCGTGCACGCGGCCTCCGACGGCACCCCGCGCCCGCTGATCGGCGTGGCGCTGGGCCTGGCCACGGCGGTCCTCCTGGGCTGGCTGTTCTACCGGGGCGCGCTGAAGATCAACCTCGCCAAGTTCTTCACCTGGACCGGGGCCATGCTGGTCGTGGTCGCGGCGGGCGTACTGGCGTACGGCGTCCACGACCTGCAGGAGGCCGACTGGATCCCGGGGCTGCGCAACCTGGCCTTCGACATCAGCGGCACGATCCCGCCGGACAGCTGGTACGGCACGCTGCTGAAGGGCGTGTTCAATTTCCAGCCCGACCCGACCGTGCTCCAGGTCACGGTGTGGCTGCTGTACCTGGTCCCGACGCTCGCCCTCTTCTTCGCCCCGGTAGGGTTCGCCTCCGGGAAGGGGAAGGTGACGGTAGCTGATGAGCAGGGTTCGCGGCCCTCGGAGGCTTCGCAGGCTTGAGAGTTGGGCGCCGGTGGCGGTCGCGGTGACCGTGCTGTCGCTGACGGCGAGCGGGTGCGTGGTGGTGCACGGGGAGCGCGAGGTGCTTCCGGCCACCACGCCCGCGGAGGCGGCGAAGGCGCTCGAGCAGTTCACCGAGGCCTACAACAAGGCCGACAAGGCCTACGACAGCTCCCTGGACGCCGGCTACGTCACCGGCGCGCTCGGCGCCATCGACGCGGCGCGGCTGAAGGCCGGCCACGCCAACAACCCCGGCGGCAACCCCGCGCACACGCCGCTGACGCTGACGGACGCCGAGTTCACGATCCCCAAGAAGGCGGGCTGGCCGCGCTGGTTCGTCGCCGACGCCAAGGGCAACAAGGGCGGGGACGTGCGCTGGCTGATGGTGTTCCTGCGGTACGGCGTCGGCGAGAAGTGGCGGGTGGCGTATCTGACGCTGGTGGCGCCCGGGAAGGTACCGGAGTTCAAGAAGGACGCGGACGGGCTGGCGGAGGCCGTGCCCGAGAGCGCCGCCGGACTGGCGGTCGCGCCCGGTGACCTGAGCCGGGCCTACGCGACGTACCTGAAGAGCGGCGGGAACGCCTTCGCCCCGGGCACGCACACCACCGGCTGGCGCGAGCTGCGCGCCAAAGCCGCGAGCCGGCCGGGGCTGGCCCGGCAGTACATCGACCAGCCGATGACGGACGACGCGTACGCCCCCCTGGCGCTGCGCACCGCGGACGGCGGCGCGCTGGTCTTCTTCACCACCCGCCACTACGAGAAGCAGACCGCCGCCCGGGGCGCCACCGTCCCCACCCCCAACAAGAACGTCCAGGCCCTGACCACCGGCGAGATCAGGCAGTCCCTGACCATGGAGTTCTTCTCCAACGAGATAGCCCTCGACCCACCGAAGAACACGGGCGACCAGCGGGTGTCGATCCTGTCCCGCGTCCAGGGGCTCACGTCGGCTCGAGGGGAGTGACGGAGGCGGATCCACGGCGCGAGCGGTCTCCCGGGGCGGACGCGGACTCACGGCGCGGGTGGACTCGCGGCGCGGGTGGACTCGCGGCATGGGCGTGGCCTCCCCGCGCGGGTGCGGACTTCCGGGGCAGACGCGGACTCGCGGCGCGAGCGGTCTCCCGGCGTGGGCGGATTCACGGCGCTGACGCGAACTCACGGCGCGGGCGGACTCACGGCGCGGGTGGACTCGCGGCGCGGGTGGACTCGCGGCATGGGCGTGGCCTCCCCGCGCGGGTGCGGACTTCCGGGGCAGACGCGGACTCGCGGCGCGAGCGGTCTCCCGGCGTGGGCGGATTCACGGCGCTGACGCGAACTCACGGCGCGGGTGGACTCGCGGCGCGGGTGGACTCGCGGCGCGGGTGGACTCGCGGCGCGGGTGGACTCGCGGCGCGGGCGAACCCCCGGCCAGGGCGCGAACTCGCGGCGGGCGAACCCCCGGCACGGACGGGCAGACCCGCAGCACGGGCGGACCCCCGCACAGGCGCGACCCCACAGCACGGACGCGACCCCGCGGCGCGCGGTCTTCCGGTACGGGTGGGCGGACTCGCGGCGTGGGTGTGGGTGTGGTCTCGCGGCGAGGTGGCGTGGGCGCGGTTCCGGCGGCCCGGGCGGAGCCCTGCGCTCAGCGGCGCAGGGGCCAGGCCGCGGAGGCCTGGTCCGGGTCGTCGGTGGCGTGGCGGGCGCAGGCGTCGGTGAGGGGTTCCAGGAGGGTGAGCGGGTCGGGGAGCGGGTGTTCGGGCCCGCGCAGCCAGCGCACCCGGTGGTCGTCGTCGCCGGGCAGGCGGGCCGGCGGTACGAGGACGTAGGAGCCGCGGCAGTGCCAGCGCAGACCCGGGCGCTCGTCCCTGGTCTCCGGGTGGCAGTCCAGCTCGCAGGGCCACCACTCGTCCTCGTCCTCGGGGGTGCCGCGGGTGAGGGTGAAGAACAGCATGCGGCCGTCGTCGCTCTCGGCGACCGGGCCGACCTCGACGCCGGCGGCGAGCAGCTCCTCCAGGGCCTCCCGGCCGGCCTCCAGCGGCACGTCCAGGACGTCGTGCACCATGCCGGTCGCGGTGATGAAGTTGGCCTGCGGCTGGTGCCGCGCCCAGCGCTCGATCTGCGCGTGGTCGGTCGTGGACTGCGTCTGCCAGGCGAACGACACCGGGTGCCGGGCGGGCGTGGGACAGCCCACGCGGTCGCAGGAACAGCCGTAGCCGGCCCCCGGGTGCGCGGCGGGCGCGAGCGGCAGTCCCGCGGCGGCGGCGGCGAGCAGCAGGGCCTCACGACCGCCGTCGTCGGCGGTGTCCTTCGGGCGGCGTCCCCGCAGCCACTGGGTGAGTTTGCCCCGCCGGCCGGTCCGGCCGCCGAACTCCGCGCTCATCTATCCCCTCGCCTCGCTGGTGTGGACAGCATGCCCTATCGTCCCACCATCCTGCGCCTCGGTGCACCAAAGCCCACAACCGGGGCACAGGTCACCGGCGGCCAGGGCCCTGGAGGGCGCCCCGAACCTCGGGTCGAGCAGCTCGCCGGCAGTGACGCACAGCACGGTCTCGAGGCCACCGGTGGCGGGATTCCGTACGGCTCGTACGGCTCCCGACCCGCCGGCGGCAGGCTCCCGACCCACCGGCGGCAGCCCGTCCGCTCACCGCCCCGCCGCCCCGGTGCCGCGCACCACTCACGCGGGCGAAGCCGGCGGTCCGGCACGCGCGCGGCGGGCGGGTCCGGCGCACCATGGGCAGCAAGCGAGTCCCTGCGGTTTCCCAGGAGCCCACCTTGGCCCGTTCCCGCCGCGCCCGACCCCGGCGCTACCTGATGTGCCCACCCGCACACTTCGACGTCACGTACTCCCTCAACGCCTGGATGGACCCGGACAAGCCGGTCGACGCCCCGCTGGCCCTCGCCCAGTGGGAGCAGCTCCGCGAGGTGTACCGCTCCCTCGGGCACACCGTCGAGGAGCTCACCCCGCAGCCGGGCCTGCCCGACATGGTGTTCACGGCGAACGGCGCCACGGTGGCCGACGGCCGGGTCTTCGGTGCCCGGTTCGCGCACCCGCACCGGGAACCGGAGGCCGGGGCCCACCTGGAGTGGTTCGCGGAGAACGGCTTCGCGCACCTGCACGTGCCCGTCCACGTCAACGAGGGCGAGGGCGACTTCGCCGTCACCGCCTCCTGGCTGCTGGCCGGGCGCGGCTTCAGGACCAACCCGCTCTCGCACGGCGAGGCGCAGGAGTTCTTCGGCCGGCCGGTGATCTCCCTCGAACTGATCGACCCGCGCTTCCACCACCTCGACCTGGCGCTCACCGTCCTGGACGACGAGGCGGACGAGGTGGCGTACCACCCGCCCGCCTTCTCCCCCGGCAGCCGCGAGGTGCTGCACCGGCTGTTCCCCGACGCGCTGCTCGCGACCGAGGAGGACGCGCTGGCGTTCGGCCTGAACGCCGTGAGCGACGGCCTGCACGTGGTGCTCCCGCAAGCGGCGACGGGCCTGCACGCCCCCTTGCGCGAACGCGGCTTCGAACCGCTCGCCGTGGACCTGAGCGAACTCCACAGGGCCGGCGGCAGCGCGAAGTGCTGCACCCAGGAACTACGCCCCTGACCTCCACGGCGCGCTGACGGACTCCCCTGCCGGTCCCGTGCCGGAAAGGCGGCTCGACGCCGGCCCCGCACCCGCGCCGCACGGCACCGCGGCCGACCCCGCGCACGGCGCCTGGCGTCGCACACCGCGACAGGGGCCCGGAGCAGCGCGGCCCGCGCACGGGAACCGCACGCCACGAGGGCTGGGCCGGCCTCTCCCGGGAAGCCGTGCACCGCGGCCCGCCCCGTCCCGAAGGCGCCCGGAGCTATCGCGGCGGCCAGGGATCGCCCCAGGCCGCGTCCCGGGCCGACTTGTACTGGTCGCCGTGGCGTTTGGTGACCGTACGGCGGCGCAGTTCCTCGGTGGGCTCGCACAGGTCCAGGAGGACCTGGCCCTTGCGGATCTGCGGGCGGCGGACGATGCGGGAGGGGGCCGGGGTGACCGGGAAGCGGGCGGCGGCGACGTAGCTGAACTTCTCGTCCTCGTAGGCGAGGGATCCGCCCTTGACCTGCCGGTGCAGGGAGGAGCGGCTGACGCGGGCCGAGAAGTGGCACCAGTCGGTGCCGGGCACGATGGGGCAGGCGGCACTGTGCGGGCACGGCGCCGCGACGTGGAAGCCGGCCGCGATCAGCCGGTCCCGGGCCTCGATGACGCGGGCGTAGCCGTCGGGCGTGCCGGGCTCCACGACCACGACGGCCTGCGCGGCGTCCGCGGCGGCGGTCACGACGGCGGCCCGGTCGGCGTCGGTCAGCTCGCCGAGGACGTAGGAGACGGTGACGAGGTCGGCGGGGTCGAGGGTGAGCGCCGAACCGATCCGGGCGCGCTGCCAGCGCGCGTCCCGCAGGGCCGGGTCGGCCTCGGCGATCTCCCGGCCGAGGGCGAGCGCGGGCTCGGCCCAGTCGAGCACCGTGACCGGCCGCGCCCCGTCCCAGGTGGCGGCGACCGCCCAGGTCGCGGCCCCCGTCCCGCCGCCGACGTCGACATGGCTGCCCGGCACCCACCCGGGAGCGGCGTCCGCGAACGCCTCCAGTGCCGAGCGCACCGCCTCGAAGGTGGCCGGCATCCGGTAGGCGGCGTAGGCGACCACGTCCGCGCGGTCCCGCAGGATCGGCGTGTCGGTGGGGGTGCTCCCCCGGTAGTTGGCGATCAGCCGCTCCACGGCTCCCGCGGCCTGCCGGGGCGGCAGCCCGTCGAGCAGACCGGAGAGGGCGGCGCGGAGGGTCTCCGACGGGGACACGGGGGCGTTCACCGTGCGATTCTCTCAGGTCCGGCGGGCGCCCCGGACCACTCCCGCATGTCGATACGGTCCCGCCGCGTGGGCGCGCCAAGCCCCCACGGGCGAAGCCCGGACGGCAGCGGCACAGGACGCGGCTCACCCGGGGCAGCCCCGGACACCTCCGGTACTCAGGTTCCCCGTACGGCCCGGGCCAGCCGGGTCGCCGCCGCGGCCCGCGGTCCGTTGGCCGGCGGGCGCCGGCGCGGGTGGACCGTGTTGGCGAGCAGCACCAGGAGGGTGTCCGTGGCGGGGTCGAGCACCAGCGACGTACCGGTGAAGCCGGTGTGGCCCGCCGCTCCCCCGCCCGCGAGCTCACCCATGAACCACGGCTGGTCCACGGCGAACCCCAGGCCCGGCGGGGTCAGCAGCAGCTCGACGAAGTCCGGGCCGAGGATGCGGGCCGGGCCGTAGGAGCCGCCCGACAGCAGGGTGCGGCAGAAGACCGCCAGGTCGGGGGCGGTCGAGAACAGGCCCGCGTGACCGGCCACCCCGCCCAGCGCCCAGGCGTTCTCGTCGTGGACCTCGCCGCGCAGCATCCCCCGGTCCGCCTTGGCCCACGGCCGCCGCTGGTCCTCGGTGGCCGCCGCGCCGGGGCACGGGCCGAAGCGGGTCGAGGTCATGCCCAGCGGGCGGGTGATCCCGTCGCGGACCAGGGCGTCCAGCGGCCGGCCGGTGACGCGTTCCAGGACGTGCTGGAGCAGGAGCGGGTTGAGGTCGGAGTAGGCGTACGTGCCGGGCACGCCCACCGGGGCTTCCGCGCGCAGCATCGCCAGGCGGGAGGCGTCGTCGGGGCAGTCGTACAGCGGGAGTTCGGGGCGCAGCCCGGAGGTGTGGGTGAGCAGCTGCCGTACGGTGACGCCGTGCTCGGCGGCGGCGCGGAACTCCGGCAGGTACGCCCCCACGCGCGCGTCGATGCCCAGCGTGCCCCGCTCGATCTGCTGCACGACCGCGACCGCCGTGAACAGTTTGGTCAGGGACGCAAGGTCGAAGGACGTGTCGACGGTCATCGGGACCCGTGCGGCGGGCGGCAGTTCGACACCCCGGTCGGTGTCGGGGTCGTAGGACGCGTACCGCACGGCCCAGCCCGCCGCCTCCGCCACGGCGACCACCGGGCCGCGCCCGGCGATCACGACGGCGCCCGCCGCCCAGGGGTGTTCCCCGGTGGTGAGGTCGTGGACCTCGCGGACGAGCCGGCGGAGCTCTCCGGCGCCGAGTCCGGCCTTCCGAGGTGTGTCCCTGCACAGTCTCGGTGCGCTCAGCTCTCCTCCTCCGGGCTCCGCGGATTCCAGGGACGGCACATTCCCACGAAGCAGGCCGCCGCCACCAGTGCGGCCGCCAGCTGGACCACCGCCATGGGTACGGCGGTGTGCTCCCCGGCGATCCCGACGAGCGGGGAGGCGACCGCGCCGATGAGGAAGGTGGTCGTACCGAGCAGGGCGGACGCGGAGCCCGCGTGGCGCCGGGTGCGCATCAGGGCGAGAGCCTGGGTGTTGGGCAGGGTGATGCCCATCGCGGACATCAGCACGAACAGCACGGCGGCCACGGGCGCCAGGCCCACGTCGCCGAGGACGCCCGCCGCCATCAGCAGCAGCGCGGCCGCGGCCAGGGCGACCACCGCGAGGCCGACGGCCAGGACCCGGTCGAGGCGGACCCGGCCGACCAGCACCTTGCCGTTGATCTGGCCGACGACGATCAGCCCGATCGAGTTGAGCCCGAACAGCAGGCCGAACGTCTGCGGGGAGGCTCCGTAGATCTCCTGGACGACGAACGGCGAGGCGGATATGTACGCGAACAGCGCGGCGAAGGCGAAGCCGCCCGTGAGCAGGTAGCCGGTGAAGGAGCGGTCGGCGAGCAGTTGCCGCATCGAGCCGAGCGTCTCGCCGACGCCGCCGCCGTGCCGCTCGGCGGGCGGCAGGGTCTCCGGGAGCCGCACCCAGACGACCGCGGCCAGCAGCACTCCCACCACCGTCAGGACGACGAACACGCCCCGCCAGTCGGTCACCTGCAGGATCTGACCGCCGATCAGCGGCGCCACGATCGGGGCGACCCCGGATATCAGCATCAGGGTGGAGAAGAAGCGGGCCATGGCCACGCCGTCGTACAAATCCCGCACCACTGCCCGGGCGATGACGATGCCGGCCGCGCCCGACAGGCCCTGCACCAGCCGGAAGGCGATCAGCACCTCGACGTCGGGCGCGAGGGCGCACAGCGCGGTGGCGAGGACGTAGACGGCCAGTCCGGCGAGCAGCGGGCGCCTGCGTCCCCACCGGTCGCTCATCGGGCCGACGACCAGCTGCCCGAGCGCCATGCCGACCAGGCAGGCGGTCAGCGTGAGCTGGACGGTCGCGGCCGGGGCGTGCAGGGACCGGGTGACCTCCGGCAGCGCGGGCAGGTACGTGTCCATCGCGAGCGGTGGTGTGGCGGTCAGTCCGCCGAGGATCAGGGTCACCAGGAGGCTGGTGCGGCGGGCCGGCGGCCGGAGGGCTTCGGGACCGGGTCCGGGTTCGAGTCCAGGTCTGTTTCCCGGTACTGCCGCCCGCGACGCGTGCGGTGCCGACGCCCCACCCTCGGACATGTGCCCCTCCCTCTCCGGTCGTTCCGCCACCTATGCTCTCAGCTCGTACACAGTGCCGAGGGTCGTGCGAGCCAGGAGCGAGGGTGGGGTCCGGATGACGGAGCAGCGGACGCGCTGGGGGATCCTGGCGACGGGCGGGATCGCGGCCGCGTTCACGGCGGACCTCGTGGACCTGCCGGACGCGGAGGTCGTGGCGGTGGCCTCGCGCAGCGAGGAGCCGGCGAGGGCGTTCGCGCAGCGGTTCGGGATTCCCCGGGCGTACGGCTCCTGGAAGGCCCTCGCCGAGGACCCCGACATCGATGTCGTCTACGTCGCCACTCCGCACGCGGCCCACCGGACGGCCGCCGGCCTGTGCCTGGAGGCCGGGCGGAACGTGCTGTGCGAGAAGCCGTTCACGCTGAACCTGCGGCAGGCCGAGGAACTGGTCGCGCTGGCACGCGGGCACGACCGGTTCCTGATGGAGGCCATGTGGATGTACTGCAATCCGCTGGTACGGCGGCTGAAGGCGCTGGTCGACGACGGTGCGATCGGTGAAGTGCGCACCGTCCAGGCCGACTTCGGGCTCGCCGGCCCCTTCCCGCCCTCGCACCGGCTGCGCGACCCGCACCTGGGCGGCGGGGCGCTGCTCGACCTCGGCGTGTACCCGGTGTCCTTCGCGCAGCTGCTGCTCGGCGAGCCGTCGGACGTGACGGCCAGGGCGGTGCTCTCCGCGGAGGGCGTCGACCTGCAGACCGGCGCCCTGCTGTCCTGGGACGGCGGCGCGCTGGCCCAGGTGCACTGCTCCATCACCGGCGGTACGGCGACCTGCGCCTCGATCACGGGCTCCGAGGGCCGTATCGACATCCCGTCGGGCTTCTTCCACCCCGAGCGCTTCGTCCTGCACCGCGACGGCCGCGAACCGGAGGTGTTCACGGCCGACTCGGCCGACGGTCCGCGCACGTCCCTGCGCCACGAGGCCCTGGAGGTGATGCGGGCGCTGCGCGCGGGCGAGACCGAGTCACCGCTCGTGCCACTGGACGGCACCCTCGCGGTGATGCGGACCCTGGACGCGATCCGGGAGCGGATCGGCGTGCGCTACCCGGGGGAGACGGGCGATCCGGACGCGGGCCGGGCCGAGGCGCCGGTACCGGCCTGAGACTCGGCCGGGCGGTTCCGAACACCTGCGACTCGGCCAGGCGGTTCCGGACAAGCGGACAGCGCGGTGCGTCCCACGTGACGGACGGCGCCCCGAGCCCCGGTTCGCCACCCGAACGGCGCGCAGGGCGGGCCGGGTGGGTGTGGGCGGTGCGAGGGTGGAAACGCGGAGGGGGTGCGGAGGGGTGCCCTCCTCCTGTTCCTGCCGTCTGCCTGGGAGTCACCGTGAACTGCTACGACCGACGTGATCTGGGCCTGCTGCTGCTCCGGCTGGGCACCGGCGGTGTGCTGGCCGCACACGGCGCGCAGAAGCTGTTGGGCTGGTTCGGCGGGGGCGGGATCGAGGGGACCGGCAAGTTCATGGAGTCCGTCGGCTACCGGCCGGGCAGGGCGAGCGCGATGGCGGCGGGGCTGGCGGAGGCGGGCGGCGGGCTGCTGCTGGCCATGGGCCTGGCCACCCCGGCGGCGGGCGCGGCGGCGGCCGGCGCGATGGCCGGGGCGGCGGCGCTGCACGCGCCCAACGGCTTCTTCGCCCAGGGCGGCGGCTACGAGTACGCCGTCTCCCTGGGCCTGACCTCCTCGAGCCTCGCCATCACGGGCCCCGGCCGGCTCTCCGTGGACCACGCCTTCGGCCACGCCGTCAACCGCGGCTGGATGGTGCCGGCGGCGTTCGCGACGGTGGGCGCGGTGACGTCGGTGGTCGTGGGCGCGCGCGTCAAGCGGCTGCGGAAGGAGGAGGAGGGCGAGCAGCAGGCGCTCTTCGAGAAGTAAGAGGAGCAAACAGGGCGGGCCGTGGCAGGCTGCGGTCCATGACCGACCAGCACGTTTCCGTGCCTGCCGATGACCTCTGGTCCGCCGTCGATCACCTGTGGACCTGGCTGGACAGCCACCGCACCCACGAGGGCCGGGAGGGCCTGCTCCTGCGCATCCTGAAGCTGCAGGAGGAGACCGGCGAGGTCGCCCAGGCGGTGATCGGCGCGACCGGCCAGAACCCGCGCAAGGGCACCACCCACACCTGGGACGACGTCCAGGCGGAACTGTGCGACGTGGCGATCACGGCCCTGGTCGCTCTGCGCACGCTGACCCCTCAGGCGCGGGAGGTGTTCGCTCGGCACCTGTCGGGGGTCCTGCAGCGCTCGCCGGGGGTGGGCGGGGGTGCGGGAAGGTAGGGCATGAGTTTTCCCGTCACCGTGCTGGGCGAGTCGGCGTACGCGGGCGACCGGAAGAATCTTCCGGTCGCGCACGAGCAGCTCGCCTCCGTCCACGGCGGCGGCCGCACCGTTCGCGAACGGCTCACGTCGACGACCACAGCGGCGGCCTCGAACCACGCCGTTCGCCCGCCTCCGCCCCGGAACCGGAGCTGACGGGAACTCAGCCCATTCACCTCGCGGCAGCCGGGTCCGCGGAAGCGTGAACGTCCCCGCTGCAGACGTGAACGTCCCCGCTGCAGAGGGGGATCATCCGCTGTTCCGGCTCCGGGCCGGCCCGGCATGCCGGCGGTCGCCGTCGAGCCCCGTCATCCGTGCGCATGCTCTGCTGAGCGTGCACACGGATGACGGGGCATCAACTTCTTCGGGGCACGGGCACTTTCGGTGGTCGCTGCAAGGGAAAAGCGTGGGTCGCGGCGATCCGTCCCGATGACGGCGGAGCCGGCGGCGGGGAGGGCCCCACTTGCTTCACGGCCATGACAATTACATGTCAAGCCTTCAACTCCCTTGATTCCAGCCACCAGTTACCACACCCTTTACTCGGCCCTGAGCGGAACGCAGCGCTCCAGGGCCGTGTGCGCGACCCCGCGCGCACCCCCACATCGCGCGCCACACCCAGGCGCGCTTGCCTGAGGAGGACTCCCTCGCATGGCACAACCGCGTAGCAGGAAGATCCGCTTCGCCGCCCTCACCGGCGTTGCGACCGCCGCCCTTCTGGGCGGACTCACCGCACTTCCCGCCCAGGCAGCCCCGGCCGAAGGCAAAGTGCTCGCCGCCGACTCCCCCACGGCGATCAAGAACAGCTACATCGTCACGCTCAAGAAGACCGCGGGCTTCAAGTCCGCGTCGGGCAAGGGCAAGGGCCTGATCACCAAGTACGGCGGCACGGTGAAGAAGACGTTCGGCAGCGCGCTGAACGGCTACACGGCGGACCTCTCGGCGACCGAGGCCAGAAGACTCGCGGCCGACCCGGCGGTCGCCACGGTGGAACAGAACCAGAAGGTCCACCTCGACGCCACGCAGACCAACGCCCCCTGGGGCCTGGACCGCATCGACCAGGCGGCACGCCCGCTCTCCGGCACGTACACCTACCCGGACTCGGCGGGCAGCGGCGTGACCGCGTACGTCATCGACACCGGTGTGCGCATCACGCACTCGCAGCTCAGCGGGCGGGCCTCGTACGGCTACGACGCCGTCAGCGGCGGCACGCCGTCGGACGGCAACGGCCACGGCACCCACGTCGCCACCACCATCGCGGGCTCCACCTACGGCGTCGCCAAGAAGGCCAGGATCGTGGCGGTCCGTGTGCTCGACGCCAGCGGCTCGGGCACCACGGCCGGCGTCATAGCGGGCGTCGACTGGGTCACCAGGAACCACTCCGGCCCCTCGGTCGCCAACATGTCGCTGGGCGGCGGCGCCTCCGCCTCCCTGGACACGGCCGTGCGCAACTCGATCGCCAGCGGTGTCACCTACGCGGTCGCCGCGGGCAACGAGAACACCAACGCGTCCTCCTCCTCCCCCGCCCGGGTCACCGAGGCGATCACGGTCGGCGCCACCACCAGTACGGACTCCAGGGCCAGCTACTCCAACTACGGCTCGGTCCTCGACCTCTTCGCCCCCGGCTCCTCGATCACGGCGGGCTGGCACACCAGCGACACCGCGACCAACACCATCTCGGGCACGTCGATGGCGACACCGCACGTCGCGGGCGCGGCCGCGGTCTACCTCGCGGGCCACACCACGGCCACCCCGGCACAGGTCTCCGCGGCCCTGGTGAACGGCGCCACTTCGGGCGTGGTCACCAGCCCGGGCTCCGGTTCGCCGAACAAGCTTCTGCGCCTCGTCCCGTGACACTCCGCCAGGTATGAACGCCGTTTCCCGGAGGCCGCCGTGCCTTCGGGAAACGGCACTTTCCCGGCCGGCGAGCGGACTCCGTCCGCTCGCCGGCCGGGTGTCAGGCCCGGTTGAGGTAGAGGAGCACGGCCAGTACGCGGCGGTGGTCCTCCGCGGAGTTGGCCAGGCCGAGCTTGGTGAGGATCGAGCTGACGTGGGTCTCGACCGTGCGGTGGGTGAGCCACAGCCGGCGGGCGATGCCGACGTTGGTGCGGCCCTCCGCCATCAGCGCCAGCACCTCGCGCTCGCGGGCGGTCAGGGACGCCAGCGGATCGGCGGCCCGGTGCGCCCCGATCAGACGCGACACCACCTCCGGGTCGAGGGCGGAACCTCCGGCCGCCACCCGGCGCAGCGCGTCCAGGAAGTCGTCGACGTCGAACACCCGGTCCTTGAGCAGGTAGCCGAACCGCCCCCGGGACACCAGGTCGACGGAGTGGCGGGTCTCGACGTGCTGGGAGAGCAGGACGATCCCGAGCTCCGGACGGGCGTCGCGGATCCGCCGGGCCGCCCGGACGCCGTCGTCGGTGAGATCGGGCGGCATCCGGATGTCGACGACCGCCAGATCGGGGCGGGTGGCCATGACCGCGGAGACCAGCTCCGGGGCGTTGTGTGCCTTGGCCACGACCTCGTACCCCGCGTCGGCCAGCAGGCGGGCCAGACCTTCCCGGAACAGCGCCGAGTCCTCGCCGATCACCACGCGCACGGCAGCACCGCCTCCACCAGGGTGCCGCCGCCCGCCGGGCTGGACAGCCTCAGCGTGCCCCCGGCCGCCTCGACCCGGTCCGCGAGCCCGGCCAACCCGGCGCCGGGACGCATCGCCGCGCCGCCCGGCCCCTCGTCGCCCACCCGCACCGTGACCCGGTCACCGACCCGGCTGACCCGGACGCCGATCGGGACCGGGCCGGCGTGCTTGACCGCGTTGGTCATCGCCTCGCTCGCCACGTAGTAGGCGGTCATCGCCACGTCGTCGGGCAATTCGTCGGCGCAGACCTCCAGCGCCACCGGTACCGGTGCCTGGCCGGCCAGCATGGCCAGCGCGTTGCCGAGCCCGTCGTCCAGGCTGCTCGGCCGCAGGCCATGTGCGATCTGCCGCAACTCGGCCACGGCCGCGGCCAGTTCGGCCACCGACCGGTCGAGCAGGTCGTCGACGTCGACCGTGCCGTCGTCCAGGTGGCGCTGTGCCAGGCGGATCGCCATGCCCAGGGAGACCAGGCGCTGCTGCGCCCCGTCGTGCAGGTCGCGTTCGAGCCGCCGCCGTTCCTCGTACCCGGCGTGCAGCAGCCTGCCGCGGCCGGCCTCGGCCTCGGCCAGCGCCCGGCTGACCTCGATGCGCAGCCGGACCACCTCCACCAGCAGCGCGCAGGCGGACGCCACTTCGCGCAGCAGTTCCCGGCTGCCGGTCGTGCCCCGCACGATCGCCCCGATGTCGTGCCCGCCGAGCCGGACCGGCGCCACATGCGCCTGCCCCGGGTCCAGCGCCGCGCCCGCCGCGTCGACCAGCCCGGACGCGCCGGGAAGCCGGTAGCCGACCCGGAGCAGCGGATCGCGCAGCGCCTCGCGCAGCGCCTGCTCCAGCTGCTCCGGCCGGGCCTGTCCGGCGTGCATACGGCCGCGCAGTCCCTGAACGGCCGTCAGCGCGGCCTGCCGCGCGGGGTAGAACCGCCCGTCGACCCACCGCTGAAGCCGGGTGCGCAGCGGGGACAGCGCGGCGGCGCAGACGGCGGTGGCCGCGGCGGCCGCGACCGGTGAGGACCGTCCGGCGCCGAGTCCGGCCACGAACGAGGCGGCCGTGTAGAAGCCCAGCAGGATCGTGGTCACCAGGCCGTAGGTGACGGCGGTGCTGATCGCCCGGTCGATGTCGTAGAGGTCGTGCCGCAGGACCGCGATCGTGGTCGCGGCCGGAATCGCCAGGGCCGTCGCCGCCAGGCCGGCGACCGCCAACTCCGGCCCGCCGAGGAACAGGTAGCCGGCCCAGCACAGCAGCAGCGTCAGCGGCAGGAAGGCGGCACCGAGCGCGAACCACTTCAGCTGCGCCCGCCGCACTTCGTCGGCCGCCCGCCGGTAGCGGACCACCACCGACGCCGCGGACGCGATCAGCAGCCCGAGGAAGACCGGCAGCAGGGCGAACGCCGCCACGCGCAGCACCGCAAGGCAGGGCTCGGGCACCCGCCAAGGGTGCGGGGTCGCCTCGAACGGCGGCCGGAACGGTGCCGGGTCCAGCGCGGCGATCAGCATGAACAGCGGCGGCACGGCCAGCAGCCCGGCCGCCGCCCACCGCCGGCGCCGCCCCGGCAGCCTCCCGTCGGGGAAGACCAGCATGAGCAGCGCGGCCGGGACGTACAGGAACATCCAGTCGCCCTGCGACAGGGCCGCGTACCACTGCGCGAACGGCAGGTCCGCCCGCCGCGCGAGGAGCAACCCGCACAGCTCGCCGACCGTGAGCCACACCGCCGTAGCGCCGACCAGCACCAGCAGCAGCCCGACCACGCTGTCCGGACGGCGCACCGCCACCACCACGCCCAGCACGACGGAGGGCAGCCCGAACGCCACACCGATCGCGAACGCCGTGGTGGCGCCCCCGTCACCGCCGAGCACCGCCAGGGCCACTCCGGCGGCTGCCAGCACGCTCGTCAGGACCGCGGCGGCGACGGCGAACAGACCCCGAGTTGCCACGCGCCCAGGGTAGGGCGGCGGTCACCGGGAGTGAATACGTGGCAGCACGGAGAACGGTCCCGGGCCCGCCCCGATCCGCGGACCCGACCCGCGAACCCAGACTGCGGACACGACACCGGTACTTCCGACACCGGTACTTCGTCCCTCACTCAGGAGGACCACGTGAACCGCACCCGCCTTCTTGCCACCGGACTGGTTCTGTCCGGCCTGCTCGGCCTCATCGACGTGATCTCGCTGCCGTTCGGCGACGGTGAGCACCCTCCGGTCGCGGTGGCCGTCCTGGGTGCCGTACTCGGGCTGATCACCCTGGTCGGCGCCGTTCCGGCCTGGCGGGGCAGCCGCGCCGGCGCGGTGGCCGTGATCGTCACCCGGCTGCTGTCGGGGCTCAGCGCCGTCCCGGCGTTCTTCGCCGACGACGTGCCCGGAGCGCTGGTCGGTGCGGTCGCGTTCGCCCTCCTCGTCACCCTCGCCGGCGTCGCGCTGGTCGCCTCGGCACTGCGGACGCGCGCCGTGACGGAGGGGTGACCATGACCTCCACCACGGCGGACACCGCCCCCGGCACGCCGGACACGCCTGGAACGCCGGGAGCGCCGACCCGCCGCCCCGTCCGCGACCTGCGCGGCTTCTGGCGGGTGACGGCGGCGGTCATCGCACCGCTGCCCGCGCTCGCGCTGGCGGCGTACATGATCGTCCTGCCGTTCCGGCCGGACGCCCGGATCGGCACGGCGATCGCCGGCAGCGCGGCCCACCTCGGCGCCGCCCGGGCCGCGCTCTGGCTGTCGCTGGTGTTCACGCTGCTGATCATCCCGGCGACCATGGTGACGGCCTGGGCCGCCCGTCGCGGAGCCCCGCGGCTCGCGCTGTACGGCGGGCTGCTCACCCTGGTGGCCTTCGGCGCCGGCATCGCGGCGCCCGACTCCGGCCGGGCCGCCTTCGTCGCCACCGAGAAGGGCCTCGACCCGGCCCTGGTGACGGCGCTGGACGACGCGGTGCAGGCGCATCCCGCGGCGGGCCCGCTGGGGGTCGTCTTCCTGCTCGGGCAGGCGATCGGCCTCGTCCTGCTGGGGCTCGCACTGTGGCGGGGCGGGACGGCACCCGCGTGGGTCGGCGTGACCCTCGCGGTGTCCGGCCCCGCCCACCTGCTGGGGGCCGTCAGCGCACTCGCCTGCGCCGTGACCTGGGCGCTGACCGCCGTCGGCTACGGCGGCGCCGCCGTAGCCCTGCTGCGCACCGGCAACGACGGTTTCGACCTGCCCCCGGTCGGACGGGAGGCGGCGGCGGTCGACGGGCGGCCCGAACGGAAACGGACGGCGGTCGACGGGCGGCCCGAACGGGACGCCCGTACGGTCTGGCGGGTGCTGCTCGCGGTCACCGCGCCGGTCGTCGCGCTGATCGTGACGTTCGGCCGCTACCTGCTGCCGTACGACACCCTGTCCGACCAGCCGCGCCAGGTGTTCGACAAGCTGGTGGCCGCCACCGGATACCAGGCGGTGGCCATCTGGACCGGCGCGGTCGGCACGATCCTCGCGTGCGGCGGCGTGGTCGCGGTCGCCTGGGTGACCCGCCGGCGGGCACCGGTGCTCACCACGGCCGCCGTGCTGGTGGCGTTCCCCGGCTACACGGCGCTGTTCGCCTCCGGCGGCTACGTGGACGTCCTCACCCACGCGGTGGGCACCCGGAACGGCCTGGACCGGGAGACCGCGTTCCAGCTGGCGGAAGGCCTGCAGGCCGGATTCTGGTCCGACGTGCTGTCCGGCGTCTTCGTGATCGGCCACCTCCTCGGCACTGTGCTGCTGGGGCTGGCCCTGTGGCGGGCACGCGTGGTGCCGCTCTGGCTCGCGCTCGGGCTGACGGTGTCACAGCCCGTCCACCTCGCCTCGGTGCTGAGCGGTGTCCGCGAGCTCGACCTGGTCGGCTGGGGGCTCACGGCGGTCGGCTTCGCGGCGGCCGGTCGACTGCTGCTGCGCATGCAGAACGACGAGTTCGACCTGCCGCCGCTGCGGGACTGAGCGCCCGGCCGGGCGGCACGTCATCCCCTTCCCCCCGTATGAAGGCGGGGGGAAGAAGTCGACTCCGAGTCAACCCTTCTGCCGCTCCACGAGCTCCCTGAAGTGTTCCAGGTCGTCCCGGACCGTCCGCTCGACCGCGTGGACCTGGGCCATTCCCTTCGGACCGCCGAAGGTGTCCTGGATGCCCTGCGGGTCGTACTCCATCCGGATCTGCACCTGGCTGTGGTCCCTGTCCAGGGACCTGACCGAGAGGGTGCCCTGCAGCTCCGGGCTGCCCTCCGTCTGCCAGGTGATGGTCTGTTCGTCGGAGCGGTCGGAGAGGACAGCCTCGAACGCCTGCTCACCACGGCCGGTCCGGACATCGAGACGGGCGCGGTCACCGCCGCGTGCAGAAGCGCGCTGCACCCCGTCCATGAACGACGAGTACTCCTCGATGCGGTGCAGCTGGTCCCACACCTTCTGTGCCGGGGCGCTGATGTCGATGTGCTCCTGGAGCCTGCTCATCGCGGACCTCGCCTCCTGGCCCGGCCACCCGGGCCCATGGTCCCTTCCAGGTTGCGCCGTGAGTCGGCCACCTGGCAACCAGACCGGGAAGCGCCCTGCCGATCACGAGCACGGCCGGCCCGTCAGCTCCTTGGCGCGCTCGGCCTTCGGGTACGTCTTCCCCTTCGGCGGTTTCCGCCGGCCGGCCATCCCCGATTCATCACGCGACAGCGGCTTCTCGTTTCCCTCCCCCTACTCCCCAATCCGAGTTTCAGGTTACATCTTTCCTCACGTGCCGCGTCCGGAATATGCCCCGGAAGAAGACCACACCATCTGCAGTGACAGAAAGTCATACGCAGCGGCGCCGGTTTTCTAGCCACCTCGGAGTAACGTTGTCAAGCCGCCGGACATCACGGACACTTGACCCTCTTCGCCGACAATCAAGGGCAGAAAGAAACGCGGAATGTCCATTATTTCCGCTCGCTGGACAGGCGTTCTCGGCTCCCTGTATAAACGCCCGACTCACGCAACAGCGAATGGCATGTGCGAGAGGACGAAAACCATGGGCACCACGCCTCGAAAATCCACGAGGGGCCGGCCACCTTCCAAGAAGAGGGGCGAGGAACCATCCGGCGAATATTCCGAGACCGGACCCAGGAATACCGAGGCCCCGTCCCGAGGCCGGCGGCACGTCGGGGAACAGCAGCGAGTCCGCGTCGGCCGACCGACACTCCTCGCGCGCTGCGCCTGTGGGGCGGAGCGGCCAACTGCCCCACAAGGACGCGCCCGAGAGCTGACGTGATGCCCCGTCCCCGGCAGCACGGCCAAGAGCGCTCCCCGGCACGCACGAGACAACCCGAGGAAGAACCATGAGCTCCGCAAGATCCCGTTCCCGCCGCACACCTTCCGGCAAGCGCCGGACATGGCTGGCCGTCGGCGCCACGGTGCTCGGCGGCGCGAGTCTGGCCACGGCCGCCGTCGCCTTCGCACCCGATGACTCCGCGGACACCACAGAGGCCCGCCCGGCCGGCGCGAACACGATCGCGCTGGCCGGCTCCAGCAGCTCCGAGCGCACCCTTCCCCGCACCGACACCAAAGCTTTTTCGCTGATCGGCGTCTCCTGGAAGGACCGCGCCAAGGACTTCGACGGCACCGCCCAGATCCGCACCCGCAGCGCCGCCACCGGTGAGTGGACCGACTGGCGCGACCTCGACTTCGACGTGGTCGCGCCCGAGACCGCCGAAGGCCGCGCCCCGGGCACCCGCGGCGCCTCCGAACCGCTGTGGGTGGGCCCCTCCGACGCGGTCGAGGCACGGGTCGTCGCCAACGGCAAGCAGACCTCCGTCCCCGACGGGCTGCGCCTCGACATGATCGACCCCGGCACCGCCCCCAACGGCAAGGGCAAAGCCAAGGGCAAGGACAACGGCAACGGCAACGGCAACGGCAACGGCAACGGCAACGGCAACGGCCAGGCCAAGGGCAAGGACAACGGCAACGGCCAGGGCAAGGAGGGCACGAAACCAGGCAACTCCGCGGGGGGCGGCTCGGCCACCGCCCAGCAGCCGTCCTCCCCCAGCACCTCCGCCGCAGCCGGTGACACCCCACCGGACACGGCCTCGTCCAGCACGCCCACCGACGACGCCGACAACGGCAACGGCGCCCAGGACAAGGCGCCCTCCACCACCCCCGAGGCCACCGCCGACGACGGCACGAACACGCCGGAGCCGACCGGCCCCGCCGACAACACCGCCGAGGAACCCGCACCCTCCTCGAGCACCACCCCGGACGCACAGCCGACCGCCGGCTCCGAGCCCACCGGCTCGACGGACTCCGGCAGCCCCACCGCTCCCGCCGACAGCAGCCGGCCGGAACCGGCCGACCCGGCGCCCGAGACCACCGACGCCACCTCCGAGCCGTCCGCCCCCTCGGCGTCCGAAACGGCCACGCCCACCGAGCCCGCCGCCCCCGCGATCGTCGACCGCGCCACCTGGGGTGCCGACGAGTCCCTGGTCGAGGACCCGCCCGAGTACCTGGAGAAGGTCAAGGCCGTCTTCGTCCACCACACCGCCGGCACCAACGACTACAGCTGCGCCGACTCACCCGCCATCATCCGCGCGATCCTCGTCTACCACGTGCGGACCAACGGCTGGAACGACATCGGCTACAACTTCTTCGTCGACAAGTGCGGCACCGTCTTCGAAGGCCGCGCCGGCGGCGTCGACAAGCGGGTGCGCGGCGCCCACACCTACGGTTTCAACGGCGACTCCGCCGGCATCTCCCTGCTCGGCGACTACGAGAACGGCGGCACCCCCACCACGGCCGCCAAGAAGGCCATCGCCGACCTCGCCGCCTGGAAACTCGGCCTGGACGGCGTCAAGCCCCAGGCCCAGGTCACCCTCACCGCAGCGGGCGACACCGGCGTGTACAGGACCGGCCAGAAGGTCACGCTCAACACCGTCTCCGGTCACCGGGACGGCTTCGCCACCCTCTGCCCCGGCACATCCCTCTACGCCGCACTCCCCGAGATCCGCACCGCGGCCGGAAACTCCCGCTACGCCACGCGCTGACCCACCCGGCGATGCCGCCGTCCCAGCCCCCACCACCGGGGGCGGCGGCTCCGCGTGCGGCCAACCCATCCCTTCGGCACCCCTTTTGCTCAGATAATTCAGACAAGGAGTCATTGTGCGAGTCCTGCCCCGGCAGGTTTCGGCCGCCACCGCCGTCCTCGTCGTTGTTCTGGCGGTGACGTCCGCCTGCGCCGGCCACGACAGCCCCCAAGCCTCGGCCGCGGACGAAGTCGAAGTGGCGCAAACGCAGCAGACGGGGTCCCCCGACGCCTCCAGCACCGCATCCCCGAGCGCCTCCGCCTCCGCGTCCACCAGCCCGTCCTCCTCCGTGTCTGCCTCCGCGTCTGCCTCCGCGTCGGCTTCGGCGTCCGCCGCGTCACGTGCCGCGAACAACCCCAACGGCCCGGCGGGTGGTGCGGGCACAGGCTCCGGCGGCACGGCAGCGGCCCCCGCCCCCGCCGCTCCCGACTTCCCCGTGCCGGTCCAGGTGGGCAACGCGACCCAGCTCATCACCGTCAAGGCCAGCGGCTCCTACGCCACCGTCACCGCCTGGTCCAAGGGTCCCGCAGGCTGGAAGGCGCAGTTCAGCACCGGCGCGGGCCGCGTCGGCTCCAACGGCGTCACGAACGGCGCCACTCGCCGGCAGAACACCTACACCACCCCCACCGGCACCTACACCATCACCGAGGGCTTCGGCGTCCAGGCCTCCGGCACCGCCATGCCCTACCACGTCGTGACCAGTGACGACTGGTGGGTGGAGGACCCCCAGTCGAAGTACTACAACTCCATGCACGGCGAACAGGGCGCCGACTTCCCGCTCACCGAATCCGGCGAGCGCGGCAGCGAACATCTCGTCAACTACCCGACCCAGTACGCCAACGCACTCGTCATCAACTTCAACCGCTGGCCCGCCACCCCCGGCCGCGGCGCCGGCATCTTCCTCCACGTCAACGGCAACGGCGCCACCGCCGGCTGCGTCTCCGTCCCTCGGGCCACCATGGACCGGATCATGGGCTGGATCACGCCAACTGCCCACCCTCGCATAGCGATTGGCTGACTCCGCAGCGGCCGCCGCCCCTGCTCTTCCGTGATGTTCCGGAGGCCGGATCCGCTGGGTAAAGGGGGGGAGCCCAGCGACGGGCCTCCACGGCGAGCGAAGGGGTGGGGTTCCATGAGTGAGGTGGGCGCGCACATGCCGGACGCGGACGAGATGCGCTCGTACGCGGCGGCCTTCGTCGCCCACGTCACGGACCGCAGCCGAGTACCTCTGGACTATTCCGTGGGGAGTCTGCGCATCGTCGACTTCCTGGTCGACGGTCTGCGCAAGGGCGGTGCTCCGCGGGAGCGGGTGCGCGAGACGCTCCTCGGGCTCGGCGCCTACGTCGGCGAGGTTCTGGTGCGCCGGGCCGGGGCGGTGTGGGTGGACTACGACGCCTACCAGCGCGCCTACTTCGGTCAGCCGGTCGGTGTGCGTATGCCGGACGGGCGCGTATGGAACCCGCTGGGGAAGGTGCTCAACCGGTTCGAGGCGGGCGGGACGGGGGACTCGCTGCTGACCTTCTATCTGACCCTGCACGGGCGGCCGCGGCGGTCGGCCCACGTTTCCCCTGGTCAGGGCCATAATGGCAGACGAGTCGGGTGGCACGCCGAGGACTGTCGAGGCCTTCATCGACGGCCGCTGTAACCTGCACGTATGCCGCACCGGGACGACTGCGGTGCACATCGCGTGCACGGTTGCACATGACTGGCAGTCCGCCATCAGCCCAGGTGAGCGGGGCCTGATGCGAGTATCCGCACGGCGGAGGAGGGCTTCACCATCTCCTGGCTACCGCCAGGCGCGGACCAGGTCTTCAGGCCCCCAGTGGCCCGCAAGCGGCAGACCGCCGGCCACACCACTGCGGGACACCGCGACCAGCGGGGTGTCCGGCCCGGCACCGGGCACCGCGAGTACGTCCCGCGCCAGGGCGTCGTATTCGCGCCGACCGAACGGCTGGGACTCCAGCCACTTGATGGAGCCGACAAAGTGCACCGCGCCCGCCACGGGTTCCCGGTCAACGCCGACCAGGTCGACCTCGGGGTTGTTCTGCCGGTTCCACCAGCCGCCGACCGCCTCCGTCTCCGGCCATCGCTCATCGGGCAGCAGCCGCAGCAGCGACTCGCGGATGACCGGCTCGACCGCACGTCCCCGCCAGGCGGTCCAAGACCGCTCGATGCGCTCCAAGGCAAGATCGCCCCGGCCGCGCTCGATGAGTGGGATTCCCCGCTGCAGGAAGGCCAGCCAGAACCGCAGATAGGGATCGGCGATGCGATAGCGTTTGTTCTTGCTGTCGGCCTTCGTGGACAGGGGCAGGTCGGCCGCGAGAACCCGCTTGGTCTGCAGGGTGTTCAGCAGCGGAGACAGCGTGCCCGAGGGCAGCGCTCCTGCTCCCCCGGCCTGTGCGGCGATGGTGGAGAAGGTCCGCTCACCGCTGCCCACCGCCTCCAGCACCGCACGCGAGTGCGACGCCTCGGGAAACTCCCCCAGCAGCGACAGCTCGCCCGCCACCAGCAGCGGCGACAGCGGATTCGCCACCGCCCCGCGCAGGAAGTCCGTCCGGCTCGTCCCCGGCCGCCACGACTGGACGATCTCCGGGAAGCCTCCCGTGATCAGCAGCGCATCCACCGCGTCCGCCGCGTCCAAACCGGTCAGCGCCTGCACATCGGCCAGGTGCAGCGGCCGGACGGTCATCTTCGCTGCCCGGCCGAAGAACGGCCGACCGTACGACTGCAGCGCCTCCATCACCGACATGTCGCTGCCGACCAGGATGAGCAGAACCGGCTTGGCGGACAGGTGACGGTCCCAGACCGTCTGCAGCGCCCCCTCGAACTCCGCGTCCTGCTCCACCAGCCACGGCACCTCGTCGATCACCGCGATGCTCGGGGCGTCGTCCGGCACCGCGACGGCCAGCGAGCGCAGCGCCTGATTCCAGTCCGCAGCCTGCAACCCGGCCACCAGCTCCGCCCCGGGCAGAGGGGACTGCGCGAGCGCCGCGGCGAAGTCCGCCCGCTCGGCCACGGCGTTGCGACCACGGGTCGCCTGAAAGACCACGTACGGAATCCGGGACCGGTCACAGAACTCCTGGACCAGGCGGGACTTCCCCACCCGGCGCCGCCCCATCATGATCACGGCCCGCCCACGGGTGGCACCTGCGCCCTCGATCACCAGGCCCAGCTGCCCCGCCAGCAGATCCAGATCGGCTGTCCTGCCCTTGAATTTCACCGGCGACCCGCCCTCGAAAAAACACAGGTTCGATATTACGTAGATTGAATCTTACTTAGATGCTAGCTCGCTTCCAACGACAGCGCAGACCAGTGACGGGAACACGGACGAGCACGCCGCACCATTTCTCCTTCCGGGTCTTGGGCAGACGCGTCGACACCACCACAATCAGAGAACCACCGCAGGTCACAGGGGGACGACACAACCAGCCCTCTTGCGCGCGGTACACGAGTCGAGGCATGCCCCCGGCACTCCGGGTCCGCGTGCACAACCCGTGCGCAATCGCGCGGGAACTCCCGGGAAACCGCGGGTACGGGCGGGAACCCCAACAGGACGCATGTGGCCCTGGCCAGGAAGCTTCCCCTGGTCAGGGCCACAATGGCAGACGAGTCGGGCTGTACGCCGGGTTCTGTTCCCCAGGTTCCTCGCGGAGCCCGGGGCGACGGCCATCCATCTAGGACCGGCGTTGCCGCCGGCCTCGTGCGGTCCACCCGCGGACTCGGGCGGGCAGCCCTCGAACGTCCGCGCAGAGCACGCCTTGCGGCGGCTCCTCTTGACCTTGCTCCGGGTGGGGTTTACCTAGCTGCCCAGGTCACCCTGGGCACTGGTGGTCTCTTACACCACCGTTTCACCCTTACCGGGAGCCGGAGCTCTCGGCGGTTTGCTTTCTGTGGCACTGTCCCGCGGGTCACCCCGGGTGGCCGTTGGCCACCACCCTGCCCTGTGGAGCCCGGACGTTCCTCGGGAAGCCCCGGAAGGGCTTCACGCGGCCGTCCGCCCGGCTCGTCTGCCGTATGGACCATGGTACCGGGCGTGCCGACCGGTCCCGTCCGGAGACCGCTCAGAGAAAATCTGCCGTCTCCAGGTCGAAGGCAAAGGGCTCGGGGATCTTGAGAAGCTTGCCGAACGGGCGGGTGCAGAGCTCTGGGTAGTCGTCGTTCTCCGGCTCGCTGAACAGCGTGACGGATGAGGCTTCCCGGTCGACGAGCAGGTGGAGAGGGATGCCGGCACGGGCATAGCAACGACGCTTGGCCTCGCGGTCGGCCTTGGGCTTGGTCGACGTCACCTCGAGCACCATGGCCACACCGTCGCAGGGCATCCAGGAGTCGGCGCCCCGGTAGAGGCGCAGCTTCGTAGGCGCGAAGGTGCCGTCCGGAATCACGTAATCCTTCGGGCAGCCACCCCCGCTCCTCAACCTCAAGCCCTTGTTCCCGGAGAAGTCCATGTCGGTTCGGGACCGACGGATCACCTGCTTCATGATCAGACTGATGCAGTCCTCGTGGTCCCCGTCCGGCGGCGGTGTCACGACGATCTCCCCCTCGATCAGCTCGGCCCGGAATCCCTCCGGGGTGTCGAGGGACAGGAAGATCTCCAGCAGGCCCTCGGCCGGCGTGATGGGCTCATGAGCCACGGCAGTCATGTCACGCCCCTCCTTCGGTCGCTCGCCAGAATCGGACATCCCAAGATCACCTGTCCATGAGATCGGCAACGCCGCTGCGTTAGGGATCTTGAGTCGTTGGCAACCCCTGCCTGAGCAGCAGGAACGGGACCCCTGGTAGATCAGCTTGTGTCGAGCAAGGTGATCATCAAGTCCGGGAGTCCCGTTGCTGGAGAAGTCTGTCATCACGCGCACGATCGAGACGGCCGGGGGTGTGTTCGCGCCGGGGCACCTGGGCGAGTTGACGCAGATCGTGGACTTCGCGCTGGTGGACGCGGTGCTGGCCGAGACCCGCGCGGTGCAGCGGCGCATCCGTCTGCTGCCGGCGAGGGTGGTGGTGTACTTCGTCCTCGCGCTGGCCTTGTTCGAGGACTGCTCGTACCGGGCGGTGTGGGACAAGCTCACCGCTGGTCTGGCCGGGCTGCCGGTAGCGCGACCGCACTCCTCGTCGCTCTCGCGGGCCCGCCGCAGGCTGGGCGCGCGGCCGTTGCGGGTGTTGTTCGAGACGCTGGCCGGGGCCGTGGCCGCGAGAAATACGGCAGGGGCTTGGTGGTGCGGGATGCGCACGGTCGCCTTCGACGGCACCAGCCTGCAGTTACCCGATCGCTCCCCGGTCACTTGCCACTTCCCCAAGCGCAGCGGCCAGGAACGTGAGTTCGGCTATCCACTGCTGCGCCTGGTCACCCTGGTCGAGACAGGCACCCGCGCTGTAATCGCCGCCGCGTTCGGACCCGAGAGCGACGGTGAACTCGCCTACGCGAGGCGACTGCTGGCTCATCTGGAGGCGAAAATGCTGGTCCTGGCGGATGCCGGTTTCGACGCGGTCGCTTTCCTACGTGACATCCATACCACCGGGGCGCAGTTCCTGGTGCGCTCCTCGGCCAGCCGCCGCCCCCTCGTCCAGCGCCGTCTGCCGGACGGCTCCTATCTGACCCGCCTGTCCGGGCCCTATCGGGCCGGACACGGCTACGGCATGCTGACCGTCCGCGTGATCGAGGCGTGGATCACGGTGACGCTGGCGGACGGAACCGTACGCCGTGAGCAATGGCGGCTGGTCACCAGTCTCACCGACCCCGCCCGTCACCCCGCCGAGCGCCTGGTGTCGCTGTATCACGAGAGGTGGCAGGCGGAGACCACGTATGCGAGCTTGAAGGCGACCCTGCTGGACGGCCGCGTCCTGCGCTCCGGGCATCCCGCCGACTTGGATCAGGAAGTCTGGGGCATCCTTACCGTCTACCAGGCCCTGATCCGCACCGCTGTCGACGCCGCGGCCCACCGGCCGGGCCTGGACATGGACCGGCTCAGCTTCACCGTGGCCCTGAACGCCGCCCGCGACCAGATCGTGACCGCCTCCGGCGTTTTTCCCCACGGTCCCGTCCGTCTGGTCGGAGCCATCGGCCGCGCGCTGCTGGACAACCTGCTGCCAGCCCTTCGCCGCCGACGCATGAAAGCCCGCAGCCTCAAGAGCCACAGCAAGTACGCCCCGAACGTCGGCAAGCACCCCGCCACCGCCCAGAACTACACCCTCCACACCGAGATCACGATCATGGAGAAGGGGCTTGCATCCCGCTCACATCGCTAAACGCAGCGGCGTTGATGAGATCGGGAACCGTTCCCTCGATCGTGGCACACGATCGCGACCCCCGTCAGGTGCCGGACCGGGCGCTTGACCCTCACGCGGCGTCAACGTCTGTACTGGTCCGCATGCGGACAGGAGAACTCGCCGCGGCCGTCGGCGTCACCACGCGGACCGTGCGGCACTACCACCACCTGGGGCTGCTGCCGGAGCCGGAGCGGCGGGCCAACGGGTACCGGGACTACACGCTGCGGCACGCGGTCGTGCTGGCCCGGATCCGGCGGTTGACCGAGTTGGGGCTGGGGCTGGCGGAGGTGCGGGACGTGCTCGCCGACGATGCGGGGAAGGAGCTCGGCGAGGTGCTGGAAGAGCTGGATGCCGACCTGGCGCGGCAGGAGGCGGCGATACGGGAGCGAAGGGTGCGGCTGCGTGTCCTGCTGGACGTGGGGGAGCTGCCCGCCGAGGGGCCGGTCTCCCCGGAGCTGGCCGCGCTGTTCGCCCGGACCGCCGCCGACCTGCCCGACTCCCCCATGGCAGCCAAGGACCGCGAGGTGCTGGCGCTACTGGAGACGGCCACGGACCCGGCGGACCGGGAACGGCTGCTGGGCGCCGTCAGCTCGGCCTTCGCCACGTCGGAGGCGACGGCGCGGGCCCGGGAGGCGTACGCGCTGCTGGACGCGCTCGCCGACGCCGACGCCGACGACCCGCGTGTGGCGGAGGCCGCCGGTGCGATCGCCGGGTGCATCCCCCGGGAGATGCTTCCGGAGTCGGCTGACATCGACTACGGACACGGGTTCCTGCGTGCCCTCTGTGCCGACTTCGCCCCCGCCCAGGCCGAGGCGGTCCGACGGGCACTGCGGATCCTCGCCGAGGGGCCGGCATGAGGACCGTACTCACCCTCGTCCGGCACGAGACGCGGCTGATGGCGAGCCTGGTGCTCTGGCCGGCGCGCCGTACGCACGGCACCCGCGGCGGTGGGCGGGCCTTCGGGTACGCCCGTGGTCAGGGGCCGGTCATGGCCGGGCTTGCGTTCGTCTGTGTGATCGAGACGCTGATGATGTCCGTACTGCTGCGGAACTGGCCCGTCGCCCACGCGGTGGTGCTGTTCCTCGACGTGTACACGGTCGTCTTCGTCGTCGCCCTGCACGCGGCGTCGGTGGTCCGCCCGCATGTGCTCGGCGCGGACGGTCTGCGCGTACGGTACGGCGTCCACGTGGATCTGCGCGTCCCGCTGGAGCGGATTGCGTCCGTACGCCGGGAGCTGCGCACGACGCACGAGCGTGCCGACGGCGAGCTGAACGTCCCCGTCGCCTCCCAGACCTCGCTCACCCTGGAACTGACCGCCCCCGTCGAGCACGTCACCCTCCTCGGCAGGCGCCGGCAGGTGCGGGTCGTACGCCTCCACGCCGAGGACGTCGGCGCGCTGGTGAGCGCCCTCACGCAGGTGCGGGCTGCGTAGGGTGCGGGCGCCCGGGCGGCACGCCGTACGCTGGCGCGGAGCTCGACCGAAGGAGTACGTGTGCTTGTCCTGCTGCCCCCGTCCGAAGGCAAGGCGTCCGGTGGCCGTGGTGCCCCGCTGAAGCCGGAGTCGCTGTCGCTGCCGGGGCTGGCCGCCGCCCGCGAGGCCGTCCTCACGGAGCTGGTCGAGCTGTGCGCGGGCGACGAGGACAAGGCACGCGAGGTGCTCGGGCTGAGCGAGGGACTGCGCGGCGAGGTCGCCAAGAACGCCGGACTGCGTGCGGCCGGGACGCGGCCCGCCGGGGAGATCTACACCGGGGTGCTCTACGACGCCCTGGACCCGGCCTCCCTCGACGCCGCCGCCAAGCGGCGTGCCGCGCGCTCGCTGCTGGTCTTCTCGGGGTTGTGGGGCGCGGTGCGGGTGACCGACCGGATTCCGTCCTACCGCTGCTCGATGGGCGTGAAGCTGCCGGGGCTGGGAGCCCTTTCGGCCCACTGGCGTACGCCGATGGCCTCCGTGCTGCCCGAGGCGGCCGGCGACGGGATGGTGCTGGACCTGCGGTCCGCCGCCTACGCCGCCGCCTGGAAGCCGAAGGGCGAGGTCGCCGGGCGGACGGCGACCGTACGGGTGTTGCACGCGCCGACCCGGAAGGTCGTCAGTCACTTCAACAAGGCGACGAAGGGGCGGATCGTGCGCAGCCTGCTGAGCGACGGGGCCGCGCCGGAGGACCCGGCCGGTCTGGTGGAGGCGCTGCGGGACCTCGGGTACGTGGTGGAGGCGGAGCCGCCCGCCAAGGCGGGGAGGCCGTGGGCGCTGGATGTGCTGGTGACGGAGATCCACTGAGGGACCGCTGGAGCGCATTGCAGCATGCGCAACGCGCTTTGCGCATGCTGCTCGCCCCGGGCACGATGACGCCATGCCCTCCCCCCTGCCTGCCGCCTCCGTGCTGGATCTCGCCCCCGTCGTGCCCGTCCTGGTCGTCGAGGACGCCGCCGACGCCGTACCGCTGGCACGGGCTCTGGTGGCCGGGGGGCTGCCCGCGGTCGAGGTGACGCTGCGGACGCCGGCCGGGCTCGACGCGGTCCGGGCCATCGCCGGTGAGGTGCCGGACGCGGTGGTGGGGGCCGGTACGGTCGTCACGCCGGCGCAGGTGGCGGACAGCGTGGCGGCGGGGGCGCGGTTTCTGGTGAGCCCCGGCTGGACGGACGTACTGCTGGGGGCCATGCGGGCGTCCGGGGTGCCGTTCCTGCCCGGGGTGTCCACGGTGTCCGAGGTCGTGGCGCTGCTGGAGCGCGGGGTGCGGGAGATGAAGTTCTTCCCGGCGCGGGCGGCCGGCGGCACCGCGTATCTGAAGGCGCTGTACGGTCCTCTCCCCCAGGCCCGCTTCTGCCCCACCGGCGGCATCGGGCCCGACAGCGCGCCCGGGTATCTGGCGCTGCCCAACGTCGGCTGTGTCGGCGGCAGTTGGATGGTTCCCGCGGACGCGGTGGCCGCCCGGGACTGGGCCCGGATCGAGCAGCTGGCCCGCGAGGCGGCGGCGCTCAGCGCAGGTGGGACGTGTCGTTGAACAGGCGGACGCTCGCGTTGCCGTCCGCGTAGTACGCCACCGCCGACAGCGACGCCGCCGACAGCTCCATGCGGAACAGGGACTCCGGCGGGGCGCCGAGGGCCATCTGGACGAACGTCTTGATCGGGGTGACGTGGGTGACCAGCAGGACCGTACGGCCCGCGTGGGCCGCGACCAGCTTGTCGCGGGTGGCCGCGATACGGGCGCCGGTCGCCGCGAAGCTCTCGCCGCCGCCGGTGGGTTCGGCCCGAGGGGAGGCCAGCCAGGCGTTCAGGTCGTCCGGGTGGCGCTCGCGCACCTCGCCGAACGTCAGCCCCTCCCAGGCGCCGAAGTCGGTCTCGCGCAGCCCCTCCTCCACGGTCACCTCGAGACCGAGGCGGGCGGCGACGACAGCGGCGGTCTCGCGGGTGCGGGCGAGGGGGGACGACACGATGGCCTGGATCGTGCCGCGACGGGCAAGCGCCTCGGCGACCCGTTCGGCCTGCTCCCGGCCGACCCCGGACAGCGACGGATCGGTGCCGCCACTGCCCGAGAAACGCTTCTGCGGCGTCAACGGCGTCTCCCCGTGCCGCAGCAGCACGAAGGTGGCGGGCGCGCCGAGGTCGGCGGGCCCCCAGCCGGGGGTGGCGACGGTCTGCACGGCGCGGGCATCGGCGTCGGCCCGGGTGTCGGCCCCGGAAGGACCGCGCCCGCCGACGGCACCCGCGTCGGCCGAGGCCCGGCCGGGCGCGGCGACCGCCCGTGCGGACCGCACGCCGGCGCCGGCCTCAGGCTCCGTCCCGCCCGCAGCCGCACGCGCCGCTCCGGCATCCGCGTCCGCGCCGGTGTCGGCGAAGGCCCCGCCGGGGACGGACGCGGCACGCGCCGCCCGGACGTCGGTACCGGCGTCCGCCTCGCCCGCCGTCTCCGGTGCGGCCGTGGACGCCGGCGCCGACCACTCCTCCCCCCGCGCCCCCGCGTCCATCGCCTCGTTGGCCAGGCGGTCGGCGTGCTTGTTCCGCTCGCGCGGGATCCACTCGTAGGTCACCTGCCCGGGCGGGAACACCCGGGCGGCCTGGGCCGCCAGCGGTTTCAGGTCGGGGTGCCTGATCTTCCAGCGGCCCGACATCTGCTCGACGACCAGCTTGGAGTCCATGCGGACATGGACCCTCGCCGAGGGGTCCAGGGCGTGTGCGGCGCGCAGGCCGGCCAGGAGGCCGCGGTACTCGGCGACGTTGTTGGTGACGACACCCAGGTACTCCGCGGTCTCCGCCAGGGGTTCCCCCGTCGCCGCGTCGAGCACCACCGCGCCGTAGCCCGCGGGTCCCGGGTTGCCCCGCGATCCGCCGTCCGCCTCGACGACGAACTCCCGGATGGACTCCTGCACGCCCACCGCCCCTTACAGACCGGACTCGGCGGTGCGCACCAGGATGCGGCGGCAGTTCTCGCAGCGTACGACCGTGTCGGGGGCCGCCGTGCGGATCTCGTTCAGCTCGGTGATGGCGAGCTCCTGACGGCAGCCCTGGCAGGTGCGCTGGTACAGCTTGGCCGCGCCGATGCCGCCCTGCTGCTCGCGCAGCTTGTCGTAGAGCTTCAGCAGGTCCGCGGGGACGGCGGCGGCGATGACCTCGCGCTCCTTCGTCACGGACGCCACCTCGCCGTCGATCTCCTCGAGGGCCGCGTCCCGGCGCGCGGTCACGTCGTCGGCCTTGGCCTGGACGGAGGAGACGCGCCCGGTCAGCTCGTCGACGCGTTCCTGCGCGGACTCGCGGCGCTCCATGACCTCCAGGACGACGTCCTCGAGGTCGCCCTGCCGCTTGGCGAGCGAGGCGATCTCGTGCTGGAGGTTCGACAGGTCCTTGGGCGAGGTGACCGCGCCGGAGTCCAGGCGCTGCTGGTCGCGCGCGGCGCGCTTGCGCACCTGGTCCACGTCCTGTTCGGCCTTGGTCTGCTCGCGGGCGCAGTCGCTCTCCTCCGTCTGCGCGGCCACGAGCAGGTCGCGCAGTTGGGACAGGTCTTTGCTCAACGACTCGATCTCGGCGTGCTCCGGCAGGGACTTCCGCTTGTGCGCGAGCTGCTGCAGGCGGACGTCGAGGCCCTGGACGTCGAGGAGTCGGATCTGGTCGGCGGACGCGGCGTTCAGTTGGGGGCTCCCGTTAGCTAGTGGCGGCGGTGGACGCCGCGTGGGCGGTCCAGGGGTCGGTGACCGTCTTGGAGACGTGGACGCGCAGGCCCCATCCGTGCCGGTCGGAGATCTCGTCGAGCTGGGCGGCGGCCAGCTCGCACCAGGGCCACTCGGTGGCCCAGTGCGCCGCGTCGAGCAGCGCGATCGGACTGTGGGCGCGAGCCGCCATGAACTCCGACGCCGGGTGGTGGCGCAGGTCCGCGGTGAGGAAGGCGTCGACGCCGGCGGCCCGTACCTCGTCGAAGAGGCTGTCGCCGGAGCCGCCGCTGACGGCGACCGTGCGGACCTGTGCCTCGGGGTCGCCCGCCACCCGGATGCCCTGCGCGGTGGCGGGCAGCCGCTCGGCGGCGCGGGCGGCGAGCTCGCGGACGGTCAGCGGGTGGTCCAGCTCGCAGACCCGGCCCAGGCCCCGGCAGCCGCCGGGGTCGGTGGGGTCCGGCACCAGGGGGCGTACGACACGCAGGTCCAGCGCCCCGGCCAGCGCGTCGGAGACACCCGGATCGGCGGTGTCGGCGTTGGTGTGGGCCACGTGCAGGGCGATGTCGTTCTTGATGAGGGTGTGCACCACACGGCCCTTGAAGGTGGAGGCCGCCACGGTCGTCGTACCGCGCAGATACAACGGGTGGTGGGTGACCAGCAGGTCGGCGCCCAGCTTCACCGCCTCGTCGGCGATCTCCTGCACCGGGTCGACGGCGAACAGCACCCGGCCGACCTCCTGGTCGGGGTCGCCCACGACGGTGCCGACCGCGTCCCAGGACTCGGCCCGCTCGGCGGGCCACAGGCTCTCCAGCGCGGCGATGACTTCAGACAGAAGGGGCACGGGTGCAAGGCTACCTGGGTGTTCGACGAGGCTGAACCGCTGCCGCCGCCCCCGCCGGGACCGCACCCGCCGAGCACCATGGTCCCGGTTTCCTCACGAGCACACCGGTCCCGGTTCCTCAGGCGAATCGTTCCTGGGCCACCCGTATGTGTGAAGCCGCCGCCTGCCGGTCCGCCACCTGTGCATACGAAAACTACCGTCCCCACAGGAGGTGACCGAACAATGACAGCCTGTGTTGTCGAGCCTTCGGCGGCCGACGAGGACGACGGTACCCCGCGGGCGGGCTGCACGATCACGGTGGACGGCGCCTACGCCGCCCGGCTCGCACGCAGCGGCGACTCCTGGTACCCCGAGCGGTGGACGCTGGACGGCCCCGAACCCTACGCGGTGCCGCTGCCCGGCAACCAGCCCGAGGAGCCCGGTACGGAGGTGCAGCCGATGGGCGACGGCCGGGTCCTCATCCGGCGGCTGGTGGCCGGCCGGCACGCCTTCTCGCTGCTGTACCCGACCGGCCCCGGCACCGGCGAACTGCCGCTCGGCGCCCTCGAGTGCTCGAAGGGCGCCCGGCTGCGGCTGCTGTCCCCGGCACCGGGTGGCGAGCGGGCGTACGCGCTCGCCGTGGGCCCGCGCTCCACGGCGGTGTGGCTGGTGGCGGGCGGCGCCCGTGGGCCCGAGCAGCTGGCCGAGGTGCCGGGCCACTGCTCGGGCGGGGTCTGGCTGGACCGCGCCGGACGGCTGCTCGCCCTGGACCGGCGGACCGGCGGGCGCACCAAGGCGGTCGTGGTGGACCTCGAGCGCGGCGGCGAGACGTCCCCGCTGCTGCAGATCGCGGCCGACAGCGACGACCGGCTGCTGCTCGCCGACCCGGACAGCGGGCTGCTGCTGATCCGCTCGGACGCGCCCTCGCCCGGCCGGGAACGGCTGGGCTGGGGTGTCCTCGGCAGCACGCTGCCGGTGCGCTTCCCGGAGTGCCTGGTGCTGCCCGACTGCGTGGTGACGCCGTTCGCGATCCAGCCGGGGCAGGTGCTCACACCGGAGCACTGCGCGGTGGCGCTGCGCTGTGACGGCGCGTACGGCGGCTGGGTCGGCGTGTGGCGGCCCGCGGAGGGGTGGGTACGTCACCTCCCGGCGCCCGAGGGGTGGTTGGCCGGGGCGGGACTGTGGACGGGCGACGGCGTACTCCATCTGCCGTACGCCACCGAGGCGGTGCCGTGCGGGGTGGCGTGGTGGGCGGCTCCGGCGCCGGCGCGCGCCCCCCACCTCGCCCCGCCCGGCGTGCGGGACCGGGGCCTGGGGTCCGAGCCCGGCCCCGCATCACGCCCCGAGCCGGGGGCCGAACCGCGATCCGCACGCCGTCCGCGACCACAGCCCGGCCCCGAACTCGAAGCAGCCGCGTCGGAATCAGGGCCTCCGACCCCTCGCGCACCCCGTCCCGTCCCGTTGCAACAGGCGCCTCTGGGGCGGCTTGTAACGAAGTAGTGCCGGTTGGCGCGGCCGTCTGGATTCGACCCGAGGTGTGCCGGTTACACTCGCCCGGCTGTACGAAAGATCATTGTTGACGGGGTGAATTTCTTCCGATGAGCGACGCCAACACGACCCAGCCGCTCGAGGCCACGGACCAGGAGGCCCGGCAGGCCCCTGGCCACGGCAGGCACCGCGGCCCGGTCTCCTTCCACGACGGTGAGGCCGCCCCCAGCGGCCGTCACCGCAAGCCGGCCGAGGAGACCGAAGCGGCCGCCTGACGGTACCGAAGCGGTGAGCGGCCCCGTCCTTCCACGAAGGGCGGGGCCGCTTCGCGTCCTCGCTCGCGCCGTGCGCTCCGCGGGACCGGGCTCAGGAGTGTTCGACGATCGTGTCGGCCAGCACGGGCGCGTCCGACCGCTCGACGGCCGTGACCGACACCCGGACCCGACCGTCCCGCCGCCACATGCGGATGCGCAGGGTCTCGCCCGGGTACACCACCCCGGCGAAGCGCGTGGCGTAGGACCGTACGCGGGTCACGTCACCGCCGAGCAGGGTGTCGACGACCGCCTTCAGCGTGATGCCGTAGGTGCACAGCCCGTGCAGGACGGGCCGGTCGAATCCGGCGCGCCCGGCGAACTCGGGGTCGGCGTGCAGCGGGTTGCGGTCACCGCTCAGCCGGTAGAGCAGGGCCTGGTCCTCGCGGACCGTCCGTTCGACGGTGCGCTCCGGCTCTCCGGTGGGCGGGTCGAGGCGGGTGGAGGGGCCGCGGTCGCCGCCCCAGCCACCCTCGCCGCGTACGAAGATCCGCGCGTCGGTGGCCCACAGCGGGCCGTCGGCGTCGGCGGCCTCGGTGCGCATCACGAGGACGGCCGCCGTGCCCTTGTCGTACACGGCGGTGATACGGCTGGTGGCGGTGGCGGTGCCCTGGGCGGGGATGGGGCGGTGCACGGTCAGCGTCTGGCCGCCGTGCAGCACGCGGGCGAGGTCGACCTCGACACCGGGCATGGACAGGCCACTGATCACGCCGGGCGAGCCGGCGCCGGCGACGGTGGCGAAGCTCGGCAGGACGTGCAGTCTGCTCTCCAGGGTGTACCGCAGCTCGTCGGGGTCGGTGGCGGGCCGGCCCGCGCCGATACCGAGGTGGTAGAGCAGGACGTCCCTGGGTGTCCAGGAGATCTCGCCGGTCCGGGGTTCGGCGGCGAGGGCCTTGGCTGCGTCGATGGGCATGGGGCTCCTGTGTCTCCTGACGGGTCCGGTCGTCCGAGTGACCTCTGTATTCCGCCGGATTCCCGCCGGACGACCGTGGCACGCCGACCGTGACATTTGTCCTGCCCGAGTCCGTACAAGCGCCTCTGCCGGGCGGGAGACTGGTTTCGTAGCGTCGTAGACATGACACAGACAGAACGTGCCGTGTCCTTCACGGGGGTGGCCAAGGCCTTCGGCGACGTGCGCGCCGTCGACGGCGTGTATCTGAAGATCGCACGGGGTGAGACCGTCGCCCTGCTGGGCCGCAACGGCGCCGGCAAATCGACGACGATCTCGCTGCTGCTCGGCCTGTGCGAGCCCGACGCGGGCGCGGTGGAGCTGTTCGGCGGGCCGCCCGGGCGGGCGGTGCGCGCCGGTCTGGTCGGGGCCATGCCGCAGGAGGCGCGGGCGGTGCCCCGGGTCACCGTCCGCGAGCTGGTCGCCTTCGTGGCCGGCCGCTATCCGGCGCCGTTGCCCGTCGTCCGCGTCCTGGAACTGGCCGGGATCGCCCACCTGGCCGGGCGGCGCGTGGACCGGCTCTCCGGCGGCCAGACGCAGCGCGTGCGGTTCGCGGTCGCGCTGGCCGGCAATCCCTCGCTGCTGGTGCTGGACGAGCCGACCGCGGCCCTGGACGTCGAGGCGCGCCGCGCCTTCTGGGAGACGATGCGGGCCTACGCGCGCGGCGGCCGCACGGTGCTGTTCTCCACGCACTACCTGGAGGAGGCCGACACCCACGCCGACCGGATCCTCGTCCTGGACCGCGGCCGGATCGTCGCCGACGGCACCGGCGAGGAGCTGCGGCGCGCGGCGGGCGGCAGCCTGGTCGCCTTCGACCTGGCCGGGCGCGGCACCGAGGGTCTGGAGCTGCTGCCGGGCGTGCGGTCGGTCGAGGTGCGCGGGGACCGGGCGCGGCTGCGCACCGACGACTCGGACGCGACCGTGATCGCCCTGGCCGAACTGGGCGCGATATGCGGCCTGGAGGTCGCCCCGGCCTCGCTCGACGACGCGTTCCTGGCCCTGACCGGCACAAGCGGCGCCCAAGGGACACGGGAGACGGTGTGATGCGCGACGTGCTCGCCTACCTGCGCCTGGAGGTGCGCCGCACCCTGCGCGACGTGGGTTTCGTGATCGGCGGGATCGCGATGCCGGTGATGATGTACCTGCTGTTCACCAACCTCGGCGACAGCAGCGACGGAGGCTGGCGGACCGCCTCCATGGTCGGCATGGCCGCCTACGGCGCGGTCGGCTCCGCCCTCAACACCGGCGGCGGGGTCGCCGAGGACCGTACGGTCGGCTGGCTGCGGCAACTGAGGGTGACCCCGATGACCCCGCGCCAGGTCGTCACCGGACGGGCGCTGACCGGTTCGGTGACCGTGCTGCCCGCGATCTGCGCGGTGCTGCTGGCGGGCGGCCTCATCAACGGCGTACGGCTCGCGGTGTGGCAGTGGGCGCTGACGGCGCTGCTGCTGTGGCTGGGCTCGATTCCGTTCACGCTGCTCGGCCTGGGCAACGGCTACGGGCTGACCGCACAGACCACGGGCGTGGTGAACATGGTGTGCAACCTGGGGCTCGCGGTCCTCGGCGGCCTGTGGTTCCCGGTCGCCCTCTTCCCGCACTGGCTGCGCGCGGTCTCCGTGTACACGCCCACCCACCGGGTCGCCGAGCTCGGGGTCTCGGTCACCGAGGGGCACGCCCCGGCGGCCGGTGCCATCCTCGTACTGGCGGGCTGGCTGCTGGTGTTCGGTTCGTACGCCGTGCTGTCGTACCGCCGCCATGCCGGCGAGGTCTGACGGGGGGAAGGAAACATGATCTGGTCGCGCAGGTCCTGTCACCCGGAGCAGAACGGTTCATGGAAGGCGCAGGACCACTTGGGCCCGCCGCCCACCGGCTTCTCCCTGCTGCCGTGGCTGCTGATGGGCCTGGGCTCCCTGTCCAATGTCCTGCAGGGCCAGACTCCCGACCCGTGGATCGGCGGCCTCGGTCTGCTCGTCTTCAACTCGCTGTACGTCTACGTCGTCTTCCGCGCCTTCGACAAGGACAGGCGCGAGGCGGCCTCCACGCGCGTCGCACTGCTGCTCATGGGCCTGGTGACCACCGGGCTCGCCCTCGGCTACGGCGGCAACTGGGTGCTGTTCTTCCCGCTGCTGGGACTCGCCACCGGGGCGATCCTGCGCAGCCCCTGGCTGGGGAGGACGGGCCTGCTGTTGTCCGCGTTCGCGGGGGCCGTCTCCGCCTTCCGCGAGGGCTGGAACGGGATCAACGTCGCCTACGGCACGTTCCTGTCCAGCATGGTGACCGCCGCGATCCTGAACCTGAGCGAGGCCGTACGGGAACTGCGCGCCGCCCGCGAGGAGTTGGCCCGCCGCGCGGTGGAGGAGGAGCGGCTGCGCTTCTCCCGGGACCTGCACGACCTGCTGGGTCACACGCTGTCGGTGATCGTGGTGAAGTCGGAGGCGGCCCGGCGGCTGGCGCCCCGCGACCCGGGGGCGGCGCTCACGCAGATCACCGACATCGAGTCGGTCGGCCGGCAGGCGCTCACCGAGATCCGCGAGGCGGTCACCGGTTACCGCGAGGGCAGCCTCAGCACCGAACTGGACCAGGCCCGCTCGGCGTTGACCGCCGCCGGCATCGAGCCCGTGGTGCGCCGCTCGGGCCCGCCGCTGACCCCGCAGGCCGAGGCACTGCTGGGCTGGGTGGTGCGCGAGGCGGTCACCAACGCCGTACGGCACAGCGGCGCGAGCCGCTGCGAGATCACCGTCACGGGCACGGCCGAGAGGACCCGTCTGACGGTCACCGACAACGGTGAGGGCACGTCCCCGGAGCCGGCCGCGGAGGGCAGCGGCGGCACCGGCCTGAAGGGTCTGACCGAACGCCTCGCGACGGCGGGCGGCTCCCTGCGGGCGGGCCCGTCGCCGCGCGGCGGCTTCACGGTGACTGCCGAACTCCCCACGGAGTCGGAGGATGTGCCGACGACGGCGGTGTCCACGGCATCCAGGGCGACGTGACCTGCCAGGCACGTCTCGCGATACGGTCGCAGTGCCTACCCTTGGGCCGTGAACGAGACGCCCCGGGACCACCGGCCCGCCCAGTCCGTCCGCGTCCTGCTCGCCGAGGACCAGGGCATGATGCGCGGCGCGCTCGCCCTGCTGCTCGGCATGGAGGACGACATGGAGGTCGTCGCCCAGGTCTCGGCGGGCGACGCCATCGTGGACGCCGCGCTGACCCACCGCCCGGACGTGGCGCTGCTGGACATCGAACTGCCGGGGATGAGCGGCCTGGACGCCGCCGCCGAACTGCGTGAGCAGGCTCCCGGCTGCCGGGTGCTGATCCTGACCACCTTCGGCCGGCCCGGCTATCTGCGCCGGGCCATGGAGGCCGGGGCCGCGGGCTTCCTGGTCAAGGACGGGCCGGTGGAGGAACTGGCCGCCGCGATCCGCCGGGTGCTCGCCGGGGAGACGGTGGTCGACCCGGCGCTGGCCGCGGCGGCCCTCAGCTCCGGCCCGAACCCGCTCACCGCCCGCGAGTGCGACGTGCTGCGGGCCTCCGCCGACGGGGCGACGGTCGCCGACATCGCCGCGAAGCTGCACCTGTCGGAGTCCACCGTCCGCAACTACCTCTCCGCCGCGATCGGCAAGACCGGCGCCCGCAACCGCGTGGAGGCCATGCGGGAGGCCCGCCACCAGGGCTGGTTGTAAGGGCCCTACACGGACTCCCGCCGGAACAGCCCCGCCCACAGGAACGCCTCCCCGAAGTGCGGCGAGTCCTCCGGCTCGTCCCGCATCCGCCGCAGCTCCACCTCCGTCAGATCGGCGAAGATCCGCCGCAGTGACTCGGGCGTGTAGGCGAGCCCGCCGTGCAGACGGCCGCCGCGGTACAACTCCGCGTCGGACAGCTCACATCCCATGCTTCCTGCTGCGAAACAGGTCAGAGCCAGGTGACCGCCGGGGGCCGACACCCGCTCCAGGAGGGCCAGATAACTGATCCGGCGGTGCGGCGGCAGGTGGTGGAAGCACCCGGAGTCGTAAACGAGGTCGTACGGCCCGGTCAGCCGCGTACCGGCATCCCCGAAGGCGTCCCCGCACACGAACCGGACGTCGGCCCCCGCTTCCCGGGCCCGGCCCTCGGCCCAGCCAACGGCCTCCGCCGACAGATCGACCGCATCCACCTCGAAGCCCCGCGCGGCGAGGTACAGGGCATTGCGCCCCGGCCCGCACCCCAGGTCCAGCGCCCGGCGCCCGCCGACCAGCCCCCGCTCCAGCCACTCGACGAGGTTCTCGTCCGGCTTGTCCACGAAGAACGGCACCGGCCGTGACCGGTCGGCGTAGAACCCGTCCCACCATCCGGCCGCCCCATCGGTCCACCGATCGGCGTCCGGTGCGAACAGCCCGTCCAGCAGCACCAGTACGTCGTCCACCGTGCGGATGTCCCGGTCCATGTGGATCCCCTCTCCCCGGGCCCTTCCAAGGCCCGTTCCCGGTACCGCGACCGTAGCGTCGGACAACTCGAAAGCCCAGGTCAATTGGGGTGAGCACGGTCTTGCGAGGCGCGCTGTCCGGGCGCGTGCGGGGCCGGTGCGGGCGCCGGAAGGGGATCACGCCGGGGCCCGGCGGAAACTCCCCCCGACCCCGCGCCGAAGGCCTCCCTGGCGGCGAACCGCGCTGCGCCTAGCCGACTTTCCGCGCGGAACGCGGCAGCCACGCCAGCATCAGCAGCGCCCCGCCGAGCAGCACGGCCGTACTGGTGCGGAAGACCAACGCGTATCCCTCCGTCAGGCCCACCGGCGTGGTCCGGCCCTCCGTGCGGGCCGCCGCGATGGTCGACATGATCGCGAGACCCAGTGAACCGCCCATCGTGCGGGAGGTGTTGATGAGACCGGACACCAGTCCGGCGTCCTCGGGCGCCGCCCCGGAGGTCGCCAGCGCGGCGAGCGGGGTGCCCGCCAGCCCCGCGCCCAGCATCATCAGGATCCCGGGGAACATGATGGCCGTGAAGTACGTGCCGTCCGCCCGTATCGTCGACTGCCAGGCGAACCCGGAGGCCGCCACCAGCGTTCCCAGCACGGCGACATTGCGCGCCCCCGCCGCCCGCATGAGGCGCGGTGCCAGCTTGGAGCCGATGACCACCGCCAGTGAGCTGGGGACCAGGGCGAGTCCGGCGTCCAGCGGCGTGTAGCCGAGCACGTTCTGCGCGTACAGGGTCATGAAGAACCACATGCAGAACATCGCCGAACCGGAGACGAACATCCCCGCGTTCGCGGACGCCACCGAGCGCACCCGCAGCAGCGCGAGCGGCATCAGCGGGGCGGCCGTACGTGCCTCGACGGCGAGGAAGAGCCCGATGAGCGCAAGCCCGGCGAGCAGCGGCACCAGCGTGGCCGCGGCCGTCCAGCCCTCCGCCTCGGTCTGCGAGATCCCGTACGCCAGCGTCGCCAGCCCCGCCGTCACCAGCAGCGCGCCCGGCAGGTCCAGCCGGCGCCCGTCCCCGGCCCTGCTCTCCACCAGCCACCCCACGGCCCCGGCGAGCACCACCGCGCCGACGGGCACGTTGATCAGCAACACCCACCGCCACGACAGCCCCTGCACCAGGACCCCGCCGACCAGACCGCCCGCCGCTCCGCCGCCCGCGCCGACCGCCGTCCAGGTGGCTATGGCCCGGGCCCTCGCCGTCCCCTCGGGCACGGCGGCGGTCAGCAGCGTCAGCGTGGAGGGCGCCAGCACGGCCGCGCCCAGCCCCTGAACGGCCCGCGCGAGCAGCAGTTGCCAGCCCTCCTGGGCCAGGCCCCCGCCCAGCGAGGCCAGCGTGAACAGGCCGAGTCCCACCAGGAACATGCGCTTGCGCCCGTACAGGTCCCCGGCCCGGCCGCCGAGCAGCATGAAACCGGCGAACGCGATGGCGTAGGCGTTCACCACCCACTGCAGCCCCGGGCCGCTCAGTCCGAGGTCGGTCCGCATCGACGGCAGGGCCACGTTGACGACGGACACGTCCAGCACGACCAGGAACTGTCCGGCGCAGGCGAGGGCCACCACGAGCCAGGTGGGCGGCGGCGCGGTACGGCGGCGGACGGTCGGGGTGGTGCCAACGGCTTCGAACATGGGGGTCATGGTCTCAAGCCGCTCGCGCCCCTCGCATCGGGCATCCGCACGAGACCGGCCGGTCCGGAGGCCCAGGTCCTGCGCCCGACCGGACAACCGGACGAGCGGTCGGATCCAGAGTCGTGGGAGTCCTCGCGGCGGGTGCCTTCAGGACGTCCCGTTCAGGAACCGGTCGAGGTGGCTTTCCAGGTCCAGTGCCTCGGTCTCCTGGTGGGCGGGCACCAGCTCGTACGTGCGAAGCAGCCAGTGCTCGACTGCCGGGAGTGCGGCGATGAGGTGGGCGGACCCGCCCGGAGAGGTCAGGAGAAGGTGCAGGAGTGCTTCCGGACCGGTTCCGGTCGGCCATATCCGCACGTCGCCCTCTCCGCCGGGTGCCAGCATCCCTCGGGCGAGCAGCTCGCGTGAGATGACCCAGGACACTGGGCCTCGGACGAGGTCGTGGAAGAGGAACTCCACCACAAGCGGGTCCTGCGACCTGTAGAGCAGGTGGGTCGGTACCGGAAGCCGTGCGCCCAGGGGCGACACGAGCTCCATGCCGAGCATGTGGTCTACGCAAGTGATCATGGCTCTGTGTTCGTTCGGGGGCCGGGGCGGTGCCGGGCCCGTGCGGTCGGCGGAAGACGCGGTCCGTCCGGCGGTCACGGTGACCGTCCCGGAGGCGGTCTCCATGGATTTCGGGCGCCCGGCCCGTGGCAACGGCGGCTGCGGAACCTCCGCGCGGGGCGCGGGGGCGGCGTTCGGTGTCATGGCCGCTGCTGTCCCTCGAGCGGCCATGACACCGAACGCCGCCCCCACTGCCCTGTGACGCCCGCCCGCATGTGGTGCGGGGGTGGCTGAGGCCGTGTCACTTGCCCACCGGCGTACGGCGGTCCAGGCAGTGGCGGCCCGGTGCCCGCGGTCCTCAGCGGTGTGAACGGTCGTGGTGCTCCAGGCTGCCCCAGTAGGCGTATCCGTGGTCGTCGGCCCAGCGGAGCTGGTCGAGGACCCACTGACGACGGCCTTCGTCGATCTGCGCCCGGTAACCGTCGCGGTCGTCGTACCGGACCCAGTGGCGACCTCCACCGTGATCCCGCTTCCAGTAGCCACGATCGCCGCCGCCCCGACCGCCGAATGCGCTGCGCCGGTCCCCGTTGTGCTTGTGCCGGTCCCCGTTGTGGTGGTCAGCGATTCGGACGACGGATGCGGCGCCCGACTGGCTGCCGCTCGGGTACGTCGCCGCCGAGGCGGAGCCACCGGTGGCGAGAAGCCCGGCTGCCGCGGCGGCGGTCGAGGCGATCGCGACGGCGATCCGACGAAAAGTCCTGCTTGCCATGATTCCCTCTCTTACCTCACCCCACGATGGGAATGGGGGAGTCGGTGCGTATTTGCCTCGCCGGCATTGAAGACACTAACCCTGACTTGTTGAACGATGAACTATCTCTGGCGGTGAGGTGCACCACGTGGCGAAAAGTCGCCGCGTCGGAATATTTCTGCGACACCCGCTGTTGCGAGCCGGTCCTCGGGCGGCAGTCGGGGGTCCGCTCACCTCGCGCCGCCTCATGGGAAACAACTCGGCGATCCCGCGGCCACGTTGGACGACGCCACACCTCAGGCGTATGCGCCGGCTGCGAAGAGGGCGGGCTGCAGGCCGTCGGCGATGACGATCCGGCTGTCTCGACGGTCGCCCACCGTGCGGATGCCCCGCCCCCCATGACTCCCTTCCCCGTCCGAGTGACGGCGATCGCAGGGCCGGGCCGAGGGCGCTTTCCGGCAGTGGCGCCACCGCCGCGCCGCTATCCCGTCACCTCCGCCGCCCGCGTCTCCGTCAGGTCCTCCCAGTAGCGCAGGACCACCGCCCCCGCTGCCGCGGCGGCAGTTGGGCGAGGGCCTTCAGCAGGGCGCTGCGGTCGTCGGCCTGGGCGGTGCGGTCACCGGCGTCGGCCACCTCGTGCACCAGACCCGATCGGTCACCGCCTGAGCCGCACGCACGCCCGACTGAGACGTACGCCACCGCACCCCGGTCGCCCGGGCGGCAGGGGGTGCGGCAGCATGGCGGCCGGAACGGACGTACGACCGGAAGGACCCCCACCCCATGCCCGCGGCACCCTCCCCCGAGCCCTCGGCTGCGTTCGAGCAGGGGGGACCCCCGTCGGAGATCCTGGCCGCCTTCGAGGCCGCCAAGGGGTTCATGCCCGCCGGCGAAGGGCTCGCGCTGTACGCGGCGGCCGTGGAGGCCGGGCGGCTCGGGCTGCCGTTGCTCGAGGTCGGCACGTACTGCGGGCGCTCCACCATCCTGCTCGCCGACGCCGCCCGGCAGGCCGGGGTCACCGCGCTCACCGTGGACCACCACCGCGGCAGCGAGGAGCAGCAGCCCGGCTGGGAGTACCACGACCCGGAGACGGTCGACCCCGAGATCGGCCTGATGGACACGCTGCCCACCTTCCGGCGCACGCTGCACAGGGCAGGTCTGGAGGAGCACGTGGTGGCGCTCGTCGGCCGCTCGCCGCGGATCGCCGCCCTGTGGAACACCCCGCTCGGCCTGGTCTTCATCGACGGCGGCCACACCGACGAGCACGCCGGCGCCGACTACGAGGGCTGGGCCCCGCATGTCGCGGTGGGCGGCCTGCTGGTCATCCACGACGTGTTCCCGGACCCGGTGGACGAGTTCACCGGACAGGCCCCGTACCGCGTCTACCTCCGGGCCCTGGAGTCAGGGGAGTTCACCGAGGTCTCGGTGACCGACTCGCTGCGCGTCCTGCGGCGAACGGAAGCGGCCGCCTCCGCCCGCCGTTAGAGTCGCAGACGTGTCGTACCTAGGCCCCGAATTCGGTCCCCCGCAGCCCGAGCGCCCGCGCCGTCTCCGGCGTGGGCCGCTGACCGTCGCGCTCGCCGCGCTGGTGCCCGGGGCGCTGCTGGGCTGGGTGGTGTACGAGACGGTGGGGTCCTCGGGCGGCGGTTCGGGCCCGGCTGCCGTACGGTCGGCGACCGGCAGCCCCTCCGGTTCGGAGGAACCGCTGCTGCCCTCCTACCCCGGCCAGGACGACAAGCGGCCGAGCGCGTCGGCGACCTCGGCACCCACGACCTCCTCGCCCGCCGCCTCCGGGCCGCTCAAGGGGAAGGTCGTCGTCATCGACCCGGGGCACAATCCCGGCAACTTCCAGCACACCTCCGAGATCAACCGCAAGGTGGACATCGGCACCAACCGCAAGGAGTGCGACACCACGGGCACGTCCACCAACGCCGGTTACACCGAGGCCCGGTTCACGCTGGACGTGACCCACCGGCTGCGCGCGCTCCTCGAAGCGCAGGGCGCCACGGTGAAACTGACCCACGACGACGGTTCACCGTCCTGGGGCCCGTGCGTGGACGAGCGCGCCCGGATCGGCAACGCCGCGCACGCGGACGCCGCCGTCTCCATCCACGCCGACGGGTCGGCACCGGGCAACCGCGGCTTCCACGTGATCCTTCCGGCGGCCGTGCACGCCGGCGCCGCCGACACCCGCCCGATCGTCGCCGCCTCCCGCGATCTCGGCGAGCGCATCGCGGGCAACTTCGTACGCGTCACGGGCGAGAGGCCGTCGAACTACATCGGCGGCGGCACCGGTCTGGTCACGCGCAAGGACCTGGGCGGTCTCAATCTGTCAACGGTTCCTAAGGTGTTCATCGAGTGCGGCAACATGCGCGACAGCAAGGACGCGGCATCGCTGACCAGCGGCGACTGGCGGCAGAAAGCGGCAGAGGGGATCTCCGAGGGAATCGTGAGTTTCCTGCGCGGGTCCTGACCGGGACGCTCATCCCTACGGACAGCCCGGGCGTACGGACGATAGTGTCATCCGTACGACGAGGGCACCCCCCGCGCTTCGCACCGCGGCCTGACGGCGAGATGGTGACGGCGACGCCTCTACCGACGACGAGACGACCCAGAAGGACCTGAAGTGAATATCCGCTCCCTCACTCGGGGCGACGGCGTGGTGATCGGAGCAGCGGTGTTGCTCTTCATCGCGTCGTTCCTCAAGTTCTACTCCATCTCCGGGTTCATCAGACTGGACCAGAACGCGTGGGACAGCCTCGGCACCGGTCTCGGCATCTACATGGGCGGAGTCATCGGTGCCGCCCTGATCGTCTTCAACCGCTGCCTGCCGCAGCCCCGCAAGGTCGCCGGCCTGGACCTCGGGACGGTCGGCACGGCGTTCACGGTTCTCGTCGCATGGAGCCTGTTCTGGACGCTCGTGGGCGTCCCTGACGGCGCGTCCGCCGCCGCCGGTCTGATCCTCGGCTTCATCGCGGCCCTGGTCCTGGCCGGCGCCGCCGTCGCCACCCCCCTGGTCCCCGCCCTCCAGGCGGCTCTGGTCCCCGCCCCCAGGCCGAGCACGCCGCAGCCCTACGGCGCGCAGCCGCAGGGCGGTTACGGCTACCCGGGCGCCGGGCAGCAGCCGTACGGCGGACAGCCGCAGCAGACCCAGCCGTTCGGCGGCGGCGCCCAGCCGCAGCAGGGCCAGCAGGCCCCGCAGGCCCCGCAGGGTCAGCCGCCGGCGGGGGCCTTCTCGCCGTTCTGGTTCGCCGTGCCGGCGCCGCGTCCGCTGTTCGCGGAGGACGGCTCCCCCGCGCCGATCGCCGAACTGGCGCCGGGCGTGTGGTATCTGGCCGTGGAGCAGCGCGGCCAGGGCCTGCTGGCCGAGATGCAGGACGGCCGCCGCGGTGTCCTGCAGGACGCCTCCAACATCCAGCGCGGCTGACCCGGCCCGCGCCGGGCAGCCCTGCGGCCCCTCGCTCTTCCGGGCGGGGGGCCGTCGCCGTCTGCCGGCGGAGCCGAACGGCTCCTAGGAGGTGGCGCCGCTGCGCAGCTGGGCGTTGGTCGGCACCTTGTTCTTGACCGGGGCGCCCGCGCCGGCCCCGGCGCCCTTCACCTTGTTGATGGTGTTGTTGTAGTCGTTGACCGCCGAGCCGTCGCCATGACGGAGCCTGGAGGGCAGGTGCCTCAGGCCCGCGATGGCTCCGCTGACCCCGGCGAGGGCCTTGGCGAGCTTGGGGTCGCCCTTGGCGTTGCGTTCGGCCGCCCTGAGGCGGTTGTACGCGAACGCGCCCGCGAGGGCCGCCTTGGCGAGGGTCGCCTTGCGATGCGGCGCGCCCTTCTTGAACTTGCCCTCCCTGAACGGTTTCACGATCCACTCGTAGGTGGCCCCGGCGGCGAGACCGGCGTTCGCCACGAAGCGGGTCTTGGCGAACTTCTGCTTCTGCGCCGACGTGGTGGGGCTGGGCGTGGCGGCCGCCACGGCGACGGTCGGCTCATGGTGCGCGGTGCTCCGGCCCGCGGCCCACGCGGGGGTGGAGCCGGCGAGCAGGGCGCAGCAGAGAGTGAGCGCCACGGCGAGGCGCCGTATCGGAACGGGCACGTTTCCTCCCGGAATATGTTGCTACGGGTACTCCGGAGGTCCGTGTGATCCTGGGTGCGCTTGTCAAAACAGAGCACCGAGGGTGTCCGCCCGTCACGCCTCGTACGCATTACAGGTTTCAAGCAGGATTCCGGGGCAGACGGACAGCATGTCCCTTCGATATCGCACGGGTTCCAATTCCGCTGGGACGGTCATCGCGGTGGTCGCGGACATCATGGCCGTCATCCTCGGACTGTGGATACTGATGTACCTGCTGGACGCCAACCGGGCCAACGAACTGGTCCAGTTCGTCCACAGCGCGGCCGACTGGCTCGCCGGCTGGTCCCGGGATCTGTTCACCTTCGACGAGGCCTGGGCGCGTGTGGTCGCCGGCTACGGCCTGGCCGCCGTGGTCTACCTCTTCGTCGGCCACGCCGTCGCCAACCGCATGCACCGCCACTGACGGCGGCCGGTCCGCCGGCCGTCGTCAGGCGGGTGCGGCGCAGCAGTCCGGGTCCAGGCCCCTGGGCAGGCGGTCGCCCGAGAAGACCGTGCAGGTGGCCTCGTGGCCGCCGAGCGCGGCGACGGCGAGCAGGAGCGCGCCGGCGGTCCACGTGGTCAGTTCCCGCGGCCATATGGCCTCGTCCTCGAAGACGTAGCCCGTCCAGTACAGGCCGGTCTCCGGATCGCGCAGGTGCTGGATGGACTGCAGGACGTCCAGCGCGCGGTCGGACTCGCCCACGGCCCACAGGGCCAGGGCGAGTTCGGCCGACTCGCCGCCCGTCACCCACGGGTTGGGGACGACGCAGCGCACGCCGAGGCCGGGCACCACGAAGCGGTCCCAGTCCGCCTCGATCCGCGCCTTCGCCTCCGCGCCGGTCAGCGCACCGCCCAGCACCGGGTAGTACCAGTCCATCGAGTAGCGGTCCTTGTCCAGGAACCGCTCCGGGTGCTCGCGGATCGCGTGTCTCAGCGCGCCCACCGCCAACTCCCAGTCCGGCTGCGGCTCTTCCCGCTGCTCCGCGATCGCCAGCGCACAGCACAGCGCCTGGTGGACCGACGAGCACCCGGTCAGCAGCGCGTCCGTCGTGTCCGTGCCGTCGTCCTCGCGCTTCCAGCCGATCTGCCCGCCCGGCTGCTGCAGCCGCAGCACGAACTCGACGGCCGCGTGGACGACCGGCCACATGCGGTCCAGGAACGTGTCGTCGCCCGTGGACAGGTAGTGGTGCCACACCCCTACGGCGATGTAGGCGACGAAGTTCGTCTCCCGCCTGTAGTCGGTGACCTCGTCGTACGCCCCGTCGGCGTAGGCCGCGTACCAGGAGCCGTCGCTCAACTGGTGCCGGGCCAGCCACGCGTACGCCCGCTCGGCCGCCTCGTGCTCGCCGGCCGCGTCCAGCGCCATCGCCGCCTCGACGTGGTCCCACGGGTCGAGGTGGTGCCCGCGGAACCACGGGATCGCCCCGTCCTCCCGCTGCGCGGCGAGGATGCCGCGCACGGTCGCGGCGGCCTGCCCGGCGGTGAGGACCCCGGGCAGGACGAGGTGTTCTGTCCGGGGAGTGGTCACGGGGCGGCCGCCTCGCCGGTCGCGGCCGGCCGCGGCAGGTGCGGCTTGGTCGCGTACGCCACGAAGCTCTTGCCGATCAGCGGGTTCAGCGCCTGCTCGGCCACCCGCGTGGCCAGCGGCTTCTTCATGATGTCCCAGACCAGCAGCTTGTGGTACGCGCGCACCGGCAGCACCTTGTCGTTGTCGACGCCGAACGCGCACTTCAGCCACCAGTACGGCGAGTGCAGCGCGTGCGCGTGGTGGGTGCCGTACGGCTTCAGGCCCGCCTCGCGCATCTTCGTCAGCAACTCGTCGGCCTTGTAGATGCGGATGTGGCCGCCCTCGACCTCGTGGTAGGCGTCGGACAGGGCCCAGCAGACCTTCTCGGGGCCGTAGCGCGGCACGGTGACCGCGATCCGGCCGCCCGGCTTCAGCACCCGGACCATTTCGGCGAGTACACCCTTGTCGTCCGGGATGTGCTCCATCACCTCGGAGATGATGACGACGTCGAACGACTCGTCGGGGAAGGGCAGGGCGAGGGCGTCGCCCTCCATGGCGGTGGCGGTGGCCCCGGCGGGCGCCTCACCGGCCTCCTTCATCGCCGCGAACCACTTGGCGACCTCGCGGATCTCCTCACCGTTGCGGTCCAGCGCCACGACCCGCGCACCACGCCGGTAGCACTCGAACGCGTGCCGGCCGGCACCGCAGCCGAGGTCCAGGACGCGGTCGCCCGGGGCGAGCGGGAACCGGGAGAAGTCGACGGTCAGCACGTGGCCCTGCTTTCGGAGTAGACAGCCTCTGAGGCCGCGGAGCGGCCGGGATTCCGGGGCGCGGAGCGGCGCGGGGTCGGGCCGGCGGAGCCGGCGAGAGCCTCGCGGTAGTGCAGCACCGTGCCCTCCGCCGCACGGGCCCACGTGAAGTGCCGCAGCACCCGCTCACGCCCGGCCGCGCCCAGCCGCGCCCGCAGCTCCGGGTCGCCCAGCAGCCGGTTCAGCCCGGCGGCCAGCGCCCCCGCGTCACCGGGCGGCACCGCGAGGCACGTCTCGCCGTCGCGCCCGGCGACCTCCGGGATCGCGCCCCCGGTCGTGGCGACCAGCGGCGTACCGGTGGCCATCGCCTCGGCCGCCGGCAGCGAGAAGCCCTCGTACAGCGACGGCACGCACGCGACCTCGGCCGAGCGGACCAGGTCGACCAGTTCGGCGTCCGAGATGCCCTTGACGAACTCGACGGCACCCTCGAGGCCGTACCGCTCGATCGCCTGCGCGACGGGCCCGTCCTCGGCCCGCTTGCCGACGACGACGAGGTGCGCCCCGGGGTGCTCCGTCCGTACCTTCGCCAGTGCCTCGACGAGGAAGACCAGGCCCTTGAGCGGCACGTCCGCGCTGGAGGTGGTCACGATCCGTCCGGGGACCTGCGGCACGGCCTGGTCGGGCGAGAACAGGTCGGTGTCGGCGCCGATGTGCACGACGTGGACCCGGTCCCGACGTACGCCGAGGTGGTCGACGATCTCCTGGCGCGACGTACCGGAGACGGTGAGCACGGACGGCAGCCGGCGCGCGACGCGCTTCTGCATGCGGGTGAAGGCGTACCAGCGCCGTACGGACATCCGCCGCTGCCGGCCCTCGGCGGCGTCCAGCTCCAACTGCCGGTCCACGGTGATGGGGTGGTGGATGGTGGTGACCAGGGGCGCGCCGATGTCCCCCAACAGCCCGTATCCGAGCGTCTGGTTGTCGTGGACGACGTCGAACTCGCCGCGCCGGGCGCGCAGATGGCGGCGAGCGCGCAGCGAGAACGTCAGCGGCTCGGGGAAGCCGCCGGTCCACATGGTGGCGACCTCCAGCGCGTCGATCCAGTCGCGGTACTCGTCGCGCTTGGGGGTGCGGAAGGGATCGGGCTGCCGGTAGAGGTCGAGGCTGGGCAGCTCGGTGAGGCCCAGCCGGCCGTCTTCGTCCAAGGTGTCGAGGACCGGGTACGGCTGCGCGCCGATCACCTCGACCCGGTGGCCGAGGCGGGCCAGCTCGCGCGAGAGGTGGCGTACGTAGACGCCCTGGCCGCCGCAGAACGGGTTTCCCTTGTAGGTGAGGAGTGCGATCCTGAGCGGTCGCTCGCCGTCTGCGGCGAGGTCCGCCGGGGACCCCGCTCGACTGGCCTCAGCGGTCACTCCGGGCCCCCTTCTGACTGCACTGCCCCGCGAGGTTACGCCGGGACGCTAATCTAGAACAAGTTTCAGACTTGATCGTTCAGGAGGCTCCGAATCTACCGGCAGGTAGCCACGCTGTGAGCAGTGAATCAGGTGATTCGCGCCACGGCCCGGCGCCACTGCCTGCGGTCCGATCACCGGGCCTCACCGACTGTCACGGAACGGGACCCATGCCTGCGCAAGCCAGCACCTCCCGGCTCGCCACACCGCCCCTCACCGAGCGGCAGGAGGCCCGTCGCCGCCGCATCCTGCGCGCGAGCGCGCAGCTGGCCTGCCGGGGCGGCTTCGACGCCGTGCAGATGCGGGAGGTCGCGGAGTCCTCGCAGGTGGCGCTCGGCACGCTGTACCGGTACTTCCCGTCCAAGGTGCACCTGCTGGTCGCGACGATGCAGGACCAGCTGGAGCAGATGCACGGCGCGCTGCGCAAGAAGCCGCCGGCCGGCGGGAGCGCGGCCGAGCGGGTGGCCGAGGCGCTGATGCGCGCCTTCCGCGCCCTGCAGCGCGAGCCGCAGCTCGCCGACGCGATGGTCCGCGCCCTGACCTTCGCGGACCGCGGTGTGAGCCCCGAGGTCGACCAGGTCTCCCGGCAGACCACCGCGATCATCCTGGACGCGATGGGCCGGGAGGACCCCACCCCCGAGCAGCTGTCCGCGGTCCGCGTGATCGAGCACACCTGGCACTCGGCCCTGATCACCTGGCTCTCGGGCCGCGCGTCGATCGCCCAGGTGAGGATCGACGTGGAGACGGCCTGCCGCCTGATCGACCTGGCGGCGCCCCCGGCAGGGCAGAAATAACAGGCCGGCCGGGAAGGGCAGAGAAAGAACCTACGAGACGGGTTCCCTTCGCCGGTATTGCCCGGATCAGGTGATGGGGGTCGCTTCCGGTCCAACTACTACCTTCAGCCTCTCAGCCCGACCGTCGACGTCGGCCTCGGCGGATGCCCTGCGGCGTCTCGCCCAAGTCGGCTACTCCGGTTGAACTCCCTCACTCGCCTCGTAGGCCACTTCTAGAATAATCCTCCACGGCCGGATGGAACCCCCCGAACCGGGATTTTTTTCTCCTATTTCCCCGGCGGGAACACCGGCTCGGGGCCCTTCCGGCGGGCCGGTACAGTGGCGGGGTCGTCATCACACCCGTACGGGGGGAAGCCGGTGCGAATCCGGCGCTGACCCGCAACCGTGAGCCGTCCCGCGAGGGCGGCGAGCCGGACTGCCCCGGGCGGGACGTGACCGGCTCATGTGCGTCGGCGGGTCCGCCGGCGTACGGCACCGTCGAGGTCTACGGAGCCGAGCCGCCGGGGTGTCCCGTGCCGCCCGGCTCCCCGCAGGGAGAGGCACCCGCCGATCATGAACGTCCGCCGCAGCGCCGCAGCCATAGCCGCCGTCGCCGTGCTCGGTCTCACGGCGCCCACGGCCGTCGCAGATTCGTCCCCCGTCCCGTCCGCGTCGCCGTCGCCGCCTTCGGGGCTCTACGGCAGCACCGACCCCAAGTACGACGGTGTCTGGAGGCAGTCCCTCGCCCTGCTCGCGCAGCACACCGTGGGCGTGCGGCCCGCCGCGAAGGCCGTGGACTGGCTGACCGGGCAGCAGTGCGCGGACGGTTCGTTCGCCCCCTTCCGTGCCGAGCCGGGCGGCGCCTGCGACGCCAAGGTGATGGTCGACACCAACAGCACCGCCGCCGCCGTACAGGCCCTCGCCGCGCTCGGCGGTCACGACGCCGTGACCGGCAAGGCGGTCTCCTGGCTGAAGTCCGTGCAGAACAAGGACGGCGGGTGGGGGTACACGCCGGGCGGCCCCAGCGACACCAACTCGACCTCGGTCGTCATCGGCGCGCTCGCCGCCGTGGGCGAGAAGCCCGAGAGTGTGGTGAAGGACGGCAAGTCGCCCTTCGACGCCCTGGTCGGGTTCGCCCTGCCGTGCTCCGGTGACGGGGGCGGTGCCTTCGCCTACCAGCCGGACAAGAAGGACAAGCTCGAGGCCAACGCGGACGCCACGGCGGCGGCCGTCGTCGGCGCGCTCGGGCAGGGCCTGGCCGCCCAGGGCAACAGCGGCAAGGACTCCGGCGGCACTACTCGTTGCGTCGACGCCGACAAGCCCGACCCGGCCCGGGCGGCGGCCAACGGTGCGGCCTACCTGGCGCAGGCCGTCGCCAAGGACGGTCACCTCACCTCCGTGCTTCCCGGTGCCACCGACCAGCCCGACTACGGCAACACCGCCGACGCCGTCGTCGCCCTCGCCGCGCAGGGCGGTGCCGCACAGGCGCAGAAGCCGCTGAAGTGGCTGGAGCGGCACGCCGAGGCGTGGGCCGATCAGGGCGGGCCCGCGGCCTACGCCCAGCTCGTCTTCGCCGCCCACGCCGCCGGGGCCGATCCGCGTGACTTCGGCGGCATCGACCTGGTCGAGCGGCTCAACGCGACCGGCCCCGCCCCCCAGGCCACCGCCGTGGGCAAGGTCGCCGAGGACACCAGGGCCGCCGAGAAGTCCGCGAAGGACGACTCCCCCTTCGGCGTCTGGTGGATCGTCGGTGTCTTCCTCGTCGCGGGCATCGGCATCGGGTTCCTGCTGAGCGGACGCAGGAACAAGCCGGGGCAGCAGCCGTGATACGCCGGGTGCGGATGCTGTCCGCCCTCGTCCTGGCCGCCTTCCTGCCGGCGGCCGGGGCCGGGCAGGCGCAGGCTGTCGGGTACCGGTACTGGTCCTTCTGGGACCGTGACGGCGAGAGCTGGACGTACGCCACCGAGGGGCCGTCGACGGCGCGTCCCTCCGACGGTGACGTGCAGGGGTTCCGGTTCTCGGTGAGCGAGGACTCCCAGGACGCGAGCAAGCCGCGCGGGACGGCCGGCTTCGGGGCCGTCTGCGGCGGGACGCCGGCCCGGGAGGGCAGCAAGCGGGTCGCGCTCGTGCTCGACTTCGGTACCCGCGCGGACGCCCCGGCCGGGGAGACCCCGCCGGCGCCGCGGACCGCCTGTGCCCGGGTGCCCGCCGACGCGACCACCGCGGAGGCCCTGGCGTCCGTCGCGGGGCCGCTGCGGTACGACGCCAACGCCCTGCTGTGCGCCATCTCCGGGTATCCGCGAAAGGGGTGCGGCGAGCAGGTGGCCGCGGGGAAGAGCCCCGCCGAGGAGGGCGAGAAGGGGAAGAGCCCCGCCGAGGAGAAGAGCGAGCCCGGCACCGGCCCGTCGGTGGGTCTCCTGGCCGGTGCTGCCGCGGTGCTCGCGCTGGGCGCGGCGGCGGTGTGGCAGGCACGGCGGCGCAGGGATGCGTGAGACCAGGGATGCGTGAGACCACCGTGCACGCGGGTGCGTGGTGGCTGTGGGCCCTGGCTCTGGGGACCGCGGCCACCCGTACCACCAACCCGCTGCTGCTCGGCCTCCTCCTCGCGGTCTCCGGCTACGTCGTGGTGACCTGCCGTCCCCCCACGCCCTCCGCCCGTTCCTACACCGCCTTTCTCAAGCTCGCCCTCGCCGTTCTCGCCATCCGTCTCGTCTTCGCCGTCGTGCTCGGCTCGCCCGTCCCCGGCACGCACGTGCTCGTCTCCCTTCCCGAAGTCCCGCTGCCGCACTGGGCGCAGGGCATCCGGCTCGGGGGCAGGGTGACGGCCGAGGCGGTCGTCTTCGCTCTGTACGACGGACTGAAGCTGGCCACCCTGCTGGTCTGCGTGGGCGCCGCGAACGCCCTCGCCGCGCCCACCCGGCTGCTCAAGTCCCTTCCCGGCGCCCTGTACGAGACCGGGGTCGCCGTCGTCGTCGCGCTCACCTTCGCCCCGCACCTGATCGCCGACGCCCGGCGCCTGCGGGCCGCCCGCCGGCTGCGGGGCCGGCCCGACCGGGGTGTGCGCGGGCTGCTGCAGGTCGGACTGCCGGTCCTGGAGGGCGCGTTGGAACGCTCGGTGGCCCTCGCCGCCGCGATGGACGCCCGCGGCTACGGCCGTACCGCCGAGGTCGCGCCCGCCGTGCGCCGTACGACCGCCGCGCTCACCCTCGGTGGTCTGCTGGGCGTCTGCGCGGGGACGTACGGGCTGCTCACCGCCGAAGGCGGCACCTACGGTCTTCCGGTGCTGCTCGCCGGGCTCGCCGCCGCCCTGGCCGGTCTGTGGCTGGGCGGGCGCCGGTCTCCTCGTACCCGCTACCGCCCCGACGCCTGGAACCCGCGGTCCTGTGCCGTGGCGGGGTCGGGCGCGGTGGTCGCGGCGCTGCTGGTGCTCGCCGCCGCCCGGGATCCCGAGGCCCTGCACCCGGGGGTGGTGCCGCTCGTCGCGCCCGCTCTTCCGCTGTGGCCCGCCGCCGCCGTGCTCCTCGGCCTGCTCCCCGCCTTCGCCGCGCCCGCACGACCCGCCCCCGCACGTCCCGCCTTCAAGGAGCCGTCGTGATCCGCTTCGAGGATGTCTCCGTGACGTACGACGGGGCGGACCGACCCACCGTCCAGGGCGTCGACTTCGAGGTGCCCGAGGGTGAACTCGTGCTGCTCGTCGGGCCGTCCGGCGTCGGCAAGTCCACCGTGCTCGGCGCGGTCAGCGGGCTGGTGCCGCACTTCACCGGCGGCACCCTGCGCGGACGGGTCACCGTGGCCGGCCGGGACACCCGCACCCACAAGCCGCGCGAGCTCGCCGACGTGGTCGGCACCGTCGGCCAGGATCCGCTGTCGCACTTCGTCACGGACACCGTGGAGGACGAACTCGCCTACGGCATGGAGTCGTTGGGGCTCGCCCCGGACGTCATGCGGCGGCGTGTGGAGGAGACCCTGGACCTGCTGGGCCTGGCCGGTCTGCGCGACCGCCCCATCGCCACGCTCTCCGGCGGCCAGCAGCAGCGGGTAGCGATCGGCTCGGTCCTCACCCCGCACCCGAAGGTCCTGGTCCTGGACGAGCCGACCTCGGCGCTCGACCCGGCCGCCGCCGAGGAGGTCCTCGCCGTCCTGCAGCGGCTGGTGCACGACCTCGGGACGACGGTGCTCATGGCCGAACACCGCCTGGAACGTGTCGTCCAGTACGCCGACCAGGTCGTCCTCCTCCCCGCTCCGGGCGCCGCCCCGCTGCTGGGCACCCCGGCCGACATCATGGCCGTGTCCCCCGTGTATCCGCCGGTGGTGGACCTGGGCCGGCTGGCGGGCTGGTCCCCGCTGCCCCTGACCGTGCGGGACGCCCGCCGCCGGGCCGCGGATCTGAGAGGGCGGCTGGACGGGCGGGAGCCCGTGCCCACGGGTGCGGCTCCGGCCGCGGCGCCCCCGGTTCCCGTGCCTCGGCAGGCGTCGCGGTGGCGGCTGCGGCGGCAGGCTGTTCCCGGGCCCGGGGCCGAGCCGATGCACGTGGCCGAGGCCCGCTCCCTCGCCGTACGCCGCGACGGCATCCAGGCGCTGCGACACGTCGGGCTGTCCGTCGCTCCGGGCGAGACCATCGCGCTCATGGGCCGCAACGGCGCCGGGAAGTCCACGCTGCTCGGCTCGCTCGTCGGGCTGGTCGAACCGTCCGGCGGGTCGGTCCGGGTGGGCGGCGCGGTCCCGCACCGCACGTCGCCCCGCGAGCTCGTACGGCGGGTCGGCCTCGTCCCGCAGGAGCCGCGCGACCTGCTGTACGCCGACACGGTCGCCGCCGAGTGCGCGGCGGCCGACCAGGACGCGCAGGCCGCCCCCGGGACCTGCCGTGCGCTGGTCTCCGAGCTGCTGCCCGGCGTCACCGACGGCACCCACCCCCGTGACCTGTCCGAGGGCCAGCGGCTGGCGCTCGCGCTCGCCGTCGTGCTCACCGCCCGGCCGCCCCTGCTGCTGCTCGACGAACCGACCCGCGGACTGGACTACGGTGCGAAGGCCCGCCTGGTCGCCCTGCTGCGCGCTCTCGCCGCCGAGGGACACGCCATCGTGCTCGCCACGCACGACGTGGAGCTGGCCGCCGAGCTGGCCCACCGGGTGGTCCTGCTCGCCGAGGGCGAGGTGATCGCCGACGGTCCGACGGCCGAGGTGGTGGTGTCCTCCCCGTCCTTCGCGCCGCAGGTCACCAAGATCCTGGCCCCGCAGCGGTGGCTCACGGCGGCCCAGGTCCGCGAGGCGCTGGCATGAGGGTTCGTACGAAGGCTGATCCTCAGGCGCGGGCCGTCCGGCTCGGCCCCCGCTCCCTCGCCGCGCTCGCCCTGGTCAGCGCGGTCGGTGCGGTCGCCTTCACCTGGCCGTTCCTCGCCCCGCCCGCCTCGCAGCTCAGCGCGCACGCGCAGGACGCGCCCTGGCTCTTCGCGGGTCTGCTCGTCCTCCTGGTCGCCGTGGTCGCCGCGACGATCTCCGAGTCCGGGCTCGGCCCCAAGGCCGTCGCCATGCTCGGTGTGCTGGCCGCGACGGGGGCCGCGCTGCGCCCGATCGGGGCCGGGACGGCCGGTATCGAGCCCATGTTCTTCCTGATGGTGCTGAGCGGGCGCGTGCTCGGGCCGGGCTTCGGGTTCGTGCTGGGCTCGGTGACGATGTTCGCCTCCGCGCTGCTCACGGGCGGGGTGGGGCCGTGGATGCCGTTCCAGATGCTGGCCATGGGGTGGTTCACCATGGGCGCGGGCCTGCTGCCGGGCCCGGACCGCCTGCGCGGCCGTACGGAGCTGATTCTGCTGGGCCTCTACGGCTTCCTGGCCGCCTTCGCCTACGGCACGGTCATGAACCTCGCGGGCTGGCCCTTCATGGGCACCCTCGCCTCCGCCATCGCCTTCGACCCGCACGCGGGCGTCCCCGCCAACCTGGCCCGCTTCGTGGCGTACTGCCTGGCCACCTCGCTGGGCTGGGACCTGGGCCGGGCCGCCGTCACCGTCGTACTGACCCTGGTCCTCGGCCCCGCCGTCCTCAGGGCGCTGCGCCGTGCCACCCGCCGGGCCGCCTTCGAGACGCCGGTCACTTTCGACGCGCCCGCGCGGTGACCCTTTGGTGAGCGGGTGTTCAAGTGGGGCCTGGACCACTTGGCTTCCTCCCCCGCCCGGAGGCGGGGATTCCAGCGGTCGCCCGCTGGGCTTCCTGCTTCACCGACGACCGCCCCGTCCGGGAGGACTCCCGTTGAGGTCCTACGCCGTCTCCACGGGCAGACACGGCCGGCCCGACCGCCAGGATGTCGCGCGCCGCGTTCACATCGCGGTCATGCGCCGTGCCGCAGTCGCACGTCCACTCGCGGACGGTCAGGTCCTCGATCACGACAGTTCTCACGGACGGGTCGAGTGGTGAGCTTGTGTCGGGTTCGCGGCCTTCCCCCCCCGTCGACAGGGTCACCAGGAACGTACTGCCCGCGTCGATGCCGACCGCGTTCGCCGTGGCCAAAGCCGACGCGATGGTGTCCTCACACAGCAGGGACACGAACCAAGGAGCTTCCGATGGCGCGGGCTGGAGGAGCCGTACCCATGCGGGAATCAATGTGCCAGGATGCCGCTCATGGTGAACGTGGACCGTCATCTGGCCGATGACGAGGAGCTGGTGCACGCGACCCGCCAGCACTGGACCCAGATGGTCGGCGAGTTCGTCGTCCTGGTGCTCGTCTGGGCGGTGGCGGGCGCGCTGTTGTGGGTGATTCCGTCCGACAAGGACTGGGGCACCGTGGCCCGGTACGTGGTGCTGGGCCTGGCGGTGATCGTCTCCGTGTGGTTCTGGCTGCGGCCACTGCTGATATGGCGCAGCACCGTGTACATCGTCACGACGAAGCGGGTCTCCGTGCGCAAGGGCTTCCTGACGAAGACGGGGCACAGCATCCCGCTGGCCCGCGTCAACGACGTGGAGTTCCGCGCCACTTTGTGGGAGCGGATCCTGCGCGAGGGAACGCTGACCATCCAGTCGGGATCGGAACACGGGACGCTCGCACTGAAGCACGTACCGGAGCCGGAGGGTCTGCAGAGCCTGATCTATGCGGCGGTGGAAGACGAGCAGCACAGCCACCAGTGGGGCAGCGCGGTACCACCGGTCACTGGGTGACGTTCACCCCGGAGGTTCAGCCCAGTTTCCGGCAGTACAGGGCGTCCGGGGTCCGGGCGGAGCCCAGCCGGCCGGTCCAGGCGATTCCGGCCGCGTACTCGTCGTTCGCGCACTGGCCCTTGTAGTGGCCGTGGGCGAAGTCGCCGCCCCGGGGGGCCGGGCCCCTGTCGTCGCCCCGGCCGAACCAGACGGTCCGGCCGCTCGCGCCGAGCGCCCCGGCCGGGGCGGTGACGCACAGGGCGGCGGAGACGGCTGAGCCGCGGACGCTGTAGCCGGTGAGGAACTGGCCGTCGGCGCACTGGAGTTTGGTGTATCCGTAGGCCCAGTCGTAGCCCGGTGCGACATGGCGCTCGTCGACGACCACCTCATGGGTGCCGGCCGGGTCGGCCAGGGGGCCGGTGGACACGTCCGAGCACAGGCCGCGGCTGCCGGTGTGGCTCAGGCCGAGGAGACGCTGTCCGTCGGGGCAGACGGCCTTGCGGGCACCGGGATTCCAGTCGGGCAGGGCCCGCATCCGCCGGGAGGCGACGAAGTCGCCGTGGTCGGGGCTGAGCATCGACCAGTGCGCCACGGGGTCGACGTGGCCGGTGCGGCCCGCGGCCCGGATCAGCCGGGTCCAGGCGGCGGCCCGCCAGTCGTCCCCGTCGTAGAGGCCCATGCGGTGGCCGCCCGCGTCCCAGTGCAGCAGGGCCCAGCCGTTGCCCTTGCGGTTATCGTGCCAGCCGACGAGCGGCCAGTACGCGAAGTCGGCGTCGGTACGGATCAGGTGGTCGACGAAGTTCTCGAACCAGGCGCGCGGTGCGGCGCCGGTCTCGTCGCGGCCTCCGACGCCGAACTCGCTGATCCAGACGGGAGCGGTGAAGTGCCGGTCCTGCTCGGCGGTCACGAAGAACGCCTGGCGGTTCAGGACGTCGACCAGTTCGGTGGGTGTCAGGTCGCGGTAGCGGGGGTCGCTGGTCTCGCCCAGTCCGGTGGCGCCGCTGTGGTTCGGGCCGGTGTAGTCGTAGAAGTGGGCCGAGTACACGAGTTTGCCGGAGTCGACGAGCGTGTGCGAGAGGCGGCGTACGGGTTCCAGGGTGGGGCGTCCGTGTGCGAAGCCGTCGACCGGGATGCCCGTCCAGTTGATGCCCTCGACGATGATCAGGAGGTCGGGGTCGGCCTCCGTCAGGATGCGGTCGCCGAGGTGCTGCGAGGCGGCGAACCAGTCGTGCTGGTCGCCCAGGCCCCAGTTGGGGTCGTCCCAGACGCTGCGGCGCACCTCGTTGTAGAGGTCGGCGCCGACGACACGCTGGTTGTCCTTGTAGCGGCGGGCCATGAAGAGCCAGTCGTTCTCCCAGGTCTCGGTGGACCGGCTCGCGTTCCAGCGTTCGTTGCCGTCGACTCCGCAGCACCAACGGGTCGTGTTGGTGTGGTTGTTGAGGATCACCGCGAGGCCGGCGGCGGTGAGTTCCCGCACCACCGCGTCGTACACCTGCAGTGGTGTCCTTCCGCGCAGGGAGGGGTTGGCGGCGACGGCGCGGTCGGTGACGGGACGGCTGTCGTGGATCATCTCGTTGGAGAAGGGCAGCCGGACGCTGTTGATCCCGATCTCCTCGAACCCGGCGATGATCTCGGCCATGGGCGCCCGGTCCAGGCCCAGCGGAATGCGGCCGGAGTTCTCCCCCGCGTGGTGGTCGGTGTCCTCCTCGGCGCTCCCCGACCCGTTCCACGTGCCGCTGGCCCCGTGCCAGTTGCCCGAGCGCAACTTGAAGCGGTTCCCGTGCGCGTCGACGATCCAGCGGCCCCGCGTGCTGAGCGGCGGCGTCCAGTCCGCGGCGGTTCCGGACGGCGCGGCGGCCTCGGCCCCGGACTCCCGCACCGCGGCGGCCGCGGGGACCGGCGCCAGGGGCACCAGCAGGAGTACGGCGGCCAGTGTGGCCCTGACGAAGGATCCGCGCACGGTGACCGTCCCGAGTGACGTCGATGTCATGTATGCGTCAGCATAATAGACGGTGGAACGCCACTCCAGACCTCACCGAAGCAGGCTCGCCGCCGAGCTCGAGGCCCCGGCACGGGACCGGCATCGAGACGCGGGCCTCTGCCCCGGCTCGCGCCCCTGCCATGCGGGAAGAATGGGCGGGGCTCACCGACGCCGTGGAGCCGGCCCCGACCGAGCCGGTCGCCGACGTCCGCCCTCCCGCCCCTGTGCCCCTCCATGAACCCTACGAGGCTCACACCTCCCCCCGGGAAGGGACGCGGGCCACCCCCGCTTCACCTGCCGTCCACCCGCCTTTTGTCCGGTTGGCGACAGTGCGAGGGCGGTTCGGTTGCGCTCGCGGGGCGCGAGAAGGGTCACAGCGCGGGGCCGCGGGACACGGCCGGCGGAGAACCTGCGTGCCTGCGTATCGGGTATTTGAATGCAGTATGCATTGAATCGCGTACGGTACGTAAGGGGACCAAGCAGCCTTATGGTCGTTTTTCGGCCTGCCGTGCGTGGGCCGTTCTCGGCCCGCTCGCCAGCGCCGACGCGTGGGTCATGCCCCTGTCCCCGTCGAAAGGTAGGCGAGCGAAACCTTGTCGGCCCCCACAGTCACCGCTCCCCGGTACGTATCCCTCACCAAGACCCCCGACGCCACCGTCACCGACCCAGCGCTCGTCAGGCGCGCCGTGAAGGCGGCCGCGCTCGGCAACGCGATGGAGTGGTTCGACTTCGGTGTCTACAGCTACATCGCGGTGACCCTGGGCAAGGTCTTCTTCCCCTCCGGCAACCCGACGGCACAGCTGCTCTCCACGTTCGGCGCCTTCGCCGCGGCCTTCCTGGTCCGCCCGCTCGGCGGCATGGTCTTCGGCCCGCTCGGCGACCGCATCGGCCGCCAGAAGGTGCTGGCCTTCACCATGATCATGATGGCCGTGGGCACCTTCGCGATCGGCCTGATCCCGTCGTACGCCACGATCGGCGTCGGCGCACCGCTGCTGCTGCTGGTGGCCCGGCTGGTGCAGGGCTTCTCCACCGGCGGTGAGTACGCGGGCGCGTCCACCTTCATCGCCGAGTACGCCCCGGACCGGCGGCGCGGCTTCCTCGGCAGCTGGCTGGAGTTCGGCACGCTGGCCGGTTACGTCGGCGGCGCGGGCCTGGTCACCCTGATGACGGCCCTGCTCTCCTCCGACCAGCTGACCTCCTGGGGCTGGCGGATCCCGTTCCTGATCGCGGGCCCGATGGGCATCATCGGCCTCTACCTGCGGATGCGCCTGGAGGAGACCCCGGCGTTCGCGGCGGAGGCGAAGAAGGCCGGGTGCAGCCGTCCGAAGGTGCCGCTGCGCGAGATGATCGCGGGCCAGTGGAAGGCGCTGTTGCTCTGCGTGGGCCTGGTGCTGGTCTTCAACGTCACCGACTACATGCTGCTGTCGTACATGCCGAGCTATCTGACCAGCGTGCTCAAGCACGACGCGACGCACGGCCTGCTCGTGGTGCTCTGCGTGATGGTGCTGATGATGATCGCCCAGCCGTTCGCCGGCGCGCTGACCGACCGCGTCGGGCGCCGTCCGGTGATCGCGGCCGGCTGCGCGGGCTTCCTGCTCCTTTCGGTCCCGGCGCTGCTGCTGATCCGCCAGGGCAGCCTGGCGGCGGTGGGCCTGGGCATGGGCGCGCTGGGCCTGCTGCTGGTCTGCTTCACGGCCTCGATGCCCTCCGCGCTCCCGGCACTGTTCCCGACCCGGGTCCGCTACGGCTCGCTGTCGATCGGCTTCAACGTCTCCGTGTCGCTGTTCGGCGGTACGACCCCGCTGGTGGTCACGGCCCTGATCGGCGCGACCGGCAACCTGATGATGCCCGCGTACTACATGATGGGGGCGTCGCTGATCGGCGGCGCGGCGGTCTGGTTCATGGCGGAGTCGGCCGGGCGGCCGCTGCCGGGGTCGGCGCCGTCGGTGGAGGCGTAGGCCCGGCCGCGTCCGGTCCCCTCAGGAGTCACGCCCTCCGTCCTGCCGTCACCGCCGACCCGGTGCCGGCGACAGGACGGGGGGCGTCGGCATGGTGGCGGATGGCCACCCGCAAGCGACTGAAATACCCTGACAGCACCCTTGTACCCGGCTATATTCACGAGTACGACTAGTTAGAATAACTAACTAGATATACGAAAGGCTTGGTGCATGAGCGACTCGCAGCTCTGGGACGACGTGGACGCCTACTTCACCGCACTGCTCTCCCCGGAGGACGAACCCCTGCGGGCCGCGCTGCGCGACAGCCACGCGGAGGGCCTGCCGCACATCAACGTCACGCCGAACCAGGGCAAGCTGCTGCAGCTCTTCGCCCGGCTCCAGGGCGCCCGCGCCATCCTGGAGATCGGCACGCTCGGCGGCTACAGCACCATCTGGCTGGCCCGCGCGCTGCCCGCCGACGGCAGGCTGATCTCGCTGGAGTACGACGCCCACCACGCCGACGTGGCCCGCCGCAACATCGCGCGGGCCGGGCTCGACCGGATCGCCGAGGTGCGGACGGGCCCGGCCCTCGAGTCGCTGCCCAAGCTCGCCGACGAGAACCCGCCACCCTTCGACCTGGTCTTCATCGACGCCGACAAGGTCAACAACCCGCACTACGTGGAGTGGGCCCTGCGGCTGACCCGCACCGGCAGCCTGATCGTCCTGGACAACGTCGTACGCGGCGGCAGCGTCACCGACGCCTCCAGCACCGACCCGAGCGTGCGCGGCACCCGGGCCGCCCTCGAACTCATCGCCGAGCACCCGAGACTCGAGGGCACGGCGATCCAGACGGTCGGCAGCAAGGGCCACGACGGCTTCGCGCTGGCGCGGGTGGTGGAGTAGGGCCCGCAGGGGCCGTCATACCTCTTGGTAAAAGCCCACGTTGATGCTGCGCGGGCTCGTACGGTCCTGGACGACGATCTCGCCGGAGCCGCCCCGGGGCAGCGGGACCGTCCCGCCGTAGGCGAGGGGCTGGATGTATTCGCCGGCCGTGAGGCGCACCTCGGAGGACGGGTCCGGCTGGGAGCCGCGCAGCCAGGTGACCTGCCAGGTGCCGTCGGGTCCGCACACGAACTCCAGGTGGACCCGGGAGACGAACAGCCAGTCGTCGGGCGTCACCAGGCGGCACACGGCCCGGTCCCGGCCCACCCGCAGCACGGCGCCCGGATCGCTGGGGGCGTCGGCCATGAGCATCCCGGCCGTGGAGCCCTCGTCCGTCCCGGAGACGGCGGCCATGGTGAGTTCGAGCACGTGCGCTCCTCGTGGTTCGGGGCGCGCGAGCCGCTGCTTTGTGCTCGGGTGCGCCCATGCCTTGCGCGGAGCTCCGGGTCGGTGCACCGCGGCGGCATGATAAATCGCCCGGCCCGGGCACGTCCGGCACAATGAACTCATGACCGAGCGAAAGCCACCCGGCGTTCCGTTCGGGTCCTGGGTCGACAAGCAGATCCGTGACGCGCAGGGGCGCGGCGAGTTCGATCGGCTGCCGGGTGCGGGCAGGCCGCTGCCGGACGACATGTCGTACGAGGAACTGTGGTGGGTCAAGCGCAAGATGGCCCGCGAGGGCCTGACCGCCCTGCCTCCGTCGCTCGCGCTGCGCAAGGAGGCCGAGGACGCGCTCGCGGCGGCCCTCGCGGCCCCGTCGGAGCGGATCGTCCGCAAGATCGTCGCGGACATCAACGCCAAGATCCTCGACATGATGCTCAAGCCGCCGCCCGGTCCTCCGCTGGGCCTGAAGCGGTACGACGTCGAGGAGGTCGTCCGCGAGTGGCGCGGGCGGCGGCGGGCGGCGGCCGAGTAGGCGGTTCAGAGGCGGGTCAGCCGGTCGGCCAGCTCGCGGTAGTCCCGCAGGGCCAGCCGCAGCCGCTCGGTGTCGGCGACCGCCGCGGCCTTCCCCCCGTCACCGTCCAGCCAGGCCGACCGCAGGGTACGGCGCCGCCGGGCCAGTGCCTCGGTGAACCGCTCGGCAAGCTCCTCCACCGCCCGGTCCGCCTCCTCCACGGCGCCCCGTGGCCCGTCGATGAAGCCGGCGACAGCACCCCGCAGCCGGGCCCCGAACTCGTCGCACTCCTCGGGAGGGAGCAGCGGGGTGGGCGCGGCACGGCCGCTCGGGCCGGCGGGCGCGCCGCGAGCCGCGGAGTCTCCCTCCCGCTTCGGTGATCCAGCGGCTCCACCACCAGCCCCGAACACCGCCGCCTCACGACCGACCCCGCCGCCGGACGCGGGGACACCGTCCCGCCCCGGTGATCCAGCGGCTCCACCACCAGCCCCGAACACCGCCGCCTCACGACCGACCCCGCCGCCGGACGCGGGGACGCCGTCCCGTCCCTCTGACCGGGTGGCCCCGCCAGGAGCCGCGCGGGTACCGGCCGCCGTCCCGCGGCTGTCGGCGCCGTCAGGTCCCGGAATGCCGTCCCGTTCCGATGCCCCGGCGCCCCCGCCGTAAGCCCCAGCGGCTCCGGGCGCCGCCTCACGGCCGGCCCCGTCGTCGAGTCCTGGGACGCCGTCCCGTCCCGGTACTGGGGCGCCGCCCTGCGCCGTTCGGGTGCCGGCCGGAGCCTCGCCACTCGGGGCGTCGTGGCCGGCCACGGCCTCCCGGCCGGTCACGGAGGTACCGCCGGGGACCGCTCCGCCGCCCTGCACCGCCTCGCGACCCGCGACCGCACCACCGCCCGGCGCCGCCTCGCGAGCGGCAGCCGTGTCCCGGTCCGGAACCGTCTCGCGGCCCGCCACCGGATCACGGCCCGCGGCCGGATCACGGCCCGCGGCCGGCTCCCGCGACGTCACCGGATCCTGGCCGCTCTCGGCCCACTCCCCGCCATCAGCGCGCCCTCGGCCTTCGCCGGGTGTCACGTCGGACATCTCGATCAGCTCTCCTTCGCGTGGCGTCGGTCGAGGGCCCACGGGAGGTGGGAGCCGTGGTGGGTCCCGGACTTGGCGGCGCCCTCGGGGGCGGTGTCACCGCGGGCCGGGGTCAGCAGGTCCTCGAAGAGGTCGCGGGCCTCGACCATGGAGGCGCGCAGGTCCTCGGTGCTCGCGCGGTTCTCCGGCGCGCCGTCCAGAGGGGCGTGCGCGGCGCGGTGGACGCGGCGGTAGCCGTGGACGTGGTGTCCGTGGTGCACGGACAGCGCGGCCAGTTGCTCCTCGTACTGGCCGTCGGCCGGGAACCCCCGGGCCCCGGCCAGCTCGGCGAGCAGCCGGTCCGCCTCGGCGACCGCCTCCCGCGGCGAGTCGACGAACCGCTCCTGCGCGGCCGTCCAGCGCGCCTCGAACCGCTCGCGCTCGGCCGGTTCCAGCGACCGCTCCCGCAGGTCGCCGTGGCGTTCCACGCGCGCGGCGAGTTCACGCTCGGCGGCCCTGGTGTCGCCGTCGTGGCGGGCCACGGTCCGGTCGTACTCCGGACCGAAGCGCCGCTTCAGGCTCCGCCCGCCGTGCTCCCCACGAGCACGCGAGGTCAGCACGGCCGCCACCACGACGACGGCCGCCACAATCACGATCAAAGCGATGATCAGGCCTGTGGACATGGGCACCTTCCGGATCGATCGGCCCAACTGGCCGGTTCTTCCATCGGGTTGCCCGGAAGTTGATCGACAAACTGCCCGTCAGGGCGTGAAGCGGCGCAAAGCCCGCCGCTCCGGATATCCGGTTGCGCGCCCACCGGGCCCTCCGCCGAGAATGCCCGCATGTCCCCGACCCCCACCCGGGCCTCCTCCCCCTGGACCGTGGCCCCCGAGCCGTACGGCTCCCCCGTCGCCACCGCGCTCTGGCGGGCGTACTACACCGAGGTCAGCGACCGCTGGTACCTGCTGCACGAGGGACACCGCACCGACCCCGACGAGCTGGAGCGGGAGATCGCCGCCCACACGGGCGCCGAACTCACCCCGCCCACGGGGCAGTTGCTGCTCGCCCGCTACGACGGCACCCCGGCCGGCACCGCGGGCGTACGACTGCTGGACGCCGCGACCGCCGAGCTCACCCGGGTGTTCCTGCGCGAGGAGGCGCGCGGCAGGGGCGGCGGCGCGCTGCTGGTCGCCGCCGCCGAGGACGCGGCCCGCACGCTCGGCGCCCGGCGGATGATCCTCGACACCCGCGGCGACCTCGTGGAGGCCCGCGCCCTGTACGCGCGGCTGGGCTATGCGGAGACCGAGCCGCACAACGACGACCCGTACGCCGAGCACTGGTTCGGCAAGTCCCTCGCCTGAGGACCCTGAGGGTCAGGCCGGCCGGGTCACCGGCCGCCCGTCGTGCGGCCGTTCCTTCTCGGAGCCGCACAGCTCCCCGGTCAGCTCCTTCACCAGCTGCACCAGGTCGGTCGGCCGGTCGGGGCCCCACCAGTCGCCCAGCAGCTCCGCCAGCGACTCCTCCCGGGCGTGCGCCAGACGCTCGGCGGTCTCACGGCCCGCCTCGGTCAGTACGAGGTCCGGGCCCCGGCGCTCGGCGAGGCGCCGCTCCTCGACCTGGCGGGCGGCCTCGATGATCACGTGCAGCGGGACGGAGCTGCGCTCGGCCAGCACGGCCGGCTCCGCCCAGCCGTACTTCTTGATCCGCAGCAGCAGCCAGCTCGCCGCGGGCTTGAGGTCGTAGCCCGCCCGCGCGGTGATCTCCCGGTAGATCTCGCGCCGCCCCTCGCGTGTGCCCAGCAGGGACAGCGCCCGGCACACCTCGTCGTACGAGGACCGCTCGACCGGGTTGGTGGCCAGCGTCTGCGTGCCGTCGGGGGCCGTGACCGAACCACGCAGCCTGTCCTCCTTCAGGAACCAGGCCAGGACGAAACCGAGCAGGGCGACCGGGGCGGCGTAGAGGAAGACGTCGGTGATGGCGGAGGCGTACGCGTGCAGGGCCGCCGGGCGCAGCGCGGGCGGCAGGCCGGCGATGCCGCGCGGGTCGGCCTTGAGCGCGTTCGCCGAGACTCCCGGCGGCAGATGGACGCCCTTGAACCCGGCGGTCAGCGTGTCCCCGAGGCGGCTCGCGAAAACCGTGCCGAAGATGGCCACGCCGAAGGAGGCGCCGATGGAGCGGAAGAAGGTGGCGCCGGAGGTGGCGACGCCCAGGTCCTCGTAGCTGACGGCGTTCTGCACGATGAGGACGAGGACCTGCATGACCAGGCCGAGGCCCAGCCCGAAGACGAAGAAGCTGCCGCTCATCCCGGCCGTGGAGCTGTGCTCGTCGAGCCGGTGCAGCAGGAGCAGCCCGATGGTGGTGACGGCCGTGCCCAGGATCGGGAACACCTTCCAGCGGCCGGTGCGGCTGACGATCTGCCCGGAGCCGGTGGAGGCCAGCAGCATGCCGACCACCATCGGCAGCATGTGCACACCGGACAGCGTCGGGGAGATGCCCCGCACGACCTGCAGGAAGGTCGGCAGGTAGGTCATCGCGCCGAACATGGCGAAGCCGACGATGAAGCTGATGACCGCGGAGAGGGAGAAGGTGCGGATGCGGAACAGCTTGAGCGGCAGCACCGGCTCGGCCGCCCTGCGCTCCACGGCCACGAACGTCACGGCGAGTACGACGCCCAGCACCGCCAGGCCGACGATCTGCGGCGAGCCCCAGGCCCAGGTGGTGCCGCCGAGCGAGGCGACCAGCACCAGGCAGGTGGCGACCGAGGCGATGAGAAGGGTGCCGAGGTAGTCGATGACGTGGCGCTGCGCCCGGCGCGGGATGTGCAGGGCGGCCGCGATCACGGCGAGGGCGACGACGCCGACGGGCAGGTTGACGTAGAACACCCAGCGCCAGCTCAGATGCTGGGTGAACACGCCGCCGAGCAGCGGCCCGAGGACGCTGGTCGCGCCGAACACCGCGCCGAACAGGCCCTGGTAGCGGCCGCGTTCGCGGGGCGGGACGACATCGCCGACGATCGCCATGGACAGCACCATCAACCCGCCGCCGCCCAGGCCCTGCAGCGCCCGGAACGCGATCAGCTCGGGCATGTTCCGCGCCATGCCGCACAGCGCGGACCCGATCAGGAAGATCACGATCGCGGTCTGGAACAGCTTCTTGCGGCCGTACTGGTCACCGAGTTTGCCCCACAGCGGGGTCGCGGCGGTCGACGCCAGCAGGTACGCCGTGACCACCCAGGACAGGTGGTCGAGCCCGCCGAGGTCGCTGACGATGGTGGGCAGCGCGGTGGAGACGATGGTCTGGTCGAGCGCGGCCAGCAGCAGCCCGAGGAGCAGCGCGCCGATCGAGACGAGGACGTTGCCGGGCACGTGCTCGGGCTCGGGCACGGCACCGCCGTGCAAGGGCGGCGCGGACGGCGGCTCCGGTTCCCGCACCTCGCCGGTCGTCCCGCTCCTGCCGTGCGCATCCCCGGCCATGGAGACCTCCCGAGGCTCTCGTGACATCTTCCATCGTCATGGGTGTGACCCGTTATGGCCCGTTGAGTCCTGCTGGACGCCGCCATTCCGGGGGGGCTTCGGGGAGGTGGCGTGTGGAAGATCTGCATAATCCTTGGAGTTCGCAAGGGAAGGGACCGACGCGTGGAAGAGCGGAGGGGGCACGTCTGCCCGGAGTGCGGGGCACCCCGGGGCACGGGCAACGCCCCGTCGTGCGCCTGCGGGAGCCGGGCGTCCGACGCGCTGCGCGACGCGCGGACGGCTGAGGCGGCGGCGGCCGAGGACTTCGATCCGCTGCGGATACGGCCGTACGTGGAGCTCGAGGAGGCGGAACGGGGCGCCGAGGGCGAGGAGAGCGCGCAGGCGCGCCCCCAGGGGGAGCCGGAGCGAACCGCCCCCGCGGACGCCACGATGCCGCTGCGGGCCGTACCCGCGGACTCGACGATGCCGCTGCGAGCCGCACCCGGGCTGTCCGCCCCGCTGGCACCGCAGCGGGGCGGGCCGAACGCGTCCGACCTCAGCCTGTTCGAGTCCACGACCGCCGGGCCGGCCGCCGGCATCGACGTCGGCGCCGGCGCCGAGGGGCCGCAGTCTGCCCGCCGTGGCGGCCGGCGCCGCCGCACGACGGTCGTGCTCGCCGTGTGCGCGGCCGTGGCCGCGGTCGTGGCGGCGGCCGGGTTCACAAGTGGGCTGCTCTCCTACGACTCTCCGGAGCGGGATCGCGCGTCGCGCTATGTGCGGGAGAGCGTGCCGGACGCGTCGGCGGACACGTCCGCGACGCCCTCGCCGACAGCCTCCGGGGCGTCGTCGGCACCGTCGGCCTCCGCGAGCGGGTCGCCGTCCGACGGCGAGAGCGCCTCGTCGTCGCCCTCGTCGTCGTCCTCGTCGTCGGCTTCGGACACGGCCTCGCAGTCGCCGTCGGCGTCTGCCCCGCAGGCCGGGACCGGCCCGGGTGCCGGCCCGGGTGCCGGGCCGGGTGCCGGGCCGGGTGCCGGGCCGGGTGCCGGGCCGGGTGCCGGGCCGGAGCGGTCCGAGCCGCCCCAGCCCGCGACGACCCTCCGCGCCCCCGCGCCCCCGGATCCCGGCCCCGTGCTGCGTTCCGGCGACCGGGGTCCCGAGGTGACCGAACTCCAGCAGCGGCTGCGCCAGTTGTACCTCTACAACGGCAAGACGGACGGCTTCTACAACGGCCGGGTCGAGAAATCCGTACGCACCTACCAGTGGGCCCGCGGCATCAGCACGGACGAGTCCGGGGTGTACGGCCCGGCGACGAGGGCGAGCCTGGAGTCGGAGACGAGGGCACCCTGAGCGGGGCGCCGGCTGCCGCCAGGGCCTGTCCGGCGGATCGAGTCGCAGGAAATCAGCGGTCGGCTGTCGGCCTCCCGTCTGCGGCATGACCCGCCGGACAGGCCCTACCCCACGTGCAGCCGGATCGTCCCGTCCCCCGCGGCCCGGACCCGCACCTGGGTCAGGTCCGGTACCACCGCGTCCGGCCGGTGGAACCCGGCGCGCGGTCCGACCCCGATCACCCGCATCCCCGCGGCGCGCCCCGCCGCCATCCCAGCGCCGGAGTCCTCGAACACCACGCAGTCGGCGGGCGCGACACCGAGTTCGGCGGCGCCCTTCAGGAAGCCCTCGGGGTCGGGCTTGCTCGCCCCGACGGACTCCGCGGTGATGCGGACATCGGGCAGGGGCAGTCCGGCGGCGGCCATCCGGGCCGTGGACAGACCCACGTCGGCCGAGGTCACGAGCGCGTGCGGGAGCCCGCGCAGCCCGGCGAGGAACTCCGGCGCCCCGGGTACGGGAACCACCCCGTCCATGTCCGAGGTCTCCTCGGCGAGCATGCGCGCGTTCTCGGCGAGGTTCTGTTCCTTGGGCCGGTTCGGCAGCAGCAGCGCCATCGAGGCGTGCCCCTGGCGCCCGTGGACCACCTTCATCACCTCGTCGCCGTCCAGCCCGTGCCGGTCGGCCCACCGCCGCCAGACCCGCTCGACGACGGCATCCGAATTGACGAGGGTGCCGTCCATGTCCAGCAGGAGGGCGCGGGCGGTGAACACGGCGGTGGCCGTCATCGGCAGCTCCAGGGCGCGGTGCAGGGACAAGGCGGCCCCGCCCGCCGGTCAGGGAGAGCGGGCGGGAGCCACTTTGTTTCCCCACGGTACAAAACAACGCGAGAACCCGCCACCACCCGCACCACCGTTCACCCGGGGTTCACCCTCCGGCCACCGATTCCCGGGCCGGCGAGTGGAGGTTTTGGGCCACCGCCGAAGCAGGCGATCAGGGGAAACGCCGACCGGGGTGGCCCAGATCCGCTACCTGTCGGCCGGGCTGAACACACTCGAACAGAGTCCAGCGCCAGCAGTTCTCAACCGCGTATCGGGGGCATCGGGCTCGTGCTGCTCGGGGTACTGCCCTGCGCGATACCGAAGCTCGGGAAGTTCACCGGCTGAGGACGCTTGCGCGGCGCGTGCGGGGCGTGCTGAGACTGGTGGCATGTGCCGGAGTATCAAGACGCTGCGTCCGCCCGCGTTGCCCGAGGAGGCGACGGAGGAAGAGGTGCGGGCCGCCGCGCTGCAGTTCGTGCGGAAGGTCTCGGGGTTCCGGGCGCCGGCCGCGCACAACCGCGAGGTGTTCGATCACGCGGTGGACGTGATCGCGCAGGCCACGCGGGAGTTGCTGGCGGGGCTCGAGGTGCGGGGGCAGGCGGCGCGCAAGGCGGGGTGACCGTCCGGTGCCGTGATTTCCTACGCCTCCGCCGGCTCCGGCGCGCGCCGCATCAGATACGCCGCCCCCGCCCCCGCCGCGAACAGCGCCGCCACCGACACACCCGTGGCCAGCCACGCCGCGCCCAGCCACCGGGTGCCGAAGTAGCCGAGGGCCACGCTGTAGGCGGCCCAGGACAGGCCGGCCAGGGCGGACCAGGGGAGGAACTCCCGGACGCGGCGGTGCGTGGCGCCGGCGCTGAAGGAGACCACCGAGCGGCCGGCCGGGGCGAAGCGGGCGAGGATCACCAGCGCGCCGCCGCCCCGGGACAGGGCCGTCCCGAGCCGCTCCTGCGCCCTGCTCAGCCGCCGCGACCGCGAGATCGCGCGGTCCAGCCGCTCGCCGCCCCGCCGGGCCAGCCGGTAGGCGAAGAGGTCGCCCAGCACCGACGCCGTGGCCGCGCACAGGATGAGGGCCAGGATGTCCGGCACGTTCTGCGGAACGTGCCCGGTCGCCGCGCCCGTGCCCGCGGCCGCCGCCGTGGCGGCCGTCACGATCAGCACGCCGCTGGGCAGCACCGGCAGGAACACGTCCAGCAGGACGGACGCGGCCACCACGACATAGATCCATGGAGTGCCGGTGAGCGACCCCACCCGCGCCAGACTCTCCAGCACCGAAGACTCCCCCTGTCATCCCCCGTGGACCGCCGGCCGTGCCGCGACGTCGCGGGGGAGCGGCAGGAGCGTCCTCAACAGCCATACAGCGTACGCCGAGAGTGTGACAGGAGTTCCCTCGGGGGTCATGTGTTCGGTCGTGGGACCAGCTCGGATTCCGCGACCGTCTTCAGCCGCCGCTTCCCGTCCCCCGCCGCCCGCGCCCCCTCCAGCCGCAGCAGGGCCGAACGCCCGTGCAGCGTCAGCGTCATCAGCTGGTTGCCGAACCACGGTCCGCCCGTCCGGCGCCAGCCGACCGGCGGCTTCGCGCACCGCCCGTGCCGGGCGAACCGGTGGCCCAGGGCCCTCGCCACCGCGCTCCAGCCGAAGCGGAAGCCGAGCCGGATCGACAGCGGCACGGAGTTGTGGACGGGCGAGCAGGTGAGCTGCAGCACCCGCGCGTCCACGGACCGTGACGGCCACCGGGGCTCGGCCACGTACGCGTGGTGCACGTCACCGGACAGGACGAGGACGGTCGCGGGCGCCCCCGGCCCGGACCCCGCCTCGGCGATCAGCTCGGCCAGCGCCGCGAAGGACGCCGGGAACGCCGCCCAGTGCTCCAGGTCGGCGCCCCGCCGCAGCCGCTCCCCGAACCGCGCCCAGCGCGCGCCCCGCTCACCCCGGCACAGTGCCGCGTCCCACGCCTCGAGGTCGTGCACGAGATGCGGAAGCAGCCAGGGCAGCGAGGTGCCGATGAGCAGGTGGTCGCAGGAATCCCGGTCCTCCAGCGCCTGCGTGCGCAGCCACTCGGCCTCCCCCGGATCGAGCATCGCCCGGCTGTCCTCCTGCAGCACCCGGCCGGCCCGCGAGTCCACCATCAGTACCCGTACCCGGCCGAAGTCGCGCCGGTAGCTCCAGCGGACCGACGCCGGGTCGCGGTCGGCCCGCGCGGCGAAGGCGCGCAGCGCGTCGGTGCCGTCGGGGGTGGCCCGTACGGCGGCGTGGACCGGGTCGGCGGCCAGGTCGGCCGGGGAGAGGTTGCCCAGGTGCTGGTGCACCCAGTACGACATCAGTCCGCTGAGCAGCCGCTCCTGCCACCAGCCGGTGGCCCGCATGTCGGCGAGCCAGGCGGCGGAGGTGTTCCAGTCGTCGACGACGTCGTGGTCGTCGAAGATCATGCAGCTGGGCACGGTGGACAGCAGCCAGCGCACCTCCGGGTCGAGCCAGGACTCGTGATAGAGGCGGGTGTACTCCTCGTAGTCCGCGACCTGGCTGCCCGGAGGGTCGGTCAGGCCCCGGCGGGCGGAGATCCAGCGCCGGGTCGCCTCGGAGGTCTCGTCGGCGTAGATCTGGTCGCCGAGCAGGAGCAGGACGTGGGGGCGCTCGCCCTGGGGGTCGGCGGCGATCCGCGTGGCCAGCGTGTCGAGGGCGTCCGGGCCGCCCGCGTCCTTGCCGTCGGCCGGCGGGGCGGCCCAGCGGCAGGAGCCGAAGGCGATGCGCAGGTCCTCGCCGTCGGCGGGGGTGCGGATGACGGAGGGCGGGTGGCGGGAGTCCGGGAGCGGCCACGCGCGCGTGCCGTCGAGCAGCACCTCGTACGACGGTGACGTGCCGGGCGTCAGGCCGGTGACCGGGACGAGGGCGTAGTGATGGCCCTCGATCTGGAAGGTGCGGGCGGTGCCGCCGGCGCCGTCCGCGCAGCGCACCTCGGCCGTGCACGGGCGGCTCGCCTCCACCCAGACGGTCGCGGACGTGCCGTCGACGTACCTCAGCAGTGGTCCCAGGCGCAGTCCGGCCATCGCGGTCCCTTTCCTCCGTCGCCCCGTACGGTACGGAACGACGGAGGCCGGCGGGGAGATCCGGGGTCAGCAGCCGGCGAGGTAGCCCTGCAGGGCGCTCTTCTCCGCCGAGTCGACCGACAGGTTGTAGTAGTACTTCACCTGCACCCACGCGCGTACGTACGTGCAGACGTACGCCGACCGGGACGGGACCCAGGTGGCGGGGTCCTGGTCGCCCTTGGCCTGGTTGACGCGGTCGGTGACGGCGATGAGCTGCGGGCGGGTGAGGTCGTTGGCGAAGGCCTGGCGCTGGGCGGTGGTCCACTTGCTCGCGCCGGAGTCCCAGGCCTCGGCCAGCGGGACGAGGTGGTCGATGTCCAGGTCGGAGGCGGCGGTCCAGGTGGCGCCGTCGTACGGGGAGTACCAGCTGCCGCTGGTGGCGGCGCAGGAGGAGTTGGTGACGACGTTGGTGCCGTCCCGCTTCAGGACGGTCTCACGGGTGTTGCAGGTGCCGCTGATGGTGATCCAGTGCGGGAAGAGGTCGCGGTTGTAGCCGGTGCGGTTCTCGGCGGCCACGGTGAGGGAGGCGAGGTAGCTGCGCGCGGTGGCCGCGCTGACCGGGGTGGGGAGGGCGGCGGAGGCGGCCGGGGAGTTGAAGAGCGCGACGGAGGCTATGAGGCCGGTGAGGGCCGCGAGTATGCTCAGCCGTCGACGCGCGTAGAGCTTCGGCATGCGAACTCCCTTGTGAAGTGGGGGTGTTGACGCGGGCACGGGAATGCTCGCGACGCCGCGTTGCGGGGAGGTGTGTGTCCGGTGAGAAGTTAGTGACGTGCGCATGACATGACAAGGTTCGTGCTTGAACTTTCGGTCGCGTACGATGGGCGGCGCGGAAGGGGAGTAGCCCTTCGCCGGACCGTCGACATACTGCTCAGCCCGTCTGAGCCGGCGCCCGGAGGCGGACCCTCGTCGTGGACGGGGTCGGCCGGCGAGACCTTCGGCAAGCAGTGCACGCCTGTGCCGTACGGCGCGGGTGGATATCCGTGTGCTGCCCTGCCGAGACGTCTCCTCGCTCAATTCGCAGCACTCTCGGCGGGGCGGTCCCGACCGATTGAGGAACAGTGATCAGTCTCAGCGTCCTGGCGCTCACCTTCGGCGTCGTCTTCCTCGCCGAGCTGCCGGACAAGACGGCACTCGCGGGGCTCGTCCTCGGCACCCGCTACCGTGCCTCGTACGTCTTCGCCGGCGTCGCCGCCGCGTTCCTGCTGCACGTGACGCTGGCCGTGGCGGCCGGCAGCGTCCTGACCCTCCTGCCGCAGCGGATCGTGCAGGCCCTGACGGGCGTGCTGTTCCTCGGCGGCGCGGCCATGCTGCTGCTGAAGAAGGACGACGGCGAGGAGGAGATCCGCCGACCCGAGGACCAGTCCTTCTGGAAGGTCGCCGGCACGGGCTTCATGCTCATCCTGGTCGCCGAGTTCGGCGACCTCACCCAGATCATGACGGCCAACCTCGCCGCCCGCTACGACAACCCCCTCTCGGTCGGCCTGGGCGCGGTCCTGGCCCTCTGGGCGGTCGCGGGCCTGGGCATCGTGGGCGGCAAGGCCCTGATGAGGCGGGTCCCGCTCGGTCTGATCACCAAGATCGCGGCCCTGCTGATGCTGGCGCTCGGCGCGTGGAGCCTGTGGGAGGCGGTGGCGTGACCCGCTGCCGACGACGCCACGACGGGCTCCGCCCGCTCAGCCCGCGAGGTCGACCCGCCAGTCGTTGGATGTGATCCGGCCCCCCTTCGGGTACTCGAAGTCGACCGGTCCGAGCAGCGTGAACCCGGCGCGACGGCACACCGCGTCCGAGGCGGCGTGCTCGGTTTTCGGGAACGCGTGCGGATACCGGTGCCGCCGGCGGCCCGCGCCTCGGCCACGACGGCCGGCGCCGCCCGCACCGCCGGCCCCCGCCCCTGAAAGGCGGGGGACACCCCCCCACCCGGTCTCCCACGCCGTCCCGCCCCGCCACGCCCGCTCCCAGAACCCGGTCGCGCCCACGGTCTCGCCGTCGTCCGCGCGCACCACCCGGTACATCCGGCCCGCCTCCGGAGCGAGGTACCGCCGGTGCCGTGCGGTGAGCTGGTCCTCGTCCTCCGGGCCACCCAAGTGCGCGGTCATCTCGGGGCTGTTGTGCAGCCGCAGCAGCCGGAGGTCATCCTCGCCCCCACGGTTCCAGCCGCACCCGCTTCGCGTCCATGTCGCCCATGGCGGCCACCGTAGGGCAGGGGCTGACAGCGGGCGGCGACGCACAACGAACACGCTTCGAACACATGAACCCATCGAAGCAAGTCGCAACGCTAATTCGAACAGGCGTAGCATTGCCGCGTGGCTACGCCCTATGACTTCCCGAGTGACCTCCTCGCCGGTCAGGAGGAGCTGCATCAGGTCCGGGCCGAGCTGGCGGCGCTGCTCAAGCGGCTGCCCTGGTCGGTCGAGCCGCTGGACGGGTTCAGCGACGACGCCGGCTGGCGCAAGGTGGAGCGGCCGGCCTCGCCGGGGTGGACGGCCGACGAGCAGGCCGAGGTCGAAAAGCTCCGGCGGCGCGAGCACGAGCTCGCGGTGTTCGTCACCACACACCGCTACTGGTCCGAGCTCGTCGGCCCGGACGGCGTCGCCGCCCGCAGCTGCTTGAAACACGTCCACGAGGCCCAGCGGGCCGAGGACGCCTGATGCGCACGACGGGTTTGCGGGGCAGTGCCCCCGACAAGGTAGGCTGTCGACTCGTCCGGGGTGCGTAGCTCAGTGGTAGAGCGCCTGCCTTACAAGCAGGATGTCGGCGGTTCGAAACCGTCCGCGCCCACCACGCGCAGGACACGAGCAAGGCCCAGGCCGACGGGTGACACCCGACGGTCTGGGCCTTCGCCTTGTCAGGGGACCGGTGCTGCGGGGGTTTTCCCCACCTCGGATCCGGTAGCGCGCCGGATTCAGCGTGCCGGTGCTCCTCCGTACGGTCGTGACAGAGCCGTAGGAGCTCGCCGTCCGTGCCTCAGGGGAGATCGTCATGTCCCGTACCGTTCCCGCTCGCGTCGCCGCCCTCGGTGGTGCCGTCGTGGTTCTGCTCGCCGCGGTCACCGCCTGTGGAGCGTCTGCCGAGGAGGACAAGAGCCCCGAGCACCGTTCCTTCGCCCTGCACGGACGTACTCTGACCGTCGACTCCGACGACTCGGCGCTGGAGATCGTCGCCGCCGGTTCGCACAAGGCGGGGAGCGTGCGGGTCACGCGGTGGTTCAAGGGGTCGGTGCTGGTGGGCGAGGGCCCCCGGGTGACCTGGGAGATGAAGGACGACGACCGGCTGGTGCTGCGGATGAAGTGCTCCGGGTTCATCGCCGACTGCTCCGCCAAGTACCGCATCGAGGTCCCGCGCGGGATCGCCGTGAACGTCGAGGACGGGGACGGCAGCGTACGGGCGAGCGGGTTCAGGGACGCGCTGAGCATTCGTACGGGCGACGGGTCCGTGCACGTCACCGACACCACCGGGCCCCTGGAGCTGAGGACCGGCGACGGCTCGGTGCGGGCGGAGGTGTCCTCGCGGCAGGTGCGGACAAGCACTGGTGACGGGTTGGTCCAGCTGGAACTGGGCGCCGTACCGGACCGGGTGGAGACGCGCTCCGGGGACGGCTCCGTCAGCATCACGCTGCCGCACGCCGCGTACCGGGTGACGACGAAGAGCGGCGACGGCCTCGTGGACGTCTCCGTGCCGCGCGACGACTCCAGTTCCCATGTGGTGTCCGCGACCACCGGCGACGGAAGGATCACGGTTCGTACGGCGGACTGACCGGCCCGTGTGTTCGTGGTCCGCGGGTGGGACAATGACCCCACGGACGGCGGATCACAGCACGGGAGAGGGATGTGGTGGCGACACCGGCGACACCTGCACAGCCGCACTCGCCGTACGCACGGCCCCGGCCCCGGAGTGCCTGCCCTGCCTCCCCGCTCTCCGCGACCGCCCGTGACGTCCTCGTTCTGGTGAGCCTGCCCGTGTTCGCCGCGCTCGCGCTGCCCGCCGCCTTCACCGGCGGCGGCACCCGGCGCTGGTTCGGCGGGCGGGCCGAGACCCAGCGGGCCGAGGCGCAGGCCGCCAAGGACGCCGCCGCTGCCGCCTTCTACGAGCTGGACACCGCCCAGCGCGACCTGCGGATCTCCATCGAGACGATCACGGCGGTCGACGACTCCCCCGCCGCCCGCCGCGCGGTCGCCGACTTCGAAGCGCTCGGCCGGCGCATCGACGAGGCCAGCCGGCGCTATATCCAGGCGGTCGACGCGCAGGACCTGGACCGGGACGACCTGGAGGCATCCGTCGCCACCCGGGCACGTATCGATCTGACGGCCGCCAAGGACGACCTGTGCAACGTCAAACGGGAGCTGGATCGTTTCGCCGCCGGCCTCGGCCCGCTGCTCGGCAAGGCCGAGACCCAACTCGCCCGTGTGGCCCCCGGGGTGGAGCGCGCCCGGCAGGCCCTGAGCGCCGCCGCCGGCGCGCTGGACAGTGCGCGGGGCTCCGGGCTCAAGGCGGACGATCTGGCCGCCCGGCTCGCCGCGCTGGCCCCCGAGCTGACCAAGCTGAACCAGGGCGCGGGGCAGCACGGCGTGCAGCAGACGCTGGAGCGTGCCGAGCGGGTGACGCGGGAGGCGGAGGCGATCCGGGCGGAGGCCGTACGGCTGCCGGAGAGGGCCGCCGAGATCGACCGCCGGCTGGTGTCGCTGCGTACCCGCGCGCAGGCGCTGAGCACGCGTGCCGGACAGGTGGAGCCGGTGCTCAGCGAGTTGCGGCGGCGGTTCACGGCCGCCTGCTGGCAGGACCTGCAGCAGGTGCCGGAGCAGGCCGCGGAGAACGTCCGGCAGGCGGAGCTGAGGCTGAAGGACGCGCAGGTCGCACGGGAGGCCCAGCGCTGGCCGGACGCGACCGCGCTGCTGTCGACGGTACGGGCGCTGCTGAACACCACCGACGAGGCGGTGTCGGCCGCCGGGGACCGGCTGCGGCGGCTGAACGCGGCGCAGAAGGACCCGCGGGCGGAGATCGAGAAGACCCGGTTCGCGATCCGGGACGCGCAGCGGCTGGCCATGGCGGACCGTACGACGCCGGATCCGCGGCACGCCCGCCCGCTGGACGAGTCGGTGGCCCGGCTGGAGCGCGCGGTCGCCACGCTGGAGGGCCGCCACCCGGACTACTGGCACTTCCTGACGGAGACCGAGGCGATCCGGCGGACGGTCGCCGACGTGGTGGCCCTGATACGCGAGGAGCGGGGAGCCGGCAGCTGAGGGCCCGCTCCCCGCTCCCACGGGGCATCCGCTGTACCGCTCAGGTGCGGTAGGCGTAGTAGTACGCGGTCGGGTACGACGCGATGATGCTCGCCACCGACCGGTTGTAGGTGTTGGTGGAGTGGTACGACAGGTACGGCACGCCCTGCGGGCTGCGGTAACTGACGATCATGGTGTGGTCCTTGGACCCGTCCCGGTTGAAGTCCGTCTGCAGCACGTCACCGATGTCCATCTGGTAGACGTTGGCGAGGCTGGTGACCCGCTTGGAGGACAGGGCGAACCAGGAGAACTCGTTGACGCCGACGAACGAGTGCGACTGGATCTCGGAGTTGCCGAACCACTTGGTGTAGTCGTACACGTAGCCCGGGACGTGCTTCCAGCCGCCGGCCTTCAGGGCCTGGCTGACGAAGTTGGTGCAGTCGCCGCCGGCGCCCGCCCCGTTGAAGTCCGGGTAGTCCGGGTTGTAGTTGTTCCAGTACTTCGCCGCGTAGGCCGCCATGGCCTTGTAGTCGTAGCCGGAGGCGGAGAAGTTCTTCGGCGCGGCGGGCGGGTTGGCCGTGGTGGCCGAGCGGGCCGCCGCCGGCGGGTTGCCGTCGGCGGCGACGGGCGCCGTGGTGGACGGTGCCGTGGTCGGCGGCTTGGTGGTCGGAGCCGTGGTCGGCGGCTTGGTCGTCGGCTTCGCGGTGGGCGCCTTGGTCGACGGGCGCGCGGTGGGCTGCGGGACGACGGGCGGCGTGCGGACCTGGTTGACCGCCACGCCGTCGTCGGTGTCGCGGATGCCGGCCAGCTGCCAGTTGCCCTTGCTGTCGGCCTTGAACGTCAGCTCGTGGTGGGCCTGGAAGCCGGTGGTCTTCGGCTCGCTGCCGCGGATCCTGCGGTACGTCAGGGTCGTGGTCTCGGTGACGGCGACCTTGGCGCTGCGGCCCTTCACCTGCGTGGCGTCCAGCGTGACGCTGGTCCTGGCCGCGCTGTACTTCTCGCCCAGCTGGGCGAGCCGCGCCTTGCGGCCGCGCAGCTGGGTCAGCGCGGAGTTCTCCTCGCGCGACTGCGCGCCGGACAGGCGGACCTTGCCGGAGAAGCCGGACGTCAGCCGGTGGTGCCTGCTCCCGTGCCCGCCCGCCGGACTGTCGTCCACCAGGGCCTGCGTGCGGTCGGTGAAGACCGCGTCGGCCAGCTTCTGGAAGGTGGCCCTGGTGGCCGCGTCCACCGTCGGGTCGTCGATGACGGCGGCGCCCGCGCTCCAGTTGGGCACCAGGGCCACGCCGGCGACCACCGAGGCGGCCGCCGCCGTGACTATGGTGGCGCGGCGCCGCTTACGGCTCAATCTTCTTGATTTCAATGATGTTCCCCTCTATGCCGGTACACCTACCGGGCGACGGCATCTTCGCATGGCGTGTGTGACTGTTGTGACGGGGGTTGCCCAAGCTCAACTACAAGACCACGTACGTCAGTTGACCACTGACGACCAGTCGGAAGACTGGGCCGGGTCGAGGGAGCGCAGCCGCTGCAGCGTCTCCGGCTTCTGGGCGTCGAGCCAGTCGGAGAGCTCCCTGAACGACACGCACTTGACGTCCTTCTTGGTGCAGATGTTCTTGACGACCCGGTCGACGGCCTTCATGTAGATGCCGCCGTTCCAGTCCTCGAAGTGGTTGCCGATGAACAGCGGTGCCCGGCTGCCGTAGTAGACCCGGTTGAAGCCGGCCATGTAGGAGTCGACGGTCTGCTGCTCCCACTGGGCGTGCTTGGCCGGGTCGCCCCGGGTATCGCCGCTCGACTGGTTGTAGAGGAAGTTGAAGTCCATGGACAGGCCCTGGTACTTGCCGTCCTCGTACGGGAGCATCTGCAGCGGGAAGTCCCAGATGCCGTCCTTCTTGGCCGGCCAGATCTGGAAGTCGCCGGGTGAACTGGCGTCGTAGCGCCAGCCGTAGTCCTTGATGGCCTTCAGCAGGTTGGGCTGGCCCTCCAGGCAGGGCGCGCGGCCGCCGGTGATCTCCTTGCGGAAGTCGAAGGGCAGCGGCGGGATGTCGGTGAAGCCGGTGTTGGTCTTCCACTTCTCGGCGAAGGAGTAGAACTGGTCGATCTCGCTCTTCCACTCCTCCACGCTCCAGTCGCCGCCGCCCTTGGCACCGCAGAAGTGGCCGTTGAAGTGGGTGCCGATCTCGTGGCCCTGCTCGTAGGCGAGGCGCAGTTGCTGCAGGGTGTCGCGGATGTGCTCGTCGGTGGCGTAGTCGATGGCGGCGGCGCCCGGTTTGTGCTGCGGCGGGTGGTAGAGGTGCTTCTTGGCCTTGGGAAGTATGTAGATGCCCGTGAGGAAGAAGGTCATGTGGGCGTCGTACTCCTTGGCCAGCTCCCGGTAGTGCGAGAACAGGTGGTCGTCGCCCTCCAGGGCGCCGTCCCAGGAGAAGACGACGAACTGGGGTGGTTTCTCACCGGGCTTGAGCGGCTGTGGCTTCAACTCGCCCTTCTGGGGGCCGGTGTAGGAGGTGGAGCCGTCCCCGAGCACGTGGGTCCTGCCGTTCCACTCGGGTTCCTGGCCCGGTGTGGCCGAGGGGCGCTTGGGGCCGCTCGCGGAACCGGAGCCGTTCTTGGCGCCGGTGGACGCGATCGGTGCGGTGGAGTCGGGACGGGTCAGTGCCAGAAAGCCCGCCACCACCGAGGCGACGACCAGCAGGGCGGCCAGGGTCATGAACTCGGGGCGGGTGCTGCGGCGGCGCGCACGGGCCTTGCGACGGCGGCCGGTTGACTTCATGGGGCGGCTCATTCTGCGAGGGGGGTTCGGTGGGGGGTGAGAGCGGCCTGGGAACCGGGATCAGCCGAGTGGGTTCATGGCACCGGCCCAGATGGTGTAGGCGACACTGTCGGCGGGCGTGCCGGCGACTCCCTTCAGCGGCAGCGGTTCGAGGCTCCTGGCCAGGTCCATGCGGTAGACGACGACGGCCGTGGACACCGACTCGGCGGTGCCGACGTACCAGGAGGCGGTGTCGTCCTCGGTGGTTCCGGCCTTGCCCGCCACCGGGGCCGTGGCGGGTGCCGCGGTGGGGTGGGCGGTGCGGAAGGCGTCGCCGAGCGCCTGGGTGACCTCCTCGGCCACACGTGGGCTCACCGCGCGCCGCGCGGCCGGGGTCTCCAGCGGGACGGAGGAGCCGTTGCGGGTGATACGGCGCACCGAGTACGGCTCGGTGTGCGTGCCGCGGGCGGCGAAGGTGGCGTAGCCGCCGGCCATGCGGATCGCGCTGGGGGTGGAGTTGCCCAGGGACAGGGCGGGCACCTGCGGGCCGATGCTGGAGGGGAGCAGTCCGGCCGCCTGGGCGGTCTGCTTCACCCTGTCCAGGCCGGTGTCCATGCCGAGCTGCATGAACGGCGTGTTGACGGATTCCGCGAGTGCCGTGCGCAGTGCGATCCGTCCCCAGGACTTGCGGCCGTCGTTGTGGGCGGACACCTTGCGGCCGCTGCGGTCCCAGTAGGGGCCTTCGGGGGTGGTGACGGGCACGTCGTCGTCGCCGTTGTAGAGGGTCTGCGGGGTGACCTGTTCCCTTGGGGCGTCGCGCCGTTTGGTGACGCCGTGCTCCAGGCCGGCCGCGTAGACGAACGGCAGGAAGGCCGAACCGGCGGGCACGGTGGAGGCGTTGGACTCGTTGTAGCCCTGTGTGCGGTGGTCGGGGCCGCCGTGGACGGCGAGGATGCGGCCGTCGGCGGCGACGGAGGCGGCGCCGTAGTGCACGGTCCTGGCCGGGCCGGGAGTGGTCTTCCGCGCCTTCTTGCGGGCCTTGGTGACCACGTCGGTGAGTTTGGCCTCCCGCTCGCGGTCGAAGGTCGTGTAGATCTGGTAGCCGCCCAGGTCGAACTCCTGGTCGGAGATGTGCGCGGCCTTCTTGGCGTACTGCATCGCCAGTTCGACCAGGTAGTCGCTCTGCCGGCCGGTGTCGTAGAGCGGGTTGCGCCTGAGCGGCTCGGGGAAGGTCCCGTACTTGGCGCGTTCGGCCTTCGACAGCTTGCCGATCCTGACCATGCGGTCGAGGGTCCAGTTCCAACGCTCCACCGCACGCCGGTGGTTGGCCTGGCTGAGGGTGGGGTCGTACAGGCCGGCGCCCTTGAGCAGGGAGGCGAGGAAGGCGGCCTCGCTCGCGTTCAGGTCGCCGACGTCCTTGCCGTAGTAGGCCTGGGCGGCGCGCTGGATGCCGTAGGTGCCGCGGCCGAACCAGCTGGTGTTGAGGTAGCCCTCGAGGATCTTGTCCTTGCTCATCCGGTTGTCGAGCTTGAGCGAGATCATCGCCTCGGTGAACTTGCGGCCGAGGGTCTGGTTCTGCGACAGGTAGACGTTCTTGACGTACTGCTGGGTGATGGTGGAGCCGCCCTGGGTGTCGCCCTCGCCGACCGTGCGCCACAGGGCCCGGGTGATGCCCGTGAAGGAGATGCCGGGGTCGCTGTAGAAGCTCTCGTTCTCGGCGGCGAGCACGGCCCAGCGGACGTCCTGGGGTATGCCCTTCAGCGGCATGGCCTGCCGCTGCACCCAGCCGGTGCGGGCCATGGGGGTGCCGTCGGACCAGAAGTAGACGCTGTCCTGCTGGGTGGCGTAGGTGTTCAGGTTCTGCGGGATGTCGGTCGCGGCGTAGGCGACGGCGAGGAAGGCGGCGCTCAGGCCGAAGGCCGAGAGTGCGGCGCCGAGCCACTGCCGCCAGGAGGGCAGCCAGCGGCGCCAGCCGGTGCGGCCCGGGCGCGGGTAGACCGGTTTGAGCTTGCGGGCGTACGGCGCGGCCACCGCGACGAGGGGGGCCAGGCGCCGGGTGAGCGGGGCGAGTGCGGAGCGGGAGCGCGGCTTGCGGCGGTTGGCGCGCCGGGCGGTCGGGCCGGCGGAGGAGGCGGTGGGGGTGGGGGTGGGGGTGGGGGTGGACGAGCCGGGTGAGCTGGACGAGTTGGGCGGAAGGGCGCGCAACTGCATGGTTTCGCCAGGCCGTTGCTGTTCGGCCGCGTTCTGTTTTCGGAGGGTGTCGACCTTCAACTGCATGGTCTCGTCCGGTTTGCGCAGTGCGTCGACCTTCAGCTGGATCGTTTCGTCCGCACGGCGGCCCTCCTCCGGAAGGTCTTCCCCCTGCTCTGCCCTGGTCAAGACTGCGTCTCCCTCCGCACTCCGTGTTGCTCGCGCGGGTCGACACAGTTACCGCAACTGCGGCTGCTTTCCCCGTAGTTCGCAGCCGCCACGCGGCCCTCGCGGCACTACAAAATTATCAGCCGTCTTTTCAAAACCTCCGCACAAGATCTGGACAGAAACCGGGACATGGGAAACAGAGAGTCCTGTGCGTCCGGTCACTCCCGTTAACCTGAGCACATGCCTCGTTACGAGTACCGCTGCCGGAGCTGCGGCGACACCTTCGAACTGAGCCGTCCCATGGCGGAGTCGTCCGCCCCGGCGACCTGCCCCGCCGGGCACGAGGACACGGTCAAGCTGCTGTCCACGGTCGCGGTGGGCGGCTCGGCCGCCGCGCCGGCACCCGCGCCGCGGGCCGGCTCGGGCGGCGGCGGGTGCTGCGGCGGGGGCTGTTGCGGCTGACGTTTCCGGCACGGGCCTGCTCCGGCGGGTCTGCCCCACCGGGACGGGTCCGGCACGTCCGCCCTATCGGGGCGCTCGGGCCACCGCCCTGAGGAACTCGCGCGTGATCCGCTCCCCGGCGAGCACCCCGCGCTCGGGCAGGGCGGCGATGCCGGGGGCCGCCCAGCCGGTGTCGGCGAGTTCGCCGTGGCCGGGCCGCCAGCCGCGGTCCACGGCCAGCAGCAGATCGGCGTCCAGCAGCGAGTCGCCGGCGCCGAGGACGAGGTCGGCGCCGGTACGGCGGGCGACCTCGCGGACGGCCGCGCTCTTGGTGAGCGGCTTGGGGACGGCGTAGAGCTTGCGCCCCTGCAGGGAGACCGTCCAGCCGCGGTTCTCCGCCCATACGGCGAGCTCCTTCACCCAGTCCCCGGGCAGGAGTTCGCGCTCGACGACGAGGTAGGCGAACAGGTCCTCGGCGACGCGGTGCTTGCGCGCCCAGGCCGGGTCGGCGGTCCGCAGCAGATGCTCCCGCACCTCGGCGAGCGGAGCGCACTCGCCGGCCAGCCGGTCGGTGACCTGCCGGTGCCAGTCGGCGTCCGAGACTCCGTCCACCAGCAGATGGCCGCCGTTGGCGCAGATGGCGTACTCCGGCGCCGGGCCCGGCAGGTTGATGCGCAGGTACTGCTTGCGGGTGCGGGTCGTGGTCGGCACGAAGACCGCGGTGTCGGCGAGGTCCGTCAGCAGCCGGGCCGCCGTCTCGGTCATGTAGGACAGCGGCCTGCTCTCGTGCACCTCCACGCACAGCAGCCGCGGGGCCCGCGCGTCCGGCATGGTCAGCGCCAGGGCGGCGGAGGAGTAGATGAGCGTACGGTCCAGGTCGCTCGCCACCATCACCGGCATCAGCGGGTCACCGCCCTGCCGTCGGCGCCGGTCGCCCCGCGCGTGTAACGGGGGTGGATCAACCCCACGCAGCTGTACGGAAGTTCGCCGACCTCCTCGACCGGGACCCCTCTCTGCTCGGCCAGCAGGCGCACGTGGTCCAGGTCGGCGCCGGCCCCGGCCCGCGCCAGGATCTTCCACGGCACCCGGCGCAGCAGCACGCGTGTGGTCTCGCCGACGCCCGGCTTGACGAGGTTCACGTCGTGGATGCCGTACTCCTCGCTGATCCGCTCGACCGCCGCCCAGCCCTCCCAGGTGGGGGTGCGGTCGGAGGACAGCAGCTCCTTGGCCGCGGTGCCGACGGCGTCGGCGACCTCGGTGAAGCGGGTGGAGACCGCGTCGACGAAGACGTTCGAGACGTCGGCGCCGGCGAGTTCGCGGTAGAACTTCGCGCCGTGGAAGTCGTGCGGGCCGACCAGGTCCGCGCGCAGGACGGTCCGCGAAATCAGGCCGGAAACGGTGGAGTTGAGGCAGGCGGAGGGGATGAGGAAGTCCTCCCGGGTGCCGTACGTGCGCACGCACGAGCCGGGGTCGGCCAGCACCGCGATCTCCGGGTCGAACCCGCCGATGCCTTCGCTCTCCTCGAACTCGCCCGTTGCCTGCGCGAGTTCGCGAGTAATGGCGCCCTTGCCGGTCCAGCCGTCGACGAAGACGACGTCGGCGGGGTCGTGGTGGGCGGCCAGCCAGCGCAGCGCGTTGGCGTCGATGCCGCGGCCACGCACGATCGACACGGCGTAGTGTGGCAGGTCCAGGCCGTGCCGGAACCGGGCCCAGCGGCGCATCAGCACGCCGACCGGGGTGCCGGCACGTGCGAGCGAGACGAGTACGGGCCTCGGTGTCCGCTCGGCGAGGACCGTCTCGGTGACCACGCCGACGGCCCGGGCGATACGCGCGGCCGAGGCCGTCAGGGCCGCGTGGAACAGCTCCTGGTACTGCTCGCTCGGCTGGTACTCCACCGGCAGCGACTCCGCGTAGTGCGCGCCGCCGCTCTGGATCGCCTCCTCGCGCTCCTCGGTCGGCGCCTCCAGCGTCACGTCCGACAGGTCCTGGAGCAGCCAGCCGACCTCGTCGGGCGCGTACGAGGAGAAGGCGGGGCCGCGGAGGGGCTCGGGCAGCATCGGGGGCCTTTCGGGGACGTACGAGGGCACGACCGCGAGCAGGACGTGCGGGGTGTGTGCGGCGAGCCGGGCCAGCAGGCCGGTGGACGCGTGCAGTTCGGGAGTGTCGGCGACGGAGTCGACGACGGCGACCACGGCGTCGAAGCCGCCGCCGGCCACGTTGTAGGCGTAGCGCTCGCCGGGGCCGTCGGCCGGGTCGTCGTGCGCGTCGAAGACCAGCCGGGTGCGGATCGCGTAACCGGGGTCGTCCACGGCCAGCACGGGCGAGCGGGTGGTGGTGGAGTACCGCACCTCGGCCGTCACGACCTGCTCGACCTCCCGCGCCAGCCTGAGCGGCGCGTACATCAACTCCTCGAACCCGAGCACGAGCACCCGCCGCGCCCCTTCGGGCAGCGCCTCGGCCACCCGAGCGGCCATGGCGGGCAGCGCCCGCTCGAGCCGGTCCCGGTGGAGTGGCGTGAAGCCGTGCCGGCCCCCGTCGGGCACGCCTCGCGGCCAACGCAGATCGACCCGCGCGACCCGACCGCGGACGCGCGGGCCCGGAACGACCGGCCCCGACCCGCTGCCCCCGGACACGCTCACCTCCGGCACGGCCTTTGACCCGGCCTCGTAGCGGGCAACCAGCTGCCGGCCCTTTTCCAGGACGTCCGTCGGCAGGCGGACCGTGCCCGAGGCGGTGGCGAGCAGGTCGACGCGGGCTCCGATTTCGTGGGCGAAGGCGGTCAGGCGGGCGGCGTCGGAGGGGGCGCGCATGTCGACCAGGGCCACTACGACGTACCGCTTGCGCGGGTAACGGGCGTGCAGGGCCCGGATGGTGTTCAGGACCGTGTTGCCGGTGGAGAACTCGTCGTCCACCAGGACCAGCGGGCCGTCCGAGGCCAGCAGGGCCGGGTCCTCCGGCAGCAGGAGGTGGGAGGTGGCGTGCGAGTGGGACTCCTCGAAGCCGCCCGCCGGGGCGATGCCGGGGACGGGGCGGCGCGTGGAGTGGAGGTACGGCGCGGTGCCCAGGCCGTCGGCGACCGAGTGGCCGAGGCCGGTCGCGGTCTCCGCGTAGCCGAGCACCACGGCCGCACCCGCCTCCTCGGGCCCCAGCAGGTCCCGTACGCGGCGCCCCAGGGCGAAGCCGTGGCCGTAGACCGCCGACGGCGACTGCGGCACGTGCTTGCCCAGCACGTTGGACACCAGCAGATGCGCCCGCTTGGGGTTGCGGCGCAACGCGAGCCCCAGCAGGCCCGTCAGCTCGTCGTCGCCCACGAGTTCGACCCCGAGCCGCTCGGCGACCCAGGTGCCGGACCAGACCCCGTCGTTCACCGGGGACCTCCAAGAACGCCCCGCGCTTCAGGGCGGGGAGGAATCGGACAGGCTGGTATGCTCGCTGGCGTGCTGAGCGAGAACCAAGCCAGCACGGCAACTCCTTTGCTTGCGGTGCCAAACCGGGCTGGTTCCACCCCGGCTGGTGTTGATCGTGTAAGACCTGCAGGTCCGCTGGGCCCGCAGGCTACGTGAGCCAGGAATCTCCCTGCTTCAGCCGGGAGAGGGTTCAATGCCTTGTTCATGCGTTCCTTGCTACGAGCCCTCGTAATGAACGGTGCGGTCAGTCGGGAATGGCGGCGGCGAGCAGTTCCACGAAGCCGACGTCCTCCCGGGCGACGCCGAAGACCTCGGCGCGCAGCAGGGTCCGCTCGGCCCACGCGCGGTGCGGCTTCACCTCGTTCATCTTGTTCGTGTACGCCGATCTCAGCACGCCCCCGCCGCCGCGCTCCGGCCGCAGGATGTCCGCCGCGTCGCTGAACTCCTCGTGGCTGACCACCGACAGCGCGTGCACGGGCAGGACGTGGGAGGGGTGGATGCAGGTCTTGCCGAGCAGCCCGTTGGCGTGGTCCAGGGAGATCTCCCGCAGCAGCCCGTCCATCGCGTGCTCGATCAGTTTCGCGCGCAGCTCGACCGCCTGCACCTGCAGGAAGGGGCTCTGCCGCAGCTGCGGCTTGAACATGCGCTCCTGCATCCGGAAGTACTCCCACACCGGCCCGGTCACCGTGAACCCGGTGCCGTCGGCCCGCCCCAGCATGTTCACCACGTCGGCGATCACGGAGGCGACGACCTGGATGTCGTAGGCCGTCATGTCGGGGGCCCTGCGCAGCCCGTAGGAGGAGCAGAAGTCCGTCACGCCGAGGCGCAACGCGAGCACCCGGTCCCGGTACTTGTCGACCGCGCGGAAGATCCCCTCCAGGGTCTCCACCCGCGACTCCCGGTACAGCAGCTCGGGCGACTCCAGGACCGGCATGGCGAACAGCCGCCGCCCGCTCGCCGCCTCGGTGGCCTGCAGCGCCTCCAGGAACGGCATGCCCCGCTCTCCGGTGAACTTCGGCAGCACGAACCCGGACAGCAGCCGCACCGCGGGCCCGAGCCGCCGCACCAGGTCCGGTATCTGCTCGGGGAAGCGGACCCGGACGAACAGCAGGGGAAGCTCGGCCGCGGGGCCCTCGGCCAGCTCGGTGAACTGCCGGACCAGGTTCTCCTCGCCGTGCTCCACGTCCGCGTCGTCGATCGAGTCCTCCAGGCACAGCACCATCGAGACCACACCGCGTCCGGCCTGCCTGGCGATGTCGTCGGCGAGCCGTGGCCGGATGGCCGGGCTGTAGAGCGTGGCGCCCAGGGCCGCGGAGAGCAGCCGGGCCGGGGAGTCGGCAGTGAACTCGCACGGTTCCTGGTGGAAGAGGCGCTGCCGCACCCCAGGACCGAGATGCCCGAAATGACGCATATAGCTCCCCCCGTGGCGACACTGGCGGCCTGCGAAAACTGTCAAAAGGTGACCGGTAATAGTACGTACGAACCCATGTCCAAGGTTCCCGCCGGGGGTGAATTTCCCGTGACCCGGCCGTGTACACGCCCCGCGTTGTCGTGACCAGGACGGAGAAGGCAGGATGACCGCATGACGCACGCGATGCTGAAGGGGTCGAACGTCCCGCTGGACGCCACCACGGTACGGGCCGTGGTGCGCTGGACGCCCGGGCAGGGGATCCCGGACGTGGACGCCTCGGCACTGCTCCTCGGTCCCGACGGCCGGGTGCGCTCCGACGAGGACTTCGTCTTCTACAACCAGCCCCGGCACCCCTCCGGAACGGTGTGGCGGCTCGGCAAGAAGCGGGTCGTCGACGGCCTGACGGACAGTGTCCAGACCGACCTCGCCGGCGTCGACCCGGAGGTCACCCGGATCCTGCTGGTCGCCTCTGCGGACGGCGTCACGTTCGACCGCGTACGCGCGCTGCGCATCCTGCTGTACGACGCGGCGGTCGCCGACGGGGAGCCGCTGGCGTACTTCGACATCAAGCCGGAGACCGGTCAGGAGACCGCGCTGATCTGCGGCGAGCTGTACCGGCGGGGGGAGGGCTGGAAGTTCCGGGCGCTCGGGGAGGGCTATTCGAACGGACTGAAGGGCCTCGCGACCGACTACGGCATCTCGGTGGACGAAGCGGAGGAGGCGGAGGAGGCGCAGGCGTCGGCGCAGCCGTTGCCGCCGGAGCAGTCTGTGCCTCCGGCGGCTTCCGCGGCGTACGGGTATCCGTATCCGACGAGTCAGCCGGCGTACGGGTATCCGCCGCAGCCGGCGGTGGCGGCCGGGTACGGGTATCCGCCCGTGCCGGACCCGGAGTTCCGGCTGCCGCCGCAGGGGCCGCAGTTCATCGGGCGGTAAACAGGTGCTCGGCGGCGCTCCGTGGAGGTGGGCGCAGCCACGGGTCACCGGTCGGCCTTGGATTTGTAGCCCCTGCCCCACTGCAGTCCCCAGCCGTACAAACGGTCCAGTTCCGACTGGAAGCCGTAGACGAACTTGACCTCGCGGCGGACGATCAGTTCGCCCTTGACGTTCTCGATGAGCACGACCGCGCAGGAGCGGGCCTGCGGGTGGCGTTCGTCGAGGCCGATCTCGATGCGGGGGCCGTTGCTCGGGTACATCGTGACGATCGCGTGGGTGCGGTCGAAGGCCGGGGTCTGGTCGTAGATGTAGACGAAGACCAGCAGCCGTTTGATGGCGTCCCGGTGGTCGAGGTTGACGTAGACGGTCTCACCGGACGCCGACCCGAACCGGTCGTCGCCGCTGAGTTTGACGTACGGCGGTGCGTTCACGTCGCCCAGGAAGTTGCCGAGGGGCTGGACGACCCCCTTGGTGCCGTCGGTCAGCTCGTACATGCAGCCGAGGTCGAGGTCGACGTTGACCATGCTCTGGCTGTGCCCGAGCACCTCCGGCGGTTTGAGCGCCTTGAAGGGGTGCCGCAGCAGGCTCTGCCGGGTGGAGCCGCCGAAGTCGGAGGTCCGCATCCGCCAGGTCAGGTTGATCCGCAGATGCCCGGTGGCCGCACCCTGCTTGGTCAGCGACACCTGGTGGTGCCGTTTGGTCAGCTCGATCGCGTTGCTCGCCGCGCTGCCCGAGTCGAACTCGGCCGCGTGCCCGCCCAGCAGACCGTCGAAGAGCCCCATGTCCCGTACCGCCCCCAGTTCACCGCACACCGGCCCCGCACGCACGTACGCCACGGGGCGGCCCCGAGGACCCGGCTCAAGACGCCGTCGTCCGCGTCGGCCGCCCCGCACAGAAGCGTTCCTCACCCCGAGGGCCGTCACACCCCCAGGGTTGTCACACCTGCGACGAAACCTCGGTCTTCTCGTCCGGGCCCGCCGCCCCCTCGGCCTCCGCGAGGGCGCGGTTGCGGCGTACGGAGGACCAGAAGGACCAGGCGATCAGGACCACGCCGACCAGGCCGGTGATGACCTCGTTGATCTCGTACTGGATGGTGATCATGAGGATCACGGCCAGCGCGCCGATCGCGTAGTGCGCGCCGTGCTCCAGGTAGACGTAGTCGTCGAGGGTGCCCTGGCGGACCAGGTAGACCGTGAGCGAACGGACGTACATGGCGCCGATGCCGAGGCCGAGGGCCATCAGGATGATGTCGTTGGTGATGGCGAAGGCGCCGATCACGCCGTCGAAGGAGAAGGACGCGTCCAGCACCTCGAGGTAGAGGAACATGAAGAACGCGGCCTTTCCGGCCAGGGCGACGGCCGAGCGCTTCTTGCCGGTGCGCGCGGCCTCTTCCTCCTCCTCGTGCTCACGCTCCTCCCCTTCCTCGAGTTTGTCCTCGAAGTAGCCGGAGAGGCCGCCGACGATCATGTACGTGATCAGACCGGCGATGCCGGCGATCAGCACCGTCTGGGCCTTGTCGACGTGGCCGCCGCCGTGCTGGTGCGCCTGGGTGGCGAAGGTGAAGGAGGAGATCAGCAGGACCACCAGGGCGATGCAGACCGACAGCATGTCGACCTTGCCCAGTTTGGCCAGCGGCCGCTCGATCCAGTGCAGCCACTTGATGTCCCGGTCCTGGAAGATGAAGTCCAGGAAGATCATCAGCAGGAACATGCCGCCGAAGGCGGCGATCGCCGGGTGGGCGTCGGTCACCAGCTCCTGGTAACGGTCCTTGTTGGTGAGCGCGAGATCGACGGCCTCGATGGGCCCCATCTTGGCGCTGATGGCGACGATCACGACGGGGAAGACCAGCCGCATGCCGAAGACCGCGATGAGAATGCCGACCGTGAGGAAGATCTTCTGCCAGAAGGCGTTCATCTTCTTCAGGATTCCGGCGTTGACGACCGCGTTGTCGAAGGACAACGAGATCTCGAGGACGGACAGGATCGCCACGATCCCGAAGGCGGTCCACCCCCCGTAGAAGACCGCCGCGACCAGCCCGAGCGCGGTGACCGCGAACGACCAGCCGAAGGTTTTCAGAAGCACTGGCTACCCAATCCGTACGTGTACGGGTGTCCCCGCGCCGCACTCGGCTTTACGAAACGTTGACTCCGAAGTCTAGAGCGATCCCCCGCAGCCCGGACGCGTACCCCTGACCCACGGCCCGGAACTTCCATTCGCCCTGATAGCGATAGAGCTCACCGAAGATCATGGCCGTTTCCGTGCTGGCGTCCTCGCTCAGGTCGTAGCGCGCGAGCTCCTGGCCGTCGGCCTGGTTGACGACGCGGATGAAGGCGTTGGAGACCTGGCCGAAGGTCTGGCCCCGCTCGTCGGCCATGTGGATCGAGACGGGAAAGACGATCTTCTCGCACTGCGGCGGCACCTTGCCGAGGTCCACGAGGATCGACTCGTCGTCGCCCTCGCCCTCCCCGGTGAGGTTGTCGCCGGTGTGCTCCACCGAGCCGTCGGGGCTCTTGAGCTGGTTGTAGAACACGAACCACTCGTCGCCCAGCACCCGGTTGTTGCCGGCGCACAGCAGGGCGCTGGCGTCGAGGTCGAAGTCGGCTCCGGTGGTGGAGCGCGCGTCCCAGCCGAGCCCCACCATGACGTTGGTCAGGTTGGGTGCGGCCTTGGAGAGGGAGACGTTGCCTCCCTTGGCGAGCGTGACGCCCATGATGCTGGGTCCTCCCCGAGGTGGTGCCGGTGTGGTCGTCCCGCGCGTCCGGCGCCGCGCTGGAACGCGCGGCGCCGGACGGCCGGGATCGCTGCGGTCGTTCAGACCTGTGTTCAGACGTTCACGCCGAAGTCCTGGGCGATGCCGCGCAGGCCCGAGGCGTACCCCTGGCCGATGGCGCGGAACTTCCACTCCGCGCCGTTGCGGTAGAGCTCGCCGAAGACCATGGCGGTCTCGGTGGAGGCGTCCTCGCTCAGGTCGTAGCGGGCGATCTCCGCACCGCCGGCCTGGTTCAGCACGCGGATGTAGGCGTTGCGGACCTGGCCGAAGGACTGCTGGCGGTTCTCGGCGTCGTAGATCGACACCGGGAAGACGATCTTGTCGACATCGGCCGGGACACCGGCGAGGTTCACCTTGATCACCTCGTCGTCGCCCTCGCCCTCACCGGTGAGGTTGTCACCGGTGTGCTCGACCGAGCCGTCCGGGCTCTTGAGGTTGTTGAAGAAGACGAAATGCTGGTCGCTGACGACCTTGCCGGCATTGTTCAACAGCAGCGCGCTGGCGTCGAGGTCGAAGTCGGTGCCGGTCGTGGTGCGGGCGTCCCAGCCCAGGCCGACGAGGACCGCGGTCAGGCCCGGGGCCTCCTTCGTCAGCGATACGTTGCCGCCCTTGCTGAGGCTGACTCCCACGAGTCCTCCATTGGTGTCCGGGGGCCGGGAGCCCCGTCGTGCATCGGATATGGGATCAACGACTCGATCCTAGTGACGGGTTCCCGACCCATGCAGGCCCTGAAGCCGATGAATCACAGGTGTCGGGTCCCCCGGTCACAGGGTGTCGAGCGCCTTCACGTACTCGTTCAGGTCACGCGCGTCCGGCAGGCCGTTGACCACGGTCCACCGCACCACGCCCTCCTTGTCGATGACGAAGGTGCCACGCACGGCGCAGCCCTTGTCCTCGTCGAAGACGCCGTAGGCGCGCGAAGTGTTGCCGTGCGGCCAGAAGTCGCTCAGCAGCGGGTACTCCAGGTCCTCCTGCTCGGCGAAGACGCGCAGGGTGTGGATGGAGTCGTTGGAGACGGCGAGCAGCTGGGTGTCGTCGTTGACGAACTTCGGCAGGTTGTCGCGCAGCGCGCACAGCTCGCCGGTGCACACGCCGGTGAAGGCGAACGGGTAGAAGAGCAGCACCACGTTCTTCTCGCCGCGGAAGTCGGACAGCTGCACGGTGCGGCCGTGGTTGTCCTTGAGCTCGAAGTCGGGGGCCTTGTCGCCGACCTGGATCGCCATCGTCCTGCTTCCCTTCGGTGGGACTGTTCGGGTGAGACCACCCTACGCAGTGATCACCGCGGGCGTGCGAGAGGCCGGGCTGGGCCTTCCGGCCCAGCCCGGCTGAAACCAGCCCGTCCGGGGGTCCCCCTTGCTCGAAGAGCTCGGGGGAGCTCGAGGACGAGGCCGTTCAGGCCGGAACGGTGACCCGGGGGCGCAGCCCCCGGGGCCTACCGCACCGACCGACGGTCACCGCTTGGACTTCGCCGCCTTCGGCGTCGCCAGACGGCTGCCGCTCCAGTCCTTCCCCACACTGACGCTCTTGCTCGCCGACAGACCCGCCGTGGTCGCGGATTCAGAGATGTCGCTCGGCTCCACGTACCCCGCACGGCCGGTCTTCGGCGTGAGGAGCAGGATCGCGCCGCCCTCTTCGATGTACGTGGTGGCGTCCACCAGCGCATCCGTCAGGTCGCCGTCCTCGTCGCGGAACCACAGCACCACGGCGTCGGCCACGTCGTCGTAGTCCTCGTCCACGAGCTCGCTGCCGATCGCCTCCTCGATGGTCTCGCGGAGCTCCTGGTCGACGTCGTCGTCGTAGCCGATCTCCTGGACCACCTGCCCGGGCTGGAATCCCAGCCTGGCGGCCGGGTTCGTCCGCTCCTCCGCGTGGTCCGCGGTCGCGCTCACGGGTTGCCTCCTGATGGTGTTGCGATATAGGTCTTCAGCCACGCGCGTGCGCGAAGCATTGGCCGTAGTCCACACGGGCGGGCCGGATCGCGCAAGTACCCGGCGGTTCGGACCGCCGAAACGGTGACGATCCCGGCGGTGTCGCCGCAACTCCTGACACGGTATCGCGACCGGCGGCGACACACACCACACCCTTCTGCCCGGTTTGCGTGTTTGGGAACCACACGCGGGCAGGGTGCCCGCGGGGATGCCCTTGTTACCTCAGGGTAGAGATGACGTTTGGCTCCTACGAGGTACACGATGGGGAACGGTGCAGACACAGGCAGACAAACCGACTGGAACCCAGGGAAACTCCAGAACGAGCCCAGAAACGCCCCAGATATGTCAGTCCTCTGACAGGTAAGGAACAGCGTGGCTTCCGGATCCGATCGAAACCCGATCATCATTGGCGGCCTTCCGAGTCAGGTTCCTGACTTCGATCCCGAGGAGACCCAGGAGTGGCTCGACTCGCTCGACGCCGCCGTCCAGGAGCGGGGCCGGGAGCGGGCCCGCTACCTCATGCTCCGGCTGATCGAGCGCGCCCGCGAGAAGCGCGTGGCCGTGCCCGAGATGCGCAGCTCGGACTACGTCAACACCATCCCCACCAAGAGCGAGCCGTTCTTCCCCGGCAACGAGGAGATCGAGCGCAGGATCCTCAACGCCACCCGCTGGAACGCCGCGGTGATGGTCTCCCGCGCCCAGCGCCCAGGCATCGGCGTCGGCGGCCACATCGCCACCTTCGCCTCCTCGGCCTCCCTCTACGACGTCGGCTTCAACCACTTCTTCCGCGGCAAGGACGACGGCCGCGGCGGTGACCAGGTCTTCTTCCAGGGGCACGCCTCACCGGGCATCTACGCGCGCGCGTACCTGCTGAACCGGCTCACCGAACAGCACCTGGACGGCTTCCGCCAGGAGAAGTCCAAGGCGCCCTACGGTCTGTCCAGCTACCCGCACCCGCGCTCGATGCCGGACTTCTGGGAGTTCCCGACCGTCTCCATGGGCCTCGGCCCGATCAGCGCGATCTTCCAGGCCCGGATGAACCGCTACATGCACGCGCGCGGGATCGCGGACACCTCCGACTCCCACGTGTGGGCGTTCCTCGGCGACGGCGAGATGGACGAGCCCGAGTCGATCGGCCAGCTGTCCATCGCCGCCCGTGAGGGCCTGGACAACCTGACCTTCGTGGTCAACTGCAACCTGCAGCGCCTGGACGGGCCGGTGCGCGGCAACGGCAAGATCATCCAGGAGCTGGAGTCCATCTTCCGCGGTGCCGGCTGGAACGTGATCAAGCTGATCTGGGACCGCTCCTGGGACCCGCTGCTGGCGCAGGACCGCGACGGCGTGCTGGTCAACAAGATGAACATCACGCCGGACGGCCAGTTCCAGACGTACGCCACCGAGTCCGGCGCGTACATCCGCGACCACTTCTTCGGCGACGACCACCGGCTGCGCAAGATGGTCGAGAACATGACCGACCACCAGATCCTGATGCTGGGCCGCGGCGGTCACGACCACCGCAAGATCTACGCGGCGTACAAGGCGGCCCTGGAGCACAAGGGCCAGCCGACGGTCATCCTGGCCAAGACGGTCAAGGGCTGGACGCTCGGCCCGAACTTCGAGAGCCGCAACGCCACCCACCAGATGAAGAAGCTGACGGTCGAGGACCTCAAGCACTTCCGCGACCGCCTGCACCTGCCGATCTCCGACAAGGAGCTGGAGTCCGGCCCGCCGCCGTACTACCACCCGGGCCGCGACAGCGACGAGATCCAGTACATGCACGACCGCCGAAAGGGCTGCGGGGGCTACGTGCCGACCCGGATCGTGCGCTCCGAGCCGCTGGCGCTGCCGGACGACAAGACGTACGCGTCCGTGAAGAAGGGATCGGGCCAGCAGTCCATCGCCACCACCATGGCCTTCGTCCGGCTGCTGAAGGACCTCATGCGGGACAAGGAGATCGGCAGGCGGTTCGTGCTGATCGCGCCCGACGAGTACCGCACCTTCGGCATGGACTCCTTCTTCCCGAGCGCGAAGATCTACAACCCGCTGGGCCAGCAGTACGAGGCGGTCGACCGCGATCTGCTGCTCGCCTACAAGGAGTCGCCGACCGGGCAGATGCTGCACGACGGCATCTCCGAGGCGGGCTGCACGGCCTCGCTGATCGCGGCGGGCTCCGCGTACGCCACGCACGGCGAGCCGCTGATCCCGGTGTACGTCTTCTACTCGATGTTCGGTTTCCAGCGCACCGGCGACCAGTTCTGGCAGATGGCCGACCAGCTGGCGCGCGGTTTCGTACTGGGCGCGACCGCCGGCCGTACGACCCTGACAGGTGAGGGACTGCAGCACGCCGACGGCCATTCGCAGCTGCTGGCCTCGACCAACCCGGCGTGCGTGGCCTACGACCCGGCGTACGGGTACGAGATCGCGCACATCGTCCAGGACGGCCTGCGCCGGATGTACGGCGGCGACGAGCAGCACCCGCACGGCGAGGACGTCTTCTACTACCTCACCGTCTACAACGAGCCGATCCAGCAGCCGGCCGAGCCGGCGAACGTGGACGTCGAGGGCATCCTCAAGGGCATCCACCGGGTCCGCGAGGGCACCGCGGGCGAGACCCCGGCGCAGATCATGGCGTCGGGCGTGGCGGTCCCGTGGGCGCTTCAGGCGCAGAAGATCCTTGCCCAGGAGTGGAACGTCAAGGCCGATGTCTGGTCGGCGACCTCCTGGAACGAACTGCGCCGCGAGGCGGTGGCGTGCGAGGAGCACAACCTGCTGCACCCGGAGGAGGAGCAGCGGGTGCCGTGGGTGACGCGGAAGCTGAGCGGGGCCGAGGGGCCATTCGTGGCCGTCTCCGACTGGATGCGGTCGGTGCCGGACCAGATCGCGCGGTGGGTGCCGGGAACGTACCAGTCGCTGGGCGCCGACGGATTCGGCTTCGCCGACACCCGGGGTGCGGCCCGGCGGTTCTTCCACATCGACGCGCAGTCGATCGTGGTGGCCGTGCTGACGGAGCTGGCACGCGAGGGGAAGGTCGACCGGTCGGTCCTGAAGCAGGCCATCGACCGGTATCAGTTGCTCGACGTGACGGCGGCGGCCCCGGGAACGGCGGGCGGCGACGCGTAGTAGGGGTGCCCGAGGGGCGGCGGAGCCGTAGGCCTCGCCGCCCCTCCCACCGGGTGAGTGGTGCGCCGAGTTGCGCTGGGGGTGGATGGGCTTGCCCGCGCTTGCGGGATGCCTCCCCCGAGCTCTTCGAGCAGAGGGTGCCCCCAGCGCCCACCCTCCCCCGGGCTCTCGGCTTCGCTCGAGCAGGGGGACCCCCATCGCCCTGGGGTCCCCCCAGGCGTTCAGCACTGGGGGAGGCACGCATGCCCGCAGGCTGCGCGGCACCACTGCCGCAGCTACGTCGGCAGGCCCCAGGTCACCGCCCCGGCCAGCGAGACAACGCCCAGCAGCGTGTCGATGGCACCCAGGACCAGGGCGACCAGAGCCGGCAGCGAACGGTTGCCCGCCCAGCTGCGCCCCATCGCCAGCCAGCCGCAGGCGACCGCCACCGGGCCGAGGATGATGCTCAGCACGAAGAAACCGGCGACCGCGCAGATGGTCCCGATGATCCCGAGCGTCGCACGGTCCGGCCCGGTCCGTGACCACGTACGGCCACGTGACCGGGGGTACCCGCGCGTTCCGCGTCCGAAGCCCGCCATCATCAACTCCCTGAACCAGTCGTCGAGTTGGATTTACCTCGGGTTCACGGATGCGGGTACCCCCGTTCCGTCCGTCGAAGCCGCCCGCGCGCTGCCCCCCTCCAGCAGCGCGCCGCAGCCGTTCGCCCTCCACCCCCTACGGAGGACTTGACCCCCTGTCAGACGTGGCCGACCCCCGCGCCCGCCTCCGCGTTCTCCCCGCGCTTGGTGAGCAGCGCGACGAAAACGGCCACGGCCGCGATTCCGGCGGCGACGAGGGAGGCGAGGCTCATGCCGGAGATGAACGTGTCGTGCGCGACGGAGGTGATCTTCGCGGCGATCGCCTCGGGCGTTCCCGGCGGCACCGGCGCCACGCCGACCTGGACCGCCTCGGAGGCCTGGTCCAGCTGGGCGGGGGTGATGGGCGGGAGCTGCGCGTCCTTCCAGTTGCCGGCCAGGTCGTGGTCCACCTTGGAGGCCATCACGGCGCCCAGCACGGCCGTACCGAGGCTGCCTCCGATCTGCATGGCGGACTGCTGCAGTCCGCCGGCCACACCGGACAGCTCCAGGGGCGCGTTGCCGACGATGACCTCGGTGGCGCCGACCATGACGGGGGCGAGGCCGAGGCCGAGCACGGCGAACCAGAGCGACATGGTGGCGCTGTCCGTGCCCGTCTTCAGCGTGGACAGGCCGTACATGGCGAGTGCGGTGGCGGCCATGCCGCCGGCCAGCGGGATGCGCGGGCCCACCTTGGTGATCATGAAGCCCGCGAGCGGGGAGCCGACGATCATCATGCCGGTGAGCGGGAGCAGGTGCGCGCCCGCTTCGACCGGGCTCATCCCGTGCACGTTCTGCAGGTAGAAGGTGACGAAGAACAGGCCGCCCATGAACGCGATGGCCATCAGGACCATGAGGGCCACGCCCGCGGACAGCGGCACCGAGCGGAACAGCGCCAGCGGGATCAGCGGCTCCTTCACCCGCGTCTCCCAGAACGCGAAGGCGCCGAAGCCGACGAGGGACACGACGATGAACGCCCACGTCGTGCCGTCGCCCCAGCCCCAGGCCGGCGCCTTGATGAGCGCCCAGACCAGGCAGAACATGGCGGCCGAGAGCAGGGCGATGCCGAGGAGGTCGAAGGAGCGCGGCGCGTTCTCGGCGCGGTGGTCGAGCAGGATCAGCACGCCCAGGACCAGGGCGAGGACGCCGACGGGCACGTTGATGAAGAACACCGACTGCCAGTTGACGTGCTCGACGAGGACACCGCCGAGGATCGGGCCGCCGGCGGTGGAGGCGCCGATGACCATGCCCCAGATGCCGATGGCCATGTTGAGCTTCTCGGCCGGGAAGGTGGCCCGCAGCAGACCGAGCGCGGCCGGCATCAGCAGCGCGCCGAACAGGCCCTGGAAGACCCGGAAGACGATGACCATGGCGATGGTGCTGGACAGCCCGATCGTCCCGGAGGCGGCGGCGAAGCCGACCACCCCGATGAGGAAGGTCTGCCGGTGCCCGAAGCGGTCACCGAGCTTGCCCGCGGTGATCAGGGAGACCGCGAGGGCGAGGAAGTAGGCGTTGGTGATCCACTGGACGTCCGCGAGGCTGGCGTTCAGGTCCTTGGCGATGGCCGGGTTGGCGATGGCCACGATGGTGCCGTCGAGGGCCACCATCATGACCCCTACGGCGACGGTGATCAGGGTGACCCATGGGTGCCCGCGCAGCCCCTTGGACGGCGCGGGGTCCGACGGGGCTGTTGAGGCGTCCCCCGGCCCAGTCGATTCGATTGCGGTCTGACTAGTCATGGGTTCGAGGCTAATGACAGCCACTGACAATCGACAAACGGGTTCACAAGTCGGTAACTGACGTGTCACCTCCTATAGTCTGAACTGGGGAAACAGTTCACAGTGCGGGGAAGGGGTCCGGAGAACTCCATGGAGACGGCAGGGACCGCCGGAGCGGCACGACGGGCGGTGTCACGGCCGGGGCTGCGCGAGCGCAAGAAGCGGCGCACCAGGAACGCGCTGCTGCGGTCGGCGCTCGAACTGTTCACCACCCAGGGGTACGAGCAGACGACGGTCGACGAGATCGCCGAGGCCGTCGACGTCTCCCAGCGCACCTTCTTCCGCTACTTCGGCGGCAAGGAGGACGTCGCCTTCGCCGTACAGGAGATGGTGGAGGCGCACTTCGTCGACTCACTGCGCGCCCGCCCGCCCGGGGAACCCCCGCTGGAGGCGCTGCGCCGGGCGGTGCTGGAGGGCTGGGACACGATCAGCGACGCCGTCGTGACCGTCGTACCCGTGGAGCTGTATCTGCGCATGTTCCGGGTGATCGAGTCGACACCGGTCCTGCTGGCCGCGCATCTGCGCCGCTCGGCGGAGACCGAGGAGCAGATCGCGCGTCTGCTCGCCGAGCGCGAGGGCCTGGACGTGGACGCCGATCCGCGGCCGCGGCTGGCGGTGGCCGCCTTCGGCGCGGTGATGCGGGTGACGGGCCGTCAGTGGAGCACGGGCGAGAACGCCGGCCTGGAGGCGATACGGGAACTCACCGCCGCGTACCTCGATCAGGTGGGACCCGCGCTGACCGGGAACTGGCGCACGACCCTCCGGCGTTGAGCCGGACACACGCCACCGCCGCCGAAACACCATATGCCTGACCCGCCTTGAACAGACGTACGGACCGAAGCAACCCTCACGCCGCCTGAAACGTGATCCCTGTCACTCGGTTAACGCGAGACCTTCTCGTTCTCCTAGTGTGTCCTCCCAGTGACTTCCTTCGACACCTCCCCACAACTCAACGCCTGGCGCGCCCTGCTCGCACTGGCCGTGGTCTTCGTGATGCTGGCCACCACCGGCTGGACCGCCGTGCGCGGCCATCGCGGGACCACCGCCCTGCAGGCGTCCCTGTCCGCGTGGGAGCACGGCCGCCTGCACGGGAACCGGCTGCCCGCCCCGGACGCGGCCCCCGCCCTGCTGAGCCGCTTCTTCGCCTCGCTCACCGCGCAGGACCGCGGCCGGCTCGCCCACCGCTATCCGCTCGCGGTCGGCAACATGAACGGCGCCCCGGTCAAGCTGCGCTACCAGGCCAACCGCATCGCGCTCCACCAGGCGCGCGAGGTCGAACTGAAACGCGTGCACGACAGCCGGCTCACCCCGGCCGGGCAGCAGGCCGCCGGCCGCCGTATGAACCGCTACACGACGCTGATGGCGAAGGACCGGCAGATCCTCGCCTTCGACCCCGAGGGCACCGGCCGCGTCGCCGAGGTCTTCGGCGACCTGCGCAGGGCACAGCGGATCTCCGTCGTCGTCCCCGGCGTCGACACCGACCTGTTCACCTTCCGGAAGACCTACCGTCCGTACTCGGCGCTGTACGGCATGGCGAAGTCCCTGTACACGGCCGAGCGCACGGCGGCGCCCGGCACGCGTACGGCCGTGATCGCCTGGGCCGACTACACCGCGCCCAGCGGGCTCGGCGTGGACGCGGCCACGGCGATGCGCGCCGAGGAGGGCGCCGTCCGGCTGAACAGGCTGCTGCGCGGGCTGCCCGGCGGCTCGCCCGTCTCGCTGTTCTGCCACAGCTACGGCTCGGTGGTGTGCGGCGTCGCCGCGCGCGGGCTGCCGGACCGGGTGTCCGACATAGCGGTGGCCGCCAGCCCCGGCATGCGCGTGCGCAAGGCCTCCCACCTGCGCACCTCCGCCCGGGTGTGGGCGATGCGGGACGCCACCGACTGGGTCCAGGACGTGCCGTACCTGGAGCTCGGCGGCCTCGGCCACGGCGCCGACCCGGTCTCCCCCGCGTTCGGGGCGCGGGTGCTGTCGGCACGGGGCGCGAAGGGCCACGCCGGCTACTTCGAGCCGGGCACCGACAGCCTGACCAACCTCGCCGAGATCGGGGTCGGCGCATACGACTCGGTGCGGTGCGCCCATGACGACGACAGGTGCCGGGCGGATTTGTCCGGTACGACGACGGCTGGACGCGCGTAGAGACAGCAGGAAGTGCGGTCTGCGCGGGGAGGGACGAAGAAGCTCGCGCCGCCTACGATGAGCCGCATGGGTGATGTACTGGCCGGATTTCATGCTGCCTGGGAGTTCGAGTCCGATTCCGTGCTCATCCGCTACGAACGGGGGATTCGAACGCCCAAACTCTTCCAGGCACTCGATACCCGCCGGATTCCGCTGGCGGCGCTCGCGGGCGTGACACTCTCCGCGGGCAGACGCGGCACGGTGGTCCTGCGCGCCGAGCCCAGGCCCGGCGCGGATCCGCTGATGGACGCGGCCGACGGGCAGCTCAAGGAGGGCTGCGACCCGTACCGCCTGGTGCTGCCGGCCGAGCGGGAGGCACTCGCCGAGTACTACGCCGACGAGCTCCGCGCACGCCTCACCGAGAGCGGCCCGGCCGACCGCCACCTGGTGGCGGCGCCCGCGGCGCCGCTCCGGTTCAAGGCGTACGACGGGAAGGCGTCCTTCGACGGTACGGCGGTGCGCTTCCGGTGGTCCTGGACGGGGGCGTCCTCGGCCAAGTGGAAGGCCGGCGACCAGAGCTTTCCCGTCGCCGAACTGGGCGGGGTGGAGTGGCGCTCACCGGAGGTGTTCGAGGGGCATCTGCGGCTGCTGCCGCGCGAGGCGGGCGCCGCCACCGCCGTACAGCCACCGCAGCCGGACCAGGATCCGGCCGCGGTGGTGTTCGGCCTCGGCTACGGCCCGGTCCACGAGTCCCTGCCGTTCGCGGCGGCCGTACTGGCCGCGGTCCGGTCGGCGAGCCCCCCGACCCCGGTCACGGTCCCGCGCCGCGACCCCGCGGACATCGCGGAACGAATCCGCCACCTGGGGGAACTCCACCAGGCGGGGTTGGTGACGGACGAGGAGTTCTCGGTGAAGAAGGCGCAGCTACTGGCGGAGCTGTAGCTGCCCGGCCTCGGGAGCCGCCGCTACTCCCGTCCCGCCGAAGCGAACGACATGTCGGGATACCTCGTGCCGGCCACCTCGGAGGCGATCGGCTCCAGCGAGGACAGCTCCTCCCCCGTCAGAACGATCCCCGTCGCCGCCACGTTCTCCTCCACCCGGCCCGGCTTCCGCGTACCCGGAATCTGAACGACCGGCAGCCCGTGCACGGACGCCCGCTGCTGCACCCAGGCCAGCGCGATCTGCGCGAGCGAGGCCCCGTGGGCGGAGGCGACCGCACGGATCGGCTCCAACAGCGCCGCGTTGGCGGCCGCGTTCTCCCCCTGGAAGCGAGGCATGTTGCGCCGGAAGTCGTCGCTGCTCAACTCCTTCTCCGCGTCGACGAAGCCCCCGGTCAGAAACCCCCGCCCCAGCGGCGAGTACGGCACCAGCGCCACCCCCAGCTCGGCCGCCGCCGGCACCACGTGCGCCTCGATGTCCCGGCTGAACAGCGACCACTCCGACTGCACGGCGGCGATCGGGTGCACGGCCTGCGCGGCCCGCAGCTCCTCGGCGGTGACCTCGCTCAGCCCCAGGTGCTTGACCTTTCCCTCGCGCACCAGGTCGGCCATGGTCCCGACGGTCTCCTCGATGGGGACGTTCACGTCGCGCCGGTGCATGTAGTAGAGGTCGATCACGTCGACGCCCAGGCGCGTCAGACTCGCCTCGACGGCCTGCCGGATGTACGGCGGGTCGTTGCGGATGACGCGCCTGGTCGGCTCGTCCGGCGGGATCGCCAGCGCGAACTTGGTGGCGATCACGACCTCGTCCCGGTGCGCCTTGAGGAACGGCGCGAGGAACCGCTCGTTCTCGCCCTGCCCGTAGGCGTCCGCGGTGTCGTAGAGCGTCACGCCCAGTTCCAGGGCCCGCTCCAGCGTGGCGCGGGACTCCTCGGCGTCCGAGGGGCCGTAGGCAAAGCTCATGCCCATGCAGCCGAGGCCCTGTACACCGACCTCCGGTCCGCCCTCGCCCAGCCGTACCGTCGGAATCCTGCTGTCGGTCATCGAGTCCTGTTCCTCTCCGCTTCGTGGTGGCGTCCGGCGTCCGCGTAGAAACCGATCTTGCGGTCCAGTACCGCGAGCGTGTCCTGCAGTTCGCCGATCCGGGCCAGGACGTCCCGGCGGGTCGCCTCGAGCAGCGCGTACCGCTCGCCGTACGTGCTCTCGCCCGCGCGCACCAGCTCCGCGTACCTGACCATGTCGGCGACCGGCATCCCGGTCAGCCTCAGCTTGCCGACGAGGTCGAGCCAGTCCAGGTCGCGGTTGGTGTAGCGGCGCTGGCCGGTGTGCGAGCGGTCGACGTGGGCCATCAGGCCGATCCGCTCGTACCAGCGCAGGGTGTGGGCCGTCAGACCGGTGAAGGCGACGACCTCGCTGATGGTGTAGCTGTCCTGCCCGTCGGGGCGCGGGTGCCGCCGGGGTCCGGCGGCGCAGAGGTCGGTACGGATGGGGGCCTGCTCGGCCTCCTCGGTGGTCACGGCCGTGGTCTGCGTCACCGTCATGGCCTCCACGCTATGGGGTTGGAGTGCGCTCCAAGCAAGCGGAAACCGGCAGGGCGGCCGGAAAAAGCGGGGGACGCGGGGCGGGTGCGGTGGCTAGCGTGCGGGCCATGAGTCTCGTACGACGTGCCGAGCCCGAGGACGCCGCGGAAGTGCTGCGACTGCGCCAGGTGATGATCGACTCGGTTCCCGGCGCCGACACCTCCACCGACTGGCAGGCCGAGTCCCTGTCGACCCTCAGGGCCCGGCTCACCGAGCCGGACGGGGACTTCGCGGCGTTCGTCGTGGATCACCCGGAGCGGCCGGGCGCACTGGCCGCGCTGGTGGCCGGGACGCTCGAGTACCGGATCGGGCGGGCCGGCAATCCGCACGGGCGGGTCGGGTACGTCTTCAGCGTCGCGACCGATCCGGACGCCCGGCGCCGCGGGTACGCACGCGCGTGCATGGAGGCGCTGCTGGACTGGTTCCGGGAGCGGGGCGCGGCACAGGTCGACCTCACCGCGTCCGCCGAGGCCGAGCCGCTCTACGCCGAGCTGGGCTTCGTGCGCAAGCCGGACCCCTCGATGAGGTTGAAGCCGTGAGCCGCATAGGCTCGATGTCATGTCGTTGAAGAGTCTGGCGTCGATCGAGAACTGGCCGGTCCCCACCGCCGCGGCGGGCGTGGTCCGCGCGGACGGCACGACCGTGGGCACCCACGGTCCGACCGCGCAGCGCTTCCCGCTGGCCTCGGTCACCAAGCCGCTGGCGGCCTACGCGGTGCTCGTGGCGTACGAGGAGGGCGCGATCGAACTGGACGAGCCGGCCGGCCCGCCCGGCGCGACCGTCCGCCACCTGCTGGCCCACACCTCGGGCCTGGCCTTCGACGACCACCGGGTGACAGCCCCGCCCGGCGAACGGCGGCTGTACTCCAACGCGGGCTTCGAACAGCTCGGCGACCACGTGGCGAAGGCGACGGACATCCCCTTCCCCGAATACCTGCGCCAGGCGGTCCTGGCCCCCCTGGGCATGACGCGGACGACCCTGGACGGCTCCCCGGCGAAGGACGCGGTCTCGACGGTCGACGACCTGCTCCGCTTCGCCGCCGAACTCCAGGCCCCGCGCCTGCTGGACCCCCGCACGGTCGCCGAGGCGATGACGGTCCAGTACCCCGGCACCAAGGGCGTCCTGCCGGGCTACGGCCACCAGAACCCCAACGACTGGGGCCTCGGCTTCGAAATCCGCGACTCCAAGTCCCCCCACTGGACGGGCGCGTCCTCTTCTCCCCGCACCTTCGGCCACTTCGGCCAGTCGGGCACGTTCCTGTGGGTCGACCCGGACGCGGGCGCGGCCTGCGTGGCGCTGACGGACCGCGCCTTCGGCCCGTGGGCGATCGAGGCGTGGCCGCCCTTCACGGACGGAATACTGGCGGAACTGCGCTGACACCGACACCGCCGGCCGGCACACCGCCGGCCGGCCCCGGCCGCCCTCAGGCCGACTCGGCGCCGCCCTGCGCGAACAGGTCCTCCGCCTTCGTGGCGTGGACCGCTCGCTGGGCCCAGGCCTTGAGCTGTTCGTGATCCGTGCACGCCAGCACCCGCTCCCGGACGGCGTCCGGCACCGGGATACCGCGCCACTCCAGAATGCTGAGCGTCATCTCGGCGCTCTCCTCGACCCGACCTTCTTCCCGGCCTTCTTCCCGACCCTCTTCACGCACCTGCTCGGCCACCGGGTGCCGAAAGAAGTAGTTGACCGGCATCATCAGCTCCTTCCAGATCTGTTTGGCCTGGGCATCGACCAGGCACGACTCGACGAACTGCGCGAGCATTCCCGCGCTGTCGGTATCAGTGGTCGCCAGGGCTGCCGCCAGCGGTTTCAGTATGGCAGCGGCGCCCGATCCCTTACCATGCGTCATCGCCGAGAAGGCCGCGAGAAAGACGTCCCGCCGGGCCTCGGCTTCGTCAGCGACGAGCGGGACGTTCTCAGGGCTCAGCACGAGCGGTCGTACGGTCAGCGAGTGCCAGCCAGGCAGGCCCAGGCGGATCGGCCGTGTCGCCCAGCGTGCCGTGGACCTGCTCTGGGTCAGGACGATCAGCACCGGCTCCCAGCGATACTTCGCGTACAAGTAACTGAGGTAGTAGGCCCAGCTTCCGCGCTTGTCCTCGTCCCGCTTGCCCTGAGACTCGACGACCAGAAGGTACGTCCCCTCGTCCGTCTCGGCCCGCAGCAGTGCGTCCACACGTCGCTCGACCGGCTCGATCTCCGTCAGGTCCGCGTTGAGGACCGCGAAGTCGCGCGGTTCGGGAATCGGGATGTGCAGCACATGCTGAAGCGTGCGCGTGAAACCAGCCGGGTCTTTCTGGCAGATCTGATGCAGACCTTCGTGCGACGAACCGACCATCCGCCCTCCTTTCCATCCGATGTGATCAACGAGCTACACCGCGATCAGGTCACACCACACGTACTTGCCCCGGCTGCCCTCCCTGGCCAGCGGCTGCCAGCCCCACAGATCGGCGCAGGCCCGGACCAGGGCGAGCCCACGACCCTCCTCCAGGTCGACGACCTGCTCCAGCGGGGCCGACGGCTCGGGCGGTGCGGGACCGGTGTCCCACGCCCCGATCCTCAGTACGCCCGCCGACCAGCGCACCCGCAGGGCGGCGGGCCCCTTGGTGTGCCGTACGGCGTTGGAGACCAGCTCCGTCGCCAGCAACTCGGCCGTGTCGACGAGGCGAATCAACCCGTGCGTGGTGAGGATCAGCCGAAGGGTGCGGCGAGCGATGGTGACGGCACGAGGGTCGTTCGGGATGTACAGGGTGTACTCCCAGGGCTCGTTTTCGGGCATGCGTCAGCTCCATTCAACGGCGAGGAGGTTGTCGGGACGCGGCGGCGGGCGGTGGCTTGTCTCAGCCGTCATGGCAGGACGGAGCGGTGCGCTTCCGGAACCCGGGGTGCCACATCGTATGCGCTACGTCACTGACAGTAGGGCATTAATTTCTGCCCCTGCAACCAGTTGGCATACTCTGGCACCCGAACGTGGCACGCATTCACGGCTGTTGAAGGCAGGGGGGAGCATGGCGCCGAGGAACCATCCCACCGCGCGCCAGAGGCGCCTGGGCACCGAACTGCGCAGGCTGCGGGAGTCCGCCGGCCTGAAGGCCCGCGATGTGGCGGCGTTCCTGAACTCGACCTCGGCTCAGGTAAGTCAGATGGAAGCAGGCATCGCAGGCGTCAGTGAGGAACGCATCCGGCGCCTCGCAGCTCATTACGCCTGCGCAGACGAGGCGTTGATCGACGCACTGGTGGCCATGGGCGGTGAGCGCACCCGCGGCTGGTGGGACGAGTACCGGGCGGTACTTCCTCCAGTGTTCCTGGATGTCGCCGAGGCGGAGCACCACGCGACGTCCCTGCGAGAGGTGGTCACCAGTCACGTCCCCGGACTCCTCCAGACCGCGGACTACGCCCGTGCGGTCTTCGGTTACATGGTTCCCGAGTTGCCCGACAGCGAACTGGATCCTCGGGTCGAGCACCGCATGAGGCGCCGGGCCGTCCTGGACCACGAACGTCCGACGCCGTACGAGACGATCGTGCACGAAGCGGCGCTACGCATCCTGGTGTCCGACCGCCGAATCGCACGCGCCCAACTCCTGCGGATCCTGCAGGAGATCGAACGTGGCCACGTAACGGTGCGAGTGATCCCTTTCAGCAGAGAGGGCTTCGCCGGAGCCGGAATCGAGATGATGTACGTCGGCGGCCCGCTCTCCCGACTGGACACAGTTCTGCGGGACGCGCCACACGGAACCGCCTTCATCGATGCCGAATCCCAACTGGCGCGCTTCCGTACCCTGCTCAATAAGGTGGGGAAGGCAGCACTGGACCCCGTGGCGTCACGGGACTTCATCCACCACATGACGAAGGAACTGTGAGGCGCTCGCATGCAGCAGGCCATCTGTTGGCGGAAGTCGTCGTACTCCGGCGGAGGTGACGGCAACACCTGCGTAGAAATCGCGAACCTGCACACCCGCATAGCCATACGCGACTCAAAAGCCCCGGCCCAAGCCGCCCTCTCCTTTCCGGCCTCAGCCTTCACCGCCTTCGTCAGTGCCCTGAAGTCGGACACCTCACACCACATTCACTGATCAGTCACCCTCACCTGCACGCCGGGCGTGATGCGTGCTCGCTTCGTGAGATCACGATGCGGCGGCCGGACGCGATCCAAAAGTGGACCGGCCCCTTTCACCCGGCCCGCATCTCCCACATCAGCAGCTCCGCGTTCGTCACCGCCATCGCTTTCAGCTCCTCGGCATCCGTGATCCGCGCCGCGTCCCCCGGGCCCAACCGGTCCTCGCCCAGCCGTACTTCGCCCCGTACGACATGGACGTACACATACGCCGCGTCCGGCACCGCCGTCCGCTCCCCCGTCGTCAGGCGGCGGATGTGGAGCGTGGCGCCGGCCTCCGGGACGGCGTACAAGGTGGTGTCGTGGGCGAGTTCGTAGCGGGGGGTGCCGCCGGGGTGGAGTGGGGTCAGCCACATCTGGACGAAGGTCAGGGGGGCGTCGCCGTCGTTGCGTTCCACGTGGCGGACGCCGGCCGCCGCGCTCAGGTGCTGGACGTCGCCGGGGCGGACCACCGTCTCGTGGCCGGTGGAGTCGCGGTGGGTCAGTTCGCCCTCGACGACCCAGGTGACGATCTCCGTGTGGCTGTGCGGGTGCTCGTCGAAGCCGGCGCCGGGGGCCAGGTGCTCCTCGTTGCAGGCGATCAGGGCGCCGAAGCGGAGGTTGTCCGGGTCGTAGTGCGGGCCGAAGGAGAAGGCGTGCCGGGTTTCGATTCCGGCGGCCGGCTCGCCGCCCCGGTAGCGCTCCGCCGCGCGCCGTACTTCCGTCGTCACTTCGTCGTCACTTCGTCGTCGCTTCGTCGTCGCTTCCGTCGTCACGGAGACCACCGTAGTCCCCGGCCGCAAAGGCCCGGAGAAGCCCCGGTCCCTACCCGGCGGCACGCGCTGACGTCCGGATGAGGCAGTCTTGTCCCGTGCCCGAACCCGTATTCCGCAAGGCCCCAGCCGCAGCACCCGCTGTCCATCCGCACTCCGCGACCCTGAAACGGCTGGAGAAGTCCTCCGGATCCCTCGCCGCGCAGGCCATCGCCCGGATGGACGAGACGCTGCCGTGGTACCGGGCGATGCCCCCGGAGAACCGTTCCTGGATCGGGCTGGTCGCCCAGGCGGGCATCGCGGCCTTCACCGAGTGGTTCCGGCACCCCGACGCGCCTCAGGCGATCTCCACCGATGTGTTCGGGACCGCTCCGCGCGAGCTGACCCGGGCGATCACGCTGCGGCAGACCGTGGAGATGGTGCGCACCACGATCGAGGTCATGGAGTCGGCCATCGACGAGGTGGCGGCGCCGGGGGACGAGGCCGTGCTGCGCGAGGCGCTGCTCGTGTACGCGCGGGAGATCGCCTTCGCCACCGCCCAGGTGTACGCCCAGGCCGCCGAGGCACGCGGTGCCTGGGACGCCCGGCTGGAGTCGCTGGTCGTCAATGCCGTGCTCAGCGGGGAGGCGGATGAGGGCGCGGTGTCGCGGGCCGCCGCCCTGGGGTGGAACTCGCCCGAACATGTGTGCGTGGTGCTCGGGACCGCGCCCGACGGGGACTCCGAGCTGACCGTCGAGGCCATTCGGCGGGCGGCCCGGCACGCCAAGCTGCAGGTGCTCACCGGGGTGCTCGGGGACCGGCTCGTCGTGATCGCGGGCGGGAGCGACAATCCGCTGGCGGTGGCCAAGTCGCTGATCGGGCCCTTCGCCGCCGGGCCCGTCGTCGCCGGGCCGGTCGAGCCCGATCTGCTCACCGCGACCCGGTCCGCGCAGGCCGCCGCGGCCGGGTTGAAGGCGTGTTTCGCCTGGCAGGACGCGCCGCGGCCGGTGCTGGCCGACGATCTGCTGCCGGAACGCGCCATCGCCGGCGACCCGGGCGCGCGCGAGCAGTTGGTAGAGGAGATCTACAGACCGCTGGAGGAGGCCGGCTCCGCGCTGCTGGAAACCCTCAGCGTCTATCTGGAGCAGGCGAGCAGTCTCGAAGGCGCGGCGAGGATGCTCTTCGTTCACCCGAACACCGTGCGCTACCGGCTCCGACGTGTGACAGACGTCACCGGCTGGTCGCCCTCCGATGTACGATCCGCGTTCACGCTACGGATCGCGCTGATCCTGGGGCGTCTGGCCGATGGAGATCCCCAGACCTAGGCTTTTGTCGGGGGTCCACAAAACCCCTCTGCGTTCTTCGTCCCTGTCCCCACGGGCGGCCCCGGCCGTCCCCAAGAGAGAGTGTGAGAGTGCTCGTACTCGTCGCTCCCGGCCAGGGTGCCCAGACGCCCGGCTTCCTGACCCCCTGGCTCGAACTGCCCGGTGCCGCCGACCGTGTGACCGCCTGGTCGGACGCCATCGGACTGGACCTCGTCCACTACGGGACGCAGGCCGACGCGGACGCGATCCGCGACACCGCGGTGGCCCAGCCGCTGCTGGTGGCCGCCGGGCTGCTGTCGGCCGCGGCACTGGGTGACACCGGCGCGGGCGTGGTCGCGGGCCACAGCGTCGGTGAGATCACCGCCGCCGCGTTCGCGGGCGTGCTGGACGACACCGCCGCGCTGGCCCTGGTCCGCAAGCGTGGTCTGGCGATGGCCGAGGCCGCCGCGATCACCGAGACGGGCATGTCGGCGCTGCTCGGCGGCGACCCGGAGGTGTCCGTCGCGCATCTGCGGAAGCTGGGCCTGACCCCGGCGAACGTCAACGGCGCGGGCCAGATCGTGGCCGCCGGCACCCTGGAGCAGCTGGCCGCGCTGAACGAGGACAAGCCCGAGGGCGTGCGCAAGGTCGTCCCGCTGAAGGTGGCCGGTGCCTTCCACACGCACCACATGGCCCCCGCGGTCGACAAGCTGGCCGAGGCCGCCAAGGCGCTCACGCCCGCCGACCCGAAGGTCACCTACGTCTCCAACAAGGACGGCCGGGCCGTGCACAGCGGCGCCGAGGTCGTCGAGCGGCTGGTCGGCCAGGTCGCCAACCCGGTCCGCTGGGACCTGTGCATGGAGACCTTCAAGGAGTTCGGCGCCACCGCCCTGATCGAGGTGTGCCCCGGCGGCACGCTGACCGGTCTGGCCAAGCGCGCGCTGCCCGGCGTGAAGACGCTGGCGCTGAAGACCCCCGACGACCTCGACGCGGCCCGCGAACTCATCTCCGAGCACGCCTGACGACCCCCACCCTGAGGAGCCGACGATCATGTCGAAGATCAAGCCCGCCAAGGGCGCCCCGTACGCGCGCATCCTCGGCGTGGGCGGCTACCGGCCCACGCGGGTGGTGCCCAACGAGGTGATCCTCGAGAAGATCGACTCGTCCGACGAGTGGATCCGCTCGCGCTCGGGCATCGAGACCCGGCACTGGGCGTCGCCCGAGGAGACCGTCGCGGCGATGTCGGTCGAGGCCTCCGGCAAGGCGATCGCGAACGCCGGGATCGACGCCTCGCAGATCGGCGCCGTGGTCGTCTCGACGGTCTCGCACTTCAGCCAGACCCCGGCCATCGCCACCGAGATCGCCGACAGGCTGGGCACCGACAAGGCGGCGGCCTTCGACATCTCGGCGGGCTGCGCCGGCTTCGGCTACGGCCTCACCCTCGCCAAGGGCATGGTCGTCGAGGGCTCGGCGGAGTACGTCCTCGTCATCGGCGTGGAGCGGCTGAGCGACCTGACCGACCTGGAGGACCGGGCCACGGCCTTCCTGTTCGGCGACGGCGCCGGAGCGGTCGTGGTCGGCCCCTCCCAGGAGCCCGAGATCGGCCCGACCGTGTGGGGCTCGGAGGGCGACAAGGCCCAGGTCATCAAGCAGACCGTGCCGTGGGACCGGTTCCGGATCGGCGATGTCTCCGAGCTTCCCCTGGACAGCGAGGGCAACGTCAAGTTCCCCGCGATCACGCAGGAGGGCCAGGCGGTGTTCCGCTGGGCCGTGTTCGAGATGGCGAAGGTCGCCCAGCAGGCGCTGGACGCGGCCGGGATCAGCTCGGACGACCTGGACGTCTTCATCCCGCACCAGGCCAATGTGCGGATCATCGACTCGATGGTGAAGACCCTCAAACTGCCGGAGCACGTCATGGTCGCCCGTGACATCCGCACCACCGGCAACACCTCGGCCGCCTCGATTCCGCTCGCGATGGAGCGGCTTCTGGCGACCGGCGAGGCGAAGAGCGGCGACACCGCGCTCGTCATCGGCTTCGGGGCGGGTCTCGTCTACGCCGCTACGGTCGTTACCCTCCCCTAGGCACTCCGTGCCGGATCATGTTTCCGGCACGGGAACCGCACCACCTGCCGCTGCCGCGGTGGGCGCCACACCCTCTGGAATAGTTACGAAGGAGCGCCGACATGGCCGCCACTCAGGAAGAGATCGTCGCCGGTCTCGCCGAGATCGTGAACGAGATCGCCGGGATCCCGGTCGAGGACGTCCAGCTGGACAAGTCCTTCACCGACGACCTGGACGTCGACTCGCTGTCCATGGTCGAGGTCGTCGTCGCCGCCGAAGAGCGCTTCGACGTCAAGATCCCCGACGAGGACGTCAAGAACCTCAAGACGGTCGGCGACGCGACCGAGTACATCCTCAAGCACCAGGGCTGATCGACCGATCACAACCTTGGGCTGACTGCCCCGCCACCCGGCGGTGGCGCCGTACGAATCCTCGTATCCGTTGGAGAAAGAATTCCCGTGAGCTCGACCAATCGCACCGTGGTCGTCACCGGTATCGGCGCAACCACACCGCTGGGTGGCGACGCAGCCTCTACCTGGGAGGGACTGGTCGCCGGCAAGTCCGGCGTGAAGCTCCTGACCGAGGAATGGACGGCCGAGCAGGCCGTCCGTATCGCCGCGCCGGTCGCCGTGGAGCCGACCGAGGTCATTCCGCGGCCGCAGGCCCGCCGTCTGGACCGCTCCGCGCAGTTCGCGCTGATCGCCGCCCAGGAGGCCTGGAAGGACGCCGGTTTCACCGGCAAGGCCGGTGAGGACGGCAACGTCGACCCCGACCGGCTCGGCTCGGTCGTCGCCTCCGGCATCGGCGGTGTGACCACCCTGCTGGACCAGTACGACGTGCTGAAGGAGAAGGGCGTACGCCGTGTCTCCCCGCACACCGTCCCCATGCTGATGCCGAACGGCCCCTCGGCCAACGTGGGCCTGCTCGTGGGCGCCCGCGCGGGCGTGCACACGCCGGTCTCCGCGTGCGCCTCGGGCGCCGAGGCCATCGGCTACGCCATCGAGATGATCCGCACCGGCCGCGCCGACGTCGTCGTCGCCGGCGGTACGGAGGCGGCGATCCACCCGCTGCCCATCGCCGCGTTCGGCAACATGATGGCGATGTCCAAGAACAACGAGAACCCCGAGGGCGCCTCGCGCCCCTACGACGTCGACCGGGACGGCTTCGTCCTCGGTGAGGGCGCGGGTGTGCTCGTCCTGGAGTCCGCCGAGCACGCCGCCAAGCGCGGCGCCCGCGTCTACGCGGAGGCGGTCGGGCAGGGCATCTCCGCCGACTCCCACGACATCGTCCAGCCGGAGCCGGAGGGCCGCGGCATCTCGCACGCCCTGCAGAACCTGCTGGAGCGCACCGACCTGGACCCGGCCGAGATCGTGCACGTCAACGCGCACGCCACCTCGACGCCGGCCGGTGACATCGCCGAGCTGAAGGCGCTGCGCAAGGTCTTCGGCGACCACGCCGACCACATCGCGGTCTCCGCGACCAAGTCGATGACCGGTCACCTGCTCGGTGGCGCGGGCGGCGTGGAGTCGGTGGCGACGGTGCTGGCGCTGTACCACCGGGTGGCTCCGCCGACGATCAACGTCGACAACATCGACCCCGAGGCCGAGGCGAACGCGGACGTGGTCCGCGGGGAGGCGCGCAAGCTGCCCGTCGAGGGCCGCATCGCCGCGCTGAACGACTCGTTCGGCTTCGGCGGGCACAACGTGGTTCTGGCGTTCCGGACGGTCTGAGCGGCTGCCGCACGCACGTGAAGGGCCCCCACCGACCGGTGGGGGCCCTGCTGCTTGAGAAGCTGTCAGACCACCTGGTGGAGCCAGCGGACCGGGGCTCCTTCACCCGCGTAGCGGAACGGCTCCAGCTCGTCGTCCCAGGGCTTGCCCAGGAGCTTGGCGATCTCGGCCTCCAGGTCGGTCTCGCCCTGCTGGGAGCGGAGGAGGGCGGCGCGCAGGCGGTCCTCGGGGATGAGGATGTCGCCGTGGATGCCGGTGACGGCGTGGAAGATGCCGAGGTCGGGGGTGCAGCTGTAGCGCTCGCCCTCGGCGGTCGGGCAGGGCTCGGCGGTGACCTCGAAGCGCAGCAGCTGCCAGCCGCGCAGCGCGGAGGCGAGCTTGGAGCCGATGCCGGCCTGACCCTGCCAGGAGAACTCCGAGCGCCAGGTGCCGGGTGAGGCGGGCTGCCGGATCCAGTCCAGGCTGACGCGCGTGCCGAGCACACCGGCGATGGCCCACTCGACGTGCGGGCACAGCGCGCGCGGCGCGGAGTGCACGTACAGAACTCCACGTGTCGTCACCGGGACCTCCGGGCAGAGCGGGGCAAGGGGCGGGCGGACGGACAGCGGTGGCGCTGAAGGCCACGCTGATGGCGAGGCTACCGTGAGAGGGCGCAAGGAGTGTGACGTACCGTCGGTCCCGGCGGCAGGAAACACCCTCCATTCACCCGGGGGGACGCTTGTACGGGTGCGAGCCGCCCACTCGAGTGGGGGCGGGAACCCTCGCGCGTTCTCATGGAGGGGAGCGCTGTACGACGACCGAGGGGAGCCCCAGGGCATGCGGAAGCGAAGTCACCGTATCCGGGCCGCTCACGCCGTGGTGGCGGCGGCCGTGCTGGCCACCGCGGGCTGCGACGCCGTCGGTGACCACGCCTCCGGGGCGAACACCGGCGCCAGAGCGTCCCACCCGTCCGCCACGCCGTCACCCGATTGGAACCGCAGCCCGGACTCGATCGCCGCGGTCGGCGACTCCATCACCCGCGGCTTCGACTCGTGCATGGTGCTGACGGACTGCCCGGAGGCGTCGTGGGCGACGGGCAGCGACGCCTCGGTCAACAGCCTGGCGGTGCGGCTGCTGGGGGCGACCGGGGCGGCCCAGCGCAGCTGGAACTACGCGGTGACCGGGTCCCGGATGGCGGATCTGAACGATCAGATGGCGCGGGCCGTGCGGAAGAAGCCGGAGCTGGTGGCGGTGATGGCCGGCGCCAACGACGCCTGCCGGGACTCGCCGGCCGCGATGACGCCGGTGGCGGACTTCCGGGCAGAGTTCCAGGCCGCGATGGACACGCTGCGCCGGGCGCTGCCGAAGACGCAGGTGTACGTCGCCAGCGTGCCGAACCTGAAGCGGCTGTGGTCCGAGGGCCGTACGAACGCGCTGGGCAAGCAGATCTGGAAGCTCGGCATCTGCCCGTCGATGCTGGGCGACGCGGACGCGCTGGACGCGGCGGCCGTCAAGCGGCGCGACACGGTGCAGGCGCGGGTGGAGGCGTACAACACGGTGCTGAAGGAGGTCTGCGCGAAGGACCGCCGCTGCCGGTTCGACGGCAACGCGGTGTTCGACTACCAGTTCGGCACCGAGCAGCTGAGCCACTGGGACTGGTTCCACCCGAGCCGGAACGGGCAGGCGCGGCTGGCCGAGATCGCCTACCGGACCGTCACCGCGAAGAACCCGTGACGACGGACGCGGCCCAGGGTTTTCCACATGAGCGAACTCTTCGGCACACTTTCCGACGGTGCTGCCGTGCACCGCTGGACGCTGGAGCGGGCCGGGGTGCGGGCGCGGGTGTTGTCGTACGGCGGGATCGTGCAGTCGGTCGAGGTGCCGGACCGGGACGGGCGCACGGCGGACGTGGTGCTGGACCTCCCCGCTCTGGACGGCTGTCTGGCCCATCCGGAGCCGTTCCTGGGCGCCCTGATCGGGCGGTACGCCAACCGGATCGCCGGCGGCCGCTTCCCACTGGACGGGCGGACGTACGCGCTCGAACAGAACGAGGGGACGAACTCACTGCACGGCGGCGACCGGGGCTTCGACAAACGGCTGTGGGAGGTGACGCCCGTCGAGCACGGCGTACGCCTCACCCGGGTCGGTCCGCACGGCGAGGAGGGCTTCCCGGGCCGGCTGGAGGTCACGGCGACGTACACCCTGGACGAGCCGGGTGCCCTGCATATCGCGTACACGGCGGTCACGGACGCGCCCACGGTCGTCAGCCCGACCCACCACTCGTACTGGAACCTGAGCGGCTCCGGGAACGCCGGCGGCCATGAACTGCGGCCGGCGGCCTCCCGTTGCACCCCGGTCGACGCGGACCCGGTCCCGGCCGGCGACCTGACGGAGGTGGCGGGAACCCGCTTCGACTTCCGTCGGACGCGCAAGGTGGGCTCGGGACACGACCACAACCTGGCCCTGGACAAGGGCGTCACGGACACCCCGGTGGAGGTGGCCGAGCTGCACGACCCGGCGTCCGGCCGCGTCCTGACGGTGTCGACGACCGAGCCGGGCCTCCAGCTCCACACCGCCGACCGTCTCGGCGCCCCCTTCGCCCCGGGCGACGGGATCGCCCTGGAGACCCAGCACTTCCCGGACTCCCCCAACCGCCCTCGGTTCCCGAGCACCGAGCTCCGCCCGGGTGAGGTCTTCCGCTCGGAGACGGTGTACGGCTTCTCGGCGCGCCGACCGCACACGCGCCACACACACGCGTACGAGCGCACGAGCCCCGGTCCAGGGTCAGGTCCCGGACCGGGGCTGCTCGTGGGCAGCACCGCTCCGGTCCGACGTTAACCTCCGTGGCGACGCGGCGGTCGGCGATCCATCACCCCGCCGCAACCTCGTACGAACCTTCACAAGGTCTTACGGCTTTCGACGGGCCCCGGGGCGGCCGTGCTGTCCGTCTCCTCGCCCAGCAGGTCACGGGCGAGCAGGGTGGCACCCGCGACCGCGCCCGGCATGAGGAACACCGCCACGAACGGCACCAGGAAGGCCAGGCCGAGCGGCGTGCCGAAGCCCCAGACCAGCAGCTTGCGGGAGCGCAGCAGCTTCAGGCGGGCGCGGAGTTCGACGTCCCGGCGCTGGAGGGCGACGGCGGCCAGCTCCTCGGTGAGAAAGAACCCGGTGACGAAGAACCCGATCACCGGTACGACCGTCTGACCGACGAAGGGCAGGAACCCGAGCCCGAAGAGCAGCACACCCCACAACGCGGCCCGGACCAGGACGCGGAGGCTGTCCCGGCCCGAGATCCACAGCTCACGCCAGAGCGGCAGACCGGACTCGGGCGCCGTACCGTCGGCGGACACGTCCCGGTCGACCTGCTCGGACAGGCTCTCGTAGAAGGGCTGGCCGATCAGGAGGGTCACCGCGGTGAAGGTGACCACGGCGAGCAGCAGACCGAGGGCGAACAGCACGGCGGTCAGCAGGCCGCGGAAGAGTCCGGGCCAGGGGCTCGGCCAGTCGTCGGCGAAGGGGGTCGCCCAGCCGACGGCGTCCTCGCCCCACAGGGCGAGCACGGTCAGTGCCGCGGCGTACAGGACGAGGGTGATCAGCCCGGGCAGCAGCCCGAAGCCGTACGACCTCCTGTGCCGTGCCACCCACCGCTGGCCCTTCAGGAGGTAGCCGAAACCCACCCTGAGATCACGCATGGGAAAACCTTAACGAGGCCCCGTGCCCGCTCCTCATGCCGGCCGCTGTTGAGTCGAACGGGTATGCGCCACCGTACCGGTCTGTGGGAACCACGGTGTCACCAGTGAGCAGCGGTCAGGTTGAGGAGAGCGGATGACTCAGGAGATCCACGGCACCGTCGCCGACGGCTACGAGCCGGTGCGCGAGGAGTTCGCCGCGTTCGTGGCGACGGAACGGCCGGACTACGAGGGGCAGTTGTGCGCGTACGTCCACGGTCGGCGAGTGGTCGACCTGTGGGCCGGACCGGACGGGGACGGCAGCGGCGGCGGTTCCCTGTACGCGGTGCACTCGTCGACCAAGGGCGCCGCCCACCTGGTGGTCGCGCTGCTCGTGCAGGACGGCACGCTGGAGCTGGACCGCAAAGTGACGTACTACTGGCCGGAGTTCGCGGCCGAGGGCAAGGGCGCGCTGACCGTGCGCGAACTGCTCGCCCACCGCGCGGGCGTGGTCGGCACCGACACCGGTTTCACGGCCGCCGAGCTGGCCGACGACCGCGCGATGGCCGAACGCCTCGCCGACCAGCGGCCGTTCTGGCGTCCCGGCACCGCCTTCGGCTACCACGTCCTGGTCATCGGCGCGCTCACCGGCGAGATCGTACGGCGCGCGACGGGCCGTACGATCCAGGAGCTGCACGAGGAGCGCGTCCGCGCCCCCTACGGCCTGGACTTCCACCTGGGTCTGCCCGCCACCCAGGAGCCCCGCTACCGCCCCACGCAGCCCATGACGCCAACCGCCAGGCAGCAGGCCGTTCTTGACGCCCTGCCCGAGGGTCCGCACAGCCTCGCCTCCATCGCCTTCAACCGCCAGGGCCCCGAGCCGACCGGCCTGCAGGCCCTCACGAACGACCGTCTGATCCGTGCCAAGGGCCCGGCCTCCGTCGGTGGAGTCGCCTCGGCACGCGGCCTCGCGGGCCTGTACGCGGCGATGATCAGCGAGGTGGACGGAAAGGCGCCTCTGCTCAAGCCGGACACGGTGGCGGAGTTCGGCCAGATCCACTCCGTGGGGTACGACCTGGTGCAGCGCGCCCACAAGTCGTTCTGCCTCGGCTTCCAGGCGACCGCCGACACCTGGCACCCGTTCCTGGGCGCCGGCACCATCGGCCACAGCGGCGTGGCAGGCTCCCAGGCCTTCGCCGACCCGACGACCGGCCTCGCCTACGGCTACACCCGCCGCCGCTTCGCCTTCCCGGGCGGTGCGGCCCCGGAGAACGACCGGCTGGCACGGGCGGTGCAGAGGGCGGCGCCGGCGGTGCGGGACGTGGGGTGAGCCCCGGGGGGAGTTGGAAGTGATCACGGTTGAACATCCGCCGTTGTGCGCAGCGTACTCCCGCCGCCGGAGTCGAGCAGCCAAGGAGTTCCCTGGACACGGAGGCGGAGGGCCGGTACCCGGAATACGCCCTCCCTGAAAGGGAGCTCCTTCCGGCGGAACAGGCGTGGTCCGACGTCATTGACCCGCGCGCGGCGGCCGAAGTACTCGACGGCGTTGAGTGAGCCGGGTCCCGGCGACGGCCGGGACCCGGGACTCCGTGGGCCAGGGCATCACAGGAATCCCCGGCCGCCGCGACTCGCGGCCACGGCCGCACATGGCGGTTCGGAAAGGAATTGCCGCACGGCGGAACTCCAGGGGACGGGTGCCCGGGAGTCAGAGCTTGACGATCATCTTGCCGGTGTTGTCGCCGCGCAGTACGCCGAGGAAGGCCTCCAGGGTGTTCTCGACGCCCTCGACGACCGTCTCGCGGTACTTCAGGCGGCCGTCGCGCACCCAGGGGCCGACCTCGCGTACGAACTGCGGCTGCAGGTCGTAGTGGTCGCCGACGAGGAAGCCCTCGATGCGGCCGCGGGTCTGGATGAGGCGGGCCAGGTTCCTCGGGCCGGGGGCGGGCTCGGTGTTGTTGTAGACCGAGATCATGCCGCAGATCGCGATGCGGCCGCCCTGGTTGAGGGAGCCGACGGCGGCTTCCAGGTGGTCGCCGCCGACGTTGTCGAAGTAGACGTCGATGCCGTCGGGGGCGGCGGCGCGCAGCTGCTCGCCCACGGGGCCGCTCTTGTAGTTGAAGGCGGCGTCGAAGCCGTACTCCTCCAGCAGCAGCTCGACCTTCTCGTCGGAGCCGGCCGAGCCGATCACCCGCGAGGCGCCCTTCAGCTTGGCGAGCTGGCCCACCTGGCTGCCGACCGCACCGGCCGCGCCCGACACGAAGACGATGTCGCCCTCCTTGAACGAGGCGGTGCGCAGCAGGCCCGCGTAGGCGGTGAGCCCGGTCATGCCGAGTACGCCGAGGTACGTCGACAGGGGGGCGGCCTCCGGGTCGACCTTGACGGCGTGCTGCGCGTCCACGGCGGCGTACTCCCGCCAGCCGCCGAAGTGCAGGACGTGGTCACCCACGGCGATGCCCTCGGCGTTCGAGGCGACGACCTCGCCGACCGCGCCGCCCTGCATGGCCTTGCCCAGCTCGTAGGGGGCCACGTACGACTTGGCCGCGCTCATCCTTCCGCGCATGTACGGGTCGACGGAGAGGTACTCGTTGCGTACGAGGACCTGGCCCTCGCGCGGCTGCGGGACCTCCGTCTCGACCAGGGCGAAGTCCTCGGGCTTCGGCCAGCCGGCCGGGCGGCTGAGCAGGTGCCACTCGCGGTTGATCATGACAGCGCCTTTCCGTCTGCTTCATTTACTTCAGAGCCTGAAACAATCATCTGCCTGAATATTTCACGCTGTCAAGTAAACGGGTACCCTGGACGCCATGGCCACTGCACCGAACACCCGCCGCCCCGACGCGCTGACCCTGGAGGTCGTCGAGCTCATCGGGGACGTCGTGGCCCGGTTCTACGAGGACTACGAGGACGCCGCCGGGGAGCACGCCCTGACCGGCGCGCAGGCGCGGCTGCTGAGCCTGCTGTCGCTGGAGCCGCTGCCGATGCGGAAGCTGGCGCAGAAGCTGAAGTGCGAGCCGTCGAACGTCACCGGGATCGTGGACCGGCTGGAGGCGCGGGGGCTGGTGGAGCGGCGGTCCGACCCTGCCGACCGGCGGGTGAAGCTGGCGGCGGCGACGGAGGAGGGGCGGCGGGTGGCTCGGGAGCTGCGGCACGGGTTGCGCTTCGCGCGGGAGCCGTTGGCCGCGCTGTCGGAGGAGGAGCGGTTGGCTCTGCGGGATCTGTTGCGGCGGATGGCGGGTGCGGGGGCTTGAGCGGGCGCTGCTCGACCGGCTGACGTCGGCTGCGGCCGGACACTACGTGCACCACCACAGGAACCGGTTGCACTTGCGCGTCGATGTCGGGGTCGGGTCGGGGTCCGATGGTGTCGGGTCGGTCGTCGGGGGGTCCGCCGGCTGCGGAGCCTCCGGGGGCGGAGGGTTCGAAGCGCCCGTGCCTCCGCCGGCCCCCGTGCCCCCGGCCGTGCCCGCGCCGCCTTCCTCCGCCGCCCGCGCCGGCTGCTGCGGGTCGCTCGTCCCCGTCGGGTCCGGGTCGGGTTTCTCGTCCTTCGCCGATGCGGACGGGGACGCGGACTCCGAGGCGTTCGGGGAGGCCGTGCTCGTGGCGGCCCCGGATGTGGCGTTCGCCGGGGCGGCCGTCCCTCCCGGACTCGAGGTCGGCCTGCCGTCACCGGTCCGCCCGTCGTCCTCCGCCACAGCCGGCTTCGGGCTGGAGAAGCCCGGCAGGGCCGGGGCGTCGACGCCGAGTTCGGCGAGGCTCAGGCCGCCCGCGGCCAGTACGAGGCCGGTGGCCATGAGGAGGGTACGGCGGCGGCGCCGGCGGTGGGCCGCGGCCTTGCGGTCGCGACGGCTTGCCGTCACGGCCCCGGCTCCGGCTCCGTCCGGGTCGGCCTGTTCCGCCCCCTTCCCCGCCTCGCCGCTCTCCGGCGGTATTTCCGCGGCCGCCGCGGGCTCAACAGTCGCAGGCGCGGCGTACGTCTCCGTGGGGGCGCCGCATCCCGGGCAGGCCAGGGCGCCGTTGAGGTGCCGTTGGCACGGGTGGCAGTAGTTCATGACGCGGGAAGGCTAAGTTCCGTGCGGGAGCGTTCCCAGGATTTCCTGTGAAAGTTCTGTGGGAGATCGCAAGAGTTGTCGAAAGGCTTGCCGAAACCGTTATCTGTCGGACCCATTGACACCCCCGGCGCCCCCTCCTTACTGTCACGCCAGCATTTCGAACGTGTGACGAGATTTCGAACAGCGAAACAGCCATCACGAACAGCTGAGAGGCAACCGCCGTGCGCATCACCGGAATCAGCACTCACGTGGTCGGGACGCCGTGGCGCAACCTGACCTACGTTCAGGTGCACACCGACGAGGGGATCACGGGAGTCGGCGAGACCCGGATGCTGGGCCGCACCGACGCGCTGATCGGCTACCTGCGGGAGGCCGAGGCCAACCACGTTCTCGGCTCCGACCCGTTCGCCGTCGAGGACCTGGTGCGCCGGATGAAGTACGGCGACTACGGCCGCGCGGGCGAGATCGTGATGTCCGGTATCGCGGTCGTGGAGATGGCGTGCTGGGACATCAAGGGCAAGGCCCTCGGCGTACCGGTGTGGCAGTTGCTGGGCGGCAAGGTCACCGACAGGGTGAAGGCCTACGCCAACGGGTGGTACACCACCGAGCGCACCCCGGAGGCGTACCACAAGGCCGCCCAAGCGGTCATGGAGCGCGGGTACAGGGCGCTCAAGATCGACCCCTTCGGCACCGGGCACTTCGAACTCGACCACCGGCGGACCCTGTACGCCGTCTCCCTCGTCGAGGCCGTACGGGACGCCATCGGCCCGGACGCCGAGCTGATGCTGGAGATGCACGGCCGCTTCTCCCCCGCCACCGCCGTCCGGCTGGCCAAGGAGATGGCGCCCTTCGAGCCGGCCTGGCTGGAGGAGCCGTGCCCGCCGGAGAACCTGAAGGCGCTGGAGAAGATCGCCGCCAAGGTCGACATCCCGGTGGCCACCGGTGAGCGCATCCACGACCGGATCGAGTTCCGGGAGCTGTTCGAGAGCCAGGCCGCCGACATCATCCAGCCGGACGTCGGTCACATCGGCGGCATCTGGGAGACCCGGAAGCTGGCCGCGACCGCCGAGACGCACTACACGCTCCTCGCCCCGCACAACGTCGGCGGGTCCGTGCTCACCGCCGCCTCCCTCCAAGTCGGCTTCACCTCACCGAACTTCAAGATCCTGGAGCACTTCAACGACTTCGCGGACGCGGAGATCAAGAAGGTGGTCAGGGGCGCCCCGCAGGTGAACCCCGAGGACGGCTGCTTCCACCTCTCCCACGCACCCGGTCTCGGCGTCGAGCTGGACGTCGACGCCGCGGCCGAATTCCCGCAGCAGCAGGCCCGGTTCGACCTGTGGGCCGAGGGCTGGGAGCAGCGCAGGCCCAAGGGGACGAAGTGAGCACCGCCGCCACCGCCGCCACCACCGTCGCCACCGCCGTCGTCGTCGAAGCGCCGGGCGTGCACCGGCTCGCACAGCACACACCGCGCGGCCCCGGTCCGGGCGAGGCGCTGGTCGCCGTGCACGCCGTCGGCATCTGCGGCAGCGACCGCGAGGTGTACCAGGGCAACCGGCCCGAGGGATACGTCCGTTACCCGCTCACGCCGGGCCACGAGTGGTCCGGGACGGTCCAGCGGGTCGGCGCCGGGGTGCCCGACGGTCTCGTCGGGCACAAGGTGGTCGGCGAGGGCTTCCGCAACTGCCAGGTCTGCGACCGCTGCCATGCCGGCGAGACGACCCTGTGCACCTCGGGCTACGAGGAGACCGGCTTCACCCGGCCCGGCGCGATGGCCACCACCCTCACTCTCCCGGCCCGGCTGCTGCACGTCCTGCCCGAGGACGCCGATCTCACCGCCGCCGCCCTGCTGGAGCCCGCCGCCTGTGTCGCGGCCGCCGCGCTGAAGGCGGGCGCGCGGCCGGGCGAGCGGGTCGCGGTGGTCGGCACCGGCACGCTCGGGATGTTCACCGTGCAGTTCCTGCGGGCGACCTCACCGGCCGAGCTGCTGGTCGTCGGCACGCGGCGCGACCGTGAGGCGCTGTCCCGGCGGTTCGGCGCCACGGATTTCCGCACCAGGGACCAGAACCTCCCGGCCGGCTTCGACGTCGTCATCGAGACCGCCGGGTCCGCGGACGCGGCACGTACCGCCGCCGCCCTGCTCCGACGCGGCGGGCGGCTGGTCCTGACGGGCATCCCGGCGCCGGGTGCCGAGGGGCTCGACCCGACCGATCTCGTCGTACGGCAGCTCGAGGTGCACACCGTCTTCGGGGCGCCGCCGGACGCCTGGGCGCACACGGTCCGGATGTTCGCGGCAGGGCTGCTCGATCCGCTTCCGCTCGTCACCCACGAGCTCCCGCTCACCGGGTTCTCGCAGGCCATCGACCTGGTGGGGGCCGGTGACCCGAAGGTGGGCAAGGTCCTGCTCCGGCCGTGAGGCACGCCGCTCGCGGCGTCGCACCCGACGGCGGCGCAAGCGGCGTACGTACCGCCACCGCGCCTTTCCACACCCGGAGCCGCGAACCTTGTCCGAAATACCGAACACAAAGGACGGCTTGTGACCGACGCTCCCGCCACGGCAGCCCGCAGACCCGGTGAGCAGGCCCTCACCGCACTCGGTCTGGGCGCCCCCGCGCTCGACCCCGCCGACGCCTCGCCCCACACCTTCCCGGGCGGTGGCCGCTGGCGCACCGAGATCCCCTCGTGCGAGGGTCCCGAGGCGCTGGCGGTGGTCCTCAAGGAGTCCGCACGGCTCGATGTGCCGATCCACCGGATCAGCCAGGGCAGCGGCGTGTGGATGCTGACCGACGCCGAGATCACCGAGATGGTCGAGGCGACCGACGAACGGGACATCGAGCTCTGCCTGTTCACCGGCCCGCGCGGCACCTGGGACACCGGCGGCTCGGTGCGCTCCGACTCGCGCGGCGCGGGCCTGCGCGCCCGCGGTCACGACGCGGTCGCCGGGTGCGTCGAAGACGCCGTACGCGCAACGGAGTTGGGCGTGAGGTGCCTGCTCGTCGCCGACGAGGGCGTGTTGTGGACGCTGCACCGGGCGCGCGAGGCGGGCATCATCCCGGCCGACACCACCCTGAAGGTGTCCGCGCTGATCGGCCCGGTCAACCCGGCGTCGTACGCCGTCTTCGAGCGCCTGGGCGCCGACTCCGTCAACGTGCCCAGTGATCTGACGCTTCGCCACCTCACCGAGATACGCAGGGTTTCGGCCGCCCCCATGGACATGTACATCGAGGCCCCCGACGACCTCGGCGGCTATGTGCGGATGTACGAGGTCGCCGAGCTGATCCGGCGCGGCGCACCGCTCTATCTGAAGTTCGGCCTGTCCAGGGCGCCCGGCATCTACCCGTACGGACACCAGCTGCGGGAGCTGACCCTGGCCACCGCCCGGGAACGGGTGCGGCGCGGCCGGCTCGCCCTCGACCTGCTCGCCCGGCACGGGGCGGCCGGCGACATGGCGCCGCTCGGCTCCCGGCTGCCGGGAGCGCTCCACCGCTTCCCCACCGGCACCTGACTCCCACGTCCGACCCCGACAAACGACCAAGGACTGGACTGATCACCATGCGCAACCGCAGAGCCGCCCTGCTCGCCACCACCGCAGCCGCCGCCTCGCTCGCCCTCACCCTGTCCGCCTGCGGGCAGAACAGCGAGGGCGGCAGCAAGGAGAAGACGGGCAGTGCCAAGGGCGCCACCATCGGCATCGCGATGCCGACCAAGTCCTCCGAGCGCTGGATCTCCGACGGCGACAACGTCGTCAAGGAGCTGAAGGCCAAGGGCTACAAGACCAAGCTGGTCTTCGGCGAGGACGATCCCGACACCCAGGTCTCCCAGATCGAGAACCTGATCACGCAGGGCGTCAAGGGCCTGATCATCGCGGCCATCGACAACAAGTCGCTGAACAACGTGCTCCAGGAGGCGGCCGACGCGAACATCCCGGTGATCGCCTACGACCGGCTGATCCTCGGCACGAAGAACGTCGACTACTACGCCTCCTTCGACAACGAGAAGGTCGGCGAGCTGCAGGCCGGCTACATCGTCGACAAGCTGGGCCTGAAGGACGGCAAGGGCCCGTTCAACATCGAGCTGTTCGCCGGCTCCAACGACGACAACAACACCAAGTACTTCTTCAACGGCGCGACGAGCGTCCTCAAGCCGTATCTGGACAGCAAGAAGCTGGTGGTCAGGTCCGGTCAGACGCAGCTCAACCAGGTCACCACCCTGCGCTGGGACGGAGCGACCGCCCAGCGGCGCATGGACGACCTCCTCACCTCCTCCTACAAGAGCGGCCGGGTCGACGCGGTCCTGTCGCCGTACGACGGCATATCCATCGGCATCCTGTCCGCGCTGAAGTCGGACGGGTACGGCTCCGCGTCCAAGCCGCTGCCGGTGATCACCGGCCAGGACGCCGAGCTGGCCTCGGTGAAGTCGATCATCGCGGGCGAGCAGACGCAGACCGTCTACAAGGACACCCGCAAGCTCGCCGAGGTCGCCTCGGCGATGGTCGACGCCGTCCTGAACGACAAGAAGCCGGAGGTCAACGACACCAGGACGTACGACAACGGCACCAAGGTCGTCCCCGCCTACCTGCTGCAGCCGGTGAGCGTCGACAAGACCAACTACGAGGAGGTCCTGGTCAAGGGCGGCTACTACACCGACGCCGAGCTGAAGAAGTAGCACGGGAAGCGAAGCGAACCGCCGTATCCACCGACCCCCAACCGACCGGAAGGCACCACCATGGCGGGACCCGTCCTGGAAATGCGCTCGATCGTCAAGACCTTTCCCGGTGTCAAGGCGCTGTCGGACGTCACGCTGGCGGTGCGTCAGGGCGAGGTCCACGCCATCTGCGGGGAGAACGGCGCCGGCAAGTCCACCCTGATGAAGGTGCTCTCCGGTGTCCATCCGCACGGCACCTACGAGGGCGAGATCCTCTTCGAGCAGGAGCCCTGCCGGTTCAAGGACATCCGGGCGAGCGAGCAGCGCGGCATCGTCATCATCCACCAGGAGCTGGCGCTGGTGCCGTATCTGTCCCTGGCGGAGAACATCTTCCTCGGCAACGAACACGCCACACGCGGGTTCATCAACTGGAACGACACCCTCAGGCACGCCACCGAACTGCTGCGCCGCGTCGGCCTCGACGAGCACCCCGAGACCCGGGTCGCCGACATCGGCGTCGGCAAGCAGCAGCTGGTGGAGATCGCCAAGGCGCTGTCGAAGTCCGTGAAGCTGCTCATCCTGGACGAGCCGACGGCCGCCCTGAACGACGAGGACAGCGGCAAACTCCTCGATCTCATCCTGGAGTTGAAGAAGCAGGGCATCACCTCGATCATCATCTCCCACAAACTCAACGAGATCCGCAGGGTCGCCGACTCGGTGACCATCCTGCGCGACGGCCGCACCATCGAGACCCTGGACGTGAAGGCGGCCGGGACCACCGAGGAGCGGATCATCGCCGGCATGGTCGGCCGCGACCTCGACCACCGCTTCCCCGAGCGCACCCCGCACCAGCCCGAACAGGGCGCGGCCCCGGCGCTGGAGATCCGGGGCTGGACCGTGTTCCACCCGATCGACCAGCAGCGCAAGGTCGTCGACGACGTGTCGCTGCGGGTGCGGCGCGGGGAGATCGTCGGCATCGCGGGCCTGATGGGCGCCGGGCGCACCGAGCTGGCGATGAGCGTCTTCGGCCGCACCTACGGCCGGTACGCGGCCGGCACGGTCCTCAAGGACGGCCGGGAGATCCGTACCAGAACCGTCGCGGAGGCGGTCGGGCACGGCATCGCGTACGTCACCGAGGACCGCAAGCGCTACGGCCTGAACCTCATCGACACCATCAACCGCAACATCTCGCTGACCGCACTCAAGAAGGTGGCCCGGCGGGGCATGGTCGACGAGCACGAGGAGCGGCAGGTCGCCGAGAGCTTCCGGAAGTCCATGAACATCAAGGCGCCGACCGTCTTCGAGCCGGTGGGCAAGCTGTCCGGCGGCAACCAGCAGAAGGTCGTCCTCAGCAAGTGGATCTTCGCGGGCCCGGACGTGCTGATCCTGGACGAGCCCACGCGCGGCATCGACGTGGGCGCCAAGTACGAGATCTACACGGTCATCGACCAGCTGGCCGCCCAGGGCAAGGCGGTCGTCTTCATCTCCTCCGAACTGCCGGAGCTGCTCGGCATGTGCGACCGCATCTACACGATGGCCGCCGGACGGCTGACCGGTGAGGTGCCGCGGGCCGAGGCCACCCAGGAAGTGCTGATGCGCCACATGACGAAGGACACGAAGGACGAAGAGGTGACGCGATGAGCGCGGACGTGACCGCCAGGACCCCGGCCCCCGCGCCGTCGGGCCGCGGCAGAGGGGCCACCGGCGACGGTCTGCTCCAGCTGGTGCTGAACGGCCTGCGCCGCAACATGCGGCAGTACGGCATGCTGATCGCGCTCGGCCTGATCGTCGTCCTGTTCGAGATCTGGACCGGTGGGGACCTGCTGCTGCCGCGCAACGTCTCCAACCTGGTGCTGCAGAACAGCTACATCCTGATCCTCGCGATGGGCATGATGCTGGTGATCATCGCGGGCCACATCGACCTGTCGGTCGGCTCGCTGACCGCCTTCGTCGGCGCGGTGGCGGCGACTCTGACGGTCAGTCACCATGTGCCGTGGCCGGCCGCCGTGGCGCTGTGCCTGCTGGTGGGCGCGGCGGCGGGCTCGCTGCAAGGGTTCATGATCGCCTATCTGGGCATACCGTCGTTCATCGTCACCCTCGCCGGGATGCTGCTCTTCCGCGGTCTGACGGAGATCCTGCTCAAGGGCCAGACCCTCGGCCCGTTCCCGGGCGGCCTGCAGAAGATCGGCAACGGCTTCCTGCCGGAGACCGGCCCGAACACCAACTACCACAACCTCACCCTGCTCCTCGGTGCCGTCCTGATCGCCGCCGTGGTGTGGCAGGAAGTGCGCGACCGGCGCCGGCAGCAGGAGTTCTCCCTGGAGGTGCTGCCCGCGCGGCTGTTCGCGCTCAAGCTCGTCGCGCTCGTCGCCGCGGTACTGGTCGTCACCCTGCTGCTCGCCAGCTACAAGGGCGCGCCGATCGTGCTGATCGTGCTCGGCGTGCTGGTGGTCGGCTACGGCTATGTGATGCGCAACGCCGTCTTCGGCCGCCACATCTACGCGATCGGCGGCAACCTGCCGGCCGCGAAGCTGTCCGGCGTCAAGGACAGGCGGGTCACCTTCCAGGTGTTCCTGAACATGGGCGTGCTCGCGGCCCTGGCGGGTCTGGTGGTGGCCGCCCGCCTGAACGCGGCCTCTCCGAAGGCGGGCGTCAACTACGAACTGGAGGCGATCGCCTCGGCGTTCATCGGTGGCGCGTCCATGAGCGGCGGTGTCGGCACCGTCCTCGGCGCGATCATCGGCGGCCTCGTCCTCGGCGTGCTGAACAACGGCATGAACCTGCTCAGCGTCGGCACCGACTGGCAACAGGTCATCAAGGGCCTGGCACTGTTGGCGGCGGTCGGGTTCGACGTGTGGAACAAGCGCAAGTCCGGTTCGTAAGTCAGCTCCGGCCCCGCCCGGACACGGCGGGGCCCGTCCTTCAGGGGAGCCTTGTGAAACTGAACAGACGCACGGTCATCGCGGGCGCCGCGGCAGCGGGCATCGCGGCGAGCACGCCCGGGGGCACGGCGCAGGCCGCCTCGGGTTCGGCTTCGGGAGGCAGGAAGCCGGTGAAGGAGCTGTTCGGCAGGCTCGCCGACGGCACGAAGGTCCACCGCTGGTCGCTGGAGAACGGCGGCACCCGGCTGAAGGTCCTCTCCTACGGCGGCGTGGTCCAGTCCCTGGAGGTCCCCGACCGGCGGGGCCGCCACGCGAACGTCTCCCTGGGCTTCGGCACCCTCGACGACTACGTGGCTTCCAGCCCGTACTTCGGCGCCCTGATCGGCCGCTACGGCAACCGGATCGGCAAGGGCCGCTTCACCCTGGACGGCAGGACGTACCAGCTCTCCGTCAACGACGGCGACAACAGCCTGCACGGCGGGGCCAAGGGCTTCGACAAACACGTGTGGGACGTGGAGCCGTTCGCCGAGGGCTCCGACGTCGGCCTGCGCCTGTACCGCACCAGCGCCGACGGCGAGATGGGCTACCCGGGCACGCTGCGTGCCAAGGTGACGTACACCCTCACCCGGCGCGGTGAGTGGCGCGTCGACTACGAGGCCACCACCGACAGGGCCACCGTCGTCAACCTCACCAGTCACGTCTACTGGAACCTGGCCGGCGAGGGCAGTGGCACGATCGAGGACCACGAGCTGACGATCGCCGCCTCCCGCTACACCCCCACCGACCCGGGCCTGATCCCCACCGGCGAACTGGCGAAAGTCGCGGGCACTGCCTTCGACTTCCGCCACGCCAGGCCGATCGGCCGGGACATCCGGGCGGGCCATCCGCAGCAGGTGCGGGCCAAGGGCTACGACCACAACTGGGTGCTGGACAAGGGCGTCACCGCCCGGCCCGAGCACGTCGCCACCCTGCGCGACCCCCGCTCGGGCCGCACCCTGAGGATCGCCACCGACCAGCCGGGCCTGCAGTTCTACTCGGGCAACTTCCTCGACGGCACCCTCACCGGCACCGGCGGCCGCACCTACCGCCAGGGCGACGCCCTGTGCCTGGAGACCCAGCACTTCCCGGACTCGCCGAACCACGCGGACTTCCCGTCGACCGTGCTGCGACCGGGGCAGACGTACCGGACGACGACGGTCCACTCGTTCGGCGTGTGACGGCCGGGCTTACCCGGAAGTCACACTTCTCACACATGAGTTGAACGACTTCACCTCCGCCTCCGTACCCATGGGTGGCCCGCGCTCCCCCGCGCGGGCCACCCCAGAGACGACGGGCCCGGCCGTCCCCACCGGGTCCGCCCCCACGGAGGTTCCATGGCCGACAACGTCACCTCGCTGTTCCGCAGCACCGCGGCCCACAGTCCGTCGATGGCGGCGCTGGCGCGGGAGGGCGGCGACGGGGCCGGGCCGGTGGACTTCTGCATCCCGTGCAATCCCTACTTCCCCACGCCCGAGATGTTCCAGGACATGGCGGCGCGGCTGCGGGAGATCATCACGTACTACCCGTCCGGTGCCGACACGATCACGGCCGAGCTGTGCGACCTGCTCCAACTGCCGCCGCAGTGCGTAGCGATGGGCAACGGGTCGACGGAGCTCATCACCTGGATCGACCACCTGCTGGTCCGCGAGTCCCTCGCCGTCCCCGTACCCACCTTCGGCCGCTGGACCGACCAGCCCATGGAGACCGGCAAGCGGGTCGACATGTTCCCGCTCCAGGAGTCGGGCGGCTTCGCCCTGGACCTGGCGCAGTACGCCGAGTTCATCCGGGCGCGCGGCACCAAGGTGGCCGTGATCTGCAACCCCAACAACCCCGACGGCGGCTTTCTGCCCAAGCACGCCGTGGTGCAGTTCATGGACGCCATGGCCGACCTGGACCTGGTGGTGATCGACGAGTCCTTCCTGGAGTTCGCCGACGCCGAGGCCGAGCCGAGCGTGGTCCAGGAGGCGATACTGCGCCCCAACGTGGTGGTGCTGCGCAGCCTGGGCAAGAACTTCGGTCTGCACGGCATCCGCTTCGGCTATCTGGTCGCGAATCCCGCGGTCGCGGGCAGGGTCCGCTCGATGCTGCCGAAGTGGAACCTCAACTCCTTCGCCGAGCACGTGGTGTTCATGCTGAAGGAGCACGGTGCGGAGTACCAGCAGAGCCTCCTGCAGGTGCGCCGTGACCGCCTGGAGATGGCCGGCCACCTCTCCGCGCTGCCCGGCCTGACGGTCTACCCGTCCCAGGGCAACTTCCTCTTCGTACGCCTGCCCGTGGGCGCCGAAGGCACCGTGGTCCGCGACCGGCTGCTCACCGAGCACCGGATCCTGGTCCGCGAGTGCGGCAACAAGATCGGTTCCTCCAGCCGCTTCCTGCGACTCGTGGTGCGCCCCGAGGTGGACGTGCGTCGCCTGGTGTCTGCCTTGGAACAGGTGTTCTACGGGACCAGGAGGGGAGCCGCCGTGCCCGAGCTGGGCACCGGGACCAGCTACAGCTCGGGTACGGCGGCGGTGGACCGGCTGGTGAGCGAGACCAACGGGTCCGGCCTGCGGGTACCGGCCGCCCATGCCGCCGCCCCGGCCGTCGGCGGCGGCATGCCGCTCACCGCCACCGCGGCGGCCGCGCCCGCCCCGCAGCCGGCCGGCGCCGGGATGCCCATGCCGGCGCCGGCCCAGCCGGCGGTTCCCCAGCCCCTCGCGCCCGCGCCCGCACCCGCTCCGGCACCGATGCAGCCCCTGGCCCCGGCGGCCCAGCAGGTGCCGGTGCCGGCCCCGGCACCCGTTCCGGCACCGGCACCCACGCCCATGCCGTCACCGGTGCCCGCCGCGGGCGGTCCCACCCCGCCGGGCGTCCCCGCCCGCGGCGGCCTCACGGCCGCCCAGGTGCGCGGCATGACCGCCCCGCCCTCGAACAACCCCGGACTGACCCCGGCCCCGGCCACGGGCTGGCCCAGCCCGCAGAACTGGCCGAACGCGGCGGGGATGGGTCAGGTGGGGTAGCCGGGGCGGGGCACCGCCTCAGGACTTCGGGCACTCCTTCCAGGCCAGGTGGTAGACCGTGCTGATGTCGCCGTCCGTGGAGTCCATGGTCATGAAGCTGACCTTGCCGGGGGACGAGCCGGCGTTCACCCGGAGCTCCGTGTTGATGTTGAAGTTGCGGAGGGCTCCGCAGGGCGCCCAGACCAGCTGGGCCCAGTCGGTCTCGTCGGTGGCCTGCCAGTCGTCGTTGTAGGGGCCGTTGAAGGGGTGGTTCTTGAACGCGGTGTTCGGGGAGCCCTGGAAGTAGTACGAGGCTCTCTGCATGCCGCTCGCGCCGGGCTGGAGCGAGGCGAAGCCCCGGTAGTCGGCGCTGGCGATGGCGTAGGTGAAGCCCTGCGGCACGTGCACGATCAGGTTGAGCTGGCAGTTCTTGCGGAACGCCGTGGGGTCGGAGTTGCCGCCGGCCTGGGCGAGGTAGTCGCTGTAGGTGACCGTGAAGGCGGTGTTGTCCGGGGAGACGGCGACGGCGGCGGTGCCCCGCGGGCAGCCGGAGCCGTTCACCGTGGCGACATCGATGACGATCCTGTCCGGGGGCGGGTCGGTCACCACCGGAGAGGGGTTGTGCGCGGGGAGCGCGGTGGTAAGGAGCGCGGCGATCGCGCCGCTCATGAGCAGTCCGCCTGCCATGGGTCTCCGTCCGTTCCGTGGGGGGTCATGACCGTCTTTTTTCATGGGCATGCCAAATCGGCACACGCATGCGCTCCCCGCCTGTGGAGAAGCCATGGATGAGCCGCGAGGGCCGGGAGCGGTCGCATCGTACGCAGCCCCCGGCAGGGCGAGAAGGCCGCTCTCCGGCCATTCACACCGGCCCTGGCATCCACGGAAAGACCACGGTTCTCCCACGCCTCCGGCTCCCCCGCCGGTCGCCGTACCGGCCCCGGCAAGGCCTCCACCACGACCGTCCCCGCCTTCGCCGCGCCGCCCCCTGTCGAACAGCCGGTTCCAGAACCGCCCGTACCGCGTAATCCGCCGGCGCCGGGATTCCCGTGCGGCCACGCGGGGTCCGGCTCCGGGGAGAATGGCGGCACCCGCGCCCCGTATGATCGCCGCCCGGGAGGCACACCTTTGGCGCTCAGCAGACGTTCATTCAGCGCCCTCGCGGGCACCGCCGCGCTCGGACTCGCCCTGGGTGGCGGCAGCGGCGGAACGGGGGCGCCCTCGGCCTACGCCACGCGCTCCGTGCCCACGGGCCCGCCGCCGAAGCCGCCGAGCGCCGACGGGCGGCGGCACACCGTCGGCTTCGACCGCTACTCGCTGCTGGTCGACGGCAGGCGGCTGGTGCTGTGGTCCGGTGAGATGCACCCGTTCCGGCTGCCCAGCCCCTCCCTGTGGCGGGACGTGCTGCAGAAGATGCGCGCGTACGGCCACAACGCCGTCAGCGTCTACGTGGCCTGGAACTACCATTCGCCCGCCCCGGGGCGGTACGACTTCACCGGCGTACGGGACCTGGACCTGTTCCTGCGGACGGCCGCCGAGACCGGGCTCTACGTCGTCCTGCGGCCCGGTCCGTACATCAACGCCGAGGTCGACGGGGGCGGCTTCCCCGGCTGGCTGACGGCCACCGAGGGCAGTGCCCGGACCTCCGACCCGGCGTACCTCAAGCACGTCGACGAGTGGCTGAGCCACGTGAACACCATCGCCGCCCGGCACCTGTTCACCCGGGGCACGGGCACGGTGCTGCTGTACCAGATCGAGAACGAGTACGACGCCCACGTGGACGAGCCGGCCGGGCGCGCCTACATGAGCCACCTCTGCAAGAAGGCGCGCGCCGACGGCATCGACGTGCCCCTCTTCCACAACGACAAGGGCAGGAACGGCTACTGGACGCCCGGCTCCTTCGACACCGGCGGCGAGAAGGGCGGTTGGCTGTACGGCTTCGACGGGTACCCCTCGCCGGACCGGACCCCGCCCGACTGGGGGTACTTCGGGACGGGCGGGAGGACCGGCGGGGCGAGTGCCAGTCCCCGTACGCCCGGGTTCATGCCGGAGTCCGGGGGCGGCTGGTTCGACGCGTGGGGCGGGGCCCCGTTCGAGGGCAAGGGGTACGCCGAGGTGCGGCGCACCCGGGACGCGGCGTACGAGCGGCGCTTCTACCTGACCCACCTCGCCAACGGCATCACGGTCCACAACGTCTACATGGCCTTCGGCGGCACCTCCTGGGGCTGGCTGCCCGCGCCGGTCGCCTACACGTCGTACGACTACGGGGCCGCCCTCGACGAAGGCCGCCGGCCCACCGGGAAGCTGGTGCCGATGCACCAGATCGGGCACATGCTGCAGCGCGTCCCCGACTTCGCCAAGCTGGACCGGGCGGACGATGTGAAGGTGCCCGGACTCAAGGCGTACCACCTGCGGAACCCGGACACCGGCGCCCATGTCCACGTGCTGCGCAACGACGGCGACAGGGAGGTCTCCTCGACGCTGCGCGCCGCCGGCGCCGACCTGCCGGTGACCGTGCCGGCCCGGGACGCCCGGCTGATGGTCACCGGACTGACACTGGGGCGGCGCAGGGTGCGGTACTCCACCGCGCAGCCGATGCTGTTCCTGACCGCCGGGCGGCAGGACGTCGTGGTGTTCTGCGGGCGGCAGGGCGAGATGGCGCGGGTGGTGCTGGAGTGCGCCGAGGAGCCCCTGGTCACCCGGCTGAGCCAGCAGGCCGCGTACGCCTACGACCAGGGCCTGCTGCGCATGACCGTTCCCCTCGGGGCCGGGGGGCTGATCGGGGTCCGGGTGGAGGACGACGGCAACGAGCGGCCGCTGCTGCTGCTCTTCGCCGACGAGGCGACCTCGATGCGCCTGTGGCCGTACGACACCCCGTCGGGCTCCCTGCTCGTCCACGGCCCCGCGCTGCTGCGCACCGCCACCGTGCGCGGCTCCACCGTGCACCTCACCGGTGACACGGTCACGGAGAGCGCCCTCGAGGTGTGGGGGCCGCGCGGCATCGACAGCCTGGTGTGGAACGGCCGCGTGGTGCCCGCGTCGGTCACCGGCTCGGCGAGCGTGCGCGCCCACGCGCCGCTGCCCGGCGTGCCCGAGGTGAGGCTGCCCGCACTCGGCGACTGGCGGACGCGCACGGAGAACCCCGAGGCCCGGCCGGGCTTCGACGACTCGGCCTGGCAGGTCGCCGACCGGACGTCCTCGTACAGCACGACGCCCGTGCCGAAGGGGCAGCCGGTGCTGTTCGCGGACGACTACGGCTTCCACTACGGGGACGTCTGGTACCGGGGCACGTTCACGGACGCCACCGGCATCGAGTCGGTCTCGCTCGCGTACAGCACGGGCACGCAGGGGCTGCTCATGGCCTGGCTGGACGGCCGGCCGCTGGGCACGCACCGGATGCCCGTGCCGGACAGGAGCACGGTCCGGAAGGGGAGTTGGGCGGACACGGCGGTCTTCCCGGTGGACCCGTCGCCGCGCACGTCCGGCCGGCACGTGCTGTCGGTACTGGTGCGGCGGATGCAGCACGACCAGGACGGCGGGGCGCGGGACACCCACAAGGCGGCGCGCGGGCTGACGGCGGTCACCTTCGGCGGGGGCGCGCCGAAGGTGCGGTGGCGGATCCAGGGCGAGGCCGCGCCCGACCCGGTGCGCGGGCCCCTGAACAACGGCGGGCTGTACGGGGAGCGGGAGGGCTGGCACCTGCCCGGCTTCCCGGACCACGACTGGGAGCGGGTCGCCTTCCCGCGGGCGGTGCGACGGCAGGGCGTGACGTGGTACCGGACCACCTTCCGGCTGGCCGTGGACCCAGGTGTGGACGCCTCGGTCGGGCTGACGCTGGAGGACGACCCGCACCGGGCATACCGCGCGCAGATCTTCCTCAACGGCTGGAACCTGGGCCAGTACATCAACGACGTGGGCCCGCAGCACACCTTCGTCCTGCCGAACGGCATCCTGCGCACCCGGGGCACCAACACCCTGGCCCTCGCGGTCCTTTCGGAGCTCACCACGCCGTCGGGGCCGGGACAGGTGCGACTGACGCTGCTGGGCGCGGCGGCGGGCGGCGTGCCGGTGACGCCGGTGGATTCGCCGGGGCGCTGAGCGGAGGCAACGCCCGGTCCCCGAGCGGGTCGACCAGTGTGTGCACACGATGCGACAGGCAACGGTCGTTCCCGTTCGGACAACGGTCGTCGGATCACATGACGCGGACAACTCCGGCCGCGTAGGCTCGGACGACCGCTCAACGGGAGGCGGTCAGGAGGAGTGTGGTGATGGACTTACCCGGGTCGGCCGCCGGGCCCGTCCGGCTCGCCCTGGATCCCGCCGTGCTGGCCGGCCAGTCCTCCATCTCCTTCTGGATCCCGGCCGCGGTGCTCACCGCCGCGCTGATGATCAAAGTGCCCACGATCATCCGGCTGTGGCAGGACCCGATGCTGCGCGCGGTCGGCGGACTGCTGCTGCTCGCCTGCGCGGTGTTCGTGTTCGTGGCGCCGTCGACGATTCGCTGGACCAACCGGGTCACGGGCGTGCCGAACATCTCGGCGCCCTGGGTGTACTCGCTGCTCACCGCGTTCTGCGGATCCTGTCTGCTGCTGATCATCGCCTGGCGGAACGGGCTGTCCGACCGTTCGGCCGCGACCCGGCGTGCCATGCGCTGGGTGATCTCGGTCTACTCGGGGGTGATCGTCGCGCTGTGGGTGCTGTTCGCGCTCGCCGACGTGCCCGTGGAGCGGCTGCGGGACCTGGACACGTACTACGCCAACACCCCGTTCATGCGCGAGGAGATCCTGCTCTACCTGCTCGCACACTCCGTGGCCGTGCTCATCACCTCGCGGGTGATATGGAACTGGGTGCGCACCGACGGGCTGGACGTCTGGCTGCGCTGCGGGCTGAAGTCGCTCGGCGTCGGCTACGGCCTCAACCTGCTGTTCGACGCCTCCAAGCTCACCGCCGTGATGGCCCGTTGGACCGGGCACGACCTGGACTGGCTGAGCACGGGCGTGGCGCCGCCCGTCGCCTGTGTGTCGGCCATCCTGATCGCGGTGGGCTTCATCCTTCCGCACGCCGGCCAGTACCTGCACGACCGCTGGCGCGTCCGGATCGCCCACCGCGAACTGCGGTCGCTGTACCTGCTGATGCGGACCGTCAACGGCCGGGGGCCGACGCTGCTGCCGCGCGGCGGTCCGGAACTCAGGCTGACCCGGCGGGAGACGTTCATCCGCGACGTGCTGCTGCCGCTGGCCCGCCGTATCGACGAGGAGCTGCACCGGCGGGCACACCGGGCCGCGCTGGAACTGGAGTTCGCGCCGGAGGAGGCCAGGGCGCTGGCCGCCGCGGTGGCGATCCTGGACGCCGTGGAGCGACGGGAGCACTCGCCCGAGGGCGACGGTGGCCGCGACCGCGACACCACGGAGCTGCTGCGGGAGATCGGCGCCGTCTCCCGGGCGCTGCGCCGCCCCGACCGCATCGCGGCGGTACGGCTGCGGGCCGCGGCGCCGGCGGGGAGCGTGCCGGTTCATGAGTGACCGCGGCGCAAGGACCTTTCCCCATCGCCCGGTGCCCGGGGATGATGGGGGCAGGCGTGAGAGATCCACGGGGGAGTGCGGTGCGTAGGAAAAGGGAGATGCGGCGGCTGGCCGATGCGCTCATCGACCCCATCCGGGTGCCGGTTCCCGCCGACCCCGAGACGCTGTTCGCCGCGCTCGTCGACTCCGTCAGCGCCTGGCGGGGCCGCCGGGTCGTGGTCCGCCGGGAGGTCTTCCCGCCGCACACCGCCAGCGGGCTGTGGCTGGAGGGCGAGACGCGGGACGTGGTCGTGGTGGACCAGCGGGCCGCCGTGTGGCACCAGATCGTGATCTTCTGTCACGAGGTGTGGCACATGAGCCGGCGGGTCGCCGACGCGGACGCCGCGCCCGCCGCGGGACCGCCCCGGCCGGTGGCGGCGCGCACCGACTTCAGCCTGGCCGACGAGCAGGAGGCCGACCGGTTCGGCATGCTGATGGGCCGTCGGCTGCGGGCCTGGCTGGATGCGCCGGCGGACTCGGTGTCCGCCGCCGGTGCCGACGACGGACAGGACCTGGCCGGACGCATCGGGGCGGCGCTCAACTACCGTGGGACTCGGGGAAGATGAGCGGCCTGATCAACTACGTCAGCTGTGGTGTGCTGTGGCTGGGCCTGGTGGTGAAGGCCCCGGACCTGTTCCGTCACCGGCGTGACCCGTATCTGCGGGCGATCTGCGCGGTGCTGGGCCTGGCGGGTTCCTGTTTCCTCCTCGGGGCCCCGCCGACGGTGGGCGCGGTCAACCGGCTCAGCGGCGTCGCGAACCTCGCCGCGCCGCTGACGTACGCGTCGATCACCGCCTACAGCGCGGCCTCCCAGGTCCTCATCGTGTACTGGCGGGGCGGCGAGCGGGTGCACCGGGTGGCGCGGCGCTGGATCGTGGCCTACGCGCTGGTGCTGGTCGGCATCGCCACCACCTTCGCGCTCGGCGAGGCGCCGGTGGAGCGGCGTACCGACCTGGACACCTACTACGCGACGACGCCGTTCATCGCCGAGATGATCGTGCTGTACCTGGTGGGGCACCTCGCCGCCGTCAGCGTCACCACGGTGTCCTCGGTGCGGTGGGCACGCGAGGTGGGCGGCTGGCTGCGCGCGGGGCTGCTGGTCCTGGGGCTGGGCTCGCTGTGCGGCGCCGGGTACAGCGTGACCAAGCTCGTCGCCGTGGTCGCCCGCTGGTGCGGGCGGGACTGGTCGGGGCTCGGTACGAACGTCTCGCCGGCCGCGGCCGGGCTGGGTGCGCTGCTGACGTCGGTGGGCATCCTGGTGCCATTGGCCGGGCCCCGGCTGACGGAGTGCCGGCGGGCCTGGCGGACATACGCGCGGCTGGAGCCGCTGGAGCGCGAGCTGGACGGCGTCCTCACCCGCCGCTGCCTGCGGCTGCCCCGGCCGCGCTGGGCGTCCCCCACCACGCGGCTGATGTGGCGGCAGACCAGCATCCACAACGCGCTCAGCTATCTGGACGCGTCCTTCGACCGCTCCCTGTACGAGCGGACCCACGAGGCGGTGCTGGAGACGACCGGCGACAAGGAGCGCGCCGAGGCCGCCGCGTGGGCGGCGGTCATCGCCGCGGCGGTACGCGACGACCCCGCCGCCCCGCCCTCCGGCGTCCCCGCCCGTCTGACCGCCCGGACCCCGGGCCCCTCCGACCTCCTCCACATCGCCGACGCCCTGACCACACCCCCGCCCGCCCCGCCCCGTCGCATTCCCGCCGGCCCGGCCCCCACGGGCACGGCATGAACGGTTCCGCAACAGCCCGCCCGCCGCGGCGCGCAACGCGCGCGCGAGGAACGACCTCACGCGGAGCCGCCGTGCGGAGGTGGCCGGGGTGAGTCTCGTCGTATATCTGGCGGCCGGGATTTTCGGGATGTCGGCCGCCGTGTTACTGCGCGGGCCGCGTACCGCCGTGCGGGATCCGCTGACCGTGTCCACGTGTGCGGCGATCGTGCTCGGATCGCTGGTGTTCGTGTGTTCGGCTCCGTTGACGCTGGCGGCGGTGAACCGGCTCACCGGTGTTCCCAACTTCGGGGCGCCGCTGACGTACGGGATGCTGTCCGCGTACAGCTGCTCGTTGCTGATCCTGCTGATCCACTGGAGGGGCGGGCCTCCGGAGCGGGTGCGGCGGATGGTGTTGCGGAGCATCGCCGCGTACGGGCCGCTGGTCGTCGTGATCGTCGGGCTGTTCGCGCTGGGCGACGCCCGTACCGAGCGGCTCACCGACCTGGACACGTACTACGCCAACACGCCGTATCTGCGCGAGATGATCCTGCTCTACCTGGTCGGGCACAGCGCGGCGACGCTGACGATGTGCGTCCTGTGCGTCAAGTGGAGCCGCGAGGTCACCGGGCTGCTGCGGGCCGGGCTGCGGCTGATCCTGGCCGGGTCGCTGCTGGACGTGGTGGGCTTTCAGCTGACCAAGTACACGGCCGTCGTGGCGCGTTGGTCGGGGCACGACCTGGACGTGCTGTCCACGAAGGTCGCACCGCCGATGGCCTCGCTCGGCGCGCTGCTGTGCTCCGCCGGCTTCGTGCTGCCCAGGCTGCTCCCGGCGGTGCTCGCACAGGCGCGCGGCCTGCGGGACTACCGGCGGCTGGGCCCGCTGTGGACGCGGGTCCGGCTCGGGTCCACCGCGCCCAAGCCGCCGAGCTGTTGGTGGCAGCTGCCCCAGGCGCGCCTGCAGTGGCGCGAGGTGTCCATCCACGACGCGCTGCTGGGCCTCGCCCCGTACTTCGACGACCGCGTCCGCGAGCGCGCGCTGGCCGCCGCCCGGCGCGCGGGCCGCACCGCGCACGAGGCCCGGATCGCCGCGGAGGCGGCCATGCTCGCCGACGCCGTGCGCCGCGCCGCCGCCCGCGAGGAGCCGCTCGCGGCGCCGAGCGGCTACCGCCTCCACGCCACGGAGGTGTCAGGAACCAGCGGGCTGGTGGAACTGGCGCAGGCGCTGGTCCACTCGTCCGCCGAAACCGCCGTACGAGAAGGAACGGTGAGGACCTCCCATGGCTGAGCCCATGGCCGACTCCGAGGAGCCCCATGACCCCTGGTCACCGCAGAGCCGTCGTCATCGGTGCCGGACTGGCCGGCATGCTGGCCGCGGCGGTGCTGTCCGACGCCGTGGACGACGTGGTCGTACTCGACCGCGACGACCTGCCCGAGGGGCCCGAGCACCGCAGGGGGCTGCCGCAGGGGCGCCACGCCCATCTGCTCATGGCCGGCGGCCTGGCCGCGATGGAGGAGCTGATGCCGGGCGGGAGCATACGGCAGCGGCTGCTGGCCGCGGGTGCCCGGGAGATACCGCTGGGCCACGGCATGGTGGTCCTGACCCCCGAGGGCTGGCTGCGCCGCTGGCGGCACGACGGGCCGAAGATGCTCAGCTGCACGCGCGCGCTGCTGGACTTCACGGTGCGCTCCACCGTCCTCGCCCGCACCGGCGTTGAAATCCGCAAGGTCCAGGCCGTGGGCCTGGCCGGCGACGTACGGCGCGTGCGCGGGGTGCGGGTCGCGACCGCCGCCGGGGAGGAGGAGCTGGCCGCCGACTTCGTGGTCGACGCGAGCGGGCGCGGCTCGCGGGTCGTCACCTGGCTGCGGGAACTCGGGATCACCGGGGTGCGGGAGCGGACCGTGGACGCCGGCCTGGTCAACGCCACGCGCGTGTACCGTACGCCCGCGGGGGCCGAGCAGTTCCCGCTGACGATGGTGCAGTCCGACCCGTACGGGTCCCGGCCGGGCCGCAGCGGCATGGTGCTGCCGATCGAGGACGACCGCTGGATGGTCAGCCTGGCCGGCTCGCGGGGCGGCGAGCCGCCGTCGGACCCCGAGGGGTTCCTGCGCTACGCCCTCGACCTGCCCTCCCCGATCGTGGGCCGGCTGGTCTCCGGTGCCGAGCCCCTCACCGACGTGTACGTCAGCCGCAGCACCAGCAATGTCCGCCGCTACCTGGAGAAGCTGCCGCACTGGCCGGAGGGCTTCGTCGCCCTCGGCGACGCGATCGCCACCTACAACCCGGCCTACGGGCAGGGCATGTCGGTGGCCGCGTTCCACGCCCGGCTCCTGAACGACGAGCTGCGCCGCTCCGGCCCTGACGGTCCCGGTCTGGCCCGCCGCGTGCAGCGCGGCGCCGCCCGCCCTGTCGACGCGGCCTGGACGGCGGCCGTCGGCCAGGACGTCTGGTACCCGGACAGCCGCGGTGCCCGGCCCGGCCTCGCCGACCGGCTGGTCACGTCCTACAGCCGCCGCCTGACGAGGGCGGCCACCGGCTCCTACCGCGCCGCGGCCGCCCTCTGGGACGTCACCAGCATGCGCACCGGCCCCGAGCGCCTGCTGCGCCCCGACACCCTGCTCACCGTCCTCAACGGGCCTCTGCTGCCGCCGCTTTCCGGGCCTCCGCTGACGGTGTCCGAACGCAAGATCGTGGAGGAACTGGACCAAACGGGGGGCTGAGGCCGCACGGCCGACGTGGGCCGGGACGACCTCGGCCTCCCGAACCGGCCCGCGGCAGACCGGCCCCGCACGACCGGGTCGACGGTGGGCCGTGGCCACCCCGGGCTCCGCCCGCGCCGTTGGGTTCGGGGGAGGAACCCCGGGGACATGACCTCCCCCTCACCGCGATGAGCGGACGGACGGGAAAGCGGGGTGCAGGGGGCGGAATCCCCGCCGGGGGCCGGGGCGGCTCCGGCCTCCCGGACCGGCCCGCGCGACCCGGTCGGCGGGGTCGTGGTCACCCCGGGCGTCCGGGGCGCCGGAGGAGTGGCGCCAGGGGCCGGGCGGGACGGCCGCGGAGTCGGAGGTCAGCCTGCGAACGCCGGTTGGGGCAGGCCCCGGCCCGCGTCCCGTACCACCAGGACCGAGCCGGACAGGGGGTGTGGTGCCCGCAGGCCCGTGCGGGCCGTGGTGACGTAGAGGTCGGTCAGGCCGGGGCCCCCGAAGGCACAGGCCGTGGGGCGGGGGACGGGGAGCGGGAGCACGCGGTCCAGGGTGCCGGTGGGGGTGTAGCGGCGGATCGCGGCGCCGTCCCACAGGGCCACCCAGACGCAGCCGTCGGCGTCGACCGTGAGGCCGTCCGGGAAGCCCGCGCCCTCCTCGATCCGGGCCAGGGGCCGCCTGCCGGTGGCCCGTCCGCCGTCGAAGTCGAAGACGTCGATCCGGCGGGTCGGCGAGTCGACGTAGTACATCAGACGACCGTCGGGGCTCCAGCCGGTGCCGTTGCTGACCGTCGCGTCGGGCAGCACCACCTCGGCCGTGCCGTCGCCGGTGAGGCGGGTGAGGGTGCCGCCGCCCGGGGCCTCGTCGTAGCGCATGGTGCCGACCCACAGGGAGCCGTCGGGTGCCACGGCGGCGTCGTTGCCGCGGCGGCCGGGGACCGGGTCGAGGTGCAGCCGGCGGAAAGTGCCGTCGGGGTCGACCAGGCCCACCCCGTCGCGCAGGTTGAGGACGAGTCCGCCACCCGCGCGGGGTTTGGCCGCGCCCACGTGCTGCTCCGTCGTGCGGACCGTGCGGCGGCCCGAGGCGGGGTCGTGGGTGTGCACCCGGCAGGAGAGGATGTCGACCCAGATCAGCCGCCCGGCCGCCGTGTCCCAGGTCGGGCCCTCGCCCAGTTCCGCCCGCGCGCGGACCGCGACCTCGTACGCCGTCATGCAACGCCCCGGTGTCCGAGGCGCTCCGACAGTTCGGCGGCGCCCTTCGCGGCGAGCTGTTCCAGCTCCGCCCGGCGCTCCTCGCTCCAGCGGATCATGGGCACCGAGATGGACAGGGCCGCGACCACCTGCCCGGTGCGGTCGCGCACCGGCGCGGCCACGCACGAGACGTCCGGGTTGGACTCGCGGCTCTCCACGGCAATGCCCCGCCTCCGGATCCCGCCCAGGGCCTCGCGCAGGGTGGCCGGGTCGGTGATGCTGTTCGGGGTCATCGCGGCCAGCTCGGCCCCGTCCGGGATGCGCGCGGCGAGCTCCTGCTCGGGCAGGGAGGCGAGCAGCATCTTGCCGACCGAGGTGCAGTGCGCCGGGAGGCGGCGGCCGGCCGCGGACACCATGCGCACCGCGTGCGTGGAGTCGACCTTGGCGATGTAGATGACGTCGGTCTCCTCGAGGATCGCCACGTGCACGGTCTCGTCGCAGGTCTCGGCGACCGAGCGGGCGACCTGCCGGCCCTCGGCGGCGAGGTCGAGCTGCTCGGCGTAGCGGCTGCCGAGCTGGTACGGGCGGACGCCGAGCCGGTAGCGTCCGGGCTGTCCGGTCACCGGGACGATGTACTTGCGGGCGGCGAGCGTGGTGACCAGCTCGTGCACCGTGGTGCGCGGCAGTTGCAGCCTGCGCACGATGTCGGGGGCGGAGAGCGTCCCGTCCCCGTCCAGGAAGAGCTCGAGTATGTCGAGAGCCCGGGTCACGGCAGGTACGAGGCGTCCCACGACCGGTCCCCTCCCTTGAAACCAGGCCTGTTCGAAATATCAACAGACGGTCGGCATGACGAACACAGGCTAGTCACCGTGGGGTGCCCGGGCAATGGGCGGGACGGGGCCCGGCCTATTGCCGCGCCCTCGGGTCCCCCAGTTCCCCGCGCAGCCGCTGGGCCCGCAGGACCAGTTCGAGCTCGAAGCGCCGGTCGGGGTCGTCGATCTCGTCGCCCCACAGCTCCCGGATCTGCCGCAGCCGGTACCGCACGGTCTGCGGGTGGACGCCGAGCCGCGCGGCCACCTCCGGCGCTCCGCCGCGGGTCTCCAGCCAGGCCAGCAACGTTTCCGCGAGCCGCCGCCCGTGCGTGGGCCCGCAGTGCGCCAGTGGGGCGAGGCAGCGCAGCGCGAGGTCGTCGATCAGCTCCTCCGGCTGCAGCAGCACCAGCGCCCTGGTGTGCTCTGTGCAGTGCAGCACCTCCCCGGCCGGCAGCAGCCCGCGTTCCATCAGCCCCACGGCCGCCGCGGCCCAGCGCAGCGACTTCGCGGCGTGGGTGAGCGCGACCGGCGGCCCGATCGCCCCCGCCCAGCCGGTCAGCGCCCGGTGCAGCAGCTCGGGCCGGCCGGCCGCGTCCGGATCGGGCACGACCATACGGGGCTGCTCGCACTCCATGTCCAGCAGCACCTCCTGACCCACCGCGGGCGCGACCGCCTCCCGGGCCGGGCGCAGCAGCACGCCGACGGCGACCCTGCGGGGCAGCGGCCAGCCGATCCGCGCGGCCCGTTCGGCGAGCGCGTCGGCGTCGTCGCCGCGGTGCCGCTCGGCGAGCAGCAGCTCCATCAGCCGGCGCTGCAGCCGCAGGCGTTCACCGGCCTGCCGGGCGGCGGCCTCGGCGTAGCCGCGTACGGACTGGTCGACCAGCCCGTCCAGGTACTCGTAGCCGGCGTCGACGAGTTCGTACATCGCGGGCGGTGGGATCTCGACGCGCTGCCCGATGTCGGCGAAGCGACGCCAGGCCAGGCGGACGCCCATGCGGTAGATCGCCTGGAGGGAGTCGAGGGTGCGGCCGTGCAGGCCCTCGCCACGGCCGAACTCGTGGAAGACGCCCGGCGGGGCGGTGGGGCGGCCGCCCGGGTCCCGCGCGCTCTCCAGGTGTCGTACGAACACCTCGATGGCGCGACGGATGCCGACCAGGGCCATCGGCTCGCCGCTGCCGTCGAGGACGACCGGCAGGTGCGGGTACGCGCGGCGGATCTCGCGCAGGATCTCCTCGGCGAGCTCGGGCGCCTCGGCCAGGGCGATCGCGGTGAACCGGCGCACCTGCGGACGGGGCACGCCGTGCCAGGCGGACCGGGGAGTGGCGGGCACTCGTCAACTCCCCCGACCGGCTTGCTCGCAGGTGATCAGTGAGGTGTTCGGCCCCGGCCCGTCGGTGCGGGCGTCGAGCGGCGCGACGATGCCGCGCGCGGCGGCGGGCGGTCTGGACATCGCAGGGTCAGCCTCTCCGTCCGAAAAGCCGGTCCGGAGTGTCAGTCCGGCGGTCGCCCCACCCCGGGTCCCACCCCTGCCCGTCGTCAGTCAGTGTCAGCAGGGCATGACACGCCGTCAAGGTGCCCGTACTTCCTGTCTCTCTTCCTTCCGGGCGGCCGCCGCCCGGCCGGGTCCCGGGTGGGCGACGATGGATCCCATGCCGACGTCCTCCGGAAAGCGCCCCACCGGTCCCTTCACCCCGCTCGACTTCCAGCTGGTGCTGCTGCGCCGCATGGCCGACCACAATCCGGACCTGGTGGAGGACGCCCGCCGCACGCTGGGCGTCTCCCTCGCGGACATGCGGGAGGCCAACAAGCGTTGGCAGGCGATGGCCCGCTCCCCGCGGTCCCGCCCGGCGGCAAGCCGCTACCGCTCCGTCCTGGGCGAGCCGGAGTCGACGACCGCCCGCCGCGTCGGCAACCTGGACTGCGAGGCCCGCCGGTGGCCCGTTCCCCTCTGGCCCGACCTGCGCTTCGAGGTGCTGGTCGCCCCCAGCGGCCAGGTCTGGAACGAGTGGCTGGTCCGCGCCCCGGGAGTCGAGGGCCCCGACCTGCGCACCACCGACGACCTCGTCCCCTGGTCCTGCACGGTCGACGAGGCCGTCCGCGCCTTCGCCCCGGCCCGCCCCCTGGAGGGCACGGCCCCGACCCGGTGGGGTCTGGCGTTCGAGGCCCCGGACGCCCGGGGCGTACGCCGGCAGGTCGTGGCGGAGTTCACCTGGGGCCTGTTGCAGCGGACGCGGATCAGCGACTAGCGGCGGCGAGGACCGCCTCGGTCACCGGGGCGACGGACTCCGGGTGCAGCCACAGGAAGAGATTCGGCTCGACCAGCTCCAGCTCCATCACATGCGGCTCCCCGTCCTCCCCGTCCACCAGGTCGACACGGGCGTACAGCAGCTCAGCATCCCCGGGAACGGCGGCCAACGCCCGCTCGGCGACGGCGAGTTCGGCGCCCGTCGCGGTCCACGGCCCGAGATCCGGATGTGCCACCTTGTCGGCGTCGTAGGCCGTTCCGGGCGTCAGCACGGCCCGCTTGCGGCTGGCGTGCAGCAGCCGGCCGCCGAAGAACTGCAACGCCCGCTCCCCGCTGACGTCGATGCGCGAGAGATACGGCTGCACCATCGCGGTCAGCCCCTCCTCGTGCATCCGCGCCACCTGCGCCGCCGCCGTCTCCCGCTCCCCGGGCGCGTACCGGGCGGCGAGCCGGGCGCCGGCCCCGACGGTCGGCTTGACGACGAACTCACCGCCCTCGGGAAGCCGGACGGCGTCCTGGGGCGCGAGGTACCGGGTCGGCACCACGGGCACTCCGGCCGCCGCGAGGTCCCCGAGGTACCGCTTGTCGGTGTTCCAGCGACCACGTCCGCCGGATTGGCGATCCGCGTCACCTTCGCGCACCGCTCCACCCACGCCATGAACTCCTCGGCGCGCCGGCTGTAGTCCCAGGTGGAGCGTATGAGCACCAGGTCGAACCCGCCCCAGTCGACCCCCGGGTCGTCCCAGCACACGGCCTCCGCCTCACCTCCGGCCGCCCGCAGCGCCCGTACCAGCCCACCCAGATCACGGTCCTTGCCCGGCTTCCCTCCGGGGTCGTAGGTGGCAAGTGCGACACGGGGCACGGCGGACTCCCTCTTCGTACGGCTTCGTACAGCGGTTCGGGCGGAGACTACCCGCCGTGGCCTGTGCGGTGGCCGACGCGGCGTCGGCATGAAGTGACCAGGGCGACATTCCCGCGGCGGCGAACGGCGTCAGTCTTGGGTAGGACGGAGGTGTCGTCCCCCGGACGGCACGAGAGTCGCAGAGTCGCTAGGAGTCGCCGCGTGTCCTCTCTTTTTCCGGCCCTGACGGGCGATCCCGGTGAGCAAGTCGCCCTGCGGTTCGGCGACCGGTCGTTGACGTATGCGGAGCTCGCGGCGGCGGCCGGGGCGGTGGGCGCGCGGGTGCGCGGGCAGGGACGGGTGGCCGTCTGGGCGACTCCGGGGCTGGAGACGGCCGTCGGGGTGGTGGGCGCGCTGCTGGCCGGGGTGGCCGCCGTGCCGCTCAACCCGAGGTCCGGGGAGAAGGAGCTCGGGCACATCCTGGGCGACAGCGCGCCCTCGGTGGTGCTCGCGGCGGCCGGGGACGAGCTTCCGGCCGCGCTGTCCGGGTTGGAGCGTGTGGACGTCGATGTGCGCGCGGGCGGTCCCGTTCCCGAGGATCGCGCCGGTGACGGCGACCCCGCGCTGGTCGTCTACACGTCGGGCACCACCGGCCCGCCCAAGGGCGCCGTCATCCCCCGCCGGGCCGTCGCCACCACGCTGGACGCGCTCGCCGACGCCTGGCGGTGGACGGGCGAGGACGTGCTGGTGCACGGATTGCCGCTGTTCCATGTGCACGGGCTGGTGCTGGGCGTCCTCGGGCCGCTGCGGCACGGCGGGGCCGTCCGGCATCTGGGGCGGTTCACGACCGAGGGCGTCGCGCGGGAGCTGAACAGCGGCGCGACCATGCTCTTCGGCGTGCCGACCATGTACCACCGCGTCGCGGAGGCGCTGCCCTGGGACCCGGAGCTGGCCAGGGCACTCGCGGGGGCGCGGCTGCTGGTCTCCGGATCGGCCGCGCTGCCCGTGCACGACCACGAGCGGATCGCGGCCGCGACCGGCCGGCGGGTGATCGAGCGGTACGGCATGACCGAGACGCTCATCAACACCAGCGTGCGCGCCGACGGCGATGCGCGCGCGGGGACGGTCGGGGTGCCGCTGCCGGAGGTCGAACTGCGGCTCGTGGAGGAGGACGGTACGGAGATCACGGCGTACGACGGGGAGACGGTCGGCGAGATCCAGGTGCGCGGCCCGAACCTGTTCACCGAGTACCTGAACCGTCCCGACGCGACGGCCGCCGCGTTCACCGCCGACGGTTTCTTCCGCACCGGGGACATGGCGGTGCGCGACGGCGACGGCTACGTCCGTATCGTCGGCCGCAAGGCCACCGACTTGATCAAGAGCGGCGGTTACAAGATCGGCGCGGGTGAGATCGAGAACGCGCTCCTGGAACACCCGGGGGTGCGCGAGGCCGCCGTCACCGGGGAGCCGGACCCCGACCTCGGCGAGCGGATCGTCGCCTGGATCGTGCCGGCGGATCCGCAGTCCCCGCCGGGAGTCGAGGAGTTGGCCGATCACGTGGCCCGGCGGCTCGCACCGCACAAGCGGCCCCGCGTCGTCCGCGTCCTCGACTCGCTGCCCCGCAACGACATGGGGAAGATCATGAAGCGGGCGCTGACGCATGGCTGAGCGGGCTGAGCGGCTCTCCGCCCGGCAGGCCATCGCCCTCGTCGCCGACGACTTCCGTGAACTGCCCGATGGCGCAAGGGAGCCGGGGCCCGACGGCCCGCTCGGCTGGCAGGGCTACGACGCCGCGCGCGCCCGTGCCGCCGAGCGCACCGGCGAGCAGGAGTCCGTGGTCTGCGGCACCGCGCACGTCGAGGGCACCCGGGCCGTGCTCATCGCCTTCGAGTTCGGCTTCCTCGGCGGCTCGCTGGGCCGGCACACCGGCGACCGGCTGGAGGCGGCGTACGCCCATGCCCGCGAGCACCGCCTGCCGGTCGTCCCGCTGCTCGCCACCGGGGGCAGCCGGATGCAGGAGGGCATGCTCGCCCTCACCCAGCTCCAGCGCGTGGCCAGGCAGTCCGCGCTCACCCGGGAGGCCGGTCTGCCGCAGATCGCGGTGGTGCGCGACCCGACGACGGGCGGCGGCTGGGCGACCCTCGGCGCCGGCGCCGACGTGGTCCTCGCCCTGCCCGGCGCCCAGGTCGGCTTCGCCGGCTCCCGGGTCCGGCCGCCGGACGCCGACCCGGCGGTCTACACCGCACAGGCGCAGCTCGCGGCCGGCGCGGTGGACGCGGTCGTACGGCCGGAGGAGCTGCGCCGGACGCTGGGGCTGTGGCTGCGGCTCCTGACGAGCCCGTCCGCGGCGGCCGCCCCGCCTCCCCGGGCCCTGTGCACATCCGGCCTCCCCGCCACCGGCTGGGAGGCCGTCGAGCGGGCCCGCGCTCCCGGACACCCGCGCGCCGAGCGCTACCTGGACGCCTACTTCACCCGGCGGGCGGCCGTCCGGGGTGACCGCTGCGGTGGCGCCGACGACGGGATGCTGTGCGGTTTCGGCGAGCACGAGGGCCGTACCGTCGCCTACGCCGCCCAGACCGGCACCGCCACCCGGCCCGCCGGCTACCGCGTTGCCGCCCGGCTGATCCGGCTCGCGGACCGCCTGGGCATTCCGGTGCTGACCCTGGTGGACACGCCGGGCGCGGCGAACGACGCGGAGGCCGAGCGGCAGGGCGTCGGCGCCGCGATCGCCGACCTGTTCGGCGCGGTGGCGTCCGCCCGTACGCCCCTCACCACGCTGGTGATCGGCGAGGGCGGCTCGGGCGGCGCGCTCGCCCTGGCCGCGCCCGGCAACACCTGGGCCACGCCGGACAGTTACTTCTCGGTGATCGCCCCCGAGCTCGCCGCCGCGATACTCAAGCGTCCGCCCGAGCAGGCGCCGGCCACGGCCGACCAGCTCCGGATCCGCCCCCAGGACCTGCTCGAGCTGGGTGTCGTCCGGGGGATCGTCGGCCACAAGACACACCCCCTATATGACACATAATCATAAAATTCACTCGTTTGGCCGCACCACTCCCGGCCCCCCAGAACAGGCGCCCCCTCCCCCGCCCCCGCACGATGCCAAAGAGGCCGCCGCCCGGCGGCCGCGACGGTCCGCGCTCTCGGGAGGATCCGCCATGGCCGCCAGTCTGGAGCAGTTGCGCCGCTGCCACTTCGCCGTCGATCTGGGAGCGGCCCGGACCCGTGTGTACGTCAAGGGCGCGGGGATCGTCGTCGACCAGCCCTCGGTCGCGGCGGTGAACACCCGCAACGGCGCCCTGATCGCGGTCGGGGACTTCGCGGAGCGGATGACCGGCCGCACCCCGGGCTACATCCGCGTGGTCCGCCCGGTCTCCGGCGGCACGGTCGTCGACATCGAGATGGCGCAGCGCATGCTGCGGCACCTGCTCGGTGAGGAGATGCGCCGCACCCTGCGCCGCAAGACCCGGCTGCGGGCCGCCGCCTGCACCCCGCACGACTCCGATCCGCTCGCCCAGCGGGCCACCGTCGAGACGCTGATCGGGCTCGGCGCCCGCCGCGTGGAACTCGTCGACACGCTGATCGCCGCCGCCGTGGGCTGCGGGCTGCCCGTGGAGCGGCCCGAGGCCACCATGATCATGGTGTGCGGGGCCGCGGCCACCCAGGTGGCCGTCCTCTCGCTCGGCTCGATCGTCACCGCCGAACGCATTCCCGTCGGCGGGGAGGCCATCGACCACGCGATCGTGCAACACCTGCGCCACGCACACGCGTTGCTGCTGCCCAGCCAGTCCGTACGGCCGCTGCAGCTGGCCCTGTCCGGCAACGGGCTGACCTCGGACGGCCCGGTCTCCACCGAGATCCACGGGCGGGACGTGGCCACGGGCCTCGCCCGGTCCGTCCGGATCGACACCGCCGCCGTACGGGACGCCATCCAGACGCCGCTGACCGCCGTGCTCGACGGCATCTACAAGGTGCTGCGCGAGTGCCCGCCGGACCTGGTGGCCGACCTCGCCGACCGCGGGATCATGATGGTCGGCGGCTCGGCCCTGCTCCCGGGCCTGGACCAGATGCTGCGCGAGGTGACCGGCATGCCGGTGCACATCGCCGATCGCCCCGAACTGTGCGCGGTCCAGGGGCTGGGCGCGATGCTGGAGGGCCGGATCGAGCCACTGATCCTGGACCCGCTGGGCACCAACTAGGCGTATGCGCCCGCGGTCAGGGGGTTGGCGACTGCTCGTCGGGGAGTGTGTACAAGGTCGGTTTCGCTCGATCGTGTGATGGTCGGCTGCCTGCCCTGCGGTGTGCTGGGCCGGTCGGGGTGGCGTTGCCGTGCGATCCGGGACGCCGGGTACGGTGCCGGCGTGCGGGGCCCCTGCTCCACCAGCGAGATGGTTCAGGGCCTCCCCGTCGCCTCTGGCCGTACCCACATGGCCAGGTCGTCAGGCGCGTACATCAGCAGCCTCCGGCTGCGGGCCGCCCGCCCGGCCCGGACCACGGACACGATCCGTGTCGCCGCCCGGGACGCGGCAGCATCCATCAGCGACCTCCGGTCGCGGAGGACGACCAGTGCGCCCACAACCGTTCGGGGCGTGCGGCTGATCAGGCTCACTCCTGCTCAGCCCTTAGGAACGGTGAACCAGCAGCGGACCGTCGTGCCGTCCTCGCCGGAGTGCACGCGGACCAGGTCCGCGACCAGGTTGACCAGGAGCAGTCCGCGGCCGCCGCGCTGGTCGCGGACTGCGGGCCGGCGGCCGGCCAGCGGATCGTCCAGGCGGCCCCGGTCCCGTACCTCGCACAGCACGTACCCGTCCCGCGCCCACACCCGCAGCTCGCCCGAACCGCCGCCGTGCACCACGCTGTTGGTGGTCAGCTCGGCCGTGACCAGGGCCAGGTCCTCCAGCCGGATGCCGGCCAGCCCGAGCCGCGCGCCCTCGGCGGTGGCGACGTGCCGGGCCTGCGGCAGGGTCTGCTCCGTGAAGGGGAACGACAGCGCGTCCGGCACGACCGGCAGCGGCTCGTTGTAGTGGGCGACGACGTGCTCGGGGGCGTAGGCGGCGCTCTCCCGCTGCCCGGCGGAGCCGGAGGGGATGACGACGGGGTGGGTGGCGTGGGCGTCGGCGAGGGTCCGCTCGTCGAGGCGGGTGGCGTCGTACGGGCACAGGATGGTGACCTCGCGGCCCTGGAACGCCGCGTTGATCAGCGCCTCGTGCTGGGCGCAGGCAGGGTACTCGGCCCGTGTCCGGCCGGCCCAGATCGGCTCGCCGATGATCCGCACCCGGCGGCCGGCCGGCTGGGCGTCGGCGAAGGCGCGCAGCACCCCCGGGATGATCCGGCCCGGGTTGCGCCCGGCCTCGCGCATGTCCAGCAGCCGTACGGCGCCGGCGTCCGCGCCCAGCGCGTCCTCGATCAGCCGCAGGTTCTCGCCGGGGACGGCCACCGCGACCGGCTCACCGGACCGGAGCCCCTCGCGTACGAAGGGCACGGTGCCCGCTAGGTACTCCCGCTCGTCCCGGTAGAACAGGGCGGGGTGGACGAAGGGCTTTGCGGTCGCGGTCATGCCGTCGACACCCCCATCCCCGACAGGCCGGGCCAGCACATCTCCAGTATCCGGCGCAGCACCATACGGCGGTCCGGCTCGAGCCGCCGTACGGCGTCCGCGAGTACGCAGGCGCCGGTGACGAAGGTCACGGCCGACAGCTCCGGGTAGTACACGTCCTCACCTTCGCGCACCGCCCGCAGCCCGCTTCGCCGCGGCAGCGGACACACCTCCGGCTCCAACGCCGCGCCATCTGCCGGAACCCGCCTCCGGCCCGGGATGTCCACACCGTCTCCTTGCCGTCCCGGGACACGCCGAGGACACCTTCGAAGGCATGTCGCACCTTGTCGTCCGCGTTTCGGGACCCACGTCCGTTTACCCGCCATGGCGCGGATCCCACGGCCGCGGCCTCCGGCCGACGGGGCACACCCGGCTTCCCCTTCCCCCGCACCCCACGGACGGGAATCCCGCGTTCCCCCCTCGCGTGTACACCGCGGGGAAGCGGGCAGGCGCAAGGCAGCACCGCCGGGACTCCGCGGACCTCGTCTCGCCCGCGGCGTGCGTCGGACGTGGACCGGCGGGGACAGGGAACGCGACGTCGCGAGGACTGCCGGGGACGAACAAGGCGGGGACATGACCTCAGCGGAACCACAACCTCTCGCACGACGGCTGAACACTCCGGGCGACACGCTCACCATCGACATGCGCACGGACGTCGGCGGCCGGGCGGCGCTCACCGCACGCGGGGAGCTGGTCCAGGGCTGTGCCCAGACCCTGGCCAAGACGCTCGCGGAGCTGCCGCCGGGCACCAGCCGGGTCGATCTGGACATGTCCGGTGTGACCTTCATGGACACCGCGGGGCTGGATTTCCTGGACATCCTCGACGACCACGGCCGACGTCAAACGGTCCAGGTGACCGCGACCGGCTGGACGGGCCAGCCGCGCCGCATCCTGGAACTGGCCGGTCTGGACACCACCGATCCCCTGCACCCGTCGGCCGGCGGGGCGGGACCGGGCCGGCCGGAGCCGCCGGTCGCCTCCGCGGTGGCCCTGGAGCGGTCGGAGCGGCTTCTGCAGCTGCAGGTGGAGGTCGAACAGCTCCGCCGGGCCATCGCTTCCCGCCCTGTGATCGACCAGGCCCGCGGCATCCTGATGGCCGTTCACGCGTGCACGCCGGAGCAGGCGTGGGACATCCTCCGGGAGACCTCCCAGCGGTCCAACACCAAGCTGCGCACGGTGGCCGCCGCGGTCACCGAGGGCGCCCGGAGCGGCGGTTCACCGCCCCCGGCGGAGATACGTACGGCTCTGCGCACGGCGATCGCGCACAGCTCCGACGTGTGAGAGGCGCGGCGGTGGCGGAGTGTGTTCCGGGGTACCCGGTGTACGGACGAGTGACCAGCCCCGTCCGCAGGAGTCACCACCATGAGAGAGCACACCCCTTCCCAGGCCGAGGGCGAACGCGACGACACCGACACCCGGCGCACCGCCGAGCCGCCGGACACGCCGTACCCGACCCCTTCCCAGGCCGAGGGCGAACGCGACGATCTGCCCGAGACGGCCGACGCCGCCGACGACGACAGTCCCTGACGGACGGAAGACCCCGGTCCCTGACGGCATGTAGCCCGACCGCGTGATCCCCATTCCTCCGTCCGGGTGAAAACACCCCCGACACGCACCGGCGGCCCCCGGATCGACTTCCGGGGGCCGCAGACTTGGTCGAAGCGAGCCGATCTGACCCGCGAAGCCACAGGTCAGATCGATTCTGCGCGGGTAGCTCCTGGTGGGGCGGGTGGGACTCGAACCCACGGCCGACGGATTATGAGTCCGCTGCTCTAACCGGCTGAGCTACCGCCCCGTCGCGGCGTGTCGCGTACAAGTGTGCGCGCCGTCTGCCGCAGCATAGCCGCTCATACGATCTCCTGCTCCGGATGGTCGTCTTCCGCGGCCCTTCATGACCTTGAAGGACTTCACCGCTGCCGCGGCGGTTCCCACGGACATGAGTCCGGGCATGAAAAAGGACCCCGGAGGGTCCTCGTTCACCAGGCTCCCCCGACTGGACTCGAACCAGTAACCTGCCGGTTAACAGCCGGCTGCTCTGCCAATTGAGCTACGGAGGACCGAGCTCCCCCGACTGGACTCGAACCAGTAACCTGCCGGTTAACAGCCGGCTGCTCTGCCAATTGAGCTACGGAGGAAGGCCTCGTTGCATCGAACGCACCTACCTGGGTATTCGCCAGGGGGCGAGCGCTCGCTGCGACACATACATTAGCGCAAGCAGGGGGGTGCTCCGCCAATCAGTACCCCGCGTGTGATCTCGAGGCAAGGGAAGGGTGGCCACCCATGCGTTACCGGCTCGCGTTCTTCGCAGGGCTCGCCGTGGGCTTCGTGCTGGGCACGAGGGCCGGGCGCGAGCGCTACGAGCAGATCAAGAAGTCCGCCCGTCAGGTCGCCCAGAACCCCGCGGTGCGCAACACCGCCGAGAGCGCGGCCCAGCAGGGCCGCCAGTTCGCGGGCAAGGCCTACCACACGGTCAGCGAGAAGGTCGGCGGCCACGTCCCCGAGGCGGTGGCCCACCGCATGCGCACCCTGCGCGCCCACACCAACGGCACCCCCGAGGACGACTGGGGCACGAGCAACACGTGAACGGCACCTTGTAAGCACCGGCCACAGCCACTTCCTCAGGGGCGCGGGGAACTGCGCGATCAGCCACAGAGCACCCGCACCCGCCACACAACCCGCATGCCCCACGGCGCCGAGGCGCCCACGGCCAAAGCAAGCGCAGCGATACGGCAGAATTTTGGCCATGGGGATAGTCGCCGGGTTGGACAGTTCGCCCGATTTCACTCGTATCGTCGTCTGCGACGCGGACACGGGCTCCGTGCTCAGGCAGGGATATGCCCCGCACCCGGTGGAGAACCCCCAGGGCGGCGGGCGCCCCGCCGACGTCGACCCGCAGGCCTGGCTGCTGTCCCTCGGGGAGGCCGCCGGCGGCGGGCTCCTGGAGGGCGTGCAGGCGATCGGCGTGTCGGCGCAGCAGAACGCGCTGATCCCGATCGACGCCCAGGGCGCCACCGTCCGTCCCGCGCTGGTCGGCGGCGACCGGCGGGCCCAGGTCGCCGCGGCCGATCTGATCGACGCGCTCGGCGGCCGTGAGGCCTGGGCGCAGGCGGTCGGCTGCGTGCCGCAGGCCTCGCTGCCGGTGACCAAGCTGCGCTGGCTCGCCAAGAGCGAACCCGAGGCCGCCCGGCGCACCGCGCTCCTGCTGCAGGCGCACGACTGGCTGGTGTGGCAGTTGCTGGGCCGCCCGCTGCGCCGCACCACCGACCGCGGCGGCGCCTCCGGCACCGGCTACTGGTCAGCCGCCACCGGCGCCTACCGCCCCGACCTGGTGGAGCTGGCACTCGGCCACCAGGCCGCGCTCCCCGACGTGATCGGCCCCGCGGACGCGGCCGGTACGACCCCGGAGGGGCTGCTGATCTCGGCCGGGACCGGGGAGACCATGGCCGCCGCCTTCGGGCTCGGGCTGGGGCTGGGCGACGCCGTGGTGTCGCTGGGCGCCTCCGGTTCGGTGATGGCGATCCACCCCGAGGCCCTCGTGGACCGGGCGGGGGTGATCACCTCACTGGCCGACGCCACCGGCATGCACCTTCCGGTCGTGACCACGCTGAACGCCGTGCGGGCGCTGCGCGGCACCGCCGAACTGCTGGGCCTGCCCGACCTGGAGGCCCTGTCCGACCTGGCGATGAAGTCCACTCCGGGCTCCCACGGGCTCGTCCTGCTGCCCTACCTGGAGGGCGAGCGCACCCCCAGCCTGCCGCACACCGCCGGAACGCTCGCGGGTCTCAGGCGCGAGTCGATGAAGCCGGAGCACCTGGCGCGGGCCTCGTTCGAGGGCATGCTGTGCGGGCTCGCGGACGCGCTGGACGTGCTGCGCGGCCGGGGTGTGGAGGTGCGCCGTGTCTTCCTGCTCGGGCCGGCCGCCGAGCTGCCCGCCGTACAGGCCGCCGCGCCCTCGCTGTTCGGGGCGCAGGTCGTCGTGCCGCAGCCCGCGGACTACGCCGCGATCGGCGCCGCCCGGCAGGCCGCCTGGGCGCTCGGCGTGTCGCAGGGCACCCTGGACCCGCGCACCCCGCCGGTCTGGCAGGGCGCGGTCGCCCAGGTCCTGGAGCCCGGCGAGGATCTGGCGGTGGGCCAGGCGGTGCGCCAGCAGTACGTGTCGGTGCGCGAGCAGATCCATCCGGGGGCGTTCCAGGCGTAACGGTCCCCCATATGAGGGTATTTGAGACATGCCGCCCATGGCCGGGCGGGCCTCGGCCGTTGGCCCGCAGCCGATTTAATCGGTTGAGGTAACACGGGTGGAGTGTCCGACGATAGGGGCCAGGGGACATGACCGCCCCCATCGCCGACTCGAAAAGACCCAGCGTGCTCACACGACTTCTACGGGCCTATCTCAGGCCGTACAAAAGACCCATAGCCCTCCTGGTGCTGCTGCAGTTCCTGCAGACCTGCGCCACTCTCTACCTGCCCACGCTGAACGCCCACATCATCGACAACGGTGTGGTGAAGGGTGACACCGATTACATCCTGACGTTCGGTGCCGTGATGCTCGGCATCTCGCTGGCGCAGGTGGTGTGCAACATCGGTGCCGTCTACTTCGGCGCCCGGACCGCCGCCGCCCTCGGCCGGGACGTACGGGCGGACGTCTTCGACCGCGTGCAGTCCTTCTCCGCGCGCGAGGTCGGCCACTTCGGCGCGCCCTCCCTCATCACGCGTACGACGAACGACGTGCAGCAGGTCCAGATGCTGGCCCTGATGACGTTCACCCTGATGGTGTCGGCGCCCATCATGTGCGTGGGCGGTGTCGTCCTGGCCCTCGGCCTGGACGTGCCGCTGTCCGCGGTCCTGGTCGCCGTCGTACCGGTGCTCGGCATCTGCGTGACCCTGATCGTGCGCCGGCTGCGCCCGCTGTTCCGGTCCATGCAGACGCGCCTGGACACGGTGAACCGGGTGCTGCGCGAGCAGATCACCGGCAACCGCGTGATCCGCGCCTTCGTCCGCGACGAGTACGAGAAGGACCGCTTCCGCGGGGCCAACGAGGACCTGACGGAGATGTCGCTGGCCACCGGACGCTGGCTGGCGCTGATGTTCCCGATCGTGATGACGGTGGTCAACCTGTCGTCCATCGCCGTGGTGTGGTTCGGCGCCCACCGCATCGACAGCGGCGGGATGCAGATCGGTGACCTGACCGCGTTCCTCGCCTATCTGATGCAGATCGTGATGTCCGTGATGATGGCCACCTTCATGTTCATGATGGTGCCGCGCGCGGAGGTGTGCGCCGAGCGCATCCACGAGGTCCTGGACACCGAGTCCAGCGTCGTGCCGCCGACCGCGCCCGTGACCGAGCTGCGCCGCCACGGCCATCTGGAGATCCGCGGCGCCGGCTTCCGCTACCCGGGGGCCGAGGAGCCCGTGCTGAAGGCCGTCGACCTGGTGGCCCGCCCCGGCGAGGTGACCGCCGTCATCGGCTCCACCGGCAGCGGCAAGTCCACCCTGCTCGGGCTGGTGCCCCGCCTGTTCGACGCGACCGACGGCGAGGTTCTCGTCGACGGCGTGGACGTGCGGACCGTGGACCCGGAGCTGCTGGCGAGGACGGTCGGCCTGGTGCCGCAGAAGCCGTACCTGTTCGCGGGCACGGTGGCCACCAACCTGCGCTACGGCAACCCGGACGCCACCGACGAGGAGCTGTGGCACGCGCTGGAGGTGGCGCAGGCCAAGGAGTTCGTCAGCGGGCTGGAGGGCGGCCTCGACGCGCCGATCGCCCAGGGCGGCACGAATGTGTCGGGTGGTCAGCGGCAGCGGCTCGCCATCGCCCGCACCCTCGTGCAGCGCCCGGAGATCTACCTCTTCGACGACTCCTTCTCCGCCCTCGACTACGCCACCGACGCGGCCCTGCGCGCGGCGCTGGCCCGCGAGACCGCCGAGGCGACCGTCGTCATCGTCGCCCAGCGGGTGGCGACCATCCGGGACGCCGACCGGATCCTCGTCCTGGACGAGGGACGCGTCGTCGGCACCGGCCGCCACCACGAGCTGATGGCGGACAACGAGACCTACCGGGAGATCGTGCTCTCCCAGCTGACGGAAGCGGAGGCTGCCTGATGGCCGGGCCGATGGGGCGGATGGCGGGCGGCCCCGACAGCCGCTCGCTGAACTTCAAGGAGTCGGGCAAACGGCTCGTCGCCCAGTTCAAGCCCGAACGGGTCACGGTCGGCGTCCTGGTGCTGTGCGTGGTCGTGAGCGTCGCGCTCAGCGTGATCGGGCCGAAGATCCTCGGCAAGGCCACCGACCTGGTCTTCGCGGGGATCGTCGGACGGCGGATGCCGGCCGGGGCGACCAAGGAGCAGGCCCTCGCCTCGATGCGGGAGCGCGGGCAGGGCGGGATCGCCGACATGCTCAGGAGCACCGACTTCACCCCGGGCCAGGGCATCGACTTCGGCGCCGTCGGCGAGGTGCTGCTGTTCGCGCTGGGTACGTTCCTGGTGGCCGGCCTGCTGATGGCGGTGGCGACACGGCTGGTGAACCGGTCGGTGAACCGGACCATGTTCCGGATGCGCGAGGACGTGCAGACGAAGCTGTCGCGGCTGCCGCTGTCGTACTTCGACAAGCGTCAGCGCGGCGAGGTGCTCTCCCGCGCCACCAACGACATCGACAACATCGGGCAGACCCTGAACCAGTCGATGGGCCAGCTCATCAACTCGCTGCTGACCATCATCGGCGTGCTCGCCATGATGTTCTACGTCTCCTGGATCCTGGCCCTGGTCGCGCTGGTGACCGTGCCGCTGTCGTTCGTCGTCGCCATGCGCGTGGGCAAGCGGTCGCAGCCGCACTTCGTGCAGCAGTGGAGCTCCACCGGCAAGCTGAACGCGCACATCGAGGAGATGTACACCGGGCACACGCTGGTGAAGGTGTTCGGACGGCAGGAGGAGTCGGCGAAGCAGTTCGCCGAGCAGAACGAGGCGCTGTACGAGGCGGGGTTCAAGGCGCAGTTCAACAGTGGCGTCATGCAGCCGCTGATGATGTTCGTGTCGAACATCAACTACGTGCTGGTCGCGGTCGTCGGTGGTCTGCGGGTGGCGTCGGGCGCGCTGTCCATCGGTGACGTGCAGGCCTTCATCCAGTACTCGCGGCAGTTCTCGATGCCGCTGACCCAGGTGGCGTCGATGGCGAACCTGGTGCAGTCGGGCGTCGCCTCGGCCGAGCGGATCTTCGAACTCCTGGACGCCGAGGAGCAGGAGGCGGATCCGGTGCCGGGCGTGCGGCCTCAGGAGCTGCGCGGGCGGGTGGCGCTGGAGCACGTGTCGTTCCGCTACGACCCGGACAAGCCGCTCATCGAGGACCTGTCGCTCACGGTGGAGCCGGGCCACACGGTCGCGATCGTCGGCCCGACCGGCGCCGGCAAGACCACGCTGGTCAACCTGCTGATGCGGTTCTACGAGGTCACCGGCGGGCGGATCACGCTGGACGGCGTGGACATCGCGCGCATGTCGCGTGACGAACTGCGCTCCGGGATCGGCATGGTGCTGCAGGACACCTGGCTGTTCGGCGGCACCATCGCGGAGAACATCGCCTATGGAGCTGGAGTAGAAGGGGGTGCGCGAAGCGCACTCGGTCAGGGTGGTGGCGGGCGACGGGTGGGCAAGGTCACCCGCGGGGAGATCGAGGAGGCCGCGCGGGCCGCGCACGCCGACCGGTTCATCCGTACGCTGCCCGACGGCTACGACACCGTGATCGACGACGAGGGGTCCGGGGTGAGCGCCGGTGAGAAGCAGCTCGTCACCATCGCGCGGGCGTTCCTGTCCGACCCGGTGATCCTCGTCCTCGACGAGGCGACGAGCTCGGTCGACACCCGTACCGAGGTGCTGATCCAGAAGGCGATGGCCAAACTCCAGCACGGCAGGACGTCGTTCGTCATCGCGCACCGGCTCTCCACGATCCGGGACGCGGACACGATCCTCGTGATGGAGAACGGGTCGATCGTCGAACAGGGTTCCCACGACGAGCTCCTGGCGGCCGACGGGGCGTATGCGCGGCTGTACAAGGCGCAGTTCGCGCAGGCGGTGGCCGAGGTCGACTAGACGGTGCCCTGGGCTGGTGCGGGCGGGTGGGTCGGCTCACCGCGCTTGGCGGCGTGCCTCCCCGAGCTCTTCGAGCAGGGGGTGCCCCCAGCGCCCACCCTCCCCCCGAGCTCTCGGCTTCGCTCGAGCGGGGGGACCCCCATCGCCCTGGGGCCCCCAGGCGTTCGGCACTGGGGGAGGCACGACTGCCCGCAGCCACGTCAGTCCAGGTAGCCGCGGAGCTGGTCGGCGAAGGCGTGGTCGCGGAGCTTGTTGAGGGTCTTGGACTCGATCTGGCGGATCCGCTCCCGGGTGACGCCGAAGATGCGCCCTATCTCCTCCAGGGTGCGGGGCCGTCCGTCGACGAGTCCGTACCGGAGCTGGACGACCTTCCGCTCGCGCTCCCCCAGCGTGGACAGCACGGCCTCCAGGTGCTCGCGGAGCAGCAGGAACGCCGCCGACTCGACGGGCGAGGCGGCGTCGCCGTCCTCGATGAGGTCGCCGAGGGCCACGTCGTCCTCCTCGCCGACCGGGGCGTGCAGGGAGACCGGCTCCTGGGCCAGCCGCAGCACCTCGCCGACCCGCTCGGGCGGCAGGTCGAGGTGGGCGGCCACCTCGTCGGGGGTCGGCTCGTAGCCGCGCTCCTGCAGCATCCGCCGCTGCACCCGCACCACCCGGTTGATGAGTTCGACGACGTGCACGGGCACGCGTATGGTGCGGGCCTGGTCGGCCAGGGCGCGGGACATGGCCTGGCGGATCCACCAGGTGGCGTAGGTGGAGAACTTGTAGCCGCGTGCGTAGTCGAACTTCTCCACGGCCCGGATGAGTCCGAGGTTGCCCTCCTGCACGAGGTCGAGCATGGTGAGCCCGCGGCCTATGTACCTCTTGGCCACGGACACGACGAGCCGCAGGTTGGCCTCGATGAGCCGGCGCTTGGCCATCCGGCCCATGACGACGAGGCGGTCCAGGTCGAGGGCGAGCCGGCTGTCCAGGTCCGGCGTGTTGTTCAGCTTCTCCTCGGCGAACAGTCCGGCCTCCACGCGCCGGGCGAGGTCGACCTCCTCGGCGGCGGTGAGCAGCGGGATGCGGCCGATCTCCCGCAGGTACTGGCGGAACAGGTCGGAGGAGGGTCCGCTGCCGGTCTCGGTGCGGGCGGGAGCCGGCTCGGGTGGCTCGGGGGACTCGATCGGGGCCACCTCCGGCTCCCCCTCGGGGTGGTGCGCGGCCCGGTCCTGCGGAGGTACGGCCGCGATGACATCGGCCTCCCGGTCCGGGTCCGGCCCGTCGACGCCGAGGCCGGTGGGAATCTCGGTGTGGGTGAGGGTCTGGGTCTGCACGGGGGGCGACCTCCAGGATGATCGCTGCTGAGGTGTGCAGCAGCGGTACTCGGGGGGCGGAGTCGGCGGCCTCGCCGCTGTCCGTCCCGTACGCGATGAGCGAAGCCGCGGGAATGCAGGACCCGTGGGGGGCGGTTCGGCCGCGCTCCGAGGACTCAGGCACCGCACCCCAGTGTGGGGTACGACACATCACGGCCACGAGGGTCGTGCGGTGACTTTTTGCGTCCGGTCCGTGACGGGGTGGTTACTCAGGTCGTGGACGGGAGCCCGCGGCCGCCCTCACAGCGCCGCGGTGCCGCGCTCGCGCAGTGACTGGTCGTACTGCTGGAGGATCCACAACTCGTTCTGGGCGGCGGCCAGTTGGGCGGGGTCGCCGCCGGTGCTGAGGCGGGCTACCGTGCTCTGGAGGTCGCGGATGCGGCGTTCGACCGCGCGGCGGCGGACCGTGACCAGCTGGGCGCCGGCGTAGGCCTCGTCGACCTCCCGGCGGATCAGGATCGCCTCCACCGCCAGCTCGGTGACCATCGCGCGGACCGTGTCGTCCGGGGCCGCCTCGCGGACGCGGGCGAGGTATTCCTGGGGGTCGCCCACGCCGTACTCCGCGCCGCCCGCGTCCAGGATCGCCTGGCGTACGGCGGCGTAGGGCGGAGCGGTGAACTCGTCCACGCCGTAGGCGTCGAAGGCCGGGGAGACCAGCTCCGGGCGTTGCAGGGCGAGTTTCAGCAGCTCGCGTTCGGTGGCGTACACCGGGTTGCGCAGGTTGAGCGCCGGGCCACGGAGCGCCGGCCGGGCGGCGGCGTACTGGGGCTGGGGCCCCTGCTGCCGCCGGTCCGGCGCGGGACCGCGCCCGCCGCGCTCGCGGGCCCAACGGGCCAGTTGGGCCACCCGCTTGACCACGAACTGGGTGTCGAGGATGCCGAGCAGACCGGCGAGCTGAACCGCGACCTCGTGCTGGGCGCCACGGTTCTTGATCCGGGCGACGACCGGCGCGGCCTCGTCCAGGGCGGCGGCGCGGCCGGCCGGGGTGTCGAGGTCGTAGCGGGCGACGATCCGGCGCAGCGCGAACTCGAAGAGCGGGGTGCGCGGTTCGGCCAGGTCGGCGACCGCCTCGTCGCCCTTGGCCAGCCGCAGGTCGCAGGGGTCCATGCCGTCCGGGGCGATCGCGATGTAGGTCTCGGCGGCGAACTTCTGATCGTCCTCGAAGGCGCGCAGCGCCGCCTTCTGGCCGGCCGCGTCGCCGTCGAAGGTGAAGATCACGCGGGCCGAGCCGTTGTCCATCAGCAGCCGGCGCAGGATCTTGATGTGGTCGCCGCCGAAGGCGGTGCCGCAGGTGGCGATGGCGGTCGTGACGCCGGCCAGGTGGCAGGCCATGACGTCCGTGTAGCCCTCGACCACGACCGCGCGGGAGGTCTTCGCGATCTCCTTCTTCGCCAGGTCGATGCCGTACAGGACCTGGGACTTCTTGTAGATCGCCGTCTCAGGGGTGTTCAGGTACTTCGGCCCGCTGTCCGCCTCGTACAGCTTGCGCGCGCCGAAGCCGACCACCTCGCCGCCGATGTCGCGGATCGGCCACATCAGCCGGCCGCGGAAGCGGTCGATGGGGCCGCGGCGGCCCTCCTGGGAGAGGCCGGAGAGGAGCAGTTCCTTGTCGGTGAAGCCCTTGCCGCGCAGGAAGCGGGTGAGGTGGTCCCAGCCCTGGGGGCTGTAGCCGACGCCGAAGTGGACGGCGGCGGACTGGTCGAAGCCGCGCTCGGCGAGGAAGACCCGGCCGGTCTCGGCCTCGGCGGAGGCCGCGAGCTGCTCGGCGTACCACTCGGCGGCCAGCTTGTGCGCCTCGACCAGGCGGATGCGCTCGCCTCGCTGGTGGGCGGGGTTGTACCCGCCCTCCTCGTAGCGCAGGGTGATGCCGGCCTGGGCGGCCAGCCGCTCGACCGCCTCCGAGAAGGAGAGGTGGTCGATCTTCATCACGAACGTGATGGTGTCGCCGCCCTCCTGGCAGCCGAAGCAGTGGAAGAGTCCCTTGCTCGGGCTGACCTGGAAGGACGGCGACTTCTCGTCGTGGAACGGGCACAGGCCCTTCAGGTTGCCCCCGCCCGCGTTCCGCAGCTGGAGGTACTCGGACACCACGGCGTCGATCGGGACCGCGTCCCGTACCGCCTTCACGTCCTCGTCATTGATCCGTCCTGCCACGCCTGAAGTCTACGAAAGTCCACCGACACTCCTGCCCGGCCGTCTCGGCCGCCTCGGTCACCTCGGCTACGAGGCCAGGCCGGCCAGCGGAACGCGCGGGTCCGCCAGCGCCTCCGTGTCCACCCGTGCCTTCGTACGGATCAGGTGCTGGATCGGGTCCGTGACGTCCCACACGTTGACGTTCATCCCGGCGAGCACCCGGCCCTCCTTCACCCAGAAGGCGATGAACTCGCGCTTTCCGGCGTCCCCGCGGATCACCACCTCGTCGTACGACCCCGGCGGCGCCCATCCGCTGTACTCCATCCCCAGGTCGTACTGGTCGGTGAAGAAGTAGGGCACGCGGTCGTGGACGACCTCCCTGTCGAGCATCGCGCGGGCCGCGGCCGGGCCGCCGTTCAGCGCGTTGGCCCAGTGCTCCACCCGCAGCCGGGTGTCGAACAGCCCGTGCGGGAAGGAGGCGACGTCACCGGCCGCGTAGATGTCCGGGTCGGACGTGCGCAGCCGTTCGTCCACCGCGATGCCGCCGCCGTGGGCCCGGTCGGCCAGCTCCAGGCCCGCCGACTCCGCGAGGGCGACCCTCGGAGCGGCGCCGATCGCGGCGAGCACGTCGTGGCAGGGGTGCTCCTCGCCGTCGTCGGTGCGGGCGGCGAGCACCACGCCGTCCTGGCCGACGATCTCGGTGAGCCGGGCGCCGAAGTGGAAGCGGACGCCGTGCTCGCGGTGCAGCTCGGCGAAGATCTGGCCGAGCTCGGGGCCGAGCACGTGGTGCAGCGGGGTGGCGGACGGCTCGACGACGGTGACCTCGGCGCCGTACTCGCGGGCCGCCGCCGCGACCTCCAGGCCGATCCAGCCGGCGCCCGCGATCACCAGGTGGCCGTTGTCCCGGCCGAGGTGGGTCAGGACGTTCTTCAGGCGCTCGGCGTGGGCGAGGCGGCGCAGGTGGTGGACGCCGGCGAGGCCGGTGCCGGGGATGTCCAGGCGGCGCGGCTCGGCGCCGGTGGCCAGCAGCAGCTTGTCGTAGCGCACATGGGTGCCGTCCTCGCCGTAGTGGACGGTCTTCGCGGCCCGGTCGATGGCGTCGACCGTCTGGCCGAGGTGCAGTTCGACGTCGTTCTGCGCGTACCAGGCGGGTTCGTGCACGAAGACGCTGTCGCGCTCCTCCTTGCCGAGCAGGTAGCCCTTGGACAGCGGCGGGCGTTCGTAGGGGTGATCGCGCTCGTCGCAGACGAGGATCACGCGGCCGCTGAAGCCCTCCGCGCGGAGGGTCTCGGCCGCCTTCGCGCCGGCCAGGCCTCCTCCGACGATGACGAATGTCTGATCCGCGTCGACCACTTGTTGCCTCCTCGTAAGGGTGCCGCCACATGCGAGCGTCCCGCACGGAGCGTGTCGCGGGAAGAGGGGATGGCCCGATCAGGCCACGGAGGGTCCCATGTGTCCCACTGGTATCCCCGGTGTCGCTAAGAGCGCTGTCAGTGTCATGCGCACCTCGTCAGACGGGCGTGCAGCGAGCGGGCGGAGGCGTCGGTCAGGGAGGCGATCTGGTCGACGAGCACGCGCTTGCGTGCCCGGTCGTCGCCGGCCTGGTCGAACAGGGCGCGGAACTGCGGGTCCAGGCCCTCGGGGGCGCGCGCGGTCAGCGCCTCGGCGAGCTCGGCGACCACGATCCGCTGGTCGGCGCGGAGCCGCTCCTGCTCGGCGCGCTGCATGACGTACCGGTCGGCGACGGCCTTGAGGACCGCGCACTCCATTCGGGTGCTTCTGGGCACGACGAGCTCGGCGCCGTACCGCGTCAGGCGCCCCGACCCGTACGTCTGCCGGGTGGCGCCCTCGGCGGCCAGGCAGAAGCGGCCGATGAGCTGGCTGGTGGCGTCCTTCAGACGGGCCTGGGCGATCGCCGAGCCGTCGTAGCCGTGCGGCCACCACTCCTGGTCCAGGAGGCGGTCGAGGGCCTCGGCCAGCTCCTCGGTGTCGGTGCCGGCCGGGACGTAGCGGCCGACGGCGACCGCGAAGACCGCCTGCCGCTCGGGTTCGGCGTGCAGGACGCCGGGGTCGATGTGGCCCGCGTGCAGGCCGTCCTCCACGTCGTGCACCGAGTACGCCACGTCGTCCGCCCAGTCCATGACCTGGGCCTCGAAGCACGTACGCGTGCCGGGGGCGTCCTTGCGCACCCAGTCGAAGACCGGTCGGTCGTCCTCGTAGACGCCGAACTTGGGTGACGTCGGGTCGGTGGGGTGGGCGCCTCGCGGCCAGGGGTACTTGGTGGCGGCGTCGAGGGCGGCGCGGGTGAGGTTGAGGCCGACGCTGACCAGTTCGTCCGTCCCGGGGTCGGGGACGAACCGCTTGGGCTCGATACGGGTGAGCAGGCGCAGCGACTGGGCGTTGCCCTCGAAGCCGCCGCAGTCCTCGGCGAACTCGTTCAGCGCCTGTTCGCCGTTGTGCCCGAAGGGCGGGTGGCCCAGGTCGTGGGAGAGGCAGGCGGCCTCGACGAGGTCCGGGTCGCAGCCGAGCGCGGCGCCCAGCTCGCGGCCCACCTGGGCGCACTCCAGCGAGTGGGTGAGCCGGGTGCGGGGGCTGGCGTCCCAGGCCTGACTGCGCTCCCCCGGCGTGACCACCTGGGTCTTGCCGGCCAGCCGCCTGAGCGCCGCGGAGTGCAGCACGCGCGCGCGGTCACGCTGGAAGGCGGTACGGCCCGGCCGCTTGTCCGGCTCGGTGGCCCACCGCTCGACGGCCGACGCCTCGTACCCGGCCGGCGGCACGTGGTTCTCGTACGGCCGGTCGGCCTGCTCGTGCGGCCCGGCCGCCTCGGATGCGATCCCTTCCATGACTCGACACTAAGGGCAGCCACTGACATTCGGGATCTCCCGGTCCGTTTCCGGCCGAGGTCGGCGAACCAAGCCGCCGTGCGCCGCGTCCTTGATCATAGTGAGGTGGAGCGCGGCCCGCCGGGGCCGCCCGGGGAGGGGATCGTCCGATGCGCCGACCGTCGCGGACACGACCGCGCCTGCCACGTACCCGCGCCGGGCGGCGTCGGCTGATGCAGGCGGTGATGGCCGTGTGCGTGCTGGCGCTGCTTCCGGCGACGTGGATGTACGTCGTGGCCGGCGACCGGCTGCGGACCACGGCGGACGCGCCGCACACCGAGGTGGCCGTCGTCTTCGGCGCGGGCCTGTGGGACGGCGAGCCGTCGCCGTACCTGGCGCACCGGCTGGACGCGGCGGCGAAGCTGTACCACGAGGGCAGGGTCAAGGTGCTCCTGGTCACCGGCGACAACAGCCGCGAGGACTACGACGAGCCGGACGCCATGCGCGCGTACCTGACGAAGCGCGGCGTGCCCGGCATGCGCATCGTGAGCGACTACGCCGGCTTCGACACCTGGGACTCCTGTGTCCGGGCGAAGAAGATCTTCGGTGTGGACCGGGCGGTCCTGGTCACCCAGGGTTTCCACGTCCGGCGCGCGGTCGCCCTGTGCGAGGCGGCGGGCGTGGACTCCTACGGCGTCGGCGTGGACGCCAAACACGACGTCACCTGGTACTACGGCGGCACCCGCGAGGTGTTCGCGGCCGGCAAGGCGGTCCTGAAGGCCGTGTTCCAGCCGGATCCGACGTTCCTGGGGCGGCAGGAGCACGGCGTCGCCCGCGCGCTGGCCGATGCCGGCTGACGCGCTCACCTCACGAAGGGCCGGCGGTTCGGCTCCGCACCGTCCAGTCCCCGCTCTCGATGCGCCTGCCGTCGGCCAGCAGCCGGGCCGTGACGGACGGTCCGGCGACGTACACCCAGGCGCGCACGGACGCGCCGTCGGTCTCGCGGACGACCTCGCGCTCGACCCGCTCGTAGAGGCTGCGCGGGTCGCCGGCCACGTAACCTTCCAGCCGGTCCAGGGCGGTGAGGACTTCCCCGTACCGCTCCGGTAGGGCGGCCACGAGTTCGCCGCGGATCAGTCCGCCGGGCTCCTCCACGGCGTACGGGTAGCCGGGACCGTCGTAGAGCACCGCGCCGGCCAGTCGGGCGGGTTCCTCGGAGTGGGTGCGGCCGTGCAGGAACGCGCCGTGGTTGCCCTCGCCGGGGCGGAGGGTGCCGTAGACGAAGAACGGGAGCGGAGCGGGCGTCGGAGGCGTCACAGAAACGATTCTCTCCCCTCACACATCAGCACGCGGCGGCTATGGACATGACATGTCATGACCACTTAAATCTCTGGGGACACCAGCGCAACCCCACGCGCCCCAGGGCGCCCGCGCTCAAGGAGACCGATGAGTCGGACACGGCACATCCGCGCTTCCCGCCTGGCCACGGCAGGCACAGCCGCCACCGCCGCCACCCTGCTGGCCGCCGTGCTCTCCCCCGCCGCGCACGCGGAGAACAGACCCACCCGGGCCGCCGCGATCGAGAACGCCGCCTCGGCGCTCGAGGACCATGCCGCGGCCCTGGACCTCACCTCCGCCGAGGCCACGACCGTACGGGACGTGGTCGTCGACAAGGACGGCACGCAGCACGTCCGCTACGACCGCGCCTACCGCCAACTGCCCGTACTGGGCGGGGACTTCGTCGTCCACTTGACGCCGAACGGCACCTACCGCGGCGCGAACCGGGCCTCGAAGGGCACGGTTTCCCTCGCGAGCACCGCGCCCAAGCTCTCCGCCCCGAAGGCCGCCGACCTCGCGCTGGACGATCTGCGCACGGCGAACCGCGGCACGAAGCTGAAGCAGGCCAAGGCCAAGCCCGAGTTGATCGTCGACGCCCTGCACGGCGCCCCGCGCCTGGCCTGGCGCACCAACGCGGTCGGGCTGGACTCGCTCGGCAACCCGGTGGCCCGTACGGTGCTGACCGACGCCCGCACCGGCGCGCGGATCGACGCCTGGGACAGCATCGAGACGGCGGCGGGCGACGGCCAGTCGCTCTACAGCGGCACGATACCGCTGGAGACCACGCTGTCGGGATCGACGTACCAGCTCAAGGACCCGACGCGCGGCAACACGTACACCGGTGACGCGGCAAACAAGACCGACCTGTGCTTCCTCGGCATCTGCTTCCAGCGCGCCCCCGCCACGGTCTTCACGGACGCCGACAACCACTGGGGCACCGGCACGACCGCGGACCGCTCCTCGGCGGCGGTCGACGCGCAGTACGGCACCAACGAGACCTGGGACTACTACAAGAACGTCCACGGCCGCAACGGCATCGCGGGCGACGGCAAGGGCTCGTACAACCGCGTCCACTACGGCAGCAACTACAACAACGCCTTCTGGGACGACAGTTGCTTCTGCATGACGTACGGCGACGGTGACGGCACCACGTTCGGCCCGCTGGTGGCCCTGGACGTGGCCGGGCACGAGATGTCGCACGGCGTCACGTCCAAGACGGCCGCGCTGACGTACTCGGGCGAGTCCGGCGGCCTGAACGAGGCCACCTCCGACATCTTCGGCACGCTGGTGGAGTGGTACGCGAACAACTCCAGCGACACGGGCGACTATCTGATCGGCGAGAAGATCGTCCGCTCCGGCTTCGGCGGAACGGCCCTGCGTTACATGGACAAGCCCTCCAAGGACGGCAGCTCGGCCGACTGCTGGAGCAGCTCGGTGGGCAACCTCGACGTCCACTACTCCTCGGGCGTCGCCAACCACTTCGCCTACCTGCTCGCCGAGGGCAGCGGCGCCAAGACCCTCAACGGCGTCAGCTACAACTCCCCCACCTGCAACAACTCCACGGTGACCGGCATCGGCCGCGACAAGCTCGGCAAGATCTGGTACCGGGCCCTGACGGTCTACATGACGTCCTCGACGAAGTACGCGGGCGCGAGGACGGCGACCCTGAACGCCGCCAAGGACCTCTACGGCGCGGGCAGCACGGAGTACAACGCGGTGGCGGCGGCGTGGAGCGCGGTCAACGTGAACTGAGCACGCGGTCGTTCAACGAATACGGCCGCTCCCGCATCACAGGCGGGAGCGGCCTCTTCGTACAACCGGGCGCGCGGGACGAACCCGCCCCCACTCCACGATCCGACGCACGGGCTGCCCCGTGACGCGGGCGATGTTCTCGAAGTCGGAATCCTCGTGGAGCACGGTCAGCCTGTGATGCCGGGCAGTGACCGCCACCAGCAGATCGACCGGGCTCGCACGGATGACAAACCGCCACGTAAGGCTCATGTCGGCCAACAGCTGAAACACGCTCTGGATGTGTATCGGCGTGCACCGTCCTGGCGGAGTGTGTTTGCCGTTGACGCGAGCGGCAACGCGAAGTCCATGAGTCAATCGAGCAGCGGCACGAATCAAGATTCCGTATCCAAGCGGAGTGCGTCTGCCAAGGCCCGGCGGGTCACGGCGAAGGCGACTGCTCCCGCGTCGCAGGCGGCGGACAAGGCAGCCGAGAAATCCGGTGACGTGGCGTCAGCAGCCGTGGACACGGCCGAGCGTACGGCCGGGACGAGCGCCGCGGTCGTGCACGGCGCGGCCGAGCGTGTCCAAGCCGGCCGCCAGGCCGTCATCGCCGCCTCGGGACAGGCCGTGGCCCTCGCCAAGACGGCATGGACGTTGATCGCCCATCGAAAGCTCCTCACCGCCGGTGTGGGTGCGGGCTTGTCGGCGTTGGGTGCCACGTCATACCTGGCGGGTCGCCGTGCGGGGCGCCGCACGCACGGCCCGATCACTCGTCTGACCGGCGGGCGGATCTGAGGCGAGAGGCGGGCCTAGTCGCTCGTAGCGGGGCCGCCGAGCGATATCACAACTCGGGTGAAACATGAGGCCGGTGTCCGCCCGGGCATCTGAGCGCGGCACCGTCGAGCAGGCTGGTGCCTTCTGCCACTGGCCGGCGACCCGGATGTGGACACCGAGCATCCGGGCGAGAATCGCGTGCGTGTGCGGGGGGCCGTTGCCACACCCGCTTTCATGCAGCCCAACTCGCCAGGAGGACCGCGCTGCGGCACGCGCATCAGGGCCGTCTCCGGGCCGCCGGCCGCTTGTGAGGCCTTCAGTTCTCGCTGCCGCGGCGCCACACGTAGGCGCCCGGCGACGTCTCGACAACCTCACGTGGGTAGACCTCGCGGACGCGGGCGAGCAGGGCCCGCTGTTCATCGACCCACCCTGTCGGCAGCGCGAACAGCGGGACCGTGACGGTGACCCCTGACGAGGGCCCGTCGTGTACGGACACCGACATCCGGTCATGGCCGTCGGGCTTGAACTTCAGGGACGGAGTCCGCCCGGAGGTAAGCCACATGGCGAATCGCCAGGATCCCAGGGTCGTCAAGGCGTCCTCCCAGTCCTCCAGATCCTCGGGAAGGAGGGTCACCGAGAAGACGGCGCTGAGGGACTCCGCGGCGATGACGATCTCGCATTCGAGGAAGTCATGACCGAACAGGACGCCGGGCCGCCAGCGGCCCAGCACGCGCACGACGACACTGTGCCCGCTGGTTCCAGGCCGGTCGGCCAGGTGGACCAAGTCGATGACGCCGTCCGTCGCGTCCATGAGATCCCTCCCCCAACGTCAAGATGCGGGCCACTGCAGGAAGCCCTGCACGACGGGGTCCGGCTCCCCCGTCTCGGGGCCGAGCCCTGCAAGCCGACGCCGCTGCTGCTCGCGCCAGTGCACGAAAGGAGCGGTCCCGCCCCGGAGAGAGGCGTCACCGAGAGGGCACTGGTCGAGCTCGGCGCACATCATCCTGACCAGGAAGTCGACCATGCCGCAGTCGAAGAGCTTCCACCTGGAGTCGCCGTAGTGGATCTGCCGGCGCCAGGCCACCACGGGCCACTCGTCGGGGTCCGGGTCGAGCATCAGCCAGCCCAACTCGTTGGCGTTGCAGCCAGAGCCCCAGGGCAGCACGGCACTGCTCTCCGCCGTGATGCCGGGGACACCGCCCTCCTTGTCCCACAAGTCACGGAAGGCAGGCGTGCTGTCCAGGACATTGCCGGGGTCCCACTGCACGTACTCCACGGGCATCGGCCCCAGGATGCCGAGTTCTCCGATGTCGCCCGCGCCATAGACGGACATGAACGCCTTGTAGTCGCTCGGGAGACCAACACCGAGAGCCTCTTCGGCTGCTTGCCAGTCCATCTCCTCATCGGCCCCGTGCCCAGAGGACACGAGACTGAGCAGCGACTTCAAAGAAGAGTTCTGGGCGGACATGACGCTCTCCATGATCGACTCGGGAACCTCACCGCAGTTGCACGCGCTGACAACCCCAGTGACAACCCCGAGACTGCGTTACAACTTTCTCTGCTGGTTCAAGCACCCGTCGTCGCTTCGCTCCTCCGGGCGCGCTTCCCGGCTCCGCCGCGGGCGCCGCTCCTGCCTCCGGCCCGCTCCGCCCGCGCCGGTCGAGGCCCGCAGGGACCCTGCCGCGCGGACGGGGGCGATCCGGCGGATCGCCGAGCAGCTCGATGTGCACCCGGAGGCCCTGCGGACCTGGGTCAAGCGGGCCGAGACCGACGAGGGCCTGCGCGAGGGCACCACGAGTGCCGATGCCGCCCGCATCGCGGAGCTGGAGAGGGAGGTGAAGGAGCTGCGTCGGGCGAACGCGATCCTGAAGTCCGCCTCGGCTTTCTTCGCGGCGGAGCTGGACCGTCCACTGCGCTGAAGGTCGCCTACATCGACCAGTACAAGCAGGAGTTCGGCGTCCAGCCGATCTGCGACGTCCTGAAGGGGACGGACGCCGAGATCGCGCCGAGCACCTACTACGCCGCCACCAGCCGGCCCGCCTCTGCCCGGAGCCTGCGCGATGAGCGGCTCACCCAGGAGATACGTGTCCTCCACGCCGCGAACTACGGCGTCTACGGCGTCCGCAAGATCCACGCCGCGCTGCGCAGAGCAGGCCGGAAGGTGGCCCGCTGCACCGTCGAGCGGCTGATGCGCGAGGCCGGGCTGCGCGGTGTGACCAGGGCCAAGAGCCCACGCACCACGCGTCCCGCTCCGGAGACCGCACGGCCGGCGGACCTGGTCAACCGGCAGTTCACCGCCACCGCGCCGAACCAGCCGTGGGTGGCCGACATCACCTGCATCCGCACCTTCTCCGGCTGGGTGTACGCCGCGTTCGTGATCGACGTCTTCTCCCGCACGGTGGTCGGCTGGCAGGTCGCCACCAGCCTCTACACCGACCTGGCCCTGGACGCCCTGGAGATGGCGATCTGGCGCCGTCGGCGCGACGGCGCGGACCTGACCGGTCTCGTCCATCACTCCGATCGCGGCGTGCAATACCGTGCCGTTCGCTACACCGACCGACTCGCCGAAGCCGCCGCGGTCGCCTCGGTCGGTTCACGGGGCGACTCGTACGACAACGCCCTCGCCGAGGCATTCAACAGCCTGTTCAAGGCCGAGCTGATCCGCAACAAGGGGCCGTGGACCGGCATCACCGATGTCGAGATCGCCGTCGCCGAGTATGTCGACTGGTTCAACCGGCGACGCCTCCACGGCGAGCTCGGACACGTCCCACCCGCCGAGTTCGAGGCCCGTCACATCGCAATAGCCGTCCCAGAACTCACCCTGAAAACCAGCTGATTCACTGTCCACGAAACCCGGGGCTTGACAAGAAGTGGTGCGCGGCCGGCGCTGGCAGGTCATCCGCTGGAACCACACGGCGACGCGAGCAAGCCGGTCAGGAGGTGAGGATGGAGATGCCGTCTCCGAGCAATTTCAGCCCGAGGACGAAGAACAGGACCGCCATCACGGCGACATTGTGCTGAGCTGCCCAGTCCTTCCAGTTGCCAAGCGTGGTCTTGGCTCGCTCTCCCCCGAGCAGGAAAACTCCCAGCGGGGCCAGCAGGCCGAGGGTGGCGATCAGGACGAAGATCGCCAGAGATGCGATCTGCTGCCCTACCGGCAGGCCGGCTGAGCCGATCGCGGCCCCCGCGGCGATGGTCAGCGGTGCGTTCTTGGCGTTGAGCGCGGCCAGGGCCAGTCCGAGTGCGAAGACCTTGACCGGTGTGAGGCGGTCGATCGCGCTCATCCACTTCGGCAGCTGGGCTTGCGAGAGATCCTTTGGGCGTCGGTGCCATTGCCGGGCGCCGAAGAGGACGAGGAACAGGCCCAGGGCGAGCTTGAGGGCTCCCACCCAGGTGGCCGGGTGATTGCGGGCGGAAGCACCTGCGGGGGAAGCGATCGCCAGCATCACCGCGCCCAGTGCCGAGAGTCCCAGGATCCAGCCGACGGTGAAGAGGACTCCGTTGAGACGTCCCCGAGGCGTGGCGAGTATGAGGATGACGGCGATGATCGGGAGCGGGCTGACCGCGACGGCGGCGGCGAAACCCAGCACGTCACCGAGAACTGCGCCCATGGTTGCCTCCGCGTGAGGTCAGGGTGGCGATCCGGTCGAGCAGGGCTTGGCGCGAGAGGGGCCCCGACCGCCTCGGCGGCGCAACGGGTCGGTGTGCGATCGGCTGTGCCACTGTCTCCACGGCCGTGCGCAAGTGGCTGCCCGGGAATGGTGACGACGACGTACTCGGCACGTCCCGCCCATTCCATCTTCCTGCGCCTGGCCGGATCTGTCCTCGGGAGCCTCTGGACGGGAGGGACCAGGCCGGACTCCGCAGTGCCAGACTCTCCCGGGAATCCACCTCAGGTGACCACAGTGCCCAGGGCCCGGGATGCGAGGCAGTGCATCCGTGGTGAGGATTGATATGTGGGGGCGAGGGCGCCTCATGTTCTGGCGCTTGGCGGCCCTCGCACCGATCCGTGGCAGGAGAATCACACGATGACTGCGACGACAGGTGCAACCCAGTCGGCTCACCCTGAGCGGCCCGGCAGGTCGGATGGGGTCTGCAGCGAGTTCACCGTTTTCACCAAGATCAAGCCGGGCGAGGCCGATGCATTGCGCGAGGATCTCACCTGGCTCGGCGACGCGGCGAATGACGAGAATGTCCATGCGGCGCTGCGCCAGATCGGCACGCTGCATGACGCACGGCACGTCATTTTCGACAACGACACCAGGTTCATGTTCGCCAGCGTCTTCGACGGCTCCTGGGACACCTACATCGACGACTTCGCCAAGACGGTGGTCGGGGAACGCTTCGACAAGGTCTTCTCGCACAGCGAAGGGTTCCCCGGCATCAAAGATCCAGGGGTCAAGGACTGGTTCCTCGCCCATCAGGAGCCCGCAGGGGTCTTCGTCAGCGCCTACCCCGATTTGACCGTTCAGCAGATCTACAAGGACCACCGCGTGGACGACGCGTTCCAGGAGGTGCTCGACACCACCCAGTTCCGGGAGGCGCTGGAGAACCCGGCCAACGCGGAGCTGGTGGCCACGCCCGCCTTCCAGAAACTGTTGGAGGAAGCCTCGGCCTAGCGCCCGGACCTTCAGAGCCGACCCACCGCCGGTGGACCGCGTCGGCGGGTGGGAGTCGGCCATTGCGGGGCTGCCCGGACAGAGACCGATGTGGAGGCACAAGCGATCATGAACACGGCGGACAGCAGCAGCGCGGCCGGTGTGCGTGTCGAGATCGACGACGTCCAGAGCGGGGCCCTGCGTCCACGGCCCGTGCCCTATCAGGGAAAGTACATCTTCCTGCGCGTCGATGACCGCCACGCCGGACGCGCCCTGCTGCGGCGGCTGCTCCCGGTGACCTCGGGTGGCCTGCCCAGCGCGGAACAGAGCCAGGATGCCTGGGTCGCCGTGGCGTTCACCTATGAGGGGCTGAGGGCCCTGGGGGTGCCGCAGGAGTCGCTGGACAGCTTTCCGCGGGCGTTCCGTGAGGGCATGGCCGCTCGGGCGGAGCTGATCGGCGACGTGGGCGAGAGTGCCCCGGCCCACTGGGAGGCACCGTTCGGAACCGGCGATGTCCACATCGCGTTGAGCGCCCTCTCCTCCGACACGGCACAGCTGGACAGGGAGCTGGAACGGGCCCGTGTCGCCTACGAGGACACGTCCGGCGTCCAGGTGATCTGGCAGCAGGAGGTGCGCCAGCTCCCGACCGGGCGCACCACCTTCGGATTCCGAGACGGCATCAGCCATCCGAACATCGAGGGTGTCGGACTGCCCGGATCCAACCCGCAGGAAGCCCCCCTCAAGGCCGGCGAGTTCATCCTCGGCTACCCCGACGAAACCGGCAGCCTGCCCCCCATGCCCAAACCCGATGTCCTGGGCCGCAACGGCACCTACGCGGCCGTGCGCAAGACCCACACCAACGTGGCGGCCTGGCGCCGGTACCTGCGCGCGAACAGCTCCAGCGCCGGGGAGGAGGCACTCCTGGCGGCCAAGATGGTCGGGCGCTGGCCCAGCGGAGCACCACTGATGCTGGCGCCGGAGCACGACGATCCGGAGCTGGCGGCCGATCCGCACCGCGTCAACAACTTCCTGTACCGGGAGAACGACGACCGGGGGTACCGGTGCCCCGCCGGTGCGCACATCCGGCGCACCAACCCCCGCGATTCCACCATCATCGGCGACGCACGGATGCACCGCCTCATCCGCCGCGGCACCACCTACGGGCCACCGCTGCCGGAAGGCGTGCTGGAGGACGACGGCGCCGACCGCGGCCTGGTCGGAGTCTTCCTCGGAGCCCACCTGGAACGGCAGTTTGAGTTCATCAAGGCCGAATGGGTCAACGACGGCAACTTCATCGGCTACCCCGGCGAGAAGGACCCGGTAGCCGGGCATCACGGCGGAACCGGCAGCGTCACCATCCCGGAGAAGCCGGTCCGGCGTCGCCTGCAGAACCTGCCCAGCTTTGTGGTCACCCGAGGCGGTGAGTACTGCTTTGTGCCAGGTCTGCGCGCTTTGCGCTGGCTCGCCGAACTGGAGGGCTGAGGCCAATTCCAAGCCCCTGAGGCGCGGTCACGGTCGCCGAGGAGAGGTCGAAGTCATGGCAGCACAGTTCGTCCGCTACACACCGGACATCGAAGACGACGATCCGCACTTCGACGAGAACGTGCAGACGGTGATCGAGAAGACCGAAAGTTACATCGCCGAGTCGGTCGAGGCCGGCGGCACCGGACGGGCCCTGCGCGACGCCCATGCCAAGGGCTACGGGCTGGTCCGAGGGGAAGTGGAGATCCTGGACGGGCTGCCCCCCGAGTACGCCCAGGGGATCTACGCGACCCCGGGAACCCACGATGCGCTCATCCGCTTCTCCAACGGCTCGCCTCACGCCGGAGCCGACGCGCGACTGGGCGCCGCCACCGGACTGGCGCTGAAGATGTTCGACATCCCCGGCCCGACCCTGCTGGAAGACGAACCGGACACGGGCACCTTCGACTACGCCAACATCAACGGACCGATCTTCTTCTGCAACACAGTCGAGCACTACCTGTTTATCCAGGAACTGTTCCTGAACGCGCCGGCCTACTTCTCCCAGGGCCGACCCGGCGCACATCGCTTCTTCACCGAATTCGTGACCGGAAAGGGAACGCTGGACCAGGACGACTGGGCGTGGGACGAGTTCCTGGCCTTCCTGCGCCTGTCCAAGACCCCTCCGGTCAACGTATTGCTGTCGAGCTACTGGACGATGGGCGCGGTCCGGCACGGGGACTACATCGCCAAGGTGCGCATCACCCCCGACCCGTCCTCCGCCGCCGCGGTGGTCCGGCGCGACATCGACCCGGCCTCGGCCGCGGAGGTCTTCCGACCGGCCCTGCAGGCCGAGCTGCAGGAGCGGCCCTACACCTTCGACATCCAGGTCCAACTCTGCACCGACCTGGAGCGCATGCCGGTGGAGGACACCACAGTGGAGTGGCCCGAGCAGCTCTCGCCGTCCGTCACCGTGGCCAAACTGCGGCTGCCGCAGCAGGACATCTCCAGCCCGGAAAACCTGGAGAAGATGGACACGCTGTCCTTCACACCCTGGCGGGTCACCGCCGAACACGCCCCCCTGGGCAACATCATGCGCGCCCGCAAAGAGGTCTACCGGCACTCCTCCATCGCACGCCACAAGCTCAACCAGCAGCCGCGCACAGAGCCCCGAAGCGCCGACGAAGTACTCGGCCCGGCCCAATGAGGCCGACTGATGTAACGGCAAGCGCCCACTCCGATCAACACGCCGCAGCGACCGCCTGACCAGCCCAGCAGACCTCAGTGCCCTTCGTGCCCATAGCGCGGGACGCAGAGGTCGTGCCAGAAGCCGTGCCAGGTCGTGCGGGGAACCACGGGGAATGGCGGGGACCAGGTCGACTGTCAGCCAGATGCCGTAGCCGCTCCACCACAGGTCAATCCAGCAACCGCCCGTGGAAGACCCGAGCTTCCCAAGCTGAGGGCTCAGGCATCGTCGTCACGGGCTGGCCGTCGCGGCTGACTGTCGTCGGCTGAGGTTCGGACGGGTCGCATCAAAGGTGCCGGCCGCCAGCCGAGCGCGCCAAGGCTGGGCCGTCTCTGGGCCGTCCGAGGCCGCTCAACAGTGGCCGAGGACGACCAACGACGACCACCAGGCGCTCAGGAACACCGCTCCTGAGCAGGGAAAACGCAGGTCACCAAGATCCCGGACAAGACCCAGGACAAGAAGAAGCAGGGCGCCCCGCGCCGGTCTCGCCGGAACCTCGGGTCCGTGATGGGCTCTCGCCGTGCTTCGGGCCCCCACCGCAACTGTCGGCGCGTTCGGAGAGTCGTACCCGCCGTGACCGAAGAACGTACACAGCACGGCGTGAGGTTGTCGCCCACCGTCTCCACCGCAGCAGGCATCGGGAGTCTGGCTCTCGCCGCCGTGGCGAGCTGGAGCAGCCTCCTGCTGGTCGTGCAGGGGCGGGTGGTCCCCGGCTGGGTGGTGAGTGCGGCCCTCCTCGTCATGTCGCTCGTTCTCCGATGGGCCCTCACCCGGGTGGACCGCCCGGCGGGTGCTTCGCAGTTCCCGCGGAAGCGAGCCGCGTGGACACGGCCGGGGAGCAGTCTGCTGATCGTCACGGCGGTGCTCGGCACGGCGTGGGGAGCGGTGAACGACCTGATCTCGGACGCGGAGTACCACGTGCTGCGCCCTGCGGGGCCGGGGGGCTGCACGGTCGTGGTGCGGGAGACGTCCTTTCTCGTGATCGGAAACGGCGAGGCCTACGCGGTGGGGCGCACCGGCCTGGCCTTGGGCAAGTCAGGATCCTGGACGGTCGACGATGGTTACCGGCCCGTCGACGCAGGCACGTACGAGTTGGACTGGGGGCGGGACGGCGGTCTTCTGCGGATCAGCGGTACGAGCACCGATCCGGTTGTCCGCGGGGGATCGGCCGACATCGACTGCTGGTGGTGAGGCCGGTCACGCTCACCGGCGTGCCCGGCGCGAGGCCCTCGTCGATGCAGCACAAGGCCGGTCACGGCCGGCGCGGCAGTCGCACGTCGGAGGCGTCAGCCGGCCGTGCGCCAGCACCTTCGACGGCCACGACGTCCAGTTCGCACCACACGGACTTTCCGACGGTGAGCCGCTCCACGCCCCACCGGTCGGCGACCTCCCGGACGATGAGCAGTCCGCGCCCGAACATGTCGTCCTGCGTGGCGTCACGCGGGGTCGGGAGCACCTCTCCCTTCGGGTCGGAGACGGAGATGCGCACGGCCCGTTCGGTGAGGGTGAGTTCGACGCGGAAGAGCCTGTCCCGCAGACATCCGTGCAGTACGGCGTTGCCGCCGAGCTCGGAGACCAACAGGGCTGCATTGGCAGCGAGTTCGGGGTGACCCCAGTCGGTGAGAAGACGCTGGGCCCGGCGCCGGGCGAGGGTGACGCTCTTCGGGAGCGGGGTGTAGTCGAGTCGGTCGTACTGGAGCGGGTTGCAGGGGGCGACCAAGTCGCTCACCTCCGGGCAGGGGTGGGCAGCGCCGACGCCTGAACCGGTGGCGCTGCGCGATCAGTTCGTCGCCGAACGTAGAAGCGGTGCAACTCTGTGCGCAAGTTCCTCTCGGAGGAATTCCTCCCAACGGGTTTGCGTGCTGTTCACATATCGCGTCAGACTGACCACGCACGGACACCACGAGGAGCGCCAACGTGACCGCGAGTCAGGCGATGCAGGGCAACAGCACGTCCACTGTTCTGGGGCGCCGACTGGGTGGAGAGCTCGTCGAGTTGCGCACGGCTGCCGGCCTCACCCAGACCCACGCCGCCAAGGCGCTCACCGCCTCCACCACGAAAGTCGCGAAGATGGAGGGCGGCTGGGTGCCCATGCGCGACCCGGACATTCGCGCGCTGTGCGAGCTGTACGGCGTCCGCGACCCCGGAGTCGTCGGTTCGCTCCTGGAGCTGGCACGGGTCGACCGAGAGCGACGCAAGGCCAAGGGCTGGTGGGACGACTACACGATCCACGGCGTCATGCAGGAGTACGTCGCGCTGGAGAGCGCGGCAACGACCATCAAGGCGTGGCAGCCGTCATTCGTGCCCGGCCTGCTCCAAACTCCGCAGTACATCATGGACTTGAGGGGGGACCTCAGCCCAGCAGCGATCAAGAGCCCGGCGTCCGACGAGGAGTTCGTCGCCGCGCGGCTCGCGCGCCAGCAACTGCTCTCCCAGGACCCGCCACTCACGTTCCAGGCGGTGATCTACGAAGCCGCACTGCGGAACTTCCCCGGCGGGACGGCAACGGCCCACGGACAGCTCGACCATCTTCTGAAGGCGGCCGACCTCCCGAACGTCCTGTTGCGGATCTTTCCCTTCGGCGCAGGCACGCATCCCGGTCTGAACGGCTCGTTCAACATCCTCTCGTTCGCCGAACCCGGCGCCATGGACGTCGTCTACGTGGAAGCCCCCTTCGCTCAACGATGGGTGGAGGGCGGCGAGGGCGCAGCGGCTTACGATGAGCTGTTCGAGGTAATCACCGAACACTCTCTCGACGAGGAGGAGTCGGCGTCGCTCCTCCGCAGGCTTCGAAGGGAACTGTGAGCCGTGCCCGACTTCCAGTACCGCAAATCCAGCCACAGCGACCAGGTGGCCGAGTGCGTCGAAGTGGCCACCAACATCCCCACCACCGTCGCCATACGGGACTCCAAGCTCCCCACCGGCCCGTCCCTCCACGTCACCCCGGCCGCCTGGACGGCCTTCCAGCGAACCGTGCGGGAAGGTCTGACGTGTGACCGACCAAACTGACGACCCCGGTCGCGAACTCGTACTCGTTGACGGCTTGAGCCCTGCGGACGTCGTGCTGGTCCACCGCGAGGCTCTTCGCGTGCTGCGTTCCGGCATCGACGCAGCCCACCTCGACGCCTACAGCGACGACGCCTGGCCGCCCGCGGTGCTGCACTCGTACGAACGCGCGCTGTCCCTGGCCCGGAAGGCGGTGGCGGACGGCACTCGCTCCCGGCGCTGCGACCCCGGGATGGGGATCGACATCGACGTCCGCGACGACGGACAGTTCGAGGTGCTCTCGGACCTGGCTCCCTACACGGTCAACGCCGAAGGCCGGCGAGGGGACCGGCTGGTCTTCAGCGCCAGTGACTCGGGAACATCCCTGTGGATCGCCGTCACACAGGAACAGGAGGAAGAACTCCTGTCCCGATTGAACGGGCTGGGGATCCCATCGACCGCGCTGGCCGTCCAGCGGCGTGGACGGTGAGCTGCTTGCCGGACCCCTCCGCCTGGAACCCGGTCATCGGGTCAACGATCCGGCTTCCTGTGGCGTAGCCAGGGCGGCCGGCTTTGCAGTGGAGGGCTTGGAGCGGCAGGAACTGGAGCATGACGGTGTGCGCTTCGACGCCGGGCTCCACGCCCGCCTGGCCGCCGACGCGGATCCGGACCGTATCCCGGCTGCCTGAGCCGCTCGTCACCGCTTGGGGCCGCTCCTGCTCGCGGGGTCCGACGCTCCACGCCTGCGGGGCCGGTCGTCCTCACCCGTTCATCTCCGCGCCCCGCGTCCTTCCGGGTGGTCCCGGACTCCCGGCAGCACGGCGGCCTTGGCCTGCCGAAACAGTCGTCGCAGGCCGGTCCGGGCCGGCGATCGCAGCACCCGTTCATCCTATTTCTGACGTCCCTTCAGGGAGCGGGAGCGGTCGCGGGCCATTTACCTCGGAAGGGCAGGGGCACGGCCGACGGCGGCGCACGTGGGTGTCGCGGGGCGTGCCCGGCGCAGAGCCCGGAGGAGCACCGATGCGACGTACCGCCGCCCGTCCGCCGGCCGGGGTCATGGCCGGGGCCGCGCTCGCCGTCGCCGCCGTGGGCGGTCTGGCCGTGCCCGCGTACGGCGCGGAGGGCGGCAGCCTGGAGGTGTACCCGTACTCGGTCGAGCCGGGCGGTCAGGTCACGGTGAACACCAAGGGGTGCGGCGAGAAGGCGGCCGCGGCGGGCGACGCCAGCGCGGTCGGCGCGGGCCCCTTCACGCTGGCGCCCAGCGCGCGCAAGGGCGAGGCGATCGGGCAGTTCCGGGTGCCGGAGAGCGCGCAGCCGGGGACGTACGAGATCGTCGCGCAGTGCGCCTCGGGCGACCGGGAGGTCAAGGGCGACCTGGTGGTCACGCTGGTCGCTGCGCAGGGGGAGGTGCAGCCCCGGGGAAGTGTGAAGACGGGGGCCGGCGGCGCGCTGGGCACCGACCCCGTACGGACCGCGGCCGGTGTGGCGGCGCTCGCCGTCGCCGCCGCGGGCGGTACCTGGCTCCTGCATCGCCGGGCGAGAGGCGACGGGATCTGACGGACGCCCTCCGCTGTCCGTCCGCCGGTACCGCACGTCCCCTCCCCCTCCGGATGCGACGCCCCTCGCGACCCGGAGGGGGTGCGGGGCACCGAACCCGAGAGGGGTCCGTATGCCCAGGATCGGCAACACCGCGATAGCCACCGTCACCGTGGTCGCCTTCTGCTCCGGCGTGTGGCTCCTGTACGGCGGCGACGCGACGCATGTCCCGCCCCAGCCCGGCGCGGCCGAGGGCGTGCTCGACCCCGGCGGGGAAGGGCTCGCCGCCCCCGCGCTGCCGCCGTCCCCGCCCCTCCGCATCCGCATACCCTCCATCCGGGTGAACGCCCCCCTGATCGGCCTCGGCCTGACGAAGTCCGGCAGCCTGGACGTCCCGCCCGCCGACGACAAGAACCTGGCCGGCTGGTACGAGGCCGGCACCACCCCCGGCGAGAAGGGCACCGCGATCGTCGCCGGGCACGTCGACACCACCCAGGGCCCCGCCGTCTTCTACGACCTCGGCGCCCTGAAGAAGGGCAGCACCATCGAGGTGGACCGCCGGGACGGCGGCGTCGCGGTGTTCACCGTGGACGCGATCGAGGTCTACGAGGCGAAGGACTTCCCCGACGAGAAGGTCTACGGCGCCGCCAAGCGCCCCGAACTACGGGTGATCACCTGCGGCGGCGGCTACTCCAAATCCACCGGCTACCAGGGCAACGTGGTCGTCTTCGCGTACCTCACGGGCAGCCGTTAGCAGGACCTCCGGGCGGTCCTGAACACAAGCCGGTGCGGGTGGCGACGTACGAGGTCACGTCTCCTGACCGCCGAAGACCGCTCAGGCGTCGTCGGGCAGTAGCTTGAACGCCTTGAACTTGCCGAGAGGCCGCACTGCGCGGAAGTCTCTCCGATCCGTGGTCAGGATCATCTCGGTGGAGTAGACGTCGGCGAGGACGACGTTCACCGCGTCGGAGAGATCGAGGTCGAGGTCGCAGTAGCGGTCCCGGATCGCCTCGGCCCGGTCGAGGACTTCCGGCCCGACCTCAGGGACCACGGCACGCAGGATCCTGGCTCGGCTGCGCAGATCGGCGAGGACGCTGCGCGCGGCGGCTCTGCCGAAGAGGCGGGTCCCCATGTGGTCGAGTTCGGCCACGACGAGCGGTGACACCACGACGAGGCCCGCCGCGCCCAGTGCGTGCGCACAGCCGTCCGAGTCCGGGTTGTCCTCGTCGTAGGCGGCGAGGATCGCGCAGGTGTCGGCGACGACGATCACGCTTCAGTGTCCCTTTCCCGCCTGCGCATGACCCCCTCGACGACGGCGTCCCGGACTGCCTGCTTGTCGATCTGCGCGCCGCCACTCCGGAACTTCCGCGTCACAAACGGCTCGTCCCAGGTGCGCTCCGACAGCGCCGCGAGGTGGATCGCCCGGCGGATTATCTCCGCCTCGGAGATCCCCTTCCGCTCTGCGGCTTCCTTGATGATCGCCAGGTCCTCGGCGTCGGCATACACGTTGGTCCGCTTGAGAGTCATGTACCAAGCGTAGTACAGGCACCGACACCAGTACCCGCTGCTGCGGCACCGACTAGGCCACCCACTGCTGATAGGCCAGGTTCGCCACCAGCGCGAACACCACCGTCAGCAGCACGATCCGGACGAAGCCGCTGCCCTTCTTCAGCGCGGTGTGCGCGCCCAGGGCGCCGCCCGCGAGGTTGAACACGGCCATGACGGCCGCCAGCTGCCACAGGACCGCGCCCTGCCAGGCGAAGGTGGCCAGGGCGCCGGCGTTGGTGCAGCAGTTGATGATCTTGGCGTTGGCGGAGGCGGTCACCAGGTCCAGGTGGAGGATGGCGGTGAGCGCCAGGACGAGGAACGTGCCGGTGCCGGGGCCGATGAGGCCGTCGTAGAAGCCGATGCCGAGGCCCGCGAGGCCGATCGCCGCGAGGATCTGGCGGCGGGTGGCCGGGCCGGGCGCCGGGGCGGTGCCGAACGCCGGCCGCAGGATCACGAAGGCCCCCACCCCGAGCAGCACCACCATGATCACCGGCTTGAGCACGTCGGTGCTCATCCCGGCCGCGAGGAAGGCTCCGGCGGAGGATCCGGCGAGCGCCGCCAGACCGATGCGTACGGCGGTGCGGACGTCCACGGGCGCCCGGCGGACGTAGGTCACGGCCGCGCCGGTCGTGCCGACGATCGCGACCGCCTTGTTGGTGCCGAGCGCGGACGCGGCCGGGGTGCCGGCGGGCAGCCCGAGCAGCAGCGCCGGCAGCAGCAGGAGCCCGCCCCCGCCGACCACGGCGTCGATCCACCCGGCCGCGAAGGCGGCGAGGCACAGGAGGACGACCACGGTCAGCGATATGTCGGGCATGATCGCGACCCTAGGGACGCGATGTGTGTGCAGTCCACGCATCTGAGGGACATCTGAGGTACGAGGACCCACCGAGCAGGGCGTACGTCGGCGGCAGCGGGAGCCCGTACGCCGTGACGCGCAAGCCCCGCTGCCACCGCCCCGCGATCAGTTGTCGCCGCGCTCCTCGGCGACGACCTGCTTCCGCAGCTCCACACCCGGGAAACGCCCCACCGCCCCTCACATACGACTGGGTGCGGGTGACGACGTACGGGGGCAGGAGCTTCCGGCAGGACCGGACCGGTTCAGCCGCCCTTCAGCGCGTCGTACTCCACTCCGGTGAGCCGCTCGGAGGCTTCCCAGAGCAGTCGGCCGGCCCTGTCGTCGAGGGTCCAGGGCGCCCGCCGGGACGGGGCCGGCGCGCCGCGCCACATGGCGAAGGAGGGGCCGGTGAAGGAGTCGGGCCGCACGCCGGGGGCGGTGGCCGCGTACAGCGTGGGCAGCGCCCCCGCCTCCGGCGACTGGGCGAAGATCCGGTTGCCGGCCGCCACGAGCCGTTCGGCGGCCCGGCGTCCCTCGGCCCGCGGCCCCGCGGTCTGGAGGTTGGTGGCGGCGTACCCGGGGTGGGCGGCGGCAGCGACCACGCCGGTCCCGCTCTGTTCCAGCCTGCGGGCCAGCTCGTGGGTGAACAGGAGGTTGGCGGTCTTGGAGCGGGCGTAGGCGACCCCACGCCGGTAGCGCCGCTCGCTGTTGAGGTCGCGCAGATCGATGTTGGCCAGCATGTGCATCAGGCTGGACACGGTCACGACGCGGGCGCCCGGGGTGCCGAGCAGCGTGGGCATCAGCAGCCCGGTGAGCGCGAAGTGCCCCAGGTGGTTGACCCCGAACTGTGTCTCGAACCCGTCCGCGGTCGTCCCGTACGGCAGCGCCATCACGCCCGCGTTGTTGACGAGCAGATCGATCCGCTCACCGGTGAGGCCCTCGGCGAACTTCCGCACCGACCCCAGATCCCCGAGGTCCAGCCGCCGGACCTCGACCTCGGCGTCCGGCGCCTCGCCCACGACCCGGTCGGCGGCCTCCCTCCCCCGCACCTCGCTCCGGCACGCGAGCACCACCCGGGCCCCTTTGCGCGCCAGCTCCCGCGCGACGACGAACCCGAGCCCGCTGTTGGCCCCGGTCACGACGGCCGTACGGCCGCTCTGGTCGGGAATGTCGTGCGTGTTCCAGCCGGGCATGAACGGGCTCCCTGGGGCGGTGGACCGGATCTCTGTGATCCCAACGTAGAAGAGGGGCGGCATCCCCGCACAGGATGCCGCCCCTGCTTTCCGTGAACCGGAGTCCTCGTCGCAATCGGTCTTGAGGGTCGGGGACCACGACGAGGACTCCGGGGTCTTCTACCGGTGGTCGCTGCCTTCCGACTCGACCGCCGCGCGGCCGGCCTCCAGGCGTGCGACCGGGATGCGGAACGGGGAGCAGGAGACGTAGTCCAGGCCGACCTCGTGGAAGAAGTGGACGGACTCCGGGTCGCCGCCGTGCTCGCCGCAGACGCCGAGCTTGAGGTCGGGGCGGGTGGCGCGGCCGGCCTGGGCGGCGGCCTTGACCAGGGAGCCGACGCCGTCCTTGTCGATCGTCTCGAACGGGCTGACGCCGAAGATGCCCTTCTCCAGGTACGCCGTGAAGAAGCTCGCCTCCACGTCGTCGCGGCTGAAGCCCCAGACCGTCTGAGTCAGGTCGTTCGTGCCGAAGGAGAAGAACTCCGCCGCCTCGGCGATCTGGCCCGCGGTCAGCGCGGCGCGCGGCAGCTCGATCATCGTGCCGATCGCCAGCTTGAGGTGGGTGCCCGACGCGGCCTCGACCTCGGCGATGACCTGGTCGGCCTCCTCACGGACGATCTCCAGCTCCTGGACGGTGCCCACGAGCGGGATCATGATCTCGGCGCGCGGGTCGCCCTTGGCGGCCTTGCGCTCGGCGACCGCCTCGGCGATGGCGCGGACCTGCATGGTGAACAGGCCGGGGACGACCAGGCCCAGGCGTACGCCCCGCAGACCGAGCATCGGGTTCTGCTCGTGCAGGCGGTGGACCGCCTGGAGCAGGCGCAGCTCGTTCTCGTGCGGTTCCTGACGGGACTCGGCCAGGGCCACGCGGACCGACAGCTCGGTGATGTCGGGCAGGAACTCGTGCAGCGGCGGGTCGAGCAGGCGGATGGTGACCGGGAGGCCGTCCATCGCCTCGAAGAGCTCCACGAAGTCCTGCTTCTGCAGCGGCAGCAGCTGCTTGAGGGACTCCTCGCGCTCCGCCTGCGTGTCCGCCAGGATCAGGCGCTCGACCAGCTCGCGGCGGTCGCCGAGGAACATGTGCTCGGTACGGCACAGGCCGATGCCCTGGGCGCCGAAGCGGCGGGCGCGCAGCGCGTCCTCGGCGTTGTCGGCGTTGGCGCGCACGCGCAGGCGGCGCTTGCGGTCGGCGAAGGCCATCATCCGGTGCACGGCCTCGACCAGCTCGTCCGCGTCGTCGGCGCCCGGGTGCATCCGGCCCTCGAAGTACTCCACGACCGGGGACGGGACGACCGGGACCACGCCCAGGTAGACCTTGCCCGTGGAGCCGTCGATGGAGATGAGGTCGCCCTCCTCGACGACGTGTCCGCCCGGCACCGTCATCCGGCGGCGCTTGGTGTCGACCTCCAGCTCCTCCGCGCCGCACACACAGGTCTTGCCCATGCCGCGGGCGACGACGGCCGCGTGGGAGGTCTTGCCGCCGCGGGAGGTCAGGATGCCCTCGGCCGCGATCATGCCGTCCAGGTCGTCGGGGTTGGTCTCCCGGCGGACCAGGATGACCTTCTCGCCCGAGCGGGACCACTTCACGGCGGTGTACGAGTCGAAGACCGCCTTGCCGACCGCCGCGCCCGGAGAGGCGGCGATGCCGCGGGCGACCTGCTCGACCTTCGCCTGCTCGTCGAAGCGGGGGAACATCAGCTGGGCGAGCTGGGCGCCGGTCACGCGCTGCAGCGCCTCGGCCTCGTCGATCAGGCCCTGGTCGACCAGCTGGGTGGCGATGCGGAAGGCGGCACCGGCGGTGCGCTTGCCGACCCGGGTCTGCAGCATCCACAGCTGGCCGCGCTCGATGGTGAACTCGATGTCGCAGAGATCCTTGTAGTGGTTCTCCAGGGTCTCCATGATCTGCATCAGCTGGTCGTACGACTTCTTGTCGATCCGCTCCAGCTCCGCCAGCGGGACGGTGTTGCGGATGCCCGCGACCACGTCCTCGCCCTGCGCGTTCTGCAGGTAGTCGCCGTAGACGCCCTGCTGGCCGGAGGCGGGGTCGCGGGTGAAGGCGACGCCGGTGCCGGAGTCGGGGCCGAGGTTGCCGAAGACCATCGAGCAGACGTTGACGGCGGTGCCGAGGTCGTGCGGGATGCGCTCCTGGCGGCGGTAGAGCTTGGCGCGCTCGGTGTTCCAGGAGTCGAACACCGCCTTGATGGCGAGGTCCATCTGCTCGCGCGGGTCCTGCGGGAAGTCCCGGCCGGCCTCGGTCTTGACGATCTTCTTGAACTTGGTGACCAGCTTCTTCAGGTCGGCCGCGTCCAGCTCGGTGTCGACGGTGACCTTCTTGGCCTCCTTGGCCTTGTCGAGGGCGTCCTCGAAGAGGTCGCCCTCGACGCCGAGGACGGTCTTGCCGAACATCTGGATGAGCCGGCGGTAGGAGTCCCAGGCGAACCGGTCGTCGCCGGCCTGCTTGGCCAGGCCCTGCACGGACTTGTCGGACAGGCCGATGTTCAGGACGGTGTCCATCATGCCGGGCATGGAGAACTTGGCGCCGGAGCGGACGGAGACGAGCAGAGGGTTGTCGGGCTGGCCGAGCTTCTTGCCCATCTTCTGCTCGAGCGCGTCGAGGTGCGCACTCACCTCGTCACGCAGTGCCGCCGGCTCCTCGCCGCTGTCGAGGTAGACCTTGCAGGCCTCGGTGGTGATCGTGAAGCCCGGGGGAACCGGAAGGCCCAGGTTGGTCATCTCGGCGAGGTTGGCACCCTTGCCGCCGAGGAGGTCCTTGAGGTCCTTGTTGCCCTCGGTGAAGTTGTAGACGAACTTCACGGCCTCAACGCTGTTGCCGTCCTCGGCTACCTGGGGATCTTTGTTTTCCGACACGGGTCTCGACTCCTCGAGGACGCGGTGGCTGCCCTGACGGCGAGGAACATACCCAGATCAAAGGCCTGTGGGTACGTCCACTTGTGCGTCATGCGCTCGTAACCAGTCGTCCGCCAGCGGATCGAAAGTCAAGGCTTGGCAAGCCGTCAGGGCCGGATGTTTTCACTTCTTGAACGAGCCCACACCCGTAGACCCGTTTATCCGCTCAGATGAGCGGATCTCAGCGCGTTTGATTTCGATCGATGAACGATCATCGACTGGCACTGAGTGCCACCCCTTGGAGAAGTGCAGCCGCTCAAGATCCGCTCATCTGAGCGCAACCCTTATCAAGGGTGGCGAGAATCACGCTGCCACAGCCGAGGGGATTTCACCATGCGGACAGGCCCGCGACGCCGGGTTCGGGGGCGGGCCGGGTCCGTCGGGAGGGCGCCGGGCCATGGGCGGGAGCGGAGGGTCCGGGCCTGCCAGGGGCGGGGAAACCGCGCGTTTGCCGGGTGTTTGCCCGGTGCCGTGAACAGGGGTGTCGACCGGGCCGTACGGGAGTGCGGCGGGTCCTGCCTCCCCAGCGTGGCCCGCCTCCTCAGCGACGCCGCGCACGGAAGGACCTTCGGGTGCCTCAGCACACGAGTACACACCAGTCATCGGGCACGACCGGGGCAACCGAGCACGGCATCCTGTCACCACCGGAGGCCGGGCCGGCATCGCACGAAGACAGGACCGAGCCCGCCGCACCCGGCCAGGCGGCCCCGGCCCCGGGCGCGGGCGCGGGCGCGGGCGAGCACACCGAGTCGGCCTCCGCGGCGCCCGGCCCCATACGCTCCGGGTCCGCCCCGGCCGACACCGAAGCGGACGAACCGGAGGCCGCCGCGCCCCGGGCCAAGGACGCCCCCGCCGATGCGGCGGACGACACCGCCACGGCCCGAAGCGCCGATCCCGAGGCAGCCACAGCCTCGGCCACAACCACCGACCGGACCACGGACGTGTCCCCGGAAGCCGACACCCCAGCAGACACCGACACACCCACCACCAAGCCCTCGACAGCCACAACCACCGACCGGACCACGGACGCGCCCCCGGAAACCGGCGAGCCGGCAGAAGCCGCCACCGCCCGGCCCCAGGCCCCCCAGCCGGAGGCAGGCGCCGGCGCACCCCAGGACGAGGGCGCCCCCGCCGATACCGGGACACCGAGGGACCACGAGTCCGCCGCGCCGGCAGGCGACGGCGCCGCGTCCGAGGCCGGCGAGCCGGAGGCAGTCGCCCCGTCCCTCCCGCTCCGCGTCCTCCGCGCCCTCCGCCCCCGTGCCGTCCGTCAGGGCTTCCGGCGTTGGCAGGGTGCGCACCCGGTGCCCGCCCGCGTGCTCTCCCTCGCCGTCACTGTCCTCGCCCTCCTCCTGGTCGTCGTCGCCCTGCTGTTGCCGAACAAGTGGGAGCAGTTCGAGGTCGCGGCGTTCATCCGGCTGCCGGTGGAGGCGTTGCTCGGGGCGGCCCTGCTGGTCGCGTTGGGGCGCCGGGCGCGGGTGGTCGTGGCGGTGCTCGGCGGGGTGGCCCTCGGTGTGCTGACCGTGCTGAACCTGACGGACATCGAGTTCAACGAGTACCTGGGCCGCAGCTTCAACGTGATCCTGGACTGGCAGTTGCTGGACGACGCCCAGTCGTACCTCGCGGACACCCTGGGCGGCACCGTCGCCCTGCTCGCCGCCGTCGGTGTCGTGCTCCTCGTGCTGGCGCTGCTCGCCGTGATGGCGCTCGCGGTCGTCCGCGTCGGCGACTTCCTCGGCCGCGACAAGGCCCGCTCGACACGCGGACTGCTGCTCGCCAGCGCGCTGTGGATGCTGTGTTCGACCCTGAACGTGCAGGTCTCCGGCTTCCCGGTGGCCTCCGAGCACACGGTCACGATGCTCAAGTACCGCGAGAAGGGGGTGCGCTCCACGCTCCGGGACGAGCGGGAGTTCGCGCGGACGGCGAAGGCCGACACGTTCGGCAACACGCCGGGCAGTCAGCTCGTGCCGGGCCTGCGCGGCAAGGACATGATCTTCACGTTCATCGAGAGCTACGGCCGCAGCGCGATCGAGGACCCGATCATGGCGCCCGGAGTCGACGAGACCCTGGACGTCAGCACCCAGGCCCTGGCCAAGGCGGGCTTCCACGCCAAGAGCGGCTGGCTGACCTCGGCGACGTACGGCGGCGGCAGCTGGCTCGGCCACTCCACGTTCATGTCGGGCCTGTGGGTCGACAACCAGAACCGCTACCGCACGGTGACCGCCGGCGACCACCTCACCCTGACCGAGGCGTTCAGGAAGACCGGCGCCTGGGACACGGTCGGCATCATGCCGGGCGTGCAGAAGGGCTGGCCGGAGGCCAAGTGGTACGGCCTGGACAAGGTCTACAACGCCTTCCAGATGGGCTACGAGGGACCCAAGTTCAGCTGGTCGACCATGCCCGACCAGTACGCCCTGGAGGCGTTCCAGCGCCTGGAGCACGGCAAGAAGCGCGACAAGCCGCTGGCCTCGTTCGTCATCCTGACCTCCAGCCACCAGCCCTGGGCACCGGTCCCAAAGATGGTCGGCTGGGACGAGATCGGCGACGGCTCGGTCTTCAAGGGCATCGAGGCGGCCGGCACCAGGCCGGCGGACATCATCACCGACCCGACCCGCTCCCGCGAGGAGTACGGCAAGTCGATCCAGTACTCGGTGACCGCCCTCACCCAGTGGATGGAGCGCTACGCCAACGACAACACCGTGCTCGTCGTCCTCGGCGACCACCAGCCCGTCGCCCGGGTCAGCGGCGACCACGCCAGCCGTGACGTGCCGTGCGCGATCGTGGCCAAGGACCCGAAGGTCCTGGAAAAGATCGCCGACTGGGGGTGGACCGACGGCCTGCGGCCCGCCCACGACGCCCCGGTGTGGAAGATGAGCTCCTTCCGCGACCGCTTCCTCACGGCGTACGGGTCCACCCCGCACCCCCGCGAGAACTGAGCCCCGGCGGAAGGCGGTTTCAGCCCCCGGAGGTGTCCAGCTCCGCGTCCTCGCCGACGCCCGCGCAGTCGTACGGGTCCTTCAGCCAGCCGTCCGGCAGCACCACCCGGTTGTTGCCGGACGTACGGCCGCGGGGCCCGTCGGCGCCGGCCGGCCAGGGCTGGTCGAGGTCCAGCTCGTCCAGGCCGGCGCGCAGCTCCTCGAGCGAGGAGGTGATCGCCAGCCGCTTGCGCATCTCGGAGCCGACCGCGAAGCCCTTCAGGTACCAGGCGACGTGCTTGCGGAAGTCGACGACGCCCCGCGACTCGTCGCCGAGCCACTCGCCCAGCAGCGTGGCGTGCCGGACCATGACGTCGGCGACCTCGCGCAGGGTGGGCCGCGCCAGGGCTTCCGTACGGCCCTCGAAGGCGGCCACCAGGTCGGCGAACAGCCACGGCCGGCCGAGGCACCCGCGCCCCACGACCACGCCGTCGCAACCGGTCTCCCGCACCATCCGCAGCGCGTCCTCGGCCGACCAGATGTCGCCGTTGCCGAGCACGGGGATCTCGGTGACGTGCTCCTTCAGGCGGGCGATCGCGTCCCAGTCCGCCGTGCCGCCGTAGTGCTGGGCGGCCGTGCGGCCGTGCAGCGCGATCGCGGTCACGCCCTCCTCGACCGCGATCCGGCCGGCGTCGAGGTAGGTGATGTGGTCGTCGTCGATGCCCTTGCGCATCTTCATCGTGACCGGCAGATCGCCGGCGCCGCTGACCGCCTCGCGCAGGATCGCCCGCAGCAGGTTGCGCTTGTAGGGGAGGGCCGAGCCGCCGCCCTTGCGGGTCACCTTCGGGACCGGGCAGCCGAAGTTCAGGTCGATGTGGTCGGCCAGGTCCTCCTCCGCGATCATGCGGACGGCCTTGCCGACGGTGGCCGGGTCCACGCCGTACAGCTGGATCGAACGCGGCCGCTCGCTCGCGTCGAACTTGATCAGCTGCATGGTCTTGTCGTTCCGCTCGACCAGCGCCCGGGTCGTGATCATCTCGCTGACGAACAGCCCCTTGCCCCCACTGGCCGCGTCCTTTGGGTCGCCTCCGGCGAAGGACCGGCACAGAGTGCGGAAAGGGGCGTTGGTGATGCCGGCCATGGGGGCCAGGACCACCGGGGGCTGGACGCTGTGCGGGCCGATCTGCAGGGGGGACTCGGGCGTGGGCATTCCCCCATTGTCGCGTATCGGCTGCCGAGTACCGGCAATGATCCTGCATAAGCCATTAGTTAACCGCACTATTGAAATCCGCTACGCTGGAACCCATGCCCGAGCTCAGCCACCGGCGGCGGCTGCTGGTGCTGGCGATCTGCTGCATGAGCCTGCTGATCGTCAGCATCGACAACACCGTTCTCAATGTCGCCCTGCCCTCGCTGCAGCGCGAACTGCACGCGAGCACGTCCGGTCTGCAGTGGACGATCGACGCCTACACGCTGGTGCTCGCCTCGCTGCTGATGCTCGCGGGCTCCACGGCCGACCGGATCGGGCGCAAGCGCGTCTTCATGACGGGCCTGGTCGTCTTCGGCATCGGCTCGCTGCTGTGCTCCCTCGCGCCCGACCTCGAACTGCTGGTCGTCTTCCGCATGGTGCAGGCGGTCGGCGGCTCGATGCTCAACCCGGTCGCCATGTCGATCATCACCAACACCTTCACCGACCCGCGCGAGCGCGCCCGCGCGATCGGCGTGTGGGGCGCGGTGGTCGGCATATCCATGGCCGCGGGCCCCCTAGTCGGCGGACTGCTGGTGGAGTCGGTCGGCTGGCGCTCGATCTTCTGGGTCAACCTGCCGGTGGCCCTGGCCGCACTCCTGCTCACCCTGCGCTTCGTCCCCGAGTCCCGCGCACCGAGGCCCCGTCGGCCCGACCCGGTCGGCCAGGTCCTGGTCATCGCCCTGTTCGGTGCCCTGACGTACGCGATCATCGAGGCCCCGGCCTCCGGCCTCGCCGGGATCCTGCCCTTCGCCGTCGTAGCGGCGGCCGCCCTGCTCGGCCTGCTGTGGTACGAGCCGCGCCGCGCCGAACCCCTCATCGACCTGCGCTTCTTCCACTCGGCGCCGTTCAGCGGGGCCACCGTCGTGGCGATCAGCGCGTTCGCGGCGCTCGGCGGCTTCCTGTTCCTGTCCACGCTGTACCTGCAGAACGTGCGCGGTCTGGACGCCCTGCACGCCGGCCTGTGGATGCTGCCGATGGCGGCGCCGACCTTCCTGTGCGCACCGCTGTCCGGGCGGCTGGTCGGCAGCCGGGGGCCACGCCTGCCGCTGCTGATCGCCGGTACCGCGATGACCGTGAGCGCGGTGCTGTTCGCGGTCTTCGAGGCCGAGACCTCCGACCTCATGCTCGTCATCGGATACGTCCTGTTCGGCATCGGCTTCGGCTTCGTCAACGCGCCCATCACCAACACCGCCGTCTCCGGCATGCCGCGCGCCCAGGCCGGCGTCGCCGCCGCCGTCGCCTCCACCAGCCGGCAGCTCGGGCAGGCCCTCGGCGTCGCCGTGGTCGGCGCGCTGCTGGCCTCCGGGGTGGGCTCGGCGTCGTACGGGGACGCCTTCGTCTCCGCCGCCCGGCCCGGGTGGTGGGTCCTGGTGGCGTGCGGGGCGGCCGTGCTGGTCCTGGGCGCGCTCACCAGCGGCCGCTGGGCCGGTCGGACCGCCGAGCGCACGGCCGAGCGGCTGCGGGAGAACGAGGTACGGCAGGCGGCGGGCATCGGCGCCTGAGCCGCCGCCGAGACCCGGGGCGCGCGGCTTTTGACGGGTGACCGCCCGGTGCGAGCCGGGTCCGCCACGGCCGCCAGGTAAGAAAAAGGTAAGCGAGAGCACCCCTGCTGAGCTGCGGCTTTTCGTCAAAGGAGTGCCCTTTTGTACGCTCCGTGAGCCCTTTCGAGTCGCCGCGCGGGCCATCTGGGGGAAATCTGGAGGGGCGCGATGGCCCAGTGGGGCGAGTGAGCTCAGTGGGACACGCGTGACGCAAGGGGGAAATCCATCAACGGGAGACCACCATGCACCTCACACTCCGCAGCCGCTGTGTCCGTGGGGCCGCCGCGGGCGCCCTGTCCGCCGCGCTGCTGTCGGCCGGATCGGCCGGAGCCGTCGCCGCGACCGACCCGAGCCCGATGCCGACCCGCACCCACACGAGCCCGATGCCGACCCGCACCCACAGCCCCATGCCCACCAGGGCAGCCGCGGCGATCACGGCCAGGGCCAGCCACAGCACGATCAGGTCCGGCCAGAGCGTGACACTCAGCGGGCGCGTCACCCACGTACCGGTCGGCACCAGGCTGACCGTCCAGCACCTGGTCAACGGCAAGTGGACGGCCCTTCACACGACCACGGTCAAGAGGGGCGACACCTTCTCCGAGCCCGTGAGGCTCACCGGCAAGGGCACGCAGCACCTGCGGGTGACGCACGACGGGACGCACTCCAAGACGGTCACCGTGAGGGTGTCCTGACCAGGGGGATGACACGGTGCTGACGGGCTCGTAGCCCGCACCGCACCGGTCCCTCCTCGAACGCGTACGGCCGCCGGATCGCTCGGCGGCCGTACGTCGTCGTCGTGACTACTGGAGCGTGACTACTGCAGTCAGCAGCCCACCAGGCGGCCGGCCAGGTAGCCCTCGATCTGGTCCAGCGACACCCGCTCCTGCTTCATGGAGTCGCGCTCGCGGACCGTGACCGCGTTGTCGTCCAGGGTGTCGAAGTCGACCGTCACGCAGTACGGCGTGCCGATCTCGTCCTGGCGGCGGTAGCGGCGGCCGATCGCGCCGGCGTCGTCGAACTCGATGTTCCAGTGCCGGCGCAGGGTCTGGGCGAGGCCCTTGGCCTTCGGGGACAGTTCCGGGTTGCGGGAGAGCGGCAGCACCGCGGCCTTCACCGGGGCCAGGCGGTGGTCCAGGCGCAGCACCGTGCGCTTCTCCATCTTGCCCTTGGCGTTGGGCGCCTCGTCCTCGACGTAGGCGTCGAGCAGGAAGGCGAGCATCGCCCGGCCGACACCGGCCGCGGGCTCGATGACGTACGGCGTCCAGCGCTCGCCCGCCTCCTGGTCGAAGTAGGACAGGTCCTGGCCGGAGGCCTTGGAGTGGGCGCCCAGGTCGAAGTCGGTGCGGTTGGCGACACCCTCGAGCTCGCCCCACTCGCTGCCGCCGAAGTGGAAGCGGTACTCGATGTCGGCGGTGCGCTTGGAGTAGTGGGAGAGCTTCTCCTTCGGGTGGTCGTACCAGCGCATGTTCTCCTCACGGAGACCCAGGCCGGTGTACCAGTTCCAGCGCTGCTCCATCCAGTACTCGTGCCACTTCTCGTCCTCGCCCGGCTTGACGAAGAACTCCATCTCCATCTGCTCGAACTCGCGGGTGCGGAAGATGAAGTTGCCCGGCGTGATCTCGTTGCGGAACGACTTGCCCATCTGGGCGATGCCGAACGGCGGCTTGCGGCGCGAGGTCGTCTGCACCTGGGCGAAGTTGGTGAAGATGCCCTGGGCGGTCTCGGGGCGCAGGTAGGCGACGGAGCCGGAGTCCTGGGTCGGGCCGAGGTGGGTGGAGAGCAGGCCCGAGAACTGCTTCGGCTCGGTGAACTGGCCCTTGTTGCCGCAGTTGGGGCAGTTGACGTCCGCGAGACCGTTCTCCGGGGCGCGGCCCTTCTTCTCCTCGTACGCCTCCTCCAGGTGGTCGGCGCGGAACCGCTTGTGGCAGGCGGTGCACTCCGTCAGCGGGTCCGTGAAGGTGGCGACGTGACCGGAGGCGACCCAGACCTCGGGGGCCAGGATCACGGACGAGTCGATGCCGACCACGTCCTCGCGGGACGTCACCATGTAGCGCCACCACTGGCGCTTGAGGTTCTCCTTGAGCTCGACACCCAGGGGCCCGTAGTCCCAGGCGGCACGCTGTCCGCCGTAGATCTCACTGCAGGGGAATACGAAGCCACGGCGCTTGCTCAGGCTGACGATGGTGTCGATCTTGTCGGCGGCCACGGTGCTCTCTTCATTACGACGACGGGCGACGAAGCGAGACGCTTCACGAGCGGAATGCTTCAGGGTACCGGCGGGGGCTCCCCCTCAACCAAATCGGTACCGGGTAAGGGCCCTTTTGGGCCTCGCGCGGCTCTCCCGCGGGAGCTTGTTGACAACGGTTTCCATGTCAGTTGAAAATGACTGTCATGAACGTACGACGACGCCTCATATCGGTGACCGCGGCCGCGGCGGCCACCGCCCTCGGCCTCGGAGCCCTCTCCGCCTGTTCCTCCTCCACTGCGGCCGGCAACAGCAGCGGCAAGTACGACGTCGTCGCGTCGTTCTACCCGATGGCCTTCCTCGCCGAGCGGATCGGCGGGAGCCACGTCCACGTCACCAGTCTGACCCAGCCGGGCCAGGAACCGCACGACCTGGAGATCAGCGCCAAGCAGACCGCGCAACTGCAGGAGTCCGACGCGGTGCTCTACCTCAAGGGCCTGCAGCCCTCCGTCGACGAGGCCGTCGCCCAGTCCGGGATCAGGACGAAGATCGACGCCGCCTCCCTGACCACCCTGGAGGAGCACGGCGACGAGCACGGCGAGCACGCCGACGCCCACGACACTCACGACCATGGCGGGGAGCTCGGCGGCAAGGACCCGCACGTCTGGCTCGACCCGGTGCGCTACGCGCAGATCGCCGAGGGCGTCGGCAAGGCCTTCGAGAAGGGCGACCCGGCCCACGCGACCGACTACCGCAAGAACACCGAAGCCCTGGTCAAGGAACTCGACGAGCTCAACACCCGGTACGAGACCGGGCTGAGGAACACCAGGAACAAGGTCTTCATCACCACGCACGCCGCCTTCGGCTACCTCGCCGAGCGCTACGGCCTGACCGAGGAGGCCATCAACGGCCTCGACCCGGAGTCCGAGCCCAGCGCGGCCCGGGTGCGGGACCTGGAGAGGACGGCGAAGGCCGACGGGGTGACGACCGTCTTCTACGAAACGCTCGTCAGCGACAGGACCGCGAAGACCCTCGCCAAGGACGCAAACCTGAAGACGGACGTCCTCGACCCGATCGAGGGCATCACCGACAAGTCCCACGGCACCGACTACTTCCAGGTCATGGAGGCCAACCTCGAAGCGCTGCAGAAGGCGCTGGGCGCCGAGTGAGCGGCAGGGGCGAACGGGAGGACAGGGAAGACAGGGAAGACAGGGAAGACAGGGAAGACGACACCATGGGCGAGCCCGTCATAGCCATGCGCGAAGTGACCGCCGAGCTCGGCTCGCGCCCCGTCCTGCGCGGCATCGACCTCACCGTGCGGTGCGGCGAGGTCGTCACGCTGCTCGGCGCGAACGGCTCCGGAAAGTCGACGGCCGTACGCAGCGTCATCGGCCAGGTACCGGTGAGCGCCGGCGGGATCGAGCTGTTCGGCACCCCGCTGCGCCGCTTCCGCGACTGGTCGCGGGTCGGCTACGTCCCCCAGCGCACGACCGCCGCGGGCGGCGTCCCGGCGACCGTGACGGAGATCGTCTCCTCGGGCCGGCTGTCGCGTACCCGCTTCGGCGTCTTCCGCAAGGCCGACCGCACCGCCGTGCACCGCGCCCTGGAGCTGGTCGGCATGGCGGACCGCGCGAAGGACTCCGTCGACGCCCTCTCCGGCGGCCAGCACCAGCGCGTGCTGATCGCCCGCGCGCTGGCCGCCGAACCCGAGCTGCTGATCATGGACGAGCCGATGGCGGGCGTCGACCTGGCCAGCCAGGAGATCCTGGCGCACACGCTTCAGGAGCAGGTCGCGGCCGGTACGACGGTGCTGCTCGTGCTGCACGAACTGGGCCCTCTGGAGCCCCTGATCGACCGGGCGGTGGTGCTGCGCGACGGCTGCGTCCTGCACGACGGGCCGCCTCCCAAGGCGGTGGCCAGCACTCCCCCAAGCTCTCAACTACGTTCGAGCAGGGGGTACCCCCAGCCCGGCCACGACCACGTACATCCGCACGACGCCTCGGGCGCCGGTCCGATCCGCACGGGACTGCTGAGCTGATGGAACTCCTGAACTACGCCTTCATGCAGCGGGCCCTGCTCGCCGCCGTCCTGGTCGGCATCACCGCCCCCGCCATCGGCATCTACCTCGTCCAGCGCCGCCAGGCCCTGATGGGCGACGGCATCGGCCACGTGGCCATGACCGGCGTCGGCCTCGGCTTCCTGCTGTCCACCTCCCCGGTGTGGATGGCGACGGCCGTGTCGATCCTCGGCGCGGTGCTCATGGAGCTGATCCGCTGGTACGGCCGCACCCGCGGCGACATCGCCCTGGCGATGCTCTTCTACGGCGGCATGGCGGGCGGCGTGATGTTCATCAACCTCGCCCCCGGCGGCTCCAACGCCAACCTGACGTCGTATCTGTTCGGTTCGCTGTCGACGGTCTCGCAGTCGGACGTCACCGCGATCTGCCTGCTGGCCGCCTTCGTCGTCCTGGTCACCCTGGGCCTGCGCCGCCAGTTGTTCGCGGTCAGCCAGGACGAGGAGTTCGCGCGGGTGACCGGGCTGCCGGTGCGCGCCCTGAACCTGCTGACGGCGGTCACGGCGGCGGTGACGGTGACCGTCGCGATGCGCGTGGTCGGGCTGCTGCTGGTCTCGGCGCTGATGGTGGTCCCCGTGGCCGCCGCCCAGCAGCTCAGCCGCAGCTTCGCCGCGACCTTCGCGATCGCCGTCGCCATCGGGGTGAGCGTCACGATCGGCGGCACGATCACGTCGTACTACCAGGACGTGCCGCCCGGCGCGACGATCGTGCTGCTGACCATCGCCGCGTTCATCGCGCTCACCGCGCTGGCCACTCCCCTGGCCCGGCGGCGCGCGCGGGCGCTGGCCGCGGCGCGCCCGGCCGGGGACCCGGTGGAGTGCGTGATTCCGGCCGGCCGGGGGGCCGCCGACGGGGTCGGCGCCTGACCGCCCACGGCCGGGGCTGGCACAATGGCCGGCAGGCCCAGACGTAAGGAGGCAACCGGTGACCACCGCTGGACCGCCCGTGAGGGGGCGCGCCACTCGGCAGCGTGCCGCTGTCGCGGCGGCCCTCGACGAGGTCGACGAGTTCCGCAGCGCGCAGGAGCTCCACGACATGCTGAAGCACAGGGGTGACTCAGTGGGCCTGACGACGGTCTACCGCACCCTGCAGTCCCTCGCCGACGCGGGCGAGGTCGACGTACTGCGCACCTCCGACGGCGAGTCCGTCTACCGCCGCTGCTCGACCGGCGAACACCACCACCACCTGGTCTGCCGCGTCTGCGGCAAGGCGGTGGAGGTCGAGGGACCGGTGGTGGAGAAGTGGGCGGAGGCGATCGCCGCGGAACACGGCTACGTCAACGTCGCCCATACGGTGGAGATCTTCGGTACGTGCGCGGAGTGCGCGGCGGACTCCGGCGGTTGAGCCGGGCCGCGTACCGGTGGCCCGGGGTGACCGTCCCCAGGGGCTGCCGCCCCCAGATCCCGGTTTCCGAGCCCTGTGATCAGGGGGTACCCCGGACGGGCTGAACGCCCAGGCCCCGTTCGAAGAGCTCGGGGAGCTCGACCAGCGGGGTCCTGGGCGGAGCCGCGACAAGGACCCGGCGGGCCGCAGCCGCGAACGGGGCCGGACAGCGCGGCCTCCACCGGGGCCCACGGACCGCCCTCCGACGGCCGGAGGCCTCACCCCGGGATCCGGGAACACAACCCCCAGCGACCCAAAGGCCTCACCCCCGAGGGGGCAAGGGTTGCAGCCCCCGGGGGTTCAGGGGCGCAGCCCCTGGCGGGGCGAAGGGGCGGCGTCCCTGGGATGGGACGGGCAGGGGCGGCGGGAGGCGAGGAAGTCTCCAGGTCACCCCCGCCGGCAGCCGCCGTCAGCTCTCCTCGGTGCGGCCCTCCATGGCCAGCAGTTCCTCGTTGGGGATGGCGCCGCCGAAGCGGCGGTCCCGGGAGGCGAATTCGAGGCAGGCGCGCCACAGGTCGCGGCGGTCGAAGTCGGGCCACAGGACGTCCTGGAAGACCATCTCGGCGTAGGCGCTCTGCCAGAGCAGGTAGTTGGAGGTGCGCTGCTCGCCGCTCGGGCGCAGGAACAGGTCGACGTCCGGCATGTCCGGGTAGTAAAGGTACTTCTGGATGGTCTTCTCGGTGACCTTGGCCGGGTCGAGCCGGCCCGCCCTGACGTCCTCGGCCAGCGCCTTGGCGGCGTCGGCGAGTTCGGCCCGGCCGCCGTAGTTCATGCAGAAGTACAGGGTGAGCCGGCCGTTGTCCTTGGTCTGCTCCTGGGCGACCTGGAGCTCCTTGGCGACCGACTTCCACAGCCTGGGCATACGGCCCACCCACCGCACGCGGATGCCGAGTTCGTCGAGCTGGTCGCGGGTCTTGCGGATGAAGTCGCGGTTGAAGTTCATCAGGAAGCGGACCTCGTCGGGCGAGCGCTTCCAGTTCTCGGTGGAGAAGGCGTACAGGGAGACGTTGCCGACGCCGATCTCGAGGGCGCCCTGCAGGACGTCCAGCACCCGCTCGGCGCCGACCTTGTGCCCCTCGGTGCGGGGCAGGCCGCGCTCCTTGGCCCAGCGGCCGTTGCCGTCCATGACGATCGCCACGTGCTCGGGGACCAGCTCGCCCGGCAGCTTCGGCGGGCGCGCGCCGGACGGGTGCGGCTCAGGCGTCCGGTACTCACGGCGCTGACGCCCCAGGATCCCGCGTACGACCATGTGCTTCTCGTCTCCCTAGATTTTCGGGCGTACTACTTGGGCGGACTACTTTTCCACGTACCGAAGCGAGCGCAGCCCGCGCTCCAGGTGCCAGTGCAGATAGGCGGACACCAGCCCGTTTCCCTCCCTGACGTACCGCGGCTCGCACGCGTCCGCGGTCGCCCAGTCCCCGGTGAGCAGCGCGCCGAGCAGTTCCAGTGTCTGCGGCGAGGGTACGACGCTGCCCGGCACCCGGCAGTCGGCGCAGACGGAGCCGCCGGACGCCACGGAGAAGAAACGGTTCGGGCCGGGCATCCCGCACTTGGCGCAGTCGCCGAAGCTGGGCGCGTAGCCGTTGACGGCGAGCGAGCGCAGCAGGAAGGCGTCGAGCACGAGGTGCGGGGCGTGCTCGCCCCGGGCGAGGGTGCGCAGGGCGCCCACCAGCAGCAGGTACTGCTGGACGGCCGGCTCGCCCTCGTGGTCGGTGAACCGCTCGGCGGTCTCCAGCATGGCCGTCCCGGCGGTGTAGCGGGCGTAGTCGGTCACGATCCCGCCGCCGTAGGGGGCGATGGTCTCGCTCTGCGTGCACAGCGGCAGCCCCCGGCCCACCAGCTCGCTCCCCCGCGCGAAGAACTGCACGTCCACGTGCGAGAACGGCTCCAGCCGGGCCCCGAACTTCGACTTGGTCCGCCGCACCCCACGCGCCACGGCCCGCACCCGCCCGTGGCCGCGGGTGAGCAAGGTGATGATCCGGTCCGCCTCACCCAGCTTCTGGGTACGCAGCACAACGCCGTCGTCGCGGAACAGACTCATGAGCCCATTGTCCCCCACGGCAGACGACGCCCGGGCCCCGCCCGCCACTCTCCGGAACCGAGCTGATGCCACATGACCGGCGTACAACCGCGAGTCGGGTTCCGATCAACAACCACCACTTCTAAGCTTGGGCAATCCCAGACAAGTCCGGACCCTCTCCAGTAATCAGCGTTGCCTGAGGAATCGGACCCGCCCCCGGGAGTGGCATGAGCGCTCTTCCTGGATTTCGATCTTCCCCGCTCGCCGTATCGGCAGAGTCTCCGTCACTGATCGACTCTCGCCCCGTGCGCATCAGGACTGTCGTGGAGGCGGATCTTCCGCGACTGGCCGTTCTCGACCGGGAGTCCTTCCCGGGCAACCCGTATCCCTACCTCGTACTGCGCCAGCTCTTCGACGCGCAACAGGCCAACCTGCTTGTCGCCGAGAACGGTGCGGTCCTGTGCGGTTGCTTTCTGGCATCCTCGGGACCGCCGACCTCGCCCGGCTGGATCTTGAGTCTTTGCGTCGCCCGAGACTTCCGAGGGCAGGGCCTGGGCCGGGCCCTGCTGCTCGAGGGCCTTCGCCGCTTGCGCGCCCACGAGGCATGCGAGGCGCGCCTGACGGTCGCGCCCACCAATGTCCCGGCCATGGCTCTCTACAGGTCCCTCGGCTTCACCCGGCTCGGCAGTGTGCGCGAAAACTACTACGGGGAAGGAGAAGACCGCTTCGTCATGACTCTGCGCCTGTGACGTCCCGGCCCGACGAACCCACCCACCATGGCCGTCGCCGCTGAGCGCACACGGTTGTCCGTAGTCGCGCTCCGCCGGACCGAGCCCCGCAAAAGCACCAAAGCTCCGCGGCATGAACAACTTCACCGATGGGAAAGGAGGAGGCATCAGCGAACCGCCGGCGCCGTAGCGCCCGTGCCCAACCCGTTGACAGGCGCGGCACAGCGGGGGCGAAACACGTCAGAGGTCGGGGGGATCCCATGACGCAAAGCACGCTGGGAGGCTTACCTGGGCTGGCTCCCCAGCCGGGGGGCGCGGTGGCGCTGACCTCGTGGGTCAACGCCGACGGATCGACGCGCCTGGCATCCGCCGGGGACGACGGCAGCGTGCGAATCTGGGACGGCGAGACCGGTGCTTCCATCGGAGCGCCGCTGACAGGCCACGATGCCGGCCTCTGGGCGCTCACCTCCTGGTGCACGACGGGTGGAGCGGCCCGGGTCGTATCCGGCAGCGACGACGGGACCGTCCGCATCTGGGACCCGGTGTCGGGCACGGTGTTGGGCGCCCCCTTGGCAGGCCATGAGGCGGGCGTATGGGCGCTGACCTCATGGCTCAGCGTCGACGGATCGGCGCGCATCGCGTCCGCGGGCGAGGACAACACCGTCCGGATTTGGGACGCCGACACCGGCACCCCACTGAGCGCTCCACTGCGGGGCCACGAAGCCGGTATCTGGGCGCTCACCTCATGGCTCACCGCCGATGGATCGGCGCGCATCGCGTCCGCCGGGGACGACGGGACCGTACGGATCTGGGACAGCGCGACCGGTATGGCGGTCGGTCCGCCGCTCGCCGGTCACCAAGGGCGCGTTCTGGCCGTGACCAGTTGGCGGGACGGCGCCGGAGAGGTCAGGATCGCCTCGGGAGGTGCCGACGGACAGATCCACCTCTGGGACGCCGCGGGCCGCCCGTTGCTCACCGGTCCTTCGTCAGGCTCCTGGATCATGGGACTGAGTTCTTGGCGCGGCGCGGACGGAGCCATCCGGATCGCATCGGCCCACTACGACCGGACGGTACGCGTCTGGGACTCCGAGAGCGGCGAACCGGTCGGCACACCGCTGATCGGCCACCGAGCCGGCGTGATGGCCTTGACCAGTTGGAAGCGGCCCTCAGGCGCCCCACGCTTCGCCTCCGCCAGTGACGACGGAACCGTCCGGCTGTGGGATCCGGAGTCCGCGACGCCCGTGGGAGAACCCCTCAGCGGGCACACCGCCTCGATCCAGGCGCTCACCAGTTGGTTCGGGAACGACGGCGGAGCACGTATCGTCTCGGGCCACGCCGACGGCAGGCTGTACATCTGGGACGCCGACACCGGCACGCCCGGAAGGGAAGCGGTGGAGGCCCATACCGGATGGATCCGCGCGCTCGCCTACTGGATCACCGGAGAAGGACAAAGCCGCATCGCGTCCGCCAGTTACGACGGAACGGTCCGCTTCACGGATGCCGAAACAGGGGAGGCTGTGGGTACGCCACCCCCTGCACAGCCCGGCGGTGTCCTGTCGCTGGCCAGTTGGGCCACTGCCGCTGGGACCCAACTGGTCGCCGCCGGTGCCTACGACGGCACGATTCGTGTCTGGGACACCGAGACCGGTGAACAGAACGGACCGACGCTGGCCGGGCACACTGCCGAGGTACAGGCGCTGGCTCACTTCACAGGTCCCCAGGGACAGGACTGGCTCGGATCGGCGAGCGACGACGGGACCGTGCGTGTCTGGGACCTCGATACGGGAGCGCAGGTCGGCCCCGCCCTGACCGGGCATGTCGGAGGCGTTCTCGCCCTCACTGCCTGGACACGGGACAACGGCACCGCCGGACTGGCCTCAGCCGGTTACGACGGCACGGTACGCATCTGGGACGCATACGGGCAGACAGCCGTGGGCAGCCCACTGAACGGACATGCCGGGCGTATCCGGGCACTCACCTCGTGGACCCACCCGGACGGAAGGGTCCGTGTCGCGTCCGCAGGCTTCGACGCCGTCGTCCGGGTGTGGGATCCCACGACGGGCTCTCCGACGGGCCCGCCCCTGGTCGGCCACACCCTGATGATCTGGTCTCTCACCTGTTGGCAGGATCACGCCGGCACCTGTCGACTCGTCTCTGCGGGTTACGACGGCACGATCCGCATGTGGGACCCGGAACTCGGATTGGCCATCCGTACCATCGAAGCAGGGCCGGTCACCCTCTGGGGGCTGTCGGATGCGCCCGCTGAATCCGACCTTCTCGACCGCGACACGTTGGCCCAGGCGATCGCGGATCAGATCATCCACCCGGAAGGCACCGATCAGGACGACGAACCCGGACCGACCGTCGTCACCATCGAGGGCCCCTGGGGGTGCGGCAAGAGCACCCTGATGCGGCTGGTGCAGAACAAGCTTCAGACACACTCAGACCGAAACCGACCGTCCGGTACCAGCCGTCCCCGTCGGCTCACCGTTCGGCGGGCCGTCCGCCGCCTCGACGGAAGAGAGGCGCCGCACCGGACAAGCAGATCTGTCTCAGCGGCACGGCCCGCTCGGGTCGTGACCGCATGGTTCAACCCGTGGGCGCACCAGTCGGGGGAACAGCTGTGGGCAGGACTGACGGATGCCATCATCCAGGCCGCCACGGAAGTGCTGTGTCCCACGGAAGAAGCCCGGCATGAGTACTGGTTCGACCGCAACATCACCCGGATCGAGCGTTTCGCCCTGCGTCGTTCGGTCTGGCGCAGGTTGCTGTCACCGATCCTGGGCGTCGGCGCCGGCGCCATTGTCATCCAGCTGGCTGCGACCGTCGGTGAGCACACGACCAAGCTCGACATACTGGGTCTGCAACTGACGCCCGAGACAATGTTGCTCTGCCTGTCCGCGGCGCTGGTGGCCCTCGGAATCCTGCACACGGTGCTGCGTTACTGGTGGGGAAAGGCAACGGACTTTTTCCCGGTCGCACTCTTCACCGCGCCCCTTGCTGGTGCCGACTCAGGCTCGGACAGCAGCTCCGGCGGCAGCGAGACCGCGTACAGCTTCTACGACCCCCTCCTCCGGGCGCGGGCCGGCTCGCTGTACTTGCATCAGCATGACGTCGGGGACGTCCTCGCGGACCTGACGGCATCCGGTCACGAACTCGTCGTCTTCGTCGATGACCTCGACCGGTGCCGGGCGGCGACGACCGCCGAAGTGTTCGAGGCCATCAATCTGTTCCTCTCAGGATTCACTCACCGCGGAGACCTCAGAGCCCGGTTCGTCATCGGCCTCGACCCCGCGGTTGTGGCCGCCCATCTCGATCATGTGCACGCGGAGTTGATGACCAACGCCGCCACAATTCACGGCGACGACCCCACCCCGGGATGGGCCTTCCTTCGCAAGCTGGTCCAGCTTCCCGTAGTGGTCCCCCAGATAACCGAGCAGGGTATCGACCGCTTCGTCGATGTCGTGACCGCCGTCGCCCCTGCTACGCAGCCTCCGGACACCGGGCCGCCCAGGACCGCGACGACACCGAGAGTCCGGCCCGGCGCTGCCGGCGAGCCCACACCTGCTCCAGCGGCACTGCCCGCCCCACCGGCCCCAGCCGGCCCGGCCCTCAGGGGTGGAAGTTCGGCCCTTCAGCTGCCCGTGTCTCCTGTCGAGACCGTCCCTTGGCGGGCGATGCAGAGCCATCCCCAGATCCGCGACTTCATAGCCGCACGGCTGTCGTCCCGGACAGACCGGTCCATTCGGGAGGCGAAGCGGCAGCTCAACGTGTGGCAACTCTATGAGAGAGCCCTGGCGGTGACACACCCCCTGACCCGTCCGGCCGCCGCGATCGAGCGCAGTCGTCATTTGATCGTCCTCGCCGAGATCATCACCCGCTGGCCTGCACTGCAGGGCAGCCTCCATCGCCATGTAGCCGGTGATCGGGGCCTCGGCCTGCTGGCAGCCGCCGCGGACCATGATGCTCGGTGGACACGTGCGGTGGAGACGCTCGGCCTGACGGCCCCGGTACACGCCTTTGCGATCAGGGAGTTGAGGCAATTGCTGAAGGAGTGCGACGGCAGGGAAGTCGCATCGATCGCGAGGCTGGTCCTGTGACCGCGTACAAGTCGGGGCCGTCTCCTCGCACAAGACCCTATAACCGCCCGAGTACTTTGCAGGAATATCTGCCGGATCTGACCCGCCCCGTGGAGCGCTGGTACAACCGCCCCAACTCCGGGAACGTCACGACCGCGATGCTGACCATTCTCGACCTCAGCGGACAACACCCGACGGCAATCGTCGATCCGTTCTGCGGGGCCGGCTGCTCGGCTGTCGTCGCACGCCGACTGGGGGTGCCCTTCTTCGGTATCGAGCGAGACCCGGTCCTCGCCTGCGTCGCCGACGCCAAGGCAACGGCTCGCCTCGGCCTGCTTCACCGGATACGCCGTGATCCCGACATAGCCACCCCGCAGGGTCTGCTGACCTTCTGTCAAGGCCTGGCAATCAACCGGGAGAAGCCGACGGATGACATGCGTACCGCCGCTCTGGCCGCCCTGATGTGCCTGACCCGGGAAGAAGGAATGCCCATAAGTCTGGACGACATGGAGGCAGACCTCGCCGAAAGCCGCGCACAGGAGTCAGGCATCGTCGCCGAAGGGCGTGTCTTTTGCGGTGACTGCCGGGAGGAACCGGCTTGGGACGGGATCCCTTTCGACATGTGCGATGCCGTGGTCTTCACGTCACCACCCTTCTATCGCACGGGGATACCCCTGAACGTGCCCGAACCGTTGCGTGCGGCGGCCTCCATCCTGTTTCCCGACCGTACCCCGTCGCCGGCTCTACACGAAGGGCTTTGCTACTCGGACAACGTCGTCGGCATGCTTCACCGGCTCGCCCGCCGCCTGGAAAGCGGCTGGATCCTGCTCGAACACGAGCCGGGCGACGCCTCTCCCGAAGGACTGCCCGCCATAGCACACCGGATCAGCCATGAAACCGAATTCGACGTCCAAGAGATCCTGACCACGAAAGCGTTCTCCAAGGCGGGGGCGCTTTCAATAGTCGCCTGTGGAAGACAATGACAGATTCCCAGTTCAGAAATTCCACCGAGATCGAGAAGTTCGCACAGTCCACGCACATGATGGACTTCGCCGACGGGCATGCGCGGCACAGTCTGCACCCAGACACTCTCGCTCGCTTCGGCTCCATACTGAACGACGCCTTCAATCCCGACACTTCGAACTCCGGGTGCCATCAGGAGGCTGAGCAAGAGTTTCTGCACTGTCTCGGCCGGCGAACCGGAGAGATATACGCGCCGGAACGGACTCGCGTCCTTTATTCCGCGTCCGTGGCCATTGATATACTCGGCAAATTCTTCAGCGCCCGGGCAAGCAGGGTGGGCGTCATCACACCCACCTTCGACAATATCCCTGCTCTGCTGCGCATGTCCTGCCGAGACATCGTACCCATACCCGAAGAGCGACTGCTGCCACACGCCGATACCGATTACCTGGAACTCACAGGAATCGATACGCTCCTCGTCGTCACCCCCAACAACCCGACTGGTCATTTCCTGGATCGCGCCGAGTTGTGCCGCTTGCTCGAGTGGGCTGCTTCGCGGCGGGTGACTGTGGCCTTCGACATGTCCTTCCGCATGCTGGAACCGGCCACGTGTGTGGATGTCCTGGCGCTGGCGGACGCAGTCGGCGCGCCCGTGGCGACGGTTGATGACACTGGAAAAGTCATTCCACTGCTCGACACCAAGGTGAGCGTACTGTCTTTCACCTCGGATCTGGCTCCCCTCCTGACCGAGATAGTGAGTCAGTACCTGCTCAATGTATCGACCTTGGACGTGTTGTTCCTGACGGCCGCCCTCGATACGCGCAGCGCGGGGCGTGATGAAGTAGCCGCCGCGCGAGACCTGGCTCGCGCCAATCGGGACTACCTGCGTGCCCGACTCTCAGAGGTGCACCCGAAGAAGAATCCTTTCACCGGGAAAGGTTCGTCCACCGTCCCGAGTATCTCCATGAGCGTGGAGTGGCTGCACTTCGCCGAGCTCACCCTTCCCCTGCTAGCAGCCTGCCGCGCCAGAAACCTGGAATTACTTCCTGGAAACGCCTTCTTCTGGGAATCGCACAACACGGTCGCTGAATCGCACGACTGGACCAGGGTGGCCCTGCTCAGAGAGCAGCCGCTCTTCCGTAAGGGTTGCGACACACTGCTTCACGCACTCGCCGATCTCTGACTCGCACCGGAGAGGAATCAGCCCGTGCCCCATAGAGGAATCATCGCGGTGAGCGGTAGCAAACTGGTTCCGGAGGATGTACTGAGCTATATACGGTTCCGCGGCTACGAGACTCGCCATACACCACAGGATCACTTCACCTCGGCCGAGCTGGACAAATTACTCGACGGAGCACGCGGATATTTGATAGGCGGCTACGAGTCCGCATCCGCGAAAAATTTTGAACAGGCCACCGCTTTGGAGGCTGTCGCATTCGTCGGTACGGACTACAAAGCGTATGTCGAAGGGTGGAGCCGAGCACAGGAGCTGGGCGTAGCTCTGATCAGCAGTGCCGACGCCAACGCCGTCTCGGTGGCGGAGTTCACGGTTTCCTTGATCCTTGCGATGGCCCGTCCCCTGCTCTCCGGTATCACCAGGGTCGGCTCAGAAGGAGCCGGGCAGGAAACGCCCGGACTGGAGCTGGACGGCAAGTGTCTCGGCATCCTCGGCCTCGGCCGCATCGGCGGACGCGTTGCGCGAGTCGCGAAGCTGGGTCTGGCACGGCAGCTGTAAGTCTTGATCTTGGCCGTCGGGTCATGTGCTCGCCTCGGCGGTGACGTTGTTCCAGTGCCGGTGGCAGGTGGTGGCGCGGTGTTGGTGGCGGCGGCGCCAGGCGGACCAGTGCAGGACGTGGTCGAGGTCGCGGCGGGGCATCGGGATGACGGTGGCGCGGAGGACGGCCAGGAGTTCACGCGGGCTGGCCGGGACGAGGTCGATGCCTGCGGGGCCGGTGGCGCGGGCGCGGGTGACGGTCAGGACCGCGGCGGCCAGGAGGCTGATCAGGCTCCAGCGCATCCACGAGTTCCAGCAGGTCACCTGGCCCTGATCGAGGCCGGTGGTCCCCTTCGCGCCTTGGAAGTCCTCTTCGATCTTCCACCTGGTGCAGATGATGTGGACGAGGTCAGCGAGGCTGACGGGGGTGATGGAGTGGCAGCGGTAGAAGGAGAGTTCGCGGGTGTAGCGGTGGCGACGGACGACCAGGTGGGCGTGCCCGGCGGCGGCTGCCTCGTCGGCGGGGGTGTCGTCCTCGATCACGTCGATCACGGCCCAGTCGTAGTGCCGGTCGCCCTTCAGGCCGTGGCCGGTGCGCATCCGCATCCACGCCTTCTTCGGGACGCGACGGGCGAGTTCGGCGGCGCTCAGGCGGCCGGCCTGGGTGGTGGCGTGGTGGTCGGCCTTCACGGCCAGGGCGTAGTCGAATCCCAGGGAGCGGGCGGTGCGGCGCAGTTCGCGCCCGCCGTACACCTCGTCCCCGGCGAACCAGCGCGCCGAGATGCCCAGGGATCGGGCGCGGGCGAGCATGGCGGCGGCAAGCTGCGGCTTGGTGGCGAACTCCACCGCGTCGGGCACGTGCCGCAGCAGGCGGCGCTCCTCGTCCGCGGCCCAGCCGGCCGGCAGGTACAGCTCCCGGTCGATCAGCGCATGGCCGCGGGTGGAGGCGTAGGTCAGGTGGACGGCGACCTGGCACAGGCCGACCCCACCCAGAGCACCGGAGTACTGGTGGGCGGCACCGACGCAGTCCGTGGACGACTTCGCATCCCCGGTCTCGTCCACCACCAACACCGCTTCCTGGCCGACGAGTTCACCGGCCGCCCAGACCGCGAGCCGGTCCCGGGCCAGGTCGTGGTCCCACGCGCCGCGGGAGAGGAAGTGCTGCAGCCGGTGCGGCCCGCCATGCCCCAGAGCCTCGGCCAGCGACCAGCAGTTGCGCCGCTCCAGCTCCATCAGCATCGCCTGCACCGCCTCCCGGGCCAGCAGCCGCGAGTCCCGCCGCGGGAAGCAGTCCGCGACCTGCGCCATCACGTCCCCGAACGCGGCCGTCCACTCCTGCTGGGCTATCGTGGCCTCCACGGCCACCACATCTTGCGTTGTCCTCACAAACGACCATGATCGCGGTGGCCGTTCCCACGCCTGCACCACCCCTGACCTGCACAGGCACGCCAACGATCAAGACTTACAGCTGCCGTGTCTGGGAATGGACGTCATCTACTACAACAGGGAAAGAAACGTTACGGCAGAACTTCAACTGGGAGTGGAGCCCTGCACCAGGCAGGAGTTGTTCGAGCGAAGCCATGTCATCAGCCTGCACCGGCCTGGTCCGGCGCCCGGGCAGCCACCCGAGGTCGGGCGCGAGGAACTCGAAGTCGCACGCGAAGCCGTCATCCTGATCAACACCGCCCATCCCGATCTGGTGGATCCGAACGCATTGCTGTGGGCCGCGCACACAAAGTCCGTGCGGGGTGCCTTCGACGGTGTCTCCGCCGGGTCGGCTTGGCAGCATCTGCTGGCCCTCGGACCTGAGCGTTTCCTGGCCGTACCTGCCATGGGCTTCAACACGGCAGAGGCCAACCTGAGGGCCAGCAGGTGGGCTGCTGAGGCAGTGTGTGACGTCCTCGACGGTGATTCTCATCATCTGGTCTCCAACCCGGACTTCCGGTCGGTGCGGCGAACAGCCCGCCCGTAGTCGAACGCCCAGGGCCGATGCGCAGCCGCAGGGTTCTGGTGCGGGCACTGCCGTTTTCGGCCGACGCACCGTCACCCGTCTGCACAGAAAGGGCGCTGTCAGGCAATCGGCTGGACGGTCCGGCAACGGTGGAGCGGATACAGACGGGTTGCGACCCTCTCAGGATCGCGGCTCTGCCATCAGAGATGTTCCTGGCCATGACCGAAGCGGCGGTGGAGGACTACAGAGGATGCGCGGGTACGACCTGACCAACGTCTGCTGGTGCAAGCAGTACCTACAGCAACGTCGCGGTCGCCGACGGAACCACCGGCGTCGTGCTCGTCTGGGACAGCAAGGTGCCGGGTGGTGCCGTGCTGGTGATGGCGGGCTCGGCGTGGGTGGAGTTCGTCGGCGCCGTGAGGGGCGTCCCGCCTTCAGGGGCTCCTCAGTCCCCGAAGCGCAACACGTACCGCTTCTGCCACGGCGTCTCCACCGCATGCCGGTCGTAGTGCGCCCGGACGTAGGTGACCGCTTCCGCGGGCGGTACGCCGTCCAGCACGGCCAGGCAGGCCAGTGCCGTCCCCGTGCGGCCCCGGCCGCCGCCGCAGGCGACCTCCACACGGTCGGTAGCGGCGCGCTCCCAGACCTCGGCGAGCAGGGCGGAGGCGGCGGTGTGATCGGACGGCAGGCGGAAGTCGGGCCAGCGCAGCCAGCGGGATTCCCAGGGGACCTCGGGAGGCTGCCTGCCAAGGAGGTAGACGCCATACGTCGGGGCCGGCGCCGTCGGGTCGAGGGGGCGGCGCAGGCCTCTGCCCCTCACCAGCCGACCGGACGGGAGTCGGAGGACGCCCGGGGCGTGTTCGTCCCACCGGGGCGCGGACTGCTTACTCATGGGCGTGGCGGCCCCCTTCCGGCGTGTTCCGGTGCGGTGCGGCGCGGCGACCGCACAAGGCGGGTCTTCGAAGTTGAGCGGTGCGCCTCATCTCGGGCACTGACGTGGTGTCACGGTGTGTGACTGCCGTGGTGGTGATCGTCCCCTGGACGCAGAGTGCCCGTGGGCCTGCGTGATCATTTCTGTTCTCTACGCAGAACGATCATGCAGGAGCCACGAGCTTGGTCAACGATACGACGTTGCTCCTCGATCTGGACGGGGTGTCCGTGGTGCGGGTCGAGCGGCCGGCTGACGGAGGGCGCAGGGTCCACCTGGTCACGGCCGGCGAGACGGCCAGGGCCTGCCCGGCCTGCGGGGTGTTCGCCACCCGGGTGAAGGGCTCGGCGGTCACCCGGCCGCGAGATCTCCCATACGGCGAGAGCGGATGGGAGTTCCGCCGGCACAAGCGACGCTGGTACTGCCGCGAGGCCGGCTGTTCCCGCCGCTCCTTCACCGAGCAGATCCCGCAGATCCCGGCCGGTGCCAGGCCGGCCGCCCGGCTGCGGGGTGCGGCCGGACGCCGCATACGGGACGCCGGCTCCACGGTCATCCAGGCCGCCCGCGACCTGCATCTGTCCTGGCCGACCGTGATGGAAGCCTTCCGTGTCCAGGCCCGTGAGGTCACCGCCAAGCCGCTGCCCGAGGTGGAGGTGCTGGGCATCGACGAGACCCGGCGGGGCAAGACGAAGTGGGCACAAGACCCGGAGACGGGCAAGTGGCAGCTGGTGCGCGACCGGTGGCACACCGGGTTCGTCGACACGCTGGGCACCGGCGGGCTGCTCGGCCAGGTCGAGGGCCGCACCGTCGCCGACGTCCTGGCCTGGCTGTCCACCACCGGCCTGGAGTGGAGAAAGAACATCCGGTACGTCGCGATCGACATGTCCACCACCTACCGGGCCGCTGTGCGCACCGGGCCCCCGGGTGCCGTCGTGGTCGTGGACCACTTCCACGTCGTCCAGCTCGCCGACAAGATGCTCTCGCAGGTCAGGCGCCGCACCACCGCCGAACTGCGCGGGCGCCGCGGCCGTGCCACCGACCCGGAGTGGAGGGCCCGCAGGAAACTGCTGCGCAACCGGGAGGGCCTCACCGACGAGCAGTTCGCGACGATGTGGAACCCCCTGCTCGGCGAGGGGAAGACCGGACAGACGCTGCTGACCGCGCGGATCGCCAAGGAGTCCCTGCGCAACCTCCTCGCCCTGGCCCGCACCGGCGCCGACCGCCACCAACTCGACCACGCCCGCTTCAAGTTCCTGACCTGGTGCGCGGACGCCGGCATCCCCGAGGTCCGCCGCCTCGCCGCCACCGTCGACCACTGGTGGGACGAGATCGCCGCCTCTCGGTGATGAGCTGTTCGCGCCACTGCAGGACGGGTTCCAGGGGTACGACGCCGAGCACCACGCTGTCGCCTATGCGGTGTTCCGCGGCGAGTCGGCGCAGCGCCTCGTCGCAGGACTGCATCCAGGCGGCCTGGGCGGGTGTGCCCTGGGACCACAGCGGCGAGTCCGGGTCGGGCACGGCGGCCCGGACAAGGCGGAGGGTGCCTTGCAGCGCCTCTTCCTCGTGTCCGTGTTCGACGCCGCCCTTGATGATGCCGTGGTCCTTGTGGACGAGTCCGGCGGCGGCGATCAGGTGCTGCCGGGTCCAGCGGTGGAAGACCAGCCAACGGAACGGGACGTAGCGCATCCGGGGGTGGGCGGTCGCGGCGAGGGCCATGTCGACGGCGTAGCTGCGGCCGGCGCCGAGGTCGACGACGATCAGGTCGAACTCGCCGTTCAGCCGCAGCAGGAGGTCGACGCACCGTTCGAGGGAATCCTCGCCGGTGGCGAACTCGCCGCCGCCGACGTCGCCGGGGAACAGCACCAGACGGCCCGCCTGGTTGGGCCGGGCGCGCAGCCGGGGGTGCTCGGTCTGCCGCCAGACGTCGATCCTGGCCGGTTCGGTGACCGCGCCCTCGAGGTAGGGGTGCAGGCCGCGCTCCTCGGTACCGCGCATCGCGCCGGATACGTCGAAGACGGCGGCGGCGGTGGGCGAGCCGAAGTCGAAGTCCACGTACGCCACGTGGTCGCCGGTGAGGGCGCGCTGGTAGGCCAGGTTGGCGCTGGTCACCGAGCGGCCGGTGCCTCCTTTGTCGGAGGCGGCGAAGACGAGCACGGCTCACACCTCCCGGGCGGCGGCGCCCCTGGCCTGGGCCAGGGCGTCGAGCTCCTGGAGCACGGGCAGGGCCAGGGCGAACGCGGTGGCGGGCCGCTCGTCGACCAGGCTGCGCGCGTGGTCCAGGCGGCTTTCGATGCTGCGCATCGCCCGGCTGCGGCTTCCGTCGGCGGTGGCGGACGCCTCCAGTTGCTCCCTGCCGAACAGGTGGGTGGCCTCGCTGAGCAGTTCCCGGGCCAGCTGGGCGAGCTCGGGGCTGCGGATGGGCTGCTGCTCGTACAGGTTGCGGGCGGCCACCAGACACTCGGTGACGCGTTCGGTGATGCTCCAGGACAGGCGGCTGCCGGCGTCGCGCGCCTCCGGGTAGACGGCCCGTACGTCGTCCCAGAGGCCGGCGCCCTCGCCCTCCTCGATCCGCCGGTTCCACAGGTGTTCGAAGGCCTGCTCGGCCAGGCGCAGCAGACGGTCCTGTGCGCCGATGTTCCGGGAGAGCTCGGCGAGCTGGACGATCCGTTTCAGGAGCTGTGCCGAGAAATCGGTCATCCGCCACTGGAGCAGCCCGCCGGAGCGCTCGGACCCGGCGAGCGGCATGGTGACTCCCGGGGTGTGCAGTCGGATGGCGGGGTCGTCCCTGGTCATCCGGCTGGTGACCCGGCCGCGGTCGGCGAGGCGCTCCATGACGGCGACGGTGCGGGTGAGGTCGTCGTCGGTCGCCTTCCGGCGGATCAGGTCGTGCACGAGGATGGCCGCGACGGTCAGCGAGAAGTACTCGGACTCCAGCCGCAGGCCGGTCGTCTGCCAGGGGAGGTCCTCCAGGGGCCAGCGCTCGGCGCCGAAACGGGCGACGGCCGACCAGTACTGCTGGCTGAGCTCCCAGCGCAGCCGCAGCGCCTCGGCGAGTTTCTGCTGGTCGGCGTCCAGCAGGCCCAGGGTGAGGGTGCGCTCGGAGAACAGGTCCTGGATGCCGTCCAGGGCGACCACGGTGAAGTACACGTAGGGCAGCCGGTCGGCGATGCCGTCGGGCTGGCCGGGGACCTGGACGTCCAGGTCCGTGACCTTCGGCGCGTCCTTGACCACGCCCCAGGCCCAGCCGCACTCGAAGAGCCTGCTCTCGTCCCGGATGCTCTCGTCGACCTGGATGCCGCGTGTGAGGCTTTCGATGATCGTGGCGCGCAGGGGGCGGAGCCGGCGGGAGAACTGCTGGAGGACGGCCCGGTCGGACTGTCTGCGCTGCCCGATGACCTGGATGAGCCGCCGGCCCTGTTCGGACTCGGCGTCGAAGACGTTGACGGTGAAGGAGCGCAGCAGGCTGATCATCGCCGCGGTCAGCCGGATCTTCGTGGCCTCCCTCAGTTCGGCGATCGCCCTGCGCACCTCGGGGCGGGTCGTGGTGCCCTCGTAGACCTTGAGGAACCCGAGCGTGGCGAGGCAGAGCGTGACGGACATGGAGTAGGAGTCCACCACGCCCAACTGGCTCTGCTCGTGGGTGAGTTCGCCTGTCGGGTCGGCGGACTTGAAGTAGTGGCCGCCGGCGAAGGTGGGGCTGTCGTCCGGACCCGTGTGGGTGCGCATGAACTGGGTGAGAGCGGTGACCAGGTTGGGCGGGATCTCCAGCCGGCTGCCGACGCCCTCCAGCGCGCGCAGGACGTCCCGCTCGGTGGTGTCCGGCTGGTCGAGGCGGAAGGCGGGGACCTCGGTGGCGGGGTACAGCAGGCAGAGCAGCCGTTCGGCGTCGGCGACGCTGCTCAGCCCGTCGGTGTCCCCCCGGACCAGCTTCCCGTCGTCGAACGAATGACGGGCCGTGGCCCGCCAGATGTCCAGAAGATGCCGGCGTGGCTTGATCTGCATCCCCGCACCCCTCGTACAGATCTCGTTGCCCTGTGTGCAGACATGGTCCCCGTTCCCACGGGGCGGCAATCTCCGCTACGGGACGGCAGTCTCCGAATTCCGCCGTCCCAGGGCGAGAAGGATTCCCTCGTGTCCCGGCCGCACCGTGCGGGCCAGGTCGTGGATCTCCAGCTCCGCGGTGAAGGGTTCCAGGCTTTCCCGGATCCGGTCCGCGTTGACCCGGTAGGCGGGGTATGTGTGTGCGCCGACCTGGAATCCGAGCGCTTCCTTCATGAACGCGGCGGCGAAGGGGGCTCCCTTGTTCAGCGCGTCCATGAAGCACCCCACTCCCCGCCGGAACTCGTCGGGGCACTCGGACATGAATTCGGCGACGAAGAACATGGTCCCGATGTCCCAGCGTCGCTGTCCGTCGAGGTCCAGCAGGTTGTCGCGTTCAACCCGGACGACTTCGCCGAACCGGCTCCTCGGCTCGACGTCCCGGTAGGCGGGGGCCTGACTCAGTACGTCCCAGAACGCGTCCCACGCCGTGTCGTACCCCCCGCCGGACGCCTGTTTCTCCAGGTATTCGACATTCGGAGTCGCATATTCCAGAAGGAGGATGTTCTCGCACCAAGGCAGCATGGAAAGGGCCGGATAGAGATTCGCGCCGGCGCCCACGTCGACTCCCTGGACCGAGGCCGGCATGCCCTGTTCGTGGCAGCGGCTGAAATAGTCGCGCATGAGCCCTACGATCAGCAGATCGACCTCGAGCGGGGTGCGGTAATTGAGGTCGACGTACACCTCCGGATCGAAGTTCGACCATGGCGCGTCGGCGTTTCGATCCATCATCACCCTGCCAAGTTCCATTCAGTGTCGGACAAGACCGTGTGCCGGCGCACGAGTCCCCCTGGACGTCGGCGGACAAAAGCGGCTCCGGTGTTCGCACGGTAAGTCCGGTGGGCGCGCGGAGACAGCCAGGAACACGCCAGTCCTCCGTGCCCGGGCACACATCAGGCGCACGCCGGCACAGTCCTGTCATGCCTGAACCCGCCCTTGCCTGAGAGGCGAGTTGGACGCTCACTCCGGCCAGAAGCAGCCACCGGGGCCCATTCCCTCCTTCGTGTGAACGGCGGCCACGGCTGCCGCGGTGCCGTCTCACGTCCCGACTGGGGGTGGCATGATCACCGAACCACTTGGGCGCGTCCTGGACCACGAGGAGCGCCTCACCCGGCCGACACCTTCACGGAACCACGGCCCCCGCTGCTGCGGACGGCACGGGAGTCCGACCTGCCCGAGCTGCAGCGGCTCGACGAGGATGTCTTCCAGGAGGTCGCCCATCCGGCGTTCCTGCTGCGGCGGCTCTCGATCTGTACTCCGGTCACCTGCTGGTTCTGGACGACGACGGCCGGCTGCGCGGCTACGTCCTGACGTGCCTGCGCCATTGCGGGGCCGAGCGGGTCCGGCTGACCGTGGAGCCCGCCGGCGACGCCGCGATCCTGCTCTCCCGTTCCCTGGGTTTCCGCCCGGAGCCGCGCGACGGGGGGGCTGCGCCGGGACTACTTCGGTCCGGATGAGGACCGCAAGGTGATGTGCCTCGTGCTGTGACGCGCCCCGGTCTGTCCCGAAGCGGCCGGCCCGCCGTCGCATCAGGACGGCGTCCGGGCCGCCGCCAGCAGACGGGCCACCTCGTCCGTGTGGATGGTCAGGGCCGCGCCGACGGTGGTGAGGGTGTCGTGTTCGGCGGGGGTGTAGGGGCCGTCGGCCAGGGCGATGCGGGCGGCCTGGAGGAGGATCGACTCACGGCCCGCGGGAGCCAGGTGCGGGGCCAGTGGGTCGAGGGCCTCGTGCAGTTCTATGGCCAGGCCCGCGCCGCACGGCCGGCCGTCGTGGACGCGCCCGGTGTCCGCGGCCAGCGCCTCGACCAGGGCGGCCAGCCGCTCCTCGGTGCAGTCGGCGAGACCGGCCGCGCGGACCGCGGCCGCGGCGGTCTCCAGGGCCGTACGGGAGCAGGTGCCGCCCGCCGAGAGCACCGCCAGGGCGACGGTGTGCACGGCGTCGCGGAGCATCGCCGAGAAGCGCGTCGTGGTCGGGTGGTCCAGGACGTCCGTGCCGAAGTGGCCGCCGCAGGCGGCGCACTCGACGACCGGTGCGGCCGCGCCGCGCGGCAGCAGCGGCACGCCGAGGACGGTGAAGCGCCGACGGCCGCTCAGGCGCTGGTAGTTGCGGTCGCCGCCGCAGCCGGGGCAGAAGAACTCGCCGTCGCCGACCGGGGTCCACGCGGTACGGGTGCCCAGCATCCGGGCAAGCCTGGCGGCACGGCCGTTTCGTCCCCGTACTGGCAGCACGTCGCACCTCCGTAACCGCACGGCAACATCGCCGCACTGGCGTGATGTTAGCCACATCGGTGAGGCGGAGTCAGCATCCTGGACGAGACCTTTCCGTGACCTGCACGAACGGGTGGCCGGTATGCGACGGTCGCACGACGGGCCCCGGCCGCCTCGACAGGCGGCCGGGGCCCGGACGAACACCGGTCGAAGCGGTCAGCGGGCCGCCCGGTTGACGGCCGAGACGACCGCCTTCAGGGACGCACGTGTCGTGTTCGCATCGATGCCGATGCCCCACAGAACCTTGTCGTCGATCGCGCATTCGATGTAGGAGGCGGCCTGCGCGGAGGCGCCCTCGCTCATCGTGTGCTCCTGGTAGTCCAGCAGGCGTACGTCGACGCCGATGGAGTGCAGGGCGTCGAAGAAGGCCGAGATCGGTCCGTTGCCGGAGCCGGTCAGGACGGTGTCCTTCCCGTCGACCGTGGCGTCGACCGTGAGGGTGTCCACTCCGTCGGTGTCCGTGGTGGACTGGCCCTTCTTGACCTGGATACGGCCCCAGGGGTTGTCCGGGTTCGGCAGGTACTCGTCCTGGAAGACCTCCCAGATCTCCTTCGGAGTGACCTCGCCGCCCTCGGCGTCCGTCTTGGCCTGGATGATCCGGGAGAACTCGATCTGCATCCGGCGCGGCAGGTCCAGCTTGTGGTCGTTCTTCAGGACGTAGGCGATACCGCCCTTGCCGGACTGCGAGTTGACGCGGATGACGGCCTCGTAGGACCGGCCGACGTCCTTGGGGTCGATGGGCAGGTACGGCACCGCCCACTCGATGTCGTCGACCGTGACGCCCTTGGCCTTCGCGTCGGCCTCCATGGCGTCGAAGCCCTTCTTGATGGCGTCCTGGTGGGAGCCGGAGAAGGACGTGTAGACCAGGTCGCCCACGTACGGGTGGCGCGGGTGGACCTCCATCTGGTTGCAGTACTCCCACGTACGGCGGATCTCGTCGATGTCGGAGAAGTCGATCTGCGGGTCGACGCCCTGCGAGAACAGGTTCATGCCCAGGGTGACCAGGTCGACGTTGCCGGTGCGCTCGCCCTGCCCGAACAGGCAGCCCTCGACGCGGTCCGCGCCGGCCATGACCGCCAGCTCCGCCGCCGCCACGGCCGTACCGCGGTCGTTGTGCGGGTGGACCGACAGGCAGACGTACTCCCGCCGGGACAGGTTGCGGTGCATCCACTCGAAGCGGTCCGCGTGCGTGGACGGCGCCGAACGCTCCACCGTGGCGGGCAGGTTGAGGATGATCTCGCGGCCCGGGCCCGGCTGGTAGACGTCCATGACCGCCTCGCAGACCTCGAGGGCGAAGTCCAGCTCGGTGTCGGTGAAGATCTCGGGGCTGTACTGGTAGCCGAACACTGTGCCATCAGCCTCGTCGCCCAGCAGCTTCTCGGCGTACTCCACCACCAGGCGGGTGCCGTCGACGGCGATCTGCTTGATGTCGTCCTTGGAGCCGCGGAAGACGACCCGGCGGAAGACCGGGGCGGTGGCGTTGTACAGGTGGACGGTGGCGCGGTGGGCGCCCTTGAGGGACTCCACGGTCCGCTCGATCAGGTCCTCGCGGGCCTGGGTCAGCACGGAGATCGTGACATCCTCGGGGATCGCGCCCTCTTCCTCGATGATCGAGCGCACGAAGTCGAAGTCGGTCTGGCCGGAGGCCGGGAAGCCGACCTCGATCTCCTTGTAGCCCATCTTGACCAGCTGGTCGAACATCCGGCGCTTGCGCTCGGGCGACATGGGATCGATCAGGGCCTGGTTGCCGTCGCGCAGGTCGGTGGAGAGCCAGCGGGGGGCGACGGTGATCCGCTTGTCGGGCCAGGTGCGGTCGGGGATGTCGACCTGCTCGTAGCGGCCGTACTTGTGGATCGGCATGGAACTGGGCTGCTGGCGGTTCGCCATGGTTGCGTGGGCTCCTCGAAAAAGTCCGCAGGTCCGCGGGTGCCGGGAAACGGCCGACGGCGCAACGCCAAACACCGCGGTGAGGGAGTCGGCCTCGACTACAGGCCCTCGCCGCGGCAGCTAAGGAGAAGCAGCCCGAAACGCATGATGCTCCGCAGCCTAGCCGAGCCGCGCCGGATGCGCGGGCCCGTTCCAGTATGCGAAACCGACGGGACGAAATGGACAAAAAGTGTGCGACGTCACGCCCACCCCCTCACACTCGACGGCCCTCCACGCCCCTCCCTACCATTTCGCCGCCGACCGAAGGCCCTCTTGCCCCGATATTCACCAATCATGGTTGCAGTTGGTGACAGTCGCATCACGCAGTGCCATGGTTCCGGGCATGACGACCAACGGGGGCTTCGAGCCCGTCTTCTGCACCATCGTGCCGCCCCACGTCCTCGACCGCCTCGCGCGCAACGAGGACCCCGCGCTCTCCGGACCCGCCCGCCGCACCCTGGAACGCGACGCCCTCGAGCGCACCCGCCGCCGGCTGACCACCGTCATCGGCGCACCCGCCGTCGCCCCGCCCGCCGGCCGGCGGGACGGGCAGCCGCACCGCACGATCTACGACGCCCAGCACCGCACCGACCTGCCCGGGAAGAAGGTGCGCGGCGAGGGAAACGGACCCGGCAAGGACGCCACGGTCAACCGCGCCTACTCGGGGCTCGGCGCCACCTTCGAGCTGTATCTCACGGTCTACCGGCGGGACTCGATCGACGGCCGCGGCATGCCGCTGGACGCGACGGTGCACTACGACGAGCAGTACAACAACGCCTTCTGGAACGGCGAGCAGATGGTGTTCGGGGACGGCGACGGGGAGATCTTCCTCGACTTCACCATCCCGGTCGACGTCATCGGCCACGAGCTGGCCCACGGCGTCACCCAGCACACCGCCAACCTGGCCTACTTCGGTCAGTCCGGCGCGCTGAACGAGTCGGTCTCCGACGTCTTCGGCTCACTGATCAAGCAGTACGCGCTCGGCCAGACCGCGGCCGAGGCCGACTGGCTGATCGGCGCCGGGCTGCTGGCCCCGAGCGTCAGCGGCACCGCGCTGCGCTCCATGAAGGCGCCCGGCACCGCGTACGACGACGACCTGCTCGGCAAGGACCCGCAGCCGGCCACGATGGACCACTACGTCCACACCGGCAGCGACAACGGCGGCGTGCACATCAACTCCGGCATCCCCAACCACGCCTTCTACCTGGTCGCCACCGCGCTCGGCGGCCACGCCTGGGAGAGGGCCGGGCAGATCTGGTACGACGTCCTGACGAGCGGCCACCTGCAGGAGGACGCGCTGTTCGCGGACTTCGCCACCCTCACCGTGAAGGCGGCCCGGGAGCGCTACGGCGTCGGCGACGAACTCGAGGCCGTGCGGAAGGCGTGGGAACAGGTCGGGGTGCCAACCGCTCGTCAGGGAGTGCACGCAAGGTCCGTTTAGCTCGATCGTGTCATGGTCGGCTCGCGGGCTCGCGGTGGCGTGGGCTGACCGGAGTAGCGTGATCAGCGTGATCTGGGACACCGGGCACGGTGTCGGCGTGCGGGGCCCCTTGCCACCAGAGAGATGGTCTGGGGCCTCCCCGTCGCCTCTGGCCGTGTCCACCTGCCCAGGTCGCGCAGGGAACCGGCCCCTCGGGACCGGACCACACACAGGATGTGTGTCGCCGCCCCGGGGACGAGTACGCCGGGGACCAGTACGCCCACAACCGTTCGGGGCGTGTGACTGAGCACGTGCAACTCATGTTCGTTCTTCAGGAACGGTGCGGACGCTGCAGTTCCGTACTAGACACGGACCCATGCGGATTCGAGTGAGGCGCACGGGAGGTTTCGCGGGCATCGAGCGCCGCGTCGAGGTCGACACCTCGGCGCGGCCCGACGCCCAGGAGTTGCGGGACCTGGCCGAGCGGGCGCTGGCCGCCGGCCGGTCCGCGCCGCCGGCCGGGGTGCCCGACGGGTTCAGTTACGAGATCACGGTGGATGGCCGGACGGTGTACGCGGCCGATCCCCGGCTGACCGGGGAGCAGCGGGAGCTCATCTCCAGAGTGCTCAAGGAAGGTGCGTAACTCACGGTCGGTGCCTGGGCGTTGACTTCCGTTACCGGCGGTAAGGATGATCCGGTCCATGGCGACGAACCCGATACCTCAGTTCCCGGCCGGTTTCCTGTGGGGCGTGTCGACCTCGGCCCACCAGATCGAGGGGGCGGCGGACGAGCGCGAGCCGTCCGTGTGGGACGCGTTCACGGCCGAGCCGGGACGGGTGAAGGACGGCTCGACGGCGGCGGTGGCCTGCGACCACTACCACCGCCACCGCGAGGACGTGGCGCTGCTGGCCGGCCTCGGCGTGGACGCGTACCGCTTCTCCGTCTCCTGGCCGCGGGTGAACTCCCCCGGCGGCCTCGACTTCTACGACCGCCTGGTCGACGACCTGTGCGCGGTGGGCGTCCGACCGGTGCCGACCCTCTTCCACTGGGACCTGCCGGTGGGGCTGGACTGGCTGGAGCGGGACACGGCCGCGCGGTTCGCCGAGCACGTGTCGGTGGTCGCCGAACGCCTGGGCGACCGCACAGAAAAGTGGATCACGCTCAACGAGCCCGCCGAGCACACCCTGCTGGGTCACGCCCTGGGCGTGCACGCGCCGGGGAGGCGGCTGCTGTTCGACGCGCTGCCGACCGCCCACCACCAGCTGCTCGCCCACGGCCTGGCGGTACGGGCGCTGCGCGCGGCCGGGGCCACGGACATCGGCATCGCCAACTCGCACGGGCCGACCTGGCCGGCGTCGGAGGAACGGGCGGACGTGGAGGCGGCGGACCTCTACGACGTCCTGCTGAACCGGATGTTCGCGGAGCCGGTCCTGCTGGGCGGCTACCCGGGGATCATCGGCGACCTGCTGTCCGACGGGGGGACGGACGTCGGGGCCGATCTGAGGGTCATCGCCGAGCCGGTCGACTTCTACGGCGTCAACTACTACGCACCCACCCGGGTGGGTGCCCCGCGGGGCACGGAGATCGAGTTCGGCGGCGTGACCCTGCCCGCCGAACTCCCCTTCTCCGTCCGGGAGATCGAGGGCCGCCCGAAGACGGACTTCGGCTGGCCCGTGGTGCCCGAGGGGCTGACGGAGCTGCTCACCGGCCTCCGCGACCGCTACGGCGACCGCCTCCCGCCCGTCGTCATCACCGAGAACGGCTGCTCCTACGAGGGCCTCGACGACCAGGACCGCATCACCTACCTGGACGGCCACGTCCGCGCCCTGCACCGGGCGATCGAGGCGGGCGTGGACGTGCGCGGCTACTTCGTCTGGTCGCTGCTGGACAACTTCGAGTGGGCGGAGGGCTACGCACGCCGGTTCGGGTTGGTCCACGTGGACTACGACACACTCGCGAGGACGCCGAAAGCCTCGTACACCTGGTTCCGGGACGTGCTGCGGGACCAGCGGCGCCGGGACGTGGCCGGGGCTCGTCCCCGCGGCGACGTGCGGCGGTGACCCCGCCGCCGAGGACGCCGAAAAGCCCTACAGGGTTGTCGTCGGCCCGTCGTACCCTGGGAAGCGCGAGGCCGCGGTCAGTCGCGCGGCCGTGACGAGGAGGAATCAGCAGGCCTTCAGAGCCGGCCCATGACGCAGACACCCGCAGCCAACAGCCCCGCGCAGGGGCAGGCAAAAGCGCAGTTCACCGTCCCCGCCCAGCACCCCATGGTGACGGTGCTGGGTTCCGGCGACTCCCTCCTGCGCGTGATCGAGAAGGCCTTCCCGGGGGCCGACATCCACGTCCGGGGCAACGAGATCAGCGCGGTCGGCGCCCCGGCGGACGTCGCCCTGGTCCAACGAGTGTTCGACGAGATGATGCTGGTGCTCCGCACCGGCCAGCCGCTGACGGAGGACGCGGTGGAGCGCTCGATCGCCATGCTCAAGGCGAGCGAGAACGGGGAGAGCGACGGCCACGAGACCCCGGCCGAGGTCCTGACGCAGAACATCCTGTCCTCGCGCGGCCGCACCATCCGCCCCAAGACGCTCAACCAGAAGCGGTACGTCGACGCGATCGACAAGCACACGGTCGTCTTCGGCATCGGCCCCGCCGGCACCGGCAAGACCTACCTGGCCATGGCCAAGGCGGTGCAGGCCCTGCAGTCCAAGCAGGTCAACCGCATCATCCTGACCCGCCCGGCGGTCGAGGCCGGTGAGCGGCTGGGCTTCCTGCCCGGCACGCTCTACGAGAAGATCGACCCGTACCTGCGCCCGCTGTACGACGCGCTGCACGACATGCTCGACCCGGATTCGATTCCGCGGCTGATGGCGGCGGGGACGATCGAGGTCGCGCCGCTGGCTTATATGCGTGGGCGCACGCTCAATGATGCTTTCATCATTCTGGACGAGGCCCAGAACACCAGCCCCGAGCAGATGAAGATGTTCCTCACCCGGCTCGGGTTCGACTCGAAGATCGTGATCACGGGCGACGTGACGCAGGTGGACCTGCCGAACGGCACGAAGAGCGGTCTGCGGCAGGTGCAGGAGATCCTGGAGGGGGTCGAGGACGTCCACTTCTCCCGCCTGTCGTCGCACGACGTCGTACGGCACAAGCTGGTGGGCCGTATCGTCGACGCGTACGAAAAGTACGACAGCAAGCACGGCACCGAGAACGGCGCGCACAAGCCCGCCGGTCACAGCAGGGCCGCCGGGCGCGGGCACAAGGGGAAGTAGACCAGCACCACCATGTCGATCGACGTCAACAACGAGTCGGGAACCGAGGTCGACGAGCAGGCGATCCTCGACATCGCCCGCTACGCGCTCACACGGATGCGCATCCACCCGCTCTCCGAGCTCTCGGTGATCGTCGTGGACGCCGACGCCATGGAGCAGCTGCACGTCCAGTGGATGGACCTGCCGGGGCCCACGGATGTCATGTCCTTTCCGATGGACGAGCTGAGGCCGCCGTCGAAGGACGACGACGAGCCCCCGCAGGGCCTGCTCGGAGACATCGTGCTGTGCCCCGAGGTCGCCGCGAAGCAGGGCTCCGAGGCCCCGACGCAGCACTCCATGGACGAGGAGCTGCAGCTGCTCACCGTCCACGGGGTGCTGCACCTGCTCGGCTACGACCACGAGGAGCCGGGCGAGAAGGCCGAGATGTTCGGTCTGCAGGCCGCGATCGTGGACGGCTGGCGCGCGGAGCGGGGCCTGAGCGGTCCGTCCCCGGCGCCCACCGTCTCGTAAGCCGCCCATGAGTCCTCAGATCGTTCTCGGCGCGATCGCCCTGGTGGTCGTCGCCTGGCTCGCCGCCTGCGCGGAGGCGGCCCTGCCGCGCGTGACCAGCTTCCGGGCCGAGGAGGCCGTGAAGTCCGGCCGCCGGGGCAGCACCAAGCTGGCCCAGGTCGCCGCGGACGCGACCCGGTACCTGAACCTGGCGCTGCTGATCCGCGTGGCCTGCGAGATGGCGGCGGCGTCACTGGTCACGTACGCGTGTCTGGAGGCGTTCGCGGGTACGGCCCAGGCACTGGCGGTGGCCATCGCGGTCATGGTGCTCGTCTCCTACGTCGCCATCGGGGTCTCCCCGCGCACCATCGGCCGCCAGCACTCGCTGAACACGGCGATCGTGGCGGCGTACGTCCTGGTGCCGCTGGCCCGTGTGCTGGGCCCGATCCCCTCGCTGCTGATCCTCATCGGCAACGCGCTCACCCCGGGCAAGGGCTTCAGGCGCGGCCCGTTCGCCTCCGAGGCGGAGCTGCGCGCGATGGTCGACCTGGCGGAGCGGGAGTCGCTGATCGAGGCCGAGGAGCGCCGTATGGTGCACTCGGTCTTCGAGCTCGGCGACACGCTGGTGCGCGAGGTGATGGTGCCGCGCACCGACCTGGTGGTGATCGAGCGGTACAAGACGATCCGCCAGGCCCTCACCCTGGCCCTGCGCTCCGGCTTCTCCCGCATCCCGGTCACCGGCGAGAACGAGGACGACATCGTCGGGATCGTCTACCTGAAGGACCTGGCCCGCAAGACGCACATCAGCCGGGACGCGGAGAGCGAGCTGGTGTCGACGGCGATGCGCCCGGCCGTGTTCGTGCCGGACACCAAGAACGCCGGTGACCTGCTGCGCGAGATGCAGAAGGAGCGCAACCACGTCGCCGTCGTGATCGACGAGTACGGCGGCACGGCCGGTGTCGTCACCATCGAGGACATCCTCGAGGAGATCGTCGGCGAGATCACCGACGAGTACGACCGTGAGCTGCCGCCGGTGGAGGCGCTGGGCGACGGCCGTTACCGCGTCACCGCGCGTCTGGACATCACCGACCTGGGCGAGCTGTACGGGCTGGAGGAGTACGACGACGAGGACGTGGAGACCGTCGGCGGGCTGCTCGCCAAGGCGCTGGGCCGGGTGCCCATCGCGGGGGCGTCGGCGGTCGTCGGGCTGCCGGACGACCGGGAGCTGCGGCTGACGGCGGAGGCGGCGGCGGGTCGCCGGAACAAGATCGTGACGGTGCTGGTGGAGCCGGTGGCTCCGGCCGAGTCCTCCAGGGACGAGGAGGGGAAGCCGGAGTGAGTCCCGAGGAGCTGCGCGCCTTCTGCCTGTCGCTCAACGCGGTGGTCGAGGACTTCCCCTTCAACCCGGAGACCTCGGTCTTCAGGGTCCAGGGCAGGCTGTTCGCGCTGTCGGCCCTGGACACCCGCCCGCTGAAGGTCAACCTCAAGTGCGACCCGGAGGACGCGATCCGGCTGCGTACCGAGTACGAGGGCCTGATCGTCCCCGGCTATCACCAGAACAAACGCCACTGGAACACGGTCACCGTCGGCGCCGGGCTCCCGGACCGCCTGGTCCGCGAGCTCATCGAGGACTCCTACGACCTGGTCGTGGCGGGACTGCCGCGTGCGGAGCGACTCCGCCTCGACCGGGCCTGAACTCCTGGCCCGGCGGTGCGGCTCCGTATGCTTCGGGGCATGACCGACAACGCGCTTGACCCCGAGGACCGCAAGATCGTCACCCTGGCCCGCTCGGCCCGGGCCCGCAACGGTGTGCCGGAGGGCGCGGCCGTACGGGACGAGACCGGGCGTACGTACGTCGCGGGGTCGGTGCACCTGGCCTCGCTGAAGCTCAGCGCCCTGCAGACGGCGGTGGCCATGGCCGTGGCGTCCGGGGCGACCTCGCTGGAGGCGGCGGCGGTGGTCAGCGAGGCGGAGGGGATCGCGCCCGAGGACCGGGCCGCCGTAGGGGACCTGGGCGGGGCGGGGACGCCGGTGCTGCTGGCGGGGCCGGACGGGGAGGTGCGGCTCACGCTGCCCGCGGGGACGGACGAGTAGTGCGCGTGCAGCGGGGGGTTGCGGATCAGGGACAATGGGCGCCATGAGCGTTCGTACCCAGTCATCCGCACAGCCCACCGAGGCTGTCCACCGGGCCGGCTTCGCCTGTTTCGTGGGCCGGCCCAACGCGGGCAAGTCCACCCTCACGAACGCTCTGGTCGGGCAGAAGGTGGCGATCACCTCGACCCGGCCGCAGACGACGCGGCACACCGTGCGGGGCATCGTGCACCGGCCGGACGCCCAGCTGGTCCTGGTGGACACGCCGGGGCTGCACAAGCCGCGCACGCTGCTGGGGGAACGGCTGAACGACGTGGTGCGGACCACGTGGGCCGAGGTCGACGTGATCGGGTTCTGTCTGCCGGCCGACCAGAAGATCGGGCCCGGTGACCGGTTCATCGCGAAGGAGCTGGCCGGGATCAAGCGGACGCCCAAGGTCGCGATCGTCACGAAGACGGATCTGGTGGACTCCAAGACGCTGGCCGAGCAGCTGATCGCGGTCGACCGGCTGGGCGAGGAGCTGGGGATCGCCTGGGCGGAGATCGTGCCGGTGTCGGCGACGGGCGGCAAGCAGGTGGATCTGCTCGCCGATCTGCTGGTCCCGCTGCTGCCGGAGGGACCGGCGCTGTATCCCGAGGGCGACCTGACGGACGAGCCGGAGCAGGTGATGGTGGCCGAGCTGATCCGGGAGGCGGCGCTGGAGGGGGTGCGGGACGAGTTGCCGCACTCGATCGCGGTGGTGGTGGAGGAGATGCTGCCGCGGGAGGACCGGCCGGCGGACAAGCCGCTGCTGGACATCCACGCGAACGTCTTCATCGAGCGGCCGAGTCAGAAGGGCATCGTCATCGGGCCCAAGGGCAAGCGGCTGAAGGAGGTGGGGATCAAGTCCCGTAAGCAGATCGAGGCGTTGCTGGGGACGCCGGTGTTCCTGGACCTCCATGTGAAGGTCGCGAAGGACTGGCAGCGGGACCCCAAGCAGCTGCGCCGCCTCGGCTTCTGAGTTCTTTGCCCACCCACCCGACTCGGTGGGTCACGAGTGACCGACCCCGGGGCTCTGCTCAGTGCCCCCGCAACGCGAGCATCACGTGGCTTGGGCCCGCGCCCTGGGCGCACACGCAGGAGCCCCGACTGCGTTCTTTGCCGCGTCGGTCGAGGGCCGTGCCCGCTCCGGTCGGAGGAGGCCGGGGCGGGGGTCCAGCGGCGTCCGTCCCGGTACTCGTCCAGCTTTCGCAGTGCCGCGCTCAGGGCTGGCCGGTAACCGGGACAGACATGCTCACGGGGCAGTGTCCAGGCGTGCCGGCAGACAGGCACCGCAACACCCTGGGGTGCTCCGGGTCCGGCTCTGCGTTGCCGCCGCACCGCGGACACTGCCTCATGACCACCTCCTACGCCGTGACGTCGAATTCGCCCAGCTTGGCACCGGTCAGGAAGTCGGTCCCCTCGTCCGCCGTGAAGTCGGCCGTTTCACCGGTCGCGGAGTTGCGGACCGCCACCTTGCCGGGAACGTTCGTGGTCACCTGCACACATCGGGGGTCGTTGTTGTTGTAGGTGCACGCCGTAGATGTGCGGAACGCGAACTCGGGTACTACGGTCATGCGCTTTCCCTTCGTCGTGCTGTTGCGAGGAACCGGTCCTCGCGCCGTCTTGCGACCCGCCCCTGCAGGCACTCGCCCACAGTGGCGGGGGCCGTGCGCTGCTGTCCTCGCGCCTCGCAGTGCTCCGGAAGGGGCAGTCATCGGGTGCGGTGCCCAGTTCAGGCTTTCGTCCTCTTGTTGTACGGGTGACACCGGCAGGTGCCGCGAGGCGCAAGCGCGATGCCCGACCCGCCCGGAAGCGGAATGCCGACGGTTTGGCGGCACGCGCTGTGCAAGCCCCTGTGTTCCGGGCGCTGCGCGACCCCGCATTCCGCGGACATGGTTGACGTGTCCGTCGTGGTCGAGTCGGTCACAGTTCCCTCCGACTGCGCCGGTTGGCCTCCCTCACCTTGGCGTACAGCCGGACGGTGTCGCCGACGCAGCCCGGGCAGGAACACGGCGGAAGTGCAGAAGTCGTCTCCGGCACCTCAAGGGGTTTCACCGTGTGTTTTTCACGGACCTGGGTGCGCGCCGGTTTCCGGGTTGACGCGGTGGACGGCAATGGTCATCGTCACGTGATCACGTCGTCCTTCCGGGCGCCTCGCGCAGCGCCTCGACCAGGACGCCACCCGCAACGCAGTAGGCGCAACGAGAGCACAGGGGGCACGTCGTCGCGTGTCTCACGTGTGCTTGGAACGTGGGGCGTTGAGCGTCCGCGGTGACGCTGCCGTCCGCGTCCTGGGCGTTCCTCACGCGTTCTCCCAGGGGTCGACCTGGGCGCCTGCGCGGTCCGGACGTGACGCCTGTCGCCCAGTGCGGCCACGTAGAGCCGGACAAGAGCGTCTGCACGCTCCCGGGCTTCCTCTGCCTCCCAGTCACGGGGCGGCAACAACCCCGCGCGAGGCTGCGACTGATCAGAGGCATCCGAGCTCTCGGCGAACGCGCCGCAGCCGAGCTCAAGCAGCGCCGGCGCACCCTGCAACACGTCACCCTCAGCCCCAGCCGGATCGGCGACATCGCCCGCGCCGCCCTCGCCCTCAACAGAATCTGGAAGTGATCACCGCTGAGAAAACGTCACTGACAAGTGATAACCAGTGGCAAAACGGCTATCGCAGTGGGTGCCTTACGCCGGGCCGCCGGCTGGTCCGGTGCAAGGCACCCGCATACCGTCAGGGCGAGACGTGCGTTTTCGGCGGCCTGCTCATGCCCAGACGATGAGCCAGAACAGCGGTCCGCACCCGGTTGGTCGTGCCGAGTTTGGAGTAGATGGCGCTGATGTGATCCTTGATCGTCGCCGGGCTCAGCAGGAGCGACCGGCCGATCTCGACGTTCGACAGTCCGGCCGCGAGCATGGTGCACACCTCGGTCTCGCGCGGGGTGAGAGCGCTGGCCCGCTCCTGCACCTCACGCGGGACGGCCTCGCGGCCCAGCACGTCCAGCAGGGAGTGGGTGGCGGCCGAGGTCAGCACCCGGTTCCCGGTGGAGACCACGCGGATCGTGTCCTGGAGCGTCCTGGGATCGGCGTCCGGGCTCAGCACACCCGCGGCGCCGTTGAGCAGTGCCTCCCGCGCGATCGTCCCCTCCACGTCGTGTGCCAGGAGCGTGGTCTCCGGCCGAGCCGGCAGCCGCCGCAGCGCGGCCACGAGAGAGAAGGTGAGCCGCATGCACGGCTGGATGCCCATCACCACGACGTCCGGGCGGTGCCGTGCCGCTGCCTCGGCGACGTCGATACAGTCAGAGGTACCCCTTATTTCTATGTCCGGAGCCTCCTCTAAGACGGCGCTCAGCCCAGCCTTAACGAGGCTCTCATCATGTGCGACAAGAACTCCGATCATGAATATTTTCCCCCTGTATAGCCAGTCACGGCTCACATTTGATCGGTGTACATCCTCTAGTTGAGGTCACAAGAGGGTCAACTTTCCTTCGGAAACTTGAGGGTTACTTGAGGTGGCCCGCCGCGTACAAGTGGAACTACCCGTCAAAACGGGTGTGCTTCACCCGCATCGGGTGCCGAAAACCTCAACTCGACTCTGACTACCGCTACTTGGCGGGGGTGGAAGCCGCCGTTCAGCCGATGTGGCCGGACGCCGACGGCAGGCAGGATCCTCACGTCGGCAGTGCCCGGCACACCATCGCGACTACAAGGGGGGCATGTGCGCGCGGGTCGAAGTACGTTCGCGCCGGTCGATCTCGAGGCGGCACCCGAGGTCAACTCGGTGCTCGACACTCTCGGAGTCGGCAGGCTGGACACGGACGGCGTGGAGTCGCTCTTCGGACGCAACGAGAACTGGGTGGGCACCACCACCGCTGGCGTGGGCGTCTTCGTCAAACGGGTCTCGCTGGATGGCGGGGGCGAGGACGCGGACCGACGCGTCGCGCGCTCACGCACCTTCGCCGCCCTGATCCGGCAGAGCGGCTCGCCCGACCTCGCCACTCCGGAACTCATCGGATTCGACGCGTCGTCGCGGGTCCTGGTGTATCGGCTGCTCGACGACGCGCGTACCTACGCCGAGCTGTCCTCGGACGACGAACTCGACAGCGCGCTCGCACATCGGGCCGGCCGGGCCACCGGCGCGCTGCACCTGCTCGACGCGCAGCACGCGGAACCCGCCCTGGACCGTTCGCCGTTCCCCTTCCCGAGTCTCGGGCTGATGCGGGCGCTGCCGATGCGGGGCTTCATGGGGCTCACCTTCGCCGAGGTCACGCTCTGGCAGATCCTGCACGGCGACCGGGTGCTCACCGACGCCGTCGCGCGGTTGCGCGGTACCGAACGGGAGGCGCCCCTGGTGCCTTCGCACTGTGACCTGAGATTCGATCAGTTCCTGCTCGCCGACCACGAGTTGTATCTGACCGACGGCGAGGAGTTCCGTTGGGGGGACCCCGCGCGCGACCTCGGGGCGATGGCGGGCGAGTGGCTGTACCGGGCCGTCACCGGCCTGACCGGCCGTGACTCGGACGACGACGAGGCGGGCCTGTCGCCCACGGAACCCACCCACGAGGAGATCCTGGCGCGGGGCGTACGCGAGATGGACCGCGCCCGGCCGCTGATCGCCGCCTTCTGGTCCGGCTACCACTCCGTGCGCCGGGCCGACGACCCGGGCCTCGCCGTCCGCGCCACCGCCTACGCGGGCTGGCACATGATCGACCGCGCCATGGCGACGGCCGTGCGCGGCAGCAGACTTCCCGCCGTGTCCCGGGCCGCCATGGGCATCGGGCGCAACGCGCTGCTGACCCCGGAGCGTTTCGTTTCGACACTGGGTCTTGAGGAGAGACGATGACCGTCCTGGACGAGGGCACCCGCATCACCGTGGACGGACTCAACCGGCGCCTGGCCGACGCCATCACCCTGGTGGACCTGGCGCCCGACTGTCTGTCGGCCCGGATCGCGGATCGTGAGATCACGGCCGACACCCCGGCACAACTGCGCGACCGGCTGGCGGTGCTGATCTACGAGCACCTGCACGCGGGACGCCCCGAACGCGAGGAGTCCATGCCGCGCAGCCTGCGGGACTGGCAACTCGAGCGGCTGCTGCACGAGGCGACCCCGCACCGCTCGACGCCCCACCGGGCGCGGCTGTGCGGCCTGCACGAGAACCTTCCCGTGGTCGAGATCGACGGCATCCGCGTCTGCATCCCCGAGGCCGCCGCCGCGCCCGGCGCCGTCGCCTCGCCCGCCCTCTCCGTCGCCGGTGACCTGCGGGAGATCGCCGCCCGCTCGGCGACGGCCGACGGCGACATCTACGTGAACGTGTACATCCCGGCCGCGCGGCCCGCCCTGTCACCGGGCTTCTTCCTGGCGGACGGATCCCTGGGCCGGCCCGCCAAGGGCGCGGTGCTGCGGCTGTACACCCATGTCACGGAGGCCGGTCACGCCCCCGGCGTCTGGCGCACGGTCCTCACCGCGCTGGAGGAGGCCCGGGCCCCGTACCGGGCCAAGATCAGCTCGTCGCCCCTGCTCTACCCCCGTCGTGACGCCCTCGTGGTCTACCTGGGCGCCGACGCGCTGCACGCCGTCGACACCGTGCGCGAGGCCGTGCACGACGTTCCGGGACTGGGGGCGCAGACCTCGCCCTTCGCCGACGAGATCGCGCCCGGCTTCGCCGCGGCCTGGGAGCCCGACGACAACCGGCCCGGCCACCGGGCCATGAGCTTCGGTGAGCACCGGTCGGCGGCCGTCGCCGCGGGGCTCACCGCGCACCGCCTCACCCCCACGCATCCATCCGTCGCCGCCGCGGTGGCCGCCGCGCTCGCCGAGGCGGGTGTCGACCCCGCCCACCCGGCCCGGAGCCCGGGCCGACCGCACGCCGACCCGCGAAAGGGGGTCTGAGCAATGCCGCGCCCCCCGGCCCTGCCGTCGGAGCAGAAGACCCGTCTGGTCCTCGCCGTATTGTCCAAGGAGCGCACCGTCTCCGAGGCGGCCCGCGCCGCGCAGGTCTCGGAGCAGTCCATCGCCAACTGGCGCCGGCAGTTCCTCGAGGGCGGCAGCGCCGCCCTGGCCGGCAAGTCGGCGGCCTGCACCGGCAGTCAGCGCGAGGCGGCCCTGCTTCAAGAGGTGCACAAGCTGAAGCAGGCCCTCGGCGAGGCCTATGTGGAGCTGATGACCTGGCGGCGAACCGAGGAGTACCGGCGCGTCCCTTCCGTCACCTCGAAGCAGTACGAACGGAACTAGGAATCAGTGTTTCGAGGTTCTGCGTCATTTTGGGGATTCCGCGCCGTACCTATACCCGACGACTGCAGAAGCACAGAGCACAGGAAGGCCACAGCGATGCGCGGTCCGGCTGAAGCGGACACAGCGGCGATTGCCGTACGAGGCCTCACCATGCGGTATGGCGACCAGGACGTACTGCGCGGTGTGGACCTGACGGTCGAGCACGGCGAGGTACTGGCCCTGCTCGGCCCCAACGGAGCGGGAAAGACCACCACCGTGGAGATCCTGGAGGGGTTCCGGTCCCGCACCGACGGCGAGGTCCGGGTGCTGGGACAGGACCCGCAACGGGCGGGCGAGGAGTGGCGCGGCCAGGTGGGCGTCGTCCTGCAGTCCTGGCGCGACCACGCCCGCTGGCGGGTCGGTGAGCTCCTGGAGCACGTGGCCTCCTACTACCGGGCGCCGCGTTCGGTGGCCGAGACCCTGGACACGCTCGGCCTGACCGCTCACGCGAACCAGGTGTGCCAGCGCCTGTCCGGCGGGCAGCGCAGGCGCCTGGACGTGGCCCTCGGCATCATCGGGGACCCCCGTCTGCTCTTCCTCGACGAGCCGACCGCCGGTTTCGACCCCGTCGTACGGCGTGAGTTCCACGAGCTGATCGAACGGCTGAAGGAAGACGGCATGACCATGGTGCTCACCACCCACGACCTGCACGAGGCGGAACGTCTCTCCGACCGCACGGCGGTACTGATCGACGGCCAGATCGCCGCCTTCGGCACCGGCGCCGAACTCGCCGCCGAGGCACGGGCACAGGCCCGCGTCGTGTGGACCGAGGACGGCGTACGGCGGGAGGAGCAGACCAGCGACCCCTCCCGCTACGTCTGGGAATTGCACCGCAAGCACGACGGGCCCGTACCCGACCTGGAGGTGCACCGGCCCACGCTGGAGGACGTCTACCTCCGCATGATCGCGGAAGCGGGTGCCTGAACCATGTCCCGAGCACTGACCACCGAGCCCGGCACCGCGACCGCCGGCCGCTCGCCCTCGCTGCGCCGCGTCCTCGCCATCGGGACCCGCCGCGGGCTGCTGGAACTGCACCAGTTGCTGCGCACCCCGCGGGAGGCGTTCACCCTGATCAGCACGCCTCTGCTGTTCATCGTGCTGAGCACGCTGATGGACGGGGACATCCCCGGGTCGACCGTGCCGATGGCGGAGCTGATGGTGGCCGGCGGCATCACCACCATGATCGTCCAGGCCGGGCTGCTGACACTTACCCAGACCCTGGCCGTGGAACGCGAGGACGGCACACTGTTGCGGATGCGTGCCGTGCCCCACGGGATCCCGGCCTATCTGGTGGCCAAGACCGTGGTGGTGGCCCTGACCGCACTGGGCGGCAGTGCGCTGACCCTGGCGGCCGGGGTGCTGGTGGTGGGGTCCTCCCCGCCCGCCGACCCGCGGCACTGGCTGATCCTGCTGTCCGTGACGGCCCTCGGGCTGGTGGCGGTGGTGCCGATCGGTGCGGTGCTCGGCGCGATCCTGCCCAACGCCCGGGAGGCGCTGGGGTTCCTGATGATCCCGCTGCTGGCCCTGATGGTGTTCTCCGGCATCTACTTCCCGATCACCAAACTCCCCACCGCGGTCCAGGACGTCGTACAGGCCTTCCCGCTGAAGTGGACCGCACAGGGCGTACGGGCCGCCGTGCTGCCGGACTCCGCGCTCAGCGCCGAGACGGGCGGCAGCTGGGAGCTTTCGAAGGTGTACCTGATCAACGGAGCCTGGGCGGTGACGGGCTTCCTCCTCGCCCCTCGCGTACTGCACCGGATGACCCGTCGTGCGTCCGGCAACCGACCCAAGAGAACTGAGGCATCGTCATGAGCGGAACGCTGAAGCACACTTCCGCGATCTTCCCGATCCAGCCCGACGCGCTGGAGCCCATGGTGGAGTTCGGGACGTTCGCCCGCGATCTCGGGGTACGCCGGCTGTGGCTGGGCCAGTCCCTGCGGGTGGAGACGCACCTGGCGCTCGCGGCGTTCGCCGCCCGCGTGCCGGGGGTGCCGCTCGGCACCAGCGTGGCCCTCACCATCCTCCGCCACCCCTATCAGGCGGCCGTCGAGGCCAGGTCGATCAGTGCGCTGTCGGGGGCCCCCTACGTCGCGGGCTTCGGTCCCGGGGCCACCAGCTTCCAGAAGCAGTTCCTCGGAGAGCCCTACGCCAAGCCGCTGCGGGCCATGACGGAGTATGTGAGCGTCGTGCGGCGGCTGCTGGACAGCGAGCAGGTCGTCCACGAGGGCGAGTACTTCACCTCGATCTCCGCCATGCTGCACGTCCCCGCCCCGGCGGTCGAGGTCGGCCTCGGAGTGCTGCGTCCCGGGATGGCCAGGACGGTCGGCGAGATCGCCGACGTCGCCATCACCTGGCTCACCCCGCACTGGTACATCGACGAGCAGCTGGCACCCGCCATCGCCCAGGGCGCCCAGAACGTCGGGCGGGCCGGCACCCCGCGGGTGGCGTCCATCGTGCACGCCGCCCTGGCCAGGCCGGGCCGCAACCTGCGGAGGCTGGTCTTCGCGGCGGCCGGCCCGCACCTCGGGTCCGAGCACTACACGGACATGCTCAACCGCGCCGGACTGTCCGTGGACCCCCGAGACCCGCTCAGGGGCGCCGAGGAACTGATCAGGGAGCAGGTCTTCGCCACGGGCACCGCCGAGGACATCGCGAAGGTGGTCCGCGCACACCGCGAGGCCGGTGTCGACGAGGTCGTCATCAACGTCTGCGGTCTCTACCTCACGGAGGGGCCCCAGGCCGCCGCGAGGGACCTGCGGGAGATCCTGGAGGCGGTCAGGGCGGATGACTGACGCCACGGCCCCCGACCCCAACGATGTGCCGGTCTTCACCGGCCGCCGGGTCCTCTACGCCGTGACCGGCGCCCTGAGTGCCGCTCACACCCCGTTCTGGGTGAACTGGCTGCGCTCGGTCTACCCCGAGGTGCTTCTGCGGGTGGCCTTGACCCGCTCCGCCGAACGGTTCGTCACCCGGCAGGCGTTGGCGTCGATCAGCGGTCAGGACGTAATGGTCGACGAGTGGCCGCGGGAGCCGGCCGTGCACGCACGTCACGTGGAACTCACCGAGTGGGCCGACACGTTCCTCGTCGCTCCTGCCACCCTGGGGTTCTGCTCCCGGCTGGCCAACGGACTGGCCGACAGCCCCGTCCTGCTCGCCCTCCAGTGCACCACGGCACCGGTGGCGATCGCGCCCTCGCTCCCGCCCGGCGGGCTGCGCTCGGCGGCCTACATACGGGCCAGGGCGGCGCTTGAGGAACTGCCCCACGTCACCGTCGTACCGCCGATTCCGGGGCTGAGTTCCACCACCGGCCGCTGGGACGCGGCGCTCAACGCGCCGATGCCCGCCGTCATGGCCGCGGCCGAGGCGCTGCGCGCCCGGACGAGTCCGGCGGCCCAGGGGGCACGGCCATGACCGCGCCGACGCGGCTCGAGACGGTCGCCGCGTTCGGCACCGGCTACCTGACCACCCGGATCCTGCGGGACGGGCCCGACTACCTCTGGTGCCGTGCCCCGGGCGCCGCTCGTACCAGCGGCTTCACCCCGATACCGCCGTCGGCCCGCCGCGCACTGGCGGTACTGCCGGCGGACGGCGCCGGGGTCGTACTGGGCGACGACGCGGTGGTGGGCCCGGGGGAGGACGCGGCGGCCGGGGTCACCGAGCGCCGCTACCGGGTCGGCTCCGCCTACTCCCTGGGCCATGTGCTCGGCAACCACCAGGCGGCGCCCCACCAGTGGGCTGCGCTGCCCCGGCTGCTGCGCCAGGCCGGACGGACACTGCGCACGGTGCACGAGCGGGTGCCCGCGTCGACCGCGCAGGGCGCCCCGCACGGCACCCTCCGACTGGCGGGCTGGCTGGCGGGCCGCCCTGGCCCGGGACGGGCCGGACGGCTCCGCCAGGAGGCACGCGCGCGGCTCGGCCGGGACCGGCTGGAGCGGGCCGCCCAGTGGTGCGCCACGCTCAACTCGCCCGACGGACAGAGCGTGTTCCTGCTCGGCGGTGCGGCCCTCGGCTCGGTGGTGCCCAGCCCGGCCGGAACCGGATGTCTGATCATGGCCGGGGAGGAGCTGGCCCGCGGCCCCGCCGCCTACGACCTGGGGTGGGCGCTGGGAGAACTGGCCGAGTTCCGGCTGCTGCACTTCGCGGGCGGGGACCCCGCGGCCGACGCGGCCGCCGCGCACTGTGCCGAGGCGAGCGGCGCGCTGCTGGAGGGCTACGGCGCAGCCGGCGTGGACCGCGTCGAGGTGGCCCGGGCCGCCGTACTGCGGATGCTGGTCCACACCCACGACTACGCCGCGTTCGTCGACTGGACGGATCAGCTGACGCAGTACCTGGACCTGCTCGCAGACCTGATCGACCACCCCCTGGCGGCCGTCGGCGATTCCCCCGACGCACCTGCCGGACACCGTCAGACCCATGAACCGGAGGAACAGTGATAGCGCAGAACGCTCACTACAACGAGAAGATGGCCAGCGTCTACGAGCAGATGTACCCCATCGGCTTCGACACCGACGCCGCCGTCGAGTACCTCTCCGGGATGCTGAAGCCCGAGGCCAAGGTGCTGGAGCTGGGCATCGGCACCGGACGCATCGCGCTCCCGATGGCTGAACGCGGCTTCCGTCTGCACGGTGTCGACGGCTCCGAGGCGATGCTCGCGAAACTGGCCGAACGCGACACCGAGGGCGTCGTCACCGCCGTGCTGGGGGACTTCACCCAGCCCGACCTCGACATGGGCGGGGACTTCGACCTGGTCACCCTCGTCCTCAACACCTTCTTCGTGGCCGTCTCCCGCGAGGCGCAGCTCAACTGCCTGCGCAACGTACGCGACCAGCTGGCGGAGGGCGGCCGGTTCGTCCTGGAGGCGTTCGACCCGTCGCCCTACCACGTGATGACCAAGCCCGACTTCTCGATGCGCTACCTCAACGAGACCGCGGTCATGCTGGACACCATGATGGTCGACCGCTCGCAGCAGCTCATGGTCGCCACCCACACCATCGTGGACGGCGGGCCGCCCGAGACCACCCAGCATGTGCTGCGGTACGCGTTCCCGCTCGAGATCGATCTGCTGGCCGAAATGGCGGGGCTGAAATTCGTCGAACGCTGGGGCGGATGGCACCAGCAGCCGTACACCGCAATCAGTCCGCGGCATGTATCGGTCTACGAACGGGTAAACTGAAATACGCGCGGCACGGTGCGCACAACAGTTAGGGAGGAACATGATCGAGGGAATATCGAGTGCCATCGCGGTCGGCGTCTCGACGGTGATTGGTGTCGCCGGCGACCGCACCACAAAGAAGCGGAAACAGGCTTTCTGGGACCGGTACGGATCCTTCGAGGGATTCCGCAGCCAGGTCGACCAGGAGCGCATCCAGGGAGTCCGCAGGGAACGGGGCAACGTGGCCGCCATCAAGGTGGTCCGCGAGGAATACCCTTATGTCTCGCTCGCCATGGCGAAGCGTTACGTGGAGGAGCTGCCCGCCTAGGGCGGCGCCTGCCGACGGATCTTTCCGCAGCGTGAGGGGGCGGGGCCAAGCGGCCCCGCCCCCTTCTCGCAATATTTGATTCCCCTCCGCCGGCCTCCCCGAAAGTGCAGGCTGGAAGGCCGTTGACCACCGCCCGCAGGAAAAGGATAAAGTTTCGGCGGCCGATCAGTGAGCCATTTACTTTTCACCGCTGGATTACCCTCGGAAGTCCGTGTAGAAATTATCTCGAAGGCGGAAACCGTCCGCCGAATGCAGTTCTCAAGAGGAGCCACTGTGAACACCACGGACAACCTGATGGCCGGCTACGCGATGTACACCTCCGCCGACGAGATCGCCGCGGTCCAGGACGGCGGCGCGCCGGAGATCAGCCCGGTCAGCCTCTCCATTGCCGTGTCCATCACCGAGTCGTCCTACGCGTGCAGCGCGGGCATCAGCATGAGCGTCGGTGTCACCGTCGGCAAGGGCTGCTGACCCCATCACCACGCACGACCGTGACCCGGCCGGTCCGGTGCCCCGAACTCCGCGGGCGCCGGACCGGCGGCACGTGGGGCGGGCCCGGCGGGGACCACGGCCTCACGACCGCGAAAACCGACAGGAGGGCCCCGCCCCATGCGGCACCTGACACTGGACAACGGCCTCAGGGTGGTGCTCGACGCACGCGCCGTCGCCCCGGTCATCGGGGTGGCCGTCCACTACGGGATCGGATTCCGCGGCGAGCCCGTGGGCCGCAGCGGCTTCGCCCACCTCTTCGAGCACCTGATGTTCCAGGGCAGCGCCCATGTCGCGCAGGGCGAGCACTTCTCCCACGTCCAGGCGTCCGGCGGCACGGCCGGCGGATCGACGCACCAGGACTACACGGACTTCTATCAGGTCTCGCCCGCGGCGGCACTGGAACGTCTGCTCTTCCTGGAGTCCGACCGGATGGCCGGACTGCGCCTGACCGAGGACAACCTGAACACCCAGCTGCGGGTGGTCAGGGAGGAGATCCTCACCAACGTCACCCACCGCCCCTACGGCGGATTCCCCTGGACCGTCCTGCCCGGCGTCCTGTACGAGTCGTTCGCCAACGGCCACAACGGCTACGGCGACCTGCGGGACCTGGAACGGGCCACGACCCAGGAGTGCGCCGCCTTCCACGAGGCGTACTACGCCCCCTCCAACGCCGTCCTCACGGTCTGCGGCGGTTTCGACGCGGACCGAACGGCGGACCTGGTGCAGCGGTACTTCGGCCGGATCCCCGGCCGCCCCACCGCACCCCTGCCCGAACTCGGCGAGCCGGCGCCGGACAGCGAGCGCTCCGGTACGCACCAGGACGGGCACGCCGCGTTGCCCGCTCTCGCCCTCGGCCACCGGATGCCCGACCCGGGCCGGGAACTGCCCGCGTACCTCGCGCACATGGTGCTGTCGGCGCTGCTGACCGGAACCGACCGGTCGCTGCTGACCCACCGACTGGTGACCGGCACCCGGCTCGCCACCGCCGTGCGATCCGGCTGCGGCTTCTTCGGCCCGCTCCAGGCACGCGACCCGGACACCTTCCAACTGGTCATCACCCACCGGCAGGACGCGGCACCCGAGGACCTGCTCGCCGAGACCGACGCTGTACTGCGCGCACTCGCCGACCACGAACCCGATCCCGTGCAACTGGCCCACACCCTGGCCAGGCTCCGCACCTCGACCGCCCGGGGTTACGACAACCTCCTGGTACGGACCCGCCACGCCGGCGCCTTCGAACTGCTCCACGGCCGGGCTGCCCTGATCGACGCCCTGCCGGCCCTGATCGGTGAGGTAGGCGCCGACGACGTGAGCGCGGCCGCCGCGCGGCTCCTCTCCGTGCCCCGGGCGGTCCTCCGACTGCGCACCCACGAGGAGGCCCTCGTATGACAACCGCCGCGCAGGCACCGGCCGTCGGCGCGCTGCCCTCGCTCGACCCGCACCAGTCGTACGAACTGCCCCCGCACACGGACCTGCTGCTGCCCAACGGACTGCGGGTCGTCATCGTGCGCGCGGACTCCACACCCATGGTGGAGATACGGCTGTTCCTGCCGCTGCCCGTACACAGCGCCGACCCCGCCACGGCCTCGGTCCTGGCCGCGCTGCTGACCGGGAACACCACCCTGCGCACCGCCGCCGAGATCGAGGAGGCGCTCGGCCGGGAGGGCTCCGTCCTCTCCGCCGCCTGGACCGGAAGCGGCCTGGCCCTGAGCGCCTCCGTGCCGGCCCACGCACTGCGCTGGACCCTCGACCTGATCGCCGAGTTCCTCGAACGTCCGCACTACACACACCCGACGTGCGAGGCCGTCGCCCGGCGGCTGGCCGAACGAGCGCACGGCGCCCTGACCGCGCCCGCCGTGGCCGCCCAGGAAGCACTGCGGGCGCGCTGCTTCCCCGACGCCGCCCACACCTGGCGGCCCGGTCCGGACACCCTGAGCGCCGTCACGGCGGAACAGGTGACGGCCTTGCACACGGCCGCGGTGGTTCCTCGCGGCGCGTTCCTGGTGGTGGTCGGCGCCATCGACCCCCAGCAGGCCGCCGCCGACGGGGCGGCGGCCTTCGCCTCCTGGCCGGACACCGGACCCCCGCCCGACGTACCCCGGCCGGCCTGGTCGGGCGGCGGGGTCGCCGTCTTGCACCACAAAGGGGCGGCGCAGGCGCAACTGGCACTGGCCGCCCCGGCGCCACCGCGGACGGACCCCTCGTTTCCCGCACTCAGCGTCGGCAACTGTCTTTTCGGCGGGTTCTTCTCCTCGCGCCTCATGCGACAACTCCGCGAGAAAAGCGGACTCGTCTACCAGATCGAATCAACCATTGACGATGTTTTGGCCCACCCCACCATTCTCATCAACTGCGCCACAGCAGTCGACACCGCCCCGGACACCCTCCGGGAGATAAGGGAACAGCTGGAGCAGCTTCGTTCCCGGCCCCCCTCGGCACGGGAGATCGACGCAGCTCGCAAATACATCACGGGCATCACGTACATCGGGCAGACCTCGCAGTCCGGCCTGGCCTCCACCCTCGTCGGCGTGCTCGGGTACGGGATGGGCCCCGGCTGGCTGCGCGACTTCCCCGAGCAGCTCGGGGCCGTGACGGCCGCACAGGTCTCCGAGGCCCTCGAACAGCACTACCGGGCCGACGCGTTCACGGGGGTCGCCGTGGGCGCGCCGGGCGCGTGGGAGGAGCGGATCTCCTGGGCGTGAGGCCCTGAGCTGCGCCCCGACGAGCCGGTGGTGCCGCGTTCCGGCGCGGCACCACCGGCTTTTCCGTTCCCACCTTTCGGAATACCGTTCCGTGAACTCCGCCAGTGAACCGGAACCAAAGCATCAACGCGGCGCCGGTGAGCCAATAAAGAATCTTTTCGCCGCGTTTTCCCAGCCAGCGCATCGAATGCCGCAAACAAAGGGGGTGGCCCCCGGCCGGGTCCCGTGAGAGAAATTCTCCGTCAGACCAGTTTCCGTTCTGGAGGAACAATGAACACCGCTGACCAGCTCATCGCCGGCTACACCGCCTACACGGACTCGGCCGAGATGGTTGCCGACGCCGCGGCCGAGGCCCCGGCGATCACGCCCACCACCACGGTCACGATCGTCTCCGTCGAGAGCGTTCTGGCCTCGATCGGTGGTGCCGCCAGCTTCAGCGCCGGTTACACCGTCTCCACCGGCTGCTGAACCCGCTGCCCGGTCGGTGCCCCGGCCCCCGTGGCCGGAGTGCCGACCGGGCGGCACCCTCTCTCGACCTCATCGGAAGGGACACGCCATGGTGGGGACCGGACCCACATCCTCCTCGCGCGCGCCACGACAGGTGCGCGTCTTCAGCGACCTGCTGCGCGACAACCTCGCCCAGGTCCTTCTCGCACTCGTGCTGAGTCTGATCGCGACGGCGTCCACCCTGGCCATTCCGCTGCTGGTCCGCGATCTCATCGAAACCCTGGCGAAGCGCGGCAGCATCGTCGGGACCCTGGCCTGGATGGTGCCGCTGGCCCTCGGCGGCGCACTGGCCTCCTCCATCTCCGGCTACCTGCTGGCGCGCGTCGGCGAACGGTTCGTCCTCAGGCTCCGCTCCCGCGTCATGGAGCACACGCTGCGCATGCCCCTGCAGTCCGTCCGGGCGGCCGGCGCCGGCGACCTCGTCGCCCGCATCACGTCCGACGCGATGCTGCTGCGCTCCGTCATCGACGTGGGCGTCGTCCAGGTGCCGGTCGCCGTCGTCACGGCGCTCGCCACGATCGTGCTGATGGCCCTGCTCGACTGGGTGCTCGTCCTGCTGACGTTCACGGCGTTCGCCCTCGCGGGCTGCGCCATCTGGTACGTCCTGCGCCGGGTCCGCAAGGGCTACGAGTCCATCCAGATCGCCACCGGTTCGCTCGCCCAGCGCTTCACCACCTCGCTCGCCTCACTGCTGACCGTCAAGGCGTACCGGGCCGAACGCCGTACCGCCGACTCGCTCACCGAGGACGCGGGCGCGATCACCAAGGAGATGCTCAACGCGTCCAAGCTCCAGTCGGTGGTCCTGCCCGTGATGTCCCTGGGCCAGGAGGTGGCCCTCGCCGCCATCGTGATCGTCGGCAGCGCCCGCATCACCGACGGCGCTCTCGCCCTGCCCGACTTCATCGCCTTCCTGCTGTTCCTGCTCCAGCTGGTCAGTCCCGTCACGGTCATGGTGATGGGGTTCGGACGCCTTCAGACCGGCCTCGCCGCCAAGAGCCGCTTCGAGGAGCTGCTCGCGGTCCCGACCGAGCCGGTCGACGAGGTGACTTCGGTGCCCGACGCCGCCGTACCGGCAGCCTCCGCGGGCGCCGACGCCGTCCGCTTCGAACGGGTCTCCTTCGCCTACGACGGGCAACCCGTCCTGCGGGACGTGACGTTCCGCGTACCGCGCCGCGGCCTGACCGCCGTCGTCGGCCACTCGGGAGCGGGCAAGTCCACCCTCTTCACCCTGATCGAGCGGTTCATGGACAGCTCGGACGGCACCCTGAGCGTGCTGGGCCGTGACGTCTCGCAGTGGCCGCTGCAGCAACTCCGCTCCCGCCTCGGCTACGTCGACCAGGCCTTCACGCTCCTGGAGGGCACGATCCGGGAGAACCTGCTGCTCGGCAGCGAAGCCGGCCCCGAAGGGAGCCGCAGGGGCGAGGACGAGTGGCTGATGGACACCCTCGATTCCGTGGGCCTCGCCGAGACCGTACGGTCCCTGCCCGACGGCCTGGACACCGTACTGGGCCGCGAGGTCGACCTCTCGGGCGGTCAGCGACAGCGCATCGCGCTCGCCCGGGCCCTGCTCAGCCCGGCGGACATCCTCCTCCTGGACGAGCCCACCTCACAGCTGGACGCCCTCAACGAACTGCGCCTGCGGGACGTCGTCGACACCCTCGCCCGCGACCGGTCGGTGCTGGTGGTCGCCCACCGGATGTCCACGGTGATGCACGCCGACCACGTGGTGGTCCTCAAGGAGGGCACGGTGGTCGCGACCGGCACCCACGCGGAGCTCATCGCCACCAACGCGCACTACCGCGACCTGGTGGAGAGCCAGCGGTGGTCCCCGCTGGACGGGGCCGCGACTCCGGCGGCGCTCACGCCCTGACACGCCCCGGTACCCCTTCGGACGGCTCCCTCAGCGCAGGGCCCTCAGGGCCTTGTCCGACCCCCTCGCTCCGAGGTCGACGAAGACCGGGGTAACGCCCAGGGGGGTGGCGTAGGACTGGATCGTCCGGGGGCCCTGGAGGGTCTGGGCGCGGGTCACGTCGTACCAGGTGCCCGGGGGGAGGTGGACGGGGCGGGTGGGGGTGTTCGTCAGTTGCGGGGCCGCCAGGATCGCGGGGCCCAGCATCCACTCGTCGGTGATCGTGTACGCCTGTCCGTCGTGCGGGAAGTCGAAGAACAGGGGGCGCATGATCGGGTCGCCGGTTTTCAGGGTGTGCTGGACCTGGTCCCAGATGTACGGGGCCAGACGGGCGTGGCGGGCGATGGCCTGACGGTAGAGGGCGGTCGTCTGCTGGTCGTAGACCACCTTCTTGCCGGTCGTGACGTCGATGGTGTCCACGGGGGAGGTGGAGGCGTACATGAGCGGCATCAGGGACGCGGACTGGGCCCAGCGGACCAGGACCTCCTTCGTGGGGGCGGGCTGGGCGCTGGAGCCGCCGATCATGTCGGTGGTGACGAAGGGGTAGCCGATCGTGGAGATGGCGAGGTTCTGGGTGACGGAGGCGCGCAGGGAGTTCCAGCCGGTGCCCTTGTCCAGTTGGCGGGTGACGAATCCGGCCCGGTGCGCGGTGGTGTCCCAGTGGACGCGGATGCCTACGCCCTGGAGGTCGAACCCGTCGGCGAGCTGGGCGCCCAGGCGCTGGTAGTCGGCGGGGGCGTAGCCCGCGCGCGGGGCGCACCGCTCGTCGAAGAAGCGGGTGTCGAACTTCAGGCCGTCGATGCCGTACGTGGTCATCAGGGTCTTGAGCCGGGACTTGTACCAGGCCGCCGCGTCCGGGTCGGCGAGGTCGACGATGCCGGCGGTGCCGTTCCACCACGTGACCCGGCAGGGCCTCCTGGGGTCGGCGGCGTCCGCCAGCAGGTAGCCGTGGTCGGCGGCGTACTCGTACTGGTCGGAGTCCAGGTTGATCCACAGCGTCACCCAGAGGCCGAAGTCGAAGCCCAGGTCGTGGATCCGGCGTGACAGCGCCCTGGGGTCGGGGTAGGCCTTCGGGTCGAAGGTCAGGTTCCCGTAGTCGGACTCCCACTTGTCGTCGAGCTGGAGCGTGTGGCCGGTGAGGCCGTGGCCGTGGAGGTCCTGGGCGTAGTCCAGGAGCCCGGCCTGGTCGACGTGGGTGTAGAACTGCGCCCAGGAGTTCCACACCGGCTCCGCGTACTGGCGGTACGTCGCGTCGGTCTTCGCCGGTCTGCCCACGATGCCGACGTAGTCGCGGTAGACCTCCAGGGGCGTGGACTCCACGAAGACCGTCGCCCGGTACGGGTCCGCGGACTCGATGTCGAAGCGGCCCAGGCCGTCCTCGCCCTGGTTGATCGCCACGTTCATCACGTGTCCGGTGTCCACGCGCAGGCCGGTCGCCGAGGACGTGTACCAGAACGGGTCGACCATGTAGTACGAGGCCGGGCCGAAAGTCGGGTGGACGACTTGGCCGCTGGACAGCGGCCAGGGCTGGTCGGTGGCGGGGCCGCCGTTCGGGGTCTGTGCCTCGCCGTGGCCGTACCAGTGGCCGGCGGACTTCAAGTCGTAGGCCAGCCCGAGGCGTTCGGGGGCCACTCCCCCGACCTGCCAGTCGAGCTGGTAGCGGTCGGCGGACGGGGTGACGCGGGCCCGCACCGTCGCGCCGGTCAGCGTCGTGGCGGCGGTGAGGGTCAGGGCGCCGCTCTTCCAGGTCCAGTCGGTGACGCGGGTGGCGTACTGCCAGGTGCCGGAAGCGTGGAAGCGCAGCGCGCCGGTGTTCCCGCCGGCGGTGGCCAGGACCGTGCTGCCCGAACGCCTCGTCGTCAAGGAAAGTTGACCGACCGTCACTCGGAGTGTGTAGCCGGGAGCGGTGCCGCTCGGCGGTACGGTCAGGGTGAGCGCGTCCGCGGAGGGGGTGAGCCGGGGGGCTCGAGGGGCAGGGGGCGCCTCGGTCCGTGTCCGTGCCTGCGCCGGGTCCGGCGTGGTCAACGCCATGGGAAGGGCCAGGCTGAGGCCGAGGACGGCGAGGAGCACTCCGGGTCTGCGGGTCGGTCTGCGCACGACGCATGTCCTTCGACGGAGGGAGTCAGGAGGCTGCTTGTCCCATCGTGCTCGATCGTGCCGATGATTGAGCGTCAGCAGTCACCTGTCAACGTCCGTCGGTCAACACCCGTCACGCCGGCCTGCGGAACCCGATCGTCGGTACGGCCCTGCGCCGCGGCCACGGCTCGACGCTCGCCTCCGGCACCATGTCCTCCAGGAAGGCGTACCGCCGCAGCGCCGCCGGATCCTGGCCGTCGACCGACTGCACCCGGCGCCACCAGGCGGCGACCTCGGACCAGCCGGGGGCCGACAGCGAGCCGCCGAACTCCTGCACGGACAGGGCGGCGGTGAGGCCGGCGAAGGCGAGGCGGTCGGCCAGGGGCCAGCCGGCCAGGGTGCCGGTGACGAAGCCGGCCACGAACACGTCGCCCGCGCCGGTCGGGTCCAGCGCCTCCACCGCGATGGCGGGCACCTCGGCGGTCTCCCCCGTGCGCCGGTCGACCGCGTAGGCGCCCTCCGCGCCGAGGGTGACCACCGCGACCGGCACGAACTCGGTGAGCGTGTGCGCGGCGGTGCGCGGGCAGTCGGTGCCCGTGTAGCGCATCGCCTCCTCGGCGTTGGGCAGGAACGCCTCGCAGTGCTCCAGGTCGGCCAGGCCCGCCAGATTCCAGGCGCCGGTCTCGTCCCAGCCGACGTCGCCGAAGACGCGGGTTCCCTCGCTCGCTGCCTGGGCGATCCAGGGCGCGGGCCGGCCGGGTGTCAGAGAGGCCACGGCGGCACGCGCGCGGGGCCGGCAGTCCGGGGCACCCTCCTGGAGGAACACGGCCTCCGGGGGCGGCTCGTGGCCGTGCGAGACCATCGTGCGCTCGCCCTCGTACGCCATGGAGACGGTGACCGGCGAGTGCCAGCCGGGCACGGTGCGGGACGGGGACAGGTCGATGCCCTCGCCCTGTTCGAGGGCGTCCCAGCAGTAGTCGCCGTAGTGGTCGTCGCCGAACGCCGCCGCCAGGGACGTCCGCAGGCCCAGGCGGGCCAGCGCGGTCGCCATGTTGGCCACGCCGCCGGGGCTCGACCCCATCCCGCGCGCCCAGGACTCGGTACCGCGCACCGGGGCGGAGTCGAGCCCGGTGAAGATGATGTCGAGGAAGACGGTGCCCGTGAGGTAGACGTCCCAGGGCGGGTCGTCCGCCGTGCGCAGCCGGGCCAGCGGGTCGACCTGGGGGTGGAGGTGGGCGTGCGGTGCTCCGACGATGTACTCCCGGTCTTCCGGGTACTCCGGTTCCTCTCCGGTGGACGTGCTGGACGGGGTCACGGTGCGCTCCCTGACATGGTGCGGGTCTGGCCAGTGTGCACCAGAGCACCGACAACGCGTCGGCACCGCACGCCGCGGGACGCGCAGGCCCTCCCGGCCTGCCAGCGCGGGGTCGCCGGGGTGCCCCGGCCCGGCTCGGCGACGCGCATCGCGGCCGCGTCGTCGCGGTCGCGCAGGCGGCCGTTGGGATCGGAGACCTGACGGCCGGCCGGCTTCTCGGCGGGCAGGCGGGCCGGCCACCAGGATCGGGGTCAGCCGTATCCCGGTGGCGGTGAGGTCGGGTCCGGCGGTCACCCTCGCTCGTCTCCCCCCGCGGCCATCCGCGTATGCGAACGGAGTTTGAGTACACGGATGCCCTCGGACAACGGGGCGGGGCCTACGGGAACTCGTACGCCTCCACCTCGGCCAGGTACCGTCGGCGCCGCTCCTCGTCGTGCTCCAGGAAGGATGCGAGGAAGGAGTTGCGGGCCAGCTCGCGCAGGCGGTCCTCGGTGAGTCCCAGGGTGTCGCGTACGGCGTCGAAGTTGTCGCCGACGTAGCCGCCGAAGTAGGCCGGGTCGTCGGAGTTGACCGTGCAGAGCAGTCCGGCGTCCAGCATGGCGGGCAGCGGGTGGTCGGCGAGGGTGCCGACCGCGCGGAGCCGGACGTTGGACAGGGGGCACAGGGTCAGCGGGACGCGGTCGCGGACCAGACGGTCGACCAGGGACGGGTCCTCCAGGCAGCGCAGTCCGTGGTCGACGCGCTCGACGCCGAGCACGTCCAGGGCCTGACTGATGTACTCCGGCGGGCCCTCCTCACCGGCGTGCGCCACGCGCCGCAGGCCGAGGGCGGCGGCGGTCTCGTACACCTCGCGGAACTTCACCGGCGGATGCCCGACCTCGGCCGAGTCCAGGCCGACGCCCACGATCCGGTCCAGGTACGGCTCGGCGGCCCGCAGGGTCTCCAGGGCCGACTCGGCGGACTCGTCGCGCAGGAAGCACATGATCAGCCTGGTGGAGACGCCGTGGTTCTCCTCGCTGCGGCCCAGCGCCCGCCACAGCCCCTCGACGACCGTGCCCATGCCGACCCCGCGCGCGATGTGGGCCTGCGGGTCGAAGAAGATCTCCGCGTGCCGCACGCCCTGCGCGGCGGCGCGGGCGAGGTAGGCGTTCGCGAGGTCCTCGAAGTCCCGCTCGGTGCGCAGGACGGCCATGAGCTCGTAGTACAGGTTCAGGAAGGACTGCAGGTCCTCGAACCGGTAGGCCTCGCGGATCTCGTCGGTGTCCGTGTACGGCAGCTCGACACCGTTGCGCTCGGCGAGCGCGAAGGCCAGCTCGGGCTCCAGGGTGCCTTCGATGTGCAGGTGCAGTTCGGCTTTCGGCAGGGGCATCAAGGCATCGTACGGCCTGGTCAGCGGCGTTTCGGAACCGGTACCCGCAGCAGGTCCCGGGCCACGGTCAGCTCCCCGTCGAAACCGGCCGCCCGCGCCTGCCGCTCGAACTCCTCCGCGTCGCTGTAGCGCTGGCTGAAGTGGGTGAGCACGAGGTGCCGTACGCCGGCGACCCGGGCCGCACGAGCCGCCTGACCCACAGTCAGGTGACCGTGCTCAAGGGCCAGTTGCTCGTCCTCGTCGAGGAAGGTCGACTCGATGACGAGCAGGTCGCAGCCCTCGGCGAGCGCGTGCACCCCGTCGCACGGCCGGGTGTCCATGACGAACGCGAACCGCTGACCGCGCCGCACCTCGCTCACCGCCTCCAGCGGGACCCCGTTCAGGGACCCCTCCCGCTGGATGCGGCCCACGTCCGGGCCCTTGATCCCGTGCGCGGCGAGCCGGTCGGGCAGCATACGGCGCCCGTCGGGCTCGACGAGCCGGTAGCCGTAGGACTCCACGGGGTGGGAGAGCCGGCGGGCCTCGAGGGTGTACGCCGGCGTCGTCGCGAGGACCCCGTCGGCGTCGACCGGGGTCTCCGTGAGCCGGACGGTCTCGCGGTAGGCGGTGGCGTACCGCAGTCGGTCGAAGAAGCGCCTGCCCGAGCGCGGGTAGTGCGCGGTGACCTCGTGCGGCACCTGGTCGAGATTGATCCGCTGGATCACTCCGGCCAGGCCCAGGGAGTGGTCGCCGTGGAAGTGGGTGACGCAGATCCGGTTGATGTCGTGCGCGGCGACCCCGGCGCGCAGCATCTGCCGCTGGGTGCCCTCGCCGGGGTCGAACAGGATGCCCTCGCCGTCCCAGCGCAGCAGGTAGCCGTTGTGGTTGCGGTGCCGGGTCGGGACCTGGCTGGCGGTGCCGAGGACGACCAGTTCACGTACGGACACGGTCGGCCTACCCGGGGGGCCACTCGAGGCCGCGGCCGCCGAGGACGTGGGCGTGGGCGTGCCAGACGGTCTGGCCTGCGCCGGAACCGGTGTTGAACACGATGCGGTAGCTGTCCAGTTTCTCCTCGTCGGCGATCGCCTGCGTCTCGCGCAGGACGTCCGCGGCGAGGTCCGGGGCGGCGGCGGCGAGGGCGGCGGCGTCCTTGTGGTGCGCCTTGGGGATCACCAGGATGTGGGTGGGCGCCTGGGGGTTTATGTCGCGGAAGGCGACGGTGGTGTCCGTCTCGCGGACGATCGTCGCGGGGACCTGGCCTGCGACGATCTTGCAGAACAGGCAGTCGTCCTGGGGTTCCCCAGCCATGCGGTGCCTCCTCGGGTTGATCCAGTACGGGGGCATGGTATCGAGGGTAGGAAAAGCAGCCCGTCCATGGGGGCGCCCCCTGCTCGAAGAGCTCGGGGGAGTTTGAGGACGAGGCCGTTCCGGCCGAAGCGGGGGTCAGGGGGCTGCGGCCCCCGGACGTCAGGGCAGCGAGGGCGGAGTCTTCGCGGGCGTTGCCTCCAGGGCCTCCAGAGCGATGCGGATCGCCTCGTCCAGTTGTACGTCCCTCCCCGCCGCGTAATCCTGCGGGCGCTGGACGGCCTCCACGTCCGGGTCCACCCCGTGGTTCTCCACACCCCACTCGTAGCCCTCCAGCCAGAACGCGTACTTCGGCTGGGTGATCAGCGTGCCGTCGACCAGGCGGTAGCGGCTGTCGATGCCGACGACGCCGCCCCAGGTGCGCGTGCCGACGACCGGCCCGATGCCCAGCGCCTTGATCGCCGCGTTGACGATGTCGCCGTCGGAGCCGGAGAACTCGTTGGCGACGGCGACGACCGGTCCCCGGGGCGCGTCCATCGGGTAGCTCTCCGGCCGCATGCCGCGCGGCAGGTCCCAGCCGACGATCCGCCGGGCCAGCTTCTCCACCACCAGCTGGGAGGTGTGGCCGCCGCGGTTCTCGCGGACGTCCACGACCAGGCCCTCGCGGGCCACCTCCACGCGCAGGTCGCGGTGGATCTGTGCCCAGCCGGGGGCCTGCATGTCCGGCACGTGGAGGTAGCCGAGCCGGCCGCCGGACTTCTCGTGGACGTAGGCCCGGCGGTCGGCGACCCACGCGTGGTAGCGCAGGGGTTCCTCGTCGGCGACGGGGACCACGACCGCGTGCCGGGGGTCGCCCCCGCCGGCGGGCGAGACGGTGAGTTCGACCGGCTTGCCCGCCGTGCCGACGAGCAGCGGGCCGGGCCCGGTCACCGGGTCGACCGGCCGGCCGCCGACAGCGACGATCGCGTCCCCGGCGCGCACCGCGACGCCGGGCGCGGCGAGCGGGCTGCGCGCGTCCGGGTCGGAGGTCTCCGAGGGCAGGATCCGGTCGATGCGCCAACTGCCGTCCTCGTGCCGGGAGATGTCCGCGCCGAGCAGCCCCTGCCGGCCGTCTTGGCGGAAGTCGCCGTACGGCATGACGTAGGCGTGCGAGGTGCCGAGCTCGCCGTGCACCTCCCACAGCAGGTCGACCAGGTCGTCGTGGGTGGCGACGCGGTCCAGGACGGGCCGGTAGCGGTCGAGGACGCCGTCCCAGTCGACGCCGCCCATGTCCGGCCGCCAGAAGTGGTCCCGCATGATGCGGCCGGTCTCCTCGTACATCTGCCGCCACTCGGCGGCCGGTTCGACGGTCTGCCGCACCCGGCCGAGGTCGACGGTGATGTTGGAGTCGCTGTCCTCGTCGCCGGAGGCGCGCCGGTCGCTGGGGACGACCTTGAGCTTGCCGTCGGTCCACAGCAGGGCGCGCTTGCCGTCGCCGCTGACCGCGAAGTGGTCGGCGTCGGCGGCGAGGTGCTCGATCCGCTGCTGGACGAGGTCGTAGCGCTCCAGCTCGGTCTTCGGGTCGGGATCGTCGGGCGTGGCGCGGGATGCGCCGAGCACGCCGCGCACCGGGTGCCTGAGCCAGAGCACGCCGTCCTTGGCGGCGCGCAGGTTGGAGTAGCGGGCGGCCTCGACAGGGAAGGGCACGATGCGGTCGGCGAGCCCTTCGAGGTCGATACGGGTCGCCGGGGTGCCCTCGCTGTCCGGGGTCTCCTCCTTGTCCGGGGTCTCGAAGGGCCGGCCGTGCCGCTGCGGGCCGAACGGGGAGGGCGTGGTGGCGGCCAGGGTGATCAGGTGCGGGCGGGAGCCCTCGACGAAGGCCAGGTCGAAGACGTGTTCGTCGTAGACCGGATCGAAGGAGCGGTGGGAGAGGAAGGCGAGGTGCTTGCCGTCGAGGGTGAAGGCGGGGGCGTAGTCGCGGAAGCGCAGCGGGGTCGCGTCGGTGACCGACAGGTCGGTGGTGTTGGCCAGGCGGAGCTGGCTGAGCGGGCGCGGGCCGGGGTGCGACCAGGCGAGCCAGGTGGAGTCGGGCGAGAAGGCGAGGTCGCCGACGTCCCCGTGCTCGCTGCGGTCGACCTCGCGGACCTCTCCGGTCTCGCGTTCGACGAGCAGCAGCCGGCCGTCGTGCGAGGCGACGGCCACGCGGCTGCCGTCGGGGGCCATGGCGAGCTCCAGGACCCGGCCGAGCCGCCCGGCGCCCAGCCGGCGCGGGGTGGCGCCGGGCGCGAGGCCGGTGGCGGGCGCGAACTCCAGGGCGTCCTCGCCCTCCGCGTCCGTCACCCACACCACCCACTCCTCCCCTTCGGCGCGGAAGGTGCGCGGCAGCCGGTTCCGTACGCCGGGCTCGGCGGCGAGCGCACGGGCCGGACCGGAGCGGTGGGTGACCCAGTGGACGGCACCGCGCACCGAGACGGCGCTGCCGCGCGCGGTGTGGTCGGGGGCGGCGGAGCCGAACCAGTGGGAGGCGTTGACCGGGTAGGGCTGCAGGTCCACGCGGGGGCCGCCGAGTCTGATGTCCAGGCGCCGCGGTTCGGCACCCTCGAGGTCGTCGAGCAGCCACAGTTCACCGGCGCTCGAGTAGACGACGCGGCTGCCGTCGGTGGCGGCGTGCCGGGCGTAGAAGCCGTCCAGGGGGGTGTGCCGGCGCAGGTCGGAGCCGTCGGCGAGGGAGGAGTACAGGGCGCCGGTGCCCTCGTGGTCGGAGAGGAACGCGACCCGGCCGCCCACCCACAGCGGGTACTCCAGGTTGCCGTCCAGGTCCTCGTGCAGCCGTACGAACTCGCCGTCGCCCTCGCGGTCGATCCACAGCTTGCCGGCCGTGCCGCCCCGGTACCGCTTCCACCAGGCCGCCTCGCGGCCCATCGGCGCGGACAGCAGCACGGTGTGCGGGCCGTGCGCGATGTCGCCGACGGGCCCGTACGGCAGGGTGGCGGCCGGTCCCCCGTCGAGCGGGACGGCGCGGGCCCAGGTGCGGCGCAGACTGGCCTGGCCGTGGGTGCTGATCGCGAGGACCTCGCCGTCCGGGGTCCAGCCGCGCACCTGGGTCTTCCAACTTCCCCAGTGGGTCAGGCGCTCGGCGGGGCCGCCGTCGACGGGAGCGACGTGGACCTCGGGGGCGCCGTCGCGGGTGGAGGTCCAGGCGACGGTGGTGCCGTCGGGCGAGAGGCGGGGGTGGTTCACCGGCACGTTGTCGGCACTGACCCGCCAGGCCCGGCCGCCGTCCAGCGGCGCGAGCCACACGTCGTCCTCGGCGGTGAAGGCGACCAACTCGCCGTGCGGATGCGGAAACCGGAGATACGCAGAGGGTGCGGACTGAGTCACCCGATCACCCTACGCAGCGGCGGCGGCCGTCGACAGGGGGCGGGATCACCGGGAACCTCCGAGGATGCCTCCTCCTTTAGGGAGGGGAGGAATCGGACGGGCTGGTACGCCCTTCACCGTGCTGAGCGAGAACCAAGCCGGCACGGCAACTCCTTTGCTCGCAGTGCCGAACCGGGCCGGTTCCACCCCGGCCGGTGTCGATCGTGCAAGACCTGCTGGTCCGCTGGGCCCGCAGGCGACGTGAGCCAGGAATCTCCCTGCTTCGGCCGGGAGAGGGTTCAAGCCGTAGAGGTCGGCCTCACTTGCCCTGGACGGGCCAGCAGGTGGGGTCGCCCTGGCACCAGACCGTCCGCGTGACGGTCACCGTGACCGTCGGGCCCGGCTGCCCGTTCGTGGGCCGGTGGGTGACGGGCGGCCTGTACGTCGGCCCGGTCGTGGCATCGCAGTTGCCGAGGCCGCTCACGTGGAACCACTCCTTCCCGCCCACCTCGGCGGTCAGGTCCCCGCGCACACAGGCGCCGTCGACTGCGCGGGTGACCTTTCCGGTGACGGTGATCTTCCGGCCGTCCTTCGTCTCCCCCTGGCAGTCGACGGTGACCACGGTGGTCGCGGACGCCGACGGCGTCGGTCTCCCCGGCGTGTACGCCTTGTCGCCGCCGTAGTTGCCCGTGCAGGTGAGCCAACGCACGGAAGCGTGCCGCCGGTTCAGCTCCGCGGTCGCCGTCCTGTCGGTCGTGTACGCCACCGACGCGGTGCTCAGCCCACCGGGATCACACGCGACGGCACCACCCACGGCACTCACCACGAGCACCGCTCCGGCCATCACCCTCCGCCCCCGCGACAGACGCGGAATCCGCTTCGATCCGCCCATGTCCGGAAGCGTGCCACCGCTGCGCCCGGGGCGGTAGAGCGCATACGGTCACTCGCGCGCCGCGTGCGCCCAGGCGCCCCTGCGGGTCAGGACCAGCGGCCAGTGCGGCCCAGGAGCAGGGCGGTTGCCGCCGTGCCCGCGGTCGATGTGCGCAGCACGGTACGGCCGAGGACGTACGCCCTCGCGCCCGCCTCCCGGAACAGTTCCAACTCCTCCGGGGAGACCCCGCCTTCGGGGCCGACGACGAGCACGATCTCGCCCTCGGTGGGGAGTTCGGCGGTGGCCAGGGGTTCCTCGCCGGTCTCGTGGAGTACGGCGGCGAAGTCGGCCTTGGCCAGAAGTGCGGCAACCTGCTTGGTCGTCGCCGCGTCCGCGACCTCGGGGAAGCGGACCCGGCGGGACTGCTTGCCGGCCTCACGGGCGGTCGAGCGCCACTTGCCGAGCGCCTTCAGCCCCCGGTCGCCCCTCCACTGCGTGATGCAGCGGGATGCGGCCCACGGCACGATCGCGTCGACGCCGACCTCGGTCATCGTCTCCACGGCGAGCTCGCCCCGGTCGCCCTTGGGGAGGGCCTGGACGACGGTGATACGGGGGGTCTCCGGCGGTTCCTCGACCAGGGACTCCAGGTCGGTGATCACCAGCCGGTCCTTGCCCTCGGCGGCCTTCACCACGCCCTCGATCCAGCGCCCCCGGCCGTCGGTGAGCACCACGTCCTCGCCCGGTCGCAGCCGCTTGACCGAGACCGCGTGCCGCCCTTCGGGCCCGTCGAGTACGAACTCCGGTCCGATGCCGTCCAGTTGGTCGACGATGAACACCGGCGCGGTCATCGCGCACCACCTCTCGCCGCCGGACGGGCCGACAACGCCGTCCTGGCCGCGTCGAGTTCGTCCATCAGCACCCCCACCAGCTGCCCGGCGGGCAGCTCGCGGGCCATCCGGTGGCCCTGCCCCGCCCACAGCGCCATGCCCTGCGCGTCGTCCGCCTTCGCTGCCGCCTTGCGCAGTGGTGAGGTGAGGTGGTGGACCTCCGGGTAGGCGGCGGGCGCATACGGGCCGTGCTCCCGCATGAAGCGGTTGACCAGCCCGCGGGCCGGCCGCCCCGAGAACGCGCGGGTCAGCTCCGTACGCGGGAACAGCGGGTCGGTCAGCGCCTGCTTGTGCACGGCGTACGCGCCGGACTCGGGGGTGGCGAGGAACGCCGTGCCGAGCTGGGCCGCGCTCGCGCCCGCCGCGAGTACGGCGGCGATCTGGCTGCCGCGCATGATGCCTCCGGCCGCGACGACCGGGATGTCCACCGCCTCACGGATCTGCGCGACGAGCGAGAGCACGCCGATCCCGGCGCCGTCGTTCTCCGGCAGGTCGCGGTGGGTGCCCTGGTGGCCACCGGCCTCCACGCCCTGGGCGATCACCGCGTCCGCGCCCGACCGGTCCACGGCGAGCGCCTCCTCGGCGGTCGTCGCGGTGACGAGGACGAACGTGCCGACCCGGTGCAGCGAGTCCACCACCTCGCGGGTGGGCACGCCGAAGAGGAAGGAGACCACCGGTACCGGGTCGTCCAGCAGCATGGCGAGTTTGGCGTCGTAGCCGTCATCGCGTCCGTTCTCCGGGTCACCGAGCTCGGTGTCGTACCAGCCGGCCTCGCCGGCCAGCTGCTGGGCGTAGAGGTCGACGGCGCCGGACTCGGCGCTCTCCGGCTGCGGCATGAACACGTTGACGCCGAAGGAACGGCCGGTCAGCCCGCGCAGCTGCTTGATCTCCTGGTACATGCCGTCCGCGGTCTTGTAACCGGCGGCGAGGAAGCCCAGTCCGCCCGCGTCGGACACCGCGGCGGCCAGCCCCGGCACCGAGGGACCGCCCGCCATGGGTGCCTGCACGATCGGGTGCGGGAAGAGATCGGTCAGCGCGGAGGACATGACCGCATGGTGTCACGCCCTCCGCACAAGTCCGAATCCGGGCGACCTCCGGCATATGCCGGAGGTATCCCCCGTCAGCGACCGTTGAACGCGTCCTTGAGCCGGGAGAACAACCCCTGCTGCCCCGGCTGGAACTGCCCCTGCGGGCGCTCCTCTCCGCGCAGCTTGGCCAGCTCGCGCAGCAGGCGCTCCTGCTCGGGGTCGAGCTTGGTCGGGGTCTGCACCTCGACGTGCACGATGAGGTCGCCGCGTCCGCCGCCGCGCAGATGCGTGACGCCCCGGCCGTGCAGCGGGATCGACTGGCCGGACTGGGTGCCCGGGCGGATGTCGACCTCCTCCAGGCCGTCCAGGGTCTCCAGCGGCACCTTGGTGCCGAGGGCCGCCGCGGTCATCGGGATGGTGACCGTGCAGTGCAGGTCGTCGCCGCGCCGCTGGAAGGTCTGATGCGGCAGCTCGTGGATCTCGACGTAGAGGTCACCGGCGGGGCCGCCGCCGGGGCCGACCTCGCCCTCGCCCGCGAGCTGGATGCGCGTGCCGTTGTCCACACCGGCCGGGATCTTCACGGTCAGCGTGCGGCGGGCGCGGATGCGGCCGTCGCCGGCGCACTCCGGGCACGGGGTGGGCACCACCGTGCCGAAACCCTGGCACTGGGGGCAGGGGCGGGAGGTCATGACCTGGCCCAGGAAGGACCGGGTGACCTGGGAGACCTCACCGCGGCCACGGCACATGTCGCACGTCTGAGCGCTGGTGCCGGGGGCCGCGCCCTCGCCGTTGCAGGTGTTGCACACGACGGCCGTGTCGACCTGGATGTCCTTCGTCGTGCCGAAGGCCGCCTCGTCCAGCTCGACCTCGAGCCGGATCATCGCGTCCTGGCCCCGGCGCGTGCGCGAACGCGGTCCGCGCTGCGACGCCGTACCGAAGAACGCGTCCATGATGTCGGAGAAGTTCCCGAAGGCGCCCGCCCCGAAGCCGCCGCCCGCGCCGGCGCCGCCGGACTGCGAGAGCGGGTCACCGCCGAGGTCGTAGACCTGCTTCTTCTGCGGGTCCGACAGCACCTCGTAGGCGGCGTTGATCTCCTTGAACCGCTCCTGGGTCTTCGGATCCGGGTTGACGTCCGGGTGCAGCTCGCGCGCGAGCCGCCGGAAGGCCTTCTTGATCTCTTCCTGCGACGCGTCGCGACGCACGCCGAGAACGGCGTAGTAGTCCGTGGCCACCTACGACTCCGCCAGGATCTGTCCGACGTACCGTGCCACTGCGCGTACCGCTCCCATCGTTCCCGGGTAGTCCATGCGGGTCGGTCCGACCACGCCGAGCTTGGCCACTGCCTCGCCGCCCGAACCGTAGCCGACCGACACGATGGACGTGGAGTTGAGTCCCTCGTGGGCGTTCTCGTGACCGATGCGCACGGTCATGCCCGGATTCTGCGTCTCACCGAGCAGCCTCAGCAGGACGACCTGCTCCTCCAGCGCCTCCAGGACGGGGCGGATGGTGAGCGGGAAGTCGTGCGCGAAGCGAGTCAGATTGGCGGTGCCGCCGATCACCAGCCGCTCCTCGTTCTCCTCGACGAGCGTCTCCAGGAGAGTGGACAGCACGGTCGAGACGGTACCGCGGTCCTCGACGTCGAAGCCCTCGGGCAGGTCCTCGACCAGCTGCGGGACGTCCGTGAAGCGGCGGCCTGCGACCCGGCTGTTCAGCCGCGCCCGCAGGTCGGCCAGCGACGTCTCCCCGAAGGGCGCGGGGCAGTCGATCATCCGCTGCTCGACCCGGCCGGTGTCCGTGATCAGCACGAGCATCACACGCGCGGGCGCGAGCGCCAGCAGCTCCACGTGCCGCACGGTCGAACGGGTCAGCGACGGATACTGCACCACGGCGACCTGCCGGGTCAGCTGCGCGAGCAGCCGCACCGTGCGGGCCACCACGTCGTCGAGGTCGACGGCGCCGCCGAGGAAGTTCTGGATGGCGCGCCGCTCCGGCGCGGTCATCGGCTTGACCTCGGCCAGCTTGTCGACGAACAGGCGGTACCCCTTGTCGGTGGGGATACGGCCGGCGCTGGTGTGCGGCTGGGCGATGTAGCCGTCTTCCTCCAGGGCCGCCATGTCGTTGCGGACCGTGGCCGGCGAGACACCGAGGTTGTGCCGCTCGGTCAGGGCCTTGGAGCCGACCGGCTCCTCGGTGCCGACGTAGTCCTGGACGATGGCGCGCAACACTTGAAGCCTTCGCTCACTGAGCACCGCGCACACCTCCAGAATCGTTGATCGGCTTCCCCACCTGGCACTCGGCGCATACGAGTGCCAGCTTTACCCGCCCAGTGTACGGCTGTCGGGTACACCCAGGGCAAGGCCGGTCCTGCGAGGCTAGCGTCGCCGTATGAGCGTGACTTGGGAAGAGCTGGGGTGGGAGCGGCTGGCGGACGGGGTCGGGCGGGTCCGCCTTCCGGTGTGGGACTGCACGGCCGGGCTGGTCGTCGGGGCGGGCCGCGCGCTGCTCGTCGACGCGGGAGCGAGCCTGGCGGAGGGCACGCGGCTGTGCGCGCAGGCGCGTGAACTCGCCGGCGGCGGTGTGACGCTTCTCGCGCTGACGCATCCGCACTTCGACCACGTCTTCGGGGCGGCGGCGTTCACGGACGCGGAGGTCTTCGCCGCCGAGGGCTCCCGCGCGGTGTACGACGGCACCGGGGGCGCGCGTGCCGAACTGCGCGCGGACGCGGTGCGCCACGGGCTGGACGCACGGGCGGCCGAGGAGGCGGCGGACGCTCTGGTACGACCCGGCCGCGAGGTCCGCGACCGGGTCACGCTCCCGCTCGGCGGCGGACGGGAGGTGCTGCTGGCGAACGTGGGCCCCGGGCACACCGCCCACGATCTCGCGGTCGTCGTCCCGGGCGAGCCGGCCGTCGTCTTCTGCGGCGACCTGGTCGAGGAGTCCGGCGAACCCCAGGCGGGCCCCGACGCCGTACCGTCCCGGTGGCCCGCCGCCCTCGACCGGCTGCTGACGCTCGGCGGCGAGGACGCGCTGTACGTGCCCGGTCACGGAGCGGTGGTGGACGCGGCCTTCGTCCGGGCCCAGCGGGACGCCCTGGCCGCACGCTTCGGCGTGTCGCGCTGACCGCGTACGGGCTTCTCCATATCGTCACTCGAATGCGCCCACCCGTCTCCCGCCACCACCCTTCCGACGAGGGTCCTCCGGGCCCGCGCCTTCGTTCGTACTCGCCCGACCTGACTCCGCCGTGGAAGAAGCCGAAGGCCGTGCCGGAGGTTCCGGCCGAGCCCGGTCTGGTGGTGGAGGAGCCGGGCACCGGCTTCTGCGGGGCGGTGATCCGCTGCGAGGCGGGCACGGTGACGCTGGAGGACCGCTTCGGCAAGCATCGGGTGTTCCCGCTCCAGCCCCGCGGCTTCCTGCTGGAGGGCAGGGTGGTCACGCTGGTGAAGCCGTCGTCCGGTCCGCCGCGGCCCACCCGTACGGCCTCCGGTTCGGTGGCCGTCCCCCACGCACGCGCGCGCGTGGCCCGCGCCGGACGCATCTACGTCGAGGGCCGGCACGACGCCGAACTGGTCGAGAAGGTGTGGGGCGACGACCTGCGCGTCGAGGGCGTGGTCGTGGAGTACCTGGAGGGCGTCGACGACCTGCCGGCGATCGTCGAGGACTTCGCCCCCGGCCCGGACGCCCGCCTCGGCGTCCTCGTCGACCACCTGCTCCCCGGCACGAAGGAGTGGCGCATCGCCGAGTCGGTGACCAGCGAACACGCCCTGGTGGTCGGCCACCCCTACATCGACATCTGGCAGGCCGTGAAGCCTTCTTCCCTGGGCATCGAGGCCTGGCCCACCATCCCCCACGGCCAGGACTGGAAGACAGGCGTGTGCCAGGCACTGGGCTGGCCGGAGAACACGGGCGCGGCTTGGAAGGGGATCTTGTCCAAGGTCCACTCGTACAAGGACCTGGAGCCGGAGCTATTGGGCAGGGTAGAGCAACTGATCGATTTCGTAACGGCTTAGCGCTACCTCAGCCTGCGGGCGGCATCTGCCGCAGCCACGGGCAGTCGTGCCGCTCAGCCTGCGGGCAGTCGTGCCTCCCCCAGTGCTGAACGCCTGGGGGGACCCCCAGGGGCGGCACGGGTGGGCGCTGGGGGTACCCCTGCTCGAAGAGCTCCGGGGAGGCACCCCGCAAGCGCGGTGAGCGACCCCACCCCCACAGCAACACCAACGGCGCCCCAGTCAGTCCACCAGGTCCCGCACCACCGCATCCGCCAGCAACCGCCCCCGCAGGGTGAGCACGGCACGCCCGGCCGCGTACGGCTCCTCCTCGAGCAGCCCGTCGGACAGCGCCCGCCGGGACGCCGCCAGGCCCTCCGGACGCAGCAGGTCCAGCGGGACACCCTCCCGCAACCGCAGCTCCAGCAGAATCCGCTCCACCCGCCGATCCTCCTCCGTGAGGAGTTCCCGACCGGCACCCGGGGAACGGCCGGAGGCGAGGGCCGCCGCGTACGCGCCGGGGTGCTTCACGTTCCACCACCGCACACCCCCCACATGGCTGTGCGCGCCGGGCCCCGCGCCCCACCAGTCGGCGCCCCGCCAGTACAGCTCGTTGTGCAGGCAGCGGCCCGCCTCCGACGTGGCCCAGTTGGAGACCTCGTACCACGAGAACCCCGCCCCGGACAGCGCCTCCTCCGCGATCAGATACCGATCGGCGTGCACGTCGTCGTCCGTCATCGGGATCTCCCCCCGCCGGATCCGGCGGGCCAGCTGCGTGCCCTCCTCCACGATCAGCGCGTACGCCGACACATGGTCGGGCCCGGCCCCGAGGGCCGCGTCCAGCGAGGCCCGCCAGTCGTCGTCGGACTCACCGGGCGTGCCGTAGATCAAATCCAGGTTGACGTGCTCGAAACCCGCTGCACGCGCCTCGGCCACGCACGCCTCGGGCCGCCCGGGCGTGTGCGTACGGTCGAGGATCTTCAGCACGTGCCGCCGGGCGCTCTGCATCCCGAAGGAGATCCGGTTGAAACCGCCCTCCCGGAGCGCGGCCAGGTAGGCCGGGTCGACCGACTCGGGGTTGGCCTCCGTGGTGATCTCCGCGTCGGACGCGAGGCCGAACTCGTCGCGGATCGCCCCCAGCATCCGCACCAGGTCGTCCGCGGCCAGCAGTGTGGGCGTACCGCCGCCGACGAAGACCGTACGGACCTCGCGCGGGTCGTCGCCGAGCACCTTGCGGGCGAGGCGGACCTCGTCGACGAGAGTCCCGGCGTAGTTGTCGCGGGAGGCGAGCACCCCGCCGGTGCCGCGCAGCTCGGTGGCGGTGTAGGTGTTGAAGTCGCAGTAACCGCAGCGGGTCGCGCAGTAGGGGACGTGCAGGTAGAACCCGAGGGGCCGGTCGGCCGCCCCGGCGAGCGCGTGCGCGGGCAGCGCGCCGTCGCCGGGTACGGGCTCGCCGTCGGGAAGTGCGGAAGGCATGCGTCCCATTGTCCAGCACCACGACGGAAGACCCGTCCCGCCGGTCGGCTCCAGAACCGTTACTCCACACACTCCGCCTGCAGCACCAGCAGGGCCAGGTCGTCCTCCGGAGGCCTGGCCCCGAACTCGTGCACGAGCCGCCGGATGCGCTCGGCGATCAGTTCCGCGTCGAGCCCGGCGCAGCCGGCGAGGGCCGCGGCGAGCCCGTCGCCGTCGTCGAACTGGCGGGAGCCGGAGCGCCGCTCGGTGACACCGTCGGTGACGCACAGCAGGGTGTCGCCGGGGCCGAGCTCGAAGGTCTCGCAGGTGTACGTCTCGTCCTCGATCACCCCGAGCAGGGTCTGCGGCCGGGCGACCGCACGCACGTCTCCGTCGCGCCCGAGGACCAGCGGCAGCGGGTGCCCGGCGCAGGCGAGGGTGCAGCGGACGCCGCCGTCGAAGGGGGCGAGCTCGCCGTACAGGAGGGACAGGAAGCGGGTCTGGGGGCTGTCGCCGGGGGCCTGGGCCCGGCCGCCGGCGGCCGCCAGGACGCGGGCGGCGGCGTCGGCGGCCTCGGTGGCGTCGTCGAGGAGAAGCTGGTTGAGGCGGTCGAGGACGTCGGCGACGCGGTATCCCTCGCGGGCCAGCAGCCGCAGCCAGGGCCGGGCGAGCCCGATGACGACGGCGGCCTCGGGCCCCTTGCCCTGTACGTCGCCGACGGCGAAGCACCAGCGGCCGTCGCCGGCCGGGAAGAGGTCGTAGAAGTCGCCGCTCGGGCCGCCCTTGTCGCACGGCTCGTACACCAGCGCGCTGCGCAGACCGGGGATCTCGGCGACCGCGCCGGGCAGCAGCCCGCGCTGCAGTACGGCGCTGATGGTGGCCTGCCGGGCGTACTGACGGGCCGCGCCGATGGCGAGCGCGACCCGGCGGCTGAGGTCCTCGACCAGCCCGGTGACCTCGTCGGGGAAGCGGAGCAGCCCGGTCCGTCCGATGACCAGCGTGCCCAGCGGGCGGCCGCCGGCGATCAGCCGGTACGCGAGTGCCGCACCGTGGGCCGCGTGGGGACCGAGGGCCTCCGCGGGCCAGGGGTAGGGGGTGGGCCCGGAGCGCAGGCCGTCGCCCGGATGCGGCGGGTCCTTCTCCAGGGCGCGGCGCAGCTCCTCGATGTGGTTCTCGCTGCCGTGCCAGACGCGGGCGAGCCGTGGCCCGGCCACGCCGGTGCCGTCGCTCCGGCCCGCCCCGCTCTCGTCCCCGCTCCAGTGGGAGGACCCCCACCGCGCGGTGGACTCGTCCTCCAGCCACACCGCGCACCAGTCGGCCAGCCGGGGTACGAGCAGCTGTCCGGTGAGCGAGGCGACCAGGTCCTCGTCGAGCTGCCCGGCGAGCAGGTCGGAGGCCTCGGCGAGAAAGGACAGCGCGCCCCGGCCCAGCCACTCCCGGTCCCGCCCGGTGTACTGCGGCCCGGGCGCGAAGACCTCGGCGACGGCGAGCCCGCTCTCGGTGTCGTAGGCCTGTGCGCTCTCGCCCACGGTGCCGCCCTCGGCGGGCAGCCGCGCCCACACCGTCTTGGCGCCGGTCCGGTAGGTGATGCCCCAGGCCTCGGAGAGGGTGGCGACCAGGCGCAGCCCGCGGCCGTACTCCGCGGGCTCGTACGGCACCTCGCCGCCGTGGTCGCGGGGGGTGCGCGAGGGGTGGTGGTCGCAGACCTCGATGACGAAGGCGCCGGTCTCGGGCTCCAGCCGGCAGGTCAGCTCGACGTCGGTGCCCGCGTGCACGACGGCGTTGGTGACCAGCTCGCTGACCACGATGACGGCGTCCTCGGCCAGTCGCTCGGCGATCACGAATCCGAGGTCCGCCCACTCCGTCAGCGCCGTGCGCAGCAGTGCGCGGGCGGAGCCGGGCGCGAGGGGGCTGCCGGGCAGCGTCGTATACGCCTCCGTGCCGTGGTGCGCGGTCGCGCCGGAGGCGTGCGCAGGCACCTCGGAGGCACGGAAGACGGTCTCCCGTTGCGTCGGAATGGCCCCCATCTGCGGCTCCCCGAGCAGTGCGGACGAATCGGTTCTGTCGACGAGGACAGAGTGACAGACAGACTGCACCCATAAGCAAGGAGTTACCGAAGTGAGTCGTCGAGGATGAGAACCGCACTGCAGAAGCGATCAAATATGGACAGATCCGGGCGTATCCGGACGCAAGTCGAACACAGCCGGGCCCCGCACCTCTGAGGGGTACGGGGCCCGGGCCTGCGTCGGCACAGCGGCTACGCCTCGCGCGCGCCCGCGTACATCTCGTCGATCAGGTGCTTGTACTCGCGCTCCACCACGGGCCGCTTCAGCTTCAGGCTCGGGGTGATCTCACCGTGCTCGACGTCGAGGTCGCGCGGCAGCAGGCGGAACTTCTTGATGGTCTGCCAGCGCTGCAGGCCCTCGTTGAGCCGCTTGACGTAGCCGTCGACCATCTCCACCGTCCGCGGCGCGGCGACGACCTCGGCGTAGGACCTGCCCCCCAGGCCGTTCTCCTTGGCCCACTCCAGGACGGCGACCTCGTCGAGGGCGATGAGGGCGGTGCAGAAGTTCCGGTCGGCGCCGTGCACGAGGATGTTGGAGACGTACGGGCACACCGCCTTGAACTGGCCCTCGACCTCGGCGGGCGCGATGTACTTGCCGCCGGAGGTCTTGATGAGGTCCTTCTTGCGGTCGGTGATGCGCAGATAGCCGTCCGGGGAGAGCTCGCCGATGTCGCCGGTGTGGAACCAGCCGTCGGACTCCAGGACCTCGGCGGTCTTCTCGGGCAGCTTGTGGTAGCCCTCCATGATGCCGGGGCCGCGCAGCAGGATCTCGCCGTCGTCGGCGATACGGACCTCGGTGCCGGGCAGCGGCTTGCCGACGGTGCCGGTGCGGTAGGCCTCGCCGGGGTTGACGAAGGAGGCGGCGGAGGACTCGGTGAGGCCGTAGCCCTCCAGGATGTGGATGCCGGCGCCGGCGAAGAAGTAGCCGATCTCCGGGGCGAGGGCGGCGCTGCCCGAGACACAGGCGCGCAGCTTGCCGCCGAAGGCCTCGCGGATCTTGGCGAAGACGAGAGTGTCGGCGACCTTGTGCTTGGCGGCCAGGCCGAAGGGCGCGGAGTGGGTGCCGGTGCGCTTGAAGTTGTCCTGGGTGACCTTGGCGTACTCGCGGGCGACCTCGGCCGCCCACTGGAAGATCTTGTACTTGGCGTTGCCTCCGGCGCGGGCCTTGGCGGCGACGCCGTTGTAGACCTTCTCGAAGATGCGCGGGACGGCCGCCATGTAGGTGGGCTGGACGACCGGCAGATTCTCGATGATCTTGTCGACGCGGCCGTCGACGGCGGTGACGTGGCCGACCTCGATCTGACCGGAGGTGAGGACCTTGCCGAAGACGTGGGCGAGCGGCAGCCACAGGTACTGCACGTCGTCGGCGCCGACCAGCCCGGTGGCGGCGATGGCCTTGGCCATGTACGACCAGTTGTCGTGCGGCAACCGGACGCCCTTGGGGCGGCCGGTGGTGCCGGAGGTGTAGATGAGGGTGGCGAGCTGGTCCTTGGTGATCGCGCCGACCCGCTCCTTGATCAGCGAGGGGTGCTCCTCCAGGTGGGCGGCGCCGCGCCTCTCCAGCTCGGCGAGGGTGAGCACCCAGTCGCTCGTCTCGACGCCGGCCGGGTCGATGACCACGACGTGGTGCAGATCGGGCAGCTCGGCACGCTTTTCCAGCGCCTTGGCCAGCTGGCCGGCGTCCTCCGCGATGAGGACCTTGCTGCCGGAGTCGGAGAGGATGAACGCGGACTCGTCGGCGTTGGTCTGCGGATAGACGGTGGTCGTGGCGGCGCCCGCGCACATGATGCCGAGGTCGGCGAGCAGCCACTCCACGCGGGTGGCGGAGGCGAGCGCGACCCGCTCCTCGGGCCGCACGCCCAGTTCGATGAGTCCGGCCGCGATCGCGTAGACCCGCTCGGCGGACTGCGCCCAGCTCAGCGACTTCCAGTCGTCCGGTCCCTGGCCGGAGGCAGGGGGTACGGGGTAGCGGTAGGCCTCGGCGTCCGGTGTGGCCGCCACGCGCTCCAGGAAGAGGGCCGCCACGGACGGCGGACGGTTCTCGATCAGGGTCTGTGCGTCGCTCACGACATCCTCCGGGGCCCGCGACATCGCGGCTGGCTCAAGTGCGGCTGGGGTGACTCACGGGGGTGGTTCAGGCTGCTGTTTAACTCGCGAGTAACTATCGAGCAGGCATCAGCGTAAAGGGCTCCCGGCCACCGCGTAAGGGGCTGTGGCCTGTCGCTTCCCACAGAGCGCTACCACGCGCACGCGTGGAGCCCGCCGCACTTGGGTACGACGGGCCCTTTTCCACCCGGTTTGCAGGGGTGGTGCCGGCAGCCGGGCGATTACTTCTTGCCCTTGGCCGACCCCGCGCTGTCATCGCTGGAGAGCACCGCGATGAAGGCCTCCTGCGGAACCTCCACGGAACCCACCATCTTCATGCGCTTCTTGCCCTCCTTCTGCTTCTCCAGCAGCTTCCGCTTACGGGAGATGTCACCGCCGTAGCACTTGGCGAGGACGTCCTTGCGGATGGCGCGGATGGTCTCGCGGGCGATCACGCGGGAGCCGATGGCGGCCTGGACGGGCACCTCGAAGCTCTGCCGCGGGATCAGCTCCTTGAGCTTGGCGACGAGCCGGACGCCGTACGCGTACGCCTGGTCCTTGTGGGTGATCGCCGAGAAGGCGTCCACCTTGTCGCCGTGCAGCAGGATGTCGACCTTGACCAGGGAGCTGCTCTGCTCTCCGGTGGGCTCGTAGTCGAGGGAGGCGTAGCCGCGGGTCTTGGACTTCAGCTGGTCGAAGAAGTCGAAGACGATCTCGGCGAGCGGGAGCGTGTAGCGGATCTCGACGCGGTCCTCGGAGAGGTAGTCCATGCCGAGGAGGGTGCCGCGGCGGGTCTGGCACAGTTCCATGATCGAGCCGATGAACTCGGTGGGCGCGAGGATCGTGGCCCGTACGACGGGCTCGTACACCTCGGCGAGCTTCCCCTCGGGGAACTCGCTGGGGTTGGTGACCGTGTGCTCGGTGCCGTCCTCCATCATCACGCGGTAGACCACGTTGGGGGCGGTGGCGATCAGGTCGAGACCGAACTCGCGCTCGAGCCGCTCGCGGATCACGTCCAGGTGGAGCAGGCCGAGGAAGCCGACGCGGAAGCCGAAGCCGAGGGCGGCGGAGGTCTCCGGCTCGTAGACCAGGGCGGCGTCGTTGAGCTGGAGCTTGTCCAGCGCCTCGCGCAGCTCGGGGTAGTCGGAACCGTCCAGCGGATACAGGCCGGAGAAGACCATGGGCTTGGGGTCCTTGTAGCCGCCCAGCGGCTCCTCGGCGCCCTTGTGCTGGCTGGTGACGGTGTCACCGACCTTGGACTGGCGGACGTCCTTCACGCCGGTGATGAGGTAGCCCACCTCGCCGACGCCGAGGCCGTCGGCCGGCAGCATCTCGGGCGAGTTGGTGCCGATCTCCAGCAGCTCGTGGGTGGCGCCGGTGGACATCATCCGGATCCGCTCGCGCTTGTTGAGCTGACCGTCGATGACACGGACGTACGTCACGACGCCGCGGTAGGAGTCGTAGACCGAGTCGAAGATCATCGCGCGGGCGGGGGCGTCGGCGACGCCGACCGGGGCCGGGATCTCCGCGACGACCCTGTCGAGCAGCGCCTCGACGCCGAGGCCGGTCTTGGCGGAGACCTTCAGCACGTCGTCGGGGTCGCAGCCGACGAGGTTGGCCAGCTCCTCGGCGAACTTCTCCGGCTGCGCGGCCGGAAGGTCGATCTTGTTGAGCACCGGGATGATCGTGAGGTCGTTCTCCATCGCCAGGTAGAGGTTGGCGAGGGTCTGGGCCTCGATTCCCTGGGCCGCGTCGACGAGGAGGATGGTCCCCTCACAGGCGGCGAGCGACCGCGACACCTCATAGGTGAAGTCGACGTGACCCGGGGTGTCGATCATGTTGAGGATGTGCGTGTTGCCGGGGTCGTGGGTGGGGGCCCACGGCAGACGCACCGCCTGGGACTTGATCGTGATGCCGCGCTCGCGCTCGATGTCCATGCGGTCGAGGTACTGAGCGCGCATCTGCCGCTGCTCGACCACGCCGGTCAACTGGAGCATCCGGTCGGCGAGCGTGGACTTGCCGTGGTCGATGTGCGCGATGATGCAGAAATTGCGGATCAGAGCCGGGGCGGTACGGCTCGGCTCGGGCACGTGGTTAGGGGTCGCGGGCACGCAGGGTCCTGTTTCTTGAGGCGCCTTATGCCTCGGGTCGGATCGATACGTAGCTTCCATGGTCCCACGGGTGGAGGACCGGTGACCGGTTTGGGCCGTCCGGCGGGCCACTGGTAGCGTGGGGAGCTGTGTCTCATGCCTTCTCCGCGCGAGGCACATCTCAAGAAATCACCGGTGCGGGACCCGTGCGGCCCCGTGCCAGAACCTGAAAAGGCTCATTCGTGGCGAACATCAAGTCCCAGATCAAGCGGAACAAGACCAACGAGAAGGCCCGGCTGCGCAACAAGGCCGTCAAGTCCTCTCTGAAGACCGCGATCCGCAAGGCCCGCGAGGCCGTTGCCGCGGGTGACGTCGAGAAGGCCACCGAGCTGCAGCGCGCTGCCGCGCGTCAGCTCGACAAGGCCGTCTCGAAGGGCGTCATCCACAAGAACCAGGCCGCCAACAAGAAGTCGGCGCTGGCCACCAAGGTCACGTCCCTCAAGGGCTGAACCCTTCCTTGATCTGACCGCCGGAAGGACCCAGGGCGGGCCCTCTCTCATCCGCCCCCGGCCGGCACCCTCGGATCCGCGCGCGGCCTGCGTTCGCCACGCGGGCGCGGATCCAACCAGCGTGAACCGAAGACCCCGGAGCCGTCCCCTTTCCCCAGGGGAGGAACCGGGGTCTTCGGCATGTACGTGCCTGTACGTGCCTTCCTGGCTACGCCCGGCCGCGGGAGCGGGCCGCGCGGGCGATGGTCACCACCGCCTTCTCCAGGGCGTACTCGGGGTCGTCGCCACCGCCCTTCACGCCGGCGTCGGCCTCGGCCACGGCGCGGAGGGCGATGGCCACCCCGTCCGGGGTCCAGCCGCGCATCTGCTGGCGGACGCGGTCGATCTTCCACGGTGGCATACCGAGTTCCCGCGCGAGGTCGGCCGGACGGCCACCGCGCGCGGAGGACAGCTTTCCGATCGCCCGTACGCCCTGGGCGAGCGCGCTGGTGATCATCACCGGTGCCACGCCGGTCGCGAGCGACCAGCGCAGCGCCTCCAGAGCCTCCGCCGCCCGCCCCTCGACGGCCCGGTCGGCGACCGTGAAGCTGGAGGCCTCGGCCCGTCCGGTGTAGTAACGGCCGACGACGGCCTCGTCGATCGTGCCCTCGACGTCGGCGACCAGCTGTGCCACCGCCGAGGCCAGCTCCCGCAGGTCGCTGCCGATCGCGTCGACCAGCGCCTGGCACGCCTCGGGCTTGGCCGAGCGTCCGAGTCCACGGAACTCGCCCCGGACGAACGCCAGCCGGTCGGCGGGCTTGGTCATCTTCGGGCAGGCCACCTCCCGCGCCCCCGCCTTGCGCGCGGCGTCGAGCAGCCCCTTGCCCTTGGCGCCGCCCGCGTGCAGCAGCACGAGCGTGATCTCCTCGGCGGGCGCCCCCAGATACGACTTCACGTCCTTGACCGTGTCCGCCGACAGATCCTGCGCATTGCGCACGACCACGACCTTGCGCTCCGCGAAGAGCGACGGACTGGTCAGCTCGGCGAGCGTGCCGGGCTGCAACTGGTCCGGGGTGAGGTCCCGTACGTCCGTGTCGGCATCGGCGGCCCTGGCGGCGGCCACCACCTCCCGCACAGCACGGTCGAGCAGCAGCTCCTCCTGCCCCACGGCGAGCGTCACCGGGGCGAGAGGGTCGTCATTCGCAGTCTTCCTGGCCATCGCGACAAGCATCCCACGGGCCACTGACAACGCCACGGGATCCGCAGGGCCGGGCGGGGGCTACGGTCCCTCCCACCAGCCCTCCCACTCCCCCACGAACGCTTCCAGCTCCCCCGGATCCAGCCGCCCCTCCTCGTCCCGCAGGACGACCAGCCACTGCGCGTCCTCGGCGTCGTCCTCCCCGGCCAGCGCATCGCGGACGATCCGCGGCTCCTCGCCGACCGCGAACCGCTCCCCGAGCGCCGCCGCCACCTCCTCCGCGGCATCCCGGTCGGGCAGCACCAGCACATGTCTCACATCACTCACGCCGACATTCTCCGGCACCCGGACCAGCCCTCCTCAGCCGCTCCTTCCGCCGAGCTCCCGCACGACCGGGACCGAGGCAAGCTCGATCCCGAACCGGTCCCGGTACACCGCGAGCACCTCCTCGTCCGAGGCCAGGTCCCGCACCTCGCGCGTCCCATCCGTCCCCGTCGTGGTCAGCGTGCGGCCGCTGAGGGTGATCCGACCGCCGTCCTCCGTGAGCCGCGAGCACACCAGCGACCGTGTGAAGTGCGAGGAGGGCGAGGTGCTGTGCCACCAGGCCCCGGCCAGGAAGTCGCCGAGCGCCCGGGGCCGTACCTCCAGCCGGTACTGGAGCTGCCCCTCCCGGACGACGTCCAGATCACCGGCCTCCGCCTCGACGATCCTGAACGTGCCGCCCGGCTCGACCTGTTCGCCCCGCTCCCCGAACGCCAGCGGGAAGTGGCTCAGCGCCCCGAAGCCCACGTCGGCCAGCCAGTCGCCCCCGTCCACCGTCCGCACCCGCAGCGCGAGATGGTCGTACGGGATGCCCAGCCGCCCCTCCTCCCCGTACACCCGCGCCGCGAGCAGCGCGACGCCGAACCCCAGCGCGTCCAGCAGCGCCCCGAACGCCCCGTTGAGTTCGTAGCAGAACCCGCCCCGCCGCACCCCCACCACCTTGTCCACCAACTGCTTCTCCTCCAGTACGATCCCCTCCCCGAGGTGGATCGACAGATTCTCGAAGGGCACGGTCTTCAAGTGCCGCAGCTGCAACTCCCGCAGGGCGGCTGTGGTGGGCGGGGCCGGGTGCTCGGCCCCGATGCGGCGGAGGTAGGCGTCGACCTGTACGGCATCCATGCCTTCAGTCTCGCGCCACCCGCAACCCCGCACCCGCCCCGGTCACCGCGAGCGCGCCGTCCCGGTCCGTGCGCAGCACCATCGCGCCCCCCGCACGCAGGGCGGCGACGGTGGCGGGGGCCGGGTGTCCGTACGGGTTGTCCGCGCCGCAGGAGATCAGGGCCAGGCGCGGGGCCACCAGGCGTATCAGGTCCGGGCTCTGGTAGGCCGAGCCGTGGTGGGCGACTTTCAATACGTCCACGCTCGCCAGTTGTGCGATCGCCGAGGAGTGCAACAGCTGCTGCTGGGCCGGGGGTTCGAGGTCACCGAGGAGCAGCAGCCGCAGTCCGCCGGACCGGACGAGCAGCGTCACGCTGGCGTCGTTGGGCCCGTCCGGGTCCGGTGCCGGGGGCGGTGGTGGCCACAGCACCTGCCAGATCAGGTCACCGGTGCCGCGCTCCTCCCCGGCGACGGCACGGGTGAGCGGAATGCCGCGGCCGGCCGCCTCCTTCCGTACGAACTCGGCCTGCTGCGCCGGTTCTTCGTGCCCGGTCGTCTCGATCGCGCCCACCGAGCGTCCCCGCAGTACGCCGCGCAGGCCGGCCACGTGGTCGGCGTGAAAGTGGGTCAGCACGACCAGCGGGACCCTGGTGATGCCGAGCGCGCGCAGACAGTGGTCCACCAGCGTGGCGTCGGGCCCGGCGTCCACGACCACACCCGCGCCCCGGCCCGCCGCAAGCACCGTCGCGTCGCCCTGTCCCACGTCGCACATCGCGAACCGCCAGCCCGGCGGCGGCCAGCCGGTGATCACCCGGGTCAGCGGCGGCGGCTGCACGATCACCAGCAGAAGGAGTGCCCCGCAGACACCGCAGAGCCAGGGGCGCCTGAGGAGCCACCGGCCCACGAGCACGGTCGCCGCCGTGACGAGGGCCAGCAACAACGCCCCGGTCCAGCTACCCGGCCAGTCCACTCCTCCGCCGGGCTGGGCCATCCCCGCCCGGGCCACCTTCGCGAGCCATCCGGTCGGCCAACTCGCGCACCAGGCGAGCGCCTCCGCCACCGGCATCGCGACCGGTGCCGTCGCCAGCGCGGCGAAGCCCAGCACCGTGGCGGGCGCGACCGCGACCTCCGCGAGCAGGTTGCACGGCACCGCGACCAGGCTCACCCGGGCCGACAGCACGGCCACGACCGGCGCGCACAGCGCCTGCGCGGCGGCCGCCGCGGCCAGCGCCTCGGCCAGGCGGGCGGGCACCCGGCGCCGTCGCAGCGCCGCGCTCCAGCGGGGTGCGAGCGTGAGCAGGGCGCCGGTGGCCAGCACCGACAGCAGGAAGCCGTAACTGCGGGACAGCCACGGGTCGTACAGCACCAGCAGCAGCACGGCGGTCGCCAGGGCGGGCAGCAGCGATCTGCGGCGCCCGGTCGCGAGGGCGAGCAGCGCCACGGCTCCGCAGGCCGCGGCCCGCAGCACGCTCGGGTCGGGTCTGCACACGACGACGAACCCCATGGTGAGCACCGCGCCGAGCAGCGCGGTGCCGCGCAGCGTGAGGCCGAGTCGCGGCGCGAGGCCGCGGCGCTCGGCATGCTGGGCCAGGCCGGGCGGTCCGACGAGCAGGGCGAGGAGGATGGTGAGGTTGCTTCCGGAGACGGCCAGGAGGTGAGTGAGGTCCGTCGCCTTGAACGCCTCGTCCAGCTCGGGGGTGATACGCGAGGTGTCCCCGACGACCAGGCCCGGCAGCAGTGCCCGCGCGTCCGCCGGCAGGCCGTCGGTCGCCTCCCGCAGCCCCGCCCGCAGCCGGCCGGCCAGCCGCTGTGGTCCGGACGGCTCCGCCACCACTTCGGGCGCCGCCCGGTCCCGGACCCGTAGCACCGCCGCGATCCGATCGCCGCCCGTCAGCGGGGGCGCCAGCCGCGCGGTCACTCTCAGCCGCGTGGACGGCAGCAGGCCGAGCCAGGGCGAGCGCCGCGTCGGGTCGGCCGACGCACGTCGCGCTCCCGCTGACGTGCCCTCGGTGCGGGCCGGCTTCCACGAGCCGGTGCTGACGAGGATCAGCACCGGAGTCCGGGTCGTCACGGCCGCCGCTCGGCCCGTCCGTTCGACGCGCCGTACCTCGGCGTCGATCAGTACGGAGGTCGGCGCCACGTGGTCGCCGCGGACCCGGGGGCGGGTGAGACGAGGGTCGGACGTCAGCTCCACCTCGGCGGTCACCGTGGCGTACTGCCGCGCCAGGGCGGGCACCGGCCCGCGCCGTACGTCCGCGCCGTGCAGCCCGGCGGAGACGGCGGCCGCGGCGGTGGCGAGCAGCACTGCGGCGACGGAGGCACGCGCCCAGGTCCGCCCGGTGGGAAGGGCAGGCGTCCGTCCGTGTCCTGGATGTCGTCGGCCGAGCAGGAGTACGGCGGCTGCGGCGAGGCAGGTGATCACGAAGCCGGTCACCCGGCCCGTGGGGGCGTCCAGCGCGAGTGCGGCCGTCGCCCAGGCCGCGAGCGCGGGTGGGACGAGCCGGAGGTCTGCTGGTCCTTCCTGTCGCGGGTGGGCGGCACCGAGCCGTTTGCCGGAGGCGGCGTGCACCGCCGGGCGGACGTGGCGATCGAGAACCGTGGGTCCGCGCGGGTCGTCGGAGTTCCGGCTCATGGGCCGACCAGGCTTCGCAGGTCGGCGAAGCGGCGCTCGCCGATGCCGCTGACCTCACGCAGCTGGTCCACCGAGCGGAAGCCTCCGTGCTGCGTGCGGTAGTCGATGATGCGGCGGGCCAGCACGGGGCCGACGCCGGGGAGGGTCTGCAACTGGTCCGCGGTGGCCGTGTTGAGGGAGACCGGGGCCGTGGGAGCGCCCGCACCGCCCCCACCGGCCGCACCCTTGCCGGGCGATGGGGGTTCCGCAGCCCGGGCCGGGCCGCCGACGACGACCTGTTCGCCGTCCACGAGAAAGCGGGCCCGATTGAGGCCGTCGGTGTTGGTGCCGGGGCGCACCCCGCCGGCCGCCCGCAGCGCGTCGGCGACCCGCGATCCGGCGGGCAGGCGCTGGATTCCGGGGTGCCGGACCTTGCCGCTGACGTCCACCACGATCTCCGTGCCGGCCGCTGCGGGGGCGCCGGGTGAAGTGACCGGCGCCGCGGCGGCGGTGCCCTTGCCCTCCGCCTGGCCCTGACGAGGAGCCACGGCCCGCACCACCCCGGGTGCTTGGACGGCCTGGGTACGGCCGGTCCAGAAGTGCTGCACGGCGAGAACCGCGGCAACGGCGAGCAGCACCGTGAGTGCCACCACGTTCCTGCGTTCCAGCCCGCACCGCGCCTGCAACCACAACGGCATCCGCTCCCGCACCGCACCCGCAACTCGCCCCCGCCAGTCCGGCACGGACCCGGCCCGGCCGACACCGGCCCCGCCAACCGGTCCTACGCCGGCCGGCTCCGCCGAGCCCGCCTCGCTCCTATCGGCAAGGACAGCACCGGCCATGTCGGCGGAGCCCACGCCAACCACCCCGGACGGGCGAATCCGAACCGCGGCAGCCGGACCCACATCGCCCACGCCGGCCGGCACCACGCCACCTGCCGCAATCGGGCCCGACTTGCTCCCGACAGCCGGGCCCGCGCCGGCCACGGCAGGTGCACCCCTGTCGGCCACGGCAGACCGGCCCGTGTCTGCCACGCCGGTCAGGTCTGCGTGAACCACACCAGTCCGACCCACGCGGACCGCCCCGGACGGACTCGCCCGACGCGCGGCAGCACAGCGCGCGGCGGCCACCGCGGCCGGGCTCGCCTCACACACGGGGTCAAAACCCGCGTCGGCCATGGCAGTCGAGTCCGTGGCGTCTGTCGTAACCGGGCCCGCGGCACCCGAGGCAGACGGGCTCGCCTGCCTCGGGGCAGCGAAGCCGGCTCCGACTCCGGCAATCGCGTCCTCGCCACCCGCCGGAGTCGAGCCCGCGCCAACCACCGCAGCCGGGCCCGGAGCGTGCTGCCGGGCGGTGCCGGCATCGGTCCGGTGCGGGCTGCTCGGCGGCGCGTGGGTCTCGCCCACTGGGCGGCCGGTCCGGGCCGGGTCCGAGACCGGGACCGGGACCGGGACGGCCCAGGACGGCGTGGGCCGACCGGACCGGGCCGACGACGCCGGGTGCGGGCCGGGCTTGGGCTTCTCCGCGGCTTCCGGGGGGCCGATTCCCGACTCCCCCGCCCGTACGGCACGTTCGGCGAAGAGGGACTGCGCGCGTCGGCGCAGTTCCTCGGCCGAGGCGTGGCGGGTCGGTCGGCGGTGACGGGCGCGGCTGTCCGAGGCGGGGGCGCGACCCGGTCCGCTGGTCGCTGCGGACGTATGTGAGCGTGATCGAAGTGCCATGCGAGGAGCGTCGGGCAACCCGGCGCCTTCGCGATGATCTTGCTCAATTCTCGGGGATTACCCGCCAGTTGTGGATAACTCCGTCACCCGGACGAGCTACCGGGGCGAGACCACGACTCCCAGCAGCCCCGGCCCGGTGTGCGCACCGATCACCGCCCCGACCTCGCTGACGTGCAGGTCGGCCAGTCCGGGCACTCGGGCGCGCAGCCGGTCCGCGAGGGCCGACGCCCGGTCCGGGGCGGCGAGATGATGGACGGCGATGTCCACGTCGGCTCCGCCCGCACGCTCGGTCACGACCTCCTCCAGCCGGGCGATCGCCTTCGAGGCGGTGCGGACCTTCTCCAGCGGTTCGATACGGCCGCCCTGCAACTGCAGCAGCGGTTTCACCGCGAGCGCGGAACCCAGCAGCGCCTGCGCCGCGCCGATGCGGCCGCCGCGGCGCAGATAGTCGAGCGTGTCGACGTAGAAGAACGCGGAGGTTCCCCCGGCACGCTTCTCCGCGGCCGTGACCGCCTCGTCCACCGTGCCGTCGGCCTCGGCGACCTCGGCCGCGGCCAGGGCGCAGAAGCCGAGCGCCATCGCGATCATTCCGGTGTCCACCACCCGTACCGGCACCGGTGCCTCGCGGGCGGCGAGCACCGCGGCGTCGTAGGTGCCGGAGAGCTCCGCGGACAGGTGCAGGGAGACGATGCCGCTCGCGCCGGACTCCGCGACTCTGCGGTAGGTCTCGGCGAACAGCTCGGGGCTGGGGCGCGAGGTGGTGACGGGCCGCCGCTTCTGCAGCGCCTGGGCGAGTGAACGCGTCGAGATCTCGGTGCCCTCTTCGAGCGCCCGGTCGCCGAGGACCACGGTCAGCGGAACCGCGGTGATGCCGTGGCGCTCCATCGTCCGCGGCGGCAGGTAGGCCGTTGAATCGGTGACGATCGCGACATGGCGGGACATGAGCTGGAGGCTACCTGCCGTAGCGCTCCGACGGCAGCCCAGCCTCTTCTCAGCGGGTCACGTGTGGCCGGATCATGTCGCGATCACGTCGTGCTCTCGGGGCGGGCCTTCTTCTGCCAGGGGTAGGCGGGGCGGCGGCCCGGCGGGGTGATGGCGGGCCGGGCAGGCTCCTGGCCGGAGGTCGGCTTCGGGGCCTCGGACCAGGTCTGCGGGCCCGCTTCGGCGGCCGGGGGCGCGGGCCACGGCCCAGACCCGGTCGACGGCTCGACCTTCGTCCAGTGGCGCAGCGCGCCGGCCTCCACGTCGATCTGGGCGCTCAGCGCGTCCAGATCGTCGTCGGCGAAGCGGCGGGCACGGTCGCGGGCGGCCCAGCGCAGGGAGTCGGCCGATTCCGTGATGCGCCGGGTGCGCTCGCGCAGGACGGGGAGCCGCTCGGCGAGCGTCGTACGGTCCGGCTCGGCCTCCAGGCGCTTGAGCTCCCCGTCCAGTTCGTGTCCGTGCGTGCTGAGGCGCTCGAACAGGGCGACGGACTCCTTGAGGGACTCGTCCTCGCGCACGCCCGCGTCCAGGGCGTCCTGCGTGGCGCGCATCGAGGTGCGCAGGGTGAGCCGGAGCTGGGCCAGTTCGCCCGCCGGACCGGGCTGGGCGAAGGACTTGGCCCGCAGGGTGTGGTCCTCGACCGTGCGGCGGGCCTGGGTGAGGGTGCGGTCCACACCGCGCTTGGCGGCGCCGACCACCTTCACCGTGGCATAGACGCCGAAGGCCAGGAAGAGCACGAAGAGCAGGGTGAAGACGGTGATGACGGCTTCCACGGCGCTCCTCCTCCGGCTGCGGCGGCACGGGTCGCGCCGCCCCTCCACGGTAAACGCAACGGGCAGGTTCCGGGTTCCGGATGAACCCCGAACCTGCCCGTAGGGGACTACCCCGAGGCGCTCGTGCCCCGGCCCTCACGCGGTCACGCCGGCACGATGTTGACGAGCTTCGGCGCCCGGACGATCACCTTGCGGATGCCCGCGCCGTCGAGCGCCGCGACGACCCTCTCGTCGGCCAGCGCGACCTTCTCCAGCTCCTCCTCCGTGATGGCCGGGGAGACCTCCAGGCGCGCCTTGACCTTGCCCTTGATCTGCACGACGCAGGTCACGGCCTCGTCCACGACGTACGCCGGGTCGGCGACGGGGAAGTCCTCGTGGACGACGGAGCCGGTGTGGCCCAGCTTGCGCCACAGCTCCTCGGCGATGTGCGGGGCCAGCGGCGCGACCATCAGCACCAGCGGCTCGGCGACGGAGCGCGGCACCGCCCTGCCCGACTTGGTCAGGTGGTTGTTCAGCTCCGTCACCTTGGCGATGGCGGTGTTGAAGCGCAGGCCCTCCAGGTCCTGGCGTACCCCGTCGATCGCCTTGTGCAGGGCGCGCAGCGTCTCCTCGCCGGGCTCGGCGTCGACGACGGTGACCTCGCCGGTGGTCTCGTCGACGATGTTGCGCCACAGCCGCTGCAGCAGCCGGAACTGGCCCACCACCGCGCGCGTGTCCCACGGCCGGGAGACGTCCAGCGGCCCCATGGCCATCTCGTACAGGCGCAGCGTGTCGGCACCGTACTCGGCGCAGATCTCGTCCGGGGTGACGGCGTTCTTCAGGGACTTGCCCATCTTGCCCAGCAGCCGGGAGACCTTCTCGCCCTGGTAGTAGTACGCGCCGTCGCGCTCCTCCACCTCGGCGGCCGGCACCGCGATGCCGCGGCTGTCCCGGTAGACGTAGGCCTGGATCATGCCCTGGTTGAACAGCTTGTGGAACGGCTCCTCGGAGGAGACGTGCCCCAGGTCGTACAGGACCTTGGACCAGAAGCGCGCGTACAGCAGGTGCAGCACGGCGTGCTCGGCGCCGCCGACGTACAGGTCGACACCGCCGTGCGGCATGCCCTCGCGCGGGCCCATCCAGTAGCGCTCGATCTCCGGGTCGACCAGCTTCTGGCCGTTGTGCGGGTCCAGGTAGCGGAACTCGTACCAGCAGGAACCGGCCCAGTTGGGCATGGTGTTGGTCTCGCGGCGGTACTTCTTCGGTCCGTCGCCCAGGTCCAGGGTGACGTCGACCCACTCCTCGTTGCGCGACAGCGGCGTCTCGGGGTGGGTATCGGCGTCGTCGGGGTCGAAGGTGCGCGGCGAGTAGTCCTCGACCTCGGGCAGCTCCAGCGGCAGCATGGACTCGGGCAGCGCGTGGGCGACGCCGTCCTCGTCGTAGACGATCGGGAAGGGCTCGCCCCAGTAGCGCTGGCGGCTGAACAGCCAGTCGCGCAGGCGGAAGTTGACGGTGCCCTCGCCGATGCCCTTGCGCTCCAGCCACTCGGTGGTGCGCGCCTTGGCGTCGACGACGCCCAGGCCGTCCAGCTTCACGTCGTCACTGGAGGAGTTGATGATCTTCGCGTCGTACGAGTCGAAGGAGTCGTCCCAGGTGGACGGGTCCGTGCCCCGGTCGTCACTCGGTTCCACGACGCAGCGCATCGGCAGCTCGAAGGCGCGCGCGAAGGCGAAGTCGCGGGAGTCGTGCGCCGGGACGGCCATGATCGCGCCGGTGCCGTAGCCCATCAGGACGTAGTCGGCGATGAAGACCGGGATCTGCTCGCCGTTGACCGGGTTGGTCGCGAACGCGCCGGTGAAGACACCGGTCTTGTCCTTGGCCTCGGCCTGGCGTTCGACGTCGGACTTCGAGGCGGCCTGCGCGCGGTAGGCGGCGACGGCCTCGGCGGGGGTGGCGTGGCCGCCGGTCCACACCTCGTGCGTGCCCTCGGGCCAGGCGACCGGGGTGAACTTCTCCACCAGCGGGTGCTCGGGCGCGAGCACCATGTAGGTGGCTCCGAACAGGGTGTCCTGGCGGGTGGTGAAGATCGTGATGTGCTCGCCGTCGATCGGGAAGTCGACGCGGGCGCCCTCGGAGCGGCCGATCCAGTTGCGCTGCTGCAGCTTGATGGCCTCGGGCCAGTCCAGCTCCTCCAGGTCCTCCAGCAGCCGGTCGGCGTAGGCGGTGATGCGCATGTTCCACTGGCGCAGCTTGGCCTTGAAGACCGGGAAGTTGCCTCGCTCGGAGCGGCCGTCGGCGGTGACCTCCTCGTTGGCCAGCACGGTGCCGAGGCCGGGGCACCAGTTGACGGGCGCGTCGGAGGCGTAGGCCAGGCGGAACTCGCCCAGGACCTCGGCGCGCTCGGCGTTGCTCAGCTCGTGCCACGCGCGCGTGTGCCCCGGTACGGTCCGCTCACCGGACTCGAACTGGGCGATCAGCCGGGAGATCGGGCGGGCCTTCTTCGCCTCGTCGTCGTACCAGGAGTTGAAGATCTGCAGGAAGATCCACTGGGTCCACTTGTAGTAGTCCGGGTCGATCGTGGCGAACGACCGGCGCTTGTCGTGGCCCAGGCCCAGCCGGCGCAGCTGGGCCTTCATGTTCTCGATGTTGGCCTCGGTGGACACACGCGGGTGCGTGCCGGTCTGCACGGCGTACTGCTCGGCGGGCAGGCCGAAGGCGTCGAAGCCCAGGGTGTGCAGGACGTTGTGGCCGGTCATCCGCTGGAACCGGGCGTAGACGTCGGTGGCGATGTAGCCCAGGGGGTGGCCGACGTGCAGGCCCGCACCGGAGGGGTACGGGAACATGTCCATGATGAACTTTTTGGGCCTGGCGACCAGCTCGGGGTCGCCGGCCAGGTCGCCCTTGGGGTTCGGCGCGGCGTACGTGCCCTCGGCGTCCCAGAAGTCCTGCCAGCGTGCCTCGATCTCGGCCGCCACGGCGGCCGTGTAGCGGTGCGGCGCTGCCACCTCGGAGGGGGCAGCGGGGTTCGTCTCGCTCATGATTCTCAAAGCTCCATCGATCGTCTCTGCCCACGGCTGCGACTTTCGGAAATGAAAAATCCCCTCGCACAGGAGGGGACGCCGCGCCGATGCCGACCACCGGATCGATCCGGCGGCCGGGACTGATCAGCGCGGCTCGCCAAGCAGAAGGCGTACGGCACGCATGGCGTCAGGGTACCGCAGCCGTCGAGTGCGCCGCGACGAGCTTCCGCGGGGCGGAACCGGCGCGCCGGCGGCCCGTGGGGGAGCCGGGATCCGCTTGTGGAGGTTCCGAAAAGTTGAACAAAGTTCAAGAATTACCCGGCGTAACGGAGCCTATGGGGACAACGTGAGTCCCGAGAGCCCCCTTGATAACAAGGCAATAACTCGAATGGCGTACTGCTCGGTTTGGGAGCCGCTTAGAGTTCGTCCTCGGGACCGCTTTCCCGAACCGCTCGGAGTCGCCCCCATGAACCCTCGTCGCAGTAACAGCTCGCTCCCCAAACCCGGCCGCTCGGCCTACGGGGTGGCGACCGCTGTCGTCCTGCTCCTCATACCCGTGGTCGTGCTGGCCGGAGGCAGCCAGTTCCGCGAGTTCCTGAACTTCGGCGCGGGCGTGCTCTCCCTCGTCTCGCTCAGCTGCTCGGTGATCTGGGGCCTGGTCGCCCAGGACCGGATCATCCTCAACACGCGCCAGCGGATCGTGGCCCAGGCGGTGCACCGGACCACCGCGGTCGGCTCGATCGCGTTCCTCCTGGTGCACATCACCACCAAGATCGCCCTGCAGCACACCCAGCTGATCGCCGCGCTCATCCCGTTCTCGCTCGGCTTCACCGGAATCGAGGGCCTGGTCGGCCTGGGCTCCCTGGCCGGCCTGCTGATGATCTTCGTGGGCATCACCGGCGCGCTGCGCAGCAACTTCGCCACCCCGGCCCCGGTCGCGGCACGCTGGCGGGCGATGCACATGCTGGCCTACCCGGCCTGGTGCGCGGCGCTGATCCACGGCCTGTACGCGGGCCGGGAGGCCAAGCCGATCTTCGTGATCCTCTACAGCCTGTCCCTGCTGGGTGTCATGGCGGCCCTGGCCGTGCGCGCGGCGCCGCGCCCGTTCAAGCGCAGGCTCGCCGACCGGCTGGTGGCGGCCCTGGGCGGCGGGGAGCGGCCCGAGCTGGACGACCTGGACGCGAGCCGGGCCAGGGTGGCGGAGAGCGCACTGGCGGGCTACGAGGGCGCGCGTGCGGCGAGGCCCTCGCGCGCCGACACGACGGGGTCCCTGCCGCGCGTTCCGAGCCCCTCCTCGCCGCTGTACGAGGCTCCCGCGCCCGCCGCGAACGCCGAGCCCTCCCCCGGCTTCGCGGCCGCCTACCGAGCCGTCTCGACCCCTCCGGGCGGCGGGCAGCCGGCCGACCGGACCGCGCGCATGAACACGCCGTTCGACATGCAGGCCACGGAGGCGATGCCGCGCATGGACGGCGCCGGCGGCGCGCCGGGCAGCTGGCCGGTCCCCTCCCCGCCGCCCGTCGGCGAGGCGCCCCCGTCGGCCTACGATCCGCTGAACGACACGGGATACAACATCCCGACCTACAACAATCCGGGCGCGAACGTGTACGGCGGACGTGATGTGTACGACACCGGTGAGACGAACACGCCCTACGGCACGTACAACCCGAGTGACACGTACAACAGCGGTCCCGCCACAGAAACACCCCCCGGCGCCTCCTACGACGCGCCGGGTTCGGGCGAACCTTGGAACACGCCTTCCGGAGGCTACAGGTGAACGAGGCCCTGCCCGACGTCCCCGAAGTCCGCGTGGTCGGTCTTCCCCAGCTCACGTCGGGCTTCGACCTTGTCGAACGACTCGATCTGCCCATGCACCTGAAGGTGCACGGGCCGCTTGAACCGATGGGCGGCGAGCAGCTCGCGCAGCTCGCCGAGGCCATCAACCTGAAGGGCCGCGGCGGCGCGGGCTTCCCCTTCCACAGGAAGCTGCGTTCGGTCGCCGAGGCGGCGATCAAACGCGGCGTGCGGCCGGTCGTCGTCGTCAACGGAAGCGAGGACGAGCCGGCCTGCCGCAAGGACACGGTCCTGATCAACCGTGCCCCGCACCTCATCCTGGACGGCGCCCTGCTGGTCGCGGAGGCCCTCGGCGCCCGCACGCTCGTGGTGGGCGTCACCCGGGAGTCCACCCAGCGCTCCATGGAGGCCGCGCTCGCCGAACGCGGTCTGAGCAACAGCCGCAGGTCGGCACTGCGCGCGAGCGTGCAGCGCAATCCGGTGCGCATGGTCACGGGTGCGGCGGCCTCGCTGATCCGTTCCATCGACGGCGGTCCGGCGGTCCCTCCGGGCCGCAAGACCAGTGCCTCGCAGAACGGCGTGGGCGGCGCGCCCACGCTGCTGTCCAACGCCGAGACCTTCGCCCAGCTGGCGATCGGCGCCCGCATCGGCCCGGAGCGCTACCGCAACACCGGCCTGTACGACGAGCCGGGCACCGTCATGCTGACGGTCTCCGGCGCCGTCGCGCGCCCCATGGTGATCGAGGTCCCCACGGGCGTGCCGCTGCGCTACGTCCTTCAGCTCGCCGGCGCGCCGCCGGTGCCGCAGGGCGTGCTGACCGGCGGCTACCACGGCAAGTGGATCGACGCGGCGACCGTGAACGAGGCGATCGTCTCGCGCAACTCGCTGGACGCGGTGGGCGGTTCGCTCGGCGCCGGGGCGATTCTGCCGATCAGCCAGGAGACCTGCCCGCTCGGCGAGTCACTGCAGGTGGCGAAGTGGCTGGCGGAGGAGAGCGCGGGCCAGTGCGGCCCCTGCTACCTCGGCCTGCCGGCCGCCGCGCGCGGGATGGAGGACATCCTCAACGGCGGCGGACCGGCCGCCCTGGAGGCCCTCAGGCAAGTCGCCAAGAACGTCAAGCGGCGCGGCGCGTGCTCGCACCCGGACGGTTCGGCGATGTTCCTGGAATCGACCGTCAAGGCGTTCACGGACGACCTGGCCGCCCATGTCCTCGGCAACGGCTGCGGACGGCCGGTGGAGGGCGTTCTGCCGCTCTTCGAGGGGGGCAGGGCCCCTACGGGCGTCCCGGGCGGCGGCGAGGCCGAGGAGGGCGGCGTCAGCCGTCAGAAGATCTACGTCGACTGGACGCTGTGCCGGGGCCACGGCCTGTGCGCGGACATCCTCCCCGAGGTCTTCGAACTGGGTGCCGACGGATTCCCGACCGTCGCCCAGGCGAAGGTGCCGCGCTATGCGGAGGCCAAGGCCCTGCGTGCCGTACGCCGCTGCCCGGCGCTGGCCCTGCGCATCGAGGAGGACACCCGCTCGCAGGCTCCGTCCCGCAACCTGCCGGTCCTCTCCCAGGGCCGCGGCCGCCGCGCCCTGGGGCGCTGAGCACACACGACGGCGGGTCACCTCCTTGGGTGACCCGCCGTTTTGCGTTGCCGCTCCCGGTGCCGCCGTACACGCGACCGGACATACGTCGAGGGCGAGCCATCTGTCCGGATGACTCGCCCTCACCTCTTGTGGAGCTAAGGAGAATTGAACTCCTGACCTCCTGCATGCCATGCAGGCGCTCTACCAACTGAGCTATAGCCCCTTGCCACGTTCCGCCTGGTCTCCCTGGCGGCGACGCCAACATTACACGGTCCAGGGGGTGGAACACCAAATCGGTTTCCGCCCCGCCCGGCACGAGCCGGCACAGGCCGGGCGGAGCGGCCGGCGTCAGGCCGTCACGAAGGAGTAGAACCGCTTGAGGGTGCAGTGCTCCTCCAGGAGCCGGCCGTAGATCGGCTCGCCCTCCAGCTCGCGGTAGGTCTCGATCGGGTCGCCCTTTATGATCAGCGCCCGCGCGCACTCCTCGCACCAGTACTGGTAGTCGGGGTTGATCGGTTCCATGTCGCGGACGATCGGGGTGCCGCCGCCGCACCAGTCGCACTTTCGCCTGTGTGCACCCATGGGTCAGCTCCAGCTGTGGCCGCAGGCCGTGCACACGTACGAGATCCCGCCGTTGTCGCCGAGGACCTGGGCCACATGGAGGGAACCGCAGGAAGGGCACACGAGGCGGGTGATCGTGTCTCGTATCAACGCCGCATCGAGGAGGTGACCGACCTCCTCGAGGATGCTCGCAGGCATCGCCACTCCCTCCCGTCGGGCCGCGCCCCCTTCCGGCCGTTTGATTCTGCCATGGCCGGGCCAATACGGTCAGCGACGCCTCGGTACCAGTCCGGCCACGACACCCGCCGCGGCCGTCCCGGCCAGCGCGTACATGCACTCCGAGAGCGCCTTCGCAGAGGTATACGCCCCCGGGGCCCCAAGTGACTCAAGCCGGTTCAAGAACAGTGTGCCGAACACCGCGACACCGGTCAGCTGGCCGAGCTGTGAGACCGTCGCCAGCAGACCGCTCGCGTCCGCCGCGTCCTCGGGCCGCACGGCGGCCAGCGCGCCGGTGAGAGTGGGACTGAACCCGAGCGCGAGCCCCGTGCCCACGCCGGCGTACGCCACGTAGAGGAGGGCGCCGCCGTCACCGCCACCCCCGAACGCCAGTGCGACACCGGCCACGGACAGGGCGGTGAGCGCGAACCCGGCCGGGGTCAGCCGGCGCAGCCAGGACGCCGGCCACCGGCGCCAGGTGAGCCCGACCAGGCCGAAGACGACCGCGGTCGGCGCGAAGGTCAGTCCGGCCCGCAGCGCGCTGTAGTCGAGGCCGCCCTGCACGTGCAGGGTGAGCGTGAACAGCAGACCGCCGTTGACGGCCATGGCGGCCAGGATACGGAAGACGGCGAGGCCCATGCCTCGGTGGCTCAGCACCCGGGGCGTGATCAGCGGGGCGCCGCCGCGCCGGGCGAGCCGCGACTCGTACCCGCAGAACAGCGCGAACAGCACCGCGGCCGTGGCCAGCGACAGCCAGGACCACAGCGGCCAGTCCTTCTCCTGTCCGAGCACCAGCGGCACCGTCAGCAGCGAGACGGAGGCGCCGAGCAGCATCAGGCCGGGCAGGTCGAGACCGTGGGCGCGCTGCCTCGGTACGTCCCGCGGCAGGACGTACCGCCCCACGACCAGGAGTACGGCGCCCACCGGCACGTTGACCAGGAACACCGGCCGCCAGCTCGTGCCGAACAGGTCCGCGTCGACCAGCACGCCGCCGGCGATCTGCCCGGCCGCCGCGCCGACGGCGAGGACCGCCGCGTACGCGCCGAGTGCCCGCACCCGGGCCTCGCCGGTGAAGGTGCGCTGGATCAGGCTGAGCACCTGCGGGATCATCACCGCCGCGCCGGCGCCCTGGACGAGCCGGAAGACGATCAGCTCGGTGGCGCCCTGCGCCAGTCCGCAGGCGAGCGAGGCGGCGGTGAACAGGGCGAGCCCGGCGAGGTGGACCCGGCCGTGCCCGAACCGGTCGCCGAGACGGGCGCCGGTGATCAGCAGGATGGAGTACGTGATGGCGTACCCGGCGATCACCAGCTGCAGGTCGGCACCCGAGGCGTGCAGTTCGGAGCCGATCGTGGGGGCGGCGACGTTGACGATGAACACGTCGAGCAGCGCCATGAACTGGGCCGCGAGCACGACCGCGAGCAGCGGCCGGGACCGATTGTCAGTGGCGGGCGCTTTACTGTTCGCAGGGCTTGGAAGCGGGTGCCGCGGCGCGGACGCGGCACCCGGTCCCGTCCGGGGTGTTGTGGTCATGCCGTCGAGTCTGGCCAGGCTCCGGTACGGGTGCCGAGTGCCCGCCGATGCTGGTACTGACAGCACCTGGCAGGGGACGGGTCCGGCCTCGACGATGAGGAACGTGACGACGGGGGGGACCATGGGGAGCACGACGACGAGGACGGCACAGCGCCGCCGGTCGGAGCTGGCCGCGTTCCTGCGCAGCAGGCGCGCCCGGGTGACACCGGCCGACGTGGGGATGCCACCGGGGCTGCGCCGCCGTACGCCGGGGTTGCGCCGTGAGGAGGTGGCCCAGCTCTCGGGCGTGGGCATCACCTGGTACACGTGGCTGGAGCAGGGCCGCCCGATCAACGCCTCGCCGCAGGTGCTGGACGCGGTGGCGCGCACACTGCGGCTGGACCCGCCGGAGCGGGAGCACCTGTACCGGCTGGCGGAGGTGCCCTACGACCCGGCACCCGGGCGGCCGGTCCAGGCGGTGGGGCCCGAGATCCAGGTCCTCATCGACGCCCTGGATCCGCATCCGGCGGCGGTGTACAACTCGCGGTACGACGTGCTGGCCACCAACGCGGCCTACCGCGACCTGTTCGTGGTGCCGGAGACGCTGGAAGTCGGTGTGCCCAATGTGCTGTGGACGCTGTTCGTGGTCTCCGAGGACGCCTGTCCGGTGGTCCACCGCGAGCGCGAGCTGCCGGTGATGGTGGCGACTCTGCGGTCCTCCTACGGCAGACACGTCGGAGAGCCCGCCTGGGAGGACTTCATACGCCGACTGTCGGCGGCCAGCCCACGCTTCGCCGAGCTGTGGGCGAGCGGCGCGGTGATACCGCCGGGGCCGCGGGTGAAGACGTTCCGCCACCGTGCGGTGGGCGAGCTGAGGATGACCTCGATGTCCCTGTCGATCGACGGAATGCCGGAGTGCCGGATCGTGGCGTACACACCGGAGAGTGAGGAGGCCAGGAAGAAGGTGGCGCTGCTCAGGGAGGAGAGGCAGCGGCGGTGGCCGGTGTCGGACGCGGCGGCCGAGCAGGTCATCCGCATGTGGAGCACAGAAAATCCCGCCCCCTGAGGGACGGGATCCTGACAACCGGTCCTTGACAACTCAACAGAGTGTCGGCCGATTCCTGAAGCTGTGGAGCTAAGGAGAATTGAACTCCTGACCTCCTGCATGCCATGCAGGCGCTCTACCAACTGAGCTATAGCCCCTTGCCGCCACGCGGCGGAGCCGCATGGTGTCTCGTCCCGCTCGGCGGGTCGAACAAGAAGAACTTTAGCCTGCGACCTGCCGGAAAGTGAAATCCGGGTCGCGTGCGGCGGGGGCGGCTCAGTCGTCGTCGCCGAGGACGGGCTCGGGCAGCGTGCCGGCGTTGTGCTCCAGCAGCCGCCAGCCCCGGGCGCCCTCGCCGAGGACGGACCAGCAGCAGTTGGACAGACCGCCCAGGCTCTCCCAGTGGCGGGCCTCCAGGCCGAGGAGGCGCCCGATGGTGGTGCGGATGGTGCCGCCGTGGCTGACCACCACGAGCGTGCCGTCCTCGGACAGCTTCTCCACATGCCGCAGCACCACGGGGGCGGCGCGGTCGGCGACCTCGGTCTCCAGTTCACCGCCGCCGCGGCGCACCGGCTCGCCGCGCTTCCACGCGGCGTACTCCTCGCCGTACCGGTCGATGATCTCCTCGTGCGTCAGGCCCTGCCAGACGCCCGCGTAGGTCTCGCGCAGGCCCTCGTCCCGGGAGACCTCCAGGCCGGTGAGCGCGGCCAGTTCGGTGGCCGTGCGCGCGGCGCGCTTCAGGTCGGAGGAGACGATCGCGTCGGGCCCGAGGGAGGCCAGCAGCCGGGCGGCGCGGCGGGCCTGGCCGACGCCGGTCTCGGTCAGCTCGACGTCCGTGCTGCCCTGGAAGCGGCGCTCCACGTTCCAGGAGGTCTGGCCGTGCCGCCACAGAATGATGCGGCGGCCCCGGTCCGGCATCCTGCCGGACCCCGCACCGGCGCCGCTCACCAGCGGTCACCGTCCAGCTCCGCCGACTCCTCGGCGGCCTGCTGCCTGGCGTGCTCCTCGGCCCTGCCCCGGCTGGCCTTGGCGTCGGCGGGCAGTTCGAGCTCGGGGCAGTCCTTCCACAGCCGCTCCAGGGCGTAGAAGACGCGCTCCTCGCTGTGCTGGACGTGGACGACGATGTCGACGTAGTCGAGCAGGACCCAGCGGGCCTCGCGGTCGCCCTCGCGGCGCACCGGTTTGGCGCCGAGTTCCTTCAGCAGCCGCTCCTCGATCTCGTCGACGATCGACTTGACCTGGCGGTCGTTGGGAGCGGACGCCAGCAGGAAGGCGTCCGTGATCGACAGCACGTCGCTGACGTCGTAGGCGATGATGTCGTGCGCGAGCTTGTCGGCTGCCGCCTGGGCGGCGGTGTTGATGAGCTCGAGAGAACGGTCGGTCGCGGTCACTACAGGGCTTTCCGTCGGTGGTCACTTGACACCAAGGGTCTCACGGACCGCCGAGGACACCCCACGTGATTGATGGATCACTGTGCTGACGAGGGTTTGTAGTCCTGGCCGAGGACGACCGAGACGTCGGCGCCGGCGGTCACCGTGCCCTTCGTCACCGCGGTGGCGGGCAGCCCCAGGGTCTTGGCGACCTCGGTGGCGTTCTCCTTGCCGGCGGCGTCGGAGTACACGACCTCGGACGTCGCCCGGACGGCGGAGGCGGTGCCGCCCTCCAGGAAGGTGAAGCCGCCGTTGAGGAGGACGACGCGGGTCTTCTCCGTGTAGTCCTTGGTGCCGGAGGCGTTCTGCACGGAGACGCGGACGGCCGAGGACTGGTCGGGGCTCTTCGCGGTGCCGCCCAGGACGTCCTTGACCACGCTGTCGCCGGTCTGCGCGCTCAGTGTGCCGTCGGCCTGCACCGGCAGCAGCGCCGTCCTGTAGTCGCCGCCCTTGGCGAGCTCGGCGAGCTTGGCGAGGAAGGTGCCGAGGTCCTTGTCGGTGAGCGAGGGGTCGAGGATCTGCTGCAGCGTCTGCACCGTCGTGGTCGCGAGCGAGGCGTCGGAGGACATCTTGCGCAGCACGCTCTGCATCACCTGGCCGAACCGCTCCAGCTGGGCGTTCTGCGCCTCGCCGGAGGCCCGGTAGGTGGCGTAGGCGACGGCCGTCTTCCCGCTGAGGGTCTGGTCCTTGCCCTTGCGGACCAGGGGCGCGGTGCCCTTCTTCCCGGCGTCCGGGTCGGGTACGTCGGCGTTGGTGTCGACGTCGATGTTGCCGACCAGGTCGACGAGGTTCTGCAGGTAGGGGGTGTCCAGGCGCCAGGTGCCCTGGATCTTGGTGCCGAGGACGGTGTCGAGCTGTTCGCGGGTACCCGAGGAGCCGTCGTCCTGGACCGACTTGGCAAGGGTCGTGGTGCTGCCGTCGTCGGCCGTCAGGGCGAGGGAGTTGGGCAGCAGCACGGTGGCGCCCTGCTTGGTGGTGGCGTTGTCGACGAGCAGCACCGTGGAGGTACCGCCCTTGTCGGTGTTGTGCAGGTGGACGACGATCACGTCGCGTTTCTGGGCGCCGGCGGCGGTCGCGGTGCCGGTCTTGGTGCCGGACGGCGACAGGCCGGGCAGCTTGCCGGCGTACCAGAGGTAGCCGACGCCGCCCGCCGCGACCAGCGCCAGGACGACGGCCAGGGCGATGAGGCGGCTGCGGGCGCGGCGGCGGGCCTCCTCGCGGCGCTCGGTGCGGTTCTCGGTGAACTTCAGCCAGTCGATGACGTCTTCGGAGTCGTCCGTCGGCTCCTCGACGAAGGCGAACTGCTCGGTGCGGTACTCCGGCTCGTCCGTGACGTCCCGGTCCGGTGCCTGCGCCGCCCGGTCGGCGTCCGCGGGGCCGGTCTGCTGCGGAATGTGGGCGGTCTGCTCGGCGACCCGGGGCTGAGGCCCGCTGGTCGCGGTCCGGCCATAGGGGTCGTAGGAACCCTGGGAGACCTGGTGGGCGTGGGGATCGTACGCCCCGTACGGGTCGTACGAGGAGGGGACGGCTCCCTGCCGGCCCGTGTGGTGGCCGCCGTCGTGACCGGCGCTGTCGTGGCCGGCGCCGTCGTGACCGGCGCCGTAAGGGGAGGGACCCGGCTGCTGCTGGCCGCCCGTCGCGTACGGGTCGTAGCCGTAGCCGTAGCCCTGCTGTCCGTACGCGTCGTAGGTCTGCTGCGGAGTCTGCTGCGCCGGGACCTGCCGGTAGACAGGCCGGCCGTACTCGTCGTAGCCGACGAGCTCGTAACCGTCGCCCCCGTACCCAGCGTCGTATCGGTCGTTCACCGGTGCCCCTCTCGGCTCACTCGCCGCGGTACAGCTCGCGTTTGTCGATGTAGCGCACCACTCCGTCCGGCACCAGATACCAGACCGGTTTGCCCTTGGCGACTCTCGCCCGGCAGTCCGTGGAGGAGATGGCGAGGGCGGGGACCTCGACGAGCGAGACGCCGCCCTCGGGAAGGCCGGGGTCGGTCAGGTGGTGGCCGGGCCGGGTGACGCCGATGAAGTGCGCGAGGGAGAACAGTTCCTCGGAGTCCCGCCAGGTGAGGATCTGGGCGAGCGCGTCGGCGCCGGTGATGAAGAACAGGTCCGTGTCGGGGTTGAGAGCGCGCAGGTCGCGCAGGGTGTCCACGGTGTAGGTGGGGCCGCCGCGGTCGATGTCGATACGGCTCACGGAGAACTGCGGGTTCTCGACCGTCGCGATGACCGTCATCAGGTAGCGGTCCTCGGCCAAGGAGACGTGGCGGTGGCTCTTCTGCCAGGGCTGGCCGGTGGGGACGAACACCACCTCGTCCAGGTGGAACTGCGCGGCGACCTCGCTGGCCGCCACGAGGTGCCCGTGGTGGATCGGGTCGAACGTTCCGCCCATGACGCCCAGGCGGCGCTTGCCCGACTCCGCGGGGCCGCCGCCGGGCCCGCGCTCGGGGCGTTTCGCCGTGCCACTCACCGGACCGGTAGGCATGTCCTGCTCTCCCATGCGGCAGACCCTACCGGCCCGGCCTGAGGACTCCTCCGGGCAGATCCCCGGGACGGACGGGACTCAGCGGTCCCGGTTGAAGCGGGTGGTGATCCACAGCAGGAGCAGCAGGATGAAGAGCGCGCTGCCGCCGGTGAGGAGGGGGTCGAGGCTCTCGTGGTTGCCGCCCCCGCCCTCGGCGAGGGCGACCAACTGGGCAGCGGCACTGGGGAAGCTCATCTTCGGCAGAACCTATCCGGGTGTGGGCGGGCAAGGATGTCGGCCCATCGTAAGCGGCCGCCTCCACAGTGCTCACGCCGACTCCGTCATTGCCGGCGCGGCCGGTGCCGGGAACCTTTCCGCGGGCTCAGTCGTCGTTCCGCTTGTAGCCGCGGAGGAGGAACCAGCCGGTGAGGACGCAGCCCAGGACCATGACGATCAGTACGATGCGGAGCAGGTAGCCGCCCCCCTGGTGCTGGGCGGCGGCCTCGGTGAGCCAGGCGGCTGCGGGGTAGTGCTGCTCCATGGCGTGGACTCCTTCGTTGTACTGCCCGTCCACGGTATCTCCGCCTAGGCTTGGCACTGCTTGGGGGGCGATTTGGGACACTCACAGACATGGGGGACCACATGTCCGACGACGGCCACGAGCACAACGAGCACGAGCACGTGCCGAGCCGGCAGCGCACGCGCTTCCCGGAGATCTCCTCGCGGGCGTACGAGCATCCGGCCGACCGCTCGGCCCTGGTCGCTCTGCGCAAGCTGAGCGGCTTCGACACGGTGTTCAAGGCCCTCAGCGGCCTGCTGCCCGAGCGCAGTCTCAGGCTGCTGTTCCTGTCCGACTCGGTGCGCGTCTCGGACCAGCAGTTCGCGCATCTGAACGACATGTTGCGGGACGCCTGCTACATCCTGGACCTGGAGAAGGTCCCGCCGATGTACGTCAGCCAGGACCCCCAGCCCAACGCGATGTGCATCGGCCTGGACGAGCCGATCATCGTCGTCACCACCGGCCTGGTCGAGCTGCTCGACGAGGAGGAGATGCGGGCGGTCATCGGCCACGAGGTGGGCCACGCCCTGTCCGGCCACGCGGTGTACCGCACGATCCTGCTGTTCCTGACGAGCCTGGCCGTGCGGGTCGCCTGGATCCCGCTGGGCAACCTGGCGATCATGGCGATCGTCACGGCGCTGCGCGAGTGGTTCCGCAAGTCGGAGCTGTCGGCCGACCGGGCCGGCCTGCTGGTCGGGCAGGACCTGCGGGCGTCCATGCGCGGCCTGATGAAGATGGCGGGCGGCAACCACCTGCACGAGATGAACGTGGACGCGTTCCTCGCGCAGGCCGAGGAGTACGAGTCCGGGGGCGACCTGCGCGACTCCGTGCTGAAGATCCTCAACGTGCTGCCCCGCACCCACCCCTTCGCCACCGTGCGGGCGGCCGAGCTGAAGAAGTGGGCCGCGTCCCGCGACTACCAGCGGATCATGGACGGCCACTACCCGCGCCGCACCGAGGACAAGGACACCTCGGTCGGCGACTCCTTCCGCGAGTCGGCGGCGCACTACGCCAACCACGTCAAGAGCTCCAAGGACCCGCTGATGAAACTGGTCAGCGACCTGGCGGGCGGCGCCGGCGACCTGGGCGACCGGGTGCGGCGCGGCTTCAGCGGCTTCACCGGCTCGGCCCCGTCCGACAACCGTCCGAAGGACCAGCCGCCCGCCGACACCCCGCCGCGCGACGAGGACTGACAGCGTCCCAGGCGCTCACCGCCCGGCGACGTCACACCCGCGGCTGGGCGCTCGGCGCCAGGGACCCGCACAGGGCCGTGGCGTTGTCCGTGGCGTAGGGGTCCGTGCCGGCCGGGCCGCCCGCCTTGGCGGTCTGGCCGGCCAGCAGCGGCCGGAAGTGGCCCGTGGGGTCCTCGGCGCAGGACAGCGGGCCGGCCTGGACGTAGGAGACGACCAGCTGGACCTGGTGCAGCCGCAGGTCGTCGTGGGTGAAGCGGAACTGCAGCTCGCGCCGGACGGTGAACAGCGAGGCCGGCGCCTCGGCGGCGGAGCCGACCGGCTTCAGCGCGTAGACGACGGTGTGGTCGGCGCTGACCTCGAGGGTGGTGGCGTCGGTCTCGGCGGCCTGCAGGCTGCCCTGCACCCGGATCCGGCGGTCGGCCAGCTCGACCCGGGCCGGGTCGAAGCGGACCAGCCACCCGGTGGGCGCGTGCCGCCCGTCGGCGGCGGGGGCGTCGACGCTCTGGTCGAACTGGTCGAGCTGGCCGGGGTCGAGCAGGGCCCGCACGGGATGGGTCTGGCCGCCGGTGAGCACCTCCGGGTCGAGGGAGGAGGCGACGATGTAGTCCTTGGCGGTGGACAGGGCGGCGACGATCTGGCTGTCGGAGAAGTGCGCGGTGCGCCGGACGGCGGGCAGCGGGATACCCCCGGCGCCGACGTTGAACTGGGCGGCCGGGCTGTGCGCGTACAGGAACTCGGGGTCGACGGCTCCGGGCACCTTGCCCCGCGGGGCGAGCGGGATCACGGTCGTCCGCAGCGGGTCGACGGGCTGCTGGGCCTGCGCGGCCTGGTAGGGGTGCCGTACGCCCAGGTAGATCGCGGTGCCGAAGGCGAAGGCGATCAGCAGGACGAGGATCAGCGCCTGCCGGGACAGTCCGCGGCGCAGCGGCGGGCGGCGGCGCACGGCAGGGGTGTGGTCGGTCATCCGCTCTTGCGCGGAGTACTCCTGGAGGCGGGCAGCGCGGACGAACGACTCGTCGAAGACGACGGATCGGTATTCGTCCTCCCCACCTCCCGGGGCGCCCTCGGGTGTCCCCTCAGGTGGGTCTCCAGGCCCTCCCATACCTTCAGGGTAGGTCTCCGGAAGCCCCGGTAAACGCCCTGCTGCGCGACAAGTTCTGACAGGTTCTCACCAAGACGCACCAGGACGGACCAGCACGCCGGCCCTGCTGTCAGGGGGTGCGCGGGACCGCGGGAACGGGTGGCTGGGAGTAGTAGTCGGCGGATGCGGAGGGCACTGCCGCGCCGCCCTGTTCCAGGCCCGTGGAGGCGGGTGGCGGGACCTGGTCGCGGCTGCCGGAGGAGCCGCCCCGGTAGACCGCCGCGAAGGCCAGCGCCACCATGCCGACGCCCATGACGAGGGCGAGCACCCAGGCGACGGGACGGTGCCAGCGGACCTGTTTGCCGAAGGGCCGCGGGGTGCCGTAGCGGCCTTCGAGGACGTCGGGGTCGTCCAGGTCGTCGAGGTACCGATCGTGGCCGAAGTCGCGGCCGTCGGAGCCGTACCCGTCCTCGTAGTGCTCGCCCCTGGCGTGCGCGCGCCGGGCCTCGGCCTCGGTGGCCTCGGCTCTGGCCTGGGCTGCGGCCAGGAGACGTTCGACGGCGGTCGGCTCGTGGATCACGGCCGCCCGTACGAAGGCCTCGTCGAAGACCACGGAGGCGAACTCTTCGTCCGACACCCCGCGGTCGTGGTCGTCGTCGGGCTCCCAGCCGTCAGGGAACGGCGTGCCCCCCACGTCCTCCGGCACGGGTCCAGAGTAGACCTGGGGGGTCAATTTGGGCAGACGGTATGGAAATTCATCCGCCTGCCGAGACGCCTTTCCGCCACTCCGGGACCGTCAGCCTCGGGTGTGCCCGTCGCCCGTGAGGATGTACTTCGTGCTGGTCAGCTCCGGCAGCCCCATGGGGCCGCGGGCGTGCAGCTTCTGCGTGGAGATGCCGATCTCCGCGCCGAAGCCGAACTGGCCGCCGTCGGTGAAGCGGGTGGAGGCGTTGACGGCGACGGTCGTGGAGTCGACCAACTGGGTGAAGCGGCGGGCGGCCTGCTGCGAGGTGGTGACGATCGCCTCGGTGTGCCCGGAGCTCCACAGCCGGATGTGCGCGACGGCCTTGTCCAGCGAGTCGACCACGGCGGCGGCGATGTCGTAGGACAGGTACTCGGTCTCCCAGTCCTCCGGGGTGGCCTCGACGACGGTGGCCCGCGAGTCCTTGGCGTAGGCCATGACCCGCTCGTCGGCGTGCACGGTCACCCCGGCGTCGGCGAGCGCGTCCAGGGCGCGCGGCAGGAACTCGGCGGCGATGTCCTGGTGGACCAGCAGCGTCTCGGCCGCGTTGCAGACGCTGGGCCGCTGCGCCTTGGAGTTGATCAGGATGTCGACGGCCGTGTCGAGGTCCGCCCGGGCGTCGACGTAGACGTGGCAGTTGCCGGTGCCGGTCTCGATCACCGGGACGGTGGACTCGTTCACCACGGTCCGGATCAGCGAGGCGCCGCCGCGCGGGATCAGCACGTCGACCAGGCCGCGGGCGCGCATCAGCTCGCGCACGCTCTCGCGGCTCTCACCGGGCACGAGCTGTACGGCGTCGGCGGGCAGCCCCGCCCCGCCCACGGCGTCGCGGATGACCCGGACCAGGGCGGTGTTCGACTCGTAGGCGGAGGCCGAGCCGCGCAGCAGTACCGCGTTGCCCGACTTCAGGCAGAGGGCGGCGGCGTCCACGGTGACGTTGGGGCGGGCCTCGTAGATGATCCCGACCACGCCGAGCGGGACGCGGACCTGACGCAGGTCGAGCCCGTTCGGGAGCGTGCTGCCGCGCACCACCTCGCCGACCGGATCGGGCAGCGCCGCCACGTCGCGCACGTCGGAGGCGATGGCGCGCACCCGCTCCGGGGTGAGCGTGAGCCGGTCGACAAGGGCGTCGCTCGTACCGGCCTCGCGGGCCTTGGCGACGTCCTTGGCGTTGGCCTCGACGATTTCGGCCGTGCGGACCTCCAGGGCGTCCGCGACGGCCAGCAGCGCGTCGTCCTTCTTCACGCGCGGCAGCGGCGCGAGGTCGGCGGCGGCGGCCTTGGCACGGTAGGCGGCCTGGGTGACCGGAGACATCGAGTCGTACGGCGAGAGCGTGGTCATGCAGGGAAGGGTAGTGCGCCGCACAGGGCCGTCCATCAGCCGTCCCACAGCGCGAGACGGGGTCAAAAAGGGTGTACGCCCACCGGTGTCGCGGGCCGCGGGCCGTGGCCCGCGGCGAGTCGCTGGTGGTAGGTCTCGCGGTCGATGACCTCCAGGCCGACGATCTCCCAGGGCGGCAGCTTGGCGCTGTGCCGGTGCTCGCCCCACAGACGCAGGGCGACGGCGGCCGCGTCGTGCAGGTCGCGGGCCTCCTCCCAGTAGCGGATCTCGGCGTGGTCGCGCGCGTAGCGGCTGGTCAGCAGGAAGGGGTGGTCGTGGGCGAGCTGTTCCAGGCCGCGCCGCACCTCCTGCAGCGGGGCCTCCTCGCCGGAGACGCTGAGGGTGACGTGCCACAGCCGGGGCAGGCCGGGCGGCTCCTCGCAGCCGGCTCCGGCCGTCACGCTCGTCAGACCACCGCGGGACGCCGCCGTCCCGGGGCGCACTCGTCTCACGACGGCCTCCTTCACGTCTCTCTCGTCTCGCCGGGTCCCGCTCGGACCGCTCGTGCCGGATGTGTTCCTGAGACAAAGTGGAGCAGGCCGCGGCGCTCCGTGGGGCGGTTTTACGGAACGTCCCCGCCCTCGACACCCCGGTGGCCGGACGTTTCGGCTCATTACGGCCCCAGGATCACCAGGTCGTCCCTGTGTACGACCTCGCGTTCGTACGCCGGTCCCAGTTCGCGGGCGAGTTCGCGGGTGGAGCGGCCGATCAGCCGGGGGATCTCCCTGGCGTCGAAGTTGACCAGCCCGCGGGCGACCGCACACCCGGCCACGTCGCGCAGCTCGACCGGGTCGCCGGCGGTGAACTCGCCCTCCACGGCGGCGATTCCGGCGGGCAGCAGCGACTTGCGGCGCTCCACGACCGCGCGGACGGCGCCGTCGTCGAGGGTGAGCGCGCCCTGGGGGGTGGAGGCGTGCTGCAGCCACAGCAGCCGGTCGGCGGAGCGCTTGCCGGTGGGGTGGAAGTAGGTGCCGGTGTCCTTGCCGGACAGGGCGTCGGCCGCGTGGACGGCGCTGGTGAGCACCACGGGGATGCCGGCGGCGGCCGCGATCCGGGCCGCCTCGACCTTGGTGACCATGCCGCCGGTGCCGACGCCGGCCTTGCCGGCGCTGCCGATCTCGACGCCGGCCAGGTCCTCGGGTCCCCGCACCTCGGCTATCCGGGAGGTGCCGGGCCTGCTCGGGTCGCCGTCGTAGACGCCGTCCACGTCGGACAGCAGCACCAGCAGGTCGGCGTGGACCAGGTGGGCGACGAGGGCGGCGAGCCGGTCGTTGTCGCCGAAGCGGATCTCGTCGGTGGCGACGGTGTCGTTCTCGTTGACGACCGGCAGGGCGCCCATCGCGAGCAGCTTGTCCAGGGTGCGGGAGGCGTTGCGGTGGTGGGCGCGGCGGCTGGTGTCGTCGCCGGTCAGCAGGACCTGGCCGACACGGATGCCGTAACGGGCGAAGGAGGCGGTGTAACGGGCCACGAGCAGGCCCTGGCCCACGCTGGCCGCGGCCTGCTGGCGGGCGAGGTCGCGGGGGCGGCGGCGCAGGCCCAGCGGCGCGAGTCCGGCGGCGATGGCACCGGAGGAGACGAGGACGATCTCCTTCTCTCCCCCACTGCGCGTCTTGCCGAGAACGTCCACGAGCGCGTCCACACGGTCGGCGTCCAGACCGCCCGCCGCGGTGGTCAGCGACGAGGACCCCACCTTGACGACGATCCTGCGGGCCTCGCACGCGGCCTGCCTTGCCCCTGCCACCTTGCTGCCTGTCCCCTCGCGTAGGTCGGACTGCCCCCGCCCGAATCTACGCGAAGGGGGTCGTGCGCCGCGCATCGGTCCGAGCTACGGACAGCACCGCGGATCCGTGTCCGGCCTCCGCGGCCGGGGGCCGGGTGCGCGGGTCAGGTCTTCCGAGGAGCACCTGGGCGCGGGCCGGGGCGTCATCAGGAAGGAGTCGCAACGGCGGACGTGTTCTCGAACTTCTGACGGTAGGCGTCGTACGGCCCCGCCCTTTCCAACCCGAGCATCGTCTCGTCGTTGTCGCGCAGCGACGACTCGTCCAGATTGCGCGATCCGGTGAAGGTCCCTTTCGTATCCTTGTGTCCGGAAAGCTTGCTGACGTCATTGCTGTCGTTGTGGACGATGCGTATGGAGCAGCCCGATCGGCCGACGGCCTGGGCTTCTGAGCGACCGCGCCCCTGCGCAGGGCGAAGGCCGCCGCCCGCACCGTGGCGTTCCGAGCACACGGGAGATTGTCGAGGACGCTCACCACGATGTCTCCGGTCTTCTGCGGAAAGAAACAATACTTCTCGGTGCCCGCCTTTCCGCGTGTTGAGAGAGGTCCGATTCACGGAGGTCCGGATCACCACATCCTCCGCCTCTCCCGCGTTCCCCATGCGTGAGAAGGTGAGGAACTCATTGTGGTTGATCATGCCGCTGCGGCCCGTGGCGATGCGGGCGGCCCCTGTCGTGCGGATATGCACCCACGAGTCTTCGGACTTTTCGGCACCCAGCGCCGAGAAAAGGTCCTGGGTGGCCGCGGACGACCTGAATTCGGCGCCCAGGACCACCCGTACGGCAACGCCGCGCCGGTACTGACCGGCGCGGCCTGCTGGGCCGCCGCTGTGTTCCGCGGCGGGCATCGGCCGTGCGGGATCCGTCAGAAGTCCCGCGTCACGCGCTGGATCCAGTCCAGGCTGTTGGGCACGGAGGAGTGGACCGTACGCCCGGCCGAACAGTCGAGGGGATCACCCTGCGGAAGCCTGGGGACCACGCCGATCCGATGACGGTTTCCGTCGACCGGCCTGAACAGCGGGCCGCCGGAGTCCCCATGACACGGCTTTCCGTCCATCGCCGTGGTCAGGACTCCGGGAAGGAGTTGTCCACCACACGCTCGGTACTCCGGCGCAGGCGCCAGTCGCTCCGGCCACTGGCCGAGTCCACGCCGTGGCCTGAGGCATACGTCGTCGCGCCGATCGCGGAGTGCTTCGCCGCCGGGGGCAAGGGCTCGGCGTTCGCGGACCGGCTGAGCTTGATCAGTGCAAGGTCGTGGCTGTCACGCGACTTGGTCAGGGACACAGCCACGACACCCCGGCAAGACCCGGGCCGGGTACCTCCGGTGATCAGCGGTCCGACTGCCCCGTCCTCGTTCCGCGAATCCGCCGGCCGCACACCCCGTCAGCACTCGCGCGGCTTCAGGGCCGAGCCGATTGAGCGCGCCCACCCCTGCGCAGGCGTCGGCGGTGCTCGGGCCGCGTGTGCTGCCGCTCGCCTCGACCGCCGTGTCCCCGGCGGCACAGTTCGGCCCGCCCGCGACAGCCGGGCTGACGGCAACGGCCGTGGCCCACGTTCCCCGGCCGGCGGCGACCGGTACCGCATTGCCCCCGCGCTCGCGTCGGCGGGCCCGGGCTCGTCGCTGCTGCGGCTGCCGCCCGGCCGGCGTCCGGCGGACGAGCAGGGGGTGCTCGACTGGTTCGACGCGTGGCCGGCCGACCGGCTTCGCCTCCGTCATGTCCGAGACGGACTCGCGCAAGCGAGCCGGCAGCCGCTGCGAGGAGACACTGATCCGGCCTGGATTTCCCGCCGTGTCACTGACGGCGGTGCCGCCACCCCCGCCAGGCCGACTCGATCATCTCGTCCAGACCATGCCGGGCCGACCACCCCAGTTCGTCGCGGATGCGGTCCGCCGCGGCCACGACGCGGGCCGGGTCGCCGGCGCGACGATCCGTCACCTCGGGGGTCACGCCCTCATTGCCGGTGATCTTGAGGATGCGGTCGACCGTCTCCCGCACCGAACTTCCCTCGCCACGGCCGATGTTCAGCGTGAGGGCCGTCCCCCTCGGGGCCTCCTCGAGACGCCGTGCCGCCGCGAGGTGGGCGGAGGCGATGTCCTGCACATGGATGTAGTCGCGGATGCAGGTGCCGTCAGGCGTCGTGTAGTCGTCGCCGAAGATCCGTGGCGCCTCCCCCGCCTCCAGCCGCTCGAACACCATGGGAACGAGGTTGAAGACGCCGGTGTCGGACAGTTCGGGGAACGCCGCTCCGGCCACGTTGAAGTAGCGCAGGGACGCGCCGCGCATGCCGTACGCGGTGGCCGCCGCCTTGATCAGCCACTCCCCTATGAGCTTGGTCTCCCCGTACGGGCTCATGGGGGCGCACGGGGTGTCCTCCGTGACGAAGTCCACATCGGGCATGCCGTAGACGGCCGCGGAGGAGGAGAACACGATCTTGGCGACGCCTGTCGCGGACATGGCTTCCAGGAGCGTCTGCACGCCGGTGACGTTCTCGCGATAGTAGTGAAGCGGTCGCTCGACGGATTCGCCGACCTGCTTCTTGGCCGCGATGTGCACCACGCCTGTCACGCCATGGTCACGGATCGCCCGCTCCAGCGGATCACGGTCCACGACGCTGCCGACGACGAGCGGCACCCCTTCCGGCACCCGGTCCGCACTGCCGGTGGACAGATCGTCGTACACGACCACGGACTCACCGCCGTCGCGCATGGCACGCACCACATGCGCGCCTATGTATCCGGCTCCGCCCGTGACAAGCCAGCTCATCCTCACGCCTCCAGGGTCGTAGTCACTGCATGCAGACTCTTCTGCGGGCGCGGGAAAATCGAATCCGACAGATGGGACATAGAGATAAAAGGGCATTAATTGCCTGATTGCGGGAGAACCGTCCCCGCCTTCACCCGGAGATCAAGAACATTCTAAAATCGGGCCATTCCGACACCAGTCACTCTCTGGACATCCGCAACCGCGCCCACGGAAACTTCACGTGAATCCTTTACCCTGATGCGATGACGCCCTCCAGGCCCACGGACTCCCGGAGCGCGGTCCGTCCCCGTGCGCACGTGGTCAGTTCTCGGAACAGGTTGTAAGGATGCCCAGACTTTCCCTCGTTGTCCCTGTGTACAAGGTGCAGGGCTATCTAACCGAGTGCCTTGACTCCATACTCGGGCAGAGCTACACGGACTTCGAGATCGTCGCCGTCGACGACTGCTCCCCGGATGGCTCGGGCGCCATTCTTGACCAATACGCGGAGAGGGACGCCCGTATTCATGTGATTCACCTCACTGAAAACGTGGGCCTGGGGCGTGCGCGCAACGCGGGGCTGGAGAAAGCCCAGGGCGACTACATTCTGTTCCTGGACAGTGACGACACGTTGTCCGACGGTGCGCTGGCGGCGATATCCGATCGCCTCGAGGCCACGGGGGACCCGGAGATACTGGTCTACGACTACGCGCGCACCTACTGGGACGGCCAGGTCCGCCCCAATCTGCGAGCGGACCTGCTCAAGGCCGAGGGCCCGGACGTTTTCCGCCTCGCCGACCGCCCGCAGTTGCTCAACCTGCTCCAAATCGTCTGGAACAAGGCCTATCGCCGCGACTTCATCGCCCGCACCGGCCTCACCTTCCCGTCCGGGTACTACGAGGACGCCCCCTGGACGTTCTGCTCAATGATCAGCGCCGAGCGAATGGCCGTACTGGACCGCGTCTGCGTGCTCTACCGGCAGCGCCGCGAGGGCGGCAACATCCTCAAGACGGTCAGCCGCAAGCACTTCGACGTCTTCGACCAGTACCGCCGTGTCTTCGACTTCGTCGAGGCGCACGAGGAACTCGCCCAGTGGCGGGAGCCGTTGTTCCGCAAGATGGCCGACCACTACCTGACCGTGCTGGAGCGTCCGGGCCGTCTGCCGCAGAACGCCCGGGCGGAGTTCTTCCACCGCGCCGCCGCGGACTACCGCGCACGTGTTCCCAAGGGTTTCAAGCGGCCGGCCGGCAGACTCGGCCAGAAGTACGCGCTCCTGGAGCGCGACGCGTACACGGCCATGGCGAGCGCCACCGCGGCCGCGAAGTTCCGGCGGTCCGTCAAGACCCGGGCCCGCACGGCGCTCAACCGGTCCAAGCGCAGCGCGATAGGTGCCTTCTACCAGTCCCAGCTGCGGCTTCCGATCAACGAGAACCTCGCGTTGTTCTCCGCCTACTGGAGCCGCAGCGTCTCCTGCAACCCCGCGGCCATCGACGCCGAACTCGCCCGCCTGGCCCCGCGGATACGCCGTGTGTGGGCCATCCGGCCGGACGCGGTGGACCAGGTGCCCGAGGGCGTGGAGGTCGTCCCCGTCGGCTCGCGCGCGTACTGGGCGGCCCTGGCGCGCGCCAAGTACCTCGTCAACAACGTGAACTTCGCGGACGCCGTGGTGAAGCGGGAGGGCCAGATCCATCTGCAGACCCACCACGGGACGCCGCTGAAGACGATGGGCCTGGACCAGCAGAAGTACCCCGCCTCCACCGACATGGACTTCGCCAAGCTCCTCGAACGGTGCGACCGCTGGGACTTCAGCCTCAGCTCCAACAGCTTCTCGACCGCCGTCTGGGAGCGGGTGTACCCCTGCTCGTACACCTCCCTGGAGACCGGCTACCCGCGCAACGACATCCTCGTGAACGCCACGGTCGCGGACGTGCGACGGGCCCGCGCCGCGCTGGGACTCGCCGACGGCGCCAAGGCCTTCCTGTACATGCCCACCCACCGCGAATACCAGCCGGGCTTCACCCCCGCGCTCGACCTCGCCCGGCTCGCCGAGGAACTCGGCCCCGACGTGACCCTGATGATGCGGGGGCACTACTTCTACGGCAGCTCTCCGCACGTCGCCGAACTGCGCCGCAGCGGCCGGATCGTCGACGTCTCGGGGCACGCCCGGGTGGAGGATCTCTACCTGGCCGCGGACGCGCTCATCACGGACTACTCCTCCGCGATGTTCGACTACGCCGTGCTCGACCGGCCGATCATCACCTACGCCCCGGACTGGGACATCTACTCCGCGGTCCGCGGCACGTACTTCAATCTGCTGGAGGAACCGCCCGGTGTGGTCGCCACCTCCCAGGCCGAGCTGATCCGGCTGCTCGGCTCGGACGAGTACGACGGGCTGGACGCCACCGAACGCCGTGCGGCGTTCCGCCGCCGCTTCTGCGAGTTCGACGACGGGCGTGCAGCGGAGAGAGTGGTGCGACGCGTCTTCCTCGGCGAGGAGAACCCGCTGCCGTTCGTCCCGTTCGCCGAACGATCCCACGCACCGACCCCCGACCAGGCGCTCAAACTGGTCGAGCGGGCCTGACCCCGGAAGGAGCACACAAAAGCCATGGCCCCTCGGCTCAGTGTCATCGTCCCCATCTACAACGTCGAGCGCTATCTGCCCGCGTGCCTGGACTCGCTCGCCGCACAGACCTTCCGGGACATCGAAGTCCTGATGGTCGACGACGGTTCCCCGGACGACTCCGCCTCCATAGCCGCGGCGTACGAGGCCCGCGACAAGCGTTTCAAGCTCATCCGCAAGGAGAACGCCGGGCTCGGCGCGGCCCGCAACACCGGCATCGCGCACATGTCGGACAAGGCGGAGTTCCTCACCTTCGTCGACAGTGACGACGTCATCCCGCCGGACGCCTACCGGCTGATGATCGCCAGCCTGGACGAGTCCGGCTCGGACTTCGCCACCGGCAACGTCTTCCACCTCAAGGGCGAGAAGTCGTGGCAGGTGCCGCTGCTGAAGATGCTCGCCGGTGAGGCCCGCAAGCGCACCCACATCTCCCAGTACCCCAAGCTGATCGCCGACCGCATCGCCTGCAACAAGGTGTTCCGGCGCTCCTACTGGGAAAAGGAGGCCTTCGTCTTCCCCGAGGGCATCCTGCACGAGGACATCCCGGTCGTGCTGCCCGCGCACTACCGCGCCGAGGCCGTCGACATCATCGGTGAGCCGACCTACTTCTGGCGGCTGCGCGAGGGCGAGTCGGCGCCCTCGATCACCCAGCGCCGCAAGGAGCCCCAGGCCATCCGCGACCGTGTCACCGCGGTGAGCATGGTCAGCGACTACCTCGCACAGCAGCCGGGCCCGGAGTTCACCGAGTACAAACGCCAGTACGACGACCGGGTGCTCCGCGACGACCTCAGGCTGTTCCTCCGGGTGCTGCCGGACGCGACGGCCGAGTTCCACGAGGCCTTCCTGGAAGCCACCAACCGTTACCTCGACATGGTGGACCCGAAGATCGTCATGGGCCTGCCCACGGACCTGCGGGTCCAGTGGCTCCTGGTCCGCAAGCACTCCATGCCGGAGCTGATCGCCCTTCTGGCCTCCCAGCGCCGCCGGGAGCCGGTGGAGGTCTCCGGGACCTTCCGCAAGTACGCGAGCTTCCGCACGCTGGAGGAGAGCGGCTACGACCTGCCCAAGTCCGCCCTGCGCATCGACGGCGACCTGGACCTGCGCGCCCCGCTGCGCTCGGTGACCTGGCAGGACGGCAAGCTGCTGCTGTCCGGCGACGCCTGGATCGACAAGATCGACGTGTCGGCCAAGCGGAGCAGCGTCAAGATCGTTCAGCTCAAGCGGCACGGTTCGCGCCGTCGCATTTTCCTGCCCACCAGGAACGTCCACCGGCCGGAGTGCACCACCGACTCCGGACAGCAGAGGTACAACTACGACTGGGCCGGCTGGGAGCTGACGCTCGACCCCGCCAAGCTGCGCAAGGGCGGCGCCTGGCAGGAAGGCCTCTGGCACGTCGGCATCAACGTCTACGCGTCCGGTCTGGTACGGCGCAGCGGCGTCTGGGCCCGCGGTGGCTCGGCCGCGAACTTCCCGCCCTACCAGTGGCTCGACGAGGACTTCCGGCTGCTGCCGACCGCCGAGCGCGACGCCTTCAAGCTGCGTGTCGAGAAGGTGCGCGCCCTGATCACCGATCGGCGGCTGGACGGTGACGCGGTGGAGATCAGCGGTGACATCCGTGTTCCGCTGAAGGACGGGGAGACGCTGGCGTTCCGCCTGAACCATGCCAAGAGCGGCGAGGTCCGCAAGTACCCCGTCGAGATGACACGGCAGGACGGCAGGACGACCTTCCGCAGCCGTGTGCCGCTCACCGACGTGGCCCTCCTCGGCAGCAGCACCGTCGACGACCAGGCCCAGCCGGAGCGCCGCCAGTGGAGCACCGTGCTGCTGGCCACCGCCGAGGACGGCACCGAGCGCCAGTTCAGCAGTGTGATGCGGGAAGGACTGGAGGACCTCTCCTTCGACCTGCCCGGCTCCTTCGGCGAGGCGGGCGCCCACCGGGAGATCGCCCTCGTGTCCGGCCCCAACGGCTATCTGAAGATCATCGGCCGGACGCGCCGCGCGGTGATCACCGGAATCGGCCTGAAGGACGGGCAGATCGTGGTGAACGGCCGCAGCAGCCTCGCGCTCGCCGGAGCCGATCTGGTCCTCAAGGCGAACGCCCGTTTCGACGAACGCAAGGCATCCGTCACCTGGTCCGAGGACGGCACGTTCACCACGGCCTTCGACCCGTCGCTGATGGGCGGATCCGGTCGAGTACCGCTCAAGGCCGGCCGCTGGAACCTCCTCCTGCGCTCCCCGAACCCGGAGGTGCCGGACGCCGAGTTCGTCATCGACCGGCTCGCCCTGCCCCAGTTCCCGTTGCACACCGAACTGAACGGGCGCCGTTACTGGTTCGAGAACCGGTGGGGCGACTTCCCGCAGCTCAACTGCCGGTCCGAGCTGAGCGACCTGGAGCGCGGCCCGTACCGCCAGCTCCAGCTGCGCCGCGAGGTGTACGAGCCGGGCTGCCGGCAGCCGCTGCGCGACCAGGTGTTCTTCCTCAGCTACAACGGCAAGCAGTACTCCGACAGCCCACGCGCCATGCACGAGGAGCTGCTGCGCCGCGGCAGCGACCTGAAGTTCCTGTGGGCCGTGCGCGACGGCCAGGTGATCCTGCCGCCCACCGCGGACAAGGTGCGCATGTGGGGCCGCGAATGGTTCGAGGCGCTGGCCACGTCCCGGTACATCGTCACCAACGGGCATCTGCCCGAGTGGGTGGAACGCCGGCCCGGTCAGGTCATCGTGCAGACCTGGCACGGCACGATGCTCAAGAAGATCGGCCACGACATCGAGACCCTGTACTTCGACCGCGAGTACCAGAACCGCCTGGCGCTCGAAGCGAAGAACTGGAGCCTGCTCGTCTCCTCCAACCGGTTCTCCACGCCGATCCTCAAGCGTGCCTTCTCCTACGACGGGGAGATACTCGAAGCCGGTTACCCGCGCAACGACTACCTCTACTCGCCCGACCGCGACAAGATCGCGGAGAAGGTGCGGGAGACACTCGGCATCCCGAGCGGCAAGAAGGTCGTGCTGTACGCGCCGACCTGGCGGGACGACCAGTCGCACAGCGCCGGCCAGTACCTGTTCGATCTGCGGATCGACCTGGACGACGCCCGCCGGCATCTCGGCGAGGACCATGTGCTGCTGATCCGTCGCCACTCCAACGTCGTCGACGCCGTGCCCGGCGCGGGCAACGGCTTCGTGTGGGACGTCTCGGAGTACCCGGACATCGCCGATCTGTACCTGGCCGCGGACATGCTGATCACGGACTACTCGTCCGTGATGTTCGACTACGCCCATCTGAAGCGTCCCATGCTGTTCTTCACGTACGACCTGGAGCACTACCGGGACACGCTGCGTGGCTTCTACTTCGACTTCGAGAAGGACTCGCCCGGGCCGCTGATCGCCACGTCCGAGGAACTGGTGGCGGCGATCCGGGACATCGACAGCGTGGCCGCCGAGTACCAGGACCGGTTCGCGCGGTTCCACCACCTGTTCTGCGACCTCGACGACGGCCATGCCTCCCAGCGGGTCGTGGACCGGATGCTGGAGCAGGCCAAGGAGGTGTGAGTGGTCGAACCGGCCGGGCGAGGAGCCCGGCCGGTTCTTCGGTCGTCAACGGCACAGCCACTTGCGGAACCGGCCCGTTGTCCGGCCCCGGCCCTTCGTCGCGGGGTCCGGTTCGGGTGCCGGCTGCGGCTTGGGCACCAGGGTGCTGAGGGCGGTGAGTTCCTCCAGGAGCCCCTGGGAGATCAGCGAGCAGCGCAGCCGCGCGAGCGGCGGCAACGCGGCCACCAGCTCCTGCGGAAAGAACTCGCGCAGCAGATGCCCGGCGAGCTCGACGTGCAAGGCCCTGGTCTCATGGGGCTGTTCGGCGAAGGCCGGACCGAAACGGCCGAGTATTTCGAGGGTGAGCCAGCGGTGCAGCAGTTCGTTGCGCCGGCGGCCGGGCGGTACGTGTGCGGCCACCACGCCCAGTACCTCGCGCAGATTGCCGTAGAACGGCGCGGGTTCGGGGGCCGCCTGGGTCAGATGCGGGAAGCCCGGGCGGCGGACCAGGTAGTAGCAGTCGTAGTCGGCCACGACGGAGATCGACCGGGCGAACAGGTAGGCGGGTACGACGAAGATCTGTTCCTCGGCCAGCCGGACTCCCTCGGCGAAGCGCAGCCGGTGCCGCATGACCAGCGAGCGCCGAAAGAGCTTGTGCGCCGTGAGGGTCCACACCGCGTGGGAGGTGAAGATGTCGCCGGCGTCCACGTTCTTCCGGAAGGGTGTGACCGGTGCCTTGCGGCCCACGCCCCGGATCCGGCCGAGCACCACGTCCGAGTCATTGCGCCGGGCGGCGGCCACCAGCCGCTCCAGCGCCTCCGCACCGAGGTAGTCGTCGGGGTCGGCGAAGAACAGGAACTCGCCGGCGGCCATCTCGATGGCCCGGTTGCGAGGACCGCCCGGCGCACCGGAGTTCTCCTGGTGGACGACCCGGACCCGTTCCGGGTGACGTTCCGCCCACGCGTCGAGCAGTGCCGCGCTGCCGTCCGTGGAGCCGTCGTTCACGGCGATGATTTCGAGTTTTCCGAACCCTATCGACTGGTCGGCGACCGATTGCAGGCATTCCCTCAGGTAGTCGGCGGCGTTGTGGACCGGGACGATTACCGAGACTGTCGGACCTGTGGTGGGCTCCACGCCCATGCGTTCCCCCATGAAGCAAGGTTTCGACGATCGCCGTCACATGCGACGGCAGTGGCGGCCTCACCCTCAACAACGGTTCCGTGCGGGGGTGCGTCTCATCCATCGGGGCCGGAGCCCGTGCCGCTGATTCGTCGCCGCTCCCACGTCGACCCCGCCCGGGCGACCGAAGGGCGGCCCCCGGCGGACTTGCCCGCCGGGGGCCGCCCTTTGGTCGTGTCAGAGCGTCACCGTCTTGAAGGCCAGTTGGGCGGCCGTCGTGAAGTACGGGCGGATCTCCACCCGGGACGGTGCGGGGGGCTGCGGATCGCGGTCACCTCGCCGGGACCACCAGGCAGCGCGGGTCGCACCGCCCTTGGCCGGCCGGCTCCCCTCGCCCCCCGCGCGCTCGCGCACCGGACGCGGATACCTGAAGACCTTGGACGGTTCCAGCACATCGGTGGCGAGCTTGCTCATCCGCACCTTGCCACCGTCGGCCGGCCGCAGCCAGAGATCCCAGATCTCCTCCTCGTGCCGGTGCTCCGCGGTCAGGGAGTCGAGCGTGATCTCACAGCCGAACCGGGTTCCCTCTGCCCAGGTCACAGGGAACAGGAGCACCCGCTTCTTGTCCTTCCGGTTGACCGCCGCGACTTCCGCTCCGACGACGATCTCCTCACCGCTCCAGGAGTCGGCCTCGACGTGGACGCTGTCGGGCCCGACCTGGAGTCCGGTCACCTCCGAGTGTCGCTTCCGGACCCGGCTACGGACCCGCAGGTGACCGGTCGTCCGCTCCCTGAACGGCAGCAGCAGCTCCAAGCCCTCCACGCCCGGCTCGTGGCACGGTGACACCAGCTCCGTCACGTCACAGTGGCCCACCCGCAACGCCTTCTCGTAACCCTCGTCCGACACGAGTCCGAGTTCCCAGACGCCGTCCCCGAGACAGCCGCGCCTCGGTATCCGGGCCGTGCCGTGCACGAACGGCACATGGACGGGCTCCTTGGTGCCGCGCACATCGCGGCAGACGAGACGCAGTCCGGCCGGCAGCTCGTCCCCCGCCTCGCGGGGCACGAGTTCCACCTGTACGTCACCGTCGGCCAGGACGGCGCAGTCGGCCGTCCCGGGGAGTCCGCGAACCACGTCGGACCGGGACAGCGCCTTGGCCACGATCGCCTCGAACCGCTCGGCACTGGGCCCTGGAGCGAACCTCTCGGCAGTCCGGCGTGCCTCACGGCCCATCTTGACGCGCAGGCCCTCGTCCTCGATGAGCTCGTTGATCGCGGCTGCCATGGCTTCGGTGTCGTCGAGGGGGACGAGGAGGCCGTCGGTGCCGGGAGTGAGGATGTTGCGCGGACCGTGGTCGCAGTCCATGCTGACCACCGGCAGCCCTCGGGTCATCGCTTCCACCGTCACATTGCCGAAGGGCTCGCGGAGCGAGGGCAGCACGAAGATCGAACCCTTGGCGAACTCGGCGGTGACCGGAAACGCGGGCCCCATCAGGTGGACGTGGTCGTAGAGGTTCCTCTCGTGGATCCGGCGTCGCAGGGCCGCCTCCTCGACGCCGCTGCCGTAGATCCGCAGCCGCCAGTCCGGATGGCGTTCCGCCACGGTCGCGAAGGCGTCGACCAAGCCGTGGAAGTTCTTGTGGGGCTTGAGGACGCCAGCGGTGACGACCACCTTGCCGGTGCCGTCGGAGACCCGGCCGCCAGGATCCGGGATGCAGTTCGGCATGACGCTGATCCGGTCACGGACGTTCGGGACCAGCCGGCCGAGGTTGTCCTGTTCCTCGGGCGAGAGCACGGTGATGGCGTCGAGCCCTCGGTAGGCCTCGCCGAAGAGCAGCCCCTGCACCTCCTCCTCGTAGATGCCGGGCATGGAGTGCTCTTGCGCGATCTTCACGTACCGGCCCCGCGCCGCGGCCAGCAGCACGGTGATCCGAGGGTTGGAACTCACCACCACGTCGGCGTCCGTGTTGTCGAGGTACGTCAGCAGCCGCTTCTCGGCGAGCCTGCTGACAACCGGCTTCTCCTCGGCCTTCGGGTACGGGTAGCGCGCCGGAAACTCGTGGGCCAGCGGGTCGTCGCCGTCGTAGGACGCGGAGTGCCTCCGCAGGTCGGTGAGGGCCCGCACGCGCACGCGGCCGTCGAGCGGAAAGTACGACTCGTCCCGCACCTTCCGCAGCGCCACGATCTCCACCTGGTGCTTCTCGGCGAGCGCACCGGCAAGGTTCTGCGTCGCCGTCACCACACCCCCCATGTGGCACAGATCGCGGACCAGGAATGCAATTCTCACTACGAGCTTCCTCCCCCGGAATGGCGCGTTTCGGTGCGCCGTACAGGTTGGTTCGGCTCGTTAGAGTGACGGCGACCGCAAGGAGTTGCGCAACCCTGTGGTCACAGTTGGGACACGTCCGTCAGAACGGTTCGAAGCCGTCGTACTCGCGCTCGGCCTCGTCGCGCTCGGCCTGCCGGTCGCGGCGACGCTGGGCGGCCGGGCGGGCCTGCTCCAAGCGGTGGTCCTCGCCGCGGCGGCCGAGCATCTCCGCGCCCGCCATGACCGACGGCTCCCAGTCGAAGACGACCGCGTTGTCCTCGGGCCCGATGGCGACGCCGTCACCGGCCCGGGCGCCGGCCTTCATCAACTCCTGCTCGACACCGAGGCGGCCCAGCCGGTCTGCGAGGTAGCCGACGGCCTCGTCGTTGTTGAAGTCGGTCTGCCGCACCCAGCGTTCGGGCTTCTCGCCGCGCACGCGGAAGAGGCCGTCGTCCTCGCGGGTGACGGTGAAGCCGGCGTCGTCGACCGCCTGCGGCCGGATGACGATGCGGGTCGCCTCCTCCTTCGGCCGTGCGGCGCGCGCCTTCGCGACCAGGTCGGCCAGCGCGTACGACAGCTCCTTGAGCCCGGTGTGCGCCACCGCCGACACCTCGAAGACGCGGTAGCCGCGCGCCTGGAGGTCGGGGCGGACCATCTCGGCGAGGTCCTTGCCGTCGGGGACGTCGATCTTGTTCAGGACGACGATGCGGGGACGGTTGCCGAGGCCGCCGTACCGCCGCAGCTCCTCCTCGATGACGTCGAGGTCGGAGACCGGGTCGCGGTCGGACTCCAGGGTCGCCGTGTCCAGTACGTGCACGAGCACGCTGCACCGCTCCACATGGCGCAGGAACTCCAGGCCCAGCCCCTTGCCCTGGCTGGCGCCCGGAATGAGACCCGGCACGTCGGCGATGGTGTAGACGGTCGAACCGGCCGTCACCACACCCAGGTTGGGCACGAGGGTGGTGAAGGGATAGTCGGCGATCTTCGGCTTGGCCGCGCTCAGCACGGAGATCAGCGAGGACTTGCCGGCGCTCGGGTAGCCGACCAGGGCCACGTCGGCGACGGTCTTCAGCTCCAGGACGATGTCCTGCAGGTCCCCCGGCTCCCCCAGCAGCGCGAAGCCGGGCGCCTTGCGCCGGGCGGAGGCGAGGGCCGCGTTGCCGAGGCCGCCGCGGCCGCCCTGGGCGGCGACGTACGAGGTGCCGTGTCCGACCAGGTCGGCGAGGACGTTGCCCGCCTTGTCGAGGACGACGGTCCCGTCCGGCACGGTCAGGACCAGGTCCGTGCCGTCCTTGCCGGAGCGGTTGCCGCCCTCGCCGGGCTTGCCGTTGGTGGCCTTGCGGTGCGGGGAGTGGTGGTACTCCAGCAGCGTGGTGACGGACTGGTCGACGGTGAGGATCACGTCCCCGCCGCGCCCGCCGTTGCCGCCGTCCGGGCCGCCCAGCGGCTTGAACTTCTCACGGTGCACGGAGGCACAGCCGTGGCCCCCGTTACCCGCGGCGACATGGAGTTCGACGCGGTCCACGAAGGTGGTCATGGTGGGTGCCTCCTGGGGTTCCCCCGGTCGAAGGCCGGAGGTGTACGGAAATGTCTACTGCTCAACACGCGAAAGGCGGACCCGCCTTCCCGCCCGGGAAGTGAGGTCCGCCTCGCGAAACGTCCGGTCCGAACCTGGGATCAGGCGACCGGGACGATGTTCACGACCTTGCGGCCGCGGCTGGTGCCGAACTCCACCGCACCGGCCTGCAGCGCGAACAGCGTGTCGTCGCCACCCCGGCCGACGCCGGCGCCCGGGTGGAAGTGGGTGCCGCGCTGGCGGACCAGGATCTCACCCGCGTTGACGACCTGACCGCCGAAGCGCTTCACGCCGAGCCGCTGGGCATTGGAGTCGCGACCGTTCCGGGTGGACGATGCGCCCTTCTTGTGTGCCATGTCTCTTCAGTCCCTTACTTCGCGGCCGAGGGGATCGACGTGACCTTGATCGCCGTGTACTGCTGGCGGTGGCCCTGCCGACGGCGGTAGCCGGTCTTGTTCTTGTAGCGCAGAATGTCGATCTTCTGGCCCTTGTGGTGGTCCACGACCTCGGCCTGGACCTTGATGCCGGCCAGCACCCACGGGTCGCTGGTCACGGAGTCGCCGTCGACAACGAGCAGGGTCGAGAGCTCGACCGTGTCGCCAACCTTGGCAGTGGAAATCTTGTCAACCTCAACGATGTCGCCCACAGCAACCTTGTGCTGGCGACCACCGCTGCGCACGATGGCGTACACGCGGATCTCACTCTCTCGCTCGGAACGGCACCCCGCAGTCCAGCGGGCCCGCGACACACGCGGACCGCCTCTCCCGGCCACGGCCCGTGCCCGGGAGGAAGAGGTTTACGGGGATGTGGCGCGCTCAGTGGACACGCCGACGGTCAAGACTACGGGGCGTGCCCGGCAGGGGTCAAACCGGGCCGCCGTCTCATCCGGTGACCGCCGCGACGTAGTCCGAGTACGCCTCCTTGATCCGCGTCGGCGACAACTCGAGGTGTTCGAGGATCGTGTAGCGGCCGGGGCGGGTCTCCGGGGCGAACTCGACGGCCCGGACGAACTCGTCGTCGCTGAACCCGATCTCCTCCGCCACCACCGGAAGCCCGTGCCGGCGCAGGACACCGGTCATCAGCCGGGACCCTTCGTGGTCGCCCCGCAGGTGCATGGCGAAGGCCGCGCCGAGGCCCACCTGCTCCCCGTGGCTCGCCGCACGCTTGGGGTACAGCAGGTCCAGCGCATGACTGATCTCATGGCAGGCCCCCGACGAAGGCCGGGTGTGGCCGGCGATCGACATGGCGATTCCCGACAGCACGAGTCCTTCGGAGAGCACGGTCAGGAACCCGTCGTCGCCGCAGCCGCCCGGGTGCCGCAGCACCGCCTCGCCCGCCTGCCGCGCCATCGCGGCGGCCAGGCCGTCGATCTTCTCGCCGTTGACGCGGTGGGACAGCTCCCAGTCCGCGACCGCGGAGATGTTGGACAGCGCGTCGCCGATGCCCGAGCGCACGAACCGGATCGGCGCCTCCCGGATCACCGCGAGGTCGATGAGAAGCGCGATCGGTGTCGGCACGCCGTACGAGCCGCGGCCCGCGTCGTTGTCCAGGATGGACACCGGCGAGCAGATGCCGTCGTGGGACAGGTTGGTGGCGACGGCGACCATGGGCAGGCCGATGCGCGCCGCCGAGTATTTCGCGCAGTCGATGACCTTCCCGCCGCCCAGGCCCACGACCGCGTCGTAGTGGCCGGCCTTCATCTTGTCGGCCAGCCGGATCGCGTCGTCGAGGGTGCCGCCGCCCACCTCGTACCAGGTGGCGCCGGGCAGCGAGGGGGCGATCCGCTCGCGCAGCCGGGCGCCGGAGCCGCCGCTGACGGCGACGGCGAGCCGCCCGGAGTGCGAGATGCGCTCGTCGGCGAGCACACTCGCCAGGTCGTCGAGGGCGCCAGGACGGATGTCCACCACGACCGGCGACGAAATGAGCCGGGTCAGTACTGGCACGCGATCTCACGTCCCCTGGCGAGATCGTCGTGGTTGTCGATCTCGACCCACTTGACGTCGCCGATCGGCGCCACGTCGATCCTGAAGCCGCGGTCGACGAGCTCCTGGTAGCCGTCCTCGTAGTACAGCTGCGGGTCCCGCTCGAAGGTGGCCCGCAGCGCGTCCGCCAGCTCCGGGGCGGCGTCGCCCTCGATCAGGGTGACCCCGATGTACTCGCCGGTGGCCTCGGCCGGGTCCATCAGCTTGGTGATCCTCCGAACCCCCCTGTCGGGATCGGCGACGACCTTCATCTCCTCGTCGGCCAGCGACTTCACGGTGTCCAGGGCGAGGATGATCCTCCTGCCCTCGCCGCGGGCGGCGAGCAGGGTCTTCTCGACGGAGACCGGGTGGACGGTGTCGCCGTTGGCGAGGATCACGCCGTCCTTGAGGGCGTCCCGGCCGCACCACAGGGAGTAGGCGTTGTTCCACTCCTCGGCCTTGTCGTTGTCGATCAGGGTGAGCCTCAGGCCGTACGTCCGCTCCAGGGCCTCCTTGCGCTCGTACACGGCCTCCTTGCGGTAACCGACGATGATCCCCGCCTCGGTCAGGCCGATCTCGGCGAAGTTGCCGAGGGTGAGGTCCAGGACCGTGGGACCCTCGTCCGTACCCGCAGGCCCCACCGGCACCAGCGCCTTGGGCAGGGTGTCGGTGTAGGGGCGCAGGCGCCGTCCGGCACCGGCCGCCAACACGAGGCCTATCATCGCAGTTCTCTCCTTAACCTTGCGCATGGTCCGCCGGGGACACGGGAGTTGGCGGTCTCGGCGGTACGACTGCCCGACTGTCCGACGGGCGAAGCCCCCGTACAGTAACCCGGCCCCGTACGGAAACGGTGTGGCCCTGCCCTCAGCGGGCAGGGCCACACCGCGTCCGGAGCCGGATCAGCCCTCGTCGGTCGAGGCCGAGACGGACGGCGCCGACTGCTGGGCCGCCGCGGTCTTCTTCGACGCCGACTTCTTCGCGGCCGTGGCCGTCTTGGCGGTCTTCGCCGCCTTCTTGGCCGTCGCCTTCTTCGCGGCGGTCTTCTTGGCCGCCGTCTTCGTGGCCGCCGTCTTCGTGGCCGCCGTCTTCTTCGTGGCGGCCTTCTTCGCCGTGGCCTTCTTGGCGGCCTTGCGGGCCGTCTTCTTGGCCGGGGCGGCCTCCTCGGCCGCTTCGGCTTCCGCCGGCTCCGCGGGCTCGGCCGCCGTCGCCTCCGACGGTGCCTCCTCCGCCGTGCCCGACGGGACGACCACGACGGCCGTGTCCTCCGGGGCGGTCGGCGCGGTGGCCTCGCGCACGGCGCGGCGGCGGGGACGGGCCGGGGCGGCGGCCTCGGCGGGCGACTCCTCCGCCTGCGCGGACTCGGGCGCGGACACCGGCTCCGGGGCGGCCTCCGGGACCGTCACCACGGCCGCCTCGGCATCTGCCGGGGAACCGGCCGGCGCGGACACCTCGCGGGTCACGCGGCGGCGCGTACGGGCCTTGGGGGCAGCCTCTTCGGCGGACGGGGCCTTGGCCGGGGAGGCCGGGACGACCGGGTCCTCGACGGCCACCGGCTCGGCCTGGGCCTGTTCGGCCGGCTCCGGGCGCACCGGGCGCGCGGCCTCCTCCGCCGCGGTGACGTCCTGAGCCGTGGCAGCCGGGGTGGCACCGTCGGCGTGGGCCTTCGGCGCGCCCGCCGGAGCGGACACCCGCCGGCTCGCGCGGCGTCGCCCACGGCCCCGGCTCGCCGCGGCCTCCGCCTCGGCGACGCTGCTGTACAGCTCCTCGTCCGGGGCCATCTCGGGCGCGGGCAGGGCGACCGGCTCGGCGACCTCGGCGGCGACCTCCGCCTCGGTCTCCGCCTCCTCCTCGGCGGTCTGGGCGGCGGCCTGAGTCGCCACGGCCTCGTGCTCGTGCGGCTGCTCGGCACCGGCGCGGGCGCGCTTGCGGCGCTTGCTCCCGCCGGCGGCGGCGCTCGTCTGGTCCAGGTGGACGATGACACCGCGGCCGTTGCAGTGGACGCAGGTCTCGGAGAACGACTCCAGCAGGCCCTGGCCGACCCTCTTGCGGGTCATCTGCACCAGGCCCAGCGAGGTCACCTCGGCCACCTGGTGCTTCGTACGGTCCCGGCCCAGGCACTCCAGCAGGCGCCGCAGCACCAGGTCGCGGTTGGACTCCAGGACCATGTCGATGAAGTCGATCACGATGATGCCGCCGAGGTCGCGCAGCCGCAGCTGGCGCACGATCTCCTCGGCCGCCTCCAGGTTGTTCCTGGTGACCGTCTCCTCCAGGTTGCCGCCCTGGCCGGTGAACTTGCCGGTGTTGACGTCGACGACGACCATCGCCTCGGTCCGGTCGATCACCAGCGAACCGCCGCTGGGCAGCCAGACCTTGCGGTCCAGCGCCTTGGCGAGCTGCTCGTCGATCCGGTACGTCGCGAAGACGTCGACCTCGCTCGTCCAGCGCTGCAGACGCGGGGCGAGGTCCGGGGCGACGTGCGAGACGTACCCGTGGACGGTCCCCCACGCCTCGTCACCGCTGACGACGACCTTGGAGAAGTCCTCGTTGAAGATGTCGCGCACGACCCGGACGGTCATGTCCGGCTCGCCGTACAGCAGCGTCGGCGCGCCGCCGTTCTTGGCCTTCTTCTGGATGTCCTCCCACTGCGCCTGCAGCCGCTCGACGTCCCGGCGCAGCTCGTCCTCGCTGGCGCCCTCGGCGGCGGTGCGCACGATGACGCCCGCGTCCTCGGGGACGATCTTCTTGAGGATGCTCTTCAGCCGGGCCCGCTCGGTGTCGGGCAGCTTGCGGCTGATGCCGGTCATCGAGCCCTCGGGGACGTACACGAGGTAGCGGCCCGGGAGGGAGACCTGGCTGGTCAGACGGGCGCCCTTGTGGCCGATCGGGTCCTTGGTGACCTGGACGAGCACGGACTGCCCGGACTTCAGCGCGGACTCGATGCGGCGGGGGCCGTTGGCCATCCCGAGCGCCTCGAAGTTGACCTCGCCCGCGTACAGGACGGCGTTGCGGCCCTTGCCGATGTCGATGAAGGCGGCCTCCATCGAGGGCAGCACGTTCTGCACCTTGCCCAGGTAGACGTTGCCGACGTACGAAACCGCCTGCTCCTTGTTGACGTAGTGCTCGACGAGCACGCCGTCCTCCAGGACGCCGATCTGCGTGCGGTCGCCGTGCTGCCGTACGACCATCACGCGCTCGACGGCCTCGCGGCGGGCCAGGAACTCGGCCTCGGTGATGATCGGAACACGTCGGCGTCCCTGCTCACGGCCTTCCCTGCGGCGCTGCTTCTTGGCCTCCAGCCGGGTCGAGCCCTTGATGGACTGCACCTCGTCGGAGGGCTCGGCGGGCTTGCGCGGCTCGCGGACCTTGACGACGGTGCGCTCGGGGTCGTCGGCGGACGGTTCGGTGTCGGTGTCGGTGCCTGTGTCACCGGCCCGGCGACGGCGGCGACGACGGCGACGGCTGCTGCTGGAGCCACCGCCCGCGCCGGCCTGCTGTCCCTCGCCGCCCTCGGCCGACTCCGCGGCGTGAGCCCCTTCCTCGTCGTCCTCCTCGAGCTGCTCGGCAGTGTCCTCGGCGTCCTGCGCGGCCTGCTCGGCGGCGAGCTCGTCGGTCTCCTCCGACTCCTCGTCCCCGCCGGTCTCGCCCCGGCGACGGCGACGGCCACCGCGGCGGCGGCGACGGCGGGAGCCGGTCTCCTCGCCCTCCTCGCCCTCGGCGGCGTCCTCGGCCTCCTCCGCCTCTTCCTCGGCGGACTCGTCGGCGGCCTCGTCCGTCCGGGTCTCGGGCTCCCCGCCGTAGCCGGAGCCCCGGCGACGGCGGCGGCGCCGCGAGCCGCCCTGCTCGACCTGGTCCTCCGGGTGCTCCTCACTCTCCACGGCCTCGCCCTCCACGGCCGCGGCGGCCGCTGCGGCGGCGGCACGCTCCGGGGTCTGGAACTGGAACTTCGGCTCGGCGAAGACCGGCGGCTGGAACACGGCGACGGCGGGCCGCGCGGGCCGGCGCGGGGCCTCTTCCTCGGCGGCCGGGGTCTCCGGGGCGGCGGGCTCGGAGAACCCGGTCGCGGCACGCCGCACGGCCCGACGGCGGGTACGCCGCGTCTCGGTCTCCTCGGCGGGTGCCTCGGCGGCGGCAGCCTGGGGGGCGGGCTCACCGACGGTGGCGGGCGCCTGCGGCGCGGACTCTTCGACGGGGGCACCGGTCTCGGGCTCCGCCTCACCCGTGGGCGGGGCTGCGGGCGCGGACACCCGGCGCGTGGTACGCCGGCGCGCACGGCGCGGAGCCGCCTCCTCCGCCGCCTCGGCAACGGGCGCGGACTCGTCGGCGGGCGCTTCGGCGACGGCCTCGGGAGCAGGGCTCACCGCGGCCTCGGTCGGCATCGGCGCACCGACGGGCGCCGACACGCGCCGGGTCGCACGACGCCTCGTAGGAGCGGCGGCCTGCTGGTCCGCGGCCTCCGTGGTCTCCGCGCTCGCGGCGGGGACGGCCGTCTCGGCCGCCTCCTCCGACGCGGGCACCGCGGCGGGCGCGGACACGCTGCGCGTGGCACGCCGGCGGGTACGCCGTGGAGCGGCGGCCTCGCCGACCTCGACGGAACCGGCGGGAACCTCGACGACGGCCTCGCCGGACCCGGCCGGCGTCTCGTCGGCGGCAACCACCGGCACGACGGTCTCGGCGGCGGCCTCGCCCTGGGCATCCTTCGGAGCCCCGGCGGGCACGGAGACCCGGCGGCGCGTACGACGCGCGGGCGCGGGCTCCTCCAAGGCGGCAGCGGCCTCGGCCTCTTCCTCCGCCGCGTCACCGGCGACGGCCACCGTCTCGGCAGCCTCAGCAGGCTCCTCCGCCTCCTCCGCGACCTCCGCGGGCTCGGCCACCGGCACGGCCGGCGCCGTGATCTCGGCCGGCGTCTCGGCGGACGCGGCGGCGGGCGGGCCCGCCGGGCGGGACGCGGCACGGCGCCGACGACGCGGCGGCAGGGTGTCGCTGGGAGTGTTCAGTTCTTCGGAACCCTCGGCGGGTTCGGTCGGCTCGAGCATGCGGGCGTATCTCCCGTCAGGCTCCCGGGCGCCGCGCCTGGTCCGGTGCCGATCACGTCGATCGAACACCGTTGACGTCCGCGGCCGCGCGGTGCGCGATGGCCGCCGTCCGGGGCGCGGGCGCCGCACGGGAGCTCTCTGTGTCTTGTCTCGCCGGTTCCGTACGCCTTGTCGTGCACGGCCTGGCGAAAGTCTTCTGGTCGGTGCGCTGCCCGACCCAGGTGGCTCCCGAGTACGAGGGCGGCGCTTCTCGACGTCCGTCCCTGCGCGGAACCGCCCCTACGCCGGCGCCTTCGCGGCGGCAGCGGCGGCGGCCCCCGCTGAATCGGCCGGGGCGGCCGTGTCTGCCTCGCGGTCGGGCGCGAGCGGGTCGGTCACCGTGCCGGTCTCTTCATCGAACAGCCCCTGCGCCAGCCTGGTCACCGCTGCGGGGACCGGCGGCGCCAGGTCGGCCACGGCGCGGAGACCGGACAGGACGTCGTCGGGTCGTACGGCAGGCGTCACGTGCCGAACAACCAGCCGCAGTATCGCACAGGGCTGGTCGATCGGCCCATCGGCCGCCGAACCATGCGTGGGTACGCTCTCCAGGCCCACGACCGCGGACCGGGCGTCGAAGGTGCGCATGCCGTTCTTGGTCAGGCGCTGCACTTCGACGGTCTCGGCGCCGTTGAACGCCGCGACCGCGCGTGCGGCCTCGGCCGGGTCGACGCCGTCCAGCCGCAGCTCCCACACGGAAGCGGTCAGCCGGTCGGCGAGCCCCGGTGTACGGGCCTCGACCGCCTCGACGACGTCCAGCCCGGTGGGCAGCGACTCGTCGAGCAGCACGCGCAGACGCTCCGGATCGCGGGGCGCGGTGAGCGCGATTTCCAGGTACTCCGCCTCACTGCCCGTGCCGGTGGGTGCGGCATTGGCGTAGGACACCTTCGGGTGCGGAGTGAACCCCGCCGAGTACGCCATCGGCACCTCGGCACGGCGCAACGCACGCTCGAAGGCGCGCTGGAAGTCACGGTGGCTGGTGAACCGGAGGCGGCCGCGCTTGGTGTAGCGCAGTCGGATGCGCTGCACCGCGGGTGCGGGCGGCGGGCCTTCGGGCTGTCGCTTGCCCAGTGGAACTTCTCCTCGTGTACGGCGGACGGTCCGTGGCGCGCGGGGCTGACTTCCGGTCACCCCCGGGTCGGCGGGGACGCTTCGCGCCCGGTCCTTCTGTCTAGAGTACGCGTCCCGGCCGCCACGGGTTCCCGCCGGGCGGGCGGCCGGGGCTCCCCGAAGAGCGCCCTGCGCAGGTCGGCGCGGGTCTGCCGGGCGATGTCACGGGTGGCGGCGAACGCCTCCCGGGCGGCACGGCCCACACGGCGCGCGGCCCGGGCGGCGGGGCGCAGCACGGCGTCCCGTACGACGTGCCCGACCGGCGTCAGCACCGTGCGGTACACCCAGCGCAGGGGCTCCACGAAGATCCACCGGAAGAGGGTCCCCAGGAACCGCCCGACGGCGAGCGAGATCCGTCCCGCGACCCGCCAGGCATGGCCGAGGGCGTCCGCGACCTCCCGCCCGACGACGGCCAGGACGCGCCCGAGGGGCACGAGCACCCACCGCCACAGCGCGAGCGCGGGCAGGACGAACAGCACCCGGCCGGTCCAGTACAGAGCCGTGCCGACCCCGGCGGCGACCTTTCCCAGCACCCACCACAGCCCCCTGGCGCACCAGGCGATCCCGCGCCCCACCGGCGCGAGGACCCATGTGTACAACCACACCGCGGGTACGACAAGCAGCCACCGCCCGAGCCAGGCCACCCCCGCGAACACCCCGAGCCCCACGGCGGCGAGCACCCGCCCGAGCCACCCGAGCACCCACACGAGCGCGTGCCCGACCGGCGAAAGCACGCGCGCGTACACCCACCCCAGCGCGGCCCCGATCCCCCGCGCGAGCCACACGAGCGCGTGCCCGACGGGCATCAGCACCCATCGGTACGCCCATGCGAGCGGTACGACGACCAGCACGCGCCCCAGCCATCCCAGCGCCCGGCCGACGGGCACGGCGACGTACCGCCACAGCGCGCCCAGGGGCCACACGAACACCGCCCACCCGAGCCACGCCAGGCCCCGCCCGACCGGCCGCAGCACGGTGTCGCGCAGGAACCGCCCGCCGACGACGAGCGCGTCCCACGCCATCCGCACCGGCACGACCAGCACCAGGACGACGATCCGCACGGGCAGCCGGATCGCCGTCACCAAGCACCCCTCGGGCGGCCGCTCCCCGGCCCCCGCCTTCTCCAGATTCATACCTGAAACGACGCCACGACCCGCCGCCCGGATCCCGATCGCGCCTTCCGGATGTGCTTGGGTCGGAATTGTCACAGTCGGCGACGACAGGGGCACCGTGCGCGGTCGTACCCCACCGTTCGAGAACGGAGTGTTCGCACCATGGACAAGTCCGAAGTGCTCATCGATCCGGACATCGCGCGTACGGCGAAGTCGGTGATGAAGAAGCTGCCCGAGGTCACCCTCGCCTTCTGGATCATGAAGATCGCGGCGACCACCCTCGGCGAGACCGCCGGCGACCTGTTCGCCCAGACGCTCGAGCTGGGCTACTTCCTCACCACGATCGCCCTTTTCCTGATCTTCGTGGTGACCTTGGTCATCCAGTTGGGCTCCCGCCGCTACAACCCCTTCTTCTACTGGACCGTGATCCTGTCGACCAGCATGGCCGGGACCACGACGTCCGACTTCATGAACCGTGACGCCAGCGCCAAGTACCTCTCGGACGGCGCCACTTCGCTCGGCTGGGGACCGCAGGGCCTGGGCCTCGGCTACCCCGCCGGCGCCGCGATCCTGGTCTCGATCCTGCTCGTGATCTTCGCGGTGTGGAAGCTGTCCGGGACGACGTTCCGGATCCGCGACATCGTCACCTTCCGCGGCGAGGCCCTGTTCTGGTCGGCGATCCTCGTCTCGAACACGCTCGGCACCTCGATGGGCGACTTCCTCTCCGACAGCTCCGGCCTCGGCTATGCCGGCGGCGCGGCCCTGGTCACCGGCGCCCTGCTGGTCCTCGTCGCCCTGATGAAGGTGCCCGCCGTACCGAACGTGCTCCTCTTCTGGATCGCCTTCGTCCTCACCCGCCCGCTCGGCGCCACCGCCGGCGACTTCCTCACCAAGCCGACCGCCAAGGGCGGCCTCGACCTCGGCACCGCGGGCTCCTCGGCCGTCCTCCTGGCGATCCTGCTCGCCCTGATGGCCCAGGCCCACCACCAGGAACGCCGAACCGACCCGTCGGTCAGGACTTCTTGACCGTCAGCGGCAGCAGCTTCCTGCCGGTCGGGCCGATCTGGATGGACGTGTCCATGGCAGGACACACCCCGCAGTCGAAGCAGGGCGTCCAGCGGCAGTCCTCGACCTCCGTCTCGTCGAGGGCGTCCTGCCAGTCCTCCCAGAGCCAGTCCTTGTCGAGGCCGGAGTCGAGGTGGTCCCAGGGGAGGACCTCCTCGTAGGAGCGTTCGCGAGTGGTGTACCAGTCGACGTCGACGCCGTAGGGGGCCAGGGCCTTGTCCGCGCAGCTCATCCAGCGGTCGTAGGAGAAGTGCTCGCGCCAGCCGTCGAAGCGGCCGCCGTCGTCGTAGACCGCGCGGATGACCGCGCCCACGCGGCGGTCGCCGCGGGACAGGAGGCCCTCGACGATGCCCGGCTTGCCGTCGTGGTAGCGGAAGCCGATCGAGCGGCCGTACTTCTTGTCGCCGCGGATCTTGTCGCGGAGCTTTTCGAGACGGGCGTCCGTCTCCTCCGCCGAGAGCTGGGGCGCCCACTGGAACGGGGTGTGGGGCTTGGGGACGAAGCCGCCGATGGAGACCGTGCAGCGGATGTCGTTGGAGCCGGAGACCTCGCGGCCCTTCTGGATCACGCGGGTCGCCATGTCGGCGATCTGCAGGACGTCCTCGTCCGTCTCCGTGGGCAGGCCGCACATGAAGTACAGCTTCACCTGACGCCAGCCGTTGCCGTACGCCGTGGCGACGGTGCGGATCAGGTCGTCCTCCGAGACCATCTTGTTGATGACCTTGCGGATGCGCTCCGAGCCGCCCTCCGGGGCGAAGGTCAGGCCCGAGCGTCGGCCGTTGCGCGTCAGCTCGTTGGCCAGGTCGATGTTGAAGGCGTCGACCCGGGTCGAGGGGAGCGAGAGGCCGATCTTGTCGTCCTCGTAGCGGTCGGCCAGGCCCTTGGCGATGTCGCCGATCTCGCTGTGGTCCGCGGAGGACAGGGAGAGCAGGCCCACCTCCTCGAAGCCCGTCGCCTTCAGGCCGGCCTCGACCATCTCGCCGATGCCCGTGATCGAGCGCTCGCGCACCGGGCGGGTGATCATGCCGGCCTGGCAGAAGCGGCAGCCACGTGTGCAGCCGCGGAAGATCTCCACCGACATGCGCTCGTGGACCGTCTCCGCCAGGGGCACGAGGGGCTGCTTCGGGTACGGCCACTCGTCCAGGTCCATCACCGTGTGCTTGAACACGCGCCACGGGACGCCCGACCTGTTGGGGACGACCCGGCCGATGCGGCCGTCGGGGAGGTATTCGACGTCGTAGAAGCCGGGGACGTAGACCCCGCCCGTCTTCGCCAGGCGGAAGAGGAGTTCCTCGCGGCCGCCGGGGCGGCCCTCCGCCTTCCAGGCGCGGATGATCCCGGTGATCTCCAGCACCGCCTGCTCGCCGTCGCCGATGACCGCGCAGTCGATGAAGTCGGCGATCGGCTCGGGGTTGAAGGCCGCGTGGCCGCCGGCCAGCACGATCGGGTCGTCGTCCGTGCGATCGCGCGCCTGGAGCGGGATGTCCGCGAGGTCCAGGGCCGTCAGCATGTTCGTGTAGCCCAGCTCCGTGGAGAAGGACAGGCCGAACACGTCGAAGGCGCGCACCGGGCGGTGGCTGTCGACCGTGAACTGCGGGACGCCGTGCTCCCGCATCAGCGCCTCCAGGTCCGGCCACACGCTGTAGGTGCGCTCGGCGAGGACGCCCTCGCGCTCGTTGAGGACCTCGTAGAGGATCATGACGCCCTGGTTGGGCAGGCCGACCTCGTAGGCGTCCGGGTACATCAGCGCCCAGCGGACGTCGCAGGACTCCCAGGGCTTGACCGTGGAGTTGAGCTCTCCGCCGACGTACTGGATCGGCTTCTGCACGTGCGGGAGCAGTGCTTCGAGCTGCGGAAACACAGACTCAACAGCCTCGACGGCTTCGGCAGGCATCTCGCGGACCTTTGTGAGCTGACAGGGGTGACCATTCAGCCTAACCCGGTCGGGGGCCTGCCCCGCACGCCCGGAGGGCGCCCGGCAGCTCCGCCTCCACCGCCGCCGCCCGCCGCTCCTCGCGCCCGTAGAGCAGGCCGTAGGTGAACGAGCTCTCCCGGACCGCCTGTGCCTGGCCGGCGAGAGCGAGCAGGGCCTGGCGGGCCATGACGCTGTCCTGGTGGTCGCCGAGCAGGCTCTGGAGGGCCTTGACGGGTCCCACCAGGTCGGCGGCCGGGTCGCCGAGGGCGGGGACGGCCGCCTCGGCCGCGTACCGGGCGGCCTTGGCCTGCTTGCGGGCCTCGTGCAGGGCGAGGTCGCGGTCGTGGCCGGGCGGCAGGGCGAGGGCCCGGTCCAGCAGGGCGGAGAGCTTCGCGTGCTCCTTCCGTACGGCCTTGGCGATCACCTTGGCCGGTTTCCCGGCGGCCGCCGGGCGCAGCGGCGGGTCGGCCAGCAGCGCGTCCAGGGTGTCGAGCAGGTCCAGGTGGCGCCCGCTGTCGAGGGCGGCGAGGAGCCGGCGGCGCGAGCCGCCGCGGCGGGCCTGGGACCAGGTGCGCAGGCGGGCGCGGACGGGGCCGGTCACCAGGGTGTCGGGTATGTCGTCCAGGTCGGCGGTGAGGCGTTCGGTGAGGACCTCCTGGTCGCGGTCGAGGCCGAGTTCGCCGCCGAGCCAGCGCAGTTCCTCGCGGAGGGGGTCGGTGGCGGACCGGTCCAGGACCTTGCGGTAGGTGCGCAGGGCGCTGCGCAGGCGGCGGGTGGCGACGCGCATGCGGTGCACGGAGTCGTGCACGTCCCTGCGTACGGCGGGGTCGAGCGCGACGAGGGCGTCGCGCTGGGCGCGCAGGTAGGCGAGGACGTGGTCGCCGGCCGTCACGGGGGCCCGCTCCTCGGGCGGCTCGGGGCGGCGGTCCGGCCCGGCGGTCCCGGTCAGGGCGCGGGCCAGTTTGGAGGGGGACGGGGAGGGTCGTACGCCCGCTCTGCGCAACCGTTTCTCCACGGTGTCGAGGAAGGCCGGGTCGCCGCCGTCGGCCAGTTCCACCTCGATCTCGGTCCACTGGGCGGCGCGGCGGTCGCCGGTCAGCCGCTCGGCCCGTACGTCGTCGGCGCTGACCTCGGCGAGCAGCGCGCCGTCCGCGTCGACGAGGTGGCTGATGTCGCGCCGGGAGCGGATGCGGACCAGGGGCAGCAGTTCGCTGCGGCGGACACGGGAGCGGACGAGTGCGGCGAGGGCGGGCGGCACGGTGTCGGACAGGGGGGCGTGGATCTCGTCGCGTACGCCGGGCGCGACCGGGAACTTCAGGTGCCAGCCGGCGTCGGTGCCTCCGGTGCGGCGGCGCAGGGTGAGTCCGGCGGCGGCGAGGCGTTCGTCGGCGGTGTCGTAGTAGACGGCGTCCAGGTCGGCGACGCCCTTGTCGAGGACGGCCGCGACCCCGCCGACGCCGGTCAGGTCGGGCAGACCGCCGGCGTCGGACGCGTACTTCCGTTCGATCTCGCGCTTGGTGTCCGCCATAGACCGAATCTAGTGCCGGCCGGCCGGGCGCGGCAGTGTGCCGAGGGCACCGGAAGAGGCCGTTCAGGCCGATCGGGGTCCTGGGGCGCGGTCCCGGGGGAACGCCACCCGCCGGCCGGCACGGGAGAGCCGCCCCGCACCCGGGAACGGCTCAACCGCCGGAGGCCTACGCCGACATCGGCCGCTGCACTCTGATCGACTGCAGCAGCCCCACCGCCACCCACACCGCGAACATCGACGAGCCGCCGTAGGACACGAACGGCAGGGGCAGGCCGGTGACGGGCATGATGCCGAGGGTCATGCCGATGTTCTCGAAGCTCTGGAAGGCGAACCAGGCGACGATCCCGGCGGCGACGATCGTGCCGTACAGCTCGGTCGTCTCGCGGGCGATGCGGCAGGCGCGCCACAGAACGACCCCGAGCAGGACGATGATCAGGCCGGCGCCGACGAAGCCGAGTTCCTCGCCCGCGACCGTGAAGACGAAGTCGGTCTGCTGTTCGGGCACGAACTGACCGGTGGTCTGCGAGCCGTGGAAGAGGCCCGCGCCGGTCAGACCGCCGGAGCCGATGGCGATGCGGGCCTGGTTGGTGTTGTAGCCGACGCCGGCCGGGTCGAGGCTGGGGTTGGCGAAGGCGGCGAACCGGTTGATCTGGTAGTCGTCCAGGATGTGCAGCTGCCAGATGGCGACGCAGCCGGCGACGCCGGCCGTGAGCAGGCCGAAGACCCAGCGGTTGGAGGCGCCGGAGGCGAGCAGCACGCCCAGGACGATGGTCAGCAGGACCAGGACCGTGCCGAGGTCGGGCATGAGCAGCACGACGATGATCGGCACGGCGGCCAGGCCCAGCGACTGCAGGACCGTGCGGTGGTCCGGGTACATCTTGTCGCCGGCGTCGACCCGGGCCGCGAGCAGCATCGCCATGCCCAGGATGATCGTGACCTTCACGAACTCGGAGGGCTGCAGGGAGAAGCCGCCGCTGAGACGGATCCAGTTGCGGTTGCCGTTGATGGTGGCGCCGAGCGGGGTGAGCACCAGCAGTACCCCGAGCACCGAGGCGCCGTACAGGACCGGCACGGCGTTGCGCAGGGCGCGGTGGCCGAGCCAGACGGTGGCGATCATCAGGGCGATCCCGATGCCGGTGTTCAGGGCGTGCCGCATCAGGAAGTAGTACGGGTCGCCCTTGTTGAGCTCGGTGCGGTTGCGGGTGGCCGAGTAGACCAGGGCGGCGCCGATCGTGGACAGCGCGAGCGCGGACAGCAGTATCGGCCAGTCGAGCCGGCGGGCCAGTGAGTCGCGGGCGAAGAGCCGGGTCCAGCGGGCCCGTTCGGGCCCGTATCCGGAGACGGAGAAGCTGTTCGCGCCGGTCATGCGGTCGTCCTCCGGCTTCCCCTCCGGCGCGGGCGCCTGCGGGTGTCGCGGTTGCCCGTGGGGGGCGTGGTGGTGGTCGCGGGCGTCTGCTGACCGTTCGGCGTGGCGTCACCCGGCCGGGTGGGCTGCTGGGTGGCCTGCTGGGCCGCCTTCTCCTGGTCCTCGGCGGGGTCGGCGGAGATCTTCGGGGCGATGATCGAGCCGTCCGGCTGGACCTTCGGCAGGCTCTTCTGCGGGGTGGGCAGCAGGGCCTTCTTGTTGTCGATGGAGCCGTCGGCCTGGACGCCGTACATCGCGCTGTAGATGTTGCGCACGGCCTCACCGGAGGCGCCGGAGCCGGTACCGGCCTGGGCGATGGTCATGATGACCGTGTAGTCCCTGGTGTAGGTGGAGAGCCAGGACGTGGTCTGCTTGCCGTAGACCTCGGCGGTACCGGTCTTGGCGTGCAGCGGGATCCTGTCCTGCGGCCAGCCGGAGAACTTCCAGGCGGCGGTACCGCGGGTGGCCACGCCCGCGAGAGCCTGGTCCATCATGTCCCGGGTGGCCTTGGTGACCGGCAGCTTGCCGTGGGACTTGGGCTTGATCTCGGTGATGTGCTTGCCGTCGGGGCTGATGACGGCCTTGCCGATGGCCGGGGTGTACATGGTGCCGCCGTTGGAGATCGCCCCGTAGATCACGGCCTGCTGGATCGGGGTGACGAGGGTGTCGCCCTGGCCGATGGAGTAGTTGATCGAGTCGCCCTCGCGCAGCTTGTTGCCCTCGAGACAGTTCTCGTACGCGATCTTCTCGACGTAGCTGCCGTCCTTCTTGCCGGTCTTGCACCAGGCGTCCTTGTTGGCCTCCCAGTACCGCTGCTTCCACTGGCGGTCGGGGACGCGGCCGGTGACCTCGTTGGGCAGGTCGATGCCGGTCTCCTTGCCGAGGCCGAACTGGTGGGCGGCCTTGTAGAAGTAGTCCTTGGGCTTCTTCTTGGGGTTGATGCCGCCGTCCTTCTTCCACTCGCTGTCCGAGAGGTAGTAGAAGACGGTGTCGCAGGACACCTCCAGGGCCCGGCCGAGGGAGATCGGGCCGAAGTTCTCCCCTTCGAAGTTCTTGAAGACCTGGTTGCCGACCGAGTAGGAGCTGGTACAGGGGTAGTTGCCGTTGAAGTCGTAGCCGGCCTCGACCGCGGCGGCCGTGGAGACCACCTTGAAGGTCGAACCGGGCGCGGACTGGCCCTGGATGGCCCGGTTGAGCAGCGGGTAGTCGGAGTCCTTGCCGGTGAGCGCCTTGTAGTCCCTGGCGGAGATGCCGCCGACCCAGACGTTCGGGTCGTACGTCGGTGCGGACGCCATGGCGACGATACGGCCGGTCCTGGCCTCCATCACGACGACGGCGCCGGAGTCCGCCTTGTAGTTCCTGTTGGTGTTCCTGTCCCACTGGGTCCGGGCGGCCTTCATGGCCTTGTCCAGCTCGTGCTCGGCGATCCGCTGGACTCGGGAGTCGATGCTGGTGACCAGGCTGGAGCCGGGTTCGGCGGCGTCGGACTCGGCCTTGCCGATGACGCGGCCGAGGTTGTCGACCTCGTAGCGGGTGACGCCGGCCTTGCCGCGCAGCTCCCGGTCGTACTGCCGCTCCAGGCCGGAGCGGCCGACCATGTCGGAGCGCAGGTAGGGCGAGTCGGTGTCCTTGGCCCGCTGGATCTCCTCGTCGGTGACCGGCGAGAGGTAGCCGAGGACCTGGGCGGTATTGGACTTGCCGGGGCCGGGGTAGCGGCGTACGGCCGCGGGCTCGGCGGTGATGCCGGGGAAGTCCTCGGCGCGCTCGCGGATCTGCAGCGCCTGCTTGGGGGTGGCCTCGTCGGTGATGGGGATGGGCTGGTACGGCGAGCCGTTCCAGCAGGGCTGCGGGGTCTTGGCGTCGCACAGCCGGACCTTCTGCATGACGTCCGTGACGTCCATGCCGAGCACGGCGGCGAGCTTGGTGAGGACCGCCTTGCCGTCGTCCTTCTGCTTGAGCAGGTCGGTGCGGGAGGCGGAGACCACCAGCCGGGTCTCGTTGTCGGCGAGCGGCACCCCGCGCGCGTCCAGGATCGAGCCGCGTACGGCGGGCTGGACGACCTGCTGGACGTGGTTGCCGGACGCCTGTTTCTGGTAGTGGGCGCCCTCGCGGATCTGCAGGTACCACAGCCGGCCGCCGAGGGTGCCGAGCAGGGAGAGGACGAGGATCTGGATGACGACGAGCCGGGTCTGGACCCGTGGGGTCCGGCCGGTCTCGGGAATATTGGTCATGGGCGAAGCCCATTCCTTGGAAGGGTGGTGGTGGGAGACGGGTGGGCGGTCACTGCCGCTGTCCCCCCTCTCAGTGTGTGTACGAGTCGTATACGACGAAGCTGTGAGACCGACGGCCGGTCAGCGTCCTTTCCGTCACAGCCGCTTGACCCCCTTGATGCGGCCGACCCGGGTGGTGCGGGCGCGGGCCTTGGTCTTCAGGCCGCCGAACGCGCCGCGCTGGCCGCCGATGTGCAGGCCGGTGCCGGAGGAGAGCCAGCCGGAGGAGATGTCGGCCGCCTTCTTCGAGGTGGAGTTGGTCTCGGCGAGCGGGTCGTTCTCCGCGCGCCGGGCCAGCGCCATGATGCCGGGGACGACGAAGGGGGCGAGCAGCAGGTCGTACACGGCGGCCGTGAGCAGCAGGCTGGGCAGGCCGACGTGGCGGGCGGCGGTGTCGCCGACGAGGGCACCGACACCGGCGTACAGCAGCGTGGAGCCGATGGCGGCGCCGACCACCACGGTCATGGGGCCGGTGGCCGACTTGACCTGGCCGGTCTCGGGTTTGATGAGCCCGGCGAGGTAGCCGATGACGCACAGCACCAGGGCGTAGCGGCCGGCGGCGTGGTCGGCGGGCGGGGCGATGTCGGCGAGCAGTCCGGCGCCGAAGCCGACGAGGGCGCCGCCGACATGGCCGTAGACCATGGCCAGGCCCAGGACGGTGAGCAGCAGCAGGTCGGGGACGGCACCGGGCAGGTGCAGCCGGGCCAGGACGCTCACCTGGATCACCAGGGCGACGACGACCAGCGTGGTGGAGAGCAGGATCCGGTTGAAGCGCATGGAATTCAGGCTCCTACTGCTGCGGCAGGGCGGGGGCGTCGGCGGACGGGGTGACCGTCACGGTCACCGTGGGCGTCGGGGTCGGCCTGGGCTTGGGCGGCAGCACCTCGTCGCGCGGGTCCTTCTTCGGGGCCCGTACGACGACGCCGACGACGTCGAGCTTGGTGAAGGAGACGTACGGCGTGACGTAGGCGGTGCGGGTCAGGTCGCCGCCGGTGGGGTCGACGCGGGAGACCACGCCGACCGGGACGCCGGGCACGAACGGCCGGTCGGTCTGTGAGCCGAAGGTGACCAGACGGTCGCCCTTCTTCACGTTCGCCTTGGCGTTGAGCAGCTGCACGCGCAGCGGGCGGTCGCCCTGGCCGGAGGCGAAGCCGAGTTCGTCGCTGCCCTCCATGCGGGTGCCGACGGTGAAGTCGGGGTCGTTGGCGAGCAGCACGGTGGCGGAGGTGGGGCCGACGGTGGTGACGCGGCCGACCAGGCCGTCGGCGTTGAGGACGGTCATGTCGCGCTTGATGCCGTCATTCGCGCCCGCGTCGATGGTGATGGTCCAGGAGAAGCCCTGCGCGGCTCCTATGGCGATGACCTGGGCGCCCTTGATGCCGTACTGGCCCTGGCCGGCCAGCTTCAGCATCCTGTTCAGCTGGTTCAGCCGGCTGCGGTTGCGGTCGTCGCTGCCGAGCTCGGCCTTGAGGGCGGCGTTCTCCTTCTCCAGCGCGGCGAGCCGGTCGTGGCGCTCGCCGGAGTCACGGACCGCGGAGACCGCGTTGCCGACCGGGTTCACCGCGGTCGACACGCCGTTCTCGATCGGGCCGAAGACGGTGGCGGCTGCGTGCCGGGCGCCGTCCACCGGGGAGTTCTCCCCACCGCGGATGTCCACTGTGATCAACGCGAACGCGATGGCGATCAACAGCACCAGGAGCAGCCGGCTCTCTTTCGTGTCCCTCACGTGCGGCGGCCGTGCCCTTCCTCATAGGAACTGGGTGGCCCCCGAGAAGCGCTGACCCTGAGCGCGATCCCAAGGGGCCCGTTTGCGGGAGCTTGTGTCTCTATATCAACGATCCGCCGTACGAGAGGGGATCAACTCGTACGGCGGAATCGAAAAGTCGTGTCATCTGCGCGGCTGGGCGTCGAGGACCTGCTGGAGTGCCTCGAACTCCTCGACGCACTTACCCGATCCGAGCGCCACGCTGTCCAGCGGGTCCTCGGCGATGTGGATCGGCATGCCGGTCTCCCGGCGCAGCCGCTCGTCCAGGCCGCGCAACAGCGCCCCGCCGCCGGTCAGAACGATTCCCCGGTCCATGATGTCGCCGGACAGCTCCGGCGGACACTTGTCGAGTGTCGTCTTGACCGCGTCGACGATCGCGTTGACCGGCTCCTCGATCGCCTTGCGCACCTCGGCGGCCGAGATGACGACGGTCTTCGGCAGCCCGGAGACGAGGTCCCGGCCGCGGATTTCGGTGTGCTCGTCGGTTTCGAGGTCGTACGCCGATCCGATCGTGAGCTTGATCTGTTCCGCCGTCCGCTCACCCAGCAGAAGGGAGTACTCCTTCTTGACGTGCTGGATGATCGCGTTGTCCAGCTCGTCGCCGGCGACGCGGATGGACTGGGCGGTGACGATGCCGCCGAGCGAGATGACCGCGACCTCCGTGGTGCCGCCGCCGATGTCCACCACCATGTTGCCCGTGGCCTCGTGGACCGGCAGGCCGGAGCCGATGGCCGCGGCCATCGGCTCCTCGATGATGTGCACCTGGCGGGCGCCCGCCTGGGAGGAGGCCTCGATGACGGCGCGGCGCTCGACGCCGGTGATGCCGGAGGGCACGCAGACCACGACCCGCGGGCGCGCCAGATACCGCCGCTTGTGGATCTTCAGGATGAAGTAGCGGAGCATCCGCTCGGTGATCTCGAAGTCCGCGATGACGCCGTCCTTCAGCGGACGCACGGCAACGATGTTGCCGGGCGTGCGCCCGATCATCTTCTTCGCCTCGGCACCGACCGCGAGGATGCCACCGGTGTTCGTGTTGATCGCGACGACGGACGGCTCGTTGAGTACGATCCCGCGACCCCTGACGTACACCAGCGTGTTGGCGGTCCCGAGGTCGACAGCCATGTCACGGCCGATGAACGACATTGAGTTCCCCATCAGGATTCGTCTGGCCTTCCCTGGGAGCTTTTGAAGGCTTTTCAGGTACGGCGAGGTGGGTGCTGTGACGTGAAGGCTTACATCGTAGACGCGCCTGCACGAACACTGCGCGAGGGTCTCCGCCATTGTCAGCGGATGGCGTACCGCCTCGCTTGTGGAGACGGCCCATCGGAGGCACTCGTTCCCCCGATCGGCATCCCCTATGCGGCGGGACGGCCGTGTTCGTACGGCCGCCCAGGTCAGGCGATCGGCCGAGCTGACGGAACGTCAGGAAGAGCGGCCGGGACCAGTTCTTCCGGGTGTCAGCCGCGGCCCGGGAAGAAGATCTTGACCTCGCGCTCGGCGGACTCCTCGGAGTCGGAGGCGTGGATCAGGTTCTCCCGGACGATCACGCCGTAGTCCCCGCGGATCGAGCCCGGAGCGGCGGCGATCGGGTCGGTGGGTCCGGCCAGCGCGCGCACGCCCTCGATGACCCGGTCGCCCTCGACGATCATGGCGACAACCGGACCGGACGACATGAACTCCACCAGCGGCTCGTAGAAGGGCTTGCCCTTGTGCTCGCCGTAGTGCTGCTCCAGGGTCTCGGTGTCCAGGGTACGAAGCTCCAGCGCGGTGATCTGCCAGCCGGCCTTGCGCTCGATACGGCTGATGATCTCGCCGGTCAGGCCACGACGGACGGCGTCGGGCTTGAGGATGACGAGGGTGCGCTGGGTCACGATCGGGCTCCTTCTTGCCTACAGATATGCGGTGGGACGAGGTTACAGGGCTGCTGTCACGCAGGGTCGGGGGAGGAGGGGCTCGCCTCGGTGGGTTCGGCGGCCTGCGCGGCGAACCTGGCCTTCGCCTCGTCGACCTTCCGCCCGTAGTGCACCGACGCCCACCACAGGGCCGCGAACACCGCGCCCAGGAAGTACATCAGCGGCACGACCAGGCCGGAGGCGATCAGTGCGACCTGCAGCGCCCAGCCGAGGGCCACGCCGCCGGGCCGGGTCACCAGGCCGCACAGCAGCAGGCACAGCAGCATGGCGACGCCGCTGACCGTCCACACGGTCGTCGTGGACAGGCCGGGGTCCTTCATCGCGACCAGCGCGGCGAAACCGATGACGAAGAACTCGCCGATCAGGGTCGAGGAACACAGCGTACGCACGAGAAGTCAGCCCCTCCCGAGGAGCAGTCGGGCCTCACCGACAGTGATGACGGAACCGGTGACCAGCACACCGCCACCGGCGAACTCGCTTTCCTCCTCGGCGAGCGTGATCGCGGCCTCCAGCGCGTCCGGCAGCCGCGGTTCGACCTGGACCCGGTCCTCGCCGAACACCTCGACGGCGATGGCGGCCAGTTCGTCGGCGTCCATCGCGCGGTGGCTGGAGTTCTGCGTGACCACGACCTCCGCGAAGATCGGCTCGAACGCCTCCAGCAGACCGCGCACGTTCTTGTCGCCGCTGGCTCCGACCACACCGATCAGCCGGCTGAAGTCGAACGCCTCCTGGACCGCCTCGGCGGTGACCCGCGCGCCCGCCGGGTTGTGCGCGGCGTCCAGCACCACGGTCGGCGAGCGCCGTACGACCTCCAGCCGGCCCGGCGAGGCGACCGACGCGAACGCCTTGCGGACCGTCTCCGCGTCCAGCGGCTCGGCGCGCTGGGCGCCGACGCCGAAGAACGCCTCCACGGCGGCGAGCGCCACGGCGGCGTTGTGCGCCTGGTGGGCGCCGTGCAGCGGCAGGTACACCTCGGTGTACTCGCCGCCCAGGCCGCGCAGGGTGAGCAGCTGCCCGCCGACGGCCACCTGCCGCGCCAGGACGCCGAACTCCAGCCCCTCACGGGCCACGGTCGCGTTGACCTCCACGGCCTTCTTCAGCAGCACCTGGGCTGCGTCCACCGGCTGCTGGGCCATGATCACGGTCGCGTCCTGCTTGATGATGCCGGCCTTCTCCCCGGCGATCTCGCCCGTGGTGGCACCGAGCCGGTCGGTGTGGTCGAGGGCGATGGGGGTGACGACGGCGACGTCCGCGTCGATGACGTTGGTGGCGTCCCAGCTGCCGCCCATGCCCACCTCGACGACGGCCACGTCCACCGGCGCGTCGGCGAAGGCGGCGTACGCCATGCCGGTCAGCACCTCGAAGAAGGACAGCCGGTACTCCTGCGAGGCGTCGACCATCTCCACGTACGGCTTGATGTCGTGGTACGTCTCGACGAACCGCTCGGCGGAGACCGGTGCGCCGTCCAGGCTGATCCGCTCGGTGATCGACTGCACGTGCGGGGAGGTGTACCGGCCGGTGCGCAGCTCGAAGGCGCCGAGCAGGGCCTCGATCATGCGGGCGGTGGAGGTCTTGCCGTTGGTGCCGGTGATGTGGATGGAGGGGTACGACCGCTGCGGCTCGCCCAGGACGTCCATCAGCGCGGAGATCCTGCTGACCGAGGGCTCCAGCTTGGTCTCGCCCCAGCGGGTGGCCAGCTCCCCCTCGACCTCCCGCAGCGCCTTGTCGACCTCGGGATCCTCCGGCCGCCCCGGCACCTCCGCCCGCGGCGGCCCGCCCTGCGTCCGCAGGGTACGGCTACCGGCCTCGATCACCGCGAGATCGGGGTCGCGGTCGGTCTCGGTCGCGATGATCTCGTCGAAGGAGTCGAGGGGGTCGTGCTGACCACTGGGGTCCGGGGGGAGCTCACTCACGGGGCCCAGTCTACGTACGCAGCCTGCGGGCATGCGTGCCGCATAGCCGGCGGGCAGTCGTGCCTCCCCCAGTGCTGAACGCCTGGGGGACCCCCAGGGCGATGGGGCCCCTGCTCGAGCGAAGCCGAGAGCTCGGGGGAGGGTGGGCGCGGGCAGCACCCGTCGAGCGCGGTGAGCGTCCCCGCCCCACGGCAACCGAAAGCCCCGGAACCAGACAGCTCCGGGGCTTTTGGCAACGTAGCGGCAGTCAGCCCTGCGGCAACCGCTCCAGCTGCGCGGCGATCCGCGTGATGTCCTCCTCGGCCTTGGCCAGCCGCGTACGGATCTTCTCGACCACATGGTCGGGCGCCTTCGCCAGGAACGCCTCGTTGCCGAGCTTGGCGTTGGCCTGGGCCTTCTCCTTCTCGGCGGCAGCCAGGTCCTTCGCCAGCCGCTTCCGCTCGGCGGCCACGTCGATCGCGCCCGACAGGTCCAGCGCGACCTCGACGCCCGCGACCGGCAGGGTCGCCGTGGCCGTGAAGGAGTCGCCCTGCGGCTGCAGCCGCAGCAACTGCCGGATCGCCGCCTCGTGCGACACCAGCGCCGTACCGTCCAGCGTCAGCCGCGCCGGCACCCGCTGCCCCGGCTGCAGCCCCTGGTCGGCCCGGAACCGCCGCACCTCGGTGATGACGGACTGCAGCGTCCCGATCTCACGCTCGGCCTCCGCGTCCCGGAAGCCGCTGTCGGTCGGCCACTCGGCGATGACGACCGACTCACCACCCGTAAGGGTGGTCCACAGGGTCTCCGTGACGAACGGAACCACCGGGTGCAGCAGCCTCAGCGTGACGTCCAGGACCTCGCCCAGCACCCGCTTGGAGACCTCGGCCGCCTCGCCGCCCGCCTGGAAGGTGGTCTTGGACAGCTCGACGTACCAGTCGAAGACCTCGTCCCACGCGAAGTGGAACAGCGCGTCGGACAGCTTGGCGAACTGGAAGTCGTCGTAGTACGCGTCGACCTCGGCGACGACCGAGTTCAGCCGGGACAGGATCCAGCGGTCGGTCGCCGACATCTTCGAGACGTCCGGCAGCGGACCGTCCACCGTCGCACCGTTCATCAGTGCGAAGCGCGTCGCGTTCCAGATCTTGTTGGCGAAGTTGCGCGAGCCCTGGACCCAGTCCTCGCCGATCGGCACGTCGACACCCGGGTTGGCGCCGCGGGCGAGCGTGAACCGGAGAGCGTCGGAGCCGTACTTGTCCATCCAGTCCAGCGGGTTGACCGCGTTGCCGAAGGACTTCGACATCTTCTTGCCGAACTGGTCGCGGACCATGCCGTGCAGGGCGATGGTGTGGAACGGCGGGGTGCCGTCCATCGCGTACAGGCCGAACATCATCATCCGGGCGACCCAGAAGAAGAGGATGTCGTAGCCGGTGACCAGGACGGAGTTCGGGTAGAACTTCGCGAGGCTCTCGGTCTGCTCGGGCCAGCCGAGCGTGGAGAACGGCCACAGGCCGGAGGAGAACCAGGTGTCGAGGACGTCGGTGTCCTGGTGCCAGCCCTCGCCGCTGGGCGGCTCCTCGTCCGGGCCGACGCAGACGACCTCCCCGTTCGGCCCGTACCAGACGGGGATCCGGTGGCCCCACCACAGCTGCCGCGAGATGCACCAGTCGTGGAGGTTGTCGACCCAGTCGAAGTACCGCTTCTCCATCTCCTGCGGATGGATCGTGACGCGGCCGTCCCGGACGGCGTCACCGGCGGCCTTGGCCAGCGGGCCGACCTTGACCCACCACTGCATGGACAGGCGCGGCTCGATGGTGGTCTTGCAGCGCGAGCAGTGGCCGACGGAGTGGACGTAGGGCCGCTTCTCGGCGACGATCCGGCCCTCGGCGCGCAGCGCGGCGACGATGGCGGAGCGGGCCTCCAGGCGGTCCAGGCCCTGGAAGGGGCCGTGCGCGGTGATGACCGCGTGCTCGTCCATCACGGCGATGGACGGCAGGTCGTGCCGCTGGCCGATCTCGAAGTCGTTCGGGTCGTGCGCCGGGGTGACCTTGACGGCTCCGGTGCCGAACTCGGGGTCGACGTGCTCGTCGGCGATGACGGGGATGGAGCGGTCCGTCAGCGGCAGCTTGATGAGCTTGCCGACGAGGTGCCGGTAGCGCTCGTCGTCGGGGTGAACGGCGACGGCGGTGTCGCCGAGCATGGTCTCGGCACGGGTGGTGGCGACCACGATGGTGTCGTCGCCGTCGCCGTACTTCATCGAGACGAGCTCGCCGTCGTCGTCCTGGTACTCGACCTCGATGTCGGAGATGGCGGTCAGGCACCGGGGGCACCAGTTGATGATGCGCTCGGCGCGGTAGATCAGCTCGTCGTCGTAGAGCCGCTTGAAGATGGTCTGGACGGCCTGGGAGAGCCCTTCGTCCATGGTGAAGCGCTCACGCGACCAGGCGACGCCGTCGCCGAGGCGGCGCATCTGGCCGGAGATCTGCCCGCCGGACTCGTTCTTCCACTGCCAGACGCGCTCGACGAAGGCCTCGCGGCCCAGGTCGTGCCGGGACTTGCCCTCCTTGGCGAGCTCGCGCTCGACGACGTTCTGGGTGGCGATGCCCGCGTGGTCCATGCCGGGCTGCCACAGCGTCTCGTGGCCCTGCATGCGCTTGCGGCGGGTGAGGGCGTCGATGAGCGTGTGCTCGAAGGCGTGCCCCAGGTGGAGCGAGCCGGTGACGTTCGGCGGCGGGATGACGATGGTGTACGGCGGTTTTTCACTCTTCGCGTCCGCCTCGAAGTACCCCCGCTCCACCCAGCGCTCGTACAGCGGCCCCTCTACGTCGGCCGGCGCGTACTGGGTCGGCAGTTCGGTGTCGGGCGCTGGTGGCTGCTGCTGAGCGTTCTCGGTCACGGGGTCAGTTTAGAGGTGTTACGGCGCGGTCCCGAACCGCATTTGTTCTGTAACGGTGCGGGACCCCGGCACCCTGCGCGCGACGTGGCTGGGTCAGGATGTCAGGAACACATAAGCACCTGGAGGGGAACCCCGTAATGAGCAGCAACCAGCCGGGCCCGTACGGCGGGCAGCCCCAGCAGCCCGGGCCGTACGGCCAGCCGGGTCCCTACGGCCAGCAACCGCCGCAGACTCCGCCCGCGCAGCCCGGCTACGGCTACCCTCAGCAGGCCCCTCCGCCCCAGCCCGGTTACGGCTACCCTCAGCAGCCCGGCCCGGGTGTCCCGCCCCAGCCGGGCCCCTACGGCCAGCAGTCCCCCTACGGCCAGCAGCCCCCGTACGGCCAGCCCCCGTACGGCGCCGTCCCCCCGCCCCCGGCCTCGGGCGGCGGCAAGGGCAGGACGGCGGCCCTGATCATCGGCGCGGTGGCGGTCGTGGTGGCGATCGCGGTGGGCGCGTACTTCGTGTTCGGCGGGGGCAGCGGCTCGAACGTCGCGGACGACGGACCGCACAAGTTGGTCACACCCGAAACGGTTCTCGACGGCCAGTACAAGAAGGGCAAGAGCTCCGGGGGCGACGGCATGTCCAAGTCGGACCTGAAGGACGCCGAGAGCTGGGGCGTGAAGAGCCCGAAGGACGTCAGCGCCAGCTATGAGTCGGGGGACAAGAGCAACCCGTTCGGCCAGAAGATGATCACCTTCGGCGGCGTCTACGGCACCATCGACGACCCCGAGAAGGCCGTCGACAGCATGTTCGCGGACATGAAGAAGAACGCGGAGAAGGAGGGCACCAAGGACGGTGAGCTCGTCGGCAGTCCGAAGGCGTACAGCCCGAGCGGCCTCGGCGGCGCCGTCCTCAAGTGCCAGGAGATCAAGGTCAAGCTGGGCTCGTCGAGCGGCTCGGCCGCCGGCCCCAAGGACATGACGATGCCGGTCTGCATCTGGGGTGACCACAGCACCCTCGGGCTCGTGATGCCGGTCGACGTCGCCAGCGCGTTGACCGGCAAGTCGAGCACCCCCGAGGACGCGGCCGACACCACGGCCAAGCTCCGCAAGGACGTCCGCGTCGAGGCCTGACGCGCACCCACACGGCAGAAGGGGCCCCGGTCGGTCGACCGGGGCCCCTTCTGCCGTCCGTGCCTCGGCGGTTACGCCGTCTTCTGCTCGCCCGGCCCCCGGCCGCGCGCGTCCCTCGGGATCAGGGTCGGGTTGACGTTGGAGCGGACGACGTCGGCGGTGATGACGACCCTCGCCACGTCCTTGCGCGACGGCACCTCGTACATCACCGACATCAGGACCTCCTCCATGATGGCGCGCAGGCCGCGGGCGCCGGTCTGGCGGAGGATGGCCTGGTCGGCGATGGCCTCCAGGGCCTCGCGTTCGAAGTCGAGTTCCACGCCGTCGAGTTCGAACAGACGCTGGTACTGCTTGACCAGGGCGTTGCGCGGTTCGACCAGGATCTTCAGCAGCGCCTCGCGGTCCAGGTTGTGGACCGAGGTGATCACCGGCAGGCGGCCGATGAACTCCGGGATCATGCCGAACTTGACCAGGTCCTCGGGCATGACGTCCTCGAACTGGTCCTTGTCCTCCAGCTCCCGCTTGGAACGGATCGTCGCGCCGAAGCCGATGCCCTTGGCACCCGCGCGTCCCTCGATGATCTTCTCCAGGCCCGCGAAGGCGCCGCCCACGATGAACAGGACGTTCGTCGTGTCGATCTGGATGAACTCCTGGTGCGGGTGCTTGCGGCCGCCCTGGGGCGGGACGGAGGCCGTGGTGCCCTCGAGGATCTTCAGCAGGGCCTGCTGGACGCCCTCGCCGGACACGTCGCGCGTGATGGAGGGGTTCTCGCTCTTCCGCGCGACCTTGTCGATCTCGTCGATGTAGATGATCCCGGTCTCGGCCTTCTTGACGTCGTAGTCGGCCGCCTGGATCAGCTTCAGCAGGATGTTCTCGACGTCCTCGCCCACGTACCCCGCCTCGGTCAGCGCCGTGGCGTCGGCGATGGCGAACGGGACGTTCAGCATGCGGGCCAGCGTCTGGGCCAGCAGGGTCTTGCCCGAGCCCGTGGGGCCCAGCAGGAGGATGTTGGACTTGGCGAGCTCGATGGCGTCCTCGCGGCCCTGCGCGCCGCCGTTCTCGCCGGCCTGGACGCGCTTGTAGTGGTTGTACACCGCGACGGACAGGGACTTCTTGGCGGCCTCCTGGCCGACGACGTACCCGTCCAGGAACTCGTAGATCTCGCGGGGCTTGGGAAGCTCCTCCCAGCGCACCTCGCTGCTCTCCGCGAGCTCCTCCTCGATGATCTCGTTGCAGAGATCGATGCACTCGTCGCAGATGTACACACCGGGCCCTGCGATGAGCTTCTTGACCTGCTTCTGGCTCTTTCCGCAGAACGAGCACTTGAGCAGATCGCCGCCGTCACCGATGCGTGCCACGGTGTGCTTCCCCTTCGCCTGGGAGACGCCTGGACGCGTTGAGTCCAGCGGCTCCTGGTGCTGCCTTATGTCGACGGTACCTTGCCGGGCCCCCCGTTCGGGCCCCCCTTGGCACGGTTCACTTTGACGTGCACTGTGCCAAGGAGCGGCAGACGTTCCTGCCTTCGCCTCAGCGGACGGAGGCGTTGTTCATCTTCCGGGTGGAAATGATCTGGTCGATCAGCCCGTACGACAGCGCCTCCTCGGCCGTGAGGATCTTGTCGCGCTCGATGTCCTCACGGATCTTCTCGATCGGCGTGCTGGAGTGCTTGGCCAGCATCTCCTCCAGCTGCGAACGCATCCGGAGGATCTCGTTGGCGGCGATCTCCAGGTCGGAGACCTGGCCGCGGCCGGTCTCGCTGTAGGGCTGGTGGATCAGCACACGGGCGTTCGGCAGCGCCATGCGCTTGCCCGGCGTGCCGGCGGCCAGCAGGACGGCGGCGGCGGAGGCCGCCTGGCCCATGCAGACCGTCTGGATGTCGGGCTTCACGAACTGCATCGTGTCGTAGATGGCCGTCAGCGCCGTGAAGGAGCCGCCGGGGCTGTTGATGTAGACCGAGATGTCCCGGTCGGGGTCCATCGACTCCAGGCACAGCAGCTGCGCCATGACGTCGTTGGCGGAGGCGTCGTCGATCTGGACGCCGAGGAAGATCACGCGCTCCTCGAAGAGCTTCGCGTACGGGTCGTACTCGCGAATGCCCTGGGAGGTGCGCTCCACGAAGCGGGGGATGACGTAGCGGGACTCGGCCGTGGGGCCGGTGTACTCGGCGCGGGTACGGTCGTAGAGGCCGCTGCCGGGGAAGTCGTTCACGGTGTCTCTCCTGGAAGGGGGCTGGGCGGTCGGCTGGGGGCTGGCTGGGCTTCACGGAGGCCTTCGGACGTCTGGGGCGCCTCCCCGGGGCCGGGGACTCCGCGGGAGCGGCTCAGGGGCCGTGTGGCCTCCGTGGGCGGCTCAGGCCCCGGTGCCGCCGCCGCCCGGCATGCCGGCGGCCGACTCGATGACCTCGTCGATGAGGCCGTAGTCCTTGGCCTCGTGGGCGTCGAACCAGCGGTCGCGGTCGGAGTCGCGGGTGATCTGCTCGACCGACTGGCCGGTGTGGAAGGCGGTGAGTTCCGCCATGCGCTTCTTGGTGTGCAGCAGCCGCTCGGCGTGGATCTTGATGTCCGAGGCCGAGCCCGCCAGGCCGGCGGAGGGCTGGTGGATCAGGATCTCGGCGTTCGGCAGCGCGAAGCGCTTGCCCCGGGTGCCGGCGCTGAGCAGGAACTGGCCCATCGAGGCCGCGAGGCCCATGGCGATGGTCACCACGTCGTTCTTGATGTACTGCATGGTGTCGTAGATCGCCATGCCGGCCGTGATCGAACCGCCCGGGCTGTTGATGTAGAGGTAGATGTCCTTGTCCGGGTCGGCGGCAAGGAGCAGCAGCTGTGCGGTGATCTTGTTCGCGATGTCGTCGTCGACCGGCTGGCCGAGGAAGATGATCCGCTCGTTGAGCAGCCGGTTGTAGACCTGGTCGCCGAGGCCACCACCGATGGAAGGCTCGCCGGCGGCGGAGGGCATCAGATTCGTCACGTATCCACCTGCTCGTCTTACGACGGCACGGGGCCGTCTTACGTGTTCTGCCGGGGCGTGGGGGCCGTCCGGCGATGTTCGGGGACTCCCCTGCCCTCGTATTCAAGGACCCTAACGCGCAGGCCCTGCGGTGCCATCCCGGTTCCTGGGGTGTTCGCCGGGGGCGTACGCCGTGGTGTCTGTGGCCCCGCGCCCCTTGAGTAGGCGAACGGGCCCCAGGTCACAACGTACCCGGGGCCCGTCCTGCGTGCATGGGAGGTGCCGTACGGATCAGGCCTCGGCCTTCTCCTCGCCCTCGCCCTTGTCCTCGGCGGACGCCTCGGTGGCCTCGGCGACCTCGGTGGCCTCCGCAGCCTCGGCGGCCTCGGCGGTCTCGGCGGTCTCGGCGGCCTCGTCCTCGTCGTCCAGGTCGACGATCTCGCCGTTGGTGTCCTTCACGGTCGCGGCCTCGACCACGACGGCCAGGGCCTTGCCGCGGGCGACCTCGCCGACCAGCAGCGGAACCTGGTTCTGCTGGACGACGGCCTGCGCGAACTGGTCGGGGGACATGCCGGAGGAGGCCGCACGCCGCATGAGGTGCTCGGTGAGCTCCTCCTGGCTGACGCCCAGCTCCTCCTTGTTGACGAGCTCGTCGAGCACGAACTGGGTCTTGATGCCCTTGACCGCGGCCTCGCGGGTCTCGGTCTCGAACTCCTCGGCGGTCTTGTCCTGGATCTCCAGGTACTTGTCGAGGGTGAGGCCCATCTGCGCGAGCTGGTGGTGCTCGAGGTTGTGCTTACGGGTGTTGACCTCGTCCTCGAGCAGCTTCTCGGGGACGGGGACCTCGACCAGCTCGAGCAGCTTGTCCAGGACGCGCTCCTGGGCCTGCGTGGCCTGGTCGAACTGCTTCATGTTCTCCAGGCGCTTGCGGCTGTCGGCCCTCAGCTCCTCGAGGGTGTCGAACTCGGAGGCGAGCTGTGCGAACTCGTCGTCCAGCTCGGGCAGTTCCCGGGCGGCGACCTGGGTGACCTTGACGGTGACCTCGGCCTCCCTGCCGGCCGCGGAGCCGCCCTTGAGCTCGGAGGCGAAAGTGGCCTCGCCACCCGCCTCGAGCCCCTTCACGGCGTCGTCGATGCCGTCCAGCAGCTCACCGGAGCCGATCGTGTAGGAGACGCCGTTCGCGACGCCGTCCTCCAGGACCTCGCCGTCGACCTTGGCCTCGAGGTCGATGGTCACCACGTCGCCGTCCTCGGCGGCGCGCTCGACCGGGGTCGTGGAGGCGAAGCGCTCACGCAGCTGCTCGACCGCCTTCTCGACGTCCTCGTCGGTCACCTCGACGGCGTCGACCTCGACCTCGATGCCGGAGTAGTCCGGGATCTCGATGGTCGGGCGGACGTCGACCTCGGCGGTGAAGTTCAGCGTCTCGCCGTCCTTCAGCTCGGTGATGTCGACCTCCGGCTGGCCCAGCGGGTTCAGCTCGGCCTCGTTGACCGCGTCGGTGTAGAACCGCGGAAGCGCGTCGTTGACGGCCTCCTCCAGCACCGCACCGCGGCCGAACCGCTGGTCGATGACCCGGGCCGGGATCTTGCCCTTGCGGAAGCCCTTGACCGTGACCTGCTGGTTGATCTTCTTGTACGCCGCGTCGAGGCTGTCCTTGAGCTCCTCGAAGGGCACCTCGACAGTGAGCCGAACCCGGGTCGGGTTCAGGGTCTCCACGGCGCTCTTCACGGTTCGGTCTCCTTGTGGCTGACTTCTTGGATTCTGCCGGGGCCGGACGGTTCCGGCGGATGTTTCGCCGCCCGGAGGCGTTCGCAGCCCCAGCAGGACCGGACACACGGGCGCGCAGTTTGAATAGTAACCGCAGCCACTCTTCGCCCCAAAAGGCGATCACGCGCGGTGACGCCGACCGTCGGCCGGCGAATCGTCGGGGTGGCGGGATTTGAACCCACGGCCTTCCGCTCCCAAAGCGGACGCGCTACCAAGCTGCGCCACACCCCGCCTGTGCGACACGTAGGGTACGTGACTCCGCTCCCCCACCTGAAGGAGGGGGGCTTTCAACCCGAGGGTTGCGGTCCAGTCCGAACCGATCCCTTTCGGGACAGGCGGAAACTACCACAAATCACGGTCCGCGGAGGCCGGCATCAGACTCACGAGTGAGGGCTCGCGGATGCGTACGACCGGCGTACGCCCCCGGGGTGTGCGGCGACGCCCCACGACCCGCTACGATGCCTGATGTGCCGCGGTCGACAGACCCGCGGCGCGCACTGTGTGCGGGCGTAGCTCAATGGTAGAGCCCCAGTCTTCCAAACTGGCTACGCGGGTTCGATTCCCGTCGCCCGCTCTGTACGGCTCAGGGCCAGGTCGGAGGAGGACTCCCGCCTGGCCCTGATCGTTTTCGGGTGTCCCGACGCCGCTCAGAAGCTGATCGAGTTGATCGTGTGCGCTATCGAGTCCAGGAAGCGGCTGATCGACGGGGCGATGCCGGTGGAGGCGAGGAAGAAGCCGAAGAGCACGGCGACGATGGCCGGCCCCGCCTTGATGGATCCCCCTCGGAGCAACACCACCAGGATGATCGCCAACAGCAGCACCACGGACAGTGAAATGGCCACAACTGATCACACCCTCGGTCGGTCCGCTCTCCCGGCCCGGGGACGCCAGCCCCGCGCACCTCGCTGGAACCATCGTGCCACCAACGCGGCTCCTGTATGCGGGGGCTGACGCATCATCGGTCAGCACTGCGGCCCGGGCATCAGGCTCGCAGGGCCGGTGCCGCTCACCGGCCGTGTCCCGCAGGGTAATTCGGCGCTCATCACCGCCGCGGCTCCAGGGCGAATCGAGTAATTTCGTTTCAAGGCCCATACATTACGTTCACAGGCCATTCGAATTGCTGCCGCACGGCGCGCACCATGGGTCGACTTGTTGCCATGAATCACGACATCGTGGGTGCGGATGCTGTGCCTGAACGAGGCGGACGATGTGTCGACCGTCACCCGCCGGTCACACACTTGTCGTCAATTCCTGGGTAGCCGCAGCGAATAACCAGGATTGCCGTCGGGCGTTCCGTGAAATCCCACAGACAACGCTAGGGTGCCTCAGATGTTCCACGCTGCCTCGTCCCCCGGCCCTAACAGAACACCGCTTCCCCCGGCACAGTCGTCCGCACCGGGAGTGCCCAGCCCGCGGCGGCCGGTTGAGCATGGCGGAAGATCCGGAGAGCAGCGCGATCCGTTCTTCGACAATGCGAAGTACCTGGCGATCGTGCTGGTGGGCATGGGGCACACCTGGGCGGCGATCAAGAGCGACAGCCGGGCCCTCGAAACCGCGTACAACGTCGTGTACATCTTCCACATGCCGGCGTTCATCATCATCTCCGGCTTCTTCTCCCGTAGTTTCGATCTTCGTCCGCACCGGCTGAAGCGGCTGATCACCGGCGTTCTCGTGCCGTACGTCGTCTTCCAGCTCGCCTATTCACTCTTCCGGGTCTTCGTCGGCCATTCCGACGACCGGCAGATCAACCTCTTCGCCCCCTGGTACCTGGCCTGGTTCCTGTGCGCCCTGTTCATCTGGCGTCTGACCACACCCGTCTGGAAACTGGTGCGTTGGCCTCTGCCCGTCGCCCTCGGCGTCGCCATGCTGGCCTCGGTCACCCCGGGAATGAGTGGCGAACTGGAACTCCAGCGCGTCTTTCAGTTCCTGCCCTGCTTCGTGCTGGGCCTGTGTCTGAAGCCCGAGCACTTCCGTCTGGTGCGCCGTCGCTCGGCGCGGATCCTGTCGGTGCCGGTGTTCGTGCTGACGCTGGCCGTCGGCTGGTGGAGCGTGCCGCACGTGAACACCGGGTGGGTGTACCGGAACAGCGCCGCGCAGGACCTGGGTGCCCCGTGGTGGGCCGGGCCGGTCATGGTGCTGGCGTTGTTCGGCTGTGCGCTGGTGCTGACCGCCTGTTTCCTCGCCTGGGTGCCGGGCCGGCGGATGTGGTGCACGGCGCTCGGCGCGGGCACGCTGTGCGGCTATCTGCTGCACGGTTTCGTGGTCAAGGGCGTGCTGTACGCGGGCGGGTTCGACGCGGGCTGGCTGCACAGCCCGGTCGGCGCGGTCGTCGTCACCCTCCTCGCGGCGGGCGGTATGACCGTGCTGTGCACCCCGCCCGTGCGACGTTTCTTCCGGTTCGCCATGGAGCCGAGGATGGACTGGGCCTTCCGGCAGGACACGGACCGACCGGCCCGCGATCGCGAGAAGTCGGCGGGCCGTGGCGCCGAGCGCGAGGCGGCGGCGGTGCGCTGAGAGCGGCGCTCCTCGACGGCCGGTGCCGGGGGCTGTCCGCGGGCGGCCTCCGGCCTGTCGCGTGGCGCCGAGGACCAGGCGCTCGTCGGCGAGTCGGTAAGGGGCAGGGCGACCTGGGCGAACAGCCTGCCGTCGGTGAGGACGCGGCTCTTCTCCTCCGGGGACAGGGTCTCGGCGGGCTTGCGGTCGATGGTGGACTCGCTCGGGTCGTTCAGCCGCAGGTCGACGCGGGTGCCGAACTGGGACTGGGTGGCGATGCGCACGTCGTTCCAGCGCAGCATGCCGGCGACGACGTGGATGCCGTAGCCGCTGTCGTGCTTGAGGATGTCGGCGACCGCGTCGTCCGGTTCCTGGAAGTCGTCGCGCAGCGCGCCGAAGCCGTCGATGAGCGGCACGATCTCCGTGGAGGCCGGCTCGGGCAGCCGGCCCGCGGCGCGCACGGATCACCACGCGGCTGCGCGATGCCGGGTCCACCGTCATCCGGGCCACCCTTGACCCGCACCTCTCCTGACCTACCGTGAGGGATGTCTTCCGCGCCCCCCACGAGGTCACCAAGGCACCGCTGTCCGAGGCGCAGGTGCTGGGCATCGACGAGGTCCGGCGCAGAAAACCGCGCTGGGAACAGGACCTGACCACCGGAAAGTGGCACCTGGTCCGCGACCGGTGGCACACGGGCTTCATCGACGCGCTCGGCACCGGCAGATCGCCGGGCCGGGCCGGGGCGCACCGCCACAGGGCACAGCAACGCCAAGGGCGAGGGAATCAACCGCGTGATCAGGCTCGTCGTCCGCAACGCGTTCGGCTTCCGCAACGCCGGCCACCAGCGCTTACCAACACCCCGCGTCACCACCCGCCGAGCCCGCGGACACCTCCGCACCGCTCAGCTTTGAAACCCCTCAGGCTCAGCGTGCCGTCTGGGCCGTCGGGCCCTCGCGGCAGATGAGGAGGAGGGCGCGGTCGTCGTTGACGTCCTTGGCCACTGCTTCGATCAGGTGCCAGGCGGCGCCGTGGAAGCCGCCGGCGACGTAGCGGTCGGCCTCGCCGGTGAGGCGGTCGATGCCTTCGGTGATGTCGCGGTCGGAGGTCTCCACCAGGCCGTCGGTGAACAGCATCAGTACGTCGCCGGCCCGCAGGGAGCCTTTGACCGGGTCGAACTGGGCGCCGTCGTAGACGCCGAGGAGCGGGCCTTCGGCGGCCTTCTCCTCCCAGCGGCCGCTGCCCGCGCTGAGCTGCAGGCCCGGCGGGTGGCCGGCGGTGTACAGCTCGTAATCGCCGGAGTCCAGGTCGAGGACCAGGTGGATGGAGGTCGCGAAGCCCTCCTGCCAGTCCTGGCGCAGGAGGTAGCCGTTGGCGGCGGGAAGGAAGGCGTGCGGGGGCAGGCTGCCGAGCAGGCCGCCGAACGCGCCCGACAGCAGCAGCGCCCGCGAGCCCGCGTCCATGCCTTTGCCGGAGACGTCCGTGAGGACGACCTCCAGGGTACGGCCGCCGTTCGTACGGGCGGCGACCACGAAGTCGCCGGAGAAGGACTGGCCACCGGCCGGGCGCAGGGCCATCTCGTGGTGCCAGCCGTCCGGCAGCTGCGGCAGCGTGCTCTGCACGCGGATGCGTTCACGCAGGTCGAACAGCATGGTGCCGCCGCGCCGCCAGGGCACGCCGACCCTGCTGCGGAACTGGGCGATCAGCAGCCCGAACAAGCCGCAGGCGGCGACCACCAGCACCACACCCGGGGTGACCCGGGCAGGGCCCTCGGGGTACGGCCCGAGCCGCACCGACTCCACGATCAGCGCCGTGGCCGCGGCGGCGTACAGGCCGAGCAGGCTCGCCGGACGGAGCAGCAGGCCGCCGGCGACGATGGGCAGCACGAGCGCGGCCGGCGAGAACCAGATCGAGTTGGCGAGGGTCAGCACCGCGATCAGCGGGATGGTCAGCAGCAGGCCGCCGAGCGCGATCCAGTCGGAGCCGTCCCCGCGGAAGTAGTCGACGGCGGATCTGCGCACGCCGACGCGGGCCCGGTGCCACTGCATCTTCAACCGGGCCGTGAACGTCTCGGCTTCCGCGCGCCGCTCTCGTCCTGCTGCCATTAGTTCGGGACCCTATCCATCGAACCCGCTGCTTGGCACGGGAGGTCCCACTTGTCCCCCGTCCGAGGCCCGGATTCACAGTGAACTTCACAGGATGCCGTCACGCTGCCGCCCGGGAGAAATTCGCTCGCCCGTTCCGTATCGCCCTGGTACGCATGGCGTATGGCAAGTGACCTTGTGACCGGGCCGAGAGTGCTGCGGCAGGACGAGTGGGACCCCTGGTACGACAACCTGATCCGCGCGTTCGGCGGGGTTCCGGAGTCGTCGGAGGAGCGGCAGGCGTGGCGGTCCGTCACCGAGTTCGACCGTTCCCTGGGCGTGTGGGACGGAGACGCGTGTGTGGGGACGGCGGGGGCGTACAGCTTCCGGATGACCGTGCCCGGCGGCGCGCTGGTGTCCGCGGCCGGGGTGACGATGGTCAGCGTGGCCGCCACGCACCGGCGGCGCGGTGTGCTGACGTCGATGATGCGGCGGCAGCTGGACGACGTACGGTCCTGGGGCGAGCCGCTGGCGGTGCTGACCGCCTCCGAGCCCGCGATCTACGGCCGCTTCGGGTACGGGGCGGCGACCTTCCAGTTGCAGGCCGAGATCGACACCAACCGGGCCGGGCTCTCGGTCCCCGCCGGCATCAACGACGTACGGCTGCGGTACGCGGCGCCCGCCGACGTGCTGGACGCCTGCGAGGCGGTGTACGCGCGGCTGGTGCCGACCCGGCCCGGGATGGTGGAGCGGCCGCCCGGCTGGGCGCGGCTGACGCTGCTGGACCCGGAGAGCGAGCGGGGCGGCGCGTCGCCGCTGCAGTGCGTGGTCGCCGAGCGGGACGGAGAGGTCACGGGGTACGCGCGCTACCGGGTCAAGCCCAGCTGGGACAGCGGTGGGCCCGAGGGCACGGTGGTGCTGAGCGACCTGGACGCGCTGGACCCGGCGAGCGGGGCCGCGCTGTGGCGGTTCCTGTACGGGATCGACCTGACGTCGACGCTGAGCATGCGGATGCGGCCGGTCGACGACGCGTGGCAGTACCTGGTGTCCGACATCCGGCGGTGCCTGCCGCGGCTGCGGGACGCGTTGTACGTCCGGCTCGTGGACGTGGGGGCGGCGCTCGCGGCGCGGACCTACCTGGCGCCGGTGGACGTGGTGTTCGAGGTGGCGGACGACTTCTGCCCGTGGAACTCCGGGCGGTGGCGGCTGAGCGGGGACGCGAAGGGGGCGTCCTGCGAGCGTACGTCGGACACGGCCGAGGTGTCGCTCTCGGTACGGGAGTTGGGGGCGGCGTACCTCGGTGGCGTGCCGCTGACCGCGCTGGCCGCGGCCGGGCGGGTGCGGGAGCTTCGGCGGGGGGCGCTGGCGGAGGCGTCGGTGGGGTTCGGGTCGGCGGTGGCGCCGTGGCTGCCGCACGGGTTCTAGCCGGCCTCAGAGTTTCTGGCAGGTGGGGCACCAGAAGAGGTTGCGGGCGGCGAGGTCGGCGGTGCGGATCTCGGTGGCGCAGATGTGGCAGGGCAGGGTGGCGCGGCGGTAGACGTAGACCTCGCCGCCGTGGTCGTCCACGCGGGGTGGGCGGCCCATCGCCTCGGGGGTGTGCTCGGAGCGGACGGTGTCGATGCGGTTGTTGCGGACGCCCTCGCGCATGAGCCCGACGAGGTCGGTCCAGAGGGCGTCCCACTCGGCGGGCGTGATGTCCTTGCCGAGGCGGTACGGGTCGATGCCGTGCCGGAAGAGGACCTCGGCGCGGTAGACGTTGCCGACGCCCGCGATGACCTTCTGGTCCATGAGCAGGGCGGCGATCGTCGTACGGCTGCGGCGGACGCGGGCGTAGGCGGTGGCCGGGTCGGCGTCCGGGCGGAGGGGGTCGGGGCCGAGGCGGTCGTGTACCGCCTGCTTCTCGGCGTCGGTGATCAGGGCGCAGGTGGTGGGGCCGCGGAGGTCGACGTACGCGGTGTCATTGGCGAGGCGGAGGCGGACGGTGTCCGTGGGCGGGGGCGCCGGGGCGTCGCCGAAGGTGACCTTGCCGAAGAGGCCGAGGTGGATGTGGACCCAGTCGCTGTCGCGGAAGCGGAGGAAGAGGTGTTTGCCGTGGGCGTCCGTGCGGGTGAGCTCCGCTCCGGTGAGGAGGGTGGCGGCGTCGGAGAACTTGCCCTGGGGGCTGGTGACGTGGGTGGGGGTGCCGGCGAAGCGGGTGGCGTACTCCTGCGCCAGGCGGTGGATGGTGTGGCCCTCCGGCACGGTGGCGTCCTCTCCTACGGTCCTTTGCCCACCCGCCCGCCTCGGTGGGGTGAGGGTTGCCCGGCCCCGGGGCTCCGCCCCGGACCCCGGTTTCCCACCCGCCTCGGTGGGAGAGAAGTACCCGGTCCTGGGGCTCCGCCCCGGACCCCGGCGGGGGCTTCGCCCCCTGCGCCCCCTGACGGTGCTCCGCTCCAGCTTTCACGAGGCTCCGCCCCTGCACCCCGACGGGGGCTTCGGCCCCGCCCCGGGGCTCCGGGGACTCACGGGTCCCTCCCTCGAGGGTCCTCGCCCATCGCCCGACGGCTCCAAGCCTCTCCCATCAAGCCCGCGGGGCTCTGCGGCCCTCGGGCCCATCTGCTCCGTGAGCCTGGCGCCCGTCCGGTTCCCCGAGCCCGGGGCTTGTGAACTCCGTGGACTCGGACCCGTCCGGTTCCGTGGGCCCAGGGCTCGTGAACTCCGTGGGCCCGGACCCGTCCGGTTCCGTGGCCTGAGGCCCGTCCGGCTCCCCGAGCTGGGCCCGCGAGGCTCGGGCCCCGGGCACTGCGCCCCCGGGCCCGCTGCCGCGCGCCGGTGCCGTCCTATCCCTGCGGGTGGTGCGCCGGGATCGGGGGCAGGTCGCCCGTCGTTTCGTAGGACGACAGCATGTCGATGCGGCGGATGTGGCGTTCGTCGCCGGAGAAGGGGGTGTTGAGGAAGGTTTCGACGAACTTCGTCGCTTCCTCCGGCGTGTGCATGCGCGCACCCACCGCGACGACGTTGGCGTTGTTGTGCTGGCGGCCGAGGGCGGCCGTCTCCTCGCTCCAGGCGAGGGCCGCGCGGACGCCCTTGACCTTGTTCGCGGCGATCTGCTCGCCGTTGCCGGAGCCGCCGATCACGATGCCGAGGGAGTCGGGGTCACCGGCCGTGCGCTCTGCGGCGCGCAGGCAGAAGGGCGGGTAGTCGTCCTGGGCGTCGTAGATGTGCGGGCCGCAGTCGACGGGCTCGTGGCCCGCCGCCTTGAGCCACTCGACGAGGTGGTTCTTGAGTTCGAAGCCCGCATGGTCGGAGCCGAGATACACGCGCATGGTCCGAGTGTGACACGGCCGAATGCGGGAAACAGCGCCGGGTGGAGCCTTAGCACATCCGCCGGAACAATGTGAGATAAGCCACAAAACTCAGGGAAGGCTGAGGTAAAGTTTGGGTTTTGAAGGTTCACACAGCCCCCGCACCTCGGTTTCACTGGACCGGTTCGTACACCGCTCGTACGGCAGCCCCCCTCACCCGGCGCAAAGGAAATCCCCACATGACCTCGCAGCCGACCCCGCCGAAGGCTGGAAGCGGCCACGCAAGCCCCGAAGGACACGGTTCCGGGCTTCAGGCCGGTCTCAAGAACCGTCACCTGACGATGATCGCCATCGGCGGTGTGATCGGTGCGGGACTGTTCGTCGGTTCCAGTGCCGGCATCTCCACCGCAGGCCCCGGCATCCTGCTCTCGTACGCCCTCGTCGGCACGCTCGTCGTCCTCGTGATGCGCATGCTCGGCGAGATGTCCGCCGCCAACCCCACCTCCGGCTCGTTCTCGGCGCACGCCGACCGGGCGCTCGGCGGCTGGGCCGGGTTCTCCATCGGCTGGCTGTACTGGTTCTTCTGGGTCGTCGTCCTGGCCGTGGAGGCGACCGCCGGAGCGAAGATCCTCTCCGGCTGGGTTCCGGCCGTGCCCCAGTGGGGGTGGGCGCTCATCGTCATGGTGGTGCTGACCGCGACCAACCTGGGCTCCGTCGGCTCCTACGGCGAGTTCGAGTTCTGGTTCGCCGGGATCAAGGTCGTGGCGATCAGCGCGTTCATCGTCATCGGTCTGCTGGCCGTCTTCGGCGTACTGCCCGGCGTGCACAGCGACAAGGCCGGGCTCGACAACCTCACCGGCCACGGCGGTTTCCTGCCGCACGGGCCCGGCGCGATCCTCACCGGTGTGCTGCTCGTCGTGTTCTCCTTCATGGGCAGTGAGATCGCGACGCTGGCCGCCGGCGAGTCGGAGAACCCGCAGCGTGCCGTCACCAAGGCGACCAACAGCATCATCTGGCGCATCGGCGTCTTCTACCTCGGCTCGATCTTCGTCGTCGTGGCCCTGCTCCCCTGGAACGACAAGTCGGTCACCGACAAGGGCTCCTACGTCGCCGCCCTCGACTCCCTCGGCATCGCGCACGCCGGTCAGATCATGAACTTCATCGTGCTGACCTCGGTGCTGTCCTGCCTCAACTCCGGCCTCTACACCGCCTCCCGCATGGCCTTCTCGCTCGGCCGGCGCGGGGACGCGCCGAAGGCGTTCGCGCGGACCAACAGCCGTGGTGTGCCGGTGGCCGCGATCACCGCGTCGGTGGTCTTCGGCTTCGTGGCCGTGTTCTTCAACTACAAGTTCCCGAACTCCGTCTTCCTCTTCCTCGTCAACTCCTCCGGCGCGGTCGCCCTGTTCGTCTGGCTGGTGATCTGCTTCTCGCAGCTGCGGATGCGCAGGATCATCCAGCGGGAGGCCCCGGAGAAGCTGGTCGTGAAGATGTGGCTGTACCCGTACCTGACCTGGGCGTCGGCCGCACTGATCGTCTTCGTCCTCGGCTACATGCTGACCGACACCGAGCACGACGGCCGCGAGACCGTGCTGCTGTCGCTGCTGGTCGCGGCGATCGTGCTGGTGATCGCCTTCGTCAAGCAGAGGGTTGGGGGCGGCCGGGCGGCGGTCGCGGCACGGGCCGGCGCGGAGGCGACGGAGAACGTCCCGGTCGGCTGACGCGAGTACGGCATACGTGCGTGAGGGAGCCCTTCGGGGCTCCCTCCGTTTCTCCCCCCGTGTTTCTCCTCCCGCTCACAGCACCGTGAAGCTGTCCTGGACCCTCTCGTACGTCGGCAGCGCCCGCTGCTCCGTGTCCGACCGGTACCAGGTGCTGACCTGGTACGACTTGCCGTCCGCGTCGAAGCCGAGCAGGCGGGCGTGCCAGGGGGCGCCCTTGAGGGTGAACGTGTACTCCCAGACCACCGCCGGGTGGCCGTGGAAGGTCGTCCGCTCCAGGCGGATCTTGCGGTAGTCCTGGCCCCGGCGGGCGTTGACCTCCGAGGTGCGCCAGCTCTCCATCAGGTCCCCCCGGGCCAGGGACGACTTGGCGACGAGTTCCTGCTCGCCGTCCGGTGAGGTGTAGTACACCTCCGCGCCCGTCTGCACACTCCGCCGCCAGCCCTGCGGCGGCGCCCACGCGAACCCTCCGGCCTCCCGGTGCGCGCCCGGCGGCAGGCTGGGCGGCCTGGAAGTGCCCTCCACGGTGGGCGAGGGCCCGGTGGAGGCGGAGGTGGGCGCGGCGGAGGGCGTGGACGGCCGGGCGCTGCCGCCCGCCGTGTCCCGGCCCGCCTCTCCCCTGCCCGGCAGGGCGAGTACGACCCCGGCCACCGCCCCGGCGACGACCACTCCCACGGCGGTGACGAGGCCGGCCTTGCGCCGCCTCCTGCCGCGCCCGCTCCCGGCCGGCTCCTCCGTCCGCCCCGGCGGGGCCGACGGCGCGGGCCGCCGCTCGGTCACCGCATGGGCGACCGGGTGGCCCACGGTGGAGCGGGCAGTGGCGGGAGCCTCGGGGCGTACGACGTCCGGGCGCTTTCCCAGCGCCCGCGTCGGCCGCTCCGGCGGGGGCCGCTCGTGGTCGGGATGCGTGGGTGTGGGTGCGGGTTCCGGGGAGACGGGCTCGGGGGGCAGGGCCGGCTGTGAGGGCCGGGGCCTCCCGGCTGCTGAGGGGACGGGCACGGCCGGGGGCCGGAGCGGGAACACCAGGGGGCGCAGGGCCGCTTCCAGGTCGTCGAGATCCGGGCGGTCCGCCGGGTCCTTCTTCAGCAGGGCCGCCAGGACCTCGGTCAACGGGCCGGCCGAGGCGGGCAGCCGCGGCTCCTCGTGCAGGACCGCGTACAGGGTCGCGAGAGTCGTGTCGCGGGAGAACGGGGAGCGGCCGCCCAGGGCCGCGCACAGGGTGGCGCCGAGGGACCACAGGTCGGACGGCGGACCCTGGGGGCGGCCGGAGACACGTTCGGGGGCCATGTAGTCGGGGGAACCGACCAGCATGCCGGCCATGGTGAGCGCCTTGGTGTCCTGGATCGCGGCGATGCCGAAGTCGGTCAGGACGACACGGCCGCCGCGCTCCACCAGGACGTTGCCGGGCTTGATGTCCCGGTGCAGTACGCCCCCGGCGTGCACCTGGCGCAGCGCCGCCACCAGTCCGAGGCCGATGCGGGCCGTCTCCGGCGGGTCCAGCGGGCCGTCCTCCAGGACGACCTGTTCGAGGGAGCGGCCGGGGACCAGCTCCATGACGATCCACAGGCGTTCGCCCTCGTCCACGACGTCGTACACGCGGACCACGTGCGGGTGGTCGATCCGGGCCGTGGCCCGTGCCTCGCGCAGGACGCGTTCGCGGCGGGTGCGGGTGTCCTCGGGGTCGAGGCCGTCGATGCGCATTTCCTTGACCGCGACCGGCCGGTCGAGTATTTCGTCGGCGGCTCGCCACACCCGCCCCATTCCCCCCTGGCCGATACTCTCGGCCAGTCGGTAGCGTCCCGTCACCAATAGCCCCGGAGCACCGCCACTCATAGAATTCCCCGGCAATTCGCTGCACCCCCTCAACGACGCCCCGCCCGGCCCCGATGGAAACACAATGGTCACACTTGGGGACGTCCCAGCATAGTGCGGGGAAATCTTGTGGTACCTCTTCTGATACTGCGAATTCAGGCGCAGCCAAGGGGGACGAACATGAGTTCTCGTCGCACGATGACCATGGCGGGATCGCTGGTCACAGCATCTTTTTCGGCGGTGATGATCTTTTCCTGCACCGCCGCCGCGGATGACCAGGGACCAAACAGCAGTCAGGGGGGAAAGGTCGTCGACAAGGCACCGGAGGGCGTGAAGGTGACCACGCTGCTCCCGAAGAAGATCACGGTCGACAACAGTTCGAAAAAGACAGCGATTACCGCCACCGTGAAGAACGGTGGAACAAAGGACAGCGGTGACATCAAACTCCTGGTCGTCGGTTTCGACGGCCTGAAGGTCACGAATGTGCCGGGCTGCTCGGCGATCCCGGAAAAGGATCTGCCGGCCGGTTCGAACAGCGGTTTCAGTTGCGCGGTCGGTCATCTGGCCGCGGGCGCGTCGAAGTCGTACGCCGTCGACGCGACGTACGACCTGGGCAAGGAGGGGAAGATCTGCCTGCCCGTGCAGACGGCAGACGGGAAGAAGACGTACTGGCAGCAGGGCCCGGTGCCGTTCGGCACGACGAACCCGTCCCCGAACGCCCCCGTCACACCACTCCTGCTGGGCACCGACAACAAGCCGGTCACCCCGAACGGCGAGCTGCCCAAGACCGGCCTCGGTCGTGACGTCCTTCCGCTGGGCGCGGCAGGCGCGGCCCTGATCGCGACGGGCGCCGCCGGGGTGTGGTGGTCACGACGCCGGCCGCGGGAGGGGCAGGCCTGACGGCAGGGAACGCGGAAGAGGTTCGCCGGACGGACGTCGCGATGCGACCCGGCGAACCTCTTCCGCGGAATTGCAGCGTCAGAGCGTCAAGCGGTGAGCCGTCACTTCTTGGCGAGCTTCCAGGCGGTGGGCAGCAGGCCCATGGCCAGGGCGGCCTTCAGGGTGTCGCCGATCAGGAACGGGGTCAGGCCGGCCGCGATCGCGGCGGACGCGGACATGCCGGTGGCCAGGGCCAGGTAGGGCACGCCGACCGCGTAGATGACCGCCGAGCCCAGCACCATCGTGCCGGCCGTGCGCCAGACGCTGCGGTCGCCGCCGCGACGGGCCAGGGCGCCGACGACGGTGGCGGCGAGCAGCATGCCGAGGACGTAGCCGAAGGAGACGGCGGTCGCACCCGAGGCGCCGTCCGCGAACCACGGCACGCCCGCGGCGCCCGCGAGGACGTACAGGGCGAGGGAGAGGAAACCGCGGCCGGCGCCGAGCGAGGTGCCCACCAGCAGGGCCGCGAAGGTCTGGCCGGTCACCGGCACCGGGGAGCCCGGCACGGGCACCGCGATCTGGGCGGCGACTCCGGTGAGCACGGCGCCGCCCACCACGAGCGCGATGTCCCGGACACGGGACGCGGGCAGCAGGTCGGCGAGGACGACCCCGCTACGGGCGGGGGTGGCGGCGGCGGTGCTCATGGGGACTCCGCGGGGTGAGGGCACTTGGGGACACGGCGACGCTATCCCAGCGGCCGCGCGGCGATCACCGTCAGCGCTCGACAAGGGGGGAGCGGACGCTTCGTCACCTTCACACAAAGGAAAGGGCGTACACCTGGCGGGACGTGATGCCGGTCACTGAGGTGGAGCGGTTTCCGACACTTTCCCGGCCCGGCGAGAACTGTAGGGTCCCGCCAAACGACTCACCGCCTACCGCCCGGCTCCGTCTCGCGGGGGACCGTCGCCGGTGACGTACCGGTCGGTGTCGAGAGCGAGGAGAGCCACCGGGATTCATCCAGCAGGGTCGTTCGCGCCGGACTCGACCGGCGGAACGACCCTGGTCCCGGCGGCGATCGGCTACGCCTGGCAGCGCACACGCAGGCGAAGCCGACGCGGCACACCCACCCATGGCTTTGCTGTTGCCTGCCTGCAGTTGCACTGGCTTTGCAATAACGGCCCGGGACGGGTCCTGCGCCCGATGATCGCCTTCTCGCCCTTCACCCGGGCGGGCGAAAAGAAGGAAGCCCCCAGCCAACGGGGGGCTTCCTCCGAGGGGAGTGACTCGCGGGGGCTTCCGTCCGAAAAGCCGCCCTGGCGGGACCGGTTCCGGGCTCGCGGCGCGACACCTGCGCCCTTACGATCCCAATTCCGGCAAACATCGCAGAAAGGTCCGGCGGCCGGAGCGGGAGGCGCGTATGTCCGACTACATCCACTGCCCCAACTGCCCCGAGAAGAAGCTGCACCCCTTCAGCAGGGTGGGGCCGGAGGAGGCGAAGCACATCAACAAGGCGCGCGAGGTGCAGGACGGCCACGGCTGGTGGCGGTGCGAGAGCCGGACCCCCAAGGGGCGGTGCCTGTGGGTCCAGCCACGCTGGCATCAGGCGAGGGGCTTCAGCCTCCCCGAGAGCTTCCGCTGACCCGTCGGGTCACAGATTGCTGAAGTCCGGCCCCGCCGTGCGGGTGCGCTTCAGTTCGTAGAAGCCGGGGACCGAGGCGACCGCGAGCGTGCCGTCCCAGAGGCGGGCGGCCTGTTCGCCCTTCGGGGCGGGGGTGACGACCGGACCGAAGAAGGCGATCTGCTCGCCGTCGGGGCCGGGGACGGCGATGACCGGGGTGCCGACGTCCTGGCCGACCTTCTCGATGCCCTCCTTGTGGGAGGCGCGCAGCTCGGCGTCGAACTCGAAGTTCTCCTGGTCGGCGTAGTCAATCAGGTCGGCGGGCAGGCCGACCTCCTCCAGCGCGGCGGCGACGGCCTCGCGGGTGGGGCCCTCGCCGCGGTTGTGGAAGCGGGTGCCGAGCGCGGTGTAGAGCGGGCCGAGGACGTCCTCGCCGTGCTTCTGCCAGGCCGCGGTCACCACGCGCACCGGCGCCCACGCCTTGGTGGTGAGCAGCTCGCGGTAGTCCTCGGGCAGCTCGTCCAGCCGGGGCTCGTTCAGCACCGCCAGGCTCATGATGTGCCAGCGGACCTCGATGTCCCGCACCTTCTCCACTTCCAGCACCCACCGGGACGTCATCCAGGCCCAGGGGCACAGCGGGTCGAACCAGAAGTCGACAGGGGTCTTGCCGGACGACGGGGTCGCGGTGGAGGTGAGGGTGGGGGTGGTCTCGGGCATGGTTCTCCTCGTGTGGTCTTTCAACGCTCAACATCACCCTCTGCCCGCGCATTCCCGGCTGCCGCATGTCAGGGGCACATGGCAGGATCGATCCTGTCCGCATGCTGAACACGATCGAGGGAGTGCCGCCCGTGCCCGGTGAGAATCTGTCCCGCGACGAGGCCCGGGAGCGGGCCGCGCTGCTGTCCGTCGACGGATACGAGGTGTCCCTGGACGTGCGGTCCGCGGTGGGCCAGGGGACCGGGGAGGGGCCGCGGACGTTCCGGTCCGTGACCACGATCCGCTTCCGCTGCAACGAGCCCGGCGCGTCCAGTTTCGCGGACCTGATCGCGCCGAGCGTCACCGCCGTCTCGCTCAACGGCAAGGACCTCGACCCCAGTGAGGTCTTCGACGGCTCCCGGATCGTCCTGGAGGACCTGGCCGCCGACAACGAGCTGGTCGTGGACGCCCAGTGCGCCTACTCCCGCACCGGCGAGGGCCTGCACCGCTTCGTCGACCCGGAGGACGGCGAGGTCTACCTCTACACCCAGTACGAGCCGGCCGACTCCCGCCGCGTCTTCGCCAACTTCGAGCAGCCCGACCTCAAGGCCCCCTTCCGCTTCGAGGTGCGGGCGCCGGAGGACTGGACGGTGTGGAGCAACGGGGCGGGCGAGCGGCACGACGGGGTGTGGCGGTTCGCCGAGACCAAGCCGATCTCGACGTACATCACCTGCGTGGTGGCGGGGCCGTACCACTATGTGACCGACACCTACGAGCGGGTGTTCGAGGACGGTACGCGGCTGGAGATCCCGCTCGGCGCCATGTGCCGCAAGGGGCTCGCCCGGTACTTCGACGCCGACGACGTCTTCCTGGTCACCAAGCAGGGCCTGGACTTCTTCCACGACCACGTCGACTACCCGTACCCGTTCGGCAAGTACGACCAGGCGTTCGTGCCGGAGTACAACCTGGGCGCGATGGAGAACCCGGGCCTGGTGACCTTCCGGGAGGAGTACATCTTCCGGGGGAAGGTGACGCGGGCCTCCTACGAGGCGCGGGCCAACGTCATCCTGCACGAGATGGCGCACATGTGGTTCGGCGACCTGGTCACCATGGAGTGGTGGGACGACCTGTGGCTGAAGGAGTCCTTCGCCGACTTCATGGGCGCCTTCGCGCTGGTCGGCGCGACCCGCTTCACCGACGGCTGGATCACCTTCGCCAACCGCCGCAAGGCATGGGCGTACCGCGCGGACCAGCTGCCCTCCACGCACCCGGTCACGGCGGACATCCGCGACCTGCAGGACGCCAAGCTGAACTTCGACGGCATCACCTACGCCAAGGGCGCTTCCGTCCTCAAGCAGTTGGTGGCGTACGCCGGCCAGGACGCGTTCCTGGAGGGCGCCCGCCGCTACTTCAAGCGGCACGCCTACGGCAACACCCGCCTGGGCGACCTGCTGGCGGTCCTGGAGGAGACCAGCGGCCGGGACATGGGCACCTGGGCGCGGGCCTGGCTGCAGACGGCGGGGGTCAACTCGCTGACCCCGCAGGTGGTGCTGGGCGCCGACGGCACCGTCGAGGAGCTGGCCGTCCTGCAGGAGGCCGTCGAGTCGTACCCCGAGCTGCGCCCGCACCGGGTGGCGGTGGGCCTGTACCGGCGCTCCCAGGTGGGAGCCCTCGAGCAGTACGCGCGCGCCGAGCTGGACGTGGACGGCGCCCGTACGGTCGTGACGGAGCTGGCCGGTCAGGACGCCCCGGAACTGGTGCTGGTCAACGACGACGACCTCACCTACTGCAAGATCCGCTTCGACGAGGCCTCGCTGGCCACCCTGCGCGAGCACCTGGGCGCGCTGACCGACCCGCTGGCCCGCGCCCTGTGCTGGACGGCGCTGTGGAACATGACCCGGGACGCGCTGCTGCCGGCCCGGGACTTCGTCGGCCTGGTGCTGCGGTTCGCGGGCCGCGAGTCCGACATCGGCGTGCTGCAGATGCTGCACGCGTGGGCGGAGTCGGCGCTCGTGCACTACGCGGCGCCGAGCTGGCGGGAGACGGGCGGGCGGCTGCTGGCCGAGGGGGCGCTGGCCGAGCTGCGGCAGGCCGAGCCGGAGAGCGAGCACCAGCTGGCGTGGGCGCGCTTCTTCGCCACGGTGGCCTCCGCCCCGGGCGATCTGGAGCTGCTGAAGGGCCTGCTGGACGGCACGAAGGAGATCGAGGGGCTGGAGGTCGACCAGGAGCTGCGCTGGGCGTTCCTGGGGCCGCTGGCGGCGCACGGGGTGGCGGACGAGAGGACGCTCGCCGACGAACTCGCCCGCGACGACACCGCCTCCGGCAAGCGGCACCAGGTGCGCTGCCTGGCCGCGCGGCCCTCGGCCGCCGTCAAGGAGCGGGCGTGGGCACAGGTGGTGGAGTCGGACGCGCTGTCGAACGCGCTGGTCGAGGCGACGATCGCGGGCTTCGCCCAGCCCTCCCAGCGAAAGCTGCTCGCGCCGTACACGCCGAAGTACTTCGAGGCGATCGAGCGGGTGTGGACCGAGCGGTCCATCCAGATCGGCATGGACGTGGTGCGGGGTCTGTTCCCGTCGCTGCGGGACTCCCAGGAGACCCTGGAGGCGACGGACGCGTGGCTCGCCGCGCACGAGCAGGCCGCGCCCGCCCTGCGCCGGCTGGTCCTGGAGGCGCGGGACGACCTGGCGCGGGCGCTGCGTGGACAGGCGTGCGACGCGGCGGCGGGGACGGCGGCCCGATGAGCCGGGGCTTTGGCCAAGGCTCAGGCGCGCGGTAACCGTTACGAAATTCGGTCAAGACACACCGTAACCCCTGGTCCCCCCTGGACGGACCAGGGGTTTTCGGTATCCGAACGTCCGTCCTTTAGCTCGGACTTGTCCGGGTTCGGCGACGTCCCTGTAACAGCGGTTAAAGTCCGGATCCGGCCCGGGAAACGTGCCGGACATGAACCACAACACCCCGCTCTCCCCCCGCCCCCTCCACCACCTCGCCGAGGCGCACCGCCGGGTCCTGACCACCGCCCAGCTGCGCGAGCACGGAGTGTCGGCCGCCGAGACGACCGAGCGGTGCCGCAGCGGCGGCCCCTGGCAGCAGATCCTGCCGGGCGTGTTCCTGCTCCACCCGGGCCCGCCGACCGGCGAGGAGCGGCTGCACGCGGTGCTCATGTACGCGGCGCGCGGCCCGCTCCCCCGGCCGGCGCCCGGGGTGCCCGCGCAGCCGACCGCCCAGGACCCGCACCGCCCGGTGTACGCCGAGGTGGTGGTCACCGGCCTGGCGGCCCTGACCCTGCACGGTTTCGCCGCCGCACCCGCCCTGCCGTCCCTGGAGCAGATCGACGTCCTGGTGGAACGCGCCCGTCGGCTGCGCTCGACGGGCTGCGCGCGGATCGTCCGTACGGCCGACCTGCCCGTGGCGCACCTGGTCACCGGGCTGCCGGTGGCCCCGGTGCCGCGTGCCCTGGCGGACGCGGTGGCGGGGCTGTCGGACGCGGGCACGGTACGGCGGCTGCTGACCGAGGCGGTGCGCGGCGGGTACTGCGAGCCGGCGGCGGTCGTACGGGAGTTGACAAGCGCGAGGCTCCTGACCCGGCCGCATGTGGTGGACGCGGTGAACCTGCTGCTGGCCGAGGGCCGGGCGCTCGCGGAGGACCGGCTGTACCGGATGGTCCGCGAGCACGGCCTGCCCGACCCGGTCTGGAACGTGGACCTGCGGCTGCCGGGCGGCCCCCACCTGGGCGGCCTGGACGCGTACTGGCCCGAGCAGGCGGTCGCGGTGGAGCTGGACACCCGAGCTTCCCGGCAGGACGAGGACGCCCAGTGGTCCCAGTACGCCCACAAGCGCGAGTACCTGGAACGGCTGGGCATCACGGTCGTCCACATCACCCCACGGAAGCTGCGCGACGCCATGGAGCAACAGGCGACGGTCGTCCGCACCGCCTTGATGGCGGCCGCCGACCGCGATCCGGCCGCGTATGTGGTGGTGCTGCCCCGGTATTGAACCCTCTCCCAGCTGAAGGCCGGGAGATTCCTGGCTCAAGCTGCTCATTCGCTCAGCGAGCGGACGAGTCCGACGCTCTCGACACCAGCCGGGTTGGAACCAGCCCGGTTTCCCCGAAGATCGGAGGTTGGTGTGCCGGCTTGGTTGTCGCTCGGCACGTCGTACGCGCTTGGTTCTCGCAACGCACAGAGTGCAGCTTGCCCGATCAAGTGGGTGGTCTTTCGCCTTGGGGGATGAACCCGGTGAATTTTGACCGCCCCTCGACAGCCGACCGGTGTCGTGGTCAGCCAAGGTTGCCCGCGGGCGGGCGCTCGCGCCACAGGCGCAGCCCCGCGTCGACCAGGCCGACCCGGGGCAGTGCGGGGACCGCCTCCAGGGGGTGCCAGGCGGCGCGGTCCGTGGAGCCGTTCGTCTCGTGGCGCAGTTCGCCGCCGGTGACGCGGGCCTCGTACAGGATGCGCAGGCCGTGGAAGTCGGCGTGGGTGCCCAGGCGGCGCGGGTAGGCGCGGCGGATGGAGTCCAGGCCCAGGAGGGTGACCGGTTCGACGGTGTAGCCGGTCTCCTCCTCGGCCTCGCGTACGACGGTGTCGTAGGGGTCCTCGCCGTGTTCCATGCCGCCACCGGGCAGGGTCCAGCGGCGGGTGCCGTCGCCGGCCACCCAGCGGGCCATCAGCAGCCGTCCGTCCCTTACGCATACGGCGTAGGCCGCCACCCTCAACTCCTTGTGCATGGGGGGACGTTACGGCGTTGCCCGGAGGGGGTCGGTCCAACGCTGAGGGAATCGGCGCGGTTTGAGTGAATATCTCCCGGGTGGCGCATGGCGGATGTACGCCATGAGCACATCCCGCCATGGTCAACTCTCGTCAAACAACTTTCCTTTAGGTAAACCTGAGCGATCGTCCGGCTCCGAAATCCGGACGGCTGCGATCGGCCCCGATCGCACACCTCCCCTGGTTCCTTTACCTACAAGGGATGCCAATGACCTCCGATCCCCAGCGCGCACCGCTCACCGGTGCCAGACGCCTGGCCCGCATCGCCACGGCGGCCGGCGTGGTGGCCGCGCTCTCCATGGCCGGGCCGATATCCATGGCCGTCGCCCAGGACGGCCCGACGTCCACCGACCCGGCCGTCAAGCCGGCGGACGACAAACTCGGTTCGGCCGGCGCCGAACTGCTCGCCGAGGCCAAGGCCGAGGGCGCCAAGAACGTCACGATGATGATCGCCACCGCTCCCGGGCAGACCGAGCAGGTCGCCAAGCAGCTGGACGCGGTCAAGGGCGGCGCCGTGGGCCGCACCTACGACAAGCTCGGCTACGTCCGCGCCACCGTGCCGACGGACAGGGCGGACTCGGCGATCGCCGCCGCCGCGAAGCTGTCCTCCGTGCAGGCCATCGACCTCAAGCAGGACATCCCGCTCGACGACCCGAGGCCTGACGCGGACTCCGCCAAGGGCGGCAAGAGCGGCGGCAAGGGCTCCGCCACCTACCCGGCCCCGGGCAAGAACACCCCCGCCGAGAACCCGTACAACCCGTCCTTCGAGACGGGCGCCGTCGACTTCGTGAAGAAGAACCCGAAGGCGGACGGCCGGGGCGTCACCATCGGCATCCTCGACTCCGGCGTGGACCTCGCCCACCCGGCGCTGCAGAAGACCACCACCGGCGAGCGCAAGATCGTCGACTGGGTGACCGCGACGGACCCGATCGTCGACAGCGACCAGACCTGGCGCCCGATGGTGAACCCCGTCTCCGGGCCCACCTTCACCTTCGACGGCAAGACCTGGAAGGCCCCGGCGGGCTCTTACCAGATCAGCACCTTCAAGGAGTCGTACACCGTCGGCGGCGACGCCAACGGCGACGTGAACCGCGACGGCGACACCACCGACTCCTGGGGCGTCCTGTACGACCCGGCGGCCGGCACGGTCCGCGTGGACCTGAACGACAACAACGACTTCACCGACGACACGCCGATGAAGCCGTACAAGGACGGCTTCCAGATCGGCTACTTCGGCACCGACGACCCGAAGACGGACGTCGTCGAGCGGCAGCCGTTCGTCGTGGAGATCCGCAAGGACGTGCCGATGGACCCCTACGGCGGGTCCTGGGTCGGCAAGAAGGCCGACTTCGTCAACATCGGCCTGATCGAGTCCGAGCACGGCACGCACGTCGCCGGCATCACCGCCGCCAACAGCCTGTTCGGCGGCAAGATGAACGGCGCCGCCCCGGGCGCGAAGATCGTCTCCTCCCGGGCCTGCAACTGGAACGGCGGCTGCACCAACGTCGCGCTCACCGAGGGCATGATCGACCTCGTCGTCAACCGCGGCGTGGACATCGTCAACATGTCCATCGGCGGCCTGCCGGCGCTCAACGACGGCAACAACGCCCGCGCGGAGCTGTACACGCGGCTCATCGACACCTACGGCGTGCAGCTCGTCATCTCGGCGGGCAACAGCGGCCCGGGCCTGAACACCATCGGTGACCCCAGCCTCGCCGACAAGGTCGTCTCGGTCGGCGCGACCATCTCCAAGGAGACCTGGGCGGCCAACTACGGCTCCGTGGTGAGCAAGAAGTACGCCATGATGCCGTTCTCCTCGCGCGGTCCGCGTGAGGACGGCGGCTTCACGCCGATCATCTCGGCGCCCGGCGCGGCCATCAACACCACCCAGACCTGGCTGCCCGGCGGCCCGGTCGCCGAGGCCGGCTACTCCCTCCCGGCCGGCTACTCGATGCTCCAGGGCACCTCGATGGCCTCCCCGCAGGCGGCCGGCGCGTCCGCGCTGCTGCTGTCGGCGGCGAAGCAGAAGCGCATCGACCTCACCCCGGCGAAGCTGCGCACCGCGCTGACCTCGACCGCGCAGCACATCAAGGGCGAGCAGCCGCACAGCGAGGGCGCGGGCCTGATCGACATCGTCAAGGCCTGGAAGTCGATCGAGAAGGGCGCCTCGGCGCACGACTACGCGGTCAAGGCCCCGGTCAGCACCTCGCTGTCCTGGGCGCTGAAGACCCCCGACTTCGGCACCGGCCTGTACGACCGCGAGGGCGGTCTGAAGAAGGGCCAGAAGAAGACCTACGACGTCCAGGTCACCCGTACGACGGGCCCGGCCGGTTCGGTCAAGCACCACCTGGGCCTGAAGAACGACGACGGCACCTTCAAGATCGTCGGCTCGCGCGAGGTCTCGCTGCCGCTGAACAAGCCGGTGACGGTCAAGATCGAGGCGCGCCCCGCCTCCGCCGGTGTGCACAGCGCGATCCTCGAGGTCGACGACCGCCGCACCGAGGGTGTGGACAAGCAGATCATGCTGACGGTCGTGGTCTCCTCGGAGATCGCCAAGCCGTCCTTCGCCTACTCGGTGTCGGGTGTCGCACAGCGCAACAGCACCCAGTCGTACTTCGTGACGGTCCCGGAGGGCGCGAAGACCCTCGAGGTCTCGATGAGCGGACTCAAGGCCGACAGCCAGACCCGCTTCATCGCGATCCACCCGTACGGCACTCCGGTGGACAACACCTCGACCCCGTACTGCTACCCGAACTACAACAACCCGGCCAACACCTGCCGTCCGGACGTGCGTTCGTACGCCAAGCCGATGCCGGGCGTCTGGGAGATCGAGGTCGAGTCGCGTCGTACCTCGCCACTGCTCGACAACCCGTTCACGCTGAACGCGGCGGTGTACGGGCTGGACTTCAGCCCCGCGGTGCAGACGGTCGAGGAGGCGAAGGCCGGCACGCCGACCTCCGTGTCCTGGACGCTGACGAACAAGCTCGCCGGGCTGGACGCCAAGCTGAAGGGCGGCTCGCTGGGCTCGTCGAAGTCGGACCGTCCCACCATCGCCGACGGTGACACGCAGACCAGGACCGTCGTCGTGCCGGCCGGCGCCGAGCGGCTGGACGTCGCCATCGGCAACGTCTCGGACGCCGGGGCCGACCTGGACCTGTACGTCTACAACGCCGCCGGCCAGCGCGTCGCCTACTCGGCGGCGGGCGGCTCGGAGGAGTCCGTCTCCATCGCCAAGCCCGCCGCGGGCACGTACACCGTCCTGATCGACGCATACTCGGTGCCGGCCGGCACCACGGCCTACGACTACCGGGACGTGTACTACTCGGCGGCGCTCGGCTCGGTGAAGGTCGACGAGTCGAAGGTGTACGCGCTCGCCCCGAACGGCACGGCGCAGATCTCCGCCGACGTCGTCGCGAACGAGCCGGCCCCCGCGGGCCGCGAGTTCTTCGGCGAGGTCCAGGTGCTGAACACCCGGGGCACCGTCGCGGGCCTCGGCAGCGTGAAGATCGGCAAGGTCGTCCCGTAGCGGTCGGTTTCGCATACGGCAGTGGGGCGGGCGTCCGTACGGGCGCCCGCCCCACGCTTTTCAGGGACGTACGCTTCAGAGGCGTACGTCACATCGCCGTATGAGACGGGACCCGCTGGGCAGGGCACGCGGCAGCACAGCTTGCGGCGGGAAGGCCCCGCCGGGCGAATTTCTGCAGTTCGGCACGGGTGCGGGCGGCAGGACCGCGGGTGTGCTCCGGGCGCGCCCGTCCCAGTCCTCGGGCACGCCGGGCAAAGAATTGGACAGGTGGGCCGGGGCGGGCCGCATGATGGAAGGGCCTCGACCGAGCATTACGTACGCACAGCACACGTGGAGGAATCACTGTGAGGATCGGAATCGTCGGAGCCACCGGTCAGGTCGGCACGGTCATGCGCAGGATCCTCACGGAGCGCGACTTCCCCGCCACCGAGCTGCGCCTGTTCGCCTCGGCCCGCTCGGCGGGGACCGTCCTGGACGGGGTGAGCGTGGAGGACGCGGCCACCGCGGACTACTCCGGCCTGGACATCGTCCTGTTCTCGGCGGGCGGCGCGACCTCCAAGGCGCTGGCCGAGAAGGTCGCCTCGCAGGGCGCCGTGGTGATCGACAACTCCTCGGCCTGGCGCAAGGACCCGGACGTGCCGCTGGTGGTGTCCGAGGTGAACCCGCACGCGATCGCCGACCGCCCCAAGGGCATCATCGCCAACCCGAACTGCACGACGATGGCCGCGATGCCGGTCCTGAAGCCGCTGCACCAGGAGGCGGGCCTTCAGGCGCTGGTCGTCGCCACCTACCAGGCCGTGTCCGGTTCGGGCCTCGCGGGCGTCGCCGAGCTGCACGGCCAGACGCAGAAGGTCGTCGCCGACGCCGACAAGCTGACCCACGACGGCGCGGCGGTGGACTTCCCCGAGCCGTCCGTCTACAAGCGCCCGATCGCCTTCAACGTGCTGCCCTTCGCGGGCAACCTCGTCGACGACGGTCTGAACGAGACCGACGAGGAGCAGAAGCTCCGCAACGAGTCCCGCAAGATCCTGGAGATCCCGGGCCTGAAGGTCTCCGGCACCTGTGTGCGCGTGCCCGTGTTCTCCGGCCACTCCCTGCAGGTCAACGCCCGTTTCGAGCATCCGATCAGCGTGGAGCGCGCCACCGAGCTGCTGGCCGGCGCCCCCGGCGTCGCCCTCTCCGACATCCCGACCCCGCTCCAGGCGGCCGGCCAGGACCCGTCGTACGTCGGCCGCATCCGCCGCGACGAGACGGTGGAGAACGGCCTCGCGCTGTTCATCTCCAACGACAACCTCCGCAAGGGCGCGGCCCTGAACACGGTCCAGCTCGCGGAGCTGGTGGCGGCGGAGCTGAGCGCGTAGGGCCGTTCAGGTAGGTGCTTCGAGCGGGCGGTCGCCGATAGTCGGTGACCGCCCGTTCACATGGGCCGCGACGTGGAAGGATGACCGCACCCACACATCACGAGGAGATGACCGCGTGCCTGGCACAAACCTGACTCGCGAAGAGGCGCAGCAGCGGGCGAAGCTGCTCACCGTTGACTCGTACGAGATCGATCTCGACCTCTCCGGCGCGCAGGAGGGCGGCACCTACCGGTCCGTGACCACGGTGCGCTTCGACGTCGCGGATGGGGGCACCTCCCGCTCGAGCGAAGCCGAGAGTGGGGGAGGCGCCGAATCCTTCATCGACCTGGTGGCCCCGGCCGTCCACGAGGTGACCCTCAACGGCGACGCGCTGGATGCGGCCGAGGTCTTCAAGGACTCCCGGATCGCGCTGCCGGGCCTGCTCCAGGGCCGTAACGTCCTGCGGGTCGTCGCGGACTGCGCGTACACCAACACCGGCGAGGGCCTGCACCGCTTCGTCGACCCCGTCGACGACCAGGCGTACCTCTACACCCAGTTCGAGGTCCCCGACGCCCGCCGGGTCTTCGCCTCCTTCGAGCAGCCGGACCTGAAGGCCACCTTCCAGTTCACGGTCAAGGCGCCCGAGGGCTGGACCGTGGTGTCCAACTCGCCGACCCCCGAGCCCGAGAACAACGTCTGGGTGTTCGAGCCGACGCCGCGCATCTCGACGTACATCACGGCGCTGATCGTCGGGCCGTACCACTCCGTGCACAGCGTGTACGAGAAGGACGGGCAGTCGGTCCCGCTCGGCATCTACTGCCGGCCCTCGCTCGCCGAGTTCCTCGACGCGGACGCGATCTTCGAGGTGACCCGGCAGGGCTTCGACTGGTTCCAGGAGAAGTTCGACTACGCCTACCCCTTCGAGAAGTACGACCAGCTCTTCGTGCCGGAGTTCAACGCGGGCGCGATGGAGAACGCGGGCGCGGTGACCATCCGCGACCAGTACGTCTTCCGCTCCAAGGTGACCGACGCGGCGTACGAGGCGCGGGCCACCACGATCCTGCACGAGCTGGCCCACATGTGGTTCGGCGACCTGGTCACCATGGAGTGGTGGAACGACCTGTGGCTGAACGAGTCGTTCGCCACCTACGCCGAGGCCGCCTGCATGGCGCACGCCCCCGGCTCGAAGTGGCCGCACTCGTGGACCACCTTCGCCAACCAGATGAAGACCTGGGCGTACCGGCAGGACCAGCTGCCCTCCACCCACCCGATCATGGCGGACATCCGCGACCTGGACGACGTGCTCGTCAACTTCGACGGCATCACCTACGCCAAGGGCGCCAGCGTGCTCAAGCAGCTGGTGGCGTACGTCGGCATGGACGAGTTCTTCCGGGGCGTGCAGGCGTACTTCAAGCGGCACGCGTACGGCAACACGCGCCTGTCCGACCTGCTGGGCGCGCTGGAGGAGACCTCCGGGCGAGACCTGAAGACCTGGTCGAAGAAGTGGCTGGAGACGGCCGGGATCAACATCCTGCGCCCGGAGATCGAGACGGACGGTGAGGACGGGGCGGGCGTCATCACCTCCTTCGCGATCCGCCAGGAGGCCCCCGCCCTGCCCGCCGGCGCCAAGGGCGAGGCGACCCTGCGCCCGCACCGGATCGCGATCGGCCTGTACGACCTGGACGAGGCGAGCGGCAAGCTGGTGCGCGCCGCGGACGGCCGGATCGAGCTGGACGTGGACGGCGAGCTGACCGCCGTACCGCAGCTGGCCGGCCGGCGCCGGCCGGCGGTGATCCTGCTCAACGACGACGACCTGTCGTACGCCAAGGTGCGCCTGGACGAGCGGTCGCTGGCCGTCGTCACCGAGCACCTGGGCGACTTCGAGTCCTCGCTGCCGCGCGCCCTGTGCTGGGCGTCGGCCTGGGACATGACCCGGGACGCGGAACTGGCCACCCGCGACTACCTGTCGCTGGTGCTGTCCGGGATCGGCAAGGAGTCCGACATCGGCGTCGTGCAGTCGCTGCACCGCCAGGTGAAGCTGGCCGTCGACCTGTACGCCGACCCGGCCACCCGCGAGGCCCTGCTCACCCGCTGGACGGACGCCACGCTGGCCCACCTGCGCGCGGCGGACGCGGGCAGCGACCACCAGCTGGCGTGGGCGCGCGCCTTCGCGGCGACCGCGCGCACGCCGGAGCAGCTGGACCTGCTCGAGTCCCTGCTGGACGGCTCGCACACGGTCGAGGGCCTGGTCGTGGACACCGAGCTGCGCTGGGCGTTCGTGGAGCGGCTGGCGGCCGTGGGCCGGTTCGACGAGGCGGAGATCGCCGGCGAGTACGAGCGGGACAGGACCGCGGCCGGTGAGCGGCACGCGGCCACCGCGCGTGCGGCCCGTCCGACGCCGGAGGCCAAGGCGGAGGCCTGGGCGTCGGTCGTCGACTCCGACAAGCTCCCGAACGCCGTCCAGGAGGCGGTCATCGCGGGCTTCGTCCAGACCGACCAGCGCGAGCTGCTCACGCCGTACACCGACCGGTACTTCGAGGTGGTCAAGGACATCTGGGACTCCCGCTCGTACGAGATGGCCCAGCAGATCGCCGTCGGCCTCTACCCGGCGATCCAGGTGTCCGAGGACACCCTGCGCAAGACCGACGAGTGGCTGGCCTCGGCCGAGCCGAACGCCGCCCTGCGCCGACTGGTCTCGGAGTCGCGGGCGGGCGTCGAGCGCGCCCTGAAGGCCCAGGCGGCGGACGCGGCGGCCACTCGGCCGTAGCGCCCGTACGGCAATGGGGGCGCCCGGTGCCCGGCCGGGCGCCCCTCGGCGTGTACGGCGGCGGATACTCGACGCATGAGCGCACGTCCGCAGCGGCGCGGGGACGCCGTCGACGCGATCGTCGACCAGTGGGCGGCCGTACGGCCCGACCTGGACACCGCCGGGATGGAGGTCTTCGGGCGGATCTTCCGGCTGTCGCGGGCGATGGGCGAGCGGATGGAGAAGGCGTACGCCCCGTACGGGATCTCGCGCGGCGAGTTCGACGTGCTCGCGACCCTGCGCCGCTCCGGCGAGCCCTACACCCTCTCCCCCCGGCAGCTTTCAGGGGCGCTCATGCTCACCACGGGCGGGATGACCGGCCGGCTGGACAAGCTGGAAGGCGCGGGCCTGCTGCGCCGCGCCCCCGACCCGCACGACCGCCGCGGCCTCCAGGTGACCCTGACCGGCAAAGGGCTGCACCTCATCGACGAGGCGGTCGGCGCGGGGCTCGCCGCACAGACGGAGGCGCTGTCCGCCCTGGACGCCGAGCGGGCCGGCCAACTCGCCGAACTGCTGCGGGAGTTGCTGGCCGGAACGCCGGGGACGCAGGCGTGACGGCTGCCCGGCCGCTCAGCCCACGTGGGCGGCGAGCGCGGCCTCGATCGCGGCCTCGTCGGCCGTGTCCGCGGCCCAGGCGACGTAGCCGTCGGGACGGACCAGCACGGCCGTACGGCGCCCGCTCGCCCAGCGCTTCGCGGTCAGCCGGCCGGACCGGTCCTGACCGACCGGGTGCGCCCGCGGGGCGATCAGCACGAACCGGCCGCCGCGCAGGGCCTCGTAGAGCCGGCCGCCTCCGGCGAGGGCGACGTCCGGGACACGGGCGCCGACCAGGCGGTGGGCGCCCCGGGGAGCGGTGTACCGGTAGCCGATGCCGGTGACCTGCCCGGCGGCCCTGCGGCGGACCGGGCCGACCCGGTCGAGGACGGTGACGAGCACGACGCGCAGGGCCAGGGTCCAGGGGCGGCGGGCCATGGCGAGCCGGATGATGCCGCCGCTGCTGCGCAGCACGGACCTGCCGACGGGGTGGCGCTCGGCCTGGTAGGTGTCGAGGAGCGCCTCGGGCGCGTGCCCGGTGACGACCTGGGCGAGCTTCCAGCTCAGGTTGGCCGCGTCCTGCAGACCGGTGTTCATGCCCTGACCGCCGGCCGGGCTGTGCACATGGGCGGCGTCACCGGCGAGGAAGACCCGGCCGACGCGGTAGGCGGGCGCCTGACGCTCGTCGCTGTGGAAGCGGGACGTCCAGCGGGCGTCGTGCATGCCGTGGTCACGGCCGAGGGCGATACGGGTGATCTCCTTCACCTCGTCGAGGTCGACGGGCGCGTCATCGGGCACGTCGGTGCCGCGACGCCAGGCGATGACGCGGTAGTAGCCGTCGCCGAAGGGCGCGAGGAAGGCGAAGGCGTCCCCGACGGCGTTGACGGTGAGCAGGGTCTTCGGCGGCTCGGCGAGCCGTACGTCCGCGAGGAGGACGGAACGGATCACCGAGCGCCCCGGGAACGGCAGCCCGACCGCCCCGCGCACGCGGCTGCGCATCCCGTCCGCGCCGACGACGTACGCCGCGCGCAGCGCCTTCGGCCGGCCGTCGGGTGCGCGGACCCGGACCGTCACGCCGTCCGCGTCCTGGGTCAGGCCGGTCACCTCGGTCTCGTACCGGAAGTCCACACCCGCCCTGGCGGCGCGCCGCTCCAGGGCCTCCTCCACCTCGTACTGCGGCAGGACGAGCACGTGCTTGAAGCGGGAGGGCAGGACACCGAGGTCGAGGGCGAGCCCGCCGAAGAGCCGGAGTTGGGCCAGGGGACGGCCGACGGCCTCCAGGCCGTCGGCGAGGTCGCGGGCGTCGAGCTGTTCGAGGGTGCGGGCGTGCAGGACGAAGGCGCGGGACAGGTTGCTGATCCGGTGCGGCCGCTTCTCGACGAGGGTGACGGGGACGCCGGCGGCGGCGAGGTCGCCGGCCAGGAGCAGTCCGGTGGGGCCGGCGCCGACGACGAGGACGGGAGCGGTGCCGGACCCGGGGGTGCGGTTTCCAGTGGTACCGGTCATGGGGACCTCCTGGTACCAACATCTGTTGGCCGACGCTCGTCGGCAACGGCTCGCGCCCACGGGCCGGCGCCGCCCGACCGCACCGCACCCGTGAGCGACCCACTCCCCCGGAACGCGCCCAAGGCGCCCACCTCGCCCACGTACGGCTGTGCGCGTACGTGTGGCGGGGTCGGCGCCCTCGGTGTGCGTGTGGTCAGGCCTTGGTCTTGACGTCCACGTTCCGGCTCGTGACCCGGTGCCTGTCCTGGGACCTGTCCAGGACCATGACCAGGCCCGCGATGATCACGAACAGGGCGATCGGGATACCGACGTAGAGCCCCAGCGTCTGGATGACGCTCAGGCCCTGGCCGGGGTCGTCGCCGTCGTCGCGGGTCAGCGCGAGCGCGGGGGACGACATGAGCAGCATCATCAGCGTCGTACCGGCGGCCAGAGCGCCGGCGCGCAGGGCGTTCTTCTTGTCCACGGTGCCAAACGTAGCGAACGCCCGAACGGGGTGTGCGCCCGGGGTGCCGTATGAGACCCGCGGGCGCTTCCCCGGCGGTCAGCCGCCCCCCTCCACTCCGGCCCGCAGCACGTCCGTCAGCGCGTGCAGCCGGGGTGAGGCGGCGAGGTGCTCCAGGGTCACCGGGCGGCCCTCGGCGTCGGCGACGGGCAGGCGCCAGTTCGGGTACTGGTCCCAGGTGCCGGGCAGGTTCTGCGGGCGCCGGTCGCCGACGGCGTCCGGGAGCCAGAGGCCGACCATGCGGGCGGGGGTGCGCAGCAGGAAGCGGTGGACGGCCTGGATCCCGGCCTCCTCCGAGGAGGCGCGGACGCCGTCGCCGGTGCCCCGCAGCAGGCCCAGTTCCGTCAGCAGCGCCAGCCACTCGCGGATGTCCTCGGCCGCCTCCGCGCGCTCCTCCTCCAGCGGGCGGGTGAGCAGGCCGAGGCGGTGGCGCAGTTCGACGTGCTCGCCGGTGAGGCGGGCGGCGGTGGACGGCAGGTCGTGGGTGGTGGCGGTGGCCAGGCAGTCGGCGCGCCAGCGCTCGGGGGGCAGCGGGCGGCCGTCGCCGTCCCAGTCCCGTTCGAACCACAGCACCGACGTGCCGAGCACCCCGCGCCGGTCCAGGGCCTCGCGCACCCCGGGCTCCACCGTCCCCAGGTCCTCGCCGATCACCACGGAATCCGCCCGCGAGGCCTCCAGCACCAGGGTCGCGAGCATGGCCTCGGCGTCGTAGCGGACGTACGCGCCTTCCGTGGGCGGGCGGCCCCGCGGTACCCACCACAGCCGGAACAGGCCCATGACGTGGTCGATGCGCAGGGCGCCGGCGTAGCGGAACAGGGCGCGCAGCAGGCGGCGGAAGGGCGCGTACCCGGAGGCGGCGAGGCGGTCGGGGCGCCAGGGCGGCAGGCCCCAGTCCTGGCCGCGCGCGTTGAAGGCGTCCGGCGGGGCGCCGACGGACATGCCGGCCGCGAAGTGGTCCTGCTGGGCCCAGGCGTCGGCCCCGCCGGGGTGCACGCCGACGGCGAGGTCGTGCACGATCCCGATCGGCATGCCGGCCTCGCGGGCGGTGCGCTGGGCGGCAGTGAGCCGGTCGTCGGTGAGCCAGGCGAGCCAGGAGTGGAAGTCGACGCGGTCCGTCAGCCCGGTGCGGGCGCGGGCGGTCTCGGCCGAGCGCGGGTCCCGCAGCCCCTCGGGCCAGCGGCTCCAGTCGGCGCCGTGCACCTCCGCGAGGGCGTACCAGGTGGCGTGGTCCTCCAGGGCCTGGCCCTGTGCGGCGAGGAAGTCGGCGTAGGCGGCGCGGCGGCCGGGCCCGAGCGGCACCCGGCGCACCAGTTCCAGCGCCTGACGCTTCAGCTCCCACACCGCGTCCCGGTCGATGAGCGCCCCCTCGTCCAGTACGGCGGCGCGCAGCCGGCCCGCCCGCTCCAGCAGGGGCCGCAGCCGTTCGCGGTCCTCGACGTACGCGAACTCGGGGACGTCCTCGACGCGCAGGTGCACGGGGTCGGGGAAGCGGCGGGAGGAGGGGCGGTAGGGGGACGGGTCGGCGGGCGGACCGGGCACGGCCGCGTGCAGCGGGTTGACCTGCACGAATCCGGCGCCCAGCGACCGCCCCGCCCAGCCGCTCAGCTCGGCGAGGTCGCCGAGGTCGCCCATGCCCCAGGAGCGGCGGGAGAGGAGGGAGTAGAGCTGGACGAGCAGGCCGTACGAGCGTCCCGACGGGGTGGGCAGCCGGGGCGGGGCGGCGATCAGGTGCGCCTGCCCGGTGCGGCCGTCGGGGGCGGTGGCGGTCAGCCGGTGGACGCCCGGCGGGAGGCGGTCGGCGGAGGTACGGGTCTCGCCCTGCTCGGTGTCGATGCGCAGCCGGGTGCCGGGCGGGAGGCCGTGGAGTCCGGGGAGTCCGGTGCCCCCTTCCGCGGCCGGGTCGCCCCAGCGCACCACCGTCGGCGGGAGCAGCCGTTCGCCGAGTTCCCGTTCGCGGGCGGTGAGCGCGGCGCGGGCGGCCTCGGGGGTGCTCGCGTCGACGTCGAGGGCGGCGAGGACCGCGACGACCGCGGCGGCGGAGGCGGTGACCGTACGGTCCGGGGAGGGGCTGTAGGAGGTGGCGACGCCGTGCAGCCCGGCGAGCCGGGTCAGCTCCTCACCGAGGGATCCGGGGGAGTCTGGGGGTCCTGGGGGTTCGGCCGGCCGCGGCGCTGTCATCTACGACTCCGCGGGGCCGGAGTCCCGGTCGGCCGTCTCGGCGGCCGATTCGCTGGTCAGAGGGGCGGCCTCGGCGAGTGGCGGCTCGCTGGTGAGCGGTTCGGCGTCGGGCAGCGGCGGCTCGCTCGTCAGCGGGGCCTCGACGCAGGTGCTCTCGGCGCTGAAGGCGCACAGGCCGGAGTCGTCGGCCGACAGCCGGTCGGCGTACAGCAGGTCGCCGGCGGGCAGCGGATCGTCGGCGGGCAGCAGGTGGGGTGCGGGCGGCTCCGCCACGTGTTTGGACAGGGCCGAGAGCAGAAGGTGTGCCGGTGCGGCCACGGGGGCCTCCTTGTCGAGTACGTCGGGTACGGGCGTCCAGCGGTCGGATTACCGCAGCCCTACCCAGTGCTCGCGAGGGCAGACGTACCGGAACGAACGACGTGCTCCTGGTCACACTCGCCTGACTCCAGGTTCGGGCAATCGCGGCACAACGGCCACTCTCGTTGACACCTTCCCCCGGGGATGGTGTGGTCGAGACTCTTCGACACCGCCTTCGGTACCGCTCGCGAAGGCCGATCGACGAGGAGGGGCCGTGCGGCTTCGGCGCGGTATCGGGCACGGGAAGAGCGCGGCCGCACTCGCGTTCGCCGTCGTCGCCGGAACCCTGGGGGTCGGCCCCGCGGCCGTAGCGGCGCCGTCCGCCCCCGACCCCGGCACCGGCCCGGCCCCCGGCCCCCCGGCCACGAACCCGGAGCAGCCGGCCGCGGCCGCCTCCGGCCTCGCCGTGTGGCCGCGCCCGCAGTCCCTCCGTACGACCGGCACCGCCGTGAAGGTCACCGACCGGGTCGCCCTGGTCACCGAAGCGGACACGGACCCGTACGCCCTGGACGCGCTGCGCGCGCTGCTGCACGGGGCCGGCGCCCGCACGATCACGGACCTGAGCGCCTCGGACCCGCCCCCGCCGGACACCCTGGTGGTGCGGGCGCGCACCGAGCGTGCGCACAGCGACCCGCGCCACGCGCTGCCCTCCGGCGGCTACCTCCTCACCACCGGCAACGGCACCCTGACCCTCACCGGCGCGGGCGAGGACGGCCTCTTCCACGCCGTGCAGACGCTGCGGCAGCTGCTGCGCCCCGACGGAACGATCCCCGGCGTGACCGTCCGGGACTGGCCGGGCACCGCCGTGCGCGGCACCACCGAGGGCTTCTACGGCACCGCGTGGACGCAGGAGCAGCGGCTCGCGCAGGTCGACTTCATGGGCCGTACCAAGCAGAACCGGTATCTGTACGCCCCCGGCGACGACCTCTACCGCCAGGAGCGCTGGCGCGAGCCGTACCCGGCGGCGCAGCGGGCGGCATTCCGGGAGCTGGCGGACCGGGCCCGCCGCAACCACGTGACACTGGGCTGGGCGGTGGCGCCGGGCCAGTCGCTGTGCTTCGCCTCGGACGCCGACGTACGGGCGCTGACGCGGAAGCTGGACGCGATGTGGGCACTCGGCTTCCGGGCGTTCCAGCTGCAGTTCCATGACGTCAGCTACAGCGAGTGGCACTGCGGCGCGGACCCGGACCGTTTCGGCTCCGGCCCGGAGGCGGCGGCGCGGGCGCAGGCGCGGGTGGCGAACGAGGTGGTCCGGCACCTGGCGGAGCGTCATCCCGACGCGGCGCCGCTGTCGTTGATGCCGACCGAGTTCTACGAGGACGGCGCGACGCCCTACCGGCAGGCACTGGCGTCCGCGCTGGACCAGTCGGTGCAGGTGGCCTGGACCGGGGTGGGCGTGGTGCCGCGGACCATCACGGGGAGCGAACTGGCCGAGGCCCGCGCGGTCTTCGGGCGTCCGCTGGTCACGATGGACAACTACCCGGTGAACGACTACGCCGAGGACCGTATCTTCCTCGGCCCCTACACCGGCCGCGAACCGGCCGTCGCCAGCGGCTCCGCCGCCCTGCTCGCCAACGCGATGGAGCAGGCGGAGGCCTCCCGCATCCCGCTGTTCACGGCGGCCGACTACGCATGGAACCCCCGCGACTACCGCCCCGAGGAGTCCTGGCGGGCGGCCATCGCCGACCTCGCGGCGGGCGACGCGCGGCGCCACGAGGCACTGTCGGCCCTGGCCGGCAACGACGCGTCCTCGGTGCTGGGCGGCACGGAGTCGGCGTATCTGCGCCCGCTCATCGCGGCCGTGTGGGAGGCCCGCAAGACGACGGACCGGGCCAGGAACGAGACCGCCGAGGCGCGGCTGCGCGCCGCCTTCACGGTGCTGCGCGAGACCCCTGGGCGGCTGGCGTCCGGCGGCACCCTGGCGACCGAAGTCGCCCCGTGGTCGGCTCAGTTGGCCCGCTACGGGGAGGCCGGCACGGCGGCGCTCGACATGTTCCGCGCCCAGCGCACGGGCGACGCGACGGGGGCCTGGGAGGCGTACCGGACGCTGGACCGGCTGCGCGCCGGGATCGAGCGCGCCGACGTGACGGTCGGCAAGGGCGTACTGGACCCCTTCCTCGACCGTGCGCGGCAGGAGTACGCGACCTGGGCGGGCCTGACGCACGAGCCGGCCGCGGACCGGGACGAGGTGCTGACCCGCACGGTCCGTTTCCCGCGCGCCCGCGCCCTGACCGCCGTGACGGTCCTCAGCGACCCCGGAACCGCCGGTGCCGTGGAGGTCCACGTCCCCGGAGAGGGCTGGCTCCGCGTGGGAGCGCTGGCGGAGCGCGGGGCGACGGAACTCGACACCGGGCAGCCCTCGCCCCCGGCCGGCCGGGCGACACACCCCCCGGCCCTCTGGCCGCCCGCCTCCCCGGCTCCGGGCCTCTGGACACGCCCGCCGGCCCTCGTGCAGCCGACTCCCCCGCCGGCCGGCACCCGGGTCGACGCCGTCCGCGTGACCGGCGCCGACCCCTCCCGCGTACGCCACCTGGTCCCGTGGTTCGCCGACACCGCGGCCGCCGGCCTGGAGCTGCCGCGCGCTGTGGCCGACGCGGAGATCGACGGCACCGAGCGGCTGACCGCCCGGCTGACCTCCCACCGCCCGGCCGATGTCCGCGGCAGGGTCACCGTGGAGGCCCCCGAGGGCATCAAGGTGCGCGTCCCCACCACGGAGCTGACCGTGCCCCGCGGCGCGACGGTGGACGTCCCCGTCGAGGTGACCGTCCCTCCGACGGCACCCTCCCGCCCGTACGGCATCCGCATCGCCTTCGCCGGGGAGACCCGCACCCTCACGGTCCGCACCTTCCCGCGCACCGCCGGCCCCGACCTGGCCCGCACCGGCACGGCAGGCTCCTCCGGCGACGAGACCCCCGACTTCCCGGCCTCCGCCGCGATCGACGGCAACCCGTCCACGCGCTGGTCGTCCCCTGTCGACGACGGCGCCTGGTGGCAGGTGGAACTCCCCGAGCCGGTACGCCTGGGCAAGGTCGCCCTCCACTGGCAGGAGGCCCACCCCTCCGCCTACCGCGTCCAGGTCTCCCCGGACGGCCGCCGCTGGCGCACGGCCGGCGCGGTGAAGGACAGCCGGGGCGGCCAGGAAACCGTCCGCATGGACGAACGCGACGTGCGGTTCGTCCGCGTACAGGGCGACAAGCGGGCCACCCAGTACGGCTATTCACTGTGGTCGGTGGAGGCGTACGCGGTGGCGGACTGAGCCCGCCGTATCGCACGCTCCGGAGTTTTTCACTGATCACTATTCACTCAGTACATGTACGTAGTACATACTGAGGCGCCATGAGCACCCGTCACATCCTGCTGGGCCTGCTCGCCGGAGGGCCGAGCCACGGCTACGACCTCAAGCGGCGCCACGACGAGCACTTCCCGCAGGCCCGTCCGCTGGCCTACGGGCAGGTCTACACGACCCTGCAGCGGCTGGTCCGGGACGGCCTGGCGGAGGTGGAGGGCACCGACTCCGACGGCGGGCCGGAGCGGACGCTGTACCGCCTCACCGCGGAGGGTTCCCGGGAGGTGGCCACGTGGGCCGGGCAGGTCACGTCTCCCGCGCCCTTCGTGACGAACGAGATCTTCGCCAAGGTCGTCGTCGCGATCCTCACCGGTGGCGACCCGGCCGCCCACCTGCTCGCACAGCGCGCCGCGCACATGGAGCGGATGCGGGAGCTGACGGCGCTCAAGACCGCCCCGGGCGCCGATCTGGCGACCGTGCTCTCGGCGGACTACGCCCTCAACCACCTCGACGCCGACCTGCGCTGGATGACCACCACGCAGGCCCGGCTCACCACTTTGACCGCTCAGACCGTGGAGGTCGACCGATCATGAGCAACCGTCCGGCGCCCCTTCTGGTGGCCCGAGACCTCGTCAAGTCCCATGGCAGGACGCCGGCGCTGCGCGGGGCCGGCGTCGAGTTGGGCGAGGGCGAGATCGTCGCCGTGACCGGCGCGAGCGGCAGCGGGAAGTCCACGCTGCTGCACTGCCTGGCGGGCATCGTCCGGCCGGACGGGGGCTCGGTGACGTACGACGGGGAGCGCGTCGACACGCTGCCGGAGCACCGCCTGAGCGAGCTGCGCCGGACCGACTTCGGCGTGGTGTTCCAGTTCGGGCAGCTGATCCCCGAGCTGACGGCCGTGGACAACGTCGCGCTGCCGCTGATGCTGGCCGGGACCGCGCGGGGGGCGGCCCAGGAGCGGGCGGGGGCGTGGCTGGAGCGGTTCGGTGTGCGGGAGCAGGGAGCCTTGAGACCCGGGGAGTTGAGCGGGGGTCAGGCACAACGCGTGGCGCTTGCAAGGGCGCTGGTGACCGGCCCGAGGGTGGTGTTCGCGGACGAGCCGACGGGGGCGCTGGACTCGCTGGCGAGCGAGCAGGTGATGACGGCCCTGGTGGGGGCCGCCCGGGAGACGGGCACGGCGGTGCTGCTGATCACGCACGACGCCCAGATGGCGGCGTACGCCGACCGCGAGGTACGGCTGCAGGACGGCGTGACGGTCGAGCTGGGGGTGCCCGCGTGAGGACCGATCTGCGGCTGGCCTGGCTGCTCGTACGGGGCTCGGACCGGCAGGAATGGTGGCGGATCGCGCTCACGGCGGCGGGAGCGATGTGCGCGACGGGGCTCGGCCTCGCGGCCGCCGTCCTGGCTTCGGTGCACGGGCAGTACTCCTTCTCCTTCGGCAACGGCCTGCTCGACCGACCCGGCGAGCGCTCCGGGGTGATCGTCACGCTGCTGCTCCTGTTGGTCCCGGTACTCGGGTTCCTCGGGCAGTGCGCCCGGATCGGCGCGGTGCACCGCGACCGGCGGACGGCCGTGCTGCGGCTGGCGGGTGCGGAGCCGGGCCGGGTGCGGCGGATCGCGGCGCTGGAGACCGGGCTGGCCTGCCTGCTGGGCTCGGTACTCGCCACCGCCGGGTCGGCGGCGGTGCTGACGGCCGTGTGGGAGCAGCCGACCGCGTCGGCCTGGGCGGGGATCGCGCTGGTCGCGGTGTGCGTGCCGGTGCTGGGCACGGCGGCCGGGGTGCTGGCGCTGCGCCGGGTGGTGGCGTCGCCACTGGGGTGGGTGCGGCGGACCCGCGCGAGGTCGGGGCGGGGTCCGGGCCTGCTGTTCGTGGGCGGGCTGCTGATCGTGGGCGTGGCCGCGCTGGGGGCTGTGACCGGTGCTTCCACGGGCGCCTCCCACAGAGACAGCGGGACCGGCCCGCTCATCGTGTGTGCGGCGGTGCTGGCCGTCGGCGCGGGCGCGGTGTGGCTCACGGGCGCCCTGTCCCGGCTGACCGGTCGGCTGCTCGCGCCCCGGACCGGCTCCCCCGCGGTGCTGATCGCGGCGGAGCGGCTGCGGGACGACCCGTGGGCGGCGGCCCGTACGCATGCGGCGGTGCTGCTGGTGACGGTGGTCGGGACCGGGTTCATGGGAGTACGGCAGGCGCTGCTCGCCGAACTGGAAACCGCGGACGACACGCACGGTTTCGCCGCGGACGCCTCCTTCTACACGACAGGCCTGAACCTCACGGCCGCGGCCATCGTCCTCGCCCTCGCGATCGTCCTCACGGCGCTCGCCGTCGGCACCGCCGAGTCCGTCGCCACTCGCCGCCGGGGTCTGGCCGCGCAGGTGGCCGCCGGAGTACCGCAACGGGTGCTCGCCCGGGCCCTGCTGCTGGAGACCGCCCTGCCACTGGCCCCGGCCGTCCTCGTGGCAGGCACGGGCGGCCTGGCGATCGGCGTCTGGTACGGACACCTCGTCGCCGGGACCGTGCCGTACACGGCCCTCCTGGTCCCGGCCGGCGTGTACGCCACCTGCCTGCTGGCCACAGCCGCCTCGCTGCCGCTGCTACGGCGCTCGGTGCGCCCGGCGGAGCTGCGGTACGTGTGAACGACCGGTCCCGGGGGCCGAGGGAACCTCGGGACCGGAGCAGCCGCCGGCTCAGTCCCCGCCGCTCCCGTACGGCCTCGTCAGGATTTCCATGTTGTGACCGTCCGGATCGTCGAAGTACGCCCCTCGGCCCCCGTCGTTGTGGTTGATCTCGCCGGGGTGCCGGTGGTGCGGGTCCGCCCAGTACGGCAGGCCCGCGGTCCGGATACGGGCGAAGATCGCGTCGAAGTCGTCCTCGGAGACCAGGAACGCGTAGTGCTGCTGGTGTATCGGCTCGGTGGTCTCCATGTAGTCCATCGTCACGCCGTTCGCAACCTGCACCGGGGTGAACGGGCCGAACGGCGGTGCCACCTCGAGCCCCAGCAGCTCCGCGAGGAACCGCGCGGACCGCTCTTTGTCGTGTGCGGCGACGATCGTGTGGTTGAGCTCTACAGCCATGGGTCGGCCCTCCTGCCCCCATAGGTGCCACGACCACTTCCTACGGTAGGCAGCCGCGCGGGCTCACGCCATCGGCCTGTCGGCCTTTCCGGCTCCGACCGGCGGCTGAGGCACGAAGCCCGGGCGACCGTGACCCGCGGCTCCGGTCAAGTGACTGTGAGGTCCGCCCGACATCCTGCGTGATCAGCTCGGCGAGCTCGTCGCGGTGAGCGTCCAGCAGCACGCAGAACTTGAACAAGACCTGAGAGGGCGGTTCAACTGGGGCCGGTTGCGCAAGGCGACCTGCCCCAGCGCCTCGCGTCACTTCGACGACGCCGTGAACTCCGTCCAGGCTTCCGGGGTGAGGCGGAGTATCGGGCCGTCGGGGGTCTTGGAGTCGCGGAGGGCCATCGTGTGGGGGACGTCGCGGGCGACCTCGACGCATTCGCCGTCCACCGTGTTGTAGCTGGATCTTTCGAAGGCGAACTCGGACACGTTCACACTTCCTTGCGCACGTCGTGGACGAGAGCGATGGAGTCACACGGAGCCAGGCCGAGGCGGGACGTGCGGTCGAACAACACACCGTATGTTTTGCTCTCAACGTCGTTCTCCACCCGGGCCATGCCCCTGTTGGTGTCACTCTGGACCACGTCAAGGGCATCGCCCTCCGTGAAGGAGATGATGCTGAACGGACCCGTGATGCAGGGATGTGCGCCGGCTCGGAACGGGAGCACTTGCAGGCGTACGTTCGGCAACTCCTCGAGTTCCAGCAGGCGTTCGAGCTGAGCACGCATGGCGTCGGGACCGCCGACCTTCTGTCGTAGTGCGGCCTCCCAGATCACCGCGTGAAGCTGGAGAGGGCGTTCGCCCAGCAGTCGCTCCTGGCGCTTCTGCTTGACCCCGACCCAGCGCTCGATCTCGTCGGGGTCCTCCCAACTTCCCTCGGCGACCGCCGGAACCCGCGTGTACTCAGGGATCCTGAACAGCCCTGGCACCAGTGAGGACTGCCAGTTGCGGATGCGGGCGGCACCATCCTCCACGAGGACAAGCTCGACTGCACCCCCGTCCCCCGCAGCGTCGCCCTCGCCCGCCGTCGCGCCGCACGCCTGGTCACCGAGTGGGGATATCCGCACCTCGCCGGAGACGTCGCCCTCGTCGCCTCCGAGCTGATGACCAACGCCCTGCTGCACGGGAGCCTGCGGGACCGGCTCATCCGCGTACGACTGGCCGTCACCGCCACCACCCTCCGCGTCGAGGTCGACGACCCCCGCGGCGAGCGGCTGCCGTGCCCGCGGGACGCGACCGACGAGGAGCAGTTCGGGCGCGGGCTGACGATCGTCGCCGGCGGCTGACCGGCACTGGGAGCCGTTCCAGGACGATCTGCTGGACGGACTCCCGAAAGCAGCTCGCGCCGAGACGGAGCGGCCGGCCGATGAAATCGCCGTACGGGAATCCATGGTCTTTCTGGAGGGCGCCGCCCATACCGGCCTCGGCCCCGGCGTCCGCACCGAGACGCGTGGGCTGCTCTGCTCACCCGCCTGACCGATGTGCGCGGCGAGAGGATCGTCGTGGTCCAGGTGAGCTGGTTCGGCTGAGGCCGAGCGTGACGCCTGCCTGCGTACACGTACAGGACGCGGATCGGGCGTCACGCCCGTCGGCCCATGCGAAGGCCCGGAATCGTCAGGCGGAGATGCCGTCGATCCGGGCCAGGGCGTCGTCCGCGCCGTACGGCTGCAAGTAGGGCAGCCAGCGCGGGTCCCTATGGCCGGTGCCGATGATGCGCCAGGCCAGGCCCGTGGGCGGGGCCGGCTTGTGGCGCAGGCGCCAGCCGAGCTCGACCAGGTGGCGGTCGGCCTTGACGTGGTTGCAGCGGCGGCAGGAGGCCACCACGTTGTCCCAGACGTGCTTGCCCCCGCGCGAGCGCGGGATGACGTGGTCGACGCTGGTTGCGATGCCACCGCAGTACATGCACCGGCCCCCGTCGCGGGCGAAGAGCGCTCGCCTGGTCAGAGGAACGGGCCCCCGGTAGGGAACCCGCACGAAACGCTTGAGCCGGACCACGCTGGGTGCGGGGACGGTGACGGTTGCACTGTGCAGATAGGCGCCGGACTCCTCGAGGCAGACTGCCTTGTTCTCGAGGACGAGCACGAGCGCGCGGCGGAGCGGTACGACGCCGAGGGGCTCGTACGACGCGTTGAGGACCAGGACATGCGGCACGGATGCCTCCTTGTACGCCGGCGGCGCGTGGCTCGCGCCGGGGCTGCCTTGAGCCAGTTTCCCCTCATGCCTGGTGAACGCGCCACCATGTCCCGGTAACGGGCTGGAAGTGTTTTCGACCACACCGGGTTCATCCCCAGGACCGCGGTCCCTTCACACGGCCTGATCAGAGGCCGGTGGGCACCCTCCCCTCGCCGGCCCTCCTCGGAACTTCGCACCGATCCACACACCGTGCCCCGTTAGTGTGGTGGTTCTGCCCGTCCGGTGACCTCTTCGTGACCCAGACGATATTGACCCCTGTGCCGGAGGGCGGATGCACCTGGAGGTACCTGCCGTGTCCTTGTCCGCCGTCCTGCTGGCCGCCGGTCCGTCGCCGTCGCCGTCCGAGACACCGGCCCTGACGGTCCCCACGCTCCAGGACGCCCATGAGAGCGCGACGAACGCCGCCAGCTGGGTCGAGCAGAACTGGTCCACGTGGCTGGCGATCGGCCTGAGGGTCCTGCTGATCCTGGTGATCGCGGCGGTGCTGAGAAGCGTGGTCCGGCGGGCGATCACCAAGCTCATCGACCGTATGAGCCGTACGGTCCAGGCGGTGGACGGCACCGCGCTGGGCGGGCTGCTGGTCAACGCCGAGCGCCGCCGGCAGCGCTCCCAGGCGATCGGCTCGGTGCTGCGCTCGGTGGCGAGCTTCCTGATCATGGGCACGGCGGCCCTGATGGTGCTGGCCACCTTCGAGATCAACCTGGCCCCGCTGCTGGCCTCGGCCGGTGTGGCCGGTGTGGCGATCGGTTTCGGCGCCCGCAACCTGGTCACCGACTTCCTCTCCGGCGTGTTCATGATCCTGGAGGACCAGTACGGCGTCGGCGACACGATCGACGCGGGCGTGGCCTCCGGCGAGGTGATCGAGGTCGGCCTGCGCGTGACGAAACTGCGCGGCGCCAACGGCGAGATCTGGTACGTCCGCAACGGCGAGGTCAAGCGCATCGGCAACCTCTCCCAGGGCTGGGCGACGGCTGGCGTCGACGTCACCGTCAAGGCGGACGAGGACCTGGACAGGGTGAAGGCCACCCTCGACGAGGTCGCCGAGAGGATGAGCAAGGAGGAGCCCTGGAACGAGCTCCTGTGGAGCCCGATCGAGGTGCTCGGCCTGGACAGCGTGCTGATCGACTCGATGGTCGTCCGCGTTTCGGCCAAGACCATGCCGGGCAAGTCGGTGACCGTGGAGCGCGAGCTGCGCTGGCGCATCAAGCGCGCCTTCGACGCGGCCGACATCCCCATCGTCGGCGGCGCGACCGCCCCGGCGGAGGAGACCCCGGCCTCCGACCCCACGGCCGGCATGGCGGCCCCCTCGGCCTTCGCCAGCACCAGCTCCCCGCAGTCACTGGCCGCCTCGCCGATACCGCCGCAGTCGATGGCGAAGTAGCTCTTCAGGCATACGGCAAGGGCGGCGTCCGGGAAGCCCGGGCGCCGCCTTTCGCGTGCGCAGGGGGGACGGAACGGTTCAGCACACTCGTTCGAGTGAATGTGTGCGCATCGTGGCGCAGCGGGTGAGCACCGTACGCCATGTTTCCGCCGGGGCACCCTGCGTGGGCGTAGCCTGACACCAGCGCGACAAGGAGATCCAGCGATGAGCGCCGCACCCATCATGGAGCCGGTCATGACGCAGCAGGACCCCATCGATCTGTTGATCGCGATCGAGAAGGCGTCCGTGGCGCCGATTCGACCCGAGTACGTCGAGGGGACGGCCATCGCGCCACCGCAACCGGACTACAACCACAGCAAGCGCGCCGTCAGGCTCATGGTTCAGCTCCACGTCGCCGGGTTCGAGCTCGCCGGCACGGGCATGGGCTTCCGTGCCGCGCATCAGAGCGGTGGCACGAAGACCTTGGTCGTTCCCGACTTCTACGTCCTGCACCGTGAGCCGACCGAGTTCGACGAGTCGTATCGCAAGACCCACAAGGGTTGGTACCCCCTCGACATGATCGCCCTGATCGGCGAAGTCACCTCGACCAATCATGAGACGGACACCGGTCCCAAGCTCCGCACCTACGCCGCCGCCGGCATCCCCGTCTACGTCCTGGTCAACCGCGACACCAGGGCAGCGCACTGCTACACCACCCCCGTCCTCCCCGGCGACGACCCCACCAGGGCGTACTACGACGACGAGACCAAGGCCGACCTCGGCGAGCCGCTCCCCCTCCCGGCCCCGTACCCCACGCTGGACACAGCCCCGTTCCTCGAGGACTGAACCAGGCCCCGACCCGCACACCCGCCCCCGCAGGTAACGACTCCGTTGCCTCGGGGGCGTCGTCTCTTGACGTCCGGTTCGCGCCGGGACTACGTTCCTCCCACCCGATAGGAAACCTTCCTAACAATGAGGGACCGGGCAGCCGAAGGGCAGGTGTCGAGACGCATGGCAGGAACCGCCGGTACGCCGGGCACCCCGCGCGTCCTGCGCGCCATGAACGACCGTGCCGCCCTCGACCTGCTGCTGGAGCACGGGCCGCTGTCGCGCACCCGGATCGGCAAGCTCACCGGTCTGTCCAAGCCGACCGCCTCCCAGCTGCTGGCCCGTCTGGAGGCCGCCGGGCTGGTCCTCGCCACGGGGACGAGCGAGGGACGCCCGGGACCCAGCGCCCAGCTGTACGCCGTCAATCCGGCCGCCGCGTACGCCGCCGGGCTGGACGTCACCCCCGACCGCATCCGCGCCGCCGTCGCCGACATCGCCGGCCGCACGGTCGGCGAGTACGAGCTGCCCACCCCCGGCCGGCGCCCGGCCTCCCCCAAGCTCTCGGCTTCTCCCCCAAGCTCTCGGCTTCTCCCCCAAGCTCTCGGCTTCGCTCGAGCGGGGGGGACCCCCATGAGCGGGGGGGACCCCCATGAGCAGGGGAGACCCCCATCGCCCGTCGTACGGCAGGTCACCGACGCTCTCGGCGGCGCGGTGAAGGCGGCGGGGCTGGCCTGCGACGACGTCCACCGGCTGGTGATCGGCACCCCCGGCGCCTTCGACCCGGGCACCGGCCGTCTGCGCTACGCCTCCCACCTGCCCGGCTGGCACTCCCCCACCCTGCTCGACGAACTCGCCGCCGCCCTGCCGATGCCGGTGGAGTACGAGAACGACGTCAACCTCGTCGCCATGGCCGAACAGCGGCTCGGCGCGGCCCGAGGCCACCAGGACTTCGTACTGCTGTGGAACCAGGAGGGCCTCGGCGCCGCCCTGGTCCTCGGCGGCCGGCTGCACCGCGGCTGGACCGGCGGCGCCGGCGAGGTCGGCTTCCTGCCGGTGCCCGGCACTCCCCTGGTCCGCAAGGTGACCCGGGCCAACAGCGGCGGCTACCAGGAGCTGGCCGGATCGCAGGCGCTGCCGAAGCTGGCCCGGGAGCTCGGCGTCGAGGACCTGCCCACGGGACCGTACGCCGAGGCCGCCGCCGAACTCGTCGCCCGCGCCGCCGACCACGCCACCGGCCCCCACCGCACGTTCCTGACGACGTACGCGACCCGGCTCGCGACCGGGCTCGCCTCGCTCGTCTCCGTCCTCGACCCCGAACTCGTCGTCCTCAGCGGCACCTCGCTCACCGCCGGCGGCGAGGTGCTCCGCGCCCTGGTCCAGGCCGAACTGGAGGAGCTGGCCGCCTCCCGGCCGCGCCTGGTCGTCGGCGACGTCCGCGAACATCCCGTGTTGCGCGGCGCGTTGGAGAGCGCGCTCGCCACCACCCGCGACGAGGTGTTCGACACCTCGCGCTGAGCGTCCGACCGTCGTACCCGCCCCCGCAACCCCCTCTCACCGCCCCGCCCGTCCCAGGGAGATCCAGCCATGCCCGAAGTGTCCCGGAAAGCGGCCCTCGCCCTCGCCGCCTCGGCCTCCATAGCGCTGCTGGCCACCGCCTGCACCGGCCAGTCGAACTCCGGCGCGAACGACGACGCGTCGAAGGACACGACCCTCAACTTCTGGCACGCCTGGAGCGCGCCGAGCGAGGTCAAGGCCGTAAAGTCGCTGATCGCCGGCTTCGAGAAGGCGCACCCCAACATCCACGTCAACGTCGTCGGCAACATGACCGACGACAAGATCAACCAGGCGCTGCGCGCCGGCGGCGACAAGGCGCCCGACGTGATCTCCTCCTTCACCACCAACAACGTCGGCAAGTTCTGCTCCTCCGGCGCGCTGGTCGATCTGGGCCCCTTCTTCGAGAAGTCGGACATCGACCCGGAGAAGACGTTCCCGAAGGCGATGAACGAGTACACCCAGTTCGACGGCAACCGCTGCACGGTGCCGCTGCTGGGCGACGCGTACGGCCTCTACTACAACAAGGACGCGTTCGCGAAGGCGGGCATCAAGAACCCTCCGAAGACCTGGTCGGAGTTCGAGGCCGCCGCCAAGAAGCTGACGATCACCCGGGGCGACGGCTACCAGCAGCTCGGCTTCATGCCGAACTACCACGGCTGGGAGACGACGACCGAGCACTACTTCGCGCAGTTCTCGCCGACGTACTTCGACTCCAGCGGCAAGTCGAACCTCGTCAAGGACCCCGCCTTCGAAAAGGGCTTCACTCTGCAGAAGCGGCTCGTCGACGAGCTCGGCGGCTACCGGAAGCTGGAGAAGTACCGCGCCACGCTCGGCGACGAGTGGGGCCCCAAGCACCCCTTCCACACCGGCCAGGTGGCCATGCAGCTCGACGGCGAGTGGCGCCTGGGAATGGCCGAGGAGGCCGAGCCGAAGTTCGAGATCGGCGTGGCCCCGCTGCCCGTCCCCGACGACCAGGCCGACCAGTACGGCAAGGGCTACATCACCGGCACCGTCGCCGGCATCGCCGCCACCGGCAAGAAGCAGAACGCGGCCTGGGAGCTGGTGAAGTACATGACCACCGACACCGACGCGGTGGTCGGCTTCGCCAACGACATCCACAACGTGCCCTCCACGCTGGCCGCGCTGAAGTCCCCGAAGCTGAAGTACGACCCGCGCTTCAAGACGTTCCTGGACATCGCCGCCAGCCCGGACTCGACCACGACCCCCGCCTCCGTCAACGGCGGCCAGTACCTGGTGACGATCCAGCAGTTCGGCTACGACTACGAGAGCGGCAAGGCGAAGGACCTCAAGACGGGCCTGGCCAGGACGGCCCAGCAGATCGACACGGACATCGCGCAGGCGGAGTAGGCGCGCATGGCTACCGTCACCCTGGCGTCCAAGCGCCGCCGTTCGGCGCTGAAGACCCTCGCCTTCATGTCGCCGTGGCTGATCGGCTTCGCGGTCTTCTTCGCGTACCCGCTGATCTCCACCGTCTACTTCTCGTTCATGCGCTACGACGGCTTCCAGCCGCCGAGGTGGAGCGGGGCGAAGAACTGGACGTACGTCTTCCAGCACTACCCGCTGTTCTGGCCGGCGCTGCGCAACACGCTGTGGCTGGTGCTGGTGACGGTCGGTCTGCGGGTGGTCTTCGGGCTCGGCGTGGGTCTGCTGATCACCAGGATCAAGACAGGCACGGGTGTCTTCCGCACCCTGTTCTACCTGCCCTACCTGGCCCCGCCGGTGGCGGCGACCATGGCCTTCGCCTTCCTGCTCAACCCCGGCACGGGTCCGGTCAACTCCCTCCTGGAGAAGAGCGGGATCCCGGCTCCCGGCTGGTTCAGCGACCCCACCTGGTCCAAGCCGGCCCTGACGATGCTCGCCCTGTGGGGCGTCGGCGACCTGATGGTCATCTTCATGGCCGCGCTGCTCGACGTCCCCACCGAGCAGTACGAGGCCGCGGAGCTGGACGGCGCCTCGCCCTGGCAGCGCTTCCGCTACGTGACCCTCCCGAACATCTCCCCGATCGTGATGTTCGCGGTGGTCACCGGGGTGATCCAGACGATGCAGTACTACACCCAGCCGCTGATCGCCGGAAAGGTCGCCTCGGGAGTGATCCAGGGCGCGGGTACCCAGTTCGAGCCCGGCTACCCGGACAAGTCCACGCTCACCCTCCCCCAGCTCGTGTACAACCTCGGCTTCCAGCGCTTCGAATACGGCTCGGCCTGCGTCGTCGCGCTGGTGCTGTTCGCCCTGTCGATGCTGTTCACCGCGTTCCTGATGCGGCGCCGGGGCGGTCTGATCCAGGCAGGTGACTGACGATGACCCAAGTGCTTGACAAGCCGGCCGGCCTGGGAGCGCCGGTCTCCCCCGCCGAGCGCGCGGCCCGCCGCCGGGCGGTCCTGGAGTGGATCGCGGTCCACTCCCTCGGCGTGGCGGCCGCCCTCTTCTTCACGCTCCCCTTCGTCTTCGTCCTCCTCACCTCGCTGATGAGCGACAGCCAGGCGCTCAGCCGCGACCTGGTCCCGCACACCTGGGAGTGGGGCAACTATCAGAAGGTCTTCGACACCCCGGGCTTCCTCACCTGGTGGAAGAACACGCTGATCTACGCCGGTCTCGGCACCGTCCTGACGGTCGCGTCCTCCATCCCGGTGGCGTACGCGCTCGCGAAGTTCCGCTTCCGGGGCCGCAACCTGTCACTCATGCTGGTGATCTCGATGATGATGCTGCCCCCGCAGGTGATCATCATCCCCATGTACCTGTTCTGGGCGAAGCAGCTGGGTCTGTCCGGCACGCTGTGGCCGCTGATCATCCCGATGGCGTTCGGCGACGCGTTCTCCGTCTTCCTGCTGCGGCAGTTCCTGATGACCATCCCGAACGAGTACCTGGACGCGGCGAGGGTGGACGGCTGCGGAGAGCTGCGCACCCTGCTCAGGGTCGTCCTCCCGATGGCCAAGCCGGGCATAGCGGCGGTCGCCCTCTTCCAGTTCTTCTACGCCTGGAACGACTACTTCGGCCCGCAGATCTACGCCTCGGAGAACCCGGGCGCGTGGACCCTGTCCTACGGCCTGGAGTCCTTCAAGGGCGCCCACCACACCGACTGGAACCTCACCATGGCCGCCACCGTGCTGGTCATGGCCCCCGTGATCCTCGTGTTCTTCTTCGCCCAGAAGGCGTTCGTCGAGGGCGTCACGCTCACCGGAGTAAAGGGTTGAATCCATGAAACTCACCGTGGTCGGCGGCGGCTCGACCTACACCCCCGAACTCATCGACGGCTTCGCACGCCTCAGGGACACCCTCCCCGTCGAGGAACTGGTCCTCGTCGACCCGGCGACGGACCGCCTGGAACTGGTCGGCGGCCTGGCCCGCCGCATCTTCACCCGTCAGGCCCACAACGGCCGTATCGTCACCACCTCCGACCTGGACAGGGCCGTCGACGGCGCGGACGCGGTCCTGCTCCAACTGCGTGTCGGCGGCCAGGCGGCCCGCCAGCAGGACGAGACCTGGCCCCTCGACTGCGGCTGCGTCGGCCAGGAAACGACGGGCGCCGGCGGCCTGGCCAAGGCGCTGCGCACGGTCCCGGTGGTCCTGGACATCGCCGACCGCGTACGCCGCGCCAACCCCGACGCCTGGATCATCGACTTCACCAATCCGGTCGGCATCGTCACCCGCGCCCTGCTCCAAGCGGGCCACAAGGCGGTCGGCCTGTGCAATGTGGCGATCGGCTTCCAGCGCAAGTTCGCCGCCGTGCTGGGCGTAGCCCCCACCGAGATCCACCTGGACCATGTGGGCCTGAACCACCTCACCTGGGAGACGGGGGTACGCCTGGGCGGCCCGGAAGGCGAGGACGTACTCCCCGAACTCCTGACCGACCACGGCGACACGATCGCCGACGACCTCCGCCTCCCCCGCCCCCTCCTGGACCGCCTGGGCGTGGTCCCCTCCTACTACCTGCGCTACTACTACACGCACGACAAAGTAGTGGAGGAAATGCGCACAAAACCCTCCCGAGCAGCCGAAGTGGCGGCAATGGAAAGCGAGTTGCTGACGATGTACGGCGATCCGGCCCTCGACGAGAAGCCGGCCCTCCTCGCCAAGCGCGGCGGCGCCTACTACTCGGAGGCGGCGGTGGACCTCGCCGCAGCGCTCCTGGGCGGAGGAGGAAGCCCGTACCAGGTGGTGAACACACACAACAACGGCACGTTCCCCTTCCTCCCCGACGACGCGGTGATCGAGGTACAGGCAGCAGTGGGTCCCAAGGGCGCGATCCCCCTTCCCATCAACCCCGTTGACCCCCTCTACGCAGGCCTGACGGCGAACGTGACGGCCTACGAGGACCTGGCCCTTCAGGCGGCCCTGCACGGTGGCCGGGACCGCGTCTTCCGCGCCCTGCTCTCCCACCCCCTCATCGGCCAGTACGAGTACGCCGAAACCCTCACCGACCAACTGATCGCGCACAACCGGGAGCACCTCGCGTGGGCCTGACCGCAAGCGTCCTCGCCATCGACGCGGGCAACAGCAAGACCGACGTAGCGGTCGTGGCGGCCGACGGAAACGTCCTCGCCACGGCCCGCGGCGGCGGATTCCGGCCGCCGGCCGTGGGTGTGAAAACGGCGGTGGACGCCCTGGCAGAAACGATCAGCCGGGCCTACGCGGCAGCGGGAGTCACCTCCGCCGACCACGTCTCGGCCTGCCTGGCCAACGCAGACCTGCCCATCGAGGAGCAACAGCTGGCGACCGCCCTGCACGCACGCGCGTGGGGCACGACGGTGGAGGTCCGCAACGACACGTTCGCGATCCTGCGCGCGGGCGTGGCCGAACCCCGCGGTGTCGCCGTCGTCTGCGGCGCCGGCATCAACTGCGTCGGCATGCGCCCGGACGGCCGCACGGCCCGCTTCCCCGCGCTCGGCCGCGTCTCCGGCGACTGGGGCGGCGGCTGGGGCCTGGCGGAGGAGGCCCTGTGGTACGCGGCCCGGGCGGAGGACGGCCGCGGCGAGGCCACCGCCCTGGCCCGCACCCTCCCCGCCCACTTCGGCCTGACCTCCATGTACGCCCTCATCGAGGCCCTCCACCTGAACCGCATCGACCACCACCGCCGCCACGAACTGGCCCCGGTCCTGTTCCGCACGGCCGCGGACGGCGACCCGATCGCCCGCACGATCATCGACCGCCTGGCGGACGAGGTGGTGACCATGGCCACCGTGGCCCTGACCCGCCTGGACCTCCTCGACGAGGAAACCCCGGTCCTCCTGGGCGGCAGCGTCCTGGCCGCTCGCCACCCCCAACTGGACGACACCATCCGCGACCTCCTGACCGTCCGAGCCCCGAAAGCCACGCCCCAAGTGGTCACGGCGAGCCCGGTCCTGGGCGCGGCCCTCCTGGGCCTGGACCACGTGGGAGCCTCCGCACGGGCACAGGAAACACTGCGGTCCCATTTCGACCAGTGAAGACCATCACCCCCAACAGGCTTGGTGACGACGAGCTCTCGCACCTGTCGTCGACCGCACGAGCAGAGCGACTGCCGGGGGAACGGTTGACGTGACGGTCACCTGGCGCAGCGCCATCTCCTACGCGCTCACCGTCGTACTCCTGTCCTGGCTGACCGGGGCGCTTGTCGACCTGGCATGGTATGCCGCCTCCGCCGACCTTCGGGGCTGGGTCTCCTTCTGGCTGAAGGACCCTTGGAACGCGGCCTTCCCGACCGCCGCCGCAACGTCCTTGACGCCGGCCCGACGCCTGCTGCCCGCGCTGCCACGCCGGCGTGCGGTCCTGGTCGGCGGATCCATCCACCTGGCGGTACTCCTGCTCTGCTCGGGCCGCTCGTCCTGGACCGCCGGCGACGAGGCCCCGGCCGACTCGGCGTTCGTCATGGCGGCCTTCGCCATGCTCACGCTCCAACTCCCCGCGGCATGGCTGCTGTGCGCATGGCGAACGGGCCGCCTGGAGGTGGTTCTCACCCGTCCCGGCTCGGCCGCGCTGCGCTGAGCACGACGATCCGCACCCCCACAACCCGCGGCCGCACGACGGCGGAAGCGGGCCGTGGGGGTGCGTCCGCAGCTCGCCGCATACTTCGTCTCCGCCCAGTTCAACCGTGGAAGCCCACAGCAGTACGCCCGTGCGCGGCGGGCTGGACGCACCCCCAACGCACCCGTAGGCGCACCGGCACCACCGCCGGAGGCCACGGCCCCGACCCGCCGGCCGAACGCGCAACACCAGCCCGGGGGAACCGAACCGATTCCCCCGACGTATTCATGGGCAAGGGGTGGTGCGAAGCATCTCCGCTGCGGCAGCGATACTTGCGGTGACGGATGACCATGGGGGAGGTCACAGTGACACACCCGCCGACAAGCACGGCACCACCGGCTCCGGGCCTGCCCGCCTCCACCTTGCCCGCGGTCCCACCTCAACCCACGCCCCCACGCCGCACCGCCCTGGCAGAAGGCGCGGAGCGCCTCCGCCACGCCGCCACCACGGAGCCCGGCCGCCTCCGCATCATCGGCGCCGTCGTGGCCCTCCTCGTCGTGGCCTTCGGCGCCGTCACCGCCCTGCAGACCACCAACCGCGCCACGGCCGCCGACGACGTCCTCCACCGCAGCCAGCCCCTCAGCTCCGACGCCGCGGACATCTACCGCTCCCTCGCCGACGCCAACACCATGGCCACCAGCGGCTACCTGGCCGGCCTGCAGGAGACGACGGCCACCCGCGAGCGCTACGAGTCCGACATCCGCACGGCCGCCGCCAAACTCGTCACCGCCGCCGCCAACTCCGCCCCCGGCTCCCCCTCCGCCGCCACCATCACCGAGCTCAACGAGCTCCTGCCCCGCTACAAGGGCCTGGTGGAGGCCGCCCGCGCCAACAACCGCCAGGGCTTCCCGGTCGGCGGCGCCTACCTGCGCACCGCCAACGACACGATGCAGAACGAGATGCTCCCGGCGGCCGAGGACCTGTACCAGAAGGAGAACCAGCGGCTGAGCGCCGACTACGCGGACGCGACCCCGTACCCATGGGCCGCGATCGCCCTCGGCGCCGTCGCCCTCGCGGCCCTCGCCTGGGTCCAGCGGCGCAACTACCTGCGTACGAACCGGGTGCTGAACCACGGCCTGGTGGCCGCCACCGCCGCCACCACCGTCGTCCTGCTGTGGCTGGTGATCGGCCACAGCGTCGCGCGCGCGGGCCTGAACGGCTCCCACACCCACGGCGTGCGCTCGCTGAGCGTGCTGCACGACGCCCGTATCGCCTCCCTCAAGGCCCGCAGCGACGAGAACCTGACCCTCGTCAGCCGCGGCGCGGAGACCAGGACGCTGAAGGACGGCACGGTCATGGACGCCTACGACTGGGCGTACGACCAGGAGATCGACAGGCTGGCGAAGACCCTGGCCCGCGCCGACCGCCTGGCCGACGACGCCTCGGGCCGCAAGCCCGTACAAGTGGCGAACGAGTCGATGAAGGTCTGGAAGTCCCGGCACGAACTGGCCCGCCGGGCCAACGACTCCGGCGACTACCAGAAGGCACGGGACCGGGTCATCGGCACCAGGGCCGAGGACCAGTCGACAGGCGAGTGCTTCGACAACGTCGACACCTCACTGGCGTCGGCGCTCACCCACGAGACGAACGAGTTCAAGCAGGCCGCCCGCGCCGGCCTGACCGCGATGACCGGCCTGCCCGTCGGCTCCGCGGTGCTCGCGGTCCTCGGCGCGGCCGGAGCGGTGCTCGGCATCGGACGCAGACTGTCGGAGTACCGGTGAGAGGGGGCGTGACGATGCGAGCACGACGCCTGCGGGCCGGTCTGAAGGGCTGGGGAGGCGTGGGGGCGATGGCAGCCGTCTGCGCCTTGGCGCTGACGCTGGTCCTGCTCCTGCCACGCACTCAGCCGCACGCGACGAACGACCCCGCCCCCAGCGGCCGGAGGACGGCCCACGGCACCCAGGCCAAGGCGGACACCTGCAAGGACAGCGAGGCCCACGACCAGAGCCTGTCCCCGTCGAGCGCGGACGGCCCCGCCCTCAGCGCCATCAGATCGCGCGGGTACCTGTCGGTGGGCGTCGACCAGAACAGCTACCGCTGGGGCTACCGCAACCCGAACAACTCCACCGGCGAGCTGGAGGGCTTCGACATCGACCTGGCGCACCGCATCGCCAAGGACATCCTCGGCGACGAGAACAAGGTCCAGTTCAAGGCCATCCCCACCAACGAGCGCATCCCCGCGATCAGAAGCGGCCGCGTGGACATGGTGGTGCGCACCATGACGATCACGTGCGACCGCCTGAAGCAGGTGGCGTTCTCCGCGCCGTACTTCCTGACCGGTCAGCAGGTCCTGGCCCCGAAGACGTCGAAGATCACCGGGTACGACACCTCCCTGGACGGCCGGAAGGTCTGCTCGGCGACGGGATCCACGGCCTACGACCACCTGTCCGCCGACAAGAAGAACGGCAGGCTCCCCGCCTCCACCGACATCACCACCACCGTCCCCAACCAGCTGGACTGCCTGGTGAGGCTGCAACTCGGCGAGGTGGACGCGGTGGTGACGGACGGCGCGCTCGCCGCCAGCCAGGCCGCGCAGGACCCCTCGGTGGCACTGAAGGGCACGAGCTTCACCAAGGAGTTCTACGGTGTGGCGATGAAGCTGGGCGCCGACGACCTGGTGCGTCAGGTCAACCGAATACTGGAGAACTACCGCAAGGACGGGGGCTGGAAGGCGTCGTACGACAAGTGGCTGTCCGCCACGCTGGGTAAGGAATCGTCGTCGGCGACCCCGCCGACGGCGAGCTACCGGTGACAGACGGAACACGAACGCAGCGAGAGGTGATCGATGGGCGTCACGGACCCCGCCGGGCCGGTGATGGACCGGGACGAGGTGGACCGTGCGCTGGCGCGGCTCGGCTCGGAGCACGAGGCCATCGAGACCTCGCTCCTCGCCCTGCAGGACCACGCGGGCCGCAGACTCCTGGAGGGCGCCGATCTGACCGGCGTGACCAAGGAGCGCTGGGCGGCGACGGAGGCGTCGATCACGCTGCTGTGGACGTACTTCGACGCCTACAGCGGCGCGCTGCGCACCGCCCGTGGGATCCGCGCCCGCCGCCGCTGGTCCAGCCGCGAGGACCTGGTGGAGCTGACGGAACTGCTGCGCGGCGAGGCGGTCACGGTCGCGGGCTCGGCGACGGCCACCGCGAACGCGCCGACCCTGTCCGGCCCGAGCAGGCTCAGCCAGAGCTTCTCCCTGGCCGCGCTGGTGGAGCGGATGAACGAGCTGTACGCGGCCGGCCTGGACATGGTGGTCGCCGCCGACGCGGTGTGGTCGGCGCTGCCCGCGCGGATCGATTTACTGGCCGCGGAGCTGCAGCGCACCCGCCGGCTCGCGCACTCGGTCGGCGTCCGCCCCGGCGAGCACCCGGCGGGCGACGACCTGGAGCGCATCACGCGCACGCTGACCAGGCTGCGCGAGGAGGTGATCTCCGACCCGCTGGCCTTCTGGATTCCGGCACAGGGCAGTTCGGCGCCGGGCGGCGGCCGGCCGGACACCACGGTGTACGACCGTGAGGCGCGGGCGCTGGAGGAGGTGCGCCGGGAGATCGACGCCGTGCTCGGGGTGCGGCAGGACGCCGAGCAGCGGCTGATCAGGCTGCGGGACCTGCTCTCGCGCGCGGACCGCACGCTCGCCGAGGCGCGCACCGCGCGGGGCGAGGTGCTGGCGAAGATCGCGGCGACGGAGGTGCCTGTGGTCAGCGGCCCGCCGACCGTGCTGCAGGAGCAGCTGGCGACGGCCGCCGAGTACCGCAGACAGGCCCTGTGGCACCGCCTGTCGCCGCTGCTGGACTCCCTGGAGCAGAAGGCGGAGGACGAACTGCTGCGCGCCCGCGAGTCGCTGACGGCGGTCACCGCTCCGCTGGCGGTCCGCGCCGAGCTGCGCGGCCGGCTGGACGCGTACAAGGCGAAGGTGGCCCGGCACGGCCTGGCGGAGGACCCGCTGCTGGTCGAGCGGTACGACGCGGCGCGCCGCATGCTGTGGAGCGCGCCCTGCGACCTGCGGGTGGCCGAGCAGGCCGTGCTGCGCTACCAGCAGGCGGCGGCCGAAGCGCTCGGCGGCGCGCGGGTGCCGGAGCAGGGCGGGCCTCGGGACGGTGACGGTAGGGGGGAGCCATGAGTCGGGCGGGGCAGACCTGTCAGCGGCCGGAGTGCCGGGGCGCGTACGAGGACATGGGCGGCGGCGAGCTGTACTGCGACACCTGCGGTCTCGCGCCGGTCGTGTCGGCGACCGGCATGGTGGGCTCACCGCCCACCGGAGTCACGGGCGGCGGCAGGGACTCGCGGGGTTCGGCGGGCAGCGGCGGTTCGGCCTCCAGCGCGCGCAGCGCCCGCAGTTCACGTACGTCGTCGCAGTCGACCGGTTCCTCGCGGTCCCGCCGCTCGGTGTCGGGACGGCTGTCGCGCTCGCTGTCGGGCAGGTCCACCGGCCGCTCGGTGTCGGTGCGCGGCTCCGGCTCGACGGCGGGCTCCTCCGGCCGCGGCCGGCTGGGCGCGGGGCTGGTGCAGGTGCCGCAGGTGCCGCGGCCCGACCCGCACTCGATGGTGCTCGAGAACCCGGAGGTGCCGGAGCGGAAGCGGTTCTGCTCGCGGGCGGACTGCGGGGCGCCGGTGGGCCGCGCGCGGGGTGAGCGGCCGGGCCGTACGGAGGGTTTCTGCACCAAGTGCGGCCACCCGTACTCCTTCGTGCCCAAGCTGAGGGCCGGGGACGTCGTCCACGGCCAGTACGAGGTCGCGGGCTGTCTGGCGCACGGCGGGCTGGGCTGGATCTACCTCGCCGTGGACCGGGCGGTGTCCGACCGGTGGGTGGTGCTCAAGGGCCTGCTGGACACCGGCGACCAGGACGCGATGGAGGCGGCGATCTCCGAGCGGCGGTTCCTCGCGGAGATCGAGCACGCCAACATCGTGCGGATCTACAACTTCGTGGAGCACCTCGACCAGCGCACCGGCTCCCTCGACGGCTACATCGTGATGGAGTACGTCGGCGGCAAGTCGCTGAAGGAGATCGCCAACTCCCGCCGCACCCCGGACGGCAGACGGGACCCGCTGCCGGTGGAGCAGGCGTGCGCGTACGGCATCGAGGCCCTGGAGGCGCTCGGCCACCTGCACAGCCGCAACCTGCTGTACTGCGACTTCAAGGTCGACAACGCGATCCAGACCGAGGACCAGCTCAAGCTGATCGACATGGGCGCGGTACGCCGCATGGACGACGACGAGTCGGCCATCTACGGCACGGTCGGCTACCAGGCGCCGGAGGTCGCCGAGGCCGGCCCGTCGGTGGCCAGCGACCTGTACACGGTGGGCCGTACGCTCGCCGTGCTCACGTTCGACTTCCAGGGCTATACGAACGTCTTCGCGGACAGTCTGCCCGATCCCGACCACATCGAGGTCTTCCGCCGGTACGAGTCCTTCTACCGCCTGCTGGTCCGTGCCACCGACCCCGACCCGGCCCGCCGGTTCGCCTCCGCGCAGGAGATGTCCGAGCAGCTGACGGGCGTACTGCGGGAGGTGGTGTCCCTGCAGACCGGCCGTGCGCGGCCGGCCCTGTCGACGCTGTTCGGACCGGAACTGCGGGTGACGGACACGGAGTTGTTCCCCCGGCTGGACGAGGACGTGTCCCGGCTGGGGGCACGGGTGCCGCGCACACGCGGGTCCGCGCCGGCGCTCCCCGCCGGCACGGCGCACGGCAACGGCGGCCCGGACACGCCGGCCCCGCCGGGTCTCGTCCAGCCCGTCGACACGACGACCGCCGCCCTCGCCCTGCCGGTTCCCCACGTCGACCCCACCGACCCGAACGCGGGTTTTCTGGCGGGTCTGTTGACGTCGGCGCCCGCCGAACTGGTCCACGCGCTCGCGGCGGCGCCCACGCAGTCCGCCGAGACGCGGCTGCGCCAGGTCCGCGCCCGGCTGGAGACCGGCGAGCCGGACATCGCGCTGCGGATCCTGCGCGCTCTGGAGGAGGAGGACCCGGACGACTGGCGGGTCGTCTGGTACCGGGGCGTGGCCTCCCTGGTCACCGGCGACCACGAGGAGGCGGCCCTCGCCTTCGACGCGATCTACGACGCCTTCCCCGGCGAGGTCGCGCCGAAGCTGGCGCTCGCCCTGTGCGCGGAGGTGCTCGGCCAGCTCGACAACGCCGCCGAGTACTACCGCCTGGTGTGGTCCACCGACCCGAGCCAGGTCAGCGCCGCGTTCGGCCTGGCCCGCGTCCAACTGGCCACCGGTGACCGGCGCGGGGCCGTACGGACCCTGGAGTCGGTTCCGGAGTCCTCCATCCACTACACGGCGGCGCGGGTGGCGGCCGTACGGGCGCGGTTGCGGCACCGGACGGCGGCCGCGTCCGACACGCCGTTCCTGGAGGATCTGACGGCCGCCGCCGGGCAGGTCGAGGCACTTCAGGCGTACGCTCTGGATCCGGCGCGGCGCGAACGGCTGTCGGCGGAAGTCCTCGGCTGCGCCCTGGACTGGATACTCTCCGGGGGCCGGGCCGCCGACCCGGCCGCCCGGCGGGTGCTGCTCGGCAGCGACCTGGACGAGCGGGGACTCCGCTTCGGCCTGGAGCGTTCGTACCGCACGCTGGCCCGGCTGGCGCCCGGCGGCGAGGAGAGGATCGACCTGGTGGAACGTGCCAACCGTTACCGCCCCCGGACGTGGGTGTAGTTGATGTCCCAGATGCACCAGCAGGCCGCCCTGCCGAAGTGCCCGAGCTGTGCGGAGCCGGTGGAATCGGGTGACCGTTTCTGCGGCGCGTGCGGATGCGAGTTGTCCGCGGCCGCCGCGGGAGGGGGCGACACGCCGACGCTCACCATGAACGGCGCATCGGTACCGCGCCCGGCCGGCCCCGGCGAGCGCGCCGACGCCGCCGCCTGGCCCCACGCCCCGCACCCGGACGCCTCCGAGGCCCCGCCCCGTCCGCACGCGCCGGACACGCACGCGGGCGGCTCCCCGCTGCCCCCACCACCGGCACCGGCACCGGCACCGGCACCGGCACCGCAGCCTCAGCAGCAGGCAGCAGCCCAGCCCTCGCGCCAGGCGGAGCCGCAGGCTCAGGCGGCGGCCGAGCCGCAGCCTCCGCGGCAACCGCAGACTCAGGACCAGGACCAGGCGCATCGGGCCGCCCAGCCCTCGCGCCGAACGGCGCCGCAGCCGCCAGCCCAGGCAGCAGCCCAGCCGCAGGCCCAGGCATACCCGGCAGTTCAGCCTCCGCAGCAGGCGGAGCCACAGCCGCCGATCGGCGGCTCCCCCGCGTCACCGGCCTGCGGTGTGCGGCTCGACCGGCCCGCGGAGCCCGACGAGTACCCGCTGCAGGCGCCGGACCCGCGGGTGGCCGCGGACGCCGCCGCCCCGGACGAGGGCGCCGCGGTGTGCGTGGCGTGCCGGGCGGGGCGGGTCGACAGCGACGGTTACTGCGAGAACTGCGGGCACGCCCAGCCGCGCGAACGCGACCACATGGAGCAGGAGTCGGGCCCGGTCGCCGCGGTCAGCGACCGGGGTCTGCGTCACCACCGCAACGAGGACGCCTTCGCCGTCGGCCACACCGCGCTGCCCGACGGCTCGCCCGCGGCCGTGGCGATCGTCTGCGACGGCGTGTCCTCCGCGACCCGCCCCGACGACGCCTCACTGGCCGCCTCGCGGGCGGCGGGCGGGTCACTGCTGGCCGCGCTCCCCCGCGGCACGCATCCCCAGCAGGCCATGCACGAGGCGATCGTGGCCGCCGCGAAGGCGGTCGAGTCGCTCGCCGAGGAGCCCGCGACGGCCCGCGAGCACGCCCCGCACCAGAACGCGCCGGCCTGCACGATCGTCGGCGCGGTGGTCACCTCCGGCCTGCTGGTCGTCGGCTGGGTCGGCGACAGCCGCGTCTACTGGGTGCCGGTGGACCGCTCCGCGCCCCCGGCCCGGCTCACCGAGGACGACTCGTGGGCCGCGCAGATGGTCGCCGCGGGCCTGATGACCGAGGCGGAGGCGTACGCCGACGAGCGCGCCCACGCGATCACCGGCTGGCTCGGCGCGGACGCCTACGAACTCGAGCCGCACACCGCCTCCTTCAAGCCGGACCGGCCGGGTGTGGTCCTGGTGTGCACGGACGGGCTGTGGAACTACGCCGAGACGGCCGAGGAGATGGCCGAGGCCGTCCCCCTCGACGCCGCCGTACGGCCGCTGCACAGCGCCCGGGTGCTGGTCGGCCACGCCCTGGACGGCGGGGGCCACGACAACGTAACAGTGGCCGTCCTGCCGTTCCCGGCCCCGCCGCAGGGGGCAGGATCGCCCTGAGGGACGTGTGCCGGGGCATGCCGTGACACGTGGCACGTGACGGGAGCCCGGACCCGGGCCCTCACCGACGGGGAAGCTCCGAGGGGCCGGAGGGGACCGGTCCGTTCACAGTCGTCGTCCCCGCGCGCGGGGGTTCCAGAGGGGGATCTGGGAAGGCATGGCCAATTTCTCGAAGTCCAGCGTGCCGCGGTTCTCGGTGGACGTGTACCAGAACGAGTACCTGCCCGAGGGCGGCCGGGAGGTCAACGCGATCGTCACGGTCACCGCGACCGGCGGTGGCACGATCGGCGGCGCGGTGGCGGCGCCCCACCTCTACACGCCCGGTCGGGGGCCGTCCGCGGCGGTGGCGCTGATGGTCGACTGCTCGGGTTCGATGGACTACCCGCCGACCAAGATGCGCAACGCCCGGGACGCCACGGCCGCCGCGATCGACACCCTGCGCGACGGCGTGCACTTCGCGGTGATCGGCGGCACGCACGTGGCCAAGGAGGTCTATCCGGGCGGCGGCCGGCTCGCGGTCGCCGACGCCACCACCCGCGAGCAGGCCAAGCTGGCGCTGCGCAGGCTGAGCGCGGGCGGCGGCACCGCCATCGGCACCTGGCTGCGGCTGGCCGACCGGCTGCTGTCCTCGGCCGAGGTCGAGATCCGGCACGGCATCCTGCTCACCGACGGCCGCAACGAGCACGAGTCGCCCGAGGACCTCAGGCGGGCGCTCGACGACTGCGCGGGACGCTTCACGTGTGACGCGCGTGGCGTGGGCACCGACTGGGAAGTGAAAGAAGTCACAGGGATCGCCTCCGCGCTGCTCGGCACCGCCGACATCGTCGCCGACCCGGCCGGTCTGGCCGCCGACTTCACGCGGATGATGGAGACGGCGATGGGCAAGGAGGTCGCGGACGTCGCCCTGCGGGTGTGGACGCCGGTCGGCGCGACCATCAAGTTCGTCAAGCAAGTCGCCCCCGTGGTCGAGGAGTTGACGGAACGTCGCACCGAGGCGGGCCCGCGTGCCGGGGACTATCCCACCGGTTCCTGGGGGGACGAGTCCCGTGACTACCACCTCTGCGTGGAGGTGCCCGCGGCCGGCATCGGCCAGGAAATGCTCGCGGCCCGGGTCTCCCTGGTGGTCCCACAACCGGACGGAACGGCACAAAACCTGGGCGCGCAGGGCCTCGTACGGGCCGTATGGACCGACGACATGGCCGCCTCCACCTCGATCAACCCGCAGGTGGCCCACTACACCGGGCAGGCCGAACTGGCACAGGTCATCCAACAAGGTCTCGACCTTCGCAAGGCAGGCGATATCGATGGAGCAACGGCCAAACTGGGCCGGGCCGTTCAGCTCGCCGGCGCCTCGGGGAACGCGGATACTGCGAAACTGCTTGCGAAGGTGGTGGACGTGGTCGACGCGGCGACAGGTACTGTGCGACTGAAGGCGAAGGTCGAGGAGGCCGACGAGATGACTCTCGAGACACGGTCCACCAAGACTGTTCGTGTGAAGAAGTGACCTGGCACCACCGCGACAGACAGCGAGCCCGGCCCCTCGGGGTTGGAGAAATCCGGTCGAGACGGCCGGAAAGGAGAGGGGGAAGGGCCGACATGCCGACCTGCCCGAACGGACACCAGTCGGGTTCCGAAGACTGGTGCGAGGTGTGCGGTCACCGCATGGCCGGTGCCGTGCCTCCGCCTCCCCCGCCGCCCCCGGTCGGCGGCTACGGCTTCCCGCCCGCGCCGGGGCCGGGTGGGCCCGGCGGGCACCCGCACCTGTCCGCCGTGCCGGACCCCGAGCCGGAGCTCTGCCCGCAGTGCCGTACGCCCCGTGAGGGCGGTGCGCCGTTCTGCGAGGAGTGCCGGTGGAACTTCCTGACGAACACGGCGACCTCGTACACCCCCGCCGCGCCACGCCCGTCGGCGCCCGGCCCCGGTCCCGGCCCGGGTGCCCCCCGCTTCCCGCAGCCGCCCGGCCCGTCCTTCGGCGGCGACTCCTACGAGTACCAGGGCTCCCGGCCCTCGCAGGTGAACCGCCCGGCCGAGCCGATCCCGCCGGGCCCGCCCTTCGGCACCGAGCCCCCGGGCCGCCCCGGCGGACCGGGCGGCCCCGGCCCCTCGGGTTTCGGCCCCGACCCGTCGCGGCCGGTCCCGCCGCCGCCCGGGGCGGCCCACCCCGGCGGACCGGGTGGTCCGGGCGGCCCCGGTGTGCCCGGGGGCGCACCGCAGGCGTTCCAGCAGGCCGGTCCGCCGGCCCCGCCCGGGTTCCCGCGGGAGACGGGCCGGCCCCAGCCGGGCGGCCCGTCCTTCGGCGGTGACGACGACTGGGTGATCTCTCCGCCGTCGGCCACGGGCCCGTCCGGTCCGTCCGGTCCGGCCGGTCCCGGTGGTCCGGGTGCGGGCCAGGGCGGCGGCTACGGCTACCCGCAGCCCGGCGCCACCCAGGCCCCGCCCGGCCCGGGCTTCCCGCACCAGCCGCAGCAGCCGGCGACCTGGACGGCGACGATCGGCCCGGACCGCGAGTACTTCATGGCGATGATGCAGCGCTCCGGCCCCGAGGCCGCGGGCCTGAACCTGCCCGCGTACTCGCCCGAGCAACAGCACACGCTCACCGGCAACCAGGTCACCATCGGCCGCCGCCGGCACTCCACCGGCGACACCCCCGACATCGACCTGTCGGTGCCGCCGGAGGACCCGGGCGTCTCCCACCAGCACGCGGTACTGGTCCAGCAGCCCGACGGCAGCTGGGCGGTCGTCGACCAGAACTCGACCAACGGCACCACGGTCAACGGCTCCGAGGAACCCATCCAGCCCTTCGTCCCGGTCACCCTCCAGGACGGCGACCGGGTCCACGTGGGCGCCTGGACGACGATCACGATCAGGCGCGGCTAGAACGCCCTGCCCACCGGACCGTGCCGGGAGGGGCGGGCCGCCACGGCCCCCTCCCCGGCTCCGGCCCCAGGTCTCCGGTCCTAGGCCTCCGGTCCTCGGTCCCCGCGTCTGAGAGCATGGACGCGTGAATGAGATTCGGCGCGGCACGCTTCAGGAGCAGACCTTCTACGAGCAGGTCGGCGGGGAGGAGACCTTCCGTCGGCTCGTCCACCGTTTCTACGAGGGGGTCGCCGAGGACCCCGAGCTGCGGGCCATGTACCCCGAGGAGGACCTGGGTCCGGCCGAGGAGCGGCTGCGGCTGTTCCTGATCCAGTACTGGGGCGGTCCGACGACGTACGGCGAGCGGCGCGGGCACCCGCGGCTGCGGATGCGGCACGCGCCGTTCCGGGTCGACCGGGCGGCGCACGACGCCTGGCTGCGGCACATGCGGGTCGCGGTCGACGAGCTCGGCCTGTCGCAGGAGCACGAGCAGACGCTGTGGAACTACCTGACGTACGCGGCGGCGTCGATGGTGAACACACCGGACTGAGCCGCCCCTTCGCCGGTCCCCCCGTCCCCGGAGTCCCGGATTCCGGTCGTTCCGCGCCGGATTCCGGTCACGATCCGATCAACCTCGGTCCACGAGCGCTACCCGGACCCCGTGTCCTCTGAAAGCATCGCCCGGAGGTCTGGACAACTCCGGGGGGAGCGGGTGGCGGGATTCACGGGATTCGTCCTGCTGCGTGCGCGGGCGCACCGGCTGCTGCTGGCGGCCGCGCTGCTCACGGTCCTGCTGACCACGGCGGTGCTGGCGACGCTCACCGCGTACTCCGGCGCCCTCGGCGACGCGGCGCTGCGCCACTCCCTGCGGGACCCGCGCAACGCGGCCGGCACCACCCTGGCCGTCCGGACCGACGTGCCGCCCACCGGGCGCGCGGCCACCGAGGCCGCCGGCGCCGCCGTACGCGAGCAGGCCCGCACGGCCTTCGACGGTCTGCCGGTCACCGTACGCACCCTGGTGCGGTCCGGCCCGTACGGCCTGCCCCTCTCCTTGCGGCCCCCGACGCAACGGTCCGGCGATCCGGACCTGACGTACTTCGCGGCCCTGGACCCCACGCAGATCCGGCTCGTCTCCGGCCGTCCGCCCCGCGGGACCGCGACGGGGAACGACCTCGAGGCCGCGCTGCCCGTGGCCTCCGCGCAGCGTCTCGGCCTGGAGCCCGGCGCCCGGCTCACCCTCGCCGACCGGCTCGGCGGCCCGAAGGTCCATGTGCGGATCACCGGGCTGTACCGGCCGGCGGACGCCGACGCCCCGTACTGGCGACTGGACGACCTGGGCGGCCGCGGGATCCGCAAGGTCGGCTTCACGATGTACGGACCGCTGCTGGCCGGCCCCGGTGTCGTCGGCGGCGGGAAGGTGAGCACGGGGCAGAGCGCGTGGCAGGCGTCCGCGGACTTCTCGACGCTGACGACCGACCGGACGGGGGCGCTGCGCGACGCGGTCCGCGAGGGTGCCGCGTCCCTGCGGAAGACGGCCGCGGTGGGCGGCGCGCCGGAGGTCACGACCTCGCTGCCCGACGTCCTGGACCGGATCGACCGCTCCCTGCTCGTCGCCCGCTCGACCCTGCTGATCGCCGCGCTCCAGCTGGCGCTGCTCGCGGGCTGTGCCCTGTTGCTGGTGGCCCGGCTGCTGAGCAGCGAACGCGCCGGTGAGACCCGCCTGTTGCGGGCGCGCGGCGGCTCCCGGGCCCGGCTCGCGGGCCTCGCCGCCACGGAGGCGCTGCTGCTCGCCGTGCCCGCCGTGGCCTGCGCGCCGCTGCTGGCCGGGCCGCTGACCGGGCTGCTGGCCGGGCAGGGCGCCCTGGCCCGGATCGGGCTGCACCCGGACGTCTCGGCGACCGGGCGGGCCGGGGTGTGGCTGGTGGCGGCGGCCGTGGCGCTGGGCTGCGCGCTGGCGGTGACGCTGCCCGCGCTGACCTCCTCGTCGGCGGCCGGCCGACGGGCCCGGGCACTGCCCGCGCCGCTGCGGGCGGGCGCGGACATCGGACTGCTGGCGGTGGCCGCCGTGGCGTACTGGCAGCTGAGCCGGCAGCCGTCGGGCGCGGTCGGCGACGACCGGACGGGCACGCTCGGCATCGACCCGCTGCTGGTCACCGCCCCCGCGCTCGCCCTGCTGGCCGGGACGGTGCTGACCCTGCGGCTGCTGCCGCCGGTGGCCCGGCTGGCCGAGCGCCGCGCCGCCGGGGGCCGCGGGCTGCCGACGGCGCTGGCGGGCTGGCAGTTCAGCCGCCGTCCGGCGCGCGGGGCCGGCCCGGTGCTGCTGCTCGTCCTCGCCATCGCGCTGGGCATGCTGGCGATCGGTCAGGGCGCTTCCTGGGACCGTTCGCAGGACGACCAGGCCGACTTCCGGGCGGGCGCGCCGGTGCGCGTGCTGGCCGCCGGTGAGGGGGACCTCGGCCGCACCGAGCAGTACGCGGCCGTCCCGCACGTCCGCGCCGCCGCCCCCGTCGTCCGCACCACGCTGCCGCTCGCCGGCGACCGCACCGCGACCGTCCTCGCCCTGGACACCGCTCGCGCGGCGGACTCGGTGCTGATGCGGCCCGACCTGGCGCCCGAGCCCGTACGCCCGCTGCTCGCCGGGCTCGCGCCGAAGACCGCGACCGCGGGAGTGAAGGTGCCCGCGGGCACGGCCCGGCTGCGGTTGACGGCGGCCCTGCACAGCTCCGGGACGGGAACGTCGGTGGACGCGGCGGTCACCCTGGAGGACCGCTACGGAGTCCCGTACCGGATGCCGCTCGGCGCGCTGCTCACCGACGGCCGCCCCCGCCCCCTGGACGTGGACCTCCCCGCCGTCACGGGGCCCGTGATCCTCACCGCCCTCGACCTGAACATGGTCCAGCCCGTCGACCGCGCCGAGCAGCACCGCCTCACCGTCTCCGCGGTCACCGCCACGGGCGGCGACGGGACGGTACGGCACCTGCCGCTGCCGACGGCCTGGAAGGCGACCTCGGCCGGCACCGACACCGTCTCCCCCCTCGACGGCGGCGCCGCCCCCGCCAAGCCGGTCGTGACGTCCACCCACCCGCTGACCGTCGCCTACGGCACCGGCTACGTGCCGCACGAGATGCCCTGGGTCACGGGCACGGTGACCGTGCGGCTCCAGGTCGCGCAGCCCGCGCAGCCGGAGATCGCGGCCGTGGCGACCGACCGCTTCCTGGAGTCCGTGGGCGCGCGCCCGGGGCAGCGGGTGGACGTGAGGTTCGGCGGCCAGAACCTCCCCGTCCGCATCGTCCGTTCCCTGCGGGCGCTGCCCACCACGGCCGTCCCCGAGCAGGGCGGTTCCGTGGACGCGGCGCACGACGGCGGCGGCCTGCTGGTGGATCTGCGGTCGGTGAACCGACTGCTCCAGACCCGCTACGGCGACCGCGTCGCGCCCACCGAGTGGTGGCTGGGCACCGACGCCCACCACGTGACGGACGTGGCCGCGGCCCTGCGCGCCCTGCCGGACATCGACCCGGCGCAGGTCGTCGTGCGGGACGAGATCGCCGACCGGTTGCGCGACGACCCGTTCGGCGCCGGGCCCGCGGCCGCGTTCACCGCGGCGGCCGTAGTGGCGGCGGCACTGGCCGCGGTCGGCTTCGCGGTGAGCGCCGCCGGGTCGCTCAGGGAACGGGACGCCGAGTTCGCCGTACTGCGCGCCCTGGGCGCCCCGCGCCGCCGGCTGGCCCGGATGCTCGCCGCCGAACAGGGCGTGCTGCTGGCCCTGGCTCTGGTGGTCGGCGTGGCCCTGGGCACCGTGCTGACCCGGGCCGTGATCCCCCTGATCATGCTGACCGGTCAGGCCACGAAACCCGTGCCGACCGTGCTGGTCCACCTGCCGCCCGCCCAGGTGATCGCCCTGCTGGCGGCCGTCGCCGCCGGGCCGCTCGTCGTCACGGCGGTGCTGGCGCTGCGCCGGGCCGACCCGGCGGTGTCCCTTCGAGACCGCGGAGGTGAGTGAGGTGCACCCCGTCACTCCCGCCTGGATCCGGGTACGGCTGCGCACCGCGCCGGGTGCCGCGGCCGCCCTCGCCCTGCTGGTCGCGCTGACCGCGTGCCTGGCCGCCGCGTTCCCGCGCGCGCTCGACCGGTACGAGGACGCCGGGCTGGTCCGGGCCGTCGAGCGGGCGACTCCGGCACGCACCACCCTGACGATGTACGCCCCGGTGCCGGGCCTGGAGTTCTCGCAGTCGGAACGGGAAGAGGCGCTGCTCCCGCCGGCCCTGGGCCGGCAGTACGCCAAGATCCTCGGCACCGTCCGGCGGCCGCTCGTCGCCGACCCCGGCCAGTCGGCCCACGGGGTGCTGACCGGCGCCGACCTGGCCGTCCCCGACCGCTGGATCCCGCGGCCCAGCGGACTGCCCGCGAAGGTGCGCCTGGTCGCGCAGAGCGGACTGGCCGAGCACTCCTCGGTGCGTACGGGCCGGATGCCCCGGGCGACGGGCCGGGTGACGGCCGCGGCCACGGACGTGGAGGCCGCCGTGTCCGCCGAGACGGCCAGGAGCATGCACATCAAGGTCGGTTCGGTCATTCACGTACCCGCCGTGAACCGCCCGCCGCTCGCCGTCCGCGTCACCGGCATCCTCACCCCGCGCGAACCCGACGGCGCCTACTGGTCGACCGCGCCGCTGCTGCGCACGCCGGCCCTGGTCGAGGTGCCCTCGCCCGATCTCGACCCGCCGAAGTACTGGCTCGGCGCCCTGCTCCTGCCGCCCGAGGCCGCCCCGGCCCTGCTGGGGACCGGAGCGAGCCCCTGGCGTTACTGGCAGGTGGCGCCCGACACCCACGCCGTGCACGCCCACGAGCTCGACGGCCTGAAGTCCGCGGTCGCCGCCCTGAAGTCCGGGCCGGGTCTGGCCCGGCTGCGCGCGGCCACCGATCCGGGCGCGCAGGCATACACCGACCTCGACGACGTCCTCACCTCCTACGGCCGCCTGAGGTCCGACATCGTCCCGCTGGTCGCGGTCGCCGTCTCCGGCAGCGCGACGGTCGCCGCCGTCGCCCTGCTGATGGCCGGGGGCCTGGCCGCCGACCGCCGCCGCGCCGAACTCGCCCTGCTGCGCGCCCGCGGCGCCTCCCTGCGCGGCCTGACCGGCCGGCTGCTCGCGGAGACGGCGGTGGTCGCCGTGCCCGCCGGGGCGCTCGGGCTCGGTGCGGCCCTGCTCGCCGTCCCCGAGGGCCGCCGACTCCCCGCGGTCGTCGCGGCCGCCGCGGTCACGGCCGTGGCCTGTGCCGCGCTGCCGCTGCGCGCGGCGGTCGCGCACCGCGTGGTCCGCGTCCACGGCCCACGCGAGGACACGGTGTCCGTACGTCCCTCCCGGCGCCGCACGGTCGCCGAGCTCACGCTGCTGGTGATCGCGGTGGGGGCGGTGGAGACGCTGCGGCGGCGCGGGGTCTCGGACGGGGCGGGGGATCAGCTGGTGTCGCTGGCGCCGGTGCTGGTGGGCGTGATCGCGGCCCTGGTGCTGGTCCGCCTGTACCCGTTGCCGCTGCGCCGGCTGACGCGCCCGGCCGGCCGGCTGCGCGGTGTGGTGGGCCATCTGTCCCTGGCCCGTGCGGGCCGTACGTCCGTCTCGGCGGTGCTGCCCCTGCTGGCGCTGCTGACCGCGCTCACCACCGCCGCCTTCGGTGGTTCGGTGCTGGCGGGGGTGGCCGGCGCCCGCGACCACGCCGCTCTCCTCGCGGTCGGCGCCGACGGTCGTGTCGAGGGGCCCGACGGGCTGCCCGCCGAGCTGCCCGACCGGGTCCGCCGCGAACCGGGCGTGCGGGACGTCACCGAAGTGAGCGTCGACTACCGGGCCAAGGCGGGAGAGAACCTGACGCAGGTGTCCCTGGCGGGCGTCGGCCCGGCGGACTACGCCTCGCTGGCCGGGCGTACCGGCCTCGGTGCCTTCCCGGAGGAGCAGCTGCGGCGGCCGGCCGCCGACCCGCGGGCCCCGCTGCCCGCGCTGGCCTCCCCGTCGGTCGCCGAGAGGTACGGCACCCGGCCCTTCCCGGTGCGGCTGGACGACGGCACCGACATCACCGTCCGGATCGTCGCCGTCCGGGACCGGACACCGGCCGTGCTCAGCACCAGTTTCCTGGTCGTGGACCGGGCCGGGATGAGCCGCGAGACGGCGCGTACGAGTGTGTTGCTGCTGACCGGTGACCACCTGGACGCGGGCGCCCTGCGCCGGATGGCGGGCAGGTCCGCGTCCGTGAGCACGCGTGCCGGGGAACGGGCCGAGTACGTCGACTCGCCCCTGCAGTCCGGCGCCGAGACCGTCTACACGGTGGCGGTGGCGGCCGGTGCCGGGTACGCCGTACTGGCTCTGCTCCTCGCCCTGCTGCGCGCCGCGCCCGAACGTGCCGCGCTCCTCGCCCGCCTGCGCACCATGGGTCTCACCCGCGCCCAGGGCCGCCGCCTCCTCGTCCTGGAGTCGCTCCCCCAGGCCCTGCTCGCCGCGGCGGGCGGCGCGCTGACGGGCTGGGTGACCATCCGCCTCCTGTCTCCCGGCATCGACCTGACGGCCATCGCCCTGCCGTCGACGGCGGCGTCCACCGGCGGGAACGCGCTGCGGACGGACCCGCTGTCCCTCGCCCTGCCGGCGGCGGCGGTTCTGCTGCTGGCGGTGGGGGTCGCCGTCGGGCAGGCCTGGTGGACGGGGCGGCGGGGCTCGGTACGGGAGCTGAGGGCGGGGGACGCGAGATGAATCCAGCCGAGCGCCGCAGCAGCCGGAGCCGCAGCAGCCGCTCCAGTCGCCGTGACCGCCGTAGCCGCTCGAGTCGCCGTAACCGCCGCCCAGGAGACCTCCGATGACGACGAACCCCAGCCTGGCCGACCTGGCCCAGCGAGCGGCCGCGGACCGCTCCCGCCCGGTCTACGGCCACGACGCGCTGATCAGCTGCGACCGTCTGGTCCGCATCTTCACCACCGACGGCGTGGAGGTCCAGGCGCTCCAGGGCCTGGACCTGCTCGTCCGCGAGGGCGAGCTCATGGCTCTCGTCGGCGCGTCCGGCAGCGGCAAGTCGACCCTCATGAACATCCTGGCCGGCCTGGACACCCCCACGGCCGGCGCGGCCCGGGTCGCGGACCACGACCTGCTCACCATGACCGCGAAGGACCGCCTCCGTTACCGCCGCGAGGTCGTCGGCTTCGTCTGGCAGCAGACCTCCCGCAACCTCCTGCCCTATCTGACCGCGGCGCAGAACGTCGCCCTGCCCATGCAGCTGTCCGGCACGTGGGGGCGGGGCCGCCGCGCCAAGGCGGAACGCGCGCTGGAACTGCTGGAGTTGCTTCAGGTGGGCGACTGCCGCGACCGCCGCCCGCACGAGATGTCCGGGGGCCAGCAGCAGCGCGTCGCGATCGCGGTGGCCCTCGCCAACAACCCGGCGGTGCTGCTCGCCGACGAGCCGACCGGCGAGCTCGACTCCCACACCGCCGAGCAGGTCTTCGCCGCCTTCCGCACCGCCAACGAACGCCTGGGCACCACCATCGTCATCGTCACCCACGACCAGGCGGTCGCCACCGAGGTCCGCCGCACGGTCGCCATCCGCGACGGCCGTACGTCCACGGAGGTGCTGCGCCGCAGCGAGGTGGACGCGGCGACCGGCGACGAGCGGGTGGTGAGCCGCGAGTACGCCATGCTGGACCGCGCCGGCCGCCTGCAACTGCCCGCCGAGTACACCCAGGCCCTGGGCATGCGCGACCGGGTGGCGCTGGAGCTGGAGCCGGACCACATCGCGGTGTGGCCGGACGACAGTCAGAGGGGCTGACCGGACCGGGTCAGCGGACGCTGACGCCCAGGGCGCCGAGCCCCGTCTCGGCCCGCCGTACGGCGATCGAGCCGTACGGAGTCCGCAGCCGCAGCCACGCGCCCGACGAGAACAGCGCCAGGTCCCCCGGCCCGGGGACCGCCGGGGGCCTGAGGAACCGCAGCGACTGCGCCGCGTGCACCGCCCGCACGGGCAACTGGGTCTGTCCGACCATCCGGGACCAGATCTCCCGCCCGATCCGGTCGAGTTCGGCGCGCGTGCGCCGCTCCTGAGCCAACTCCTGTGTGCGGGAGCGGAATTCGGCGACGGCGGCGGACACCATCGCGCCCAGGGCCTCCGCCGGGGGCAGCCCCGGCTCCGGGCGCCAGCCGCCGCGCGGCGGGAGTACGCCCGCCCACGGCGGTCCGGTCACCGCGGCCGGGACGCGGGCCGAGGCCGCCGGCTCGTCGACCGCCTCCAGCAGTTCACCGGCGGAGACGGTCGCGTCGAGGGTGACGTCGAGCCCGTTCTCGTACGGCTTGGCCAGCCGTACCGCGCGGACCGCCAGCACCTCGAAGGACGGCGGACGCCCGAACACGGCGAGCGCCGTGCCCGCCGCCTGCAGGCGCACCGCGGCGGCACGGTCGTAGTGCAGCAGCCGGGAGAGGAAGGCGGCGAGGTCCGCCGCCTCCGTCTCGTCGGCGAGGTGGAGGACCGTCATGCGGCGACGGCCTTCTCCTCGGCTTCGGCGTCGTCCGCGTCGTCCGTGTACTCCTGGAGGAACTCCCGCTCCTCCGCGGTGATCCGGCGGGGGCGCTGCGCCTCGAAGTCGAACGGCACGATCACCGTCGAGGCCCGGACGTAGATCTGGTCGCCGTCCTTGACCTCGTAGGAGAGGGTGAAGGACGCCGCCTTGATCTCGGTGACCCACAGCTCGATGTCCACCGGCTCGTGCCGGTGGACGAGCTGCCGCTTGTAGTCGATCTCGTGGCGCGCCACCACGGACCCCTGCTGGAACTCCTTGTCCGGGCGGAACAGGAAGTCGATACGGGCCTCCTCCAGGTAGCGGAGAAACACCACGTTGTTGACGTGGCCGTACGCGTCCATGTCCGCCCAGCGCAGGGGGCAGCGGTATGTGTGGCGCATCTGTTTCGATCAGCCCCGGGTCAGCTTCTTGTAGGTGGCGCGGTGCGGGCGGGCGGCGTCCGGGCCGAGCCGCTCGACCTTGTTCTTCTCGTACGACTCGAAGTTGCCCTCGAACCAGAACCACTTGGAGTCGCCCTCGTAGGCGAGGATGTGCGTCGCCACGCGGTCCAGGAACCACCGGTCGTGGGAGACGACCACGGCGCAGCCGGGGAACTCCAGCAGCGCGTTCTCCAGGCTGGACAGGGTCTCGACGTCGAGGTCGTTGGTCGGCTCGTCGAGGAGCAGCAGGTTGCCGCCCTGCTTCAGGGTGAGCGCGAGGTTGAGGCGGTTGCGCTCACCGCCGGAGAGCACACCGGCCGGCTTCTGCTGGTCCGGTCCCTTGAAGCCGAAGGCGGACACGTATGCCCGGGAGGGCATCTCGACCTGGCCGACGTTGATGTAGTCCAGCTCGTCGGAGACGACGGCCCACAGCGACTTCTTCGGGTCGATGTTCTCGCGGGTCTGGTCGACGTAGGAGACCTTGACGGTGTCGCCGACCTTGATGCTGCCGGAGTCCGGCTCCTCGAGGCCCTGGATCATCTTGAAGAGCGTGGTCTTGCCGGCGCCGTTCGGGCCGATGACACCCACGATGCCGTTGCGCGGCAGCGTGAAGGAGAGGTCGTCGATCAGGCACTTCTCCCCGAAGGACTTGCGGAGGTTGTTGACCTCGACGACGACGTTGCCCAGGCGCGGGCCCGGCGGGATCTGGATCTCCTCGAAGTCCAGCTTCCGCATCTTCTCGGCCTCGGCGGCCATCTCCTCGTAGCGGGCCAGACGCGCCTTGGACTTGGCCTGCCGCCCCTTGGCGTTGGACCGCACCCACTCGAGCTCGTCCTTCAGGCGCTTCTGCCGCTTGGCGTCCTTCTGGCCCTCGACCTTGAGGCGGGCGGCCTTGGTCTCGAGGTACTTGGAGTAGTTGCCCTCGTAGCCGTGCAGGCGGCCGCGGTCGACCTCGCAGATCCACCCGGCGACGTTGTCGAGGAAGTACCGGTCGTGGGTGACGGCCACGACGGTGCCCGGGTACTTGGCCAGGTGCTGCTCCAGCCACTGCACCGACTCGGCGTCGAGGTGGTTGGTGGGCTCGTCGAGGAGCAGCAGGTCGGGCTGCTCGAGCAGCAGCTTGCACAGCGCGACGCGGCGCTTCTCACCACCGGAGAGGTTGGTGACGGGCCAGTCGCCGGGCGGGCAGCCGAGCGCGTCCATGGCCTGCTCGAGCTGGGCGTCGAGGTCCCAGGCATTGGCGTGGTCCAGCTCCTCCTGGAGCTTGCCCATCTCCTCCAGCAGGGCGTCCGAGTAGTCGGTGGCCATCTGCTCGGCGATCTCGTTGAACCGGTCGAGCTTGCCCTTGATCTCGGCGACGCCCTCCTGGACGTTCTCCAGGACCGTCTTCTCCTCGTTCAGCGGGGGTTCCTGCAGCAGGATGCCGACGCTGTAGCCGGGCGTGAGGAACGCGTCACCGTTGGACGGCTGCTCCAGCCCCGCCATGATCTTCAGCACGGTCGACTTGCCGGCGCCGTTCGGGCCGACGACGCCGATCTTGGCACCCGGCAGGAAGTTCAGGGTGACGTCGTCGAGAATCACCTTGTCGCCGTGCGCCTTGCGCGCCTTGCGCATGGTGTAAATGAACTCAGCCAAGAGAAACCGTCCGGCAGCTTGAAATCAGGCAGTGGGCAGATACACCCCATCTTGCCGCACCGCCACCCCTGGGCGGAAACCCGTGCGGTCGTGGGGCGCTGACCTGGGGCTTCGCTGGTGGCGGATGTGGCTCGCCTGTCGCTGTCGGTCGCCGTTGGTCGGCCTCGGGGGGCCTCGGACGGCCCACAGACGGCCCAGGGCAGAGAGTGCCACTCCCCCGCCGCCGGGCTATCGTGCCGCCGTGACAAGCGCGGCGGAGCGCCCCATCCTCTTCCTCGACGTTGACGGCCCACTCATCCCGTTCGGGTCGTCACCCAGTCGCCTGCAAGTCCCTGCTTCCGGCTCCCGGACGTCCCTCGACCAGGGGAACCCGCTGCTCGGACGGCTTGACCCCGGCCTTGGGCCGCGCCTCATGACCTTGGGCTGCCATCTCGTGTGGGCCTCGACATGGATGGCGGAGGCGAACGAGGCCGTCGCCCCACACATCGGACTGCCAAGGCTGCCCGTCGTGGAGTGGCCGGACGCCTGCGCCGACGACAGCCCACGCGGCCTGCACTGGAAGACCCGCTACCTTGTCGAGTGGGCCAACCGCCGGCCGTTCATCTGGGTCGACGACGAGATCAGCGCCATGGACCGCCTCTGGGTCGCCGCCCAACATCCTGGGCCGTCGCTCCTTCATCGCGTCGACCCGGCCAAAGGCCTCGTAGACGCCGACTTCTCCGCGCTCGCCGGCTGGCTCCGTGCCGTTGCACCGAGCTGAGCCACAGGACCAGGCGATTAGAGGATGCGGGCACGCCTTGGTAAGCCAGTCCCATCGCACCCTGTGGCTGCCACGCCAGGTCGCCGAGTGCCGCTGCTGTTCGCCATCGTTGCCGTCAGTGCTGCCGTCGCTGCCGTCAGTGCTGCCGTCACTGCCATTGGTGCTGCTGCCGTGTGACCACCGCATCAGGAGTTCGATCGCGGGCTGGTTCTGGTGTCGTCGCCCGTTGTCGTGACGACCGGATCGGCGTGCGTGGGTACACGCCTGCCCGGAGTTGTTGATGTCAGGGCTCGTCACGACGGCTTTCGGTGCTGTCTCCCAATATTTGCGAGAGATCGGTAGGGGCCCGAGGGTAATCTCCCGCGGTGACCTCACCTGACCAGCCCCTCGTGGCTCCCGATTTCGCCGTACCGCACCCGCCTGCCACCGACCGCTTCCGCCTGGAGCCCCTCGGCCCTCAGCACAATGCTGCCGATCACGCCGCCTGGACCTCCAGCATCGCCCACATTCGAGCCAACCCCGACTTCGCCGGCCGCTCCTGGCCGCCTCCAGGGGGCATGTCCCTGGAGGCCAACCTCGACGACCTGCGCCGGCACGCGGAGGACTTCGACCGGCGCGTCGGCTTCACTTACACCGTCCTGTCGGTCCCCGGGGATGACGTCATCGGCTGTGTCTACATATACGGCTCACGCCAGGACCCTGGTGTTACTGACGCCCGCTCCTGGGTCCGGGCGGACCATGCTTCCCTCGACGCCGAGCTCTACCGCGTCGTCAGCGACTGGCTGGCCCGCGAGTGGCCCTTCGAGCGTGTGGCGTACGCGCCTCGCTGAGCCAGGCGATCCGTGCCGCCACGTCAGAAGGCCCGCATGTGCACATGCGGGCCTTCTGATCTGGTTGATTCGTCCGGGACTTGAAGCCCGGACCCCTTCGTCCCGAAGCAACTTGGGTGAGCGCTCGACCTTGGGCCGCCGTGCCGCTCACCTGCTGCGATGGTCCACAGGTGTGCGTGGTTGTCCGCCGCTGTGCGTCGGCGTTGCCACGCACTTGGACACTCACTGTTGCTGCCCGTTGCTTTCCGCTCAATCGGGCATACGGTGGATACGACGGAGTCGCCAGGCGCGGATCTCGCCGTAGAGCACGGTTGCCGCAAGTATGAAGAGCACGGTCTCTATGCTTGCTGACCACGGTTCAGGCACCCACCAGTGACCTATGACCGCCACCCCAGCGAGGATCGGCACGGCGAGGAGGTAGCCGCGCAGACGCGCACGCAGCCGACGCACATCGTGCCGTGGTTCAACTGCCATGATGGCCCTGTGTCATCGCGGGACGATGCCTGATCACAAGCGTATGCTGCTCACCTTTGCCCGGTAGGTCAACGCTCCAGCAAGGACTCGGTGTTGGATCACGTATCGGCTAGTTCTTCTGGAAGTGACGACCCAAGTCTCTGGCATGCGGCGGCCCACTGCGGCTGAGCCTGTGACCTGCGTGGATGCCGGGACTAGTTGTCATCATCTGTCAACGTCGATTCGCCTCGGACGGCCCAGAGACGGCCCGGCCAGGCGGCAGCTGCAATGATCTCTGAATGAGGTATCCCGCTACAGACGAGCTGTCGCCCGCAGAGCGCGCCTTCATGATCAACGCGGCCGAGATCGACATCCTTCCCGGTGTCCTAGGCGATCTGGACGAGCCGCTCGCGTCCGGGGGCCCCTCAGATCTTGCTGCGATCCTCCTGCCACTGGTCGACAAAGGTTGGGTCGAGGTGTGCCGCCTCATTCCCTGGATCGCCCCCGATGGGGCCCATGGTCTTCAACCCGGTCCTTCCGTCCCGCGACAGGACCTTCCCGCCCTGCTGGCAGACGCCGAGAACTGGGAGTACCCGGACGACGGTGAATGGCTGGGCCGCCTGACACTCGTCCTCACCGAAGCGGGACGACGGATTCCCCAGTGACCTGCAGTCGAACACGCGGTCGGCGGAGCGGCTTTCGGGCTGGAGCTGCTTTGGCGCGAGTGATCATGGCCCCTTACGCCGGCCCGCGGATCGGGCAGGCTTGTGGACCTGCCCGTTGGTGCCTGATGTGGGGCCATGATCTTCGAGGCTCGCGCCAAAGTGGCTGCCTGAAAGCAGTGGAGCCGACCGGCCTCAGCCACGACGTGTTCTGACCTCATGCACTGCGTGCCTGTCCTCTTGGGCGGGAGCGGGCGGCCGGCGGTACCGAGCGAGGCGGAGACATGAGCGCGGGCGCCGCCGGACGCCCGCGCCCGCCCGGAGGAGCGAAGCGACGACGGGTGCTTGATGAACGTAGAGAAACTTCCACCGCACCAGGCTCAGGCCGTATCGGCCTCCTCCATACCGCTATGCGGCAACGCCGTTCGGCTGCTGGCCATGCTCGAGATAGATCGGTGCGGCTCCTGATGACCGGGCCTCGATGGCGGCAAGGATCCGTCGAGCCAGGCGCGGAATCGTCCGCTCGGCCACCTCGTCGGGGGCCACGAACGCAAAGCTCTTCAGCTCGTCCGCCTGCAGGGTCACTCCAGCCTGAGCCTCCGACGTGAGCTGACCGCCGTCGAAGAGGTACAGCACCTTGTCGCCCTCGGCATCGTTCGGCGCCCAGTCGACGGCCAGCAAGCGCACCAGCGGAGGAGTGATGCCCAGCTCCTCCCTCACCTCGCGAACGGCGGCCTGGAAGGGGACTCCCCCACCTCGACGTAGCCGCCGGGGATGTCCCCGTAGTCCTTGTAGGTAGGCTGCACCATGAGGACCCGCCCGCCGGCACCAAAGAAAAGCGCACCCGCGGCCATGCGCGGATGCGCCATCTTCGCTTCGTGCTCGCTCGCTGCCATGCGGCCGAACGTACCCACCTCAGACGACATGCAGCCGGTGGGCAAGCTCCGCCAGTGTCCGGCTCGGTCGGCCGCGCTGGTTCCGCACCCAGGTAAGGACAAGCTCCCGGGCGAGGTAGCGACTGCGGACCTGCTCCGGTGCCCACTGCTCCGCTTCGAGGATCATCGACAGTGCGTCGTCCGTCCGGTTGTGCGCGCTGAGGGCTCGGGCCACTTCGAGTTCTGGGAACGGTTCGGGGACTGTGTCAGTGGCTGGTCCGGTACCGCGGTCGCCGTCGGGCGGTCTCGGCGCGAGCGTGCGTCACGCCTCTTCCAGGGCGTCCCCGAACTCGCGCAGGGTCTTGCCGTGGTGGCTGCGGGCCAGTTCGTGCCCGACGGCGACGGCGAGGGCGATCGGCCATTCGATGAGGTCGAGTGCGGTGAGGATGCCGAGGCCCGCGAGGTAGACGAGCTGGTCCTTCGGCGGCAGTTCGAGCCGGTGGTTGCCGATGGGGATGGTCACCGCATCGCCCGAGAGAACGCGTTCGGCAGCGGCGCGGGCGCCATGGTGCCTGGTGGGCGCTGTGCCGGGGGCTGTTCCGCTTGCTTGCACGGTCATGTCGCATCCCGTTCCACCGGCCGGTGCCGGGCATCCGCTCGATGTGTCTGTCTCTCCTTCCACGCTAGCCCGATATATGTCGTAGCGCCCCACTTTGGACGTCAGTCCTGGGTTGTCTTCTTCTTGCGGACGATGCTCAGCGCCGTGGCGCCCAGGACCAGCAGGCTGAGGCCGGTCGCGGCGATCAGGGGGGTGGTGTCGGTGCCGCCGGTGTCGGCGAGGTTGGTGCCGGTGGAGGGGGTGCCGACCGTGGCGGGGCTGGGTTCGCTGAGCGTCCGGGCCGTGGTGCCGGCCGGGCTGCCCTGGGTCTCGCAGTCCAGGACGCCGGTGAAGCGCTGCCCGTGGCCGCCCGGGCCGGTGATCGTGAAGTCGTAGGCCTGGTCCTCCTGGAGCGGGATCGTCACCGTCTGGGAGGCGCCCGCGGCGACGGTGTGCCGGATGCCCATCAACTCGAAGGTGAACGGCTCGTCGCCCTTGTTGGCCGCGGTGATGTCCAGGCCGCCCTCGGCGCAGTTCTTCGCTGCGGACAGCGCGGGTATCGCGCCCTTCGCGGCCCAGGTGGCACGGGCGGTCGCGGAGACCGTGGACTCGCTGGAGCCGGCCAGTATCTGGGCCTGGCTGCGGCTGTCGGAGGTGAAGGCGCGGCCGACCGGAACGGTGGTGGAGGCCTGCGCCGTCAACGTGGCCGCGCCGTCCGCGGTGTCCTCGGGGACGTCGAAGAACACCTGGCTGCCGTTCGTGGCGGACGTGATCTCCTTGCCGTCCTTGCCGACGATCCGCACACCGCTGGTGGCGGCGCCCACGGGAGGTGTGAGCGTCACGCTGCTCGCGTCCGTGCGCACCGTCACCGGGCCGAACCTCTCGCCCGGGTGGCCGGAGACGGCCGGCGGGTCGAGGGTCAGCGAGGCCCGCGGTTCGGGCAGGTCGCGGGCGCTCTTCTCCAGGTAGTCCGCGAGCTTCTCGGCCTCCGGGTCGACGGCGTCGACGTCCGCGCCGTCGGAGTAGCGCCAGATGGCCACCTGGGTGCCGGCCGCCGCGTCCTGCTCGGTGAGGTTCCTGACGCCCGCCTTGGCGGCGAGCGCCGCGAGGTCGTTCACCTGCGGGTAGGAGTTCTGCAGGATCCAGCGGATTTTCCCGGCGTCTTTGTTGGCCGCCAGCGAGGTGCCGCTCCACGGCGTCTCGTGGTACCTGGCGTCCCGCTGGGTGGGGTTGTGCATGTCGATGCAGTAGGTCTGCAGGGTGCCGCCGCCGTCGACGGACATCTCGAACAGGCCCGCGGAGACCTGGTGGTCCCCGCCGTCGTCATGGATGACGGCGGCGCCGTAGGTCTTCAGGCCGCCCAGGGTGGCGGTCGCCCCGCCCGGACTCTGCGACGTCCCCTCGGCGGCGGCCGGGCCGGCGGTGGCCATCACACCGGCGGCGACGAGTCCCGACATCAGGGCCGCGGCGGCGAGACGGGCCGCTCCTCGCCCGCGCGCGGACGGCGCAGAGTACCAAGCACACACAGAATTCCCCTTCGAGCAGGACCGTTGACGCAGGGGGGTGCGGTCCCACCAGCAGAATCTTCAAGCCCCAAGAGCCATGCCCGGCATCCTAAGGACCGCCCGCACCGCCACTTGACTGTCGTATCGTCAGATGACTGATCCGAATCGGAATCGTTATGACCAAGATCGGCTCACGACCCCTGTCAGCCCGTCACCGCGGCCACCGGCTCCGGCTGTTGCGGTGAGGGCGCGTCCGGGGCCGGTGTCTCCCACGTGGGTTCCGGTCTCGGAGGCGAACTCGCCATCCGCGGCTCTGCCCTGACGGTGCGCCGGAAGGCCGTCGTGCCCCGCGCCAGGTCGTGGCCGATCGCCAGGGCGTCGATGTCCGCCCAGGTCCTGCTGGCGCCATCGCGGGTCTCCGTGCGCACCTTCAGCCGGCCCTGCACGATGACGGGGTCGCCCACGTTCAGCGACGCCACAGCGTTGCCGGCGAGCTGGCGGTTGGCCCACACCGTGAAGAAGTTGGTGTGCCCGTCCGTCCAGGCGTTCTTCTCCCGGTCCCAGTAGCGCGAGGTCACCGCCAGCCGGAACCGCGCCGAGGCACCCGAGGGCAGCTCCCGGTGCACCGGCTGCGTCGCCACGTTGCCCACGGTGCACACGATCGTCTCGTTCATCGTTCGATCCCCTCCTCCGCCCGGCCGTCCGGGCCGGGCGGACACGCGTACGGGCCCGTCCCGTACGGCTGCGTCTGCCGTGACGACCGCGTCCGTCGCGATCGCCGCGGGACCAGACTGCCTCCGCCGGGCCGAGCCCGCTGGGGCCTGTGGACCACCGCCTGCCTGTGGAAAACTCCCTCACCCGTACGGGTGGCAGGGCTCCCTGCCCCGCCTCACCGCACCCCCGTCCCCATGACCCGTGCGTACTGCTCACGCACCTCCCGGTACCGCAGCAGCTCCGCCGCCACCGGATCCAGCACCCGGGCACGGCCGCACCCCGCCGCGGCCTCCCGCAGCCGGCGCTCCGCCTCCTGCCCGTACCGCCGTGCCGGTCCGCGTGCAGCGATCCGGCAGCTCCACTCCACGAGCGGCCCGCCGACGATGCCGGCGATCATGAGCAGTACCGGCACCCCCAGGTTCGGCGCCATCACCCCGACGATCTGGCCGACCAGCCACAGCCCCCCGACGACCTGGAGGATCGTCATCGCCGCCTGCGCGAGGACCGCGGCCGGCCACCAGCCCGGGCGCGGCGGCCGCCCCGGGGGCAGCCCGGTGCGCGCCGCCAGCTCGTCCAGTGCCTCGGGCAGCCCCTGGGCACCGCGTACGGCGGCCTCGCGCACCGCCTGCGCCCACGCCGTGGGCAGGCCGGCCGAGGCCCGGTCGGCCACCGTGCGCACCGCCTGTTCGACGCGCTGCCGGGCGGTGGCCTCCTCGTCCGGCTGCGTGCGCAGCGGCAGGCGGCCGGTGGGCGGCTCGCGCAGGTCCTGGCACCACCGCCACAGCCGCAGCCAGGGCGTGCCGCAGGCCTTGTTGGCGTTGCGCAGCCAGGCCCGCTCGGCCGCCTCGCCCGCCGCGGTGGCGCCCACCGCGTCCGCGAGTCGTGCCGCGAACTCCTCGCGCGCCTCCTCGCTGAGCCCGGCGCTCCTCCGGGTGGCGTACACGGGCCGCAGGCGCACCGCCGCGGCGTCCACGTCGGCCGAGACCCGCCGCGCCGCGGCCCCGCGCTCGGCCACGAACTGGCCGAGCGCCTCACGCAGTTCACCGACGCCGTCCCCGGTGAGCGCGGACACCGCGAGCACGGTCGCGCCCGGCTCGCCGTACTCGCCGAGCGCGATCCCGTCCTCGTCGAGCAGCCGACGCAGGTCGTCCAGGACCTGGTCGGCGGCCTCGCCGGGCAGCCGGTCGACCTGGTTGAGGACGACGAACATGACCTCCGCGTGGCCGGCCAGGGGGCGCAGATAGCGCTCGTGGAGGACGGCGTCGGCGTACTTCTCCGGGTCGACGACCCAGATGACGGCGTCGACGAGCGCGAGGATGCGGTCCACGTGCTCGCGGTGCTGCACGGCGGCCGAGTCGTGGTCGGGCAGGTCGACCAGGACCAGCCCGCGCAGCTGCGGGTCGGGATCCGGGCCCTGCAGGGGACGTCTGCGCAGCCGCCCCGGGATGCCGAGGCGGTCGATGAGGCTCGCCGCGCCGTCGCTCCAGCTGCACGCGATGGGCGCCGCGGTGGTCGGCCTGCGTACGCCGGTCTCCGAGATGGCCACTCCCGCGAGCGCGTTGAACAACTGGGACTTGCCGCTGCCGGTGGCGCCCGCGATGGCGACGACGGTGTGCTGCCCGGAGAGGCGGCGCCGCGCCGCCGCCTCGTCCAGGACGCGGCTCGCCTCGGCGAGGGTGCCGCTGTCGAGCCGGGTGCGGGACAGGCCCACCAGTTCGCGCAGCGCGTCGAGCCGTGACCGCAGCGGTGCGTCGTACGTCAGCGGGGGCACCGGCAGCGGCCTGGGGGACCTGGGCTCGACGGGCAGGAGGGGGACGGCGCCGATGGTGGCCGGCTCGGTGACGCGGCGCGCGATCAGCCCGTCGTCCCAGACGCCGTCGGATTCCGTACGGCTCGGGGTGTCGTCGTCCCTCACGCGCGTGGGGCGGTCGTGGTGCCGCACGCGTGTGTGGGCGAGCGCGGCGGACGCGGTCCCGCCGTGCTCCGCCGCCGCGGGAGCGGAGAGGCGGCGCTCCTCGGCGCTCACCGGCTTCTCCGTGTTCCCGGCCTCCGGCACGTCCTCGGCCGCCTGAGGGTTCTCGGTCCTGTCCTCCCCTGTCTCCTGCCCGCTCGGCCTGTTGCCCTCGGTGGCGACGACGCCCTCCGTCTGCTCGGTGTGTTCCGTTCGGTCCTGGTCAGTGACGGCGGTCACCGGTCACCTCTCCTTCAGCAATACGGACAGCGCGGCGATCAGTTCGGCCTGGGGCTCGGGGTGCACCTCGAGGGCGTCGAGCGGGGCCAGGCGCCGCTCGCGCTCCCTGTGCATCACCCGGTCCAGAAGGACAGCGAGCAGCCGTCCGGCCCGGTCGCGCAGCCGCAGCGCCCCGTGCGCGCCGATCCGCTCGGCGAGCCCCTCGCCCGCGGACCGCGCCCGGCGGCCCCCCAGCAGCCCGGTGGCGGCCAGGGCGGCGACGACCTCCGGGTCCGGCGCGGCGCTGCGCTCCAGCTCGCGCACCTCGTCCTCGGCGTACTCCTCGAGTTCGCGCCGCCACCGCCGTACGGCCAGCCCGATACGGTGCTCGGCGCTCTCCGGCGCCGGGTCGCGGTCGGCGAGCTCGGGGGCGGCGGCGGCCGGCTCGCGCCGCCAGGCGTCGTCGATGCGCTCGTCGGCGGCGGTGACCGCGCACAGCAGCAGGGCGCCGAGGCTCTCCACGAGCGCGTCGAGCAGTTCGTCGGCGGAGCAGTCCAGGGGGAAGGCGCGCCACCGCTTCAGGGCGTCCCCGGCGAGCACGGCGCCGGCCTGCAGCCGGCCCCGCACGCGCGCGTACTCGCTGTCGTAGGCGCTGTCGACGGCGGAGGTGAGCCGCAGCGCGGCCGCGTACTGGGCGGCGGCGGCGCCGGCCAGCTCGGGCATCCGGGACTTCAGCGAGTCGAGCAGGCCATGGGCCGTACGGGCCATGGCGTACTGCCGGGCGGCGGGGTCCTGGGCCTGGTGGACCAGCCAGGTGCGCAGCTGGGCGACGGCGGTGGCGGGCAGCAGGCCCCCGCCCCAGGCGGACTCGGGCAGCTCCGGCACCGTGAACCGCGGTACGTGGCCGAGCCCGGCCTTGGTGAGCAGCGCCCCGTACTGGCGGGAGACCTCGGAGACGACCTGGTGCGGCACCCGGTCCAGCACGGTCACGAGCATGGCGTCGTACTCCTTGGCGGTGCGCAGCAGGTGCCAGGGGACGGCGTCGGCGTATCGGGCGGCGGTGGTGACCATGACCCAGATGTCGGCGGCGCAGATCAGCTCGGCGGCGAGAACGCGGTTGTCGGCGATCAGGGAATCGACGTCGGGCGCGTCGAGCAGGGCGAGGCCGGGCGGCAGGGTCTCGACGGTCTCCACGCGCAGGATCCGCGAGGGGTCGTGTCCGTGCGTCAGCACGTCGTCCGCGGGGCCGGGTTCGTCCCGGGGCATCCACACGCGTGTGAGGTGGGGCAGGACGCGCATGCCGCTGAACCAGTGGTGGTCCTCCGGATGGCAGACCAGTACCGGGGTGCGGGTGGTCGGCCGCAGCACGCCGGCCTCGCTGACCCGCCGTCCGACAAGGGAGTTGACCAGGGTGGACTTTCCGGCGCCCGTGGATCCTCCGATGACCGCCAGCAGCGGCGCTTGGGGCTCTCTGAGCCGGGGCACCAAATAGTCGTCGAGCTGGGCGAGCAACTCGTCGCGGTTGGCACGCGCACGTGGAGCCCCTTCCAGGGGCAGCGGGAAGCGTGCGGCGGCGACACGGTCGCGCAGGGCGGAGAGTGCGTCGAGCAGTTGAGGCCGTACGTCCAAGGTCACCACATGTGAAGAATGCCCAATTTTAGGGGAATTCTGAAGCATATGAGCATGTACGCGCGCCGACGGAACACAAGGGACGGAAAGGATGACTGGGACGCGGGTAGAGTCCAGGCATAACGAGTGCACAACACCAGGTGCGCCGGACGTCAAAAGCGATGCACGATTCGTACCTGCCTGCGATTATCAGGACCGCTTCACTGAACCTCCACATTGAGCCACGGAGGCGAAGCAACAGGGACATGGATCCGGGAGCCCTATCCTTGTCCCCGGCAACGTCAGGGATCGGCCCACACCCGGGCACCAGGACAGAGGCCACCACACCAGGCCCCCGTAGCTCAGTGGATAGAGCAGGCGCCTTCTAAGCGCTTGGCCGCAGGTTCGAGTCCTGCCGGGGGCGCCACACGGCTCTTCGCCGGAATGGCGAATTCCCGCCGGCCGGACGGGACCCGTCCGGCCTTGTGGGGCAACAGGACCCATCCGGCCTTGTGGAGCAATCGGAGAACCGCGGACAACTCACCCGCCCGGCCGAGCGAATCCACGGACGTCTCGAGGTTCCGTCCCCACGCCGGGCCGGAACAGGCGTCACAGCGTCACGTCCGCCCACTGGTCGAGCAGGTCGTCCACTTCCCCGCCGGATTCCGGTCCGCCGCCGTACAGGGGCTGCTCGGTCCAGATGACCTTGCCGGTGGAGGTGTACCGGGTTCCCCAGCGCTCGGCGTACCGGGCGACCAGGAACAGGCCGCGTCCGCCCTCGTCGGTGGTGGCCGCGTGGCGCAGGTGGGGCGAGGTACTGCTGCCGTCGGAGACCTCGCAGATCAGCTTGCGGCAGCGCAGCAGGCGGACGTGGATGGGGACGCTGCCGTAGCGGATGGCGTTGGTGACCAGTTCGCTGAGGATGAGTTCGGTGGCGAACCCGGCCTCCGCCAGACCCCATGCCTCCAGTTGGGCCGTGACATCGGCGCGGACGCGGGAGACGGCCGCGGGATCGCGGGGCACGTCCCAGTCGGCGACCTGCTCGGGGCCGAGTATGCGGGTGCGCGCCACCAGCAGGGCGATGTCGTCGCTCGCGCGGTCAGGGGGGAGAGCGTCGAGCACCGCCCGGCAGGTCTGCTCCGGGGAGCGGTCGGGGCGGGCGAGCGCGGTGCGCAGGATTTCGAGGCCGGTGTCGATGTCGCGGTCGCGGTCGACCACGAGCCCGTCGGTGTAGAGGACCAGCCGGCTTTTCTCGGGCAGCCGGAGTTCGGTGGTCTCGAAGGGCAGGCCGCCCACGCCCAGGGGCGGCCCCGCGGGCAGCTCGGGGAAGACCACGGTGCCGTCGGGGTGGACCAGGGCGGGCGGCGGGTGACCGGCCCGGGCCAGCGAGCAGACGCCGGAGGTCGGGTCGTAGATCACGTACAGACAGGTGGCCCCGGTGAGCCCCTCGTCGCCGCCCTGGGCCACCTGCTCCTGGTCGAGGCGGGCCACCAGGTCGTCCAGGCGGGCCAGCAGCTCCTCCGGGGAGAGGTCCAGGGTGGAGAAGTTGTGCACCGCGGTGCGCAGCCGGCCCATGGTGGCCGCCGCGTGCAGCCCGTGCCCCACCACGTCCCCGACCACCAGGGCCACCCGGGCCCCGGACAGCTCGATGACGTCGAACCAGTCCCCGCCCACCCCGGCCCGGGCCGGCAGGTAGCGGTAGGCCACCTCCAGGGCGTCCTGTTCGGGCAGGCCGCGCGGGAGCAGGCTGCGCTGCAGGGCGACCGCCATGGTGTGCTCACGGGTGTAGCGGCGGGCGTTGTCGAGCGCCACCGCGGCGCGGGCGGCCAACTCCTCGGCGAACGGCGCGTCCTCCTCGTCGAACGGCTCCGCCCGCTTCGAGCGCCAGAAGTCCACCGTCCCCAGAGCCGTGCCGCGGGCCCGCAGCGGCACCGCGATCAGGGAGTGGATGCCGTGGTCCAGGAGGCGCCGTGTGTGCTCGGGGTCCAGACCCCGCGAGGTCCTCAGGTCCGCCTCGAGCACCGCCCGGCCGCTTTCCAGACACCGCGCCTGAGGCGAGCCGGGGGAGAAGCGGATCAGCTCGCCCACCGGTGCCGGCGGCCGGTGGGCGGGCGAGCCGCTCACGGCCGTACGGCGCATGGCGGTGCTCGCCCCGCCCAGCTTCTCGCCGCGCAGGACCTCCTCGGCCAGTTCCACGGTGACGGAGTCGGCGAAGCGCGGAACCGCCACCTGGGCCAGCTCCTGCGCGGTGCGTGTCACATCCAGGGTGGTGCCGATGCCCACCCCGGCGTCGTAGAGGAGTTTCAGGCGCTCGCGCGCCACTTCGGCCCGCCCCGTCAGCGCCCGCAGCTCCGTGCTGTCCCTCAGCGTCACCACGCTGCCCGCGTGACCGCCGTACGGAGCGGTGGGCCGCTTGTTGACCGCGAGCAGCCGGTCGGCCGTGAGGTGCACCTCGTCGGTGGCCGTGCACTCCGACATCAGCAGCCCGGCCAGGCCCGCGTCCAGGGGCAGGTCGGTGACCTTGCGCCCTTCCGCGTCCGGGGGCAGGTCCAGCAGTCGCCGGGCCTCGTCGTTGGCCAGCAGCAGCCGTCCGTCGTCGCCGACGATCAGCACACCCTCCCGCACCGCGTGCAGCACGGCGTCGTGATGGTCGTACATCCGTGTCATTTCCACCGGCCCCAGACCGTGCGTCTGGCGCAGCAGCCGCCGGCTCACCAGCGCCGTGCCGCCGGCGGACAAGGCCAGCGCCCCGGCCCCCGCCCCGAGGAGGAGCGGAAGCTCCTGGGCCGCAATGCTCTTCACCTTCTCGACCGTGAACCCGACCGCGACCGTGCCGACAGCCGTGCCGTCGGCCTTGGTGACGGGGACGTACGAGACCACCGCACGTCCCTGGGTGGTCTCGAGGGTCTGGGTCATGGGGGAACGCGGTGGCGTGCGGGAACCGGGGACGGGTTTCCCGATGAAGGCCGGGTTGGGATGGGTGTAGCGGATCCCGTCCTTCGAGTACATGACGACGAGGTCGACATCGGCCCCTTTCATGATCCTCTCGGCGATGGGCTGGAGCACCGCAGAGGGGTTGGGGCCGGTCATGGCCTTCAGCGTGTCCGGGGCGTACGCCAGCGTCTCGGCGATGCCCAGGGATCGCTGCCGGGCCACGGTCGCGGTCTCGTCGCGGGACTGGACCACGAGGGCCACCAGCGCGGTGACGATGATCAGTACGGCGACGACGACCTGGAGCAGGAACATCTGCCCGGCGACGCTGCGCACCGGGATCAGGGACCGCAGCCGACCTACGGGCGGCGCCGACGTTGCGCCTTCCCCGTCGTCTTCCCGGGGCCGCCGGTCCGAGGATCGGCGGGTTTGTGCGAGCACTTCTCCATTTTGCGCCCTGTGGTCCGGCCGGCATTCCGGCGATCAACGGGTTGACAGTCACCCGGCCGCGGCTCCACGCTTTTTCAACAGTGTTGCATCAGAGGCAACACATCGGCCTGCCGCTCGCCCGTGAGCGGAACGTACCCGGCACCCAGGGAGGCAGGGAGCATCCGTGAGCCGTCCCCCTCGCACCGGGCGGCCGGGGCCCGGGCCCACCGCCGCCCCGCACCGCCCCGGCACCCCACGGCATCCGCTGACCGGCCGCCTCACCGCGCTGGCCGGGATCGTCCTCGCGGCGCTGACGCTGCGCGCGGCGGTCACCGCCATCACGCCGCTGCTCGGCACCGTGGGCGCCGCCCTGGGGTTCGGCCCGCTCGCCGCGGGGACGCTCGGGATGCTGCCGACCGCGATGTTCGCGCTGTTCGGTCTGGCGACCCCGCCGCTGGTGGCCCGGTTCGGTCTGGAGCGGGTCACGCTCGGCGCCATGCTGGTGACCGGCGCCGGCACGCTCGCCCGGGCCGGCGCCTCCTCCACGGCGGCGCTGCTGCTGCTCTCCGCGGTGCCGCTGGCCGCCATGGGGGTCGGCAACGTGGTGCTGCCGCCGCTGGTCAAGCGTTACTTCCCCGATCGGGTCGGCGCGTTGAGCGCGGTCTACATCGCGTGTGTGCAGCTCGGCACCACGATCCCGCCGCTCACCGCGGTGCCGGTGGCGCGGGCCTACGGCTGGCGGGTGTCGGTGGGCATGTGGGCGCTGCTCGCCTTCGCGGCCGCCGTGCCCTGGCTGCTGCCGTCGGCCCGGCGCGTTCCCCCGGCCGAGGGTGGCGCGGTGAGCGGCGGGAGCGAGGTGGCGTTCACCGCCCCGATCTGGCGTTCGCCGCTCGCCTGGAGCCTCGCCGTCATGATCGGTACGACCTCGCTGAGCACGTACGCCCTGTTCACCTGGCTTCCCCAGATCCTCGCCGACGCCGGGGCGAGCGCCGGATTCGGCGGCGCCATGGTCGCGCTGTTCTCGGCCATCGGCATCGTCTCGGCGCTGGTCGCCCCGGTGCTGTGCACGCGGCTGCGCAACCCGTTCCCCGTCGTCGTGGTCTGCGTGCTGTGCTACCTGGCCGGCTACACGGGGCTGTACCTCGCGCCCGCGACGGTGCCGGTGCTGTGGGTGTTCCTGGTGGGCGTCGGGCCCACCACCTTCGCGATGTCGCTCACGCTCATCGGGGTGCGCACCCGCACCGCGCGGGGCGCCGCACGGCTCTCCGGATTCATCCAGGGCGTCGGCTACACGCTGGCCTGCCTGGGTCCGCTGCTGTTCGGGCTGCTGCACGACGCCACCGGAGGCTGGGGGGCACCGTTCGGGCTGCTGCTGGTGGCGCTCGCCCTGATGGCGGCCGGCGCGTTCCGCGCCTGCCGCCCCGGCACCCTCGAAGACAGCCCCGCTTCGGGCGGCAGGAGGTAGGGCATGATGGAGCCCACCATGGCAGGCAACACGACGGACGAGAGCCCCGACGGCACCGCGCACGCCTCCGGCCGCGGCATGACCGTACTGCGCAACGGCATCGGCGTACTGCGTACCTTCAGTGTCGACGAACCCGAGCTCGGCGTCACCGAGATCGCCGCCCGGGTCGGACTGCACAAGTCCACCGTCTCCCGCATCCTCGCCACCCTGGAGCAGGACGGCCTGGTCGAGCGGGACCCGGGCTCGCGGCGGTTCCGGCTGGGGCTCGGCGTGATCGCGATGGCGGGCCCGCTGCTGGCCGACCTCGATGTGCGCCGGGCGGCGTACCCGGTGCTGCAGGAGCTGAGCCACCGCACCGGCGAGACCGCGGCGCTGCTGGTGTGGAACGGCGCGGAGGCGGTCTGCGTGGAGCAGGTGGCGAGCCGGCACGAGGTCAAGCACAGTACGCCCCTGGGCACGCGCTACCGGACGGCGGCGAGCTCCTCGGTGCAGGTGTTCCTCAGCGAGCTGCCGCCGGAGCGCGTCCGCGCCCTGCTCGAGAGCGGGGCCGTGGTCCACCCCGGGCTCAGCGACGCGGCGCTCGACGCGTACCTCGCGCGCCTCGCGGAGACCGCCGGGCGCGGCTACGCCGTCAACTACGGGGAGACCTCGCTGGAGGAGGTGGGCGTCGCCGCCCCGGTCTTCGACCACCGCGGCGAGACGGTCGCCTCGGTCCTGGTCTCCGCCCCCCGCTTCCGCGTCTCCGCCGAACGACTCCCCCTCGTCGCCGACACGGTACGCGAGGCCGCCGACCAGGTGACCGCCCGCCTGGGCGGCCGCCGCCCCGCACCGGCTGCCTGACGGCACCGACGGCGGTAGGGCCACCTCAGTCCCGCCCCCGGCCCACGCCGTCCGCCGGACGGCACAGGCCCGCACGAGTCAGGGCGCACGCCCCGCCCGCCTCCGTGGGCGCCGGCCCGCGGAACACGGGACGGGTCTACGGCCGGTGCTCCGTTCGCACCCGGCGTGACCCGTCCCGTGTGATGCCCCCGCGGTTACGGCTCCTCGGGTGCCTCGATGCGGCGCGGTTGGCGGATCTCGGTCAGGGTGGACGCGGCGTGGGCCGCTATCTCGCCGAGGGGGGCCACCCACATGCCGTCCAGGGACTGGACGTCCTCCATCAGCTGCTCCAGGGCCGCGGCGCGGGAGGGGCGGCCGGACAGGAACGGGTGGTTGGTCAGGACGAAGCAGCCGCCCTCGGCGTGGTGGGCCTCCGCCTCCAGGAGCCACATCTCGTGCGCCTTGCGCGGGCTCTCGATGACCCCGCTGCCCGTCCAGCCCGGGTAGAAGGCGTACTGCTCCCAGTCGTCCAGACCCCAGTCGACCGGGATCTCCACCAGCGAGCCCTCCGACCGCTCCCCCGCCAGCCGGTAGGGCACGTCGCCGTCGAGGAGGCTGGAGTCGTAGGTGAAGCCGTGCTCGATCAGCAGGTCGGGGGTGTGCCAGTTGGTCTCCCACCAGGGGGCGCGGTAACCGGTGGGGCGTACGCCGAGCCGGTCCAGCGCCTCCAGGCCGCGGTCCAGGACCTCCGCCTCCTCCTTGCGGTCCAGGCCCTGCATCCGCTCGTGCAGGTAGCCGTGGTGGGCCACCTCGTGGCCCTCGTCCACGATCCGGCGCACGGTGTCCGGGTAGCAGTCGGCGGTGAACCCGGGGACGAAGAAGGTGGCGGTGATCCCCCGGCGGCGCAGCACGCGCAGCAGCCGGGGCACGCCGACCTTCGGGCCGTACGCCTGGTGCGACATCAGCGACATCCGGGAAGAGGCCGTGGGATCGTGGGCCAGGACGCAGGACTCGGCGTCGACGTCGAAGGTGAAGGAGGCGGCGGCGCGGTGGCCGTCGGGCCAGGGGTAGTGCACGGGGGTCCCTTTCAGTGGGCGATACGGTCCGGAAGGCTTCGGACAGGGATGCGGTCAGGCGGCGCTCGGCCGGACCGGGGCGGTGGCGCCGTCCGGCACGGGCGGAGGCAGGTCCGGCAGGGCTCGTCGCGCCACCCGCGGCCCGAGCACCGCGTACACCATGGCGCTGGTGACGCCGCCGGCCAGCCAGGACAGGTCGAAGCCGCCCATGGCGGTGGCGATCGGGCCCTGGAAGAACGGGATCACCCCGTACATGAACAGCCAGGTGGTCGCGATGCCGGTGCCGAAGGCGGTGAGGCCGGCCCAGTTGAAGTCGGGCAGCCGGGAGGTGCCGACCGGGTCGAAGAGCCGCTCGACGGAGACCTGGTCGCGTTCGATGCGGTAGTAGTGGACGAGCATGATGCCGCCCCAGGCCGCGACCCAGGCGACCAGCCCGACCAGCCAGGTGTCCAGCACGTTGGCGAAGTTCCGCTGGTAGATGAGGAAGACGACCGCCACCATGGCGAGCGCGCCGACCAGGGCGCTCAGCACCCGCCGGTTCAGCCGGATGTCCAGCGCCTGGGAGGCCACCGAGAAGGTGTAGATGTTGAGGATGTTGGTGGCGATCGGCCCGTGCACCACCAGCAGCAGTACGGGGATCGCGAGCGCGCCGAAGTTGTCGACGATCAGCCGTCCGGGGTCGACCGCGCCGTTCTTGGTGGCCAGGGTCGCCCCGAGGAGCCCGAGCCACACCACGGGGAGGAACTGCCCGAGGGTGCTGGCCAGGTAGAGCCTGCGGCGGGGCATCGACCTGCTGACGAACCGGGAGTAGTCGGCCGCGTAGGTGAACCAGGTGATTCCCCAGCCGATGCCGATGGCGGTCATCACCGAGGTCATCGCCGCCCACCGCTCGGTGCCGGTGAGCACCTTGCCGGGTGGTCCGGCGTACGACCAGTCGATGTGCAGGAAGAACCAGGCGGCCACCGACATCACCAGCAGCACCAGGATGGTGGGCGGCACGGTCCAGCGTTCGAAGGCGGAGATGGCCCGGTACCCGATCCAGGAGATGACCACCTGGATCGCCATGATCCCGGCGGCGACCAGGATCCGCCAGCCGTCGTTGGTGGCGTTCGGGTCGACCAGGCCCAGCTTGCCGAGGAGCGCCATGACCAGGTCGAGGATGATCCAGGTGTTGACCGCGCACCAGCCGATGGCGAGCACTCCCTGGATGCCGGCCGGAATGTAGCCGCCGCGCCGGCCGAAGGCCGCGCGGCCCAGCACCATGCCGGTCACACCGGTCTTCTGGCCGAGCAGCACGAAGAGCCCGAACAGGCCCATGCCGACGAGGTTGCCGAGAACCAGGACGGAGACGGTGTCGGCCAGGCCGAGACCCAGGTTGACGCCGAGTGCGCCGAGCACCCAGTTGATCGGAGCGATATTGGCGCCGCACCAGATCCAGAACTGTCCGGACACGCTGTGGGTGCGGTGGGACTCGGGGATGGGCTGCAGGGTCTGCTCGACCTGGTGGATGCCACCAGGCTCGGGCTCGGCGGTGGGCGGGGTTGACATGGGGTGACCTCCCGGTGGACGGCCTGCGTCACCGTCCATGGTCTGCGGCCACGTCACACTCAACAAGCGACGAAATGTCATACATGCCGAAGACTTTGGCTACCGTTCTGTCATGCAGATGACGCTGGCCCGTGTCCTCGAACATCCCAGCCTCGCCCCGGCGCGCCCGCTGCTGCGCACCGGGACACACGGCCTGACCAGGCCCGTACGGTGGATCCACTCCAGCGAGGTGCTCGACATCGCGCCGCTGCTGCGCGGCGGCGAACTGCTGCTCACCGGGGGCACCGCCCTGGCCGCCGCCCTCCCGGAGGAACAGCGCCGCTACGTCCGTGACCTGGCCGCGCGCGCGGTGGCCGGGGTCGCCATCGAGACCGGCCCGCACGGGCCCGGCCTGCCCGCCCCGCTGCTGGAGGAGGCCGAGGCGCTGGACTTCCCGGTGGTCGAGCTGCGCCGGGTGGTGCCGTTCGTCGCGGTGGCCGAGGCGGTCAACAGCGCACTTGTCAACGCGTCGGTGACCCGGCTGCGGGACGCCGGTGAGCTGGCCCACCGACTCTCCGGCATCCTCGCCGACGGCGGGGGTGTACGGGAGGTCCTGGAGGAACTGGTCCGCCGCACCGGCACGGCGGCGGTCCTCTTCGACCGGGCGGGCGCGGTCATCGCCTCCCGGTCGCCCGACGAGAGCGGACAGAGCCCGGACGAGACGGGCCGGATCCCGGACGCGCCGGGCCCCCTCGGCAGCGTGGGCGCGCACATCACCGTACGGGGCGCGCACATCGCCACCCTGGTCCTGTACCCGGCGACCGCGGCGGCCGAGGTAGACGAGGAGACCCTGCGCCTGGCCCAGGAGCGGGCGGCGGAGGCGCTGCAGCTGGCCCTGCTGCGCTCCCGCCCGCCGAGCGCCCGGGACTTCGCCGCCGCCGAACTGGTCCGGCTCGCGGCCTCCGGAACGGCCCCGGCGCGCATCCGGCAGCTGGGCCCGGCGGTGGGCTTCGAGGCCGACGCCCCGGTGCTCGGCCTCGCCGCCCGTGCGGCGACCGGCGCCCCCGACCTCACCCGGCTCGACGGTGTGCTGCGGCGGCACGGCCTGACCGCGGTCGCGGTGCCCGCCCCGCTGGAACTGCACGCCCTGGTCTCGCTGCGGGACAGGCGCCGTGCGGCGCTCGCCCGCGCCGAGGTGCTGCACGGGCTGCGGGAGTGGAACGCCGGCCGGGACGTCATCGTGACGGTCGGCCCGGTGCTGCCCTCGCTCACCGGCGCCCCGGCCTCGCTGGGCGCGGCCGTGGAGTGCCTGGGACTGCAGTCCAGGCAGTCCACCGGAGCCCCGGCGGGGCTCGTCGTCGACGCGACGGAGTGGAGCATCGAGCGGCTGGTGGCCGGCGACGACGCCCGGGCGGCGGTCGACCGGCTGGTGCAGGAGCAGCTCGGCATGGTGCTCGCCCTGCGCGAGCAGCAGCGCCGGCCGCTGCTCGCCACACTGGAGACGTACTTCGCCACGGGCTGCAACAAGACCCGTACCGCGGCCGAGTTGCACCTCCAGCGCCAGTCGCTGTACGCCCGGCTCGAGCGGGCCTTCGACGTCCTCGGCGGCGACCCCACCGGCACGCCCCGCGCCCTGCCCCTCCACCTCGCGCTGCGGCTGTACCGGCGGCTGGACCGACTGGACTGACGGCGGCGGCCGTTCCTCAACGCCGCGGGATCTCCAGGATCCACAGAATCTCCTCAGGATCGCCCACAAATGAGTGGTTACGTCCGTCTGGTGGAACTTCTGGTAATCATGGGGTGGTTCGAGCCATTCCCTCTTCCCCGGAGCTCTTCATGCGCACTGCCGTCACCACCGCCGAGGAACGGAGCCTCGTTTTCGAGGGTTTCGCGTACCAGTGCCGCATCGTCCCTCAACCCTCCCCACAAACCGCCCCGTTGGTGCTGCTCGGTGGCTCTTCCCAGAACAGATACTCATGGCTGGGACACGAGAAGTGGCTGGCGCCGCTGTGCACGTTGATCACCGTGGACCTTCCCGGTTACGGCTCCGCGGACTTCCTGCCCGCGCGCCACGGCATCGACTTCCTCGCCGCCGCGGTCAGGCACATGCTGGTGGAACTCGGGATGCCGCGCGTGAACCTCTTCGGCGGCTGCTTCGGTGAAGTCGTCGGTCTCCGATTCGCTCAGCTGCACCCCGAGTTCGTCCGTCGCATCGTCTTCTGCGGTGCGGCCAAGCGGCTTCCCGAGAGTTACGTCGACGCCGTACCGCGTCTGTCCCGCGCGCTGGAACGCGGCGAGATCGCCCAGGCCGCCGACGGACTGGTGCGGATGTTCATGTCGAACCCCGGTGCCGGTCAGGTCCGCAAGCACGCGGCGGTGGCACGCCTGCTGTACCGGCAGTTCATGAACCAGACGCCGGACGAGCTCAGGAAGGCGCTCGAGCACAACACCAGGCTGACGACGCACGGATGCTACGAGCCGCTGCCCGTACCGGACGTGCCGTCCCTGGTGTTCACCGGGGAGTACGACACCCTGTGCACCCCGCAGATGGGCCGCGAGGTGGCCGCGGCGATGCCCTCGGCGCGGTTCACGACGGTCAAGGAAGCCGACCATCTGGCCCCGGTCGAACGCCAGCAGGAGGTCGCGGACCTGATCGGCAGGTTCTGCACCGACCGCCCCATCGACGACCTGCCCTACTGCACCCCCGTCGAGAACCCCCGTCGAGTCGCTGTCCCACGGTCCCGTTTCCATGATGGACGCCCCTGAGGATTTCCAGGGCCGGCGACCGGCTCCGGGGCCGGGAGACATACGCGATTGACCGGGAGACATACGCGATTGGCCGGGATCCGTACCGGATCCCGGCCAATCTCCGCCGCGCGGACGTCAGAGCTTCTTGCCACCGATGACGATTCTGTTGACGCACACGACATTCGAACCTTGCGAACTCTGCGGAGCCGGGCAGGTCTGCGTCTGCCTGCTGGAGACGTGGCCGTTTCCCCGCTTGTCGGTGGTGGAGCGGTACTCGCCCTCCTGCACGCAACGAACGTTGCCCTTGCCGTCATCGACGCACTTGCCGGAGCCGTCGTGACCGAAGGCCTGGGAGGCACCGGCACCGATCAGAGCAAAGCTCCACAGGACTCCCGCTGCCACTGCGATCTTCTTTGAATCGAGCATCTACCTTCTCCTTTGCGGTAGCTCCCCCGTGGCTGGAGGACAGAGACGTTCCGGACGCCTGGATCGGCGAAAAGCAGCGGCAGGCCCCGGGGCCCGGACACTTGGGTTCGGACTCCGGGGCCTGCCTGGATCACCTAAGCAGCGATCACTTGCCGAAGACGTTCGTGCAGTGGATGATGTTGCCCTGGTTCACGGGGGACTCGTTGGCGACAACCTGCACGTTGACGCGGTCGAGGACGTGGTTGAGAAGACCCGCGGAGTGCTCGCTGGCCGGGCACGAGTTGGTCTGGTCGTTGTCCAGCTTGAACGACGGCTGCTCCCCGGCCTGGGCGGCACCGGCACCAAGGAAGCTGACACTCCCGAGCATGGCCACGACGACAGCGGCCTTCTGGAACTTGCGCATTACCTCTCCTTGTTCGTGTCATCACAACCCGTGTTGGGCTGATCGCTGACAGTCATAACTGTAGGGGGCTTTTGGCGGCTTTTGGTCCGCGAAACACCGATTCGCGAAAATTTCGCGAAAGCTCCGACGATCCGTCCGGAATCCTGACAACCACGCACGGACGACGCGGAGGTGACACCGTGTCCGGTCACGGCGACCGGCGTCCGTCACCGGGCGACGAAAGAGCCCCGGCGCCCTCCTGGCGCCGGGGCTCTCCCCGTGGATCCGCGGTCTCAGCGCTGCAGCGGCAGGCCGCCGAGCATCTGCTTGTGGTTGTTCAGCGTGTTCGTGGTGTCCTTCACCGTGTGCAGCGCCGAGTCCTTGCTCTCGGTGTTGAGCAGGTTCTCCGACTCGACCTTCAGGGGCTTCAGGTCCAGGGGGCCACTGGTGCCGGCGAACGCGGGCGCGGCGGCACCGGCGGCGACCAGGGACCCGGCAACGACGGCGGCAGCCTTCAGGGACTTCATCGTGTTCCTTTCTTCGGCAACGCGGGTCGCCGGAGGGGTTGTGTCGCCGTGTCCAACGAGCCCCGGCCTGGCCGGAAACCCAAGACGCCGAAGATTTGTGAGTCCTCATATGAGATCGGCGCCGGACAAGCCCTACGCCTCCGGCGGGAGCACCGGCTCCGGCAGGGCGATCGCGGGGAGCGTGACGGCCGGCGACTCGGCCTCCGGTGTGGCCGCGGAGATGTCCGCCGACGCCGGATCGGTGGACGTGGCCGCCTCCGACAGGGCGCTGTCGGTCAGTGTGTCGGTGACGAAGTCGAGCACGTCGGCCAGCAGGTCGGCGGCGAACGCGAGCACCTGGTCGACGTCACCGGCGGCGATCGCCGCCACCAGCTTGTCGATGTCCTTCTGCACGGCGGCCGGCGTGCCGTCGGTGGTGTCGGCGGCGCGCCGCTCGGACGCGGTGCGCGGCGCCTTCGGCGCGGCCGGGGCCGCCGGAGCCTTGGCCTTCTTGGCCTTCTTGGCCTTCTTGGCCTTCTTGGCCTTCTTGGCCGAATCGGCCAACGCGCGCTTGGCCGCGTCGCCCAGCTTCTTGGCCTCGGCGGCGGACAGTCGGCCGCCGTCCGCCTTGAGCGCGGCGTTCAACAGGTCGGCGACCGGGGTGAGCGCGCTCCCGACGGCGTCGAGTTTCCCGACCTGGGCGCGCAGCGCGTCGGCGCTGGGGCGCGGCGCGTCGGGCGACGCCGCGTGGCCGCGCTCGCGGGCCGGGGCGGCCGCCATGGCGGCGGGCCCGGCGATCCCGACCAGGAGGGCGGCGCACAGTGCACCGGACGCGAGGTGCCGTGCGGGCAGAACACGCATGGGGGTTCCTTTCGATGGACGTCGGATCCTGAGCCCACCGTGGAATCGCCCCTGGTCACCGGCAACCGGCCATGCGCCCCTGTGGACCAACCCGGCCCCCGTCCGGGGGAACGACACCGGCCGCCCTCCTGACAGGGAGGGCGGCCGGATCGAAGGACGGACGCGGACGTCAGTAGTTGATGCAGGTGTTGCCGAACACCGGGTTCAGCAGACCGATCACGTGGATGGAGTTGCCGCAGACGTTGACCGGAATGTGGACCGGAGCCTGGGCGACGTTGCCCGACAGCACGCCCGGAGAGCGGGTGGCGGCCCCCTTGGCGTGGCTGTCGGCAGAGGCGACACCGGCACTGCCGGCGACGGCCGCGGCGGCGACGGAGGTGAGGACCAGGCCCTTGGTGATACGCGACATTGGGGAGGCGCTCCTTGGAGTTGACTTCAAAACACCCGGGGCGGCATGCCCGCCCGGCTCTGTGTCAACGCGCGGCCCCTGTCCGAGTTGTGCCGCCAATGGAGTGATCCCTGGAACGGGGATCGCCTTCACGATTCCGACACACTTGTCGTATTTCGTAGGATTTCACCGACTTTTGCCAGGTTGGTGACTACTGTTGCGCACCTTCCGACAGATCTCTTCAGGCGGACGGATCGCATGGGTGCCGCTGCCTGCCAACGCCACCTGCTTTTCGAAAGGGCGACGACAGTCATGCGCCATTCCCTGGGTCCGCTGCTTCGCCGTGCGACGGTGGGCACCGTCGCCCTCGCCGCGCTGTGGGTGCCCGGCGGCTCCCCGGCCGCCGCGCCGACCGCACCGGAGGCGTCCGGCATCACGTTCGGCCGGCGGTACCACGCGCTCCAGCACGGTGGCATCGTGCGCGCGGCCAACGTCTCCATCACCTGCCGCACCACCCCGGGAGCACCCTCGTGCGGGGACGTCCAGAGGGGCGCGCAGGGGGTGAACAGCGACTTCGACATGTTCTACGTCGACGTCGACGACGATCCGAACACCTACAACTCCTCCCGTGCGGAGGTCCGCCTGCCCGTCGGCTCCCGGGTGACGTACGCGCGCCTGTACTGGGGCGGCAACCTGCGCGTGGGCGAGCAGAAGCCGGCGGAGGACAACGGGCGCGTGCTGTTCGCCGAACCCGGCGGGGCGTACAAGGAACTCCTCGCCGACACGGTCGTCGGACACCGCGTGGCGGACGGCGCCGACGCCTTCCAGGCCTCGGCCGACGTGACCAGGCAGGTGCAGGAGAGCGGTCCGGGCCTGTACACCGTGGCGCAGGTCAACGTGGCGGCCGGGAAGTCGGCGGCCGGGGCGTGGGGCGGCTGGACGCTGGTGGTGGCGTACGAGAACCCGGCGGAGCCGCTGCGCAACCTCGCGATCTGGGACGGCTTCGCCCCGCTGAAGTCCCGCGGGGCGCAAGAGATGCGGCTGCGCGGCCTGCGTTTTCCGGCGGGCGCGGGAGGCGTCGCCGGACTGGTGGCGTACAACGGCGACCGCGGCACCACCGGTGACTCCTTCACCCTGACGGCCGATCAGAACGGGTCCGCCAACCTCTCGGACTCCGCCAATCCCGCGGACGACGTCCTGAACTCCACCATCAGTGACCCCAGGACGGCTCCCTCGGCGCGTGTGCCGGCGTACGCCCACACCCTCGGCTACGACTCCGACGTGTTCGATCTCGCCGGACGCCTGCGACGCGCCGGTGACGAGGCGACGTTCAGGCTGCGGTCCCAGCGGGACACGGCGTGGGCCGGTGTGCTCTTCGCCGCCATCGACGCCCGGCAGTGAACGCGTGACCCTCCCCCCGTCCCGAGCGTCTTCACCATCGAGGAAACCGCACTCATGGCCCTGCCCCCCACCGGCCCCCGGCCGCGGGTCCTGCACCTCACCCAGCCCGTGGACGGCGGGGTCGCCCGCGTGGTGGCGGACCTGGTCCGCGCCCAGTCGGCGGCCGGCCTGGACGTGACCGCGGCCTGCCCCGACAGCGCGCTCACCGCGCGACTGCGGGCGCTCGGCGCGGACGTACGGCACTGGCGGGCGACGCGGTCGCCGGGTCCGTCGCTGGTGCGGGAGGTACGGCACCTGGCGCGGCTGATCGACGAGGTGCGGCCCGATCTGGTGCACGCGCACAGCGCGAAGGCCGGGCTCGCCGGGCGGCTCGCGGTGCGCGGGCGGATTCCGACGGTCTTCCAGCCGCACGCCTGGTCGTTCGAGGCGGTCGGGGGGACCACCGCGGCCCTCGCGCTCCGCTGGGAGCGGTGGGGGGCGCGGTGGGCCGCGCGGGTGGTGTGCGTGAGCGAGGCGGAGCGCGCCACCGGCGTGCATGCCGGGATCGACGCCCGATTCACCGTCGTACCCAACGGCATCGACCCCGAGCGCTTCCACCCGGCCGAAGCCGGCCCCGTACGGGCCGGGCTCGCGCCGCTCGCCGGTCTCGACCCGGCGGCCCCGCTCGTGGTCTGCGTGGGACGGCTGTGCCGGCAGAAGGGGCAGGACGTGCTGCTGCGGGCCTGGGACACCGTCGTGCGTGAGGTGCCCGGCGCCCGCCTCGCCCTGGTCGGCGACGGACCGGACGACGACCGGCTTCGCGAACGGGCCCCGCAGTCCGTGCTGTTCGTGGGAGCGGTCGCCGACGCCTGCCCCTGGTACCAGGCCGCCGACCTCGTGGTCCTGCCGTCCCGCTGGGAGGGCATGGCGCTGGCCCCGCTGGAGGCGATGGCCTGCGGGCGGCCCGTGGTGGTCACGGACGTCGACGGTGCCCGCGAGAGCCTGCCGCCCTCCTTCGCCGACCGGTGCCTGGTCCCGCCGGAGAACCCGGCGGCGCTGGCAGGAGCCCTCACAAGGGTGCTGCTCGACCCGCCGCTGCGCGCCTCGCTCGGCGGCCGGGCCCGCCGGCACGTGCTGGCCACCCATGACGTGCGGCACACCGCCGAGGCGGTCGCGGACGTCTACCGCGACCTGCTCGGCCCATGGCCCGCCGCCGAAAGGGCGGCTCTGTCTCTGTCCGAAGCGGCCGGGCGCGCGAGGGCTCGCGGCGCTGAGCACGGTCGGCCGCTCGACCCAGGCTGTGACGCCGGGGCGAACCAGGCGGCACAGCGTGTACAGCCCACCGAGCACAGGGAGTCGAAGCACTCGTGACCGCGGAATCCACAGTCCCCTCACCCGGCGTACCACCACGAGAACACCCGTCCTCACCGGTCTCGGTCATGCCGCCGCGCGGCACCGCCACCGGTTTCCCGTTCCCCCCCGCGCGGCCCCCTGCACGGCCGGCCTCACCGGTGCCGCTGCTCGTCGCGGACGGTGTCGCCGCCCTGCTGGGCGTCCTGGCGCTGTCCGAGGCCGAGCGCCACCCGCTGGCCGTCGCCCTGCTTGTCGTGGCGTCGCTGCTGCTGCGCCCGCGCGACGGCAGGCCGCCGGTGCCGGCGCTGCTGGAGGAACTGCCCTCCGTATGGGGCCGTGTCGCGGTGGCCTGGCTGACGCTCGCGGCGCTCGTGGCGGCGTACCGGCCGGAGCACCCCCTGTCCCTGCGCACCGTGCTGACGGGCCTCGCCCTGCAGGCGGTGGCGGGCTGCGCGCTGCGTGGCGTCGTGCACATGCGGCGGCGCGCCGCGCTGCTGCGCCACCCGCACACCGCGCTCCTGGTCGGGCCGGTGGCGACGGCGCAGCGCGTGGCCGCCGCCGTGCTGCGTCATCCGCGGTGCGGTGTGCGGCCGGTGGGGATCGTCGCCGACCAGCCGGACGGCACCGAGGGCCTGCCGGTGCTGACGACCGCCGAGGAGGTCAAGCGCGCGGTCATCCAGAACGGGGTGCGGGCGGTGCTGGCCGTCCACCCCTCCGCGCGCGCCGAACAGGAGCCGCTGTTGCGGTCGTTGGCCGCGTCGGGCTGCGTGGTGTGGGAGGTCGACCCGGACTGCCCGTCGTACGCGGCGAGGGAGCGGCTGGCCGGATTCCCCTGCCGGCGTCTGGACATGTCCCCGGCGCGCCGCGAGGGCGTGGGCGGGCGGATGCTCGACATCCTGGTGTCGGGGACGCTGTTGCTGCTGCTCAGCCCGCTGCTGCTGACGTGTGCGGTGGTGCTGCGGATCAGTGACGGGCCGGGTGTGGTGTTCCGTCAGGAGCGCATCGGCAAGAACGGAAGGCCGTTCACGCTGCTGAAGTTCCGTACCCACCGCCCGGTCGACGAGCACGAGTCGGCGACCCGGTGGAGCGTGGCGAACGAGAACGAGATGCGCCGGTTCTGCCGGATGCTGCGACGCACCTCGCTGGACGAGCTGCTCCAGCTGTGGAACGTGCTGCGGGGCGACATGAGCCTGGTCGGGCCGCGGCCCGAACGACCGTACTTCGTCGCGCAGTTCAGCCAGACCTACCCCGGCTACGCGACCCGCCACCGGATGCGGGTCGGACTCACCGGTCTCGCCCAGGTCCACGGGCTGCGCGGTGACACCTCGATCGAGGACCGCAGCCGGTTCGACAACGCCTACATCGACGACTGGTCGCTGTGGCAGGACGTCTGCATCCTGCTGCGCACGGCGGCCGCGTTGGTACGTCCCACGGGGAGCTGAGCGACGTGAGCCTCGCCCTGACAGCGCCTTGGCGCCGGGCTGCCGCGCTGACGCCGGTCCTGCCCGCGGTGGCCGTGGTCGCCCTGCTGGCCCTGCCGTTGACGCCGGGCGGCGCCGGACCCGCCGACGTGGTCTCCGGGCTGATGGTGGTGTACTGCCTGGTCCGTCTGGTACGCGACCGGCGGCGTCCGCTGTCCCCCGTGGCGGCCGTGGTGCTGGGCCTGCCGGTGGTGGGGCTCGCGCTCGCCGCCATGGGTGCGTCCTCGACGGCGGCCGGGTTCGACGGCCTCGGCCGCTATCTGCAGATCTTCGTACTGGTCCCGGCGGCGGTGCTGCTGCTGGTCCGCGACCGGGCCGACTTCCGGCTGCTGGCCTGGGCGTTCGTGGGGCTCGCGCTGTGGCAGGGGGCTCTCGGCGTGCACCAGTACGTCACCGGGACCGGCGCCTCCTACCAGGGCGAGGAGATCCGGGCGGTCGGCACCTTCGGGGCGCACGACGTGATGGGCATGGCCAGCGCGGTCGCGCTCGGCCTGGTGTGCGCGGTCGGCATCGCGCTGGGCCGGGCGTCGGTGCGGCAGCGGGCGACCGCCGCCGGCTGCGCGCTGGTCCTGCTGCTGCCGCTCGCGCTGTCCTTCAGCCGGGGCGCCTGGATCGCGACCGCCCTGACGTGCGCGGTGCAGCTGATGCTGGCCGGGATGCGGCGCGCCCTGAAGGTGGCCGCGGCTCTCGCCGCGGCGGGGGTGATCCTGGTGGGCGGGTTCGGTGTCGGTACGGCGCTGCTGCAGGAGCGGATCGACTCCATCGCACGGGTCACCGACGCTCCCGACCACTCCGTGGTCGACCGGTACACCCTGTGGGCGTCCGCCACCGGCATCTGGCGCGAGCACCCGCTGACCGGCGTCGGCCTGAAGGCCTTTCCCGAGTACCGCGACGGGCACGCCACCCTGGCACTGTCGTCGGGCGCCGAGATCGCGGGCGCCGGAGCGGCGTACCAGCGACAGCCGCTGCTGTCGCCGCACAACATGTATCTGCTGGTGCTGAGCGAGCAGGGCCTGATCGGGCTGCTCGGGCTCGTCGGCAGCTGGCTGACGCTGCTGGTGTGCGCGCTGCGCAGACTGTGGCGCGCGCGCGAGCGCGGACCGGTGCTCGACTGCGCGCTCGTCGCCTGCGGGCTGCTGCTGTGGCTGCTGACCGACTTCGTCTACGGGGACATCGGCGGCCCCTCGACCGTGCTGACCGGCATGGCCCTGGGGCTGGTGGCGTGGTGGGCGCTGGCCGGCGGTGAGCGGCGGGACGCCGTGCCGCAGGGTGCGGTGCCCGAGCGCGTCGAGGAGGCCGTGGCGCGATGACGGTGAAGCCTTCGCACACCCCCGGACCCGCGACCGACGGCGCGGCGACCGTACCCCCGGCGCGTGCCGCCGCCACGGCCGTGGAGAGCGCCGAGGCGCCCTCGGCGTCCCGGAAGTTCCTCGCCCGGGCCACGCTCGTCACGGCGTCGCTGTCGATCGCCGGCTCCCTGCTCGGCCTGGTGCGCGACCAGGCGCTGGCGCGGCTGTTCGGTGCGGGCAGCGACACCGATGCCTTCCTGGTGGCGTGGACCGTGCCGGAGTTCGCCTCCACACTGCTCATCGAGGACGGGCTGGCGCTGGTGCTGATCCCGGCGTTCAGCCTGGCGCTGGCCCGCCGCGCCCGGGGCGCCGCCGGCGACCCGGTCCGGGCCCTGGTGGCCTCCACCCTGCCCCGGCTGTGCCTGGCCCTGGCCGCGGTGGCCGCGCTGGTCGCCGGCGGGGCTCCCTACCTGGTACGGGTCCTGGCGCCCGGCCTGCCCGACCCCGGGCTCGCCGCCGACTGCACCCGGCTCACCGCGACCTGCGTGCTGGCCTTCGGGCTCGCCGGATACTGCAGCGCCGCCCTGCGCGCGCACCGCCGCTTCTTCGCGCCCGCGGCGATCTACGTCGCCTACAACACCGGCATCGTCGCCGCGATGTTCCTGTTCGGCGCGCGCTGGGGCGTGCGCTCCGCGGCGGTCGGGGTCGCGGCGGGCGGCTTGCTGATGGTGGCGGTGCAGGTCCCCTCGCTGTGGCGGCAGCTGACGTCGCGCAGGCGGGCGCCCCGTCCGGCCGGCGAGGACATCGAGCCGCGGCCGGTGCAGGTCGCCCTGGTCGCCGCCGTCCTCCTGTTCGCCCTGTGCCGCCAGTCGCAGGTCCTCGTCGAACGCTTCCTCGCCTCCACCCTGCCCGCCGGGGCCATCTCGCACCTGAACTACGCGCAGAAGGTCGCCCAGATCCCGATGACGCTGTCGCTGATGCTGTGCACCGTCACCTTCCCGGTGGTCTCCCGGGCACTGGCGGAGGGCGACACGGAACGGGCCCGCAGCCGTGTGGAGCGGGATCTGGCACTGGCCTCCTGCCTGGTCCTGCTGGGCACGTGCACCGTGATCGCCTGTGCCCCGCAGATCACCGAACTGCTCTTCCAGCGCGGCGCGTTCACCGCGAGCGACACCGCCGCCACGGCGGACGTCATGCGGGTGTACGCCCTCGGGCTGCTGGGCCAGACCCTGGTGGGCGCCCTGGTGCGCGGCTACTTCTCGGCGGGCCGGCCCAGCTGGTACCCGGTCGGCGCGATGACCGCGGGCATCGCCGTGACGTCCTGGGGCGGCGCCGCGACCGTGGCCCCCTGGGGCGTGGCGGGCATCGCCGCCGCCAACGCCCTCGGCATCACCGTCACGGCCGCGATGCTGCTCGCCGGTCTGCGCGCGGGCCGGCAGAGCGACCCCCACAGCCTCTCGATCCGCGTCCGGAAGGTACTGGCCGAGCTGAGCAGGCCGGTGCGCGCCGCGATCGTCGCCACCGTCGCCGGGGCGTTCGTCGCGAGCCGGCCGGACTCCCCGGTGGCGGGCCTGGCGGCCGGCTGCCTGACCGTGATCGCCATCTTCATTCCGCTCACCTGGGCCCTCGGTGCCCAGGGCTGCGCCTCCGCACTCCGCTCCGTACGCACCGTCACACGAAGGCTCACACATGGCCGCTTCCGTTGATTCCGCCGGCACCGGTGACTTCCCCGTCACCGGCAGGCTCTCCGTTCCGCGCCCCGGTCCGCTGCCGTGGGTGGCGATGTACCACTCGGTGGGCGACTGCTCCGACGACCCGTACCGCATCACGGTCACGCCCGAGCGGCTCGGCCTGCAGCTGGCCTGGCTGCGCCGGCGCGGGTTGCGGGGTGTGTCCGTGGCCGAGCTGCTGGCCGCCCGCGCTCGGGGCGAGGGGCGGGGCCTGGTCGGGCTCACCTTCGACGACGGGTACGCCGACTTCGTCACCGACGCCCTGCCGCTGCTGCGCCGCTGGGGCTGCCGCGCCACACTGTTCGCCCTGCCCGGACGGCTCGGCGGCGACAACGCCTGGGACCCGCTCGGCCCGCGCAAGCCGCTGCTGACCGCGGACGGCATCCGGCGCGCGGCCGCCGAGGGCATGGAGATCGGCTCGCACGGCCTCACCCACGTCGACCTGACCAAGGCGGACGACCTCACCCTCAAGACCGAGCTCGTCGAGAGCCGCGCGCTGCTCGAGGAGCTGACCGGCGTCCGCGTCGACGGCTTCTGCTACCCCTACGGCACCATCGACGCCCGCGCCGTCGAGGCCGTACGGGAAGCGGGATACGCCTACGCCTGCGCCATCGACCCCGGCCCGCTCACCGGCCCGCACGCCCTGCCGCGCGTGCACGTCGGCCAGAACGACACCTCCTGGCGCCTGCATCTCAAGCACCGGCTGCACCGGCTGCGCCGGCGTCCGGTGGAGGGCCTGTGACATGAAGGCACTGCACATCATCACCGGCCTCGGCGTCGGCGGGGCCGAGCAGCAGCTGCGTCTGCTGCTGCGCCACCTGCCCGTCGACTGCGACGTGGTGACGCTGACCAACCCCGGCGCGGTCGCCGAGGGCCTGGCCGCCGACGGCGTCCGCGTGGCGCACCTGGGCATGGGCGGCAACCGCGACCTGGCCGCGCTCCCCCGCCTGGTCCGGCTGATCCGCGCCAGCGGCTGCGACCTGGTGCACACACACCTGTACCGGGCCTGCGTCTACGGCCGGCTCGCCGCCCGCCTCGCCGGGGTCCGCGCGGTCGTCGCCACCGAGCACTCCCTGGGCGACTCGCAGATGGAGGGCCGCAGGCTGACGGCGGGGGTGCGCGCGCTGTACCTCGCCAGTGAGCGCCTGGGCTCGGCGACGGTCGCCGTCTCCCCGGCGGTGGCCGACCGCCTGAAGCACTGGGGCGTGCCCGCGCCCCGTATCGAGGTCGTTCCGAACGGCATCGACCTGGACCGTTTCCGCTTCGACCAGGAGCGGCGCGAGCGCACCCGCAGGCGCCTCGGCCTGCCCGAGGGCGCGTACGTCGTCGGCGGGGTCGGCCGGCTCACCCGGGGCAAGCGGTTCGACGTCCTCGTCCACGCGCTCACCCGGCTCCCGGACGACTGCTGGCTGCTGCTGGTGGGCGGCGGCCCCGAGGAGCAGGTCCTGCGCCGTACGGCCCACGAGGCCGGTGTGGCCGGGCGCGTCCTGCTCACCGGCGAACGTCCCTACCTCCCCGACGGCTCCTCCGGCCCCGACCTGCCCTCGCTCACCTGTGCGATGGACCTGCTCGCGTCCCCGTCCACGGAGGAGGCGTTCGGCCTGGCCGCCGTGGAGGCGCTGGCCTGCGGCCTGCCCGTGCTCTACGCCTCCTGCCCGGCCATCGAGGACCTGCCGCCGCCGCCCGCCGCCCGCCGTGTGCGCGGCGGCCCCGAGGCGTACGCCCGTGCGATCGCCGAGGTCCGCGCGGCGGGCCCCCGGCCGCGGACGGCCCCCGAGGCCGCGCACCGCTACAGCATCGCCCGCAGCGCGGCCCGGCTCATGGACGTGTACGCGACAGCGGTCGCCGGCTCGTCGTCATCCCTCTCACCTCTGGTCTCATCCCTGGGAGCAAGCCCCTCATGACCGACACCCCGACCCGTCAGCGCCGCCTGTCCCTGGCCCGTCTCAGGAGGCTGCGGCCGCCGTCCTGGTCCGTGCTCGCGGCGGGCGCCGTCCTCGGCGGCCTGTGCGGCGGCGCGTACGGCGTGCTGACACCCCCGACGTACACGGCCACCAGCTATGTCGTCGCCGTACCGACCGCGAAGTCCGACTCGGGCGCCGCCCTCGGCTTCGCGCAGGCCTACGGCCGGGTCGCCACGCAGCTCGCGGTGCTGGTCGACGCGCAGGACAGGGCGGGCGTGCCGCTGCGCACCCTCCAGCGGAGCGTGCAGGCGGCGACCTCACCGGACGCTCCGATGGTCGCCGTGTCGGCCACCTCCTCGCGTCCGGTGCTGGCCGCGGACATGGCCAACGCCGTCTCCCAGGCGCTGACCCGGCAGGCCGACGCCGCCAAGGGCAGCACCCAGGTCCGGCTCGTGCAGTTCTCGCGGGCGGTCAGGCCGACCGAGCCGACGTCCGCGTCCGCCTGGGTGACCGCTCTGGTGGGCGCGAGCGCGGGCGGGCTGCTGTGCGGTCTGGCCCTGCTGGTGCGCCCCCGGCGCAAGGGCCAGGAGGACGACCCCGCCCCCGCCGCCTCGGTGCCCGGCCCGGCCGTCGCCGCCGATGCCGGACAGCGGTGACGGCCGTGCGCGGGCGGTGCGCGCCGGTGGCGCCGGCCCCAGGAGCGGGCCGGCCACCACCGGCGGGGGCGCTACTTGTCGTCCGACCACCAGTCGAAGCGGACGCAGAGCCTCCCGCCGAGCCAGTGCTCCACCCAGCCGCCCAGGTCCACCGGTGTGCAGCCCTGCGGGGGCGGTGTGGCCGGCGCGGTGGGCTTCGGCGCGGGTGCGGGCGTGGGCGTCGGGGCCGGCTCGTCGGTGCGGCCGAACAGGACGGACCGGTAGACCTCGGACGACTTGGGATTGGCCGTGCACTGCCACACACCGTGCGGACAGTAGTCGGTCAGCGTGTTGTAGAGCGGCTTGTGCTCGTCCATCCACGCGAGCATGCCCCGCATCCATTCGGGATTGTCACCGTTGCGGAAGAGTCCCCATTCGGGATAGGAGATCGGTTTTCCGTGGGCCTTCGCGAAATCCACGTGCGCCTGAAGCCCGTAGGACTCCTTCACTTGCTTCTCGAAGGAAAGCCCGGCCGGCTGGTCGTAGGAATCCATGCCGATGATGTCGACCGTGTCGTCACCCGGGTAGCACTGCGTCCAAGGAACGTCGTCCAGGCCGCGGCTCGGCGTGAAATCGAAACGGAACTTCTGGCCCGGCACCGACCGCATGGTGGTGACGATCCTTCTCCAGTACTTCTTCCACGCCTCCGGGTCCGGCCCGCAGCGGTGGGTGTACGTGGTGCCGTTCATCTCCCAGCCGAGCACGAGGACCGTGTCCGGCGCCTTCAGCCGCACCAGCCGCTCGGCGAGGGCGCGGAAGTGGTGGTCGAACTTCCCCGCCGCGCCCTGCCGCACCAACTGCCCGACCTCGTTGTCGGGGACGTCGCCCTCGTTGCGCTCCTGCAGGGGGACGTTGAGGACGAGCATCCGGTCGGGCCGCTCGTTGCGCCAGCGCGCCCACGCCTGGAGGAAGTCGGCCTCGCCCTCGATGTCGCTCCAGGTCTCGCCGGGCAGGTAGGTGTGGCCGACGCGGAGTTCGGCACCGCCCAGCCAGTGGCTGAGCTGCGGCATGCGGGCCACGCCGTCGGCCTCGGAGCTGAGGAAGGCGCCGAAGGCCGGGATGTCCTCGAGGGGCACCAGGATGTTCGGTGTGGGCAGCGCCGGCAGCGCGGGGACGGCCACGGGCGCGGGGATCCGCGGCATGCGGGCGGGGGCTGTGGGCACGGCGGGGGCTGCCGGGGCGGTCACCGCGGGTGCCGCCGGGGTCGGCACCGGAGCGCGAGCACCCGCGGCGCGCACCACCTCCACGCCCGCCGCCGGGCCGGCCGCCAGGGTGGCCAGGCCGGCGACCACCGCCGCGCCCAAGGCCAGCCGGCGGACCCGGGCCCGTTTGTGCTCTGGGGTCATTCCTGCTCCTTTCCTCGCTCCGGTCCGGTCTTCCGTTCTCGTCCTCGGTATTGACGGACCGTCATATGAAGTCACGCACAGGAAAACCCATGGCGCCACCGCCATCGCGGCTTTCGAGTGCCTCTCTCGCCCGTACGGGTGAGCCGATCCGAAAGAAGAGGAAATTCGTGCCGTTGCTCGACACCCGTGTCCCCGCGGTTCTGCTGCGGATCGACCGGAATCCCTTTCACCACGGAACGCTGGGCGCCGTGCGCTCGCTCGGCAGGGCGGGAGTGGAAGTGCATCTCGTCGCCGACGCGGCGGAAAGTCCCGTCCACGCGTCGCGTTATGTACGTGAGGTGCATCCCCCGCCGATTCCGGGGGCGTCCGCCGACGACATCCTCGCCGTGCTGCGCCGTGTGGCCGACCGGATCGCGCGTCCCGCCGTGCTGGTACCGCTGGACGACGCGAGCGCCATCGCCGCGGGCCGGATGCGGGACGTACTCGCCCCCTCCTACCTGCTGCCCGAGATGCCGGGCACGCTGCCCGAACGCGTCGCCGACAAGGCGGAGCTGGCCGCCGTGTGCGCCTCGGCGGACGTCCCGCACCCGGTGACGCTGATCCCGGACAGCCCGGCGCGGGCCGCGGCGGACGCGCGCCGGCTCGGGCTGCCGCTGGTGGCGAAGTGGAGCCGGCCCTGGCTGCTGCCCGCCGGCAGCGACCTGCGCAGCACGGTACTGGTGCGCTCCGAGCAGCAGGCCCGGGAGCTGTATCTGCGCACCGAGGAGGCGGGCAGCCGGCTGCTGCTGCAGGCGTACCTGCCACCGGGACCGGACCGCGACTGGTTCTTCCACGGTTACGCCGACCGCTCGGGCACCGTGCGCGCGGGCGGGGCCGGCCGCAAGCAGCTGGCCTGGCCGCGGAGCGCGGGGCTGACCGCGGTGGGCCGCTGGACGGCCAACCCCGAGGTGCGGGCGCAGGCCGAGCGGCTCACCGGCGAGCTGGGCTACCGCGGCATCTTCGACCTCGACTTCCGGCGCTGCGGGGCGACGGGCCGCTACCACCTGCTCGACTTCAACCCGCGCCCCGGCGCCCAGTTCCGGCTCTTCGCGGACAGCGCGGAACTGGACGTCGTACGCGCCCTGCACCTGGACCTGACGGGCCGCGCCCTGCCGGACGGGGCCCCGAGGGTCGGGCGGGCGTTCGTGGTGGAGAACTACGCGCCGCTCGCCGCGCTGCGTGCGGCGCCGGGCGGCCGCGAACTGGCCTGGTACGCCCGGGACGACCGCGCTCCCGGGTGGGCCATGTGGGGCCTGTGGTGCCGTCACGTGTCCCGCCGGCTGCGGCAGCGGCTGGGCTCCACCGCGGCGCTGCCGGTGCCACGCCCGGCCCCCCGGGCGGTCACTGGCTCCCTTTCCTCTCATCCCTCCCATACCCCCTATCCCTCTCATCCCTCTCATCCCTCCCATCCTTCCCATCCCTCCCATCCCTCCCATCCCTCCGTGACCGACAACGAGAAAGCGAGCAGTTGATGATGTACGACCTTGTAGTGGTGGGCGCGGGACCGTACGGTCTGTCGATCGCGTCCCACGCCGCGTCCGCGGGGCTGAACCTGCGCGTGTTCGGCCGGCCCATGGCGTCCTGGCGGGACCACATGCCCAGCGGCATGCTGCTGAAGTCCGAGCCGTGGGCGTCGAACCTGTCCGACCCGCGGGGGCGTTGGCGCCTGGACGCGTACTGCGCGGAGCACGGCCTGACGGCACGTCACGCCGAGCCGATCTCGGTGGAGGACTTCGCCGCGTACGGCCTGTGGTTCGCGCGCCACGCCGTGCCGAAGGTGGACGAGCGCCAGGTGGCCCGGGTGACGTCCGGGCCGGGCGGCTTCACGGCGGTCACCGAGGACGGGGAGACGGTGCACGCGCGCACGGTGGCGCTGGCGGTCGGTGTGATGCCGTTCGTCGAGGTACCGCGGGCACTGCGCGGACTGCACCCCTCGCTGGTGTCGCACAGCAGCGACCACAGCGACCTCGACCAGTTCCGCGGCAAGGATGTCACGGTGATCGGCGGCGGCCAGGCGGCGCTGGAGACCGCGGCGCTGCTCGCCGAACAGGGCTCGCGCGTGCGTGTGCTGGCGCGCGCGGACCGGCTGGTGTGGAACGACGTGCCGCCGCCCTGGGAGCGTCCTTGGTGGCAGTCGGTCCGCTCCCCGCACAGCGGCCTCGGCCCCGGCTGGCGGAACTGGTTCTACTCCGAGCGTCCCAACCTCTTCCGGCGTCTGCCGGAGCAGACCCGGTCACGGATCGCGACCACGGCGCTGGGACCGGCGGGCGCGTGGTGGGTGCGGAACCGGGTGGAGGGCGCGGTGGACGTGCTGACGGGCCACGAGGTCGCCGCGGCCAGTGCGGTACCGGGCGGCCTGCGGCTGGACACGGTGAGCCGCAGGGGTGCCAAGCGCACCCTGGAGACCGAACACGTCGTCGCCGCCACGGGGTTCAAGGCGCGCTGCGACCGGATCGCGATGCTCTCCGCCGACCTGCGCGCGACGCTGGCGACCCTGCCCGACGGCTCCCCGGAGGTCGGACGCGATTTCGAGTCCTCCTACCCCGGCCTGTTCCTCGCGGGCCTGATGACCGCCTCCGGCTTCGGCCCGGCCATGCGCTTCGTCCAGGGCGCGCCCTTCACGGCGGCGACCCTCGTCCGCGGGGTACGCCGCCGCCTCAGGACGACCCCGACAGGCGGAACGATCCCCGTACCGGGAGGCAGCCGCAGCGGCTCACCGTCCCCGGTACACGGCTGACGCAAGCCGCTCGCCCGGCCGCCTGAGCCCGGCCCCACCGCCGGCACGACTCGTGCGGCGGCCCGTTCCCGGACCGGCTGGGGCTGCCTTGTGCGGCGGCCCCGCCACTCCGGCCCGTTCGCGCTCGGGTCCAGGGGGCGCGGATGCCGGGCAGGCAGCTTGTCGCACGGCGACATCGGCGGCGAGCTCCGGCGCGGGCTGCCGGACAGAACCCGTACGACGGCCCGCTCCCGGACGGCTCCGGCTGCCCTGCGCGGCAGATTCCGCCGGCCCGGACCGCCCGCGCTCGGACCCAGGGGGCGCGGGTGCCGGGCCGGTCGCCGGTGCGCGGCCGGCGCGGGGTCCCTGCTCGGCCGCCCACGCCGAGACCCACCGCCGACACGGCCGTGCAACGGCTCGCTCCCGGACCAACTCCGGCTGCCCTGCGCGGTGGACCGCGTAGGTCCGGGCGGCGCGGGTCCGGACCTCGCGGGGTCCAAGTGCCGGGCGGGCAGCCGTCACCGGTGCGCGGCCGGCGCGAGGACCCTGCTCGGCCGCCCGCGTCGAGACCCACCGCCGTGGTACGTACAGGGGCCCCGTCGCCGCGGTTCGGCTCGAGGCGGGCATGGGTGCCGGGCGGGGCGCGGCCGGCACCCGGTGGCGGCTACCGGTGTGAGGTGGCGCGGCCACGGCGGTACAGCATCGCACCGCCCGTGATCAGTGCGGCGCTGGCGGCCGAGGCCGCCAGCAGGGCCTTGCCGCCGGTCTCGGCCAGCTGCGGCGGCTTGCCGGGCTGCTCACCCGCGGCCGGAGGCGGCGTCTGGGCGGTCCGCGTGGGCGGAGGCGTGGGACGCGGCGTCTCGCTGGTGCGCGGGGCCGACGGGGTGGGAGCGCCGGTGGCCGGCGGAGCCGCCTCGCACTCGTCCGTGCAGTCGTCGAAGTCCCCGTGGGAGGGCTCGGGCGACCGGACCTTCGTCCTGTCCGAGGCGTTGACGCAGGTGTTGTCGAACGCGCCGCTCAGCCCCGCGAGCACACCAACGGCGTTGCCGCACACGTTCACCGGCACCTCGACCGGCACCTGCACGGTGTTCCCGGACAGCACACCGGGAGAATCCTCGGCGGCTCCGGTCGCGAACGTGTCGGCGAGGGCGGAGCTGCCATACAGAGACAGAATGCCCGTGGCGGCGGCCGCCGCGAACACTCCCCTGCTCAGTGTCTGTCGCAATGTGCTTGTCTTCCTGCTTGACGAATCGGGAAAGCCGGGCCCTACCGGGCATGGGCGCGTACGTTTCCCGTAGCGCGTGTGCCCTCCTGCTTCATCAACCCGATGCGTGCGCATTGGTGTCGGGAGTTCACCCGGTTGGACCGCACAACCGGGTCAGGACACCACGTCCTTGCGGGCGAACCCGCGGAAGGCCAGGGCGAACAGCACCAGCGCGTAGGTGACGGAGACCGCCGCGCCCTGGATCATCCCGGACCACTCGGGGCGCGGCTGCACGGCGTCGGCCCAGGCGAACTGCCAGTGCGCGGGCAGGAAGTCACGCCAGTGCCCAAGAGCCGTGACGGCGTCCAGGACGTTGCCCACGATGGTCAGCCCGACCGCCCCGCCCACCGCGCCCAGCGGCGCGTCCGTCCTGGTCGACAGCCAGAACGCCAGGCCCGCGGTGACCAGCTGCGACACGAAGACGTACGCCACGACCACCACCAGCCGCTGGACGGCGGTCCCCGCGTCCAGCGCGCCGCCGGTGGGTATCCGCAGCGGACCCCAGCCGTAGGCGGCCGTGCCGACGGCGAGCGCCACGACCGGCAGCAGCACCATCGCGGCCAGGCTCAGCCCGAGCCCGACGACCAGCTTGGACCACAGCAGCCGGGCCCGCGGCACGGGCGCGGCGAGCAGATAGCGCAGGGAGGACCAGCTCGCCTCGGAGGCGACCGTGTCCCCGCAGAACAGCGCCACCGGGACCACCAGCAGGAAGCCCGCCGACACGAACAGGTTCACCGCCGCGAAGTTGGCGCCGGACGCGGTGGCCGTGTCCATCAGCGTCACCCGGTCGCTGCGTCCTCCCGGGTCGCCGCCGATCGCGAAGGCGACGGCCAGCACGAAGGGCAGCGCGGCCAGGATGCCGCCCATGATCAGTGTGCGGCGCCGCTTCAGCTGCCGTATCAGCTCGACCCGCAGGGGCAGGGTGCGGCCCGCCCGGTAGCCGGAGGCGACCTCGGTGCTCTGGGCGAGCGTGCTCATGCGGAACCTCCGATCAGGGTGAGAAAGGCGTCCTCCAGCCGGCGGTGCGGACCGACCGAGGAGACGGGCACCTCCAGCCGCACCAGGTCCACGACCAGGTCCTGCGCCGTGCCACCGGGTTCCAGCCGGACCAGCAGGCCGCCCTCGGTCCGTATCGCCGAGGCCACGCCCGGCAGCACGGCGACCTTCTCCACGACCGGCTCCTCCACGGGCGTGGCGGTGCCGACCAGCAGGGTGTCCCCGGAGCCGACGATCTCGCCGACCTCACCGGCCCGCACCAGCCGCCCGCGGTCCATCACCACCAGGTGCGTGCAGGACTGCTCGACCTCGGAGAGCAGATGGCTGGAGACGATCACCGTACGGCCACCGGCCGCGTAGCGGATCATCACCTCGCGCATCTCGCGGATCTGGGGCGGGTCGAGGCCGTTGGTCGGCTCGTCCAGGATCAGCAGGTCCGGCAGGCCCAGCATGGCCTGGGCGATCGCCAGGCGCTGGCGCATGCCCTGCGAGTAGGTACGCACCGCGCGGGCCAGCGCGTCGCCGAGTCCGGCGATCTCCAGGGCCTCGTCCAGGTGGGCGTCCTCGGGCGGGCGGCCGGTGGCCCGCCAGTACAGCTCCAGGTTCTCCCGGCCGGACAGGTGGGGCAGGAAGCCCGCGCCCTCGACGAAGGCGCCGACCCTCGACAGCACGGGTGCGCCGGGCCGGACGGCGTGGCCGAACACGCGGATCTCGCCGCCGTCCGGCCGGATCAGCCCCATCAGCATGCGCAGGGTGGTCGTCTTGCCGGCGCCGTTCGGCCCGAGCAGGCCGAGCACCTGGCCCTTCTCGACGCGGAAGGACAGGTCCCGTACCGCATACCGGTCCGCCGACTTCGCGTAGCGCTTGCTCAAGTCGGTGATCCGCAGCGGAACGTCGGCCAGCGACGGGTCCGGAGCGGGCGCGGCCGTGCGGCGGCGGGCGGCCGGCAGCAGGGCGAGCGCGACCACCGCGCCGGCGAGCGGCAGCCACCACACCCACGCGGGCAGCGGCGCCGCCGCGGTGGTCACACCGGGTGCGGTCGGCACCTTCAGATCGCTCTTGAGGGTGACGGTGTACGCGGCCGGGGCGGTCGGGGAGGCGTAGCCGAGGTCGGTGGAGGCGAGGACCAGGCGGAGCCGGTGGCCCTTGCGCACCTCGTGGTCGATCGCGGGGAGGGTGAGGGTGACGTCCTTGCCGGCCTTGGCGCCCTCGACGCGCACGGGGTTCACCAGCTGGGCGGGCAGCACCGGACGCGCCGTGCCCGGCCCGACGTCGTACACCTTGGCGAAGAGCACCGCGTCGTCGCTCGTCGACGTGACGTGGACGGTCGCCGTCGGCGACCCGGTGATGCGCAGGTCGCCGCCGAGGGGGGCGGAGTCGAACTTCGCGTGCTGTCCGGGGAGGTCCAGCGACACGCCGACGCCGAGCGAGGACAGCCGACCCAGACCGCCGGAGCCGCCGAGGCCGGGCAGCGAGGACACGGCGGGCGGGTTGGCTCCCGCCGGATTCTCCAGGCGCCGCTCGCCCCCGCTCAGGGCGATGGACCGCTGCCCGCTCTCCAGTCCCGGATACGCGCTGCCGCTCGCGCCGCGCAGCAGGGCCCTGCCGTCGGTGGAGTCGATGCCTCCGGTGCGGGTGACGCGGAAGGCGGGCCCGGTGTCGGCGCTCCTGTCGTTCTTGAGGTAGCGGTCGAACCAGGTCTTCACGCGCGCCTGTACCCGGCCGGTCTCCGCATCGCCGCCGTCGTGGCCGCCGGCGATCCAGTCGACGTCGACCGGTGCGCCGTTCGCCCGGATCGCCTGCGCGGCGGCGTCGGCCTGGCCGAGCGGGAAGAGGGAGTCGGACTGGCCCTGCACCAGCAGCGCCGGCACCTTGATCCGGTCGCCGACGGCGGACGGCGAGCGCTCCTCGAGCAGTCCGCGGGCCTCGGCGTCAGGCTTCCCCGACTCGGCGACCCGCTCGTACATCCGGCACAGCGCGGGCTCGAACCTCCCACAGCCGCCGCCGGAGTTGATGAACCAGCCCGCCCACAGTTTCTTGAAGACGCCGTTCGGAAACAGCGCGTCCGCGAGGTTCCAGTAGGTGATCGCCGGGGCGATGGCGTCCACCCGGTCGTCGTACCCGGCGGCGAGCAGGGAGATCGCGCCGCCGTAGGAGGCACCGGTCACGCCCACGCGCGGGTCACCGGGCTTGTCCAGCTCGACCTCGGGCCGCTTCGCCAGCCAGTCGATCAGCTTCGAGACGTCGGCGACCTCGGCCTCGGGATCGTTCAGTCCGATCTTCCCGGTGGACCCGCCGAAGCCGCGTGCCGACCAGGTCAGCACCGCGTACCCGCCTCCGGCGAGGTCCTCCGCCTGCTGCCGTACGTCGTCCTTGCTGCCGCCGAAGCCGTGTCCGATCAGGACCGCGGGGTGCCGGCCGGGGCCGGCCGGGGTGAAGTACGAGGTGTCGACCCGCACCCCGTCGCCCATGGTCATGACCCGGTCGGCGCGGTGCACCGGGGGCGGGTCGTCGGAGGCGGCCGCCGCCCACGTACCGGCACCGGCGAGCACGACGACGACGGCCCCGGCGGCCAGCAGCAGCCGGGGCCTCCGCAGCAGCCCACGCAGTCCGGGCAGTCGAAGATCCATGCCTTCCACCGTACGGGCCACCGCTGACAACCGATGCCCCCGCCGGACCGAACCTCCACCCCTCCCCGGGGAGTACGGACCCGTCGCGGCATACTGCGGCCGTGGTACAGGCCCGGACCGTACGGCACCCCCGGCGTGAACCGCCGGGGGCACCCACGGGAGCGTGGCCCCGCCCCTTCATCGCATCAGTGGTTGCGCGGGAAGCCCAGGTCCACGCCCGCCGGGGCCTCGGACGGGTCGGGCCAGCGCGTGGTGATCACCTTGCCGCGGGTGTAGAAGTGGGTGCCGTCGTTGCCGTAGATGTGGTGGTCGCCGAAGAGCGAGTTCTTCCAGCCGCCGAAGGAGTGGTAGCCCACCGGCACCGGGATCGGCACGTTGACGCCGACCATGCCGGCCTCGATCTCCAGCTGGAAGCGGCGGGCCGCGCCGCCGTCCCGGGTGAAGATCGCGGTGCCGTTGCCGAACGGCGAGGCGTTGATGAGGGCCACGCCCTCCTCGTAGGTGTCCACGCGCAGCACGCACAGCACCGGGCCGAAGATCTCGTCCTGGTACGCCTTCGCGCCGGTCGGCACCTTGTCGAGCAGCGAGATGCCGATCCAGTGGCCGTCCTCGTGGCCCTCCACGGTGTAGCCGGTGCCGTCGAGGACCACCTCGGCGCCCTCGCCGGCGGCGTCGGCCACGTAGGAGGCCACCTTGTCGCGGTGCGCCTTGGTGATCAGCGGGCCCATCTCGGAGGCCGGGTCGTTGCCGGGGCCGATCTTGATCTTCTCGGCGCGCTCGCGGATCTTCTCCACCAGCTCGTCGCCGACCGAGCCGACCGCCACGACGGCCGAGATCGCCATGCAGCGCTCGCCCGCCGAGCCGTACGCGGCCGAGACGGCGGCGTCGGCGGCGGCGTCCAGATCGGCGTCCGGCAGGACCAGCATGTGGTTCTTGGCGCCGCCCAGGGCCTGTACGCGCTTGCCGTTGGCGGAGGCGGTGGTGTGGATGTAGCGGGCGATCGGGGTGGAGCCGACGAAGGAGACCGCCTGGACGTCCGGGTGCTCCAGGAGCCGGTCGACGGCCACCTTGTCACCGTGCACGACGTTGAACACACCGTCGGGCAGTCCGGCCTCGGCCAGCAGCTCGGCGATGCGGATCGACGCCGACGGGTCCTTCTCGCTGGGCTTGAGCACGAAGGTGTTGCCGCAGGCGATGGCGATGGGGAACATCCACATCGGGACCATCGCCGGGAAGTTGAACGGCGTGATGCCGACGACCACGCCCAGCGGCTGCCGGATCGAGGCCACGTCCACGCGGGTGGCGACCTGGGTGGACAGCTCACCCTTGAGCTGCACGTTGATGCCGCAGGCCAGGTCGACGATCTCCAGGCCGCGCGCGACCTCGCCGAGCGCGTCGGAGTGCACCTTGCCGTGCTCGGCGGTGATCAGCTCGGCGATCTCGTCGCTGTGGGCGTCCAGCAGCGCGCGGAACTTGAACAGGATCGAGGTCCGCTGGGCCAGCGAGGACTGCCCCCAGGTGGCGTAGGCGTCCTTGGCGGCGGCGACCGCGGCGTCCACCTCCTCGACGGAGGCGAACGCGACCTTCGTGGTGACCGCGCCGGTCGCCGGGTCCGTGACCGGCCCGTACGTCCCCGAGGCGCCTTCGACGGTCTTCCCGCCGATCCAGTGGTTGACGATCTTCGTCATGCCCGGTTACTCCTTCACAGATGGCGGCGTCGGGTCGAGACCTGCCGTTCGTACAGCTCATGTGCCCGGGCCGCCGACAGTCGGGTCGCGGTCCCGGTCACACGTCCATCCCACCAGCGTTGCGCGTCGGGCGCCCCCGACACTGTGTCTGCGGTTTCCGTCTCCACGTAGACACATGTAGGGGTGTCGCCGCGCGCGCCTCGCCGCGAGGGCTGCGCGGATTCCACAGGCAGGCGGTGCGTGGCCGCCTGCCGCCCCGCCGCTTCCGGCGTGGGTGTCGGGGGCCTGTCGGGGACCTCCGGCGCGGGGCCGTAGCGGGCGGGGAGTCGACGCTCGCACTTCGCTCCTGCCAGGGCGAAGCGGCCTCCCGCGCCGGAGGCGATCGGTGCCCGGGCACCGCGAGGGCGCATGGGGTCTTCACCCAAAGCGCCCTCGCTGCCGGGGATTTGAAACTCTTCGTCATCCATGGCGCCGTGTGTCCGTACCGTCCACCGGCCGCCTCTACCGGTTGTAGTGCCGGCACCGCACTCTGTCAATGGTTTGTCCGGACATTCGGACGAGAGTGAGGGGAGATCGCTTCAGATGTGTCACAAAGACCTCTGTCGTGTCACGCATGTCGCATGTACGCGTGCGCCAGGTCACATCCGGCCGACAGGCGCTTGCCGGTGTGCACGGAGCGTCGTTGACCGAGCACAGGCTTGGTGATCACCAGCGCAGCGCCCGGCTCCCCCGACGGCCTCCCCGGCCGCCGCCGTGGCGCGCGTGGGGAGGTACACGTCATGACCGACCGAAGGCTCTGGTCGTACAAGGAGATCGCGGCGCACATCCGGGTGCAGCCGGACACCGTGCGGTCCTACCGCAAACACGGGCTGCTGCCGCCGCCCGATCACGTGGAGAGCGGCAAGCCCTACTGGTACGCCGACACCGTCCGCACCTGGGTCGCCGCCCGGCCCGGCAACCGCGGCCGCAGAGCCGACTGAGGCTCCGCTTCTCCCTCGGGCCGGCCGGCTCCACGGCTGGACCGGTTCAGCGCCACGGTTCGATGACCGTGACCCCGGACCCCGGTGCCGCCCCCATCGCCGCGAGCGCGTCCGGGACGGCCGCCAGGGGGATGGTCGACGTCACCAGCAGATCGGGCCGCAGCACACCGGCCTCCACCAGCTGAAGCATCCGCGGGTAGGCGTGCGCGGCCATGCCGTGGCTGCCCAGGAGTTCCAGCTCCAGGGCGATCGCGCGCGCCATGGGCACCGGGGTGGTGCCCGTCGGGGAGGGCAGCAGGCCGACCTGGACATGGCGGCCCCGGCGGCGCAGACCGTTCACCGAGGCCGCGCAGGTGGCGGGCGAGCCGAGCGCGTCGAGCGAGAGATGGGCGCCGCCGCCGGTCACCTCGCGCACCCGCTCCGCCGTGTCCCGCACACCGGTCGCGTCCACGCACTGCTCGGCGCCGAACTTCCGTGCCAGCTCCAGTGCCTGGGCGGACAGGTCCACCGCCACCACCCTGGCCCCCGACGCCGCCGCGATCATCACCGCCGACAGGCCCACGCCCCCGCAGCCGTGCACGGCGACCCACTCGCCGGCGGCGACCCGGCCCTGCTGGGCCACCGCGCGGAACGCCGTGGCGAACCGGCAGCCGAGCGAGGCCGCCGTCGCGCCGGACAGCCCGTCGGGTACGGCGACCAAATTCACGTCGGCGTGGTCGAGCGCCACGTACTGGGCGAAGGAGCCCCAGTGGGTGAAGCCGGGCTGGGTCTGCCGCTCGCACACCTGCTGGTCGCCGGCCGCGCAGGCGGGGCAGGTGCCGCAGGCGCAGACGAAGGGCACGGTGACCCGGTCGCCGGGCCGCCAGCGGGTCACCCGCGGACCCACTTCCTCGACGGTCCCGGCGAGTTCGTGCCCCGGCACATGAGGCAGGGTGATGTCGGGGTCGTGGCCCTGCCAGCCGTGCCAGTCGCTGCGGCACAGGCCGGTCGCCTCGACCCGCACCACGACCCCGTGTTCCGCGGGCCGCGGGTCGGCCACCTCCCGCACCTCGGCCGGCTCCCCGTACCGCTCGAACACCACAGCCCGCATCCGCCGCCTCGCCTTCCGCCCGGATCTCCCCACAGCTCACCGCTGTCGGCGAAACCGTAGTACGGGGCTCCTAGCCGCGGGTCGCGGCCCTGTCCCGGCTCCGGTCACCTGCTGTCCGCTCCGGCTCCCCTGCCTGCCCGGAGTCCCCGGCCTCCCCGGGGGCCGCCACCGCCGGCGGTTCGCCCTCGCTCAGCCCGAAGCGGGCGTGGAAGCGGCGCAGCGGGGCCGGGGCCCACCAAGTGGCCCGGCCGGTCAGGCGCATGACCGCGGGGACCAGGAGGCTGCGGACGACCATCGCGTCCATCAGCACCGCCAGCGCGATGCCCAGGCCGAGCATCTTCGTGTTGGTCACCCGGGAGGCTCCGATCGCGACCATCACCACGGCGAGGATGACCGCGGCCGCCGTGATCAGTCCGCCGGTGCGCTGGAGCCCGTGCCGGACCGCCCCGTGGTGGTCACCGGTGTGGTCGTACTCCTCCTTGATACGGGAGAGCAGGAACACGCCGTAGTCCATGGACAGGCCGAAAGCCACACAGAACATCAGGACCGGCAGGGTCGTCTCTATGGAGCCGGGGCTGGTGAAGCCGAGCAGGCCGGACAGGTGGCCGTCCTGGAAGACCCACACCACCGCGCCGAACATGGCGGTCAGGCTGAGCGCGTTGAGCACCACCGCCTGCAGCGGTATCAGCACGCTGCCGGTGAGCAGGAAGACCAGCAGCAGCGTGACGACCGCGATGAACGCCGCCGCCCAGGGCAGTCGCTCGGCGATCGCGTGCTTGGAGTCGACCAGGACCGCCGCCGTGCCGGTCACCTTGGTGTCGAAGGGGGCTTCGGTGGAGCGCAGTTCGCCCACCAGGCGCTGGGCGGCGTCGTCGACGGCCTCGCCCTCGGGCAGCACCGTGAAGTACGCCGAGTCGCCCTTCACCAGCGGTCCGTCCACCCGCAGCACCTGCGGCAGGGCTGCGATCCGCTCCTTGTACGCGGCGTACTGCTCCTGTGTCGCCCGGCCTTGGGCGAGCACCTCCAGGCCGCCGCCCGGGCTGCCCGGGAAGCCCTCCCTGATGTGCTGCTGCACCACGTGCGACTCGGCCGTGGACGGCAGTTGACGGTCGTCGGCGGTGCCGAACCTCACGCCGAGGAAGGGCAGTCCGAGCAGTACCAGGACGGCCGTGGTGCCCAGGGCGAAGAACGGGGCGCGGCGCATCACCAGGGCCGCCGTGCGCGCCCAGGCCGTGCCCTCCGTGCTTTCCACGCCCTGCGTGCCGACGGTCCGCGGCGGCCGGCCGCGGCGGAACAGGCGCCGCAGGTCCAGGGAGTTCACCCGATGGCCGAGCAGCACCAGGGCCGCCGGGAGCAGGATCAGGGCCGCGGCCGCCGCGAGCAGGACGACCGCCATGCCGGCGTAGGCGAAGGACCTCAGGAAGTACTGCGGGAAGAGCAGCATCGCCGCCAGGGACACGGCGACCGTGAGGGCCGAGAAGAGCACCGTGCGGCCGGCCGTGCGCAGGGTGGTGCCCACGGCTGTGGGCGGTTCGGCGCCCGCGGTGAGTTCCTCGCGGAAGCGGCGCACGATGAACAGCGCGTAGTCGATGGCGAGGCCGAGGCCCAGCGCGGTGGTGAGGTTCATCGCGAAGACGGAGACGTCGGTGAACTCCGTCAGGCCGCGCAGCACCGCGTTGGTGCCGAGGATCGCGACGATGCCGATGCCGAGCGGCAGCAGGGCGGCGACGGCGCTGCCGAAGACCATGACCAGTAGCACGAGCGTGACCGGCAGGGCGATCAGCTCGGCCCGGGTCAGGTCCTCGCGGATGATCGTCTGCATCTCGTGCCGTACGGCAACCGGGCCGCCGACCGTCACCTCCACCGGTCCGTGCGCTCCCCGGTAGGTGGGCGCGATGCGGTCCAGGGTGTTGCCCATGGCCTTCTCGTCGCCCGTGATGTGGGCGGCGATCAGGGCCTCGTGCCCGTCCCGGGCGCGCAGGGCCGGTGCGCCCGACTGCCAGTAGGAGCCGACGCCGATGACCCCTTTCTCGGCGGCCAGACGCGCGGCGAGCCGCCTGGCCTCGGCGGCGACCACCGGGTCGTCCACCGAGGAGCGGCCCGCGTCGACCAGGAGCAGCAGGTTGGGCTGGGAGTCGGGGAACTCCCGCTCCAGCGCCTTCGTCGCGTACGTCGACTCGGCGGCCGGGTCCTCCCAGCCGCCGCTGCCCAGCCGGTCGGCGACCCCGCTGCCCGCCAGCACGGCCAGCACCGTGAGCACCAGGGCGGCGAGCAGCGACAGGCGGGGCCGGGCGGTCACGAAGCGGGTCCAGGCCCCGACGCGCGGCGCCGCACCGCGCCCTCCGGCTTCCCCGGACCCGGCGCCCGCGTCGCCCGGTTCGGCGCGCGCGCCCGCGCCCGTGCTCGCAGCCCCGCCGGCACGTGCGCCCACACCCGAGCCCGAGCCCCCGCCGGTTCCCGAGCCCCTGCCCGCGCCCGCGGATTCCCCCCGCCCGCGCGGTGCCTCTCCTCCGCTGCCGTCCTCGCTCCCGCCGTCGCCGCCCGGCGGCTCATTGACTCCGGTCATCCTGCGGTGTCCCCTTCACCATGACTGCTGCCCTCGCCGCGCACAGCAGGCAGCATGGGTCTGCCATTGCCAATAAACTGGCAAACACGAGAGATCGCTCGCGTTTCTCCAGAATGCGAGCGACCGCTCGCGTTTGTCAATCGCCTGCGGAGAGCTGGGGATAACTCGTGCCCGACCCGACCGAGAAGCCCGCGAAGCCCGGGAAGGACCTGGCGGCCGGCGACCGGCCGCGCCGCCGCCAGGCCCGCGGGGAGCGCCGTATCACCCAGCTGCTCGAGGCCGCCGCCTCGGTCTTCTGCACCACCGGCTACACCGCCGCGAGCACCAACGCGATCGCCCGCGAGGCGGGCGTGTCGCCGGGCACGCTGTACCAGTTCTTCCCGAACAAGGAGGCCATCGCGATCGAACTGGGCGACCGGCTCGTGCACGAGATGCGCGAGACGTACGGCGAGGCGCTCGCGCCGGTCGAGCCCGGCACCCCGCTCGAGGAGGCCGTCGGGACCGCCGTCGACCGGCTCACCGACTTCAACTGCCGGCACCCGGTCTTCTTCGCACTGATGCACGGCCCCGACATCCCTGGCCGGATCGCCGAGGAGCACGACGCCCTGCATGCGACCCTGCTCTCGCGGGTCGAGGTCCTGCTCTCCTCCTTCGCGCCGGACACCCCCGCCGCCGATGTCGCCCGTACCGCACAGGTGTGCCTGAGCGTGTACAAGGCGGGCCTGGAGTTGGTACTCGCCCACGAGGGAGCCGAGCGCGACGCCTACGTGAGGGAACTGAAGGACCTCCTCGTGCGCTACCTCGCCCCGATGGTCGGCGAACGCGCCGCCATCCGGGTCGCGAATCCTTGGGGTAATACCCCCTAGGGGTATAGTGTCGGGTGGAGAGCGAGGCCCCCGGGTCCCGCGCACCCCACACACCACGACACCGAGGAGTACGACATGACCGACCGGACCGGCACCCCGGACACCGTCACCACCGTCACCACCGTCACCACCGTCACCACCGTCACCACCGTCTACAAGGTGAGCGGAATGAGCTGCGGACACTGCGAGGGTTCCGTCTCCGCCGAGATCTCCGAGCTGCCCGGCGTCAGCTCGGTGAAGGCCGTCGCCTCCACCGGCGAGGTCACCGTCGTCTCCGCGGCCCCGCTCGAAGAGGAGGCGGTGCGCGCCGCCGTGGACGAGGCCGGCTTCGAGCTCGTCGGCACGGCCTGACGAAAGTCCGGCCGAACCGTCCCTCCATTCACCCGTCCGCCGTCTGGAGTTCCACGGATGAACACCCCCGCCGCCCCACAGACGCCCATGACCGACCAGCCGGACCTCGCCGAGGTCGAGCTGCTCATCGGTGGGATGACCTGCGCGTCCTGCGCGGCCCGCGTCGAGAAGAAGCTCAACCGCATGGACGGCGTCACCGCGACGGTCAACTTCGCCACGGAGAAGGCCAGGGTCGCCTACCCCGCGGGGGTATCGGTCGCCGATCTCATCGCCACCGTGGTGAAGACGGGTTACACGGCCGAGGAGCCTCCGCGGCCGGAACCGGAAGCACAGCCGACCGAGCAGCAGGTGCCCCAGGACCCCGAGCTGGTCTCCCTGCGTCAGCGCCTGACCGTTTCCGCACTCCTCGCCGTCCCCGTCGTCCTGCTCGCCATGGTCCCGGCCCTGCAGTTCGACAACTGGCAGTGGCTCTCGCTGACCCTCGCCGCGCCGGTCGTCGTCTGGGGCGGCCTGCCGTTCCACCGGGCGGCCCTGACCAACGCCCGGCACGGCGCCGCCACCATGGACACGCTCGTCTCGATCGGCACCCTCGCCGCGTTCGGCTGGTCGCTGTGGGCGCTGTTCCTCGGTGACGCGGGCATGCCCGGCATGCGCCACGAGTTCAGCCTCGCCGTCTCCCGGATGGACGCGTCCTCCACGATCTACCTGGAGGTCGCCGCCGGAGTCGTGGCGTTCATCCTGCTCGGCCGCTTCCTGGAGGCCCGCTCCAAGCGGCGGGCGGGGGCCGCGCTGCGGGCACTGATGGAGCTGGGCGCGAAGGACGTCGCCGTACTGCGAAACGGGGCGGAGGTACGGATCCCGGTGTCGGCGCTGGCCGTCGGCGACCGGTTCGTCGTACGGCCCGGCGAGAAGGTCGCCACCGACGGTACGGTCGTCGAGGGCACCTCGGCGGTCGACGCCTCCATGCTGACCGGCGAGTCGGTTCCGGTGGACGTCGGCGTCGGCGACGCCGTCACGGGCGCCACGGTCAACGCGGGCGGCCGCCTGGTCGTCGAGGCGACCCGGGTCGGCGCGGACACCCAGCTCGCGCGCATGGCGCAGCTGGTCGGGGACGCGCAGAACGGCAAGGCCGAGGTGCAGCGGCTGGCCGACCGGATATCGGCGGTCTTCGTGCCGGTCGTCCTGGTCATCGCCCTGGGCACCCTGCTCACCTGGCTGTTCGTCACCGGTGACGTGACCGCGGCCTTCACCGCGGCCGTCGCGGTGCTGATCATCGCCTGCCCGTGCGCGCTGGGCCTGGCCACACCGACCGCGCTGATGGTCGGCACCGGCCGGGGCGCCCAGCTCGGCATCCTGATCAAGGGCCCCGAGGTGCTGGAGTCCACCCGCCGCGTCGACACCGTCGTCCTGGACAAGACCGGAACGGTCACCACGGGCCGTATGACCCTCCAGGACGTGTACGCCGCAGAGGGCATCGACGAGAAGCAGCTGCTGCGCCTCGCGGGCGCCCTGGAGCACGCCTCCGAGCACCCGATCGCCAAGGCCGTCGCCGCCGGCGCCGAGGAGCGGGTGGGTCCGCTGCCCCCGGTCGAGCACTTCGAGAACGTCCCCGGACGGGGCGTACGCGGGCGCGTGGAGGGCCACGACGTGGCCGTGGGCCGGCTCGTGGACCTCACCGCCGAGCTACCGGAGGAGGTGGCCCGCGCCCGCCGCGAGGCCGAGAGCGAGGGCCGTACGGCGGTCGTCGTCGGCTGGGACGGGGTGGCACGGGGTGTCATCTCCGTGGCCGACGCGGTCAAGGAGACCAGCGCTCAGGCCGTACGGCAGCTGCGCGCGCTGGGGCTGCGCCCCGTCCTGCTGACCGGGGACAACCGCGCGGTCGCCGAGACCGTGGCACGGGCGGTCGGGATCGACCCCCACGACGTGATCGCCGAGGTGCTGCCGCAGGACAAGGTCGACGCCGTCCGGCGACTGCAGGCCGAGGGGCGGACCGTGGCCATGGTCGGCGACGGCGTCAACGACGCCGCCGCGCTCGCCACCGCCGACCTGGGCCTGGCGATGGGCACCGGCACGGACGCCGCCATCGAGGCCGGCGATCTGACGCTGGTGCGCGGCGACCTGCGGGTGGCCGCGGACGCCATCCGGCTGTCCCGGCGGACACTGGCCACCATCAAGGGCAACCTGGTGTGGGCCTTCGGCTACAACGTGGCCGCGCTGCCGCTGGCCGCCGCCGGCCTGCTCAACCCGATGATCGCGGGGGCGGCGATGGCGTTCTCCTCGGTGTTCGTGGTGACGAACAGTCTGCGGCTGCGGACGTTCCGTTGAGAGCGTGCAACTTCTGACGGAAGCAAGAGACCCTCTGGAGTCCAACGCGCGCCTCACATAAGCTCTTCACAAGGCTCGCGCATCATCCTTACGCTGGGGTCCCGTTCACCATACTTAGGCCCTTGTACACCTAACGGACATATGCACGAGACGCAGATCACAGTGATGCGAACGTAACCATCGAAGGGGTTCGAAGGTCTAAGTTGGCGATGTCATGTCGGGCAGCGTCTTGGGGGGCGCTGACCGGCATCCGGGGATGTCTTGGGGGACTTCCTCGGAGATGCGTTGCCGGGGCAGGTACAGCGGGAAGCTTTGAGCGGCCCTCCCGTGCGTGCGCTGTCCCGGCAGATCGCACAGGCAGCACGACTGCGGTACAGGAGCGCGGCGAGTTCTGCTCGTTGTGCTCACAGCGATTCAGGCGCTGGCCCTCATAGGCGCCCGGCCGGATCCCGTGGGGGGAATCCGCACCGGGACATGGGAAGGCGCCCTGGTCGTCGGCCCGTGGGGGGACCGGCGTACCGGGGCGCCTTCCGTTCGTTCATGAGCTTTCGTGGGCTTTCATGAACTTTTCCATGAGCGGCACAAGGCCCCGCATCCGCCGGTCGTACGGATACGGGGCCCGATGACACCGGCCGGCAGCAGGTCCGGCGGGTGCCTGCGTCAGCGCTCCTCGACCGGAACGAAGTCGCGCTCGACCACGCCCGTGTAGATCTGGCGCGGGCGGCCGATGCGGGAGCCCGGCTCCTTGATCATCTCGTGCCACTGGGCGATCCAGCCCGGCAGCCGGCCGAGGGCGAACAGGACCGTGAACATCTCGGTCGGGAAGCCCATGGCCCGGTAGATCAGACCGGTGTAGAAGTCGACGTTCGGGTAGAGCTTGCGCTCGACGAAGTAGTCGTCGGACAGCGCGTGCTCCTCCAGCTTCAGGGCGATGTCGAGGAGCTCGTCCTCCTTGCCCAGCGCGGAGAGCACATCGTGCGCGGCAGCCTTGATGATCTTGGCGCGCGGGTCGAAGTTCTTGTAGACCCGGTGGCCGAAGCCCATCAGGCGGACGCCGTCCTCCTTGTTCTTCACCTTGCGGATGAAGGTGTCGACGTCGTTGCCGGAGTCGCGGATGCCCTCGAGCATCTCCAGCACCGACTGGTTGGCGCCGCCGTGCAGGGGGCCCCACAGCGCGCTGATGCCGGCCGAGATCGAGGCGAACATGTTGGCCTGCGAGGAGCCGACCAGGCGGACCGTGGAGGTCGAACAGTTCTGCTCGTGGTCGGCGTGCAGGATCAGCAGCTTGTCCAGCGCGGAGACGACGACCGGGTCCAGCTCGTACTCCTGGGCGGGGACCGAGAAGGTCATGCGCAGGAAGTTCTCGACGTAACCGAGGTCGTTACGCGGGTAGACGAACGGGTGACCGATCGACTTCTTGTACGCGTACGCCGCGATCGTCGGCAGCTTGGCGAGCAGGCGGATGGTGGAGAGGTTGCGCTGCTTCTCGTCGAAGGGATTGTGGCTGTCCTGGTAGAAGGTCGACAGCGCCGAGACCACCGACGACAGCATCGCCATCGGGTGCGCGTCGCGCGGGAAGCCCGTGTAGAAGTTCTTGACGTCCTCGTGCAGCAGGGTGTGCTGCGTGATGTTGTTCTTGAACGTGGTGAGCTCGTCGACGGTCGGCAGCTCACCGTTGATCAGCAGGTAGGCCACCTCCAGGAAGGTTGAGCGCTCGGCCAGCTGCTCGATCGGGTAGCCGCGGTACCGGAGGATGCCCTGCTCTCCGTCGAGATAGGTGATGGCGGATTTGTACGCGGCGGTGTTGCCGTATCCGCTGTCCAAAGTCACGAGACCGGTCTGGGCGCGCAGCTTCCCGATGTCGAAGCCCTTGTCGCCGACGGTGCTGTCGACCACCGGGTAGGTGTACTCGCCGCCGTCGTACCGCAGTACTACAGAGTTGTCGCTCACGTCTTCCCTCACCGACGTAGTGCCTCATCTTCGAGGTGCCCTGACTGTCTCTACCATCCCCCATTTGGCTCAGGAGAGTGCACTCGGGGTCGACCATTGGGCCCATTGGCGGCACTCAGTGCCGCCAATCTGCTCATCCTGCCCGCTCGATCCGGCCACGGGAAGTGCTGTGTGACCTTTACGACTCGCTTGATCGATCATTTTTTGTGACGGATCGTCAGAAAGCGGGTTCCGGCCCCGCGAGCGGCGGTTTTCAGCCCTCGCGGAGTAGGTCGGCGCCGAACCGGGCCGGCCGCGGGTCAGCCGCCGCCGAGCCGGAAGTCCAGCGCCGTGCAGCGCCGCCCCGCCGACACCGTGCGCACCGCCTGACCGATCGCCTTGCGCGAACCGACGAGGACGACCAGCTTCTTGGCCCGGGTGACCGCCGTGTAGAGCAGGTTGCGCTGGAGCATCATCCAGGCGCCGGTGGTGACGGGGATCACCACGGCGGGATATTCACTGCCCTGTGAGCGGTGGATGGTCACCGCGTACGCGTGCGCCAGTTCGTCCAGCTCGTCGAATTCGTACGGAACCTCCTCGTCCTCGTCCGTCAGCACCGTCAGGCGCTGTTCGACCGGGTCGAGCGAGGTGACCACGCCCACGGTGCCGTTGAAGACGCCGTTCTCCCCTTTCTCATAGTTGTTACGGATCTGAGTGACCTTGTCCCCGACGCGGAAAACCCGTCCGCCGAACCGCTTTTCCGGCAGATCCGGCCTGCCCGGGGTGACGGCCTGCTGGAGCAGGCCGTTCAACGTGCCGGCGCCCGCCGGGCCGCGGTGCATGGGCGCGAGCACCTGCACGTCCCGGCGCGGGTCGAGCCCGAACCGGGCCGGGATGCGGCGCGCGGCCACGTCCACGGTGAGCCGGCCGGCCGCCTCCGTGTCGTCCTCGACGAAGAGGAAGAAGTCCTTCATGCCGTCGGTGAGCGGGTGCTGCCCGGCGTTGATCCGGTGCGCGTTGGTCACCACGCCGGACTGCTGGGCCTGGCGGAACACGCGCGTGAGGCGGACGGCGGGGATGGGGCCGGCGTCGGCCAGCAGATCCCTGAGGACCTCCCCGGCACCGACGCTGGGCAGCTGGTCGACGTCCCCGACGAACAGCAGGTGGGCACCCGGGGGCACGGCTTTGACCAGCTTGTTCGCCAGCAGCAGGTCCAGCATGGACGCCTCGTCGACGACCACGAGATCGGCGTCGAGCGGCCGGTCCCTGTCGTACGCGGCGTCCCCGCCGGGCTTGAGCTCCAGCAGGCGGTGGACGGTGGAGGCCTCCGCGCCGGTGAGCTCGGACAGCCGCTTGGCGGCGCGGCCGGTGGGCGCGGCCAGCACGACCTTCGCCTTCTTCGCCCGGGCGAGCTCCACGATCGAGCGCACGGTGAAGGACTTGCCGCACCCGGGGCCGCCGGTCAGCACGGCCACCTTCTCGGTCAGCGCCAGCTTCACGGCCGCCTCCTGCTCGGGGGCGAGGTCGACCCCCGTACGGCCCCTGAGCCAGCCCAGCGCCCTGTCCCAGGCCACGTCCCGGAACGACGGCATCCGGTCGGCGTCCGTACGCAGCAGACGCAGCAGCTGGGCGGAGAGGGAGAGCTCGGCGCGGTGGAAGGGCACGAGGTAGATGGCGGTGACCGGGTCACCGCCATCGTGCCCCGGCACTTTCTCCCGGACGACCCCGGGATCGCCGCCGTCCTCCGCGGGCTCCGCGAGCTCGGCGAGGCACTCGATGACGAGCCCGGTGTCGACCTGGAGGAGCTTGACCGCGTCCGCGATCAGCCGCTCCTCGGGCAGGAAGCAGTGGCCCTGGTCGGCGGACTGCGACAGCGCGTACTGCAGTCCCGCCTTGACGCGCTCCGGGCTGTCGTGCGGGATGCCGACGGACTGGGCGATCTTGTCGGCGGTCAGGAAGCCGATGCCCCAGACGTCGGCGGCGAGCCGGTACGGCTGGTTCTTCACGACGGAGATGGAGGCGTCGCCGTACTTCTTGTAGATGCGCACCGCGATGGAGGTGGACACGTCCACGGTCTGCAGGAACAGCATCACCTCCTTGATCGCCTTCTGCTCCTCCCAGGCGTCGGCGATCTTCTTGGTCCGCTTGGGCCCGAGGCCGGGGACCTCGATGAGCCGCTCGGGCTCCTCCTCGATGATCCTCAGCGTGTCCAGCCCGAAGTGCTGGGTGATGCGGTCGGCGAAGACCGGCCCGATGCCCTTGACGAGCCCGGAGCCGAGGTACCGGCGGATGCCCTGGACGGTGGCCGGCAGGAGGGTCGTGTAGTTCTCGACCTGGAACTGCTTCCCGTACTGCGGGTGGGACCCCCAGCGCCCCTCCATCCGCAGCGACTCCCCCACCTGGGCCCCGAGCAGCGCGCCCACCACCGTGAGCAGATCACCGGCGCCCCGGCCGGTGTCGACGCGGGCGACCGTGTAGCCGTTCTCCTCGTTGGCGTATGTGATCCGCTCCAGGACGCCCTCGAGTACGGCCGGCCGCCATTCCCCGGCTCCGGCCTGTCCCGCCCGATTCGCCTCCGTGCTCATGCCTGCGACGGTACCGCCGAGGTGTGACAGCGGGGACCGCTGATCACGCCTTGCCCACTCCCGGCAGGCCCACCTCCGGCGCGCTCAGCGTCCTGTGCCGCGCCTCCGCCGCCATCTGCCGGTCACCGTTCGGATACGCCGCCGTCGCATCCACCACACCCTGCAACGAATTGCCCGCCCGCACCAGCTGCTGGATCAACGACCTCAGATCGTCGCTCGACCCCTGCGGCTCACGCATCAACGTCGACAGCGTCCGCGCACCCCTGTCGAACTTCACGCCGAACCCGCCTCTCCGTGAGGAGGGTTGCCACTTCTCTTGTCGAACGCTTCCGCACGCACCATGTTCACAACAGGCGATCGCACCCGCGACCGCCTTGTGCCACAGTCCTGCCACAAGCGAAGAAGGCGGGCATCCTCAACAGCTTCGAGGGGGCCCGGTCCGTCGACCGGGCCCCCTCGGCTTTCCCCTCCCGTATCAGAACCCCCCGCGATCCCCCCAGATCCCCCTCCAAGAGTTCTGACGTCAGTTACGACACGCGGGGCGCGGAAAGAGTTGCACGGCTCCGCAAGATTTTTCCCGGACCACGTGCTCACCGGATCACGTGCTCCACGAACCGGGCCGCCGTCTCCGCCAGCACCTCCCTCCCCTCCCTTGCCCACAACTCCTCGTTGAACAGCTCCACTTCGATCGCTCCGCGGTATCCCGCCGCCTCCACGTACCCCTTCCACTCCCGCATGTCGATCGAACCGTCGCCGATCTGGCCGCGACCGTTGAGGACACCTGCCGGGAGGGGCGTCGTCCAGTCGGCGAGCTGGAAGGTGTGGATGCGGCCGGCCGCGCCCGCGCGGGCGATCTGCCCGGGGGCGTGGTCGTCCCACCAGATGTGGTACGTGTCGACGGTGACGCCGACCTGGTGGGCGGGGAAGCGTTCGGCGAGGTCCAGGGCCTGGGTGAGGGTGGAGACCACACAGCGGTCGGCGGCGTACATGGGGTGCAGCGGCTCGATGGCGAGCTTCACGCCGCGGGTCTGAGCGTACGGGCCCAGTTCGGCGAGGGCGTCGGCGATGCGTTCGCGCGCGCCGTGCAGGTCCTTCGAGCCGGGCGGGAGGCCGCCCGAGACCAGGACCAGGGTGTCGGTGCCGAGCGTGGCGGCCTCGTCGACCGCGCGGCGGTTGTCGGCCAGGGCGGTCGCCCGCTCGGCCGGGTCGGTGGCCGTGAGGAAGCCGCCCCGGCACAGGGTCGTCACCGTCAGGCCCGCGTCGCGGACGAGTTTCGCCGCCGCCTCCACGCCGTGGGCCTGGACCGGTTCGCGCCACAGGCCCACGCCGGGTATGCCCGACTCCGCGCAGGCCGCCACCAGTTCGGGCAGGGACAGCTGCTTCACCGTCATCTGGTTGATGGAGAAGCGTTCGAGACCGGTGCTCATCGGTTCACCCCGTACAACGACAGCAGGTTCCTCATCCGCTCCTCGGCGAGCTTCGGGTCCGGGAACAGGCCCAGGCCGTCGGCGAGTTCGTAGGCGCGGGCCAGGTGCGGCAGGGAGCGGGCCGACTGCAGGCCGCCGACCATCGTGAAGTGCGACTGGTGGCCGGCCAGCCAGGCCAGGAACACCACACCGGTCTTGTAGAAGCGGGTGGGTGCCTGGAACAGGTGGCGGGACAGCTCGACCGTCGGGTCGAGGAGGGCGCGGAAACCCTTGACGTCCCCGGTGTCCAGGACCCGTACGGCCTCGGCCGCCAACGGGCCCAGTGGGTCGAAGATGCCGAGCAGCGCGTGGCTGTGGCCCTGCTCGTCGCCGGCGATCAGCTCCGGGTAGTTGAAGTCGTCGCCGGTGTAGCAGCGCACGCCCCGCGGCAGGCGGCGGCGCAGGTCGATCTCGCGCCGGGCGTCCAGCAGGGAGATCTTCACGCCGTCGACCTTGTCGGGGTGGGCGGCGACGACCTCCAGGAAGGTGTCGGTGGCCGCGTCCAGGCCGGCGGAGCCCCAGTAGCCCTCCAGCGCCGGGTCGAACATGGGGCCGAGCCAGTGCAGGATCACCGGGTCGGCGGCCTGGCGGAGCAGGTGGCCGTAGACCTCCAGGTAGTCCTCGGGGCCGCGCGCGGTGGCCGCGAGGGCGCGCGAGGCCATCAGGATCGCCTGGGCGCCGGACTCCTCGACCACGGCGAGCTGTTCCTCGTACGCCGTACGGATCCCGGCGAGCGACCCGCCGGTGGCCCGGTCGGTGGTCCGGTCGGTGGTCCGGTCGGTGATCTGGTCGGTGCCGACGCCGCAGGCGATACGGCCGCCCACGGCCCGCGCCTCCGCCGCCGACCGGCGGATCAGCTCGGCCGCGCCCGCCCAGTCCAGGCCCATGCCGCGCTGCGCGGTGTCCATGGCCTCGGCGACACCCAGTCCGTGGGCCCACAGGTGGCGGCGGAAGGCGAGGGTGGCGTCCCAGTCGACGGCGGCGGGCGAGTCGGGGGAGGTGTCCGCGAACGGGTCGGCGACGACGTGCGCCGCCGAGAAGACCGTGCGGGAGGTGAAGGGGGTGCCCGGGGTGACGGCGAGGGGCTCGGTGCGGGGCTCGTAGGCCCGGAGGCCGCCCTGGGAGTCCGGCAGGTGGATGGTCACCTGAAACCTCCAAGGATGTCCCCGGCTTCGGTCGGGGGATGTGTTGGACTTCCATGGAACAGGGCAGAGAGCACGATTTCGCCAGAAAGGCGAAAGACTGCTCCCTTGGCCGGGTAAGCTGGCCGCTGTGCGTCGCGAGAGCCAAGCACGCGCAACTCCTTTGCCCTGTTGGGCAACCGGGCAGGTTCCGCCCCGGCTGGTGCTGAGAGCGTCAGACTCGTCCGCTCGCTGAGTGAACGAGCTGCTTGAGCCAGGAATCCCATTGCTTCGGCGGGGGGAGGGTTCAAAGCTGGATCTCCGGTACATCGATGCGGCGACCCTCGGCGGCAGACCTCAGGCCCAGCTCGGCCAGTTGCACGCCGCGGGCGCCGGCCAGCAGGTCCCAGTGGTAGGGGGCGTCGGCGTAGACATGCTTGAGGAACAGCTCCCACTGGGCCTTGAAGCCGTTGTCGAAGTCGGCGTTGTCGGGCACCTCCTGCCACTGGTCGCGGAAGACCTCGGTGGCGGGGATGTCCGGGTTCCACACCGGCTTGGGGGTGGCGCTGCGGTGCTGGACACGGCAGTTGCGCAGGCCGGCGACGGCGGAGCCTTCCGTGCCGTCCACCTGGAACTCGACCAGTTCGTCGCGGTTGACGCGGACCGCCCAGGAGGAGTTGATCTGGGCGATCGCACCGCCGTCCAGCTCGAAGACGCCGTAGGCGGCGTCGTCGGCGGTGGCGTCGTAGGGCTTGCCGTGCTCGTCCCAGCGCTGGGGGATGTGGGTGGCGGTGAGCGCCTGGACGGACTTCACGCGGCCGAACAGCTCGTGCAGCACGTACTCCCAGTGCGGGAACATGTCGACGACGATGCCGCCGCCGTCCTCGGCGCGGTAGTTCCAGGAGGGGCGCTGGGCCTCCTGCCAGTCGCCCTCGAAGACCCAGTAACCGAACTCGCCGCGCACGGACAGGATCCTGCCGAAGAAGCCGCCGTCGACCAGCCGCTTCAGCTTCAGCAGGCCCGGCAGGAAGAGCTTGTCCTGTACGACGCCGTGCTTGATGCCGGCGGCGTGCGCCAGGCGTGCGAGTTCCAGGGCGCCGTCGAGGCCGGTGGCGGTGGGCTTCTCGGTGTAGATGTGCTTGCCCGCGGAGATCGCTTTCTCAATCGCCTCCTCGCGGGCCGAGGTGACCTGGGCGTCGAAGTAGATGTCGACCGACGGGTCGGCGAGGACCGCGTCCAGGTCCGTGGAGACGTGCTCCAGGCCGTGCTTCTCGGCGAGCGCCTTCAGGGCGTGTTCGCGGCGGCCGACCAGGACGGGTTCCGGCCACAGCACGGTGCCGTCACCGAGGTCGAGTCCGCCCTGCTCGCGCAGGGCGAGGATCGAGCGGACGAGGTGCTGGCGGTGTCCCATGCGCCCGGTCACGCCGTTCATGGCGATCCGCACCGTCTTGCGTGTCACGTCAGTCCCCTTCGTACGAACGTACGCGGTCCACGCGCCGCGTACGTCCCAGCGGTGTCACTGGTGAGCGATACAGCAAGCGCTTTCTATGTAGAGAGAAGCTAGCCTCTGAACAGCGCTCCGGACAAGAGCGCGTCCAGGGACGTGTTGTTCGAGGGGGCGAACAAGGGGGGCCGGGTGGTCGTAGGGTCTGCACGACACGCCGTGTCCGGCGGTGGCCCCGCGGGCTGCGGACAGGGGCGTACGAGCACGTACGACGACATGCGCGACCGGAGGACGACGAGATGACGGTGACCCTGGCGGACGTGGCGGCCCGCGCACAGGTCTCGCCCGCGACGGTGTCGCGCGTGCTGAACGGGAACTACCCGGTCGCCGCCTCCACCCGGGAGCGGGTGCTGAAGGCGGTCGACGAGCTGGACTACGTTCTCAACGGCCCCGCGAGCGCGCTCGCCGCGGCCACCTCCGACCTGGTCGGCATCCTGGTCAACGACATCGCCGACCCCTTCTTCGGGATCATGGCAAGCGCGATCCAGTCGGAGATCGGCGGGCCGGGAGGCCGGGCGGGCGGGGAACGGCTGGCGGTGGTCTGCAACACGGGCGGCTCGCCGGACCGCGAGCTGACGTACCTGACCCTGCTGCAGCGGCAGCGGGCGGCGGCGGTGGTGCTGACCGGCGGGGCCGTGGAGGACGCGCCGCACGCGGCGGCGGTCTCGGCGAAGCTGCGCAAGCTGGCGGACGCCGGGACGCGCGTGGTGCTGTGCGGGCGCCCTCCGGCGCCCGGCACCGGGGCGATCGCGCTGGCCTTCGACAACCGCGGGGGCGCGCGGCAGTTGACCGAACACCTGATCGGCCTCGGCCACCGGCGGCTCGGCTACATCGCGGGACCCGAGGAACGGACGACCACCCGCCACCGCCTGGAGGGGCACCGGGAGGCCCTGGCGGCGGCGGGCGTCGAGGACGACCCGCGCCGCACGGTGTACGGCCGCTACGACCGCCGGTCCGGCTACGAGGCCACCCTGGAACTGCTGCGCCGCGACCCGGACCTGACGGCGGTCGTCGCCGCGAACGACTCCGTCGCCCTGGGCGCCTGCGCGGCCCTGCGCGAGTCCGGGCTGCGCATCCCGCAGGACGTCTCGGTGGCGGGCTTCGACGACCTGCCCTTCAGCATCGACGCGGTGCCGTCGTTGACGACCGTACGGCTGCCGCTCGCCGAGGCGGGCGCCCGGGCGGGCCGTATCGCGATGGGCCGCGAGGAGCCGCCGCCCGGGGGGATCGCGACGGTGCGGGGGGAGCTGATGGTGCGGGGGTCTTCGGCGGTTCCTCGGGGATAGGTGCCGAAGCGGCCGCTGCCGGGGCGCTCTCACGCGGAGGGCGCCGCGGCAGCGGGCCTGGGGGGGCGGCGGTTGCGCGGCGCCCGGCGGACGAGTCCCGCGTCCTGCCGCCGGCCCCTACATGTTGATCATGTGTCCGGCCAGGCCGTGGATCGCCTCCTTGACCGCCTCGCCCAGCGTGGGGTGGGCGTGGACGTTGCGTGCGACCTCGTGGACGGTCAGGTCCCACTGCTGGGCCAGGGTCAGCTCCGGCAGGAGTTCGGTGACCTCGGGGCCGATGAGGTGGGCGCCGAGCAGTTCGCCGTGGGTGCCGTCGCTGATGACCTTGACGAAGCCGACGGGGTGTCCCAGACCGTGCGCCTTGCCGTTGGCGGCGAAGGGGAACTTGGCCACCCTGACGTCGAACCCGCGTTCGCGCGCCTGGGTCTCCGTCCAGCCGAAACTGGCGATCTGCGGCTGGCAGTACGTGGCCCGCGGGATCATGGTGTAGTCCAGCTCCATGGTCTCCGCGCCCGCGATGGTCTCGGCGGCCACGATGCCCATGGCCTCGGCGGCGTGGGCCAGCATCAGCTTGGCCGTGACGTCACCGATCGCGAAGATGTGCGGCACATTCGTGCGGCAGCGTCCGTCGACGTCGACGGCACCGCGCTCGGTGAGGCGGACACCGGTGTTCTCCAGGCCGTAGCCCTGGACGTTCGGGGCGAAGCCGATGGCCTGCAGGACCTTGTCCGTCTCCAGCACCCGGCGCTCGCCGCCCTTGGCGACCGTGACCCGGACCCGCTCTCCGGAGTCGTCGACGGCCTCCACGGCGGTGCCCGTGAGGACCTCGACGCCGAGCTTGCGGTAGTGCCGGGCGAGCTCCCTGGAAACCTCCTCGTCCTCCAGCGGGACCATGCGGTCGAAGAACTCCACGATGGTCACGTCCACGCCGTAGCCGCGCAGCACGTACGCGAACTCGACGCCGATCGCGCCCGCACCGGCGATGACGATGCTGCTGGGCAGCGTGTCGCTGAGGATCTGGCTCTCGAAGGTGACCACCCGGTCCGACAGGGAGGTGCCGGGCAGCAGGCGCGGGCTCGCGCCGGCCGCGATGACGCAGTGACCGAAGGTCACGGTCTCGGTGCCGCCGTCGGAAAGGGCCACCACCATGGTGTGGTCGTCGGTGAAGGTGCCGCGCCCGTCGAACTGGGTGATGGCGTTCTTCTTCATCAGATAGTGAACGCCCTTCACCCTGCCGTCGGCGACCTTGCGGCTGCGCTGGTACGCGGCCCCGTAGTCGGCCGACACCTCGCCGCCCACGGTGATTCCGTAGGACTTGGCCTCGTTGGTGACGAACTGCACCAGCTCGGCGTTGCGCAGCAGGGCTTTGGAGGGGATGCAGCCGACGTTGAGGCACACCCCGCCCCAGTAGCGCTCCTCGACGATCGCGGTGGCGAGGCCGAGTTGAGCGCTGCGTACGGCGGCGGTGTAGCCGCCGGGACCGGCTCCCAGAACAAGTACGTCGAAGTGTTGGCTCACAAGAAAAACCTTCGGCCGGACCGGGCGGACCTACAACCGGGACGGCCGGCCACCTACTGTGACCTTGCCCTCACCGGCCACCGTCTCCGGGGCGGGCACCGGTCGGCGGCCGGGCGCCAGGGACGTCAGCGCCACCCCGCCCACCAGCAGCGCCGCCGCGCACCACCGCAGGGGGCTCACAGGCTCGCCGAGGAACCGTGCCGCCGACGACATGCCGAACACCGGGACCAGCAACGAGAACGGCGCGACCGTGGAGGCCGGGTGGCGGCGCAGCAGCCACCCCCACGCCCCGAAGCCGAAGACCGTGGTGACCCAGGCGACGTAGAGGACCGTGCCCGCGCCCTGCCAGTCCAGGGCGCGCAGGGCGGCGAGGTCCCGGGAGGGGCCCTCCAGCAGCAGCGACAGGCCGAGCAGCGGCAGGACCGGAACCGTGCTCACCCAGACCATGAAGTTCAGCGCGTCCGGGGGAGCCGCCTTGCGGGTCAGGACGTTGGAGGCGCCCCAGCAGGCCGCCGCGGCGACGACCAGCGCGAACGCGCCGAGTGGGCCCGAGGCGCCCTCGTCCACGGCCGCGACGCCGATGCCGGCGAGCGCCACGCCCATGCCGAGCAGCCGTGGGCCCGACGGCCGCTCGCCCAGCGCCAGGCAGGCGAAGAGGGCCGTGAACACCGCCTGGATCTGCAGCACCAGGGAGGAGAGTCCGGCGGGCATCCCGGCGTCCATTCCGACGAACAGCAGCCCGAACTTGGCCACGCCCAGCACCAGCCCCACCGCCACGATCCACTTCCAGGCCACCTTCGGCCTGCCCACCAGCAGGACCGCGGGCACGGCGGCGGCGAGGAAACGCAGGGCCGAGAAGAGCAGGGGCGGGAAGTGGCCGAGGCCGACCTCGATGACGGTGAAGTTCACGCCCCAGACGGCGGCGACGAGGACGGCGAGAAGGACATGGGCGGGTCGCATCCATCGAGGATCACTTCCGCGAACCGTGCAGCACCAGCGATGATTGCTGCACCGTTGCGTGAAGGAACGCTAACCAGTCGGCCGGCCGGGGAAGAAGAGGAAGAACCGTGCTCGATCTCCAGCGTCTGCGCGCCCTGCACGCCGTCTCCGTGCACGGCACCGTCGGAGCGGCCGCCGCCGCGCTCGGATACACCTCGTCGGCGGTGTCGCAGCAGATCGCCAAGCTGGAGCGGGAGACCAGGACCGTCCTGCTGGAGCGCGAGGGACGCGGCGTGCGGCTCACCGACGAGGCGCATCAACTGGTCGCTGCCGCACGGGAGTTGCTGGCGATCGTCGAGCGCGCCGAGACCGAGCTGGAGGAGCGGCGCGGGGTGCCGGCCGGGCGGCTGACGGTGGCCGCGTTCGCCTCGGCGGCGCGCGGGCTGATGCCGTCCGTCCTCGCGGACCTCGCGAGAAGGCACCCCGCCCTCGACGCCCGGCTCAGCGAGGTCGACCCGCATCTGTCCGTGGACCTGGTCGCCAAGGGCGCCGTCGACCTGGCCGTGGCGCACGACTGGGACATCGCCCCGCTGCCCGCCCCGGCCGGAGTGGAGCAGGCGGTCATCGGGGACGACCTGTGCGACCTGCTCGTGCCGGCGGGGCATCCGTTCGCGGGGCGCGGTGCGGTAGGGCGCTCGGAGCTCGGCGGCGAGCGGTGGATCTGCCAGCCGCCGGGCCGGGTCTGCCACGAGTGGCTGTTACGCACCCTGCGCGCCGCCGGTCATCAACCGGACGTCGTCCACCAGGCCGACGAGAACCCGACCCTGGTCGCCCTGGTCGCCGCCGGTCTCGGCGTCGCGCTGATCCCGCGCCTGGGCCGCGGCCCGCTGCCCGCGGGTGTCGTGGAGGTGCCGCTGGACCCGATGCCCGTACGGCGGCTGTACGCGCTGTGGCGCACGGGCGCCGCGCGCCGTCCGGCGATCGCCGAGACGGTCCGCACGCTGCGGGAACACTGGCCGGCGGTGTCGGCGCACGCGCCCCGCTGAACTCCCGCGGCCACTCGCCCACCGACTTCCGGAAATCCGCGCCCGTCCGGGAACCCGGCCCCGTTCCCGCTCGTCCAACCGGCAAGCCGCCGGACGAGTCTCCGTGGTGCGGTGTCGGCCCTCGCTGCTGGCTGCGATCGCTGACCACCCTCTCCTCCGTACCGCGGCCGGCGGCACGCCGCCATCGGCGCGCCCCCTCCGACAGCGCCGATGGCGGCCCCTCGCCGAGCAGTGTGCGCTCTCTTGACTGGCAGAAACTTCCCGGATATTGGTGACTCCTCGGAAATTTCCTTCAGTGGAAGACTCCGGAAGGAGCGCACGTGCACGACTCCATACGCCCCTCCAGACGTACCGTCCTCGCCGCCACCGCCGGCCTCACCGCCGCCCTCGCGGTCCAGGGCTCCGGCACCGCCCACGCCGCCTCCCACGACGACAAGAAGCTGCGCGCCCTCATCTCCCGGATGACGCTCGAGGAGAAGGTCGGCCAGCTCTTCGTGATGCGGGTCTACGGCCACTCCGCCACCGCCCCCGACCAGGCCGACATCGACGCCAACCTCAAGGAGATCGGCGTCCGCACGGCCGCCGAGCTGATCGCCAGGTACCACGTCGGCGGCATCATCTACTTCGCCTGGGCCAACAACACCCGGAATCCCCACCAGATCGCCGACCTGTCCAACGGGATCCAGCGGGCCTCCCTGACGCGGCCGCGCGGCCTGCCCATGCTCATCTCCACCGACCAGGAGCACGGCATCGTCTGCCGCGTGGGCAAGCCCGCGGCCCTCTTCCCGGGCGCCATGGCGATCGGCGCGGGCGGCTCGGCCGCCGACGCCCACACCCTGGGCCGTGTCTCGGGCGCCGAACTGCGCGCCATCGGCATCAACCAGGACTACTCCCCCGTCGCCGACGTGAACGTCAACCCGGCCAACCCGGTCATCGGCGTACGCTCCCTCGGCGCCGACCCGGACGCCGTGGCGAGGCTGGTGGCCGCGGAGGTGAAGGGCTACCAGAGCTCCAAGGTGGCGGCGACCGCCAAGCACTTCCCCGGGCACGGCGACACGGTCGACGACAGCCACGCCAAGCTCCCCTACATCCACCACACCCGCGAGCAGTGGGAGCGGCTCGACGCGCCGCCGTTCCGGGCCGCGATCGCCGCCGGCATCGACTCGATCATGACGGCTCACATCGTCGTCCCGGCGCTCGACGGCTCCGACGACCCGGCCACCCTCTCCCGCCCGATCCTCACCGGCATCCTGCGCGAGGAACTGGGCTACGACGGGGTCGTGGTCACCGACTCCCTCGGCATGGAGGGCGTGCGCACCAAGTACGGCGACGACCGGGTGCCGGTGCTCGCGCTCGAGGCGGGCGTGGACCAGCTGCTCAACCCGCCCTCCCTGGACGTCTCCTGGAACGCGGTGCTGAACGCCGTACGCGAGGGCGAGCTCACCGAGGCCCGGCTCGACGAATCGATCCTGCGCATTCTGCGGCTGAAGGCGAGGCTGGGCCTGTTCGACGACCCGTACGTCACCCGGGCCGGCGTCGACCGCACCGTGGGCACCCGCGCCCACCTGGCGGCGGCCGACCGCGTCGCCGAGCGGACCACGACCCTGCTGGTCAACGAGGGCCGCCTGCTGCCGCTGTCCCGTCGCAGCCACAACAAGGTCCTCGTCGTCGGCGCCGACCCCGCCTCCCCCTCGGGCACCACGGGCCCGCCCACCGGCGTACTCGCCGCAGCCCTCACCGAACTCGGCTTCAGTGCCACGGCCCTGTCGACCGGCACCGCCCCGTCGGCGGCGGCCATCGACAAGGCGGTCGCCGCGGCCCGGGACGCGGACGCCGTGGTGGTCGGGACGTACAACGTCACGGCGGGCAGTTCCCAGAGGACCCTGGTGGAGCGGCTCGTCGCCACCGGCCGCCCGGTGATCGCGGTCGCCGTCCGCAACCCCTACGACGTCGCCCAACTTCCCACCGTCCCAGCTCACTTGGCCGCCTACTCCTGGACCGACGTGGAACTGCGCGCCGCCGCACGGGTGATCGCCGGCCAGGTGAAGCCGCGCGGGAAGCTGCCGGTGCCGGTGCAGCGGGCCGACGACCCGGCGAAGGTCCTGTACCCCATCGGGTACGGCCTGTCCTACTAGCCTGGGTCGCGCATCGGACGTACGGCGCGTACGCCGCACACCCGGCCTACCACCCCCGACTGGCCCAAAGCACCCCCGCACGTCTGGCGTGGCCCCGCCGCGACGGGCCACGCTGGACGGGGGTGGACCGGGGGATGGCGATGCGCAGGAATTGGCCGACGGGGGTGGGGTGCGCCCTGCCGGCGTTGCTCGCGGCGCTGCTCGCGGCCCTGCTGACGGGCTGCCGGCAGACGTCCGGCTCCGCGGAGTCCGGGGCGCCGCCCAGCGGTACGCCGACGCGGTCCTCCGGCTACGGCGCGGTGTTCCTCGGCGTGGACGAGTGCAGTTCCTTCGGCACGACGAGCTTCACCGAGGTGCCCTGTACCGGCGAACGGGCGGCGGCGCGCGTGATCGCCCGCCACGACGGCATGCCGGGCGACGGGCCGCCGTGTCCGCCGGCCACCGACTTCGTGCTGCACATCGGCGCCCAGCCCGCCGCCGACGGGGAGGGCGCGATCCCGCAGGGCTACGCCTGCATGCGCAACCTGCAGCCGCCGCACCCGGGCGATCCCGGCGGCGGGGGCGGGCCGCGCACCGTCGTCGGCGACTGCGTCTACGGCGCGGGCCGCGGCGCGGTGCGGGAGACCGCGTGCGACGGCTCGGGGAAGAGGAAGCCGGAGTACAAGGTGGTGCGGGCCGTGCGCAGCCGCGCCCAGTGCCCGGCGTCGACCGCCCTGTACGTGCAGCTGGACGGTGAGGATCCGGTGGGCTGCGCCCGGAGGCTGTGAGGCCGTGAACCCGGGCGCAGCCGCAACGTGCAAGGGCCTTCTGGCAGGCCTTACGGCCTGAGCGCCGGCTCGCGCTCCACGTCACGCACGTCCAGCTTGGCGTCGTAGCGGGCCAGCGGCTTGGCCACCGACGGGTTCGCCTGGACCGTCGAGGTGGCGACTCCGGCCCACTCGAGGATCCTGGCCGTGGCGAGCGCCTTCTCGTCCGGGACGAGACCGGCGACGTTCGCGCCGTGGTTCATGCCCGGCGCGGTGAAGACGTAGGAGTCGCGTGCCCCGTGGCCGAGGCGGAACGGTTCCGCGCCCCACGGGTCGTTCTGCCCGTAGACGAAGAGCATCTGGTGGGCGTGGTGGCGCACCCAGGTGTCCACGTCCCGCATCGCCGACGGCTGGAACTTCATCGGGATGGAGCGCGGCACGAAGTTCCGCGGCGGCTGGTAGCCGTAGCGGACCAGCTTCTTCTCGATGTGCGGGAAGTGGATGGTCGGCGCGCCCAGCTGCGTGCCCGCCTGGTAGTAGTACGGCGTGTAGGTCTCCAGGCCCTGGTCGGTGTAGGCGTCGAACCCGGAGTGGGTGTCGATGGAGTCCCAGATCTGCTGGTCGGTGGCGTTCTTGACGTCCGCCGGGATGGTGTCGCAGTTCTTCAGCAGGCTGTACTGCCAAAAGCCCCACACGTAGTCCAGGACGACGGCCTCGTACGCCTTGTCGAGGGTGCCGACGGTGGTGAAGGTGTAGCCGTTGTCGGCGGCGTACTGGGCGTACTTCTTCTCCAGCGTCCCGCGGCGCACCAGCGCCTCGCGCTGCACGCCGTTCAGCCGGTCGCGGCAGTCCTTGGTGCCGACGGTGGCGAAGAAGCGGTCGTAGGCGGAGTCCTCCTTGTCGACCACGTCGTTGGGGGCGACGTAGGCGACCACACCGTCCATGTCACCGGGGTAGAAGCGCTTGTAGTAGGTGGCCGTCATGCCGCCCTTGGAGCCGCCGGTGGCGATCCAGTTGTGGGAGTAGACCGGCTTCAGGGCCTGGAAGATGCGGTGCTGGTCGCTGGCGGCCTGCCAGATGTCCAGCTTGGACCAGTCGGCCGGGGCGGGCCGGGACGGGGTGAAGAACCGGTACTCCATGGAGACCTGGTTGCCGTCCACGATCTGGGTCGGCTCGCGGCGGCTCGGCGTCGTGGAGACGTTGTAGCCGCCGGTGTAGAAGACCGTCGGGCGGTCGACTCCCTTGTGCAGCACGGTGATCCGCTGCTCGAAGGTGCCCTTCGACGGGTGCCGGTGGTCGACCGGCTGGGTGTAGTTGAGAACGAAGTAGCGGTAGCCGGGATAGGGCTTCTCCTGGATCAGGCTCATGCCCGGTATGGCCAGGAGCCGTTCCATGATGTCGGTGTCCGCACTGCTCGCGGTGCCGTTCGTGGCCTCCGGCTGGGCAGCGGTGGCCGCCCCCGCCGTACTCAGCGTGCCGATGAACACCGTGAGCGCGAGCAGCCATCTGAGCGCCTTGCGCATGCACCCTCCCTTTTCAGACAGATGTGCGCCGGAAGCTATCGGAGCAACCCGGGTGCACACCAGGGGAGTAGGGGAAAACCCCATACGGTGTCAGGGATTCGTCACGCGTTCAGCACAGGATCCAGCCGCTGCGCACCGACTGCGACCCCACCGATCCGGCGACGCGCACGCACCGGCGGCCGGCGTGCACGGTGACCGGGCCTGCGTGCCGTGAGTAGCGGCCCTTGTCGGTGACCGGTCGGTTGCCGCGGGCCTGCACGGTGACCGACATCTGCCGCTTGGTGCCGGGGTTCTTGGCGAGGGTGAGGACGCAGACGTAGCCGTCGCGCTTGTAGACGTGGACGGAACCGGTGGCGAACGGGAGCGTCCTGACCTGGCGGCCGGAACAGGTGGACGCGGCTGCCTGTGCGGTGCCGGGCGCGGCGAGCGCCAGCAGCCCCGCCCCGGTCAGCACGGCCATACCGAGCGCCAGCCGTCGGCGTATCGCACCACTGCCCACTTCCGTCCCCCCTGCGAAAGTTACTCAAGCGTACAGATGTACGGACGCGGTACATACGCCGGATGGTTGCGCCCCCGCGCTCAACGGGACGCGCTGACCGGTTCCTCCGGCTCGGGCGCGCCGACGAAGGTCCGCCACAGCTCGGCGTACCGTCCGCCGAGGGCCAGGAGTTCGTCGTGCGTGCCGTCCTCGGCGACCCGGCCGTGGTCCATCACCACCACCCGGTCCGCGCGGGCGGCCGTCGTCAGCCGGTGGGCGACCACCAGCGTCGTACGACGGCCCGCGAGCCGGTCGGTGGCCTGGTTGACCTGGGCCTCGGTGGCCAGGTCGAGCGCGGCGGTCGCCTCGTCGAGCAACAGCACGTCGGGGTCGACGAGCTCGGCGCGGGCCAGCGCGATGAGCTGGCGCTGACCGGCCGACAGGTTGCGCCCGCGCTCGGCGACCTCGTGCAGATAGCCGCCCTCCAGCGTGGCGATCATCTCGTGCGCGCCGACGGCCCGCGCGGCGGCCTCGACCTGGGAGTCGGTGGCGTCGGGGCGGCCGTAGGCGATGGCGTCGCGCACGGTGCCCGGGAAGAGGTACGCCTCCTGCGGGACGACCCCGAGCCGGTGCCGGTACGCCGTGAGGTCCAGCGTCCTGACATCCGTGCCGTCCACCGTCACCCGCCCGCCGGTCGGGTCGTAGAACCGGGCCACCAGCTTCACCAGGGTCGACTTGCCCGCGCCGGTCTCGCCCACGAACGCGACGGTCTGCCCGGCGGGGATGCGCAGGTCGATGCCGCTCAGCGCCGCATCCCCCTCGTCGGCGGCGCCGTACGCGAAGTGCACGTCCTCGAAGGCGATCTCCCCGCGCAGGGCGGGCACGTCGAGGGGCTCGGCGGCGGACTCCGTGGACGTCGGCTCCCGCAGCAGCTCCTGGATACGACCGAGGGAGACGGTCGCCTGCTGGTAGCCGTCGAAGACCTGGGAGAGCTGCTGGACGGGCGCGAAGAACAGGTCGATGTAGAGCAGGTACGCCACCAGGGCGCCCGTGGTCAGCGTCGCCGCCTCCACCCGGCCCGCGCCCGCGATCAGCACCGAGGCCGCCGCGACCGAGGACAGGAACTGCACGAACGGGAAGTAGACCGAGATCAGCCACTGTCCCCGGACACGGGCCCTGCGGTAGCTGTCGCTGCGCTCGGCGAACCGCCGTCCGCCGTCCCGCTCGCGCCGGAACGCCTGCACGATCCTCAGCCCCGCCACCGACTCCTGCAGGTCGGCGTTGACCACCGACACCCGCTCCCGGGCCAGCTCGTACGCCCTCACGCTCGCCCGGCGGAAGAAGAAGGTGGCGACGATCAGCGGTGGCAGGGTCGCGAAGACGACCAGCGCCAGCTGTACGTCGATCACCAGCAGGACGACCATGATGCCGAAGAAGGTGACCACGGAGACGAACGCCGTGACCAGACCCGTCTGCAGAAATGTCGACAAAGCGTCGACATCGGTTGTCATCCGGGTCATGATCCGCCCGGTCAGCTCGCGCTCGTAGTAGTCCAGGCCGAGCCGCTGCAGCTGGGCGAAGATCTTCAGGCGCAGCGAGTACAGCACGCGCTCACCGGTGCGGCCGGTCATCCGGGTCTCGCCGATCTGCGCCGCCCACTGCAGGAGGACGGCGAACAGCGCGAGCAGGGAGGCCGCCCAGACCGCGCCGAGGGCCATCCGGGTGACGCCCTGGTCGATGCCGTGCCGGATCAGGACGGGCAGCAGCAGGCCCATGCCGGCGTCCACGGCGACGAGGCCCAGGCTGATCAGGAGGGGCAGGCCGAAACCGCGCAGGAGGCGGCGCAGGCCGTAGGACTTCTCCGGGCGGACCGCCTGCCGCTCGTCGACGTCGGGGATGTCGGTCGCGGGCGGCAGGGCCTCCACCTGGGCGAGGAGCTCGGGGGTGGCCGGGCTGCCCGACAGGGCGGTGTCCTTCGGCTCCCGGTCGCCGGTCCACAGCCGCGGGGTCACCCCGCGCTCGGCGTCGAACTCGGCGTCCAGCTCCTCCCGTACGGAGGTGTCCTCCTGCGGTGCGACGGGCTGCGCGTGGCCCGGGGAGACGCCGCCGAGCTCGTCGGGGTCGGTGAGCAGGCGCCGGTAGAGGGCGCAGCGCTCCTGGAGCTCGTCGTGGGTGCCGATGTCGGCGAGGCGGCCCTGGTCGAGGACGGCGATGCGGTCGGCGAGGTTCAGGGTGGAGCGGCGGTGGGCGATCAGGAGGGTGGTGCGGCCCTCCATGACCTGCCGCAGGGCCTCGTGGATCTCGTGCTCGACGCGGGCGTCCACGGCGGAGGTGGCGTCGTCCAGCACGAGCAGGCGCGGGTCGGTGAGGATCGCGCGGGCGAGCGCGATGCGCTGGCGCTGGCCTCCGGAGAGGGTCAGACCGTGCTCGCCGACCGTGGTGTCGTACCCGTCGGGCAGCTCGGCGATGAAACGGTCGGCCTGGGCGGCGCGGGCGGCCGCCTCGATCTGCTCCTGGGTGGCGTCGGGGCGGCCGTAGGCGATGTTGTTGCGGACCGTGTCGGAGAACAGGAAGGAGTCCTCGGGCACCAGCCCGATCGCGGCCCTGAGCGAGTCCAGGGTCAGCTCGCGCACGTCGTGGCCGCCGACCAGGACGGCGCCGTGGGTGACGTCGTAGAAGCGCGGCAGCAGCAGGGAGACCGTGGACTTCCCGGAGCCGGAGGAGCCGACGACGGCCAGGGTCTCACCGGGGCGGATCTCGAAGGACAGGCCCTTCAGGACGGGCCGGCCGTCGGCGTACCCGAACGACACGTCGTCGAACTCCACCGTGGCGGGGGCGTCGGCGGGCAGCTCCTTGGTGCCGTCAATCAGCGTGGGCTCGGTGTCGATCAGCTCCAGGACGCGCTCGGTGCCCGCCCGGGCCTGCTGCCCGACGGTGAGGACCATGGCGAGCATCCGGACCGGGCCGACGAGCTGGGCGAGGTAGGTGGAGAAGGCGACGAACGTACCGAGCGTGATGTGCCCGCGCACCGCCAGCCAGCCGCCGAGGGCCAGCATGGCGACCTGGCCGAGCGCCGGGACCGCCTGCAGGGCCGGGGTGAACCTGGCGTTCAGCCGGATCGTGCGCAGCCGCCCGGCGAACAGCCGCCGGCCGACCTCCCGCAGCTTGGCGGTCTCCTGCTCCTCCTGCCCGAAGCCCTTCACCACGCGCACGCCGCTCACCGCGCCGTCGACCACTCCCGCCACGGCCGCGGCCTGGGCCTGGGCGTACCAGGTGGCGGGGTGCAGCTTCGTCCGGCTGCGTCTGGCGATCCAGCCGAGGGCCGGGGCGACGGCGAGGGCGATCAGGGTCAGCGGCAGCGACAGCCAGGCCATGATCACCAGGGAGATCAGGAAGAGCAGGACGTTGCCGATGGTCATCGGCAGCATGAAGAGCAGGCCCTGGATCAGCTGCAGGTCGCTGGTGGCGCGGCCGACCACCTGGCCGGTGGACAGCTCGTCCTGGCGGCGGCCGTCGAGCCGGGTGATCGTCCCGTACATCTCCGTCCGCAGGTCGTGCTGGACGTCGAGGGCGAGCCGGCCGCCGTAGTAGCGACGGATGTAGGTGAGGACGTAGACGACGAGCGCGGCGCCGATCAGGGCGCCGGCCCAGGGGGCCATACGGCGGCTGTGGTCGCCGATCACGTCGTCGATGACCACCTTGGTGATCAGCGGGACGACGGCCATGACCGCCATGCCGGCCAGGGACGCGCCGAGGGCGAGAACCACGTCCTTCGGATACCGCCAGGCGTACCCGGCCAGTCTCCGCGCCCATCCCGGCTGCGCTGCCACGTCGGTGCCTCCCTGACGACCTGATCTTCCCAAGGCACCAACGCGGACGGGAGCGGATTTCATCCCGCCGCGACGATCCGCCCCGTGGGCGTCAGCCGTTCGGCGGAACCGCCACGAACGCCTCCTTGGGCGCGGTGGTCGGTGTGTAACGCACTGTGCTCGCCGTCGTGGGGACCAGGTCCTTGTGGATGGCCTTGGCGATGTTCTGGATGGTGGTGACGCCGTAGTTCATGGTGCTGTTGTCCTGGGTGAGCACCGTGATCATGTAGTCGCGGCCGGCGCCGTCGAAGGTGCCGACGCTGTGCACCCGCCAGCCGTGGGTGGAGCGCTGCAGCCAGCCGTTCTTGACGTGGATGGCCACGGAGGACGGCGCTCCGGCGGGCGTGCCCCAGCGCTGGGAGGAGACGACCTGGCCCATGAGCTTGAGGATGTAGGCGCGGGAGTTGTCGCTCAGCACGGAGTTCTTCGCCGTGATCAGTGCGAGCAGCTTCTGCTCGTCGCGCACCGTGATCTGCGTCAGGCCCCAGTAGCCGTTCGCCCCCGGCCTGGTCTGGGTCATGCCGGCCGCGGCCAGGAAGCCCTTCACCTTCGTCACACCCAGCTGCTTCCACAGACTGGAGGTCGCGCTGTTGTCCGACTTGGTGATCATCGCCTTGGCGAGGGTGGACTCGCGGGTGGTGAGATAGCGGTTGTGCTTCTTGGCGTCCCACAGCAGGGTGGCGAGGACGGTGACCTTGACCACGCTGGCGGAGTCGTAGGCCGTCGACCCCCTGAGCGTGCAGGTCGTCTTCGTGCCGCGGTCGAGCAGGCCGATCGCGACGGTGCCCTTGCGGCCCTTCATGGCCGCGGTGATGTCCTTCTGCAACTTGGCGGCCAGCCCCGCCTTGCCGGACGTGCAGCTGACCGTCGGAGCTGCGGCCGCAGCGGGCGTCGCGGCGGTCACACAGGGAATCAGCATCCCGGCGCCGACGCCCGCCGCGAGCACTCTGGCGCGTTGGGATATCCAGTGAGTCATGCCCAGTTGACGCGCGGGCTCGGGGGAATGGTTGTGCGAGTGGGCCGGGATTTGACCCGTCGTTACCAAACGTCCTCAGGGTCTTGAAAGCCGTCTGGGGCGTCGTACGCAGGCGCGGGAAGGCGAGCGTCCCGGCTCTCCGCGATACGCCGTACGTCGGTCAGCGCCTCGTGCATGCGCGCGAGCAGGAAGCGGAGTTGGGCGGAGGTCGCGCGGTGGTCGGCGAGCATGCCGGCCGCCTGACCGAGGAGTTCACCCGCCATGCCGAGCTGTACGGACTCAATGGCGTCGGCTCTCCGGGAGAGGTAGCCGGTTCCGTCGGTGACGAGGTAACAGGGCTTGCCCTCCGGCCCCGTCCAGGGCAGCAGGCGTGTGGTCTCCACACCGCGCCTCACGCCGTCACCTCCACTCCGTGAATGACACGCGGACCTACGTCGATCCCGTGGACGGCCGGCCACAGCGCGCGCCGCCGGACCCGTTGCCGCCGGGCTTCCTCCCGGCGCTCGTGGGCCACGAGGTGGGGACGGATGAGCGCGTTGTCCTCACCTCGGGGGGAGGGCGCCGGCCTGCCGGGTGGTCGGCGCTTCCGGACAGGGGACGAGCGGCTGGTGGCCGGACGGCAGGGCGACGCGGCGGTGCCGTCCACGACCGGGCAGCAGGAGCCGTAGCAGCGGCTCGAAGAGACGGGCGATGCGCTGACTCATGTCGTCGACCCCTTGGGTTCGTTGATGACCACACCCGGACCGGTCGCGCGACCTCGGGGATCTCGCTTTGTGTAGCGATCCACTCACAGCGTGAGACGGGTCGGGCCAGGCTCGCCGGAGAGGAGCTGGTGACAGAGCTTTTGTCACGAGGGAGCCGGCGATTTGGGCAACAACTACGGCGACTGGCTCAAGGAACAGCGGGAAGCGGCGGGCCTGACGCAGCAGCAGCTCGCCGACATGGCGATCATGACGCGCTCACACATCGCGCACATCGAGGGAGGCCGACGGATCCCTTCCAAGGAGGACGCGCGTCGGCTGGACAGGGCTTTGAGCACGGGGAATGTGCTGAGCAGTTTCCTGCCGGAGCAGGACGCCGCGGTCGCCGACTACTTCGAGGCGGCGCGGCTTCTCGAACAACAGGCCGTGATGATCCGTGAGTTCGTCCTGTCGTTCGTCCCGGGCATCCTCCAGACGAAAAGGTACGCGCGTGCGGTTCTGAGCACGGCGTTCCCTCCGGTGGGTGAAGAGGAATGTGACAGGCGCCTTGTCACACGCCTTGACCGCGCGAAGATCCTCGACGATCCGGTGACACCGGTGGTGTGGGCACTGCTGGACGAGGCGGTGCTACGCCGCCGGATCAGCGGGCCGGACGTCATGGCGGAGCAGATTCACCACCTCGTGCGCCTCGCCGAGCGTGGCCGGATCCAGGTGTACGTCATACCGTTCGCGTTGGGTGTCCACCCGCTCCTGAGCAACATGCTCACGCTGATGTGGTTCGAGGACCAGCCACCCATGGCATACGGCGAGGGCCTGTACATGGGCAGGATTCACGATGCCCCGTCCGTGGTCCAGGATCTGCAGCATCGCTACGATTTCGCGTTGGGCAATGCACTGCCGCTCAAGGAATCAACGGCTCTGCTCAGGGCAACAGCAAGGGACTACGAACGCCATGACTGACCGATCCATTCCGAACGCGGCCGCACTGCAGGGCTGGCGGAAGTCATCACACAGCAACGACCAGGGCGGCAGCTGCCTGGAGGTCCTCGACGGCCACGCTTCCGGGGTTCCCGTGCGGGACTCCAAGGTTCCGCAGGGACCGGCGCTGGTCTTCTCGGCCGCCGGTTGGTCGTCGTTCATCGCTGCCGTCAAGGAAGCGACCCCCTCCACCTGAAACGGCGAGCATCCGAACCACCACTGTCCTCCTGTCGCTCATTTGAGTGCATAGGTGGCATCCACCCACCAGATGCTCACGCTTTTTCACAGAGTGGATGGGATGAGCCAGGGATTCGCGTACGGTCACAACCCGCACAGCACAGGACATGTGCTCACCACGGTGCGCACGCTGATGCGCACCGACGGACTGGCCGTACCCCTGGCCAACATCGCCCGACACTGCGGAACGTCACGCAACTTCCTCTACGCCAACTGGAAGACCGCCTCCGCACTGCACTTGCTCGCGCTGAAGGCGGAACTCGCGCACGCCTTCGACACGGCGGACTACAGATGCCCCAGCGACGGCACCGTCTGGGGACTCACCGAGCACCTGGCGCAGGTGGTGCGCGTCATCCGTCGTCACCCCACGACCGCTGCCGTCGCCCGGTCCTCCCCCAAGGCGTTCTCGGCGGCGTACACGGCGACCAAGGGTCCGCTGCTCCAGGTCGCGATGGAACGCATCAGTGATCTGCTCCACCCCCTCTGCCCGCACGGCGGAATCTGGGGCGACTCGGCACTGGCTTCCATGCCCTGGAAAATCCTGTGGATCGCCCGCCCCGCCGCCCTCTGTCCCGAAGCCGTTGGCGACCGGGACCGGGAAGAGGCACTGGACGGCGCCTTCACCCAACTGCTGCACGACCTGCTCGCTCCCTGGGCCATCACCCGGTAACAGAGCCATACAGTCGCTCACTCCAAAGAGCCGACACCTGAGAAGGAGCAGACGCTGGGGATCGTGTCCGGCTGCTCAAGTCGGTGTGCTGCCCGCCCGGATGACCGGGAGACGGTCGACGGGTTCGCGGGTCGTACGGACCTCAGGACGCCGAAGGACTCGGCCAAAACTACGTAGTCGGGGCGGGTGAGCTCCGTCCCACCCGGGGACGCGGCGGTCAGCGGGTAGAGCTCTGTCGCTCCGTCCTTGTCCTTCTCCGTCAGCCACACCTGGCCCGGTTCCAGCAGACGGCCGCCACTTGGTGTGGTGAGAACCGAGGGATCATGCGAGGTGAACACCAGTTGCGCGCCCCTGGGATTGGCGTAGGCGTCGTGGAAGAGCCGTACGGCTTCGGCGGCGAAGCGCGGGTGCAGACTCGCGTCGAGCTCGTCCACCAGCAGCACCGCGCCCTCGTCCAGGGCCAGCAGCATGGGGCCGAGCAGGGCGAACCACGACCGGGTGCCGAGGGATTCCGTCTGCCAGTCGAACGCGACCTCGCCGGTGCCCGATCGGTGCACGAGCTTCACCGTCGGCCTGCCTCTGCCGTCGTCGACGACTTCGGCCCCTGTGATACCGAGGTCGGCCACACGCAGCAGCTCCTCGATGCGACGTGCTCGGGCGCCGGAGAGCTCCTGCCGGGTGAACGCCTCCCGCTGGGGGCGCTACTCCTCCGGATTGATCAACCACAGATTGCGGCGGAACCAGTGGAACAGCGGGGAGAGCTGTGGGTGGTTGTCCATACCGGCCGTGGACAACAGCAGGGCGTTGGGCCGAGTGCGCCGCACCAGTTGCGCGCGGTCCTTGACACGGCTTCCCGGCCACTCGTAGACCTCCCGCCGGGAGGCGTCACGATCGAGCCACACCTGGCGATGACCTCGTGGATAACTGTGGAGCCACTCGGCCTCGACACGAGCCCGGCCGAGCTCGAAGCCGTAGGTCCAGCGGATCCCGTCCACGACGAAATCGGCCTCGAAGAAGCTCGGCTCGCTCTCCATGGCGGGGTCCAGCGCGAAGACCGAGCGGCTCGTTCCGTCTACGAGGCCCAGCGGGCATAGGAGTTGAGGACCGCCGATCGCATGTCGACCAGCGCGGCCAGAACATTCGACTTGCCCGACGCGTTGGCGCCGAAGATGCCGATGAGCGGGAACACGCCTACGGAACGTCCACCCGCCGGCTCCAGCGTGCGGGCCGGCGAGTCCTTCTCGTCCTCGGGCGCGACGAAGGACAGCTCCTGCTCATCGCGCAGGGACCGTACGTTCGCCACACGGAACCTCAGCAGCACACTGTCCTCCTCTCCCGGCTCAGAGTAATCTCCGGGGCCGACACCGCTCATCCGGGGAAGCCACAGCCTTCGGGAACGTACCTGTTACCGGAGGTCGGGCGCGGCCTAACGAGTGATCACCTTGAAAGTCGCTTCGCCAAGGTCCGCTCACGCGCCTCCCGGCGACACGGCATCGTGCGGACCGGAGCAAGGGCCGTCCTGTCCGGTGTGCCGTTCTCTCAGTCCAGGTGCGTCGGCGCGAACATGCGCAGTACCGCCGGGAGGACGACCACCGAGGGCCCCGGTGCGGCCAGGGCCCTCGACAGGTCCGTCTCGAGGGTCTCGGGGGTCGTGCGCACGCCCGGGACGCCGAAGGACTCGGCCAGGGCCACGTAGTCGGGGCGGGTGAGTTCCGTCGCCGTGGCCTGGTCGAAGGCGTCCGTCATGTACTCGCGGAGGATGCCGTAGCCGCCGTCGTCGACGATCAGCCAGGTGACGTTCAGGTCGTACTGGCGGGCCGTGGCCAGCTCGGCGATGGAGTACAGGGCGCCGCCGTCGCCGGAGACAGCGAGGACCGGGCGGGCCGGGTCCGCGACCGCCGCGCCGAGCGCCGCCGGGAAGCCGTAGCCGAGGCCGCCGGCGCCCTGGGCCGAGTGCATGGTGTTGGGGGACTTGGCGTCGAAGGCCGACCAGGCCCAGTACGCCAGGATCGTCATGTCCCAGAAGGACGGGGAGTCGGCGGGCAGGGCGCGGCGGACGGAGGCCAGGACGTCCTGTTCCAGGGTGAGTTCCTGGGCGGCGATGCGGTCGCGGACCTTGCCCAGCAGCTCCCGTACGCGGTCGGCGGCGCCCTCGTCCGGGCGGTCGTCCACGGTCTCCAGCAGCGCCTGGAGCACCAGGCGGGCGTCGGCGTGAATGCCGAGCGCCGGGTGGTTGGACTCCAGCTTGCCGAGGTCGGCCTCGATCTGGACGACCCGGCCGCGCGGCTCGAACGTGTGGTAGTTGGAGGAGAGTTCGCCCAGGCCGGAGCCGACCACGAGCAGGACGTCGGCGTCCTCCAGGAAGTCCGTGGTGTGCCGGTCCTCCAGCCAGGACTGGAGGGACAGCGGGTGCTCCCAGGGGAAGGCGCCCTTGCCGCCGAAGGTGGTGACGACGGGGGCGTTCAGCTTCTCGGCCAGGGCCAGCAGCTTGCCGGACGCGTCCGCGCGGACCACTCCCCCGCCCGCGATGATCGCGGGGCGGGCGGCGCGGGAGAGCAGGTCGGCCGCCACGGCGGTGAGTTCCGGGCGGGGAGCCGGCTCCTCCGGCGTCGCGTCCACCGCCGTGACCACCGGCAGGTTCGTCCGCGCCAGCAGCACGTCCTGCGGGATCTCCACCCACACGGGCCCGTGCGGGGCCGTCAGCGCCGACTTCCAGGCCGCCGCGATCGCGGACGGGATCTGGGACTGGGTGCGGACGGTGTGGACCGACTTCACCACTCCCCGGAACGAGGCGGCCTGGTCGGGCAGTTCGTGCAGGTAGCCATGGCGGCCGCCGCCGAGCCCGGCGGTCGGGATCTGGCTGCTGACGGCCAGGACGGGAGCGGAGGCCGCTGCCGCCTCCTGGAGGGCGGCCAGGGAGGTGAGGGCTCCCGGGCCGGTCGACAGGAACAACGGCGCGGCCTCGCCCGTGATCCGGCCGTAGGCGTCCGCCGCGAAGCCCGCGTTGTTCTCCACCCTGAGGCCCACATACCTCAGGTCCGAGCGGCGCAGCGCGTCGAACATGCCGAGGGCGTGCTGGCCGGGCAGGCCGAAGACGGTCGTCGCGCCGAGCCCGGCGAGCGTCTCCACGACCAGGTCTCCGCCGTTGCGGCCGGGGGGAGGATTGAGCGCTGCCTCCGTCTGGGCGGGCGTGGGGCGGAGTACCAGGTCGTGGTCGTGAGTCACTGGGGCTCGGTCTCCTTCGGGGAGTCGTACGCGTCGTGCGCGGGAGTCACGCGTTGCGGGCGGCCGCGATCTGGCGGGTCATGATCGTGGTCAGTTCGTACGCCGTGTGGGAGGCGGCCACCGAGGTGATCTCGGCGTGGTCGTACGCCGGCGCCACCTCGACGACGTCCGCCGACACCAGGTGGCAGTCGGCCAGGCCGCGCAGGATCTCCAGCAGCTCGCGGGAGGTCATGCCGCCCGCCTCGGGGGTGCCGGTGCCGGGTGCGTGGGCCGGGTCGAGGCAGTCGATGTCGATGGAGATGTACAGCGGGCGGTCGCCGATGCGCTGGCGCAGCTGGTCGGCCACCTCGTCGGCACCGCGGCGGTAGACGTCCGCGGAGGTGACGATGCCGAAGCCCATCTTCTCGTCGTCGGTGAGGTCCTGCTTGCCGTACAGCGGGCCGCGGGTGCCGACGTGGGAGAGGGCGGAGGTGTCGAGGATGCCCTCCTCGACGGCGCGGCGGAACGGGGTGCCGTGGGTGTACTCGGCGCCGAAGTAGGTGTCCCAGGTGTCGAGGTGGGCGTCGAAGTGCAGCAGGGCGACCGGGCCGTGCTTCTTGGCGACGGAGCGCAGCAGCGGCAGGGCGATGGTGTGGTCGCCGCCGAGGGTCATCAACCGGGCGCCGGTGCCGAGCAGTTCGTCGGCGGCGGCCTCGATGGTCTCCACGGCCTCGTTGATGTTGAACGGGTTGACGGCGATGTCACCGCCGTCGGCGACCTGGGCGAGGGCGAAGGGGGAGGCGTCCTGCGCCGGGTTGTAGGGGCGCAGCAGCCGGGACGCCTCGCGGATGGCGTTGCCGCCGAAGCGGGCGCCCGGCCGGTACGAGACACCGGAGTCGAACGGCACGCCCACGACGGCGACATCGGTGGTGCCGACCTCGTCGAGGCGGGGCAGCCGGGCGAAGGTCGCGGGGCCGGCGTACCGCGGGACGCGGGAGGAGTCGACGGGACCGCGGGGCGTCTCGTTGCTGCTCATGGTGAATTGCCTTCTTTCTCGCGCTTCATCGCGGATGTACTGCTTTCCGGCCGACTCTACTGGTGGGCCGGGGCGGGTTCGGACGGGAGTTCGGGGGTGCGTCCGGCGAGGCGTTCGCGCCAGGCGGTGAGGACGGCCTCGTCGGTGGGCTTGGTCAGCAGGGAGACGACGACGTAGACGGCGAGGGAGGACAGCAGGCCGTAGTAGACGGGCTCGTTGGCGAGGATGCCGAAGGTCGCCATGAGGCCGATGACGGCGAGGCCGCCGACGGCCACGGAGGCGAGGGCGCCCTGCGCGGTGCCGCGCTTCCACACCAGCCCGCCGAGGATCGGCACGAGCAGTCCGCCGACGAGCAGGTTGTAGGCGACGGTCAGCGCCTCGACGACGTTGTTGAGGGCGATGGCGGTGCAGATCACGGCGACGCCCATGATCAGGATGAAGACGCGGTTGCCCTTGACCTCGTCGTGCTCTTCCCCGTCGCGGTGGACGATGCCGCGCAGCCGGGACCAGATGTCGTTGTTGGCGACGGTGGCGCAGGCGATCAGCGCGCCGGAGGACGTGGACATCACCGCGGCCAGGGCGGCGGCGAGCACCAGCCCGCGGACGCCGATGGGCAGGTCGTCCTTGACGATGGTGGCGAAGGCGTCGTCGGCGCTGCCGAGGTTGGGGTAGAGCACCTTGGCGGCGGTGCCGATGACGGCGCCGGCGATGGCGTAGACCAGGCAGTAGGTGCCGGCGACGGTGCCGCCCCACTTGGCCGTCGTGTCGCTGCGGGCGGTGAAGACGCGCTGCCAGATGTCCTGGCCGATGAGCATGCCGAAGGTGTAGATCAGGACGTAGGTGAAGATCGTCTCGCCGCCGATGCCCAGCGGGTCGAAGTAGGAGGTCGGCAGCTTGGCCTTCATCTCGCTGAAGCCGCCCGCCTTGACGACCGCGATCGGCAGCAGCAGGAGCAGTACGCCGATCGTCTTGACCACGAACTGCACCATGTCGGTCAGCGTGATGGACCACATGCCGCCGAGGGTGGAGTACGCGACGACGATCGTGCCGCCGAGGATGATCGCGACGGTGCGGTTCAGGTCGAACAGGACGTCGAAGATCGTGGCGTAGGCGATGGTGGAGGTGACCGCGAGCATCAGGGTGTACGCCCACATCACCACGCCCGAGATGACGCCGGCCCGGCCGCCGTAGCGCAGGTCGAGCATCTCGGAGACGGTGTAGACCCTCAGGCGGGCGATCCGGGCCGAGAAGAAGATCGAGAGGGCGAGGATTCCGAGGCCGATGGTGAAGACCATCCAGGCCCCGGAGAGCCCGTACTTGTAGCCGAGGCCGACGCCGCCGATGGTGGAGGCGCCGCCGAGGACGATCGCCGCCATGGTGCCGGAGTACATGGCGGGCCCGAGCCGGCGGCCCGCCACCAGGAACTCGCTCTTGGACTTGGCGCGGCGCATGCCCCACCAGCCCATGGCCAGCATCCCGGCCAGATAGACGACGATCACTGTGTAGTCGACGGCCATGGGCCCTCCTCTTCGTACACATGGGGTGTCTGGGGGTGGGGACGGCGGCAGCGGCTCGCGGGGGCGTCCGCCCGTACCGTGGCTGCCGGTCCGAGTCGACATTAGGTGGCCGAAAAGCGACTGCGAAGTGTACGTTTCATCCATTGGAGCGAGACGGTATGGAGGGAACGCACATCATGCCGGACGCGCCGGTTCCATCTGCCCCAGCGGTCCCACCGACTCCAGCGGTCCCACCGACCCCACCGATCCCCCTGTCGGCCCTGCTGGCCCGGGAGGATCTCGCCCTGCGCCAGATCGCGGGGCCGACCGACCGGGACACGGTCATCCACTGGGCACACGTCTCGGAAATGGCCGACCCCTACCCGTACCTGCTGGGCGGCGAACTGCTGCTGACGGCCGGCGTCCACGTCGAGCCGGCCGCGAGCACCGGCCCGTATTTCGACACCTATGCCTCCCGGGTCGTCGCGGCGGGCGGCGCGGCCCTCGGCTTCGGCCTGGCGCCGGTGCACGACACGGTGCCGCCCGCCCTGGTGGCGGCCTGCGACGCCCACGGCCTCCCGCTGCTGGAGGTCCCCCCGCAGACCACGTTCTCCGGCGTCGCCCGCGCCGTCTGGCAGCTGATGGCCCAGGCCCGCCTGGCCGAACTCCGCCGCGTCACCGAGGCCCAGCAGAGCCTGGCCGCCGCTGCCTCCCGCCCGGATCCCGTCCCCTCGGTCCTTCGCCAACTGGCCCACCGCCTCACAGGCTGGGCAGCCCTCTACGGCCCCGACGGCACGGAAATCGCCTCGTCGGGACGGGACCCGCGCGACGAGGTCCGGAAGGCACTCGCGGAGCTGGCCGGCGTGGTGCGCCCGGTCCCGGCGAGCACGACCCGGCCGGCCCCCTCCCCCGCCACCACCGGCCGGCCCGCGCCCTCCTCCGCCACCGATACCGTCGGCGGCAGTCATCTCGCCGCCTACGCGCTCGGGACCGGACAGGGGTTCGTGCTCGGGGTGGCGGCCCCGGGGCGGGACCCCGGGGACCACACCATCGCTTCCGTCGCCGCGGTGCTGCTGTCGTTGCTCACCGGGGAGCACCAGAGCGGTACGGGGGCGGCCCGGTCGTCGGCGCTCGTGCGGATGCTGCTGGGGGCGGCGCCCGAGGAGGTGGCGCCGCTGCTCGGGGCCGGGCGGTGGGTCGTGGTGCACGCGCGGCCGAACGCGCAGGCTCCCCCGAGCTCTCGGCTTCTTCCCCGAGTTCTCGACTCCGCTCGAACAGGGGGTACCTCCATGAGCAGGGGGAACCCCCATGACGCCGTGGCCGCCTCCGCGCTCGGCGCCGCGCTCGGGTCCGCGCTGGTGGACCTCGCGGACGGCGTCGTACGGGTGCTCGTCCCCGCCGAGCGGGAGCCGGCCCCGCAGCCCGGCTGGACCCTCGGTGTGAGCGCCGCCGTCGCGGCGGCCGACTGGCCGACCGCCGACGCCCAGGCGGCCCGCGCCCTGACCCGCGCCCGCGCCACCCGTACCGCCCTGGTCCGCCACGGCGACCGCCCCGGCCTCACCGACCTGCTCCCCCGCGACGAGGCCGACGCGCACGCCCGCGCACTGCTCGCCCCGATCAGCGCGGTGCCGGCGCTCACCGAGACGCTGCGCACCTGGCTTTCCCTGCACGGCAGTTGGGACCGCACCGCGGTCGCCCTGTCCGTGCACCGCAACACCGTCCGCCAGCGCATCGCCCGCTGCGCCGCCCTGCTCGGCACCGACCTGGACGACCCGGACGTCCGCATGGAACTGTGGTTCGCCCTGCGGCGGGCCTGACACCACAATGGGGGCCATGCCGATACCCGGGACACCCAGCCGCGCCGAACTCGTCGATCACCTCGTGAGGACCCGTATCGCCGGGGACGTCGCCACCCCCCGCGAGAACAACCTCTCCCACTACCGCAAACTCGCGAACGGCGACCGCAACTTCTGGCTCGGGCTGGAGCTCGGCGACCGCTGGAGCGACGAGCAGGACGTGCTCGCGGTGATGGCCGAGCGCGTCGGCGTCAGCGACGACCCGGAGCACCGCTACGGCCAGGACACCATCGACCCCGGGCTGACCGTCGACGCCCTGGAGCGGATGGCCGGCCGGCTGCGCAAGGCGGCCGACGGGCAGCAGCGGGTGCTGTTCGCCACCGGCCACCCCGGCGGTCTGCTCGACGTGCACCGCGCCACGGCCGCCGCCCTGCGCGCCGCCGGCTGCGAGATCACCGTCATCCCGGACGGGCTGCAGACGGACGAGGGGTACGTCATGCAGTTCGCGGACGTGGCCGTCCTCGAGCACGGCGCCACACTGTGGCACACCCACTCCGGCGAGCCGATGCGTGCCATCCTCACCGGCCTGGAGCGCGAGGGCCGCCCGCTGCCGGACCTGGTCGTCGCCGACCACGGCTGGGCGGGCTGTGCCGGTCAGCACGGCGTGGACTCCGTCGGCTACGCGGACTGCAACGACCCGGCCCTCTTCCTCGCCGAGGCCGAGGGGACGCTGCAGGTGACGGTGCCGCTCGACGACCACGTGGTCAGCCCCCGGTACTACGACCCGATGACGGCGTATCTGCTGGGCCAGGCGGGCCTGGCGGCGTAAGGGCCGGCCCGGCTCTTACGACCAGGGGTTCAAGCCTTCCGAGCGGCGCTGCGCGTAGCCCGGTGTCGGGTCCAGGTAGACCCGCCCGACGCCGGGGAACTTCTCCCGCAGCCGCTGCTCGGCCTGCTCGCACGCCCACTCGATCTGGGCCGCGCTCGACACGTCCCGGAAGTCGACCTTGGCGGCCACCAGGGCCTCGCGCGGGCCCTGCACGAGCGTGGTCAACTCCAGTACGGCCTCGATGTGCTCCACCGCCAGCAGCTCCTGGCGGATCCGCTCCCGCGTGGACCGGGGCAGCGGGCGCCCGATGAGCAGTTCGGCGTTCGACCGGCCCAGCACCCAGGCGACGTACAGCAGCAGTACGCCGATGCACAGGGAGGCGATCCCGTCCCAGACCCCGGATCCGGTGAGCTGCCCGCCGAGCAGGCCGCCCGCCGCGAAGGCCAGGCCGATCAGCGCGGCCGAGTCCTCCATGACCACCGCCTTGACGGCGGTGTCGGGGGTGCGCCGCAGATAGCGCCGGAAGGGCATCTTCCGGCGGGCCGCCTCGCCGCGCGCCTGGCGCACGCCGGTGCGCAGTGAGAAGCCCTCCAGCAGGAAGGCGACCGCGAGCACGAGGTACGAGGCCAGGGGGTCGCCCAGCCGCTCCCCCTGGGTGAGGGTGTGGACGGCGTCGTAGAGGGAGAAGACGGCGCCGCCGACGAAGGTGGCGACGGCGGCGAGCAGCGCCCACAGGTACCGCTCGGGTCCGTAGCCGAGCGGGTGGTCCTCGTCGGCGGGTTTCCCGCTGCGCTTGAGCGCGGTGAGCAGCAGCACCTCGGTGACAGTGTCGGCGACCGAGTGCGCGGCCTCCGACAGCATCGCGCTGGATCCGCTGATCGCTCCGGCGATCGCCTTGGCCAGCGCGATCCCGAGGTTGGCGAGGCCGGCGACGATCACCGTGAAGGTGCTCTCGCCGCCGGTGTCCTCCTGGGCAGCTTTCCGTGCGGTGTCCGCCATGTTCCTCAGTGTTCCCGGGGAACGCGGACCACGCCCTCCTGGATCACCGAGATGGCCAGCCGGCCGTCCTGTGTGTAGATACGGGCCTGGCCGAGGCCCCGCCCGCCGTGCGCGGAGGGCGACTCCTGGTCGTACAGCAGCCACTCGTCGGCCCGGAACGGCCGGTGGAACCACATGGCGTGGTCCAGTGAGGCCCCGACGACGTCCCCGACCGCCCAGCCGCCGCGCCCGTGGGCGAGCAGCACCGAGTCGAGCAGCGTCATGTCGGACACGTAGGTGGCGAGGACGACGTGCAGGAGGGGATCGTCGTCGAGCTTGCCGTTGGTGCGGAACCACACCTGGGAGTGCGGCTCGCGCGGCTCGCCGAACCTGCCGTACGGCGGCTCGTCGACGTAGCGCAGGTCGACCGCCTCGCGGGCCTCCAGGGACCGCTCCACGACCTCGGCCGGGAGGTGGTCGTAGCCGCGCAGGCGCTCGTCGGAGGTGGGCAGGGTCGCCGGGTCGGGGGCGGCCGGCATGGGGGCCTGGTGGTCGAGCCCGTCCTCCCACGTCTGGAAGGACGCCGAGAGGTGGAAGATCGGCTGCCCGTGCTGGACGGCGACCACCCGGCGGGTGGTGAAGGAGCGGCCGTCGCGGATGCGGTCCACCGTGTAGACGATGGGCGCGCCCGGGTCGCCGGGGCGCAGGAAGTACGCGTGCAGCGAGTGCGCGTGCCGGTCCTCGGGGACCGTGCGCCCGGCGGCGACCAGTGCCTGCGCCGCGACCTGCCCGCCGAAGACGCGCGGGACGATTGTGGAGCGGGACCGGCCGCGGAAGATGTCCTGCTCGATCCGCTCGAGGTCGAGCAGATCGAGCAGGGACTGAAGTGCCTGACTCATATGTCAGTTGTATCCTGCACTGATTTCGGGGCCCTTACAGACCCATGTCCTTGGCGATGATCGACTTCATGATCTCGCTGGTGCCGCCGTAGATGCGGTTGACGCGGTTGTCCGCGTACAGGCGGGCGATCGGGTACTCGTTCATGTAGCCGTAGCCGCCGTGCAGCTGCAGGCAGCGGTCGATGACGCGGTGGGCGACCTCGGTGCAGAACAGCTTGGCGGAGGCGGCCTCGGCGGGGGTCAGCTCGCCGGCGTCGAGCGCTTCGAGCGCCCGGTCGGCGACGGCTTCCGCCGCGTCCACCTCGGCCTGGCAGGCGGCCAGCTCGAACTTGGTGTTCTGGAAGTGGGCGACCGGCTTGCCGAAGACGGTGCGCTCCTGCACGTAACTCTTGGCGAACCGGACGGCCGCCCTGGCCTGCGCGTAGGCGCCGAAGGCGATGCCCCAGCGCTCGGAGGGCAGGTTGGCGCCGAGGTAGGAGAAGCCCTTGTTCTCCTCGCCGAGCAGGTCCCCGACGGGCACCTTGACGTCGACGAAGGCGAGCTCGGCGGTGTCGGAGGTCCTGAGCCCCAGCTTGTCGAGCTTGCGGCCCACCGAGTAGCCCTCGGACCCGGTGTCCACGGCGAACAGGGAGATGCCGTGGCGGCGGTCCTCGGCCGTGGGCGCGGCGGTGCGGGCGCAGACGATGACCTTGTCGGCGTGCACGCCACCGGTGATGAAGGTCTTGGCGCCGTTGAGGACGTAGTGCGTCCCGTCCTCGCTCAGCCTGGCGGTGGTCTTCATGCCCGCGAGGTCGGAGCCGGTGCCGGGCTCGGTCATCGCGATGGCCCACATCTCCTCGCCGGAGACGAACCTGGGCAGGAACCGCTTCTTCTGCTCGTCGGTGGCGAGCATCTTGAGGTAGGGCAGCGCGAGCAGGACGTGCACGCCGGAGCCGCCGAAGGTGACACCCGCGCGGGCGGTCTCCTCGTACTGGATGGCCTCGAACTTGTGCGTCTCGAGTCCCGCCCCGCCGTATTCCTCGGGCACGTTGATCCCGAAGAGGCCCAGCTCGGCGAGCTTGTGGTAGAACTCGCGGGGCACGATGCCCTGCGTGAACCAGTCGTCGTACACCGGTACGACCTCGGCCTCGATGAAGGCGCGAAGGGTCTCCCGGAACGCCTCATGATCCTCGTTGAACACCGTACGGCGCATGCCGCCACCGCCCTTCCATGCGCCTGAACCGGCGCCGCTCTCGCGTACCTGGTTGCTCGCCGCCCGGGTTCCTCGATCGATGGTTGCAACCCAGTGGCTAAGCGCTTGCTCACATAAACGTACCGGCGAGTAGGCACCTCAGTAAAGCCCCGCAGCCGTAACGCGGGTCACGCACGGGCGGGGCGCGGGGCACAGCCCCGCGCCCGCGCCCCGCTCAGCCCGCCGCGGGCGACGCCGCCGCGAAGGCCCCCCGGGCCATCCGGTGCAGCAGCTCCGCCGTGGCGCCCCGCCCCGGCAACGACCCGGCCCGCCCCAGGTGCGGCGTCGAGTTCAGCAGCCCGAACACCGAATGGACGGCCGACCGCGCGGCCGGCTCCGCAAGGCCCGGGTGCACCTCGCGCACCACCTCCACCCACAACTCCACGTACTGCCGCTGAAGCTGCCGCACCAGCTTCCGGTCACTGTCCCGCAGGCGGTCCAGCTCACGGTCGTGCAAGGTGATGAGGGAGCGGTCGTCGAGCGCGAAGTCGATGTGCCCCTCGATGAGGGAGTCGAGCACGGCCTCCGGGCCGCCCGGTCCGGCTCCCCCGTCCGCCTCCGCCAGCCGCCGCTTCGCCCCGGTCAGCAACTGCCCGCTGATGCCGACCAGCAGCTCCGCGAGCATCGCGTCCTTGCCCGCGAAGTGCCGGTAAAGGCCCGGCCCGCTGATGCCCACCGCGGCGCCTATCTCGTCGACGCCGACGCCGTGGAAGCCGCGTTCGGCGAAGAGCCGCGCGGCCTCCTTGAGGATCTGCTCGCGGCGGGTGGGGGCGTCGGTTCGCGTGGCCATGAGAACGATTCTAGACAGGGAGGTTAGCGGTCGTTAACCTGAAGGGAGTGCGTTAACGGTCATTAACACGTGAGGGGACCGCAGGATGCATCAGGCACCGGAGCTGACGAGCGCGGCCGACCCCGCGTCGGAGGCCTGGCGGGCCAACGAAGAGGCTCACCGCGCGCTCGCCGAGGAGCTGCGCGGCAGGCTCGCCGCCGCCCGGCTCGGCGGCGGCGAGAAGGCACGCGCGCGGCACACCGCGCGCGGCAAGCTGCTGCCGCGCGACCGCGTGGACACCCTGCTCGACCCCGGCTCGCCCTTCCTGGAACTGGCCCCGCTGGCCGCCGACGGGATGTACGAGGGGCAGGCCCCGGCCGCCGGGGTCATCGCCGGGATCGGCAGGGTCGGCGGCCGCGAGTGCGTGATCGTCGCCAACGACGCCACCGTCAAGGGCGGCACGTACTACCCGATGACGGTGAAGAAGCACCTGCGCGCGCAGGAGGTGGCCCTGGAGAACCGCCTCCCGTGCCTCTACCTGGTCGACTCCGGCGGCGCCTTCCTGCCCATGCAGGACGAGGTCTTCCCCGACCGTGAGCACTTCGGCCGGATCTTCTACAACCAGGCCCGCATGTCCGGCGCCGGGATTCCTCAGATCGCGGCCGTCCTCGGCTCCTGCACGGCCGGCGGGGCGTACGTCCCGGCGATGAGCGACGAGGCCGTGATCGTCCGCAACCAGGGCACGATCTTCCTGGGCGGGCCCCCGCTGGTGAAGGCGGCCACCGGCGAGGTCGTCACCGCCGAGGAGCTGGGCGGCGGCGAGGTGCACTCCCGTACGTCCGGTGTCACCGACCACCTCGCGGAGGACGACGCCCACGCCCTGCGGATCGTCCGCACGATCGTCTCCACCCTCCCCGCGCGCGGGGAGCTGCCCTGGGAGGTCACCGAGGCCGTCGAGCCGAAAGTCGACCCCTACGGGCTCTACGGCGCCGTCCCGGCCGACCCCCGCACCCCCTACGACGTCCGCGAGATCATCGCGCGCGTGGTGGACGGCTCCCGCTTCGCCGAGTTCAAGGCCGAGTTCGGGCAGACCCTGGTCACCGGCTTCGCCCGGATCCACGGCCACCCGGTCGGGATCGTCGCCAACAACGGCATCCTGTTCTCGGAGTCCGCCCAGAAGGGCGCCCACTTCATCGAGCTGTGCGACCAGCGGGGCATCCCGCTGGTGTTCCTGCAGAACATCTCCGGCTTCATGGTGGGCAGGGACTACGAGGCGGGCGGCATCGCCAAGCACGGCGCCAAGATGGTCACGGCCGTCGCCTGCACGCGCGTGCCCAAGCTGACGGTGGTCGTCGGCGGGTCGTACGGCGCGGGGAACTACTCCATGTGCGGCAGGGCGTACTCCCCCCGCTTCCTGTGGATGTGGCCGAACGCCAAGATCTCGGTCATGGGCGGCGAGCAGGCCGCCTCCGTCCTCGCCACCGTCAAGCGCGACCAGCTCGAGGCCCGCGGGGAGCAGTGGCCCGCCGAGGACGAGGAGTCCTTCAAGGCGCCCATCCGCGCCCAGTACGACCGTCAGGGCAACGCCTACTACGCCACCGCCCGCCTCTGGGACGACGGCGTGATCGACCCGCTGGAAACCCGTCAGGTGCTGGGCCTGGCCCTGACCGCGTGCGCCAACGCCCCACTGGGCGACCCCCAGTTCGGCGTCTTCCGGATGTGAGGGGGAGCTCGCAGAGATGTTCGAAACAGTTCTGGTGGCCAACCGCGGCGAGATCGCCGTCCGCGTCATCCGCACCCTGCGCGCCCTCGGCGTGCGCTCGGTGGCCGTCTTCTCCGACGCCGACGCGGACGCCCGGCACGTCCGGGAGGCCGACACTGCGGTACGGATCGGCCCGGCGCCCGCGGCCGAGAGCTACCTGTCCGTCGACCGGCTGCTGGAGGCCGCCGCCCGCACCGGCGCCCAGGCCGTCCACCCCGGGTACGGCTTCCTCGCGGAGAACGCCGGCTTCGCACGCGCCTGTGAGGAGGCCGGGCTGGTCTTCATCGGCCCTCCCGCGGACGCGATCTCCCTCATGGGCGACAAGATCCGCGCCAAGGAGACGGTCGAGGCGGCCGGGGTTCCGGTGGTCCCCGGCTCCAGCGGCTCCGGACTCACCGACGACCAGCTCGCCGGGGCCGCCCGCGAGATCGGCATGCCGGTGCTGCTCAAGCCCTCCGCCGGAGGCGGCGGCAAGGGCATGCGGCTGGTGCGTGACGCCGGGCGGGTCGCCGAGGAGATCGCCGCCGCCCGCCGCGAGGCCCGCGCATCCTTCGGCGACGACACCCTCCTCGTCGAGCGCTGGATCGACCGGCCCCGGCACATCGAGATCCAGGTGCTGGCCGACGGCCACGGCAACGTCGTGCACCTCGGCGAACGCGAGTGCTCCCTCCAGCGCCGCCACCAGAAGATCGTCGAGGAGGCGCCGAGCGTGCTCCTCGACGAGGAGACCCGGGCCGCGATGGGCGAGGCGGCGGTCCAGGCCGCCCGCTCCTGCGGCTACCGGGGCGCGGGCACGGTGGAGTTCATCGTGCCCGGCGGGGACCCGACGTCGTACTACTTCATGGAGATGAACACCCGCCTGCAGGTGGAGCACCCGGTCACCGAGATGATCACGGGTCTCGACCTGGTGGAGTGGCAGCTGCGGGTGGCGGCGGGCGAACCGCTGGCGTTCGCTCAGGGGGACATCCGGCTGACCGGTCACGCGATCGAGGCCCGCCTGTGCGCGGAGGACCCGGCGCGCGGGTTCCTGCCCTCGGGCGGCACCGTGCTGCGGCTGCGCGAGCCGCAGGGAGACGGAGTGCGCACCGACTCCGGACTGAGCGAGGGCACCGAGGTCGGCAGCCTGTACGACCCGATGCTGTCCAAGGTGATCGCCTACGGCCCGGACCGCGCCACCGCGCTCAGGAAACTCCGTGCGGCCCTCGCCCGCACGGTCACCCTGGGCGTGCAGACCAACGCCGGCTTCCTGCGCCGGCTGCTGGCCCACCCCGCCGTCGTGGCGGGCGAGCTGGACACCGGGCTGGTCGAGCGGGTGGTCGACGAGCTGGTCGCCACGGACGTACCGGAGGAGGTCTACGAGGCCGCCGCCGCCGTACGGCTGGAGGCACTGCGGCCCAAGGGCGGGGGCTGGACCGACCCGTTCTCGGTGCCGAGCGGCTGGCGGCTGGGCGGGGAGCCGAAACCGGTGGCGTTCCCGCTGCGGATGCCGGGACTCGAACCCGTCGCTCACCCGGTACGCGGCGCCCACACGGTCACCGACGACACGGTCAGCGTCACCCTGGACGGCGTCCGCCACACCTTCCACCGCGCCGCCGACTGGATCGGCCGCGACGGCGACGCCTGGCACGTGCGCGACCACGACCCGGTGGCCGCGTCCCTCACCCGCGCGGCCCACGCCGGCGCCGACTCGCTCACGGCGCCCATGCCGGGCACGGTCACGGTGGTGAAGGTGGCCGTGGGCGACGAGGTGGCCGCGGGCCAGAGCCTGCTGGTGGTCGAGGCGATGAAGATGGAGCACGTCATCTCCGCCCCGCACGCCGGCACCGTCACCGAACTGGACGTCGCGCCGGGCACGACGGTCGCCATGGACCAGGTGCTGGCCGTGATCGCCCCGCTCGACGAGGAAGGCGCGAAGGAGGAGACGGCATGAGCATCCCCGAACCCGACCTGCCCATGGTCGTCCCGGCCCCCGACCTGCCCGCCCGGGTCAGGATCCACGAGGTCGGCCCGCGCGACGGGCTGCAGAACGAGAAGGCGACCGTGCCGACCGAGGTCAAGGCGGAGTTCATCCGCCGCCTCGCCGACGCGGGCCTGAGGACGGTCGAGGCCACCAGCTTCGTCCACCCGAAGTGGGTGCCCCAACTGGCCGACGCGGAAGCGCTGTTCCCGCAGGTCAAGGATCTGAAGGGGGTGCGCCTGCCGGTCCTGGTGCCCAATACGCGCGGCCTGGAGCGCGCGCTCGCCCTCGGAGCGGACCGTATCGCCGTGTTCGCCAGCGCCACCGAGTCCTTCGCCAAGGCCAACCTCAACCGCACGGTGGAGGAGTCCCTCGCGGTCTTCGAACCGGTCGTGGCCCGCGCGAAGGACGAGGGCGCCCATGTCCGCGGCTATGTCTCCATGTGCTTCGGCGATCCCTGGGAGGGTGCCGTCCCCCTCCACCAGGTCGTCGACGTGTGCAGGGCGCTGCTGGACATGGGCTGCGACGAGCTGAGCCTCGGGGACACGATCGGGGTGGCGACCCCCGGTCATGTACTGGAGCTGCTGGCCGCGCTCAACGAGCGGCACGTGCCGACCTCCGCGCTCGGCGTGCACTTCCACGACACCTACGGCCAGGCCCTCGCCAACACCCTGGCCGCGCTCCAGCACGGCGTCACCACCGCCGACGCCTCCGCGGGCGGCCTCGGCGGCTGCCCGTACGCCAAGTCCGCCACCGGCAACCTCGCCACCGAGGACCTGGTGTGGATGCTGCACGGCCTCGGCATCGACACCGGAGTCGACCTCGGCCGCCTCGTCGCCACCAGCGAGTGGATGGCCGACCGGCTGGGCCGTCCCAGCCCTTCCCGCACCCTCCGCGCCCTCTCCCACAAGGAGCAGTGATCGACGATGAACCACCGTCTGACCCCCGAGCTGGAGGAACTCCGCCGTACGGTCGAGGAGTTCGCGCACGAAGTCGTGGCACCGAAGATCGGCGACTTCTACGAGCGGCACGAGTTCCCGTACGAGATCGTCCGGGAGATGGGCCGCATGGGCCTGTTCGGGCTGCCGTTCCCGGAGGAGTACGGCGGCATGGGCGGCGACTACCTGGCCCTGGGTATCGCGCTGGAGGAGCTGGCCCGCGTCGACTCCTCGGTCGCCATCACGCTGGAGGCCGGGGTGTCGCTCGGTGCCATGCCAATCCATCTGTTCGGCACCGAGGAGCAGAAGCGCCAGTGGCTGCCGAAGCTGTGCTCCGGCGAGATGCTGGGCGCCTTCGGGCTGACGGAACCGGACGGCGGCTCGGACGCGGGGGCGACCCGTACGACGGCCCGTCTGGACCCGGAGACCGACGAGTGGGTGATCAACGGCACCAAGTGCTTCATCACCAACTCGGGCACGGACATCACCGGCCTGGTGACGGTGACGGCGGTCACCGGTCGCAAGCCCGACGGCCGCCCGCTGATCTCCGCGATCATCGTCCCCTCGGGCACGCCCGGCTTCACGGTGGCGCCCGCCTACTCAAAGGTCGGCTGGAACGCCTCGGACACCCGTGAGCTGTCCTTCTCCGACGTCCGGGTGCCGGCGGCGAACCTGCTGGGCGAGGAGGGCCGCGGCTACGCGCAGTTCCTGCGGATCCTCGACGAGGGCCGTATCGCCATCGCGGCGCTGGCGACGGGACTCGCCCAGGGCTGCGTGGACGAGTCGGTGAAGTACGCCAAGGAGCGCATCGCCTTCGGCAAGCCGATCGGCGCCAACCAGGCCATCCAGTTCAAGATCGCCGACATGGAGATGAAGGCCCACACGGCCCGCCTCGCCTGGCGTGACGCGGCCTACCGGCTGGTCGCCGGCGAACCCTTCAAGAAGGAGGCGGCCCTGGCCAAGCTCCACTCCTCCACGGTCGCCGTCGACAACGCCCGTGACGCCACCCAGATCCACGGCGGCTACGGCTTCATGAACGAATACCCGGTCGCCCGCATGTGGCGCGACTCCAAGATCCTGGAGATCGGCGAGGGCACGAGCGAGGTGCAGCGCATGCTGATCGCGAGGGAGCTGGGTCTGACGAGCTGACACACCACCAGCGGCTGACGCGCCGCCGGCGCACGGGCCGTCGGCGGGCGCGGGCGTGGTGACCCGCCCCCTGGACAGCAAGTGAGGTTAGGCTAACCTACCTTCAAACCTGTCCGGCGGGTGCCCCGCCCCGTTCGAAAGCAGTCATACCCATGCCCAACGCCCGCGCCACCACCCTCTCCCGCCGCGGCATCCTCGCCGCGGGCGGCGCCCTCGGCCTCGGTGCCGTCCTCGCAGCCTGCGGCAGCGAGGACGCGAAAAGCGGTGGGTCGGGCAGCGGAACGACTGCCGCCAGGTCCGGCCCCTGGTCCTTCAAGGACGACCGGGGGCAGAGCGTCAAGGCCGACAAGGTTCCGTCGAACATCGTGGCCTTCGTCGGCGTGGCCGCCGCGCTGTACGACTACGGCGTCCAGGCCAAGGGCGTCTTCGGCCCGACGACGACCAAGGACGGCAAGGCCGATGTGCAGGCCGGCGACATGGACGTCAGCAAGGTGACGGTCCTCGGCAACGAGTGGGGCCAGTTCAACATCGAGAAGTACGCGACCCTCGCCCCCGACGCCCTGATCTCCACCATGTTCGACGACGCCGGCACTCTCTGGTACGTCCCCGAGGAGTCGAAGAAGAAGATCCTCGCCGTCGGCGCCCCCACCGTCGGCATCTCCGTCTACGACCGGCAGCTGACCGAGCCGCTGGAGCGCATGCTCGCGCTCGCCGAGTCCCTCGGCGCGGACGTCACCACCGACAAGGTCAAGCAGGCCAAGAAGCGCTTCGAGAACGCGGCCGCCCGGCTGCGCGCCGCCGCCAAGGCCAAGCCGGACATCAAGGTCATGGCGGGGTCGGCCAGCCAGGACCTGTTCTACGTCTCCGGCACCAACCTCTCGATCGACCTGGAGCACTTCAAGGCCCTCGGCGTGAACCTCGTCGAGCCCCCGGAGAGCGCGAAGAAGCAGGGCGGCGGCTGGTTCGAGTCGCTGAGCTGGGAGAACGCCGACAAGTACGCGGCGGACATCATCATGATGGACAACCGCACCTCGGCCATCCAGCCCGCCGACATCACCCAGGCCACCTGGAAGAAGCTCCCCGCCGTCAAGGCCGGCCAGGTCATCCCGCGCACCGCCGAGCCGATCCTGTCCTACGACAAGTGCGCCCCGCTCCTGGAGGACCTGGCGAAGGCCATCGAGACGGCCAGGAAGGTCGACTGAGCCCTCCGCCGGGAGAGCCGAGCCGGCGCGGTGGAGTGACACCGGTCAGGGGAGGGGCGGCGTTCCGCCGGAACTCAACTTAGGTTAGGCTAACCTAAGTTGATATCGCGCGACTCCGCCCCTCAACGCGTCCCTGCGGACGTCCCCACCCACCGGAGGACCCCCACATGCGCTCACACCTGCTCAATGACCTCACCGCGGAGCACTACCGCCGCTCCGTGAAAGAAGGAGTGGAGCGGGTGGCCGCCAGGCTCGCCGCCACCGACCGTCCGTTCACCGGGATCACGGCCGACGCCCTCGCCCCCCGCATCGAGCGGATCGACCTCGACCGTCCGCTGAGCGACACCACGGCGGCCCTCGACGAACTGGAGGAGGTCTACCTGCGGGACGCGGTCTACTTCCACCACCCCCGCTACGTCGCCCACCTCAACTGCCCGGTCGTCATCCCCGCGGTGCTCGGCGAGGCCGTCCTGTCCGCCGTCAACTCCTCCCTGGACACCTGGGACCAGTCGGCCGGCGGCACGCTGATCGAGCGCAAGCTCATCGACTGGACGACCACCCGGATCGGCCTCGGCCCCGCCGCCGACGGTGTGTTCACCTCCGGCGGCACCCAGTCCAACCTCCAGGCGCTGCTGCTCGCCCGTGAGGAGGCCAAGACGGACTCACCGGCCCGGCTGCGGATCCTCACCTCCGAGATCAGCCACTTCAGCGTGCGGAAGTCGGCCGGACTGCTGGGTCTGAGCCCCGAGTCGGTGGTCCCCGTCCCCGTCGACCACGACAAGCGGATGCGGACGGTCGCACTCGCCCACGAGCTGGAGCGCTGCCGTCGCGACGACCTGGTCCCGATGGCCGTGGTCGCCACCGCCGGCACCACCGACTTCGGCTCCATCGACCCGCTGCCCGGGATCGCCGAGCTGTGCGCGCGGTACGGCACCTGGCTGCACGTCGACGCGGCCTACGGCTGCGGCCTGCTGGTCTCCCCCACCCGCCGCCACCTGCTCACCGGCATCGAACGCGCCGACTCGGTCACCGTCGACTACCACAAGTCCTTCTTCCAGCCGGTGAGTTCGTCCGCCTTGCTGGTCCGGGACGCCTCCACCCTGCGGCACGTCACCTACCACGCGGACTACCTCAACCCGCACCACGCGGTCACCGAGCGCATCCCCAACCAGGTCGACAAGTCCCTCCAGACCACACGCCGTTTCGATGCCCTCAAGCTGTGGATGACGCTGCGCGTGATGGGCGCCGACGGCATCGGGCAGCTCTTCGACGAGGTGTGCGACCTGGCGGCCGAGGGCTTCCGGCTGCTCGCCGCCGACCCGCGCTTCGACGTCGTCGTCGAGCCGGCCCTTTCCACCCTGGTCTTCCGCTGCGTCCCGGCCGCCGTCACCGACCCGGCCGAGATCGACCGCGCCAACCTGCACGCCCGCAAGGCCCTGTTCGCCTCCGGCGACGCCGTGGTCGCCGGCACCAAGGTCGCCGGCCGCCACTACCTGAAGTTCACCCTGCTCAACCCCGAGACCGAGCCGGACGACCTCGCCGCCGTCCTCGACCTGATCGCCGGCCACGCCGAGCAGTACCCGGGAGAGTCCCTTGACCGTGCGTCCTGAAGCCCCCACCACGCCCTACGACTTCGTGGGTGTCGGACTCGGCCCCTTCAACCTCGGCCTCGCCTGCCTCACCGAGCCGATCGCCGAACTGAGCGGCGTCTTCCTGGAGTCCAAGCCCGACTTCGAGTGGCACTCGGGGATGTTCCTCGACGGCGCCCATCTGCAGACCCCGTTCCTGTCGGACCTGGTCACCCTGGCCGACCCGACGTCCCCGTACTCCTTCCTCAACTATCTGAAGGAGAAGGGCCGTCTGTACTCGTTCTACATCCGCGAGAACTTCTACCCGTTGCGCCTGGAGTACGACGACTACTGCCGCTGGGCGGCGGCCCGGCTGAGCAGCGTCCGCTTCGGCACGACGGTCACCGAGGTGACGTACGAGGACGATCTCTACGTCGTCCGCACCGAGGCTGGGGAGGCGTTCCGCAGCCGCCATCTCGTCCTCGGCACCGGCACCCCGCCGCACGTCCCGGACGCCTGCCGCGGCCTGGACGGCGACTTCGTCCACAGCTCCCGCTACCGGGAGCACAGGGCACGGCTCCAGCGCAAGAAGTCGATCACCCTGGTCGGCAGCGGCCAGTCCGCCGCCGAGATCTACCACGACCTGCTCGGCGAGATCGACGTCCACGGCTACCGGCTGAACTGGGTCACCCGCTCCCCGCGCTTCTTCCCGCTGGAGTACACCAAGCTCACCCTGGAGATGACCTCCCCGGAGTACATCGACTACTACCACGCGCTGCCGGAGCCGACCCGCTACCGCCTCACCGAACAGCACAAAGGCCTGTTCAAGGGCATCGACGGGGACCTGATCGACGACATCTTCGACCTGCTCTACCGGAAGAACCTCACCGGCCCGGTCCCCACCCGTCTGCTCACCAACTCCGCGCTCACCGAAGCGACGTGCGACAAAGGCACGTACACCCTCACCTTCCGCCAGGAGGAGCAGGGCAAGGACTTCGAGCTGCGCAGCGAGGGCCTGGTCCTGGCGACCGGCTACCGGTACGCCGAACCGGAGTTCCTGCGGCCGATCCACGACCGCCTGCGCCGCGACTCGCACGGCAACTTCGACATCGCCCGCAACTACGCCGTCGACGTCACCGGCCGGGGCGTCTTCCTCCAGAACGCCGGCGTGCACACCCACAGCGTCACCAGCCCCGACCTGGGCATGGGCGCGTACCGCAACAGCTGCATCATCCGGGAGCTGCTCGGCACCGAGTACTACCCGGTCGAGAAGACCATCGCATTCCAGGAGTTCGCGGTATGACGACCTTCACGATCCGTCCGCTCGACCCGCTGAAGGACGCCGAGCTGCTGCACGGCTGGGTCACGCACCCCAAGGCCGCGTTCTGGATGATGCGGGACGCGAAGCTCGAGGACGTCGAGCGCGCCTACATGGAGATCGCCGCCGACGAGCACCACCACGCGTTCCTCGGCCTGCACGACGGGGAGCCCGCCTTCCTGATGGAGCGGTACGACCCCGCCCACCGGGAGCTGGCCGGGCTGTACGAGCCCGAGCCCGGCGACGTCGGCATGCACTTCCTGGTCGCGCCCACCGACACACCCGTGCACGGTTTCTCCCGGGCCGTGATCACCGCCGTGATGACCCGCCTCTTCGAGGACCCGAGGACGAAAAGGGTGGTGGTCGAGCCCGACGTACGCAACACGGCCGTGCACGCCCTGAACGAAGCCGTCGGTTTTGTGCCGGAGCGGGAGATCCGGAAGCCGGAGAAGACGGCGCTGCTCAGCTTCTGCACGCGGGAGCGGTTCGAGAAGGCGGTGCGCGCATGACCCCCGCCGACGCCGTGGCCCACCTCTCCCCTGAGCGCTGGGAGACCGCCAACCGTCTCCTGATGCGCAAGGCCCTCGCCGAGTTCGCCCACGAGCGGCTGATCACGCCCGAGCAGGACGGCGACCACTACGTCGTCCGCGGCGACGACGGTCTGACCCACTACCGCTTCACCGCCACCCGCCGAGCCCTCGACCACTGGCAGGTGGACCCGGAGTCCATCTCCCGCCACCGGGACGGCGCCGAACTCCCTCTCGCCGCACTGGACTTCTTCATCGAGTTGAAGCGGACCCTGGGCCTGGGCGACGAGATCCTGCCGGTCTACCTGGAGGAGATCTCCTCCACCCTGGCGAGCACCTGCTACAAGCTCGCCAAGCCGCGGGTCACCTCCGCCGAGCTCGCGAATCGCGGCTTCCAGGACATCGAGACCGGCATGACCGAGGGCCACCCCTGCTTCGTGGCCAACAACGGGCGGCTCGGCTTCGGCATCCACGAGTACCTCTCCTACGCCCCCGAGGCCGCGAGCCCCGTCCGGCTGGTGTGGCTGGCCGCGCACCGCTCGCGGGCGGCGTTCACGGCGGGCGCCGGCATCGAGTACGAGACCTTCCTGCGGCAGGAGCTGGGCGAGGAGACCGTCGAGCGGTTCGAAAAGCGGCTGCGCGAGCAGGGTCTCGACCCCGCCGACCACCTCTTCATCCCCGTCCACCCCTGGCAGTGGTGGAACAAGCTCACCGTCACCTTCGCCGCCGAGATCGCCCGCCGTCATCTGGTCTGCCTGGGCGAGGGCGACGACGAGTACCTGGCCCAGCAGTCCATACGGACCTTCTTCAACGCCTCCCGCCCGGAGCGGCACTACGTCAAGACCGCTCTCTCCATCCTCAACATGGGCTTCATGCGCGGGCTCTCGGCCGCCTACATGGAGGCCACCCCGGCCATCAACGACTGGCTGGCCCAGCTGATCGACGACGACCCGGTGCTGAGGTCCACAAGCCTGACGATCATCCGCGAGCGGGCGGCGGTCGGCTACCGGAACCTGGAGTACGAGGCGGCCACGGACCGCTACTCGCCGTACCGGAAGATGCTGGCCGCGCTCTGGCGGGAGAGCCCGGTGCCCTCGCTCCGGGAGGGCGAGTCCCTGGCCACCATGGCCTGCCTCCTCCATGTGGACCACGAGGGCGCTTCCTTCGCGGGCGCGCTGATCGAGCGCTCGGGGCTGGCACCCAGGGAGTGGCTGCGGCGCTGTCTGCGGGCCTACTTCACCCCCCTCCTGCACAGCTTCTACGCCTACGACCTGGTGTTCATGCCGCACGGCGAGAACGTGATCCTCGTGCTGAAGGACGGCGCGGTGCGGCGGGCGATCTACAAGGACATCGCCGAGGAGATCGCGGTGATGGACCCGGACGCCGTACTGCCGCCCGAGGTGCGGCGGATCCGGGTGGAGGTCCCGGAGGACAAGAAGCTGCTGTCGATCTTCACGGACGTCTTCGACTGCTTCTTCCGCTTCCTGGCCGCGCAGCTCGCCACCGAGGGGATCCTGGAGGAGGACGACTTCTGGCGGACGGTCGCCGAGGTGGTCCGCGAGTACCAGGAGTCGGTGCCCGAACTCGCCGAGAAGTTCCGGCAGTACGACATGTTCGCCCCCGAGTTCGCGCTGAGCTGCCTCAACCGGCTCCAGCTGCGGAACAACCGGCAGATGGTGGACCTGGCGGACCCGTCGGGCGCGCTGCAGCTGGTCGAAAGCCTGAAGAACCCCATCGCGGAGTTCCGACCCGGACGGACGGGCACCCCGGAGTACGGTCCTCCGGGGTGCCCGTCATCAGGATCTCGCACCTATGCGGCGGGCCAGGGCACCTGCGGCGACCGGTAGTACCCGATCCCCAGGGCGTCCCAGCGCGGCGCCTGGGCCGCGAGGCGCACCTTGTAGGTGCCCCAGTCGTGCGTGGCCGCCGGCGACCAGCCGAGCTCGGCGACGCCGGGCAGCCGGGGGAAGGCCATGGTGTCGAGGTGCGCGGAGGTGGAGAGGGTCTCCGACCACAGCGGGGCCTCGACACCGCGTACGGCGGACGCGGGCGCGCCCGGCAGATAGCTGCCCGGGTCCCAGTCGTACGACCGCTGGACCTCGACGTAGCCGGCCCAGGCCAGCCCCAGCGGTGTGTCCTTGGTGTACTTCATGTCCAGGTACACCCGGTCGGCCGGGGACAGGATCAGCCCGGTGCCGTTCTGGGCGGCCCGCGCGACCTGGGCCTTCTCCTCCGCGCTGGTGGAGTCCAGGCCCCAGTACTGGACGAGGGCGCCCTTGGCGGGGGTGGCGCCGGTCAGCTGGTGCCAGCCGATGACCGTCTTGCCGTACTGGGCCACGATGGGCTGCACCCGGTCCATGAACTTCACGTAGTCGTCGTGGCTCGTGGAGTGCGCCTCGTCGCCACCGATGTGCAGATGGCGGCCCGGGGTGAGGGCGGCCAGCTCGCGGACCACGTCGTCCACGAAGTCGTACGTGATCTCCTTGTGCCCGCACAGGGAGCTGAAGCCGACGTTGATGCCGGTGTAGAGCGGGGGCGCCACGCCGTCGCAGTTCAGCTCGGCGTAGGAGGCCAGGGCCGCGTTGGTGTGGCCGGGCATGTCGATCTCGGGGACGACCTCCAGATGGCGGGAGGCGGCGTAGCGGACGATCTCCTTGTAGTCGGCCTTGGTGTAGTGGCCGCCCCGGCCGCCGCCGACCTGGGTGGAGCCGCCGTGGGTGGCCAGGCGTGGCCAGGAGTCGATGGCGATGCGCCAGCCCTGGTCGTCGCTGAGGTGCAGGTGCAGGGCGTTGTACTTGTAGAGGGCGAGTTCGTCGATGTAGCGCCTGACCTGCGCGACGGTGAAGAAGTGCCGGGAGACGTCGAGCATGGCGCCGCGGTATTCGTAGCGCGGGCTGTCCTGGATGGTGCCGCCCGCGACCAGCCACGGCCCCGGCTGCACGGACTTCTTCTCGACGGCGGCGGGCAGCAGCTGGCGCAGGGTCTGCACGCCGTGGAAGAGTCCGGCCGGCTCCCGGGCGGTGATGGTCACGCCCTTGGCGCCGCTGTCCAGGCGATAGCCCTCGGCGCCGAACGAGCCTTTGGCCAGCCTCAGTTGGATGCCTCCTTGGCCGTGCGTGGTCACGGGCAGGCGGTAGCCGGTCGAGGGGCGCAGGATGTCCGCGAGGTACGCGCCGACCCGGCGGGCCTCGCGGGAGCCGTCGACGCGGATGTGGGTGCCGGGGGTGATGCGGTACGCGGCTTTGCCGGCCTTCACGGAGGCGGGGGCGGGGACCACCTGGTCCAGGGGGGTCGCGGCCCGCTGGGGCCCCGCGCGTCCGACGGGCGCCGCACCCACGGTGAAAACCCCGGTCGCCGCCACCAGCAGCAGCGAACCCAGGGCTCGGAACGTCCGGATCGTACGGGGAGTCGTTCTGTGGTGCCGTCTCACATGCGCTCCCTTCACCTTCGGATGGGGCCAGGGCTCGGCGAGCCCCGCCCCGACGGTATAGACCACTCTCTCTCAGATGCGGTGAAGCAGTCCTCCCATGGCGGAAATCACCCAGACGGACGACCCATGACCGGCGCCCCTTCGCACCGCCAGAGGCAAAACCCTGCCCGAAATCGGGCAGGATTCTTGCACAAGCGACCCTCGTGCTCCAAAATCCTCCGGGTGCACGACGAACTTGTTGATCACCTCGCGCGGTCCACGCCCCTGAACCGGGGCGAGGCACTGCGGGTGGTCCAGGACGTGCTCGCCTACTTCGACGAGACGACCGAGGAGTTCGTCCGTCGCCGCCACCGCGAGCTGCAGGCCCAGGGCCTGGTGAACGCGGAGATCTTCGAACGGATCGGGGCGGAACTGAAGTACCGCGCGGTGGCGCCGCCGGAGCTCTCCCTCCGGCAGCTGCGGCGGATCGTCTACGGCTGACAGCGGCGGCGGGGGTCGCCGGACCGGTCGACAGAAAACCACGGACAAAAGGGACTTATATGTGCGGAATCGTCGGATACATCGGGAAGCGTGACGTCGCCCCGCTGCTCCTGGAGGGCCTGCAGCGCCTGGAGTACCGCGGCTACGACTCGGCGGGCATCGTCGTCACCTCGCCGAAGACGCCGGGCCTGAGGATGGTCAAGGCCAAGGGTCGGGTCCGCGACCTGGAAGCCAAGGTCCCGGCGCGCTTCAAGGGCACCACCGGCATCGCGCACACCCGCTGGGCCACCCACGGCGCCCCGTCCGACGTGAACGCCCATCCGCACATGTCGGCCGACAACAAGGTCGCCGTCGTGCACAACGGCATCATCGACAACGCCGCCGACCTGCGCCGCAAGCTGGAGGCGGACGGCGTGGAGTTCCTCTCCGAGACCGACACCGAGGTCCTCACCCACCTCATCGCCCGCTCCGAGGCCGAGACGCTGGAGGAGAAGGTCCGCCAGGCCGTCCGCCTGGTCGAGGGCACCTACGGCATCGCCGTGCTGCACGCCGGCTTCCCCGACCGGATCGTGGTGGCCCGCAACGGCTCGCCGGTCGTGCTCGGCATCGGCGAGAAGGAGATGTTCGTCGCCTCCGACGTCGCCGCGCTGGTCACCCACACCCGCCAGATAGTCACCCTCGACGACGGCGAGATGGCCACCCTCACGGCCGACGACTTCCGCACGTACACCACCGAGGGCACCCGGACGACCGCCGAGCCGACCACCGTGGAGTGGGAGGCCGAGTCGTACGACATGGGCGGCCACGACACGTACATGCACAAGGAGATCCACGAGCAGGTCGAGGCCGTGGACCGGGTGCTGCGCGGCCGGATCGACGACCGGTTCGCCACCGTGCACCTCGGCGGCATCAACCTCGACACCCGCGAGGCGCGCGCGGTGCGCCGGGTGAAGATCCTGGGCTGCGGCACCTCGTACCACGCGGGCATGATCGGCGCCCAGATGATCGAGGAGCTGGCCCGCATCCCCGCCGACGCCGAACCGGCCTCCGAGTTCCGGTACCGCAACGCGGTCGTGGACCCCGACACCCTCTACATCGCGGTCTCCCAGTCCGGTGAGACGTACGACGTGCTGGCGGCCGTACAGGAGCTCAAGCGCAAGGGCGCGCGAGTGCTGGGCGTGGTCAACGTCGTCGGCTCCGCGATCGCCCGCGAGGCGGACGGCGGCATCTACGTGCACGCCGGACCCGAGGTGTGCGTGGTGTCCACCAAGTGCTTCACCAACACCTGCGTCGCCTTCGCGCTGCTGGCGCTGCACCTGGGCCGTATCCGCGACCTGTCGGTGCGCGACGGCAAGCGGATCATCGAGGGCCTGCGCAGGCTCCCGGCGCAGATCTCCGAGATCCTGAAGCAGGAGGAGGAGATCAGGAAGCTGGCGGAGCAGTACGCCGACGCCCGCTCGATGCTCTTCATCGGCCGTGTCCGGGGCTACCCGGTGGCCCGTGAGGCCTCCCTGAAGCTCAAGGAGGTCTCCTACATCCACGCCGAGGCCTACCCGGCCTCCGAGCTCAAGCACGGCCCGCTGGCCCTGATCGAGCCCGCCCTGCCGACGGTGGCGATCGTGCCGGACGACGACCTGCTGGAGAAGAACCGCGCGGCCATGGAGGAGATCAAGGCCCGCAGCGGCAGGATCCTCGCCGTCGCCCACCAGGAGCAGGAGAAGGCCGACCAGACGATCGTCGTCCCGAAGAACGAGGACGAGCTGGACCCGATCCTCATGGGTATCCCCCTCCAACTCCTCTCCTACCACACGGCGTTGGCCTTGGGCCGCGACATCGACAAGCCGAGGAACCTCGCCAAGTCGGTAACGGTGGAGTAAAGCGCCCCAAAGAGGCGCAAAGAGGCGCGGGGCCGCACCGATATGCGGCTCCGCCGCGCGGGCGCGAGAAACCACGACGCGCCTGCACAGGCCGAACCACGAGTACGGACCCCCGCGTGTGCCACCCATCACGCGGGGGTCCGTTTCAACTCCGGGCAGCCGCCCAACCCCCCAGCCTGCGCAGCCAAGAGTCAGGGGATGACGACCACCGGCCGCTGCGCGCGCTTGGCGAGCCGGCCGGCGACCGAGCCGAACAGCCGGCCGACGATCCCGTGCGTGGAGCCGACCACGATCGCGTCCGCCTCGTACTCCTTGCCGACCTCTTCGAGCTCGTGGCAGATGTCGCCGCCGCGCTCCACCAGGATCCACGACACCTCCGCGAGATAGTCCGCGCAGGCGAGTTCGAGCCCGAGGACCTCGGTGCGGTGGTCCGGCACGTCGACGAAGACGGGCGGCTCGCACCCGGCCCACACCGTGGTGGGCAGCCGGTTGGCGACGTGCACGATGATCAGCCCCGAGTCGGTGCGCTGCGCCATGCCGATCGCGTAGGCGAGGGCGCGCTCGCTGGAGACGGAACCGTCGAAGCCGACGACGACGCCGTGCTTGAACGCCGGATCACAGGGATGGCGTGGCTCTTCCGCCGCCAGGGGATCGGCCGCCGTGGGGTCGGCGACCGGTCGCTTGCGGTCCGCGGGTTCGAAGAATTCGTGACCGGCCATGGCTGTCTCGGCGATGTGATCCTTTGTCGGGGACGACAGTGTGCGGCGGAGCGGTGTCCGGGAATCGTCTTCCCGTCCCCATACCCCCAAGGGTACGGTGGCACGCCTCCTTAAGGCCCTGCGGTGTCCTGTGGGACCCGGACCGTCCCGCGCACTCCCCCGAGCTCTTGACGAGCAGGGCCCCCATTGTGGCGGTTCACCGGAGCATGCACGAGCGACGGCCCGTGACGCAATGGTTGGTGCCCCATACAGGCGGTTTGTGCGGGATTCACTCACCGGTGGCCGTACCCGAGCGGTACGGGCCGCCCGCCCGGCACGGGGTGCCGCAGAGTGACCGACCGGTCGAACAGGCGTTGAACCCGGAGAGCCGCCGCCGTAGGGAGCACGCCGTGTCCGGACCCCGTACCGTCCCCGCCGCCCCCGAGCACCGCCCGTCGCCCGAGAGGGACGTGGGGGCCGGCGCGGCGGACGACAGCGTGAGCGAGGTGATCCGCTGGTCCGCCTTCAGCTGCGTCGTCGTTCCGGTGGTCCTGCTCTGGTACGGCACCTCGCTCGCCGGCGCCACCGGCACCGCGCTGGGCCTCGCGGCCGTCACCGGGGTCTGCCGGGTCCTGCTGCGCCAGTCGGAGCGCGGGGCGGCCCGGATGCGCGGCGAGGAGCGCGCCCCGCATCGCGGCCGTCACCACAGAACCGGGACGGGGGCTCGCAGGGGCGGTCGGCACCCGGGCGGAGCGACACCGGTCGACTGACCGGTTTCCGCGCACACGAACGCATGTTTTCAGCCAACTTCTCGAACCTGCACATTCCCCGGTCGAAATACCCCCCACCCCCCGTTCGACCTGCACGGAAAGGACCCTGGGGGCCCCGCGCACCCTACGCGGTTTGGCCACCGCGACAAGGCACACTTCCCCGCACGCTCCCCGAGTGCAACGCTTCGTGATCGAATGCTTCACGCCAAGTTGCCATGTCGACAATCTGCCGGGTGGCGAACCGGTCACCGCGGCACGGCGTGACACAGTAGATTCGATCTTGACTGTCTTACGGCGGGGGACTCGTGCAGGACCGAGGGGAAACGTGCAGGAGCGACACAACCGAGGAGCCGCGACCACCGAGGGGGGCTTAGCAGTATGAGCCACGACTCCACTGCCGCGCCGGAAACCGCGGCCCGGAAGCTGTCCGGGCGACGCCGCAAGGAGATCGTCGCGGTGCTGCTGTTCAGCGGCGGCCCCATCTTCGAGAGTTCCATACCGCTGTCGGTGTTCGGGGTTGACCGCCAGGACGCCGGCGTGCCGCGCTACCGACTGCTGGTGTGCGGCGGCGAGGACGGCCCACTGCGGACCACAGGGGGCCTGGAACTCACCGCACCGCATGGCCTGGAGGCGATCTCGCGGGCGGGCACGGTCGTCGTGCCGGCCTGGCGCTCGATCACCTCTCCGCCACCGGAGGAGTCGCTCGACGCGCTGCGCCGGGCGCACGAGGAGGGCGCCCGCATCGTGGGCCTGTGCACCGGGTCCTTCGTACTGGCCGCGGCCGGCCTGCTGGACGGCCGCCCGGCGACCACACACTGGATGTACGCGCCGACGCTGGCCAAGCGCTATCCGTCGGTGCACGTCGATCCACGGGAGCTGTTCGTCGACGACGGCGACGTGCTGACGTCGGCGGGTACGGCCGCCGGGATCGACCTGTGCCTGCACATCGTGCGCTCGGACCACGGCAACGAGGCGGCGGGCGCGCTGGCCCGGCGGCTGGTGGTCCCGCCCCGCCGGAGCGGGGGCCAGGAACGCTACCTGGACCGCTCTTTACCGGAGGAGATCGGCGCCGACCCGCTGGCCGAGGTCGTCGCCTGGGCGCTGGAGCATCTGCACGAGCAGTTCGACGTGGAGACGCTGGCGGCGCGGGCGTACATGAGCCGCCGTACGTTCGACCGCCGCTTCCGCTCGCTGACCGGCAGCGCGCCGCTGCAGTGGCTGATCACGCAGCGTGTGCTGCAGGCGCAGCGCCTGCTGGAGACGTCGGACTACTCGGTGGACGAGGTCGCGGGCCGCTGCGGCTTCCGCTCCCCGGTGGCGCTGCGCGGCCACTTCCGGCGGCAGCTGGGCTCGTCGCCGGCGGCCTACCGGGCGGCGTACCGGGCGCGGCGCCCGCAGACCGAGCGCCCGGCGGACGCCGACGCCCCTCCGGGCCCGACGCCCACGCCGCCCCCCACGGGTGGCGCCATGGCACCCCCGCCCGCCCACTCCCTCCACCACCCGGAGAACCAGGTCCCCCACCAGGGCCGCCGGGCACCGGCGGCGTTGTCGGCGAGCGTGCCGGGGCAGCGGAGCGGGTAGCTGCCGCTGGGTGGGCGGGAGCGCTTTTCCCGCCCACCCGCCCGTCTCGCTGGGACAGAAGGTCCCGCCCCGGGGCTCCGCCCCGGACCCCGGCGGGGCTGCGCCCCCTGCCTCCCTTGGCCCGCCCACTGCCTCCCTTGGCCCGCCCACCCCGGCGGGGACCGCACCGGGCACGCGCGAGGCCCTGTTGGCCACCGTCGGAGACAACGGCGCCGCACGGTCGGTTCAGCTCGCCGCGGCGCGCCGTATGGTTAGGCATATGAACGATCGCATGGTGTGGATCGACTGCGAGATGACCGGCCTCTCGCTGTCCGACGACGCGCTCATCGAAGTGGCCGCCCTCGTCACCGACTCCGAGCTGAACGTACTCGGTGAGGGCATCGACATCGTCATCCGGCCGCCGGACTCCGCGCTGGAGACGATGCCCGAAGTGGTGCGTGAGATGCACACCGCGTCCGGCCTGCTCGCGCAGCTGGCCGGCGGTACGACGCTGAAGGACGCCGAGGAGCAGGTCCTGGCGTACGTACGGGAGTACGTCAAGGAACCCGGCAAGGCCCCCCTGTGCGGCAACTCGGTCGGCACCGACCGCGGCTTCCTGCTGCGCGACATGCCGACGCTGGAGGCGTACCTCCACTACCGGATCGTCGACGTGTCCTCGATCAAGGAACTGGCCCGCCGCTGGTACCCGCGGGCCTACTACAACAGCCCGGAGAAGAACGGCAACCACCGCGCCCTCGCCGACATCCGCGAGTCCATCGCGGAGCTGCGCTACTACCGCGAGGCCGTCTTCGTCCCGCCGCCCGGCCCCGACTCCGACACCGCCAAGGCGATCGCCGCGAAGTACGTCCTGCCTGCTCAGGAGGGCTGACCAGGGCCACGAGGGGGGCTCCGCGAAACCCGTGCGCGAGCACCCCTCCGGACCCTGTAGACTTCTTCTCGGCCGGTCGGGGAAACCATAAATCCTCTGTGACCGGTCGTGGTGGGTGTAGCTCAGCTGGTAGAGCACCTGGTTGTGGTCCAGGATGTCGCGGGTTCGAGTCCCGTCACTCACCCTCGTTCGAGAGGCCGATGACCGGCGATGATCCGGTCGTCGGCCTCTTCTGTTCCCGGGGCCTGCCGAAGTCACGCCCGTGGGACCCGACAGGCCTCGCCTGCGGTCTCTTCGTGGCATCGATGTGTCGGCCACCGTGGTCTCGGGTCGCCTGGTGGCGGACGGAACGCGGCGCCACGGGGGAGGACACGGCGTTCCGTCCGCCGACGGGGTCTGCCAGGCCGTTGGCAGCGACCCCGTCAGCAGTGTTCCCGGGCACACTCGAGACCCGCTCGGCGGCCACTGACCGTACGCTCGTGTCCCACTGGAACAAGGGTGGGCTTCTGACGGTCGGTTGGATGTCTGCTCCAGCGTCGTTCGAGCACGGCCGCCTAGCCTCGCCGGGACCTGGGCCCTCCGGGGCCCCTGGGTGAGGCGAAGGGAAGCCGTCGTGTGGCGTGGGTGGACGTGGCTGCGGCTGGCGGGGCGGGAACTGGCGGCGGGGCTGGTCGCGATGGGTCAGGGCCTCGGTGCCTTCACACCCCCCGAGTGCCACGGCACCGGGCCAGTGGGCGAAGGGCCCGACGCCGACGCAGGGTGCGTTCCGGGGCCGGGGCATCCCGAGCGTCTGGTCGCCGTGCCGGTGTCGGCGCTGTCCAGTGCCGAGCAGGCCGTCTGGCGGCAGCTGGACGACGTGTGGGAGCGTGCCGAGCCGGCGCTCAGGACGAGGCGATCACCACGGCTGAGGCGACGTCCGCGTCATGGGTGAGCGACAGATGCCATGAGGTGATGCCCCGTCCGGTCGCCGCCGCGGCGACGCTGCCGCGGACCCGCAGAACAGGGCGGCCCGAGGGGTCCGTACGGATCTCGGCGTCGTGCCAGCGGAGTCCGCCCGGCGCTCCCAGGGCCTTCGCGACGGCCTCCTTGGCGGCGAAGCGCGCGGCCAGGGATGCCGGGCCGCGCCGGGCGCCTGACGGGAGGGTCAGCTCGGCCGGAGTGAAGAGCCGGGTGACCAGACCGGGGTTGCGTTCCAGCGCGAGGGCGAACCGCCCGATCGCCGCCACATCGATTCCGACCGCCACGATCTGAGACGGGTACGGGGCTGTGGGCGAGGTGAGGGGCGAGCCGGCGAACGCGCGGGGCAGGGTCCGGGTCAGCCACCGGACGACGGCGGCGAGGAGGCCGCCGAGCTCTTCGCCCGGGGCGTCGTCGTTCTGCGGACGGTGAGGTCGCATGCGGTGAGGCTGGCAGGCGCGGCTCGACGTCGGCTCGAAGAGCTCCCGAGGGGCAGCCGGACCGCCATGTCCGGCTGCTTGTCCACCCTTCTCTCTGCCGGCCCTTCTCTCTGCCGACGCCTTTCCTACGCGGCCGTCACGCACCGTCCTCCCGGTTCGCCCGGTTCCCCGGGCCCGCCATGTCCGTCCGGCGCGCCTGACCCGCCGGCCCACCCGGTCCGCCCGGTCCACCCGGGCCGCGGGCCTCCAGCCGGACGTCCTTCAGCATCAGCGCCAGCACCAGTCCGGCCAGGAGCACAGGTACGGCGGAGAGGAAGACGGTCGACAGTGCGTTGCTGTACACCTCGGCCACCGCCCCCGCGGTCTCGGGGGCGAGGGACGCCGACCGCGTCGGGTCCCAGGTGCCGGCCACGATGCGGTCCGCCGTGTCCGGCGGCAGCAGGTGTGTCGCCTCGGTGGCCAGCCGGGCGTTGAGCAGTGAGCCGAAAACCGTGGCGCCGAAGGCCGTACCGAGGTTCCGGGAGAGGCCGACGGTGGAGGTGCTGACACCGATGTACCGCCGGGGTGCGGTGCTCTGCGCGACGAGGGTGGTCACCTGTGAGGAGAGCCCCACGCCGACGCCCATGACGGCGAGCAGGGCGGCGACGGTCGCGGCACCGGTGTCCTGCGAGGTCATCGACATGAGGGCGGCGGCGACGGCGGCAAGCGCGGTGCTGGCCACGGGGAACCACTTGTACCGGCCGGTTCTGCCGATCACCTGACCGGCCACCACCGTCGCCAGGGCCATGCCGATCATCGCGGGAAGGAAGAGCAGCCCGGTCCCTGTGGCACTGACGCCCTGTGCCGCCTGGAAGAGCAGCGGTACGAAGTTGACGCACCCGAAGAAGGCGAAGCTGACGGCGAATGCCACGACCACACAGATCGTGAACGTACGGTCCGTGAACAGTCCGAGCGGGACGACCGGTTCGGCCGCCGAGCGCTCGCGGAGCAGCCACAGGGCGCCCAGCAGCAGGGCGCCGACGCCAAAGGCGACGACCGGGGGCCGGCCCCAGCCGCCGCGGCCGGCCAGGTCGGCGCCCAGGACCAGGCAGGCGATGAGCCCGGTGAGCAGTGCCGTACCGGCGTAGTCGATGCGCGGACGTGCCTCGCCGCGGGCGGCGGGGAGCAGGGCCCGGATGCCAGCCAGGGCGAGAAGTCCGAGCGGCAGGTTGACGTAGAAGATCCAGCGCCAGCCGAGCTGGTCGGTCAGGACGCCGCCCGCGAGCGGGCCCGCCAGATTGGCGATGACCATGACGCCGGCGAACCACCCCTGGTACTTGGCGCGTCGCCGGGGCGGCATCAGATCGCCGAGCACGGCGAAGGCGCTCACCTGCAGCCCGCCGCCGCCGAGTCCCTGGAGCGCGCGGAAGACGATGAGCTGGCCCATCGATCCGGCGGCGCCGCACGCCATGGAGCCGATGAGGAAGACCACGACGGCGGACAGATAGACCGTGCGGCGGCCGAAGAGATCGCCGAGTTTGCCGTAGATCGGCATGGCCACACTGAACGTGAGCATATACGCGGTGAACGTCCAGCTGTACAGGTTCAGGGCGCCCAGATCCGCGGTGAGCTGGGGGCCCGCGGTCGCGACGATCGACTGGTCGAGCATCGACATCGCGCTGGTCAGTAACAAGGCGGCGAGCAGGAGGGGGAAGCGGGGCGGAAGCGGGGCTGTGGTGGCTTCCGGCGGACCGCCGGGGCTGGATTCGGACATCGACTTTCCCCGTCAGGAAACATATAGAGGATGGGTGCAGCTATATGCTATGCGCACACATGGGCCTTGTGTAGCCTGAGTTCGCGCTCACGGGGGGGATCGCACAGGTCGTTGCCGAATCGTGGGCTGACCGTCAGCCCCAGTCGAGTGCCGCTCAAGCAGAAGTCAAGTAATCGACCTCACGCTCACGAAGTGCATCAGGCCGTGCGAACGGTGCAACGAAACGGGAGGATCAGTGCTGCAGATCGGCCTACTTGGAACTCTGCAAGTCGTCCACCAAGGCGTCCATGTCACGCCGTCCGCCCCGAAGGTCCGGCAAGTCCTCGCCTTACTGGCCCTGCGGGCCAACACCACGGTCGGGCTGCACCAGCTCGTGGAGGAACTCTGGGAGGAGCGTCCGCCGTCCAGTGCGGCCACCACCCTCCAGACGTACATCTACCAGTTGCGCAAGCTGCCCGGGCTGTGCGATTCCCAGCACCCCGACCCCTCCGAACGCACCCACGCACTGCTGACGACCCACGGCGGCTACCGGCTGTCGGTCCCTCAGGGTTGCCTGGATGCACAGGAGTTCGACGAACTCGCCGCGCGCGGCAGAGAGTCCCTGGAGAGAGGAGCGGTATCGGAAGCCGCGGAGCTGCTCCAGCGGGCCCTCGCTGTGTGGCGGGGGCCCGCTCTCAGTGATCTGGCCCCCGGGCCGATCGTCGGCATAGACGCTCTCCGGTTGGAGGAACAGCGCTACGAGGTCCTGGAGGCGCGCATCGACGCGGATCTGCTCCTCGGCCGCCACCACCGGCTGATCAGCGAGCTGACCGCACTGGCCGCCGACAATTCCACCCGGGAGGGGCTGCACGCCAAGCTGATGCTGTCGCTCTACCGGGCAGGCCGCCGCCCGGAGGCCCTGGAGGTCTTCCAGCGCATCCGCCGGGTGCTCACCCGGGAGCTCGGCCTGGAGCCCTGCTCGGAACTGCAGCGGCTGCACCAGCAGATGCTGGCCGGCGACCGCAGGCTCGATCTGCCGGGCGGACGGACGACCGTGCGCGGCGCATCGGCCGACGAACCGCCGGTAACGTTGCCCGGCAGCGTCCCTCTGATGGGACGGGACGCCGAACTCACCCAGGTGGCACAGGCGTTGACGGAGCACCCCGGCAAGGAAGGGCCGCGATGCGTGGCCGTGGCCGGGCCGCCCGGCGCCGGCACCACCGCGTTCGCCGTCGGCCTCGCCCACCGCCTGGGTGATGCCTTCCCGGACGGACGGCTGTACGTGTCGTTCGGGGATCCGGCCGATCCGCGGTCCGTCCAGGACGTGCTCGCCGACCTGCTCGAAGTGGTCGGCCACCGGCGCGACGAGCTGCCGGCCAATCCGGCGGACCGCGCCCGGATGTTCCGGTCCTGGACCGCGGACCGCCGAGTGCTGCTGGTCGTCGACGACGTGGCGGCGGCCCACCAGGTCGCGCCCCTGATGCCGGCGAACTCCCGGTCGGCCGTGCTCCTGGCCGGCTACCGGCGCCTGTACGGCGGCCCGTTCAGGACACGCGTGGACATGCCGTCCCTCGGCTCCGGTCAGTCGCTCGAGCTCTTCCTCAACGCGCTCGGCCGGGAGCGCACCCTGAGTGACGTCCCGGGGCTGCACATGCTGCAGCAGCTCTGCGGTGATCTGCCGGGCCCGATGCTCGAGGCCGTGGGGATGCTGATGCTGCGTCCGCACTGGCGTGTACGGCAGCTCATCGACTGGATGGGCCGCGACCGCCGGGCCGGGGCGGCCCTCCAGCGTCCGCACCCCTTCCACCATGTGCTCCGGCGCTGCGGGGGTCTCAAGCCCCGGCTCCATGAAGCGCTGGTCAAGCTCGCCTGGGAGGCCGACGGCATGCTGACCGTCGAGCGGGCGGCCGTGGCCCTGGAGCTGGATCCGGACGAGACCGAGGACATGCTGGAGGAACTGGTGGAGTTCTTCCTTCTCGAGGTGGACCTCGCCAGCGACCCGTCGACCGGGCGGTGCTTCCAGTACCGCCTGCCCACCCTCCTGCGCACCGCGCTGCGCGGGGCCCGGGAGCGGACCTTCGCCTGAGGCCCGACGGCGTCCGCTCCACGAGCAGCACGTTCAGGGGGAGCCCCGCGGGGCTCCCCCTGAACGTGTGTCCGTACGGCATACCGGGCCGACGTACCGTTCGGCCCGGCCTTCACAGCTCCAGGCCGGCTCCGTGCCCCCGCAGCCAGGCGTTGACCTGCAGCGCCATCTCGACGTTCATCCGGTGCAGCCAGTCCTGCGCGGCGGCCTCGCCCTCGGGCGTGATGACGTGGCGCGCCTTCTCCAGGTCCAGCAGCGGCAGGACCGGAGCGTCCGGGTCGTTCAGCATCTCGGCGAACTCCTGGTGCAGCGCCTTGGTGTAGGTGGCGTCCTGGCTCACCGGGAAGGGTGCCTTGGGCCGTTCCAGGACCTGCTCGGGCAGCAGGTCGGCGGCGGCCGCCCGCAGCAGGCTCTTCTCCCGGCCGTCGAAGGTCTTCATCTCCCAGGGGATGTTGTACGCGTACTGCACCAGGCGGTGGTCGCAGAACGGGACCCGTACCTCCAGTCCGGAGATCATGCTGAGCCGGTCGTTGCGGTCCAGCAGCCGGGGCAGCCAGTGCGTCAGATGGAGGTGGCAGATCTCGCGGGCGCGGCGCTGCTCCGGGTCCTCACCGGACAGCCGGGGGATCTCCGTCATCGCCTGGGAGTAGCGCTCCGCGTAGTACGCGTCCATGTCGAGACGGGCCTTGAAGGCAGGGGAGAGCAGCCCCTGCCCCAGGCCCTCACGGGTGCCCGGGTGCCACTGCTCGAAGGCGACCCAGGGGAACTGCTCCTGGTACGCCAGGTCGGGTATGTGCACCCAGCTGTAGCCGCCGAAGATCTCGTCGGCGCTCTCGCCCGTCAGCGCGACCTTGGAGTGCCCGCGCACGCCCGCGAACGCCTGGTACGTCGAGGTGTCCATGTCGCCGAACGGGGCCGGGATGTCCTGGGCACGCAGCACGGTGCGCCGGGCGGCCGGGTCGATCAGGTCCGTGGTGGTGAGCTCGATCTCCAGGTGGTCCGCGCCGATGTGCTCGGCGACGGCCTGTGCGTACGGAGCGTCCGGGGCGCTGCGCACCAGGTCGGGCTGGAAGTTGTCGCTGTAGCCGCTGTAGGTGACGGTCGTGGTGCGTACCCGGCGTCCGCCCTCGCGTGCCAGGGCGCGGGCGGCGAGCGCGGCGACGGTGCTGGAGTCGAGGCCGCCGGAGAGCAGTACGCTCAGCGGCACGTCGGAGACCAGCTCGCGGGACACGCTGCTCTCCAGCAGCTCCCGCACGTTCCGGACGGTGTCGTCCAGGTCGTCCTCGTGCGTGCGGGCCTCCAGTTGCCAGTACCTGCGCAGCACCATGCCCCCCGGACCGTACGTCAGGGTGTGGCCGGGCGGCAGCTCGCGGATGCCGCGGTACACGCTCTCGCCGGGGGCGCGGGCCATGGAGAACAGCACCCGCAGCCCGTCGAGGTCGACGACCGGGCGGACGGCGGGGTGGGCCAGCAGCGCCTTGGACTCCGAGCCGAAGACCAGACCGTCCTGGACCTGCGCGTAGGAGAGCGGCTTGATGCCGAAGCGGTCGCGGGCCAGGAACAGGGTGCGCCGGCGCACGTCCCACACCGCGAGGGCGAACATGCCCTCCAGCCGCTCCACACAGTCCTCGCCCCACTCCAGATAGGCGTGGAGCACCACTTCGGTGTCGCTGCGGGTGCGGAAGCGGTGGCCGAGGCCGGCCAGCTGCTCGCGCAGCTCCCGGAAGTTGTAGACCTCGCCGTTGTAGACGAGGACCGCCGGCGGCTCCTCGTCGCCGGCGGGATCCCCGGCCGGCGCGGTCATGGGCTGGCGGCCACCGTCGATGTCGATGACGGCCAGCCTGGTGTGCATCAGCGTTGCCTGCCGGTCCGCCCACACGCCCTGGTCGTCCGGGCCCCGGCAGGCCATCGTCCGCGCCATGCTCCCCGCGACCGCGGGGTCCTCCCGGACCGGGCCGCCCTCGCGGTGGGCCCAGCCTGCGATGCCGCACATTACGGGTCTCCTTCCGTGGCCTCTCGGTGCCCTCACCGCAACGATCTCCCGGGGCGCTCGAAGCCTCTTGGAGAGGCGCTGGACCAGCCCGGGCGGGCCGGGCCTCGGCTCACGCCCGTGCGGCCTTCCCGCGGAAGGCCGGGATGAGGATCGCGCCCACCGTGAGGTGGAGCAGGACCAGGGCGACCCGGTTGCCCGTGGTCAGACCCTCCGCGAACAGCGGCGCGAACAGCGAGAGGACGAGCACCGCCACGGCTATGCCCGTCCACAGGTTCCGGCCGCGGCCGCTCCTGCGCTCCAGCAGGGTCAGCAGACCCCAGCCCAGCAGGGAGACGACCGCCACCGAGATCGGCACGGCGGCGAAGGGGAGCTCGCTCGTGGTGGTCGAGCCGGGGCCGTCGGGAGTGCGCAGGTCGACGTCGAGCACCGAGTGGGCGATGACCCAGATCAGCGCGTCGGCGACGACGGCGCCCACGACGGCGAGGGCGCGGGTGCGCCCCCGGCCCTCGGTGCGGGTGGCAGTGGGGTTGTCCGGCATCTCAGCCCTCCTGGGGATCTCGGGTGCGGACGACCGTTTCGGGGACGGCCCTCGCCGCACACCATCTCAATGCGTGAAGCATATACATGACGTTGGCACATAATGGTCTCACACCTGGAAGTGCCGGGTCCACAGGAATGCTCGGCCCATATGACGTGAAGTAGCCTCGAAGCATGAGTGGCGCAGACACAGCCGAGGACAAGGCCGGTCAGGAGAACAGCTCCGGAACGGGCCGCACCGCCCCCGTGGAGGCGGACGTACTGACCGCCGTCGAACTGGCGCTGATCCGGATCCGGCGCCGTCAGTCCCGGCGCAGCCTGGCCCGGCCGGTCGTGCAGGGCATGGCGGAGCCCGTGGCTCTCAACACGCTCAGCGTCATCGACGCGGTCGACGAGGGGCTGAGCGAGCAGGGCCGCGACGTCACCGTGGGGTTCGTCGCGGACCGGCTGGCCATCGATCCGTCGCGGGCCAGCAGGATCGTCGCCGACGCGGTCAAGGCCGGCTTCGTGCGCCGGGTCGCCTCGCAGGAGGACGGCCGCCGCAGCTGCCTGGTGCTGACCCGGGCGGGCCGTGACGCCATGGCCGCCGCGCACCGTACCCGGCAGGGCTTCTACACCACCGTGCTGCAGGACTGGGACGCCGAGGAGCAGCGGGAGTTCGCCCGGCTGCTCACCAAGTTCGTACGCTCGCTGGACGGCGCCGAGGCGCGCGGCTGAACCGGCCGCCCCCGGCCCGCGGCCGTACGGCGGCCCGGGCACCCGCCCGTACCGGCTCCGGCACATGTGTCCGTGCCCCTGCCGGTCCGTCCCGTCCGGGGTGCCGTCCCACCGTCCCACCGGACTTCGAGTGACCTTCGAGCCCACCCGGCCACGCTGATCGCGCCAGAACCCCGCATACCGACGGCGCGTCAGAGCCCCGCTGCCGCGGGGAGTCCGCGCCTGTCCCGAAGGAGGCGCGACGGTGAGTGCAACAGACCGGACAGACGGGCGGCGAGCCCCCCAGGCGAACAGCGACCGCCCGTCACCCGCGAGCCCGGTCCGTCCGGCCCCCGCCACCGACGCACCGGTGGCTCCCCCGCCCGCCGTCGGCTGGGCCTACGCCATGGTGATCGTGGCGACGCTCGCCGCGATCGCGAGCAACGTCTTCGAGATCGCCCATCAAGTGGAGACCGGGGTCGCCGGTGCGGCGACCACCGGCGACCTGGCGCTGACCATCGCCTTCTGCGCGCTGTTCGGCTTCTTCGCCGAGATGCTGCGCGCGGGCCGCCAGTGGGGGCGGGTGCTGCTCACCGTGTTCACCTCCCTGGGCCTGCTGTTCACCGGCCTCGGCCTCGCACAGCTCGGCGGACGGCCCCTGGTCGGGCCGCTGCAGGCGAGCCTCGCCGTCGCCAGCCTGGTGCCCTCGGTCGTCGGTCTGGTCCTGCTGTACGTCCCCTCCGTCAACCGGTGGGTGGCGCAGGTGCGCGAGCGGAACCGCACGATCTCGCAGCGCATGCGCAAGGCGGTTCTCACCGCCCATGTGGCCATCTCCGTCGGCTGGCTGGGGCTGGTGACGGGGATGTTCGCCATGTCGGTCGCCGGGGCCACCACGAGCAGCGCCGAGCAGCAGGCCGCGATGTACCGCACCATGTCCATGCTCGACGAGATCTTCCTCGGCATGACCAGCATGTTCGCGCTGATCACCGGGATCGTCGTGGGCGCCGGCACCAAGTGGGGCCTGCTTCAGCGCAGGTGGGTGGCCGTGAAGTTCTTCACCACGATGGGGGTGATGGTGCTCGGCTTCTCGGTGATCCACCAGCTGATCCTGCGCGCCAACGAACTGGTCGACCAGGGCGCTCCGGTGCGCGGCGGCGAACTGAACACCGTCGGCTGGTCCATGACCTCGGCGGCCGCCCTGGCCCTGCTCTCACTGGTCTTCATGACGGCCGTGTCCACGTACAAGCCGTGGGGCCCCACTCGCCGAGGACGCCGGCGCTCCCCGCGGGCCTCGGTCCGCTGACTCCCGTCCGCCGTCCGGTCTGCCCGTACACCCCGAAAGGATCACCATGCCCCCGATTCAGGACACCCAGGTCCTGCGTCACAGCCGGCTCCTGGGAGTCGGCGTCCACCGTCCCGAGCGGTCCGTCCCCAACACCGAGATCGCCGAGCGGACCGGACTCGACCCGGACTGGATCGAGCGCCGCTCGGGCATACGCTCCCGCCGTTACGCCTCCGCCGACGAGACCCTGCCCACGATGGCGACCGCCGCCGCCGAGAAGGCGCTCGCCGCCGCGGGCATCGGAGCCGACCGGATCGGCACGGTCATCCTGGCCACCATCACCTCCATGGAGCAGATGCCCGCCGTGGCCGTGGAGGTCGCGCACCGGCTGGGGGCCGGGCAGGCGGCGGCCTTCGACATCTCGGCGGCCTGCGCCGGCTTCTGCCACGCGGTGGCGCTCGCGAGCGACCTGGTCCGCGTGGGCCGCTCCGACTACGTGCTGGTCATCGGCGCCGAGCGGATGACCGACATCCTCGACCACTCCGACCGCGACACCGCGTTCCTCTTCGCCGACGGCGCCGGTGCGGTGGTCGTCGGCCCGTCGGACGAGCCGGGCATCGGCCCGGTGGTCTGGCGTGCCGACGGCTCGCGCAACGCCGCTCTGAAGATGACCGCGCCCTGGCACGACGGGACCGGGGAGCGTCCTGACGACAGGCCCGCCATCACCATGTCGGGCTGGAAGGTCTACCGCTGGGCCACCAACGAGCTGGTCCCCGCCACCCGGCGGATGCTGGAACTGGCCGGAGTCACCACGGACCAGCTGGACGCCTTCATCCCGCACCAGGCCAACATGCTCATCACCGACTTCGTCGTGGAGCAGCTGGGCCTCACCGAACGGACGGCCGTCGCCCGTGACATCGTCACCAGCGGCAACAGCTCGGCCGCATCGATCCCGCTGGCCATGGAGGAACTCCTGGCCTCCGGGCAGGCCCCCAGCGGTGGTCTCGCCCTCCTCGTCGGCTTCGGTGCGGGCCTGGTCTACGCGGGCCAGGTGGTGCGCCTGCCCTGAGCTCCGGCGACAGGGCCGCTCCGGTACGAAGCGGGCGCCCGGCTGCCGAACGGCGGCCGGGCGCCCGCTTCCTGTCCGTCCTGGTCCGGCCCTGTCCAGAAGGGCGGGTGCGAGGCACTGGCCCCGCACTCCGAGGACACGCGATGCCCGGGGCGCCGGGAACGGCGGCGCGGCGGACATGCGGAAGTGCCGTGGAGAGCGCTCGCTCCCCACGGCACGGTGGACCGCCGGACGGTCAGTACGCCGCGGTCACCTCGAACAGCGCGAACGGGCTGGGCCGTTCGCCGTCCTGGTACGGGCGGAGCGGGGAGGTCGTGCCGCGGTGGGACGAGCCCGCCTCCCAGTTGCGGAAGGCGGCGATGCTCTCCCACTCGCTGAGCACCGCGTACGCGCCCGGGTCGGTGACCTCGCGCAGCAACTCGTTGCCCAGCAGGCCCGGCGTACCCGCCAGGTCCTTGCTGATCCGGTGGTACGCCTCCGCCACCGCGGACACGTCCGCGTCGGCGGCCCGCAGGTACAGCAGGATCCGCACCCGGCCGGCGGCCCTCGGCGCGGCCCCGCTCATCCGGCGACCTCCACCAGGTGCATCATCGCCAGCGATCCGCCGGTCCGGTACGGATGCAGCTTCTCGCGGTGGCGAACGTGTTCCGGACTGCTCTCGAAGGACAGGAAGGAGTCACGGTCGGTCCAGTCGCTCACCACGTAGTACACGGATTCGTCCTGCGTGCTGCGCGCCAGGGTGTGGCCCAGGTTCGCGGGCTGCGCCGTGACCTCCTTGCTGCCCTCGGTCCAGACCTCCTCGAACTCCGCTTCCAGACCCGGCTTGACCTGCACGGTCAGCAGCACCCGGAAGGAACCGGCCCGCTCCGCCATCTCAGACACCTCCGTCGACGTGCAGCGTCTCGCCGTTGACGTACGTGGAGAGCTCGCTCGCGAGGAACAGTACGGCGCCGGCGATCTCGTCCGGGCGCCCGAAGCGGCCCAGCGCCATCATCCGCAGGTACCGCTCGTTGTAGGCGGCGCGCTGCTCCTCGGTCAGCTCGTCCGGCTCCGAGGTGTCGATGACGCCCGGGGCCACGACGTTGAACCGGATGCCCCTGCCGCCGAGTTCCTTGCACAGCGTGCGGGTGAGCCCGACGAGGCCCGCCTTGGAGGCGGTGTAGTGGCCGCGCAGCGGGATGCCGGCCATGGCACCGCGGGAGCCGATGTTGATCACCGAAGAGCCCTCGTGCAGCAGCGGCAGGGCCTTGCTGATCACCATGAAGGGACCGGTGAGGTTGGTGGTGACCACCCGCTCCCACTCCTCGAACGGCAGCTCGGCGAACGGGACCTGGCTGATCACGCCCGCGTTGTTGACCAGTACGTCCAGCGTGTCGAACCGGCTGCGGCACTCCTGCAGCAGCAGTCCGACGCCCTCGGCCGTGCCGACGTCGGCCCGTACCAGCGCGTGGTCCCCGCCGATCTCCTTCAGCTCGCGGGCCAGGCTGTCCACCGCCTCGCCCTCCTGCCGGTAGCAGGTGACCACCGAGGCGCCGGCCTTGGCCAGGGCCAGGACGACGGCCCGCCCGATGCCCCGGCTGCCGCCGGTGACCAGCGCGTTCTTGCCCACCAGTCGAAGTTCCATGCCATCCTCCGTCGTTGTGCGGCCCACGCCGCGTCGGATCGGTCCGTTCACCGGCCGGCCGGGACGGGGCGGCACTCCAGGACCGCCCAGCGCCCGGCGACCGGCTCGTTCACCAGCTCGAAGCCCGCGGTCGCGAGCAGCGAGCGCCACTGGTCCTCGCCGCGCTCCCGCCCGCCGAACCGGATGAGCATGTCCAGGTCGAGCAGCTTGCCGCGGTCCCACTGGTTGGCGGGCCCCACCAGGAACTCGCAGATCAGCAGGCGTCCTTCGGGGTTGCCCTCGAGCGCGGCGCGGATCCGGCCGAGGATCGCCGCCGCCCGCTCGTCGTCCCAGTCGTGCAGGACCGCCTTCAGCACGTACGCGTCCCGGCCCGCGGGCACCTCCTCGAAGAAGTCGCCCGGGACCACCTCGACGCGGTCCGCGACCCCCGCCTCCTCGAAGAGCTTGTGCGCCTCCGCGACCACGGCCGGGCGGTCGACGAGCGTGCCGCGCACCTGTGGATGGCTCCCCAGCAGCTCCGCGAGGAACCAGCCGCGTCCGCCGCCGATGTCCGCGATCCGGCCGAAGCGGCCGAAGTCGAAGCTGTCGAGCAGCATCCGGGTGGTGGCCCGGCTCATCCCCGTCATCGCGCGGTCGAACAGGGCGCCCGCCTGCGGGTTCTGCTCCAGGTGCGCGAAGAAGCCGTGCCCGTAGGCGGCCTCGAAGGCGGGCTCACCGGTCCGCACGGTGTGCATCAGCCGGCCGTAGGAGCGCCACAGCATCTCGTCGCCGTTGTACAGCACCATGTCCCGCTGGCTGCCGGGCACGCCGGAGCGCAGGGCCTCGCTCAGCTCCGTGAGCGCGTACCTCCCGTCCGGCTGCTCGGCGAACACGCCGAAGGCGGCGGCGACCCGGAGCACGCGGCCCAGCGAGTCGGCGTGCGTGCTGGTCCGCGCGGCCAGCTCCGCGACCGTGAGCGGGCCGTCGGCCAGCTCGTCGGCGATGCCGAGCTCGGCGACCACGTGCAGAACGCGGGATATCCGTTTGCCGTCCGTCAGCAGCAGAAGCCGTACGTGAGGCGGCAGCGCGGCGGTCATCGCCGGGCCGACCACACCGGTCATGGGGTCCACACCTTCTCCTAGGCCGAGGGGTTGGGTGACGGGGTGTCGGGTTCGGGGCGTCAGATGAGTACGGCGGCGGCGCTGACGTTGGCCAGCAGCGCCGCGACGGCGAGCGCGCCCCGCACGCGGTTCCAGCGGATCCAGCGCTCGCGCGGGTCGAGGCTGTCGAAGTCGGCGGGCAGGTTCTGCGGATCGAGCGTCGACAGCCAGCGGTTGATCGGCACGTTCTTGGTGAGCGACACCGTCATGGTGGCGAGCAGCAGCAGCGCCCCCAGGGCCACGAGCAGCCGTACGAAGAGGCCGGGCGCGGTGACGGCCAGGGCCACGTCGCACAGCAGACAGCTGAGCAGCGAGACCGGCATGAAGGGGTCGAACCGGGTGACGAGGCCCTTGTGCACCGGGACGTACATCCCGGTGGGCAGTGTGGTGAACAGCGGCGCCGCGAGCACCGAGATGGCGAGGCCACCGGCCGCGAGGCCGCCGGCGAGCAGTGCCGCGGGCATCAGTATCCGCACGAACCCAACCACGCGTCACCTCCCGGCCTGGCCGCCGCTCCGTGCGGCGGGCCCCTGCCCCGACTCTCGGAGCAGCGGGTCGAAACGGACTCGAAGACGGCTCGACGATCACTGGCGAAGGCCGCGGAACCCCACCGTCGAGCACCCCTCCACAGCGAATCGAGCAGGCGGGGGCACGGTGACGGACACATCCACCAGGACCGGGAGTCGTGATGCTTGAGGAAGTGCTGACCGGGGTCGTGCTCACCGGGACGGGGACTGTCACGGGCGTTTTCGTGGCGGTGCTCGTCAGCGTGGCCCCGGCCATGTCGGCCATGGGACGCGCCGACTATCTCCAGGCCCACGCCCTGCTGGGCAAGGGCTACCACCCGCTGATGCCGATTCTGGTCAACACCGTGACCATCAGCGGATTCGTCCTCGGTTTTCTCGCCGAGGCGCCGGGCCAGGTGCTGTTCCCGGTGGCGTCCGTACTGCTCGTCGGGGTGCAGGCGGTCTCGCACCTCGGCAACGTCCCGATCAACCGTTCGCTGAGCCGGCTCGCCGCCGACGGCCCCTGGCGGGACCCGAGGCCGCAGTGGCGTGCCTGGCACCGGCTGCGCACGGCGCTGGCCTCGTTCGCCCTGCTCATCGTCACCGTCGCGGTGCTCACCACCCGCTGAAGCCCTGCAAGAGGAGGAACCGCCATGCCACTGGACGCGATCAAATACCGTGTCCGTCCCGGCCACGAGGACGTACTCGCCGAGGTCTTCTCGCCCCACAACTTCACCCGGGTCGACTCGCCCGTCATCAAGGCCGCTTCGGGCGAGACCATCGGAATGCTGCTCGGAACCGGTCTCTTCGTCCAGGGAGACACCCTGGTCAGGGTGATCCACCACGACGGGGTCGGCGCCGCCCACATCGCCCGGCACATGTCGGTGCAGCGGGGCGTCCACGAGGCCGAACGGGCGATCCTGCCCTATCTCGCCGAACCGCGTGACACCGAGACGCCGGAGGGCTTCCGGGAGCACTTCCACCGCAGCCTGATGACCGTGCTGGAGCAGCACAGTCCCGATGAGCGGCCCGCGGCCGGCACCGTCGCCGTGCGGTATCCGCTGCGCCCGGGCGCGGGGGCGGAACTGACCGCCGCCCGCGCGACCGGGAACCGCAAGGCGTCGCTGCCGCTCAGCGACCGGCATCCGACGATCGTCCGTACGGCGCTGTTCCTGCACGAGGACACCCTGGTCCGGGTCGTGCAGTACGACGGCCACCCGTACGACGTCGTCGGCTTTCTGACGGACCGCTGCTTCGGCGAGGACGCCGAGCGGTGGCTGGAGCCGTACCTGCGAAGCACCGAGTGGCCCTCCCACCCGGACGCCTATCTGGCCCTCGTCCACGAGCAGGCCATGCTGTCGATCGCCCACATGTCGGTGCTGGGCGTGGACTGACCCCGCCCGGCCTGCCGCATCCGCACGGCTGGAGCCGCACGACCGAACGACGAAACCGCCGCCGTGCCCGGGGCCACGGCGGCGGTTTCACGCTGTCCCACCCGTCGTCACACCTCGGGCGTCACACCTCGGGGTGGTCGAACCACTCGCCCAGCTTGGTGCCCATGAGCGGGCTGCCCCGCAGCTTCAGCTTCCCGGTGAGGAACGCCTTGGCCCCGGGCAGCTTGCCGACGCCCATGGCCAGCATGTCGGGGAACTTGATCCCGATGGTGATGTCGGGGGACTCGTGCAGGCCCTTGTCGGTCCGGCAGGTGCCGGCCTCGACGTGCACGTAGTGGAGCTTCTGCCCCTCTCCGGAGGCGATGTCGAACTGGAAGACGCCCTTCTGTCCCTTCGCCTTCTCGGGGTTGAACTCGGAGACGAGCAGGTCGAATATCAGCGTCAGCGCGCCGTCCAGACCGCCCTCGCGCCGGGCCACGGCGGCCTCCAGCTCCTTCGGGGGCGTCGTCTCGACCAGCTCGATCAGCTCGGTGACCTGTTCCTGCCGCGAACTCATGCGTTCCTCCTGGATCCCTCGGTTCCGGCCGTGGCGGCCGGTGACAGTTCGTGGAGTGGTTCGAGCAGCTGCATCTCGCCGTCCGCCCGCAGGGGCCAGAGCCGCTGGAGATACGCCTGCTGCTCGGCGCTGCGCTCGAAGGCCCGGAAGGACGGCTCGTCGGTCCAGTCGGTCAGCACGGTGTAGTGGCCGCTCTCCCCGCTCCGCCGCAGCAGCTGCTGTCCGTGGTTGTCCGGGAACCGGCGGACGGTCTCGGCGTGGGTGCGCCACAGTTCCTCGAACTCCGCCTCGTGCCCCGGCGCGATCCGGATCCGCAGCAGCACCCGCAGCCCGGGTTTCATCGGCCCGCCGCCGCGCGCTCCGCGGCGGCCTTCTCCACCAGTCCCTTGATCCGGGCCATCTCCCGGCGGGTGTTGGTGTTCAGCCGCTCGGCCATCTCCTCGTTCCCGAACGGCAGACCCGGCCGGACCTCGAACTCCTGCCGCCAGCGCATCTCCACGCCGTCGTCGGTCCCGGTGTAGGTCCAGTGGAGGTTCATGAACTCGAACGGGCCGGTCTCGATCCGCCGCGCCCGCACGGTACGGGTGGCGGGGTCGGGGGTGCGCTCGGAGACCCAGCTCCAGACGTTGCCGTCCTCGTCGGGGTGGAGCGTGAGCCGGAAGCGGACGGTGTCGCCGTCCCGCTCGAGGATCTCGGCCTTGGCGTACTCGGAGAAGAGCTCCGGCCAGGACGCGACGTCGTTGGTCATCTCCCACACCAGTTCCATGGGTGCGTCGACGACGATGCTGTTGTCGGTGAGTGCCATATCAGGCCGCCGCGAGGCTGGTGTTGACGTAGTCGATCACGGCCTTCGGGGAGTCCATGGTCTCGATGGCCTCGTCCGGGATCTGCAGGCCGTACTCCCGCTGGATCTGGCTGGCGATCTCCAGCACCGCGAGGGAGTCGTAGCCGATCTCGGTGAAGGAGGTGCCGAGGTCCGCCTCGGTGAGGTCCAGTCCGTCGAGCTCGCCGGTGCAGCGGCTCACGATGGCCTTGAGGTCCTCGAAGGTCATGGGGCTGCTCATCTGTTCCTCCTGCATGGTGTGTCGTGCGTCGTGTGTCGGGGTCGGTCGCCGGACGGTGGTGCGGGCCGTGGCTGCCGGACCGCGAGGGCCGGCCGGCAGCGGATCAGGGACCGGGACAGCGGCCGGCGGGGTCTGTGGAGCCGGCGGTCCTGCCGGGGGCGGGCCGCGCGGCCCGTGCGCGGACGGGGCCCGCGGGCTGCCCGGGACAGTCCCGCGGGTCTGCCCCGGGGCAGGCCCACGGTCTGCCGGGTGCGGGTCCGTGGGTCTGCCCGGGGGTGCGGAAGCGCCGCGGGGCTCACGCCGTGCGCAGGACCGCGGCCGCGTTGAAGCCGCCGTAGCCGCGGGCCAGGACCAGCGCGGTTCGCAGGCGGGCCTCGCGTGGCTGCTCCGTGACCAGGTCGAGGCGGTGCGCCGCGGACGGCCGGGAGTTGACCGACGGCGGGATCACCTGGTCGCGCAGCGCCAGAGCCGCGGCCGCCGCGTCGAGCGCGGCGCCACCCGCGTAGAGTCGGCCCGTCATGGTCTTGGGGACCGTGACCGGGACCGCGTGGGCGCCGAAGATCCCGGTGATGGCTTCGGCCTCCTGCCGGTCGAGCTCCGCGACACCGTAGCCGTCGGCGAAGACCACGTCGATGTCCGACGCCGCCGTCCCGGCGTCCGCCAGGGCGAGTTCGGCCGCACGGCCGAGCCCGGGCGGCCGGCCGGAGCCCGGACGCGGATCGAAGGTCGCCGCGTAGCCCGCGAGTTCGGCGTAGATCCGCTCCGCGCCCCGGGTCCGTGCGTCGTCCCGGCTCTCCAGCACGAGGATCGCGCCGCCCTCACCGGGCACGTAGCCGCTCGCCTCGTCGTCGAAGGGCACGTACGCGCGGTCGGGCCGCGGCTCCTCGCTGACCCTGCCGTTCGCCATCTGGCAGACCAGCCCGTACGGGGACAGCGAGGCGTCCGTGCCGCCGGACACCACCAGCCGCGTGCCCTTGGCGAGCACCCGTCGGGACTGGCCCAGCGCGTCCAGGCCTCCGGCCTGCTCCGAGCAGAGCACACCGCAGGGACCGCGCATGCCGTGCCGGATGGACAGCTGACCGGTCGTCGCCGCGTAGAACCAGGCGATGGACATGTACGCGCCCACGGCCTGCGGGCCCTCCGTGTACAGCTTCTGCAGCTCGCGCTGGCCGAATTCGACGCCGCCGGAGGAGTTGGCGGTGATGACCGCCATGTCCAGGTCGGCGAGGGAGTCCGTGTCCACGGCCGCGTCGGCCAGGGCCTCGTTGGTCGCGGCGAAGGCGTACTGCGTCATGGCGTCGGTCTCGCTGACCAGCCGCTGCGGCGCGTGGTCCGCCGGGTCGAAGCCGACGGCCTCGCCCGCGACCTGCACCGGGTAGGGGGCCGGATCGAACCGGGTGATCCGGCCGAGGCCCGACTTTCCGTCCAGGGTCGCCTGCCACCACGCCTCGCGGTCCAGGCCGTTGGGGGCGACCACGCCCACCCCCGTGATGACGGGCGCGTTCATGCGATCCTCCTCGGCGAAGTGAGCACCACGGCGCTCTGGAATCCGCCGAAGCCGCTGCCCACGCTGAGGACGACGTCCAGTTCCGCCTCGCGTGCGGAGCCCGGCACGTAGTCCAGATCGCACTCGGGGTCGGGTTCCTCGTAGTTGGCGGTCGGCGGCACGGTGCCCCGGTCGATGGCCAGCGCGCTGGCCGCGATCTCGATCGAACCGATCGAGCCGAGCGAATGCCCGACCATCGACTTGATCGAACTGACCGGAATGTCGTACGCGTGCTCGCCGAGGCTGCGCTTGTACGCGGCGGTCTCGTGCCGGTCGTTCTGCTTGGTGCCGGAGCCGTGGGCGTTGGCGTAGTCGATCTCGTCGGGGTTGATCCGGGCCTCGTCGAGCGCGGCGGTGATCGCCTCGCCCATCTCCCGGCCGTCGGGACGCAGGCCCGTCATGTGGTAGCCGTTGGCGCGCGCCGCGTAGCCGGCCACTTCGCAGTAGATCCGGGCGCCGCGGCGGCGGGCGTGCTCCAGCTCCTCGACCACGAACACCGCGGAGCCCTCGCCGAGGACCAGGCCGTTGCGCCGCCGGTCGAACGGGCGGCACGCGTGTTCCGGGTCGTCGTTGCTGGTGGAGGAGGCGCGCAGGGTGTCGAAGCAGGACACCGTGATCGGGTAGATCGGCGCGTCCGTGGCCCCGGCCACCATCACGTCGGCAGAGCCCTCGCGGATCAGGTCCACGGCGTACCCGACCGCGTCGATGCCCGCGCAGCAGCCGGAGCTGACCACGGTCGCCGGGCCCTCGGCGGCGACGGCCCAGGCCACCTCGGACGCCAGCGAACTGGACATCACGTACGAGTACAGGTGCGGCGTCATGTAGGACGGATCGACAAGCCACTCACGGCCGTTGTCGCTGACCGTGCGGTACTCCTGTTCCATGGAGATGGCGTTGCCGACACCGTTGCCGACGCTCACGCCGATCCGGTGCGGGTCCTCCGCGTCGGTGTCCAGGCCGCTGTCGGCCATCGCCTCCCGGGCGGCGACCAGCGCGAACTGGCCCGCCCGGTCGGTGCGCCGGATCTCCTGGAAGGACAGTCCGGCCTGTTCGGGGTCGAAGTCGCACTCCGCGCCGATGCGGCTGCGGAACGGCGCCGGGTCGAAGAGGGTGATGCGCCGGGTGGCCGTACGGCCCTTGACGATCATCTCCCAGAACGCCTCCCGGCCCGGCCGGCCCGGAGCCACGACACCGATGCCGGTGATCACCGCGCGGCGGGTCATCCCGCGCCCCCCACTTCCGGCAGGGTGCCCTCGCCGGGCAGCGGCTCGCAGTCGACGTGGCCGAGATCCGGGCGCGGGGCGAGCGGGCTGAGGAAGAAGGCGACGAAGGCCTGCTCGTCGTAGGGGTTCTCGATACGGTGCCGGACGCCGATGGGGACCATGAAGGACTCGCCGGGCTCCAGCGTCAGCTCCTGCCCTTCGACGCGCAGCAGGATCCGGCCGCGGATGGTGTGGAAGAACTCCTCGGAGTACGGGTGGTAGTGCTCGGAGACGAACTCGCCGGGCTCCAGCGTGCCGACGCCCATGAACCCCGAGGTCGCTCCACAGGTCTTCGGGCTGAGCAGGACACGCAGATCGCCGCCCCGCTTGCGGTTGGGCGGCACGTCGTCGATGGCGACCTTGGTCAGGTCGGTGGTCTGCATCAGGTTCTCCACAGGTGGGGAGTGGGGACTGAAGTCCCGGGAGCCGGGACGGGTGCGGCGGTGGGGGATCAGGGCGTCCAGCTGTAGAAGGGCTCGGCCATGGAGTCCTTGGGTTCGCGCCACGACGGGTCGTACGGCGTCATGTACTGCTGGAGCCGGGTGTTGATGTCCTGGTAGAGCGGGTGGCTGCGGGCCTTGTAGAGACTGTCGTTGATGCCCTCCTCGGCCTCCACGAGGTGGAAGTACAGGCCGTGGAAGCGGAACAGCGTGCGCCGCTGAACGCCGATCATGTGCGGCAGGTCGGTCGCGTCGGACTCGGCGAACAGCGCGGCCACCTTGTCCGCGTCGTCGTGGTTCATCCGGGCGACGATGAGCGTGCGATGAGCCATGGGGACTCCTTCGGGTCGTGTCCGGAGCGGTCGGACCGGGTGGGATCCAGGCTGTACGCGGCGGCTTGAGCCGGTGTCCAGACAAACTCGACGTCAGATTTGAGTCGTTCTGTGGGACAGGAGAGCGGCCATGACGACGGCGGCAGCGGCGAAACCCGCCAGGTAGGTCCACAGCGGCAGGACGCCCACGAGGTGCGACAACTGGCCTCCCACGCCGCCGCCGAGTGCCGCGCCCAGGTAGAACAGGCCCATCATCCGGCTGTTGTGGCCCTTTGGCGTCGACTCCGCGGTGGTGCTCAGTCCGACCGGGCCGAAGACCAGCTCGCCGCACGTCATGCAGAGGAACGCGGTGAGCAGCCAGAGGGCGGACACGCGTGCGTCCCCGTCGCCCGCGAACCAGGCGCCGGCCGCGAGGACGGCGAAGCCGCCCGCCGCGCACAGCAGGCCCGCGGAGAACTTCCGTACGACACCGGCCCCGGCGCCGATCCGCAGCCACAGCCAGGCGAACAGCGGGGCGAGCAGCAGCAGGAACAGCGGGTGGGCGGACTGGAACCAGCTGGCGGGAACCGTGAACCCCGCGATGTCCCGGTCCGTGTGCTCCCGGGCGAACAGGCTGAAGACCGAGCCGAGCTGGCTGTACATCGCCCAGAACAGCACCGACGGCACGAAGATCCGCCGGAAGGCGCGGATCCGGGCCCGTTCCGCCTCGTCGACGTCCCGGCCGCGCAGCAGCCGCCGGAAGTACCAGACAGGCGCGAGGAGCGCGGCAAGTCCGCAGACCGCGAGGACGGGGCGCAGCGGCAGCCCGCCCGTCGCCGCGACCCCGGCGACGAGCAGCACCGCGCCGGCCAGTGCCGCCCAGGCACCGCGGACCAGCCGGCGCAGCGCGGCGGGCGGCAGCGGACGGCTGGGCCCCGTCCGGGCGCCGCGCAGCGACGGCGCGCCGTGCAGGTACTGCAGTACGCCGAAGACCATGCCGACCGCCGCGGCACCGAACCCCAGATGCCAGTCGACGCGCTCGCCCAGTGCCCCGGTGACCAGGGGGCCGAGCAGGGCACTGACCTGGATGCTCATGTAGAAGAGGGAGAAGGCCGCCTGGCGCTGCGAGCTGTCGGCGCCCGGGTTCATCTGGTCGAACATCACGGGCAGGTTGGGTTTGAGCAACCCCGTGCCGCACGCGACCAGCAGCAGGCCGAGATAGAAGGTGGTGTGCGCGGGTACGGCCATGCAGGCGTGGCCGGCCGCGATGACAAGGGCCCCGCTCAGCATCGCCCGGTGGGTGCCCAGCACCCGGTCGCCGAGCCAGCCACCGGGCATGGCGGCCAGGAACGACGCCGAGATGTAGAGCCCGAACAGTGCCCCCGCCGTGCCGTCGGACAGCCCGAGGCCGCCCTCCGCGGCGGGCGCCGTCGCGTAGAGGAACAGCAGGGCCTGCATGCCGTAGAAGCTGAACCGCTCCCACATGTCCGTCATGAAGAGCGTGCTGAACCAGCGCTCGCGGAACATCGCCCGCACCGGCCGGGCGGGACCGCCGTCCTGGGCCGGGGCGGCGGTGGTGGGTGCCACGCCGTCCGAGGTCATCGCCGCCCCCTCACAGCGATATCCCGCCGTCGATCTGCACCACTTGGCCCGTGATGTAGTCGGCGGCGTCGGACAGCAGGAACGCGACCAGCGCGGCGACGGACTCCGCGGTGCCGAAGCGGCCCATGGCGACCTTCCCCACGGCGGCCTCGCGGGCTTTGGCCGTCATGCCGTCCAGCATGTCGGTCTCGATGAACCCGGGCGCCACCGCGTTGACCCGCACCCCGTAGGGCGCGACCTCCTTCGCGAGCGCGCGGGTGAGGCCGTTCAGCCCCGCCTTGGCGGTCGCGTAGTTGGTCTGCCCCGGGTTGCCGTACACACCGATGACCGACGACACGTTCACGATCGCGCCGGCCCTGCGGGTGATCAGACCGCGCAGCACCGCGCGGCTGACGTTGAAGGTCCCGTCCAGACTGGTGCCGACCACGGCGGTCCAGTCCCGTGCCGACATCAGCGCCATCGGGCGGTCCCGCAGCACACCGGCGGAGTTGACGACCGCATACGGCGGGCCCAGCTTCTCCTCCGCCTCGCCGGTGAACCGGCGGACGGATTCGGCGTCGGTGACGTCACAGACGGCGTGGTGGACGGCGGCCCCGGCCTCCTCGACGAGACGGACCGTCTCCAGGGCCGCCTCGTCGGCGGACCGGGAGCAGAACGCGATGTCATGGCCCTCCTGTGCCAGCCGGACCGCGATCGCGCGGCCGATGCCCCGCGACCCGCCCGTGACCAGCGCACAACGCCTTTCCCCCATCATGTGGCCCTTTCTGCCGCTCACCTCGGCCGGGCGGCTGCCACGGCCGGGGCGAGCATGGTCGAGCCGCCTCGAGGGAGGCTCGACGGACGCGCGCCACGCTGACCGCATGGTGGAGAACCTCTATGAACAGAACGTGCTGTGGGCCGTGCTGGCAGCCGTCTTCTGGGGCTTCGCGGCACGCGGCGCGCGGCTCCTGGCGTTCCGCGGCACAGCCCGCTCGATCCGGCGCAGGGCCCGGCTCGGCCTGGTCCTGCTGTGTGTCTGCCTGCTGGTGCTCGCGCTGCGGGTCGCCCTCGCCCTCGCGCTCGCCGGGGCCGCGGGGTGGTGGGCGGCCGACGACTTCGTGCTGTTCGCGGCCGTGCCGCCGGCGTCGGCCGCCGTCGCGGTCGTGGCGCTCGCGGTGCCCGCCTACTGGCGGCTGGCCCGCACGGGGGCGGACGACCCGGTGCGCACAGACGCGGACGACCCGGTACGCACAGACGCGGATCACTCGGTACGCACGGACGCGGACGCGGAGGAGACCGCGCTGCGCCGCGCGGCCGCTCGGCCCCGGCTGGTCGTCCCGGTCCGGGCCTGCTTCGTCGCCGTCCTCGCCGGTGCGCTGCTCACGCTGCATCCGCCCGCCCCGCCGTACGCGGGCCTGCTCGTGCTGGAGGTGGCGGTGCTGGCCGTGGCCTCGGGCGCGCTGCTCCTGCGCCAGCAGTCACGCCGGACCGCCATGGACTCCCCCGGCTGGCGGCCGCCCACCCGGGCCAGGCGCCTGTTGCGCTCCACCGCCGTGGTGACCTGCGCCGCCGTGCTGTCCGTCGGCGGCTGCACGTTCATGGCCCAGCAGAGCCGGCTGCCGGGCCGGACGGACGGCTCCCACCACCTGCACGCGTACGACGCGGGCGGCGGCCCGGCGGCCGGACAGGCACCCGCACGCGATCTCACCACCCTCACGGGGCCACGGACCGGCGAACCGGACCGGCGCTTCACTCTCACCGCGACCGAGCGCACCCTGCGCCTCGCCTCGGGCGAGACGGTGGCGGCCCTCGCCTTCAACGGACAGCTCCCCGGCCCTGAACTCCGGGTACGCAAGGGTGAATTGGTGGAGGTGGTCCTGGTCAACCAGAACGTCGAGGACGGCGTCACGGTGCACTGGCACGGCGTGGACGTGTCCAATGCCGAGGACGGCGTGGCCGGTGTCACGCAGGACGCCGTACGGCCGGGCGAACGCCATGTGTACCGCTTCCGGCCGGACCGTGCGGGCACCTTCTGGTACCACTCGCACCAGCAGTCCAGTACGGCGGTGGCACGCGGCCTGTTCGGCGCGCTGATCGTGGAGGAGCCCGGCGCGCGGCCGGCGGGCCTGGACCGGACCGTCGTCGCGCACGCCTGGTCCGTCGACGGCGCGAACGGCCGGACCGCCGGACCGCCGCGGGGAGGCGGAGGCGGCGCGCTCAGCGGCCGGAACGGGCGACTCGGCGGCCCGATGCGCACCGCGTTCGGCGACGACACCCGGGCGCGGCGCGAGAAGGTGCCCGCCGGAACATCGGTCCGGCTGCGCCTGGTCAACGCCGACAACTGCCCCCGTACCTACTCGGTCGCCGGTACCGCCTTCAAGGTCGTCGCGATCGACGGCAACGACGTGTCCGGCCCCACGGACGTCGAGGGACGGCGGCTGCGCGTCGCGGGCGGCGGCCGGTACGACGTCACCTTCCGTCAGCCGGCCGGACCCGTGCAGCTGACCGTGGTCGGCGACGCCAACGCCGTGGGCGCGAACGGCGGTTTCGAGGGCTGCGGCGAGGACGGGGCGTACGGAGAGGGCAGGACGGAAACGGCGTCGCTGCTGCTGGACCCCACCGGCGCCGCGAAGCCCCCGGCCGCCGTCACCGGCCCGCTGTTCGACCCGCTGCACTACGGTTCCCGCGCCGGCACGCCCTTCGGCCACGGCACGGCGTACGACCGGGACTTCCGCCTCGTGCTCGGCAACAGCTTCGGGTTCTTCGACGGCAGCCCGATGGTGCTGTGGACCGTCAACAACGCCGTCCATCCCGACATCCCCGCCCTGCTCGTACGGGAGGGGGACCGGGTGCGCACCACCTTCGTCAACCGGAGCCTCGACGACCATCCGATGCATCTGCACGGCCACCGCATGCTCGTCCTCTCCAGGAACGGCGAGCGGGCGACAGGCAGTCCGTGGTGGACCGACACGCTGAACGTGGCGCCGGGCGAGCGGTACGAGGTCGCGTTCACGGCCGACAACCCCGGCCTGTGGATGGACCACTGCCACAACCTCGACCACGCCCGCGACGGAATGGTGCTGCACCTGGCCTACGACGGCGTGAGCACCCCCTACGAGGCGGGCAGCTCCACCGGCAACCTTCCGGAGTGACCGTCCCGGGGCTCCGGGGAGTTCCGGGACTCCTGGGACTTCGGGGAGTTCCGGGACTCCTGGGACTTCGGGGACTCCTGGGGCCCTACGGGTTCCCGGGGGTCCCGCCCCGCCTCCGCCAGCAGCCGCTCGCGCGCCGCGCGCACGCTCCGCCGGTCCTCCTCGGGCCCCCGGGCCCGAGGAGGCAGCGTGGTGACCACCGCGCTGCGGCCCGCACGCACGGCCTCGTGCCCCCGGGCCAGCACCGCGAGGGTCTGCGACGGGCCCGCCTCGACCAGCAGCCGGTCGTCGTCCCGCAACACCCGCTCCAGCGTCTGCCAGAACATCACCGGAGCCGTCGGCTGCACCGCCCAGAACGCGGGGTCGGCCGTTTCCTCCGGGCCGAGCGGCCGCGCGGTGTAGGCGGAGTAGACCGGGACACGCGGCGGGCACGGACGCAAGCCGCGGATCAGCGCCTCGGTCCGGTCCACGACGGGCGCCAGCGCCGGGCTGTGGTACGGACTCCGCGTCGCGAGCCGTCTGCAGGTCCTGCCGTCGGCCGCCAGCCTCCGCGCCACCGCGCGCAGCGGCTCCTCCGGGCCGGAGAGCACCGTGTGCCGTGGAGCGTTCACCGCGCCCACCACCACACCGTCCCGCAGGTATCCGGTCAGCTCCTCAGGGGCCGCCGCCACCGCGAGCATCCCGCCCGCCGGGGTGTCACGCTGCAGCAGGACGCGCTCCCACAGCAGCCCGACCGCGTCCTCCAGCCCGAACACCCCGGCGAGCACGGTCGCGGTGAACTCGCCCATGCTGTGCCCGAGATAGGCGTCCGGGCGGACGCCCCAGCTCTCGACCAGACGTCCCATGGCGTAGTTCACGGCGAACAGCAGGGGTGCGGAGCGCGTGTCGGCGTCCAGCGGCTCGGCCGGCTCGTCGGCCAGCCAGTCGGACCGTATGGCCTCGCCCTCCGGGCCGAGCAGGGCCAGGACCGTGTCGACCGCCTCTGTGAAGACCGGCTCGTGCCCATGGAGCCCGGCCGCCATCCGCGCGTGCTGCGCCCCCGTGCCCGGGAACATCAGGACGACGGAGCGCCGTTGAAGGTGAGTCATGGGCCAAGGCTGGACGGCCCGGGTCGAGCCGCTCTCCACCCCTTCGTACAGAGACCGTTGAGCCTGCCTTGAGCGGGCTCGCGCACGCTGGCGTCCATGAGCGTTGTCGAGAAGGAGCCGCCGATACCGGCGGCTGTCGGGGGCGGCCACCTGCGTGACCGTGCCGCCGAGCTCGCCGAGCTGCACGAAAGCGTGCGCCGCGGCCCGAGCGAGCGGGCGACCGAGGCGCAGCACGCCAAGGGGAAGCTGACCGCGCGCGAGCGCGTCTCGCTGCTCTTCGACGACGGTACGTTCACCGAGATCGAAGAGCTGCGGCGGCACCGGGCCACCGGCTTCGGCCTGGAGGACCGCCGTCCGCACACGGACGGCGTCGTCACCGGCTGGGGACGGGTCTACGGCCGCACCGTGTTCGCGTACGCTCACGATTTCCGGATCTTCGGCGGTGCCCTGGGGGAGGCCCACGCGGAGAAGATCCACAAGCTGATGGACCTGGCGGAGGCCGCCGGTGCCCCGGTCGTCGGCCTGTGCGACGGTGCCGGAGCCAGGATCCAGGAGGGCGTCACCGCGCTCGCCGGCTACGGCGGCATCTTCTCCCGCAACGTCCGCAACTCCGGGGTCCTCCCGCAGATCAGCGTGATCCTGGGGCCGTGCGCCGGCGGCGCCGCCTACTCCCCGGCGCTGACCGACTTCGTCTTCATGGTCCGTGGCAGCGCGCAGATGTTCATCACCGGGCCCGACGTGGTGCAGGCGGTGACCGGCGAGGTCATCTCGCACGACGCGCTCGGCGGCGCCGACACCCACGCATCGGTCTCCGGCGTGGCCCACTTCGCGTACGACGACGAGGAGTCCTGCCTCGAGGACGTTCGCTACCTGTTGTCACTGCTGCCGTCCAACAACCGCGAGCTTCCCCCGGCGGAGCCCGCCACCGACCCGGCGGACCGCCGCACCGAGGCGCTGCTCGACCTGGTCCCGGCAGACCCCGGCCGGGCGTACGACATGCGGCCGGTGATCGCGGAGATCGTCGACGACGGCGACTTCTTCGAGATCCAGGAGGCCTGGGCGACCAACATCGTCTGCGCCCTGTCGCGCCTGGACGGCCAGGTGGTCGGCATCGTCGCCAACCAGCCCGCCTCGTACGCGGGGGTGCTGGACATCCATGCGTCGGAAAAAGCCGCCCGCTTCGTCCAGACCTGCGACTCGTTCAACATCCCACTGGTCACCCTCGTCGACGTCCCCGGTTTCCTGCCCGGCGTGGACCAGGAGCACGGCGGCATCATCCGCCACGGCGCCAAGCTGCTCTACGCCTACTGCAACGCCACGGTGCCGCGTGTCCAGCTGATCCTGCGCAAGGCGTACGGCGGGGCCTACATCGTCATGGACTCCCGGTCCATCGGCACGGACGTGTCCCTGGCCTGGCCCAGCAACGAGATCGCTGTGATGGGGGCCGAGGGAGCGGCGAACGTCGTCTTCCGGCGTGAGATCGCGAACGCGCCGGACCCGGAGGCGACCCGCGCGCGCCTGGTCAAGGAGTACCGCGCGGAGCTGATGCACCCGTACTACGCGGCCGAACGCGGTCTCGTGGACAGCGTGATCGATCCGGCGGAGACCCGGAGCCGGCTCATCGGGGCCCTGGAGATGCTCCGCACCAAGCACGCCCCCCTCCCCAGCCGCAAACACGGAAACCAGCCCCAGTGAGCAGACTCCGCCCCGGACCCGATGATGGGCCCACGCCTCCCGGCAGGGCGTGAAGAGAACTCTCGGCCGGCGCTCCGATGTCAGCCATCCACTGCCTCGACACGAAAACGTGCGCTCGGCCAACGCCCCGAAGACAGACGGAGTCGTGCCTTCGGGGTGTCGGCAGCTTCCCCGTCAGTCTCCGCTTCAGGACTTCGCGGCGGCGACTTCTCGTACCCGGCCGGCAAGCCCCCTCACCGCGCGGGTCTTGGCGTACGGGGCGAGATCCGCGTGTTCCAGGTCCTCATGACCGCCTCGGGCGGCGTCCAGCGCCACCAGGGCGTCCAGGCCGCTGCGGAGACGGATCACGTCGGAGGTGCCGACAGAGGTCGGTCGCGAGTCCGCGATGGGCACCACGACGGCGGCGGCTGTACCGGTGGTGGCGGTGAGGGAGTTCCTGCGCCTCACGGGAGACTCCGGTTCGCTGGTGGGGCGTCTTGCCGCAGGCGGGCGGAAGCCCAGCTCTTCGGCCCCGCACAGGAATACTGCCTCCGATGCTTCCCGCTGACGCGGATGAGGCCAACGGGTCTTTCCAGTCAGCCGGTTCCGGACCGTCCGGGTCTCGAGGCGAGCGCCGAGGTCGCCCGCAAGCTCGTACGGACGGCCCTGGCCGCATGGCACCTGGAGGAGCTGACGGACACCGCGATACTGCTCGTCTCGGAACTGGTGGCCAATGCGGTCAAGCACACCGACAGCCGCGTGATCCGGATCGTCGTCTCCCGGCCGAGCGAGCAGTTCGTGAGGACCGGCGTGGTCGACAAGGCCCACGTTCTGCCGGAGATGACCAAGCCGGGCGACGACCTGCTCACCAGCGGCCGTGGGCTCCTCCTGGTCGACGCCCTCGCCGAACGCTGGGGAACCGACCTGTTCCGTTGGGGCAAACAGGTCTGGGCCGAGCTGGTCAGCGAGCCGGCCCAGTGACCGGGGGAAGCCCAAGTCATCGTGGCGCGCCTGGACCACGGGGCTCGCCCCAAGGCCCATCTGCCCCATCAGTTCCTCGAACGCCTCCTGCCAGCGGGCAGGGTCCACGCTGCGACCTGCGGCCGCCGCTTGATCGTTTGTCTTCACACACCGATGATCAGAGACGGCCGCGCCTCCGCCCAACGGCAAGGCCCTCCTCGACCGGCATGGTCACACGCCGCGGGGCTCCCCCGGCATGCGAAGGACGCCCCGGGCGGCAACGGCCGCCCGGAGGTGTGCGGCCATCTCGGCCGCCTCCTTCGGTGGCACGGACAGGACCCCGTTCTCGGTCATCAGGGCGTGGAACTGCTGCTGCTCGTAGGGGACACCACCCGGCGGGGCGCGATCTTCCGGGGGCTCATGACACCCACCCTGCTGAAAAGGGTGAGCACCCGGCAAGTGAATGTAACTCACGCACTCAAATGAGCGGCATGTGAACACTGGAGGCCGGAATGCTCCCCCTTTTCAGAGGGGTATGTGCCTCCTGGCCGGGCGTCGCGGGGTCGTGTCCCACGACGTGGTGCAGGCGATCAAGCCCTTCACGTTCCGGCACGAGGTCCATGGCGATCTCCGGGGAAGCGGCAGCCCGCGAAGTGTCCCGTTGGGACGGGTCGGACACTCGATCCGGCGAAGCCAACCGTCCCCCACCTGCAGATTCCGGCGCCTTGATCCCCTGCACCACCTGGCGGGACACCATCCGAGGCAGTGCGCGAACTGTTGGCGCACGGCGCCGGTACCGGCCTTCGTGAGGATCACGGCGCGGGCCGCTCTCCCCTGGAGTGGACGGTCAACGGGCCCCATCCCGAAACCGTCGCTCTTCTCCGGCGCGGCGGGCAGCCGCAGACGTCCACGGAGTGGAGGCCGCCTGGGCCGTCCGGCAACCTCCCCGCCGTCAGGGCCGTTTGGTTCGCATGACGGCCAGCAGCACCACGGCAAGGGCCTGGATGGCCACGACCACCGTGATCAGCGTGGGGATCGAGTAGCCGTACAGACCGCCGGTCAGCGCGCCACCGGCCAGACTCGCCGCGCCGACGACGCCGGCGAACAGCCCGTACGCGGTCGCCCGCCGCCCGCTGGGTACCAGATCCGCGACCGTGGCACGCAGGGTGGACTCCTGGATGCCCATGGCCGCCCCCCACACCAGCGCCCCGGTCACCGCCACCGCGAGCGTGTCGGTGAACGCCAGCACCACCACACCCGCGGTCAGCACGGGCAGGGCGATCAGAACCCGGGGACCGTGCCGGTCGTACAGCCAGCCCGTGGCCAGGGCGGCGACGGCGTCCACGGCCATCGCCGCCGCGTACAGCACCGGCACCCACACGGCGGCGAGCAGATGCCGCTCGACCAGGTGGTAGGAGAGCACGCCGAAGGTGGCGAACCCGGTCGTGGTGGCCGCCGTGAAGGCGGCGTAGGTCCAGAACGCCGCCGGGAGACGTCCGCCCGGGGCGTCCGGCGGCACCGACGACGTGGCCGGCGCGTCTCGTTCGTAGGCCTCCGGGTCCGGTACCCGGGAGCGCAGCCACACCAGCAGTGCGAGCACCGCGATGCCGGGTACGGCGAGCATGCCGAGCGCCGGTCCGTAGTCGCCCCCGGTCAGCGCGAGCACGCCGGCCACGAGCAGCGGGCCGACCAGAGCGCCGACCTGGTCCAAGGCCTCGTGCACGGCGAAACCGCGGCCGCGCCCGGTGGCGGCCGTGGCGTGCGAGAGGAGTGTGTCCTTCGCCGGGGAGCGCACCGCCTTGCCGACCCGCTCGGCGATCACCAGGGCGCAGGCCGCCCACAGCGTGCCGACCACGCCCAGCAGCGGCACGGACACCACGGTGAGGACGTATCCGGCGATCGCCAGGCCCCAGAAGCGGCGGGTGCGGTCGGCCAGCGGGCCGGAGACCAGGCGCAGCCCCAGCGCCGCCGCCTCACCGGCACCGGTGACGAACCCGACGACCAGGGAGGACGCTCCCAGTGAGGCCAGCAGCGGACCCGTGACCGAGCGGGCGCCCTCGTAGACGAAGTCGGCGAGCAGGCTGACCGTGCCGAACCACACCACGAACCGCCACGGCCGCATCCCGGACGATGCCCCGGCCGCCGTTCCCTCAGTCGTCACCGCATCAGGGTGCCTCCAAATGCCGAGGGAATCACGTGCGGGTTCGAAGGTCCTCGGAGGTCCGCGGAACCGGACCTCCGGGGGACGACAACGACCCTGGGAACCCGCTGCCGGGAGACAGCCCGGCAAAAGGAGAGCGAGAGTCCAGCAGACTGCCGATCTTTCGCCACACCGGGTCGCCCGCTACGACGACGTCCGCACCACCAGCTCCGTAGGCAGCACCGCCTGCCGCCGTTCCAGGCCCCGGGACGCGGCCGGGCGGCGGTCCGCGATCTCGGCGAGGAGGAGGTCGATCATCGCGCGGCCCATCTCCTCTATGGGCTGGCGGACGCTGGTCAGGGGCGGGTCCATGTGGCGGGCGATGGCGGAGTCGTCGTATCCGACGAGGGACACGTCGTCGGGGATGCGGCGGCCCGCCTCGCGCAGCACCTGCCGGGCACCGGCCGCCGTGACGTCCGAGGCGGCGAAGACGGCGTCCAGGTCGGGGCGGTGGGCGAGCAGACGGGCCATCGCGCGACGGCCGCCCTCCTCGGTGAAGTCACCCTCAGCAACCAGGAGTTCGTCGGCCTCCCGGCCCGCGTCCCGCAGCGCGTCGCGGTAGCCGTCCACGCGGCGCTGGGCGCCGTAGACGTCCATGTGGCCGGTGATGTGGGCGATGGTGCGGCGGCCCTGGGCCAGCAGGTGCTCCACCGCCGAGCGGGCACCGCCGTAGTTGTCGGAGTCCACCGAGGTCAGGGTCTCGCCCGCCGAGCGCGGGCCGCTGATCACCGCCGGGATCTCCAGCTGGGCCAGCATGTCCGGCAGGGGGTCGTCCGCGTGCACCGAGACCAGCAGGACGCCGTCCACCCGGTGGGCCGCCAGGTACTGCGCCAGCCGCTGCCGCTTCCGGTCGCTGCCGGCGAAGATCAGCAGCAGCTGCATCTCCGTGTCCGACAGTCCGGCGCCCACGCCCCGCAACATGTCCGAGAAGTACGGCTCGGCGAAGAAGCGGGTCTCCGGTTCGGGGACGACCAGGGCGATCGCGTCCGTGCGGTTGGCGGCCAGGGCGCGGGCGGCCGTGTTGGGGACGTAGCCGAGTTCGGCGACCGCCGCCTCCACCGCGGCGCGGGTGGCGTCGCTGACCCGGGGCGAGCCGTTGATCACCCGGGAGACGGTTCCGCGGCCGACGCCGGCCCGTGCGGCGACCTCTTCGAGGGTCGGCCGACCGCCGCTCCGGCCCCGTGCTCCGTGGCCTGCGCCTGCCATTGGCTCCGCCCTTCCGCCGTCAAAACCGCTTTGGCCTGGAATCTAACAGTCATCCTTGAACGGGGGTCGTCCCCGGGGTCGCCCCCGAGGACGGTTCCGGGGGCAGTCGTTCCGGTTCCGCCCGCGGCCTCGCGCGACCGTCCGGACGGGTCGGCCCCTCCCTCCCGGAAGGCCAACCTCCCGATTTCCCGCGTTAGTTAACAGGCCGATAACTGAACGAATTTGTCCTCGCTCACACCCTTGACACCCCCGCTCGAACCCGCAACTCTTCAACACATCACTTGTGGGAGCGCTCCCACAGTACCTGACACATACACAACCCGCACGTTCCCCGCCCGAGCCGCAGCGAGCACACAACGGGCCCAACCATGCAGTTGGCCGGGGGGTCGGCACGTCAGGGCAACAGGAGGACGCAATGCGAGCACGATTTTCCACCTCCCGCAAGGCGGTGGTCCTGGCGGCAGCCGCGTCGCTGGGCGCCGGGCTGCTGGCCGGCTGCTCCAAGGACAGCGGAGAGAAGGCCGGCTCGCCGAACGACGGCGGCAGTGGCAAGACCACGATCACGATGGGGCTCTTCGGCACCATGGGCTTCAAGGAGGCCGGCCTCTACGCCGAGTACGAGAAGCTGCACCCCGGCATCAAGATCCAGGAAAACGTCGTCGAGCGGAACGAGAACTACTACCCGGCGCTCGTCAACCACCTCACCACCAACAGCGGCCTGATGGACGTCCAGGCCATCGAGGTCGGCAACATCGCCGAGGTCGTCGCCACCCAGGCGGGCAAGTTCGAGGACCTGTCCAAGGCCCCGGGCGTGGACAAGAGCAACTGGCTGAACTGGAAGTGGGAGCAGGCCGCCACCAAGGACGGCCAGGTCATCGGCCTCGGCACCGACATCGGCCCGATGGCGATCTGCTACCGCAAGGACCTCTACCAGCAGGCCGGACTGCCCACCGACCGCGAAGAGGTCGGCAAGCTGTGGGCGGGCGACTGGAACAAGTTCCTCCAGGTGGGCGATGACTACAAGAAGAAGGCGCCCTCGGGCACCTACTTCATGGACTCCCCCGGTGGCCTGATCAACGCGATCCTCGCCAGCGAGAAGGAGAAGTTCTACGACTCCTCCGGCGAGGTCATCTACAAGACGAACCCCGCCGTCAAGGCCGCCTTCGACCTGACCTCCAAGGCCGCCGAGAAGGGTCTGGTCCAGCCGCAGACCCAGTTCCAGCCGGCCTGGGACCAGACGATCGCGAACAGCAAGTTCGCCACCGTCTCCTGCCCGCCCTGGATGCTCGGCACCATCAAGGGCAAGGCGAAGCCGGACGCGGCCGGCAAGTGGGACGTCGCCGTGCCGCCCAAGGGCGGCAACTGGGGCGGCTCCTTCCTGGGCGTGCCCAAGAGCGGCAAGCACGTGAAGGAGGCGACGGAGTTCATCACCTGGCTGACGGCTCCCGAGCAGCAGGCGAAGCTGTTCGCCGTCCAGGGCAGCTTCCCGAGCGCGCCGGCCGCCTACAGCAGCTCCGAGGTCACCGGCGGGAAGAACGAGATGACCGGTGACGCGCCCATCGGCAAGATCTTCGCCGAGGCCGCCAACACCATCCCGCTCCAGCCGATCGGCCCGAAGGACCAGATCATCCAGCAGGGCCTGACGGACAACGGCGTCATCCTCGTGACGAAGGGCAAGTCGCCCGCCGAGGCGTGGAAGACGGCCACCAAGACCATCGACAACAACCTGGAGAAGTGACCGGTATGGCCACCCGGCACGACACCGCCGCGCCCCCCGCCGAGGGGGGCGCGGCCCCGGGCCGCCCGGCCGCGGGCGCCGGGCTCGACCAGGCGGAGCAGCGGCGCCGGGCCCGGCTGTCCCGCCGCTGGCAGCGGGACGTGCGGTGGAGTCCGTACGCGTTCGTCTCGCCGTTCTTCCTGCTCTTCGTCGCGTTCGGCCTGTTCCCGCTGATCTACACGGCGTGGGCCTCGCTGCACACGGTGGAGCTGACCGCGCCGACCGACATGGAATGGGCGGGCCTGCGCAACTACACCCGGATCTTCGACGACGACTTCTTCTGGAACGCGGCGAAGAACACCCTGACCATCGGCATCATCTCCACGGTCCCGCAGCTGCTGATGGCGATGGGCGTGGCACACATCCTGAACTACAAGCTGCGCGCCTCGACCTTCTACCGGGTCGCGATGCTCGCGCCGTACGCGACCTCGATCGCCGCCGCCTCGCTGGTCTTCGTGCTGCTCTTCGGGCGCGACTACGGCATGATCAACTGGGTGCTGCACTCGGTCGGCTTCGACCACGTCGACTGGCAGAACGACAAGTGGCCCTCGCAGATCGCCGTCTCCACGATCGTCATCTGGCGCTGGACGGGCTACAACGCGCTGATCTACCTGGCGGCGATGCAGGCCATCCCGCAGGACCTGTACGAGTCGGCGGCCCTGGACGGCGCCAACCGGTTCCGGCAGTTCTTCCACGTCACCCTGCCGCAGCTGCGTCCGACCATCCTGTTCACCGCCGTGGTGTCGACCATCGGCGCCAGCCAGCTCTTCGGCGAGGCGCTGCTGTTCGACGCCAACAAGGGCGCCTCCGGCGGCGCGGAGCACCAGTTCCAGACCCTCGGCCTGTACCTGTACGAGCAGGGCTGGGTGAACCAGCACCTGGGTCGGGCCTCCGCGATCGCCTGGACGATGTTCCTGATCCTGATCGTGATCGGCATCGTCAACTACGTCATCTCGCGCCGGCTGCGCGCCAGTAGTTAAGGAGTACCGGCCGTGACGACGACCCTGACGAAACCCGATGCGCCGACCGCCGAGCCGCGCCGGACGCGCCGGCCCAAGGCCGCCCGCGCGGGCGGGCAGATGCACGCCGGCCCGATCGCGTACGTGATCCTGGCCCTGTTCACCATCGGCTCGCTGTTCCCGCTGGTGTGGACGGCGATCGCCGCCTCCCGCGACAACAACCGGCTGGCCCAGACCCCGCCGCCCTTCTGGTTCGGCTCGAACCTGATGCACAACCTCCAGGTCGCCTGGACGGACGCCAACCTGGGCAAGGCGTTCGTCAACACCACGATCGTGGCGGGGATCTCCGCGACGACCATCGTGTTCCTGTCGACGATCGCCGGCTTCGCCTTCGCCAAGCTGCGCTTCAGGGGCCGCGGTGCCCTGATGCTGATCGTGATCGGCACGATGATGGTGCCTCCGCAGCTCAGCATCATCCCGCTGTACATGATGGTGGCCAAGCTGGACTGGACCGACCAGCTGCAGGCGGTGATCCTGCCGTCGCTGGTCAGCGCGTTCGGTGTGTTCTTCATGCGGCAGTACCTGCTGCAGGCGCTGCCGGACGAGATCATCGAGGCCGCCCGGGTGGACGGCGCGAGCAGCTGGCGTGTGGTGTGGCACGTGGTGTTCCCCGCCGCGCGGCCCGCCATGGCCGTGCTCGGGATGCTGATGTTCGTACAGACCTGGAACGACTTCCTGTGGCCGTTCCTGGTGCTGACCCAGACCGGCAACCCGACCGTGCAGGTCGCCCTCGCGGGTCTGGGCCGCGGCTACACCCCCGACCAGTCCCTGATCATGGCGGGCGCACTGCTGGGCACGCTGCCGCTGCTGCTGGTCTTCGCGGTCTTCGGCAAGCAGATCGTGGGTGGCATCATGCAGGGCGCGGTCAAGGGCTGACGCCCGCGGCTCCGCCCACCCCCTTCTTTTCCCTCCCCCTCCGACCCGTCGGTCTTCACGACCATGTATGGGAGCGCTTCCATGTCTGAGTCCGCACAGCCGGTGACCCCGGTGGCCTTTCCGCCCGCTTTCCTCTGGGGCGCCGCGACCTCCGCCTACCAGATCGAGGGGGCGGTGCGGGAGGACGGCCGTACGCCCTCGATCTGGGACACCTTCAGCCATACCCCCGGCAAGACCGCCGGCGGCGAGACCGGTGACATCGCTGTCGACCACTACCACCGCTACCGCGACGACGTGGCCCTGATGGCGGACCTGGGCCTGAACGCCTACCGCTTCTCGGTCTCCTGGTCGCGCGTGCAGCCGACCGGCCGGGGCCCCGCCGTGCAGGTGGGCCTGGACTTCTACCGCCGCCTGGTGGACGAGCTGCTGTCCCACGGGATCAAGCCGGCGGTCACCCTCTACCACTGGGACCTGCCGCAGGAACTGGAGGACGCGGGCGGCTGGCCGGAGCGGGACACCGCGCTGCGCTTCGCGGAGTACGCGCAGATCGTCGGCGAGGCGCTCGGCGACCGGGTGGAGCAGTGGATCACACTCAACGAACCGTGGTGCAGCGCCTTCCTCGGCTACGGCTCCGGCGTGCACGCCCCGGGCCGTACCGAGCCCCTGGCCTCCCTGCGCGCCGCCCACCACCTGAACCTGGCGCACGGCCTGGGCACGCAGGCGCTGCGCTCGGCGATGCCGGCCCGCAACTCGGTCGCGGTCAGCCTCAACTCCTCGGTGGTACGGCCCGTCTCCCAGGACCCGGCGGACCTGGCGGCCGTACGCAGGATCGACGACCTGGCCAACGGCGTCTTCCACGGCCCGATGCTGCACGGGGCCTACCCGGCCACGCTGCTGGAGGCGACCTCGCCGATCACCGACTGGTCGTACGTCCTGGACGGCGACCTGCGGGTCGTCAACCAGCCGCTGGACGCGCTCGGGCTCAACTACTACACGCCGGCGCTGGTGGGGGCGGCGGACGCGCCGCGGCAGGGCCCGCGGGCCGACGGTCACGGGGCGAGCGCGCACTCGCCGTGGCCGGGCGCGGACGACGTGACGTTCCACCAGACGCCCGGCGACCGCACCGAGATGGGCTGGACGATCGACCCGACCGGCCTGCACGAGCTGATCATGCGCTACACCCGGGAGGCGCCGGGGCTGCCGCTGTACGTCACCGAGAACGGCGCGGCCTACGACGACAAGGTGGACGCCGACGGCCGCGTGCACGACCCGGAGCGCATCGCCTATCTGCACGGCCATCTGGCGGCGGTGCGCCGGGCCATCACGGACGGCGCGGACGTCCGCGGGTACTACCTGTGGTCCCTGATGGACAACTTCGAGTGGGCCTACGGCTACGGCAAGCGGTTCGGCGCGGTCTACGTCGACTACGCCACCCTCGCCCGGACCCCCAAGTCCAGCGCCCACTGGTACGGGCGTGCGGCCCGCACCGGGGAGCTGCCGCCGGTGGACGCCGCCTGACTTGGCGCGGCACGCGGGACAGGCGGCGTGTGCCGCGCCCTGCGCGCATGGGTACAGCAGCGCACCCCGGCCGGGTGGGGGGTGAACCGGCCGGGGCGCGTTCCCCGTTTCCCGGTGGCGGTCTGTGGAACGTGGGCGTCCTGTCGGCCAGTCGAAGGCGGCGAACCGGTGTGTGCCCATCGTGTCCGCCTTCGGTGTTCGCGGTGCGGGGTGCGGCAGCACGCCAGCGATCCGGAATCCGGCAAATCGCTTGATCCGGGCGGGCGTCGAGGATCTCAGGGTGCGCTCAAGGAAGGGACCGGGAGCGGCTGAAGGTCGAGACCAGTTTGCCCGTCCGGCGGCGGCGCACGGTCCCCCGGTGGCCCCTGCGCACCGGCCTGCGGCCGTCGACCTGGATCCAGATGCGCACCTCCGTGCCGCCGAGCACGGAGGAGCCGATCCTCACGTCGCCGCCGGTCGACTCCGCGAGCCGGCGCACGATGTCCAGGCCGAGCCCCGTGGAGCCGTCGGTGCCGGAGCCACGGCCGCGTGCCATGGCGGCCTCGGGGTCGGATATGCCGGGGCCCGCGTCGGAGACGAGCACGATCACCGCGTCGTCGGCGTTGTGCACGTCGACCGCGAAGGCCGTGCCTTCGGCGGTGTGCCTGAAGACGTTGCCGAGCAGGGCGTCCAGCGCGGCGGCGAGGTCGGCGCGGGCCACGGGTATGCGCACCGGCCGCTCCACTCCGGCCACCCGCCACTTGCGGCCCTCGTCCTCGGCGAGCGCCGACCAGAACTCCATCCGCTCGCGGACCACTTCGGCCGCGTCGCACCCGGCGCCCGGACCGGCGGCCGCCGTCTGCGGCTTGGCCTGACGGGCGGTACGGATGATGGTGTCGACCTCGCGCTCCAGCTGGGCGACGGCCGCCCTGGTCTGCTCGGCGGCCGGCCCGTCGCCGAGCGAGGCCGCGTTCAGCCGCAGCACGGTCAGCGGCGTGCGCAGCCGGTGGGACAAGTCGGCCGCCAACTCGCGTTCATTCGCGAGGAGTTGTACGACCTGGTCGGCCATGGAGTTGAACGCGACCGCCGCGAGCCGCAGTTCGGTCGGCCCCTCCTCGGGCACCCGGGCGCCCAGCTTGCCCTCCCCCAGCTCGCGTGCGCCCTCGACGAGCCGCTGCGCGGGCTGCACCATCCGCACGCCGAGCCGGTCGGCGACGGCGATCGAGCCGACGACGAGCGCCGCGCCCACACCGGCGAGCACCGCCCAGGCCGTGTCGACGCCGTTGCTGACCTCGGACTCGGGGACGTAGACCTCGACGACCGCGATGGCGCCGGAGCTCAGCGCGACCGGCTGGAGCAGCGTGGACCCGCCGTCCACCTCGGTGGTGGAGGCGCGGCCCATCTTCCGTACGGTCGCGATGTCCTCGCCGGCGGCCCGGCCGCGGCCGATGTCGACGGCCGCCGTGCCGTCGGCCGCCGGTATGTGCACGGCCATCTGTGCGTCCGAGCCGGCCGAGGCGACGACCCGCTCCAGCTGCTCGCGCTCTGTGGTGATGGACAGCGCGGGGGCGACCGCCGCGGCCTGGCGCTCGGCGTTGGAGAAGGCGCGGTCGCGGGCCATCTCCTTGATGACCAGACCGAGCGGGACGGCGAAGGCGATCACGACCATGGTGGTGACCGCCAGGCAGACCTTGACCAGTGCCCATCTCATCGCGGCGGCTCCGCTCCGGGCGGCTCCAGCTTCACGCCCACGCCCCGCAGGGTGTGCAGATAGCGGGGCCGGGCGGCCGTCTCGCCCAGCTTCCGCCGCAGCCAGGACAGATGGACGTCTATGGTCTGATCGTCGCCGTAGGACTGCTGCCACACCTCGGCCAGCAGCTCCTTGCGCGCCACGACCACACCGGGCCGCCCGGCGAGGAAGGCGAGCAGGTCGAACTCACGGCGGGTCAGGTCCAGCCGTACGCCGTCCAACTCGGCCTGGCGGCGCAGCGGATCGACGGTCAGGCCGCCGACATGGATCACGGTGGACGGCGGGGCCTCCCCGGCTCCGGAGCGGGCCCGGCGCAGAACGGCGGACATGCGCGCGGACAGGTGCTCGACCGAGAACGGCTTGGTCAGATAGTCGTCCGCCCCGGCGTTGAGCAGCCGGACGATCTCCGCCTCGTCGTCCCGGGCGGTGGCGATGATGACGGGCACGTCGGTGATGCCGCGCAGCATCTTCAGGGCCTCGGAGCCGTCCAGGTCGGGCAGTCCGAGGTCCAGGACGACCACGTCGAAGCGGATATGGGCGACCTCGCGCAGCGCCTCCAGCGCCGTACCGACACTGCGCACGGTGTGCGTAGCCTCGGTCAGGTGCCGGATGAGCGCCGAGCGTACGAACTGGTCGTCCTCGACCACGAGCACACTTGCCATGCGCCGCACCGTACGCCATGCGGACGCGACCGATACGGGCCTGTGGACAACTTCGGCCGAGCTCCCGCCGCCTGTGGACAACCTCGTCCCGACCGCGTTCGAGCGACACCGGTGGGACGGGTGAGGCAGGATGGCCGCGATGTACAGAGGACTCGTTCACGTACTGGCGTGGTCGCTCGCCACCGGCGCGGCGGTCACGTTGTCGTGGTGGGGCGTCCACACGGTGATGGCGGGCACGGCCTACGACCCGCCGCGCGCCCTGCCCATCACGGCGGCCGGCGCGACCACGCAGGAGTCGAGACCGCAGGCCTCCTCCACCCACCGGCCGCCCTCGTCCAAGAGCCCGTCGCCCACGCCGAGCCGGACCCCCGGCAAGCGGCCGACCGCCCCCAGCCCCTCCAAGTCGGCGCCCCCCGCGCACACTCCGGCCCCCTCCCCCTCCCCCACCGCCTCCGGCCAGGTCAGGAGCTACGACACCGAGGGCGGCCGGGTGGTCTTCGACCTCGACGAGGCCTCGGCGAACCTGGTCTCCGCGACTCCGGGCACGGGCTGGTCGATGCAGGTGTGGAAGACCGAGACGTGGATCCGCGTGGAGTTCACCTCGGACACGGACCGGGTGTCGGTCATCTGCGCCTGGCACGACGGACCACCGCACGTGGACATCGGCAACTACTAGGGACGGACGCCCGGTTCAGTGGAAGACGGAGGGCGGCGGGGCCGGTGAGGCGACGGCCGCGGTGTCCGTGACCGGTACGGCTCCTCCGGTGAAGTCGGTGAGGGCGCGGCCGTGTTCGACACGCCCCGGGTGCGGGTCGGAGGCGGCCCGGCGGGTCAGTTCGGCGACCGGCAGCGGAAGGTCGGAGGCGGCGAGCACGGCGTTGCCGAACCGCTTGCCGCGCAGCACGGCCGGGTCGGCGACCAGCGCGAGCTGCGTGAACCGGGCGGCGGCGGTGGCGATCTGGCCGCGCAGATGGGCCAGCGGCGGGCCGTCGGCGAGGTTGGCGGCGTAGACCCCGCCCGGCTTCAGGGCCCTGCGGACCTCGTCGAGGAACTCCGTGGAGGTGAGGTGGGCGGGCGTACGGGTGCCGCTGAACACGTCCGCGACGACCAGGTCGGCCCAGCCGTCCGGCACCTTGGCGAGCCCCTCGCGGGCGTCCGCCGACCGCACCCGTATGCGGGCGTTCGCATCCAACGGCAGCTCGCGCCGCACCAGTTGGACCAGAGCCGCGTCCCGCTCGACGACCTGCTGGGTGGAGCGGGGCCGGGTGGCGGCGACGTACCGGGCGAGCGTGAGCGCTCCGCCGCCGAGGTGCACGGCGTGGACCGGTTTGCCGGCCGGCGCGGCGAGGTCGATCACGTGACCGAGCCTCCGCTGGTACTCGAAGGAGAGGTACTCCTGGTCGTCGAGGTCGACGTACGACTGCGGGGCCCCGTCGATCAGCAGGGTCCAGCCCCGCGCCCGCTCCCGGTCGGGGATGAGCTGCGCGAGCCCGCCGTCGACCTGCTCGGCGACGGCTTCGACGGCTCCTCGCCCGCGGCGGGGACTTCTGGACCTTCCCATGTGCCCATTGTCGCAAGTCGTGCACTGTCGCACGCACGCGCGTGCCGAGCCGTGGGTGTCCGCCCGGCCGGCGTCAGCGGCAGTTGTCCGCCGCCTCGATGATCCGGGCCGCCTCCCCCAGCGCCCGGCGGAGCACCGCGGGGTCGGTCGCGAGATCGGCCTCGCCGGGCGGGACCAGCCAGTCCGAGCCCTCCACGGGCGGCTCCGGGGCGAGTCGCAGGCCCTGCCCGTCGGTCTCCGTGCACGTGCTCCCGGGCACGTCCCAGGCCGCGGCCGTGCCGGCCGGCACCACGAAGCCCAGCGTGTCGTCCTCGTCGTCGTGCAGTACGGGCCCCACCGCGTCCCCCGTGCCGCGGCGCAGGATGTCGACCGCCTCCAGCCCCTGCCGGGCCGGCACCGTCACCAGGTCGCACGGGAGCTGCGAAGACCGCGGCGGCTGCGGTGGCTGCGGTGGCTGCGTACACGGATCGCGTCTCTGCGGGGTCTCCATCCCGGCCTCCATCGCGAACACCCTCCTCGTGAACGAGCGGGTCGGGAGTCGGGCGGCTCCCGGTCCACGGGATTCAACGCGGCGGTGCGTCAACGGGTACGGCCGAAGTCCGCCGCAAAGGATGGCACTTCATGGCAGATCACGGGCGAGATATCCGTTTTGCAGCCAACCACAGCGTGGCGGACCGGACACAACCGGTACTTTCTTGCTCGCCGGAAACAGGGAGCCACGTGAACCATTCGGACAACTCTCCCCGAGCCCGGCATGGTTCGACGGTTCGCACGAGAGGGCCCGGCCATGACGTCGTCGACGGTGACCTCATCCCAGTTCCCCCCGCCACCACGGCCGAATCTCGCCTTCCGGCGGCTGCGCGGACAGCGCTCGCCGGCCGAGTTCGCCGCGATGGTACGGCGGGCCGCCCAGGAGATCGGTGAGCGGGTCAGCTGTGACGCCCGCTACATCGGCCGGGTGGAGGCGGGTGAGATCCGCTGTCCCAACTACGCCTACGAACGTGTGTTTCTGCACATGTTCCCCGGCCGGACGCTCACCGACCTGGGGTTCGCCCCCCGGTCGGCCGTCCGCGGACGCGCGGCACGCCGCACCCCGTATGAGACACGGGAGGCGGACCGGCCGTTCCAGTCCCACGACCCGCAGGACCACCCGCAGGACCCGTACCACCCGCACGAAGACCACGAGGAGAGCGACGTGCTGCGTCGCGCATTCATGACCCGCGGGGGCGCCACGGTGGCCGCCGCCTCGCTGGGCCCCCTGGGGCTCGCCCTCGACGCGTCGGCCGCGGACCGCCCCGCGCGCCGCTCCGGTGCGAGCGACGCCGGCGCCGTCGAGGAGGCCGTCCGCAGGATCCGGTTGCTCGACGACCGGCACGGAGCCGACGGCCTCTACCGCCGCGCGGCCGCTCCGCTGCGCGCCGCCTACGCGCTGCTCGACGCCGGCACGACCCGGCAGACCACCGCCGACCGGCTGTACTCGGGCGCCGGGGAACTGGCCATCTCGGTGGGCTGGCTGGCCCACGACTCCGGGCGCTTCGACGACGCCCGCTCGCACTACGCGGAGGCACTGGCCACCGCGCGCATGACCGGGGACCCGGCCCTGGAGGCGCACGCCTTCTGCAACACGGCGTTCCTCGCGCGGGACGCGGGACGGCCGCGGGAGGCGGTGCGGGCCGCGCAGGCCGCGCAGCGCGTGGGGCGCGGCCTGGGCTCGGCGCGGCTGATGTCGCTGCTGGCGCTGCGCGAGGCGGGCGGCTGGGCGGGGCTCGCCGACCGCACCGGCTGCGAACAGGCGCTCACGCGGGCGCAGGCCCTGTACGAGCGGGGGCCCTCGGACACCGACCCCGAGTGGATGAGCTTCTACGGCGAGGCCGAGCTGGAGGGGTTGGAGGCGCAGTGCTGGTCGACGCTGGGCGACTGGCCGCGGGCGGCCCGGCACGCGCGGCGGGCCGCGCATCTGCAGGACCCGCACTTCACGCGGAACATCGCGCTGTACACGGCCGAGCTGGCGGACGACCTCGCGCGCGGGGGGCGCCCGGACGAGGCCGCTGCCGCGGGGATGCGGGTGCTGGATCTTCTGGACCAGGTCCAGTCGTCCCGCGTCCAGACGATGCTGGCGGGGACGGCGCGGGTGCTGTTGCCCCACCGGCGGGCTTCGGAGGTGTCGGCGTTCCTTGAGCGGCATGCCTCGTCGCCGCGCCCGGCGTGAGGTAGTGCCGTCGTAGCTGCGGGCAGTCGTGCCTCCCCCAAGCTCTTCGAGCAGGGGACCCCCAGGGCGATGGGGGTCCCCCCTGCTCGAGCGGAGTCGAGAGCTTGGGGGAGGGTGGGCGCAGCAGCACCCCGCAAGCGCGGGCAAGCAGCCCCACCCGCCCACAGCAACTCCGGGCCACCGTCCCCGCGGACTCACGCAACCCGCGGGGCGATCTCCGCGTCTATGAGGGCCGGGGGCTGCCCCGGGGGGACCGGCGCGTACACCGTAAAGTGTCACGACCCGGCCCACCACCGGGCACCGCAGCGACACAACAGGGGGAGGGGCATCGGATGCCGAAGACCGAGGCACCGGCACCGCGCACCGAGGCACCCCCGCGAACCCGGCTGCGCTGGTGGACCGAACTGCCGCTGATACTGCTGGTGTACGGCTGCTACTCGGCGGGCCGCCTGCTGGCCCGCGGGGACGTCTCCACCGCAGTCGACCACGGCCTGGCGATCCTCCGTGTCGAGAAGCTGCTGTACCTGAACGCCGAGCACCCCCTCAACCGCCTTTTCACGCGCGAGCCCTGGCTCGGTGTCCCGGCGGACTTCTGGTACGCGTCGCTGCACTACCTGGTGACGCCCGCGATCCTGGTGTGGCTGTTCAGAGCGCGCGCCACGCTCTACCGGGCGGCCCGGACCTGGCTGATGACCTCCACCTTCATCGGCCTGATCGGCTTCACCCTGCTGCCCACCTGCCCGCCCCGCCTGCTCTCCCCGGAACACGGCTTCGTGGACACGATGGCGCACTACAGCTCGTACGGCTGGTGGGGCGGCGAGGCCAGCGCGCCGCGCGGGCTCGGCGGGATGACGAACCAGTACGCGGCCATGCCGAGTCTGCACGTGGGCTGGGCCCTGTGGTGCGGAGTGATGCTGTGGCGCCACGGCGGCACGCGTACGGCGCAAGTCGCGGGCGTGGTCTATCCACTGGTGACCGCCCTGGTGGTGATGGGCACCGCGAACCACTACTTCCTGGACGCGGTCGCGGGCGCGGCCGTGATGGGCGTCGGGCTGCTGCTCGCGCCGCATGTGACGCGGGGCGTGGACCGGGCCAGGGCGGTGCTGGAGGCCCGTGTCACGGCCGTCACGGGGCCCTCGGGGGGCGCAAGTTCACCGGTTGTCAGTGAGGGATGCCAGACTTCGGCGGGTGAGCGAATTCCACGGCAGCGCGATGCACGGTTCGGTCCCGGAGCCACGCCGGATGCCCTCCCTGACGAAGCAGGGGACGGCGCTCCGGGTTGGGGCCTCTCCTGCTCGGGCGAAGTCGAGAGCTTGGGGAAAGCTCGCTGAGCTGCGCGGGCCCGGCGTACCGGCCCGGGCGCTGGACGCCCGCGCCCTCGCGGCGCTCGCCGCGAACCCGGGCTGCCGGCGGCGCGCGATCCTGGACGGCGCGGGTGTGGACAAGGCGGCGCTCGCGGACGCGCTGGGCGCGCCCTCGGCCTTCGGCCAGTCCCAGTTCGCCTTCATGCGGGGCAACGCGTTCGAGGCGCGGGTCAAGGCGGACGGCGGCGCGGAGCTGCTGCGGCTGGCACACCGGGAGCTGGACCCCGGCGCCGAGCCGCCCCAGGAGGCCCACGTCCCCGACCTGACCGCTCAGGGCCCCGACGGGCGCACGGCGCGTACGGCGCTGGCGCTGCGCGAGGCCACCGGGGCGGGCGGCTGGACACTGCTGGACCATCCGATGCTCGCCCTGGAGGTGGCCGGCTCGCCCGCCTTCCTGGAGCCGGACGCGGTGGTGGTGCACCCGGACGGCAGCTGGACGGTCGTGGAGATCAAGTCCTTCCCGATGCTGGACGGCTCCGCGGACCCCGCGAAGGTGGGCGCGGCGGCCCGGCAGGCGGCGGTGTACGTGCTGGCGCTGGAGGGCGTCGCCGCCCGTCTGGACCCCGCCCCGCGCGTGCGGCGCCGGGTGCTCCTGGTGTGCCCCAAGGACTTCTCCAACCTGCCCACCGCCTCCGCCGTCGACGTCCGCAAGCAGCGCGCGGTGACCGCCCGGCAGCTGACGCGGCTGACCCGCATCCAGGACATCGCCGACGCGCTCCCCGAAGGGGTGTGCTTCTCCCCCGAGCTGCCCCGCGCGGAGCTGACGGCCGCGGTCGAGGCGGTCCCGGCGACGTACGCGCCGGAGTGCCTGGCCGCGTGCGAGCTGGCCTTCCACTGCCGGGCGCACTCCCGCGCGCGGGGCGCGGTGACCGCGCTGGGCCGCTCGGTCCGCGCCGAACTGGGCGGTCTGTCGACGGTCGACGACGTGCTGGCGGCGGCCCACGGCGAGGCGGGCGACCCGGACGACCCGGCGGTCGCGGCCCTGCGCAGGGCCGCCGCGCTGCGGGCCGAGGCGCTGGGGCTCGCCGGTCGGGAGGCGGCATGTCGCTGATCGCCACCCTCACCCGGCTCGAGGCGGTGCGCGCCGGTCAGGCCCAGCCCGCCGCGACCGTCCGGCACCGGCACCTGTCCGAGCGGCCGCTGGTGTTCGTACCGCTCACCACCGCCGGTGAGGCGGGCGCCCCGCTCGGCGCGCTGGTCGGCACGGACCGGCACGCGCCCCGGCTGCTGGCCGTACCGCAGCCGCGCGACCGGGACCTGAGGTTCGCGTTCCTCGCCGAGCTGGCCGACGTGGTCCTGCCGTACATCGACTCCTACGCCGGCACGGTGGAGGCCGCCGAGCGCACCGAGACCGACCCGGAGAGCGGCAAGCGGGTCAAGGTCGAGGTCGAGCTGTGCGCGGACGCGCCCCAGCTGATCGTGCCGAGCCGCGCGGGCATCGACTTCGTACGGCTGCTCGGGCGCTCCATGCGCTTTCGGCGCACCGCCGAGCAGGATCCGGAAGATCCGCACCCGGCGCCGCCGAGGGTGCCGTTGCTCGGGCGGTGGCTGACCCACTTCGGGGAGCGGGCGCGGGTGCCCGGCTCCTCGCTGCTGCCGGCGCTGACCGACCTGCTGGCCCGGCACTGGACCACCGGCCAGTCCAGCCTGGAGGACCAGCACCTGGGGGCGCTGCTGGCGTGGATCACCCCGCCGGAGGGCTCCTCGGGCGCTCGGGCCGCGCTGCGGGCCGAGCTCGCACGGGGCGCCGACGGCCAGCTGGAGTGCCCGCCGGCGGGCCCGGCGACCGACCCGGCGTTCGACAACAAGCTGCTGGCGCCGGCCATCGAGCGCTACGACCGCGCGCGTACGGCCCTCGCCGCCGCCGAGGACGGTCTGCAGGCCGACGACCGGCTGGGCGCCCTCACCGCCGCCGAGCGCGAGATCCGCGCGCTGGTCGAGAAGTGCGCCCTGCCCACCTGGGAGAAGGTCTGGGACGGCCTGGACCTGCTGCGGGCGCTGCCCGAGGGCGCGCACGTCGAGGAGCGGTGGACGCGCGACCGCTGGTCGTTCACCGGCCACCGCGACCGCGTGCTGGCGGGCGAGCCGCCGCAGCCGCGCCGCGACGACGCGGTCACCGCGGCGAACAAACTGGCCACGCGCGAGCGTGAGCAGGCCCGCCTGGAGGCCCAGGAGGCACTGGACGACCCGCTGGTCATGGCGGGGCGGCGGCTGGCCGGGGAGGCGTTCGCGGGCGAGGTCACGGACGTCGTCATGGCGTACAGCGAGGGCAGGCGGCCCAGCCCGCGCCCGCTGGTCACCGTGCACACGGACGACCTGCCGCACCTGGGTGAGCGGGCCCGGGTGTACCGCTCGCTGGACGGGAAGCCGCAGTCGGCCGAGTTCGTCGCCCACGAGGAGGGCGGGACCGAGGGAACGCTGATCGTGCTCCGGATCCTGGACAAGATGGGCCGCGGCAAGGAGCCCGCGGCCGGTTCCGTGCCGGAGAAGGGCGACCGCGTGTGCTTCACGCTCTTCGAGCACGAGCAGCGCGGCGGCGCGAAGCTGCCCGACCCGGAGGAGACCCCGTGGACGCACGGCGGCCCGCCGGGCGAGGCGGGCGCCGTACCTGAAGTGGCCGACCCCGTGACCGAGGAAGACCTGTTTTGAACTCTCCCCCTCGGTGAACGAGAGGGATTCCTGGCTCACGCCGCTCGGTCGCTCGGCGAGCAGTCGAGTCTTCCGCGATCAGCACCAGCCGGGTGGGAACCAGCCCGGTTTCCCCAGAGATTGGAGATCGCTGTGCTGGCCTGGCTCTCGCTCAGCACATCCCGATACCACCGTATGTCACACAAATGGAGCTTTCGGTGACCACCCCCGCCCACGAGACCGCCCTCGACCCGGGGGCGGCGGCCGCGCGCGCCACCGACGCGATCCTCCGTGACACCCTGCACGGCCCGCACCGCGGTGTCGTCGTCGACTCCCCGCCCGGCGCGGGCAAGTCGACGCTCGTCGTCCGCGCCGCGCTGGAGCTGGCCGCCGCCGGACGGCCGCTCATGGTGGTCGCGCAGACCAACGCACAGGTCGACGACCTGGTGGTGCGGCTGGCGGAGAAGAACCCCGAGCTGCCCGTCGGCCGGCTGCACAGCAGTGACGCCGACCCGTACGACAAGGCGCTCGACGACCTGCCGAACGTACGCAAGTCCGCGAAGGCCGCCGACCTCGCCGGTCTGGACGTGGTGCTGTCGACCGCCGCGAAGTGGGCGCATGTGAAGGCCGACGAGCCGTGGCGGCACGCGATCGTCGACGAGGCGTACCAGATGCGCTCGGACGCCCTGCTGGCGGTGGCCGGGCTGTTCGAGCGGGCGCTGTTCGTGGGCGACCCGGGCCAGCTGGACCCGTTCTCGATCGTCGGCAGCGAGCAGTGGGCGGGCCTGTCCTACGATCCGTCGGCGTCCGCGGTGACGACCCTGCTGGCGCACAACCCCGAGCTGCCCCAGCACCGGCTGCCGGTGTCCTGGCGGCTCCCGGCGTCGGCGGCGCCGCTGGTCTCGGACGCGTTCTACCCGTACACGCCGTTCCGCAGCGGCACGGCGGCCGGGGACCGGCGGCTCACCTTCGCCGTCCCCGCGGACGGCTCGGCCCCCGACCGGGTGATCGACGAGGCCGCCCAGTCCGGCTGGGGTCTGCTGGAGCTGCCCGCGCGGCACACCCCGCGCACGGACCCGGAGGCGGTGCGCGCGCTGGCGGCGGTCGTACGGCGGCTGCTGGAGCGGGGCGGCGCGGCCGTCTCGGAGCGGTCGCCGGACCCGGCGCCGCTGACCGCCGACCGGATCGCCGTGGGCACGGCGCACCGCGACCAGGCGGCGGCCGTACGGGCGGCCCTGGCGGACCTGGACGTCACCGACGTCACCGTGGACACCGCGAACCGCCTCCAGGGCCGGGAGTTCGACGTCACGGTGGTCCTCCACCCCCTCTCCGGCCGCCCCGACGCCACCGCCTTCCACCTGGAAACCGGCCGCCTCTGCGTCCTCGCCTCCCGCCACCGCCACGCCTGCATCGTGATCTGCCGCGCCGGCGTGAGCGAACTCCTGGACGACCACCCGTCGACGGAGCCGGTCCAGCTGGGGGTGACGGTGAAGTTCCCCGACGGCTGGGAGGCGAACCACGCCGTGCTCGCGCACCTGCGGGAACACCGGGTGGGCTGGAAGCCTTGAGAGACCGGGGGTGGGCTTTCGTCCCTCCGCCCTCTTGCGTGCGCGCGAGACAATGGAGGGTGGTCCTTCGCAGGGCCGTGCCATCCGAACCGTACGAGGAGGACACGACATGGCGGAGCCAACGCCGCATCGCAACGAACCGCGGCTACGCCCCGCGCCCCTGCTCTTCGAGCCCGCCGCGGCGAGTGCCGACCCCGAGCACTTCTTCGACCTGGAGTCGATCGACGATCCGCGCGCGCTGCTCGCGCGGGCGACGGAGCTGACGCAGGCGTTCCGCGCGGCGGCCGACCGGGCGGTGGAGTTCCAGGCGATCGCGGCGGCGCAGCTCGCCGATCCGCGGCGGTTCGACCGGCTGACCCCGGCGGACATCGCCGAGCGGGCGGAGTGGACCGAGGACTACGCCAAGAAGATGGTGGAGTTCGGCCGGGATCTGCTCAGCGGAACCGAGGGCGGCGTGCACGCCAACCCGGCCGATCCCCTCTAGCCCGCCCGCCTCCCCGGCCTGGCATATGCCGGGGGCGCAAGATACTCCCGTCCGCTCCTCCTTGTCCCGGTTTTCCGCAACCCTGTGGAAGCGGTCGCTCACGGCGGGTAGATGTATCCGCCATGAGCCGCACAGGGAACGAACCGTTCTTCGACCATCTGCACGCCTCCGGCGTCACCGTGGACGGTGCCGCCTGGCTCGCCTCGGCAGGGATGTACCCGCGCAGCACGCTCGCGCTCTGGCGGGAGCGGCCGGACGCGCCGGTCGTCCTGCCCTGCGGCACCGCCTTCGACGTGGTGAACACGCCCGCGGTCTTCGGCCGCCGGATGCTGGACCGGCTGTGGGACGAGGGCCCGGGCTCGGGCCCGGTGGCCGTCCACCGGGGGCGGATGCTGCTCTTCGCCGCGCCGGGCACCGCGCACCGGCTGCCCTCGCTGCTGGAGTGGGAGGAGTGGGGGTCCCGGGGCCGGACGGCCGGCCGCGGCGAGGGCATCCCACCGTTGCTGTGCCACGGCAACGGTGACGCGGTGACCCTCCCGCCCCCGGCCGGCGGCGCCTCCCCCGGGCGGTCCGACTCCCGCTGGCTGGTCGCCCCGGACACCCGTCACCCCTGGCTGCCGGGCCCGGAGGCCCTGCTGTGGGCGGCCGTGCGGGCGGCCCGGACGACCGTGCGGATATCGATTTTTCCTCCCGCCGACCAGGGTGCTAAGGTCTACGACGTCAGCAGGCGCCGCTAGCTCAGTTGGTTAGAGCAGCTGACTCTTAATCAGCGGGTCCGGGGTTCGAGTCCCTGGCGGCGCACGATGGCGATGGCGAGGCATGTCCGCGGAAAGCGCGGGTCGGCCTCGCCATCGTTGTTTTTGCGCGGCTTCGCCGCGCGTTGTGGGGGCTTCGCCACCCACACCCCCTTGCTCCGACCACCGCGGGAGTCAGCCCTCCGACCACCGCGGGAGTCAGCCCTCCGACCACCGCGGGAGTCAGCCCTCCGGCCACCGCGGGAGTCAACCGGGTGTGATCTTGACCGTGTACGCGCCCGACGCCGTGCGGTTCTCCACCTCCACGCGGACCCCGTCCCCGGGCACGGTGAAGGTCTCGCCGACGTCGATCGGCGCGTCGGCGAGCGGCGGGTAGACGGAGGTCTCCGCGCAGGCCCCGCTCCGCGGGTGGGCGTCGATCACCTGGATGGGGCCGTCGCCCGACTCCGCCGTGCTGCGCACCCTGTACACCAGCACCCCCTCCCGGCATCCGGTCACATCGTTGCCGAGCTGGGCCCGCGCCTCGATGGCCAGCGCGCTGTCGCTCCCGGTGCGCACCACCGCCAGCTTCGTCCCGCTGCCCAGCCCGAACAGCGGCGACCCGGCGGCGCCCGTCCCCGTGCCCGTCGCCCCCGCCGGCCCCACCTCCACCGGCTCCAGCGTCAGCCGGGCCGGCCCCGTGCCCCGTACGCAGGTCACCTGGCGCGGGTCCAGCCACCCGAGCTTCCACTTGTGCCAGGCGAACGGGTCCGGTGAGAGCGCGAACTGGCTGCCCATCAGGTCCCAGTCCCCGACGTAGGTGTCCCAGTCGCCCTTGCCGTCCACCGGCCGGTGGTACAGGTCGGGCAGGTCGAAGACGTGCCCGGTCTCGTGGGCGAGCACCAGCCGGTCCGGCGGATGCCGTTCGAACACCGTCACCACCCGCCGGATCTCCTTGCCGTCGGCCTGCAGCGGCATGTCCAGGTTGACGACCTTCGTCGCGTCCGAGTCGACGCCGGGCGCGTCCGGGTCGGCGACGAAGTAGACGACGTCGTAGCGCGAGAAGTCGACCTCGGGGTCGGCCGCGGCGAGCGCGTCGCTCAGGTAGGCGGCACGCTCCCGGGCGTTCCAGTCCCGGTGCATGGCGTACGCCGTGGACGGGCGCGGCATCCGGATCCAGTGCCGCAGCGGGTGCGGGCGCAGGGTGAATCTGCCGTACGACGCCTGCTCGTAGAACCGGCTGGTGGCCGGGAAGTGGTCGGCGGCGAGTTCGGCCGGGGTGGTGAGCGGGGCCGAGTCGGGGAAGGACAGGAACACCAGGACGGCGTCGAGCGGCCGGGTGGGCTGCGGGTAGGAGGCGTTCCAGGTGTCCAGGCCCTCCGAGTGGTGCGCGTCCGTGCGTCGCAGGGCGCAGGGTGAGGTCGCGAACGGTTCGGCGACGGACGGCCCGGTCAGGATCGAGGTGGCGGCGACCGCCGACAGGGTGGTGACCACGGCCGCGGTGCTGCGCAGCCGGGGGCGCGCCCCGCGCACTCCCGCCCGGCTGAGCGCCCTGAGGGCGTCATGGCTGAGCGCCTTCAGGGGGAGCTGACGCGGCACGGGGACCTCCGGGGCGGTTCACGGGACACCGAACCCAGCTTGTGCCAGTTTGTAGGGGTACGCCCTGTTTGCCTGCACCGGAAGGGTGAGAGGCCGGAGTTCACGGCTGGACGGCCCGGCGTGGGGCCCGGGGAAGCAACACCCCCGGGCCGCTCACGGAACGTCACAAGTGATCGGTCGGCCGAAGAACCCGTCCAGGTGTGGGCAGAAACGATCTGCCAGTGGGGCCGGTCGTTCCGTGAGGCCGGCAAGTGGCTGGAAGGGGTCCGCCGACGGCATCTATGATCGGCACACTTTCCTTGCACTTTCCTGCGCGGACACGGGCCGTGGGACCGTTCGTCCCCCGGCCGGCCACCCGACGAGACCGATACGAAGACCGAGTGCACTGCGGGAGCGAGCGGTGAGCGGAACGTCCGAAGGGCCGACGCCCGCGACAGACCCCATCCAGCCGAATATCACACAGAGTGATATGACGGCGTGTCCGAGTACCGGGCCGGTCGCGGTCGCCGCGGGCCGGCAGGCCGTTGCCACCGCCCCGCCCGCGCCGCCTCGCAGCGGCCCCGGCGAACCCCTCCCCGCCGCAGGCCTCACTCCGATGGCGGAACCCGCGCCCACTCCCGCCGGATTCACCGACATGGCGCAACGTCCGCCCGCCGCCGCCCCGGAGCCCCCCTTCCGTTCCGCCTTCTCCGCCGCGCCGCTGGCCATGGCCGTCGTCGACCGCGACGGTCTGGTGTCCAGCGCCAACGACACCTTCGGCGCGCTGTTCGGCGGCGGTCCCGAGGAGTTCGCCGGGCAGGCGGCCGCCGACCTGGTGGACCTGACCTCCGACGCCCGGACCCGGCACGCCTACCGCGAGGTGCTGGGCGGCCGGCAGGCCCGGCTGCGCTGCGCCCGCCGCCTGAAACACCCCGACGGCCACTGCCTGTGGGTCCAGATCACCGTCGCGTCCCTGACGCCGGAGTCCCCGGACGTGCTGCTGTCCGTCGCCGACATCAGTGTCCGGCGCGAACTCCAGGACCGGCTGCGGCACTTGCAGAACCACGACCCGGTGACCCGGCTGCCCAACCGCACCCTGTTCTTCGAGCGCCTGTCGGCCGCGCTGGAGGCGGAGTCGTACGAGTGCGGCGGGAGCGGCCGGATCGGGCTGTGCTACCTGGACCTGGACGGCTTCAAGGCGGTCAACGACACCCTCGGCCACCGGACCGGCGACCGGCTGCTCGCGGCCGTGGCCGAACGGCTGACCCGGTGCGCGGACGAGGCCGGCCACGGCCGCTCGAGCGCCCCGCTGGTGGCCCGTCTCGGCGGCGACGAGTTCGCGCTGCTCGTGGAGGACTCGACCGGCACCGAACAGCTCGCGGAGCTGGCGGAGTCGGTGCTCACGGCCCTGCAGACGCCGTTCGAGATCTCCGGCCGGCGCCTGTCGGTGTCGGCGTCCATCGGCGTGGTCGAACGGCACGCGGCCGGTACGTCGGCCACCGCGCTGATGCAGGCGGCCGATACGACGCTGTACTGGGCGAAGGCGGACGGCAAGGCCCGCTGGACCCTGTTCGACCCGGAGCGCAACGCGCACCGCATGACCCGCCAGGCGCTCGTCTCCTCACTGCGCGCGGCCGTCGAACGCGGTGAGTTCACCCTGGAGTACCAGCCGCTGGTCGGCATGGACGACGAGCGGCTGCGCGGGGTGGAGGCCCTGGTGCGCTGGCGGCACCCGCAGTTCGGCACGCTGACGCCGAATCGGTTCATCGCACTGGCGGAGGAGGACGGCTCGATCGTGCCGCTCGGCCGCTGGATCCTGGCCACCGCCTGCCGCCAGGCCCGCCGCTGGCAGCTGGACCACCCGGACGCGCCGCCGATCTTCGTCAGCGTCAACGTCGCGGTCCGCCAGGTCTGGGACTCCGACCTGGTCTCGGACGTGGCCGAGGTGCTGGCCGAGACCGGACTGGCGCCGCATCTGCTGCAGCTGGAGCTGACCGAGTCGGCGGTGATGGGCTCGGCCGGCCGGCCGCTTCAGGCACTGCGGGCGCTGAGCGACATGGGCGTGCACATCGCCATCGACGACTTCGGCACCGGCTACTCCAATCTCGCCTATCTCAGCCGGCTGCCGGTGTCGGCGCTGAAGCTGGACGGTTCCTTCGTACGGGGCTTCCAGCACGAGGAGCAAGGCGGTACGGCGGGCCGGCCGAGCCCCGCGGACGAGGTCATCGTGGAGGCGATGGTCCAGCTCGCCCACCGGCTGGGGCTCACCGTCACCGCCGAGTGCGTGGAGACCTGCGACCAGGCCAGCCGACTGCGCCGGATCGGCTGCGACACCGGACAGGGATGGCTGTACTCCCGGCCGGTGTCGCCGGACCGTATCTCCGAGCTGCTGGGCGGCCGGTGCTGAACCTCGCTCAGTTCCCGGGCAACTCGTAGGCATCCGCGATGAGTTCGTAGCTGCGCAGGCGTATGTCGCCGCTGTGCGCGTTGCTCATGATCATCAATTCGTCGGCGCCGGTGCGCTTGTGCAGGTCGTCGAGGCCGGCGCGGACCTCGTCGGGGGTGCCGTGCACGACGTTGGCGTTCCAGGAGGTGACGAACTCCCGCTCCATCGGGCTGAATTCGTACGCCTCCGCCTCCTCGGGGGTGGGCACGAGGCCGGGGCGGCCGGTGCGCAGCCTGACCATGTTCAGCGCGGCGGCCAGCACCTGGCGGCGGGCCTCCTTCTCCTCGTCGGTGGCGAGCGCGGCGACGCCGATGAGGGCGTACGGGGCGTCGAGCACCGCGCTCGGCCGGAAGGACTCGCGGTACAGGTCGAGGGCGGGGACGGTGTTCTGCGCGGAGAAGTGGTGGGCGAAGGCGAAGGGCAGGCCGAGCATGCCGGCGAGGCGGGCGCTGAACCCGGAGGAGCCGAGCAGCCAGATCGGCGGGCGGTGCGTGGACTGCACGCCGCCCGAGGAAGACGGCGTGCATCCCGCGATAGGGAGACAGCGCACGACATCGAGTGGTGCTCGGCCACCCATTGACGTCCTCTCCTGCCCGAGGGCAGGAGATTCCGGTCCGCACCGCTGCACGGTGCCACCTCGGGTTCCTGCTTCACCGGCCCTTGCCGTTCTCCGAGGAGATCGGTCTTACAGGGGCCTCCACAGACGTCACTTTCCGCCCGTCCGGCGGTAGATCCGACAACTCCGTCATCGGATGAGGCAATCTTAGTCGTGCGGTTGCGGCTCTCCGGGCCGTAGTGGGAAGGATGCCCTTCATCTCCCCCCTGGAGGATGGAGCGCCGAGCAAATGTTCGATCACTGATCGTAGCCGCAGGCTCCGTGAGGGCTGCCAGGGTGACGCTGGTTTTGAGTACGTCGGTTGCGGTGTGGCCCGCGCCTACGATGACGATGCACTGCACGGACAGGGGACGGGGGCGGTTCCGTGGGTCGTTCCCCTGATCTCGTCTGCCACCGGTGCCTCCTGCTTTCGCCGCTCGTTTTCCTGACCGGCGTCAGCAGGGCACCGTTGCCCTTTGTTCCTTTTCCCATCCGCCCACCCGTCTCGGTCCCTTGGAAGGAGCCGACGCGGTGCTCCGCCCCGGATCCCGGGGGAAACAGCGGCGGGACTCGCCCCGAACCCGATGGGCTCCGGGACGGAGCCCCGCCGCCCCCCTTATCCCTCCGTCACGCCGCCAGCGCGTGGCCCGGGTGCAGAACCACCTTGGTGTAGCCCTCGATCCGCTTGTCGAACTTCTGGTACGCGCCAGGCGCGTCGCTCAGCGGCAGCTCGTTGGAGACCACGAAGCTGGGCTTGGCGCGCCCGGCGATGATCAGGTCGCGCAGCTGGCGGTTGTACTGCTTGACGTTGCACTGGCCGGTGCCCATCGCCAGACCCTTTTCGAACATCTTGCCGATGGCGACCAGCAGCTGGCCGTGCTTGGCCTGCTCGTTGGGCGCGCCCGGGTCGGAGGGCACGTACAGCCCCGGTACGCCGAGCATGCCGGTGGGCCGTACCGTCTGGATGAGCTGGTTCAGGACGATGGCGGGCTCTTCCTGGCCGGGGTCCTTGTGGGACTGGGCCTGGTAGCCGACGGCGTCCACGCCCTTGTCGGTGCCCTCTCCGTCCGTCTGTTCCTTGATCTGCTCGGTCGGGTCACCCTTGCTGAAGTCGATCGGGATGGCCCCGATCTCCTCCGCCTTGGCGAGCCGCTCGGGCACCCGGTCGACCACGAACACCTTCGCCGCGCCTCGCAGCAGCGCCGAGTAGGCGGCCATCAGGCCCACCGGCCCCGCGCCGAAGACGACGACGGACTCGCCGGGCTTCACCTGGGCGAGTTCGCAGCCGTGGTAGCCGGTCGGGAAGATGTCGGCGAGCAGCACGAAGTCGTTCTCGAACTCGTCGCCCGGCGGCAGCTTCAGGCAGTTGAAGTCGGCGAAGGGCACCCGCAGCCGCTCCGCCTGGCCGCCCATGTAGGGGCCCATCGCCACGTATCCGTAGGCTCCGCCGGCGAATCCGGGGTTGACCGTGAGGCAGAACCCGGTCTTGCCGGCCAGGCAGTTCTTGCAGAACCCGCAGGCCACGTTGAACGGCATCACGACCCGGTCGCCCTGGGACAGGGAGGTCACGCCGTTGCCGACCTCCTCGATGATGCCGAGGTTCTCGTGGCCGAAGACTATGCCCGCCTCGGCGGCCGTGCGGCCCTCGTACATGTGCAGGTCGGATCCACAGATCGCAGTCGACGTGACGCGTACGATCACGTCGTTCGGATGCTGGATCTGCGGATCGTCGACGTCCCTCACCGTCACGTTGAAGGGCTTTTCGTAGACGACGGCTTTCACCTGGGTCACCTCCGCGTCGAACGCTGGACGACGGCGGCGACGACGGGCCGTTACCGGGGACGCACACGCAGGCGAGGTCGGTCGCCCCGTGCCGTGGGCCCGGGCGTTCTCGCTGCACCGCCGGTACTTCCAGGTAACGCCCCCACGGCAGGGTCCGCAACCGCGGCGGCTCACACCTGGACGATCGGCTCCCGGGTGAACAGCGCGCCCAGCGCGGGGGCGTTGACGCGGCGGTCGGTGAGGCGCAGGGCCTCCCACACGCTCACCTGGTTCGCCGTGAGGACCGGCTTGCCGAGGTCCTTCTCCAGGGCCGGGATGTGGGACACGGTGTGCAGGGCGGTGTCGGGCAGCAGGACCGCCTCCGCCTCCGGGACGTCCGCCTCCCGCGCCAGGGCCAGGACCTCCGCCTCGCCCCAGGTGGCCACTTCGGCCGTCGTGACGATCCCGGCGCTGCGGGCGGCGGCCACCTCGACCTTCCCGGCGCGCAGGAAGTCCGCGAACAGACCGGTGACGTCCTCCGGGTAGGTCGCCGCGAGAGCGACCCGGCGCGCGCCGATCTCGGCCGCCGCGTGCACGAAGCCGAAGGAGGTGGAGGAGGCCGGCATGCCCGCCGCCCGGGCCAGCTCGCGGACCTGTTCGTGCGCGCCCTGCCAGCCGCGTACGAAGCTGCCGCCCGCGCACGCCCACACCACCGCCTCCGCCCCGGACAGGCGCAGCCCCTCCATGCCCTGGGCGAGCCGCTCGGGCGAGCCCATCTCGTACAGCGCGTCCACCCGGTGCGTGTCCTCGCCGGGGCCGGTGTGGACCAGGTCCAGCCGGATGTCGCTGCCCAGGAGCTGCTCGATGCGCGGATAGTCGTCCTCTGCGAAGTGACCCGGGTAGAGGAATCCGAGTGCGGTCATGTCCAGCCTTCCTGCTGTTCTTCGGACAGTAGGGGGGCCAGTACGGCCCCATGACTCGGGTACCCCGTCGGCGCGGCGCAGCCCACATCGTGACCCGGCCGGCCGGGATCAGGTGTGGATTACGCCTGTGAAGGATTGAAGGAGGGGTGGAATCCGGCCGGAATACCCTCCCGTGATCCGGGTAGCGGCGCGCCCATGGTTCCCTTCCAGGCACACGACAAGGGCTCACCCGGTACGAACAGACCCGGCCTGCGCCGCCGCGCCCTGCTCTCGGGCGCCGCCGCCCTGGCCGCGGCCGGTGCGATCGGCACGAGCAGCGGATGCAGCCGGGTGGCCACCGCCGACACCGGTGACGGCGGGCAGCTGCTGGAGCAACTGCGGGCCCGGGGCAGCGTGCGCCTGGGCGTCGCGGGCGAGCAGCCCTACGGCTACATCGGCAAGGACGGCAAGGTGACGGGGTCGGCCCCGGCCATAGCCACCCGGATCTTCAAGCGACTCGGCGTCGACCACGTCGAGCCGTTCCCCACCGAGTTCGGCTCGCTGATCTTCGGACTGAACTCGCTGCAGTTCGACGTGGTCGCGGCGGGCATGTACATCAATCCGGACCGCTGCCAACAAGTGCTCTTCGCCGATCCCGAGTACCAGATGAAGGACGCCTTCATCGTGGCCAAGGGCAATCCGATGAAGCTGCACGACTACAAGGACATCGCCCGCGCCGGGGCGCGGATGGCGACCGGTATCGGCTACGCGGAGATCGACTACGCCAAGGCGGCCGGGGTGAAGAAGATCACCACCCTGCCCGACCAGCTGGCCGGTCTCCTCGCCGTCGAACAGGGCCGGGTCGACGTCTTCGCGGGGACCGCGGTCACGGTGCGCAACGTGCTGGAGCAGACCCGCAGTACCAGGGCGGAGGCCACCGACGAGGTCACGCCGTACGTGGACGGCAAGCCGGTCGTCGACGTCGGCGGCTTCGCGTTCCGCAGGCCCGAGCGGAATCTGCGCGACGCCTTCAACCGGGAGCTGCACAAGATGAAGCGCAGCGGCGAACTGCTGCAGGTCATGCGCCCCTTCGGGTTCTCCGAGGACCAGATGACGACGCTCACGGCCGAGGAGAAGTGCCGGGCATGAGTGAGATCACATCGGGTCTGTGGGGCCTGCTGCTGCACGGTGTGTGGGTCACGGTCCAGCTGACCGTGTTCAGTGCCGCGCTCGGCGCGGCCGTCGCGTTCGCCGTGGGGCTGGCCCGCACCCACCGGCTGTGGATCGTCCGGTTCGTGTCGGGCGCGTACTTCGAGCTGTTCCGGGGCACCTCGGCACTGGTGCTGATGATCTGGGTGTTCTTCGTGGTGCCGATGACGCTGGGCTGGCAGCTCGTCCCCCTGTGGGCGGCCGTGCTCACGCTCGGGTGCACCTACGGCGCCTACGGCTCGGAAGTCGTCCGGGGCGCGGTGGCCGCCGTGCCGCAGGCGCAGCGTGAGACCGGTGTCGCCCTGGGCTTCACCCCGGCCCAGCGGCTGCGCAAGATCGTACTGCCGCAGGCCTGGCCGGAGATGGTTCCGCCGTTCAACAACTTGCTGATCGAGCTACTGAAGGGCACCGCCCTGGTGTCCGTGCTCGGCGTGGGCGACATCACCTTCGCGGCCCAGCTGGTGCGCAACGCCACCGGCCGGAGCGCCCCCGTCTACACGGTGATCCTCGTCATGTACTTCGTCCTCGCCTTCCTCCTCACCCGGGGGATGCGGCTGGTGGAGCGCAGGGCCAAGGCGAGCGTCGGGCGGCTCGCGCCCGCGGAGCCCGCCGTGACCGCGAAGACCGGCCGGGCCCCGCGGCAGGACCTCGCCGGCAGCTCGTCGGCCACCGGAGGTGTCTCGTGAACTGGAACTGGTCCACGCTGGGCGACTTCCTGCCCGTCTTCCGGCACGGCGTGCTGGTGACCTTGCAGGCCCTGGTCCTGGGCGCGCTGATCGCGTTCGCCCTCGGCCTGGTCTGGGCGCTGGCCCAGCGTTCGCCGCTGAAGGCGGTGCGCTGGCCGGTCACGGCCGTCACGGAGTTCATCCGCAACACACCCCTGCTGGTGCAGCTCTTTTTCATCTTCTACGTGCTGCCCGAGTGGGGCCTGACCCTCTCGGCGCTGGCCACGGGCGTGATCGGCCTGGGGCTGCACTACTCGACGTACACCGCGGAGGTCTACCGCGCCGGCATCGACGGCGTACCGGCCGGTCAGTGGGAGGCGGCCACGGCGCTCAGCCTGCCGCGCTCGCGGACCTGGACCGCGGTGGTCCTGCCGCAGGCGCTGCGCCGTGTGGCGCCCGCGCTCGGCAACTACGTCATCGCGATGCTGAAGGACTCGCCGATGCTGATGACCATCGGCGTGCTGGAGATGCTCGGCCAGGCGCGCCAGTTCGGCTCGCGGACCTTCCAGATGAACGAGCCGATCGTGGCCGTCGGCATCGCCTTCGTCCTCATCGCCTACCCCGCCTCCCTTCTTCTGCGAGCCCTGGAGCGACGCCTTGCCCGCTGACACCGAACCCTCGATCCCGAAGACCGCGGCCGCCACCGTGGACAGCCCCGCCGACAGCCCCGCCGGCAGCCCCGCCGACAGCCCCGCCGGCAGTCCCGCCGGCAGTCCCGGCAGCCGTGAGCTGATCCGTCTGGAGCAGGTCACCAAGCGCTTCGGCGGCAACACCGTCCTGGACCGGCTCGACTTCTCCGTGGACGCCGGCGAGCACGTCACCCTGATCGGCCCGTCCGGCTCCGGCAAGACGACGATCCTCAGGCTGCTGATGACGCTCACCAAGCCCGACGAGGGCGTGATCACCGTCGACGGGGAGCAGCTGTTCCCGGCGCCGGAGAAGCAGTGCCGGGAGGTCCGCAAGAAGATCGGGATGGTCTTCCAGCAGTTCAACCTGTTCCCGAACATGACCGTCCTGCGCAACATCACCGAGGCTCCGGTGACCGTCCTCGGCCTGTCCAGGGACGAGGCGGAGGCCCGCGCCCGCGAGCTGCTGGACCTGGTGGGCCTCGCCGACAAGTGCGACATGCGCCCGACCCAGCTCTCCGGCGGGCAGCAGCAGCGGGTGGCCATCGCGCGGGCGCTGGCGATGCGGCCGCGGGTGCTGCTGCTGGACGAGGTGACCTCGGCGCTGGACCCGGAGCTGGTCGCGGGCGTGCTCGACCTGCTGCGGGACATCGCCCGCAGCACCGACATCACCATGCTGTGCGTGACCCACGAGATGAACTTCGCCCGGGACATCTCCGACCAGGTCCTGATGTTCGACTCGGGCCGGGTCATCGAGTCCGGCCCGCCGGAGAAGCTCTTCGGCGACCCGGACCACGAGCGCACCAGGGAGTTCCTGAGCGCGGTTCTCTGACGCGGTTCTCTGACGCGGTTCTCCAGGGGACGCGTCTCCAGGGGGCGCACCACCCCCGGCGGCATGTGCGTCCCCGCACCCCGCCGGGGTGGTCGGAAGCACCGCTCGGAACCAGGTAGTATTTTCCTTGTCGCCGGACGCGGAGAGCGGACGGCGGGAGTCATGCGCCGCTAGCTCAGTTGGTTAGAGCAGCTGACTCTTAATCAGCGGGTCCGGGGTTCGAGTCCCTGGCGGCGCACAGACGAAGGGCCTCTCGTGATCACGAGGGGCCCTTCGGGCGTTTCACCGCAGGAAGGCGTCCGCCATCCAGAAGAACCCGTGGACGACGACCATGAAGATGACACAGCCGACGATGAACACGCCGAGGAAGGCCAGCAGGCACCCCGATTCCGCCGCCAGCTTCCCACGTGCCGGGGCGTGGGCCGTCGCCCGCTCCGGCCGCTCGGCCGCGTAGTGCACGGTGACGATGTCACCCTCGACGACCGTCGCGGGCCCGTTGCTCTCCTCGAAGCGGACGCTGCGGCCCTCGCGCGTGGTGAACTCGTACACATGGTGCAACGTCGTGCTCACCATGGTCTCCCCGCCGCCGCTGGTCGTGGTGTACGCCCGCAGGCACCGTGCCTCGGCCGTGAGTCCGCTGCTCCAGGCGTCGCGGATGTCCTGGGAACGGCGGACGACCTTGACCAACATGAAGACCGCGGCGCCGATCATGAGCAGCGGCACGACGTAGAACAGCGCTTCCATGAGGTCCCCCGAACTCCGTGCGCGGCCGTGATCGGCCGGCGTGGGAGCAACCTACCCATGCCGGCCGGCCCGGCGCCTCAAGGGACGCTCAGAACGTCACGTCCGAGCAGGCGTAGAACGCGTTGCCCGTGTCGGCGACCGTCCAGACCGCGAGGATCACGTGGTGGCCGCTCAGCCCGGTCGGCAGGGTGCCGCTGTGACTGAGGGTGGACGGCGGGCGCTGGCCGCCGTAGGGGACCGTGAGGAACGGGGTCGTGTTGAGGTCGGCGCGGGTCAGGGCGCGGTTCTGGTTCCAGCCCTGCTTGGTCACGTAGTACTTGAAGTCCGTCGTGGCGTGCATGGCCGTGAACTGCCAGCGGAAGGTGTAGCTCTGCCCGCCGTTGACCTTGGTGGTCGGCCAGGCGCCGCCCGAGGGGGTCTTGGGGCTGTCGAGCTGGCCGAACCGGGTGTTGTTCCCGGAACAGAGCCGTCCGTCGGCGGGCCCGGACGCCGGGAAGCCCTTGGGGCCCTCGACGCTCTGCGGCTCCCACTGGATGTCGCCGCAGTTGGGAACGGTGCCGTTGGCGCAGAGCTTCTGCCGGCTGATGGGGAGGTCGGTGTAGCCGTGGCTGCTGGCGCCGCCGGTGGAGAGCACGAAGGCTCCGGCGGTCGTCAGGCCGAGCACGGCTGCGTACAACTTGGCCTTGGTGCGCATACTGCCGCTCCTGGAGAACGTGGGGGAGGTTCACTGAGCTGTGCAGGTCTAGACCAAGTCCCAGATTATTGCCGACTGTTGAACATGTCCATACCAATCACGGGCCCGGCTCCCGTCGCCCCGCGCAGAACGCCACCGTCAGGTCCCGCACCCGGGCCTTGCGTTCGTAGTCGTCCAGGTCGATCAGGCCGCGCACGGTCAGCCGGGTCACCGTGTCCTCGACCGGGTCCACCACCGCGGGCCTGACCGGGGCCGGGCCGGGTTCGTCGCGGAACAGCAGGTGGACGGGGATCCCGGTGGTCGTCTCGTCGCGGATGAGCCGGGGGCCGCCGCGGTTCACCCGGCCGTCCGCGGGTACCGCCGCCCCACACCCCTCGGATTCCGGAGACTCCATGCGATCTCCCTCACGCTCCATATGGATATGTCAGGATATATACTCCTTGATCATTATCACAACCGCCGCCCGGATACGCGTATTGACGGTCCGGACGACGCACGCAAATGGTCGGGAACGCCTCCGGGCGTCATGTAAAGTAAACGGGTCAGCAGGCGCCGCTAGCTCAGTTGGTTAGAGCAGCTGACTCTTAATCAGCGGGTCCGGGGTTCGAGTCCCTGGCGGCGCACAGTGACGAGGGCGAGCCACGTCCGCGGGAAACGCGGACCGGGCTCGCCCTCGCTGCATCCGGCTCCCGCCGGGCGTCTTGCGATCATGCCGAACGCCGTAGAACCCTGTATGCCAAACTGTCGCCGATAAGTGGCAGTTGGGGGGTGTTGAGGACGTTGGGGGGTGTTGGGGGGTTGTAACAGCCGGTTGCCCGTTCCGTGGGGAGAAGGGGCCCCATGCGTCGAAGGCCGCCGAGGGGGGCAGCCATGCAACCGGCGGGCCGCGGTGCCATGTCTATAGGGTGGGACGACGTGGTGCCTGCGGCTCACCACGCACACGTCTGCGAAAGGTCGAGGGGGACCCGAAGCAGGCGAAGGAACCGACGAACACGCGCACATGTGCGTGTGGGGGGATGACTCATGACGTCCACGCCGAAGGGCGCCCGACAGGATTTTGATCCTTCTCAGACCACTCAGCTCCGGCTGCCGTGGCACCGCGGCAGCAACACCGGGACCCTGCGCAGAATCAAGAAGACCCTGCCGAGATACGACTACGAGCACTACAGCCGCCTGGCCGGCCCCCTCACCCAGCCCGACCCGGACAAGCCGTACAAGGTGCAGTACCGCTCACTGATCTCCCAGGAGCCGCACCGCATCCGGGTCGCGCTGATGCTGGCCGCCGCGCCGCTGCTGTCGCTGGTCCTGCTGGTCTGGCTGCTGCAGCCCAAGCACTGGACCGAACGCGACTACCCGGCCTACGACTTCCTGCCGGCCCTCGACATGGTGATGCTGGTCTCGATCGGCCTGATCGAGTTCTTCCGCTGCATGAACGTGCTGTCCAACGCGCACGCCACCCTGGTCGCCCGCGACCCCATACCCGTGGTGCCCGAGACCGGCACGAGGGTCGCCTTCCTGACCTCCTTCGTGCCCGGCAAGGAACCCCTGGAGATGGTGACCAAGACCCTGGAGGCCGCCGTACGGCTGCGCCACCGGGGTCTGCTGCACGTCTGGCTGCTCGACGAGGGCGACGACCCCGAGGTGAAGGCGGTCTGCGCGCGCCTGGGCGTCCACCACTTCAGCCGCAAGGGCGTCGCGCGCTGGAACCAGCCCAAGGGCCCGCACCGCGCCAAGACCAAGCACGGCAACTACAACGCCTGGCTCCAGGCGCACGGCGACGACTACGACTTCTTCGCCTCCGTCGACACCGACCACGTACCGCTGCCCAACTACCTGGAGCGGATGCTGGGTTACTTCCGTGACCCGGACATCGGCTTCGTCATCGGCCCGCAGGTCTACGGCAACTACGACACGTTCGTCACCAAGGCGGCCGAGTCGCAGCAGTTCCTCTTCCACGCCCTCATCCAGCGCGCCGGCAACCGCTACGGCTCCCCCATGTTCGTCGGCACCTCCAACGCCGTACGGATCAAGGCCATCAAGCAGATCGGCGGCCTGTACGACTCGATCACCGAGGACATGGCCACCGGCTTCGAGATGCACCGCGCCAAGAACCCGGCCACCGGCCGCAAGTGGAAGTCGGTCTACACCCCGGACGTCCTCGCGGTCGGCGAGGGCCCGAACGCCTGGACGGACTTCTTCACCCAGCAGCTGCGCTGGTCGCGGGGCACGTACGAGACGATCCTCAAGCAGTACTGGAAGGGCTTCGGCACACTGCCGCCGAGCAAGCTCTTCAACTACACCATGATGATCATCTTCTACCCGATGTCCGCCCTGAACTGGATCCTGGCGGCGCTGAGCTGCGCGCTGTTCCTGGGCCTGGGCGCCTCGGGCGTGAACATCGACCCGACCGTGTGGCTGATGCTCTACGGCAACGCCTCGGCGCTCCAGATCGGCCTGTACATCTGGAACCGCCGGCACAACGTCTCCCCGCACGAACCGGAGGGTTCCGGCGGGGTGGCCGGCATGGTGATGTCGGCGCTGTCGGCGCCGATCTACGCGCGCTCGCTGATGGACGCCGTGCTGCGCCGCAAGAGCAAGTTCGTGGTGACCCCGAAGGGCGAGTCGGCGAGCCCCGACACGCTGTTCGGCACGTTCCGCATCCACTGGTTCTTCATCCTGGTCTTCGGCGGTTCGCTCGCCGCCGGTTTCGTCTTCGGGCACTCCCACCCGGCGATGATCACCTGGGCCACGTTCGCCATGCTCATCACGGCCGCACCGATCTTCGCCTGGCGGTGGACGCTGAGGCAGGAGCGGAAGAGGGGCGCGGGCCCGGCCGCCGCGCCCCAGCCGCGGGACGCGGTCCCGGCACACGCGCACCGGGCCCACACACCGGCCCAGGGGATGCCCGTCCCCGTGGCGGAGGTGCCACCGGGATACGCGCCGAACCCCGCACAGCAGCGCCCCACCTGGGCCGCGGCGGGCGGCACGGCGAACAACGCGACGGACGGAACGACGAACGGAACGACGGGCGAGCACACCATGCAGATCGCCCTCGGTGGACTTGGGGGACGTAAGGAATGAAGGACCAGGCCGGCCTCCGCCGCGCCCGACGGCTCGGGATCGGCGCGGTGGTGGTAGTCGCTCTGGCCGGGATGAACGGGCCGTGGCTCTACCGCTTCGGCACGGAGCGCTACCACCAGTACAAGATCAACAAGCCCGAGTACAAGGCCGAGAACGGCCACTGGGAGATCGTCCAGTTCCCGGAGGAGTACCGGCAGAACACCATCCACGCCGTGCTGCTGCACACCGGCAAGGTGCTGATGGTCGCGGGCTCGGGCAACAACAAGAAGAACTTCGACGCCCGGCAGTTCGACACCCGTATCTGGGACCCGGTCAAGGGCACCGTCAAGAAGGTGCCCACACCCGAGGACCTGTTCTGCACGGGCCACACCCAGCTCGCCGACGGCAACATCCTGATCGCCGGCGGCACCAAGCGGTACGAGAAGCTCAAGGGCGACGTCACCAAGGCCGGCGGCCTGATGATCGTCCACAACGAGAACCCGGACAAGCCGATCACGCTGCCCGCGGGCACGAGGTTCACCGGCAAGGAGAACGGCAGGACGTTCGTCTCCAAGGACCCGGTGCTGGTGCCGCGCGCCAAGAAGAACTTCGACGCCACCGGCAGGTTCACCGGCAACACCCCGGGCCTGGGCCGTATCTACGTCGAGGCGCAGAGGAGCGGCGCCACGTACGAGACCGGAACCCAGGACAACTACAGGATCCAGGGCCTGACCGACGCCGACGCCCGCAACACCTACGGCATCGCGCAGAAGCTCGCCCTGGACAAGAAGGACTTCCAGGGGATCCGGGACGCCTACGAGTTCGACCCGGTCGCCGAGAAGTACATCAAGGTCGACCCGATGAACGAGGCCCGCTGGTACCCGACGCTCACCACCCTGAGCGACGGCAAGATCCTCAGCGTCTCCGGCCTCGACGACATCGGCCAGCTGGTCCCGGGCAAGAACGAGATCTTCGACCCCAAGACCAAGAAGTGGACGTACACGCCGAAGATCCGTCAGTTCCCGACCTACCCGGCGCTGTTCCCGCTGCAGAACGGCAAGCTGTTCTACTCGGGCTCCAACGCGGGCTACGGCCCGGCCGACGTGGGCCGCGACCCGGGCGTCTGGGACGTGGACAGCAACGAGTTCACCAAGCTGCCCGGCCTGAGCGACGCCAGGATGATGGAGACCTCCGGCACGGTCCTGCTGCCGCCCGCGCAGGACGAGCGGTTCATGGTGATCGGCGGCGGCGGGGTCGGCGAGTCCAAGCTGGCCAGCAGGAAGACCCGGATCATCGACCTGAAGAGCAGGAACCCGCGCTTCACGGACGGTCCGTCGCTGGAGAAGGGCACCCGCTACCCGCAGTCCTCGATCCTGCCCGACGACTCCGTCCTGGTCTCCGGCGGCTCGGAGGACTACCGGGGCCGCGGCGACTCCAACATCCTCCAGGCCCGGCTCTACGACCCGAAGTCCAGCACCTTCAAGCGGGTCGCCGACCCGCTGGTCGGCCGCAACTACCACGCCGGTTCGATCCTGCTGCCGGACGGCCGGGTGATGTTCTTCGGCTCCGACTCGCTCTACGGCGACAAGGCCAACACCAAGCCCGGTACGTTCGAGCAGCGCGTCGAGATCTACACGCCGCCGTACCTGTACCGGGACTCGCGGCCCTCCCTGTCGGGCGGCCCGCAGACCATCGCCCGGGGCGCCTCGGGGGCGTTCACCTCGCAGCACGCCGGCACGGTCAAGAAGGTCCGGCTGATCCGCCCGAGCGCATCCACGCACGTGACGGACGTCGACCAGCGCTCGATCGCGCTGGACTTCACCACGTCCGGTGACAAGATCACGGTGAAGGTGCCGAAGAACCGGAACCTGGTGCAGTCCGGGTGGTACATGCTGTTCGTGGACGACGACCAGGGGACGCCGAGCAAGGCGCAGTGGGTGAAGGTGCCGTAGACCGACGGCTCTCGGGGGCGCCCTTCTTTGATGGGGGCGCCCCCGAGTCGTCTCCGGACGCTGCTACTTACTGGCCTTGGCGAGCTTCAGCGCGTACTCGGCCCACCAGTCGCCCGCCTTGGGCCCGCCCTTGCAGGTGCCGTCGGACTCGCCGGGCCGCTTGACCCACAGGTAGGCGTCGACCAGGGGGTCGGCCGTCCTGGTCGTGGGTGCCTCGCCCAGCGCCCGGCCGGGCGGGTTGCACCAGCGCTCGTCCGGATCGCCGCCGTCGTAGGGGCCGTTGCCGTTGCGGCTGGTGTCGACGACGAAGTGCTTGTTCCCGGTCTTGGCGGACAGCTGCTTGCCGTAGGCGATGGAGTCCTTCGTGGGGTAGAAGTTGGAGACGTTGACCGCGAAACCGTCGGCCTGGTCCACGCCCGCCCGTCGCAGCGGCTCGAAGATCTGGTCGGGATGGCCCCAGCCCGCGTTGCCGGCGTCCAGGTAGACCTTGGTGTTCTTCAGGGACTTGAGCCGTTCGACCGCGCCCTTGAGCAGGTCGTAGCGCTCGGCCTGGAACTCCTCCGGGGTGCAGCCGTCCACCAGGTGCAGCACGGCGTCCGGCTCCAGGATCACCGTGGCCGCGCGGTCCCCGATGCCCTTGGCCACGCCGTCCACCCAGGCCCGGTAGGCGTCGCCGTCACCGGCGCCGCCCTGCGAGTACTGGCCGCAGTCGCGGTGCGGGATGTTGTAGAGGACGAGCAGCGCGGTGCGGCCCGCCTTGTCGGCGGCCCCGGTGAAGCCGCGGGCCTCCTGCTCGGGGTTCTCCGGCCCGATCCACTCGCCGGTCGGCTGCTCGGCGATCTTCCGGATCTGCTCGGCGTCGGCCTTCTTGCCGGCCTTGACGTACGCGGCGACCTGCCGGGCCGCCCTGCTGTCCGGGTTGACCCAGAACGGGTCGGCCTCCTTGGGCTGTTGGGTGATGGAGGCGCCCTCGTCCTTGCCGTCGTCGCCTCCCGAGGAGCACCCGGCGGCCAGCAACGCCGCCCCCAGCACCACCGTGGACGCCCGGATCCCCGCCGAAGAGGCGCGCGAGAGAGCCCCTTTCCTGCTGCCGTACATGCCTTCCCCCCTGGTGCGTTCAGCCACGCCCCATGCTGACACACGGGTGGCGCGGCCCTCACGCACTCCGCCGGTGCTTGTCGGGGACCTGTTACGGCAGGGGCTCAGGGACCGGTTCCGGCGGGCCGGCCGGCCGCGGCCATGTCCCCGGTGACCGGCACGGTCGGCGGCTGCCGTACGTCGCCCAGGTCATGTCCCCACAGCCACAGTCCGAGCAGCAGCACGACCCAGGCCAGGCCGACGAGGAGACGGCCGGTGCCGCGGGAGGGGGCACGGCCGATGCCGGGGTCGAAGTCAGGATCGGGCATGGTGATCGCGTCCTCGGTCGTCCGTCCTACGGCTCCGGTGGACGACGGCCGCCGCGGCGGCACCCGCGAGGACCAGCCCGGTCACGGCGTGCGCGGCACCGGGACCGGCGGGGGCGGGGGCCTCCACGGCGGCAGGGGCGGCATCAGGGACCTCGGGTTGCCCTTCCGCCGCCCGGGCCGTGGGGACCAGGAGGGCCCCCACCAGAAGTCCCGCACAAAGCGTGAGACGTACTGGACCCATCGTGACACCTCCGCCTACCAGGAGACGCCCGACGGCCCGGCCCCGCATCCGCCCCGGCCCCGCACTGCTCCGAACGGGTGACCGGGCGGCCTCAGACGCGCTCGACCAGATCCGCGATCGAGTCGACGACGTAGGACGGCCGGAACGGGAAGCGGTCGACATCCTTCGGCTGGGTGACACCGGACAGGACCAGGAACGTCCGCATCCCGGCCTCCAGGCCCGCGAGCACGTCGGTGTCCATGCGGTCGCCGATCATGGCGGAGGTCTCCGAGTGGGCGCCGAGCGCGTTCAGCCCGGCACGCATCATCAGCGGGTTGGGCTTGCCGACGAAGTACGGCTTCTTACCGGTCGCCGCGGTGATCAGCGCGGCGACCGAGCCGGTGGCGGGCAGGGCTCCCTCGGCGGAGGGGCCCACGTTGTCCGGGTTGGTGGCGATGAACCGGGCACCGTCGTTGATCAGGCGCACGGCCTTCGTCATGGCCTCGAACGAGTAGGTCCGGGTCTCCCCGAGGATCACGAAGTCGGGGTCGTGGTCGGTCAGGATGTAACCGATGTCGTGCAGCGCGGTGGTCAGACCGGCCTCACCCATGACGTACGCGCTGCCGCCGGGCCGCTGGTCGTCGAGGAACTGCGCCGTGGCCAGGGCGGAGGTCCAGATGTTCTCCTCCGGCACGTCCAGGCCCATGCGCACCAGCCGGGCGCGCAGGTCGCGCTGGGTGTAGATCGAGTTGTTGGTGAGCACCAGGAACGGCCGGCCGGACTCCCGCAGCTTCTTCAGGAAGGCGTCGGCACCGGGGATCGGAACACCCTCGTGGATCAGGACACCGTCCATGTCGGTGAGCCACGACTCGATGGGCTTGCGGTCTGGCATGTGCGGGTCTCCTGCCGTACGCGGGCGTGCGTGAGCCCCAGCGTAACCAGTGCCCGGATCTTGCCGAAACGGTCCGGCGGACGGCGCCGGAGCTTGGCTTTCCGCGTACCGCGCGCCTGGAAGGGCGCGAGCGGGTCAGGAGAGCCAGTCGGTGTAGCGGGTGGGGGCGAGGTGAGCGTGCTCGTCGGTGAGGACGTCGCCCTTGACGACGGCGAACATGCCGGCGGTGGGGTCGGTGACGACGGTGCGGTCGTCGCCCTTGCGGGACAGGGTGATCCGGCCCAGCTCGTCCAGGGGGAAGACCTCGGGGCCGGCGATGTTGCGAATGCCGTTCAGCGGGGTGCCCGCGGCGACCTCCGCCACCGCCTCGGCCACGTCCCTGGAGGCGATCGGCTGGATCGGCGTGGCGGGCAGCCGGACGGTGTCGCCGTCGGTGGTCCAGGACAGGACGGCGTCCATGAACTCCATGAACTGCGTCGCCCGGACGATCGAGTAGGGGATCGGCCCGGCCGCGAGGATGCCCTCCTGGAGCACCTTGGCCCGGTAGTAGTCCAGCTCCGGCACCCGGTCCGCGCCGACGATCGAGAGGATGACGAAGTGGCCGACGCCGCCCCTTCGGGCCGCGGCCAGAAGGTTGTCCATCGAGGTCCGGAAGAAGGCCAGGGAGGCTTCGTCGAAGGTCGGGGAGTTCGTCAGGTTGACGACGACGTCGGCTCCCGCCACCGCCTCGTCCAGGCCCTGGCCGCTGATGACGTCGACTCCGGTGGAGTGCGAGTGCGGCACCGCCTCGTGCCCGGCGGCGTTCAGATCCTTGACGACCTGCGACCCGATCAGCCCGGTACCGCCGATGACTGCGAACCTCATGGCATGCCTTTCGTCTGCCTTTCGTCGGACCATGTCCGCAATATGGCATATGACCCACCATGTGGGCGCGGCATGTACCGAAGCCGGCGGATGCCCTCGACCGGCCGCGACACCGCTGCGGGCAGCCGGTGCGCACGCAGCCGCGGGCTCAGTTCCCGGTCTCCCGGCACCCGGACCAGACGACCGCCTGCGCGACGATCACCCGTTCTCCGTCGAACGTGACCGACGGCCCTTCGTGCAGCCGGTATCCCATCGCCAGGGCCTCGCTCACACGGTGGCAGAACGCCGCATCGTCAGGACCGGTCAGCACCCGGTAAACGGGCAGCCCGTCCGGTGGTGTCGTCATGCCCCCAGCGTGTCACACGCCCGGCCGCCGACGCCGTCGAGGCCTCACCGCCTCCTCGGCGCCCCCACTTCGGACCCGCATGTGCACCTGGCCAACGGCATTGCGAGAGTAGGGGGCATGACTGGTACTCCCCTCCGCGTGGGCCTCGTCGGCTACGGTCTCGCCGGCTCCGTGTTCCACGCCCCCCTGATCGCCGCGACCGAGGGCCTGACCCTCGACACGGTGGTCACCTCGAACCCGCAGCGTCAGGAGCAGGCCCGGACGGAGTTCCCGGACGTCCGCACCGTCACCGGCCCCGACGAGCTGTTCGCCCGTGCCGGCGAGCTGGACCTGATCGTCGTCGCCTCCCCGAACAAGACCCACGTCCCGCTCGCCACGACCGCCCTGAAGGCGGGCCTGCCGGTGGTCGTGGACAAGCCGATCGCCGGTACGGCGGCCGAGGCCCGGGACCTCGCGGCCCTGGCCGAGGAGCGCGGTCTGCTCCTGTCCGTCTTCCAGAACCGCCGCTGGGACAACGACTTCCTCACCCTCCGCAAGCTGATAGCCGAGGGCGAGCTGGGTGACGTATGGCGGTTCGAGTCCCGCTTCGAGCGCTGGCGGCCGAAGCCGAAGGGCGGCTGGCGGGAGTCCGGCGACCCGGCGGAGATCGGAGGGCTGCTGTACGACCTCGGCAGCCACGTGGTCGACCAGGCCCTGGTCCTGTTCGGCCCGGCCACCCAGGTGTACGCCGAGTCGGTGATCCGCCGCGCGGGCGCCGAGACCGACGACGACACGTTCATCGCGATCACCCACGCGAACGGCGTCCGCTCCCACCTCTACGTCTCCGCCACGGCCGCCCAACTCGGCCCGCGCTTCCGGGTGCTGGGCTCGCAGGCGGGCTACGTGAAGTACGGCCTGGACCCGCAGGAGGCGGCACTGCGGGAGGGGAGGCGCCCGGGCCCCGAGGGCTGGGGCACGGAACCCGAGTCCATGTGGGGCCGCATCGGCGCGGGAGAGTCCCCGCTGACCGGCGGCGGCCGCCCCGTACCGACCCTGCCCGGCGACTACCCGGCGTACTACGCCGCCGTGGCCGCCGCCCTGCGCGAGGGCGCCCCGAACCCGGTGACCGCCCGGGAGGCAGCCGCCGCACTCGACGTCCTGGAGGCGGCCCACCGCTCGGCCCGCGACGGCGTGGCGGTGCGGCTGTGACGAACAACGACACCCGGACCACCCCGAGCGTCGAGGAACTGGAGGCCCAGGAGCGCCGCCTGGTCCTCCCCCACTTCACGTACGACGACGCCTGGGCGCTGGGCTCGCTGCTGGTGAACCTGGCACGCGAGCGCCAGGCCCCGGTCGCCATCGACATCCACCGCGCCGGCCAGCAGCTCTTCCACGCGGCCCTTCCCGGCTCCACCCCCGACAACGACGCCTGGATCGCCCGCAAACGCCGGGTGGTGGAGCGCTACGGCTCCGCCTCCTACCTGGTGGGCGCCCGCTTCCGGGCCAAGGGCACCACCTTCGAGGCATCCTCCCGCCTGGACCCGGACGTCTACGCGGCCCACGGCGGCTCGTTCCCGATCAACGTCGAGGGCGCGGGCGTGATCGGCGCGGTGACGGTGTCCGGTCTGCCGCAACTGGAGGACCACCGCCTGGTGGTCGAGGCGCTGGAGCGGTTTCTGACCCAAGGGTAAGGAAAGCTCCGGCCCAGCATTCGGCATCGTCCGGCACACGCGAAGCGATGTCATCGCAGACATCGCACTCCGTCGGCGAAAGGACCTGCCATGTCCCGGACCGTGATCGGCCCCGATGGCAGGATCCTCGCGGAAGCCACGCGCATCCACGGAACGTGGACAAAGGCCAAGGCCGTTCGCATGGCGACGGAGGACGCGGTCGGGGGAGCGGCTCCGCCTGCTGCCGTACGGCTTCGAACTGCTCCCCACCCCTGACGACGTGTGGGACCGTGTGCTTGACGTGCAGCGCGAGGCGCTCGCCGGCGGCTTCCACCGTTCGCTGTCGATGGCGGACCTGCTCATCGCCGCCACGGCCGAGCGCCATCGCGCCACGGTCCCGCATGACGACGGGGGTTTCGAACGGATCGCGACGATCACCGGACAGCGCGCCCGCCGGGTCGTGCCCCCGGGTGCCGCTGCTCACTGCCCCGCCACGGCAGGAGTCGGACGCCCTTTTCGGGGCCACGGCCGTAGGTACTTACAGCTGAAATTCCCGGCGCATCACACTAACGGGAGCCGCTCCATGGGGCCGGGACGAAGGTCCACAGGACCTCGGCCGGGGACGGGCCCGAGTTGCGCCAGTTGTGGGGCTCGCGACCGGAGAACGTGAGGGTGTCGCCGGCCGTCAGTGTCTGCGTGCGCCCCGTGAACTCCACGGAGACCTCGCCTCTGACGACGTGCAGCACCTCGACGTCGCAGTTGATGGTGTAGAGGTCGTCGCCGCCGTTCGCGCCTGGTTCGAGGTGCGAGCGCAGGACCTGGACCTTCGACTGCGCGCGCGGTGTGATCAGGCGGTCGATGACGTCGTGGCCGCCCATGTTGATCTTCGGAGCCTCCGTGAGGCGCACGACCTCGGTGTCGGCGTCCTCGAAGAGAGAACCGACCGGCAGCGAGAGCACCTGACACAGGGTCACGAGGGTCGAAACGCTCGGCGAGGTCTCGTCGCGCTCGACGCGGCTGAGGAACCCCCTGGTGAGGCCAGTGGCAGCGGCGACCTGTTCGATCGTGAGCCCCTGCGCCTTGCGGCACGCTCGAAGCCGCGCTCCGACACGGACTGGGTCGCCGGAGGGCGCCGGATGCAGCGCTTTCATGAACTCCTCGCCTTGTTCGGCCGGCTCACGGACGGCTCTTGACAGGTTCGTGGCCCGGAGCCAGACTACCCGCACTGAAAATTGTCGAATAGACATTTTTTGTTGTGTATAGGTAACTCTCAAGGGTCGCAGATCCGAGGGACCAGGTTCCGGCGGGCTCTGTCGAAACCCTCCGTTCCCGCCGGACGACCGACCTCCCAGTGACAGGACGAAGGCGATGTCCGCTTCAGATACCGTGCCGAGCCGCGAAGGCGCGATCGAGCAGCACTCGATCGACTACGTGCCCAGCACCGAGCGCCACGGCAAGGTATGGCACCAGGGACCGTTCTGGTTCACCGGCAACTTCGTGCTCCCGACCATGGTCGCCGGCTTCGTCGGCGCCTCGATGGGCCTCAGCGTCGGCTACAGCGTGCTGGCCATCCTCCTCGGCGTCGGCTTCGGCACCTTCTTCATGGCGTTCCACGCCAACCAGGGGCCGCGCATGGGCCTGCCCCAAATGATCCAGTCACGGGCGCAGTTCGGCAGCCGCGGCTCCACGGTGCCGTTCGCCGCGACCGTGTTCGTCTACGTCGGCTTCCTCGTCTTCGACACGGTCCTCGCCGAGCAGGGCATCGGACTCCTCCTGCCCGACGGCAAGCTTTTCTGGTATCCGGTGCTGATCGCGGCATCGATCGTCATCGCCGTGGTCGGGCACGACCTGCTCCACTTCGTCCAGCGCTGGCTGACGTATGTGCTCATCGTCGTCTTCGCGATCCTCACGATCGTGGCCATCGTGCACTTCTCCTCCAGCCCGATCCCCGCGGACGCCCCCGCCACGACGGCGGGGTGGGACTTGAACGCCTTCCTCGTGCAGTTCTCCCTCGCGGCCGGTTACAACATCAGCTACTCGGTGTACGTCTCCGACTACACGCGCTACCTCCCGGCCGACGCGCCCGCGGGCAAGCTGATCACCGCCGTCTACTCGGGCGCCACGTTCTCCGCGGTGTGGCTGATGTCGCTGGGGGCGATCCTTGCCAGCTATCTGCCGAACCCCGACCCGATCCTGGCCCTGCGTGAGGTCGGCGACCTGCTCTTCCCCGGCTTCGGCCTGATCGCCGTGGTCACCTCGGTCCTCGCGCTGGTCTCGATCATGGGCGTCAACGCGTACGGCGCGATGCTCACCGGCACCAGCGCGATCGACGGCTTCCGCAAGGTGCGTCCGACCGTGCGGCTGCGGGTCGTCGGTCTCGTCGTGGTCGGCGCCGTATCGATCGTCGTCGCCCTGCTGATCCCCGACGACTACATCGGCAGCTTCAACGACTTCGTCCTGCTGATGCTCTACTTCCTGGTGCCGTGGACCGCGGTCAACCTGGTCGACTTCTACTTCGTGCGCCGCGGCACGTACGCGATCGCCGAGATCCTGAAGCCGAACGGCGCCTACGGCCGCTGGGCATGGCGCGGCGTCACCGCGTACATCGCCGGGTTCGTCGCGATGATCCCCTTCTTCTCGACGAGCTTCTACGTCGGCCCCGTGGCGGAGGCGCTCGGCGGCGCCGACTTCTCGTTCATCATCGGTCTGACCGTCTCCGGCGTGCTCTACCTGCTGTTCTCACGGAATCTGGACCGTGATGCGGAGGCCGATGCCCGCGCGGAGAGCGAAGCGGAACTGGAGGGAACCGCCCGGTGACGCCGCAACCCATATCCCAGGCGCGCCCGGCGGTCACGGTCGCGAGCTGCCAGATCGCGCCACGTGTCGGCCGTGTCGAGGAGAACCGGCGGCAGATCCGTGAGGCGGTCGAGGAGGCGGCCCGGCGGGGCGCGAACATCGTGGTTCTGCCCGAGCTGGCCAACTCCGGCTACGTCTTCGAGGACGCGGACGAACTGCTGTCGGTGGCCGAGCCACTGGACGGCGCGACGATCAGGGAGTGGGAGGAACTCGCCGCCCGGCTGCGGCTGGTCATCGTCGGCGGCTTCGCCGAACTCGGCGCCGACGGCCGCGCGTACAACTCGGCCGTGCTCGTCGACGAGACAGGATCGCGCGCCTCGTACCGCAAGGCGCATCTGTGGGACGGTGAGAAGACCTGGGGCTTCACGCCCGGGGACGTACGGCCGCCCGTGGTCGACACCCCGTACGGGCGTATCGGGATGCTGGTCTGCTACGACCTCGAGTTCCCCGAGTGGGTGAGGCTGGTGGCCCTGGACGGGGCCGAGCTGCTGTGCGGACCGGTGAACTGGCCGCTGTACCCGCGACCGGAGGGCGAGCGTCCGGGCGAGATCATCCGCGTCCAGGCAAACGCCGCGGTGAACCGGATGTTCGTCGCGGTCGCCGACCGCACCGGCACCGAACGGGGCCAGGACTGGCTCGGCGGCAGCGTGATCGTCGACGCCGACGGCTATCCCGTCACTCCGCTGCGTCTGGGCGAGGAGGCGGTCGTCACCGCGACGCTCGACCTCACCGAGGCGCGGAACAAGGCCATCAGCGACCGCAACGACGTGCACGCGGACCGCCGGCCCGAGCTGTACGCACACCGAGGAACGGGGCGGCCATGACGCAGACGACGGTCGCGATCGTGCAGCAGCCGCCCGCCCCGCTCGACGCCCACCGGGCGGGAGTGGGACCCGACGCGCCGACAGGATGATCCCTCCGGGGGCCATCCGGTGCCGGGTGGCCCCCTGCTCGGGCGGTCCCCGGAACAGCGTTGGTCCTCTCGGGGGAAGCCGGGGATTATCCCGGGACGCCCTCCGGTTGGGACGTGCTGTACGCGTGACGATCAAGGCACAGCACCCCGTCCGGAGGGATCGGAACCGATGAGCGACACCACAGGCCCTTTGCACCCTTCGCGCCCTTTGCAGGAGACCGTCGGCCGGTACGGCATCTGGAGCATCGGGCTCCGCTCGGAGGACGCGGCCCGGCGCGGCGAACTCGCCGAGGCTGCCGCCGAGTTGGAGGAACTGGGATACGGAGCCGTCTGGCTGGGCGGCAACAGCACCGCCCGCAACGCCGCCCCGCTGATCGAGGCGACCCGGCGGATCGTCGTCGGCACCAGCATCCAGAGCGTCTGGCAGCAGGAGCCCGCCGACACCGCGGCGCAGTTCACCGAGCTGGAAGCCGCCCACCCCGGCCGCTTCGTCCTGGGCCTCGGAGTGAGCCACGGCCCGCGCGTGGAGCAGTACCGGAAGCCGTACTCGACGATGGTCGGCTACCTGGACCAGCTCGACGAGCTCGACCGGTCCGGCAAGGGCGGCGTGCCCGCCGGGCGCCGCGTGCTCGCCGCCCTCGGCCCGAAGATGCTGGAGCTGTCCCGGGACCGGGCGGCCGGCGCGATCCCGTACCTGGGCACGCCGGACCACACCGCGCAGGCCCGCGAGGTGCTGGGCGAAGCCGCCCTGCTGGCCCCGGAGTTCAAGGTCGTCCTGGAAACCGACCCGGCCCGCGCCCGCACGGTGGCCCGCGCCTACCTCGCCCCCTACCTGGAACTGCCGAACTACACCAAGAACTTCCTGCGCCTCGGCTTCACCGAGTCCGACGTCACCGACGGCGGCAGCGACCGCCTGATCGACGCGCTGTTCGCCTGGGGCGAGGACTCCCGCGTCCGCGAGCGCATCGAGGCGTTCCACACGGCGGGCGCGGACCACGTGGCACTCCAGGTGGTCACCGACGGCCCACGGGAAGCCCTGCCGAGGCAGGAATGGCGCAGGCTGGCCTCCCTCCTGGGGTGACCTTCGGAAACTGATTCACCTGGTAGATCGTCTTAGGACGTGAGGTCAAGGGGACGGGGAGCCACGGTGGAGCAGGTGCGGGCGGACAGCGGTGCGACGCCGGCGGCGAAGGCGGCGGCACCCCGGTGGACGCGGGGGCGGGTGCTCGCCGCGCTCGCGGTGCTGACGGCCGGGCTGCTGGTGTTCCACCGGGCCGTGCCCAACTCCGTGGGCCGTCTGGGCAGTCTGCTGGAAGCGTTCCTGCCCTGGCTCGGCCTGGTGGTCGTGGTGCTGCTCGGCCTGGCGCTGCTGCGCCGTTCGGCCGTCGCGCTGGTGGCCCTGCTCCTGCCGGTGGCGGCCTGGACGTACCTCTTCGGCGGACTGCTCCTGCCCGGACCGGAGCCCGGCGCGCACGACCTGCTCGTGGTGCAGCACAACGTCAGCGACGAGAACACCGACCCGGCGGGCACGGCCCGCGCCCTGGCCGGCGCCGAGCCCGATCTCATCGCGCTTCAGGAGCTGGTGCCCCCGGCGCTGGCGGTCTACGAGAAGACCCTCGCTCCGCAGTACCCGTACCGCGCGGTCCGGGGCACCGTCGGACTCTGGTCGAAGCATCCGCTGACCGGCACCCGGCTGCTGGACATCAAACCCCGGGGGATCTCGGAGGACTGGAGCCGCGGGCTGCGGACCGTGGTCCACACGCCGCACGGCGAGATCGCGGCGTACGTCGCGCACCTGCCCTCGGTCCGCGTCCGGGCGAGCGGCCTCGCATCCGCCCGGCGCGACGAGAGCGCCGGCCTGCTGGGCACGGCCATCGCCGCCGAGAAGCTGGGAACGGTGGTCCTGCTGGGCGACCTCAACAGCACGGTCGACGACCGCGGCCTGGCCCCGCTGACCTCACAGATGAACGTGGCGGAACGAGGCCTCGCCTTCAGCTTCCCCGACGTCTTCCCCCTGGCCCGGATCGACCAGGTCATGGCCCGCTCGGCGTCCGTCACCCACATCCGCACCCTGCCCGCCACCGGCAGCGACCACCTGCCGGTGGCCGCCAGGATCACGCTGGACTGAAGAACTGGACTGAAGAAGCAGTCCCGGTGACGACAGGCGATCGCAGAAGCCACCGTCGGCGGCTGCCCAAATGTTCACCCAGCAATACCCCGTTCACGTACTGGATCTCACCGATACAGCGCAACCCGTTCGACCGCACTCCACGCCGTACTGGTCACCACGTACAGCGCGGCGGCCAGCGGCACCACGGCCACGGTGACGAGCGTGAAGAAGGACATGAACGGCATGACCCTGCCGACGGCACCCACGTCGACCAGGCTCCGCCTCGCCTGAAGGAAGTTGAAGGTGGCCACCAGGCCCACAACCGCGAACAGCCCCAGATACACCGCTCCCGCGGCCCCGAACACACCGTCCTGCGCCAGCGCATCGACCCACCGCCCGTCGAGCGGCGCGGCCAGCAACCGGTGACTGAGCAGCCCGTCACCGCCGGCCGCCGACGTACTCGAGAACAGGTGGTAGAGCAGGAAGAAGGCGGGCAGTTGCAGCAGGCTGGGCAGACAGCCCGACAGCGGCGACACCTTCTCCCGAGCGTGCAGCTCCAGCACGGCCTTCTGCAGCTTCTCGGGGTCCTTCCGGTACTTCCTCCGCAGCTCGTCGACCCTCGGCCGCAACGCGGCCCGCGCCTTCTGCCCACGCGCGGCGGCCCGGGAGAGGGGGTGGACGAGCAGTCGTACGAGGGCGGTGAACAGAACGATCGCGGCGGCGGCCGCGGAGGCGTGGAACAGCGGCTGGAGCAGGTCGGCGAGCCGCTCGACCAGACTGGCGAAAACGGACATGGGTGAGCCCTCCGGGGGTCTCGTCGTGCCGGACGTACGGGATGACGTGATGACGGCATGACGACCCGCGCAGGGTCACGAGGTGAGGTGCGTGGTGTGCCCTACGCGGCGATCGCCGGAAGGAAGCACCCGGGCGCCCTGGGCCGGCGCCGACCCGCGGCATCGGGATCCCGCTGCGGCAGGAAGGCCGTACGAAGGGCCCGGTCACGCATGGCCGTACGCACCCGAGTGGGCGCCACGGCGGGCACACACCGCGAGGCCAGCACCGCACAGACGACGAGCGCGGCCCCGGCAGCGGCGGTAGCGGCGAGCGCGACGGCAACGGTCGCGAAGAGACCACCGGTGTCGAGCAGAACGACCGGCAGCAGCAGAAGCAGCAGCGCGGCGAAGAGACGCAGACCAACCCGACTACGGATCACGTCAACTCCCCTCCCGCACCGGCGCACAGCCTCGGACCCGAGGTTATACGAAGGGCGCCCGGGCGGCTCCTCCGAGCCTCGCTGCACCCCGGGACGCGGCGGCGAGCAGATCGGGCGCCCGGCCACTTGACCTGCACCTGCCTCACTCATGTCACCGCCCGGCAGTACGGTGTCCCCCATGCGCCCCGACACGCCCGCCGAAAACGTCGACCACGCCGCCGAGGCGGCCCGCCTGCGGCGGACCGCCGATCTGTATCCCGAGGACGCCGAGGCCCTCCTCCTCCGGGCCGCGGCCCACCTGGAACTGTCCGGCGACCGCCCCGCCGCGACCACCCTCTACGACCACCTGCTCTCCTCCCCCGCCGCCCTGGAGAACTCCCACCTGGTCCGCGCCCTCAAGGCCTCCAACCTCTGGGAGTACGACCACGAGGCGGAGGCGAGAGCGATCATCGAGGGCATCCGCTCCGCGTCCCCCCGCGACCCGGCCCCCTGGGTGATCATCGCGGAGTCCCTGGAGTCCCACGACGAGCTCGAGGCAGCGCACGAGACGTTCACGGAGGGAGTGGAGCGGCTGCTGACGAACGCCACGGAACCCCCGTACGCCACCCGCCCCCTCCTCTTCGGCCGCCACCGCGTACGCCGCATGCTGGGCGCCGCCCACGACGACTGGGACATGCTGGCCGACACCCTCCACACCTCCCCCGTCCCCCTGGACGAACTCCACGACCCGAAACGGGTCTGGTCCCTGGGCTCGGAGAACCCCGCGGAACTGAAGGCGGAGATCACCCGCCTCCACGCCGAACTGGGCGCCTACCGCGCCGCCCTCTCCCGCCCCTTCCCGGTGGCGGTCCTCCACTGGCCGGCGGCAGAACTGACCGAACTCCTCACGGCCTACGCCGCCCTGGCCACGGAGTACCCCTCCCACGAGACCCACCTGGCGACGATAGAGGCGTCCCTGCGCGAGCTTGCCTCCTCCGGCACCCCGAACCTGGGCATCGTCACAGGCACGGTCCCCTCCTACGAGGCCTTCGCGGCCTCGGAGGGCGCGTCCCCGTCCGACGCGACGCTGCTGCCGCAGTACGCGACGACACTGGCGGCTCGGGGACGGGCGGTGGCGTGGCCTCCGCAGCGGGGAGCGGCTTGCTGGTGTGGATCGGGACGGACGTACGGGGAGTGCCACGGGACGCCCGACCCTGCCGGAACCACCTGAGGGGAACGCGATTCATTCCCGTTGCCCGGGTTCGCCGAAGGCCATCACGAGCTGATCGAGCAAGGACGCCGCGGACGGGTGTGGGGCGCGACGTGGTGTGATCACGTAGATGCCGCGGGTCGGTGGATCGACGAGAGCCACCGTGGTGACGTCGGTCCGCAGCGCGCGAGTCAGCACTCCGGGTATCAGCGCGATGGCGTGGCCGGTCGCGACCAGGGCCGTCTTGCCGGGCAGATCGGTCGCGGTGAGGTCGATGCGGGCGGTCACTCCGGCGCGGGCGGCGTGCTGGCGCAGCAGTGCCGCGGAGCCCTCGTTGTCCTCCACCCAGGTCTGGTCGGCCAGTTCCCGAATGTGCACCGGGCCGCATCCGGCCCGCGGGTGGTCGGCGGGCAGCACGACGACCATCTCGTCCATCCCCAGGAACCGTCGTTCGAGACGCGGGTCGTTGGGAAGCCCCGGTGGCGCATCGGTGACGACGGCGACGTCGAGGTCGCCGGAGACCACCCGGTCGTGCAGCTCCAGGCTCAGTCCGGGCAGCAGGCTCCACCGGAGGGGTCCGGCCGTGTCCAGCAGGCGGCGGATCGCCACGGGCACGAGCCCGGCGGCCAGTGACGGCGTCGCCCCGACGGCCAACGGCCGGCCCGGCGCACCGTCACGCAGTTCCCGTACGGCACGAACGGCCCGGTCGGCCTCGTCGAGCGCGGCCATGGCGTGGTGGCGGAACACCTCTCCGGCAGGCGTCGGGCGCACGCCCCGCACATGCCGCTGCACCAGCAGCACCCCGAGCTCGCGCTCCAGCCCGGCGATCTGCCGGGAGACGGCCGACTGCGTGTAACCGAGTTCGCCGGCCGCCGCCGACAGCGACCCGAGCCGACACACCGTCACAAACGTCCGCCACGCAGTGAGCACCATGGCACAAGCATGCCTGCCGATATGCGGACCTCGCAGAGCAGCCCTGCCGGATCTGCGCTTGTCGCACCCCTCCCGATGCCCCACGCTCGGACGCATGACCACACCGCACACCATCGCCGTCCTCGGCCTGGGACGCATGGGCTCCGCGATCGCGACACGACTCGCCGACCACGACTGGGACGTCGTCGGCTGGACACGGTCCGGGCGCACCGCAGGCGCCGTCGAGACGACCCGCGATCCGAACGACGCCGTGGCGAAGGCCGACATCGCGCTCCTGGCGCTGTTCGACGGCCAGGCGTGCCGGCAGATCGTCGACCAGGTCCGCGACTCGCTGCGACCGGACACGATCGTGCTGAACACCAGCACCATCGCCCCCGCCGAGGCCTCGGCGCTGGCCCGGCAGCTCGGCCCTTCCTACGTCCACGCACCCGTACTCGGCTCCGTGCCGGCCGTCACCACCGGCGCCCTGCGGATTATCGCCGCCGCCGACCAGGACGCGCTCGACCGGGTCCAACCGGTACTGCAAGCTCTCGGCACCGTGCGACACGTCGACGACGCCGCCACCGCCGCCGCGCTCAAGCTGGTCGCCAACAGCAGCCTCGCCGGCGCCGTCCTCGCGCTGCGCGACTCACTGCGGCAGGCCGACGCCCTGGGCCTGCCCCGCGCCCAGGTGCTGGACGTCCTCGAACTCGGCCAGCTCGGCAAGTTCGTCACCCGCAAGCGCACGTTCCTCGCCGACCGGTCGGCCGCGACCGCGGCCCCGGCCGAGTTCACGATCGGCGCGTTGGCCAAGGACATGGCACTGCTGGCCGCCGCCTCGGACAGCCCCCTGCGCAGCGCCGCCGACCTGGCCGACGCCCCTGCCGACCCCGAGGCCGACATCGCCGTCGCCGCCACGGTCCCCGCCACGGATGACGCCGTACTCGAACCACTGCGTTCCTACATCCGCGGCCACGCCACCGGCGACCCCACCCACTTCCGCGACGCGTTCCTGCCCACCGCCCACATCGAGGGCATCCGGGACGGCGCCTTCGTGTCATGGCCCCTGGACGAGTACTGCGCCTTCTTCCCCGGCCACCCGGCCCCGGATGAACCGACTCGCTCCCGCCGCATCGACACCATCGACGTCCACGGCACCGTCGCGACCGCGTCCATGACCCTCCGGCACGGCGCGGACACCTTCACCGACGTCTTCCTGCTGGTCCACGCCGACGGCAGGTGGCGCATCGCCAACAAGGCGTACCACCGGGCAGTGACCGACGATAGGGAGCGCCCTCACTGAGTACGCCCGCGCTCCGCGCCCCGGCACATAGGCTTGGTCCAATCACCGTCGCATTGCGCACTGTTGCCGTCCCAGCACCCGCGATAGTCTGCGTGGTGACCGGTGACGGCACGACCAGGTGACACGCGAGGGGGACCGTGGGGCGGCCTGAAGTGCGAGACGCGTTGAAGCCGGACGGCACATCGCCGCGTCACGGGACCATCGTCGACATCCGCCTTGACCAGCCGGATCCGGCGGCGTACTACCGGTGACCGGCAACGAAGTGTCACCGCTCGACGACGTCACGGGCGCTCGCCAGGAACTGACCGTCGTCCTGCCCGCCCGGCTCCGCCGCGCTCCCGGCTGGCCGGAGGGCCCGTTCCCGTTCGAGCTCGGCAGCCGTCGTACGGACGCGCCGACCAGGTCGACGTACTTCACCCCGGCCTCCGCCCGTGCCCTGTACGGCGCCCCCGGACGGCCACGGCGCTGGCACCTGCCGCTCGACATCAAGCACGACGGGCTGCGCCTGCTCGGCATGGAACTCCTCCGCGCGGCCACCGCCCGCGACCCTGAACACGCCCTCGCGGTACTGCACTTCACCGTGGAACGACCGCTCCTGCCGGTACTGCGGTCCCTCGCCGGCCGCCGCCCCTCCGCCGATGACGACCCGGTCACCGGCCTCACCGGCCCGTTCGACCCGGCCGCGCTCCTCGCCGGAATCGCCGACGTCCGTGTCTCCGCCACACCCTTCGCCCTCGCCCGCCCGTACACGATCGCCTTCCTGACCCCGACGGACCGGCACACGCCCGCCCTCCGCAACAGCCCGGAAGGCGTCCTGCCCGCCACGGCCGACCGCTGGCTGTGGCAACTGGCTTCCCGCTCCAACTCGGCGGACTTCCCTCCGGCCCCGGAGACCGCCGCCGAAGAGCTCAAGGGGGCCGTACGAATCTCCGCGGACTGGAGCGCCCTGGTACTACGGCAGGGCGCCGCCTTCCTCGGCCACCGGCCCGACACGGGCGAGGGCGACTTCTTCGAGTTCGGCGCGCTGCACTCCCGTACCGTCTACCTCGACGCCCTGCTGCTGGGCTCCCTCCAGCGCGACCACATCGACGAGCTCACCGACGAACTCTCGGACGTGTTCACCTCACCCCGGCGCCTGGCCCGCCGCGTCGCCACCCTGGAGCGCAGCATCGCCCTGTTCCGCAGCGGCTACTGGCGCCAGCACCTCACCGCCCACGGCCCCGCCAACGAACTCCTCCTCGCCTTCCAGCACCAGCACCGCCTCCCGGCCCGCTTCGCCGAGATCCTCGCCGAGGCGGCCGACTACAGCCGCCTCGTGCAGACCCAGGAAAGCCAGCAGATCAGCGGCGCCCTGGGCGTCCTCACCATCCTGGGTCTGCCGCTCGGCACGGCCCTGGGCATCCTGCAGGTGCTGGACGACCACTCCCTGCCCCACCTTCTCGTCGGCCTCGGGCTGTCTGTGGCGGCGACGGCTGCGGCTTTGACCACGCGATACGGGCGGTTGGTCTTGTCGTCGTTGCGGGGTGGGGAGAACGGGCGGTAGCCCTGGGGTCTGCGCCTGCTGCACCGAGACGGGATGACCGGCGCGGTTCCTGAGTTGTTCAGGGCTCGGGCATCCGCAGGCTGGGCATCTGCTGATGCGGAAACGCTGCGCGCTGCCCGGCACGAACAGGAACGGGACGGCGATGTCGAGTCGCCGCCCCGCTGCTTCAGTCCAGTCGTTTCCCCATGCGCGCAGAGATCTTCTCGGTGTCTTTGGTGTGCCACCACTCGAAGAGGTGGGTCCGGGCGAGGAATGCCAGGTAGTCGAATGATTCCTTGGCAGGGTCCCCGCTCATGAGGCTCGCTTCATACCCCGTGTAATCGAGCGAAACCTCCCACACCTCACCTGCGACGCACACACGGAACACCAAGAGCAGTTCTGGGTGCGATGAGGACACTTTCAGATCCAGGACCTCGATGGGGACCGACCCCTGTCTCTGAATTCCGGAGAGCCTACGATGGAGTCCATCTCTGATCTGCTCTTGACTGGCCATTCGACCCTCTTAGCACTTTGTCCCTGCAGCATCCAGAGAACCTGCTGCGGCACCCGACGTGTATTCTTCCACAGCCGTGATGACTCCCTGCGGCGTCAGGCCGCCCGGCTTTCCGCCGAGCGGCCCCTTGTTGACGACCACCTTGAAATTCTTGATCGGCTTCGGGGTGCAGGTCTCCGAAACCTTGTAGCGGTAGTAGACGCCAGGGGATCGCTCATAGCCCTTGTAGAGGGTGTCTGAGATCTTGTTCTTGAAGCTGGTACTCCAGCGCCCCCGCTCCACGATGTGATTGTACCCCCAGCTTTTCGTCCCGCAGCGCAGAGGCATCTTCATTGGGCCGATCCAGAAGGTGTATGCCACCTTCGAATAGTGCTGCCGCTTGCAGACAGTGGAGTCGGCAGCCACTTCCACATCTGCCTCGTTGACGGTTGACACGGGCCCCGTCGCGCCCGGCGCATCGTCTGATGCGTGTGCCGATGCCGGGGCCGCGAGTGCGACCACCGCGACAGTCGCAGCGAAGGTTGCTAAGGATTTGCAAGCGTGCTTTACGCGCACGAATTCCCCCCTCTGATGAATTACCTAAATGCACCTCTCGGCGAGTTAATACTCGCCTTCACGAGCCGCGAAGGCAAGAATTACGAGCGTGACCATGTTCACCCTGCGAAGCAGAACCGACACCGTCAGCATCCCGTCCGGGGTTCGCGGTCAGGGCCTTTGCGAGTAGCAGATCTGTCCGGTTGAGCAGGCAGGTCCTGGTTGATCAGCCCAGCCCGGGGGCGGTGAGGGGCGTCGCGGGCGCGGTGGCGGGTGGCGGGTGGCGGCGGCGATGTTGTGTCGCCGTTCTGATCGACAGCATGGCCAAGCACCGTCGCCCAGGTCTGTTCCCCGGCTCGACGCCGACGCCCGCTCACCGCGTACGACAAGCGACGCTGACCGCCGATGGACGTCCACCGCCGCCACCGGCCGATCCACGGCGGCGCCGGCCATCTACGACCGGACGAGCCACGCGTCCTGGAGGAATGGGACGGCTTCGCGTACCAGGTGGTGGGCACGGCGTCTGACCTCACGAGGGCGAGGGAGTGGGTGAACCGGAGGCCGGAAACGCCATGAACGGGGGATGTGCGTGCCGGTCTGGGTACGGCCGCGGGTCTTGGCACTGGATGATCGTCACCTCAGCGCGGCTCCAAGGCGCTCGATCCCAGCACCGATGAGCCTGCCACCTGTATCGCCTGTCAGTGGCTCCTGTTAAAACAGAGCCATTGACGCTGATCAAGGGGGACATGATGGCAGAAGCACAGGATCTGGGGCAGCCGGTCGCGGGCGTGTACGAGAAGCTGATCACTGAGGATGTGCGTGATGAGCTGGGGCAGCTCGAGGCCGTGGGGTGGAAGGCCATCGACGCGGAGGTGAGTTCCGAGTCCACGCCTCATGTGCTGGCTCGGCATGTCAGCGAGGTGGTCGCCCGCACGCTCAACCAGCTCCCGTCCGATCAGCAGGTCCCCTTCGTCAACAAGGTCCTGGAATCTCTGGCCACCGGTGCCACCAGCCAGAGCGACATCGATCCCATAAGCACGGTCGTCGAGGGCCCGCGGCAGTTGCTCGCGCTCGCTGAGCAGGAGGCGCCGGGCGCCTACGCGATCCGTCCGCTCACTCCGCTGTCCGAGACCTCGCTGCTCACGAACTCGCCGGAGGACCTCAGTCTGGGTGCGGAGCTGCGCGCCGAGCTCGCGACCGCGGACCGTATCGACCTGCTTTGCGCGTTCGTGAAGTGGTACGGAATCCGCGTCCTGGAGGACGCGCTACGCGCGGCCAAGGAGCGCGGTGTACAGATTCGGGTCATCACGACCACATACATGGGCGCCACCGACCGTCACGCGCTCGACCGGCTGGTGCGAGACTTCGGCGCCACCGTCAAGGTCAACTACGAGATCCGCTCCACACGCCTGCACGCCAAAGCCTGGCTGTTCCGGCGCAAGACGGGCTTCGACACCGCCTACGTCGGCAGCTCGAACCTGTCCAGGGCCGCACTGCTCGACGGCCTGGAGTGGAACGTGCGGCTGTCGTCCGTCGCCACCCCCGCGGTACTGGACAAGTTCGAGGCGACCTTCGACGCGTATTGGCATGACACCGCCTTCGAGACCTACGACCCAGACCTGCACGGTGAGCGCCTCGATGGAGCGCTGGCCCAGGCGAGTGGCACCAGCTCCGCCACCGACCTGAAGATCAACCTTTCCGGCCTGGAGGTACGCCCCTTCCCGCACCAGCGAGACATGCTGGAGCGGCTCACCGTCGAGCGGGAGCTTCGTGGGCGGCACCGGAACCTGCTGGTCGCGGCCACCGGTACCGGGAAGACGGTGATGGCTGCCCTGGACTACCGCAGCCTGTGCAAGAAGTCGGACGGCGGCCGGCCGAAGCTGCTGTTCGTGGCCCATCGCAAAGAGATCCTCAAGCAGTCTCTGCGCACCTACCGAGAGGTCCTGGACGACGCGTCGTTCGGGGAGCTGCTGCACTCGGGACAAGATCCGCGCGAGTGGAACCACGTCTTCGCCAGCGTCCAATCGCTCAATGTCCAGCGCCTTGAGCAACTGGCTCCGGACCACTTCGACATCATCGTCATCGACGAGTTCCACCACGCCACCGCGACCACGTATCGGCGGGTCATCGACCACTTCACGCCGAAGGAACTCCTCGGCCTGACGGCCACCCCCGAGCGGATGGACGGGCTCAACGTCCAGGACGAGTTCTTCGAGGGCCGGATCTCTGCCGAGATGCGGCTGTGGGAAGCCCTGGAAAACGACCTGCTGTGCCCCTTCCACTACTTCGGCATCCCTGACGGCACCGATCTGACGAGCTTGGGCTGGCAGAAGGGTTCGTACGCCGACCAGGAGCTCGGCAACCTCTACACGGGCAACCACGCCCGCGCACGGATCGTGGTGAAGCAGATCCGAGACAAGGTCTCCGACCCAGGGGCCATGCGCGCACTCGGCTTCTGCGTGACCAAGGCACACGCCCACTTCATGGCTGACTTCTTCCGCAAGGCCGGTTTCAAGGCCGTGGCGCTCGACAGCGACTCATCCGCTGACGCGCGTGCCCAGGCCCTGTCTGATCTGCGCGACGGAAACCTCCAAGTGATCTTCTCCGTCGACCTGTTCAACGAGGGACTCGACATCCCTGACGTCGACACGCTGCTCCTCCTCCGCCCCACCAACAGCGCCACCGTCTTCCTCCAGCAGCTAGGCCGGGGGCTGAGACGCACTGAGACGAAGCCGGTGCTCACCGTCCTTGACTTCATCGGGCAGCACCGGGCTGAGTTCCGCTTCGAGGAGCAGTTCCGGGCACTGACCAACCTGTCGCGGAACCGGCTCGTCGATCACATCGAGCACGACTTCCCGCAACTGCCGTCCGGGTGCCAGATCATCCTGGAGGGCAAGTCGAAGGATCTCATCCTCGACAACATCCGGGCTCAAGTGAACGCCACGGTGAAGACGTTGGTGAAGGAGGTCAAGGCCTACAGCACTCCGCGCCTTGCCGACTACCTCAGGGAGAGCCGTCGGGAGATCAAGGAGCTCTACAAGAGCGAGAACTCCTGGACGACCGTCCTGCGCCGGGCCGGCCTGATCGAGGAGCCCGCGGCAGATGGGGAAGCGGCGCTACTGAAGCGGGTCCACGCTTTCCTCCACGTGGACGACCCGGAGCGCGCGGACGCTTACCTCCGCCTCCTCCAAGATGGCGCTTCACCGTACGAGGAACTGGGCCCGACCGATCAGTCGTACGCCCGCATGCTGTTCTTCAACCTTTGGGACAACGCGGGAGGCTTCACCGGCTTCCAGGAGGGGCTTGAATCCCTTCGCTCTCAGCGAGCGTTCCGTGACGAGCTGGGACAGGTACTGTCACACGTCATCGAGCAGGCCGACCACTTCCCCATCCCGCTGTCCGGCCACCTCAGCCAGGTCCCGCTGAAGGTTCACAGCTCCTACAACCGCTCGGAGATCCTCGCCGCCCTCGGTGTGGCCCGCTTCGGTGGGCAGATGCCCCGCACCTTCGCGCAGGGCGTCCAGTGGGTCGAGGAGCTCCAGACGGACGCCCTGCTCATCACGTTGGAGAAGAACGAGAAGGATTTCTCGCCCACCGTCCGGTACAAGGACTACGCGTTGAGCCCGACGCTCTTCCACTGGGAGTCACAGAACTCAACGGCCGAGAACTCCCGAACCGGGATGCGCTACCGGCAGCACAAACAGCGCGGTGGTCACGTCCTGCTGTTCATGCGGCGCTACAAGAACACCGACATAGGCAAATCCCAGCCGTGGATGCTCCTCGGCCCGGCAACGTACCAGTCCCACACGGGAAGCAAGCCGATGGCGATCACCTGGCGCTTGAAGCACGATCTCCCTGCCGACGTGTGGACGTACTCGGCCATCATGGCGAGCTGATCCACAGCACTGCTAAAAATCAGCGGGTTCGGCCTCGGCCTGGAAGTGGGCCTGAGCGCGCTCCAGTACCTCGTCCGGGTCCCGGCCATGAGCGCCGAGCCAGTGGAGGAGGTCGGCGATCACGTTGATCGCCGTTTCCTCCGCCACCGCCGTCCCCAATCGAGTGAGCCGGGAGCCTTGTGGCAGCTTCGCCACCTCGGTGTAGAGCCCGAGCACGTGCGCGGCTCGTGCCATGCGAGGACTCGCGGCGTGCCCGTCGGCCGCGGTGAGACTCGTACGCAGCTCACACCACGTCGCCTTGTGCCCGGCGGTGAGGTCGACGCCCCAACGCTCGGTGATGGCGTCGATGAGAGCCATACCTCGCCCCGCCTCGGCGTCCGAGTCCGCATCCGTCAGGGCCGGGAGGGCGCGGGGGTCGGGGTCGTGGACTTCGATACGCAAGCGGGTGCCGTTCATGAAGACGGCGAGCGTGGTGGGGGTCGCGGGCCCCACGTGCTTGATGACGTTGGCGACGAGCTCGCTGACGCACAACTGGGCGGCCTCGCTGACTTCCGGCAAGCCCCAAAGCTCCAAGTGGAGCCGCAGCAGGCGCCGCAGAGCGGCAACTTCTTCCGCCTGTGCCAGGAACGGCAGCTCCCACGTCCTTCTTGGCATACATCCGGTGCATTCCATGACGTACTCAGCTTCCTAACTCACACTGTCAGTGGCGCCCTGTGCGCTCAGTGACAACACAGCAACCAAGAGTTGCAGTGAGAGTTTCAAAATGGAACTCTCATGACTAGCGAAGAGGAGCACGACACCGCACAACGCGCCCCGGCGCACGCCACCTTGCCGCCTCTCCCGAGGGACGACGACGATCTACCGCAGTGACAGGAAGGGCCATAGACATGGCAGTTGGACCGACCACCCGTAGGCGCCAACTGGGAGCTGACCTACGCCGGCTCCGAGAGCTCAAGGGGCTGACACTGGAGGAGGCGGGCGCTCGCGTCGGCATCTCGAAGGCGACACTCAGCCGCTACGAAACGAAGGAAGGCTCGGTGAAGTGGCCGACCGTCGATGCCCTTTGCCGTGAGTACGGCGCAACGGACGAGGAACGTCTGGCGCTGGTGGAGCTGGCCAAGGGCGCCAAGATCCAGGGCTGGTGGCGCTCCCTCGCCGACCCCATTCCCGAGTCCATGAACCTCATGCTCACGCTCGAAGACGAGGTCGTACGCGAGGACCACTACGCGTGCATGTACGTTCCCGGCCTGCTCCAGACCCGCGCATACGCCGAAGCCGTACACCGGGCCTCGGAGGTCCAGTGCCCGGAGCGCGAGGTCCAGCACATGGTCGACATTCGCATGAAACGGCAGGAGTTGCTGGACCGCGAGGAGCCACCGCACATCTGGTGTGTGATCGACGAGGCAGCGCTCCGACGGAAGGTGGGCGGCCAAAAGGTCATGCGGCAGCAGTTGGAACACCTGCTTGCTGTGTCCCAACGCCCCCGCATCACCGTCCAGGTACTCCCGTTCGCATGCGGCGCGCACGCAGCGGCTGTCGGCAGCTTCGCCGTCCTCCGCGGTCAGGCCCCCGAACTCGACGTGGTGTACGTAGACCTCATCGGCGGCGGCCTCTTCATGGAGAAGCCGCAGGAACTGGAGCGTTATAGATTGGCGTTCGAATACCTCAGCGCCCAGGCACTCGACTTCGAGTCCTCCGCTGAGCTCATCGAACGGATTAGCAGGGAGCCTTGATGGTGACGTCGGCAGAAGCGCACTGGTTCAAGTCTTCTTACAGCGGCGGCAGTGGGACCGAGTGCGTAGAAGCCGCCTTCGTCCCGTCCGGCGTGCTCGTGCGCGACTCCAAGTGGCCCGAGCATCCCCATCTCACCATGACGGCGGAGGCATGGACGGGCTTCGTGGCTGGTGCGCGCCATACCCAACTTGCCTACTGATACGGCTTTTCAACGCCCTGAGAGGGCATTTAGGGATGGATTGTGGCGCTAAGTCGCCCATGTGGCCAACATTCTTTGGGTCGACTCGTACCTTACATGCCCCTTCGCGGCCTTCAGGGGGTCGACTCGGGTGCCCGTTTGGTCTGCTTATCGGCGCCGGATTCCGTCTGGTCCATTAATGGGGCGGAAGGTTCTCGCCAGTGCGGGGTTTCCAGGCATTCCAGGCTCTGCACGTTGGCGATAAATACAGCAAATCTTCTCGAAATGCCCATCTCGAATCAATATCAAACGCCCACTGATGGCACGGTTGGGCGGGTTGTAGGCGGTGCCCCCTGCATGGTGTCGTCGAAGGGGCACTCGTCGTAGCTGGGCTTTGTGTTCGGGTAGAACCCAAATTCAACCGTTGCCGACAGACGGGCCGACGCCCGTTTGGCCTCGGTGCCGACCGTCGGGGAGCGGTCAACAGCACGGTGGTCGGGGACAGTTCAACAACCGCCGATGCCGTTTACTTACCGTGCTATAAGCATGCGCGAGCGTTGACATTACTTGCGTCAGCCAGCCTCCTCCCAAGCCCGCAAGCGCGGGTGGGAACGGACGAACGAGTCCACGACTCAAGGAGTACGCATGCGCAAGAGGACGATCGTGGCCGCGGTGCTGGGCGGAACCCTCCTGGCCGGAGGCTTCGCCGCCGCCGCGAATGCGACCAGCCTGGCAGCAAAGTCCCACGTCACCAAGACCGCCGCGAACTGCCCCGGCGGTGCAATCGGCTCGACCGCCAAGGGCGCCCAGTCCGGCTCCACCGCCAAGGGCGCGTCCCAGTCCGGCTCGACCAACGCGGGTCGCTGCGCCGCGACCGGTGCCCCGGTGCACGGTCCGGCCGGAAGTGCCGCCATCGGCAGCAACGGCAAGGGAGACAGCATCTCCACCGGCGGCAACACCCCCATCGGTCACGGCGTCGCGGTCGGCGGCAAGGGCGGCATGGGGACCGGGCTGGTGGCGTCCGTCGGGCGCTGACCCAGCGCTAGGCGTCGCTTGCCTTCCACCTCGGCTCGTCGGGCCCGCCCGGCGAGCCGAGGCCAATCGCCCCCATGCGTTTTGCCAGGGGCGGAAAACACCCACCGGCCTATCGGACATGTCCAGAGCCATGAAAGGATCCGGCGAATGTCCCACCGGGTCCTGTTGGCGGAAGACGACCGCGCCACGCGTGAGTCACTCGCGCGCGTTCTGGAGTTGGAAGGCTACGACGTCCAGGCGGTCACCGACGGGGCCGCCGCGTTCGACGAGATATCGGCGCGGCCCCCCGACGTGATCGTGCTCGACCTGATGATGCCGCAGGCGGGCGGGCTCACCGTCTGCCGCAGGCTGCGGGCGGCGGGGGACCGCACACCCATCCTGATCGTGACGGCCCGTACCGAAGTGTCGGACCGCGTCGCCGGCCTGGACGCCGGCGCCGACGACTACCTGCCGAAGCCGTTCGCGCTGGAGGAGCTGCTGGCACGGTTGCGCGCGCTGCTGCGCCGGATCAGCGACAACGGGTCCAGCGAGCCGGAACACGAGATACGGGTCGCCGATCTGCTGATCGACGAGGCCGCCCGCCGTGCCTGGCGCGGGGACTGCGAGATCGAGTTGACCAAGACCGAGTTCGAACTCCTCCTGCTGCTGGCCCGCAACGCCGGGGTGGTGCTCCCCAAGTCCACCATCTACTCGCGGATCTGGGACTACGACTTCGGGCCGGACTCGAAAGCGCTCGCGGTCTACATCAGCTACCTGCGACGCAAGCTGGAAGCCGGTGGCCGGCCGCGGCTCATCCACACGCTGCGGGGCGTCGGCTACACGCTGAGGCAGTCATGACCCTACGGACCCGACTCGCGCTCGCCCTGGTCGCGCTCGCCGGACTGTCGGTGGCGGTGGCCGGCTCGATCAACTACGCGGTCACCAGCCAGCGCCTGTACACAGCGGCCGATGCCGGGCTGAAGAGCTTCGCGGCGGCGCTGACCGCGTCCGGCACAGCAACGATCTACAACTACTGCCCGGTGGCCGTGGTCGGAGTCAGCGGGGCCGCGGGAAAGACCAGTCTGCCTGCGGTCGCGGGCATGCCCGATGTCGTCCAGTGCGTCTTCGCGGACGGCGGTGTCATCACGTTGCTCGGCCCGCCCAACGTCATACTCCGAGCGGCGGCCCGCGGCGGCGGCCCGGACACGGAGCAGGGCCCATGGACCGAAACGCTCAGCGGGCAGGACTACCGGGTGATGACCATCTCGCTGCCTGCCGGCGAGCTGAGGATCGCCCGCAGTCTCGCCCCCACCCAACGGGTGCTCGATGGGGCGCGCACCCAGTCCGTAACGGTGGGCCTGGTGATCACCTCCCTGGCCGCCGCGGCCGGAGTCCTCATCGCCCGGCTGACCAGCGCCCCGGTGACCCTGCTCACGGCAACGGCCGAGAGGATCGCCGCGACCGGCGACCTCGGCATCGAGGTGCCCACCGGCCGCCGGGACGAGGTCGGGCGACTCGCCCGCGCTTTCGCCGCGATGCTCGCCGCCCTCACCCGCTCCCGCGAGCAGCAGCACCGCCTGGTACAGGACGCCGGTCATGAGCTGCGCACCCCGTTGACCAGCCTGCGCTCCAACGTCGACACACTCCGGCGCTACCCGGCCCTCGGCGGCAACCTGAGGGAGCGCGTCCTGGCCGACCTCGACAGCGAACTGCGTGCGCTGTCCGCCCTGGTCGACGAACTCGTCGCCCTCGCGCTCGACCGGCACGGCGACGAGGCCACACAGCACGTCGACGTGGACAAGCTCGTCGAACGCGCCAGCGACCGGACCCGGCGCCGCAGCGGGCGAGCCGTCGTCATGGACACCACCCCGGTGCGGATCGCGGCGAAACCCGGGCAACTGCTGCGCGCCGTCAGCAACCTGCTCGACAACGCGGTCAAGTTCAGCCCGGACGGCACCTCGATCGACGTCACCGTCCGCCCCGACCGGATCGAGGTACGCGACCACGGCCCCGGCATCGCCCCGGCGGACCTGCCGCACGTCTTCGACCGCTTCTACCGCGCCACCAGCGCTCCCTCGGTGCCCGGGTCCGGCCTCGGCCTGGCCATCGTGGCGCACATCGCGCAGGACTGCGGCGGCACCGTCACAGCCGCCAACCACCCGAACGGGGGCGCCGTCATCACCATCCACTTGCCCGCCGCCACAACACCGCAGTCCTCCAGCACCTGAGCTCCCGCCACCCCTCCGACCTCGCGGCATGACTCGCCGCCGCGCGTGAGGATGAACTGTCCGCGGGTCCGCCGCCTGCCCGCGGGCGTATCTTCCCAGATCGCAGGTGGCCCAAATCCTCCACTTCCGCCTGCGGGGTCAAGCCTGTTGCTCGTTAAGGTGTCGTGACGCGGCGTGGCGGAGGGCTGCGCCGTCGGCGTATGACCAGCATGGTGTCGGCCGGCTCGCCGCACGGCCGGCTTCTGCCGGAGGTGCCCATGGCCTCGTACCCGCCGCGTGACAAGGACGCCGACGGTGATGAGGAACGCCCCCGGGTTCGGTTTGTCGGCCGTACCGGCCCGCGGCGTCCGAATGCCGCTACGGCCTCCGGCGTCCGCCGTGCCCGGTCGGTTGTGCCGGGCACGGCGGAGGACACCAGGCCGGTTCAGGATCGCCTGGGCTACTTGACCGGGCCGTTCTACGGGAAGCTGGTGGGCAGCGGGCCGGTACGGCGGTTCGGGCCGCTGCCCGGAACCGAACCGTTCCTTGGGCCCAGAACACTCGGGGACGTGGGCGGAGGCTTCTGCTGGACCCACGCCTCCGTACAGGTAAGGGTCGTCCCCGGCACGTTGCAGTGGGTCTGCCAGACCTGCCCGCCGGTCGTCAGGACCTGGACCCACAGGTCGTTGCCCTGGGTGGAGACGCCGACACCACAGACCGAGGGCCCTGGGTAGTTGGTGTTGCCGCTGAGATTCACCCACGTGTAGGCGCCCATGGTGGGCAGGAGGTCCTGGCGGCCCACGGACGTGACACCACCCGTGATCACCGCGCTGAACTGCTCCGACCTCGATGGGGCGACGGTGTCGATGTCCGCGCACGGGCCGGTCGCTCCGGGCGGCCCCGACGGGCCCGGCGGACCTGACGGACCAGCCGAACCGGCGGCCCCGGGCGGCCCGGACGGACCAGGCGGCCCTGACGGGCCGGCAACTCCGGGCGGTCCCGACGGACCAGGCGGACCCGACGACCCGGCAACCCCGGGCGGTCCCGACGGACCAGGCGGACCCGACGGGCCCCGCGACCCGGCAACCCCGGGCGGCCCCGACGGACCAGGCGGACCCGACGGGCCCCGCGACCCGGCAACCCCGGGCGGACCCGACGGCCCGACAGCTCCGGGCGGCCCCGACGGACCAGGTGGCCCCGACGGACCAGGCGGACCAGGCGGACCGGTGGGGCCCGTTGCTCCACGGCAGTGGTCCTTGCCGTTGCCGCCGCCACCGTCGAGTGAGGCCGTGCGGTAGTGCTGCTGACGGGCCTTGTGCGAGTTGTGCGTGCACTCGTCCTTGTCACCGCCGTACGCCACGGCCGTGGGGTCTGCCGTGCCCCGCATCGACTCGGCGGCCGGACCGGCCACGCAGGCTGTCAGGGCCAGCGCGAGCGAGGCCAGCATGCCCGCCTTCCTGAAGCCGTCCCGCGCCAGTGGCCCCCATGGCCGGCGTCTTGTGCCCCCAGGATTCATCTAGGTGCTCCCTTGTCCAACGGGTGTGCGAAAGGTTTCCATGAGCGGGAGCTTGACCTGCCGTCCCTTGGACGAGCGGCGTGCCCGGCCGTGGCGCGTTCATGCGTCAGCAAATCGGCCCATGTGAAAAATCCGAACGGGGCAGTTCTCCGGCAAACGAGGTGTCACCACGACTGATGACGGGTCATCCATGCCTGTGCGTGGATGCCGTGTCGCGGATTCAGCACGTGCCACGGTGGTGAACGCTCCCGCGCGAAGAGGCCAGCCAGTATCCGGGACCGGTGAGGCGTGACGAAGCAGACCATCTGCCTGTGCATGATCGTCAAGGACGAGTCCCGCGTGATCGAACGCTGCCTCGGCTCCGTACGCCACCTGATCGACACCTGGGTGATCTCCGACACCGGCTCGAGCGACGGCACACAGGACCTGATCCGCAAGACTCTCGACGGCATTCCCGGCGAGCTCCACGATGAGCCCTGGGTCGACTTCGGCCACAACCGCACGCAGAACATCCGACGGGCCCGCGGCAGGGCCGACTACCTGCTCACCCTCGACGCCGACCACGTACTGCGCCAGGACGCACCGCTGCCGCGCCTGACCGCGACCTCGTACATGCTGCGCTACGACACACCGGACACCCAGCACCGCTTCAAGCACCTCATGCGCGGCGACCTGGCCTGGCGCTACGAAGGCGTCACCCACGAGTACCCCTGCGCCGACGGGCCCGACCTCCAGGAGAACCTCGACGCGCTGGTGATCGAGGACCATGCCGACGGCGGCTGCCGCGGCGACAAGTCCGAGCGCGACGCACGCCTGCTGCGGCGCGAACTCGAACGCGATCCCTCCAACCCGCGCACGGTTTTCTACCTGGCCAACACCGAACGCGACCTGGGCCACGTGAAAGAGGCGATCGCGCTGTACGAGCGCCGTGCCGCGATGGGCGGCTGGGCGGAAGAGGTCTACTGCTCACTGCTCGAGGCCGGCATCCTCAAGGCCGACAGGGGCAACGACTGGGCCGGGGCGATGGACGCCTTCTCCCGCGCTTGGGACTCACGTCCCCAGCGGCTGGAAGCCTGCTACGAACTCGCCTCACGCCTGCGTGTCCAAGGCCGCTGGCACACCGCGCACGCCGTCCTCGGCGCCGTCGTCGGCCGGGAGGAACCGGGCGACCTGCTCTTCACCAGGTCCTGGGTGTACCGCTGGGGCCTGCTCTTCGAGTACGCGATCACCGCGTACTGGGTGGGCGATCTTCCCGCCTCGCTCCAGGCGTGCGACACCCTCCTGGGTATCCCCGACCTGCCCGAATCCATCCGCTCCCAGACCGAGATCACCCGGGAGTTCGCAGCCCGGCCGACCGCCACCGTCCCGCAGCCCTCCTCGCCGCCCCACAGGTCCCAGGCCGGCCGAGCGGGCAGAACCGCGACAAGCTCCGGGAAGAAAAAGGCAGTCAGAGCCCGCAGAAAGTAGGGATGAAGCGCGCGGCCAAAGGGTGAGGGCGGTCGCGTCCTGGGGGCATGTGCTGCTTTCCGAAGCGCCGGCGGCCGGACCCCGAGTGCTCCGCCGGTCCGGCGTGGGAGGTCAGCGTCTGTCTGTCAGGGCAGGGTGGGGGCCGCTCCCATTCGCCGTCGCCCCCTGTGAGGACAAGCCCACGCGCTCTGACCAGGAAGGCGGGAAAGGAGCCCGGCGGCTGAGGGCCGCTGGGCCGCCCTGACGGACCGTCCAGCCATGTGTTCAGGGGCGTCATGGCCGCGCCCGGACCTGCGCGGCCCCGGCCCGGATCGAGTGATCCGGGCCGGGGCCGAACGCGTCCGCCGGTCAGTCGAACGCGGCGGCGAACATGCCGGGCTCGTAGGAGCCTCCCTGCTGGTGGACGATCACGGCGAGCCGGTTGGCCGCGTTGATCAGGGCGACCAGGCAGACCAGCGCGGCGATCCGGTCGTCGTCGTAGTGCTTGCGCACCTCGGCCCAGGTCTCGTCGGACACGCCCTGGTGGGCGTCGGCGAGCCGGGTGCCCTCTTCGGCGAGCGCCAGCGCGGCCCGCTCGGCCTCGGTGAACACGGTGGACTCGCGCCAGGCGGCGACCAGGTGGAGCCGGACCGCGGTTTCCCCGGCGGCCGCGGCCTCCTTGGTGTGCATGTCGATGCAGTGGCCGCAGCCGTTGATCTGACTGGCGCGCAGCGACACCAGCTCCTGCGTGGACTTCGGCAGCGACGACTGGTGGATCACCAGGCCGGCGCCCGCGAACCGCTTGGCGAACTTGGTGGCGAGCTCGTTGTCGAACAGGTCGAACCGGGCGTCCATGGCTTCGTCCTCACTCGTGGTGTCGTACTGGACGAACACGAGATGCCGGTGACCCGCTCCTTGTGACGGGGCGGTCGTGTGACGTGCGCCACCGCTCGTGGGTGTCACAAAGCCGCGGCAACCGGCGTCCTGTGCGCGTGGGATCGTCGGGAGCGAACAGGCGGGAGCAGCCGGTGAAGGGCGAGCACAGCGAGCACACCGAGGACACCGAGGACACCGAGGACAGCGAGCACACCGAGGACACGGCCGGGCAGCTCGCCGGGGTGGACGCACGGACCTGGCCACCGAGGCGTTCGTCGCCCATCGCAACCTGCTGTTCACCGTCGCCTACGAGATGCTCGGCTCGGCCGCCGACGCGGAGGACGTCCTGCAGGAGACCTGGCTGCGGTGGGCGGGCGTCGGTCTCGGCACGGTGCGGGACCGGCGTGCGTACCTGGTCCGGATCACCACCCGCCAGGCGCTGAGCCGGCTGCGTAGGCTCGGCCGCCGCAGGGAGTCCTACGTCGGCTCCTGGCTGCCCGAGCCGCTGCTCACCACGCCCGACGTGGCCGAGGACGTCGAGCTGGCCGACAGCGTCTCGATGGCGATGATGCTGGTGCTGGAGACGCTCGCGCCGACCGAGCGGGCGGTGTTCGTGCTGCGCGAGGTGTTCGACCTCGGGTACGACGAGATCGCCGAAGCCGTCGACAAGAGTCCGGCCACGGTCCGTCAGATCGCGCACCGGGCACGGGCCCATGTCGCGGCGCGCCGGCCGCGCGGGGTCGTCTCCCCGGCCGAGACCCGGGACGCGCTCGACGCGTTCCGGCGGGCGGCCGAAACGGGCGACCTGCAGAGCCTGCTCGACATCCTCGCGCCGGACGTCGTCTTCCTGGGCGACGGTGGCGGAGTCAAGCAGGCCGTCCCGCGGCCCGTCGTGGGGGCCGACAAGGTGGGCCGGCTGCTGGCCGCCGGGCTGGGCAGGATCGCCGCCGTGGGGTCGCTGCGGCCGGCGCAGGTCAACGGCTACCCGGCGCTGGTTCTCCGGCAGGGCGACGCGATCGACACCGTCGTGGCGGTGCGCATCGACGACGGCCTCATCACCGGGCTCTACGCCGTGCGCAACCCCGCGAAACTGTCGCACATGCGGCGGGAGACCACCCTGCGCCGCTGAGCCCAGTCCCCACAGAACGAAACCTGCGCTCGTTCCGTCATCGACGAACCAGGACTCGATCACGAGCACGGCGAACCCATGGCCGGACCCGAACGGTAGGGTCGCCTGTCGTGGATGCGGGGGCGGGAAACGGGATGGTCGCCGTTCCGGCGGGGCGGGTGACGCTGTCGGACCGGCGGACGCGGCGCAGTTGGCCGGTCGAGGTCGCGTCGTTCTGGATGTCGGCGGTCCCGGTCACGCAGTCGTTGTACACGGAGGTCACCGGACGGCGGCCGAGCGCCGTCCGAGGGGACCGACTGCCCGTCGAGGGCGTGTCATGGTGGGACGCGGTGCGGTTCTGCAACGCCTTGTCCCGGTGCGAGGGGCTGACCCCCGCCTATCCCCGGTGCGACGAGGACGGCGGGGCGGTCGAGTGGGACGCCTGCGCCGACGGGTACCGGCTGCCGACCGAGGCCGAGTGGGAGCACGCGTGCCGGGCCGGCACCGCCGGACCGCGCCACGGCCCGCTCGACGAGGTCGCCTGGTACCGGGGCAACTCCGGCGAGCGGCCCCACGCGGTGGGCGGCAAGCAGCCCAACGCCTGGGGCCTGTACGACATGCTCGGCAACGTCTGGGACTGGTGCTGGGACCTCTACGACCCCGACGTCTACGGCACCTACCGGGTACTGCGCGGAGGCGGGTGGTCCGACGAGCACTGGAGCTGCCGGGCCTCGGTACGACGCCGCAGCCACCCGACCTTCCGCATCGACGACGTGGGATTCCGCATCGCACGCTCCGTATCGGCGCCGGCTTCCTCCGCCCGGCACTCACCGCTCCGCCTGGGCGGAAGCTCCGGGTCACAGTGACCAGCTGAGATCCCTGTCGAGCCCGGGGCGGTTCGGTGAGCCGATGTCGTCGCTGGTCGTGGCCCATCTGTGGCTGAAGGCGACGGGAATGTCCAGGGCGAGGAAGTTCTTCCCGTCTCCCGTTCGGGCGCGCAGGTGGATCCGATGCCTCGCCACCGGTACCGTCCTGGGGATCTGAAGGTTCCAGGTCTGCTTCCACGGCCCGGCGGGCGGCCGGGGGTCGCCCGAGAGGCTCGTGCCCATGCTTTCCAGCAGATCGGGCAGCCTGTAGCTTCTGTCCAGTATTTTCATCGGGCCGATCTTCATGATCACCCTGCAGGTGACCCGGGTCAGGTCGACCGTCTCCTTGAGACGGCTGTCCATCTCCCAGCGGACCGGGTGTCCGAGGCGCGGCAGTGCGGGGGCCAAAGTGATGTCGAGAATGTCCATGACGTAGCTGTCGTCGCTCGCGTCCTCCACCAGGTGATTGCTCATATCACTCATCCCGTGGGGTCTTGGGTGGGGGAATTGCCGTGTGGTCGCGCGGCTTGTCACTCCACCCCGGGCCCGTGTGCTTGCGGTCGCGGGCCGGGCGAGGGGAGCCGGACCAGGCGTGCGGCCTGCGCTTTCGTCACCCGTTCGGGCTCGCCCGACCGCCGCGGAAGAGACCGGTGGCCGTTGCTCGGGAACAACACCAACGGCAGGTGTTCCAGCGGGAATCTGCTTGAGGGTGAGCCGGTGAAGCAGGAGGACGTCGGCGCGGGCAGGCTCGCAGCACCTACTGTCCGGTTTAGCATGGCGTGGCAGGCACGTGGACTGTCAGGCAATGGTCAGGTGCGGGCACCACGAGCTGGGTGCCCACGGAAGGCGGGGCTGAGACCAGAACCCCGGCCCGATTACGGCGGGCCGGGGTTCTACATGGTTCGCCTCATGCGGCTGGTTCTAGTAGTCGAAGTCGAAGTCGAAGTCCTCCTTGCCGTGGTGGCGGTGGATCACCCGGAAGCTGCCCACCACTCCGTCCTTGACGTGGATGCCCCTGGTGTGGTGCACCTTGACGCCGTTCGCTTCGCTGTGGGGGCCGACCGTGGCGACGGGGGCGCCGTTGTCGCAGGTCGCCCCGCGGAAGAACTCGACGGTTCGCTTGCTGTCGTTGCGGATGTTGAAGCTCTTGGAGCCCAGGCCGCTCACCACGACGATGCAGCCGTCCGGGTGGGCGGAGAACGACCGCTCGTTGACGAAGATCCGGCCCACCCTGTGGTGGCGCTTGCCCTCGCCGCGCTCGCCGCCGCGCTCGCCGCCGCGCTCGCCGCCGCGCTCGTTACCCTCGTTACCCTTTCCCTGTCCGCCTTCGCCGCCCAGGGGCGCCTGGGCGGGAGCGGGTGCCTGCTGGACGACGGCCGGGGCCGCCTGGGGCGCCGGCGCGGGGGCGGCCGTGGCGTAGGTGATGCCGGTCGCGGTCAGGGCCGCGGCGGCCGCGATGCCCGCGGTGATGGCAGAAGAACGGGTCATGATCATGTTGCTGTGCTCCTTCTCTGAGAAGCCGACTTTGAAAGCCGACGTGTGATTGAACGTACTGACGACCCCCAGGGCTGTCATTTCGGGCATATCGGAAGGGCCGGCGCCGGAGGGCCGAACGGGGTACTCCCCAGTCGCTGACGGCACGTCAAATAGCCCAATGGAAAAGGCGGATCGATGATCGATTAGGCCTTCAAGGTGATCTCTGACGCCTGCTCACCCATGCGGTAGCGAGTCGCCTGGAATTGTCGGCGCGATGAGCCCCGGCATACCGGGACAGGCGGGTCACGGACCGGACCACGGCAGCCGCCCTGCCCGCCAGGGCCTTGCGCCCATGACGTCCGCCATCCGGCCCGGACCGGACAGCAGAGCGGCAATGGCCTGGACGGCGTCGCTCATCTGTTTACGGCGGCCGATGTGACGGACCGGTACCCGCCAGTTCTTCGGGTGGGCGATGCTGTGCTCGACCCGCGAGAAGCCTGACCGGTCGGCGGGACCCGGCTGAGGACGTCTCCAGGGCGCCTGCCCACCGCAGCGCCTCGATCGCCCCGACGACCAGGGCTCTCGCCTCCGTGCCGTGAACGGCCGTGCTCCTCAGTCGCTCGAACGCCTTCGGGCACAGCGCGATCTCGGACGGCTGGATGATCCTGACCTGGGCGGAGACGAGTTCCACCGACACGGGCTTGTCCTCGTGGGCGTGGAACGTCTCGCGCGGCCATGGGGCTCGGTCACGGGTTGCCGACGGGATGATGCCGAGCGACACCTGGGGCAGCGCGTCCGCTGCGAGGAGGTGGCCCGGTTGGGCGGACATGGAGTCCTCGTCGGCGACGCGGCAGTACAGGGCGGACTCCTCGACCACCAGGACGAACCCGTGCCCCGGCTCGCGGATCACACCCGAGCGGGATCGCGTCCCGCCAGGTGGTGTAGCCGATCAGGTACTCGGAATGCGCAGGTCACCGCCGCATCGACGCGGTTCAGGGGCCACCCATGGCGCTGACAGCAGGTCAACCGCGCGCGATGCGTGAGCCGTGTCCCATGGGGTGGCCGGCGTGCGGCTTACCGGAACGCGTCGAGCGAGGTCGCTTGCACCACGAGGCGGGACACGACCCCGAGCGGTTGACGCGTGCTCTGGCGGCCCCCGTGCTGTCGTCGACGGGGAGTTCGCGGAAGCGGGCGCTGATGCCCAGTACGCCGGCGGCGTAGCCCTCCGTCCGGAGCAGGCCGGGTACCGGCGACGAGGAGTGGACGCGGGACAGTCGAGTCTCGTGGAAGAACCGGACGGCTTCGTCCCGCAGTTGCTTCAGGCCGCTGCGCACACGGTGGCGCCACTCTGTGCACATCGACTCGGCATGCAGCGACTGGGCGACCAGGTCGTCCGCCGTTCCCGCGGCCCCGCAGGCGGCGGCCCACGCCCGGATGTCCTTCGTGGACGGCACGGTGAGGGCGTTCTCGATACGGGACGTCTTGGCGCCGTGCCGGCCGCACCGGTCGGCCGGCCGGCTCGGCGACGTTCAGTCAGTGGATCCTCACCCGGGCCGGCCAGGTCCGGACGGTGAAGTCCGGGGACTCGCCGAACGCGGCCTGGGCGGCGTACGTCCACCGGCGTTTCGGGTACCACTCGTCCCCGTGGGGTCTTGGGTGGGGAAAGTACCGTGTGGTCACAGTCTCAGGTCGGGGAAGGGAGCCGGGCCAGGTGTGCGGTCTGCGCTTTCGTCACCCGTTCGGGCTCGCCCGACCGCCGCGAAGGAGACCGGTGGCCGTCGCTCGGAAACAACACCAACAGGGGGTGTTCCAGCGGGAATCCCCTTGAGGGTGAGCCGGTGAAGCAGGTGGACGTCAGCGCGGGCGGGCTCGCAGCACCTACTGCCCGGTTTTAGGATGGCGTGGCAGGCACGTGGACTGTCAGGCAATGGTCAGGTGCGGGCACCACGAGCTGGGTGCCCCGGGGCGGGGGCTGAAAGCAGAACCCCGGCCCGATTACGGCGGGCCGGGGTTCTACATGGTTCGCCTCATGCGGCCGGCTCAGTACTCGAACTCGTCGAAGTCGAAATTGCCGAACTCGAAATTGCCGAACTCGAAATTGCCGTGGTGGATCACCCGGAAGCTGCCCACCACTCCGTCCTCGACGTGGATGCCCTCGACGTGCCCCGGCCTGACACCGTTCGCTTCGCTGCGGGGGCCGACCGTGGCGACGGGGGCGCCGTTGTCGCAGGTCACCCCGCGGAAGAACTCGACGGTCCGCTTGCTGTCGTTGCGGATGTTGAAGCTCTTGGAGCCCAGGCCGCTCACCACGGTGATGCAGCCGTCCGGGTGGGCGGAGAACGACCGCTCGTTGATGAAGATCCGGCCCACCTCGTGGTGGCGGCGCTCTCCGCGCTCTCCGCGCTCGCCGTGCTCGCCGTGCTCGTTGCCCTCGCCGCGCTCGCCGCGCTCGTTGCCCTGCCCCGGTCCGGTTTCGCCGCCCGTGGGCGCCTGGGCGGGAACGGGTGCCTGCTGGACGACGGCCGAGACCGTCTGGGGTGCCGATGCGGGGGCGGCCGTGGCGTAGGTGATGCCGGTCGCGGTCAGGGCCGCGGCGGCCGCGACGGCCGTGGTGATCGCGTGAGAACGGGTCATGATCATGGTGCTGTGCTCCTTCTCAGAGAGGCCGGCTTTGACGGCCGACTTGTGATCGAACGTACTGACGGCCCCCAAAGCTGTCATTTCGGATATATCGGGAGGACCGGCACCGAGGGGCCGAACGGGGTACTCTCCAGCTGCTGATGAAGTGTCAAATAGTCAAGTAAGACAGGCGGATTGATGAACAATTAGGCCTTCGAGGTGATCTCTGACGCCTGCTCACCCATGCGGCAGCGAGTCGCCTGGAACTGCCGGCGCGATGAGCCCCGGCATACCGGGACAGGCGGGTCACGGACCGGACCACGGCAGCCACCCTGCCCGCCAGGGCCTTGCGCCCATGACGACCCCTCACCCGGCCGACGCACCCGCACAGGTTTCCGAATTCACGCGATGTCCGTTCAACGCGCGGTAATCAGTGCAGGTCACGCCGCCACGCAGCTGACGAGCTCGCGCACAGTCGACGGTGAGACATCGAGAGCTTGGCAGCCGGGGCTCGCTGTTCACGCTTGCCGCGCCGAGGCCGGGTCGATGGCCTGATCGTCTGATGGTGTGACAGCAGGACGGCAATGGCACGAACGACGTCGCTCATCTGTTCGCGGAGGCTGGGTGCGGAACCCGGCGCTGGAGCCGGAGGCTCTGGTGGGGGGAGAAAAATTCGGTGTCCTCCGTGCCGAGACCTGTCAGGATCCCCGCATGGAGATCCGCCGCGTCACTCAGGTCGAGGCCGTCAGGGATGCCGGGCATCTGTTCGACGCACCTCCTCGGCCGGAAGCGACTGAGCGGTTCCTGGCGGACGAGCGTCACCACCTGCTGATCGCCTACGTGAACGGCGTCCCGGCAGGGATGGTCACCGGCGTCGAGATGACACATCCGGACAAGGGCACCGAGATGTTCCTGTACGAGCTGGGTGTGGACGAGCCGTTCCGCGGGCGCGGTGTCGGCCGGGCTCTGACGTCGGCGCTTGCGGATCTGGCGCGCGAACGCGACTGCTACGGCATGTGGGTGATCACGGACGAGGACAACCCGGCGGCACTGGCGACGTACGGCCGCGCCGGGGGCATACCGGAAGACAAGCAGGTGGTGCTCGTCTGGACCTTCGGCCAGGCATAGATCCACAGGCGGAGCCGCTTGCCGCATCAGGCAGTTGTGACTGCACCACCCGTCTCCCGCGCTCGGCGCGCATCCCCGCCGCACCGTGCCGGTGGCGACACGAGTACGCGACCGTGGGACCGGTGACGACGGGGAGCAGACGACTGCTGCGGATCACCGCCGCGCCGTCGATGCCGGGTGCCCCTGTGCCACCCGGCGGCGGCCACCGCCAGGGTTTGGTCGCTGGTGGCGGCGGCCGCTTCCCGTGCGTGTTCCGCGTGCCCTACTGCGTCGGCGTCAGTTCCGCTCGGCCGAACAGCAGGGCGTAGCCCGGTGGGAGTTGGGCCAGGATGCGGGTCAGCAGGTCCTGGTCCAGGAGGTCGGACAGGACGCTCAGGACCGAGCTGACGTCCCAGCGGGCCGTGGCCGGGGTGGAGCCGTCGATGCGGGCTGCTGCCGCGTCGACGAATTCCGATGCCGTCAGGGGGCGGGTGACCGGGATCTGGGAGGCGATCACTCCGGCCGCTTCCTGGGGGAGGGTGCGGGCCAGGTCCACGCGTTCGTCGCCGGTGATGTGGCCGCCGAGGGCCGACAGGACGATGCGGGTGACGCGTTCCGCCTCCGCTCTCGTCGTGTACTGGCCGGCTTCCTGCACCTTCTCGGTCAGTTCCCTCCATTTCCGCTGCTCAGCCGCTTCGTTGCGGATGCTCATGGTTCGCGTCGTGGTCTCGCCCCGTACCGTCGGCGCGATCATCCTGTGGTCCTCCTCCGCGTGGGTCGTAGGTCCGTCCGGACACGTCGCCGCGTCCCGTGGGCGGGGTACCGGGCCCACGGGACGCGTTCGGCAGGCCGCTTCAGCCGCTGAGCTGCTTGCGGTCGCTGCCGCCGGTGATCTGGATCTTGCGTGGCTTGGCCTGCTCGGCGACCGGGATGCGCAGCGTGAGGACGCCGGCCTCGTAGGAGGCGTCGATGCGGTCCGTGTCGAGGGTCTCGCCGAGGAAGAGCTGGCGGGAGAAGGTGCCCGTGGGCCGTTCGGCGACGATCAGTTCGGCGCCCTCGGGGGCCGGGGACCTGCGCTCGGCGTGGACGTTGAGGACGTTCCGCTCGACGTCGAGGTCGATGCTCTCCGGGTCGACCCCCGGGAGGTCGAAGTGGACGACGAAGTCGTCTCCCGAGCGGTAGGCGTCCATCGCCATCGCACCCGGGCGGGTGGGTCCGAAGAACTGCTGCGCGAGGCGGTCGAGTTCGCGGAACGGGTCGGAGCGCATGAGCATCACAGGTCACTCCCTTCGTGTGGTGCTGTTGTGCGATGCCCTACCACTTCTTATATAGCCCGAAGGATGAAAGTTGACAAGACCAGGCTCATGTTCGGCCACCTGCCCCGTCAACGCGATGGCCCAGCCCCTTCCCGGGCTGGGCCATCGCGCCTGTGCGGCCTGGGCAGGCGTCGTCAGCCGAACATGCCCGGCTCGTAGTCGCCCGCCGGCTGCTGGATGATGACGTTGAGGCGGTTGAAGGCGTTGATCAGGGCGATGAGGGAGACCAGGGCCGCCAGCTGGTCCTCGTCGTAGTGCTTGGCGGCGTTGGACCAGGCCTCGTCGCTCACTCCGCCCGCGGCGTCGGCGATGCGGGTGCCCTGCTCGGCCAGTTCGAGGGCGGCGCGTTCGGCCTCGGTGAAGACCTTGGCCTCGCGCCAGGTCGCGACCAGGTTGAGGCGTACGGCCGTCTCGCCGGCGTGGGCGGCCTCCTTGGTGTGCATGTCGGTGCAGAAGGCGCAGCCGTTGATCTGGCTGGCGCGGATCTTCACCAGCTCCTGCGTCGACGCCGGGAGTCCCGAGTCCGTCAGGGGCTTGCTCGCGGAGACGATCCGGCGGAGGAAACTGGCCGCGACGGGGTTTTCGAGGGGGTTGAGACGGGGTTCCACCCTGGGCTCCTTCGTATGGGTCTGTCCGCTTCGGTTCTTGGTTCCATCCCTACGACGGAGCCGGACCGGTGGATGTGACGGGCCCCCGGGGTCCAGACGTGTGACCTGTGTCTCACCGGCAGCTCCTCGCTGCCGGGTGCCCCACCTGTGTGCCGGACGGCCCACGCATGGGGCCCTTGGGCCCATGGCAGCAAGGTGCTCCCTGGGCGACCCTGGGGCGGAAGCAAGAACGTTCAGGTGGAGGAGGCATGGTGCCCGGTCTCGTGGTCGTGGGTGTGGACGGGTCGGCGTCGAGTCTTGCCGCGGTGGAGGCGGCGGCTCGGGAGGCGCGGTTGCGCGGGGCGGAGCTGCGGGTGGTGCATGCGTTTCTGTGGCCCGTGATGCATGTGCCCCTGGGGCCGTCGCCGCTGGGTCCGCCGGAGGGTGGGCTTCAGAACATGGCCGACCGACTGGTGGCCGAGGCGGTGGAGCGGGCGCGGGCGGTGGCGCCGGGGGTGGACGTCTCCCATGCCGTGGTGACGGGTGAGCCGTTGACCGTGCTGGAGGCCCAGTCACGCGCCGCGGAACTGGTGGTGGTCGGGTCCCGGGGGATGGGCGGGTTCGTCGGGCTGCTGGTGGGGTCGACGGCGGTGCACCTGGCGGCGCACGGCCGGTGTCCGGTGCTGGTGGTGCGCGGGCAGCCGGAGGCCGAGGGTCCGGTCGTCCTGGGTGTGGACGGCTCGGCCGCGGGCCGGAGGGCGGTGGACTTCGCCTTCGCCGAGGCCGAGCTGCGGAAGGCGCCGCTGGTGGCGCTGCATGCCTGGACGACGTGGAATGCGGCCCTGCCCGCCCCGCAGGATGTGTCGATGCCGTACGCGAACCCGCCGGGCGCGCTCGCCGAGGAGGAAGAGCGTCTGACGGCCGAGGCGCTCGCCGGCTGTCAGGAGCGGTACCCGGGTGTGGTGGTGGAGCACAAGGTGGTGCACGGCAGGACTCGGGAGGCGTTGATCGAGGCGAGCCGGTCCGCCCAGCTGGTGGTGGTCGGTGCCCGCGGCCGCGGCGGTTTCACCGGGCTGCTGCTCGGCTCGGTCGGCCAGGCCCTGCTGCACCACGCGCACTGCCCCGTCACCGTCGTCCGTGGTGAGGAGTGACCATGCCGAGGCTTGGGTCCGCGTACGGGTTGGCCTCGGGGTGTTCTTACTTCCTCGGGAGGCAGTGATGGCCAGGGTTCCTGCGGCTGTGGTCGCCGCCAGTGGGCTCGTCGGTGGGTACGGCGTGGCTCGGTGGACCGGGAAGCGGCAGCTGGGCGGGGCCGTACTGGCCGTCGCGGGGGCCGCTGCCGCGCGGCAGTGGCGGGAGAGGGCCGGCGGCAAGGCGGCCGGGGCGCTCACCGCCGCGTACGTCGCCGCGTTCGCCGGGTCGCATCCGCCGGCCAAGAAGGTGGGCGCCTGGCCGTCCGTGTTCGGGGTCGCGGGGGCGGTCGCCCTCGCCTCCTGGGTCGTCGCCGATCGGCGCAGCCTCCGGTAGTCCCCTTCTCTCAGGCCCGCGTCGCCCGGAACGCCCTCCGGTACGCCCTCGGGCTCGTCCCCACCACCCTGCGGAAGCGCTCGCGGAACGCCGTCGGGGAGCCGAAGCCGGCCTGAGCGCCAGGACGGCGACGAGGCAGCCAGGGGCCGGTTCCCGTAGCGGTCCGGCCGCGACGGGGCACCGGAGCCGGACGGATGCGCGCTCATTGGTCCTCCTGCCTGAGCGCGCCGCACCCCGTACGCCCCCGTGACGAGAAGGAGCCCGCCGCGGTGTGGACGAGCCAGCCCGCTGCCGCGCCGACCGCGTACCAGAACAGGTCGGGTGGATCGAAGGTGGAACCGAGCACGAGGCGGGCGACGGCACTGCGCTGGGAGAGCTCCGCCGGCACCTCGCTGAGCTGCAGGAACTCGATCCCCCAGCTGACAGCCAGCGCGCTTGCGGCGGCCGTCAGGGGCGTTGCCCGGGGCGCCACCAGAACGACCAGGGCCAGAAGCAGGACGGTGTACAGCGCGTCTCCGCCGTACTTGCCCACGCTCCCCGCCGCCACGGCCCTGAGCCCCAGCCCCGCTCCGATGGTCACCACCGCGGCCCCCGCCGCCGCCAGGCGTATCCGTACCGGGTCGGCGGCGGCGCCTGCGGCGCGATCACGGGTTCCGGGCAGGAGGGGCACGGGGTCATACTGCCGGATGCCCGGTGCTCCAAGCGGAGCACCGGGCATCCGGCAGCGTGGCGACCGTCAGGCCGGGCTCGACGACGGGGGCGTGGCGTCGCCGCGGGGACCCTTGGTGCCCTTGGTCGCCGCCTTCGCCTTCCGCGTCACCGCCGACAGCGGCTTGGCGATGTCCTCCAGGGAGCGTTGCTCGGCGTTGACCGCCAGGAAGGCGGCGACCAGGCCCGCCGCGCACATCAGGCCGGCGCCGATCTGGAAGGCGAGGACCGTGTCGCCGACCTTGCCGGTACTGGTGAGGTCGGCGAAGATCAGCGGGCCGCTGATGCCGCCGGCCGCGGTGCCGAGGGCGTAGAAGAAGGCGATGGACATCGCCCGGGTCTCCATCGGGAAGACCTCGGAGACGGTCAGGTAGGCGCTGGAGGCGCCGGCCGAGGCGAAGAACAGCACCACGCACCAGCAGGCCGTCAGCGTGCCGGCGCTCAGCGTGCCCCGGTCGAACAGCCAGGCCGTGCCGAACAGCAGCAGGCCGGACAGCAGGTAGGTGGAGGAGATCATCACCCGGCGGCCGACCGTGTCGAAGAGGTGGCCCAGCAGCAGCGGGCCCAGGAAGTTGCCGGCCGCGATGACGGCGAAATAGTAGCCGGTGTGGTCGGAGGGGACGTCGAAGAACTTGGTCAGGATCGCGCCGAAGCCGAAGGTGATGGCGTTGTAGAGGAAGGCCTGGCCGATGAAGAGGGAGAAGCCGAGGGTCGCGCGCTTGCGGTAGCGGGCGAAGACCGTGCGGGCGATCTCGGTGAAGCTCACGCTGCCGCGCTGGTGGATGGTGATCTCGCCGTGCGGCTCGGGGAGGGGTTCGCCCTTCTCGTGCTCGACCCGGCGTTCGATCCCGGTGACGATGTCCTCCGCCTCGCGGTCCCTGCCGTGGATCAGCAGCCAGCGCGGGCTCTCCGGAACGTGACGGCGTACGAGGAGGATCACCAGGGCGAGGACCGCGCCGAGCGCGAACGTCACGCGCCAGCCCACGTTGGCGGCCAGGATGCCGGTGTTCAGGGCGAGGATCGACAGCAGGGAGCCGCCGACCGCGCCCAGCCAGAAGCTGCCGTTGATGATCAGGTCGATGCGGCCGCGGTACTTCGCGGGGATCAGCTCGTCGATCGCGGAGTTGATGGCCGCGTACTCGCCGCCGATGCCGAAGCCGGTCAGGAAGCGGAAGAGGAAGAACCACCAGGCCTCGAAGGAGATCGCGGTCAGGGCGGTGGCCGCGAGATACACCGCGAGGGTGATCAGGAACAGTTTCTTGCGGCCGTAGTGGTCGGTCAGGCGGCCCCAGAACAGGGCGCCGATGCAGGCGCCCGCCACATACAGGGCCGCCGCGACGCCCGTGACCTGGCCGGAACTGATCGCGAGGCCGCTGCCGGGCTCCGAGAGGCGGCTGGCGATGTTGCCGACGACCGTGACCTCCAGGCCGTCGAGGATCCACACGGTGCCGAGACCGATGACGATCGACCAGTGCCAGCGCGACCAGGGAAGGCGGTCGAGTCTGGCGGGGATGTTGGTGGTCACGGTACGGCCGGTCTCGGCCTCAGCGGTGGTCATGGGCTCCCTCCACGTCGAGCAGAACGCCATGCGGGTTCCCCCGAACCGTCGGGATCACGCCCGGTGCGGCCGACCGGGCTACGCCCCCAGCACCCGCGACACCGTGAAGATCAGCAGGCCCGCGAGGGAGCCCACCACCGTGCCGTTGATGCGGATGAACTGCAGGTCGCGGCCGATGTGGGCCTCGATCTTGCGGGTGGTGTGCTCGGCGTCCCAGCCGGCGACCGTGTCGGTGATCAGGGAGGTGATCTCCTTGCGGTACGTCGTCACCACGTACACCGCCACGCCCTCGAGCCAGCCGTCGACCTTGCCCTGCGCCTTGGGGTCCTCGGCCATCCGGGCGCCCAGGGACAGCAGCGAGGCCCGTACCCGCAGGCGCAGCTCGCTGCGCTCGTCCTCCGCCGCGGCGACGATCATGGACCGTACGGCGCTCCAGGCGGAGGCGATCAGGTCCTGGACCTCGCCGCGGCCGAGCACCTCGCCCTTGAGCCGCTCCACACGCGCGCGTGTGTCGGTGTCGGACTGCAGGTCGGAGGCGAAGTCGGTGAGGAAGCGGTCCAGGGCTCCGCGCGCGGGATGGCTGGGCATGTCCCGCATCTCGGTGACGAAGCGCAGCAGCTCCTTGTAGACCCGCTCGCCGACCTTCCTGTCGACGAACCTCGGGGTCCAGCCGGGCGCGCCGCCCTGCACGGCGCCCATCACGGAGTCGCCGTGCAGCACCAGCCAGTCGTGGGCGCGGGTGACGATCAGGTCGACGGCCCGTTTGTGACCGCCGTCGGCGACGACCTTCTCCAGCAGCTTGCCGACGCCGGGCGCGATCTCCTGCATGTTGGCTCTGCGGGTGATCGCCTCGCCGACCACGGCCTGCACGTCGGAGTCGCGCAGGACGGTGAGGGCGCCGCGCAGCGCGGTGGCCAGTTCCGCCGTCACCCGGTCGGCGTGTTCCGGCCGGGCGAGCCAGGCACCCAGCCGGCTGCCGATGCCGACGGCGCGCAGCCGCTGGCGTACGACGTCCTCGGAGAGGAAGTTCTCGCCGACGAACTCGCCGAGTGAGATGCCGAGCTGGTCCTTCTTGTTCGGGATGATCGCGGTGTGCGGGATGGGCAGGCCGAGCGGGTGGCGGAAGAGGGCGGTGACCGCGAACCAGTCGGCGAGCGCGCCCACCATGCCGGCCTCGGCGGCGGCCGCGACGTAGGCCGTCCAGGCGCCGGCGCCCGCGTGCTCGGCCCAGGTGGCGAGGACGTACACCACCGCGACGAACAGCAGGAGCCCGGTGGCGGTCAGTTTCATACGGCGCACCCCGCGGGCCCGCTCCTCGTCGGCGGGGCTGAACACGGTCATCGAGCGGCGGGAGACGGCTTCCGCCGTTTCCGGGCCTGCCTGCGTCGTCTGTTCCATCCACTCCACCCGTTCGATGATCCCGCACACAATTGTCCCTTCCTGACCGACTCCCGGAACGGAACGAGAGTTCCCGGCGTCTGTCAGGAGGGGGGTCGGCGGCAGGGTTCCGTCAACACTCCCGAGCCCATGAAGGATCATGGGCCCATCGGATCGGAGCCCCGGGTTTCCACCGTTCGCGGAACCCGAGGAGCCCGATGAGCCCGAGGAGAGCATCGTCCGCATGACCAAGCGTCACGGTTGTGCCCTGCTGACCGCGATCGTCGCACTGATCGTCGTCGTGTCCGCCGCCATCTACGCCGGGGCCGCCTCCGGCACCCACCGCCGCCCCGCCGACTCCCTCGGCGGAGGCCGCGCCCCGGGCACCTCCGCCGCCCCCGTCTCCACCGGCACCTGGGTCGGCGCCTGGGCCACCTCCCCGGCCGCCGCGGAACCCGGTACGGAGACCCGTGGCACGGCGGGCCGCTCGGTGCGCAACGTCGTGCACGCGAGCGTCGCGGGTACGAGTGCCCGGATCACGCTGTCCAATCTCTACGGCCGGTCCCCACTGGCCATCACCCACGCCACGATCGCGGTCGCCGCCGGTGACGGCAGCGCGGCCGCCGCGGCGGGCACCATGCGGCGGCTCGCCTTCTCCGGCGCCGCCTCGGTCGTGGTGCCGGCCGGCGGGCAGGTGATGAGCGACGCGGTGCGGATCGCCGTGCCGCGCGGGGGTGACGTACTGGTGACCACGTACTCCCCCACTCCGTCGGGACCGGTCACCCACCACCCGCGCGCACAGCAGATCTCCTACGTCGCCGCCGGGAACCGTACCGAGGACGTGACCGGGGCGCCGTACACCGAGCGGACGACGGTCTGGCGCTACCTGACCGCACTGGACGTGCTGAGCGACGAGGCCGAGGGGACGGTCGTCGTCCTCGGGGACTCGCTCACCGACGGCATCACCTCGACCGTCGGTGCCAACCGTCGCTGGACCGATGTGCTGTCCGGGCGGGTGCGGGACGCGGTCGGGGAGGGGCGGGGCGACGTGCCGCGCTACAGCGTCGTCAACGAGGGCGTCAGCGGGAACCAGGTGCTGGCGAGCGGGCGGGGACGGCCCGCGGACAATCCCAGTGGGGTGAGCCGGTTCGAGCGGGATGTGCTGGGGCGGACCGGGGTCAAGGTCGTGGTGATCGACCTCGGGATCAACGACATCCTGCGGAATCCGCGGCTCGCCGATCCGGAGAGGATCACTGCTGGGCTGCGGACGCTGGTGGGGCAGGCTCATGCGCGGGGGTTGAAGGTCGTGGGGGCGACGCTGATGCCGTTCGAGGGGCATCAGGGGTACACGGCGGCGCGGGAGGCCGTGCGGCAGCGGATCAATGCCGAGATCCGGGGCGGGCGGGTGTTCGATGCCGTCGTCGACTTCGACCGGGCGCTGCGGGATCCGTATGCTCCGCGGCGGCTGCGGCCCGTCTACGACTCCGGGGACCATCTGCACCCCAGTGACCGGGGGTACCGGAAGATGGGCGAGGTGTTCGACCTCCGGGAGCTGAAGGGGGCGGCCCCGGCGGCGCTGTGACGCGCGCCGGCGCAGCCGCCCGCGGTCATGACAGTTCTCGGCGTCTGGCCTTGCGTTCCAGTTTTTCCTGGCGGCGTTCTTCCTTCTGGCGGCGGCGTTCCGCCTCCGTGACCTTGCGCCTGACTCCTACGCCGCCCCAGAAGGCCACGCCCGTCACGATCACGCGGGGGGCGCCCGGCTCGGCCGGGGCGCCGTCCTCCCGGTGGTCGAAGCCACCCATGATGCCGACGCCGCGCACCACGACCTCGACGCCGGGCGGCACGACCACGTCCACGCCGCCCATGATCGCCACGCAGTTGATCTCGACCTCGTGGTCGGCGAAGTTCGCCTCACGCAGGTCGATGTTGCCGCCGCCCCAGAAGGCGAAGCAGTTGAACCGCTTGGGCGCGGTCCAGCGGCCCTTGCGTTCGAAGCCGCCCATGACGGCGACGGCCCACGACGAGGTCCCCTCGCCGCCGACCACCCGGCCCGCCCAACCGCTGTCCTGTGCGGGCCGCTTGGTCATGTCGACGACCGGGGCGCTCACCCCGGGCACGGGCAGGTCCCGGGTGAGCGGCGCGAGTTCGCCGTACGTACGCGCCCTGTACGCCGCATCCAGCCGCTCCTCGAACTCGGCCATGTCGAGACGCCCCTCCGCGAGGGCGTCCCGCAGGTGTTCGGCGACTCGTTCACGATCGGCGTCTGAAGCGCGAAGCTCCGGGAGGTCCTCCGTCATGGCAGCAGCCTACGAGACCGCTTTCTCGGCGTACATCCTCCCAATGACCGTCTCGATGTCCGGCTCCCGTACCGACAGGTCGACCAGCGGGTACTCGGCCGCGATCCGGGCCACCAGCACAGCCGCCGACTCGCCCGCGGGGAAGGCCAGCCACTGGCGTGGCCCCTCGACCCGCACCACGCGCGCCGACGGCAGCTCGATCGGCGGCAGCTCCCGTTCCAGGTCGACCACCAGGGTGCGCTCGCTCTCGCCCGCCTCGCGCAGGCCGGCGAGCGGGCCGTCGTACACCAGGCGCCCGTGGTCGATGACCATCACCCGTGAGCACAGCTGCTCGATGTCCTGCAGGTCGTGCGTGGTCAGCAGCACCGTCGTACCGCGCTCGGCGTTCAGGTCCCGCAGGAACCCGCGGACCTTGGCCTTGCTGACGACGTCCAGGCCGATGGTCGGCTCGTCGAGGTAGAGGACCTCCGGGTCGTGCAGCAGGGCCGCCGCGATGTCCCCGCGCATCCGCTGGCCGAGCGAGAGCTGCCGTACGGGGACGTCCAGCAGGGCGCCCAGCTCGAGGAGTTCCACACAGCGGTCGAGGTTGACGCGGTAACGGGCGTCGGGGATGCGGTACATGCGGTGCATCAGCCGGTAGGAGTCGATCAGCGGCAGGTCCCACCACAGGGTCGTACGCTGCCCGAACACCACCCCGATGCGCTGCGCGAGCCGGGTCCGCTCACGGGAGGGGTCGATGCCGGCGACCCGCAGCCGGCCGCCGCCGGGTGTCAGGATGCCCGTGAGCATCTTGATCGTCGTCGACTTGCCCGCGCCGTTCGGGCCGATGTAGCCGACCATCTCGCCGCGCGCCACGCGGAACGAGATCCCGTCGACCGCCCGCACCTGCCGCCGCTCGCGCCGCAGGAACCCGGTCTTCCTGCGGACCTCGAAGACCTTCTCCACCCGGTCGACCTCGATGAAACCGCTGTCCACGCCGTCCACCGTCATCGTCATACGCCCTTGCACTCCCCTTCAGCTCCCCGTACTCCGATACGACCGCAGCCCCGCCCGCCACGCCGCCCCCGCCAGCGCGCAGCACCCCACCGCGACCAGCGGCGGCATGAACGCCGTCCACCAGGGCACGTCCAGCGGATACGGCCGCCCGAGCACGTACAGCGCGGGCAGCCAGTTGACGAAGGCCAGCGGCAGGACGAACGTCACCCCGCGCACCAGCTCCTTCCCGAACACCGTCGGCGGGTACTGCAGCAACGTGGTCCCGCCGTAGGTGAAGGCGTTCTGCACCTCCGAGGCGTCCTGCGCCCAGAACTGGAAGGCCGCCCCCGCCACGAACACCGCGCAGAAGATCCCGCAGCCGCTGACCACCATCACCGGCATCAGCAGCAGCTTCAGCGGCGTCCAGTCGACGTCGAGCCGCGTCAGCGCCCAGCCCAGCACCAGCGAACCCTGCGTCACCCGGCCCAGCCGGCGCAGCGCGAACCGGTCGGCGGCCACCTGGGCGAGCACCGGCGCGGGCCGCACCAGCAGGACGTCGAGGGTGCCGTCGCGCACCCGCCGCCCCAGCCGGTCCATCGAGCCGATCGCCAGGTCGGCCAGGCCGAAGGCGGTGTTGGACAGCCCGTACAGGAAGGCGATCTCGGGCAGCGGATAGCCGCCCAGCGCGTCCACACGGGAGAACATCAGCAGGATCGCCACGAAGTCCAGCCCGCTCGCCACGAAGTTCCCGAACGTGGTCATGACGAAGGAGACGCGGTAGGCCATCGTGGAGCGGATCCACATGCCGGCGATCAGACGGTAGGCCCGCAGCCCGTCCAGCAGCCGGTTGCCCGCCGTGTGTCCGGTGAGTTCGGCCTGTCCGGTGATCTCAGCCACCCTGCACCACCACCCGCCGCGTCGCCGCCAGCTGCACCAGCCGGCCGGCCGCCAGCAGCGCCACCGCCCACGTCCCCTGGAAGGCGTACGTGTCCAGCGGGTCCGCGTGGCCCAGCAGGACGTCGGCGGGGGCCTGGAGCAGCGAGGACCACGGCAGCACCCGGACCACCTCGCCGAGCGCGCCCGGGAAGACGTTCAGCGGCAGCAGCATCCCCGAGCAGAAGAACCCGGCCAGCCGGGCCATCTGCAGCACGCCCGTACCGTCCAGCAGCCAGAACGCGCTCAGTGCCACCAGGAACCGGATCCCGAAGCCCACCAGCATCGCCAGCGCCACCGCGCCGAGGAACGCCGCCCAGGTCAGGGGATCCACCGGCAGGGACACCGGGAAGAACAGCGCCCCGAACACGAACGGCACCACCCCGCGCCCCACCAGCTGGAACAGTGCCCGGCCCACGTCGGCCGCCAGCCACCACAGCTGGAGGTCGGCCGGCCGGTACAGGTCGATCGCGACATCACCCGTACGGATGCGTTCCATCAGCTCTTCCTCGGCGCCGCCCCCACCGATCGCCAGCGCCGCCAGGAACGCCTGCCCCAGCCACACGTACGTCACCGCCTGCGCCGGGTCGTAGCCGCCCAGGTGCGGCCGGACGTCCCACAGCGCCAGGTACGTGTACACGAGGATGAGTCCGAACACCGTGTTGGTGAACACCCCGGCCGCCGTCGCGGTCCGGTACGTCGCGTACCGTCGGAAACCCCCCGCCGCGACGGCCGCGTACAACCGCCCAGCGCCCACGTCCACCCGCCTTCCAGGCCCACGACAACGAAAGCGCGCGAGCCTATTACGCCCAGGACGTGATATGCCACGCATTTTCCGGCCCGGACAAGTGTGCTTGACCGGGAACGGAACCCTTGGTGCGAGAGTCTTCATCTGGGGGCGCGGAAGGCGCATGAGGGCGTACGGGAACGTACGACGCGAAAACAGGAGTCCGTACACGAGATGAGCGACGAGCCGCAGCCGAAGCCGGAGCCGCAGGCGCGACCGGAGCCGCAGGCCCCGAACCAGGGCGTGGCCGCACCGGAGCCACCGGCGGCGCCCGAGGCGGAGGGCGAGGAGGCCGGCCGGCCCAGGCGCACCGGATGGCGCCGTGCCGTCCCGACCTGGCGCACGGTGCTCGGCGGCTTCCTCACCGTCGTCCTGCTGGGCATCGGAGCGTTCTTCCTCGGCTACTCGCTGGTGAAGATCCCGCCCGCCAACGCCCTGGCCGTCAAGCAGGCCAACGTCTACCTGTACGCCGACGGCACCGAGATCACCCGCGACGGCGAGATCAACCGGGAGAGCGTCGGCCTCGCCCAGATCTCCAAGGACGCCCAGCACGCCGTGCTCGCCGCCGAGGACCGCGACTTCTACACCGAGTCCGCCGTCGACCCCAAAGCGATGGTGCGCGCCGCCTGGAACACCGCCACCGGCAAGGGCCGGCAGTCCGGCTCCACGATCACCCAGCAGTACGTGAAGAACTACTACCTGGGCCAGGAGCAGACCGTCGCCCGCAAGGTGAAGGAGTTCTTCATCGCGATCAAGCTGGACCGCAGCGAGCCCAAGGACCAGATCCTCGAGGGCTACCTCAACACCAGCTACTTCGGCCGCAACGCCTATGGCATCCAGGCCGCCGCCCAGGCGTACTACGGCGTCAAGGCCAAGGACCTCGACCCGGCCCGCGCCGCCTACCTGGCCGCGCTGGTCAACGCCCCCAGCCAGTACGACGTCGTCGCCCACCCGGAGAACAAGCCCGCCGCGACGGCCCGCTGGAACTACGTCCTGGACGGCATGGTCACCAAGGGCTGGCTGAGCCCCTCGCAGCGGGCCGGCATGAAGTTCCCCACGCCGAAGGAGGCCACCGCCCCCATCGGCATGGCCGGACAGCGCGGCTACATCGTCCGCGCGGTCAAGGACTACCTGGCCAAGAACAAGATCCTCGACGAGGACCAGCTCGACGCGGGCGGCTACCGCATCACCACGACCCTGCGGAAGAACAAGCAGAACGCCTTCGTCAGGGCCGTCAACGACCAGCTGATGAGCAAGCTCGACAAGAAAAACCGCAAGGTCGACACCTACGTCCGGGCCGGCGGCGCCGCGATCGACCCCAAGACCGGCGAACTCGTGGCCATGTACGGCGGCATCGACTACGTCCAGCAGTACACGAACAACGCCACCCGCCGGGACTTCCAGGTCGGCTCCGTCTTCAAGCCGTTCGTGTTCACCGCCGCCGTCCAGAACGTCTCCCAGACCCGCGACGGCCGCCTGATCACCCCGAACACCTACTACGACGGCACCAACAAGCGCCCCGTCGAGGGCTGGAGCGGCTTCTACGACCCCGAGAACGAGGACCAGCGCTCCTACGGCGACATCACCGTCCGCGAGGCCACCGACAAGTCCGTCAACGCGGTGTACGCGCAGATGGCCGTCGACGTCGGTCCCGACAAGGTCAGGGACACGGCCGTCGCGCTCGGCCTGCCGGCCGACACCCCGGAGCTGACCGGCGTCCCGTCCATCGCGCTCGGGACGGCCAACGCCAGCGTCGTGGACATGGCCCAGGCCTACGCCACGCTCGCCAACCACGGCAAGCACGGCCCGTACACGATGATCAAGAAGATCACCAAGGACGGCACCGACACCGTCGAACTGCCCGCGCGCACCGAGTCCCAGGAGATCGGCCGCCAGGCCGCCGACACCACCACCGCGATCCTGCAGAGCGTCGTCCAGAACGGCACCGCCACCGCCGCCCAGGCCGCCGGCCGCCCGGCCGCCGGCAAGACCGGCACCGCCGAGGAGGACACCGCCGCCTGGTTCGCCGGCTACACCCCCGACCTCGCCACCGTCGTGTCCGTCATGGGCCAGGACCCGGTCACCGCCCACCACAAGTCGCTCTACGGCGCCATGGGCCTGGACCGCGTCAACGGCGGCGGGCCGCCCGCCCAGATCTGGGCGCAGTTCACCAGGGACGCCCTGAAGAACAAGCCGGTCACCGACTTCGACCTCCAGCTCCAGCCGGGCGCCGACCAGATCGAGGAGCCGCCCTCCGTACCCGCCGAGACGCCGGGCGACAGCGAGGACAACGGCGACGGCGGCACGGACAGCGGCGACCAGGGCACCCAGGGGCAGGGCCAGGACCAGGGGACCGAGGGCCAGACCACGGACGGCCCCACCGGGGGCCCCACGGAGAGCCCCACGGGTGACACCGGCGGCGCCCCGCCGACCGGCGACACCGGCTCGGACACCGGAGGCACCCCGCCCGGCGACGGCGGCACGGGAGGCACGCCCGGCGGGAACGGCGGCGGCCAGGGCAACGGCAGCGGGGGCACGTCGGTCGGCACCTCCGGCGACGGCGGCACGACGGCCGGCCTGTTCAGTGGCCGGAAGTCATCTTGAGCCCCACCACGGCCACCAGCAGCAGACACACGAAGAAGATCCGGGCGGCGGTCGCCGGCTCCCCCAGCACCACCATGCCGACCACCGCCGCACCGGCCGCCCCGATGCCCACCCACACGCCGTAGGCGGTTCCGATGGGCAGGGTGCGGGCGGCGTACGACAGCATGACCATGCTCGCGACGATCCCGGCGCCGGTGAGCACGCTGGGCACGAGCCGGGTGAACCCGTCGGTGTACTTCATCCCGATCGACCAGCCCACTTCCAGCAGACCGGCGACGACGAGCAGAACCCAGGCCATGACAGGCACCTCCGAGACGACGTGACGGGAAACGGGGGTGCGTCGTCTTTGCCTACGTCCCGGTACGGCGCGTCTCGTCGGGCTCGTGCATGAGGCTAGCAAAGGAACAGGAACGGCAAAGGGGCCGGTGACAAGGGTCACCAGCCCCTTCAACTCGGACTACGTCGGTCTACAGATACAGGCCGGTGGAGTCCTCCGACCCCTCGAACCGGTCCGCGGCCACCGCGTGCAGATCGCGCTCGCGCATGAGCACGTACCCGACCCCACGCACCTCGACCTCGGCACGGTCCTCCGGGTCGAACAACACACGGTCCCCCGGTTCCACGGTCCGCACGTTCTGCCCGACCGCCACGACCTCCGCCCAGGCCAGCCGGCGTCCCACCGCCGCCGTCGCGGGGATCAGGATGCCGCCGCCCGAACGCCGCTCGCCCTCGCTCGTGTCCTGCCGGACGAGCACCCGGTCGTGCAGCATCCGGATGGGCAGCTTGTCGTGGTGGCTGCTGTGCTCATTTCTCTTGGCGCTCACGCCTGAAAACCTACCTGCCTTCAACGCGCCCGCACGCGGTGGGTGGCCGAGCGGCTCAGCTCCGGCGCCTGCGGGCACCCAGAGCGAGCAGCCCGACCAGCCCGACAGCAACGAGCGCGACCGGTACGACCCGCTCGAGACGCGGGGCGCCCTGCTCGTCCACAAACTGTCCCCGCACATCACTCACGACCCGGTTGACCTGCACATAGGCCCGCCCGAGCGTGTGATCGATGTTGGAGACGACCTTGGCCTTGGCGTCCCCGACGATGGTCTTCGGGTGCACGCGCGCCCCGATCTCGTCGAGCGTCTCGGCCAGCACCTCGCGGCGGCGCCTGATGTCCGCCTCGATCTCAGCCGGGGTTCTGGTGTCCGCGGTGTCCGCCACCGTACCGCCTCCGAAGTCAACTGATGCCTGTTCAGCACAGTCTGTCAGCTCTCGCTCCGACCGCGCTGTCGGCACCCCCGGTTACCCTCGGAGCGACACGGTATCGGCACGTACGAGGAGACGACCTTCGATGACCGAGCGACTCCAGCCCGGGGACGCCGCCCCCGCCTTCACCCTCCCCGACGCCGACGGCAAGGAGGTGTCGCTGGCCGACTACGCGGGCCGCAAGGTCATCGTCTACTTCTACCCGGCCGCCCTCACCCCCGGCTGCACCAAGCAGGCCTGCGACTTCACCGACAACCTGGACGTGCTGGCGGCCGCCGGCTACGACGTGATCGGCATCTCCCCCGACAAGCCGGAGAAGCTGGCGAAGTTCCGCGAGAAGGAGTCCCTGAAGGTCACGCTCCTGGCCGACCCCGACAAGAAGGTCCTGGAGTCCTACGGCGCCTACGGCGAGAAGAAGCTCTACGGCAAGACGGTCGTCGGCGTCATCCGCTCCACGGTGATCGTGGACGAGGAGGGCAAGGTCGAACGCGCCCTCCACAACGTCAAGGCCACCGGCCACGTGGCCAAGATCATCAAGGATCTGGGCATCTGAGCGCAGACCCTCGGCGGCCCGCACCGGAAATCCCCGGCGCGGGCCGCTTCGCATTCCCTGCGTGACTGTCCGATTACCGGTTCGTTACTCCGTATGGGCCATGAACGTATGGCCGAGAACGGAGGGGACCCATGGGGGCCAGTGCGTACACCCGGGAGCGGCTGGAGGAGGCGGCTCGCGGGGCGCGGACGTTGTCGGAGGCGCTGGAGAGGTTGGGGGTGGATCCGAGGAGTTCGACGAGGGACTACATCCGAGCGCGGATGAAGAAGTTGGGCGTGGACGTGTCCCACTTCGAGCGGGAGGGAGTGAAATGGACGAGGGAAGTCCTGGAACGGGTGGTGGCGGCCTCCACGAGTGTGAATGAGGTGCTGCGCCATCTCGGCCTTGAGGTCGTCGGCGGGCATCACACACACATCAGTCGCCGGATCAGGACGTACCACATCGACACGTCTCACTTTATGCCGACGGTCAGAACCGAGCGCATGCGGCACAACCAGCGCCGCCGGACCGCCGCAGAGATCCTCGTCGAAGACACGTCAGCGCATCCTAGGCGTGTACCGAACAACCGACTCAAGAGGGCGCTGCGTGAACTGGGCGTGGAGGAGCGCTGCGCACTGTGTGGGATCGGGGCGGACTGGCAGAACGAGCCACTACCGCTCGAGGTCGACCACATCAACGGCAACTGGCGCGACAACCGCACCGAGAATCTACGGTTCCTTTGCCCCAACTGCCACTCGACGACCGACAACTACCGAGGGCGCGGCAAGGGCCGCCGTGTGGCTGGCGAGGTATGAGCATGGGGGTGCAGTACACACGCGAGTGGTTGACCGAGGCTGCCGCCAAGTGTTCTGACATTGACGAGGTCATCGCGTTTCTCGGCACTCGGCCGTACAACAGCCTCCGCCGCTACCTTTTCCGGCGTTTCGAGCACTTCGGAATCGATGTCTCGCACTTCCGTCATTGTGGCAGGCGGACTAGGCTCACGACTCGGCCCACGCCCGAGGCGGTGCGTGTAGCGGTGGCCCAATCAGCGTCCATCGCCGAAGTGCTCCGCCGTCTCGACCGCCCCGACAACGAGGCACAGCGTGCGATGCTTCGCGAGTGGATCGCCGAAGCGCAGTTCTCGACCGCGCATTTCCTGGGTCAGGCGCATCAGCGCGGGAAGCCAGGACCAGTTCCTGCCAAGCGTGCCAAGGACATCCTGATCCAGCACGACGGCAAGGTCCGGAGGGGAACTCGCTTGCTGCGTCGCGCCCTCCGCGAAGTCGGCGTACCCGAGGAGTGTGCCAGGTGCGGCGTTGGGCCGGAATGGCTCGGGAGACCCATGACGTTGGAGGTCGACCACATCAACGGGGATTGGAGCGACGATCGGCGGGAGAACCTACGCCTGTTGTGCCCCAACTGCCATGCGATCACCAGCACCTGGTGCCGGGGCAGGAAGCGACATCGCGAGCAGGCGGGTGATTCCCGGTAGCATGGGCAGGCACGCGGCCGTTGCTGAACGGTATAAGCAGAGGTTTTAGGTGCCTCGGGGCGTTTGCCCATGTGGGTTCGACTCCCACCGGCCGCACGCCGTAAGAGGGGCTGCCCAGCTGGGCAGCCCCTCTCCCATTACTCAGCCCAACAGCTCCCGCACCACCGGCACCAGCGCCCTGAACGCCTTCCCCCTATGGCTGATCGCGTTCTTCTCCTCCGGAGTCAGCTCCGCGCAGGTGCGCGTCTCGCCCTCCGGCTGGAGGATCGGGTCGTAGCCGAAGCCGTTCGTGCCCGCGGGGGCGTGCCGCAGGACCCCGCGCAACTGGCCCTCGACCACCCTCTCCGTGCCGTCCGGCAGGGCGAGGGCCGCCGCGCAGGCGAAGTGGGCGGCTCGGTGGTCGTCGGCGATGTCCGCAAGCTGGGCCAGGAGCAGGTCCAGGTTGGCCTTGTCGTCGCCGTGGCGGCCGGACCAGCGGGCGGAGAAGATGCCGGGAGCGCCGCCGAGGACGTCGACGCAGAGGCCGGAGTCGTCGGCGACGGCGGGGAGGCCGGTGGCCCGGGCGAGGGCGCGGGCCTTCAGGAGGGCGTTCTCGGCGAACGTCACTCCCGTTTCCTTGACGTCGGGGATGTCCGGGTAGGCGTCGGTGCCGACCAGTTCGTGGGGCAGGCCGGCGTCGGTGAGGATCGCTCGGAGTTCGGTGATCTTTCCGGCGTTGCGGGTGGCGAGGACCAGGCGGGTCATGCTTCGGTTCCGCTCCTTCACTTCGCCAGGACCGTCTGCTGGATGGCCGCGAGTTCCGTGCAGCCGGCGACGGCGAGGTCGAGGAGGGTGTTGAGTTCGTCGCGGGCGAAGGGTTCGGCCTCGGCGGTGCCCTGGACCTCGACGAAGCGGCCGTCGCCGGTGCAGACGACGTTCATGTCGGTGTCGGCGCGTACGTCTTCCTCGTAGCAGAGGTCCAGGAGCGGGACTCCGCCGACGATGCCCACCGAGACCGCGCTGACCGTGCCTGCCAGCGGCTGGCGGCCGGGCCTGATCAGCTTCTTGGACTGGGCCCAGGAGATCGCGTCGGCCAGCGCGACGTACGCGCCGGTGATGGCCGCGGTGCGGGTGCCGCCGTCGGCCTGGAGGACGTCGCAGTCCAGGACGATGGTGTTCTCGCCGAGGGCCTTGTAGTCGACGACCGAGCGCAGGGAGCGGCCGATGAGGCGGGAGATCTCGTGGGTGCGGCCGCCGATCCTGCCCTTGACGGATTCGCGGTCGCCGCGGGTGTTGGTGGCGCGGGGGAGCATGGCGTACTCGGCGGTGACCCAGCCTTCGCCGCTGCCCTTGCGCCAGCGCGGGACGCCTTCGGTGACGGAGGCGGTGCAGAGGACCTTGGTGTCGCCGAAGGAGACGAGGACGGAGCCCTCGGCGTGCTTGCTCCAGCCGCGTTCGATGGTGACCGGGCGGAGTTGTTCGGGGGTGCGGCCGTCGATTCGAGACATGGCGTCGAGCCTAGTCCCCCGTGGGGAAGGGGCTCCTTCCGCGGTGGGAAGAGCCCCTTACCGGGTGAACCGCGGGGCCTTGCGGTGGCCCGCGGGGTTCACATCATGTCTTCGATCTCCGCCGCGATGGGGTCCGCGTCGGTGCCGATGACGACCTGGATGGCAGTGCCCATCTTGACGACGCCGTGGGCGCCGGCGGCCTTGAGGGCGGCTTCGTCGACCAGTGCGGGGTCGTTGACCTCGGTGCGGAGGCGGGTGATGCAGCCTTCGACTTCTTCGATGTTGTCGAGGCCGCCGAGCCCGGCGACGATTTTCTCAGCCTTGCTGGCCATGATCCTTCTCCCTGGTCGGTACCGAACCGTCTGGGGACTGGTCTACACCACCCTGGGGACAGGGGCCAAACATGGTGGGTTCCTTGCGTCGACCCCATCGTGCTAGAACAGGTCTACACCACTGAGTGGTGTAGACCTGAGAGCCGCCCTTCCCTTTCTGTTTGTCCGGGCGGCGTCACGCCACTGGAGGGACTTGTGACCACAGCCAACGCCGCTCCCGCGGCCGAGAAGAAGAAGGGCGCCGGCGTGATGGCTGTGCTGCAGCGCATCGGCCGCAGCCTCATGCTGCCGGTGGCGGTACTGCCCGCCGCCGCCCTTCTGGTGCGCCTCGGCAACGACGACATGCTGGGACGCCCGTCCTTCCCGACGTTCCTGACCAGGATCGCCTCCTTCATGGCGGCCGGCGGCAACGCGATTCTCGACAACATGGCGCTGCTGTTCGCCGTGGGCATCGCGATCGGCTTCGCGAAGAAGTCCGACGGCTCCACCGCCCTCGCGGCGGTCGTGGGCTACCTGGTCTTCAAGAACGTACTGGCCACGTTCACGGACAAGAACCTGACGAAGGTGGCACAGGTCGTCGACGGCAAGATCGTCATGATGGACAAGCCGGTGGACGCCGGGGTCCTCGGCGGCGTGGTGATGGGCCTCGTGGTCGCCCTGCTGTACCAGCGCTTCCACCGCACCAAGCTGCCGGACTGGGCGGGCTTCTTCGGCGGACGCCGTCTGGTGCCGATCCTCTCCTCCTTCGCGGGCCTGCTCATCGGCATCGTCTTCGGCTACGTCTGGCCGGTCCTCGGCGCGGTCCTGCACAACCTCGGTGAGTGGCTGGTCGGTTCGGGTGCCGTCGGCGCCGGCGTCTTCGGTGTCGCCAACCGTGCGCTGATCCCGGTCGGCATGCACCACCTGCTGAACTCGTTCCCGTGGCTCCAGGCGGGCGAGTACCAGGGCAAGAGCGGCGACATCGCCCGCTTCCTGGCCGGCGACCCGACGGCGGGCCAGTTCATGACCGGCTTTTTCCCGATCATGATGTTCGGTCTGCCGGCGGCGTGCCTGGCCATCGTCCACTGCGCCCGTCCGGAGCGCCGCAAGGTGGTCGGCGGCATGATGTTCTCGGTCGCGCTGACGTCGTTCGTCACCGGCGTGACCGAGCCGATCGAGTTCACGTTCATGTTCATCGCGCCGGTGCTGTATGCCATCCACGCGGTGCTCACCGGTGTCTCGATGGCGCTGACCTGGGCGCTGGGCATGAAGGACGGTTTCGGCTTCTCGGCGGGCGTGATCGACTTCGGACTGAACCTGGGCATCGCGAGCAACCCGTGGGGCCTGGTCCTGGTGGGTCTGTGCTTCGCCGTGGTCTACTACGCGGTCTTCCGCTTCGCGATCACCAAGTTCAATCTGCCCACGCCGGGACGTGAGTCGGACGAGGAGCTCGCCGAGTTGCAGAGGACCGAGGCCAAGTAGGGCCCGGCAGCACCTGCGCGACGGCCCCGGAGCTTTCCCGCTCCGGGGCCGTCGCGTGCGTCGGGCTCAGATCTCGTACGTCACGCTCGGCGCCGCCAGTTCGACCGGGCCGGCGTAGGCCGCGCGGGCGTCGGCCAGGTTGATCTCGGGGTCGGTCCACGGGGGGATGTGGGTGAGGACCAGGCGGCGGGCGCGGGCGCGGGTGGCGGTCTCGCCTGCCTCGCGGCCGTTGAGGTGGAGGGCGGGGATGTCCTCCTTGCCGTCCGTGAAGGCGGCCTCGCACAGGAACAGGTCGGCGTCGCGGGCGAGTTCGTCCAGCGCGTCGCTCACCCCGGTGTCCCCGGAGTACGTCAGTACCTTGCCGCCGTGCTCGACACGGATGCCGTACGCCTCCACGGGGTGGGCCACCAGGTCGGTGTGCACGATGAAGGGGCCGATCTCGAAGGTGCCGGGCTTGACCGTGTGGAAGTCGAACACCTCGCTCATGGAGGAGGCGGTGGGCGTGTCGGCGTAGGCGGTGGTGAGCCGGTGTTCGGTGCCCTCGGGCCCGTAGACCGGGATGGGGTCGCAGCGGCCTCCGTCGTGCCGGTAGTAGCGCGCGACGAAGTAGCCGAGCATGTCGATGCAGTGATCGGCGTGCAGATGGCTCAGGAAGATGGCGTCGAGGTCGTAGAGACCGCAGTGGCGCTGCAGCTCGCCCAGGGCGCCGTTGCCCATGTCGAGAAGCAACCGGAAGCCGTCGGCCTCGACGAGGTAGCTCGAGCAGGCCGATTCCGCGGACGGGAACGACCCCGAGCAGCCGACGACGGTGAGCTTCATGAAGCAGAAACCTCCGCTGGCGGGGAACAGCAAAAAGAAGGTGACGGGGGTCGTGCGGTCCGTCGAGCGTAAGGCGCAAAACGTCCAGTCGCTCCTCCGGTAAGGGCTGTTGTGGGCGAACTCACCTGTGGTGTCACCGGTTCGGCTGGATGTGGGGCGCATGGGGTCCGTAAGAGGGCGCGCACAGAGGGTCGCGCGCCGGTACCGTCATCCTTATGGACACGTCCTGGTGGCCGGCGCTCGCGGCGGTGGTGCTGCTCGCGTTCGTCGCCACGCTCGTCGACGGCTGGGGGCGGGGCCGCCGGCCCGCGGGCCGGCGGATGCGTCCACCCGGCCGTCCGGACGGCCGGACCGCCGTGGCGCGTCCGCAGCCGGCGGAGATCTGGTGGGCCAACGTGCCCTACGACGAGGGGCCGGGGTCGAAGGACCGGCCCTGTCTGGTGCTGTCGGTGCACGGCAAGCGCGCCAGGGTCGCGAGGATCACCAGCAAGTACCACGACGAGCGGACCGGGGTGATTCCCCTGCCGCCGGGCTCGGTGGGGGACGCGCAGGGGCGGACCAGCTTCCTGGAGACCGACGAGGTCCGGGAGGTGCCGGTGTGGGACTTCCGGCGCCGGGTGGGGGTCGTGGACCCGGTGCTGTGGGACCAGGTGCGGTATCTGGCCGGCTGAGCGGGGGGCCGCGTCGGGTGCGGTTCATGGCCTCGCCACCTTTACGGTGACCGTCCACGTCTGGATGCCCTCGCACCCGGTCCGGCCGGGGCCGGCCGCGCACAGCGGGCGGGTGGAGGTGAGCCGGGCCGTTCCGGGCGTGACCGCGTCGAAGGCGGCGACGGCGTCGCCCGGCAGGATCACGATGCCGGCGTTGGTGGCCCGCAGGGCGGTTCCGGTGGACTTCACCGGCCTCCAGGGGCGGTCCTTGGTCCCGTCCAGGGTGAGCCGCACCTGTCCGCCGACCCTCAGGCAGAGGGTCTGCCCGGAGTCGGCGGCGGTGAGTTCGGCGTGGTCCGTACAGCCTGGCGCGGGTTTCGGGGCGGAGGCCGGACCGGAGGCCGACGGGGAGCCGGCGCCGTCCCTCCCGGAGCCCGCGCCGTCGTGCCCCGCGCCGCACCCGGCCAGGAGCACCGTCACCGCCGCGGCGGTGACGGTGGTGCGCTGGAGCGTCGTACGGCGCATGGGACGGCCGCCTTTCAGACCCGGGTGCCGTTCCCTGTCCTTCTTGCCCCGTCTGCCTCCGCTGAACTTCGGCGTGACCGCGAAATCGGCCGAAGGGCTGCCGAAGGGCTATGCCCAGAGCTGTCCCTGGAGCCTGTCGATGGCCTCCTCGGTGGTGGCCGCCGTGTAGACGCCGGTGGAGAGGTACTTCCAGCCGCCGTCGGCGACGATGAACACGATGTCGGCGCTCTCGCCCGCCTTCAGCGCCTTCCTGCCGACGCCGATGGCCGCGTGCAGGGCGGCGCCGGTGGAGACGCCCGCGAAGATGCCCTCCTGCTGGAGGAGTTCCCGGGTGCGGGTGACCGCGTCGGCGGAGCCGACCGAGTAGCGGGTGGTCAGGACGGAGGCGTCGTACAGCTCCGGGACGAAGCCCTCGTCGAGGTTGCGCAGGCCGTAGACCAGGTCGTCGTAGCGCGGTTCGGCGGCGACGATCTGTATGTCCGGCTTGTGCTCGCGCAGGTGGCGGCCGACGCCCATGAGGGTGCCGGTGGTGCCCAGGCCCGCGACGAAGTGCGTGATGGAGGGCAGGTCGGCGAGGATCTCGGGGCCGGTGGTGGCGTAGTGGGCGCCGGCGTTGTCCGGGTTGCCGTACTGGTAGAGCATCACCCAGTCCGGGTGCTCGGCGGACAGTTCCTTGGCCACGCGTACGGCGGTGTTGGAGCCGCCCGCGGCCGGCGAGGAGATGATCTCCGCGCCCCACATGCCGAGCAGGTCCCGGCGTTCCTGGGAGGTGTTCTCGGGCATCACGCACACCATGCGGTAGCCCTTGAGCTTGGCGGCCATGGCCAGCGAGATGCCGGTGTTGCCGGAGGTCGGCTCGAGGATCGTGCAGCCCGGGGTGAGGCGGCCGTCCTTCTCCGCCTGCTCGATCATGTGCAGGGCGGGGCGGTCCTTGATCGAACCGGTCGGGTTGCGGTCCTCCAGCTTCGCCCAGATACGGACGTCGGCGGACGGCGACAGCCGCGGCAGGCACACCAGGGGGGTGTTGCCCACCGCGGCCAGCGGGGAGTCGTAGCGCATCGCTGATCAGCGACCGATCAGCGCATGCCGCCGGCGACGGCCGGCAGGATCGTGACGTTGTCGCCGTCGGCGAGCTTGGTGGAGATGCCGTCCAGGAAGCGGACGTCCTCGTCGTTCAGGTAGACGTTGACGAAGCGGCGCAGCTGCTCGCCGTCGACGATGCGGGCCTGGATGCCCGGGTGCCGGGTCTCGAGGTCGGCGAAGAGCTCGGCGAGGGTCTCCCCGTTGCCTTCCACGGTCTTCTGGCCGTCGGTGTACTGGCGGAGGATGGTGGGGATGCGGACCTCGATGGCCATGGTGGCGGGCTCCTGTCGGAAAAGGGTGTCGTTCGGTTCGGGGGGCGCGATGGGGGTCCCCCCAGGCTTTCGGCACTGGGGGAGCGCCGCGGCTCACGGCCGTACGGCGGCAGGGAACGTCAACAGATGGCGCTGTTCAGCCTGCACAGGTCGACGTGCAGCCGCGCCACGAGCAGCATGCCCGGCGTCTGATCGCTCACGTCATGGGAAACCATGGGGTCATCGTATCGATTCCCGGTCCGGAACCCGGAAGGCGATCTCACCCCTCGGACGGCTTTGTCCACGTTGCGGGATATGTGCGGGATGCGCAGGCCGGTCAGTACGCCTCGACCACCTTGACCTCCTCCTCGGTGATCTCCCCTTCCACGATGCGGAACGAGCGGAACTGGAACTCGCCGAGCCCGTCGGTGTCGGCCGTGGACACCAGGACGTAGTGGGCGCCCGGCTCGTTGGCGTAGGTGACGTCGGTGCGGGAGGGGTAGGCCTCGGTCGCGGTGTGGGAGTGGTACACGACGACCGGCTCCTCGTCGCGGTCGTCCATCTCCCGGTACAGCTTGAGCAGGTCCTGGGAGCCGAACTCGTAGAAGGTGGGCGAGCGGGCCGCGTTGACCATGGGGATGAACCGCTCGGGCCGGCCGGAGCCCACGGGGCCGGCGATGACGCCGCACGCCTCGTCCGGGTGGTCCTTGCGGGCGTGGGCGACGATCTGGTCGTAGAGGGCCTGGGTGATGGTCAGCATGCCGGCCAGCATAGACAGACCAAAAAAAGGGGCGGCCGCGCGGTGGGGGTCCCCCCAGACTTTCGGCACTGGGGGAGCGTCAGGCAGGGCGGTGGTGGGCGACGGGCGGGCCGCCCCGTACCGAGGGGTGGTACGGGGCGGCCCACATGGCGGACGTCCTGAGCGGCTGCGGGAGCGGGTGCCAGGAGTGCCCGCCCCCGCCGGGCGTCCGGTCCGGGGAGCGCCGCCGGGTCAGCCGACCTTTTCGGCCTTCTCGAGCTGCGGCTCGCGGCGCTCGGTGACCTGCGGGTTGCGGGCCTTGAGGACCGCCCAGCCGGCGGCGAGGGCGGCGGTCCACACGGCCATCACGTACAGGCAGACTCGGGTCTCGGCGTCGTAGGCGATCAGGCCGGTGACGAAGAACAGGAACGCGATGGCGATGTAGGAGCACACCGAGCCGCCCGGCGCCGGGAAGGAGGAGGCGCGCAGCCGGCCCGCGTCGACGGCCCGCCGGTACAGCACGTGGCTGATGAGGATCATCAGCCACGTCCAGATGCCGGCCGCGGTGGCGACGGAGGTGACGTAGCCGAAGGCCTTCTCCGGGACGATGTAGTTCAGCACCACGCCGATGCCCATGAAGAGCACGGAGACGGTGATGCCGAGCGCCGGGGTCCTGGAGGACGACAGGCGGTTGAAGAACCGGGGGGCCTCGCCCTTGTCCGCGAGGGTGCGCAGCATGCGGCCGGTGGAGTACATGCCGGAGTTGCAGGAGGACAGGGCGGCGGTGAGCACCACGAAGTTGACGATGCCGGCGCCCGCCGGGATGCCGATGACCGCGAACGCCTTGACGAAGGGGCTGACGCCGGGGGCGAACTCGGTCCACTTCACCACGCACAGGATGACGGTGAGGGCGCCGACGTAGAACAGGGCGATCCGCCAGGGCAGGGTGTTGATGGCCTTGGGGAGGGTCTTCTCGGGGTTCTCGGACTCGCCGGCGGTGACGCCGACCAGTTCGACGGCGAGGTAGGCGAACATCACGCCCTGCAGGGTCATCAGGGAGGAGCCGATGCCCTTGGGGAAGAAGCCGTCGAACTGCCAGAGGTTGGCGGCGGTGGCGGTGTCACCGGCGGCGCTGAAGCCGAAGGTGAGCACGCCCAGGCCGATGACGATCATGCCGATGATGGCGGTGACCTTGACCATCGAGAACCAGAACTCGATCTCGCCGAACAGCTTGACGGAGATCAGGTTGGCGACGAAGAGAACGACCAGGAAGACCAGGGCGGTGACCCATTGCGGGATCGCCGGGAACCAGTAGTTGATGTAGATCGCGGCGGCCGTCAGCTCGGCCATGCCGGTGACCACCCACATCAGCCAGTACGTCCAGCCGGTGAAGTAGCCGAAGAACGGGCCGAGGAACTCGCGGGAGTACTCCGCGAAGGAGCCCGAGACCGGGCGGTAGAGCAGGAGCTCGCCGAGCGCCCGCATGACGAAGAAGATGATCAGGCCCGCGAGGGCGTACATGACGATGAGGCTCGGTCCGGCCTTGGCGATGTTCGCCCCGGCTTGCAGGAAGAGGCCGACGCCGATGGCGCCGCCGATGGCGATCATCTGGACCTGGCGGCTGCCGAGTCCGCGCTCGTATCCCTCTTCGGGAGCCTCCGTGACCTTCGGTGAGGTCATGTGTGGTGCGCCTTTCTCCATGCCGATCCGGGCCGTTGGTCGGCCGCGGATCGGGTTCCGATCCCCCCGGATTGATGGAGTTGTGCCCCGCCGGTGGTGACCGGCTCGGTGGCGCACCCGGCTGAACGTGGGTGGTGTTCGCCGGGCGATCGTGCAGGTTTATCACGGTGGCAACACTGATCAACGGGAATCTTTGTGAGGCATGCCACAGGGAGAAGCGGGCGAAGCGCACATCGCGGGCCCATAACAGGCCACGGCGGTGACCTGATCGTTATCCGGATTTGAGCGTCCCCTGAGCGAACACGGAATCCACACAAACCGGGAGAAATCCGGAAGAGATCCGGGAGATGTCGGAGGGGACTACGGCATGAGGGTGGAGACGAGGGTCTCCTGGAGGCCGCCCAGCCACAGATAGGCCATCACCATCGGCTTGCGCGGGTCCTCGTCCGACAGGAGGTAGAGGTCGTCGGTGTCGTCCTCGTCGGTGATCTCCAGCCGGGAGCCGATCGCCAGGCGCAGGTCGTTGAGCGCGCCGAGCCACCGCCTGGAGTCCTCCACGGACAGCTCCAGCACCGCCCCGCCCTCGCCGGCGGGCGCGAGCTCGTTGAGCGAGTGGATCATCGCGAGGGCGTTCTCGCGCTTGCCGGCACGCAGGTCGTTCTCGGTGTAGCGGCGGAACTCGGCCGAGTGGGCGCGCCGCTCGGCGGCGTCCTGCGGGGTGCCGGGAGGCTCCTCGGGGCCGCAGTAGGCGTCCGGGAAGAGCCGCATCAGGACCGGGTCGGAGGGTGGTTCGCTCGGGCCCTCGGCGAACAGTTCGGCGAGCGGGTCGCCGGAGGCGTCCTCGGCGGGGCCGGGGCCGATGAGCTCCAGGAGCTGCACGGCCAGCGAGCGGATGACGGAGATCTCGACGTCGTCGAGGGCGATGGCCGCGCCACCGCCGGGGAGCGGTTCGAAGTGTCCTGCCATGAAGGGGGTTCGCTACTTCCGATCCTGCTGGAGGGTGGCCCACAGACCGTAGCCGTGCATGGCCTGCACGTCCCGTTCCATCTCCTCGCGCGTTCCGCTGGAGACGACCGCCCGGCCTTTGTGATGGACGTCGAGCATGAGCTTGGTGGCCTTGTCCTTGGAGTAGCCGAAGTACGCCTGGAAGACGTACGTGACGTAGCTCATGAGGTTGACGGGGTCGTTGTGGACGATCGTCACCCAGGGGACGTCGGGCTCGGGTACGGCGAAGACCTCTTCCGCCGACTCGGTCTTCTCGATCTCGATGGGTGCGGCTGCCGTCACACGGCCCATGCTGCCATCCCGAGGGGGTACCCGCACAAACGGGCACCGCGGTGATCCGCGCGGCAGCCCCCAAATCGTCAGTCTGACGAGATGGGAGTACGATCCGTCGTCATGAACACAGCGGACCTTGGGCTGCCGGTGAATGTCCCGTCGACGGCGCTCTTCACGGACCACTACGAGCTGACCATGCTGCAGGCGGCCCTGAAGGCCGGGACCGCCGAGCGGCGCAGCGTCTTCGAGGTCTTCACCCGGCGGCTGCCCGACGGGCGCCGCTACGGTGTCGTGGGCGGCACCGGGCGGGTGCTGGACGCGGTGGAGAACTTCCGCTTCGACGAGGGCGTGCTCCGCTTCCTGCGGGAGCGCGAGGTCGTCGACGAGGCGACGCTGGAGTGGCTCGCCGGCTACCGGTTCAGCGGTGACGTCTGGGGCTATCCCGAGGGCGAGGTCTACTTCCCGGGCTCGCCGATCATGCGGGTGGAGGGGTCGTTCGGCGAGTGCGTGCTGCTGGAGACCGTGATCCTGTCGATCCTCAACCACGACTCCGCGATCGCGGCCGCCGCCTCCCGGATGGCCTCGGCCGCCGGTGACCGGCCGCTGATCGAGATGGGCGCCCGCCGCACCCACGAGCTGGCCGCGGTGGCCGCCGCGCGGGCCGCCTACGTCGGCGGCTTCGCCTCCACCTCGGACCTGGCCGCCGGCTTCCGCTACAACATCCCGACCGTCGGCACCTCCGCCCATGCCTTCACCCTGCTGCACGACAGCGAGCGGGACGCCTTCCAGGCGCAGGTCGACTCGCTGGGCCGGGACACGACGCTGCTGGTGGACACGTACGACGTGGCCGAGGCGGTCCGCACGGCCGTGGAGATCGCCGGGCCGGAGCTGGGCTCGGTGCGCATCGACTCCGGCGACCTGCTGCTGGTCGCGCACCGGGTGCGCCAGCAGCTGGACGAGCTGGGTGCCCGGAACACGAAGATCATCGTCACCTCGGACCTGGACGAGTACGCCATCGCCTCGCTCGCGATCGCGCCGGTGGACGCCTACGGGGTCGGCACCCAGCTGGTGACCGGCTCCGGCCATCCGACGGCCTCCATGGTCTACAAGCTGGTCGCCCGTGCCGAGAGCGCCGAGCCGGGAGCGCCGCTGATGCCGGTGGCGAAGAAGTCCACCGGCGGCAAGACCTCCGTCGGCGGCCGCAAGTGGGCGGCGCGCCGGCTGGACGCGGACGGGGTCCCGGAGGCCGAGGTGGTGGGCACCGGGCCGGTGCCGGACGCGCTGGCCGACCGGCAGCTGCTGGTCGAGCTGGTCAAGGGCGGCGAGGTGGTCGCCCGCGAGCCGCTGGACGCGGCCCGGGACCGGCACGCGGCCGCCCGCGCCGGTCTGCCGCTGTCCGCGACACAGCTCTCCCGAGGGGAACCCGTCCTTCCGACGGAGTACGTCCACGGGGGCTCGGGTAGCTAAAAACGGTGCCCCGCTTCAGTACGCCGCCGAAAACCCCCACGCCGCCGGAAGTGCCCTCCCGCCCGGCCCGTGAAGTCCACGGGCTCGTGGTTCCACGGCCGGGCCCCGCACCCCTTCATCCGGTTCATCCGGTTCATCCCGTTCATCCCGCCGACCCGATAGTCGAAGGACACCGCCCATGCGCCGCGCCTTGATCGTCGTTGATGTGCAGAACGACTTCTGCGAGGGGGGCAGCCTCGCGGTGGCCGGGGGCGCCGACGTCGCCGCCGCGATCACCGAGCTGATCGGGCAGGCGCCCGCCGGCTACCGGCACGTGGTGGCCACCCGCGACCACCACATCGCGCCCGGCGGCCACTTCGCCGACAACCCCGACTACGTCCGCTCCTGGCCCGCGCACTGCGTCGCGGGCACCGAGGGCGTGGGCTTCCACCCGAACTTCGCCCCCGCCGTCGCCTCCGGCGCGGTCGACGCCGTCTTCGACAAGGGTGCCTACTCGGCGGCCTACAGCGGCTTCGAGGGCACGGACGAGAACGGCGTGTCCCTGGCCGACTGGCTCAGGGCCCGCGAGATCGACGAGGTGGACGTGGTCGGCATCGCCACGGACCACTGCGTCCGCGCCACCGCCCTGGACGCCGTCAAGGAGGGCTTCCGCACCCAGGTGCTGCTGGACCTCACCGCCGGGGTGGCCGAGGCCACCACGGAACGGGCCCTGGAGGAGCTGCGCCAGGCAGGCGTGGAACTCAAGGGCAAACCGGTCGTCGCCTGACCCCGCGGACCCCCGGGCGGCACAGCCACAGCCCACCGCCGCGTCACCGGCGTGCCCACCGCCGCATCACCGGCGTGCCCACCGCCGACGCCGTCCCCGCGGCCACCGACGCCTCCGCGGCCACCGGCGTCTCCACCGCCGCACAGGCACGGCCACCGGACCCGCGCCGCCCCCGGACACCCGCCACCAGTCAGGCAGGCGCCCCGCCGTCAGGCGTTACGCGCGCACCGCCGTCCCGCGGCGCAGCAGGGTTCTGATCGGGTGCCACAGCTCCAGGACGTCGACAGGGTTGTCGGGGGACGTGCGCCATATCAGGCCGTCGGGGTGGTGGAGGACCGCGGTGACCTCGTCCGGGGTGGGTGGGGCCGCGTTGCCGCGCAGGTAGATCGCGCGCAGGCCCAGGTTGCGCAGGCGGGTCAGGGCGCGGGCACGGTTGCGGGCGTGGACGAGCACGCGGACGCCGCCGACGCCGTCGGGGGCGGGGCTGGGCAGGTTCAGCGCCACCACCACGGTGCCGTTCGGCAGCTTGCAGAAACCTCCTGCGGCCATGCGGTCACATCCCCGTTCCGGTCGGTGTCAATAAGAGAGCGACAGCAGGCACCTAAACACGATCGGCGGCAACCCGCCAGGGGGTTGCCGCCGATACGCGTCTGACCTGCGGAAATACCGACTACTTCACCGCGCTGCCGACCTCGAGCTCGATCGTGGAGCCGTCCTTGGCCTCCTTGGTGATCTTGATCTTGGTGTTGGTGTCAGTGACCTGGACACTGCCGGCCGGGTTCGACGGGTCCCAGTAGGTGTTGGTGTGGTCGTTGAAGACCGGCACGCCCTTCGACGGCTTGATCTTCGTGGCCACGCCCGCCTTGTGCAGCGTGAAGCCGTCCGTGCCGTACGTGCTGAACGGCGCGTCGTAGCTCTGGATGCGGTTGCGCATCAGCGTGCCGTCGGACCACCTCAGCGCGTCCGGGTGCGAGTCGACCGGGAGGATCCGGCCGGTGCCCGGGTGCCTGCTGGTGTTGTTGTCGGCCTGGGAGGTGTCCCACTTCCAGATCAGCAGGCCGTTCTGGTACGGGAAGTGCTCCACCCAGTCCGGACGGTCGGTGTCGAGGAAGCCGAAGTTGTACGGGCCGGTCTTCAGCGTGGTGTCGTACGACACGTACTGCCGGTTCTCGGCGATGTAGTACTGCTTGTAGTCCCTGGTGAAGGACGCGCCGATCCGGGAGAAGCCGTTCGCCGTCCACGCCGGGTCCGCGCTCTCGGCGTCGTCCGCGAAGAGCACCGAGCCGTCCGCGGTCAGCGTGATCCGGTCGGCCGCGAAGCCCTTCAGCGCCACACCGCCGTCGGTCTGGTAGCGGAAGCGGAGCTGGATCTTCTGGCCGGCGTAGGCGTCGAGGTCGTACGACAGCTTCTTGTAGGCGTCGACCGAGCCGGTCAGGGCCGGGGCGTCGCTGGCGTCACGCGGGATCGGCCGGCCGTCGACGGTGCCGTCCACGGCGGTCCAGTTGGCGCCGCCGTCGGTGGAGACCTCGGTGTAGAGGTAGTCGTAGTTGGCCTCGATGTCGTACCACCCGTCGAGGGTGAGGGTGGCCGACGTCCTGCCGGTGAGGTCCACGGACCGGGTCAGCGTGTTCTTCAGGTTGTTGGCGCTGCCGCTCCACCACTGCGTGGCGCCCTGGGCCGGGGTGACGACCGTAGTGGTGACCGCCTTGTCGGGCAGGGAGACCACCACGGCCTGCCGGTGCTTGGTGTTGTACTCGGACAGGCCCAGCCTGTGCGCGGACTTCACGCCGGCCTTGGCGGTGTCGTAGTTCAGCCAGCCCAGCTGCAGCTTGTCCCAGGCGTTCATGTCGCCCGGCAGGTCGCCGATGGCGTCCTTGCCGCGGCCGAGCCAGGAACCGGAGGACATCAGCGTCCAGAAGCCGGTGGAGTTCTCGCCGCCCGCGGTGTCGTACTCGTCCGGCAGGCCGAGGTCGTGGCCGTACTCGTGGGCGAAGACGCCGAGGCCGCCGTTCTCCGGCTGGATGGTGTAGTCGCCGACCCAGATGCCGGTGTCGCCGATCTGCGCGCCGCCGAGCTTGTTGTACTCGGGGCCGGTGGCGCCGGCGTCGGTGCCGAAGGCGTACCAGCGGTGGGCCCAGATCGCGTCGGTGCCCTGGGCGCCGCCGCCGGCGGACTCGTCCTCACCGGCGTGCACGATCTGGAAGTGGTCGATGTAGCCGTCCGGCTCGTTGAAGTCGCCGTCGCCGTCGTAGTCGTAGCGGTCCCACTGGTCGTACTGGGCCAGGTCCGCCTTGATCTGGGCGTCGGTCCGGCCGGCCGCCTTCTGCTGGGCGACCCAGGCGGTGACGCCGTCGCTGACGATGTTCCACACGCTGGGGCAGTTGCTGGAGCCGCAGGCATTGTTGCCGTAACGGGCCTCGTTGTAGGGCACCTTGACCCAGTCGGAGACCTCGCCGTCGACCGAGTAGCGGCCCGAGGACTGGGTCTCGTAGTACTTCTTGACCGACTCGACGTTCTTGCCGGTGCCGAAGTACAGGTCCTGGAAGTGCTTCCGGTCGTAGTCCTTCTGCCAGGCCGTGCTGTTGTCCTTCTTGCGGTCCGGCGGGTCTATCCGGTTGTGCAGGGGGCCGGGCGTGCCGCCGTACTTCGGGTCCGTCTTGTCGCCGAACTCGACCAGGATGGTGAAGATCTTGTCGGTCTTCTCCCGGCCCAGCTCGACGTACTTGGTGTCGCCCTTCTTGCCCTTGAGCTCGACGACCTTGGAGCCGTGCCGGTTCTGGACCTTGGTCTTGCCGGCGATGAGCTGGTTCAGGGCCTCCTGGCGCTGGGCCTTCCGAGTCTGGCTCAGCGGGCCGTCCAGGTCGTGCTCGTGCTGCTCGACCGGCTGCGGGTCGTGCCGGTCCACGGAGGCGGAGTCGGCCGTCGTGACGGCCTCCGCGACGGCGGACGTCGAGAACGTGGCGGTGGCCGCCGCGAGCGCGACACCGATCGCGGCTGTTCTGAACGTCCATGGCCTACTGGTCACTTGATGTCCTCCCCTGACGCGTTCGCGCACGCGGAAGGGGGTCCTGGGAACAAGGGAATGTCCGCGCGCGAGCAACGCGTGTAGTCAAGTGACGTCATTCGACTAGAGGTTGACGAGAAAATACAGACCTTGACTTGAACAGGTCAACTGCACTATGCGGAGCGTACGTCCGCTTTACGGACGCGGGGGTGGCGGCGGGCCGCGGGGCCGTGCGAACGGAACGGCCCCGAATGGGCGCGCGAATCCGTCCACTACGTGGACCGCATGACTCCGTGCGCCCCCTGTGCACCGGCACCGTGGGTTAGGCCACGCTTACCAACGGTTCCGCTCGGGCACACAGGCGGTAGAGTCGACCGGCGGAACACCCGGAAGCCGGTGGAAAACCAGGCCGACATCCTTGTCACACCCGCAGTTCCCTGTCCGCACCCTCCCCCAAGTGAGAGGCACGGGGGGAGACCCCCACTTCCGAGGACCGATTGCCATGCCTCGTCCGACCACCGCACAGCTCGCCTACGGCTCCTGCACCGTGATCTTCTCGACGCTCGCCATGTTGCTGCTGTCCCGGACGAGTTCGGGCCCGGGAATCGTGGTCATCTCCGTATCGGCGCTCGCACTGGGCCTCCTGGTCGCCATGACGGTACCGCTGCCGAAGGCACGCACGGCGGAGCCGGCCGCCGGGCAGGTGCCTGTGCGGGTGCGGCGGGAGCCGGTCTCGGCGGGGGTGGAGCCGGTGCGGGGGCGGACGGCTCCCTGACCCTTCCCGTCCTCGGAATCGCGGTCAGCCGGTGCTGACCACCACCGTCTTGGCCGCCTTGTCGTGCAGGCCCTGCTTGTAGGGGCGGTCGAAGAAGCTCCAGCCGCCGCAGATCACCAGCCAGAGGCAGGCGCAGCAGAACCAGCACGGGATCCACAGCACCGCGGCGCGTGCCAGCGCGGTCTGGACGGACGGGGTGGAGCCGTCGTCCAGGTTGGCCACGCGCAGGCCGAGCCACTTCTTGCCGAGGGTCTGCCCGGATCTGGTGATCATGAAGGTGTCGTAGGCCATGTAGAGCACCACCCCGACGACCGACTGCGCCACGGACTTGCCGACCTGCACGTTCTCGGCGTTCACCGCGTACTCGTCGATCCGCAGCGCCCAGGTGATCAGCGCGACGACGATCCCCACCAGGATCAGGTCGACGATCCGGGCGAGGGTGCGCTTGCCACTGTCGGCGAGCGGGGGCATGCCGGCGAGGGGGTCCTTGGGGTACGGCCCACCTCCGTAAGGACCGCCACCGTAAGGACCGCCCCCACCGCCATGGGGCCCATCGGGGCCGTACGGGCCGCCACCCTGGCCTCCGCCGTACGGCCCTCCGCCCTCGGGGCCGCCGCCGGAGGGTGGCGGCTGCCCGCCGGGGGGCGGTGGCTGCGGTCCGGAGCCGTGGGGCGGTTCGGTGCTCATGCGCCGAGTGCACCGCGAGCGGGTCCGGCCCGCACCCGGGACGGGCCGTACGGATGACCCCGGCCGCCCGGGCGGCGCCGCGCCACGGCCAACCGCCGGAACCGGGCGGCGACTCCCCGCCCGGAGCAGCGGGCTGCGGCGCGGGGCCCGGGGGCGGCCCGGCGCCCGCGCGCGGCGGACAGCCGTACGAAAACGGCGAACGCCCCGACCACGCGTCAACCCGCGCCACGCACGTCAACCCGCCGAAGCCGTCCGGTGCCCGGGGCGGTCCGCGTCGGTCCGGTCAACCGGCCACGAACGTGTGCGCCGCCTTGTCGTGCCAGCACTGGTGCCACGGTCGGTCGAACAGGCACCACACCACGCCCACGAGGCCGACGCCGAGGAGACCGGGGACGCTGTAGACGAGCCAGCGGCGCAGGGCGGGACCGAAGGCCGGGGGCTCGTGGGCCTCGATGTCCCGTACTTCCAGACCGCACAGCTTCTTGCCCAGGGTGCGGCCCCACTTGACCGTGGGCAGCACCTCGTACAGGGCGCCGAAGAGCAGCAGCACGGCGAGGACGATGCCGAGGTACGTCCCCGTGGTGCCGTCCAGGAGCCAGACGGTGACCGTGCGGCCGGAGAGCTTGGCCGCGTCGATCTTGTCGTTGATGTGGTCGATCGCCCTGGCGCCGAGCGGTACGGCGGCCACCGCGGTCACGCCCCCGACGACGACCGAGTCGACCAACCGCGCGGCCAGCCGCTTGCCGAGGCCGGCCGGGCGAGCCGCCGCCTGCCGTCGCGCCGCCGCCTGGAACGGGTCCTCGACCGGCGGCTTCCAGGGCGCGACGGGTTGCTCGTCACCCGCCCCCGCCAGCTGGTGCACCTGCTGCGCCCACGAGGACTGCCCGCCGCCGGGCCCACTGGTCAGCGGCGCGGACGCGGCCCGGGGGGCGCCGGACTGCTGCGGCAGGGACGGGGCGGGGGGCTCCGAGGGAACGGCGCCCCCCGAGAGCCCTGAGGACGCGCCTGGCGGGGCGGGAGCGGCGGCGGAAGCCTGCGGGGCAGCGGCTCCGGGTCGAGCGCCGACCTGACCCCGCGGCTGAGCGCCGGCCTGAGCGCGCCCCTGCGCCGGCGCGGCTGCCCCGGGCTCGGCGGGGTTCGCGGCAGGCGCGGCAGCGCTCGCGGCCGCGGCGGCGGAAGCCTGCGGGGAGGCGGACCCCGCCCGCGCCCCTGCCTGGCCCTGCGCCTGGCTGCCCGCCTGGCCCTGCGCCTGCGCCGCTGCCGCGCGCTCGGCGGCGGCCTTTCCGGCACCGAAGCCGGGGCCGCCGACGCCGGAACCCCCGGCCGGGGCAGGCCCACCGGCAGCGGAACCCCCGCCGAACGCGGACGCCCCGGGCTCGCCCGCGGGCGCGGTGCCGCGCGGCGGGTCCTGGCGGGCGGGACCGGGCGCCGGCGACGCGCCGGACGCGGGCGGGCCCTGGGTCGGGAAGGCTCTCGGTGGCACCGGGCGGAAGGTCATCGTGCCCTCGTCGGCGGGGGTGCCCGGGCTCGGGATGCCGGGGGCGTTGCCCGCTGCCTCCGGACCCGCGGTGTGGGGCACCCTCGGGTCCGTGCCCCAGGAGACGCGGCGGTTCTGGTCGCCGCCGAAGCCGGACTGCTGGGAGCGGTCGGCGCCCCACGCCGACGCCGGTTCGGGCCGGCTGCCGTGCCGGGCCGCCGCCGGGTCGGGCCCGAGGACGGGGTCGTCCTCGTCGAAGAAGTGGGGGCCCGTCTCCTCGACCGCCGGGGCCGGCGCGGGACGCACGCCGGGCGGCGGGCCGAGCGGCTCGCCGCCGGCCGGCGCCGGGCGGCTGGTGCCCGGCACCCAGGCGGAGCCGTTCCAGTACCGGACGTATCCAGGGATGGACGGGTCCGGGTAGTACCCCTCACGGGGCCTGTCGTCACCGGGTTCCGGGGTTGGGGCGCTCATGTCCGTCGTCCCGTATCTGCTCGGGGGTCGTATTGGGGGCCTCCACATCTATCAGACCGGGGCACCCGCCACCGCCAGTCCGGCCGGACCCACTCCTTTCCGGGCAACCTCGTACATGTACTTCACAGTCGCGATCAGAACAGTTTGCCGGGGTTGAGGATGCCCAGCGGATCGAAGGCCTGTTTGATCGCCCGCTGCATCTCGACCCCCACCGGGCCGATCTCCCGCGCCAGCCACTCCTTCTTCAGCACGCCCACACCGTGCTCTCCCGTGATCGTGCCGCCGAGTTGGAGGCCGAGGGCCATGATCTCGTCGAAGGACTCACGGGCGCGCCGCGACTCGTCGGGGTCGTGGGCGTCGAAGCAGACGGTCGGGTGCGTGTTGCCGTCACCGGCGTGTGCGCAGACCCCGATGGTGAGCTGATACTTCTCGGCGATCCGTTCGATGCCCTCGAGCATCTCGCCGAGCCGGGACCGCGGCACGCACACGTCGTCGATCATCGTCGTGCCCTTGACGGCCTCCAGCGCGGTCAGCGACAGCCGCCGCGCCTGCAGCAGCATCTCGGACTCGGCGGCGTCGTCGGCGGGCACGACCTGGGTGGCGCCGGCCGCCTCGCACAGCGCGCCGACCGCGGCGAGGTCGGCGGCCGGGTCCGGGGTGTCGAAGGCGGCCAGCAGCAGCGCCTCGGTGGTCTCCGGCAGCCCCATGTGCGCGAAGTCGTTGACGGCCTTGACCGTCGTACGGTCCATGAGCTCCAGCAGCGACGGCACGTGTCCGCCCGCCCGTCGCCCACCACCACCCTTCTGCGGAAGCGCTTCGCGCCCTTCTGTTTTCATGATCCGGCACACCGCGTCGCAGGCCGCGGCCGCGGAGGCGAACTCGGCGGCCAGCACCAGCTGCTGCGGCGGCTGCGGCTTGAGCGCCAGGACGGCTCGTACGACGATGCCGAGCGAGCCCTCGGAGCCGACGAACAGGCGGGTCAGGTCGTACCCGGCGACGCCCTTGGCGGTACGGCGGCCGGTGGACATCAGCCGCCCGTCGGCCAGCACCACGTCCAGGCCGAGCACGTACTCCGCGGTGACCCCGTACTTCACGCAGCACAGGCCGCCGGAGGCGGTGCCGATGTTGCCGCCGATGGTGCACATCTCCCAGCTGGAGGGGTCCGGCGGGTAGTACAGGCCGTGCTCGTTCACCGCGCGGGACAGCGTGGCGTTGACGACGCCCGGCTCGACGACCGCGATCCGGTCGACCGGGTTGATCTCCAGGATGCGGTCCATCCTGGTCAGGGACAGCACGATGCAGCCCTCGGAGGCGTTGGCCGCGCCGGACAGACCGGTGCGGGCGCCCTGCGGGACCACGGGGACACGCAACTCGGTGGCGATGCGCATGACATGCTGCACCTCTTCCACCGTGCGCGGCAGGACGACGACGGCCGGGGCTCCGGACGGGCAGAAGCTCGCCATGTCGTTGGCGTAGGAGGCCGTGACGTCGGGATCGATGAGGACCGCCTCGGCCGGCAGGCCCGCGAGGAGCCGGTCGGTGAGGTTGCCCTGGGCTTCGTCGGGGGCGGCTTGAATACGGCTCATGATCACAGCGTCGCACTCGCGGCCATCGGTGTGAACCCGTCGGCCGCACCTCTCCGCCTCCCGGGTGGCGATAGTCGTATGGACGCACAGTGTGCGCCATGGAGAACCCACTGCAGAGCCCGGCCACGTCGCTGACGACCGGGCCGCGGCGCCGCCCCCGTCTGCTGAGCCGGGTGCTCCTCACGCTGCTCGTGGCGGCCGGCGTGCTCGGCGCGGTGCTGCTGACGCCGCCGGCCGAGCGGCCCGTGGTGAAGGCGCCCGCGCCGGCGCCCGGTCCGGCGCCCGGGGCGGCGGCGCTGACCGCGGTGGGTGCCGGGGCGCCGGCTTCGCTGCCCGGCCTGGCGGCGCTGATCGCCGAGCGGGAGCGGCACCTGCGGGCGCAGCCTCGGGACGCGCGGGCGTGGGCGGTGCTCGGGGCCGCCTACGTCGAACAGGGGCGGCGCACGGCCGACGCGGCGAACTATCCGAAGGCCGAGGACGCGCTGCGCACCTCGCTGCGGCTGCGCCCGAGGAGCAACGCCCGGGCACTGGACGGGCTGGCGGCGCTGGCGAACGAGCGGCGGGACTTCCCCGCGGCCCGTTCCTGGGGCGAGGAGGCGCTGCGGCTGGAGCCCGAGCGGTGGACGACGTATCCGCTGCTGATCGACGCCTGCACCGGGCTCGGCGACCACAAGGCCGCGCAGGACACCCTGGACAAGCTGCTGCGCCTGCACCACTCCCCCGCCGTGCAGGCCAAGGCGGCGGCCGTCTACTGGGACCTGGGCCGGCGCGAGGACGCGGCGGCCCAGCTGTCGGACGCGGTGGCCTCGGCGACCTCGCCCGTCGAGCAGGCCGCGTATCTGGAGCAGGCCGGCCGGATCGCGTTCGAGCGCGGGGACCGCGAGGACGCGCTGCGGTACTTCGACGCGGCCCTGCGGCTCGACCCCGACCAGCGGGCGGCGATGGCCGGCCGGGGACGGGTGCTGGCCGCGTTGGGCCGGACGACGGAGGCGCTGACGGCGTACCAGCGGGCCCTGGCCAAGCAGTCGGACCCCGAACACGCCCTGGAGCTGGGCGAGTTGTACCAGTCGCTGGGGATGGAGCGGGAGGCCGGGGCGCAGTACGACCTGCTGCGGGCGCGGGTCCGGCGCAACGCGGCGGCCGGGGTCGACGACGAGCTGGTGCTGGGGCGGTTCGAGGCGGACCACGGCGACGCGGAGTCCGCGGTGCGGCGGCTGCGCGCCGAGTGGCGGCGGCAGCCCGGGACGGCGGTGGCCGACGCCCTGGCGTGGGCGCTGCACCGGGCCGGGCGGGAGGAGGAGGCGCTGAAGTTCGCCATGGAGGCCACGGAGACGGCCGAGGGCGGCGGGGTGCGCAACGCGCTGTACGTCCACCACCGGGGAATGATCGAGCAGAGCTTGGGGCTGCCCGGACCGGCCCGGCGGCACCTGGAGAAGGCGCTGCGGACCAACCCCTACTTCTCTCCGCTGGCCGCGCCTCGGGCGCGGGCAGCGCTGGCGGCGCTGGGCGAGTTGCCGGTGACGGAGGCGCCGGAGGGCGTCACCGGGCGGCAGCGCCGGTGAGCCCGCGAGGCGACGGGGGTCCGCCCGCCGTGCGGTGGCACGGCGGGCGGTACGGCGCTGCGGGGGCTCACAGGTTGCCGCGGCGCTCCTGCTCGCGCTCGATCGCCTCGAACAGGGCCTTGAAGTTGCCCTTGCCGAAGCCCATCGAGCCGTGCCGCTCGATGAGTTCGAAGAAGACGGTCGGGCGGTCCTGGACCGGCTTGGTGAAGATCTGCAGCAGGTAGCCGTCCTCGTCGCGGTCGGCGAGGATCTTCAGCTCGCGCAGGGTCTCGACGGGCACGCGGGTGTCGCCGACCCACTCGCCGAGGGTGTCGTAGTACGTGTCGGGGGTGTCGAGGAACTCGACACCGGCCGCCCGCATCTGGCGGACCGTCTGCACGATGTCGTTGGTGTTCAGCGCGATGTGCTGGACGCCGGCGCCGCCGTAGAACTCCAGGTACTCGTCGATCTGGGACTTCTTCTTGGCGAGGGCGGGCTCGTTGATCGGGAACTTGACCTTGAGCGTGCCGTCGGCCACGACCTTCGACATCAGCGCGCTGTACTCGGTGGCGATGTCGTCGCCCACGAACTCCTTCATGTTCGTGAAGCCCATGACCTTGTTGTAGAACTCCACCCACTCGTTCATCCGGCCGAGTTCGACGTTGCCGACGCAGTGGTCGACGGCCTGGAACACGCGCTGGGCGGGCGGCTCGACGATGGGCTTGGCGGCGACGTGGCCGGGCAGGTACGGGCCGTCGTAGCCGGTCCGCTCGACCAGGGTGTGGCGGGTCTCGCCGTAGGTGGCGATCGCGGCGAGGACGACGGTGCCGTGCTCGTCCTTCGTCTCGTACGGCTCTGCCACCGAGCGGGCGCCGTGCTCGACGGCGTAGGCGTACGCGGCGCGCGCGTCCGGTACCTCGATGGCGAGGTCGACGACGCCGTCGCCGTGCTCGGCCACGTGCTGGGCGAGGAAGTGGCCCCAGGGGGTGGCAGGCTTGATCACCGAGGTGAACACGAACCGGGCGGATCCGCTCTCCAGGACGTAGCTCGCGGTCTCGCGGCTGCCGTTCTCCGGTCCGGAGTAGGCGACCAGCTTCATGCCGAAGGCGGTGGAGTAGTAGTGCGCCGCCTGCTTGGCGTTGCCCACGGCGAAGACGACCGCGTCCATTCCCTTGACCGGGAAGGGGTCGGCCTGCCGGGCGGTCGCGTCGGGAGTGTGGTGTGTGGTCTGCGTCATGGCGGAAGGGTCACCTGGTCCCGCAAGGTGCGCAATAGTTCGCGCATTCACTGGGCAATATGACCAGTGGAAGCGGCGAACCTGCGGGCTTTCTGTACAGGATGACCACCCCGGGAGGCGGGACGCGTGGCGATCGATCATCTGGACGGCCGCATCATCGTGCTGCTGGCGCGTGAGCCGCGTATCGGCGTGCTGGAGATGTCCCGGCGGCTGGGGGTGGCGCGCGGCACCGTGCAGGCGCGGCTGGACCGCCTGCAGTCGAGCGGGGTGATCCGCGGCTTCGGCCCCGAGGTGGACCCGGCGGCGCTCGGCTACCCGGTGACGGCGTTCGCGACGCTGCAGATCCGGCAGGGGCAGGGCGCGGACGTACGGGCCCATCTGACGACCGTGCCGGAGGTGCTGGAACTGCACACCACCACCGGCTCGGGCGACATGCTGTGCCGGCTGGTCGCCCGCTCGAACGCCGATCTGCAGCGGGTGATCGACCGGGTGGTGGGCTTCGAGGGAATCGTGCGCGCCTCGACGGCGATCGTGATGGAGAACCCGGTGCCGCTGCGGGTCATCCCGCTGGTGGAGCAGGCCGCGGAGGAGTGAGGGTGAGTTCCAAAGGACCCGTTGCAAAGCTTCCTTTGCAACGTTATCTTTGTATGCATGAACGAGCCCTGGGCCCAGCCGGTCCGCCCTCTCGACGCCCGCTCACTGCGGGGTCTCGCCCATCCCCTGCGCATGCGGCTGCTCACCGCGCTGCGGCACGGCGGACCGGCCACCGCCTCCCAACTGGCCGCGAAACTGGGCGAGTCCAGCGGCGCCACCAGTTACCACCTGCGTCAGCTCGCCGCGCACGGGTTCGTCGAGGACGCGCCCGAGCACGGCAAGGGACGGGAGCGCTGGTGGCGGGCGGCCCACGGGGGCGTGAGCTTCGACGAGACGCTGCTGAAGGACCCCGACCCCGAAGTCCGCGGCGCCGCGGACCTGTTCCTGCACGAGCTCGCGAACCAGCGCACCCAGGAGCTGGCGACCTGGCTCGGCACCAGGAACGACTGGTCCGAGGCCTGGCGCCGCGCCTCGGACATGAGCGACTGGACACTGCGCCTGACGCCCGCGCTCGCCCTCGACCTCATCGAGAAGATGCACGAACTCGTCGAGGGCTACCGGGCCCTGGCCCCCGAGGACGGCACCCCGGACACCGAGACGGTGCGCGTCCACACGCACGTCTTCCCCACCCGCACGGACTGAGAGGCCGACCCATGCACGCCGAGACCCACCTCGCCCTGCACCGCGCCCGCGCCGCCGAACTCCAGGCCGAGGCCGTCGCGTACCGGCTGGTCACCCTGGCCAAACGCCCGGGCGCCCTTCGCACCCAGCTGGGCTGGACCCTCGTAGGGGTCGGCCTGCGCCTGGCCGCCGCTCCCAGGACGGCCCCCGCCGTCTAGCCTTTCAGCAGCTCGGGACCGAGCCCTTCCCCTTCTCCAGGGCCACCAGGGCGCTCACCGCGCCCTTCAGGGTGGTCACCGGGACCAGGCGCAGCCCCTTCGGCAGCTCGGACCCGGCGTCGGCGCACTCGGCCTTGGGGACCAGGAAGACCGTGGCGCCGTCCCGGCGGGCGGCCTGGGTCTTGAGGGCCACGCCGCCGACCGCGCCGACCTTGCCGTCGGCGGTGATGGTTCCCGTGCCGGCGATCGTACGGCCGCCCGTGAGGTCGCCGCCGCTGCCGTCGCCGTCGAGCTTGTCGACGATGCCGAGGGAGAACAGCAGGCCCGCGCTGGGACCGCCGACGTCGGCGAGCTTCAGCGTCACCTCGACGTTCCTGTCGTCGACGCCGAGGTACTTCAGGGCCGCCCGGGTGGCCGCGTCCTGGGACTGCCGCATCTGCTCGGCGTTGTGCCGCTCGATCTCCTTGACGCTGTTGCCGTTCGGGTAGACCGCGTCGCGCGGCATGACCGCCCGGTCGGTGGCGAACCAGCCGTCGATCACGTCCCCCAGCGTGACGTTCGCGTCCGGGCCGGTCGCCTCGATGGTCGTCATCCGCAGCTGCCCGCTCGTCCTGCGGGTGGGGGCGCCGGAGACGGTGATGACCTGGGTGCCCTTGTTCTCGCCGAGCACGTTCGCCGTCATGCCCGGCTGCGCCACCGAGAACGGCAGCGGCGCGAGCACCGCGGTGGCGACCAGAGCCACGACGGGCAGCGCACAGACGGCGAGGGCCTGGGGACGTGAGAGGCGAGAGAGCACGGGATCAATCTAACGCGCCGACGACATCCGGCCATGCGGCGGTGCTCCCCCGCCGGCCGTGGTCGCCTCGGCCCCACCACGCGTGCGCTCCCCGCGCCCGGGCCCGGCACGACGACGTCCGCGGGCACGTCGTTCCCGGCGCGCGTCTTCAGTACGTCGCCCGGCCGCCACTGGCGTCGTAGACCGCGCCGGTGGAGAAGCTGACCTGCTCCGAGCAGAGCCATCCGATCAGCTCGGCGATCTCCTCGGCCCGGCCGAAGCGGCCCATCGGGGTCAGGGCCTGGGAGCGGGCGAGCACCGCGGGGTCGGTGTGCGCGTTCATCGGGGTACTGACGGCCGCGGGCGCGACGGCGTTGACCAGCACTCCGGTCGTGGCGAGCTCCTTGCCCAGGGACTTCGTGAGCGCGACGACGGCGGCCTTCGACGCCGAGTAGGCGCTCTGGGTGGGGTTGCCGTCCTTGGCCGCGATGCTCGCCAGGGTGACGATCCGGCCCCAGCCCGCGTCCACCATCGCCGGTACGACGGCGCGGCACATCAGGAAGGTGCCGCCGACGTTGACCCTGAAGGTGTTGTGCCACTCGTCGAGGTCGAGTTCGGCGAGGGGGCGGGAGGGCCCCACGATGCCCGCGCAGTGCACGAGGATCCCCACCGGGCCCAGCCGGTCGACGAGCGCGGCGACGGCCTCGGGGTCGGTGACGTCGAGTTTTTCGTCCGCGCCCGGAGCGAGGTCGGCGGTGACGACCCGTACGCCGTCGCCGCGCAGCTTCGCCGCGGTCGCGGCGCCGATCCCGCTTGCTCCACCGGTGACCAGGGCGAGAACGCCCTCGGGGTAGCTCATGCGACTCCTTCGTGGTTGAGCGTCTCGATCAGGAATCCGAGGAACGGGACGGAGTCGTAGTAGGCGTAGCGGACGCCGCCGCCCCGCATGGACTCCCCCTCCTGGTAGGTCTCGACGCCTCGGGCGTGCAGGTCTTCGCGCACCGCCGCGTGGTCACCGATCGCGAACCGGACGTGGTGCAGGCCCTCGCCGCGCTCGTCGAGGAAGTCCTGCCAGATGTTGCCGGCGGTCCGGGGGGCGAGGAACTCGAGCTCGATGCCGTGCAGGTCGTAGAGCATCACCCCGACCGTGGCGTCGATCTCCCGGCCCCGGTAGGTGGTGCGGCGGTAGGTGTTCTCGGTGCGGGTGTGGGGTTCGAGGCCGAACACCCGGCGCATGCCGTCGGCGGCGGCGTCGAGGTCGCGGACGACGACGCCGATCTGGTCGGGCCGCCCCAGCGGCTGGGCGCTCATACGGCCGCTCCGAGTTCGGCGTCCACGTCGGCGAGGTGGCGCGCGGCGATCCAGCCGAAGGTCATGGCGGGCCCGATGTTGATGCCGCCGGAGGGGTAGTGGCCGCCCATCACACTCGCCTGGTCGTTGCCGACGGCGTAGAGCCCGGGGATCGGTTCGTCCTGGTCGTCGAGGGCCCGGGCGTGCTCGTCGGTGGCCACCCCGGCGAAGGTGCCGAAGCTGCCGGGCACGATCCGCACGGCGTAGAACGGTCCCTTCTCCAGCGGGGCGAGCGAGGGGTTCGGCTTCGCCGCCCGGTCGCCTCCGTAGCGGTTGAACGGTGTCGAACCGCGGTTGAAGGCGGGGTCCTCGCCGCGGCGGGCGGCGGCGTTGAACTCCTCGACGGTCGCGGCGAGCCCGGCCGGATCGATGCCGCAGGCGTGGGCGAGTTCCTCGATCGTGCGGCCGCGGCGGAGGTAGCCGCTGCGCAGGTAGGGGAAGAGGGGGACCGGGCGGGGCTTGGCCATGCCCAGCGGATAGCGGCGCACGAACCGGGCGTCGGCGATCTGCCAGGCCTCGACCGGCTCGCCGTCCGGGGTCGCCGCGATCATCGCCGCCACGTAGTCGTGGTAACCGTTGGCCTCGTTGACGAACCGGCGCCCGTCGCGCAGTACGCCGATGCTGCCGGGCTTGGCGCGGTCCATGATGTGCGGGAACACGCCGGTGCGGCCGTTCCGGTAGGGCACCAGGGAGACCGGGCACCAGGCGGCCGGGGAGGCGAGGTCGGTGCGCAGGGCGGCCCCGGCCGACCGGGCCAGGGTGATGCCCGCACCGTCGGCCTCCTTCGGGGCGAGGGTCCAGTGCCGCTCCCCGCGGGGGAACAGCTCGCGGCGCCGGGTCTCGTCGTGCGGGAAACCGCCCGCGGCGAGGACCACGCCCCGCGCCGCGGTGATCCGGAGCGGACCGTCCGCGGTGGCCGCCACCACGCCGGTGACCCGGCCGTTCTCGCGGATCAGGTCGGTGACGGGGGACGACACCCGCACGTCGACACCGGCGTCCAGGGCCGAGCGCAGCAGCCGTCCGACCAGCGCGGTGCCGTTGACCAACTGCATCCCCCGCCGCCTGGTGGCCAGGTCGAACAGGTGCCGGGTGACCCGGCGCGTGGCGTGCAGCAGCCCGCGGACGTCGCCGCGGGACGCGGCGAGGAAGCCGGCCAGGTCCGGCCCGGCCATGACCCCCATGCCGAGGAACGAGGTCTCGTACAGCTGGCGGCGCAGCAGGCGGGCCACGTCGTCGCCGAGCCGGCGGAGGTCGGCAGGGGCGGGCCCCACGGACCGGTGCCCGGTGCCGGCGCCGGGGAGATCGCCGTAGATGTCGCAGATCTTCGCGCCCGGCACGAAGGTCAGGGCGGTCTGCTCGTGGAAGAACCGCACCATCTCGGGAGCGGCGGCCAGGAACGCGTCGACCCGTGCCGGTTCGTAGTCCTCGCCGAGCGCGGCGCGCAGGTAGTCGCGGAACTCCTCGGTCTCCTCCCGGATCCCGTCGGCCCGCGCCAGGGGATTTCCCGGTGTCCACATCCAGCCTCCGGACCAGGCCGTCGCGCCACCGCAGACCTCGGCGCGTTCGAGGACCACGACCCGCAGGCCGTGGCGGGCGGCGGTCACCGCCGTGGCGAGTCCTCCCGCTCCGGAGCCGACGACGACCACGTCGCACTCCTGTGCCGGTGCGGTCAGGGTTGTTCGGGTGGTCACGACGCTGTTCCTTCCTGCGCCCCGGGAGCCGACTGTGTGCCGCACCGTCCGGAACTATGTAAGATCTCATCTAAAATCGGCGCATCACTGTGCTTCCGAGTGACTATATGCGGAACGTGGGGCAGCGCAAGCCCCGCGACCGGGGAGGTTTTGCTCATGGAGATCCGCTGGCTCGAGGCGTTCGTCGCCGTCGCCGAGGAGCTGCACTTCGGCCGTGCCGCCTCGCGACTGAGGCTGGCCCAGTCGCCGCTGAGCCAGACCATTCGCAGGCTGGAGAAGGAACTCGGGGTGAGGCTGTTCGACCGCAGCACGCGCAGCGTCGCGCTCACCCCGGCCGGGCACGCGTTCCTGCCGCACGCTCATCGCGTGTTCGAGGAGCTGGAGCTCGGGCGGCAGTCGACGCGGGCCAGCGCGGGGGAGGTGTACGGGGCGGTCTCCATCGGGTTCTCCGGCGCCCTCAACCACCTCACGCTGCCGCCGTTGACCAGGGCGGTCCGTCAGCGGTATCCCGAGGTCAAGCTGTCGCTGACGGGGCGGGTCATGACCCGGGACGGAGTCGAGCAGCTGGAGCAGGGCAGCCTGGACATGGCCTTCGTGGCTCTGCCCATCAACCCGTCCCCGGTGCGGACGCGGCTGATCGGCCGGGAGCCGCTGGGCGCGGCGCTGCCGATCGACCACCCACTGGCCGGGGAGTCCGCGGTCGACCTCGCCGACCTGGCGGAGGAAGGGTTCATCACCACGCCGGCCGCGGCCGGGTCTGCGCTGCAGGAACTGACGCTGCAGGCATGCGTCAAGGCCGGGTTCCGCCCACGTGTGGTCCAGGAGATCACCGACCCGTACATGATCCTGACCCTGGTGTCGGCCGGCGTGGGTGTCGCGCTGATGGCGTCCGACGTCGCCGGGATCATGCCCTCGGCCGCGGTGTTCGTGCCGCTGCGTGATGAGCCGACCTACATGGACCACGCCCTGGCATGGCTGGGGGACAACCCATCTCCCGTCCTGCGGGCCGTACTTGAGGTCGCCGAAGAGGTGCTGCCCACACCGGAGCTGTGATTATGTGTCTCGCGCACAAAGTTTAAGTGAAATCAAGTATTGGACGGGGCATATTCGGGCCTGCGACCCTCATCGACACCCACACCGGACCCTGCTCGAGCGCCACAGCCTGGGGCCGGATCTCCGTCGACGACGCCGGATCGAAAGGAGCGCCCGTGTCCACCACGGCATCGGCCCCTCACTCGGGCAGTACCACCTCCGGAACCCGCAACAACCCGAGGAAGGCCGCGATCTCGGGCTTCCTGGGAAGCACCCTCGAGTACTACGACTTCTTCATCTACGGCTCGGCCGCCGCCCTGGTGTTCGGCAAGATCTTCTTCCCCGACGCCGGGGCCACCGGTGCGCTGATGTCCATCGCCACCCTGGGCGTCGCCTACGTCGCCCGCCCGCTCGGCGCGGTCCTGTTCGGACACCTCGGCGACCGGCTCGGCCGCCGCAACACCCTGATGTTCACGCTGCTGCTGATGGGCGTCTCGACCTTCCTGATCGGCTGCCTGCCCACCTACGGGCAGATCGGCGTCGCCGCGCCGATCCTCCTGGTCGTGCTGCGGCTGCTCCAGGGCCTGTCCGCCGGCGGAGAGTCCCCCGGAGCGAGCTCACTGACCGTCGAGCACGCCCCCGACCGGCGCCGGGCGTTCTACACCAGCTTCACGATGAGCGGGATCATGTTCGGGATCGTCATCTCGAGCCTCGTGTTCATCCCGATCGCCTCCCTGCCCGACGACCAGCTGCTCAGCTGGGGCTGGCGGATCCCGTTCTGGCTGAGCATCGCGGTCACCGCGGTCGCCTACTTCCTGCGCCGCTCGCTGCACGAGCCCGAGGTCTTCGCCGAACTGCAGGAGAGCTCCGAGACCGCCAAGGCGCCCGTCGTCGAGCTGTTCCGCGACCACTGGGTGACCGTGCTGCGGATCGCGGTCTGTGCGGCCTTCGCCATGGTCAACACGATCGTCAACGTCTTCGCGCTCGCCTACGCCACCGAGGTCGCCGGCATCTCCAAGCCCACCATGCTGGCGGTCATCTCGATCGCCAACGGGGTCGCCGTCCTCACCCAGCCCGTCTACGGGATCATCGCCGACCGGATCGGACGCAAACCGGTCTTCGTCGTCGGCCTGATCGGTGTCGGTGTCATGGTGTTCGTGTTCTTCCACGCCATCGGCACCCAGAACGTCCCGTGGATCTACGCCTCGGCCATCCTGCTGATCGGCTTCTGCTACGCCGCGCCCAACGGCATCTACCCGGCCTACTTCCCCGAGCAGTTCCCGGCCCGGGTCCGCTACAGCGGCATGGCGATCGGACTGATGGTCGGCCTGCTCGCGGCGGGCTTCACCCCGCTGATCGCCACGGCCATCACCGCCGGTGACCAGGCGAACTGGACGCCGGTGGCGTGGATGTGCGCCGGCTTCGTCCTCGCCTCGGCGATCGCCGCGCTGACCGGCCCGGAAACCTTCCGCACCCCCACCGCCCAGCTCGGCGAGCGCCGGTCCACGGAGCCGGCCGCGACCGCGCCGAGCCATCGGGCCGACGTCCCCACGGCGCTGTGATGGGGCCGGTGCTGCGCGCGGGCGTGATCGGTTGCGGGAACGTCGCCGGCAACCACGCCGCCGCCTACCGCGACCTGCCCGGTGTCGAACTGGTGGCCTGCGGCGACGTCGACCCGGCCCGTGCCGCCCGGTTCGCCGGGCGGTACGGGGCCGCGGCGAGCGGCCCCGACGACATCTTCGAGCTCGGCCTGGACCTGGTCAGCGTCTGCACGCCGCACCCCGCGCACGAGGCCGTCGTCACCAGGGCCGCCGCGCACGGGGTACACGTGCTGTGCGAGAAACCGATCGCGACCGGACTCGACGCGGCCGCCCGCATGGTGGCCGCGTGCGAAGCGGCCGGAGTGACCCTCGGGGTGGCGTTCCAGCGGCGGTTCTGGCCCGCCGCCCGGCGGATCCGGACAGCGATCGACGACGGCACCCTGGGTGTCCCGATCCTCGGGCACACCTCGGTCCTGCTGCACCGCGACACGTCGTACTACACCGCCGACGCCTGGCGCGGGACCTGGGCGACCGACGGCGGCGGAGTCCTGATGACCCAGGCCATCCACAACATCGACCTGCTCCAGTGGTACATGGGCGGGGCCGTCGAGGTGAGCGCCGCACACGCCGCGTTCAAGCACGGCGACGCGATCGAGGTCGAGGACACCGCCGTCGCGACCGTACGGTTCGCCTCGGGCGGCCTGGCCACGCTCGCCGCGTCCACGGCGCTCACCCCCGGCCTGGGCACCCGCGTGCAGGTCTCCGGGCGCACCGGGGCGAGCGCGGGGCTCGCCGAGTACCCGGAGGGCAGCGAGGCACGGATCGACCTGTGGGCCGTCCCCGGCGCCGAGACGGCCGTGTCACCCTTCGGCTCCGGCCTGACCGCGGATCTTCCGCTGTCCCGGATCAACGGCGCCCTCGCACCCTTCCACGCGCTGCTGATCGCGGACTTCGCCGACGCCGTCCGGGAAGGCCGCGAACCCGCGGTCACCGGGCGTGAGGCCGCGAAGTCCCTCGCGATCCTCACCGCTCTGTACGCCTCGGCCGCTTCCGGCCGCCCCGAGCCTGTCCCCACCCTGAACCAGGAGACCACCGCATGCCCCCCATCGGGCTCGCCCACCTGACCCTGCTACGACTCAGCCCGCCGGAACTCGTCAGCACCGCGGCGGCGGCCGGTTACGACTTCGTCGGCATCCGGGTCAACGCGGTCACCGAGGGCGAGCGCCAGTACCCCATGGAGCCCGGCTCGCCGATGTCGCGCGAGACACTGACGCGCCTGGACGACACCGGCCTGCAGGTTCGCGACGTGGAGTTCCTGACCCTGGGCCCGGACACCGGCCCCGCCCACTGGCGGCCCGCCCTCGACGCCGGCGCCGCCCTCGGCGCCCGCACGATCAGCGTCGTCGGCACCGACCCGGACCGGCGGCGCCTGACCGACACCCTCGCCGCACTGACCGCCGACGCCGCGGCCGTCGGTATCCGGCCCACCCTCGAACCCATCAGCTACCAGCCGGTGCGCACCGTCACCGAGGCCGCCGCGATCGCCTCGGCCGCCGGCGCGGCCGTCCTCCTCGACGCCCTGCACATCCAGCGCGGCGGCAGCTCCATCGACGACGTCCGCGCCCTCGAGCCCCGGCTCGTCCCGTGCCTGCAGTTGTGCGACGGCCCACTGACCGCACCCGAACACCTCGACCTCCCCGCACAGCTTCCGCTCGGGATGAAGGCCGACGGCTCGGTCCTGCAGGTCGAGGCCCGCGTCCAGCGGCAGCTGATCGGCGAGGGCGAACTGCCGCTGACGGAGCTGATCGCCGCGGCCCCCGCCGGAACACCACTGAGCATCGAGGTGCCCCACGCCGCGCTGCAGTCCCGCCTCACCCCGCTCGAGTACGCGCGGCGCAACCTCCAGAGCCTGCGCGACGTCCTGGCCGCGGTGAACGCCCATGCCTGAGACGCTCACCCCGGCGCGTCACCGGGTCGCCCTGGTCGGCGCGGGCATCGGCGGATCGCTCTCGCCCGCCCTGCACGAGCGGGAAGCCGCCGCGCTCGGCCTCGACTACACCTACACCCTTCTCGACCTCGACCGTCTCCCACCCGGCTGGCGCCTGCGTCACGCCGTCCAGCGGGGCGTGACCGGCTTCAACATCACCCACCCGGTGAAGCAGGCCGTGCTCGGCCAGCTCGACGACCTCTCGCCCGACGCGCGCACCCTCGGCGCGGTCAACACCGTCTCCGTCACCGACGGCCGGCTCATCGGCCACAACACCGACCACAGCGGCTTCCTCGCGGGCCTGCGCCACGGTCTCCCCGACGCCCGGCTCGACCGGGTCGCCGTGGTCGGTGCGGGCGGAGCGGGCTCCGCCGTCGCCTACGCCCTCGCGGGCGCCGGAGCGGCCGTCGAGATCGCCGACGCCGATACCGAACGGGCCGCCGCCCTGGTCACCAGGCTGACCGCCGCGTTCCCGTCCGGCGAGATCACCAGCCTGCCCCCGGACCGGATACCCGCCGGGCTCACGCGTGCCGACGGAGTCGTCAACGCCACCCCGATCGGCATGACCGGCCACCCCGGCCTGCCCTTCGACACCAGCGCGCTCGCCCCCCGGCACTGGGTCGCCGACGTCGTCTACCGGCCCCTGGACACCTCGCTGCTGATCGCCGCCCGCGCCGCGGGCTGCCGGGTCCTGGACGGCGGCGCGATGCTCGTCGCCCAGGCCGCGATGACCCTCGCCGTGCTCACCGGCGCCACACCCGACCTCGATCGCATGCGAGAGCACCTGTCGGCTCTCACCACCCACAGGACGGAACGGATCCATGACTGACAACGACGGAACCTGGCAGCACGAGGTCGACCTCCTCGTCCTCGGGTCCGGCGCGGGCGGCATGGGCGCGGCGGTCGTCGGCGCCCAGGAGGGGCTGTCCGTGCTGGTGCTGGAGAAGACCGAGTGGCTCGGCGGCACCACCGCCTACTCCGCCGGTACCTGCTGGATCCCCGGACACCGGTACCAGGACGACCCCGCCGCGGACACCGCCGCCGCGAGCAGCTACCTCGACGACCTCGTCGGCGACCGCGCCCCCCGCGAGCTGCGCGAGGCCTACCTCGCACACGGCCCCGCCATGGTCGACTACCTGGACCGGATCGGTGTCGGGTTCTGGCACTCCAAGACCGTCGTCGACTACCACCCCGAGATCTCCGGGTCCGGCATCGGCCGCGCCCTCGAACCCCACACCTTCGACGGCCGCAAGCTCGGCAAGGCCCGCTTCGGCAGGATCCGCCGCCCGGTGCCGGAGTTCGCGCTCTTCCACGGCACGCTCATGGTCCGCCGCCCCGAGGTCAACCAGCTCCTGACCATCTTCGACGGCTCGGTGCGCGGCATGGCCGTCGCCGCGCGCCTCGGCGTCCGCTGGGCCGCGGACCGGCTCAACTATCCGCGCGGGACCCGGCTGGCCATGGGCAACGCGCTCGTCGCGAACCTGTACCACAAGCTCCTGCGGCGCTCCGGCGACGTGTGGTTCACCGCGCGCACCACCGAGCTCGTCACCGACCGCACCGGCCGCGTCGTGGGCGCGGTCGTCTCGCACCGCGGTCGCACGGTCCGGGTCGCCGCCCGCCGTGGCGTCGTCCTGGCCGCCGGCGGATTCTCCGCCAGCCCGGAGCTGCGCGCCCGGTACATGCCGCAGCCCACCCCGCAGTTCACCCGCGCCGGCGAGGGCGCCACCGGCGACACCCTCGCCCTCGCCCTCGCCGTCGGCGGCGCGCTCGGCGATCCCCAGGACGACAACGCCCTGTGGTTCCCCAGCTCCATCGGCCGCCGCCCGGACGGTTCCACCGCGGTCTTCCCGCACATCTGGGACCGGGCCAAGCCCGGCATCATCGCCGTCAACGCCGCCGGACGCCGGTTCGTCGACGAGTCGGTCTCCTACCACCGCTTCACCCGCGCGATGTACGACTCGCACAAGTCCGTGCCGACCGTCCCGGCCTGGCTCGTGATCGACTCCGCCAAGCTGACCGCGTACGGGCTCGGCATGGTCCGCCCGCACCTGCCCAAGGCCAGACTCAAGCGGTACATCGACGCCGGCTACCTGCACACCGGCCGCACGGTCCGGGAGCTCGCGGCCGCCATCGGTGTCGATGCCGACGGCCTCGAACGCACCGTGTCCGACAACAACCGCTTCGCCCGTACCGGCGTCGACGAGGAGTTCGGCAAGGGACGCAGTCCCTTCGGCCACCAGTACGGCGACCCCGCCCACACCCCGAACGTCAACCTCGGCCCGATCGAGAAGGCGCCCTTCTACGCGATCGCCGTCGTCCCCACCCCGCTGGCCACCGCGCTCGGTCTGCGGACCAACGCCGACGCCCAGGTCCTCGGCGAGGAAGGCGAGCCGGTCCCCGGGCTGTACGCCTGCGGCAACGACGCGCACTCGATCATGGCGTCGGAATACCCCGGGGCGGGCTGTCAGGTCGGCGCGGGTCTGACCTTCGGATACCTGGCCGCCCGCCACGCCGCCCGCGGCCAGGGCCGGGGCCGCGCTTGACGTACGGCTCCGACAACAGGGGGCGCCGGGCCGAGTCCGGCCAGGGCGCCCCCCGCGGGGCGGCCGTCGGTCGGCTGTCGGTCGGCCGTCGATTCGCGGTCTCGCGGGGCGGCCGTCGGTCGGCTGTTGGTCGGCCGTCGGTTCGCGGTTTCGCGGGGCGGCCGTCGGTCGGCTGTTGGTCGGCCGTCGGTTCGCGATCTCGCGGGGCGGCCGTCGGTCGGCTGTCGGTCGGCCGTCGATTCGCGGTCTCGCGGGGCGGCCGTCGGTCGGCTGTTGGTCGGCCGTCGATTCGCGGTCTCGCGGGGCGGCCGTCGGTCGGCTGCCGGTTCGCGATCTCGCGGAGCGAGCGCGGCGAGCACGGCGAGCAGCCCGGTTCGGCTGCGCCGGCCCCGATGAGTGGAGCGCTTCACCGTCGTGCGCCCGACGCCGGTCTCGGCGCCTGGCAGCACACAGCCCGGTTCAGCGCAGCGCTTCCGCCACCTCGCGGGCCGCGTCCACGACCCGCGGCCCCACCCGCTCCGGCACGGAGTCCGCCAGCATCACCACGCCCACACTCCCCTCGACCCCCGTCACCCCGAGCAGCGGCGCCGCCGCCCCGCAGGCGCCCGCCTCCAGTTCGCCGTGGGTCAGGGTGTAGCCGGGCTCGGCCGTCGGCTGCCGGCGGGCCGCGAGTATCGCCTTGCCCGCCGCGCCCCGCTCCAGGGAGTGCCGGAACCCGGCCCGGTAGGCCACGTGGTAGTCCGTCCAGGTCGGCTCGACCACGGCGACGGCCAGTGCCTCCGCGCCGTCCACCAGCGTGAGGTGCGCGGTCGCCCCGATGTCCTCGGCCAGCGACCGCAGCGCCGGCAGCGCGGCCTCCCGCACCAGCGGATGCACCTGGCGGCCCAGCCGCAGCACCCCGAGCCCGACACGGGCGCGGCCGCCCAGATCACGGCGTACCAGCGCGTGCTGTTCCAGGGTGGCGAGCAGTCGGTACACCACGGTCCGGTTGACGCCCAGTTTCTGGGACAGCTCGGTGACGGTCAGCCCGTGGTCCGTGTCGGCCAGCAGCTTGAGGACCCTGAGGCCGCGATCGAGCGTCTGAGAGGTCTCCGCGGTCACGACGCCCACTCCTTAAGTGCTGAGGTCGGCGGACCCCTTCGCGTCGGACGCGTCACCGAGTCCCGTCGGTGACGCGCGACAGAGGCCGCCGATCGGCCGACGGTCCGGGCCGTCCCGGACTGAAGTCGCTTCACGGCTGCGCTCCGCGGCGGCGCTGCCACGGGGCGTGTGCGTAGCGGGACATTAGCGAAGCCGGTTCGCTGAGCGGAAGCCTCCGTCCAGAATCCGGTCACCGACCGTTACGGATTACTCACGTTTATCCGGATACGCCCCCCGATCCGGATCGGGGAGCGCAGCCCCCGCCGGGGTCCGGGGCGGAACCCCGGGAAGACGGTCACCTCCCACCCCATCGAGACGGGCGGGTGGGCGGGAAAGCCCCCGGTGCAGCCGGCGCAGCGTCACCGCATACGCGTCGCCCACTCCTGCACCTTGGCGATCCGCTGCCGCAGCTGCCCCGCCGTCGCCTCCGCGCTGGGCGGGCCGCCGCACACCCGGCGCAGTTCGTTGTGGATGACCCCGTGCGGCTTGCCGCTCTGGTGGACGTACGCGCCGACCATCGTGTTGAGCTGCCGGCGCAGCTCCATCAGCTCCTTGTGGGTGACCACCGGCCGCCGGTCGGCGGGCAGCTCGAGAAGGTCGGCCTCGGCGTCGGGCCTCTTGCGGCTGTGCGCGATCTGCCGGGCCTGCCGCTTCTGCAGCAGCAGCTGCACCTGCTCGGGCTCGAGGAGGCCGGGAATGCCGAGGTAGTCCTGCTCCTCCTCACTGCCCGGGTGGGCCTGCATGCCGAACTCGGCGCCGTCGTAGAGGACCCGGTCGAAGACGGCGTCGGACTCCAGCGCCTCGAAGGGCAGCATGTCCTGCTCGCCGGTGTCCTCGTCCTGCTCCCGGTTCGCCTCCTCCATCTCCTTCTCGGACTCGGCGTAGGGGTCCTCCTCGCCGTCCTTCTTCGGCTTGTCGAGGGCGTGGTCGCGCTCGACCTCCATCTCGTTGGCGAAGGTGAGCAGGTCCGGGATGGTCGGCAGGAAGACGGAGGCGGTCTCGCCGCGCCGCCGGGACCGCACGAAACGGCCGACGGCCTGGGCGAAGAAGAGCGGGGTGGAAATGGTGGTGGCGTACACCCCGACCGCGAGCCGGGGTACGTCGACGCCCTCGGACACCATGCGGACGGCCACCATCCAGCGGTCGTCGCCGTTGCTGAACTCGTCGATCCTCTTCGAGGCGCCGGTGTCGTCGGAGAGGACGACCGTCGCGCTGCTGCCCGTGATCTCGCGGATCAGCTTGGCATAGGCGCGGGCGGAGTCCTGGTCGGAGGCGATCACCAGGGCTCCGGCGTCCGGGATGGCCTTGCGGACCTCGGTCAGCCGCTGGTCCGCGGCGCGCAGCACGGCCGGCATCCACTCGCCGCGCGGGTCGAGCGCGGTGCGCCAGGCCTGACTGACCGCGTCCTTGGTCATCGGCTCGCCCAGCCTGGCCGCGACCTCGTCGCCGGCCTTCGTACGCCAGCGCATGTTGCCGCTGTAGGAGAGGAAGATGACGGGGCGGACCACGCCGTCGGAGAGGGCGGAGCCGTAGCCGTAGGTGTAGTCGGCGGCCGAGCGCCGGATGCCGGCCGCGTCCTCCTCGTACGTGACGAACGGGATCGGGTTGGTGTCCGAGCGGAACGGCGTACCGGTGAGGGCGAGCCGGCGGGTCGCGGGCTCGAACGCCTCCAGGCAGGCCTCGCCCCACGACTTGGAGTCGCCCGCGTGGTGGATCTCGTCGAGGATGACGAGGGTCTTGCGCTGCTCGACGCGGTTGCGGTGCAGCATCGGGCGGACGCCGACGCCCGCGTACGTCACGGCGACCCCGTGGTACTCCTTGCCGAGCGGGCCCGCGCTGTACTCCGGGTCCAGCCTGATCCCTATCCGCGCGGCGGCCTCCGCCCACTGCTTCTTCAGGTGCTCGGTCGGCGCGACCACGGTGACCTGCTGGACGACGTGGTGGTGCAGCAGCCAGGAGGCGAGCGTCAGCGCGAACGTCGTCTTTCCGGCGCCGGGGGTGGCCACCGCCAGGAAGTCGCGCGGCTGCTCCTGGACGTACTTCTCCATCGCGGCCTGCTGCCAGGCACGCAGCTTGCCGGCGGTGCCCCAGGGGGCGCGACCGGGGAAGGCGGGCGAGAGGTGGTGGGAGGAGGCGGCGGTGGTAGTCACGGTCTCCGGTTCGCTGTGCTGGGGGCTCGGCTACGTATGACGACCGGGCCACCCTACCGGCGGCCCGGCGGTGTCAACGCGCCAACGGCACGGCGTCACCCGGAGATGGGACTGAGGTCACACATCCCGCTCCGCGAGCTCCCGCAGCGCCTCACCGATCACCTTGACCTCCTCCTCGAGGCTGCCCGTCGCCACGGCGATGACCAGGCGCTCGGCCGCGTCGATGTCCGGACGCAGTTGCACGTTGTTCAGGGCCAGGAAGACGACGCAGGACGTCCAGGCCGTGCGCTTGTTCCCATCGACGAAGGGGCGGTTGATGGCCAGCGACTGCAGGAGCGCGGCCGCCTTGTCGAACAGGTCGGTGTACGCCTCCTGCCCGAACATCGAAGCCGACGGCCGGTGCACCGCCGACTCCAGCAGGCCCGCGTCACGCACGACGACCTTCTGATCGTCCACGGCATGTTCGGCGATGGTCAGGACGTCCTCGGCCGACAGATAGACGCACGTCACTTCAGCCGCTCCAGGAGCTCCGCCCACTTGACGGTCTGCTCCTTGGCGGCCTTGCGGACGAGTGCCTCGTGCGCCGTCCTGGCCAGGTAGTCGTCCACGGCCCTCAGCAGTATCGCGTGCATACTGACGCCCTCCTCCTCGGCGCGCAGCTTCAGTGCTTCCGTCTGGTCGTCACGGAGACGCAGATTCATAGCCATACCAGAACAGTACCATGCGATGGGGTCAAACTGGTACCACTCAGGGGTGAACCCGCAACCGCCGCGTCACCCAGGCCCCCACCAGTGCCACCCCCGCCATCGGCAGGAACACCACCGCGAACGCGGCCGGGTGGGAGGCCGAGCCGGCCGTCGCGGTCGTGTGGGCGACCGTGCCACCGCCCAGCGCGGCGAACGCGGCGCCTCCCGCGGCGAGAAGGACGACGTTGGACAGGGCGTCGGAGATCTGCAGGGCCGCGGAGTTGGTGCCGGCCTCCTCGGGGGCGGACAGGCGCAGCAGCAGCACGCTGGTGGAGGCGATGACCAGGCCCATGCCGAAGCAGCCGAAGGCCCAGGCGACGGCGACCGTCCAGACGGGCACGGCGTCGATCAGCACGCTGGGCGCGGCGGCGACGGCCGCGGCCACCAGCAGCATCCCGAGGGTCATCAGCCGCTCCCGGTACGGCGCCATCCGCGGCCGCGACTGCACCCACGAGCCCAGCGCCCAGGTGACCCCACCGGCCGCGAGGGAGAACCCGGCCAGCGTCGGGGACAGCCCCCGCTGGGTGACGAGCATCAGCGGCACGAAGGACTCGGCGGCGATGAAGGAGCCCGCCGCGACCCCGCGCAGCAGCACGACGGACGGCAGCCCGCGCGCCGCCCGGTACGTGCCGCGCGGCAGCAGTCCCAGCACGGCCGGCACCAGCAGCGCGGCCCCCGCCGCTCCGGGCAGCAGCGACAGCCACCGCAGGTCCTGGGCCGCGTACTGCAGCAGCCCGGCGCCCAGGGAGATACCGAGGGCGAGCCGGATGCGCCGCAGGTCGAAGGAGGCCTGCTCCTCGCCGGGCTCCCCCACCGGACCGGCCGCCCGCCGCCGTATCTGCGGCAGGGCGATCGCCAGCGGGAACACGACCAGCACCGGGATGCCGACGAACACCCAGCGCCAGCCGAGGTGCTCGGTCACCGCGCCCGAGGCGAGGGGACCGACGATCGACGGGACCACCCAGGCCGCCGCGAACGCCGCCATGATCGACGGCCGCAGCCGCTCGGGGTAGGCCCGGCTGACGACGACGTACAGGGCGACGATCACCAGCCCGCCGCCGAGTCCCTGCACGGCGCGCCCCAGGATGAACACCCACATCGCACCCGCCGTCCCGGCCAGCAGCAGCCCCGCCGCGAACGAGCCGATCCCCGCGGTCAGCGGCCCCAGGGGCCCCCGCCGGTCCGACCACTGCCCGGAGAGCACCATCCCGAACAGGCTCGTCGTGAAGAACCCCGAGAACGCGAACGCGTACAGCGACACCCCGTCCAGCTCCCGTGCCGCGACGGGCATCGCGGTGCCGACGGCCGTCGCCTCGAAGGCGATCAGCAGCACGACCGACACGATCCCGATGCTCAGCGACCGGTGGCTCCGGCTCAGCACGGTGTCGGCCGGCTCGTCACACGGCCGGCTTCTGTCGGAGATGTCCGCGACGTCGGCGTCGCGCGGTTCCAGGGCACTCATGCCCGCCAGCGTAAGGTGCGCAGACGCCTTCGGCCCCTGTCGGGAGTCGCCCGTGACCTGCGACCTTGGTCGTACGACCGCCGTTCATGAACGGCGTATGGGGCCTCCGAGAGCGCGGTGCAACAGCCAGAGTGTGAGGGTGAGGACGGAGACGTCCTTGATGAACGGGGACAGGGTGGCCCGGTCCTCGCTCCAGGTGCCGACCTTGCCCGTGGTGCCGTCGACCACCAGGCTGTTGCCGTCCACCAGGCGGCCCAGGCGTATCAAGTGGTCGGCGCGGGAGGGAAGTTCGCCCGGCCAGAAAACGTCGACGCGCTCCTCGGCGTAGAACTCGGCGAGGGTCGGCAACGGCACGTCGCTGTCGAGCTGGAGGAGGATCCCGTCCTCGGGCAGGCCCGTGTCGCGCAGGAAGCGGCGGGTCGGCTCGTGGGTGAGGGTGGCGGGGAAGTCGACGTCCTCGAAGCGGGCGACGCGGCCCTGGCCGAACTCCTGGTGCAGCAGGCGGGTGGGCAGGTCGAGGGTCAGTCCGGATGCGGGCAGGGTGATCACCGCGGCAACGGTGTCGGTCGTGCTCATTGCTCCCCCGTGCGGATCGGTTCAGGTACCGGGCAGGGCGCGCTTCGGCGTGCCGCCTCGGGCGGAGGCCGTCGTCCCCACTGGCTGGAACACTACGCCGCACCACTGACAACGCCCCGGGACGGAAGACGCAGGGCGGGGGCTCGGCGTTCCCTCCCGGCACCGGGTCCGTCCAAGTGCCTCGGCTACTGGCCGGTCACGACCGCCGCCTGGGGGCGGATCGGCAGGCGGTTGACGGGGCGGCCGGTGGCGGCGCGTACCGCGGAGGCGACGGCCGCCGGGGAGGTCACGACCGGTACCGCGCTGACCGCCTTGGCGCCGAAGGGGGCGACGACGTCCCGCTCCTCGACCAGCTTCACGATCTGGATGTCGGGTGTGTCCAGGGCCGTGGGCAGGGCGTAGCCCGTGAGGTCGGGGTGGCGGATCAGCCCGCGCGGGGTGCGCAGGTTCTCCGTGAGGGCGATGCCCACGCCCTGGGTGACGCCCCCCTCGATCCGGGCGGTCAGCTGGGCGGGGTTCAGGACCCGGCCGACGTCCTGCGCCACGGCCAGCTCCACCACCCGTACCGTGCCCATCTCGATGTCCACGTCCACCACCGCGCGGATCGCGCAGAAGGCGAGGCCCACGAAGGCGTCGCCCTGGCCGACCTCGTCCAGGGGCTCCGTGGGGTGCGGGCGGCACTGGGCCGTCGCCCACAGTTCCTTGCCGTCCATCGCCTCCGTCACGGTCGTGGACAGGACGCCGTCGTACGACGTGATCTTGCCGTCCGTGATCTGCAGCAGCTCCGTGGACATGCCGAACTGGTGCGCCAGCGGCTGCAGGAGCTGCGTGCGGACCATCTTCGCCGCGCGTTCCACCGCGCCGCCCGACACCCAGGTGTGGCGGCCGCGGCAGCCCGCGCCGACCGGCGGCTGGTCGGTGTCGACCGGTGCCACGTGGACCTCGTCGATGCCGAGGGTCTCCTGGACGATCTGCCGGGCGAGCGTGGTGAAGCCCTGGCCGGTCTCCACCGCGGCGCACAGCACCGTCGCCACGCCGCCGTGGACCTTCACGGTCGCCGTGGAGACCTCGTCGGCGCCCTCCGCGCCGAGCATGTGCACCATGCCCAGGCCGTAGCCCACGCCCCGGCGCACCGCGCCCGGTTCGCCCGCGCCCTCGGGCCCGCCGGGCAGCAGCCACTCCTCCTCGGGGGTGTCCTTGGGCAGCGGGGGCAGGGGGTGGTCCCGTACGGCCTGGAGCAGTTCGGCGACCGGCGCCGGGCACGTCACCGTCTGGCCGGTCGGCAGTACGTCACCGGTCGCCATGACGTTGCGCAGGCGCACCTCGGCCGGGTCGAGCCCGAGCTTCTTGGCCAGCTTGTCCATCTGCGCCTCGTAGGCGGCGCACACCTGCATCGCGCCCTCGCCGCGGACGTGGCCGGAGGGCGGGTTGTTGGTGCGCACCGCCCAGCCCTCGATGAAGGCGTTCGGCACGACGTAGGGGCCGCAGGCGAAGGCCACGGCGGCGGCCAGGGCGTCGGAGGAGGTGTCGGCGTAGGCGCCCGCGTCCAGCAGGATCTGCGCCTCGACCTTGACCAGCGTGCCCTCGGCGTCGGCGTGGTGGCGGTAGCGCAGCAGCGTCGGGTGGCGGTGCGTGTGGCCCAGGAAGGACTCCTCGCGGGTCGCCGTCAGTTTCACCGGGCAGCCGGTGCGCAGCGCCAGCAGGCCGAGCGGCAGCTGGAAGCCCTGGTCCTCGCGGTCGGCCGTCGCACCCGGAACGCCGGTGACGACGATCTTCACGCGCTCGGGTTCCAGGCCGTAGCAGGCGGCGAGCGTGTCGCGGTCGGTGTGCGGGTCGGTGGAGGCCAGGTACAGCTCCACGCCGCCGTCGGGGCGGGGCACCGCGAGCCCGGCTTCGGCCCCGATGGGGGCCGGGTCCTGGCGGCCGATGCGGTACAGGCCCTCGACGACGACCTCGCCGACCGCCTCCGGGTCGCCGTGGCGCAGCGGGATGTGCCGGATCAGGTTGCCGTCGGGGTGCAGCGGCTCGGCCTCGAAGGCCTGCTCGGGGTCGGTCACCGGGTCGAGCACCTCGTACTCGACGATGACGGCCGCGGCGGCCATCCGCGCGGTGTCCGGGTGGTCGGCGGCGACGGCCGCGATGGGCTCGCCGTGGTGGCGTACGACCTCCGAGGCGAACACCGGGCGGTCGGCCGTGCCCCGGCCGTACACCGGGCGGCCGGGGACGTCCTCGTGGGTGACGACGGCCCGTACACCGGGCATCTCGCGCGCGTGTGTGGTGTCGATGGACACAATGCGCGCGTGCGGGTGCGGTGAGCGCAGCACGGCCGCCCACAGCAGGCCCTCGGCCCACAGGTCGGCCGCGTACGGGAAGGTGCCCTCCGTCTTGGCCCGGGCGTCGGCGGCCGGCAGCGAGGAGCCGAGGCCGTGCGGCAGCGGCTCGGGCGCGGCGGCGGTCTCGGTGGCGGCAGCGGTGGCGGCTTCGTTGCTCACGCCCGGCCTCCGTCCTGGCCGTAGGGGTCGTGCGGTCGCGGGGACTCGAACGCCGAGGGGTGGACCCCGCCGTCGCCCGGTCCCGCCTGGTGGGGGATGCGCGGCTCGTCGGTGTCCGGCTCGGCGTCGTCCGTCGAGGCGTGCGCCTCGCGTTCGGCGACGACCTCCTTGACGGCCTGCAGGACGCCCCGGTAGCCCGAGCAGCGGCACAGGTTGCCGCACAGGGCCTGGCGGGTCTCCAGTTCGGTCGGGTCCGGGTTGCCCTCCAGCAGGTCGTGCACGGTCATCGCCATGCCGGGCACGCAGAAGCCGCACTGGACCGCGCCGCACCGGGCGAGCGCCCGCTGCACGTCCGAGGGCTGCCCGTCCACGGCCAGGCCCTCGACCGTACGGACCTCGCTGCCGGCCGCGGTGACCGCCGGCACCAGGCAGGAGGCGACCAGGCGTCCGTCGACCTGCACGTTGCAGGCGCCGCACTCGCCCTGCGAGCAGCCGTCCTTGGCACCCGCGAGGCCGAGCCGCTCGCGCAGCACGTACAGCAGTGACTCGCCGATCCAGGCCTCGGTGACGGGCCGGTCGGCGCCGTTGACGCGCAGCACGTAGGAGGCGAGCGGGTGTTCGTCCTGCGGAGGTGAGGACGGTGGGCCCTCGGAGGACGTGGTGGCCGGGGAGGTGGTGTCCGGGCGCGGGGCGTCCTGGCGCGCGGTGGCGGTGTCGGCGCCCGTGACGGGCCCTTCGGGGGCCCGGGAGGACGGGCCGGTGTCCCCGGCCGCGTCGGGCCGTGCGGGCGGCTCTGCGGGGCCTTCGGCGGCCGCTGCGGCAACCTCGCCGGCCTCGACTGCCCCGGGGACGGGGCCCCGGGGGACCTCGGCGCCGGGCTCGGGCGAGGTCCGGGTGTCGTGTCCGGGTGCGGCGGGCGGCCGGCCGCCCGTGGCGGCGGAGGCGGTGGTCTCCCGCTCGGGCGACGCGGGCTCCTCGCCCGCGTGCGGCGCCCCCGCCCGCCGGCCTTCCGCACGGGCATCCGCCGACGTCCACTCACCGCCGTGCGCGCCGCCTGCCGAAGTCCCGGCCCGGTACGGGTCTTGTGCCGACTCGGTGCCGTGCCCGCCCTCGGCCGACCCACGCGCGTGCGTGCCGTCCGCTGGCTGCCCGCCCGGCTCCGTCTCGGCGCGCGGCCGGCTCCACGCCTCGCCCACCGCCTCCGTCGCCCACGGCGCGGACGCGCCGCCGGGAAGGGTGGCCGGAGGGGTGCCGCCCCACTGCTGGATCAGGGACGACGTGGTGAACTCGCCCGACTCGTCCGGGATGTCACCCCCGGCGACGGGGATCGACCACTGCCCGGTCACATCCTGCCCGGACGCGTGTGGGGCCTCGGCGGCCCGGTCCGCCCGGGTCTCGTCGAAGGTCCAGTGCTGGGTGGCCTCCGGACGGTACGTGAACCGGTCGTCCGCCTCCGCGCCCGTGTCCGGCGGCACGGCGCCCGGCTCGGGCCACCGGGCGCCCTCGGCGGGCGCGCCCGGCACGGCCCAACTGCCGGTGGCGGCCGGGTCGGTGGCCGCCGTCGAGGTGGACGTGACCGTTATCTGCGGCGGCACATAGCCCTGCCCGGGCGCGGCGAGCGGGCTGTCGGCGGCCAGGAGGGCGTCGATGCCGCCCTCGGGCAGCTTCACGAACGCGGTGGCGCCGTCGTCGTAGTCGCCCTGGGGCAGCGGGTCCCAGCGGCCGCCGCTGCCCGGGGCTCCCTCTCCGTGCTGGTCGTCGGTCACGACAGCGCCCTCCCCAGTGCTCGTCGGGCCAGCGCGGCGACGGTGCGCCGCAGATGCAGTACGGCGGGCGGAAGTTGCTGCACGGAGCCGTCCTCGGTCGGGGCCGGGTCGGGGATGCAGGCCGCGGCGACGTACTCCCCGAAGGCGTTCAGCGCCTCCGGGACGATCGTGCGGCCGTTGTCCCAGTCGATGAGCCGGCCCACCCAGTGCTCGGCGTCCAGCGGCCTGAGCGGCATCGGCGCTATGGCACCCACCGCGCACCGCACCCCGCGCCGGGCCGGGTCGAGGACCAGCGCCACGGACGCCACCGCGCGGCCCGGGCCGGTGCGGCCGGTCGCCTTGAGGAAGACCTGCGGCGCGTGCAGCAGCGGCACGCGCACGTAGCCGATGAGCTCGCCCGCGCGAAGCATCTCCACGCCGGCCAGCAGGTGCGACACCGGGATCTCCCGGCGGGCTCCGCCCGGGCCCACGATGATCAGCGTCGCCTCCAGGGCGGCCAGCACCGGCAGCGCGTCCCCGGTGGGGGCGGCCGAGGCGATGTTGCCGCCGAGGGTGCCCGCGTTGCGGATGTGCGGCGGGCCGGCCGCGCGTGCCGCCGCCGCGAGGGCGGGGATGAGGGCGGCGAAGTCGGGGCGCCCCATACGCGCGTGCGTGAGGCCCGCGCCGAGCAGCGCGTGGCCGTCCTGGTACTGCCAGCCACGGATCTCGCTGATCCGGCCGAGGCCGACCAGCGCGGCGGGCCTGAGCTGCCCGGAGTTGACGGCGGCCATGAGGTCGGTGCCGCCCGCCACGGGAACCGCGGCGGGCACGGCGGTGAGCGCCGCCACGGCCTCGTCCAGCGTCGTGGGCAGCGTGACGGCCTGCCCCGCCTGCGGTGCGTGCGTGGTCAAAACCGGCTGCCCCTTCCCGCTGCCCCACTGGTCCCACCCGTGCTGCCGTACGGTACGTGCCGACAGGGCGGACGTGGCAACTCTGGCACATCTTCGCAGGGGCCGAAGACAGGGGTCCGCTAAGGGGTATTCGCCCACCTCACCAGCGACATGGTCCGATTTGGCACGGCATCACCGGTGCGGGCGAATTTCCACTCTTCGCTGACTCTTGCGAACTTTTTCCGTCACCAGTTCGAGACGGCGGGCGGCCGGTCACCTCGGCACCGGCCGGCTACCGCGACGGCGGCGGCCCCTCGACGGGCCGGCCAAGGACACCCGGCCGCCGCTGCCACGGACGCGGTCCGGTGGGCGGGCGGTAGCCGACACCCAGGGCGTCCAGCCGCCGGTAGTGGGTGGTCATCCGCCGCTCGAAACCGGCGAAGTCCCGTTCCGCGGGGGCGGGCAGAGGGCTCCAGGCGACCTCGGCGAACGCGGCCAGCCTGGGGAAGGCCTGGTAGTCCACGCGCGCGGAGTCCTCCATGACCTCCGTCCACACATTGGCCTGGGTGCCCAGCACACGACGGGCCTGGTCCGCGCCGAGTCCGGGGGGAACCGGCTCGAACCGGTAGACGTCCTCCAGGGTGCGCACGTAGCCGATCGGCACGGGCTCGTCCTCGCCCGGGGCCTGACGGTGGTCCAAGTACACCTGCTGTTCCGGGCACATGACGACGTCGTGGCCGGCCCGCGCTGCGGCGATTCCGCCCGCGTATCCGCGCCAGGACGACACCGCGGCGCCGGGCGCCAGTCCGCCCTCCAGGATCTCGTCCCAGCCGATCAGCCTGCGCCCGCGCGCGGAGAGCCAGGTGTCGAAGTGGCCGACGAACCACGCCTGCAACTCGTCCTCGTCCGCCAGCCCGAGTTCCTTGATGCGCGCCTGCGCGGTGGGCGAGGCCCGCCACTGCTCCTTGGGGCACTCGTCGCCGCCGATGTGGACGAACGCCGAGAACTCGGCCGCGTCCACGGGGAACAGCTCGAGCAGTTCCTCGAAGACGCCCTCGTAGAACCGCAGGGTGTTGTCAGTGGGGGCGAGTACGTTCGGACTGATCCCCCAGTTGTCCCAGACGGTGAGGGCGGAGGTGTCGATGACGTCGGTGTTGCCGAGTTCCGGGTACGCGGCGATGGCGGCCTGCGAGTGCCCGGGTACGTCGATCTCGGGGACGACGCCGATATGCCGCTCGGCGGCGTAGGCGACGATCTCCCGGATGTCGTCCTGGGTGTAGTGGCCGCCGTGGGGCTTGTCCTCCCACAGCGGGGACGCCCGGTGGCCGAATTTCGTCCGCGTCCGCCAGGAGCCGACCTCCGTCAGCCTCGGGTAGCGCTCGATCTCGACGCGCCAGCCCTGGTCGTCCGTCAGGTGCAGGTGCAGCACGTTGAGTTTGTGCGCGGCCATCAGATCGACGTAGCGCAGGACGCCGTCCTTGGGCATGAAGTGCCGGGCCACGTCGAGCATCAGCCCGCGCCAGCGGAAGCGGGGGGCGTCCTCGACGACCCGGGCCGGGACCGCGTGGGCGGCGTCCGGCCGTACGGGGGCGCGCCGGAAGGCGTCCGGTCCGAGCAGCTGGCGCAGGGTCTGCGCGCCCCAGAAGACCCCGGCCGGAGAGCCGCCGCGGATCTCGACGCCCCGGCCGGGGACGGCGGCGAGCCGGTACGCCTCGGGCTCCAGGGTGTCGTCCAGGCACAGCCGTACGGAGTTCAGGGCGTCCTCGGGGCCTGCGGGGAAGGGCAGGCCGAGGGCCGCGCCGAGGGTGGCGCGCAGCCAGCGCTCCGTGCCGCCGGTGCCCGGCGTGGCCCACAGGGTGGTCTCCCGGTCGAGCGGGACGGCGCGGCCCGGGGTGCCGGCCACGGCGCGCGGCGCGGGAATCACGTCGGTCATGCCCTCATGGGTAGCGCCGGGCGCGACGCAGCGCAACGAGCGTTGCACATGCTGCACACTCCACTCGACAGCACAGGCCCCCGCGGGCACGCCGGAACGCGCCTCGGGGGCCCACACGTCTCAGCCGAGCGGTGGCCGGTTACTTCTTGTCGTCGCCGCCCTCGCCGCCGCCGCTCATGGATTCGTAGATCTCCTTGCACAGCGGGCACACGGGGTACTTCTTCGGGTCACGGCCCGGCACCCACACCTTGCCGCAGAGCGCCACGACGGGCGTACCGTCGAGGGCGCTCGCCATGATCTTGTCCTTCTGGACGTAGTGGGCGAAGCGCTCGTGGTCACCGTCGCCGTGGGACACCTGCGGCGTCGGCTCGACGAGGGTCCCCGTACCAGTGCCGCGCTCGGGCTCGAGAGTGCTCATACGGCAAGGGTACTGAAGCCGGCCGGCATCAGTTGAGCGACGGGTCGTCCGGATACGTGGCGACCATCGCCAGCTCGTTGCGCTGGCGGCGCAGCACCTCGCGCCAGAGCCTCTCGGGGAACGGGGAGGAGACGTCGCCGGGTTCGGACTCGACGACGTACCAGGCCCCTTCCGCCAGCTCGTCCTCCAGCTGGCCGGGGCCCCAGCCGGCGTACCCGGCGAAGATCCGCAGTGAGCCGAGGACGGAGGCCAGCAGCTCGGGAGGTGCCTCGAGGTCGACGAGACCGATCGCGCCGTGCACCCGGCGCCAGCCCAGCGGGGCGCGTTCGCCGGAGCCGCCGCCGGGGATGACGGCGACGCCGAGCGCGGAGTCCAGCGACACCGGGCCGCCCTGGAACACGACACCGGGCTCCCCGGCGAGATCCGCCCATCCCTCCAGGATGTCGCCCACGTCCACGGGGGTGGGACGGTTGAGGACGACACCGAGGGAGCCCTCCTCGTCGTGGTCGAGAAGGAGCACCACCGCACGGTCGAAGTTCGGGTCCGCCAGGGCGGGCGTTGCCACGAGCAGCCGCCCTGTGAGCGAGGACACCTCGGTCATGCCAGACATGATCCCGCATCTTCCCTTCGCGTGGGGAGCCAATCCGGCTACGTGAGTGAGAGCAGCTCAGGGGGACGGATGCATGACCGGCGCACCGCGGTTCCGGTGACCGCGGGTACCCGGTGTTCAACGGTTCGTGTTGTGACACGGTCATGACCCGACTGCGCCGTCGACGGGCTTACGGAAGGGGGGCGCGCGGCGACTACTCTGTCTCTCCGGCCTCCTGACCGAAGTGATCGGCCGGCCCCTGACCAACTCATCGGAACGCGAGATACATGACCGTCAACGACGATGTCCTGCTTGTCCATGGCGGAACCCCGCTGGAGGGCGAGATCCGTGTCCGCGGTGCGAAGAACCTCGTGCCGAAGGCCATGGTCGCCGCTCTGCTGGGCGGTGAGCCGAGTCGCCTGCGCAACGTTCCGGACATCCGTGACGTGCGGGTCGTACGCGGTCTGCTGCAACTGCACGGGGTGACGGTCCGGCCGGGCGACGAGCCGGGTGAGCTGGTGCTCGACCCGACCCATGTGGAGAGCGCGAACGTGGCCGACATCGATGCCCACGCGGGCTCTTCGCGCATCCCGATCCTGTTCTGCGGCCCGCTGCTGCACCGGCTGGGGCACGCGTTCATCCCGGGGCTGGGCGGCTGTGACATCGGTGGCCGCCCGATCGACTTCCACTTCGACGTGCTGCGGCAGTTCGGCGCGGTGATCGAGAAGCGGGCCGACGGTCAGTACCTGGAGGCGCCGAAGGGGCTGCGGGGGACGAAGATCCGCCTCCCCTACCCGTCGGTCGGCGCGACCGAGCAGGTGCTGCTGACGGCCGTGCTGGCCGAGGGCGTCACGGAGTTGTCCAACGCGGCCGTGGAGCCGGAGATCGAGGACCTGATCTGCGTCCTGCAGAAGATGGGCGCGATCATCGCGATGGACACCGACCGCACGATCCGCATCACGGGTGTGGAGAAGCTCGGTGGCTACACCCACCGGGCGCTCGCGGACCGTCTGGAGGCCGCGTCCTGGGCGTCGGCGGCGCTGGCGACCGAGGGCAACATCTACGTCCGCGGCGCGCAGCAGCGGTCGATGATGACGTTCCTGAACACCTACCGGAAGGTGGGCGGCGCGTTCGAGATCGACGACGAGGGCATCCGCTTCTGGCACCCCGGTGGGCAGTTGAAGTCCATCGCGCTGGAGACGGACGTGCACCCCGGCTTCCAGACCGACTGGCAGCAGCCGCTGGTGGTCGCCCTCACCCAGGCGACCGGCCTGTCGATCATCCACGAGACGGTGTACGAGTCCCGGCTGGGCTTCACCTCGGCGCTGAACCAGATGGGCGCGCACATCCAGCTGTACCGCGAGTGCCTGGGCGGCTCCGACTGCCGCTTCGGCCAGCGCAACTTCCTGCACTCCGCGGTGGTCTCCGGCCCGACCCGCCTCCAGGGCTCCGACCTGGTCATCCCGGACCTGCGCGGTGGCTTCTCCTACCTGATCGCCGCCCTGGCCGCCCAGGGCACCTCCCGCGTCCACGGCATCGACCTGATCAACCGCGGCTACGAGAACTTCATGGAAAAGCTCGTGGAACTCGGCGCCAAGGTCGAACTACCGGGCCAGGCCCTCGGCTGATCACCCCGGCCACCCGGCCTGACGGCCCGGCCGACGCCCTCGGCCGGGGGCCTGGGGGCCGTCCCCAGGCCAGAACCCCGGGCAAGCCCACCGGCCGGTGGAACTCGCCGAAACGGCGGGCCCCCCGGCCCAGGCGCCCGCCTGACCGAACAGTGGCTCCCCAGCCGTCCCCGGCCAGGGCCGCGAAGCCAACGCCCAGGAATGGCCCCCGCAAGCCCACCGGCCAGTCGGACTCGCGTAACCGCGGGCTCCCCGGCCCAGGCACCCGCCTGACCGAACAGTGGCCCGCCCCTGGCGGTCCGAGCGGCACATCGGCCGGGACGCGGAGGCCACGCGCCGGGATGCCCCCGCCCGGGAGGCGCACCGGACGCCGAGGACCGGCCTGACCTTCCGATGGTGGGGATGCCCCCGCCCGGGAGACGCACCGCCTGGTCGGACCCACCGAAACCCAGGACTTTCGGCCCAAGCGCTCGGCAAGGCGGATCAGCCACCTCGCCCGGCGCCCCGGCCCACACCCCTCCGGCGGGCCCGGGGCCATCCGTCCGGTCAGTGCGGCAACCCGGCGAGCCGGGCTGCGGTGGAAGACGCCCCTGATCAGCTGCCTGACGGCCCCGGCCGGAGCCCGGAGCCCGGAGCCCGGAGCCCGGGGGCAAAGCCCCGTGCAAGCGCGTCAGCCGGTCGGACACCGCCGAAACGGCAGGCTTCCCCGGGCAGGGGCTCGGCTCCGCTCGGCAGGTGTGTACGGCGATGGGGCGGCTCCCCGGGTGAAGGGGGGCCGCCCCATTGGCGTGGTGCGCCCTACAGGGCCTCGTACGTCATTTCGTGGCGTACGGACGGCAAGGTCACTTGCCCTTGGCGGATTCCTTGAGCTTGCTGCCCGCGGAGACCTTCACGCTGTAGCCGGCCGGGATCTGGATCGGCTCGCCGGTCTGCGGGTTGCGGGCGGTGCGAGCGGCACGGTGGGTGCGCTCGAAGGTCAGGAAACCAGGGATGGTGACCTTCTCGTCCCCCTTGGAGACGATGTCGCCGACGACGTCGGCGAACGCGGCCAGCACGGCGTCGGCGTCCTTGCGGGTCACCTCGGCGCGGTCGGCCAGCGCGGCCACCAGCTCACTGCGGTTCATGTTGTTACTCCCGTGTTCTTCTTGCCGTTGAGGCGTGCCACGCGGCGAAGCCGCATGTTGGGCACAGCGAAGCCGATGCTGCCAGGGTCCTCGGTCAGTCCCCGGACCCGGGTCCGTCGCCAGACCCTCGCGCCCAGAGTGGCATCCTGCCTCCACCTGCGGCACCAATGCCAATCCGGCACCCGTTAGGAGTCGTGAGAACACCCCTGGGCGTTACACGAAAAGAGTGCCCGATTCCAGGCACGATAAGACCGCGCCGGTGACCGGATGTCCCGCGACGCGCCGGTTTCGCGGCGCCGTGGCGATCGTCACGCCGTCGCCCCGGACTTCTCCGCGGCCTCCCGGACGGCCCCCGCGACCGCGCCCGCGACCTTGTCGTTGAAGACGCTCGGAATGATGTAGTTCGGGTTCAGCTCGTCCTCGGTGACCACGTCGGCGAGGGCCTGCGCCGCGGCCAGCATCATCTCCGTGTTGACGCTGCGGGACTGCGCGTCCAGCAGACCGCGGAAGACGCCCGGGAAGACCAGCACGTTGTTGATCTGGTTGGGGAAGTCGGAGCGGCCGGTGGCCACGACTGCCGCCGTCTCGCGGGCGATCGCCGGGTCCACCTCGGGGTCGGGATTCGCGAGCGCGAACACGATCGCGCCCTCGGCCATGGCGGACACGTCGTCGCCGTCGATCACGTCGGGCGCCGAGACCCCGATGAAGACGTCCGCGCCCTGCACGGCCTGCTTCAGCGTGCCGGTGAGGTTCTCGGGGTTGGTGTTCTCGGCGATCCACCGCAGCGCCGACTCCGGGGCGGCGTCGACGAGGTCCTCGCGGTCCGCGTGCACGACGCCGTGGATGTCGGCGACGACGGCGTTCTTCACGCCGGCCGCGAGCAGCAGCTTGAGGATGGCCGTACCGGCCGCACCGGCACCGGACATCACCACGCGCACGCTGTCGATCTCCTTGCCCACCACGCGAAGTGCGTTGGTCAGCGAGGCGAGCACGACGATCGCGGTGCCGTGCTGGTCGTCGTGGAAGACGGGGATGTCCAGCGCCTCGCGCAGCCGCGCCTCGATCTCGAAGCAGCGCGGCGCGGAGATGTCCTCGAGGTTGATGCCGGCGAACCCGGGGGCGATCGCCTTGACGACCTCGACGATCGCGTCGGTGTCCTGGGTGTCCAGGCAGATCGGCCAGGCGTCGATGCCGGCGAACCGCTTGAAGAGGGCCGCCTTGCCCTCCATGACCGGCAGCGCGGCCTTGGGGCCGATGTTGCCCAGACCCAGCACCGCCGAGCCGTCCGTCACGACCGCAACGGAATTGCGCTTGATGGTCAGACGGCGGGCGTCCTCGGGGTTCTCCGCGATCGCCATGCAGACGCGGGCCACACCCGGCGTGTAGACCATGGACAGGTCGTCACGGTTGCGGATGGGGTGCTTGGACGCCATCTCGATCTTGCCGCCGAGGTGCATGAGGAACGTACGGTCCGAGACCTTGCCCAGCGTGACACCCTCGATGCCGCGCAGCTTCTCGACGATCTCCTGGGCGTGCGCCGTCGAGGTGGCCGCGATGGTGACGTCGATACGAAGCCGCTCGTGGCCGGACGCGGTGACGTCGAGGCCGGTCACCGAGCCTCCGGAGGACTCCACGGCCGTGGTGAGCTGCGATACGGCGGTCCCGCCCGCCGGCACCTCCAGCCGGATCGTCATCGAGTAGGAGACGCTGGGCGCCGTTGCCATGACCGACTTCCTCTGCTTTCACCGTGTCGCGTAGTTGTGCCGTCCGATCGTCGCACCTACCCCTGAGTACGTGGTAACCGCCCTCGATTGCGGACTTTTTGTTCTCAGGGACGTGCCATTTTCGGAAAGTGACTTTCACCATACGAGAACCGGCGGGGCGGCGGAAGGTGCCCGCACAGCAAAAGAGGTCCGCGTCACTCCCGTGACGCGGACCTCTGGAAGCAATGAAGCGACACCGACCCGCCATGCTCGCCTCGCGGCAAGTGGTCGCTCGAAGCGACAAAGGTTGGGCCCGGGGGCTTGGATCGGGCCGGTGTCACACCCAGGCTAACAAAAGGATGCCCTGCGGCCATTCCCGCCGGGGCGGTTCGTTCCCCTTCAGCCCCGCAGCAGATCCGGCACCCCGGCCCCGTCCGGTTCGTCCCGCTCGCCCGAGACGACCGTCAGCTGCTGGGTGGCCCTGGTCAGGGCGACGTAGAGGACCCGCAGGCCGGCCGGGGACTCGTCGGCGATCTCCGCCGGGGACACGACGATCGTCGCGTCGTACTCCAGCCCCTTCGCCTCCAGGCTCCCCAGGGCCACCACCCGGTCGCCGAGCCCGGCGAGCCAGCGGCGGGCCTCCTCGCGCCGGTTCATGGCGACGACCACGCCGACCGTGCCGTCCACGCGGTCCAGCAGCCGCTCGGCCTCCGCCCGTACGGTCTTCTCCACCGAGCCCCGTACGACCGCGAAGCGCGGCTCCACGCCCGTGGAGCGGACGGCCGACGGGGCCTTCGAGCCGGGCATGGCCAGGGCGAGGACCTTCGAGGCCAGCTCGGCGATCTCGGCCGGGTTGCGGTAGTTCACCGTGAGCTGGAAGCGGCGGCGCGGACGCGTGCCCAGGGCCTCGTCGCGGGCCTCGGCGGCCTCGTCCGGGTCGGACCAGGAGGACTGGGCGGGGTCGCCGACGACCGTCCAGGTGGCGTGCCGGCCGCGGCGGCCGACCATCCGCCACTGCATGGGCGTGAGGTCCTGCGCCTCGTCCACGATGACGTGCGCGTACTCGGTGCGCTCCTGCGCCAGCCGCTCGGCCCGCTCGCGCTGCGATTCCTCGCGCACGGGCATCAGCTCCTCCAGGCCGGTGAGCTGGTCGAGCGGGTCCAGTTCGCGCTTCTTCCTCGGGCGGGCCGGGGTGCCGAGGATCGCCTGGAGTTCGTCGAGCAGGGCGATGTCGTGCACCGAGTACCCGTCCCGCCTCAGCGAGCGGGCGACCCTGCGCACCTCGCCGGGGTTGAGGATCCGCCGGGCCCAGCGGCCCAGCCGCCGTTCGTCGGCCATGGCGGTGAGCACGGCCCGCGGGGTCAGCTCGGGCCACCAGGCGTCCAGGAAGGCGATGAAGGAGTCCTCGTCGGTGATGTCCTCGTCGAAGGAGGAGCGCAGCTCGGCGGCCAGCTCCGGGTCGGTGTGCCGGGCGCCGGCGCCGGACTTCTCCCACAGGGCGTCCAGCAGCAGCCTGCGGGCGCGCGGGCGCAGCAGATTGACCGGCGCGGTGCCGCCCAGGGCGGTGCGCCGGACACGGTCCAGTTCCTCGCCCTCCAGCTCCAGCCGGCGCCCGAAGGCGACGACCCGCAGCCGGTCCGGTGAACCGTTCGCTTCCAGCGCTCCCCGGGCCGCCTTCCGCAGCACCTTCAGCATCCTGTACGACCCCTTGGCCCGCGCCACCGACGGGGAGTCGTACAGCGTGGCCTCGGCGCCCTCGACCAGCGAGCCGATCGCGCGGATGGCGACCTGGCCCTCCTCGCCGAGCGAGGGCAGCACGCCCTCGGTGTAGGCGACGAGCAGCGGGGTCGGGGAGACGATCAGGATGCCGCCGGCGTAGCGGCGCCGGTCCTGGTAGAGCAGGTAGGCCGCCCGGTGCAGGGCGACCGCCGTCTTGCCCGTGCCCGGACCGCCCTCGACGTACGTCACCGAGGCGGCGGGGGCGCGGATGACGAGGTCCTGCTCCGCCTGGATGGAGGCGACGATGTCCCGCATGGTGTGGCCGCGGGCCCGGCCGAGCGCCGCCATCAGCGCGCCGTCGCCGATGACGGGCAACTCGTGGCCGTCGAGGAAGGCCCGCAGCTCGGGGCGCATCAGGTCGTCCTCGACGCCGAGGACGCGCCGGCCCTTGGAGCGGATGACCCGGCGGCGTACGACCCGGCCGGGCTCGACCGGGGTGGAGCGGTAGAAGGGGGCGGCGGCCGGTGCCCGCCAGTCGATGACCAGCGGGGCGTAGTCCTCGTCGAGGACACCGATACGGCCGATGTGCAGGGTCTCGGCGATGTCGGCCGTGCTGTCCTCGCGCACCGCGCCCTCGGCCGGCTCCACGGCGGTGTAGGCCCCGTCGGGTCCTTTCCTGCCGTCCTTGCCGGGCAGCAGGTCGATACGGCCGAAGAGGAAGTCCTCGAACTCGTTGTTCAGCCGGTTGAGGTGGATGCCCGCCCGGAAGACCTGTGCGTCCCGCTCGGCCAGCGCGCCGGGCGTGCCGACCTGGCCGCGCCTGGCCGCGTCACGCATCAGGAACTCGGCCTCGTGGATCTTCTCCTCGAGGCGCCGGTACACCCGGTCCAGGTGTTGCTGTTCCCCGTGGATCTCGCGGTCCCGTACGGAGTCGTACGCCTCGCCGTGAACCGAGCCGCGATCCGGGCCGTGGACCGGTCCGACCGCGGAATCCTGTTGAGCCTGAGCGGCCACCGGGCCCCCTTCTGACGTGCTGGGCAGCCGTCAACCGTACGCGAAGGGGACCCGCTCGCGGAAGCCGGGCATTTCCGTTCTAGGACTTGACCTCGACGAGTCGCTTGCCGTCGAAGGTCATCACCTCGAAGTGGTCGATCTGGTTCGGCTCCAGGGCGGCGCCGCCGCGGACGTAGAGGGGCTTCCTGGCCTCCTCCGTCTTGGCGTTCGGGATGCCGTAGCCCCAGTTCGGGACGGACCAGGTCGAGAGGGTCTCGCGCTCGCCGTTCTTGCCGACGGCGATCAGCGAGCACTTCTGCGGGCCGGTGACGTTCTTCAGTTCCGCGACGGCGCTCGTGCCCCAGTCCTTCTTCTCCAGGGCGATGGTCGCGGTGACGTGCGTCGTCGGGTCCGTCGCCGTGACCTTGTCCGGCATCTCCCGGAAGGTGGTCTGCGCGGTGCCCGCCGCCACGTCGGCCTTGCCGCCGCTGTCCGAACCGCTCACCGTGTACACGGTCAGCGGGCCGCCGATGATCAGCGCTGCCGCCGCCGCGACCAGGTAGAAGCCGCGTCGGCGCTTCCGGGCGCGACGCTCGGCGACCTCGTCGACGAGCTTCTCCACCAGGCGTGGGCTGGGCTTGGCCGACAGGGACTCGCCGATCGCGGGCGAGCCGGAGTCCGGCAGGTCCGCGAGCGCGGCCAGCATCGGTTCCATCCCAGCCAGTTCGTCGAGCTGCTGCGCGCACCACTCGCAGCCTGCGAGGTGGGCTTCGAACGCGGTCGCCTCGGTGTCGTCGAGAATTCCGAGGGCGTAGGCGCCGACGGTCTCGTGCTCGTTCGGGGCCGGAGATCCCTGCATGGCCCCAGACATACCCGGACCACCCGTTCCGAACCCCCCGTACATGCTCATCACGCCGTCACCCCCCTCTCCTCCAGAGCCAGCTTCATCGAACGCAGGGCATAGAACACCCGGGAGCGGACAGTGCCGCTGGGTATACCCAGCGTCTCCGCCGCCTCATTGACGGTACGCCCTTTGAAGTACGTCTCGACGAGCACCTCCCGGTGAGCCGGGGTCAGGTCGTCGAGCGCGTCCGACAGCGTCATCAGCCACAGCGCCTTGTCGATCTCGTCCTCCGCGGGGATGACCTCCAGCGGCGACGGATCGACCTCCTGCGGCCGGGCCTGCCGGCTGCGATGGCCGTCGATGACGATGCGCCGGGCGACCGTCACCAGCCAGGGGCGTACCGAACCGGTCGCTCGATTGAGCTGGCCGGCGTTCTTCCAGGCACGGATGAGCGTCTCCTGCACCACGTCCTCGGCACGCTGCCGGTCTCCGGCGACCAGCCGGAGGACGTAGGCGAGGAGAGGTCCGGCGTGCTCTCGGTACAGCGCACGCATCAACTCCTCATCGGGTTCCGAGGACTGGGACATGCGATGTCGGGCCCTCGCTCCACGTTCTTTGGCCACGGCCGCATCCTTGCGCACGCCCACCTCCGGTGTCCGGGGGATCCCCCAGTCGGTCGCTCGCCGTCGGATACGGATGTGGGTCGCGCCGTGTTCAAAATCAGCCGACAGTTTTCCGCGGGCCGGCGTGACGAGGGGGACATGGGAGCACATTCCCACCGCGTGATGTTCACATTTCCGACACAATATCAAGATCGCGCCGACTCCCCGTCAAGCACGGGCACCAAACGGGATGTTGCCGAAATCACTTCGGCGACGACCTCGCACAACCGGCAAACAGGATGACCGACCGGTCGTTCGGCCTCTTTGTCCTCGGTCTCTATGCGCGGGCGAGGGCGGCGCGGCGGCGGTGCCGGGCCACCCGTTCGCGGTTCCCGCACACCTCGCTGGAACACCAGCGCCTCCGGTGTCCCCGGGACGTATCCAGGTACACGATCGGGCAGTTGTCGCCCTCGCACTGCCGCAGGCCCGCCCGGGCGACGGGGTCGGTCAGCAGCTCCACGGCGTCCCGGGCGACGGCCGCGAGCAGCGCCGCGCACTCGGGCGGACCGGCCAACTCGCGTACCAGGGTTCCGTCTTCACCTCGTACGGCACGGGGGGCCGGGGGCGCGGTACGGGCGGCCTCGTTGACGCGGGCGAGCGCGAGGTCGTACGACCGGGGCTCGACGGCCAGGTATCCGAGCACCAACTGCCGGACATCCCCCCGCAGTTCACGGAACGCGGTGAGCCAGGAGGCGTCCACGTGCGCCAGCGCGGTGCCGGCCGGCACCAGGCCCGCCCCCGTGATCCAGGCGCGCAACGGCGAGAGGGAGTGCAGCCGTTCGGCGGGATGGCTGGTGGACAGCAGGTCCAGACAGACCCGCCCGGCATCGAACCGCAGCTCGTAGGGGCCCGTGGCCGTACCCACCACCATGCGCCTGTCACCACCTGGGCTCACCCCGGCCGGCGGACCTGACCGGGGCACTCGTCGGAGGCCGGAAAACCGTTCCCTTCCACAGTGCCTGCCCAGCGCCGCCCCCGGTACCCCTCGCACACCGGGCGCGCCCCTACAGGTCGGCGTACTTCGTCTCGGCCGCCGGGTCCAGGGCCAGGCGGTAGCCGCGTTCGACGACCGTCTGGATCAGCTCGGGGGTCCCCAGGGCGGTGCGGAGGCGGGTCACGGCGGTCTCCACGGCGTGTTCGCCGCGGCCGGTGCCCGGGAGGGCGCGGAGCAGGTCGGCGCGGGTGACCACCCGGCCGGGCCGCCGTGCCAGTGCCCGGAGCAGCGCCATGCCCGCCGGGGGTACGAGCCTGAGCTCCTCGTCCACCAGCACCGCGTGCCCGCGGATCTCCACCCGGTGCCCGGCGACCGGCAACACTCTTGCCCGGACCGGCAGTTCCCGGCAGAGCAGCTGCACCAGCGGCCCCAGCCGGAACCGCTCCGGCTGGACCGTGTCCACCCCGCGTTCCCGCAGTGGCAGCGCGGTCACGGGCCCCACGCACGCCGGCAGCACGTCGTGCCGCAGCGCGGCCAGCAGCTCCGGCAGCAGCCCCCGCTCCTCCGCCCGCGACAGCAGCGACGAGGCGGCGGGCGCGCTGGTGAAGGTGAGCGCGTCAACCCCGCGGGCGACGGTCGCGTCCAGCAGCCGGTCCAGTGGCCCCGGGTCCTCCGGCGGCATCCACCGGTACACCGGCACCGGGACGACCTCCGCGCCTCCGGCCCGCAGCGCCTCCACGAACCCGGGCAGCGGCTCCCCGTGCAGCTGTACGGCGATCCGGCGGCCGTCGACGCCCTCCTCCAGCAGCCGGTCCAGCACCTCCGCCATGGACTCCGACGACGGCGACCACTCCTCGCTCAGCCCGGCGGCCCGGATCGCGCCCTTGACCTTCGGCCCGCGCGCCAGCAGCTCCGCCCTGCGCAGCCGGTCGAGCAGCGCCTCGCCGAGTCCCCACCCGTCCGCCGCCTCGACCCAGCCGCGGAAACCGATCGCGGTGGTGGCCACCACGACGTCGGGCGCCCGGTCGATGATCTCCTCGGTGGCGGCGAGGAGATCGCTGTCGTCGGCGAGCGGCACGATCCGCAGGGCGGGCGCGTGCACGACGCACGCCCCGCGCCGCTCGAGGAGCGCGACCAGCTCCTCGGCCCGGCGCGCGGCCGTCACCCCCACGGTGAAACCGGCCAGGGGCCCGTGTTCCGGTCGCCGCGTTTCCGTCCGCTGCTGATCGCCGTCCATCGGCTCCCGTCCCGCACTCGAGTCGTCGTATCCGCCACTCGCCGACCGATCCTGTCAACAGTGCGTGACGGGCCTGGTTCGGCGTGATGTCCCCAGTGTCACGTCAAGTATCACGTCACGGCTCGGCACGCCCTCGGCCGGGCGGCGAAGGTGTACGGCACCCGTACGACCGCCCCACCAGCGTCACCAGGGACGTGAGCAGGAGCTTGTCGGCGGGGGTCGGTCCGTACTCGGGCCCCATGAACAGCACGAGCACGGACCATGGCGTCCGCACCGAGAACCCGATGTGCTCGCAGAGCACGGAGAGGGCGAGGTTCCGGTGGGCGACCTGCTCCCCCGTCCTCTCCCGGAAGTCCTCGTCCTCCGGGTCCCCGTGCTCGATCCAGCGACGGCCGCCTGCCACGACGCCTCCACGGTGCGCCGAGTGGCTGGGTCCCGAAGGCAGGGACCTCGCGTTTCCGCGCCGTGGCCGCGCGTGACCGGGAGGGAACGTTGCTCCCACCTCGCGGGGAGCGGGGGTGAGGGGCCGACGGCGGCGGCGAATGGCTCACCGCCACCTGCGGGCACGTGAGCAGGTGGCGGTGAACCGCATGATGGTTCCTCAACCCACCATCGGCAGAACCCTGCGCGCAGGAACCGCGTTCAGCATCTCCTGTGCCACCGGTTCCCCGCTGTCCGCGTCGACGAAGCTGACGCGGACCACGGGATCACCGGGGGTGTCGCGGCTGGCGGTGGCGTCCAGGGCGAAGACCACGGACACCGGCCGTGCGCTCTCCCCCGCCCCGTACACGCCCGAGTACAGGAGGATGCGCCAGCCACCCTCCTCCCAGTGATCCAGCAGACCCGACCGGACCACCGTGGAGGCGGTCTGCCAGGCGAGGGAGCGCTCCAGCAGCTCCACGCTGGCGGCGACCGGCACGCGCTCCCCCACCTCGCCGCCGAAGAGCGGATGCCCGAAGGCACGCAGCCTCAGCCGGCGCAGTGGAAGCAGCCACCACCGGTCGGGATCGACCGAGAGCGCCACCAGTACGACCACGGCCACGGCCAGGAGGACGAGCGAGCCGCCGGGCCGTTCGCTGATCGTGGACCACCAGGTGCCGTTCGCCACCGCCGCCGTCGCGCCGCCCGCGAGCACCACCGCGGCGCGCGCGAACGCGCGCCAGGTGATCGGGGCGTCGTCGTTCGCCGAACAGCCGCAGGAGGACTCCGGTGCCAGCGCCCGGCCGTAACCGAGGTAGCCGAGGAATCCGGCCCCGAGGACGGCGGTGGCCGTGCCCGGCACCGGGTTCGCCGGTACGGCGAGCAGCCCTGCGGCGAGCAGGAGTTCCACGGCGCCGACGCCGCGCAGCACCAGCGCCGCCCGCTCGCTGCTGCGCAGCATGCGGGCCAGCGCCGTTTTGGGTGCCCGGCGCACGGTGGCACGGTCGAAAAGCTTGACCGAGCCGGTCCACCCCAGCAGGCCCGCAAGAACCAGCGGTATGAGGCCCGTTGTCAGTGAGAGCATCTTTGCCCCACCCTTCTCCCTCCTCCGATCCGGCCGTCAGTGCCCGACGGAGATACGGACGACGTCCACCGAGTTGTCGGACGGCCGCCAGGCCCCGAGCACCTGGGCGCTCTGTCCGATGCGCAGCCGGGACAGGTCCGAGGTGAGCGCGCGGCCCGCGTAGGAGGCGTTCGTCGTGTCCGGACGGACGCGGCCGACGATCTCGTGCTGTCCGTGGGAGAGGTGCAGCCGGTCCTTCGCGATGCCGCGGATCGTGGTGTCGAGGTTCACGATGTTCACCCACACCGCGTCGGCGGCGACGGTACCGTCCGGCATCGGTACGCCACGCGCGTAGAGCCCGTCACCGACCTCGATCTCGGCGGCGGTGGTGGGCCGGACCTTCCACACGCTGGTGGCGTTGGTCATCCGGACCCGGTGGTGGTCGCCGTAGGATCCCGCGACCTGAAGGACACTGCCGGTGATGCCGGTGATCCGGCCCTCCGCAAAGGACGACTTGGGGATCGCCGGGTCGAGCGACGGCTCGGAGGCGAAGGCCGCGTCGGCGTCGATACCGCCGAGGGCGGTCGCGCCGACGATGGTCGCGCCGCCGAGGGCGGCCGTGGTGAGGAAGCGCCGGCGGCCCAGGCCGCCGCTGTCGTTCTGACGGTACGTCATGTCGGTCTCCCCCTCACTCGTAGATGTAGACCGGCAGCTTGCCGGAGCTGAGGCTGCCGATGGCCGAGAAGGCGGCCGGGGTCAGGTCCAGGACGCGGTTGGTGCGGCAGGCGCCGTTGCAGCAGGTGGCCTCGCCGCACCAGCTCTTGGTGCGCGGTCCGCAGTCGGTGATCGTGATGCAGACGGTGGCGCCGGAGCACTGGTGCCGGACGTTCATCACGGCGCCGCAGCCGCGTCTGGGGATGTTCTCGCCGCACAGGTCGGGCCGGGTGATGTCCCAGCACGCCTGTGACGCGTTGGGCCAGGCGCCGTGATTCGCGCTGGACCGGCAGTTGCCGCAGGCGCCGCCGCCTGCGCTGCCGCACGGACCCCACGCGGATCCGCAACAGAACCAGCTCGTCTCACCGGCCCACAGGCTGGTCGATCCGCAAGCCATCGTGCCGCCTCCCTTTGCCGTTGAATGTCGCGCTCATGACAAATCACTGCGAGGGTTGTGCACACAGAGCACCCTCATGATGGGCCCGTCTACGCGCGTTGGCCAGAAGGAAGTTGAAGGTTCATCGGTCTGAACCACTGACAGGGCCGGTCCCTCGGCGAGAGACCGGCCCCGGACGTTTCCGTCTGCGCTATCCGCGGTGCGCACCCATCCTTCCCTTGGTCGGCTTACGCGACGAACCGTCCGGCCACAGTTGCGGCTTGCGCTTCGCTGCCACATCCTCCATCCAGCCGAACCAGACGATGCAGCTGCCGATGAACAGCCAGGTGATGGCGAGTACCGGCCACGGGCTGTTCAGAAGCCAGGAGAAGTGCTGCCCCATCACGTCGATGCGCCACAGCTGGTCCCACATGGTGGAGGCGATGAGAATACAGATGTTGTGCCAGAGATAGACCGTCACCGCACGGGAGTTGAGCAGTGTGATCAGGCGGTCGAAGGGGCGCAGCCAGCGGGGCCACTCCGACCAGGACGGGCTGACGTGGAGGAGCAGCAGCACCGTGGCGAAGGACCACAAGGACTGGGCGAACGGAAGGTCATCCAGGTCGTGGCCCTGCTTGAAACCGTGCGTCAGCGCATACCACAGGCCCAGGCATGCGATCACCGGAGCCACGGACGGGACGATGTAGCGGGGAATGCGTTTCAGGACGCCTTCCTGGTGGGCCATGCCCAGGATCCAGCAGGCGCCGAAGGTGCTGAAGTCGGTGAGAGCGGACGGGAACCGTTCGCCAGGCAGGTTGAGGTAGCCGAACTCGAATGCCGCAGACAGCGCGATCGGCGACAGGATCGTCACCCACGGCAGCGCACGCAGGGCCTTGAGAAGGAACGGAGACAGCAGCACGTACCAGAGGTAGGCCCGGATGTACCACAGCGGTCCCGCGAGTTCCGAGGCCCAGTCGTCGCCGAGGACGCCGTGGACCCCGTGCAGGCCCTCGGCGTACGGCGGGTCGCTCAGCGGAACGATCCAGTACGTGAGGTGGAACCACCACCAGCCGGGGTGTCCGTCGCTGTTCGGACCCCAGCCCTGCAGCACCATGCCGCTCACGCCGATCGCGCCGAGCAGCCACAACGGCGGCAGCAGTCGGCGCATCCGGCTGCGTACGACCTGCAGGGGCGGACGCTTGAGGGAGCGGGCCATGAGGTTGCCCGCCAGGGCGAACATCACTCCCATGGACGGGAAGACCACGGGCAGCCAGGCCCAGCCCATCAGGTGGTAGAAGACGACGCGGAAGAGCGCGACCGCGCGCAGCAGGTCGAAGTAGCGGTCGCGGACAGGGGCGCGCCGGGGCTGCTCCACAGGCGCCGGCCGGGTGGCGTCGTCCGTCCCGTACGGCAGGATGGGTGCGGTCACGTACTGTGCTTCCTGGGTAGTTGGTGCCGGAATGTGCGGCGCCGAGAAGTGCGGCGGAAAGTACGGCTGCTGCGGAGGCGTCGCCCGGGACGGGAACGGCGGATTCGACATCAGGCCGTCCTCCCGCCCACGACGGGCTCGTGCTGGACGGACCCGGTCGGCGGTGTGGACACCCCACCCGTGCGCCGCAGTTTCTGCCAGCGAAGCCGACCGCCCGTGAGCGCGGTCATCCAGGACCGGAGCAGGACCACGTACATCAGTTGCCGATAGAGGATCTGCTGGAGCGGCAGCGAGAGGAGGTGACTCATCCGCTCGCGGTCCAGCCGGAAGGCGTACGCGGCGCAGACCACCTGCACCGCCAGCACGCCGAGCCAGGCGCCGACCGTCTTCTCAGTGGGGCCGAACACCAGCCCGTACAGCAGGAAGACGTCGATCAGCGGGGCCAGCAGCGGGGCCACCACCATGAACAGGGAGACGAACGGCAGGCCGACCCGGCCGAAGCGGCCCGACGGGCCCCGCTCCACGATGGCCCTGCGGTGCTTCCAGATCGCCTGCATGGTGCCGTACGACCAGCGGTAGCGCTGGGACCACAGCTGCTGCACGGACTCCGGGGCCTCGGTCCACGCGCGCGCGTTCTCCGCGTACACCACCCGCCAGCCGTCGCGGTGCAGCGCCATCGTGACGTCGGTGTCCTCGGCGAGCGTGTCGTCGCTCATGCCGCCCACCCGCTCCAGCGCGCTGCGCCGGAAGGCGCCGACGGCTCCGGGGATCGTCGGCATGCAGCCGAGGATGTCGTACATCCGGCGGTCGAGGTTGAAGCCCATCACGTACTCGATGTGCTGCCAGGCCCCGATGAGCGTGTCCTTGTTGCCGACCTTGGCGTTGCCGGCGACTGCCCCGACCCGGGGGTCGGCGAAGGGCTGCACCAGCTCACGGACGGTGGACGGCTCGAAGACGGTGTCGCCGTCCATCATCACGATGATGTCGTACCGGGCGTTGGCCAGGCCCCGGTTGAGGGCGGCCGGCTTGCCCGCGTTGAGCTGCCGGATGACCCGTACGCCCGGCAGGTTCAGATCCTCGACGATGCGGGCGGTGCCGTCGCTGGAGCCGTCGTCGATGACCAGCACCTCGATCGGGTGCTCGCCGGCGACGAGGGAACGCACCGTGTTCTCGATGCACTTGGCCTCGTTGTACGCCGGGACCAGGACCGTGACCGGCTCGGTGACCGGGGCGGCGGGGCCCCAGCGGAAGTCCTTCCGGCGCACCCGGCGGGCGTGCGCGCCGGAGAGCAGCAGCATCAGGCCGAAGCGGGCGAGGACGAGGGAGCCGACGACCGCGAGGCCGATGACCAGAACGCCGGTGACCTTGTCCGAAGCCTGGACGAGGAAGACCCAGGCCCGGCCCTTCCACAGCTCCGCGCCGGTGACCGGGGTGTGCGCGCTGGGTGCACCGAGGGCCTCGGTGAGGTTCTGGAACTTGTAACCCTTGCCCTGGAGGTCGGGCAGGAGCCGCTCGAGTGCCTCGACGGTCTGGCTCCGGTCGCCACCGGAGTCGTGCATCAGGACGATGGCGCCGTCGCCGTTCTTCGGGGTGGCGTTGCGGATGATCTCGTCGACACCCGGCTTCTGCCAGTCCTCCGTGTCCGTGTGGTTGAGGACCGTGAGGTAGCCGCGGGAGCCGACGTACTTGACGATCGGCCAGGACGCGTTGTCCAACGCGCTGGGGAAGGACGAGTACGGCGGCCGGAACAGCGATGAACGGATGCCGGCGGCGCCCTCCAGCGCCATCTGGTTCTGGGACAGCTGCCAGTCGATGCCGCTCTCCGACTTGTAGGAGAGATCGGGGTGGTTGAAGGTGTGCAGCCCGATCTCGTGGCCCTCGCGCACCATGCGCTTGACCAGGTCCGGGTACTGCGAGGCCATGGTGCCGGTGATGAAGAACACCGCGTGCGCGTTGTGCTCCTTGAGCACGTCGAGGACCTTGGGGGTCCACGCGGGGTCGGGGCCGTCGTCGAAGGTGAGGACGAGCCGCTGCTTGGGCACGGTCAGGCTGGCGGTCTTGCCGTTGCGGGTGTCGATGACCGGGCCGCCCGCGACGATCTCCTCGGGCACCTTGTCGGCGGCCGCCTCGGGCCGGATGCGGTAGTCGGCCAGGATCTCGCTGTGCACGTAGCCGCGCAGCATCAGCATCGCGGTGACGGCAATCAGCAGTGTCGCGGGCAGCAGCCAGCGCATGGGCAGGCGAACGCGGCGCGCGTTGACGTGGGCCGGGGCACGGCGGGAGCGCCCGTCGGCTCGACTGGAACGGCGACGGTTGGAGCGCGAGGCCATCAGAGGACGTTCTCCGGGGACTGGACGGGTGTGGCACCGGGCTGGGCCGGGGCCGGCCCGCTGGAGGCGATCGGGGCCTGGGTGGGGGCCGGTGCGGCGTTGTTGGTGTTGGCGCTGTTGCCACCGGGGTCACCACCGGGTCCGCCGGGCGGGGGCGCGTCCGGGTCCGGGGTCTGGTCGGTCGACGGAGCGGGCGACGACGGGTTGGTGACCGGGGGCGAGCCGTTGCCCCCGGGGTCGACGGGCGTGGTGGTGCCGCCCGGCGTGCCCTTCTTCGTGCTGGACACGGATGGCTTGGGCGGGGTCGAGGCGCCGGGCGTCGTGCCGGGCCGGGCCGACGTCCCCGGTACGACGGTGGTGCCCGGGGTCGGGACCACGCCGGTGCTCGGGGTGCTGGGGTCGGCGCTGACGCCGGGTACGCCACTGGCTTCCGTGGACGGGGCGGCGGACTCCGACGGGTGCGGGGACTCCTTGACCTTGCTCGCCGGCGTGTCGTCCGCGCCGGGGATCGGGACCGGCACCCAGGGAGCTGCCGCGTTGCCGGACAGCAGGGTGACGACGATGACGACCGCGTAGACGGCGCAGGTGAGGCCGACGGCCATGCCGAGGCGGCGGAAGCGGCGGCTGCGGCGGCCGGACTCGTCGACGAAGACGGGCTTGTCGGCCTCCTTGCCGCCGACGACACCGGCCGGTCCGGCGGACGGGCCGCCCAGCTCTATGGCGTCGAGCTGGATGGTGACCTCGTGCGGGTCGTGGGTCCCGCCGGTCTCGTCGGCCTGCCAGGGGTCGTCGACCTTCACCCGCAGGGGGCCGGTGCCGGCGGGGCCGAACGGTTCCGTGTCCGCACGTGTCGACGAGTCCGACGCCGAACCGATCGAGTCGGCCGAGTCGGTCGCCTGCTCGGGCAGTATCCGCGTCTCCGCCTCGGCCACCGGCCCGGTGGGGCTGCCCTTGTCGAACCAGGAGCCCGGTGCCGGGTCCGGGGCGGGGCCTCCGCCCGCTCCCGGCCAGTAGCCGCCCTCATCGCCCGGACGGGCCGTCGGCCAGGCCGCCGTACGGCCACGGCCATCGGCTTCCGGCCACCCCGTCCGGTCACCCGGTGCCGGCGGCACGCCGGGGGGTCGGCCTGATTCCGGTTCCGCGCCGGGCGCGTCACCGAAGTCGAACGACCCGCCCGGGTTCATGGCCCCGGCCGTCTCGCGGAGACCTCCTGATGCGGAACCGGACCCGCTCGGTTGGGCGTCATTCCGCCATTTGTCGGCGCGCACGTAATTTCCCCCCCATGGGGCATCACTACCAGAGGGGCGTACGAATCCGGGTCTACGTACCAGTTGCCGAGCCGGGCCCCCACCCGGCCCGAGCGCCCCTTTATCACAATGCACCCGGGTCCCTGAATGTATCGCATGTGGTCATGCCGTGGAGTTCCGTCTCAGGTGTAGGCCCCCATCACTTGCGCATCCATGGCCGGAATCCAGCCATCCGCCGGCCGTCGAAGCCACCCTTCCTCGCTTGCCAGTTCGGTCGCAGAACACCTGAGCGCATCCAATCCGGGATGCACCAGCCCTTTTCGCCACACCAGTGACACGGGAGAGAGTGGAACGGGGTCGACCAGGTGCCGCAGGACCGTCTGAGGCATGGCCGGAAAATCCACGACGGTCAGGACAGGCGTGCGGTGTTTGGCCATGATCCGCCGGAACTCCGCCACACCGATCGCGAGGGGCGCGGGCGGTGCGACCTCGATACCACGCCCCTCGAACAGGCGATGCGCGAGGTCGGTCCACTCCAGCGTGCGCGGATTGCCCGCGCCCGCGTACACGCTCTCCCCCGCCAGCGCGTCGAGCGGCACCTCGGCCAGGCGCGCGAGCCGGTGGTCCTCGGGCAGGACGACGGCCATCCGTTCGTACCGCACGGGCTGGTGCAGCAGCCGGCCGCGGACGGCGGGGTCGAGCCCGGCGAACCGCCCGAACGACGCGTCGAGCCGGCCGGCCAGCATCTCGGCGGCGGCACCGGTCAGACCGCTTTCGAAACGGGTCATCAGTTCGAGATCGGGAACGAGTGCGCGCGCCCGGTCCAGCACCCGCTCCCCGAACAGCCCAGGGCTGTTGACATCGACGAGCAACGGCCGCTCCGGCTCACCCCGGCCGAAGGCGTCGAGCAGCTCCCGCTGCGCCTGAAGCACCCGACGGGCGTACGGCAGCAGCCGGGCACCCTCGGCGGTCAGCGCGACCTGCCGGGTGCTCCGTACGAACAACTCGGCGCCCAACTCACGCTCGAGCCGCCGGATGTCACGGCTGAGGGCCTGCTGGGCGACGTACAGCCGAGCGGCGGCACGGGTGAAGTGCAGCTCCTCGGCCACGGCGACGAAGGCACGGAGCAGCCGGGGGGTGATTCCTTCGGAGAGGACGGACGGTCGGGATACGGATACGGGTTCGGGTCGGGCGGGCACGGGCCGAACTTACAACGCGGGTGCGTCAATCGCGCCGGATCAGGTGTTGGACCGCGGACCGGCGGCCGAACGACGGTGACACCATGCCGAATTCCTCCACCCCGGTCTCCGCCCGCTCGCCCCTCTTCGCCCCGTACCGCCGCCTGTTCACCCTCCCCGGCACCCGCGCCTTCACCGCGGGGAACCTGATGGCCCGGCTGCCGATGGGCATGTTCGGCGTGAGCGCGGTCGTGATGATCGCCGGGACACGCGGCTCGTACGCACTCGCCGGCGCCGTCACCGCGACCGGCCTCGCGGCGACCGCGGCGACCGCCCCCTGGATCGCCCGGCTGGTGGACCGGTACGGGCAGGCCCGGATCGCCGTGCCCGCCACCGTCTGCGCGGTCCTGGGCAGCCTGGCCCTGCTGCTGTGCGTGCGCTACGACGCCCCCGACTGGACCCTGTTCGCCGCCTACGCCGCCACCGCGACCACCCCGAACACCGGCGGGATGTCCCGCGCCCGCTGGGCTCACCTGCTGCCGTCGGACCCCGCGGCCCTGCACACCGCGAACTCCTTCGAACAGGCCGCGGACGAGCTGTGCTTCATGCTCGGTCCGGTCCTCGCGGCCTTCCTGTGCGGGACGTTCTTCCCGGAGGCCGGCATGCTGGTCGGCGCGGTGCTGCTGCTCACGGGCGTCCTGTTGTTCGCCGCCCAGCGCTCGACCGAGCCGCCACCGAGGCCGCGCACGCCCGCGCGTGCGCCGCTGCGCGCCCCCGGTATGCCGGCGCAGCTCGCCGTGTGCCTCGCCATGGGCGCGGTGTTCGGCGCGATGGAGGTCGTCACGGTGGCGTTCGCGGACGACCGGGGTCACCGCTCGGCGGCGGGCGTGGCGCTCGGGCTGCAGGCGGCCGGTTCGTGCGTGGCCGGGCTGGTGTACGGGGTGGTGAAGCCCGCGGGCCCGGCGGGGCGGCGCCTGCCGTGGTGCGTGGCCGCGATGACGGCGCTCATGACACTGCCGCTGCTGGCCGCCGCCCTGACCGGTTCCCTCCTGGCGCTGTCCGCCGCGCTGCTCATCGCCGGTACGGCGACCGCGCCCACCATGGTCACGAACATGACCCTGGTCCAGCAGCGCTCCCCCGAGGGCCGCCTCAACGAGGGCATGACCCTCGCGGTGACCGGCCTGCTCGGCGGCATCGCCTGCGGCAGCGCGACCGGCGGCTGGGTGGTCGAACACGTGTCGGCGACGGCCGGTTACGGGGTGCCGGTGACGGCGGCGGCGGTCGCACTGCTGATCTCACTCGCCGCCGCAGGGCAGCGGCGGACCACCCGGGCGAGCCGGATTTACCCGCTGCCGTAGCCGTAGCCGGCGGCACTCCGTCCGCGCCCGTGCGACGCGACGACGACGGGCCGTCCGGCCGGCAGCCCGGCTCGCTAGCGCACGCCTTCCCAGAGCAGGCGCTCCTGACCGCGCGGGTCGTCTTCCAGGGTGGGGTCTTCGGCGAAGACCATCGTCGTGCGGGTGGACGTGTCGTACGCCGGCCAGCCGGGGTCGCCGGTCTTCGCGAAGGAGACCCACGCCGCGTGCATCGCGTCCGCGAGAGCCTGGGGTGGCCGGGTGCCCAGCATCGGGGTGTACGACGGGTCGTGGAGGCGGTCGAAGACGAAGCCCAGCTCCAGGGCGTGGCATGCGCCGAGGCGGCCGGCGAACCGCGGGGAGCGCCAGGCGAATTCGTACAGGTGCGAGCCGGGGACGGACTCGGCCAGACGGATGGCGGGGATCCGGTAGAACCAGTCCGTCGCCACCGCGTCCAGGAGCTCGCCCGGGACGGCGGCTGGGCGGGTGGCGCGGTACACGGGGAGGGCCTTGTCCGGGTCCGCGCCGTAGGCGGCCGTCATGGCACGCAGCCGCGGCTCCGTGAAGGATTCCAGGCGCTCGGTGGGGACCAGGAAGAGGCGGTACTCCTCGCGGTTGCTGCCGATCAGGAGGTCGACGCCGCAGTCGGGGCCGGGGAGGGACGGACCTGCTGTCGGAACGGCTGTCACCGGTTCGAACGGCATGATGTTGAGCGCCGCCTCGCCCCACAGGGCCGGGTCCGGGCGGGCGCCCACCTCGGCGCGGAGCTCGGCCTGGGCGGGCAGGAGGTCGCCGAGGGGGACCGCGGCGAAGGCCTCCGGGGTCGGATCGATGCCGAGCTTCGTGGCCAGGCGGGCCGCGATCAGGGCCGCCGAGGACGGACGCAGGAAGTGGTGGCAGGCGCCGCTCTGCAGGATCGCCCGGCGGAACAGGCCACGCGCCCCGCCCGTGGCCAGCAGGACGCCGATGCTCATCGCGCCCGCCGACTCGCCGAAGACCGTCACCTGATCGGGATCGCCGCCGAAGGAGGCGATGTTGGCGCGGATCCAGCGCAGGGCGGCCACCTGGTCCAGCAGGCCGCGGTTGTCGGGGACACCGGGGAGGTGGAGGAAACCGTCCGAGCCCAGACGGTAGTTGAGGGTGACGCAGACGACCCCGTCGCGGGCGAAGGTGCTGCCGTCGTACGCCGGTACCGAGCCCGCGCCGTTGGAGAACGCCCCGCCGTGCAGCCACACCATCACCGGCAGTCCTGCTCCCGGCCCTGGAGCGGGGGTCCAGATGTTGAGGTTCAGGCAGTCCTCACCGGGGACGACGTCCTCCGGGATGAGGGTGTCGAAGGGCGGTGCGTAGGGCGCGTGCGGCGCGGTCGGGCCGTAGGCCGTGGCGTCGCGCACGCCCGTCCAGGGCTCGGGCGGACACGGCGCGCGGAAGCGGCGGGGGCCGAAGGGCGGGGCCGCGTAAGGGATGCCCAGGAAGGACGCCACGCCGTCCGCGGAAAGACCGCCGCGGACGGCGCCCTGCTCAGTGGTGCACACCGTCATGCCGACAGGATCCCCAGCAGTGCCGCGCCGAACTCCTCGGGGCGTTCGAGGTGCACGGCGTGTCCGGCGTCGGGTACGGCGACCTCCCGTACCGTGCCGCCCTGTGCGGCGTAGCGGTCCAGGACGTGCCGGGTCTGGGCCACCATCGGCTGGGCGGGGGTCCCGTCCCAGCCCGGCACCGCGCCGATCGAGCCCAGGTGGGCCAGGTCGAACACCGAGGTGTCCGAGACGATCACGTCGTCCTCGCCGCGTATCCACAGCACCGGCGGCTTGGGGTCGATCAGATGCAGCTCGTCGAGGCGGAAGTACAGCGGGGAAAGGCAGTTGAGGACCCCACGGGTGCCGGGTGCGACGCCCGGCCAGGCCGTCGACGCCACGCTGTCGCCCGGGTAGTGGTCGTCGCCGGTCCGCGTGGTGAGCATGGACTCGACGTACGCGTCCTCGTGCTCGGGCCGCAGCGGCGGCTTGACGTAGCAGCTCGCCAGGACGGAGCGGGGCGAGGTCGGGGAGTCCTCACCGCGGTCGCCCTTGGCGAGCCGGGCGACGAACTCCGGGTTGGCCGTGCCGCCGCCCGACCCCGCCCCGTCCGCGGAGTTGAGGGTTCCCCCCACCCCGCGCGTACCGCCGAAGCCGTACGGGGAGACCGGGTTGACCAGCGTCAGGGAGCGCACCGCGGCCGGGTGGTCGTGCAGGTACTGCATGACCACGCCCCCGCCCATGGACCAGCCCACCAGGTGGGCCCGGTCGATGCCGAGGGCCGCCAGCAGCGCGGCGAGGTCGTCGACGTGGTCGCGCAGGCCGCGCGTGGCGTCGATGGGCAGCGGGTCGGTGCCGCCGAAGCCGCGCAGGTCGAGGGCGATGGGGCGGTAGCGGTCCGGAAGCAGGGTCAGGGTGGTGTCCCAGAAGGCGGAGGAGGATACGTTGCCGTGGACGAAGACGACGGGTTCGCCCTCGTCCCGGACCTCGCTGATCCGGACGGTGAGACGCTCGGTGGACACGCGGCGGGTACGGATGCTGCTCGTGGTCATCGTCCTCTGATCCTTTGATTCTTGTGATCTTTTACGAGAGCCAAGTGGCGATCCGGTCGGCGGCCGAGTTGTTCCATCCCAGCTCGAGGTGGTTGGCGCCGGCAATGGTGGCGGTGGAGCCGACCGTGGGGATGCCGGTGGTGTCGAGCGCGCTCGCGATGAAGACGACTCCGTCGCTGGGCCCGCGGTTCTCGTTGAAGATGCCGATGACGTCCGGGGATCCGCCGGCCAGCAGGTAGGTGGTGACGGAGGCGGGTACGCCGGCGTCGTGCAGCGGCTTGATCAGGGAGCCGGCGTCGATGGCGGCCTGGATGCCGCTGCCCGCGGTGTAGAAGCCCTGGCCTCCGTAGTACGTCGTGTACCAGTCCTGCGCGGCGCCGTCGACTCCGTACCTGCCGTCCCAGCGGGCGAGCATCTGACGCTGGCCGGGGTAGTTGTCGTAGCCGCCGGAGGGCGTCATCGAGAACTCGGGGTGCGCGGTGTACAGGCCGTAGCACGTCATGCGCGAGTGCGGGGAGGGGGCGTTGACCTTGCCTCCGCACTCGGGCCAGACGGAGAAGTCGTGCGCCCAGCCGTGTGCGTACGGGTAGTCGTAGCCGCCGTTCGGGCCGCCGACGGTGATCAGCCTGCGTACGTCACCGGCGTACGCCCGTCCCCAGCTCGGCTTCAGCGACGACACGTAGGCGCGGGTCGACATCTCGCCCTTGCTCCAGCCGACGAGGTCGACCTTGTCGACGCCCAGCTTCGCCTTGATGACGGCGATCGCGTCGCCGACGATCTGCGCCTGCATCAGGTTGTCGCCCTGCTTGTGCGCGAAGCCGACGGCGAAGACGCGGTGGCCGCGTCCGGCCAGGTACTGCATCAGCCCGGTGGACGGGCAGGACAGGGCGCCGCAGCCGTAGCCGCCCGCCTCGCCCGGATTGGCCCAGGCGCGGTCCGCGGTGTCGTTCGCGCCGTGGACGAGGAGGACCGGCGTGGTGCGGGTGCCGGTGTTCCAGCCGGGGGCCGAGTAGAGCAGGAAGCGGCCGGAGTACGGGCGGGAGACGCCACCGAAGTACGTCACGCGCTTCCCGTCCTGGTCACCGCGGCCGTCCGGCGGGTAGCCCTCGGTGCGGAACCCGCTGGTGGTGTCGAGATAACGCTCCACACGCTCCCAGCCGTTGGTGACGGTGCCGGCTCCGTAACTCGCCTCGAGGGTGAGGTGGGAAGGCGGCCCGGCGGCGACCGCGGTCCCCCCGGCGGCCACCGGCCCGGCCACCACCGCCAGCAGCGCGGCGAGCAACAACCGCCACCGGCCCGCACGGCTCCGTCTGTTCCGCATGTCCTGACCCCCTCGTCCACGCCTGCACGGCTCCGTCCCGCGCGGCGCACACGTTAGGCGCGGGTTGAGGGAGGAGGGCATGTGTGCGAGCCACACAAGGGAGGCGGACCGTATGGGGTGGAAGCCTGCTGATCCCGTACGGCCGTGTCGGCCGTCAAGCCCACGACCAGGGCGCCGCGCTTCACACGGGCTGTGGCGCGCATCGAGGCGCGCACTTCGGCGGCACGGGCGCGTACCGCTGCGGGCTGCATACGGGTCGGCCCTTCGGAAGACGTGGTTCCGCCCGAACTGCGGCAGGTTCGGCAGAGACCTCCGGGCAGGGCTTCCGGGCGGCCGGGGACGCGGCAGCCGGTGCACTCGCCGTGCCTGCTCCGCCGTCGGGCCGCCGAACGAGCAGTTCGACGGCGGAGCAGGGCATCGGCATTGTGTTCCCTTGCTAGCCCTCGCGGACCAGATGGCTGACGTCGGCCACTACAGGACCGCCGTAGTGGAACATCGCTCCCCAGCTCTCCAACTGCGCGTACTGGCTCGGGGACAGGGACGCACCGGCCACGGCGAGTGCTCTGAGCATCAGCCGGACAGCGAGCTCCGAGCTGCAGAGCCAGGCGCACTCGGTGATCGCCCGCCCGACATCCGCCTCCAGGCGGCGAACGATCTTGCCGATCTCGTCGACCAGCCGACCGTCCCTGTTCCGGCTACCTGCCAGGTCGGCCCCGGAGAGCGGTTCCACGTCCCGGCCGGCCAGCCAGGCATCGCACTCCCTGATGATGGTCCGCATCCATACCTTCCCCGACTCCGTGTCGGGCGTGTCCACCGAGAAGAAGCCGGGCCCGAGCCCCGTCCCGGCCAGCCACAACACCTCGCTCGTGTGGGCCGGGAGGTAGTCGAGGAGGAACTGTGCGTCCCGGCGAACGGCAAGCACCGCCCTCGGATCCGACTCGTCGACGAAGTGGCCGCGGACAGTACGGGCCGGGGATGCCGGCACACTGCTCCCGTAATCCGGACGGAACTCGCGCATCAGCCAGGTCACGCCGAAGTCGCAGTCGGTGAACCGGCGTACCTCCCCCGGCGGTGGCGGTTCCTCCGCAACCAGGTACCTGACGTCTTCCACCACGAACTCGCCGTAGTGCAGAGCCGATCCGATCGCCTCCATCCTCGCGTACTGATCGGTGGACAGCCACGCACCGGAGGCGTTCACGAGGACTCTCAGCAGCACCCGGAAGGCCAGGTCCGGGCTGCAGCGGCGAGCACATTCGGCAAGGGCCTCCTTGACATCGGCGTCGAGGAAGTCCAGCCGCCCGATCTCGGCGACGATCGCTTCTTCCTGGGCTGTACCGTCCTCCAGGTCGGCTCCGGTGAGCGGGCGTACGTCCGCCGTTGTGGCCAGCCTGGCGTCGCACAGGGCGATGACCGTCCGCGTCCACTCCGATCCTGTGGTCGACTCGAAGCCGGGCAGGTACTGGGCTCCGGCCGTCCACAGCACCTCGATGGATTCCGAGGGGAGGCCGTCGACAAGAGCTTGGGCGTCACGCCGGACCGCCAGGACCTCCTGGTCGACCTCTTCCGCGAAGTGCTTCTTCACCGCATCGGCAGCCGTGGGCCCGTCGTACATCCAGTCCTGATGGAAGAAGCCCATCACCCATGACAGTCCGAAATCGAACTCGGTGAAACGCTGTACCACTTGTCACCTCCTTCACTGCGGGTACGCGGTGTACACGTAGTAGCCACGGGGGTGTCCCTTGGCCCTCTTGATCATGATGTAGAAGCCGTTGCCCGCGGCCTTCTCGGTTGTGTCCGCGTAGTACACCGTGCCGAGGGAGTTCCTCGCCCCGAACGTACCCGTCCACTCGTATTCCTGCTTGCTCCCCCGGAGCCACTTGGCGATGGCGCCCGCCCGGTTGGCAATCGCGTAGTCGACGACCTGCTGTGCCGTCTGCAGATCGTGGAACACGCTGTTCGGCACGTTCCGGCCCGCTTTACGTGACTTCTCGGCCGCCAGCGCGACCGCCCTCGCCTTGTCGGGGTCCACGTGCTCGTCCAGGACGTGGGCGAGTCCGCGGAACACGCCGTCGTCAGCGATGAGGTCGTTGCAGTTGTGGACGAGAACCGGAGTGCCGCCTGCCACGACGTAGAAGGTGTGCAGGCCGGACACGGTCAGGTCGTACACAGCCCGGGGCGCGGTGGTGTCCTGCCGGTCGAGCAGCGAGACCACCGTGCGGAGAGTTCCGTCCGGGGTGCGCAGGCGATCTCCGGTACGGATGTCGGACGCCAAGGTCCAGTCCCGCCCTCCGACGAAGAACCGGTGACCTGGTGTGGTCGTGATGCGTCCGCCGCCTGCCAGGGTGATGTCCAGCAATTCGTCGGCGGTGTGGTGGAAGGTACGCGTGACCGGCTCACCCCGAGTGCGCCCAGTCGCGGGATCCGCGGCCAGAAGCAGGTCTCCCAGGTCCACGTCATGGATCGCCTTACGGCTTCCGTCGGCCAGAACCACTTCGGTGCTGCCGGGGAAACTGTTGACCCTGCAGGCCGTCCGCGCCTCCTCGTACACCGCCACCGTCCACTCGATGCCGGCGAGCGTGTGGGCGTCCACGTCCAGGGCCCTCAGTGCCTTCAGGGCATCGGAGACACCGATACCTGTGCGCATGGCGGCATCCACCGCGCGGATCGCCTCGGTGATCTTCGCGACGGGCCCACCGAGCGGCAGCCAGGTGGCGGCCCAGGCGCAGTCGCCGTAGCTTCCGCCATCGCCGTTGAACTTGTGGTAGCAACCGGTGAAATCACTGATGATCGAGTCGAAGATGCCCTTCCACAGGTCCTTGGTCGCCTGCCACGAGGAGATCTTGACCGTCTTGGTCAGGTCCCTGATCGTTTGCGTTTTCAGGAAGACCGTGTCCTCGGCAGGGCAGCCGGATTCGGTGGCAGGGACGTCAGGGTCGGTACAGAGGTAGTAGCTGACGACCACATCGAAATGCGCCTTGAAGACCAGGTCGCAGGGCAGACGGGAGCAGTCGTCCGGCAGGCGTTCGGGGTCGCCCTTCTGCTTGATGTCGTCGATGACGGAGAACACGCCTCCGACACCGGTGGCCGCGCCTGTCTGCACCTGCTTGTTCGCGTCGTTGCGTTGGGCTTGTTCGGCCGCCTGCTGCGCCGACTCCGCGTACTTCTGGGCGTCCTTCGCCGCCTCCTCCGCTGCCGTGGCTTCGGCGTCGGCGCGGTTGGCTGCGGCGCGGGCGTCCTTGGCCGCCTGTTCGGCTTCGGAGGCGGCGGTGCGGGCGGCAGCGGCGTCCAGGGCCGCCTGGTCGGCGGAGTCGCGGGCGTCCTTGGCGTAGCCCTCGGCGCGGCCGGCTGCCTTGTCCGCGGCGGCCGCGTCCACGCCGGCCTGCCGGTCGTACTCGATGGTGTTGGCCAGTGACTTCTGCGCGTCCGCGGCGGCCTGTGCCGCCTCCGCCGCGTACCCCAGTGCCTCCTTCGCCGACTTGCGGGCGTTCGCCGCGTGGCCCGCGGCCTCGGCGGCGATCGTGTAGGCGGCCTTGGCGTCCCCGGTCGCCGCGTTGGCGGTGCTCTGGGCCTGTGCGGCGGCCTTCTGGGCGTTCTGGGCGTGGGCCTCGGCGACGGCCTGCTGCTGCTCGGCGATCGTCTTCGACGATTGGCCGGTCAGGACGACGAGTCCGGCGGCCGAGTCGGTGGTGACGTAGGGCGAGCCGAGCTGGATCGCGTCGTTGGCCGGAGCGGCGACCTGCTGCGCCGAGTTGCAGGCATCCTGTGCCGCCTGCGCCGTGGTGTACGCGTGCCCGGCGGCCTCCGCCGCGCCCGCAACCGCCTTGAGTGCCTCCGCCTTCGACGCGTCGGCCTGCTTCTTGGCGTCGGCGGCGTTCTTCTGCGCGTCGTCGGCCAGCTTCACCGCGGTGCGGGCCGCATTCGCCGCGGTCTGGGACGCCTTGATGGCGTCCGCGGCCGCGCTGGTCGCCGTCCTCACCGCGGCCTCGGCCTTCAGCTTGGCGGCCTTCGCCTCGTCGGCGTCCGAACGGGCCCGCTTGGCCGCCGCCTCGGCGCGCGTCGCGGCGGCGTCCGCGTCGGCCGCCGCCTTCGTCGCCGCGTCCGCCTCCGCGCGAGCCGAGGTCGCGGCCGACTCCGCGTCACCCGCGGCCTTGTCGGCTTCGTCGGCCGCCGCCCGTGCGGCCTTGGCGTCGTCAGCGGACTCGTGGGCATCGGCGTAGGCGTCCTTGGCATCGGCCATGGCGCGTGCGGCGTTCGCCTTCTGCTCCGCGTCCCAGGCGTCGTCCCGTTTGCCCTTGGCCCTGTCCCGTGCCGTCTCGGCGTCCTTGCGCCTGTCCCGGGCGGTGGACTCGGCGGCTTCCGCCTTGTTCTCGGCGGCCTTGGCCTTCGTCGCGTAGCCTTCGGCGTTCTTCTTGTGCTCGGCCGCCTCGGCCTGCTTCTGTGCGGCGGTCTGCTTCTCCGCCTTCGCCGTGGCCTCTTCCGCCTCCGCCGCGAGTCGCTTGGCGTGCGCCGTGGCGGCAGCCGCCTTCGCGTCCGCCTCGGCCTTTCGGGTCTCGGCGAGCTTGGTCCTGGCGGTGTCCCGGGCGTCCTTGGCGTTCTTCGCCTGTACGGCCGCCGCGTCGGCGGCGGCCTTCGCCTGCTCGTTGGCCTTCTGCGCGGCGGCCGTACGGAACGCGGCCTTGGAGGCAGCGGCCTGTGTCATGGCGCGGGCGGCGATGGTGGCGCTGTCGCCGGCGGAGGCGCGGGTGGCGGCGTAGGCGGTGTCGCCCGCCTTCGCCATCGCCTCCAGCGCTGCCGCGGACGCCTTCGTCACCTGCGCCTTCTGCTGTCCGACCAGCAGGGCACGGCCCCGGGGAGCACCGGCCTTGTCGGCGACGGCGTAGGCGGCCTGTTCGGCGGAGTCGGTGTCCGCGGCGGCCTTCTTCGCCGCGGCGGCCTGGGCCTTCAGCAGGTCGAGCTGCTTCTTCGCCTCGGTCTGGGCGTCCGTGACGCCCTTCTTCGCCTTGTCGAACTGGGCCTTGGTCGGGTAGTCGAGCTTGTCGGTGCCGTTGTGGCCGTCCGGGACGATGTCGAACTTCTGCGGGTCGGTGCCGTTGCAGGTGTAGAGCTGGGCGTCCTGGCCGTTGGTGTAGGTGTGCAGGTCGAGGCACTTGCCGGTGCCCGTGTTGAGCAGGCGCGTGGTGGCGTGCGTGGTGTACTCCCAGTTCTGGGCGGCGCTCTGGTTGCACGTCCAGATCTGGATCACGGTCCCGTTCGCGGAGTTGCCACTCTTGACGTCCAGGCACTTGCCGGAGTTGGTGTTCACCAGCGCGCCCTTGCGGATCTCCCACTTCTGGGCCGCACCGCCGTTGCAGGTGTACAGCTGCACCGGTGTGCCGTTGTCCTTCTTGCCGCCCTGGACGTCGAGGCACTTGCCGGCGGCGGCGTGGATGTGCACGACCATCGGACTGTCGCCGATCCAGCCCGGTCCGCCGGCCGACCAGTAGTCCTGCCAGCGGGCCAGGTGGTCGGCGATCCAGGACTGGCCGAGCATTTCGCCCAGCGCCTTGGCGCCGCCCGCCAGGGCCTTGGTGGCGTCGCGGTTGGCGTTGAGGATCTGGTTGCGCTGGGTGGCCTGGGCGGCGACCTCCTGCTGCCACTCGGCGGACGCGGCGGCGACCTCCTTGCCGAGAACCTTGTTCGGGTCCACCGGGGAACGCCAGGCGCAGGCCGCGAAGCGGGCCTTCAGGTCCTCCACCGCGAGTCGGAACTCCAGGGTGCCGGATTCGGGCGCGCTGCGCGGGAAGCCACCGGAGGAGAGGAAGAGCCGGGCGTTGTCCGCGCCGGTCGGCTCCATGGGCCAGTTCACCAGGCTGTCCCAGGCCTGGTGTTCCGTGTACGCCTGCCGCCACTGGTCAGCGGGCAGTGAGGGGTCGGGGACCTTGCCGTAGAGCGGGTCGCCGAGGTCCTTGACGACCTTGACCGTGGCGTCGTCGGCCTTGCGGGTGGGGTCCTCGTAGAAGTCGTCCTCGCGCTGCCACCAGCGGTCGCCGATCCACTTCGACAGGCCGGTCTGCTCGAAGAAGCCCGCACCCTGTCCGCTGGTGCCCGGAGGCCAGTGAAAGTCCGCATCGGTGAAGCCTGCGGGGGTGGAGAGGCCGTCGAGCGGTGTCTTCCAGGTCTTTTCGCGGGCGCCGAGTGCCGCGACCTCCTTGTCGGCGGCGGCCCTGTCCTGGTCGAACGCCTTCGACAGCGGCGTGTCGTTCCAGTACTCCCGGTTCGCCGCCGTGTGCAGCTGATCAGCGGGCCGGTTCAGCCCGTCCTGCGCCAGGCTGAACATGTTCGGGCCGCCCAGCCGCAGCGTGCCGCCCATCAGGCACTGGTCCTGCCGCAGTTGCTCGGCGGCCGTGACGTCGAAGCCGTCGTAGCTGTCGGCCACAAGGCTGCCGTCGGCGGCCGACCGGCCGAACAGGTCCGGCCGGGCCGCGAGGGTGGCCAGGACCGCCAGGGCGAGGATGATCGGAACGAGGCGCGCGAAGTGTTGCGATCTCCGTAGCGCAGGCATGAGGAAGCCTGGTCTGGGCTTCAAGCTGCATCCTTCTTCGTGAACGGGCAGGCGGGGGTGCCCGTCCGAAGAGTCCGAAGACGCAGACGCAGCAGACGCATTGCGGCGATGTCCCCCCGGCCGCGGGTCGGTGCGCTCGGTGACGGATGGGTCAGTTCCGTCCGTGCGCGGCGGCTACCTTAGGCAGGTCGCAAGTGTGTGCGACAAGATCCCGCCCGGGATGCGGCTGAAAACCGCCGGTGCGGTACGGCGCAGAGGAAGTTCGCGGAACCTGTGCGCTCGCTGTGAAGACAGGGGTTCGCGGCTCCCTGAGCAAGCGGACAAAGTTGACCAGATCACGCCATCCAGGCCGGACGGCTCAGGACGAACGGCCGCCCTCATCACGGCCGTTGCCGCTCTCCACTCCGAAGCTCAGGCCTCGCGAGAGGCGTACGCGAGGAACGCGGCCCAGGCGTCGGCGGGCACCGCGAAGCGGGGGCTCCGAGCCCCGAGCTCCGAGTCACGGACGTGGACGGTGCGGGGGCGGACGGCGACTTCGAGGCAGGCGCTGCCCTCGGAGTCGCTATAGCTGGACTTGAACCATGACAGCTCGTCGCTCACAGCTCCTCCGTCACCTTCCTGATGAACCGGGCGGATTCTTCCGACGTTTCCAGTCGGATCCCATGACGCACGCACCAGATCGCCACCAGCGAACCCGGCATGGTGGGCAGGAACCACACGAGCGTCCACGGCCCGCCGAGCACCACGCCCACCACGGCCGATCCGTGCACCAGTGCGGCCAGAGCGTAGGCCACGGCCAACTCCGCCCTCGCTCGCCCTGCCGCGGTCCGCCGCCCCGCCATCGAAACCGTGCGCTCCCCATCTCCTGTGCGCGTCTGCCGCGCCGCGCCTGTGGTCGGCGGGCGCAAATCGGTCGACTTTGATCCCAGCACGCGGCGCGGGGCCCAGGTAGTGAGATCTTCACGTATCTACAGCCAGCCGTGGCGTTCGGCGATGCGGACGGCATCGACGAGGGTGCGCGCGTGGAGCTTGCCGACGGCGGACGAGAGCCGGTTGCGCACCGTGCCCACGCTCAGGAAGAGGTCGGCGGCGATCTCGCGGGCATGCGCACCCGAGGACGCCAGCCGCAACACCTCGGCTTCCCGCTCGGTCAGAGGGCTGGCCTCATCGGCCCGGCCGCCCCGCATCCGCAGGTCGATCACTCGCCCGCCCGCGGCGACCCGGCGAATCGCGTCCGCGGTCTCGGCGGAGGTCGCGCTCTTGAGGAGATAGCCGGAGGCTCCCGCGCCCATGGCACGGCTCAGACACCCGGGCCGGTCCAGCGCCGTGAGAATCAGGATGCGACATTCAGGCAGCCGCTCGGCGAGCACGGCGGCGACGGCGATACCGTCCACGACGGGCAGATCGATGTCGACGAGAGCCACATCGGGCCGAAGCCGCTCGGCCTCCGCAAGCGCCACGGCCCCGTCAGCGGCCTCGCCGACGACGACGATGCCCAATTCTCCCGAGAGCAGCGCCGTGAGCCCGGACCGCACGACGGCATGGTCTTCGACCACCAGCACTCTGATCACCGACCGATTGTCCCTCACCAAGATCACTACTGCTGCCGCCGTGGACGCGAGCAGTTCGAGGAGGGGGCCGTGCTCAAGTCTCGCTCATACCGCCCACTTCGTCGTGGACGGCCTTGCTGACGTGCGGCTCGAAAGCCTTGAGGACGCTCCAGCTGGCGCCGTCGTCGAGGAGTCTCCAGGTGGCCGTGGGGCGGGCGTCCATCGTCACGGTCGCGGTGTCCCGGTCTGTAGTGACGGAGATGCGGAACCTCACCGGGAGGCTCAGCGATTTCCTGCAGATGAGGGTGAGCTTGCCGTGGGTGAACTCCGTGACCTCGTCGATCTGGGGGGCCGGGAGCTGCTTGAGAGCGTGCAGCACGCTGTCGGTGAGCTGGTAGGCGGTGGTGCCGGAACGTATCGGTACGCGGATCTCTGCGGTGCACGGCAAGGGCACGGCCTCGGCGGACAGCGTCAGGCCATGGCGCGAAGCCGTACGCGCGGCCTGCCACGTGTTCGACGTGGCGATCATGACGGCCATGACAGCACCCAGCACGAGGCCGGCGAGCGCCCCCTGGAGCAGCGCGGCCGCCCAGGCGGTCGCGTCGTCCCAGATCATTACACCGGCCATGGCACTGCCGCAGACAACGGCGACCGCAGCGAACGCCACGGCAGCACGGCGTATGGTCGCGAGCCAATAGCTGAACATGAGTGGAATTCCCGTTTTCTGTGTGGGGGGTGGACCGTACTGGGTCCGGTGCCTGGTGGCGAGACGGCCACCAGGCACCGGAGTAGTGGGGCCTTACTACTTCATGGCCTTCTGGAACTTGTCCCACGCCTTGATGGAGGCGCGGTCACCGTAGCCCCGGAAGATCTTGCCTCCGATTTTCAGGATGAGCTTTCCTACCGCTCCGCCGAATCCGCCGATCGCTGCACCCAGGAGGGTCGCCTTCATGGCGCCCTTGATGGTGTACCCGTGACCGCCGTGGTGGGTCCACCAGTATTGGGCGAAGCCCAGGACGCCGCCGGCGACGGCGCCGCAGATGACCGGACCCGCGAACGGGGCGCAGACCACACCGGCGATTCCAGAGATGGCGCCGGTGAAGACGTTGCACCAGAAGCCACAGGAACGGGGCTTCTTCTGCTTCTTGTTACCGTCGAGGTCGTAGGCGTTGACCGGGTCGGCCGGGTAGACGTACGGGTTGGCGTTGCCGCCGTACACCGGGTCCGGGCTCAGGAAGCGGCCCGTCTCCGAGTTGTACAGGCGGGAGCCCATCAGGGTCAGGCCTGCCACGGTCTCGGCGGAACGCTGCTTGGCACCGAGCCACTCGTACCGGGACGCGCTCTGACCGACACGGGCGTTGCCGAACTCGTCGCTGTCCAGCGCCACCGGGGGCTGCTCGCCGTCCAGCGGGAGCTGAAGGGCGACGTCACCGTGTACGTTGCTCAGCTGCAGGACGGTTTCACCGGTCTTGCTCGTGGTGGCGAGGAGATCGCCTCCGAAGGACGTGACGTTGCGGGTGAGCGCGCCGGTGACGGTGTCCTCCACGATCCAGCGAGGGCTGTCGCCGTCACCGTCGTAGTGGTTGAGCTTGGATCCGGTCTGGGTCCAGGTGCTGCCGCTGCCGGCCTCGGTCTTCCAGGAGCGGAAGCGCATGGCGGAGTCGAGCTGCCACGTCTGCCGCTGGGTGCCGGAGGTGAGCTGGTAGGCACGGTCGTTGGCGTAGTAGCCGATCGTGCTGCCCGGCAGTGCCGTGGTGCGGCCGAAGGCGTCATACGTGTAGCCGCTGTCCACGAGTCGGTCGCCGGTGTCGTACGCGCTCGTCCTGGTGGTGCCACCGGTCGTCGGGCAGTCGGCGCCGGAGGCTCCCGAAGCACTGATGGCCGAGGTGCGGTTGGAACGCTTGTCCAGCGTGTAGGTGCGGCGCGTGCAGATGTCCGCGACGATGTCGTCGACAGACGTCAGACGACCGGCCTTGTCGTACCGGAAGGTCTGGCTGGACCAGCCGGAATGCCTGATGACCTGGTCGTGCGCGGACTTGGACACGCTGTCCGACATGACCGTGGCACCGTCACTGTCCCGCGTGTACACGCGGCTGGTGATCGCGCCGGCGGGATCGACCTCCTGGGCGAGCGTGTAACCGCCGGGCAACCTCTGGCTGGTCGTGGTGCCGTCGGCGTCGTACCCGGCGGAGAAGGTGCCCGCCACCGAATCGGTGGCGGAGACCGGAAGTCCGCGCGGCTCGACCGTCGCGTCGTAGGTGTACGTGACGGAGGACGGGACGGAGTCGGACACCTTGACCGGGCGGTCGAGCAGGTCGTACTCCTGCTTGGTGACCCCGCCGTCGGCGTCGGTGTAGGAGATCAGGCGACCGAGCTTGTCGTATGCCTTGGTGATCGTGCCCCCGGTGGACGAGGTCGTACCAGCCGGAAGGCCGGTGGCCGAGTCGTACACCCGGGTGGAGTCCGGGACCGCCTGGCCCGGGCCGGTCACCGTGGTCTTCAGCTGGCGGCCGGCATTGTCGAACGTGGTGGTGGTGGTGCGGCTCGAGCCGTTCGCCGTTTCGTTCCGCTTGGTGTTCTGGCCGAAGAAGCCGTACTCGTAGGTGGTGTCGGCCACCTGCGTGGGCTGCGAGCCGCCGCCGGTGATGGCACCCGCGGGACCCGTCCAGCACAACGCGTCCGCCCACTCCGGACGGCCCTTGCAGCTGCCGGTACCGGTCGCCGACCAGTAGACGGAGACACGGGTCGCCGGGTCGGAGCCGGTGGAGCCGGGCTGGCTCACGTCGGTGACGCGGCCCTGGGCGTCGTACGCGGTGGCAGTGGTGAGGTTGAGGCCGCCCGAGTCCGTGATGGCCAGCTTCGGCAGGCCCTTGACCCAGTCGTACAGCGTCTCGTTGACGAGCTTCTCACCCATGTTCGAGTCGTAACCGCGGACCCGGACACCGCTGGTGGTGAGTGTGAGCTGGTCCTTGACGACAGCACTGCCGTCAGTGGGACGGCCGGTGTCGTACTCGCTGACGACCCACTCGCGGCCCGGCACCGACGCACCGCCGGTCACCAGGACGGTCGAGCCGCTCTTGAGGTCCTGAGTGAGCTCGACCCGGTGCAGCGGGCCCAGACTCTCCGTCTCACGCAGACCATCGGCGCTGTAGTACGTGAGCGTGGACAGTTCCTCGGCCCGCTCGGCGGTGGTGAGGGCGTTGATGCCGAGGTCGCGGAGCGTCTCGGCCGCCCCGGGCGCCGTGCCCAGGGCCAGCGCGCGGTTGCCGGCGCTCAGGCTGCGGACGGGGTTGCCGAAACGATCGAACTCTTCGGTGCTGATATGGCCGCCCGGCTGGGCCGTGTTGACCTCACGTCCTGAGACGTCGAGGTAGTACACGTCCGCGCGCTTGTAGTCGGCGGCGGCGAGGCCGGAGGCGGAGTTCGACGGCGGAATGACATCACCGGGGAACATGGCTGTGGCGTCGGTCGCCGCGTCGGTCTGGCCCCAGGCCCGTACATCGGACGCGCCCATCTTGTACGGGGCGGCCGCCCCGGTCAGCGGGACGTCATAGACGAGCGTGGTGGTGTTGGTGCCCTCGACCACGTCGGCCGTGCCACGCTTCAGGCCGGGCCGACTCACCTTGAGGAGCATGCCGTCACCGGCGGTGGCGGCGTTTCCGGCCTTGCCGTAGGCGAACGTCCACGGCAACTGACCGGGCGGGGTCAGCTGAGTGACCCGTCCTGCGGCGTCGTAGCTGTACGTCGTCTTCAGAGCGGGCGTGATCTGCGGGTTCCACACCTGCCGCAGACGGCCGGCCGTGTCGTACAGATAGCTCTGGACCGCCTTGGACGTTGCCACGTTGGCGCCGGCCTCGGTGGACCACAGCCGGATTTCCTTGACCTGACCGCTGAAGTCACCGTCGGCGGTGGAGGTGGCGGTGGTGGAGGTGGCGTAGACGAACTCCAGCGAGCGGCAGCCGACGGTGGCCGGGGTCGCCGCACACGTGGCATTGGATGCGGCCGATGTCGGAGCGATGATCCGCTTCGGACGGGCCAGGACCTTGCCGCCGACGACGACCGTCTCGGAGACGACGTTGGAGGTGCTGGAGACGAGGCCGTTGAGCTTGGACGTGTCGACGACCCAGGTGGTCGCCGAGACGTCCGGCTTGGTGAAGAGGGTTTCGGCGCCGTCGCTGTCGGTCAGCGTGAAACCGGTGGCGAAAGTGCCCTTGAGGGTCAGGTCCTCGGAGCCCGGCTCCGGGATCCAGCCGTTCTGCGCGGCGTTGGCCGTGAAGGCGATCGTCTTGCCGCCCTCCTCGACGACAGAGAGGGCCGTGGCCGAGACCTTCTCGATCTGGACGTAGTCCGATCCGGCATTGTCGGCGATGACACTGCTGGACCACTCCTTGCCGAAGATCGGCACCTGGCCGTCCGTCTGCGCGTTGGGCTCTCGGGAGGAGGCGGTACGCCCCGCGGAGAGGCCGAAGTACGATGCGTCGCCCTCCGACAGCAGGAAGTCACCGGTCAGCAGGTTGACGGTGCCCGGGCCCACGACCTTTGAGGCTGCGCCCGACGCGTTCCGGTCGACGACCACCGTGAGCGGCTCGGTACTGCCGGCCGCGCTGTTCGGTCCGGTGAAGTCGGCCTTGATCTGGATCGTGCCGTCCGGGTCGACCGTGTCGGTGGTGTTCCAGACCAGCGGGGCATTCCTGCCGTTGGTCAGTGGTACGGGCCATGCGGTCAGCGGGGTGCCGCCGGAGGTCACGTGACCGGTGGGGATCTGCACCCACTTGTCTGCCTCGGAGCGGCGCCAGGAGAAGGACACCGCGTTGTACTTGCCCGCCTCGACCTCGACAGCCAGTGGCAGGCGGCGGGCGGTGCGCTCGCCGTCGGAGGGTTGGACGAAGCCACCGGGGCCGGCGTGGAAGGTGTACTCGGCCGCCTCGGACTTGTTGTCCGCCTTGTCCACGGCCCGCACCTGCAGGGTGTGGGTGCCGTCCTTGGGCGGGGCGATGCTGATGGTCTTGTTGGAACCGGAGCCGCTGGTGGTCACCTTGGTCCAGGTCACCTCGTCCAGCGACCATTCCAGCCAGTTGTGGTCACCGCCGGCGGGCGGGGTGACGGTGAACGTGCCCGCCTGACCGGCGCCCTTGACCCACTTGTCCGACGGGTAGTCCGTGGAGACGATCTTCGTCGGGGCGGACGGGGCCTTGGTGTCGACGGTGAACGTCTTCCACGCCGACCAGCCGGTGTTGTAGTGCGTGCCGTCGTACGGGCTGGTGCGGAACTTGTACGTCTTTCCTTCGGCCAGCACCCCGGACGGCACGGTCACCGAGGCGACCTGCCCGGAGGGCACGTACTTCGACACCAGGACGTTGCCGACCTGGGCGTTGGTGGCGGAGTCGAAGATCTGGAAGGTGCCGTTGACCTTGTCGCCGTCGGGATCGACGAAGACGTCCCGCAGGGTGGGCGTGGTCGTGTTGACCACGTAGTCGCCGCCGTAGGAGAAGTACGGCGGGCCGGCCTCCTGCTTGGTGCCGGTGCGCGGCCGGTAGTTGTAGTTGACCACCAGTTTCGGCGGGTTGGAGGCGGCGTTGGCGGAGTTGACCCGCTTCCACTGGGCCACGACCGTTTCGCTGGAGGCGCGGATGCCCATGTGGCCGCGGGTGGCCTTGGCCGAGGCCCACTCCTGCACCAGTGTGGTGATGTCGGCGTTGATCCAGCCCTTGGGCTGGGTGCCGGTGCACGACGGGTTGCCGCGGGTCTCGGTGGAGGTGGCCTTCCTCGCCGTCATCGTCGGACGGTTGGTCCACCGGCTGGAGGTGGAGGCGGCGGGGGAGGACCACACCTCCCACGGATACGCCTTGCAGTCGGTGTTGCCCGAGTGGAAGTTGTACAGCGACAGCTTCGCGTCCAGCACCAGCGCGTCCTGGATCGGCGTGGTGTTCCAGGAGATGAAGGTCTCCGCGGTGCGCGGGGTGCCGTCGGCGTTCTTCGTGCCCGGGTTGCCCCAGTCCAGCTCGGTGTCGGTGGACCAGTCGACGGTCTCGCCCTGCTGCACGTAGGTGTCGAAGACGTTGGACAGCGAGGAGGTGGACGGGTCAATGGTGACCGGGTACCGGGTGTCCGGGTCGGCGAGGAAACCGGCGTCCGGGGTGATCACCAGGTCGACGGAGGCACCCTTCTGGACCACCTTCATGCCGACCCCGGCCTTGCGGGTGTGCTCACCGGAGCGCTCGTCGACGGTGGCGTCCCACATCACCGGCGCGGGCATCACCGCCCGCTTCTTGTTCTTCCTGTCGGTGAACAGCACGCTGCCGTCGGCCAGTTGCTTCGCCTTCAGGCCCTTGGCCCTCAGCGGCAGCGTGTAGGAGTAGCCGCCCGCGTCACCGGTCTCGGGACGCTGCTTGAGCTCGACGTACTGCTCGAAGCCGGTCCGGGTGGCCTCCACGACCACGTCCGCGCCGGGTACGGCATTGACGTATTCCGCCCGGATGCCGTCCAGCTTCGGCTGGGGCAGGCCGCCCTTCCACTGCAGGGTGATCTGCTGATCGCCCTCCCCCAGGGTCACCAGGTCGGTGGCCTCGGCCTGCTGAGCGGCTTTCAGCGACTTCGCCGGGGTCCCGGACCTGCCGGCCAGACGCAGCCCGCCCGGGTGCGCTTTGGGCTCGACCGTCCCGTCGGCGCCCCGGACCAGGTCCAGGTCGACCTCGCGCCACTCTCCCGTGGCCTCGTCCATGAACCGAACAGGTCCGGCGGTGAGCTCCGTGGTGAGCGAGCCGTCCTTGTTCACCCAGGTCGTGGAGGTCTCGGTACGCTCGGACAGCGCCTCGACCCGCTTGCCGTGGAGCCGGGCCGCGACCTTCGCGGAGGGGATGTCCGCGGCAGTATCAGGGCCCCTGGGAGTATCCTTGCCGACTGCCTGCTGGGTCTTCTCACGGTTGACTGCCACCACTTGGCCGGTGGCGGCGACCACTACCGCCGTCTCCGCCGCAAGCACCATGGCGGTCAGGACCGCTATCCGGGGCAGCAGCCGTCTGTGCCTCTGCAAGGCGACGGCCGACCCCTCCCATCCGCCGGTCGGGCGTGTTCGCTCTGACATGATCAGCAATCCCTTATTGATGTGAACATGAAGCAGACGTGATCAAAGCAGGGATGCCGCAGCCGAAGAAGTGAAGAGTTCACGATCTGTGAAGAGCCCGGGGAATCGCTCGAATGCGGAGGTCAGAGCTCTGCAGAACCTCTCGGCAGGTCCGATCGTCCTTCCCAGGCCAGTCCATAATCGGCTGTAGGTGATCAAGGTAGGAGCGGGTCGAAAATGCGGAGCGGGACAGTGAACGGTGTGACGGCTCCGCCGGGAGCGCGGGTCGCATTAGGCGCGTTGATCGTGCTGGTGGTCGGCTCACTGGGGCTGGTGGCGCTGGATGTCGTCGCTTCGCCGTTCCACAGGCGCACTGTTGCCGCCGGTCTGACCGTGTTGGTACTGACGCCCGCTGTTCTGCTCGGCCAATACGCACCTCCTCCCTACCGACTGCCGTACCACTGGAGATGGGGCCTGCTGCTGGTGCAGGCTGTGCTCACCTACATGCCTTTGGTGGTCTTCCAACACCGATGGTTCACTCTGCTCGGCTTCCTGGCCGGCGCCGTGCTGCTCAGCTTGCCTCCCTCCAACTCCGTTCCTGCCGCCTTGGCCATCGTCGCCAGCGGGCCACTGCTCATCCACACGGGCGTGGTCGACAGCAGTCGCGGTTCACTGGCCGTTCTGCTCAGCACGGCGATCACGGCGAGCACCGTCTTCGCGGTCGTCCATCTCGCTCTGCTTTCCTCCCGGTTGCACGGCAGCAAGGAGCAGACGGCCCGGCTCGCCGAGCAGCGTGCCCGAGCGCGGATGCGCCAGGACCTGCACGATCTGGTGGGCTCGTCACTGGTGGCCGTCGTGGTGCGGGCGGAGCACGCCCTGCGGGCGGACGCTCCCGCCGAATCCGCCCGGGCAGCACTCACCGAGGTCGTCGAGCTGGCCCGGCGGGCACAGGAGGACGTGCGGCGTATCAGCGTCCCCGAGGCGCCCCATTCGCTGGCCGATGAGTTCGCCCATGTGCAGCGACTGCTGACCGCTTCCGGGACAGGGGTTCACGCCTCGCTGCCGCCGCGTCTCGAGCTGAACGACGCGGTGGCGGAGTGTCTGCGGTCGGTGCTCCATGAGGCGGTGGGCAACGTGCTCGAACACAGCCGTGCCAAGTTCTGCGAGATCGAACTCCGCACCGGCCCGGACGGCATCCGGCTGACCGTCCGCAACGACGGTGTCGCCGCCGGCTCGACGCCGCCCTCCGCCCCGACGGCCGGGCGCCGCGGCACGGGCCTCGCCGGGCTCAAGGGACGGGTCGTCGCGCTCGGCGGAACACTGCACGCCAGGTCGGAGGACCACAGGTTCTCCGTGACGGCGGTTCTGCCACTGGGCTGACGCGGCCGCCCCCACCCTGGGGGCTCAGGCCTCGCGGGCGGCGTATGCGAGGAACGCGCTCCAGGCGTCGGCAGGCACCGCGAAGCGGGGGCTCCGAGCCCCGAGCTTCGAGTCGCGGACGTGGACGGTGTGGGGGCGGACGGCGACTTCGAGGCATTCGCCGCCGCCGGTGCTGCTGTAGCTGGACTTGAACCACATCAGCTCGGTGGACATAGCTCCTCCGCCAACTTCTCGATGAAGCGCGCCGACTCGTCAGGACTGAGCGCCTTCCGAAGGATCATCGCATGGCGCTGGACAACGGTACTGACCTTACCCGGGTCGGCGTACAACCTCGCCGTCGCTTGCCCCTCCTCGTAGACCAGAGTGTCGTGTTCGGCCGTCTCCAGCAGCACGAAGGGGCCATCGAGCTCAGGGCCGGCTCCCGCGAACGTCAGCACCTGAATCGTCACGTTGCGAGCCTTGCCGACCTCCACCAGTCGGCACAACTGCTCTCGATGCACCTCCACACCACCCACCTGGTTGCGCAAGCGAGTTCACCGATGACGAAGTTGAAGGCCTTGGCGCACTGCTCAAGCAACGACTGCCTCTCCAGGCGTCCCGCGACCCGCTCTTCGAGCGTCTCATCATCCAGCGGAGGAAAGTGCGTGTCGAGGTAAGCCTTGATCGTCTCTTCTGTCTGCAGCAGCCCTGGAATCAGCAGCGGTTGGTAGGCACTCAGCACGACCGCCTCAGCTTCGTACTGCACGTAGTCCTCGGCGTACGACAGATAGCGCTCCGGCTTCAGGAACTCGTGCCCTGCCAGCAGCTTCCCCCGCGCCCCGCACAGTTGGTCCGCGGCCTGCAACAGCCGCAGCGTCGGCCGCCGCCGTCCGCACTCCATCGACTTCACGTACTCGTAGTCGTACCCGGCCTCGTCCGCCAGCGCCTGCCGACTGACCTGCGCCTCCTCGCGCCACAACTTGATCTGTCCACCGCAGTAACGCCAGTTCTGCTGCGCCTGCTGCGACTCCCCCGTGGCCACGCGCACTCACCGACCTTCCTCCTGCGCACCGTGTACAAGCACGCTGCGTACCCGCACCGCTACTCGCGAGGCTAAACGCAGTCCACCAGCCTTATCCCGCCAAATGACGGAGAATCACACGCAAGGAACCCCGCCCGCATGCCGACGCCCCACCGCTCCCCCACCGCGCTCCCCCAGGACATCGAATTCCGCCTCCCCCGCCATGCCCGCAGCGCGGGCCGCGCCCGCGCGCTCCTGCGCGAACAGGCAACATCCTGGAAACTCCCCGACGAGATGACGGAAACGGCGGTTCTCCTGCTCAGTGAGCTGATGACGAACGCCTACCGCCACGCGAAGGTCTCCCCAGGCCGCGAGATCCGGGCCCGCTGCGTCCTGAACGACACCGGCCGCCTCCGCATCTCGGTCACGGACGCGAACGACACCCTTCCCACGCCCCGCGAGGCGTCCCCCGAGGACGAATCCGGCCGCGGCCTCGCCCTGGTGGCAGCCCTGGCGGACGACTGGGGCGCCGAGCCCCGCCCCGGCGGCATCGGCAAGACGGTCTGGTTCGAGCTCGGCTCAGAAGCACGGACAGGCATGTGATGTCAGTGCTGCCAGTACCGTGGGCACCGGAAGCCCACCCGAAGGAGCCTGGTGTGACCACGCAACCCGACCAGGGCCACGAGCTCGTCCCACGCCCCGAAAGAACCCCTGAAGCCGTCCGCGTCGCACTGGCCCGCATCGCTCCGCACCGGCTGGGCGAGATGGAGCAACACAAGGAACAGGCACTGGCCACGGCCATCCAGGACGGCAAGATCGGTCACTTGCAGCACTGGCTCACACACTGGCAGATCCAGGTCGAGATCGAGCGCCGCCCCGAACTCCACGCCCGCCATCGAGCGGCACTCGTGAAGATCAACGAGAGCGGCGGCAAGGACGCGCCGGAATTCCGGAGCGCGATGAACGAACTCCATGCGGTCGAGGTCGAGGCCCGGCAGGCGGTGTCGGAGTGACCTGGAGATGGGAGTACGACCCGGACGAGGCGCACGTCGCCGGTGGCGCCCCGCCCGCCTTCGTGGCCGAGGTCGAGAAGAAGGCCGACGAGTTGGTCAGCGCCGCTGCGGCGTTCTATCTGGACGGCACGACGTACCAGGGCATGGGACCGAAGGGCGACATCGCCCACGTCCCCGACGGGTTCTTCCTGTACCTGGTCGTCCCCCGGCACGAGTGCCTGTACGTTCACCAGGTGACCTACCTCTGAGCAGGGCGCACGGCAAAAGCCCCGCCGCTCGAAGCGACGAGTCCTTGCCCTGATGGCACGATGTACAATAATGGCCCTGATTGATGAACTGTTATGTACATCCGGGAGGGCCCGGTGTCACTCACCCACATCGATATCGACGACGAAGCCCTGGACACGGCGAAGCGCCTGGGCGGGCACCGGACCAAGACGGCCGCCGTCGCGGCGGCACTGGAGATGTACAACAAGCGCCTGGCTCGCGACGCCGCCTATGACAAGCACTTCGAGATGGCCCGAAGCTGGGACATCGAGGGGGCCGAACAGGCACATCGAGCGGACAAGGACGCGGCACGTCGGTGATGCGCTACCTGCTCGACTCGTCGGCGTTGTGGCGCCTGCTCCGGGACCGCGACCTGCATGAAGCGTGGCGGCCGGTGGTCACGGACGGCTACGTCCTCTCGTGCTGTCCGCAGCGGGCCGAGTTCCTTCGGTCCGCGCGTGATGCCAAGGAGTACAGGGCGTTCAGCGACATGTTCACCGATCTCTACGACGACGTCTCCGTGCCCAAGAGCGCGTGCCTGTGGATCGGCGCTCTCCAGCAGCAGGCGGCGGACCAGGGGGCGCACAGGGCTCTGTCCGCCGTCGACCTCCAGATCTGTGCGACGGCGGCTCACCATGGACTCGTCGTCCTCCATGACGACGCCGATTTCGTGACGGCGGCCCGGTTCGCGGTGGAACTGAGCCAGCACAACGTCCACGACGGTCCGCGCGACTGATTGATCGCGCCCGACGTGTCCCGCCAGGCGCAGACGGCAAAGGCCCCGCCGCTCGGAAGCGGCGGGGCCTTTGCCCACATGGGATGAGTGGAGATGGCGGGAATCGAACCCGCGTCCAACGGTGCGGAACCAGGGCTTCTCCGTGTGCAGTCCGCTGCGCTTTTCTCGGCCCCGGAGATCACGCGGACAAGTCTCCGACGGGCTCAGTCACTGTTTGGTTTCCCTCTTCACCCCGTGACCGGGATCAAGGTTTAGTCCCCTAGTCGATGCCAGGATCCGGGTCGGGAACAGCCCCGGGCTGACACTCCCTTTAGTAGGAGGCTCGCTCGCGCTGCCTATCAGGCAGCGAGGGCGAAGGCCTGCTGGGAGGAATCGCGCTTGGTGTTGGCGATTATTTTTTTCGGCCTGTGGTTTACGAGATCATGGCCGCTTCCTCGACACGCTTCCCCTGCTTCGACAGCCGCTGTCGAAACCGATCATCCCCATGTTGATTTTTCAAACCCCTCCAGGAGGGGCCGCGTGCACCGGCTTCCCGGTGCTGGTGCCATCGTACGTGACCAACGTGCGTCCGTGCCAGCGTATTCCCGGGGGCGCGAGCCCCGTGCTACGCCCGCTGCTTGCGCCGTACCGCCGACATCGCGCGCTCCGCCTCGCGGCGGTCCTGCTTCTCGCGGAGGGTCTGTCGCTTGTCGTACTCCTTCTTGCCCTTCGCCAGCGCGATCTCGACCTTGGCCCGGCCGTCCTTGAAGTAGAGGGCGAGCGGCACGATCGTGTGGCCCGTCTCCTGGGACTTCGACTCGAGCTTGTCGATCTCCTCGCGGTGCAGCAGCAGCTTCCGCTTGCGGCGGGCACTGTGGTTGGTCCAGGTGCCCTGGCTGTACTCGGGCACGTGCACGTTGTGCAGCCACGCCTCGTGTCCGTCCAGTTGCACGAAGCCGTCGACCAGCGACGCTCGCCCCTGACGCAGCGACTTCACCTCTGTCCCCATGAGCACCAGACCGGCCTCGTAGGTGTCGAGGATGTGGTAGTCGTGCCGCGCCTTCTTGTTCTGCGCGATCAGCTTGCGCCCTTTTTCCTTAGCCATAGTGCAGCCCATTTTCGCACTACGGAGGGGGTGGGCGGGAAGCATATAAAGCGTGCCCCGTGCCTACGACGGGGCGCCCAGGCCCGTCAGGACCGTCTCGGCCCGATTCACCGCGTCGCTGCCCGCGTCCAGGTCCGGAGTGATGCCCCGGCCGTCCACACCGCGGCCGCCGGGGGTGCGGTAGTGCCCGACCGTGAGTTCGGCGACGGAACCGTCGGGCAGCCGGCTCGGCATCTGCACCGAGCCCTTGCCGAAGGTGCGCGAGCCCACGACGACCGCGCGGCCGCGGTCCTGCAGGGCCCCGGTGAGCAGCTCGGCCGCGCTCATCGTGCCGCCGTCGACGAGCGCGACCAGGGGTCTGGCGGTGTCGCCGCCGGGGTCGGCGTGCAGAGCGCGCTGCTCGCCGTCGACGTCGTAGGTGGCGACCAGGCCGCCGTCGAGGAAGGCGGAGGCCGTGGTGACGGCCTCGGTGACCAGGCCGCCGGAGTTGCCGCGCAGGTCCAGGATGATCCCTGAGGCGGGCGGGGAGTGACGTACGGCTGTACGGACCTCGTCGCCCACGCCCTTGGTGAAGGCGGCGACCCTGATCACGGTCACGTGGTCGGCCTGCCGCCGTACCGTGACCGGTTCCGTGGACAGGCGGGCCCGGTGCAGTGTCTCGCTCCACGCGCGCGTGCCGCGCTGCAGGCCCAGGGTGACGGCGGTGCCGGCGGGCGCGCCGTCGGCGTCGCCGCGCAGTAAGGAGACGACCTCGGTGACCGGCAGGCCGTCCACCTTCTCGGCGTCGATGCTGCGCAGCCGGTCGCCCGCGCGGATTCCGGCGGCGGCCGCGGGCGAGCCCTCCCGCACCTTGGTCACCTCGATACGGCCGTCCCGCTCGCGCCGCGCGCACAGGCCGACGCCGGTGTACTGGCCCTCCAGGGCCCCCTGGAACTCCTCGTACTCGCTGTGGGAGTAGACGGCGCCCCAGCGGTCCCCGCTGCGGCTGACGGCCCGTTCGGCGGCCTGCAGGGGGGACGTGCCGTCGGCCATGGCCTCGGCCGCCGCCCGGCTCACGCCCTCGTGCCGGCCGCCCGCGGCGACAGCGGCCGAACCGGCCTGCTCCGCCTCGGACTTCCGGTCGTCGTGGCCGGGCAGGGAGCCCGTCGCCGCACCGGCCACGAGCACGCCGACGAAGACGAATGTCAGGGCGGCCCCGGCACGGCTGCGGCGGGGCTGACAGAACGGGTCACGACCTGACATGGCGGTGAGTCTAGGACAACGCCCCGGGACCGCACGGCCGGTTGGCCGTACGGTCCCCTTGGCATGCGTCACACCTTCAGATACTTGCGCAGCGCGAAGAACGCCGCCAACGCGGGCATCAGCACACTCGCGGCGAGGATCAGCGGGAGCTTGGTGAGCACGGCGTCCCAGCCGATGAAGTTGATGAGGTTCAGCTTCGAGGACAGCGCCATGCCGTGGTCGATCGTGAAGTACCGCCCGACGACGAGGAACACGCAGGCGAGGCCGCCGCCGATCAGGCCGGCCACGGCCGCCTCCATGATGAACGGCGCCTGGATGTAGAAGCCGGAGGCGCCGACCAGCCGCATGATCCCGGTCTCGCGGCGCCGGCTGAAGGCCGAGACGCGCACGGTGTTGACGATCAGCAGCAGCGCGACGATCAGCATGAGCATCATCACGCCGAGCGCCGCCCGGTTCATCAGGTTCAGCAGCCCGAAGAGGTTGTCCAGGATGCCCTTCTGGTCCTGTACGGACTGCACGCCGTCGCGGCCGTTGAAGGCGCTCGCGATGACCTTGTACTGCTCGGGGTTCTTCAGCTTGATGCGGTACGACTCGGGCATCTGGTCCGGCGTGACGACGTTGACCAGAGGAGAGTCGCTGAACTGCTCCTTGTAGTGCTTGTACGCCTCGTCCTGGGACTCGTAGGTGACCTTCTCGACCACCGGCATCTTCTTCAGGTCGGCGAGGATCGTCTTCTTCTGGTCCTCGGTGACCGCGCCCTTGGTACAGCTGGGGTCGGACTGGGCGTTGCTCTTGTTGCAGAGGAAGATCGAGACGTTGATCTTGTCGTACCAGTAGCCCTTCATGTTGTTGACCTGGTCGCTCATCAGGAGCGACCCGCCGAACAGGGCCAGCGACAGGGCGACGGAGACGATGACGGCGAAGGTCATCGTCAGGTTGCGGCGGAGACCCACACCGATCTCCGACAGGACGAACTGGGCGCGCATGGCGTCTGGTCAAGCCTTTCCGTCGTGGACTTCGCTCAGTGCTGGTAGCCGTAGACGCCGCGCGCCTGGTCGCGGACGAGACGGCCCTTCTCCAGCTCGATGACGCGCTTGCGCATCTGGTCCACGATGTTCTGGTCGTGGGTCGCCATCACCACGGTGGTGCCCGTCCGGTTGATGCGGTCGAGCAGCTTCATGATGCCGACGGAGGTCTGCGGGTCGAGGTTGCCGGTGGGCTCGTCACAGATGAGCAGCTTGGGCCGGTTGACGAAGGCGCGCGCGATGGCGACGCGCTGCTGCTCACCGCCGGACAGCTCGCCCGGCATCCGGTCCTCCTTGCCGCCGAGCCCGACGAGGTCGAGCACCTGCGGTACGGACTTGCGGATCTCGCCCTTGGACTTGCCGATGACCTCCTGCGCGAAGGCGACGTTCTCGGCGACCGTCTTGTTGGGCAGGAGACGGAAGTCCTGGAACACCGTTCCCAGCTGGCGGCGGATCTGCGGCACCTTCCAGTTGGAGACGCGCGCGAGGTCCTTGCCCAGGACGTGCACCTGGCCGTGGCTGCACCGCTCCTCGCGGAGGATCAGCCGCAGGAAGGTGGACTTTCCGGAGCCGGAGGACCCCACGAGGAACACGAACTCGCCCTTCTCCACTTCCAGGGAGACATCCCTGAGGGCTGGGCGGGTCTGCTTGGGGTAGACCTTGGAGACGTTGTCGAATCGGATCACGGATGCACCACGGGTCGCCGGGGGTAGATGAGCGTGACCTTACGCGAACCAGGTACGGGTGCGCAGTCGCCGGTCAGGGTTGAGTGCGGGTTGTGTGTTTTTGTACGGGGCTTGCTCTCGGACAGCGATCCGCGCGCCGTTCGGGGGAACCTGGCATTGTGGACGGGGGAACGTTCGCGTGCCCGTGAGCGTTGAATGAGTGGAACCGGTGTTGCAAGGAGGGCGAGCGCATGACGTACGACCGGTTGGTGTGCGCGAACTGTGCGGCGCCCGTGAGCGAGGGCCGGTGCCCCGTGTGCCGTGCGAGCCGCGAGCGACTGCAGCAGGAGAACTTCTTCGCGGGGCTGAACCCGACGGCGCTGATCGCGCTGCTGGTGGTGCTGATCGCCGCGGTGGCGCTGCTGGCACACCAGACGGCGTAGGGCGCGCACACGAAATTCGTGCGAAGGGGCCCGGAGCTTGCCGCTCCGGGCCCCTTCGGTGTTCAGGGCGTACGTACGGTGCGTACGGTCGCCGCTGCCGCTACCGCTGACGCTGCCGTCAGGCGGCGGCGCCGCCGCGGCCGGTCATCAGGCGCGGCAGGATACGGAAGCCGACGCCGCCGGCGATCATCGTCGCGGCGCCGACCAGCAGGAACGTGGTCTGAGCGGCACCGGTCTCGGCGAGCTCCTTGCCGTTGCCCTGGGGCGTGGCGTTCGAGGCGGAGCCGGTGTCGGTGAGCGCCGAGGAGCCCTCCTCCTGCGGGACGGCGTTGTTGCCGCCGCCGTTGGGGGAGGTGCCGCCGGTGTTCTCCGAGCCGCCCCCGCCGCCGGAACCGCCGCCGGGGTTGTCGGGGATGCTGCCGCCACCGCCGGGGTTGCCGCCACCGGGGTTGCCGGGGGTGCTGCCGCCGTCACCCGGGTTGCCACCGCCATCGCCCGGCTCACCCGGGTTGCCGCCACCGTCACCGGGCTCACCCGGGTTGCCACCGTCACCGGGCTCACCCGGGTTGCCACCGCCATCGCCCGGCTCACCCGGGTTGCCGCCACCGTCACCGGGCTCACCCGGGTTGCCACCGCCGTCACCGGGCTCACCCGGGTTGCCACCGCCGTCACCCGGGTCGGGGCATTCCGGACCGGTGCTGATGTCGCAGGGGTCGGGCTCTTCGCCGTCGAGCTTCACGTTCGCCTTGACGCCACCGCCACCGACACCGGCGCTGACGCCGATCTCCAGGGCCGAGGCGGCGCCCGCGGCGGTCAGCGAGGCACCGGCCGCGATCACGGCGCCGGCAGCTATGCGCGCGACACGGATCCGCGTCTTCTTTGTCATGTAGTTGCTACCCCCAGTAGCTGATCGTCAATGAGGCCGCGCTCGGGGCAGTGATCGACGGAGGTAGCTGAAACGATGAAGTCCCCCGGTTCACATGCGCCCCGCAGAACGCATGCCGCGCTTTACCTTTCCCACATTTCAAAGCAACGTCAAGGCCGTTGCGCACGCGATGTCCAGGTACGGGCTCTTTGCCGGAGAGCGGCGTCGCAAGTGTGACGCAAAACGCACGCAGCCGGGCAGGAAAAAGGCAACTACCGCATCGGGAGCGGCAGTTGCCTTGTCGACAAAACCTCTGCTTCTTCTTACTGGCTCTGCTGCTCGCGCTGCTTGCGCCAGCGAATGCCGGCCTCCAGGAAGCCGTCGATCTCGCCGTTGAACACGGCCTCGGGGTTGCCGACCTCGAACTCGGTGCGCAGGTCCTTGACCATCTGGTACGGGTGCAGGACGTACGAACGCATCTGGTTGCCCCAGGAGTTGCCGCCGTCGCCCTTGAGCGCGTCCATCTTGGCCTGCTCCTCCTGGCGGCGCCGCTCGAGCAGCTTGGCCTGGAGGACGTTCATCGCCGTGGCCTTGTTCTGGATCTGCGAGCGCTCGTTCTGGCAGGAGACGACGATGCCGGTGGGGATGTGGGTGATCCGCACGGCGGAGTCGGTGGTGTTGACGCCCTGGCCGCCGGGCCCGGAGGACCGGTAGACGTCGATGCGCAGGTCGGACTCGTCGATGTCGACGTGGTCGGACTGCTCGACGACGGGCAGGACCTCGACGCCGGCGAAGGAGGTCTGGCGGCGCCCCTGGTTGTCGAAGGGCGAGATCCGGACGAGCCGGTGGGTGCCCTGCTCGACGGAGAGGGTGCCGTAGGCGTACGGCACCTGCACGGCGAAGGTGGTCGACTTGATGCCGGCCTCCTCGGCGTACGACGTCTCGTAGACCTCGGTCTTGTAGCCGTGCTGCTCGGCCCAGCGCAGGTACATGCGCTGCAGCCGCTCGGCGAAGTCGGCGGCGTCGACGCCACCGGCCTCGGCGCGGATGTTCACAAGCGCCTCGCGGGCGTCGTACTCGCCGGAGAGCAGCGTCCGGACCTCCATCTCGTCCAGCGCCTTCTTGACGTCGGCGAGCTCGGCCTCCGCCTCGGCGCGGGTGTCCGGGTCGTCCTCGGCCTCGGCGAGCTCGAAGAGCACCTCGAGGTCGTCGATCCTGCCGCGCAGGGCCTCGGCCTTCCTGACCTCGGCCTGGAGGTGGGAGAGCCTGCTGGTGATCTTCTGCGCCTCGTCCGGGTTGTCCCACAGGGACGGCGCGGCCGCCTGCTCCTCGAGCACGGCGATGTCTGCCCTCATCTTGTCGAGGTCCAGAACGGCCTCGATCGACTCCATGGTCGAGGAGAGGGACTTGAGCTCTTCGGATACATCGACGACTGCCACGCCCTCCAGCGTAACGGCTCCGCCGACCGAGCAACGCCGGGTGGGCGGCCGCCGGGGCCCGGGCTCGCTCGCCCACCCACCCGACTCGGCCGCTTGAGAGGCGGGAGCACGGGGGCGGGCCGAGGTGAGCGGAGCAGACCAGGCCCCGGTGCAGGGGGGCGGAACCTCTCTCCCCCAGCGAGACGGGTGGGAGAGTGGGAAACGGAGGTGCAGGGGGCGAAGCCCCCTGCCGGGGGCTGGGGCGGAGCCCCCGGCCGGGGTCCGGGACGAAGCCCCAGGGCGGGGACCCCTCACCCCACCGAGACGGGCGGGCCGGGTGGCAGAGCCGGGGCGCAGCCCCGAAACGGGCTCTGGGGCGAAGCCCCGGGTCCGGGACGCCCACCGAGACACCGAGACGTCAAGGCGTCGGCGGCGCCGAGTCCGCCGGAGGACGCGAAGGCGCGTCGTCACCCGACGCCGCCCACCACGCCCCCGCCCCCACCACCGCCGCGAGAACCACCCCCGCGCCCCCCAGCGTCAGCCGGCGCCGCCGCGCCGCGGCCCGGTGGCGGGCCGAGCCCGGCCGCGGCGCGCCCGCCGTCCGCGGCACCCGCGCCGTCCCCCGCGCACCCCCCGCCAGCTCGTCCGGCCCCGGCACCCGCATCGACGTGTGCGTGTCCCGGTTGGAGTCCGGCTTCGCCCCGGGCACCAGCGGGACCGCCCCCCGTCGCCGTACCCGCTCCCCGACCGCTTCCGCGGACGGCCGCGCGGACGTCTCCTCGCCCGGCTCCCGCACCGGGTCCGCATCCGGTTCGTCCACGTCCAGCGGCGGCATCCCCGCGAGCGTCGGCAGCAGCTCCCGCAGCCGCGCCGCCATCTCCGACGCCCGCAGCCGCGAGGCCGGCGCCTTCGCCAGGCACTGCACGATCAGCTGCCACAGCTCGTCCGGGATGCCCGGCAGCGGCGCCACCGTCTCCGTGACGTGCCGGCGCAGCACCGCGCCCGGGTGCCCTCCGCCGAACGGCGTGAAGCCCGCCAGCAGCTCGTACAGCACCGTGGCCAACGCGTAGATGTCCACGGCGGCCCGTGGCGGCAGCCCCTCCACGATCTCCGGTGCGAGATAGTCCGGCGTACCGATGATCTTCGTCGCGCGCGTCCGCTTCGGCGAGTCGATGAGCTTGGCCACACCGAAGTCCGTCAGCAGCGCCGGGTGCGAACCGCCGGGCCCCAGCGGCCCCTGCATGTCCAGCAGCACGTTCTCCGGCTTGACGTCCCGGTGCACGATCCCCGCCGCGTGCGCCGCGGCCAGCCCGTCGGCCACGTCGGCCACGATCGCCACCGCCGCCTCGGGCGCGAGCCGCCGCTCCCGCTCCAGACGGGTGCGCAGGTCCGTACCGCGGACCAGGTCCATGACGAGGGCGAGGTCGTTGCCGTCGACCACCAGGTCCCGTACGGAGACCACGTTCGGATGCTCCAGGCCCAGCAGCGCCGTCCGCTCCTGTACGAAGCGGCCCACGAGCTCCTGGTCGGACGCGAGGTCCTCGCGCAGCAGCTTGATCGCGACGGGCCCGTCGGGCCCCTCGCCGAGCCACACCGTGCCGGCGCTGCCCCGCCCCAGGATCTGGTTGGCGGTGTACCGGCTGCCGATCTTCCGTGCCAAGACTGCTCCTACAGACGCGTGTTGCCGATAAAACTACGCGTCCCGCGAGCCAACCTTCACCGCGGAGGCGGAAATCACCCGTCGGCTGTCGACAAATACCCAAACTCGCGAGGGCGGAGGCGACGGCGGGGCAGCCCGCGCACTCCTCCGCCCACGCGCCGTCAGTTGCCGCTCAGCTTCTTGATCCAGTCGGACACCTGCTGGGTCCAGTCGCTCAGCTGGGCCCAGTAGCCCTTGCCGGTCCCGATCCAGTCCTGCAGCGGAGTCAGCTCCCAGACCAGCCACCCGGCCACGAACAGGATGACGATCGTGAACAGGCACCCCTTGAGGCAGCCGAGCCCGGGGATCCTCATCGGGTTCGCGCTGCGCTGCCGCGGCGGCCGCGGCTCGCGGGCCGGCCTGCGCGGCTCCGGCTGGGGGGCGGGTGGCGCGTACCGCTGGGGCTGAGGGGCGTACTGCTGAGGCTGCCGCTGCGGATGGCCGTAGCCGGGCTGCGGCCGGGAAGGCTGCGGACGCGGCGCCGGCCGTGGCTGCTGCTGCGGCCGGGCCACCTGCCGCTGGGGGCGCCGGCGCAGCGGGTCCTCGCTCGGATCCAGGTACTGGACCTGCGTCTGCTCGTTGCGGTCACGCGCGGCACGCAGCTGGGACTGCCAGGGGTGCGGCTGGTCGGGCTGCTGGCCCTGGCCCTGCGGACCGGCGCCCGGCCGTCCCTCGGGCATCGGCGGCATCACGCGCGTGGGATCGGCGGCGCCGTGCTGGGGCAGCACGCTGGTCGGGTCGGCCGCGCCGGGCACCCCGCCCGGTCCGCCGCCGTGCGGCAGGACGCTGGTCGCGGCGTTCGGGTCGTACGACGCCGCGCCCTGCGGCAGCACCTGGGTGGGGTCGGCGGCACCGGGCACGTCCGGCACGGCCGCGGGCGCCGGGTCGGGCGCCAGCAGCGCCGCGACGCCCTCCGCGGCGGCGATCTGCGCGGCGCCCGCGTGCACCCCGACGCCCTCGGCCACGACACGCAGCCCGCGCGCGAGGTTCTCGGCGCTGGGCCTCACGTCCGGGTTCTTGCTCAGGCAGCGCTCGATGACCGCCCACAGCGGGTCGGGAACCGTGGACGGGCGGCGCGGATCGGCGCTCAGGTGCTGGTGCAGCACCTCCAGCGCCGATCCGCCCGAGAACGGCGGGCGGCCGGTGACCAGCTCGTACAGCAGGATGCCGGCGCCGTAGATGTCGACGGCGGAGGTCTGCGGGCGGCCCTCGGCCGACTCGGGCGCGACGTACGCGGGCGTGCCGACGAACTCGTGGGTGCGGGTCAGACCGGGCGAGTCGGCCAGCCGGGCGATGCCGAAGTCGGTCAGCATCGGGTGCATCTCGCCGCCGTCCTGCTTGAGCAGTACGTTGGCCGGCTTCAGGTCGCGGTGGACCACCCCGTCGGCGTGGCTGGCGGCGAGCGCGTCGGCGATCTGAGCGGTGAGCAGCGCGGCGGCCACGGGCGTGAAGGGGCCGTTCTCGCGCAGGTAGCGGTGCAGGTCGGGGCCGTCGACGAGGTCCATGACCAGCGCCAGCAGATCGCCCTCGACCACCAGGTCGCGCACCCGCACGATGTTCGGGTGGGTCAGCCGGAGCAGCACGGACCGCTCCCGCAGGAACCGCATCACGATGTCGGCGTCGTTGGCCAGCTCCTCCTTGAGGACCTTGATCGCGACGGTCTCGCCGGGCTGACCGGGCACGGCCGCCTCGGCACCCGCCGTCTCACGCTGGCGGGCTCGCCAGACGGTCCCGGTGGCACCGCGTCCGAGCGGCTCCTCCAGGAAGTACTTGCTGCCTACCGGCCGCACGTCATGCGCTCCCTGTTGCTTGCTTGCCTGGTTCCCGCGCCCTCCGGGGCGCCTCGCGGGTGTTCCGACCCAACTCTAGGGCCTCCCCGCGCGATGCCGGGCGGTCGTGCTGCCGCGGTCGGCGATGCCTCCCCGGTCCGCGCCGACTCCTTCCGAGGCGACTTACGCACGGGGTGCCGTCCATGTTCGATGGGTTCGATGGGTTCGATGGACTCAATGGACTCAATGGACTCGATGGAAAGACGCTCGGCTCGGTCGGTTGGTTGCCGCATACGGACGTGACCGATCTCAAGCGGGTACCAAGAGGACATTCGCTGGGCACTGGTCAGGCATTTTTGGGGGCAGAGCCGACCAATCAAGATCACTTGCCGGTGGGCGGCGGGCGCGCTGTCCGTGGCAGGTGCGAGGATGCCTTCCAGAACTGGCCGACGTGCTCGTGCGGTGGTGGGGGATGTCCGCGGTGGGGGACCGCGGGGCGGCTTCGTCCCTCGCCGGTCGCGGGCGCCCGCGCAGAAGGGACCGCTGACGGCGATGCAGATCCGGCTGACCGTCGTAGATCCGCTGGGCCCGCCGACGGCCCGGGGCCGCGCCGCGAGCCGCGACGTGCTGGTCACGGCTCCCGCGGGTACGGCGCTGGCCGCGGTGGCGTCGGCGCTGGCCGCGGCGGTCGCCGGTGAGGGGGGCCCGGGGTCCGAGCGGGGCGGCCGGGAGCCCGGGGCGGGCCCCGTGGTGCTGTACGCCGGAGCGGAGCGGCTGGACGCCCAGCGCTGCACGCTCGGCGAGCCCCCGCTGCTCGACGGCGCGGTGCTGTCCCTGGGCGCCCCCGCCGACCCCGAGCCGCACCCCGAACTGGACGACGCCCCGACCCAGCTGCACGTGGTCGCGGGACCGGACGCCGGCGGGGTCCATCTGCTGCACGGCGGGCAGATCACCGTGGGCCGCTCCGCCGACGCCGACGTCCCGCTGGACGACCCCGACGTCTCCCGCGTGCACTGCGCGGTGACGGTCGGCCCCGACGGCCGCGTCTCGGTCGCCGACCTGGGCTCCACCAACGGCACGGTGCTGGACGGCAGGCGCGTCGGCCCCCGCCCGGTCCGCTTCGCCCCGGGCGCGCTGCTGCGCATCGGCGAGTCCGCCCTGCGCCTGACGCCGTCCGGCGGACCGAGCGCCCGCGTGCGGACGGCACCCGACGGTGAGGGCCATGTGCGGGTCACCTCCGACAGCGTCCCGCCCCCGGCCGGTGCGGCCGACGGCGCCCACGCGCGCGTGGGGGACGGCGTCAACGGTGCGGGGGCGGCACACGCACGCGTACCGGGCGAGGCGATCGGCGCGGCCACGACCCGCGGTACGGGCACGATGGCGGCGCCCGGAGGAGCACCCACGTCTCACACCCTGGGAACCTGGCAGCCCGGCCCCGGCCGGCCCCCGGCGGTCCCCGCACAGGCCCACGCACCGCGGATCGAGAGCGACAACGGCCCACACGGCACGGCACCCGCGCCCGCCCCCGGCGACGAGACCCGCACGGGACGGTCCGGGGCGGACGGACACGCCGGAGCCTTCGCCGTGGACGGCACGAGCGGCCGCAAGGGAACGCCCCCGCGGGGCACGGACGTACCGCAGGTCCTGCGCAGGCGCGGCGGGCTCGGGGCCTGGGCGCGACGGCTGGCCGGCGGCCGCGCCGAGCAGGCGGCGGACCGGCACGAGCCGTGCGACGACACCGCCGCCGACGCGCCCGCGCAGGACCCGCCCACCCCGTACGCCGCACGACGGCAGCCGGAGACCTGGCCGGACCCCGCGGCGCTGCTGCTGACGGCACTGGGCCCGGGACCGCGGCTGTGGGAGCGCGGACCGGGGCACCCCGAGGCGCTCACGGTGCGGCTCGGCACGGCCGACCGGCCGGCCCCCGACGGCTCGGGGCTGCTGCCCGCGGTCCCGGTGACCGCCGACCTGCGCGAGGTGGGGGCACTGGGCCTGGCCGGACCGCGCGCCCGCCTGTCCGGGCTCGCGCGCGCGGTGCTGGCCCAGCTCGCCGCGGCGCATTCCCCCGACACGCTCGAGATCGTCCTGCTCAGCGCCGACCGCGCCCGCCCCGTGGCGGAGCGCACCGCCGAGTGGTCCTGGCTCGGCTGGCTCCCCCACGTCCGCCCCGCCCACGGACAGGACTGCCGCCTCCTCCTCGCCTACGACCGCGAACAGGCCGCCGCCCGCACCGACGAACTCCTGCGGCGCCTGGAGGACCACCCGAGCGCCGCTCCCGCCGCCGGCAGCCCGCGGGCGACCGACGCGCGCGCGGCCGCCCGCAGGCCCTCCTGGGCACGGGACGACGACCCGGCCGACGAGGGGGGCTTCGCGGGGCCGTGCACCGTGGTGGTCGTGGACGGCGACCCGGGCGGCGCCGCGGTGCGCGAGGCGGTGGCCCGCCTGGCGCAGGAGGGGCCCCGGGCCGGGATACACGTCGTGTGTATCGCCGAGGCGGCGCCCGCCTCGCCCGCGTCCCCGGTGACGGACACCTACGAGACGGCGTGCGCGGCGTCGCCGGTGTTCCGGGAGTGCGGAGCCGTGGCCCTGCTCAGCGGCGACGTGGCGACGGCACTGCGGTTGATGCGCGTCGCGGCACACCCGGCGGCCGACGGACCGAACACCGGCGCGGCCGGCCGGCCCCCGGCGGCGGAACCCTCGCTTCCCACCCCCGTGGCCCCCGGCACCGTCGCAGTCGTCGACGCCGTGTCCTCCGCGTGGGCCGAGCGGTTCGCACGTGCCCTGGCCCCCCTGCGGACGGACGGGCCCGCCGGAGACCGCCCCGCCCGGGTGTCGGCGCCGCTTCCGCTGTCGGCGCGGCTGCTGGACGAGCTGGGGCTGGCCCGGGCCACCCCGGCGTCGCTGCAGGCGCGCTGGGCGGACGCGGCCGACGACACCACGGCCCTCGGCGGGCGGGCCTGGGCGATACTCGGCGCCGGTCCGCGCGGGCCGGTCTGCGCCGACCTCGTGACCGACGGACCGCACCTGCTGGTCGAGGGACCGGCGGGCAGCGGCCGTACGGAGCTGCTGCGCTCCGTCGTCGCCTCGCTCGCCGCCGCCGAGCGCCCCGACCGCCTGGGCATCGTGCTGGTGGACGGCCGGGACGGCGCGGGCGGCGGCCACGGCGACGGTCTGCGGGTCTGTACGGACGTGCCGCACGTGACCACCCACCTCACCGCCAACGACCCGGTCCGTATGCGGGAGTTCGCGCAGTCACTGAGCGCGGAGCTGAAGCGCCGGGCCGAGCTGCTGGGGCGGTCCGACTTCGCCGAGTGGCACACCCGGCGCGCGGTGTCCGGGCGTATCGTCGCCCAGCGCACGGCGACGACCCGCGGCACACCCGCTCCGGAGCGGGCCGGCGCGGGACCGGCCGGAGCACGATCGGCCGGCGCGGGCGGCGCCGGCGCGGCCGATCTCGACACCCCGCCCAGCTCCACCCTGCGGCTGCGGCCCGGCGCGGCCCGCCGGCAGGCGGAGGCCGGTCCGCCGCTGCCCCGGCTGGTCGTGGTCGTCGACGACCTGGACGCCCTGGTCTCGCCCGCGCTCGGTTCGCCCGGGCGGCCCGCGGCCGGTTCCGTGATACGCGCGCTGGAGGCGGTGGCCCGGGAGGGCGAGCGGCTCGGCGTCCACCTGGTCGCGGCCACCACGCCCGGCGGCCGTACGGCGGAGACCGAACCGGCGCGCCGGGCCGCGCTGCGGGCCGCGCTGGACGCACCGGCCTCGGGGCCGGACGAGCCGGCACCCGGACGCGGGCGGCTGACCTGTGCGGACGGCCGGGTGACGGCGTTCCAGGGCGGTCGCGTCACGGGCCGTATCCCCCGGACGGCGACCCAGCGCCCGACCGTGGTCCCCCTGGACTGGCAGCGCATGGGCGACCCGCCGACCCGGCGCTCGGTGCGGGAGCTGGGCAACGGGCCGACGGACCTGGCCCTGCTGGCCAGCGCGTTGGAGCGGGCGGCGCGGGAGGTGTCCGCGGCGGAGGTTCCCTCGTTGCTTTGAACGGCCGAGGGGGCGGGCCGGTGCCGGCCCGCCCTTGCCGTGGTGCCGCGGTTACTTGACCGCGCCCGCCATCACGCCGGACACGAACTGCCGCTGGAAGGCGAAGAACACGGCAAGCGGGATCACCATGGAGATGAACGCGCCGGGTGCCAGTACGTCGATGTTGTTGCCGAACTGGCGTACCTGCGTCTGCAGGGCGACCGTGATCGGCTGCGTACCGGACTTGGTGAACACCAGCGCGACCAGCATGTCGTTCCACACCCACAGGAACTGGAAGATGGCCAGGCTCGCGATCGCGGGCCCGCCGAGCGGCATCACCACGCGGGCGAACAGCCGCAGTTCACCGGCGCCGTCCAGGCGGGCCGCCTCCAGCAGCTCGCGGGGGATCTCGGCGAAGAAGTTCCGCAGCAGGAACACCGCGAAGGGCAGGCCGAAGCCCGTGTGGAACAGGATCACCCCGAAGATCGTGCCGAACAGGCCGATCTTGCCGAAGAGTTCGGCGATCGGGATGAGGGCCACCTGCACGGGTACGACCAGCAGGCCGACCACGGCCAGGAACCACCAGTCCCGGCCCGGGAACTCCATCCACGCGAACGCGTAGCCCGCCAGCGAGCCGACCACGACCACCAGGACCGTCGCCGGGACCGTGATCAGGACGGTGTTCACCAGTGAGTTGGTGATGTCGCTGTTCTCCAGCAGCCTCTGGTAGCTGTCGAAGGTCAGCTGCGAGGGCTTGCTGAACACGGTCCACCAGCCGCTCGCGCTCATGTCCTGCGGCGCGCGCAGCGACGACAGCAGCAGACCGATCGTCGGGACCAGCCAGAACAGGCCCACCACGATCAGGAAGGCCCTCAGTACGCCGCCGCCGACGGCCTCCACCAGCCGCGCGCCCAGGGACTGCCGCGCCTTCACGGGCTCGGGGACGGGCGCCGTCCTGGTCGGGCTCCCGGCTTCCGCCGTCATCGCCGCACCTCCCGCCTGAGCCTGCGCATGTTGAACAGCATCACCGGGATGACCAGCAGCAACAGGAACACCGCGATGGCGCTGGCGATGCCCGGCCGGCCCTCGGAGAAGCCCTTGCGGTACAGCTCCAGGGCGAGCACGTTGGCGTCGTCCTGCGAGGAGCCCGGGGCGATGATGTAGACCAGGTCGAAGATCTTCAGGACGTTGATCATCAGGGTGACCGCGACGACCGCGAGCACCGGGGCCAGCAGCGGCACCGTGACCTTCCGGAACACCTGCCACTCGTTGGCACCGTCGACCCGGGCGGCCTCCAGCAGCTCCCGGGGCACGCCCGCGAGTCCGGCCGCGATCAGCACCATCGCGAACCCGGCCCACATCCACACGTACGACCCGATGATGGCCGGGGTGACCAGCGACGGGCCGAGCCAGTCCACGCCGTTGTACGGCGCCTTGAAGTTGCTCGCCGGGAGCCGGAGCTGGGCGCCGTCAGCCTTGGCGGGCAGTGTGAACGTGCCGTCGTCGGCGGCCTTCGCCGACGCCACCACCTTGCCGTCCTTGACCGCCTCGATGCGCATCCCGGCGTAGCCGAGCTCGGAGGCGTCGACCTCGCCGAGCTTTCCGACGCCCTTGCCGCGGGTGAAGTCCTGCCAGGTCGTGCCAGTGATCTTCCCCGGCTCCGGCTCGGCCCGCGCGGCCTTCTTCGCGCTCTTCGGCATCTGGTCGGGGGCGACGCCGACGAGCGGAAGGGTCACCGACTGGCCGGCACGGACCGTGGCCGGGGTGATGAAACCGCCCTGGTCCGGCTCGAGCGGCGAGTTCCGGCCCGGGTGCGCCTTCGGGAACGCCGAGGACTGGGCGAAGGTGTCGTGCACCCCGACCCACACCGCGTTGGCGACGCCCTTGTCCGGGTCCTGGTCGTACACCAGCCGGAAGATGATCCCGGCCGCCAGCATGGAGATCGCCATCGGCATGAAGACGACCAGCTTGAACGCCGTTCCCCAGCGCACCCGTTCGGTCAGCACCGCGAAGACCAGACCGAGCGCGGTGGCGACCGTCGGCGCGAACACCACCCAGATGACGTTGTTCTTCAGCGCGGTGCGGATGCCGTCGTCGGTGAACAGGGCCTTGTAGTTGTCGAACCCGGCGAATCCGTCGCCCGAGGCGTTGTAGAAGCTGCGGACGACCGAGTACCCGATGGGGTAGACCACGAGCGCGCCGAGCAGCACCAGGGCGGGCAGCAGGAAGAGGGCCGCCACGGCCTTGCGGGTGCCGGTCACGCTCTTGCGCGTACGGGGCGCGGCGGGGGCCGGATCAGCTCCCGCCGCCGTGGCCGACGTCATGGCCGGATCAGCTCCCGCCGCCGTACGCCGCGGCCGCGTCCTTCTCCAGCTTCGCCTGGGCGCCCGCGACGTCGCCCGGGTTCTTCAGGAAGTCCTGCAGGGCCTTCCACTCGCCCTTGCCGGGCGTGCCGCCGAAGGCCTGCGGGGCCTGGTCGGACATGTCGAAGCGGAAGTCGTCGCCCGAGTCGATCAGGGCCTGGGCGATCTTGCGCTGCACCTCGTTCGGGTAGGCCGAGTTCGGCACGTTCTTGTTCGGGGAGAGGTAGCCGCCGAGCTTCGCCTGGATCGTCGCCGCGTCCGAGGAGGCCAGGAAGGTGACCAGCGCCTGAGCCGCCTTGGAGTCCTTCAGGACCACCGCCGCGTCACCGCCGGAGACCACCGGCGCGGTGCCGCTCACGGCCGGGAACGGGAACACCTTCGCGTCCGTGCCCACCTTGGCCTTGGTCTCACCGATGTTGACCTGCACGAAGTCGCCCTCGTAGACCATGCCGGCCTTCGGCTGGTCGCCTCCGGTGAAGGTCTGGGTGACGGAGGCCGGGAACTCGGTCTGCAGCGCGCCGTTCGGGCCGCCCGCGACGTAGTCCTTCTTGGACCAGATCTGGGCGAGCGTGGTGAGCGCGTCCCTGACGGACGGGTCGGTCCACTTGATCTTGTGCCGGGCGAGCTGGTCGTACTTCTCCGGGCCGGCCTGGGAGAGGTAGACGTTCTCGAACCAGTCGGTGAGCGTCCAGCCGTCGGCGCCGCCGACCGAGAACGGGGTGACACCGGAGTCGTAGACCTTCTGCGCCGTCGTCAGCAGGTCCTTCCAGGTCTTGGGTTCGCTCGCGCCCGCGTTCTCGAAGACCTTCGCGTTGTACCAGATCAGCGACTTGTTGGCGGCCTTGTAGTAGGCGCCGTACTGCTTGCCGTCGACCTTGCCGATGTCCTGCCAGCCCTGCGAGTAGTTCTTGGTGAGCTGCTCCTGGGCCTCGGGGCCCAGCGGCTTGGCCCACTTCTTGTCCACGGCCTGCTTGATGGCGCCCGGCTGCGGGAGCAGCGCCACGTCCGGCGGCTGGCCGCCCGCGATCTTCGAACCGAGGAAGTTGATGATCGGGTCCTGGGCGGGGACGAAGGTGACCTTGGCGCCCGTGCGCTTCTCGAACTCCGCGAGGACCTTCTTGAAGTTCGCCTGCTCGCCGCCGGTCCAGACGGCGGCGACCTCCAGCGTCGTGCCGTTCAGCTTGGGAAGGGTGACGGTGGCGGCGGTTTCCGCGCCCTTGCTGCTGCTCTGGTCGTCGCCGCTCTTCTTGTCGCTGCTTCCGCCGCCGCACGCGGTGAGGGAGAGCGCCAGTGCTCCTGCGGCGACGGCTGCCGCGGTTCTGGCGGTCCTGGCGGTCCTGGCGGTTCTGACGGTTCTGACGGTCCTGGCGGTCCTGGCGGTGTGGTGTGTCCGGATGGTGCTGCTCGTGCTGCGCATGACTGCCCCGTTCTCCGTTCCTCGTCGAACGTCCGAGCGCTGTCCCGTGCGGTCTGGTCTACGCCGGGGCCCTGGAGTCGGCAAGAGCGCCCACACTGTCAAGTGGGCGATCGTGACCACGTCGTGACTCGATGTCAGTTCTCGCTCGGTGTCATCGTCCGCGCACAACAGGTTCTGCGGCACGCCCTGGTCCGCCTCGGCCCGCACCGCACGCCCCGGGCGCTCCGGCCGGCCGGCGACGGCCCGGTGCCGCCGGACGGCCGAGCGGGCAGTCAAGTCCCTGTGTGCTCCGCGATGTTCACGACGCGACTTCTTCGTGGCGCGGCACCCATCGGTTTCCTGTTCGCCACCGTGCCGCAACCCGCCGTCCGGCAGACCGTCACCCGGACGCTTTGAACGCCGTTTGCTCTTTCGGGAGTCCGTACGCACTCCGACATGTGACGCAGAACCCGGACAACGACGAAAAGAGCAGAATGCCCCGCTTCAGCATCATCGTTCCGTCCCACGGGGTCGCGGGCCGGCTGTCCCAGGCGCTGGACTCGGCCCTCGCCCAGTCGTTCGGCGACTTCGAGCTGATCCCGGTGTGCGACGGCCCCGACGCCCCGGCCGCCGACGTCGCCGCCGGGTACGCCCGGCGGGACTCGCGGATCACCCCGGTGCACTCGCCGCCGTCCGCGGGCCTCGGCGCGGCGCGCAACGCCGGGATGCGGGCGGCGAGCGGCGCGTATCTGCTGTTCCTCGACGGCGACGACGTCCTGGTGCCGGGCGCGCTGACCGCGCTGGCCGCCCGGCTGGAGGAGACGGGTGACGTCGACGTGCTGTACTTCGAGCACGAGCGGACGCCGTGGTGGGAGGGCGAGCCCGTCACCACGGCCGGGCCGCCCCCGGTCACGGTCTCGGCGCCCGCCTTCTCCCCCGCCGAGGCCCCGCGGCTGACCGGCGTCCCACTGCCCGCGTGGGGCGCGGCCTACCGCCGCTCCTTCGTGACCGGCCACGGCCTGGCCTTCCCCGACGGGCACCGCACCGACGTCGGCTGGGGCGGTCTGGTGACCGTGGCCGCCGAACGGATCGCGGTGCTGCGCCGGGTCGTCGTACGGCATCTGCTGCGCCGGCAGGGCAGCCGGCTCGAACTCCCGGGCGAGCACCAGCTCGACCTCCTCGACCAGACCGAGCGGGTGCTCGTCCGGGCCGCCGAAGAGGGACTGCCGACGGAACGGTTCGCACCGCTGTTCGAGCAGCTCTTCGACACGGTTCTCGCCACGGCCGCGCGTCCGGAGCGGCTGCCCGCGCGCCGGCGCCGGGCCTTCTTCCGCCGGGCGCGCCGCGTGTACCGCGGCCACCGCCCGGCCGGGTTCCGGGTGCCGGGCGGCCGGTCCGGCGCGCGGCACCGGCTGCTGGCGGCGGGGGCGTACACGGCGTTTCGCGCGCTGTGCGCCGTGGACCGGCTGCGGGCGGTGGCCGGCCGGCTTCCCCGCGCGGGCGGCCTGCTGACGCGCCTGGCCTACCGCTGGCACCTGCACCGCCCGCTCGACCGGAACCTCGTCGTGTACTGCGCCTACTGGGGCCGCGGTTACGCGTGCAACCCGGCCGCCCTGCACGCCAAGGCCCGTGAACTCGCCCCGCATCTGCGCGCGGTGTTCCTGGTGGAGCCCGGCCAGGAACACACCGTCCCCGAGGGCGTCGACCACGCGCTGATCGGCAGCCACCGCTACTGGAAGGTGCTGGCCCGCGCCAAGTACCTGGTGAACAACGCCAACTTCGCCGACGCCGTCGTCAAACGCCCCGGCAGCGTGCACCTGCAGACCCAGCACGGCACCCCGCTGAAGACCATGGGCTGCGACCAGTCGACGTACCCGGTGGTCGCGGCCCAGTCCGGCAGCTTCACCAAGCTGCTGCGCCGCGTGGACCGCTGGGACTACAACCTCTCCTCCAACCGCCACTCCACCGAGATGTGGGAGCGCGCCTTCCCGGGCGCGTACGAGCCCCTGGAGTACGGCTATCCGCGCAACGACGTGTACTGCACGGCCCGCGCCGAGGACGTGGCCCGCGTCCGCCGCGAACTGGGTGTGCCGGAAGGCAGGGTGGCTGTCCTGTACGCGCCCACCCACCGGGACCACCACACCGGCTTCGAGCCGGGTCTGGACCTGGAGGCCTTCTGCGCGGCGGCCGGCGAGGACGTCGTCGTGCTGCTGCGCGCCCACTACTTCTACGACCGGGGCGGGCCGGGCAGCGGCGGCCGGATCATCGACGTCACCGCGCACCGCTCCTCGGAGGACGTGTGCCTGGCCGCCGACGCGCTGATCACCGACTACTCGTCGATCATGTTCGACTACGCCAACCTGGACCGGCCGATCGTGATCCACGCCGACGACTGGGAGGTCTACCGGGAGACGCGGGGCGTCTGCTTCGACCTCATGCAGTTGCCGCCCGGCCCGGTCGCGCGCACCCCTGAGGAGCTGGCACGCCTGTTCCGCGACGGCTCGTACGCGGGCCCGAAGTCGGCGGAGCTGCGGGCGCGCTTCCGTGAGCGGTTCTGCCAGTTCGACGACGGACGGGCCGCCGAGCGGGTCGTACGCCGGGTGTTCCTCGGCGAGCCGCCCGAGCAGCTCCCGCCCGTGATCCCGCTCGCCGAGCGCGTCCCGGCCCCCGCCGCCACCCTCGTAAGGAGCTGACAAGAGCCTTGCCCCGCTTCAGCGTCATCGTCCCCTGCTACAAGGTGCAGGGCTTCCTGCGCGAGTGCCTGGACTCCGTACTGGCGCAGTCCTTCCGGGACTTCGAGGTGATCGCCGTCGACGACCGCTCCCCGGACGGCTGCGGCGCGATCCTCGACGAGTACGCCGGCCGCGACCCACGCGTGCGCGTGCTGCACCTGCCGGAGAACGTCGGGCTCGGCCGCGCCCGCAACGCCGGAATGCCGCTCGCCACCGGCGACTTCCTGTTCTTCCTCGACAGCGACGACACCCTCACCCCGGGCGCGCTGCGCGCCATGGCCGACCGGCTGGCCGAGACGGGCGACCCGGACGTGCTGGTCTTCGACTACGCGCGCACGTACTGGTGGGGCGGGACCCGGCGCAACGTGCTGGCCCGGGTGCTGACCGAAGCAGGGGACGGCACCTTCACGGCCGCCGAACACCCGGAGATCCTCGACCTGTTGATGGTGGTGTGGAACAAGGTCTACCGGCGCGACTTCGTCGAGGAGCACGGTTTCACCTTCCCGCCCGGTTACTACGAGGACACTCCCTGGACGTTCCCAGTGATGCTCAGCGCGGGCCGGATCGCCACGCTCGACCGGATCTGCCTGCTCTACCGCCAGCGCCGCCGGGGCAACATCCTGTCCACCACCAGCCGCAAGCACTTCGACATCCACGACCAGTACGAGCGGGTCTTCGCGTATCTCGACTCCCGCCCTCAGCTGGCGAGTTGGCGGCCGTATCTGCACCGGAAGATGGGCGAGCACTGCCTGGACGTCCTCGCCAAGCCGGACCGGCTGCCGCCCTCGGACAAGGCCGAGTTCTTCCGCCGTACCGCCGAGGTGTTCCGCGCGCGCCGGCCGGCCGGCGCCGACACGTCCGGTGCGGTCCGGGTACTGGAGGGCAGCTACGCCGCCTACCAGGTCAGGCGCCAGTCCGGGAGGGCCGGCCGGGAGCTCGGGCGCCGCGCGCTGCGGGTCCGCCGGGCCGCGGCCGGACGGGTCAAGGGCGGCTGGGCCGCGCTGCACGCCCGCCGCCCGCTGGACCCCGACCTCGTCCTGTACTCGGCGTTCTCGCACCGGGGGATGCTCGGTGACCCGGCGGCGATCCACCGCAAGGCGCGGGAGGTCGCGCCGCATCTGCGCGGGGTGTGGGTGGTCAAGGACCGGGAGCAGGCCGCGCTGCTGCCGCAGGACGTGGAGTACGTCCTGCCCGGCACCCTGCGCCACCGGCAGCTCGCCGCGCGCGCCGCGTTCTTCGTCAACAACGTCAACTGGCCCGCCGCCCTGCCCAAGCGGCCCGGCAGCGTCCACATCCACACCCACCTGGGCACCCCGCTGAAGTACATGGCGGCCGACCTGCTGGGCAAGCCCGGCGCCCGGCACGGCGTCGACGTTCCGCGGATGCTGTGCCGCGCGGACCGCTGGGACTACAGCCTGGTCGCCAACCGCCACTCCGAGCTGGTGTGGGAGCGGGCCTATCCCTGCCGGTTCACCTCCGCGCGCACCGGCAGCCCCCGCAACGACGTGCTCGTGGGTGCCCGGCCCGGCGCGGGCGCCGCCGTACGCGCCCGGTGGGGCATCCCACCGGAGCACACGGTGGTGCTGTACGCGCCGACGCGCCGTGAGTACCGGCGCGGCGGATACGTCGAGCGCGTCGACCTGGCCCGGTTCGCCGCGGACCTCGGCGAGGGCCACACCCTCGTCGTACGGCTGCACCCGTCGCCGGGGGCCGGTCCGGCGCGCGGGATGGGCCTGGCCGAGCTGCACCGGCGCGGGGTGCTGGTCGACGCGACCGACGAGCCGCACGTGGAGGAGGTCATGCTCGCCGCCGACGTGCTGGTCACCGACTACTCGTCGATCATGTTCGACTACGCCAACCTGGACCGGCCGATCGTGGTGCACGCCGACGACTGGGAGGCGTACACGGCGAGCCGGGGCGCGTACTTCGACATCACCGCCGATCCGCCGGGCCATGTGTCGCGGTCCTACCGGGAGTTGGCGTGGCTGTTCGCGTCCGGGAGCTGGCGGGACACCGAGTCGGCGCGGCTGCGGACCGGCTTCCGGGCGCGGTTCTGCGAGTTCGACGACGGCTGGGCGGCCGAGCGGGTGGTACGGACCCTGATCCTCGGCGAGGAGGACTGGGCACCGGAGCCGTCGGCACCCGCGCCGACCGGGGCGGTCGCCCAGCTGCCCGCACAGGCCTCGGGCCACGACCTGCTGGCGCCGTCATGAGGGCGCGTACGCCCGGGTGGCGTTCCTGGCGGCCCCGCACGTGGGTACTGGTCCTGGCCGCGCTGTTCGCGCTGCTCCAGCTCTCCACCGTCACCGGCCGGGACACCCCCGACACCAAGAACTACCTGTCGTACGCGCTGAGCCTGCGCGGCGAGAGCAAGCGGGAGGCGGCGGCCGTCACCATCGACTACGTGTGCGCCGGCGAGGCGGCCCGCGCGCGCCGCGGGCAGAGCGTGGACGTGCTGCGCTTCCACGAGCCGAGCCCGGCGGCGCGGGTGGCGAAGGAGTGCCGGGCCGAGCTGTGGCGCGAGGTGGACGCGCGGCTGCGCGCCGGGCAGACCGGCGGGCACACCCTGCCGTTCACGTCGGCGCGCTTCATGCGGATCTTCGAGGTGCGGCCGGGCTATCCGGTGTTCCTGATCCCGTTCATCACGGTGTTCGGCGCGACGTGGGGGATGTGGGCGGCGAGTGTCGTCGTCACGGTCGCCGGCGGTGTCCTCGTCCATCTGCTGCTGCGCAGCCGCCGGGTGCCCGTGCCCCTGGCGCTGACCGGCCAGGGCCTCTACTACGTGCTGCCGTGCGGCACCACGGCCATGCGGCCGATGGCCGAGGGCCTGATGCTGGCGCTGACCCTGGCGGCGCTGTGGGGCTGCTCGCTGGCGCTGGAGGGGCGCGGGCGGGCCGGGACCGCTCTGGTCGCGGGCTCGCTGCTCGCGCTGTTCACGGTCAAGCACTCCCAGGCGCTGTTCCTGGGGCTGTGCCTGGCCGCCGCGGGCGCGCTGATCGCCGTACGGCGGTGGACGCGGCGGCGGCCGGTGGGGCGCGGGGTCCTGGCGGTCACGGCGGTGGCGTGCTGTGCCGTGGTCGGCACGGTGCTGCTGGCCCGGGCACTGCGCTATCCGACCGGGAGCGACAGCCTGCAGGACCTGCTCACCGGCCACTACGCCCGGCCCGACCTCGCCCGTCCCTGGCGGGAGCTGCCGCACCTGGAGGCGAACTTCTGGCTGGAGTGGCTGCGCCGGCAGCTGTGGCAGCCGCTGTTCGCGGCACTGCTCGCCGCGGGCGCGTGGGGTGCGCTGCGGCGGCAGCGGGCGTTCGGCCTGTGTGCAGTGGCGGCCGCCTTCACCGGGATCCTCACGCAGGCGGCGCATCCCGACATCACCGTGTGGGGCGAACGGCTGATCGTGCTCGCCTGGCTGCTGCCGGTGGTGGGAGTGCCGCTGCTGCTGGAGGGCGCGGCGGGCCGGGTGGCGGTGGGCGTACCGGGCCCGCGGGCGACGAGTGAGGAGGCAGGGCTGAGCCCGGTCACTCGATGACGAGTTCGACCGGGATGTTGCCCCGGGTGGCGTTGGAGTACGGGCAGACCTGGTGGGCCTGCTCGACCAGCTTGCGGCCGGTGGCCTCGTCGACGGAGTCGGGCAGCTCGATGCGCAGGGTGACGGCGAGCGCGAAGCCCTCGCCCTGCTTGCCGATGCCGACCTCGCCGGTGACCGCGGCGTCGCCGACGTCCACCTCGGCCCGGCGGCCGACGAGGCCGAGGGCGCTGGCGAAGCAGGCGGCGTAGCCGGCGGCGAACAGCTGCTCGGGGTTGGTGCCCTGCCCGTTGCCGCCCATCTCCACCGGGAGGGCCAGCTGCAGGTCGAGGCGGCCGTCGGAGCTGACGGCGCGGCCCTCGCGGCCGTGGGTGGCGGTGGCGACGGCGGTGTAGAGCGTGTCCATGGAAAACCATCCCTCTCGAGGAGTCGTGCGGCTGCCTGGGCACCAGTACAGCACGCAATTCAATTGCGCACAACTAAATAGTGCACCAGAGCTATCCTGACGGCATGACTACCGAGGTTCCGCAGGGCGCCGCCGCGCAGGACGCGGAATGGCTGCGCCTGGACCGCCAGATCTGCTTCTCGCTGCACGCCGCCTCGCGTGCCTTCAACGGCGTCTACCGCGTGGTCCTCAAGGAACTCGGACTGACCTACCCGCAGTACCTGGTGATGCTGGTCCTGTGGGAGCGCGGCGAGACCCCTGTGAAGAAGCTCGGCGAACACCTCCGCCTCGACTCCGGCACCCTGTCCCCGTTGCTCAAGCGCCTGGAAGCGGCCGGTCTGGTACGCCGCGAGCGCAGCACGCGCGACGAGCGCTCGGTGGAGGTCCGCCCGACCGAACAGGGCACGGCACTGCGCGCCCGCGCGCTCCGGATACCCCGCCGCATCGTGTCGGCCACCGGTCTCACCCTCGAGGAGGTCCGCGACCTCCACACCCGCCTCGACCACCTCACGACGGCCCTCGACACGGCGGCGCTGGAGGAGACACCGGGCTGCGAGTGACGCGGGCCGCCAGACCGCCGGCCAGCGGGACCGCCGGACGGCCGACGACACCGGACCGGCAAGCCCCGCACGACGACCACGGGACACCCGGCAGTGGAGGACGGGCGCCCGTGACGACGGTGGGCCGCCAGACCGCCGGCTGCCGGTGGCGCGTGAGGTGTGGAAGCTGTACCAGCACCGGTACGTCGTGCTGTCCCACGGCGCCTTCCCGGCGCACGACACGGTGTGGCAGTACCCGCCGGGCACGGGAGTGGTGCTGCTGTCGCCAGCGCTGCCGCCCTGGCCGACGTACTCCCAGTCCTCCGCGGCGCTCACCCTCGCCCACCTGTCACTGGCCCTGCCGGCCATCGCCGGCGCGGTGCTGCTGTGGCGGGCCCGCGCCCGGCTCTGGACGGGGCCACACCGTACGACGCCGCGCTGAGCGCCGTACCGCTGTTCACCGTCACCAGCCGGGTGATCAGAGCGCGACACATGGTCTGGCCGCTGGGCGCGTCCGCGGTGTGTCCGACATCACGGCAGACCGCACAGCGCCCCGCGGCCGCGCTGGTCGCGCTGGTCGCACTCGCGAGTCTGGTCAGCGTCATCGCCTGCCCCACGCTCTGCCACCAGGTCGCGGCGTGCACAGGGACAGGCCGTGCCCTCACGCCCGTCCGCGACGGTCTGCTCGCCGCCGTCGCGGTACTGTCTCTCGGCCAACTGTGGCGCTCGACGAAATTGATCAGGCTGAACGGGGAACCCGAGTCCGAGTCTCACCCTCTTCCGCACGGGACACCAAGTCCTTCTTAATCGGAGATTTACCGACCGCACCTACTATTCCCGGCCGTGGATTCCATGCACCCGCACCAGACCCCCCAGGTCGGCGTCGTCGTGATCGGCTACAACGATGTCGCCCACATAGCCGACGCCGTGCGCTCGGCACTCGCGCAGGGACCCGCCGTCAGCGAGGTCGTCGCCGTCGACGACTGTTCGACGGACGGCACCTTCGAGCTGCTCGGCCGCCTCGCCGAATCCGATCCGAGAGTGCGGGTGGTCCGGCACGAGGAGAACAGCGGCGGCTGCGGCACCCCGCGCAACACCGGCCTCGACGCGGTGACGTCGCCGTACGTGATGTTCCTCGACAGTGACGACGTACTGCCCCCGGGCGCCGTGGACGCGCTGCTCGGCGCCGCACGGGAGGAGCACGCGGAGGTCGCGAGCGGTCTGTGCGTGCGCCGTGAGCTGCCCTCCGGGCGCGAGGTGCCGTGGCAGGAGCAGCTCTACAAGGAGAGCGCCGTCCTCACGCGCCCCGCCCGGCTCCCCCGCCTCGTGCACGACACCCTGTGCGTCAACAAGCTGTACCGCACCGACTTCCTGCGCGAGCACGCCATCCGCTTCCCCGAGGGCCGCTTCCGCTACGAGGACTTCGTGTTCACCGCGCGCGTGCTGGCCGCCGGACCGCGCATCGCCCTCGTCCCGGACCGGGTGTACGTGTGGAACGTGCGCCGGTCCGCCGAAAACCTGTCGATCTCGCTGGACCGCGCGACCATCGACAACTGGCAAGAGCGCATCGAGGCGAGCCGGACGGCGTACGAGATCCTGCTGAACGCCGGCCAGAAGGAGCTCGCGCGAGCCGCGCGAGCCAAGTTCCTCGACCACGAACTGCGCATGTACGCGCGCGAGCTGGGCCTGCGCGACGCGGAGTACCGGCGCGCGTGGTGGACGCACACCCGCGCGTACCTCGGCGAGTACGACGCGGCCGACCTGGGGGTCAACCCGACGGCCCCCGGCCGCCTCCTCGCACGGGTGATCCTGGCCTCGCCCGAACCGCGCGACCTGCCGCGCCTGAAGGAGCTCGCCGCCCGCCCGGCCCGGCTGTGCCCGCCGTACGCGCGGGACAAGGACGGCACGCCGGTCTGGGCGGAGGACCTGCCCCAGATCACGCTGGAGCCCTACCTGACCCGGCCGGCACATCTCCTGCCCCTCGCCGTGGACGCGGAACTGCGCCCACGCGCGCGTGGCAGCCTGCTGCGGCTGCGCCTGCACGAGCTGTACGGCGGGGTGGCTCCCGCCGGCCCCAGGACCCTGGAGCTGGAGTGGCGGCACCGGGAGGCGGGCCGCACGGCCCAGCGCGCCACCGTCCCCCTCACGCCCGCCACCGCCGGCACCTGGTCGGCCGAGGCGGTCGTGGACCTCGCGGGGCTCGGCGCCGGCACCTGGGACCTGCGCGTGCGGGTGTGCTTCGCCGGCGGCACGAGCCGCGAGGCGACGGCGCACGCCCGCGCGGGCGCCGGTCTGCTGCGCCGCCGTGCCGTGCCGAGCGTGCGGTACGGCGTCCTGCTGGTCCAGCCCTACGCCACGCACTCCGGCGCGCTCTCCCTGCGCCTGGCGGCCGGGCTCAGCGGGGTCACGTCGGTGCTCCGTGGCAGGCTCCGCCGTCTGCTTCACTGAGGACGGGCCGGGGCGGAACCCCGGCCGCGCTCCCGCACCCGTACGACGTCCTGGGTCAACTGACGAGGAGAAGCCCGCACATGACATGGCTGATCACCGGCGGCGCCGGCTACATCGGAGCGCACGTCGTCCGCGCGATGACGGAAGCGGGCGAGCGGGCGGTGGTGTACGACGACCTGTCCACCGGCATCGCCGAGCGCGTCCCGCAGGGGGTCCCGCTGGTGGTGGGCTCCACCCTGGACGGCGACCGGGTGGCGCGCGCGCTCGCCGGGCACGAGGTGACCGGGGTCGTCCACCTGGCCGCGAAGAAGCAGGTGGGCGAGTCGGTGGACCGGCCGCTGCACTACTACCGGGAGAATGTCGAGGGCCTGCGCGTCCTGCTGGAGGCCGTGACGGCGGCCGAGGTCGGGGCGTTCGTGTTCTCCTCCTCGGCGGCCGTGTACGGCATGCCGTACGCCGCGCGGGACGACGCCCTGGTCACGGAGGAGACTCCGTGCGTGCCCATGTCGCCGTACGGCGAGACCAAACTGGCCGGCGAGTGGCTGGTCCGTGCCACGGGCCGGGCGACAGGCCTGGCCACGGCGTCCCTGCGGTACTTCAACGTGGCGGGCGCGGCGAGTCCGGAGCTGGCCGACGTCGGCGTGTTCAACCTGGTCCCGATGGTCTTCGAGCGGCTGACCGAGAAGGCGCCCCCGCGCATCTTCGGCGACGACTACCCCACGCCGGACGGCACCTGCATCCGTGACTACATCCACGTCGTGGACCTCGCGGAGGCCCACGTGGCCACGGCCCGCGCCCTGCTGTCCTCCCCGGGTCTGGACCTCACCCTGAACATCGGCCGCGGCGAGGGCGTCTCGGTGCGCGAGATGATCGACACGATCAACGCCGTCACCGGCTACGACAGCCCCCCGACGGTCACCCCGCGCCGCCCCGGCGACCCCGCCCGCGTCGTCGCCTCCGCCGACCGCATCGCCACGGAACTCGGCTGGCAGGCCAAGCACGACGTCCACGACATGATCACCTCGGCCTGGCAGGGCTGGACCCACCGCCATCCGGAGGCGGCCCGCGACTGACCGCGTGTCCTCCGCCACTGGGCCCGCTCCGGCGGGCCCAGCGGCGTTTCAGCCGCCGTCAGGTGTGTTCACAGCGCCTTGATGGCCTCCGCCGTCCCCCGGGCCAGGGCGTCCAGGTAGCCCTTGGGGAGCTTCGGGGTGCGGATGACGACCGCGCGCCAGTACAGCGGGCCCGAGATCAGGTCCAGGGCCAGGTCCCGGTCCAGGCCGGGGCGGACCTCGCCGCGGCCCTCGGCCGCCGTCAGAATGCTGCTGGCCACGCTCTCCTGGCCGTCGCGCAGGGCCTTCTGCACGGCCTCGGCGATGTCCGGGTTGCGGGCCGCCTCGGCCTGCAGATCCGGGATGATCTGCGAGGCCACGGGGTGGCGCAGGGCCCGGGAGGTCACCTCGTACAGCAGCCGCAGGTCGGCCTCCAGGGAGCCGGTGTCCGGCGCGGGCAGGCCCCGCACGGCGAGCGCCGAGACGATGTCGAGCACCAGGTGCAGCTTGGAGCGCCAGCGGCGGTACACCGCGGTCTTGCCGACGCCCGCGCGCCGCGCGATCCCCTCGATGGACATGCGCGCGTAGCCGACGGCCGCGAGTTCCTCGAAGACCGCGGCCCGGATCGCCTCCGTCACGTCCTCGCGCAGTACGGCCGCCCCGGCGGGGGCGCGGCGGCGCGGACGCGTCCGGGAGTCCTCGGCGTTCGTCGTCATGGGCCCAGCATAGGGCGTGACGACGAAACGGTTGCGTCCCGACGTCACTTCGCCCTACGCTCACGTTGCGACGATACGGTCCCGTCCCGACGTAAGAAACTGTGAAGAGAGCCGTAAGAAAAACGTTCCGAGCGAAAGCAACGGATGTGAGCCAGGTCCTCCACGCACCGCCCCCCGCCCCGGCCCCGGCCGAGGACGACCTCGCGGCGCTCGCCGCCCGCCACGGCCTGTCCGTCAGCGGCGCCCGCCCCTCCCTGCCGGAGTACGTGCGCCGGCTGTGGGCGCGACGCCACTTCATCAGCGCCTTCGCCACGGCCAAGCTCACCGCCCAGTACAGCGAGGCGAAGCTCGGCCAGATCTGGCAGGTGGCCACCCCGCTGCTGAACGCGGCGGTGTACTACTTCATCTTCGGCGTCCTGCTGGGCACCAGCCGCGGTGTGGCCGACTACATCCCGTTCCTGGTGACGGGGGTGTTCGTCTGGACGTTCACGCAGAACTCGATCATGTCCGGCACCCGCGCGATCTCCGGCAACCTCGGCCTGGTGCGGGCCCTGCACTTCCCGCGGGCCGCGCTGCCGGTCTCGTTCGCGCTGCAGCAGCTCCAGCAGCTGCTGTTCTCGATGGCCGCCCTCGTGGTGATCCTGCTCTGCTTCGGCATGACGCCCGGCGTGTCGTGGGTGCTGGCCTTCCCGGTGCTGGCGCTGCAGTTCGTGTTCAACGCCGGTGTCTCGATGCTCATGGCCCGGATGGGCGCGAAGACGCCGGACATCGCACAGCTGATGCCGTTCGTCCTGCGCACCTGGATGTACGTCTCCGGCGTCATGTGGAGCATCGACAAGACGCTCAAGCACACCAATATGCCGCACGTGGTGAAGGTGCTGCTGGAGTCAAACCCGGCCGCCGTCTACATCGACCTGATGCGCTTCGCGCTGATCGACAGCTTCAAGGCGAACCAGCTCCCGCACCACGTGTGGGCGTTGGCGCTGGGCTGGGCGCTGCTCGCCGGTGTCGGCGGGTTCATCTACTTCTGGAAGGCTGAGGAGACGTACGGCCGTGGCTGAGAACACCGAACCCGTCCCCACCGTCATCGCCGACAAGGTCGACATCGTCTACCGGGTCAACGGCACCGGTTCCGGCCGCGGCAGCGCGACCGCCGCCCTCAACCGCATCCTGCGCCGCCAGAAGGCCGAGAAGGCCGCCGGCGTACGCCGGGTTCACGCGGTGAAGAAGGTCTCGTTCGTCGCCTACAAGGGCGAGGCGATCGGCCTGATCGGCACCAACGGCTCCGGGAAGTCCACCCTGCTCAAGGCCGTCGCGGGCCTGCTGCCGGTGGAGAGCGGCAAGATCTACACCGACGGCCAGCCCTCCCTCCTCGGCGTGAACGCGGCGCTGATGAACGACCTGACCGGCGAGCGCAACGTCCACCTCGGCGGCCTGGCCATGGGCATGTCCCGCGAGGAGATCAAGTCGCGCTACCAGGAGATCGTCGACTTCTCCGGCATCAACGAGAAGGGCGACTTCATCACGCTGCCGATGCGCACCTACTCCTCCGGCATGGCGGCCCGGCTGCGCTTCTCCATCGCCGCCGCCAAGGACCACGACGTCCTGCTGATCGACGAGGCGCTGGCCACCGGCGACCGCAAGTTCCAGCAGCGCTCCGAGGAACGCATCCGGGAGCTGCGCAAGGAGGCCGGCACGGTCTTCCTGGTCAGCCACAACAACAAGTCGATCCGCGACACCTGCGAGCGCGTGCTGTGGCTGGAGCGCGGGGAACTCCGCATGGACGGGCCGACCGAGGAGGTCCTGGAGGCGTACGAGGCCTTCACCAGCGGTGCCGACAAGCGCGCCAGGAAATAGCCGGCCGGGAAGGAGTCACGGCACCACGGCGTACAGCACCTCGCCGTCCGGGCCGTGCGCCACCGCCCGCAGGCCCGGGTCGTGCCGGGGGCCGCGCCCGTCCAGGACCCAGCGCACCCCGTACTCACGCAGGATCTCCCCGCGCGCGACGGCCGGCGTGCCACGTGTGTAGTAGCGCTGCACCGCCAGCTCGCGCTGGAACTCGTCCGTCAGGAAGAAGTCCGGGTAACCGGGGGCGACGGTGTAGGGGCCGTAGGCCGGGATCAGCTGGGAGGGGAGGTCCCGGGCCATGACCACGTCCCCGTACTCCACATACGGGGTGATCCAGTCGTACCCGGCCCACGGCGGGGTGTAGTCGACCGCGAGCACGTCCGGCAGCGCTGCGCGTCCGGCGACGTATCCGAGCATCCCGGCCTGGGCCCACGCGCCCACGGCCAGCGCTCCGGCCAGCGCCCACGCCCAGCGGATCCGTACGGCCCGCCGGCCGCCCTGGACCACCTCGAGCGCGGCGGCGAGCTGAGCCGGGATCAGGGCGGCGGGCAGGGCGCGGCCCCAGGAGTAGTGGCCGTCCGCGAAGCCCGCCGCACACATCAGCGCACCCAGCAGGAAGAAGATCACCAGGGGGTCCCGCCGGTCGCGCCGCCACCGCAGGGCCAGGGCGGCCACCCCGAGCAGGGCCAGCCAGTAGCGGCCCAGGAAGTGCTCGTAGAGGGCCCGGTGCACCTCCTCCAGGTCGCCGTCGACCGAGAGCAGGGCGAAGAAGTCGTAGTACGGCCACAGCCACAGCAGCAGCAGGCCCGGCGCCGCCGAGGCGGCGAGCCGCGGCCACAGCGCCCGCGGGGGCCGGGCGGAGAGCACCGCGGCCAGGCCGCCCAGGGTGGCTACAAGCCCGGTGAACTGGTGGCAGAGCAGGATCGCCGCCCACAGCGCCCCGAGCCCCGGCCAGGTCTGCCATCCGGCGGGCGCGCGCAGCGCCCGGGTGAGCCACGCCCAGTGGTGGAAGGAGAGGCCGAGGGCGAACACGCTGGGGTACGACACCGTCAGCGCGAGGGAGTTCAGGGAGAGGAAGCCGCTCCAGTTGATGACGGCCGTTCCCCAGAGCAGGACGAGACTCAGGGCGGCCAGGGCGGGCGCCGCCCGGTGTGCGCTCAGCGTCCTGACGTACCGCCGTACGCCCGTCACCAGCAGCGCGAGCCCGGCGAGCGCGGCGAACCGCAGGACGACGAAGACCGACAGCCCGGTCGCTCGGGCGACGCAGCCGAGCAGCAGCATCCACGGCGAGTAGTACGGGCTCGGGGTGTCCGCGTCGACGAGCGGGTTGCCGGGGTGGAGCAGGCTGTGACGCAGCCGCTCGATGGTCGCCGCGTGCATGCCGAGATCGCCGGCCCAGGGCAGCCGGACGATCACCCATAACAGCAGGGCGACGAGGAGTGCGGCCGTCGCGCGGGGCGCGACGGCCCGCCCCGGGGTGACCGCCGGCCGGGGGGCGGCTCTGCCCGCGGGAGGCGCCTCAGTCGGCGCCGTGCGCATCGACCAGGAGGATCGCAGTCACGCGGCAACTTTATCCAAATGTCCCGGACGATCCCGCTCAAGGACACTTGCGGATGCTCAAGGACATGAGGGCGCCCCGGACCCGCCGGTCCGGGGCGCCCTCGACGTACTGCCCAGGCTCGCTATGAGTGCGTGCGCAGCAGCGTGCGCATCGTCCGCATCGCCACCGACAGGTTGGCGAGGTCGAACGCGTCCGATCCGTGGATCTCCTCGAGCGTGGCACGCGCCCGGGAGAGAATCGCCGCGTTCTTCTGCTCCCACACCTTGAACCGCTGTTCCGGCGTGGAGGAGCCGTTGCCCACGGCCAGGACGTCCGCGGTCAGGGCCGCGTGCGCCGCGTACAGGTCCTCGCGGATCGCCGCACGGGCCATGGACTGCCACCGGTCGGCGCGCGGCAGCTCGATGATGCGGTCCATCAGCTGGGTGATGTTCAGGCGGTCGGCGAGGTCGTAGTACACCTCGGCGACGTCCATCGCGTCCTTGCCCATGCGGTCGGCCACCGAGACGATGTCGAGCGCCGGGAAGGCGGAGGAGAACCCTGCCACCCGCGTGGCCAGCTCGTCCGGGACGCCGGCGCCGGACAGCTCGTCGTAGACCTGCTGGTACCACTCCAGGTCCGCGCCCTTGAGCAGCTTGGGCAGTGCCGCCCAGACCTGTCCGACCCGGTCGGCGAAGAACTCGATGGTCTCGCCGAGCTCCAGCGGCTGCGGCCGGTTGTTCAGCAGCCAGCGCGTGCCGCGCTCGACCAGGCGGCGCGAGTGCAGCCGGATACGGGTCTGGACGTCGGCCTGGACCTTGTTGTCCAGCGCCTCGACCGCGTCCCACACCGGCGCCGACCGGAAGATGGCGCGGGCCACCGTCTGCGCCCGGACGATCTCCTCCAGCGACGCCCCGGTCTCCTCCCGCATGCGGTGCAGATAGGTCGTACCGCCCGTGTTGACCGTGTCGTTGACCAGGACGGTCGTGGTGATCTCGCGGCGCAGCGGGTGGTTGTCGATCCGCTCGCCGAACTGCTCGCGCAGCGGGGTCGGGAAGTAGGTGTGCAGCAGACCGCGCAGGTACGGGTCGTCCGGCAGCGAGGTGCGCAGCAGTTCCTCGGCGACCGTGATCTTCGTGTACGCCAGCAGGACGGCCGTCTCCGGGCTGGTCAGGCCGCGTCCGGCGCTCAGCCGCTCGCGGATCTGGCGGTCGGTGGGCAGGAACTCCAGCGCCCGGTCCAGGTGGCCCTCGCGCACCAGGTGCTTCATGAAGCGCTGCTGGGCGTGGAGCATGTCCTTGGACTGGGCGAGCGCGTTGGCGATCGCCGTGTTCTGCGCGTAGTTGGTGCGCAGCACCAGGGAGCCGACCTCGTCGGTCATCTCGGCGAGCAGCTTGTTGCGCTGCTTGACGGTCATGTCGCCGTCCGCGACCAGGCCGTTGAGCAGGACCTTGATGTTCACCTCGTGGTCGGAGGTGTCCACGCCGGCGCTGTTGTCGATGGCGTCGGTGTTGTTCCGGACGCCCTGCATCGCGCACTCGATCCGGCCCAGCTGGGTGAAGCCCAGGTTGCCGCCCTCGCCGACGACCTGGACCCGCAGGTCGCGGCCGTCGACGCGGATGGCGTCGTTGGCCTTGTCACCGACGTCGGCGTGGGACTCGGTGGACGCCTTGACGTACGTACCGATGCCGCCGTTCCACAACAGGTCCACCGGGGCCTTGAGGACCGCCCGCATCAGGTCGGCCGGGGTCAGCTTGGTGACGCCGGGCTCGATGCCGAGGGCCTCGCGGATGTGCGCGTTGACGGGGATCGACTTGGCCGTACGGGGGAACACCCCGCCGCCGGCCGAGAGCAGCTCGGTGTTGTAGTCGGCCCACGAGGAGCGCGGCAGCTCGAACAGGCGGCGGCGCTCGGCGTAGGAGACGGCCGCGTCCGGGTTGGGGTCGATGAAGATGTGCCGGTGGTCGAAGGCGGCGACCAGCCGGATGTGCTCGCTCAGCAGCATGCCGTTGCCGAACACGTCACCGGACATGTCACCGATGCCGACGACCGTGAAGTCCTGGGTCTGGGTGTCCACGCCCAGCTCCCGGAAGTGTCGCTTGACCGACTCCCAGGCGCCGCGGGCGGTGATGCCCATGCCCTTGTGGTCGTAGCCCGCCGAGCCGCCGGAGGCGAAGGCGTCACCGAGCCAGAAGTCGTACGACTGGGCGACCTCGTTGGCGATGTCCGAGAACCGCGCCGTTCCCTTGTCGGCCGCGACCACCAGGTAGGTGTCGTCGCCGTCGTGCCGTACGACGTCCCGCGGGGGCACGACCTCGCCGGCGACCATGTTGTCGGTGATGTCGAGCAGTGCCGAGATGAACGTCTTGTAGCTGGCGACGCCCTCCGCCATCCACGCGTCCCGGTCCACGCTCGGGTCGGGCAGCTGCTTGGCGACGAAGCCGCCCTTGGCGCCGACCGGCACGATGACGGTGTTCTTCACCATCTGCGCCTTGACCAGGCCGAGGATCTCGGTACGGAAGTCCTCGCGCCGGTCGGACCAGCGCAGGCCGCCCCGGGCGACCTTGCCGAAGCGCAGGTGCACGCCCTCCACACGCGGCGAGTACACCCAGATCTCGTACGCCGGGCGCGGCGCCGGCAGGTCCGGCATGGCCTGCGGGTCGAACTTCATGGAGACGTACCCGTGAGGCCGGCCGTCCTGCGCCCGCTGGAAGAAGTTGGTGCGCAGGGTCGCCTTGATGACGGTGAGGTAGGCCCGCAGGATCCGGTCCTCGTCGAGGGAGGCGACCTGCTCCAGGGCCGCGTCGACCTCTTCGAGCAGCGCGTCCACGAGCTCGTGCCCGGCGCTCTGGCGGTCCGGCGACATCCGCGCCTCGAACAGGGAGAGGAGCAGCCGGGTGGTGTGGACGTTGTTGCGGAGGGTGTCCTCCATGTAGTCCTGGCTGAAGGTCGAGCCCGCCTGGCGCAGGTACTTGGCGTACGCGCGCAGCACCATCGCCTGCCGCCAGGTCAGCCCCGCGGACAGCACCAGGGCGTTGAACCCGTCGTTCTCCGCCTTGCCCGTCCAGACGGCGGCGAAGGCGTCCTGGAAGCGCTCGCGGGCGTCGTCGCCCAGGTAGTCGCCGTTGCCGCTGACCTCCTTGGGCATGCGCAGACCGAAGTCGTAGATCCACGCCGTCGTGCGGTCCGCGCGGCGCAGCTCGTACGGCCGCTCGTCGGTGACCTCGACGCCGAGCCGGCTCAGCACCGGCAGGACGGCGGACAGGGAGACCGAGCCGCCCTTCTGGTAGATCTTGAAACGGCGCTCCTCGGGGGCGGCGCCCACCGGCTCGTACAGGCTGAGCACGAAGGTCCTGTCCTCGTTCAGCTGCTCGAGGTTGACCAGGTCGGCGACCGCGGCGCGCGGGGTGTGGTCGGCCTTGTAGCCCTCGGGGAAGGCGCCCGAGTAGTGGCGCAGCAGCTCCGCGGCGCGCTCCTCGCCGAGCTCGGCGGTCAGCGCCTCGGAGAAGGCGTCCGTCCAGGAGCGGGCGGCCTCGACCAGGCGGGCCTCGATGCGCTCCTTGTCGCCGTCGGACAGCTGCGGCAGCTCGGTGCCCTGCGGCACGCGGACGACGAAGTGCAGCCGGGAGAGGACCGACTCGGTGTTCCAGGCGGTGAAGTCGACGCTGGTGCCGCCCAGCTCCTCCTTGAGGATGTCGATGAACCGCAGGCGTACGCCGGTGGTGTAGCGGTCGCGCGGGAGATAGACGAGGGCCGAGTAGTAGCGGCCGTACTCGTCCTGGCGCAGGTACAGGCGCAGCCGGCGGCGCTCCTGCAGGTACAGCACGGAGGTGGCGATCGCCTGCAGCTCGCCGACCGGGGTCTGGAAGAGCTCGTCGCGCGGGTAGGTCTCGAGGATCTGCAGCAGGTCGCGCCCGTCGTGGCTGTTGGGCGAGAAGCCGGCGAGCTCGAGGACCTCGTCGACCTTGCGCCGGATGACCGGGACCCGGCGCACCGACTCGGTGTAGGCGGCGGACGAGAACAGGCCGAGGAAACGGCGCTCGCCGACGACCTCGCCCTTGTCGTTGAACTTCTTGACGCCGATGTAGTCCAGGTAGGAGGGCCGGTGGACGGTGGCCCGGCTGTTGGCCTTGGTCAGCACCAGCAGCCTGTGCTCGCGCGCCTTGGCGCGGGCGTCGGCGGGCAGCCGCTCGAAGGACGGGCTGACCGGGTGGCTGTCGTCGCCGGCGTGCGGCGGGTCCGCGCGCAGTATGCCCAGACCGGTGCCGGGCACGGCGGCCAGGGAGTCGTCGCCGCGCAGCTGGTACTCGCGGTAGCCGAGGAAGGTGAAGTGGTCGTCGGACAGCCAGCGCAGCAGCTCGCGGGCCTCCTCGACCTCCCGCGGGTGCAGGTCGTCGGGCACGGACTCGCCGGGCAGCCCCTCGGCGAGCCGGATCGCCGCCTCGCGCATCTTCTCCCAGTCCTCGACGGCCTCGCGGACGTCGGACAGCACGCGCAGCAGGTCGGCGGTGATCTGCTTGAGGTCGGCGCGGTCGGTCTCGCGGTCGATCTCGACGTGGATCCAGGACTCGGTGAGCGCGTCGTGCGGCAGCGGCTCGCCGGGCGACGCGGTGGGCAGCACCTCGATGAGCTTGCCGGTGACGTCCCGGCGCACCACGAACTGCGGGTGGACGACGACGTGGATGCCCCGTCCCTGCCGGGTGAGCTCGTTCGTCACGGAGTCCACGAGGAAGGGCATGTCGTCGGTGACGACCTCGACGACGGAGTGGGTGCAGGTCCAGCCGTTCTCCTCGACGGTCGGGGTGTGGACCCGGACGTTGGCCGTGCCCTGCGGGCGGTTCTCGGCCAGACGGTAGTGGGAGTAGGCGGTTCCGAAGACGTCGACCGGGTCGCGGTCCGTGAGGTCCTCGGGGGCGGTGTGCAGGTAGAAACGCTGGAGGAAGGCGAGGACGGAGTCCCGGTCCGGGGCGCCCTCGCCCGTCGACCCGGTCGGGAGGTGTCCCCCGACCGGACTGTTCTCAGCTACCCGGGCGGCCCTCTCGAGCAGCTCGGCCTTGGCTTCGTCCAGCTTGGTCTGCATTGTCCTCTGGCTCCTGTCGCGCGCCGTTGCGTGACGTAGAAGGAAGTACGGTCTCCGCCCTTTCGGCGTGACGCCTCGGACCGGGGTGTCCGGCCCGCTCCGACGCTATGCCTCGGGGTGAGATGAGCGGGGGGATATCAGCCATCTTCGACGCGTCCGACGGGTGTGACGCTGCTCTCCATGGCACCGGTACCCGAAGTTGACGCGGCGCCCTGGGGGCCGTCGCACCCCCTTCCCGCCCGCGGGGATCAACGACCGCCGCCCGGACACGGATGTGGTCCGTGCTCACCGGGCGCACAGCGAAGGCGACGGTGCCCCCGCGGACTATCGCGCTGATCACGCCACCAAGGCTATCCCTCTTCCAGGGGGGCCCGTCATGAGCCGCATGTGTACAAAACGGGGGGTGGAAGTTTGACGTTCTGCACAGGGGCGGCGGAGGCGAAAGCAATGTATGCCCGCTTGTCTCCCTTTACTGCTTCTGCCCCTCTTTTCCCCCTTCTCCCTTCCTTCCTCCGTCTTTTCCCTCCCGCTTTCACTCCGCGAGGCGGTGGGCTTCGGCGACTGCCTCACGGAGGGTGTCCACCACCGGCACACCGGCCTCCACCAGGCTGGCCCGGCTGTGCGAACCGCCGGTGTAGAGCACCGCCCGCGCCCCGGCGTGCCGCGCGGCCAGCGCGTCGTCCGCGGCGTCCCCGATGACCACCGTGCGCGCCGGGTTCACCGTCCCGGCGAGCAGGCCCAGGTGCCGCACCATGTGCTCGGCCTTGCTGCCGCCGGACGGCCCCGTCCGCCCGTCCACCCGTATGAAGTGCGATTCGATTCCGAAGCCCTGTACCAGCGGGACGAGGTCCTCGTGCCCGTACATGCTCAGGATCGACTGGCTGTGGCCGGACGAAGTCCAGCCGGTGAGCAGTTCCACCGCTCCCTCGGTCAGCGCGCAGCGGGTGCGGTGCTCGGCGTAGTACCGGTGGAAGACGGCGTCCATCGCGTCCCACTCGGCCTCGGTGGGGAGCCGGCCCAGCAGCCGCTCGTAGAACTTCGGGACCGGCACGCAGTACAGCGCGCGGTACTGCTCCAGTGTGATCGGATCCAGGCCGAGCTCGGCGAACGCCGCGTTCGTCGCTCCGATGACCGCGTCGTTGTCGTGGAACAGCGTGCCGTTCCAGTCCCAGACGATGTGCGCCCCTGATTGCTTCCCCATGCCAAAAACGTACTCGCCGCCACTGACAATCAGGAGAACAGCAGGCCAGGGGGCGGACCCGGGTCCGGTGGGTTTTTCAGCCGCCGAGCCCGATGAGGCTGGGGATCTCCTGCGTGGCGTACCACAGCAGCTCGTGGTCCTCGGCGCCGTCCACGACGAACTGGGCGTCGTCGTCCCCGGCGTCCGCCGCCCCCAGTGCCTCGGCGGCGGCGGTCACGTCCGCCTCCGCGTCGCCCGCGTCGACGTGCACGGCGGCCACCTTGGCCAGCGGTACGGGGCCGGCCACCCGCACCTCGCCGAGCGCGGCAGGGTCGAGTCCGCGGTCGGGGTCGGCCGCCGCTGTGTTGTCGGGTACGTCCGCGGCGACCACGACCCGGTGCCGCGGCGCGCCCGGGTCCATGGCCAGCAGCCGCAGGGAGGCGAGCGCGGCCCGGCTCAGCGCGGCGTACTCCAGCTCCTCGATGTCGTCGGAGAGGTACCACTCGCGCAGGGCCGGTGTCACGGCGTACGCGAGGAGCGACTCCGCCCCGAGCTCCCCCGTCTTGTGCGCCTCGGCGAGACCGGAGAGGGTCAGAGGGACGTAGACACGCATGGCAGGCCGCTTTCGTGGTCGGAGGGTTCGCCGCCCGGACGGCCTTCAGGATACGTGCGCAAGCCCTCTTTCGAGTCCCGGCCACACCCCCTGAATCGTCCACTCCGGGCCCCTCGTCTCACCCGATGCGCCCTTGTTCTCCCAGGGTTCGCGGACCCCTCGATCACACGGATAGGTGAATCCGTCCGTCCCGCGACGCGCGCCGCACCTTCCTTGCCGCCGCCGCTTTCGCCCCGTACAAGAGGCCCAGCAGAAAGTTACTGCCCGGTACGCACCGGGCGACCACACCGAACGGGGACTCATGAACAAGGTCATGACCAGGGCCCAGCGCCGCCCGGGCACCCGCCCGCCGGGCCGCCACGACACCCGCCGCCCCGGCGGCTCCCCACCACGCACCCCGACCAGCACCCTCGCCCACTCCGCCTCCTCCGCCCGCTCTCCGCTCCCGTCCCGTCCGAGCGATGCCCGTACGACCGTCGGAACAAGCACCCGCACCTGGGCCGGCACCACGAATGTTCCGGCGGCAGCCGACCGGGCAGCGGCCCCTGTCCCGGCCAACGGCACCGGTGCCGCAGCCGGCAGAGCAGACGCCCGCACTCCCCGCCGGACCGGCGACACCGTCACGCGGGCAAGCACGGCGCGTACAGGGGGCGTAGCCGGCCCGGCGGGCACAGCTGCCAGGACGGCGGCGGGCCGGACGGCGGCGGGTGCCCACGCCCCCGTGGCGCGCGGCACCGTCCCCGTGGTGGATGCGCAGGCCGCCTTGCGGGCGGCTTCGCTGCCTGTTGCCACCGATCTGTTCGCCGATCGGCTTCTCGCCGTGCTCAGCGGGCAGCGGCCCGTGCACTGGATGCTCCGGCACACCGCGGGTCGGGCGTACGACGAACTCGCCTGGCTTGCCGAGCGCGGCGCTCTGCGCACCCGTGGCGCACGCCCGGTCGTGCGGGACATCGGCTACTACGAGCCCCGCCCGGGCGCCGTGGAGGCCTTCGCCCGCATCGGCGCGGGCGACCGGCTGCGGGCGATGGCGTTCCGCCTGGAGCAGGGCCGGGACCGGCGCTGGCGCTGCACGGCGGTGGAGCTGGGCGGTCCCCGCATGCCCCACGCGGACGACGAACTCCCCTGAGAAACGAACGGCCGGGCACCCTCGAGGGTGCCCGGCCGTTGCACGTCACGTCACTTCTTGCGGCGGCGGCCCGCCTTGGCCTGCTTGCGGCGCTCCGCGCGCGTGAGGCCGTCGGACTCCGAGCGCACGGGCCCGCCGTCGGTGGCGAACTCGCCCTCGACGATGCCGCCCTCGCCGTCCACGGTCGGCGCGGAGAAGTGCAGGTCCCGCCGCTGGGGGGCATCGAGCCCCTTGGCCCGGATCTCCGGACGCGCGCCCGCCTGCGCCGGTACCGCGTCGCGCTTCTCCAGGTCGGCCACCGGCTTGGCGTCCTCGACCGGGACCTCCTCGACCTGCTGCTCCACCTGGACCTCCAGGTTGAACAGGTAGCCGACGGACTCCTCCTTGATGCCCTCCATCATCGCGGTGAACATGTCGAAGCCCTCGCGCTGGTACTCGACCAACGGGTCCTTCTGCGCCATCGCGCGCAGGCCGATGCCCTCCTGGAGGTAGTCCATCTCGTAGAGGTGCTCACGCCACTTGCGGTCCAGAACCGACAGCACCACCCGGCGCTCCAGCTCCCGCATGATCTCGGAGCCGAGCTGCGCCTCACGTTCCTCGTACTGCTCGTGGATGTCGTCCTTGATGGACTCGCTGATGAACTCCGCGGTCAGACCCGTGCGGTCGCCGGCCGCCTCCTCCAGCTCCTCGACGGTGACCTTCACCGGGTACAGCTGCTTGAAGGCGCCCCACAGCCGGTCGAGGTCCCAGTCCTCCGGGAAGCCCTCGGCGGTCTCCGCCTGGATGTAGGCGTCGATCGTGTCGTTCATGAAGTGCTGCACCTGCTCCTGCAGGTCCTCGCCCTCCAGGACGCGGCGCCGCTCGCCGTAGATGACCTCGCGCTGCCGGTTGAGGACCTCGTCGTACTTCAGAACGTTCTTACGGGTCTCGAAGTTCTGCTGCTCGACCTGCGACTGGGCGGACGCGATCGCGCGCGTGACCATCTTGTTCTCGATCGGCACGTCGTCCGGGACGTTCGCCATCGCCATCACGCGCTCGACCATCTGCGCCTTGAACAGACGCATCAGGTCGTCGCCGAGGGAGAGGTAGAAGCGGGACTCGCCGGGGTCGCCCTGACGACCGGAACGACCGCGCAGCTGGTTGTCGATACGACGCGACTCGTGCCGCTCGGTGCCCAGCACATAGAGCCCGCCGAGCTTCTCGACCTCCTCCTTCTCGGCCTTGACCGCCTCCTCCGCGCGCCGCAGCGCCTCGGGCAGGGCCGCGGCCCACTCCTCGATGTGCTCCTCGGGGTCGAGGCCACGCTGACGCAGCTCGGCCTCGGCGAGGTCCTCGGGGTTGCCGCCGAGCTTGATGTCCGTACCACGGCCGGCCATGTTCGTCGCCACGGTCACCGAGCCCTTGCGGCCGGCCTGGGCGACGATCGACGCCTCGCGCTCATGGTGCTTGGCGTTGAGCACCTCGTGCTGGATGCCCCGCTTGCTGAGCTGCTGCGAGAGGTACTCGGACTTCTCCACCGAGGTGGTGCCGACCAGGATCGGCTGGCCCTTCTCGTGCTTCTCGGCGATGTCGTCGACGACCGCCTCGAACTTGGAGACCTCGGTGCGGTAGATGAGGTCCGACTGGTCCTTGCGGATCATCGGCCGGTTGGTCGGGATGGGCACCACGCCGAGCTTGTAGATCTGGTGGAACTCGGCCGCCTCGGTCATCGCCGTACCGGTCATGCCGGACAGGCCGGGCAGTTCCTTGCCCTTGTGGTCGTGGCGCTTGTAGAGGCGGAAGAAGTTCTGGAGCGTGATCGTGGCGAGCGTCTGGTTCTCGTCCTTGATCGGCACGCCCTCCTTCGCCTCGATCGCCTGGTGCATGCCCTCGTTGTAGCGGCGGCCGGCGAGGATACGGCCGGTGTGCTCGTCGACGATCATGACTTCGTCGTCGATGATGACGTAGTCCTTGTCGCGCTTGAAGAGCTCCTTGGCCTTGATGGCGTTGTTGAGGTAGCCCACGAGCGGGGTGTTCACCGACTCGTACAGGTTGTCGATGCCCAGCCAGTCCTCGACCTTGCTGACGCCGGACTCGTGGATGGCGACGGTGCGCTTCTTCTCGTCGACGTCGTAGTCGCCGGTCTCCTCGATGCCCTTGAGCGGCTGGCCGGCCTCGCCGCGCTTGAGGCGCTTGACCAGCTTGGCGAAGTCGCCGTACCACTTGGTGGCCTGGTCGGCCGGGCCGGAGATGATCAGCGGCGTACGGGCCTCGTCGACGAGGATGGAGTCGACCTCGTCGACGATGGCGAAGTTGTGGCCGCGCTGGACGAGTTCGTCCTTGGACCACGCCATGTTGTCGCGCAGGTAGTCGAAGCCGAACTCGTTGTTCGTGCCGTAGGTGATGTCGCAGGCGTACTGCTCGCGGCGCTGGGCCGGCGTCATGTTGGCCAGGATGCAGCCGACGCTCAACCCCAGGAAACGGTGGACGCGGCCCATCATCTCGGAGTCGCGCTCGGCCAGGTAGTCGTTGACCGTGATGATGTGGACGCCCTCGCCGGCCAGGGCGTTCAGATACGCCGGCAGGGTGCCGACGAGGGTCTTGCCCTCACCGGTCTTCATCTCGGCCACGTAGCCCATGTGCAGGGCGGCGCCGCCCATCATCTGGACGTCGTAGTGCCGCTGGCCCAGGACGCGCTTGGCCGCCTCGCGCACCGTGGCGAACGCCTCGGGCAGCAGGTCGTCCAGGCTCTCACCGTCCGCGTACCGCTGCTTGTACTCATCGGTGAGGGCACGCAGCTCGGCGTCGGAGAGGCTGATGAAATCCTCTTCGATGGAGTTGACCTGGTCCGCGATGCGGTGCAGCTTGCGCAGGATCTTGCCTTCGCCTGCACGCATGATCTTCGAGAGGACGGACACGGGGGTTGGTCTCCTTGCCGGTCGGGCCTGGGACGGTCGGTTTCCATTTGACTGACTGAGCAACGGCCATCGTATGCGAGGACACGGCCAAGCCGGGAGGGCCTGCCGCAAGGGCACGCGTCCACTGCACCGCGAGGGCTACACACAGGACAACGTCCGGGGGTCGCGGATGGTGCCGCCTTTCCCCGAAGATTTACGCGAATTGTGATCGTCCACTCACTCAGGGCACAAAAGGATGGTGCCCTGTCGCATCCCCCGAGGAGAATCGGCCGATGGAACCCGCCACACTCACCACCGACCGCCTGCTCCTGCGCGCCCTCGGCCCCGAGGACGCCGACGCCGTGTACGCCGCCGTGCAGGACCCCGACATGCAGCGCTGGCTCTCCCAGCTGCCCTCGCCCTACCTTCCCGAGCACGCGCGGAACTTCACCGAGGAAACGGTCCCCGAGGGCTGGGCCGACGGTTCGGTGTTCACCTTCGGCCTCTTCCTCCCCGGCTCCAAAGGAGACCTCGTGGGCACGCTCGCCATAACGATGCGCTCGCCGGGCGAGGCCGAGATCGGTTTCTGGGGCACGAAGGAACACCGTGGCAACGGCTACATGACCGAGGCCGCTCTCGCCACCGCCCGCTGGGCCTTCACCCACCTCGCCGTCGACCGCCTGGAGTGGCGCGCCGAGGTCGGCAACACGGCCTCCCGCGCGGTGGCCGCACGGGTGGGCTTCACCCTGGAGGGCACCCTGCGCTCGGCGCTCGACAACAAGGGGGTACGACGCGACTGCTGGGTGGGCTCCCTGCTGCCGTCGGACCTGGACCTGCCGTCGGCGGCGCCCTACCTGCCGGCGCCCGCGTAGACATCGGGGACGACGACACCGGGACGAACGCCCGACTCGACCCGCGTTGTCAGTGCCACCCCCTATCGTGCGGAGCCATGACCTCCCTCCCGCGCCCCACCACCGACCTCTCGGCGGACGAAGCCCGCCGCATCGCCCTGCGGGCCCAGGGCTTCCTCGGCGCGCCGGACCGGCGGGCCGGGGTGCGCGGCGTCCTGCGTCATCTCGGCGCCGTCCAGCTCGACACGATCTCGGTCCTCGCCCGTTCCCACGAGCTCGTGCCCTACGCGCGTCTGGGCGCGGTCGGCCGCAAAACCGTCGACCGCGCCTACTGGACCGACACGCACGTCTTCGAGTACTGGTCGCACGCCGCCTGCGTCCTGCCCATCGAGGAGTGGCCGCACTTCGCCTTTCGCCGCCGCGCCTACCGCAACCGCCCGCACTGGAACCACGAACTGCCCGACGGCGTCTACGAGCAGGTCATCAAGCAGCTGCGCGCCGAGGGCCCGCTGACGGCGACGGAGCTGGGCGGGGCGAAGAAGACCAGTGAGTGGTGGGACTGGTCCGGTTCCAAGGTCGCCGTCGAGCGCGCCCTGATGCACGGCGAGGTGGTCTGCGTCGAGCGCCGGGGCTGGAAGCGGGTGTACGACCTCGCCGAGCGCGCCGTCCCGGAGCAGCTGCTGCACGACGAGCCGGACGACACCGAGTGCCTGCGCCGACTGGTCCGTCTGGCCGGCCAGTCCCTGGGCGTGGGCACGCGCGCGGACATCGCGGACTACCACCGCCTCAAGGGCGAGCAGGTCGACGCGGTGATAGCGGACTCGGGGCTGGTCCCGGTCACGGTCGAGGGCTGGGGCAGGCCGGCCTGGGCGGACCCGGCGGCGCTCGCGACAGCCCCGCGCGGCCGGCACCGGACCACCCTGCTGTCCCCCTTCGACTCCCTGATCTGGGAGCGGGCCCGCACCGAACGGATCTTCGACTTCATCCACCGCCTGGAGGCCTACGTCCCCAAGCCCAAGCGGGTCTACGGCTACTTCGCGATGCCGGTGCTCGCCGGAGGCCGCCTCGTCGGCCGCGTGGACCCCGCCCGCGAGGGCCGCACCCTGGTCGCCAAGCAGGTCACCCTGGACGGCGCCAGGTCCGTGCCCGCGGTCGCCCAGGCTCTCGTCGAGGCGGCGAGCTGGGTGGACTGCACGGACGTACGCGTGGAACGGGTGGACGCGCCCGAGCTGCGCGAGCCCCTGGCCCGGGAGCTGGCCCGCGCGCTCGGCTGAGCGTCAGCGGATCTCGAGGATCTTCTCCCGCATCGCGTACACCACCGCCTCCATCCTGGAGTGCAGCTGGAGCTTCTCCAAAATGTTGCGCACGTGGTTCTTCACGGTGTTCTCGGAGATGAACAGCTCCTTGGCGATGTCCCGGTTGTTCATCCCTGTGGCGACGAGCTTGAGGACCTCCAGCTCACGGTCGGTCAGCCGGGGTGCGGGGACGAGGCGGCGCTCGTCGGTCCGCTGGATCATCGACTTGAACTCGGTGAGCAGCTTGGACGCCATGGACGGACTGATCTGCGACTGGCCGTCGGCCACGGCGCGGATGGCGGTGGCCACCTCGTCCGTGGAGATCTCCTTGAGCAAGTAGCCGGTCGCGCCCGCCTTGATCGCCTCGTAGAGGTCGGCCTCCTCGTCGCTTATCGTCAGCATGATGATCTTGGCACTGGGAGCGACCTCCTTGATGGAGGTGCACGCCTCGATCCCGCCGCGCTTGGGCATCCGTACGTCCATCAGCACGATGTCGGGCAGCAGATCGGCGGCCTTGTCCACGGCCTCGGCACCGTCACCCGCCTCGCCGACCACCTGGATGTCCTCCTCGGCGGCGAGCACGATCTCCAGGCCGCGGCGGAAGAGGGCGTGGTCGTCCACGACAAGGACTCTGATCGGCTCCTTGCGCGCAGTGCCCGCGTCCGGGCCCATGCCGACGACGCCACCGTCGGCATCCTCGTCCCGCATCGGTCCGAAGCTGTCCGCCATCGTTGTCCTCCCCCTGAGGCTGTGGCCTGGTGTGTGGTGCCATGGCCAACCCGAGGCAACAGCCCATCCGTTGAGCCGTTGCCGCCATGATTCCATGTCCGACCGACACTGCGGTGACCAAGCGGGGCGCGAAGGGGTCGCACGCCGGTGCCCCTGGGGGCGCACACGCGCATCCAGGGGCACCGTCTCAGCTGTCGGCCGGGTGGGTCAGCCGCCCAGTGTGCCGCCCGCCTCGGGAGAGTGCGCCTCAGTGACCATCGTGTCCGTCCTGAGGTGGATCACGCCGTAGTCGTAGGCGTGCCGTCGGTAGACGACGCTGGGTTCCTTGGTCTCTGAGTCGACGAACAGATAGAAGTCGTGCCCGACCAGCTCCATCTCGTAGAGGGCCTGGTCAAGGGTCATCGGGGAGGCGACGTGGGTCTTCTCGCGGACAACGAGGGGACCGTCCCCCTGTACCTCCAGCGAGCCGACCTTCTTGGTGGGCGCCTGGCCCGCTTCCTCTTCCGCGGCGGTCTGGCCGCTGCCGTTCAGCGTCGCCGCGCCCGGGACGTGGTCGGGGACCTCGGCGGCCGAGATCCGGCGCGCGCCGCGTCGCGAGAAACGCTTGTCGTGCTGCTTGCGCAGCCGGGCACCCAGCTTCTCCGCCGCCAGGTCGAGTGCCGCGTACGGATCGCTGGCCGCTGCCTCCGCCCGGATCACCGGACCGCGGGAGCGAAGCGTGATCTCCACTCGATCACTGCGGTCGGCCTGCCGGGGGTTGGGCTCCCTGGACACCTCGACGTCGAGGCTGATCACCTTGCCATCGAGCTTCTGGATCTTCTCCAGGTTCAGCTTCTCGGCCACGTGCTTGCGGAACCGCTCGGGCACCTCGGTCTTGCGGCCCTTGACGACGATGTCCACGCAGAACTCCGTTCCCGGATCGCTCCGCCACGTCGGCGGAGCATCTCCCTTTTCGCACCGGTTCCGGTGAGCCCGGAACCTCGGACTCGGTGACGTCCACCTCCTCCTCCCCCGGGGCAAGATCTCCACCCAGCCGGTGCGGATGATTGCGGAAAACCCGCAGCACGGCATTCGGATATGGCGGGGATGGCCTGCGCCTTTCCCTCACACCCCGAACATATCTCGCCCGGACGGATGACGTCACCCTCTACTGCGGCGTACCTCCGTTCAGGTGAATTGCCCCCCTCATTACCTGCAACGATGCAGGTTCGCAGTCAGTTCCGGTTTATTTCGAAGGAATCCGGAGACGCCGCGACGACGGCCGAACAGATCACGTCACCGGCGCCATACGCACCCCCGTTTTCCAGTGCGCCATACACCGAGTTCCCCTCCTTCTGCGTTGCTTCCTGCCTTGCTCCAGACTTCCGTTCCCCCATCCCTTCCCGAGTCCGCACCGCATACACAGCCGCTTTCACCGCACGTGCCGCTTCTGTCAGGGAGGCGCCCGTCGTCATGAGGTCGTCGACCAGCACCACCGGACCGCTCAGCAGCAGACCCGCACCGCCCGCGGCCACCTGAAGCGCACCGGCGAGGTTGTCCAGCCGCTGCCGGGAGTTCAGCCCCGACTGGTCGGCCACGGCGCGCCGCTGGCGCAGCACGGTCAGAGCCCTGGCCGGCGTCCCGGACCGCCGCAGCTCACCGGCCGCCGCGAGCGCGATCCGCCGCGCCGGATCGTGCCCGCGGGCCCGCACCGCCTGCCGCGCGGACGGCACGGGAACCAGCAGCACGGTCCCGCCCATCGTCCACAGCAGCCCCCCGCCCGCTGTTCCTGTTCCTGTCCCTGTCCCTGTTCCTGTCCCTGCCCCGGCGGCCACCCGCAGCCCGGCCCGCACCGCGCCCGCCAGCGCCGTGCCCAGCGGGCGGGCGAGAGCCAGTGCGCCCCGTTCCTTGTGGGCGAGCAGAGCCGCCCTGACCGCGTCCGCGTACGGAGCCGTCGCGTACACCGCCGGCAGTCCGGGCGGCTCCGGCACCGGACGCACCCGGCGTGGTGCGCCCTCGCACAGGGCGGCCCGGCACTGGGGGCAGAGCACCGTGCGAGGCCGGCCGCAGCCCCCGCACTCGGCCGGCAGTACCAGGTCGGTCAGGTCCTGCCACCACCCGCGCATGCACTCCACTGTGCCAACGCCGCACCGTCCCGGCCAGCCCTGTGGACAACGCCCTGTGGACAACTCCGCTCACGGCGACCAGAGCTTCCCCCACACGGATGGCGAAGGGACGCTCGGCCGGGACAGAAGCAGCAGGAGTGCTCAGCCGGGATAGACCGGCGCCCACCCGGCCTTGACCACCTTCTGCCACTGCGCCCCGGACGGCAGCCGGACGATCCCGTCCTCCGACGAGTACGCCACCAGCGGCAACTGATCGTCCTCGGACGCGGCGATCGACTTCACCCCGGTGAGCGCGGCGGGCGCCGGACCCTCCGGCGTGGAGCCGTCGACCTGGACGTACCGCATCGTCTGCACGCCCCCCTGCTCCCGCCCGGCCACCACGAGCCGGCTGTCACCGGCCCACGACATGGCGGTGACGTCCTCCAGCTCCGGCGCCGCCGAACGCAGCTCCAGCACCGACACCACCGGCCGGTCCCCGGAGCTGTCGTCCCGTTCGATCCGCCCGATGAGCAGGGACTTGTTGCCGTCCTTCGCCTGCACGACGAGCGCGATCCGCACCCCGTCGGCGGCCACGCGCACCGCGTCGATGCGCCCCTTCAGCCCGGGGACGCGCACGCCGAGCGGCTTTCCCTCACCCTGTTCCAGTACCACCAGCTGTGGCCCGGTGGGATCGCGGTCGGCCACCCACAGGTCGCCGCGCGCGTCCCAGCTCGGCGCCGTCAACCCGTCGGCCGCGGTCTTGCCGTTGCTCTCCAACACGGGCGCGTCGAGCGGACCGCCCGCCACCAGCGAGCTCACGAACAGCGACTTCCCGTCGGCGCTGACCCCGGCCGCGGTGCGCTCGTCCCATGACACGGCCGCCGACCCGAGCGGCTGGACGCCCTCGCCCAGCGCGCCCGGCACCGGTTCGGCGCTGGTACCGGTACCGGGCATCCGCACCAGCCGACGCTTGTCGTCGACGAAGTACAGGTACTCGGACCGCTTCACCGACCCGCGCCTGGCGACGGTCTCGGCCTGGCCCTCTCCGAACGCGCACAAGGTGCTGCCGTCGGCCCGCTGCAGCTCGACCGTGTCCACCGTGGGCGTCAGGTTCTGCAGCGTGAACAGCAGCTGGGCCGCCATTTCCCAGCACTTCTCGTGCCCCACCTTGGAGGCCTTGCCGTTCAGCGGCACGGTCAGCTTGTTCTGGTCGTCGGGTGTCAGCGCGGTGACGCCGCCACGCAGCGCCGTACCGGTCGGGAAGCTCGACCTGACCACCGGCTTGAGCCAGCTCGTGGGCCCGGCCAGCAGGGAGCGCACCATCTGCGTCATCGCGTCCACACGCCGGCGCACGTAGACGGGATCGGCGACGGCCGTCGTCGGCGTCCCCGACTCCGCCCAGGTGCCGGAGGCGAAGTAGTACTTGTTGACGGACGTGTAGTTGCGCTGGAAGTCCGACTGGCCCATGACGACGCCCTGCGGCAGCACGTCGATGCGCCACTGCCTGCTCTTCTTGTCCCGCGTCAGATGCACCGGCTGGCTGTAATGGCCGGCCAACGGCGTGTACGACTGCTGCTCGTCCACCCGGGCCACCTTGCTGCCGGTCAGCGTGAACGCGTAGTCGTCGGCGTCGTCGTGTCCCGTCGTACGGTCCACCTGGATACCCGGGCCGCCGGCGAGCACGGTCGTGGACGACTCCGGCCGCCACTGCCGCGCGGCCGCTCCCGTCAAGTACTGGCGGGCCGTCGCATACTGCGGATCGTCGCTGGTCAGCGCCTCCAGGAAGCCCTGAAGGATCTCCGCGGGCGGAGCACCCTCCCGGGGCGGCATGGCGAACACCCGTACCTCGGTGTCCTGACGCGGGGTGGACTCCACATCCCGCAGGTCCCCGCTGTCGGGCATCGTGGCGCACCCTGTCAGCAGTACGACCCCACAGGCGGCATACGCCACCGCGCGCACCGGCCGCCGCACGCCCCCCTCGCGGTCAGCGTCCACGAAATGCCTCCCCTTGCTGCGTCACGTCCCGCGGCCCGGCTCCCTCCGGATCCACGGAGCCCTCCGATTCGTTCCCCGCCGTCTCCACCGCGGGCACGACCTCCTGCCGTCGCGCGCCCGAGGCCGGCCGGGACACCACGCGCGCGCCGTTGCCGGGCAGCGCCGTCGGGTCGGCCGTGGGTGGCACCGCGGCCGGCCGCGGTGCGATCGGGTCCCGCGCCTCACCCGTCGCCTGCATCGGCACGGTGGCACGCTTCTCTCCCCCGCTGGGCAGACCGGCGTCGTCGAGCCCGCGGTTGCGCCGCGAGTCCTTGGGCTCCAGCGGTATGGGCGAGCCCCGCAGCGGCTCGTCCGCGGTCCTGGGCAGCGTCAGCCGGAACTGCGAGCCGCCGCCCGGCTCGCCCCACGCCTGCAGCCAGCCGCCGTGCAGCCGGGCGTCCTCCAGGGCGATCGACAGCCCCAGGCCCGTACCGCCCGTGGTACGCGCGCGTGCCGGGTCCGCCCGCCAGAAGCGGCTGAAGACACGGGTCGCCTCGCCCGGCTTGAGCCCGACCCCGTAGTCGCGCACCGCGACCGCGACCGCGCCGCCGGCCGCGGCGAGCTTGACGACGACGTCCCTGCCCTCACCGTGTTCCACGGCGTTGACGACCAGGTTGCGCAAAACACGCTCCACGCGCCGCGCGTCGGCCTCCGCCACGACGGGCTGCTGGTCACCGACGACCCGGATCCGGGTGCCCTTGCGCTCGGCCAGCGGCTCCGCGCCGCTGACGACCCGGTGCACGACCTCCCGCAGGTCGATCGGCTCGGCCTCCAGCGCCGCCGCACCCGCGTCGAAACGGCTGATCTCCAGCAGGTCGGCGAGCAGCGACTCGAACCGGTCCAGCTGATCGGCGAGCAGCTCCGCCGAGCGGGCGGTGACCGGGTCGAAGTCCTCGCGCGCCTCGTGGATGACGTCGGCGGCCATCCGCACGGTCGTCAGCGGCGTGCGCAGCTCGTGCGAGACGTCGGAGACGAACCGGCGCTGCATCCGCGACAGGTCCTCCAACTGCTGGATCTTCAGCTGCAGGTTCTGCGCCATCTTGTTGAAGGCCTCACCGAGCCGCGCGATGTCGTCCTCGCCGGTGACCTTCATCCGCTCCTGCAGCCGCCCGGCCGACAGCCGCTCGGCGATCCCGGCCGCCATCCGCACCGGCGTGACGACCTGCCGCACCACCAGCCAGGCGATGGCCCCGAGGAGTACGACGACGAAGAGACCGGCCGTCGCAAGGGTGCCCTTGACCAGGCTCAGCGACTTCTCCTCCTGGCTGAGCGGGAAGAGGTAGTACAGCTGGTACGGGTCACCGTTGGGGTCGTTGACCTGCTTGCCGATGACCAGCGCCGGCTGGGAGCCCTTGTCGCTGTCCTTGTAGACGATGCGGGCGTAGCTCTGGGCGGCCACCATGTTGATGTTGATCCGCGCCCGCAGCTCCTCGGGCACGCTCGCCGTCGGGTCCACGCCGCCGGAGGCGCGCGGACCGCGGCCGCCGCCGCTGTCGTCGCCCGCGGGCAGCGTGACCACGTCGAAGGCCCCCTGGCCGCCGCTGGACAGCGCGGACACCAGGTCGCTCATCCACTGGATGACGTTCTGGGAGGAGCGGCCGTCCGTCGTGGAGGCGGCGTCGCCGGTGACGGTCGTCGCCTCGTCGGCCCGCTGCTTGGCCACCGCGAAGCCGCCGGTGGCCTGGCTCTGCGACGCCTTCACCTTGGCGTCCAGCAGCCCGTTGCGCACCTGGCCGATGACGACGAAACCGAGCAGCAGGACGACGCCCAGCGACATCAGCAGCGTGGTGACGACGACCTTGAGCTGGATGTTGCGCCGCCACAGCCGCATGACGGGCAGCAGCGGCCGACGCACCCAGCGCAGGAAGAGACGCAGGACCGGGCTGCCCTGCACGCCGCCGTGCAACAGCCCGCCGTCCAGGAGGCGCTCCCAGCGGGAACCCGCGGTCGTCCGACCGACAGGCCGCCCCGCGCGGGTCCCGGTCCCTCCGGGCGTCGAAGCGGCACTGTCCCCCGACACGTCAGCTCGGCCCGGCCTTGTAACCGACACCACGGACGGTCACCACGATCTCGGGCTTCTCCGGATCCTTCTCGACCTTGGAGCGCAGTCGCTGCACGTGCACGTTCACCAGGCGGGTGTCGGCCGCGTGCCGGTAGCCCCAGACCTGTTCCAGGAGCACCTCGCGGGTGAACACCTGCCACGGCTTGCGGGCGAGGGCGACCAGCAGATCGAACTCCAGCGGCGTCAGCGCGATCGACTGCCCGTCCCGCTTCACGGAGTGACCGGCCACGTCGATGACGAGGTCGCCGATGGCGAGCTGTTCCGGCGCCGGCTCCTCCGACCTGCGCAGCCGCGCCCGGATACGGGCCACGAGCTCCTTCGGCTTGAACGGCTTCACGATGTAGTCGTCGGCGCCGGACTCCAGGCCCACCACGACGTCCACGGTGTCACTCTTGGCCGTCAGCATCACGATCGGCACCCCGGACTCCGCCCTGATCAGGCGGCACACCTCGATGCCGTCCCGGCCGGGCAGCATCAGGTCCAGCAGTACCAGGTCGGGCTTGGTCTCACGGAAAGCGGCAAGCGCCTTGTCGCCGTCGGCTACGAAAGACGGCTCGAAACCTTCACCACGCAGCACGATCCCGAGCATCTCGGCCAGTGCGGTGTCGTCGTCGACGACAAGGACTCGTCCCTTCATAAACGACATCATCCCATTCTCGTAACGGCGGCGAAGATCCAGGTGAGGGAGTTCACTGGCCTGTGACGATAGTCGCACCGACTCGCTACTGTCTGCCCTCACCCCGAGAACGGGACGCCGTCCCTACTCGACCGCCGTCTGCCGCGACCTGGCGCACAGTTCGGCCAGGCCCTTGGCCGTCACCGGCGAGACGGTGCCCTCCTCGGTGACGATCGCGGTCACCAGCTCGGGCGGGGTCACGTCGAACGCCGGGTTGTAGGCCTGCGTCCCCAGCGGCGCGACCGGGATGCCGCCGCCGGCTCCCGTGACCGGGACCTGAGGCGCGATGATCTCGGTCACCTCGTAGCCCGGGCGCTGCTCGACCTCGATCGCCGCACCGTCCGGGGTCTCCGGGTCCACCGTCGTCACCGGCGCCACCACGATGAACGGCACGTGGTGGTAGCGCGCGAGCACCGCGAGCGGATAGCTGCCCACCTTGTTCGCCACCGAGCCGTCGGCGGCGATACGGTCCGCGCCGACCAGCACGGCGTCCACCTCACCGGCCGCGAACAACGAGCCCGCCGCGCTGTCCGTGAGCAGGGTGTACGCCATGTCCTTGCGGGCCGCCTCGTACGCCGTCAGCCGCGCGCCCTGGAACAGCGGCCGGGTCTCGTCCACCCACAGCCGCCGCAGCCGCCCCGCGCGATGCGCCGCGAGCGCCACCGCGAACGCCGTCCCCTCCCCGCCCGACACCAGTGACCCGGTGTTGCAGTGCGTGAGGATGCGGTGCCCGCCGCCGGGCTGCAACTCGTCCAGCACTGCCAGCCCGTGCTCGGCCATCCGCGCACTGGCCTGGGCGTCCTCCTGGTGCAACCGGCGCGCCGCGGCCAGCGCCGCCGAAGCGGCCCGCCGGGCATCGCCGGTCCTGGCGAGCGCCGCCTGATGAGCGGACTGTGCCCGGCGCACACCGACAGAGAGGTTGACCGCCGTGGGCCGGGCACCCGCCAGCGCCCTCGCGGCCTCGTCCACGTCGAAACCGCGCGCGGCGGCGAGCGCGACGCCGTACGCCCCGGCGATGCCCAGCAGCGGCGCTCCGCGCACGGCCAGCGACCGGATCGCCTCCACCAGAGCGGACGCGTCCGTGCACACCAGCTCGACCTCCTCGGCGGGCAGCCTCGTCTGGTCGAGGAGGACCAGGACCGGGCCCTCGGGCGGCTCCTCCCAGCGGATCACCGGTGTCCCGGCCGGCCGGTTGTCCTCGCGAGTCTGCGCGTACTGATCAGCCATGTCGTCAGTCTGCCCCGTATCCGGCGGACAATTGAAGGTACACAGCCGCCACCACCGCCGGTCACCCGAAGACCACCCCATGGCACGATGGCTGCCAACCTGCCGCCGCGACCGCGGACGGGCACCGTGAAGGAGCGACGATGAATGACACTCCGGGCTGGTCCTCGCCCGGATCCGTCCCGTCCGACGGACCGGAGCCCGGTGGGTCCGGGCCTGCCGACGCCGCCGGCCCGGCACAGCCTGCGGACCAGCCGGGCGAACAGCCGCAGGGCCCCGGCGTGAAGTGGTCCAAGGAGCAGCCGCCGCCCGACCAGTGGTCCGCGCCCACGGGAGCCCCGGCCCCCGGCCAGACCCCACCGCCACCACCGCCCGGCCCCGGCTGGGGCCGGCCCGGCTACGGCGCTCCGGGTGGCTACGGTTACGGCGGCCCCGGTGGCTACGGTGCCTGGGGCGCGGGCTGGAGCGGCCCACCGCCCGCGGCCAAGCCCGGCGTGATCCCGCTCCGCCCGCTGGGCCTGGGCGAGATCCTCGACGGCGCGGTGACCACCATGCGCACCCACTGGCGCACCGTCCTGGGCATCTCCCTGGTCGTGGCGGTCATCACCCGGGTCATCGCCATCCTGGCGCAGCGCTTCACCCTCGACGACGCCACCACCCAGATACTCAGAGACCCGAACGCCACCCCCAGCGAGTTCATCCGCGCCATGGGCAACTCCCTGCTCGGCTCCGGCGTCGCCTTCATGACCACCATGGTCGGCACCGTCGTGGCCACCGCGTTGCTCACGACGGTCACCAGCCGTGCGGTGCTCGGCAAGCCGGTCACCGTCGGCGAAGCCTGGCGGGACGCCCGCCCGCAGGTGCTCAAGCTGTTCGGGCTGGTCTTCCTGCTGCTGCTCATCGGCGTCGGCATAGTCACCGTCGGCGTACTGCCCGGCGTCATCGTGGCCGCCACGGGATCCCCCCTCGGGGGCATCGGGCTGGCATTCCTGGGCAGCGTCGCCGCTCTCGTGCCCGCTGTGTGGCTGTGGATCCGCTTCTGCCTGGCCTCGCCGGCCCTCATGCTGGAGAAGCAGGGCATCATCAAGGCGATGAGCCGATCCGGCAAGCTGGTCCGCGGCTCCTGGTGGCGGATCTTCGGCATCCAACTGCTGACCGTACTCATCACGTTCCTGGTCTCCGTGGTAGTCGCCCTCCCCTTCGCCGTGATCGCCATGATGTCCAGTGGGGACGGTCTCACGAACTTCCTCAACGGCACCCCCGAGCTGGGCTGGACCTACCTGGTCATCACCGGGATCGGGGCGGTGATCGGCTCGATGATCACGTTTCCGATCTCGGCCGGCGTCACCGTGCTGCTCTACATCGACCAGCGCATTCGCCGCGAGGCCCTCGACCTCGAACTGGCCCGAGCCGCCGGCGTCCCGAGCCACGGTTCCGGCGCGACCACCCCGGGGAGCTGATGGCGTGAGCCCGACGGGGGCAGTCCTCACAGCACTGTTGGCGCTTCCACGCGCGCCCGCCGCGACCGAACCACCGGTGACCCTCCCGCGTGATCCCGCGCGGGAGGCGGCCCAGCGCGAGCTGTCCAAGGGCATGTACCACGAGCACGACCCCAGCCTGCTGCAACGCGCCCTGAACGCCTTCTGGGACTGGCTCGGCAAGCTCTTCGACTCCGCCTCGTCCGCCACACCCGGCGGTGGCGTCGGCCTGGCCGTCGTCGTCGTGGCCGTGCTCGCCGTGCTCGGCGCCCTGTGGTGGCGCCTCGGCACACCGCGACGCGAACCCACCTCCTCCGCCGCCCTGTTCGACGACCGCCCCCGCAGCGCCGCCGAACACCGCGCCGCCGCCGAGGCACACGCCGCCCAGGGCCACTGGAACCAGGCCGTCCAGGAACGGATGCGCGCCATCGTCCGCTCCCTGGAGGAACGCACCCTGCTCGACGTACGCCCCGGACGCACCGCCGACGAAGCGGCCGCCGAGGCCGGGCGCACCCTCCCCGCGCATGCCGACCGACTCCGCGCCGCCGCCCGGGACTTCGACGACGTCACGTACGGCGGACGCAGGGCGACCGAACAGGCGTACCACCGCATCACCGGACTCGACCGCGACCTGGAACGCACCAAGCCCCAGCTCGCCACCACCAGCCACAGCACGGCCCCCCACACCCGCCAGGGAGCCGCCGAATGACCACCGAGGCCACACTCCCGTCCACCTCGGCCTCGCCCACCGCCCGCCAGGTGTGGACCCGTACGCGAGGCATCCTGCTCGCGCTCATCCTCCTCCTCGTAGGAGCCGTCGCGATCGCCGCACTCCGCTCGGGCGGCCAGCACGGCCGCCTCGACCCGCGCTCCGCCGATCCCTACGGCAGCCGCGCCGTCGCCGCGATCCTCGCCGACCACGGCGTGTCCACACGCGTGGTCACCACCCTCGACCAGGCACGGGCCACGGCCGGTCCCGACACGACCCTGCTGGTCGCCGTTCCCGACCTGTTGACGGACGGTCAGCAGTCCCGGCTGCGCGCGGCAACAGCGGCCTCCGGCGGACGCACCGTCCTCGTCGCCCCGGACACCCCCTCCGTCGGCCGACTGGCTCCCGGCGTCACGGCCGACCCCGCACCCAGCTTCGACACCACCCTCTCCCCCGGCTGCTCCCTGCCCGCCGCCCGCCGCGCCGGCACCGCGGACAGCGGCGGCGGCATCCGCTACTCCACCACCGCCCGCAAGGCCGACATCTGCTACCCCAGCGACGGACTGCCCACCCTGCTGCGCATCCCGCAGACCGCCAAGGGCGGCGACACCGTCGTCCTCGGCGCGCCCGACATCCTCTACAACAACCGCCTCGACAAGCGGGGCAACGCCTCGCTCGCCCTCCAACTCCTCGGCTCCCGCCCCCATCTGGTCTGGTACCTCCCCTCGCTCTCCGACGCCTCGGCCCCCGACACCGGCGACCGCACCTTCTTCGACCTGCTCCCCTCGGGCTGGCTCTGGGGCACCCTGCAGCTGTTCATCGCCGCCGCCCTGGCCGCCCTGTGGCGGGCACGCCGACTCGGCCCCCTCGTGCCCGAAAAACTTCCCGTCGCGATCCGCGCCTCCGAAACCGCCGAAGGCCGCGCCCGCCTCTACCGCAAGGCGAACGCCCGCGACCGCGCCGCCACCGCTCTTCGCTCCACCACACGCACCCGCCTCGCCCCCCTCGTCGGCGTGCCCGTCACCCAGGCGCACACGCCCGAGGCCCTGCTCCCCGCCCTGTCCGCCCGGCTCGACAGCGACGGACAGCCCCTGCACGACCTGCTCTTCGGCCCGCCGCCCAACGACGACGCGGCCCTCGTCTCCCTCGCCGACCGACTCGACGCCCTCGAAAGAGAGGTACGCCGTCCATGATGGACCCGACCACTGACAACGCCGGGCACACCGGGGACGCGGCCGCCGCCCGGTCCTCCCTGGAAGCCCTGCGCGCCGAGATCGCCAAGGCCGTGGTCGGCCAGGATCCCGCCGTGACCGGTCTCGTCGTCGCCCTCCTGTGCCGCGGACACGTTCTCCTCGAAGGAGTCCCCGGGGTCGCCAAGACGTTGCTCGTCCGCACGCTCGCCTCCGCGCTCGACATCGACACCAAGCGCATCCAGTTCACCCCCGACCTGATGCCGAGCGACGTGACCGGCTCGCTGGTCTACGACGCACGCACCGCCGAGTTCTCCTTCCAGCCCGGCCCGGTCTTCACCAACCTCCTCCTCGCCGACGAGATCAACCGCACCCCGCCCAAGACCCAGTCCTCACTGCTCGAAGCCATGGAGGAGCGCCAGGTCACCGTCGACGGCACCCCACGCCCGCTCCCCGACCCCTTCCTGGTCATCGCCACCCAGAACCCGGTCGAGTACGAGGGCACCTACCCCCTCCCCGAGGCCCAACTGGACCGCTTCCTGCTCAAACTGACGATCCCGCTCCCCTCCCGCCAGGACGAGATCGACATCCTCACCCGCCACACGGCGGGCTTCAACCCGCGCGACCTGCGCACCGCCGGCGTACGCCCCGTGGCCGGCCCCGCCGACCTGGACGCGGCCCGCACCGCCATCGCCAAGACGACCGTCTCCCCCGAGATCACGGCCTACGTCGTCGACATCTGCCGGGCAACCCGCGAATCCCCCTCACTCGCCCTCGGCGTCTCCCCCCGCGGAGCGACGGCCCTGCTGTCGACGGCCCGCGCCTGGGCCTGGCTGACCGGCCGCGACTACGTCACCCCCGACGATGTCAAGGCACTCGCCCTCCCCACCCTGCGCCACCGCGTGCAACTCCGCCCGGAAGCCGAGATGGAAGGCGTGACCGCCGACTCGGTGATCAACGCGATCCTCTCCCACGTCCCGGTCCCCCGCTGATGGCTCTCACCGGACGCGCCGCGCTCCTCGCGGCACTCGGCTCCCTCCCCGTCGGCATCTGGGACGCCGGCTGGACAGGCGTCCTCGCCGTGAACGCCCCGCTGGCCATCGCCTGCGCCTGCGACTACGCCCTCGCTGCGCCGGTACGACGCCTCGGCCTGACGCGCTCCGGCGACACCTCCGTACGCCTGGGCGAGAGCGCCGACGTCACCCTCACGATCACCAACCCCTCCCGCCGCCCGCTCCGTGCCCAGCTGCGTGACGCCTGGCCGCCCAGCAGCTGGCAGCCCGGCACAGAGGTGGGGACCTCCCGCCACCGTCTGACCGTGCCGCCCGGCGAACGCCGCCGCGTCACCACTCGGCTGCGGCCCACCCGCCGCGGCGACCGCCAGGCCGACCGCGTCACGATCCGCTCCTACGGCCCTCTCCGGCTCTTCTCCCGCCAGGGCACCCACAAGGTCCCCTGGACGCTACGTGTCCTGCCCCCGTTCACCAGCCGCAAGCACCTGCCCTCCAAGCTCGCCCGGCTCCGGGAACTCGACGGCCGCACCAGCGTGCTCACACGCGGAGAAGGAACGGAATTCGACAGCCTGCGCGAGTACGTCCCCGGCGACGACACCCGCTCCATCGACTGGCGCGCCACGGCCCGCCAGTCCGCGGTCGCCGTACGCACCTGGCGCCCCGAACGCGACCGGCACATCCTGCTGGTCCTCGACACCGGCCGTACCTCCGCGGGCCGTGTGGGCGACGCCCCGCGCCTGGACGCCGCCATGGACGCGGCCCTGCTCCTCGCGGCCCTCGCCTCCCGCGCCGGCGACCACGTCGACCTGCTCGCCTATGACCGGCGCGTACGCGCCCTCGTCCAGCGCCGTACGACGAACGACCTCCTCCCCTCCCTGGTCAACGCCATGGCGACGCTGGAACCCGAACTCCTCGAGACGGATGCCCGAGGTCTTACGGCCACGGCCCTGCGTACGGCTCCGCGCCGTACGCTGATCGTGCTGCTGACCACTTTGGACGCGGCGCCCGTCGAAGAGGGTCTGCTGCCCGTGCTCCCCCAGCTCACCCAGCGCCATACGGTGCTGGTGGCCTCGGTGGCGGATCCGCACATCGCGCGGATGACCGCGTCCCGCGGAAACGTCGAGGCGGTGTACGAGGCCGCCGCGGCGGCCCAGGCACAAACCGAACGCCGGCGCACAGCAGAGCAACTCCGCCACCACGGCGTCACGGTCGTCGACGCGACACCGGACGACCTGGCGCCGGCGCTGGCGGATGCATATCTGGCGTTGAAGGCAGCGGGACGACTTTGAAATGGGTGGGCGTAAGCCCCCCATGAACGCAGAAAACCCCGCACCGTGAGGTGCGGGGTTTTCTTCAATATTTGTTCGGCGGTGTCCTACTCTCCCACAGGGTCCCCCCTGCAGTACCATCGGCGCTGTGAGGCTTAGCTTCCGGGTTCGGAATGTGACCGGGCGTTTCCCTCACGCTATGACCACCGAAACACTATGAAACCGTCAGCCGGCCATGTGTGGCCACATGGGACCGTTCGTGGTTTCAGAACCGACACAGTGGACGCGAGCAACTGGGGACAAGCCCTCGGCCTATTAGTACCGGTCACCTCCACGCCTTGCGGCGCTTCCAGATCCGGCCTATCAACCCAGTCGTCTACTGGGAGCCTTACCCCATCAAGTGGGTGGGAGTCCTCATCTCGAAGCAGGCTTCCCGCTTAGATGCTTTCAGCGGTTATCCCTCCCGAACGTAGCCAACCAGCCATGCCCTTGGCAGAACAACTGGCACACCAGAGGTTCGTCCGTCCCGGTCCTCTCGTACTAGGGACAGCCCTTCTCAAGACTCCTGCGCGCACAGCGGATAGGGACCGAACTGTCTCACGACGTTCTAAACCCAGCTCGCGTACCGCTTTAATGGGCGAACAGCCCAACCCTTGGGACCGACTCCAGCCCCAGGATGCGACGAGCCGACATCGAGGTGCCAAACCATCCCGTCGATATGGACTCTTGGGGAAGATCAGCCTGTTATCCCCGGGGTACCTTTTATCCGTTGAGCGACGGCGCTTCCACAAGCCACCGCCGGATCACTAGTCCCGACTTTCGTCCCTGCTCGACCCGTCGGTCTCACAGTCAAGCTCCCTTGTGCACTTACACTCACCACCTGATTGCCAACCAGGCTGAGGGAACCTTTGGGCGCCTCCGTTACCCTTTAGGAGGCAACCGCCCCAGTTAAACTACCCATCAGACACTGTCCCTGATCCGGATCACGGACCCAGGTTAGACATCCAGCACGACCAGACTGGTATTTCAACGACGACTCCCACCGCACTGGCGTGCGGCTTTCACAGTCTCCCAGCTATCCTACACAAGCCGAACCGAACACCAATATCAAACTGTAGTAAAGGTCCCGGGGTCTTTCCGTCCTGCTGCGCGAAACGAGCATCTTTACTCGTAGTGCAATTTCACCGGGCCTATGGTTGAGACAGTCGAGAAGTCGTTACGCCATTCGTGCAGGTCGGAACTTACCCGACAAGGAATTTCGCTACCTTAGGATGGTTATAGTTACCACCGCCGTTTACTGGCGCTTAAGTTCTCAGCCTCGCCCACCCGAAGGTGAGCTAACCGGTCCCCTTAACGTTCCAGCACCGGGCAGGCGTCAGTCCGTATACCTCGCCTTACGGCTTCGCACGGACCTGTGTTTTTAGTAAACAGTCGCTTCTCGCTGGTCTCTGCGGCCACCCCCAGCTCGGAGTGCAAGACTCGTCACCGGGCGCGGCCCCCCTTCTCCCGAAGTTACGGGGGCATTTTGCCGAGTTCCTTAACCATAGTTCACCCGAACGCCTCGGTATTCTCTACCTGACCACCTGAGTCGGTTTAGGGTACGGGCCGCCATGAAACTCGCTAGAGGCTTTTCTCGACAGCATAGGATCATCCACTTCGCCGCAATCGGCTCGGCATCGGGTCTCGGACTGCATGCCAGGCGGATTTGCCTGCCTGGCGTCCTACACCCTTACCCCGGGACAACCACCGCCCGGGCTGGACTACCTTCCTGCGTCACCCCATCACTCACCTACTGACCGCTTGGTCCGGCGGCTCCACCACTCCCCTCAACTCCGAAGAGATCAGGGCGGCTTCACGGCCTTAGCATCACGATGCTCGATGTTTGACGCTTCACAGCGGGTACCGGAATATCAACCGGTTGTCCATCGACTACGCCTGTCGGCCTCGCCTTAGGTCCCGACTTACCCTGGGCAGATCAGCTTGACCCAGGAACCCTTGGTCAATCGGCGCACACGTTTCCCACGTGTGTATCGCTACTCATGCCTGCATTCTCACTCGTCAACCGTCCACGACTACCTTCCGGTGCCGCTTCACCCGGCAGACGACGCTCCCCTACCCAACCCAGCACCCGTTGGGGCTTGCCGCTGGATTGACACGACTTCGGCGGTACGCTTGAGCCCCGCTACATTGTCGGCGCGGAATCACTAGACCAGTGAGCTATTACGCACTCTTTCAAGGGTGGCTGCTTCTAAGCCAACCTCCTGGTTGTCTGAGCGACTCCACATCCTTTCCCACTTAGCGTACGCTTGGGGGCCTTAGTCGATGCTCTGGGCTGTTTCCCTCTCGACCATGGAGCTTATCCCCCACGGTCTCACTGCCGCGCTCTCACTTGCCGGCATTCGGAGTTTGGCTAAGGTCAGTAACCCGGTAGGGCCCATCGCCTATCCAGTGCTCTACCTCCGGCAAGAAACACACGACGCTGCACCTAAATGCATTTCGGGGAGAACCAGCTATCACGGAGTTTGATTGGCCTTTCACCCCTAACCACAGGTCATCCCCCAGGTTTTCAACCCTGGTGGGTTCGGTCCTCCACGAAGTCTTACCTCCGCTTCAACCTGCCCATGGCTAGATCACTCCGCTTCGGGTCTTGAGCGTGCTACTCAACCGCCCTGTTCGGACTCGCTTTCGCTACGGCTACCCCACCCGGGTTAACCTCGCAACACACCGCAAACTCGCAGGCTCATTCTTCAAAAGGCACGCAGTCACGAGAACGAGGCAAGCCTCGTTCCGACGCTCCCACGGCTTGTAGGCACACGGTTTCAGGTACTATTTCACTCCCCTCCCGGGGTACTTTTCACCATTCCCTCACGGTACTATCCGCTATCGGTCACCAGGGAATATTTAGGCTTGGCGGGTGGTCCCGCCGGATTCACACGGGATTTCTCGGGCCCCGTGCTACTTGGGTGTCTCTTCGACGAGCCGCTGACGTTTCGGCTACGGGGGTCTTACCCTCTGCGCCGGACCTTTCGCATGTCCTTCGCCTACGCCAACGGTTTCTGACTCGTCCTGTTGCCGGCAGACAACAGCAAAGAGATCCCACAACCCCGCATGCGCAACCCCTGCCGGGTCTCACACGCATACGGTTTGGCCTCATCCGGTTTCGCTCGCCACTACTCCCGGAATCACGGTTGTTTTCTCTTCCTGCGGGTACTGAGATGTTTCACTTCCCCGCGTTCCCTCCGCACTGCCTATGTGTTCAGCAGCGGGTGACAGCCCATGACGACTGCCGGGTTTCCCCATTCGGAAACCCCCGGATCACAGCCTGGTTGACGGCTCCCCGGGGACTATCGCGGCCTCCCGCGTCCTTCATCGGTTCCTGGTGCCAAGGCATCCACCGTGCGCCCTTAAAAACTTGGCCACAGATGCTCGCGTCCACTGTGCAGTTCTCAAACAACGACCAGCCACCCATCACCCCCGGACAACATCCGGAGTTCACTGGGGCCGGCGGCCGAGGAAAGGTCATTCCCTCAGACACCCAACAGCGTGCCCGGCCGGAACCCGTCCGGAGATCATGCGTTCCACGCTCCTGCGAGCAGTACTGGCAGCCTCCGGCCCGTGCATCCGGCCGAATAATCAACGTTCCACCCATGAGCAACCAGCACCGGGCACTCGCCGGTGTACTGGCCCCTGACCGGGCAAGCCCGGCAAGAAGTGCTCCTTAGAAAGGAGGTGATCCAGCCGCACCTTCCGGTACGGCTACCTTGTTACGACTTCGTCCCAATCGCCAGTCCCACCTTCGACGGCTCCCTCCCGCAAGGGGTTGGGCCACCGGCTTCGGGTGTTACCGACTTTCGTGACGTGACGGGCGGTGTGTACAAGGCCCGGGAACGTATTCACCGCAGCACTGCTGATCTGCGATTACTAGCAACTCCGACTTCATGGGGTCGAGTTGCAGACCCCAATCCGAACTGAGACAGGCTTTTTGAGATTCGCTCCGCCTCGCGGCATCGCAGCTCATTGTACCTGCCATTGTAGCACGTGTGCAGCCCAAGACATAAGGGGCATGATGACTTGACGTCGTCCCCACCTTCCTCCGAGTTGACCCCGGCGGTCTCCTGTGAGTCCCCAGCACCCCGAGGGGCCTGCTGGCAACACAGGACAAGGGTTGCGCTCGTTGCGGGACTTAACCCAACATCTCACGACACGAGCTGACGACAGCCATGCACCACCTGTACACCGACCACAAGGGGGACCCTGTCTCCAGGGTTTTCCGGCGTATGTCAAGCCTTGGTAAGGTTCTTCGCGTTGCGTCGAATTAAGCCACATGCTCCGCTGCTTGTGCGGGCCCCCGTCAATTCCTTTGAGTTTTAGCCTTGCGGCCGTACTCCCCAGGCGGGGAACTTAATGCGTTAGCTGCGGCACCGACGACGTGGAATGTCGCCAACACCTAGTTCCCACCGTTTACGGCGTGGACTACCAGGGTATCTAATCCTGTTCGCTCCCCACGCTTTCGCTCCTCAGCGTCAGTAATGGCCCAGAGATCCGCCTTCGCCACCGGTGTTCCTCCTGATATCTGCGCATTTCACCGCTACACCAGGAATTCCGATCTCCCCTACCACACTCTAGCCAGCCCGTATCGAATGCAGACCCGGGGTTAAGCCCCGGGCTTTCACACCCGACGTGACAAGCCGCCTACGAGCTCTTTACGCCCAATAATTCCGGACAACGCTCGCGCCCTACGTATTACCGCGGCTGCTGGCACGTAGTTAGCCGGCGCTTCTTCTGCAGGTACCGTCACTTGCGCTTCTTCCCTGCTGAAAGAGGTTTACAACCCGAAGGCCGTCATCCCTCACGCGGCGTCGCTGCATCAGGCTTGCGCCCATTGTGCAATATTCCCCACTGCTGCCTCCCGTAGGAGTCTGGGCCGTGTCTCAGTCCCAGTGTGGCCGGTCGCCCTCTCAGGCCGGCTACCCGTCGTCGCCTTGGTGAGCCGTTACCTCACCAACCAGCTGATAGGCCGCGGGCTCATCCTTCACCGCCGGAGCTTTCGACCCCCGCAGATGCCTGCGGGAGTGATATCCGGTATTAGACCCCGTTTCCAGGGCTTGTCCCGAAGTGAAGGGCAGATTGCCCACGTGTTACTCACCCGTTCGCCACTAATCCACCCCGAGGGGCTTCATCGTTCGACTTGCATGTGTTAAGCACGCCGCCAGCGTTCGTCCTGAGCCAGGATCAAACTCTCCGTGAATGTTTACCGGTAATCCGGTCGACACCACGAGAGCGGTGCGAGAGGAGGAATGATCCCCTCGCACACAGCGTCCTCGCTGTGTTTTTTCAAAGGAACCTCGTCCCGGCGGATGCCGGAGACGGGGTATCAACATATCTGGCGTTGATTTTTGGCACGCTGTTGAGTTCTCAAGGAACGGTCGCTTCCTTCGTACTCACCCTCGCGGGCTTTCCTTCGGGCGCTTCCCTTCGGTTTTTCCGACTCTATCAGATCTTTCCGATCCGATTTCCTCGGTGCCTTCCAGGTTCACGCTCTCGCGCTTTCCTTTCCGGCGGCCCCGACTTTATCAGAACTTTTGAGCCGGTCTGACCGGCCGTTGTTCCGATTCATCGGGAGGGGGCTTCTTCACGATCGACGTTGTCGTCGTCTCCAGAAGCAGACAGATGCTCACTGTCACCCATCTGGACCAGGTCCAGCTCCAGGCAACTGTTCGAATCTACCTCCACACTCGATCCGTGTCAACGGCTCCGGTGCGGCGAAGAGGAGAGTAGCAGCTCAGCAGACGTAAACGCACATCAGGCGGCCATCGGCACGGTGGCGCTTCGCTCGACTGCCTCCACGTCCCCGGTTTCGCCGGCCCGGGCCGCACGACCGCCGAGGACGAAGACGTACACGAGGAAGGACAGCTCGGCAACGACGCCGATGCCTATGCGAGCCCAGGTGGGCAGACCCGAGGGAGTGACGAAGCCTTCGATGGCGCCGGACACGAAGAGGACCAGGGCCAGGCCGATCGCCATGCCCACCGCGGCTCGGCCTTCTTCGGCGAGGGCGGTGCGTCGAGAGCGGGGGCCGGGGTCGATGAGCGTCCAGCCGAGGCGCAGTCCCGTACCGGCGGCGACGAAGACGGCCGTCAGTTCGAGCAGGCCGTGTGGCAGGACGAGACCGAGGAATGTGTCGAGTCGGCCGGCCGAGGACATCAGACCGATACCGACGCCGAGGTTGAGCATGTTCTCGAAGAGGATCCACAGGACAGGCAGTCCCAGGAAGACGCCCAGGACCAGGCACATGGCGGCGGCCCGGGCGTTGTTCGTCCACACCTGGGCGGCGAAGGAGGCCGCGGGGTGGCTGGAGTAGTACGTCTCGTACTCGCCGCCGGGTCGGGTGAGCTCCCGTAGCTCGCTGGGGGCCGCGATCGCGGCCTGCACCTCGGGGTGCGTGCCGATCCACCATCCCAGGAGTGCCGCGACAACAGTGGAGAGGATCGCGGTGGGCCCCCACCAGTAGCGGGTCCGGTAGACCGCTGCGGGGAAGCCCTCCAGCAGGAAGCGGGTGACGTCTCGCCACGAGGCACGGCGGGTTCCCGTCACGGCACTCCGCGCGCGTGCCACGCGTTGGCTGAGCCAGCTGGTCAGCTGAGGATCCGGAGCGCTGGACTGGATCAGGGAGAGGTGGGTCGCCGCGCGCTGGTAGAGGGCGACGAGTTCGTCGGCCTCCGTACCGGTGAGGCGGCGACGGTGGAGCAGGGCGTCGAGGCGGTCCCACTCGGCTCGGTGGGCGGAGACGAAGACGTCCAGGTCCATCGGGTCTGCCTGTTCCTCGGCTGGTTGTTCGACGGCGCGTCGGCTGTGTCAGCTTGTCGTACTGCGGCGCGATTGCCCTCAGCTTGGCAGACTGGCCGTTCTCGGGGCAGGCCAGGGGAAGGACGACGGGTGTGAGTGAGCTGGTGACGGGCGAGGCGGTGGCGCTGGAGTTGCGCCCTGCGAGGCTGCCCAGCAGGGCGCTGGCGGTGCTGCTCGACCTCCTCGTGGCCGTGGCGGTCTACGTCGCCGTGACCGTGGTTGTGGTTGCCGCCACGGCTTCCCTGGACGAGGCGGCGCAGATCGCGCTGTCGATCGCGACGTTCCTGCTCGTGCTGGTGGGGGGACCGATAGCCGTGGAGACGCTCAGCCACGGACGGTCGCTCGGGAAGGTGGCGTGCGGGCTGCGAGTGGTCAGGGACGACGGCGGGCCGATCCGGTTCCGGCATGCGCTGGTCCGCGGTGCGATCGGTGTGGTCGAGATTCTGATGACCTTCGGAGTGATCGCGTGTATCGCCTCGCTGGTGTCGGCGCGCGGGCGTCGGCTGGGTGACGTGTTCGCGGGCACCCTGGTTGTGCGGGAGCGGGTACCGGCCGGGCCGACGGCGTTCGTGCCTCCGCCGCCGCCCTGGCTGGCGGGGCGTTTCTCGGCACTGGACCTGTCAGCGGTCCCCGACGGCTTGTGGCTGACGATCCGGCAGTACCTGACGCGGATGCAGCAGCTGGACCCGCAGGTCGGCCAGGGCATGGCGGAGCGGCTTGCCGCCGATCTCGCCTCCAGCACCGGGGCTCCGGCGCCGGTCGGGGTCCCGCCGGCCATGTATCTGGCGGCGATGCTGCAGGAGCGGCAGACCCGGGAGGCCCGGCGCGCGTTCGGAAAGAGCCCGGCGGCGGAAAAGACCGCCGGCGGGGGCGATGCCCTGCCAGGTGCGTCCGGCTTCTCCACGCCGCAGCCGCAGGCGCCCACCACACCTCCGCCGTCGTATCCGGCCGGAGCCCGTCCTGAGTCCTCGGCATACGGCACCGGCGGGCACCCGGAGACTCCCGCACCCGGCACTGCGCGGACCGAGCGCCCGAGCACCGGGTTCGTGCCGCCCGCCTGAGCCGGCCGACCGGCCCAGTGCCTGTCGCCTCGCGTTCAGGAGCTGAAGACCGACGGCGGCGACTGGAGGTCCTCGAGCTCGATGCCGGGGGCCGCCAGGACCACGTCCCCGGCGATGTGCACGGCGTGCTGTTCGCCGGTGTCCAGTGCTGTGACCTGGTATTCGTCCACGATCAGGGGGCCGTTGTCAGTGGCGTGTGCTTCTCTTTCCACCAGGGCCCAGGACTGGTCCACGGTGCGCGGGGCGAGGACCGGTTCCGTGAAGAGGACGAGGCGTACGCGGGTCGCGGCGGCGGAGGGGGTGAGACGCAGGAGACGAGTGGTGGCGACGAGGAATGCGGGAGACGTGCCGGTGAAGGCGTGGGCACGCACATTGCCTTCGGTGGCATGGGTGCCGGTGGGATCGGTGCGGACCCAGGTGACGCCGTCGAGGGCGGCGCCGCGCACCTGCCAGCTTCCCGCGTGGAGTTCGAGGCGGATGGGGCGGCCGAGCTCGTCGAGAGCGAGGTCGACGGAGCCGTGATGGTCGCCCGAGGGGGTGGTCAGCTGGGAGACGTAGCGCCAGCCGGAGGGGCCGGGGGCGCACTGGAAGTGCTCTTCTGCGTAAGGGGTGTGATCGTGCGGATCGTGGAGCGAATAACGGCCGCGGGGCATGGGGGTCCTGAGTTCTGAGGGGCTGGTCCGGCGAAAGGGACAGGCCCCCGGCACGGGGGTGCGGGGGCCTGCCTCGAAGGACCTGGCTGAGACGCGGCGCACGGCTCAGCGCCGGTGCCGGTGCCGGTGTCGGTCAGTAGCGGTAGTGGTCCGACTTGTACGGGCCGTCGACGTCCACGCCGATGTACGCGGCCTGCTCGGGACGGAGCCTGGTCAGCTTCACCCCGAGCGCGTCCAGGTGGAGGCGGGCGACCTTCTCGTCGAGGTGCTTGGGCAGCACGTAGACGCCGGTCGGGTACTCGTCGGGCTTGGTGAACAGCTCGATCTGGGCCAGGGTCTGGTCCGCGAAGGAGTTGGACATCACGAACGACGGGTGGCCGGTGGCGTTGCCCAGGTTCAGCAGGCGGCCCTCGGACAGCAGGATGATCTTCTTGCCGTCCGGGAAGGTCCAGGTGTGGACCTGCGGCTTGACCTCGTCCTTGACGATGCCGGGGACCTTGGCGAGGCCGGCCATGTCGATCTCGTTGTCGAAGTGGCCGATGTTGCCGACGATCGCCTGGTGCTTCATCTTCGCCATGTCGGAGGCAAGGATGATGTCCTTGTTGCCGGTGGTGGTGACGAAGATGTCGGCCGTCTCGACGACCTCGTCCAGGGTGGTGACCTGGTAGCCGTCCATCGCCGCCTGAAGGGCGCAGATCGGGTCGATCTCGGTGATGATCACGCGGGCGCCCTGCCCGCGCAGGGACTCCGCGCAGCCCTTGCCCACGTCGCCGTAGCCGCAGACGACGGCGGTCTTGCCGCCGATCAGGACGTCGGTGGCGCGGTTGATGCCGTCGACCAGGGAGTGCCGACAGCCGTACTTGTTGTCGAACTTCGACTTGGTGACGGAGTCGTTGACGTTGATCGCCGGGAAGAGGAGAGTGCCGTCGCGCTGCATCTCGTACAGGCGGTGCACGCCGGTGGTGGTCTCCTCGGTGACGCCGCGGATCTCGGAGGCCAGCTGGGTCCACTTCTGGGGGGTCTCGCCCAGGGTGCGGGTCAGCAGCTGAAGGATGACGCGGTGCTCGTCGGACTCGGCGGTGTCGGGCGAGGGGACCTTGCCGTCCTTCTCGTACTCGACGCCCTTGTGCACCAGGAGGGTGGCGTCACCGCCGTCGTCCAGGATCATGTTCGGGCCGCCGGTGGGGCTGTCCGGCCAGGTCAGTGCCTGCTCCGTGCACCACCAGTACTCCTGCAGGGTCTCGCCCTTCCAGGCGAAGACCGGGACGCCTTGCGGCTTGTCGGGGGTGCCGTTCGGGCCGACGGCGATGGCGGCGGCCGCGTGGTCCTGGGTGGAGAAGATGTTGCAGGAGGCCCAGCGGACCTGCGCGCCCAGGGCCACCAGGGTCTCGATCAGGACAGCGGTCTGCACGGTCATGTGCAGGGAGCCGGTGATGCGCGCGCCCTTCAGGGGCTGTGCGGCGGCGTACTCCTTGCGGATCGCCATCAGACCGGGCATCTCGTGCTCGGCGAGGGAGATCTCCTTGCGGCCGAACTCGGCCAGGGACAGGTCGGCGACCTTGAAGTCCTGTCGGCTGTCGACAGTCGTCATTACGGGCTGCTCCTCGGGGTTGGGTCGAGGTGGGTACGGCTGACCTGCGCGGCGGCGGACACTGGGGTGCCCAAAGAGGACACAGGCATGCCCGCGTGCGCGCAGCGCAGTCCGTCGGAGGCCCTCTCTCCCTCGGCCGGCCCTTCGTGGGACCGCCCGACCGCCATCAGCAGCGACGTCTGGCTCCGTCCCAAGCTACACCGGAGAGCCGGGCCGCCCCCAGTCCGCCTCCGGACACTTCGTTACCCTCTGCGCCGCGGACGGGCCGCTGAGGGAGGGGACGAATGGCAGGCAGAAGCCGGGGACTGGGGCTCGCGGCGATGGTGGTGGGTCTGGTGGGGCTGGTCCTGGGGATCGGCGCGTTCGTGTACGGCAAGGAGGCGTACGGGGGATCGATCGTGCAGAGCACCAGCATGTCCCCGACGTACAAGCCGGGAGACCGGGTCTTCTTCGAACGTGTCGACGGCACCCGGGTGCGGCGCGGCGATGTCGTCCTGTTCTCGGCACCGGACCGCTACGGCTTCGAGACCCTGGTGATGTGGCGGGTCGTCGGAGTCGGTGGCGATCACGTCGTGTGCTGCACGGGTGCGGGAACGGACGCCCGGGTCACCGTGAACGGCCGGCCGCTCGAGGAGCCGTACGTGAAGGACGGCGACGCCGACGGGATGCACAGGACGTACGACGTGAAGGTTCCCCAGGGCCGGCTGTTCCTGCTGGGTGACTACCGGGCGAACGCGATGGAC